>CAMKEG010000014.1 GCA_946411505.1 uncultured Treponema sp. | reverse complement strand
CGTTCAAAGGCGGTAAAAGGGAATGTAGCGCTTTTTGAAAAAACTGTCAAGCGAATTCCCGCTTTTTTTGAATTTTTTTTTAATTTTTTTTCGCGTTTTTTTAGTGCGGATTTAAGAAGTGATTTCTTCGAACAAGGCGCCGGAATCTATGCCGTTGATGACCCTTCCGCGCGGGTGGCTTTTGAGCATGTTGGCCCTTCCGCTTTCAAGGTGTTCGCTTGTGATTCCGTGCTTTATGGAAATGTCCGCCTCCAAAAGGGCGCTCAAGTGGTCGGCAAGGCGCACAAGGCATCCGTCCACGGGAGAGAAGCCGGCGCTGTTGTAACGCTGGTTCAACTCCTCAAAAGTGACGGCGATTTTTTTTCCGTCAACCAAAACGCGATTCTCAAACTCATCGCTGGTCCAGTACATCAACTCCGCGCTGTAAAAATCTTCCATCAGCGGAACCAGCTCGCGGCCGACAATTTCGTCCTCTATGCGCTTTACGATTTGCGGCAGCGCGTCGGTGGCCTGCTTGACAGGGCTTATTATGTCGCGCGTGACGGCTTCCGGCAGGTCATGGAAAAGGGCGCTGAAAAAATTGTTGTAAACGCGCTTCTTGCACATCTTGGCTCCGCATTCCTTTTGCAGCAAGGCCGTAATCGCGGCGACAAAATAACAATGGCCCAAAACGCTTGTGTTGGGGACGCGCGGAGTTTGGTTCCACCTTCGCTGGAAGCGCAGCTGCTCAATCTTAAGCAAAAACTCAAAGGGCCTTTGCTTGGTCAAAAGCAATTGCAGGCCGCGAAGGCCGGAAAATTTTGCAAGGCTAGCGTTAAGCTCTTTTTCGATTTTTTCGTAGCGGACGCGCTCGTTGACAAGCTTAAGCATTTGGAGCTCGCGCATCGTCGAATACTTGTGGGCCGCCAAATAGACCCGGCTCGTCAAATAATCGTCTTCGGAAATGGGAATGGACTTTGCCTTTTGGCCGATATAAATCGTGAACTGGGAAAAAAATTCCTTGTCGTCAATGTAAGGCTTGTATTGGTTAAGGACCCATTCGTTGAGCCGCAAAAACTCGTCAGGGTATTCCGCCTTTATCAAGTCCTGCACGGGCGCCTTGATGTCGCAAAGGGCGATTTTCTTGAAAAGGTCAAAAAGGGAGGCGTTGACCATCCACTCCCAGTTGATTTTGTTTCCGGCCGCCTCCTCATACTTTCCTATGATGTAGGCCAAGACCATTTTCTCGGCGGCCTTGTCCATCTCCACCAAGTCAAAGGGCCGGATCAAGTCGTTCCACCGCTCTATTGAGAAAGCCTCGAACATTTTTAAAATGAGCTTGTTGAACTTCATCAAGACCCTCTTGTCACGTAGGGCTTTCCGTCGGCCGCCGGAGCGTAGTTCCTTCCGCTAAAGACGACAAGAGCCAAAAGGGTTATCGCGTAAGGAACAATGTTAAAGACTTCCGTTGGAAGGAACTGGGCCATCCGGGGGAAAATGTCGTGCGCCAAAACCGCCAGAGCCGAAGCCAGACCGAACAAAAAAGTGGAGCCCACGATTCCGAGAGGCTTCCAACGGCCAAAAGCCACCGCCGCCAGCGCGATGAAGCCGGTTCCGTTGACCGTGTTGCTTGTAAACTGAATCGACTCGGTAAGCACCATGCAGCCGCCGGCAAGGCCCGCCAAAAAGCCCGAGGCAAGAGTGGCGGCGTAGCGCATTCCAAAAATGTTGACGCCCACGCTGGCGGCGGCGTTTGGATGCTCGCCGCACGCGCGCAGCCTAAGGCCAAAAGGCGTTTTGTAGAGAACGAACCAAGAAAGCGCGATGACGGCAACCGCAATCCATAAAGTCGGATAAAAACCGGTCGCGTCGGGAAGCATTCCCATCTGGAAGGGCAGCGTCCTGTCCGCGCGGAAAAATATTTGGCTGAAAAAAATCGTGACTCCGCTTGAAAGCAAGTTGATTCCCGTGCCGCTTATAGTCTGGTCGGCGTTGAGGCTGATTGAGGCATAGGCGTGAATCGTGGTGAAAATTGTCGCGACCACGGAACCCGCCGCCAGCGCGACGGCCAAATCCCAACGGCCAAAGCCGGCGGCTTCCATGAAGTAATGGACCATGGCCGCGGTGAAGGCGCCTATGCCCATGAGGCCTTCAAGGGCGATGTTGACGACACCGCTACGTTCGCAAATCATTCCGCCGGCGGCCGCGATTAAAAGCGGCGCGACAATCATCAGTATTGAAGGCAGGCTGGAAAAAATCATCGGTTGGCCTCCTTCATGCGCCAGGCGAGGAAAAGCCTGAAGCCGGTCTTAAAGGCTATGAAGACCACGACCAAGCCTTGAATTATGAAAGTGATTTCCTTTGGAATGTTGTTTGTCTGCATGAGCGACTGGGAGGCCTGCAAAAGCCCGAACAAAAGGCCCGCGAGGGCCGTTCCGAGCGCCGTGCAGTTTCCCACCAAGGCGACGGCCATTCCGGTGAAGCCGTAGTTGTCCATTCCCGTTATGATTCTGCCGTAGCGGAAGGAGCCCAAGGCGACGACGCCGCCGCCGACTCCGGCGAAGGCTCCCGAAATCGCCATCGACGCGACGACGCTGGCCACGACCGGAATGCCCGCGGCCCTCGCAGCCTCCTTGTTGAATCCGGTGGCCCGCATGGCAAAGCCGACCTTTGTTTTTTCCATTATCACGTAGTATATGAGAATTCCCGCGACGCACAAAAAGATTCCGGCGTTCAAGTTGGAGTTGTTGAAAAGCCGAGTCAAAAAGCCAACCTTCAGCGAAGCGGTGGCCGGAAAATTGGGCGTCTTGAAAGTGTTGGAGCCGGGCACCGCGAGCGTCACGATTCTTGAAAGGTAAAGCGCGATGTAGTTTAGCATGATTGTCGAAACGACTTCCGAAACTTCAAAGCGGGCCTTGAACCAGCCGACGACGCCGCCCCAGACAGCTCCTCCGACGGTGGCCAAAAGCAAGGCGAGAGCGACTTGCGCGACGGACACTTGCGGAAAATACAAGGCCCCCAATTGGGCGATTGTCATTCCGACAATGTACTGCCCCTCGCCTCCCACGTTGAACAAGCCGACCCGAGAGGCGAAGGCCATCGCGAATCCACAGAAAATGAAGGGAACGGAATAGTTGAGCCACTCGCCGATATAGCGGGGGTTCCATTTTCCGTTGTTGACGTTGAAGCCCGTCATTGACTGGAAGAGAGCCTTGTACATTCCGCCTGGATTTCTTCCGACAAGGGCGATTAAAATCGTCGCGAACAAAAAGCCGAGCATTATTACAAAAACGCTTATCACCGCGTCAGACTTCAACAAAAAGTTGCAAAGTGGAAGCGGCCTTTTTTCTTGGCTCATGCGCCTTCCTCCGAAAATGATTTTCCGGCCATCATCATGCCGATTTGTCTCTCGCTCACTTCGCCGGCCTTGTAGGTTCCGACAATTCTTCCTTTTGAAATTGTGGCGATTCTGTCGCAAAGGTTCATTATCTCGTCAAGCTCAAAGCTTACAAGCAGGACGGCTTTTCCAGCGTCGCGCTCCGCGATGATTTTTGTCCTGACAAACTCAATGGCGCCGACGTCAAGTCCACGGGTGGGCTGCGCGAAAATCAAGAGGGAGGCTCCCATGCTTAGCTCGCGGGCTATGATCAGCTTTTGCTGGTTTCCTCCGGACATGGCGCCGGACTCCGCGCCGTCCTCGCCGCCGCGAATGTCAAAGGCCTTGGACAGCTGGACGCCGTTTTTCTCCATCGCGTCTTTGTTCAAAAAAAGTCCGCCCTTGACAAAAGGTTCCTTATAGTAGTTTTTCAAGGCGGCGTTTTCCCCGACGGTGAATTCCGACACAAGGCCAAAGCGGCGGCGGTCCTCGCTGACATGGGCCATTCCGGCCTCGATGCGGCCGCGAATCGAAAGGTTGGTTATGTCCTTTCCGTTAAAAATTATTTTTCCCGAGCGAACCTTGGCAAGGCCGGTGAGCGCGGCGACAAATTCGCTTTGGCCGTTTCCGTCCACGCCCGCGATTCCAAGGACTTCGCCGGAGCGGACTTCAAGGCTCAGCTTGTCCACGGCGGTAATTCCGCGCGAATTGCGGACGGTCAAGTCCTTTACCTGCAAGACGACGTCTCCGACCTTGGGCGCGGCCTTCTCTATCTTAAAGTTGACCACCCTGCCCACCATAAGCTCGGCGAGCTTTTCCTCGCTTGTCGAGGCGACGTCAACCGTGTCAATCATCTTTCCCCGCCGCAAAATCGAGCAGCGCTCGGCGACGGCCTTTATTTCGTTAAGCTTGTGGGTGATGAGCAAAATCGTCTTTCCTTCCCGTTGAAGGAGACGGATTATGTCCATAAGCTCGTCAATTTCTTGCGGAGTCAAAACGGCGGTGGGCTCGTCAAAAATAATTATGTCGGCCTTGCGGTAAAGCGCCTTTAGGATTTCGACCCGCTGCTGCATTCCGACCGTTATGTCCTGAATTTTTTCGTCCGGGTTTACCTTGAGGCCGTACAAGTCGCTCAAGGCCTGGACTTCCTTTTTGGCGCGCTTTAAGTCAAGCAAGCCCCATTTAGTCCTGGGCTCGGCGCCTAAAACAATGTTTTCCGTGACAGTGTAATTTTCCACCAACTTAAAATGCTGGTGGACCATGCCGACGCCCAAAGCTGTCGCGTCGTTGGGATTTTTTAATGAAACGACTTTTTGGTTTATCTTTATGACGCCGGAGTCCGGCGTGTAGGAGCCGAAGAGAACAGACATCAAAGTGCTCTTTCCGGCTCCGTTTTCTCCAAGGAGGGCGTGAACCTCGTTCTTTTTGACGCGCAAAGTTACGTTGTCATTGGCGAGAACATGCGGAAACCTTTTTGTGATTCCCAGCATTTCAACCGCCCATTCGATGTTTGAGTCTTCCACTTTCCTCGCGCCCTCCCTTAAAGAAATTTAGTCGTCGATGGCTCCGAGGCCTTCGGGAGCGACGCCCGCGGCCAAGGCTTCCTTGTATGTGGGGTAAATTTTGACGGCGCCGGAAACGATGTCCTTTTTGGCCGCCTCAATCGCGTCGATTACCTTTATGTTAAGGGCCTTGTTGGCCTTTGAGTAGTCAACGCCGCCGTCCTTGAGCGAAAGGTTGACCACGCCGCCGGCAAACTTTCCTTCGGCGAAATCGTTCAAGGCAATCAACAAAGAAGTCTCCACGCGCTTAATCATGGAAGTGAGGACGGCGGACTTTCCTTCGGCGTAAACGCCGTCGGCGTACTGGTCGGAGTCAACTCCGATGGCCCAAACGTTCTTTCCGGCGTACCGCATTTCCTTGGCTTGCGCGATGGTTCCGTTTCCGGTTCCGCCGGCGGCCGAGAAAATCGCGTAAACGCCCATGTTGTACCAGTTTTTGGCTTGGGTCTTGGCCAATTCAGGCTTTCCCCAGTCGTTGGCGTAATAGTCGAAAATTTCGGCGTCGGGATAAACGGCCTTGATTCCCTGAATGTATCCCATCTCGAATTTTGTGATTGTGGAGCCGGGAACGCCTCCGATAAAGCCGAACTTGGGCTTGTCGATTCCGTCAGACTGGGCCTGGCATGCGGCGGCAAGGCCGACAAGGTAGGAGCCCTCCTCTTCGTGGAAGACAAATTCCTTGACGTTGGGGCGTCCGACCCAGTCAACGTCAACAATCACAAATTTTTGCTCGGGATATTCGTCGGCGATTTCCGTAATCGCGTCAGAGAACGTGAATCCAGTGGCGCAAATGATGCCGTAGCCCTCGTCGGCCAACTGCTTGAGCGTGGGAAGATACTGGTCCTGAGTCTGGCAAGTGACGATGTCGTACAAGGTTCCGCGGCTCTTGGCGTTCTCGACGCTTTCTCCGTAGAACTCAACGATTCCGCGCCAAGCGGCCGCGTTGAACGACTTGTCGTCGATTCCAGTGGCGTCCGTCACAAGGCGAATTGTGGGGCGGCCGTCAGACGAAGCCTTTTTGCCGGCCTCTTTTTTAGCGCAAGAGGCGAAAAGCGCGCAAATTGACGCCGCGAGCAACAAGATTGAAATCTTTTTCATATTTTTAAAGATCCTCCAAATAAATATAGATGATTATAGCGCATCGCTCAAGATTGTTCAATTAAAAAATCAAGGCAAAGCAAAAGATTGGCCGCAAGCGCGGGCGCGCGAAATTTTCTATTGATTATTTTTCTTCCATACATTATAATATTTTTTTATGGCAGAATCACAAAGTTTTTTCGCAAAATTGTTTTCGTCGCTCTTTAAGTCCGACGATCCTGACGCTGAAAAAAAGCGCCGCATAAAGCAAATCGCAAAAAATCTATCAAAGGCGAAGTACCACTTTTATAAAAACGACGAAGTGCTGCCAGCCTTCGCAAAATTGCTCTACGACATTTACAAGGCGATTTTTCCCGCGAAGGCCATGTTCATGGCCCAGGACAACCCCAACCGCCTGAAGGCCTTGGCAGTGAACTATTCCCTCAACGAAAAGGAGCACGCCGTTGTCGAGGCCCTGTCGGAAGAAAGCATCAAGGCCGCCGCGCAGGGAACGCCCGTGGAAACGCTTAAGGCCCAAGTGGAACAGAACATAGACCTCTTCCTGCAAATATTCAACGGAGAGAAGCTGGCCCGCATAGAGGCCCTTTACAAAAAGCTGATGATTTTCAAGACCTTCTGCTCCTTTGACTTTTATTTCACACTGAAAAAATTTGACTCGTCGCTCAAAGAGGGCGACTTTACTTCCATCCCCCGCTTTGAAAAAATCAACGCCGAATACATCGGCGAGGACTTGAAGGACTTCATCGCCGTCGCGTGGCTTTTGCCGGAGCGCGAAGATTGGTCGGACATGATGAAATTCTTCAAGGAGACAAAGGGCAACGAGCCAGTTCCCCAAAACTTGTGGAACAAAATTTGCAACAAGGTCAACTCAATCCGCCTTAGCCGCGTGTTTGAGATGATGATTCAAGTCATCACAAAAGACCCCAACTACATTCCGGACTTTTCGTACAACGAGCAGCCCATTGTGGACAGCTTCATAGACAAGACAAGGAACGACGCGGAAAAGACCCTCAACTCGCTGGTTTTGGCGCAACAGAACAACAAAATCGACGGCCTTCTGGAGCAAATTTTCGGAACGACCGCCGTGGAGCGCCTTACAAACTACACGGCCACGAACAGCGCCGTTTACGAAAGAAAAAATTTGGGCTCGTTTGAATACGTCCAGCCCTTGAACTACTTCAAGGCCTTTTTGCTTGACTTTGTTAAAAAGGACGTGCGCGAATTCTCGGACTTGGTTTTGGTGCGCGGAACGTGGTCAACCCAGGCCCTCTCGACGCCAATGTCAAACGCCTACCACGCCTTGCTGGAGACAAGCGACACGCTCCTGGCCTTTGACGCGAAAATCGCCGAGGACGCCGAAATTGGCGTGAGAATCAAGAACCACATGCCCAGGGCCGAGCGCGACAAGGAAGCCAGGAACATCATCGGAACTCTCATCAGCGACTTGAACGACGAGGCCAAGGCCTTGTGCGTGGACGGAACAAAGAACTTGATTACAATAGCGAAAACTACGAAAAACCTATTGGAAGACTACGCCAAGCCTAAGGGCGAAGTGATAATCAACTGGAAGGAATTGGACAAATTCGCCGACCACCCGATTAAGGAATTGGGCGTGGGCGTGTACAAGCACATTTACTTGTTCGTTCAGCTGATGCAAAGCTGCTTGCAGTAGGACAAGGCAATTTGCGGCCAAGGCGGCTTTTTGGCCGCCTTTTTTTTACGCCCGCTCGTCAGGATAGAGGCCGGGAACCAAATATTCCTTGGGAAGCCTTGTGGGGCGGCCTTGGGCGTTTACGGTGGCCCAGGTCACGTCAGCCTCAACGCAAACGGTTCCGTCCTGCTTGCGAATGACTTGGCGGAGCGTTCCCTTGACCGCGCCTGTATCAACCGGCCAAACGTCGATGAAAAGCTTGTCGCCCAAAAATGAGCTTGCCTTGTAATGGATGTCGATATGAGAAATGTAAAGGGCGTATCCGGCGGCGACAATTCCCTTGTAGTCAAAACCGATTCCGTTTAAATATTCCATTCTGCCGTATTCAAGATAGTTTACGTAGACGGCGTTGTTCACATGGCCATATGAGTCGCATTCGTAAGTGCGGACGGTAAGTTCAGAAGTTATTTTCATAAAAAGGATTATATTGAAATGTCAATCCTTGTTCAACACCGACTCAACCAAGCGCTTGAAGGAATTGTCCTGGACGACGCCGCCGGTTTGAACGTCGTCTATGATTGAGAACACGCCGTTTTCGTCCTCGACAATGGCGTTGTAGTCGGCGGCTTGAAGCTCCGAGAAGTTGGAGTCTTGTCCAAAGCTTGAGAACATGAAGCTTTCCTTGTTGGAAACGGGAATTGCGGCCGCGGCAGTTTGCTCCGCGCCGGCTGGCGTCTGCCCGACAGAAGGCCGCTCGGCCTTGGCGAAGGCCTTTAGGGGATTTCTTTCAAAGCGCGGAGTTTCCGTCGTGAAAGTTGAGGCCACGTCAAAGCCGTCGTCGTCGTCTTGTTTTTGGGGCGCTCCAAATTCCAAGGGCTCCGCGAAGGCCTTTTTTTCCGCCTCCACGGGTATTCCAAAATCTTCGGGAGTCAGCTCCGTGACAGGCTCGCTTTTTTCCGTTTCAAAGGCGCCGTTGATTTTCTGCTCGTCGTTCTCAACGTCAAGCTCCTTGTAGTCAAGGCCGTCAATCGAAAACTTGCTGACAAGCTCCTCGGTTTCCTCGTTGGGGGCGAAGGAGTCGCGGACCTTGTAAAAGGGGTCGTTTTGGCCGGCGCCCTTTTGAGCCGGGGGAGATTTTTTTTGTCCGGGCTCGTCTTTCTTTACGAAGAAATCTTGGGAAATGTCTTCGGACACGTCGTAATCCACGGGCCGTTTTTTTTGCGGACTTTCTTGAGCGGCGGGTTCTTCGACCGGCTGGGCTTCAAGCGGAGATTCCAGAACGGCAGGCGCATCATTTTCATGTCCATCAACTGATTCAAGAGGCGCAACGTCTTCAAGTTCTTCAAGTTCCTCGACAGGTTCCGCCGCCTCGACTTCTTCCAAGTCTTCGACTGGTTCCGCCGCGTCAACCTCTTCCAAGTCCTCGACCGGCTCAGCGTCGGCGGCTTCTTCCAAGTCTACGACCGGCTGGGCTTCAAGCGGAGGTTCCAGAACGGCAGGCGCATCATTTTCATGTCCATCAACTGATTCAAGAGGCGCA
>CAMKEG010000013.1 GCA_946411505.1 uncultured Treponema sp. | reverse complement strand
ACCCGTTCCCATCCCGAACACGGAAGTCAAGCTCTCCTGCGCCGATGATAGTGCCTTCGCGGCGCGAAAGTAGGTGGCTGCCGGGCTTTTTTTTGTTTAAATCGTTTCGTTTGGGTTGGGGTCCTGCCGTTCCGGCGGGCCGCTACCTCGTCAGCCACCTGCGGCGTCTGGCCCCGGGGCCAGGCGAGCCCGATTAGGCGGATGAGCCTAAAAATTGCTGGCGCAATTTTTTTTACGGCTCTCCGATTTTGGGCAGGCTGCCGGGCTTTTTTTTAACAATTCCCCGCCGGGCGCGGAGCGCGGCGGGGAAATCCATGCCGGACCGTTTTTGCTTTCCCTCCGTCTCTTTCGCGCCGCGTTATGGGCTTGCGAAGCCTTTTGGCTATAAAGCGTTCGTTAGTTGTCTTCCCGACGCTTGGCGCGTAAGTAGGCAGGGAGCGGCCCCGAAGGGGCAAAAACGCGACAGTCGTCGCGTTTTTAGCGAGTCTCCGAGCGGCTGGGCCGCGAAGGCGGAGGCTGCCGGGCTTTTTTTTATTTAAAGGCTTGGAATGGTCGGAGGCCGAACCGTTTTTGCAAGCCCATGTGGCGCCGCGCCGCGTTATGGGCTTGCCTCAGTTTCTGGCCATAAACCTTTCGTTTGTTTGCCTTGGCTTTTACGCGCTTGCGGCAGTTCCTTGTCTTCAGCCGATGAATCTCCGCCTTGCGTTATGTTGGCGCGTAAAATGCAATAAATGAATTGAAAAAAAATTACTGTTGTAATGCCTTTATAATATCGTCAGCGATAGAAAGGAGTAGTTTCTTTTGCGATGCTGGCATGCGGGAAAAGGTGTGAAGAAGTTTGCGGGAATCTTCGTTGAACTTTGAATTTTGCAAACCGTCTTTCTCGCCTGTAATCAAATATTCTACATTGGTATTTAAACTTTTAGCAAGTTTAACCGCTGCGTCAGCGGACGGCATGCATGATTGTTCGCTGACATAGCTTATGATTGTTCGTTTTGAAACGCCGCTTTTTGCAGACAATTCTTTGTAAGACAATCCTGAAAAAGATATTTCTTCCCTTAATCGGTCTTTAAAATCCATATCAATATAAGAATATCAATATGAAAAAAACATTGCTTGTATTGGGAGCGGCCGCAGTGTTGGCATGCGCTTCTTTTACTGGATGTGTGACGGCCACGTCGGAAAGATGGGCTTCAAACGAACTTCCTGAAAAAGCAGTAGTTCTTGGCCCTGTATCTGTGGAGTCAAAAACATGCTCTTACAAGAATTTTCTTGAAGCCGCCAAGAAACAGTATCCAGATGTTCAGGATGTCGTTCACATTCAATGTGACTCGCTTAGTAATGGAAAATTTTTTGCCTACGGAATCGCCGTGCGCTATTAGTTTTCTAGATATAAAAGCTATATTTCCAAAAAGTCCGTGTTATTTAGACACGGGCTTTTTTTTTGCGCTTGTCATTCGTTCCGCAAAAACGGTATAATCTGCTACAAAGCGGAGGAGGATATTGTGCCGCACATTACGATTCAGATGTATCCGGGAAGGAATGACGAGACAAAAAAGAGGTTGGCCCAGGCTGTGCTGGAGACGGCTTCAAAAGAGCTTAAGCGCGAAAAAGAGCATTTTTCGGTTAGCGTTGTGGACGTTCCGCAAGAGGAATGGAAGGGAAAAGTTTACGACAAGGTTCTGGCCGACAAAAACACAATCATTCAGCCCGGCTACAAAATGTAAGCTTGCGATAGATTTTAGTTTGCGGCGGCTTTTTGGCCTTGCCGACAATCTTCGCGCCGCGCGTTTTTCCCTTGAAAATTTTTTATTCTTACTATATAATTAATGCATTATTTTTTGCGGACGCGGGGCGCGGTTTTTGCGCCTTGAAAATTTTTTGCGAGCGGACGCAGGGTGGGGAAAATTATGGCAGCTCAAAAATCTAAGGCTTCGGCAAAAGCGCCGGCCAAAAGCGTTTCTAAAAATTCCAGCGTAAAAAAGACGGCGGCGAAAGTTCCGGCAAAATCTGTTCCCGCAAAGAAAGCTGTGGCTCCTAAAAGCGCGGCCAAGGCTCCGGCAAAAGCCGCGGCCAAAGTTCCCGCAAAGGCGCCTGCGAAAGTTCCGCCAAAAGCCGCTCCCGCAAAAAGCGTCGCAACTGCAGCCGCAAGCGCTCCCGCCGCAAAGGCCCCCAAAAAATACGACGAAAGCCAAATCAAGCACCTTGACGCGCTTGAGCATATCCGCCTTAGAAGCGGAATGTACATCGGCCGTTTGGGCGACGGCTCAAACCAAAACGACGGCATTTACGTTTTGCTAAAAGAAGTCATCGACAACTCGATTGACGAATTCATAATGGGCTTTGGAAAAAAAATCGACATCGCCGTAAAGGACAACCGCGTAAAGGTTCGCGACTATGGCCGAGGTATTCCGCTTGGAAAAGTCGTTGACTGCGTGTCAGAAATCAACACAGGCGCAAAATACAACGACGACGTTTTCCAATTTTCGGTCGGAATGAACGGCGTCGGCACCAAGGCGGTCAACGCGCTTTCCAGCTATTTTAGAGTCGTGTCAGTCCGCGACGGTGAATGCGCCGAGGCGATTTTTGAAAAAGGAAAGCTTGTAAAAGAGCGCAAGGGAAAGCTTAAGGAAAAGCAAGCCAACGGAACTTTCTTTGAGTTCGTTCCCGACGAAGAAATTTTCGGAAAGTATTCGTTCAACATGGAATTTGTAGAAAAGCGAATTTGGAATTACGCCTACCTTAACGAAGGACTTACGCTTCGCCTTAACGGCCAGGAGTTTAAAAGCGACAACGGCTTGTTCGACCTTCTTAACAAAGAAATCGAAGACTCATGCCTTTACCCAATTGGAAGTTACGTCGGAAAGCATATCCGCTTTGCCTTTACCCACACAAACGGCTACGGCGAAAACCACTTTAGTTTTGTGAACGGCCAGTACACAGCCGACGGCGGAACACACCTCAACGCGTTTAAAGAAGGCTTTGTAAAAGGCATCAACGATTTTTACCAAGAGTCATTTAGGGCCGAGGACGTTCGCGAAGGGATGGCCAGCGCCGTTTTGGTCAAGGTAAAGGATCCGATTTTTGAAAGCCAAACAAAGAACAAGCTGGGCAACACCGACATCCGTCAGTGGATTGTGGAGGAAGTCAAGGCCGGCCTTATCGATTGGCTGCACCACAACCCCCAATCCGCTGACAAAATAAAGGAAAAAATCCAGACAAACGAAAAGCTTCGCACCGAGCTTAGCGCGGTAAAGAGCAAGGCCAAGGAAGCGGCAAAAAAAATCAGCATTCGCATTCCAAAACTAAAGGACTGCAAGTTCCACGTTGACGACGGCCCCAAGGGAGAGAACTCGATGATTTTCATCACCGAGGGAGACTCAGCGAGCGGCACGATGACGCACTCGCGCGACGCAAGCTACCAGGCGATTTTCTCTTTGCGCGGAAAGCCCGAGAACATGTACGGAAAAAAGCAGAGCGACATTTACAAGAACGACGAGCTTTACCAATTGATGATGGCGCTTGGAATCGAAAACGACGTGGCCAACTTAAAGTATGGAAAAATCGTGATCGCGACCGATGCCGATAACGACGGCTACCATATCCGCAACTTGGTCATGACTTTCTTCCTTGGATACTTTGAGGAACTTGTCACAAGCGGCCGCGTCTTTATTTTGGAAACTCCGCTCTTCCGCGTGAGGAACAAGAAGGAAAACATTTACTGCTATTCCGAGGACGAGCGCGACAAGGCCCAGGCCAAGCTTGGAAAGAGCGCCGAGACCAGCCGCTTTAAGGGCTTGGGAGAAATCAACCCGACCGAGTTCCGCCAGTTCATCGAGCCGGAGACGATGCACTTGACTCCGGTGGAAATCAGCCAGCTTAAGCTTGTTCCAAAGCTTTTGGGCTTTTACATGGGAAAGAACACGCCTGAGAGGCGCGAGTTCATCGAGAAGCACTTGCTTTCAAACGCCGACATCGACGCGTAGGCCGCTGCGCGTTGTTGCAAAAAGGCTTGAAATTTGCTACAATTCTCGCAGAGGTTTTTAAAATGAAAAAGATTTTGTGCGCGCTGATTGCGGTCAGCTCTTTGATTTGTTTTTCTTGCGGAAAAAAAGAAAATGCCGTTAAGATGGGCACCAACGCGGCTTTCCCTCCGTTTGAATGGATAGAGGGAAATGAAGTTGTCGGATTTGACATCACTTTCAGCAACCTTATCGCCAAAGACTACGGCAAGACGCTTAAAATTGTCGACATGAGCTTTGACGGCCTTATCGCCGCTTTGCAAGCCGGTTCGGTTGACTTCATCGCTTCGGGCATGACGGCGACTGACGAGCGCAGAAAGAGCGTCGACTTTTCGGAGCCGTACTATTCTTCAAAGCAAACGATTATTGTCCGCGCCGACGACAGCGGCGTTTCCGCTGTGAAGGATTTAAGGGGAAAGTCCATCGGCGTTCAAGCCGGAACGACAGGCGAAATCTACGCCACCGATGAAATTGAAGGCGCTAAGATCAAGTCTTTTAAGACCGTAATTGACGCGGCCCTCGCGCTTAAGAACGGCGCGATTGACTCGATTATCGTTGACGAGCTTCCGGCGAAGGAAATCGTAAAGCGCAATTCCGAGTTGAAAATTGTGGACGACGATTTCTTCACCGACGAATACGCAATCGCCGTAAAAAAGGGAAACAAGGAATTGCTGGATTCAATCAACAAGACAATCACAACCATCAAGGCCAACGGCGTTTATCAGAAGATGCTTGACGCCTACATGCCATTGGACGGCGAAGTTAAAATTCTAAAAGCCGAAGACTTGCAATAGTTTTTATGCTTCAAACTTTTTACGACGTGATGATAAGCCACGGCCGCTGGATGTTGATTCCAGCCGGCCTTGGAACCACGCTGCTGATAGCTGTTTGCGCGATTTTAATCGGTTCCGTTTTAGGCTGCGTCTTTGCCTTGTTTAAAATTTCTGAATACAGAATCCTTAGGTTTTTTGCCGAACTCTACACGACTGTGATTCGCGGCGTTCCAATGGCGACGCAGTTGATGATTTTTTACTTTGTCGTGTTTTCGCCGATGGGCTTGAGCAACGCGGTTTTGGTGGCGGTAATCGCTTTTGGAATAAATTCGGGAGCGTATTGTACTGAAATTTTTAGGGCGGGAATTCAAGGCGTTGACCGCGGGCAAATGGAGGCTGGCCGTTCCTTGGGCCTTTCATGGTCGCAAACTTTGGTGAAAATCATTTTGCCCCAGGCTTTTAAAACAGTTCTTCCAACTTACACAAGCGAGTTCATCACGTTGATTAAGGAAACGTCGGTGGCCAGTTTTATCGCCGTCGTTGACTTGCAAAAGACTTGCGACAACATTCGCAACGCGACATACAACGCATGGATTCCCTTGCTTTCTTGCGCGTTGATTTATTTGTGCCTGACAGTCGGGCTCACAAAATTTTTCGCCACGTTTGAGCGAAGGATGGCCAAGGGGGACGGCGCGATGCGCCGCGGCCGCGATTAAACTAAAGACAAAAAATAATATTTATGCTATAATTTATGATAGGGTGGAAATAAAATGGCATTCATAAAAAATCTTTTTGACAAAAACTTCATCGAATACGCAAGCTACGTAATCCGCGACCGCGCGATTCCCGACTTGGAAGACGGACTAAAGCCTGTCCAGCGCCGCATCATGCACACGCTTTTTAAGATGGACGACGGCCGCTTCCAGAAGGTGGCCAACGTTGTCGGCGAATGCATGAAGTACCATCCGCACGGAGACGCTTCGATCGGAGGCGCCTTGGTGGTTCTTGCCAACAAGGGCATCTTCATCGAAAAGCAGGGAAACTTCGGCAACATGTTCACCGGCGACGGCGCCTCCGCTCCCCGTTACATCGAATGCCGTGTCCACCCGCTGGCCAAAGAATTTTTGGTCACCAATCCGCATGTCACCCATTACATTCCCAATTACGACGGCCGTTCCACCGAGCCGGAAGTTTACCGCGCAAAGATTCCTGTCGCCTTGATTATCGGAGCCGAAGGAATCGCCGTCGGCATGAGCACAAAAATTCTTCCGTACAACTTAAAGGAAGTTTTGGAAGCCGAAAAAAAGGCGCTTAAGGGACAAGCCTTTGAGCTTTATCCCGACGTTCCCACAGGCGGCCTGATTGACGTTTCAAACTACAACGACGGAAACGGAAAAATCGTCTCGCGCGCAAAGTTCGACATGAGCGACGAAAAGAAAATCGTCATCACAGAGCTTCCCTTGGACACCACAAGCGACGCGCTCCTTAACTCAATCGAAAACGCCTACCGCGCCGGAAAAATAAAAATCGGCGCCATCGACGACTTTACGACCGACCACTGCCAGATAGAAATAAAGCTTCCGCGCGGCGTTTACGCCAAAGACGTGGAGAAGGCGCTTTACGCTTACACCGACTGCGAAAAATCGATTTCATGCCAAATGCTTGTCATCAAAGACAACATGCCCACCGTTATGACGGCGACGGAAATCGTAAAGTACTACGCCAAAAAACTTGTCGCCATCATAAAGGACGAGCTTGAATACGAGAAGGGCCAGTTGATGGAAGAACTTCACCAGCGAACGCTTGAGCGCATCTTTATCGAGGAGCGCATTTACAAAAAAATCGAGCAAATGAAAACCGCCGAGGCCGTGAACAAGGCGGTCATAGACGGCTTTAAGCCTTTTAAAAGCGAGCTCTTGCGCGAAATCACCGACGAGGACGTGGAGCGCTTGCTTAAAATTCCAATCCGCCGCATCTCGCTTTTTGACATCAACAAAAACCGCGACGAGGTCGCCGCTATCAACGGCCGCCTAAAGGAAATCGCGCGCCGCCTAAAGCATTTGACAGACTGCGCCGTCGAATACCTTGACGGCATGCTGTCCAAGTTCAAGCCGGAAGAGTTGGAGCGCCACACGCAAATCGCCAAGTTCAGCGCGGTTGACGTAAAGACGGTCGTAAAGCGCGAGACTCCGCTTCGCTACGACGAAAAGGGCTACATCGGAATAGGCGTTTCGGGCGGCGCGGAAGTTTTGCGCGTGACTCCTTACGACAGAATTTTTGTAATGCGAAAAAGCGGCATCTACACGGTTTGCGACGTTCCGCAAAAACTCTTTGTCGACGCCGGAATGGTTTACGTGAACTACGCCGAAAAGGAAATCATAAGCGAAGTTTTGTTCACCGCGATTTACCGCGACCCAAAGACCAAGCAAGCTTACATAAAGCGATGCCGCGTTCCCAGCTGGATAATGAACCGCGACTACTTCATCGCGCCCGACGGAATGGAAGTCTTGCACGTTGACACAAGGAAGAACTTTAAGTTCACGCTGAACTACGCCAAGAAGGCGCGTGCGAAAGTTCTTAAGGAAAATTTCAAGACCAACGATTTCATCGAGCGCGGCCTTAAGGCGCAGGGCTTTAAGCTTTCCGCAAAAGAAGTTGAAAGCGTCGAGGTTGAGCAGGCGCCTGAAAAGATGTGAGATAGTTTTATGAAAGAAGAGAAAAAAGATAAAAAAAACGCTTCGACATGTCCGCTAACACTTGCCAAAGACTTTGCGGCGGCGTCGCGTTTCGCAAATCCGCGCGCGGTTTTTATGCTGATAATTTATTGTTTTTTTTGCGCTTTTTTTTCTTCCGTGATGACCGGCCTTGCCGTCAGCGTCTCGTCTTTTTTCCTAAGGTACCAAAACGGCTTGAACGCCGGCGTTTTGGTTTTTATCATAATTGAATTGATTTCGCTTTCAATAATTTTCATCTTGCATTACGGACTTTTTTTGTGCAATTTGCGTTTCGTGCGCAATCAGCCTGTTGCCCTTAATTTTTTGTTCGCGGGCTTGAGGCAAAGAAGGGCAAGGCGGGGAGCCGTTTTTTTTGTAATTCCAATGCTCGTTTGCATGGCGATTTTTGCGGTGGTGACCAGCCAAGTGGATTTTTTCGCTTTGCCTAATTTTCAAACGCCTGAGCAGTTGATGTCCTTTATAAAGGAAAACCCTGACAGCATGAGAAAATTTTTGGCTTGCTTCATCTTGCTTTTGGTCTTGGCCTTTGTCTTGTACTTTCCCTTCACTTTTGTGTGGAGCTTTGTCTACGACAATACAAAGCAGCCTTTCCACAAGTCGCTCGCGGCCGGCCTTAAGTTTTTTGGAAAGAGAGTTTTCCATTTCTTCGCCTTTTTGCTGATATGCCATTTTAGAAAGGCGCTCTTGATTTTTATTCTTGACAGCCTACACGCGTTTATTTATAAAAAATACCAAGCGAGCGCCAACATCTATTCGTTGGGCTCCTTGGTGAGTTTCATTTCATTTGCCTATACTTTTTGCGCCGCCGCTTCGGTGATGCTTTCAATTCAATATTATTACGACAAGTTGCATGAAGATTCTGACAAAGCAAGTTCAAATTGAAACGCTCGTGAAAGGCTCGCGTTTTTTGGCGGAGGCGATTCCTTGCCAAAAGCAGGACGAGGCGCGTTCCATTTTAAAGGCGCAAAAGGAAAAATACGCCGACGCGACGCATGTTGTCCACGCCTTTATGCTTGGAAAGGCGGGCGAGGTTATGGGCATGAGCGACGACGGCGAGCCAAGCGGAACGGCGGGGCGGCCTGTTCTTGACGTTTTGCGCGGGAGCGGCGCCACGGACATCATGCTAACCGTCACGCGCTGGTTTGGCGGAACCCTTTTGGGAACCGGCGGCCTTGTCAAGGCTTACGGCGGCGCGGCGAAGGAGCTTTTGTCGCAATGCCAAGAATCCGGCGCGCTTGAGGAATACGTTCCCAAAAAAGAATTTTCGTTTGAATGCGACTACGCGCTTTATAAAAGCGTCAAGCGCGCCTTTGACGAGTTTTCGATAGACGGTCTAAGCGAGGACTATGCCGACAAAGTAAGGGCAAGCGCGAAAGTTCCGCAAGACCAATACGAGGCCCTTGCCGCGCGCCTAAAGGATTTGTCAAAAGGAAAAATATTGATAGACGGCCAATGACTGCCGGCCGGCGCGATACGCTTGGAATAGTGGGGAAACGATATGAGCAAGTTCAGAAATCAACACATGAAAATTTCTTGGGAAGAGCTGGCCGGAGAACGGACGGACCAGCCCGCCACTAACGCGAGCCTTGCCGAAAAGTCGGCGCTTGTAGGCCGTTTTGGACTTATGATGCTTAGCGTGGGCGCGGGAGCCTACCGCGTCCGCGCCGCGATGAACAAAGCCAGTCGCGCGATGGGAATCGTTTGCGCCGCCGACATCGGGCTTGTTTCAATTGAATACACTTGTTTTTGCGGAGGCGAAAGTTTTTCAAACGCGATTTCGTTGAGCAGAACCGGCGTCAACACCGACCGCCTGAACCATTTGCGCGCTTTTGTGGATGAGTTTGAGCGAATGTCCGACTGCATTTCGATAAAGGGCGCCTTCAAGATTTTGGATGAAATTGAAAATTCCGTTCCCCATTATTCGGCTCCACTCCTAGGACTGGCGGCGGCGGCGGCATGCGCTGCCTTCACTTTTTTGCTTGGCGGCGGAATCGTGGAAATGGCCTGCGCTTTTTTTGGCGCGGGAATCGGAAACTTTGTCCGAAAAAAGCTTCTTGACCGGCATATAACGCTCTTTGCCAACGTGGCCCTTGGAGTCGCCGCCGCCTGCTTGGTTTACATTGGCGTGGAAAATCTTGCGGAGGCGCTTTTTGGCGTTTCGCACAGCCACCAGGCAGGATACATTTGCGCGATGCTTTTTGTCATTCCAGGATTTCCGCTGATTACCGGCGGAATAGATTTGGCAAAGCTTGACCTTAGAAGCGGCGCGGAAAGAATTTTGTACGCGCTGTTGATTGTGTTTGTTGCCACGATTACCGGCTGGCTTTGCGCTTACGCCTTTGACTTTTGGCCCGCCCAGTTTGTTCCTGTTCAACTGTCGCCCGCGCTAAAGCTTGTGTTTAGGTTGGCCGCGAGTTTTGTGGCGGTTTTTGGCTTTTCGATAATGTTCAACAGCGCTCCAAGGATGGCCGCGGCCGCCGGCGTAATTGGAATGGCCGCCAACATTTTGCGACTGGAACTTTTGGACTATACAAAGATTCCTTTTGCGGTCGCGGCTTTTTTGGCCGCTTTGACGGCCGGCCTTTTGGCGTCCGCCAGCAAAAAAATCATGGGCTTTCCGCGCCTTACGATTACGGTGCCGTCAATCGTTATCATGGTGCCCGGCCTTTTTATGTACCGGGGAATTTACTTTTTGGCATTGGAGAACGTTTCAGAAGGCGCGCTTTGGCTTTTAAAGGCGACTCTTACCGTTGCGGCGCTTTCGCTAGGCTTGATTGCCGCGCGCGTCCTTACCGACACGAATTTCAGGCACAATTCCTAAGGCGGCTTTTCCGCCGCGGCGTAGGCCTTGCAAAAGCTTAAAGGGCGGCGGACTTATTGCGCAAAAGAAGTTTTTTCTATATAATAATTTGCACTATTCTAAAAGGTTGCGCCTCTTGCGCCGCGCATTTTTTTGCGCCCCACGCGGCCCCGCTACCTTAAAATTCAAGAGGTTTTGATATGGTTCTTTTTGGAGGACTTCTTTCAATCAAGGCGATTGTGTTCCTTACGTTCAGCGTGTTCGCGATTGCCGCCGTGGGCTACTTGCTTGGCCGCATCACAATCAACGGCGTTTCTTTGGGAACGGCGGGCGTTTTCATCATCGCCCTTTTGTTCGGAGCCTTTTTCTACACTCCGCTTGGAAACCAGCTTGTCGTTTCTATGACCAGCGAAGACCTGCAAACGGTTTTGCACACCTCCTATGTTTCGGGCGCCCTTAAGATTGTCGAAAACATCGGCCTTGTGCTTTTTGTAACCAGCGTAGGCTTTATCGCCGGCCCCAGCTTTTTTGGCGACCTAAAGAAAAACTTTAAGTCATACATTTTGCTTGGCCTTTTGATTATCGTTGTTGGCGGAATCGCTTGCGCGGCCTGCTCGGTTTTCGACATCAGGGTTTTCGGCCGTTCCAAGGAAGAAGTCGGCGCCATGTTGGTAGGCTTGCTTTCCGGCTCGCTCACTTCAACTCCGGCTTTCTCCGCCGCAAAGGCGACTGTGACTAGCGAAGAGCTTGAGGCGATTGTCGCCGTAGGACACGGAATCGCATACTTGTTCGGCGTTATCGGAGTCGTTCTTTTTGTTCAGCTTGTTCCAAAATTCGTCAAGGCCGACATGGACGCCGAGCGCTCAAAGCTTTCCGAGTCCGCTCCCGAAGCGCCCTGCAAGCTTACGGGAAAAGAAATGGAATTGGATCCTTTTGGATTCGGCATTTTTTCCATCGTGGCCATTTTGGGAATCTTCATCGGCTCAATTAAAGTCGGAAACTTCTCTCTGACGACAACCGGCGGCTGCTTGATTTTGGCCTTGGTTTTCGGCCACTTCCAAAAGTTCGGAAACATCTCGGTCACTCCGCACGAGTCAACGCTTAAAGTTTTCCGCGAGCTTGGCCTTATGTTCTTCTTGATGGGCGCGGGCGTCGCGGGCGGAGCCAGCTTCGTCAAGTACTTTGAATGGGTATACTTCATCTACGGAATCATCATGACATTGGTTCCGATGATCGCGGGCTTCTTCTTTGCCAAATTCGTCCTTAAGTTGAACTTGCTCAACAACCTTGGCTCAATCTGCGGCGGCATGACTTCAACTCCTGCCTTGGGAACTTTGATTTCCACAGCCGGAACGGAAAAGGTCGCCGGCGCCTACGCCTCAACCTATCCAATCGCCTTGGTCGCGGTAGTTGTCGTTTCACAAGTTTTGATCATTATCTTTAGATAGAACGCGGCATTGCCGTTGGAATTTTATTTAAAGCCTAAAACGCTCCGCAAGTCGCGGGGCGTTTTTTTTATAGGATGAACTTTTTGATTTGTTCTGGCTTGTCGGCAAAAAAATCGGCGCCGGCGGACTCCAGCTCCTCGCGCGAGCCGTAGCCGTAAAGGACTCCGACGGACGCGATTCCCGCTCCCTTGGCTCCTTCAATGTCAAACTTGCGGTCGCCAACCATTACGGCCTCCTCTTTGCGCGCGCCCGAAAGCGCCAGGGCTTTTTGTATCAAAACAGTCTTGCTTGGAGAATGCATCTCGCGGCCTGGGCCGACAATCGCGTCAAAGAAGCGCGTTAGGCCAACATGCTCCACGACGCGCTCGGCCATTTCCTGCGGCTTTGACGTTACCACCATAAGCGAGGCGCCCGCTTCCTTTAGCGCCAAAAGCGCGTCCGGGATTCCCTCGTAAACAGGAGCGTTCTTGTATTCCTCTTTTTCGTAGACTTCGCGGTAAAGGCGGACCGCCTCTTCGCCGGCCGCTCCGTTCAGCCCGTAAAATTCAGAAAATGAAACGTAAAGGGGAGGGCCGATAAAGCGCTTGAGTTTTTTTTCGTCCGCCTCGTAAATGCTCATCTTTGAAAGCGCGTATTTCGCCGACGCAAGAATTCCAAACTCCGACTGCGTCAGCGTTCCGTCCAAGTCAAACAAAACTAATTTGTACATGTGGTGATTATAGCGCAAGTCCCGCGGCAATGAAAACAGCATAAAAAAAGGCTCCGCGAACGGAGCCTTTTTTTTCAGGTTAATTCAAACCTTAGCAGTTCTCGCTGAAGTATTTGATTGTGAGGACCCGTCCGAGAAAACGCGAGCAGTGCGGAGCGTTTTTACCGGACTAATCGAAAGAACAATTAAGTACTTCAAAAAAAAGCCTCTGGAATTAACCAGAGGCCCTTTGTCTTACTCAGATGTCAAAAACAAGTTAGCAGTTCTCAGAGAAGTACTTAATTGTTCTAACCATACGTCGCTGCGCTCCGTTTGCCTAGAGGAAGTTATTGACGTTTGCGCCTAACGGCGCATGGGCATCTGTGATGTGTAAGAATTCTCGTTGGAGTACCCGCAAGGCGAGCAGTGGCGCAGGAACGCGCGGGAGCGTTTTGCGTAGCAAGAACGCGACCAGTGAAATAGAACGACAATGAAAACAGCAAAAAAAAACTCCGCCGAAGCGGAGTTTTTTAGCGGTTAGCCTAGCTTAGCAGTTCTCAGAGAAGTACTTAATGGTGCGGACCATCTGAGAAGTATAGCTGTTTTCATTGTCGTACCATGAAACAACTTCAACCTGGTATGTGTCGTCGTCGATCTTGGAAACCATTGTCTGAGTGGCGTCGAACAATGAGCCGTAGCGCATGCCGATGATGTCGCTAGAAACGATTTCGTCCTCGTTGTAGCCGAATGACTCAGTGGCGGCGGCCTTCATGGCGGCGTTGATGGATTCCTTTGTGACGTCCTTGCCCTTAACTACGGCGAACAACAAAGTTGTTGAGCCTGTGGGTGTCGGAACGCGCTGGGCAGAACCAATCAATTTTCCGTTCAACTCGGGGATTACAAGACCGATGGCCTTGGCGGCTCCTGTTGAGTTGGGAACGATGTTCTGGGCGCCGGCGCGAGAGCGGCGGAGGTCGCCCTTGCGCTGCGGTCCGTCCAAAATCATCTGGTCGCCAGTGTAGGCGTGGATTGTAGACATGATTCCAGACTGGATCGGGTACTTGTCGTTAAGAGCCTTGGCCATCGGGGCCAAGCAGTTTGTTGTGCAAGACGCGGCAGAGATGATGTTGTCGTTCTTTGTCAAAGTCTTGTGGTTTACGTTGTAAACGATTGTGGGAAGGTCGTTTCCGGCAGGAGCTGAAATTACAACCTTGCGGGCGCCGGCCTTGATGTGGGCTTCTGACTTTTCCTTAGATGTGTAGAAACCTGTGCACTCAAGAACAACGTCAACCTTGTTGGCCGCCCAGGGGCAGTTGGCCGCGTCTTTCTCGGCGTAAATCTTGATTTCCTTTCCGTCAACGATGATTGAATCGTCTGTGGCTGAAACAGTGTGCTTGCCTTCGCCAATCTTTCCGCAGAAACCGCCCTGCGCTGTGTCATACTTCAAAAGGTGGGCGAGCATCTTGGGGCTTGTGAGGTCGTTGATAGCGACTACTTCGTAACCTTTCGCGTCAAACATCTGGCGGAAAGCCAAACGGCCAATGCGGCCGAAACCATTGATAGCAACTCTAACGTCTGCCATATTGCATCTCCTAAAAAGAATTCTTTGCCATATAATATAGCGTTTTTGCGGACTTTGCGCAATACCTAGGAAAAATCGTTGGCGGCGTCCGGGCGGCGGGATTTTTGGGGCGGGCGGACGTTTTTTTGTCGGGCGGCCGCTTTTGTCTTGCAATTTTTCCGCAATTCAATAAAATGCTCGTATGACAAAAAACATTAAGGCCGTCGTCTTTGACATGGACGGCGTTTTGCTGGATTCGGAATCCGTTTGCGACATAATTTGGAAGGAACTGGCAAAAGACATGCGCTTGCCCGACATTGAGGCGGCCATTGCCGAAAACCGGGGCTGCAACGTGGATCTCATGGCCGCGCAGCTAAAGGCGCGCTACGGAGCGGGCTTTGACTGCCCAAAATTTTTTGGCGACTTTTCCGTCCGCTTTAAGGAATGGGAATTTACAAAAGGCATTCCATTGATGCCTACGGCGCGGGAAACCCTGGACTGGCTAAAAGGCAAGGGCTACAGGCTCGCGCTCGCCACCAGCACCGACCGAAAAACCGCCGTCCGTCAATTAACGGCTGTCGGCGTTTACGATTATTTTGAGGCTTGCGTTTTTGGAGACCAGATTGAACGCTCCAAGCCCGCGCCCGACATTTACCAAAAGGCCGCCGCGCTTTTGGGCCTTGAGCCAAGCGAGTGCGCCGCGGTGGAGGACAGCCCCAACGGAATAAAGAGCGCGGCGGCCGCGGGCCTTCTTCCGATAATGGTTCCCGACCGAATCCAGCCCGGCGAGGACATAAAAAAACTTTGCTTTAAAGTCGGAAAGCCGCTTTCCTTTTTGCGCGATTTTATGTAATATGGAACTAATATGGTAGATTCAAAAAAAATTCAAGACGCGATCCGCCTTTTTTTGGAAGGAATCGGCGAAGACCCCGAGCGCGAAGGGCTTAAGGAAACGCCCGACCGCGTGGCCCGCGCCTGCCAGGAAATATTCGGCGGCTACGACGGCGACCCAAAGGAAATCCTTTTAAAGCGCTTTGACTCCTCGGCCAGCGACCTTGTCATAGAAAAAGACATAGCCTTTTTTTCGATGTGCGAGCACCACTTGCTGCCCTTTTACGGAAAAGTCGCGGTCGGCTACGTTCCCAACGGAAAAGTCGTGGGCCTTTCAAAACTTGTCCGCTTGGTCAACCTTTACGCCCGCCGCGCGCAAATTCAGGAAAATTTGACGGAGCAAATCGCCGACGCGCTTATGGAAAACTTGGACGCCAAGGGCGTCATTGTCTATGTTCAGGCGGAACACATGTGCATGTCCATGCGCGGCGTCAACCGGCCCGGAACGCAAACCAGTTCCCTTTCGCATCGCGGCTTGTTGAGCCAAGACAAGAGCCTTCGCGACGCTTTTTTTGAACGGATCAAGCTGTGAAAGTAATCCTTTACATGGCCGTTTCGATTGACGGAATCGCGGCGCTTGACGAAAAGACAGGAATCGAGCGCTACGGCTCAAGCGAAGACCGTGACTTTTTTTTGTCCGGCGCGAAGGCTTGCGACGCCGTGATTATGGGAAAGAACACCGCGGCCTCTTTTAAGGTTTACGGACTTCCAAACTTTGTCCTGACCCACGACAAAAATTTTTCGCAAGCCCAAAAACCGGCCGGCGCGGACGGAGCGAAAGCCCAAGACGGGCGCGGCTTTGAGCGCGTTTGCCTTTCAGGCGAGCCGCAGGAAATATGCGCCGCTCTTGAGGCGCGGGGAATAAAAAAAGCCGCGCTTTTGGGCGGCCCCTCCGCCAACTTGCAATTTTTGCGCGCCGGCCTTGTCGACGAAATTTTTTTGACCGTGGAGCCGGTGACGCTTGGCCAAGGAATTCGCTTTTTAAGCGAGCCGCTTGAAAGCCGCTGGACCTTGGCCGACACAAAGGTGTTGAACGCCCGCGGCTCAATCGTTCTCCATTATGTGGCGTCCGCTCGAAAGAATGGTTGAGCTTTTGCGCATGAAAATGCGAGCGGGCGTTACATTAAGGCGGAAAAATCTTGCGCAGATTAAAATTCTGTGATAGAATGGTAGAATATGGAAATTAAACAGACAAAAGACGGAAACAAATTGACAATCGCCCTTGAAGGACGCTTGGACACAATGACCGCGCCCGATTTGGAAGGCGCTCTTGAGAAAGCCCTCGACGGCGTGAACGAGTTGGTGTTTGACTTTGGCCAAGTGCAGTACATCTCTTCGGCGGGCCTTCGCATTTTGCTTTCCACTCAGAAAAAAATCGGAGCCGCCGGCGGCTCGATGAAGTTGGTCGGCGTGAACGATTCTGTAAAGGAAGTTTTTGAAGTCACCGGCTTTATAAACATTCTTTCCATTGAATAGTTTGAAAGAAAAAAAGAATTTTCGTCTCGCGCGGCTGGCCTTGCTATTGCCTTTGGCGGTTTTGTCCTGTGTGTCGCAAAGGAACCGGATTCTGGAGCCTTTGCCAAGGCAAAGCGGCGAGCCGAGGATGAATGGCGTCTGGGTGGCCGCCATAAGCGGAAATTATCCGCGCGGAAAGACTTGCGACGCGAAAAGGCTCAAGGCCGACTGCGACTTTGTGGTGGACGAATGCGAAAGGCTGGGCTTTAACGCGATTTTTTTTCAAGTCAGGCCGTCGGCGGACGCCCTTTACAATTCGAAAATTTTTCCTTGGAGCGCTTGGCTCACAGGCCAGGAAGGAAAGGCTCCCGACGGCGGCTTTGACCCCTTGGCGTATTTTTGCGAGACCGCCCACAAAAAAAACATCGCTCTCCACGCTTGGATAAATCCCTACAGATTTAAGGCCAAAAAAGGCCAAAGCCTTGACGAGCTTCTTTTGACGCGGCCCGCCTTTAAGCCGATAAAGGAATTCATCCTTCCGTGCTCCGACGGAAATTTTTACCTTGACCCGGGGCAGCCGCGCGTCCGCGAGCTTATTGTCCGGGGCGCCAGGGAGATTCTTGAAAACTATCCCGTGGACGGCCTTCATATGGACGACTATTTTTATCCCGACGCGGGAATCGACGACGCGGCTTCTTTTAAAAAATACGGCGACGGAATGGATTTGGCCGACTTTAGAAGGGAAAGCGTGAACCTCTTGGTCAAGGAGCTTTTTTGCCTGACGCGACAGACACGGCCCGGCGCCTTGTTCGGAATTTCGCCCTTTGGCATTTGGGGCAACAAGGGCGGAAAAAATCCTTACGGTTCGGCCACGGGCGGAAAGGAATCCTACGCCGTCCATTGCGCGGACTCAATCGCCTGGATTCAGCGCGGCGTCGTCGACTACATCGCGCCGCAAATCTATTGGGAGCGCGGCCACAAGGCGGCCGACTACGCCGAGCTGGCCCTATGGTGGAACAAGGCCGTTGAAGGAAGCCCGGTCCGCTTGTATGTCGGAATGGCCGACTACAAGGCCGCCGCCGCTTCTGGAAATCCGCAAAGCCCTTGGTTTGGAACTTCGGAGCTTGAGGCGCAGCTTGAGATGAACAAGGGGCTTGAGAACGTGGCCGGCGAGATTCACTTTAACTTTGATTCCGTAACGCGGCCCGAGATTCGTTCCCTCTATGAAAAACTTGCAAATAACGAATTTTAGATGTATAATTTAGCATTATGGCAAAAATTACTGTAGAAGCCAATCGGGACTCTATTCCAAAAGTTTCCTCTTTTGTTGAAGGCGAATTGGAGAAGCTTGAATGCCCAATGAAGGCCCTCGCCCAGATAAACATCGCGGTTGACGAATTGTTCTGCAACATTGTCTCCTACGCCTATCCCGACGGTCTGGGACAGGCTGTCATAAGCGTGGAAAGCCCGGCGCCCAAAATGGTCGCCTTGACCTTTGAGGATTGGGGCGTTCCATACAACCCCCTTGAAAAACCTGATCCGGACATCACCCTAAGCGCGGAAGAAAGGAATGTCGGCGGCCTTGGAATTTTCATCGTAAAAAAAACGATGGACTCGATGACATATAAGCGCGAAGACAAAAAAAACATTCTTAGAATAGAAAAAAAGTGGCAGTGATTTTATGAACGATATTAAAGAGCATAACGAAGAGTATTTTTACCTTCACGGAAAGGACGTTTATTCCGCGCAAAGCCTCTTGGCGTCTTTTGGTGTGAGGCAAGAGGACACGATATACAAAGACTCGTCCAACGATTTTGTCCGCTGGCCTTTTAGCGCGGCCGATTTTTTTGAGGTGGCTTCGGACGCTCCCCTTGACGCAAAGGAAGTTGAGGAGCTTTTGCAGGGCGAGGACAAAAAGCGAGTCCAAGAGATAAACGACGAGATAAAGGCCTACAAGGATTCCCGCGACACTGTGGCCAACCAAGACCGCATCAAAGAGCTTAGGTCGATGAAAAAGGACTTGCTCGCC
The DNA here is from genome assembly GCA_946411505.1 of uncultured Treponema sp. Taxonomy (GTDB): domain Bacteria; phylum Spirochaetota; class Spirochaetia; order Treponematales; family Treponemataceae; genus Treponema_D. The sequence continues at coordinate 10,832 of CAMKEG010000013.1, read as the reverse complement.
AAGGCGGCCCTTAGAGCGCCGGGTTCAAAAAAATTTTTGCTTTACAAAACCTTCATGCAAATAAACGACAGCAAAATGGTGGAGGAAAAGCTGCCGCAATTTAAGGACGTGTCCTGGCCTTTTCGCGACCAAATGCCTTACTTTGTGGCCGGTCTTGAGGATTTTGCGGCGGCGATAGAGCGCGGCGAGCCAACGGCCATTACTGGCGGCCCGTGTTTTTTTGGCGAGCACGAGGTGGACATGATTTGGTCGATGAAAAACGGCGAAAAAAAAGTCTACGACTTTACGACCCGCCGCCGCAGCGCCAAAGACCGCGTTTCGCAGGAGGCGGAGTTCACCAAGCAAAACGCGGAGGATGTCGTCGACGTTTCGTTTGAAAGCCACAAGACGCTCTTGACGACGGAAGAGTACGACAGCGTCTTGTACTTGTTCGAACTTGCCAAGGCCACGGGGTCTTGCCTCACGCTTCCGATTGTAGACAGTTCCTACGAAAAATATTTGGACGCGATGCTTGAGCCTTTGCCGGAAACAATCCGCAAAAACGCTCACGAGCGCTTTAGGGCCGTCGCCAATCCGATAATAAAAATGTACAAGGAACTTTTTGAGGCGCTGAAGGAAAAATATCCGGAAGTGAAGTGCGCGATAATGAGCGGCGAGGACAAGGAGCTCTTGGATTTGTATTGGCAAAAAAGGGCGCCCTATGTTGAAAAGCCCGCCACGCGAAGAATCATTTCCGGCATTCAGGAAAAGATTGAGTCCGTCAAGGATTACATAACGCTTCCCGCCTTGCCTTTTTATTTTTGGGGAGTGAAAAACATTTTGGAAGTGGACTACCTTGGAGAGACGGACTCGTTTTGGAAGTGCAGAAAAATGCACAAGGGCGCGATGAACCTTAGCGCGCTCTTGTATCCGATAAAGATGAGCGCGGACGGTTGGCGGACGATTTTTTCCACCGAGCTTCAGTACAAGGAATATGTGAAGAGGGAAGATTATGGCAAACGCTAAATTAAAATTTTTTGTAGTCATTGCCGCCATTTTGGCGCTTTGTTTTGGCGCCGTTTCTTTTCTTAACAAGGACAGGCTGAGCATACCGATATCAAAGACTGTCGCTTATGAATCTCCTTATCTTGCGCGCGACTACGGAAACTATAGGTATGTTTTGGACAAGCAGAGAACAAGAATTCTTGTGGTCGAAAAAAGTTCAAACACGGTGAAAAACATTTTGCCGCGCGGCTCCGAGGAAGGCGACAGGTTTTACTATGCCGACGACTTTTTGGTTGACGAGAATGGCTGGGTTTACGTAAAGGAAGGCGCTTGGGACGGAAACAGAATTTCGCGCGAAGCCGTTTTGGTTTACGACGAGAACGGCCGCTATCAAGAAACCTATTTGAACATGAGACATTCCAAAGTGACCAACAAGCACAAGGTTATGCTTCTTTCCGTCACCGGCGGAAAAATTGTCTGCGCGCAAAAGAATTTAAATTCTGTCGTGATAACGACGTTTGACACGGCGAGCGAAAGCAAGTCAAAGGAAGAGTACGCCTTTAAAAACGCCTTTGACTTCGTGAACGACATGGCGCTTTCCCAAGACGGAACCGTTTACTTGTTGGACAAGGCCGGCCGCCTTTACAGGCTGGAGCGCGCTTCGGGCTTTAAGCTGGTTCATGAATTTGGCCGCGACGAGTATCCCAACTGGATTGAGGTTTCCGGGCCGGACACGATTCTTTACGCCGAGCTTTATTCCGACAGCGTGAGGGAATTGGATTTAAAAAGCGGCGAAAGAAGCTCGGTCGTGGAAGATTGCGGGGCCGTCACGGTCACGCCGGTCTCCTTTGAAAAGCTTGTCGCTCCCTGGGAGAACGCGGGCAACTTGAGGGTTAAATACGCGCTCGTCGTGGCGTTTTTGCTTTTTGTCGCGTGCTCCGCGTGCGTTTTGCTTTTCGCGCTCGTTTCGTTTTTTAGAAACAACATGAAGGTGATCCAGCGCATCAGCGTTTATGTCACCTTGATAATTTTCGCCGTTTCTGGAACGATAACATTCAAGCTGACGAATGAATTTTCCAAGGTGATGCGCGCGCAGATTTTGGCGCAAATGGAAAACATGGCCTATTCGGTGGCCAACACGATAAGGCCCGCGGCTTTGGATTCGATTCAATGCGCGGCGGACTTCGCCTCCCCCGAATACAGGCAGATGATTGAAAGCATGCAGAGCGTAATTGACCCCCGCCTTGAAATCAACAAGAACGTTTACTGCGACATTTTCAAGTATGACGAGAAGCGTGGCGCTTACGCCTGCGCCTACCTTGACCAGGCGATTGGAACTTACTTTCCTCTGACGGAAGGCGAGGCCGAAGAAATAAAGCAAATCTATGAGACATCGCGTTCCGTAAGGTCAAGCAAGGACGACACGTCCGCGTCCTACACTTATGTTTCGGTTCCAGTTGTGAACGATTTTGGCCGCGTTTGCGGAGTCGTTTCGGTTATGACCGAAAACTTTATGCTTACCGGCCAAATCAGCGACATGAAAAAGAACGTTTTGCTGGGAATCGCGGTCACTTTGATTTTTGTTTGGCTTGCGATGGGCGAGGCGCTTTCCTACATTCTTTCAAAGTCGCAGGCTCAAATGGAGAACGAGAGAAAAGCCGCGCTCGGCGAAAAAGTTGAAAAAACTTTTCCGCATTACTACATACGCGTCATGGTCTTCGCGCTTTTCGCCGCCTACAATATGACGACAACCTTTTTGCCGATGGTAATAGCGAAGGGCGCCTTTGAAAGCTTGGGCGACAAGGGCGGAACGCTTGCCGCCGCGCTTCCGATTTCGGTGAACCTCTTTATAATCGGCTTGATGGCGCTTTTTTGCGAAGACTTGATTCGCCGCGCCGGCTGCAGAAAAGTTGTGGTCGTCGGTTCCGCGCTTTCGGCCTTGAGCAACCTGATTATATTCGCATTTCCATTTTCATACGCCTTGCTTTTTCTTTCGCTTGTGATTGACGGAATTGGAGTGGGGCTTACTACGAATTCCTTGTACTTGATGGTCTCGCAAATTCCTGACGCAAAGAACAGGACTTCGGGCTACACGGCCTACAACGGAGCGCAAGTTTCTGGAATCAACTTTGGAATGCTGTGCGGCGCCGCTTTGGCTTCAAGCATGGGCCGGCGCATGATATTTCCATTGGTTTCCATAATGTGGATTGTCACGGCTTTGATTTTTATTGGCTTTTGGAAGTCGTTGGACTTGCCTTCGGGAATAATTCGCGAAGATGGCGGTGAAAAAAAAGGGGACGCCAAGCGCATCATATCCTTCTTGCGCCACCGCCGCGTATGGTCATTCATTCTTTTGATACAAGCGCCTTTTGCCTTGATGGGAAGCTTTGTTTACTATTACCTGCCTCTTTATTCCGACTCCAACGGCTTGAGCGAAGTTTTGGTCGCAGCCTTGATGATGCTCTATTCAATCTTCGCGATTTACTTGGGGAACGGCCTTACAAAATGGGTGATTAACAAGACCGGGCCGCTAAGCCCTTACGCGTCGATAGCGCTGAGCGCGGGCGCTCTTTTGGCCTTTGCCTTGACCGGAACATTCACCGGCTTGCTTGTCGCGATTTTCATTCTAGGTTTGGCAAACGGCTTTGGCCGCTCGGTCCAGCAGGCGCAGTTTTCGATGCTGGAGGAGTGCGAGGAGTACGGCGTTCCAAACGCTATGGGAATCTTTAACTTTACCGACTTTATCGGCCAGTCATTTGGTCCGGCCGTTATGGGCCTTGTATTCCTTTCAAGGAACGTAGCCGCCTCGGCCAGCGTTTTTGCGATTCTTTTGCTCTTGGTGAGCGCGGCTCATCTTGCCTTGAATTTTACAATGAGGAAAAAATAATTGAACAAAACAGAAAAAATCATTGCTTTGGAGAAACTTATGGAAAAGACAAAAAAGAAATTGAGCAGAAGCCTTTCGCTCGCGGTTGAAATTTTCACCGTCCTGCTTTCAATATGCCTTGGAATCGTGGGCTACAAAACTTACCACAAGGGAATGATTCAAAAGTACAAGGAATATGAGCGGACGATATTGAAGCTGGCCTCCCAAAAAATTGACTGGGACGGCGTTGAAGAGGCGATTGCGAGCGGAAAGGAAAACGCGGCTCACAAGGCCCTTAGCGAACGCCTTGACTTTGTGAAAAGCAATTCCGCGATAGCGTGGCTTTACCTTATCGAGCCGCTTAACGACAGTTCCGTCAACAACATGAAATACATTTGCACCGGCAACACCAAAAAGGACTACGAGGACGGAATGACAGACCGCTTGGGCGACTTGACCGGAAACGAATTTCCCGCCGACGTGGCCAAGCAGTACTTGGACTTTTTTAAGAACAGCGCGCCCGGAGAATATTGGTATTACCCCAACAAGACCGAATGGGGAAGCGTTTACACGACTTCGATTGTCGTCCGCAATTCCGCCGGAAAGCCGCTCGGCGTTATGAGCGTTGACATAAACATGTACGACATCGACGCGACGATGCGCATTTATCCTGTGAGCATTCTTTTGGCCGGCCTTGTCTTTGCCGCCGCCTTTGTCTTGATTTTGATTCTTTGGCTTAACCGCCGCGTAATCCATCCGTTGAAGAGCCTTCAAAATTCCGCCGTTGACTTTGTCTCAAAGGCCAGCGGAGAGGACGTTGAAAGCCTTAACTTTAAGGATCCGCGCATCAACACCCAGGACGAAATCCAAAGCCTTTCAAGCGCGCTTGTCACGATGGCAAGCGAGACAAAGGAATACATGCAAAAGTTGATCCACGAGACAAGCGAGCGCGAGCGAATTTCCGCCGACCTCAACGTGGCGACGCAAATCCAAAGCGACATGCTTCCGCATGAATTTCCGCAGCGGGAAGATTTTGTGCTTTACGCTTCGATGAATCCGGCCAAGGAAGTCGGCGGAGACTTCTACGACTTTTTCTTCATCGACGACGATCACTTGGCGCTTGTCATCGCCGACGTTTCGGGAAAGGGAGTTCCGGCCGCTCTCTTTATGGTCATCGCAAAGACAATCATCAAGAACAGGGCGCTTTCTGAAAAATCGCTTTCGCCTGCGCAAATTTTGCATGAGGCCAACGACCAGCTTTGCGAAGGGAACGACGCCGGCCTTTTTGTGACCGCTTGGATGGGAATTTTGGACTTGAACACAGGAATCGTGACTGCCGCCAACGCCGGCCACGAGTTCCCTGCCGTCCGCCAGCCAGGAAAGGACTTTGAGCTTGTCAAGGACAAGCACGGCCTTGTTTTGGCCGGAATCGAAGGCTCGACATACACCGACTATGAAATCGCGCTTGAAAAAGGCGCCTCGCTTTTTGTCTACACCGACGGCGTTCCCGAGGCGACCAACGCCGCGAACGAACTATTTGAATTTGAGCGGACTGTCAAGGCGCTCAACGTGAATCCCGCCGCCGAGCCAAAGGATTTGCTTGGCATTGTTCGCGGCGAAGTTGACAAGTTTGTCGGCGACGCTCCGCAGTTTGACGACCTTACGATGCTCGCGATAAAATTCAACGGCAGAAAGTAAAATGAGCCCGCTCGTTTCTTTTATAGCCCGCCGCTTTGTCACGATGCTGGCGCTGCTTTTTTTGCTGGGCCTCGCGATGTTCGGCTTGATGGAACTGGCTCCCGGCGACATCGTTGACCAAATGATGACCCAGCAAATAATGGCAGGAGCCGCGGGCGAGGGAGGGGGAAAGGCCAGCGCCAAAAATTCCGCGAGCGACAGCAAGTTTCAAGAAGAGCAAATGGCCGCCTTGCGCGCCGAGCTTGGAATCGACAAGCCCTTTTACATCCAATACGGCAAGTGGCTCAAGCGCGTTTTTGTCCACCACGATTTGGGGGTGAGTCTTATTTCTCGCGCGCCGGTCGGCTTTTTGATTCGCTCGCGCTTGTGGAATTCACTTTTGCTAAATTTAATTTCGCTTGTTTTGATTACGACCGCGAGCTTTGCGCTTGGCGTTTATTTTTCCAGCAAGGCCGGAAGCCGCCTTGACGTTGGCGTGACTTTTTTCGCGCTTTTCTTCAACGCTTTTCCGGGAATGCTGCTTTTGATTTTGCTTCAGCTTTTCGCGAGCGTCACGCGCCTTTTTCCGGTCACGGCCTATCCCGACTTTCCTTTTGACGCGGCTCCGGCAAAGTTTGTCTTTAGCTACGGCCGCCATGTTTTCCTTCCGCTGCTCGCGGCCTTTTTGGGAGGCGCTGGCGGAACGATGCGCATGATTCGAGCGACTATGCTTGACCAAATGGGCCTTCCTTACATCTTTGCCTTGAGGGCGCGCGGAATCAGCGAAAAGCGCGTTTACTTTAACCACGCCTTTAGGAACACGCTCAACCCTTACATCACCGGAAGCGCCAACTTGCTCGCGGGCCTCTTTAGCGGCTCGCTTGTTTTGGAAATCATCTTCGCCTATCCGGGCATAGGACGGCTGATGTACGACGCGGTTTTGCAGCAGGACATCAATTTGGTTTTGGCGGACGAAATGTTCATCTCCGCGCTTGTCTTGATTGGAATGCTTGTAAGCGACATCATGCTGGCTTTGGTGGATCCGCGCATCCGCTACGGGGCGGAAGGTTGAGAGGCGCGAGGCAATAAATCGATGAAAAAGTTTTTTGCTTACATTAAGACAAGGCCGCTCGCGCTCGCTTCGGTGATTCTTTTGGCGCTTTTGTATCTTGCGATGATTTTCGCGGACTTTGTGGCGCCCTATCCGGCCACGCGGACTTTTGAGGAGAACACGTTCCACCCGGCCAATATTCGCGTCACAAAAAACGGTTTGGTCGCAAAAGAAGCCAAGACAATAAGCATGATTAACTGGAAGTACGCTTTTGTTAAAGGGGCGGAACACAAGGTCCATTTTTTTGCGAAAGGATTTCCTTATAAATTGTTCGGCTTTATTCCATGCGACCGCCACTTGTTTGGAACAAACGGCGCGTATCCCGTTTATCTTTTGGGCGCCGACAATTTGGGCCGCGACATGTTCAGCCGAATGGTTTACGGAAGCCGCATTTCGCTTACAATCGGCTTTGTGGCCACAGCGGTGAGCCTTTTGCTTGCGATAATCTTTGGAGGCGCCGCCGGCTACTACGGCGGAAAGACCGACTGGGCCATCATGCGCTTCGCCGAATTTTTCATGCTGGTTCCGTCGCTATACTTGATTTTGTTTTTGCGCTCCTTGCTAAACTCCAAGCTGGACAGCGGAACAAGCTACATGATAATAACGATGATACTTTCGCTTGTGGGCTGGCCAGGAAGCGCTCGGACGATTCGTGGCATGGCGCACGCGATTAAGCGCGAAGACTTTGTCCAAAACGCCGCGCTAGAAAGCGTTCCCGACCTTGCGATAATTTTTAGGCACATCATTCCGCAATTGTCAAGCCTTTTGATTGTGAGCGCGGCTCTAAGCGTTCCCGCCTTTATAATGAGCGAGACGACGCTTTCTTATTTGGGCTTGGGAATCGCCGACCCCGCCGTAAGCTGGGGAAGCATGATAAACCGCGAGATTTCGACGCTCTCAAACCTTAGCCGCTACCCATGGCTTTTGAACCCGGTTTGGCTATTGCTTGCCGTTACGCTGGCCTTTAACTTTTTGGCCGACGCGCTCCGCGACTACTACGACCCCTATCACGCCGTATTCCCCACGTGGAAGCGTAAAAAGCGCTCTGACCAAAATCGTATGCAAGCCCAAGACGCCGCCGAACAAGAATCGTTTGCAAGCCCAAGAAGCGCGGCGCCAGCCGACGCTCTGCTTGTAGTCCAAGACTTGCGCGTCGGCTTTGAAAGCCTTGACCAAAAGGCGGGCTTGACCCGCGCCGTTCGCGGAATAAGCTACTATGTGAAGCGCGGTGAAATCCTTGGAATCGTCGGCGAGTCGGGAAGCGGAAAGTCGGTCAGCACTACCGCGATTCCGGGCTTGCTTCCGGCCAACGCGCGCGTGTCGGGAAAAATATTTTTTGACGGAACGGAGCTCACCGCGCTAAGCCAAAAGGAGCTTCGCCCCTATCGCGGAAAAAGAATCGCGCTCATATTGCAGGAGCCGGGCCGTTCCTTTGACCCGCTTCAAAACATCGGAAGCGTTTTCTTTGAGCTTTACAGGAACACCGAGCCAAAAATCAGCCGTAAGGAAAGCAACCTGCGCGCGGCTAAAATTTTGGGCGAGGTTGGCCTTCCAGATTCGCAAAAAAGATTGAGGAACTATCCCCACCAATTTTCTGGCGGACAATTGCAAAGAATCGGAATCGCGCTCGCGCTCGCGCAAAACGCCGAGCTTTTGATTGCCGACGAGCCTACGACCGCGCTTGACGTCACAATCCAGGCGCAAATCGTGAGCCTCCTTTTGGACTTAAAAAAGAAGCGGGGCCTTTCGATAATTTTTATTTCGCACAACATTGACTTGGTTTCTCAAATCTCGGACAGAATGATTGTCATGTACGGCGGAAAAATAATGGAGCAGGGAAGCTCGGCTGACGTATGCCAGCGGCCAAAAAATCCATACACACAGGCCTTGCTTGAAGCGCTTCCAAAATTTGGAACAAGCTACACCGAGCGAAAATTGCTTTCGATTCCGGGAAGCGTCGTCGATCCAAAAAATCCCCCGCCGGGCTGTCCCTTTGAGCCGCGCTGCTTTTTTGCGAAAGAGGAATGCAAGGCGCAAAATTATTCTTGCTGGAAAGAAGCGGAGGCCGCAAAATGAGCGAACTGTTGCAAGACCAAAAAGCCGCGAAACAAAATCTTTCGCAAGGCCAAGAAGGCCGCCCGCTTATCTTGTGCGCGCAAAACTTGTTCAAAAGCTTTGACTTGGAGGCCGGCTTCTTTGCCAAAAAAGGCCAGTTGGTTTACGCGGTCAACGACGTTTCGTTTGACTTGCGCCGAGGCGAAACCTTGGGAATCGTCGGCGAGTCCGGCTGCGGAAAAAGCACCACCGCGCGCATGCTTGTACGCATGTACGAGCCCACAAGCGGCCGCGTTTTGTATTACCCAAAAACTGCGGCAAGCCCAGAAAGCGGCGGCAGTTTTGGTCTTTCAAACAATAAGGGTATTAAAGCCCAAGAAGGCGCGGGCGGCGGCCTTTCCGGCCAGAAATCCGTTCCACCGCAAAACATATTCGACTACAAAAAAAAGGCGCTCTCGGAATACAGGCGGCGCGTAAAATACATTTTCCAGGATCCCGCGCGTTCCCTTAATCCCAGAATGACAGCGCTTTCTGTCCTTACCGACGCGTTTAACTTTGCGCCAAAAAAAATCGGCGCGGAAGAGTTGCGCGAGCGCGCCAAAAAAGTTTTCGCCGAGGTGGGACTAGCCGAACGGCACTTGGAAAAACGCCCCTCGGAATTTTCAGGCGGACAGCGGCAGCGCGTCTCAATCGCCCGCGCCCTGATAATGGATCCGGAGCTTTTGATTTGCGACGAAGTCGTAAGCGCGCTTGACGTTTCGATACAAGGACAAATATTGAACTTGCTTCAAGACCTGCGCGCCAAAAAGAACCTTTCGTTTGTCTTTATCACGCACGACCTAAAAGTGGCCGGCTGGTTTTGCGACCGCATCGCCGTCATGTATCGCGGCGCGATTGTTGAAGAAGCGCCGGCGGCCACCTTGTTCCAAAATGCCCGCCACCCCTACACAAAGCTTTTGTTTGACGGCGCGCAAGGAAAGGCGCAAAGTTCCAGCGTGGAAGTGACCAGCGTTCTGTCCAAAGAAAACGGCTGCCCCTTTGCCCACCGCTGCCCCTACGCCAAGGCGGAATGCTCCGCCGCGCTCCCGCCGCTAAGGGAAGTGGCCGATGGGCATAGGGTTAGGTGCGTGATGGGGTGAAGCGGGAGTTTTAAATCTTTTCAAACATTTCGACGATTGCGGACTTTGTTTTTTGGGGAAGGGAGTCGATTTTGTTGACCAGTTTTCGGTAAAAGAAAAATCTTCTAAAGTCTTCCGACATTTCTCCGCCGCCAGAAATACCAACAGATTTCCCGCCTGAAACAAGGTATTCCACGCTGACATTTAAAAAGCGCGCTATGAGTACCGCTGTGTCGGCAAGAGGAACTCCGCCGTTTTTGATGCCTTTTCCGATGTTGGAAACGTCAAAGCCCGCGGCGGCGGCCAAATCTTTTCGCTCTTTGTTTTGATATTTTAATTCTGAATCGACAGTTTCCCAAAAATTCATTTTTTAATCTTATGAAAATTTCCCTTTTTTGACAGAATTTTCTTGAAAAGTTCCCGATTTAGCGTTATAATTATGGAAAAGTTTCCAAAAAGTGGGGTGGGAAATGGAATATTGGCAAAAACAGAGGAGTTTGTATGGGTAAAACAGAATCAATTGAAAATGTGACAAAACTCAAAAATATGAAAGTATTTTTTGTTTTGTCTCTTATTTTGGCATTTTTATCAAACAGCCTGTTTTTGTCGTGCAACAATGGAAGCGAAAAGATTGTATATGTACCCGTGCCTGCTCCAAACAATGATGGTGGAGTGACAGCCTATGGTGGGGGAACTCAGACAGGCATAGTAACGTCAGTGACCGAGTCCTCTATTGTGGAAGAGATAAAAAAGATGACCGAGTCGGGAACTGTTAAAGCTAGCGGTGTGTTTGACAGCAAATTGATAGAAGATGTAAGAAAAGCCATTGTCTATCTTGCGGACGAAAGACCTAATGTATTGGTGACGTTAGATTTGTCCGCAGTAAAAGGCTTGTCGACATTTTCATTTAAATATTGTAAAAATTTGGCTGGAATTGTATTGCCAAACGACAAGACAAATATGACAAGCATCGGCTCCTCCGCTTTTTATGGATGCTCGGGGCTCACAAGCGTGACGATAC
>CAMKEG010000012.1 GCA_946411505.1 uncultured Treponema sp. | reverse complement strand
TTCCAGAACGGCAGGCGCATCATTTTCATGTCCATCAACTGATTCAAGAGGCGCAACGTCTTCAAGTTCTTCAAGTTCTTCGACTGGTTCCGCCGCATCGACTTTCTCCAAGTCTTCGACCGGCTCAGGGGCCGCGGCGGGGCTGGCTTGGACGGCTTGGGGCGCGACGGCTTGAACTTTTATCGCGCCGCTGGACAAGATTTCCTGCAGCATCGCCTTTATATCTTGCGCGCTTTCAAGACCGCCGCCGTCCTTGGCGCCGCTAGGCTTCAAATTCATCGCCGCGAACAATTCGTCCCAACTGCGGTTAATAAGCTCTTCCACTTGCGCGGGCCGCTTTTTGGCGCGGCTTCCAAGGCTGCGAATGATTTCTTTTGTGACAGCCTCGCGGCGGCCGGAAATCGTCTCCCAATCCAAGGCTTCCTTTTTTGAAAGGTATTCGTCAACGACGCCCAGCTGCAGGCGCTTGATTCTTTCGCGGATGACAGTTTCGTCGTCGCGCCGTAAATTTAGGAGCAAGAACGAAATCAAGAAAAGCGAAGTGAAAACGCAAGCCAAAATCAAGGCGCGCGCGGAAGACGGCAGCGCGAAAATTTCGTCGTTGTAAACTCCGCACGAAAACACGCCGGAAGAAGATTTTTGGCTTATCGCGACCCAAAAGTTTTTGTTTTGCGAGTCAATGGAAAGGATTCGCTCCGCCGCGCCAGAATTCTTTTTCCACGCGTCAAAGAGGCCTTCCTTAAACTCGTCCTCGCCTACAGACGGCAAGCCCAAAACAAAGCCGCTCAAGGAATCCGTTCCGTCCATGCCGTTGGACAAAAAGGAAACGTCCTCGCCGATTGAGATTAAATTCTTTCTAAGAAGGACGCTGGCAAAGTCCAAGGCGTTGACGTAAAAAATTACGCTTCCCCTAAAAACTGAATACTTGTCGTAAAGGGGAAAAGAAATCACGATTCGATTTTCGGCGTCGTAATAAATTTTTTGTCCTGCCGCCAAGTCTCCGCCAGTGTCGGAGGCGGCCACGCGCTGCGCCGGAATTTCCTGATTGCCGGCCGGCGACAGGCAGTCCAAATAATTTTTGTAGGCCGTCAAATTGTTTTTTTCGTCGCGGCGCAAAATGTCCGAGCGGAAAGTCGAGTAATGAAGGGAGTTTTGGTTTTTGTCAAGGACGCGCAAGCCCAACAAGCCTTGGGTTGACGAACGCAATTCGCCAAGGACTTCGCCGCGCTCCACCGCGTCTTTTTCCGACGGCTTGGCCTCGACAAAAGTTTGGACCGAAGCGTTTTTTAGGAAGGAGCTTTCTCCGAGCGCGAAACGTTCCGAAAGCGTCCTTAAATATTCGTCGTAGGCGGACGCCACTCCGTCAAGCTTGCCCTTTATTTGGGAAATTTTCGCGGGCTCGTAAAAGCGGGCGTCAATCGCGGAAAACAAGCCCGCGAAGGACGCGACCACAAAGGCGCCAAAGAGAATAACTGATATTAAAACGCTTAAGGCTGTTTTTTGCCCGCTAGTCATACTTTTCTTCCTATATTATCGGCAAATTGAAGGCTTTTCAATAGCATAGAAAATAAAAAGCGACGCTTTTAATTCCGCCTGATTTGCGCTAAAATGGCGCGGAAGATGAAAAAGATTTACGACATTCAGGCCGAAGAGGAAAAAAAAGCACGCGCCTTTTTGGTCGGCCTTCCGCTGGCGGAAAATCCCGGCGGCCTTGCGGAATTGCAGGGCCTTGTTTGGACTTTGGGAATGGAAGAAGCCGGACAAACGCTTTTAAGCCGCATTGACATCCAGCCGGCCTACGGAATGGGAAGCGGCAAAGCCAAGGAAATATGCCATGCGGCAAAAGAGGCGGGCGCGGACTGCATAATAATGGACTGGGAGCTGGACCCCACAAAGCAGCGCAACTGGGAAAAGCTGGCCGACATTCCGGTCTTTGACAGGCAGGAAGTGATAATACGAATTTTCGCAAGCCGGGCGCGGACGCGCGAGGCCGTTTTGCAAGTGGAGCTGGCCCGCTTGGAGTATTCCCTGCCCCGCCTTGCCCACATGTACGGCGACCTTGCCCGCCAGCGCGGAGGAAACTACGGCGCCAAAGGCTCTGGCGAAAAGCAGCTGGAGCTGGACCGCCGGTCAACGCGGCTGAAAATCCAGCAGCTTAAGGCGGAACTAAAAAAAGTAAGACAAAACCGCGCGACGCAAAGAAAGCGGCGGCAAAAGATTCCCCTTCCGACAATCGCGCTTTGCGGCTACACCAACGCCGGAAAGTCTTCGCTGATGAACGCGCTCACGGGAAGCGACACGCTGGTGGAAAACAAGCTTTTCGCCACGCTGGACCCGTTGACGCGCCGCATAAAAATAGCGGGGAGCGAGATTCTTTTGACCGACACGGTGGGCTTCATTTCAAACCTGCCCCACCAGTTGATTGACGCCTTCAAGTAGACGCTTGAGGAGGCGGAACTGGCCGACGCGCTTTTGATTGTGATTGACGCAAGCGACCCTAACGCGCCGGAACAGGCGAAGACCGTGAAAAAAGTCTTGGAAGAAATCGGCGCCAACGAAAAGGAAAGCCTTGTGGTCCTGAACAAAATCGACGCCGTGGAAGCCGCCGCCCAGCAGAGCGCGGCCGGCATGCCCGGCCTTGAAAGCCGCGCGCTCGAAGCCTTGCGCTCCGACTTTCCCGACGCGATTGAGACAAGCGCGGTGACAAAAAAAGGCTTAGACTTGCTCAAAGAAAAAATTTCTGCTATCATAAGGCGATGAACCAAAAAGCGAAAATAAACTTGGACAAGCTTCTTCCCCTTGTGGCGGCGGGAATCGCGGCGGCGATAATTTTAGGAACGATAGCCGCCTTTGCCGCCGGAAAAAGGCCCGGCGTGGCCTACAGAAGGAGCGACCCGCAAAGCGCCGAGGAAATAAAGAACGGCGCCGCCCAAACGCAGTTCAAGGAGTTTGGAACCTTGAGGGCGCGGCTTCTTCCAAACGAAGGAACAAAGGAAGCCGGCTCGGTCCTTCTTTTGACGCCTTGGCTTTCCTACGAATCCACCGACAGCGCCTTTTACGAAGAGTTGGCGTCAAAAAAGAAGATGTTTTCCGCCTATTTTTTGGAATTCTTTTCTTCGCGCTCAAAAAACGCCCTTCTTTCAATCGGCGAAAAGGAAATCAAAAAAAGGCTTTTGGAAAAATTCAACAGCCAGCTTTCTCTTGGAAAAATCAGCGCGATTTACTTTGACGACTACATTTTCCTTGACTAAAGCGCGCAACAAAATTGCGGATATAGTGTCTTAGTTGGTAAGAAGGAGTGAACATGAATTCCGAAATAACAAGCCAATCAGCCCAAGTTGTAATTGCGGTGGTTCCCATCGTGGGAATCGCAATCGGCGGCGTAATTCTTTTCTTTTATCTTTTGTGGACCCACCACGAGACAAAGCTAAGAATCAGAACCGGCTCTTACAAGGCTCCGGAGTTTGACCTGAAGACGTTCTCGCTTTTGGCCGGACTTTTGCTTGTGGGAGTGGGAATTACGTTGAGCTTTCTTTTTGCCTTGATTGACGGCTTTTCATATGCCCTCCTCGGCGGCTTGCTTCCGCTTGCGGTGGGAATATGTCTCTTGATTTTTTACAAAATCAACCCTGACTTTCACGACAAAAAATGAGCAAGCAGCGTACCTCGGACAAAGAACGCGAGGCGGCATATAAAAGAGACTCCAAGCTTGCGCGCGAAGTTCTGTCGGGCAACACTTCAGCTTTTGCCGAATTGATGTCCCTTTACAAAAAGCGCGTCGAAGCCTTGGGAATGAGCTTTTTCAAGAACGCCGCCGACACGGAAGACTTTGCCCAGGACGTTTTTCTAAAGGCGTTCACAAAGCTGGACACCTTTAGGGGCGAATCCCTGTTCTCCACTTGGCTTACGCGAATGGCCTACAACACGGCCATAAACGCGGTCAACCGGCGGGCGGAATACGTCTCAATCGCTGACGAAAACCTTCTTCCCGACAACGGACTTACGCCTGAAGAAAAGGAGCTTAGGCTCTTGACGATGGAAACCGTCAGGGAGTCCCTAAAGGAATTGCCTGAAAAATACAAGATTGTCCTTGACTTGTATTTTTTTTACGACAACTCATATTCAGAAATAAGCGAAATAACGTCCCTGGCCGAAAACACGGTCAAGTCGCACATATTCAGGGCGAAAAAACTTCTAAGGGAAAAAATTATCGCAAAAGGATTGGTGGAAAATGAAGAACTGCAATGAAGTGATGGAAGAATACTTGAGTCTGGACAAGGGCGAGCGAATTCCGCCTGGAATAACATTGCACTTGCTCGCCTGCAAGCGCTGCAGGGCCCAGGTCCGGCTTTTGCGCAGGGCGGAACGTTCCTCCGTCCCCAACCCTTGCGACCAAACGGCGCTCGACGACGCCGCGATTTTGGCCGTAATGAAAAAAATCACGACAAAAAGCGACTCGCAAAAAAATCCGATTTCGTTTTCAAAATGGATTGTCGGCGGCGTGATTATGGCCCTTTTGTTCATCGCCTACAGCGTCTTCGCAAAGCCGGGCTCCAACCACTTTCTTACCGTCTACACTTACGTGGAGCTTGCGGCCTTGATAACGGCCTATTGCGCGCTGTTCATCAGAAGCAACATGGATTTTTTTGTAAAGAAAATAAATTCAAAGTTTGAAAAAAAAGACGGCCTGGCGCTTTAGCCAAGCCGCTCTCCTTTAGCCCAAAAGATTCAATGGGTTGACCATCTTTCCCCGCTTGAAAACGGTGAAATGCAAGTGCGGTCCAGTGCTGGCGCCGGTGCTTCCGACGCGGCCAATCACGCTTTCCGTCGTGACCCATTGGCCCGGCCTGCAATCGATTCGCTCCATGTGGCCGTACAAGGTCTTGTAGCCGTTCATATGGTTTATGATGACGTAATTTCCGTAAGTGTTGTTGTAGCCGGTGTCGGCCACGCGGCCAGCCATGCCGGCGTAAATTTTTGTCCAGCGCGGGCAGGCCATGTCGATTCCGCCGTGCCATGAGCGGCGTCCTGTGAAGGGGCTCGGCCTCCAGCCAAAGTAAGACGTAAGGCGATACCAAGTGTGGAGCGGCTTTCTGAACAGGTCGCCGTTGATTTCGCTCAAGGTGATGCTGTCCATTTCGGCGCCGGGAACAAAGATTGACGAGCCGGCCTTAAGCGCGTCGTCAACCCCCAGCTTGTTGACGAAGGCGCATCTTGCCGCGTCGACCTCGTATTTTTCAGAAATTGTGGCCGGAGTTTCGCCGTCCTTTTTTACGGTGTACAAAATTCCCTCTTCCGACGGAATTTTTATGTATTGTCCGGGCTGAATCAAGCGGCTGGCGCGAATGTTGTTGACGCTTATCAAAGTGTCCTGGCTTACGTCGTATTTTTCCGCGATCAGGCCTATCATGTCGCCGGGGCGGATTCTGTAAGTCCAATAGGTCAAGGGCTTCAACTCTTGCTCTTGGTTCTCAGAGGCTTCGGCCTTCGCCAAAAGCTCGGCGTCGCTCTCTTTTTCAAGTTCGGAAAATTCTTCGTTATATTGGGGCATCACCGGGCTCTCGTAGCCGCCCCGGCCGTTTTTGGGAACGCTTTTAATGATAAAAACAGCCGTTCCGGCGACAAAAGCGCCTACGCAAAACGTGAGAACAAGCTGAAACGCGACATTCCTAAAAAACACGACTATTTTATCCTTCAACACATTATACCCCGTTTTCTTTTTTTATTCAAGATTATTTTTTCTTAAGCCCAATCAAATAAGTCTCAAAACTCTCTTTCCTGCAAGCTTCCGGCTTGAAGCCCTTGGCGCTCTCAAAGATTCCCCTCATTTTCTTCAAAAGCTCGCCCTGGGCGCCGCTTTGAAAAATCTTGACGGCGAAGTTTCCGCCCTGCTTGAGCATGGCCTCGGCGTACCAAATGGCCATCTCGACCAAGCCTTCCGAGCGGGCCGTGTCAACCAGCTTGTTGCCGGTGGTGAGCGGAGCCGCGTCGCAAACGACCAAGTCGAAGGGCCCCTCGGCCTTGATTTTTTCGCGGATTTCCTTGGCGTTCAAGTCCCCCTGAAAAAAGACAAGGTTTTCGCCGTGGACGGAATTTGAAAGCGGATTCAAGTCGCAGGAAACGACCTTTCCCGCCCCGTCAAGCTTTCTTAAAAGAAAAGTGGTCCAGCTTCCCGGAGCGCTTCCCAAGTCCAAGACAGTCGAATTCTTTTTTATGAAGTCAAATTTTTCGTCAATTTCCGCCAGCTTGTAAACTGAACGCGCGGGATAGCCTTCGGAAAAGGCTTTTTTTGACCAGTAATCCGGCTTTTCATAACTGTTTTGGCTCATAAAATGATTTTCGGCAAAAGTTCGCCGAAAGTTTAGGCGGCCGGCCAACAGCTTCTTTGACATAAACGATTTTTCTTGTATAATGGCCCTATGAGCGAAACGATTCAGGAAATAAAGGACAAGATAGAAAAAACGCTGCGCGCCGAGCTTCCGGAACAAATCTCGGAAGAATGGCTTATGGAAACTTTCGGCTCCGGCGGCATCAAAAGCGCCAAGGGCTTGGACGGCCTTTTGGCGCCCACGCGCGAATTGGTCAAGCAAGGCGGCAAGCGCTGGCGGCCCGTCTTTATGATTTTGTGCGCAATGATGGCCAGCAAAAAGGACGCCGACATTCAAAACGCATTCGCGCTTTCCCCCCTTTTGGAATTTGTACACACGGCCAGCCTGATTCACGACGACATAGAGGACCGGGCGGACGAAAGGCGCGGAAAGCCGTGCGCCTACATAACTTACGGCCTGGACACCGCGCTCAACGCCGGCGCCTGGCTTTACTTCAAGGCCGCCGCCTGCGTCAACAAGCTAAAAATGGACAGCGAAAAAAAAATCGCCTGCCACGAGCTTTACCAAATGGAGCTTAGGCGCCTGCACTTGGGCCAAGCGATGGACATAGCCTGGCACCGAGAGCCCGGCTTTTTTCCAAGCGTCGAAGAATACAAGCAAATGGTTCAGTTTAAGACAGGAACCCTTTCTTGCATGGCGGCCCGCCTTGGATTTTTGGCGGCAGGACAAAGCAAGGAAATGATAGAAAAGGCCGGCCTTGTCGCCGCTGGAATCGGAATGGGCTTTCAAGTCCTTGACGACGTTCAAAACCTGACAAGCGGAAATCCCGGAAAAAAGCGCGGCGACGACATCATCGAGGGAAAAAAATCCCTTCCGGTCTTGCTTCACGTTCAGGAAAGGCCTTGCGACAAGGAAAAAATCGCCGCCCTCTTTGAGCGCGCGGCAAAGGAAGGCATCCAAAGCCCGGCGGTGGAGGAAGCGATTTCCTTGCTTGAAAGTTCCGGCTCCATAAAAAAGGCCTTTGACTTTGGAAAAGAAGCCGCCAGCCAAAAGGCGCTTGAATTAACTTCGCTTTTGGAGGATAATGGCTCCGGCGCCAAGCAAATGATTTTGGACTTGTTCAACAAAATTCAGCGCTAACAGACCGCGCAAATTGGGAGGACGCGACAATTGCAAGAATCAGCCGATTTTCTAAACAACCAAGCGATAGAGCTTGCCTCTCGCGGAAATTTCACGGAAGCCATCGCCTGCTACAAAAGGGCGATAACGATAGAGCGCGAAAACAGCCTGCTTTGGTTCAACTTGGGAGTGACCTATCAAAAGCAAGGCGACTTGCGGGCCGCCAAAAGGGCTTTTTCGACCGCGCTTGAAATGAACCCCGCCGACGAAGAGGCCGCCGAGCAGCTGGCCATCGTCTGCCTTGAGCGCAAGGAGTTTATGGAAGCCGCGGAACATTGCCGCTTTGGGCTTGAGCAAAATCCCGTCAACGCCCACTTGTGGAATACGCTCGGCGTGATTTTCTTCAACCAAGAGGAGTACCCTACGGCCGCCGAGTCGTTTGAGCGGGCGGTTTCGATAAACCCATATTATTACGACGCGCTCTACAATTTGCGCGACACATATTCCGAGCTGGGAAACAAGGCCGGAGAGGCCGTTTGCGAAGAGCGGCTTTCAAAACTTAAGGAGCCCAAGGAAGATTTATGACACAAAGCGCGGAAGTGATTTCCGTTTCGGAAGACGGAAAAGAAGCCGAAGTTTGTCCCATCGTCACGGACGCCTGCTTGACTTGCAAGGAAGGCTGCGCCCGTCGCGGAAGCCCCTTCAAGGCCTTGAACAAAAACGGCCTGCCCCTAAAGGCGGGAGACCTTGTAAGCATAACGGCGTCGCAAACGGCGGAAAGCTTGCAGGCGGTCTTCTCTCTTTTGATTCCCGCGGCGTGCGCGGTGTCGGCCTTCTTTTTGTCGGGCCCCGCAAGCCGCGCCCTTTGGCAAAAAGAAAGTTCGGAAGGCTTCAAGGCCTTTTGCGTTTTGCTTGGAATACTTATTCCGGGCGCGGCGGTCATGGCCTTGAGCCGCTTTAAGATTAGGCCCGCCAAGCCTTTCATTGAAAAAATATTCTAGGCATAAAAAAAAAGCCGCGCTTAAACGCGGCTTTTTTTATCCAACGCCTTACGCCGTCAAATGCTCACGGGCCAAGGCGCTTATTTCGTCGGCCATTTTCATAAGCGGAACTTGCTTTTGCACGCCGCCCATCTCCCAGCCCACGCGGGGCATTCCGTAGACGATGCTTGACTCCTCATCCTGTCCCAAGGTCCAGGCGCCCTGCTTCCTCATTTCGGCAAGCTCGGCGGCGCCGTCGCGGCCCATTCCTGTCATGATTACGCCAAGCGCGTGGTTTTTGTAAACCGCCGCGATCGACTCAAACATAACGTCGGCCGAAGGCCTGTGGCCGTTTCTCTGCGGATCGTGGGTCAAGCGGACAAAGCGCTCGCCGCCCTTTTCCTCCACGGTGATATGGTTGTCGCCGGGCGCGATGTAAACCGTCGCGTCCTTGATTTTTTCTCCGTCCTCGGCTTCCTTTACGGAAAGCGGGCATATTTTGTCCAAGCTCTCGGCGAAGGCCTTTGTAAAGCCCTTGGGCATATGCTGAACCACAAGAATCGGCTGCTTTAGGCGCGGGTCAATCATCTTGAACACGTCGCGCAAGGCGTTGGGGCCGCCGGTGGAAATGCCGATCGCGATGACCTCAATCTTTCCTCCGTCCCTAAGCGGCTTCACCACGACAGGGTCTTTCTTTTCTATCGTGTTGAAGCTTGTGATTTGCGCCAAGTCCAACTTTGGCTTTTGGACCGGAATGTTTTCGTCGGCCTTTTTGTTGGCCACAAACGACTCCGCCTTGAGAAGCTTCCGTTGCTTTTGGAAGAATTCCGGAATGTAGGGAACCTTTCCCTGCCGGCGGGCGTACTGGGAGCCGTAGGAAGCCAGCATGTCTATCAACTGGTCCGCGACTTCCGAAATGTCGGCCGAAACGGAGCCGGCGGGCTTTGTGATGAAGTCCGCGGCGCCCAATTCCAAGGCCTGCATCGTGATGGCGGCGCCCTTTGTGGCCACGCTCGAAAGCACAACGACGGGCACCTTGATTTTCTTTTCTTTTCTTGCCTTGAGGAATTCGATTCCGTTCATAATCGGCATCTCGATGTCAAGAACGATTATGTCGGGTTTTGACTCCTCGATTTTTTCCAAAGCCTGCTGTCCGTTGGAGGCCTTGGCGACAACATTCATTCCCTCTGTTCCGTCAATAATGCGGCCAATCAAATTTCGCATCAAAGCGGAATCGTCGCAAATCAATACTGATATGTCATCCATCTTTTTACACCCTTGCTACTTGAGTTGTTTTTGATAGAAACAGGCCCAATCCGTCTTCAAGAATTCAAAATTTGTCTTCATTCCGAAAAGCGACTCGGAGTGTCCGATGAACAAATATGAATGAGGAGAGAGCGCGTCCCAGAAATGGTTTATTACGCGAAGCTGCGCCGGCTCGTCAAAGTAAATCAAGACGTTTCGGCAGAAGATTATGTCAAGGTTTCGCATTCCGCTGTCGTTCTTAAGGTTGTGGTAGTCGAAGCGGATTGTGTCCATCAATTCCTTGTTGGCTTGGTAGCCGTCGGCGGTCTTGGTGAAGAAGCGCTGCAAGTATTTGTCAGGAATTCCGCCTATGCGGGCGTTGGGATAAAAGCCCTGCTTTCCGACCATAAGCGACTTGAGCGAAAGGTCGGACGCGGTGATTTGGAATGTGTACGGAAACGGAAGGATGTCCTTTAAAATCATCGCGATTGTGTAAGGCTCCTCTCCGGTGGAGCAGCCGGCGCTCCAAACCTTGACGACCTTGTTGCCGGTCTTCTTTTTTTCCTCCAAGATATGGGGAATTACATAATTTATCAAAGCGTCAAAATGAGGCTGGTTTCGGAAAAAGCGGGTAAGGTTTGTCGTCACCGCGTCCAGCATTATTTTCATTTCCTCGCGGTTGGAAATTATGAGCTTGTAGTAATCGTCAACCGAAGCGAGCTTTTGTTCGCGCAGGCGTTCCTTTAGGCGGCTGTCCAACACGGAGCGGTTGGTGGCGGAAAAGGTGATTCCACTCTCGTCGTAAATTGTCTTGCGAAATCTTTCAAACTGTTCATCTGTCAATAAGTCAGCCATAATACTTTATTATATAGCATTTTTTAAAAATTGCAAGCAAATTTCAAAGTTTTTTCCGACGGCAAGAAGCCCCTTTCCGCCGCCATTTTCACGCCAAGACGCCCTCCACCCGCCTAAAGTCCACGGCCTCGGCCATGTGCTCCGGAAGAATTTCCAAAGAGCCTTCCATGTCCGCTATTGTCCGGGCGATTTTTGAGCAGGCGGCGGCGGCCCTTGGCGAAAAGTCGTGGCGCAGAACGGCCGAGTCAAGGATTTCCTTGGCCTCCTTGCCCAGACGGCAATAAAGGGAAATTTCGGCCGGCCCAAGGCGGGCGTTCCTTGTCTTTTGGCGCTCCCGCTGAATCCTGACCGCCCGCGCGATTTTTGGCCGCAAGTCCTTGACGGAAAAAGCCCGCCTCTCCCGCTCTTCGCAATCCGGCAAGTCCACCTTTACCCTGATGTCGATTCTGTCCAAGAGGGGCGCCGAAAACTTTTTCCAGTACATTTCCACCGAACGGGACGAGCAAAGGCAGACCTTTTTGTCGGAGCCGTAATTTCCGCAAGGACAGGGATTGGCGGCCATCAAAAGCTGGAAGCGGGCTGGATACACGGCGGTCCTTCCGGCACGGCTCAAGGATATGGAGCCGCTTTCCAAGGGAACCCGGAGCATTTGCAGGACGCTGGACTTAAACTCGGCCGCCTCGTCCAAAAAAAGGACGCCGTTGTGGGCCAGGGAAGCCTCGCCCGGCCTGCAACTGGCTCCGCCGCCGCAAAGGCCCTCAAGGCTCGCGCTCATGTGGGGCTGTCTGAAAGGCGCCTTGCGCAAAAGGCCTTGCCCGCGCGGCATGAGACCGGCGATTGAATGGATTCTAGTGACACTTCTTGCCTCCTCCACCGTCAGCAAGGGCAGCAAGGCCCCGAAATTCTGGAGCGCCAAAGTCTTTCCGCAGCCGGGAGGCCCAAAGGCAAGGAGGTTGTGGCCGCCAGCAGCCGCTATTTGGCAGGCCCTGACCAATTCCTTCTGTCCAAAAAGCTCCCCAAAAGAGGCGGACTCCGAAAGCGAAGGAAAGAAAACGCCCTCAATCTCCTCGGAGCCCGGCGGCAGGGAATCGTCGGACGGGACCCGCGCGCCGGAAAAAGAAGAGTCGTCAAAAAGGGCCGAAAAGGCTTCCCTTAAGTTTTCCGCGGCAAAAACCTTCATGCCGGGAACTTCCATGGCCTCGTCCGCGTTGGCGGCAGGAACGACGCATCGCCTTATTCCTGCCGCGGCCGCGGTCCAAACGGCGGCGTTGACGGCGCGCGCGGGCCTCACGGCTCCAGAAAGCTCAAGCTCGCCCATCACAAGCGCCTTTTGGTCGAGCAAGGCGCCGCCGGATTTTTTTGGCGACGACGCTTCCGCCGCGCAAAGGACGCCAAGCGCCACCGGCAAGTCAAAGCCCGCACCCTCCTTCTTCAAGTCCGCGGGCGAAAGGCTTATCAAAACCCTCTCGGACGGAAACTCGTAGCCGGAATTCCTTATCGCGCTTTTCATTCGCTCGCGGCTCTCCTTGACGGCGCCGTCAGCCAAGCCCACAATGTCAATCGCCGGAATTCCCCGCCTGATGTCAACTTCCACGGAGACCAAATTTCCTTCGTAGCCGAACGGAGAAAAAGAATAGATTTGCATAAAAAAAACCTCCGACATTAAGGTAGGCTTTTTACGCAAAAAATTAGCGGTTTTTAAAAAAATTCGCGTTTTTTTTTGCGGAATCCGGCTAAAGGCGGGGCAAAAGCTCCTCGTAATAAAATCGGTCGTCAATCTTGTAGCCGCCGGCGGTCTTTCCCAGCTTTCTGTCGGCGCGGACATGGGGGCCGTGAAAGTCGCTTCCCGCCGTGACAAAAAATCCCAGTTCGCGGGCCAGGCGCTCAAGGCGGCGGCACTCGCCTTCCTTGGCTCCCGGATGCCAGGCCTCCAAGCCTTGGACGCCGGCGTCCTTAATCGAGCCCAAGACGCCGCCAATTTTCCCCCAGCCGACGTAAAGGGAAAGCGGATGGGCTATGACGGGAACGCCGCCGGAATCCAAGACCGCCCTGACGGCGTCCTCAAGCGCGGCGCCCTCAAAATCCACAAAAAAGGGGGTCCCCTTTGAAAGGTACTTGTCAAAGGCTTTTTGCCTGTCTTTGACGATTTTCTTTTGCGTCAAATAGGCGGCCATGTGAGGGCGGCCCAAAGTGTCCTCGGAATGGCCGGAGCTCTGGCTTTCCAAAAATTCCTCGTAAGAGACCTCAAAGCCGTTGTTCCGCAAGGCGGCCAAAATCTTTTTGTTCCTGTCCACGCGGTTTTCCTTCAGTTTTTTTATCAGGGCCCTCATAGAGGCGGACATTTCCTTTAGGCCCAGGCCCAAAAGGTGGAACTCCCCGGTGGGCCATTGGACGTTGATTTCTATCCCCGGAACAAAGACCAGGCCGGCGCTTTTTGCCGCCTTGGCCGCCTCCTCCAGGCCGTCAACCGTGTCGTGGTCGGTCAACGCCAAGACGCCAAGGCCGCTTTCCTTGGCGCTTAAAACAAGTTCCGAAGGGCTTTTTTCCCCGTCGGACGCCGTTGAGTGAGTGTGCAAGTCAACCATTCTTTCATTCTAGCAGAAAAGCGGCAAATCCTCAATTAGTTTGACATTTTTTTGATATTGCGCTATAATGTTCCAATTAGATTATAATGTCAAATAACTAGGACGAGGAAAAAATGCCTAAGGCGGTGCAATACAACAAGGGCTCCATCATTTACTTTGAAAATGACAAGGACGACCGAATATTCATTCTCCAAAAAGGCGTTGTCATATTGACGACGACGGACGCCGAAAGCGGCATGACGGAAACGCAGCAGCTTTCCAACGGAGAGTTCTTTGGCGTAAAGTCGGCCTTGGGCCATTTTCCTCGCGAAGAAACGGCGACGGTCTTGCAAGACGCGATCGCGGTCTCAATGTCCGTTCCCGAATTTGAAAACATATTCAGCAACAACAAGCAGGTCGTTTACAAGATGCTACGCGTCTTTTCCGGCCAATTGCGCCAAGTTCACAAAAAGACGCAGGCCCTCTTGCAGACCGACAACTCGGCCAACCAGCAGGACGGAATGTTCGCCGTGGCAAAAAGCTTCTACGACGACCAAAACTACCGCGCCTGCTGCGACGTTTGCATCAAGTACTTGACCCACTTCCCCACCGCCTTCGACAAGGACGCGGTGGCAAAACTTTACGCGGACGCCAAGCTGCGCCACGAAAAAATTTCAAAGAAAACCGAGCAGGCCGCCGCCGCGCCCGCAAGCTATTCAGGCGCGTTAAAGCAGTTCATGCTGCCGGCCTTCGAGCGCTTCCAAAAGAAGTACGAGCCTGAGCAAGTGATTATTTGCGAATTTGAGCCGGGCGACTCCTTCTACTTGATTCAAAGCGGCGAAGTCCAGCTTGTAAAGTGCATAAACGGCGTCAAGAAAAACCTTGACATCCTTAAGCCCGGCGAATTCTTCGGCGAGATGGCGATTTTGGACAACTCGCCAAGAAGCGCCACTTGCATGGCCATCGGGCCGGTTGAATGCCTTGAATTCAACAAGGCCAACTTTGAGGTCTTGGTCACCGGCAACCCGCAAATCGCGATTGTCCTGCTTAAGATTTTCTGCAAGCGCATTTACGACCAAAAGCGCCGCCTAAAGATTTTGACGATAAAGGACAACACGGCCCGCATCGCGGACACCTTCTGCATGTTTGACGAAATGAACCCGGCCTTGAAGCCCAACGAAAAAGGCCGCCGCTTCAACGTGACGCAAGCCGACGTGGCCAGTTGGTCGGGACTTCCCGCCCAAGTTGTCCAAGAGGAAATTCACAAATTTGTTTCGTCAGGAAAGATTCAAATATTCGACAACTACATGATAGTCAACAACATCAACGACATGAAGCGAATCGTCGAATTTAAGTCCGTTCCAAAAAGATAGGATTTTTAGACGCCGCTCGGGTGGTCAAGCTTCCACTGCTTGCACTTTTCAAGCAGGACGGCTTTCACTTTGTCGGTTACAATTTGGTAAATTCTTTCGCTCACCTTTTCGGCGACGGCCTCGTCCAAGCCAGGCTGCCCGTTTGACTTTAGCATCAAGAAAACTTGCAGTGTCCTGCCGTTTTCCAATTCGCGCTGAATCACCAAATTTCCGGAGACGGAAAACCTGAATCCCTTGAAGGAAATCATTATTTCGTCGACCCTTGTGTAAAGGGGAATTTCCGGAAAAGTGTAGTTGGGGTCGGGAACAAAGGAAAAGTGGCTCATGGAAATGTCGCTGACGGTTCCTCTGATTACGACGCCGTTGTAGACAAAGTTTGCCTTGCTGGAGGAGTCGCAAATCGCGCGGACGTTCTTTCGGCGGCCGCACGCCTGGTTTGCGTACATGACCTTGTCTATAATCGAAAAGTTCTTTTCCCTGTTGTATTCCAACTCAATGCAGCCGCACTGAAGGCCAAGGTCAAAAAGGTAATACTTTTCCAGGGCGGACTTTTGTTCCGGCGAGCGGCCTTTTGCGTACAAGACGCCGATTAAGGCCGTTCCCTTGGTCTGTTCCTGAAAGTATTTGACGAACTTGGCCCAATCCACGCCGACGTCGCTGTCTACGAAGAAGAAAAAAATCGAGTCGGGGCAAGTTTCGTTTATGATGCGAACTTGCTCCGGCATCGGATAAAAGCGGAAGTCCTTGATGATGTAGGCCTCATAGCCTCTGGCCAAAAACTCTTCCAAGTAGGATTCGGAAAAGAAAGTCAAGTCAGGGGCGATGAAAAAGGTCTTTCTACCCTCAATCTCTGTCCGCGCGTCCATTTACATTCCATAAGTGGCGATGAAAACGCCCGCGGCGATCGCGGTTCCGATGACGCCGGAGACGTTGGGACCCATCGCGTGCATCAAGATGAAGTTTGAAGGATCGTACTCCAAGCCAACCTTGTTCGAAACGCGCGCGGCCATCGGAACGGCGGAAACTCCCGCGCTTCCGATAAGCGGATTGATTTTCTTTTTGAGGAAAAGGTTCATTATTTTTGCCATAATCAATCCGCCGGCTGTGGCCACGCAGAAGGCCACCAAGCCAAGGATGATGATTCCGATTGACTTTGAGTTGATGATTTTTTCGGGAGTCATCTGGCTTCCGACGCCGAGCGAAAGCAAAATCGAAACGATGTTCATAAGCTCGTTTTCCATCGTCTTTGAAAGGCGCTCAACGATTCCGCACTGCTTGACAAAGTTTCCAAAGGCGAGCATTCCGATAAGCGGAGCGGCAGGCGGCAAGAGCAAAATCGTGATTACCAAAAGCATCATCGGGAACAAGACTTTTTCTGTCTTTGAGACCGGGCGCTGCTGCTCCATCTTTATCTTGCGCTCTTTTTCCGTCGTCAAAGCCTTCATAATCGGAGGCTGGATCATCGGAACCAAGGCCATGTAGGAATAGGCCGCGACGGCGATTACCGCCATCATGTGGGGAGCGAGTTTTCCTGAAACATAAATGCTGGTCGGTCCGTCGGCGCCGCCGATGATGGCGATGGCCGAAGCTTCCATCATGTTGTAGTCAACGTTGATTCCAGGAATCAAGTTCATGAGGGCCACGCCAAAAAGGGTGAAGAAGACGCCCAACTGAGCGGCGCCACCAAGCAAGGCCATCTTTGGGTTTGCGATAAGCGGGCCAAAGTCGGTCATCGCTCCGATTCCCATAAAGATAAGCATCGGGAAAAATTCGTTACCGACGCCGGCGGAATAAATTATGTGGAGCATTCCGTGCGGCGCCTCGCCCATCCCCGCTCCGGGAATGTTGACTAAAATCGTGCCGAAGCCGATCGGTATAAGCAAAAGCGGCTCAAAGCCCTTTCCGACCGCAAGGTATACGATTAAAAATCCGATGGCGATCATAAAAAGCTTTTGCCAGCCGGGAACAATCGTGTTTGCGAAGGGGTCTACTGCCTCGGCTTTGGCTTCGGCGGCCTTCTCCGCTTTTTCGGCGGCGACTTCCGAGGCCGTGGGCGTGTGGATGATTTTGTAGATGCCGGTGTTCTTCCAAATGTTCATAAGGAAGGCGTTGACGCTGATGTTGGGAACCTTTTCAGAGCCCTTTATCACGCGCTGGAGGCCCGTCCCTGTAGAATATGAGGATGTCGCCGCCGCATCGCTTTGAGCCTTGACAACCGGCTTTACAAAGAAGGACACCGCCATCGCGACGAACATAATCGCGAAGGTGGCCTTTATAATCTGCGCTTTGTTTTTAGTCATTTCCATTTTGAAGTCCTTACTTTATCTCGGCGATCGCTTGTCCTGCGGAAATCTGGCTTCCTGTGGCCGCAAGGAAGTGAACGCTTCCGGCGTTTCCGGCCTTGATTTCCAATTCCATCTTCATAGACTCGACGATGATAATCGTCGTGTCGGCCTTTACGGCGGCTCCTTCGGCCACGGCGTACTTAAGAAGAGTTCCGGCTACCGGAGCGTTGACGGGCTTTCCTCCGGCGGAAGCGGCAGGCGCGGCTGCGGCTGGAGCCGGAGCTGCGGGAGCGGCTTGGGGAGCCGGGGCCGGGGCCGCCACCGCGACTCCGCCCAAAGTGGCCAAAACCTGTCCGGCCTGGATTTGAGTTCCGGGCTGTACGACAAAGTTAATCGTTCCGCTTTCGGGAGCCTTTACCTCAAGCTCCATCTTCATTGACTCAATCATGATTACGGTGTCGCCCTTCTTTACAGAAGATCCGGCGGCGGCCACGTGGCGGAGCAATGTTCCGGCTACGGGAGCCTTTACCTCGACTCCGCCTGTAACTGCGGGAGCGGCGGCCGGCGCGGCAACAGGGGCCGAACCCGCGGCGCCAAAGGCGACATTGTATGAAGTTCCGTTCACTGTGACGTTAGAGCCGTTCGCGCTGACGTTGTAAGGAGTTCCGTTAACTGTGACAGTCCAAGGTCCGTTAGAGGGAGCGGCCGCCGCGGCGGGGGCTTCCTTCTTTCCGAATGTCTTTTCGGCGTCAACCGGGCCCTTTGAGCGCTCGGCGAAGAACTTGGGCGCGACGTTGGGGAACATCGCGTATGTGAGCGCGTCCTCGACCGATCCGTTTCCGCCGTTCTTCTTTGACTCTTCCATCATTTTGTCCCACTCAGGCGGAATCTCGTCGGCGGGGCGACAGGTCATAACCTTTTCCATGTTGTTCTGCTGCAAGGCCTTCTGGACAAGCTCGGGATTGGCGTCCGTCGGAAGCTTTCCAAAGCGGCCTGTGATGAGGTTTCTGAAGTCCTGGGTCATCGTCTTGTAGCGGCCCATCAAAACGTTCATTACGGCCTGGGTTCCTACAATCTGTGATGTCGGAGTTACAAGCGGAACGTAGCCCGCGTCCTTGTGGACAAGCGGAAGCTCGGCAAGAACTTGGTCCATCTTGTCGGCCGCGTTCTGCTGCTTAAGCTGGCTTTCCAAGTTGGAGAGCATTCCGCCCGGAACCTGCGAAAGCAAGATGCGGGTGTCCGCTCCAAGGAAAGAAGACTCCAAAGAGGCGTAGTGCTTTCGGACTTCGCGGAAGTAGGCGGCGATTTCAAGCAAGGCCTTTGTGTCCAAGCCTGTGTCGCGTTCGGTTCCCTTGAGCATTTCTACGACTGTCTCTGTCGGAGAGTGGCTGGTTCCCATTGACATAGAAGAAATCGCCGTGTCCAAAATGTCGGCTCCGGCTTCCGCTCCCTTAAGCAAAGTGGCCACGGAAAGGCCTGTCGTGGCGTGCGTGTGGATTTCCACCGGAAGGTCAACCTTGGCCTTGATGGCCTTTACCAAGTCGTAGGCGGCGTAAGGCTTTAAGAGGCCCGACATGTCCTTAATGCAGATTGAGTCGGCGCCAAAGTCGGCGTATGTCTTTGCGAGCTCGGCGTATTTTTCGATTGTGTGGAAGGGAGTCACCGCGTAAGAAATCGCCATCTGGACGTGCTTTCCGGTTTTCTTTGCGGCCTTTGTCGCGCATTCCATGTTGCGGGGGTCGTTGCAAGCGTCAAAAATGCGGAAGACGTCGACTCCGTTTTTGGCGGCCGTCTCGACGAACTTTTCAACGACGTCGTCGGCGTAGTGGCGGTAGCCCAAGAGGTTTTGGGCGCGCAAAAGCATCATGATCTTTGAGTTGGGAAGAGCGGCGTGAAGCTTTCTAAGGCGCTCCCAGGGGTCTTCGTTCAAAAAGCGGATGCAAGAGTCGTAAGTGGCTCCGCCCCAACCTTCGATGGCCCAGTAGCCGATTTTGTCCATTTTTTCGCAAATCGGAAGCATGTCCGCCGTCGTCATGCGGGTGGCGTGAAGCGACTGGTGCGCGTCGCGAATCGCAAGTTCTGAAATCTGTATTTTGTTAGCCATTTTAATCTCCTATATCTTTAGCTATTATATCCTATTGTAAATCGCCCTTTGCCTTGAGGGCGGCGGCGATGGCGGCGACTACGGCCTTTTGGTCGGCGGCGGGAGCGCTCGCGGCGCTTGGCGCTGACGGCGCGGAGGCGGCCGGCGAATCCTTGTCCAACTTTAACGCGTGAAGAACTGCGTGCAAGGCGTACATGCACACAATCATGATGATTAGAAAACTAAAGACCACGCCCATTCCCAAAAGCGTCAAGATTCCGCTTTGGCCGAGCATTTGCTCAACGTTCATAATTCCCCCAAAAAAATCGAAAAAATTTGTCGAATTGATTTTAATGTAAATTGATTTTTTTTTCAATAGATGAACGCGAACATTTTTAGCCCGCGCTTGCAGAAAAAAAAAACGCCTTGCCCCAAAACAAATGTATTGCGGACCGCGAAAATTCTCGCGAAAATTCTTTTACGATTTGTTCAAAAAAACGCTAATTTTTGAACAAAAATGTCTATCTTATATGCATAAGGGAACCGCAAACGAGGTTCCCGTTTTTTTTACAGAAGGACAAAAATGTCAGAGACTCAAACAAACACAATCGAAGGCCAGCCGCAGCCCAAAATTCGTGACAGGCTTTTCATCGCAATCTTTGGCAAGGACACGGAGCGCAGCAAGCGCTGGCGGCTGGACTTGTACAACGTCCTGAACGGCACTAACTACACTGACCCAGACGCGCTGGAACTGAACACAATCGAGAACGTGATTTATATAAAAATGTACAATGATGTGTCGTTTTTGGTCGATTCGCAAATGACGCTTTACGAGCAGCAGAGCCGCCCCAACCCAAACATGCCGCTTAGAGGGCTTTTATATTTTGCGGAACTCTACCAAAAGCATTTGGCAAAAAAAGACTTGGACTTAAACTGGTCGACTCTTGTGAAAATTCCAAACCCGCGATTCGTCGTGTTCTACAACGGCGAGACTAAACGCCCGGAACGCTACAAGCTGCGCCTGTCGGAAGCCTTTGAGATAGAGGACAAAAGCGGAGACTTTGAATGGACGGCGGACGTTATAAACATCACCCCAAACAAGAACGAAAGTCTTGTCAAAAAGTGCAAGCCGCTGTATGATTATGTAAGGCTTGTGGGAAAAATTTCCGACAACAAGAAAGACGGAATGAAAATCGGGCAAGCCGTGCGCGAGGCCGTTGACTGGTCAATCTTGGAAGGCTTCGTCCGCGAGCAAAAAGAGGAGATAATCGGCATGTACTTGACAGAATTCAACGAAGAGCGCGCAATCCGCGGCTGGAAACAAGACGGCATTGAGGAAGGCATGCAGCGAAAGGCCGTGGAAGCCGCGCGAAATCTTCTAAAAATGAACCTTGGTACCCCCGAGCAAATCGCGGAAGCGGAAGGACTTACCCTAGAGCAAGTGCTGGAACTGCAAAAAGAACTGGCCCAGTAGCGACCGCAGGTCGCGGCAAAACCGCTCGATTGCCTGCCCGTGCGAGCGGGCCTGTGGATAATTTCCTATGCAAAACGGAGCGCAGCGACGTAAAATGCAATTATAGCCTTGCAAACATGCAACGCGAGCGGCGACCGCATTCCCAACCGCGCCGGGTACGCCTACCGATAACGGTGGGCCAACCGCCCCGGGCACGCCTACCGATAACGGTCGCGCCAACCCCGCGGGGTATGCCTACCAATACCGGCAGACATACCCCGCGCCCCGCGCGCGGCTAGTTGCCTGACAATTTTGACAAATCCACGCACAAAGCCGGAACGATGGCCAATGCATATAGGTTATTAGTCATAACCGAAGTTAAAGTGCCAACAGCCCCCGAAGAACAGTTAACAGAATACATATACGATTCGGCTTCATAGTCTGCCCCTCCGACAAAAGGCGAGCGTAAAATCCAAGAATTACAATAATTATCAGTGTACCACTGAATCTCGCCATGAGTCTCGAGAGCGCAAGCATAGTCTACGGCTTTTCTCCACTGACATGAACTAGATCCGCCAAATCCATAATTGCTGTCAAACATTTCCTTTGCGCTTAAGACAAAAATCTTGTCTTTGGTGTCGGCGCAACAAACAGTACTGCAATCCCAAGTCGGCGTTACACCGGTAGGCGTTGCAGAGTCTTTGCCGTTTTTGACAGTAGTTTCTACGATTATCCCCTGCTCGTCGGAGTTAAAAGCTGTCTGGAAAAAGCCTTTGCCCTTAAAATCATTGACATTCGCATTATCCTTTCCTATATATGTTATGCCGTTCAAGAAGGCCCGGAGCCTTGAATGTTGGTAGTTGCTTTGATAAACAGTTTTTCCGCCTATTGTTCGTTCAACACCCCAGTCCAAACCAGAATAACTTATGTCGCTCATCAAGCAGCTTTGGGCAAGCAAAAGAGCCTTGCCGCTGCTGTTGTAGTTTTTTGTAAGGACGCGCCACTTTATAGGCTCCATCTTAAAGTATTTAGTGCCTCCGTCCGCTGCGCTGCCGTCACTGTATTTTCCGGTTGAATAATTTTTCGAGTTGTCAACTTTGACATACCACTCGTTGTCGCTTCCCTTGTGGCAAGTGAACATGCCGACTGTTTTTGTCGTACTGGTTATGCTTACATTGCTCTTCTTTATGGTTTGCGGCCACAAGCCAAACTTAACACAGTCAAATGTCTTTCCATCGATAGTTTCTGTGCCGTCGGGAGTGTAATCTCCGCTTTCGCAAGCGTCCTCAAATGTCGCGGTCACGGACACGGCTTTTGTTGGCATCGTGAATGTTTGCGGGCTTGTCGTTCCAATCGACACGCCAGTCGCGCTTAGCGCCTTCAAACGATACTTTTTGGCGTCGAATGCCGTCGCGGTTATTGTTATTTCCTTGCCCCATTCAACCAGCGTTCCGTTCGAGATTTCAGTTGACGTTCCCTTGTAGACCGCCTTTACGCTTCCCTTTGCGGACGGGCTTGCGCTTAATGCAAGCGTATACTTTATTTTTTTGAACGTGGCGCTTACGCTGGCCGCGCTTGTTTCCATCTGGAATTTGTATTGTTTGTTTGAATCAACGTTTATTGGATTGCCGTCAACCGTGTAAGAGTCCTCCTCGTAATAGTTGGCGGGCGTTATCGTGAGCGTCACGGTGTCGCCGGTGGCGGCGGCGGGCGTTGAGCCGATTTTTGTATTGTATTGCGTCTCGACGGCGACAGTTCCGTTTGTTGTGGCGGCTACGTTCACCGCAAAAAGCTCTAGCATCGTCGGCTCGACCTTCACCTTGCTTCCATAAGGAAGGCTTGGCATTGTAAAGGTCTTTGAGGTCTCGGTCGCAAGACCGCGTTCGATTGTAAGCGGCCAGTCCGTCGGCTGCGGGTCAAGGTCATTGCCGTCAGCGTCGCAAGCGGTCAGCGTTATGCCGCCAAAGGTCCAGCCGCTGTCCGGCGTCAAGGAAAGCGTCACGGTCTCGTCGGCGATCGCGGGGTCGCCAACCGTTCCGCCTGCGGGCTTTGCGGTCATGCTTCCGCGCTCAAAGTCGGGGATGTATATCGCAATTTCCTCCGACCACTTGGCGTAAAGGTCAAGGGGCGCTTCCATTCCGCTTGTGGAAACAAAGGCTTGCGTCAATTGTTCGTCCGTGTACCAGCCCATCATTCTGTAGCCTGTTCTTGAAGAAAGGCTCTTTACGTATTCTTGGTCAACGACGGTGTGGCGGCTGTAGCTTTGCCGCGCGGTCACTGTGGCGGGAACTTCCGCGCTGTCGTTTGGGTGGTATGTTATCTGGTACGCGGCGTCGGCGCGGTCGTCGTCCGCCGAGCCGTCAATTTTTCCAAGCGTTCCGCGGCTTGTCATGCCGCCGGCGATTCCAAAGTATTCCTCCCAGTTTCCAATGACAGAGTCGCCCTGCTCTCCGCCCCAAAGGGTGAATTTTGCAAGATAGGGGCCCGGCTCCAGGGAGCCGCTGTCAAAATCCGCCTTTTGCGCGACGATTTCCAGCCGCTGTTCCGGGCTTATCGGACTGGACTGGGGCGTTCCGCTTGCGTCGACTTTGTAGACGACCACTGTAAGGCGGGTCACGTTGGCGGGAAGGTTGACCGCTATTTGAGCTCTTCCTTCCTGCGCGCCCGCCGAGCCAAGGGCGCTTATCTTTAGGTCAAAGGCAACGAGGTTGTCGCCCTCATCTATAGAGGAAGAAGTAGCTTTTGCCGAATAAACCGCGCCGCCTGTAGTGACCGCTGTAAGCGTAAGCTTGTACACCGCCCCCTCGCGCGCGGGGATTTGCGCCGCCCGCAAGTCGGCCACGGGGTCGTCGCATTGCACGGGCGTGCTGTAAGAGATGTTCGTAAGGTCGCCCGTGGTCGTGGCTGTTCCAACAAGCTCAAAACTTTTCCAAACCGCGTCGGCCGCGCTTGGCAAGGTGGTCTTGCTTATAAGATCGTTTTGGCCGTCAAGGCTAAGCGTTATGTAGGCCAGTTTTTTTGAGCCGTCAAGCGCCTGCGCCAAAGAGCCGCCATCCGCCGTCTGCTGGCACCCCGCAAAGCCCAGCGCAAAAAGCGTCAAGGCCATCGCCGCCGCCGCGAGGGATATTATTTTATTTTTTGTTCGATAAAATTTAATCGCATTCATAGTTTCCTCCTTGCCGGCTAGTCGTTGGGCAATTTGCGCATGCAACAAACAAAATATAGATAATCCTTAAGAACATAATTATGTTCGACATCTTCGCTAGTCTTATAACGAACAAAGTACGCTGCTTCGCAACTGTCATTTATAGATGACGTCCACCACCCCTTATCATCCCCGGAAATCCAATCGCTTCCATTCGCTGCATTA
Organism: uncultured Treponema sp.; assembly: GCA_946411505.1. Taxonomy (GTDB): domain Bacteria; phylum Spirochaetota; class Spirochaetia; order Treponematales; family Treponemataceae; genus Treponema_D. The sequence continues at coordinate 7,864 of CAMKEG010000012.1, read as the reverse complement.
AGACCTGCGTTAATCGCGCCATAATTATCCTCAACACATTTTTTAAGCTCATTTAAACTAGGGACAAACCAACCCGTATTGTACCACAGGCTTTGGTCAGTACCGTCAGCCATATAATTGTTGGCATAATTAAGGGCCGGATAATATCTTGAAGCTTCTTGAGCGGCGGTTTGGTCCTGCCCCGCCACTATAGCCCAGTTGCCCGCGCCTTCAGTTTCGCTTGAATTTTTTACTGTTGCATAAGGATCTTGCTCGTCATACGGCTCGGGTCTTGGAGTCCACTTTAGCTTTTCAGATGAATCCTTTAGGCCTATCATATATTTAAAGCCGGTCTTGCCATAGCTGCCTGTCACGCCTTCATACGCGACAACGCCGACAGGGTTTCCGTTAAATGTCTTATACAAATCAGCCTTTGCGGCGTAGTTGCTTGGCGCGGCGTATTTCTTGTTGGCAAGAACGATGTCGCCGACCGAGCCGTCCGAATACTCAAGCAACCCCTTAAACGCAACCAAGACCACAGCGTCTACGGCGGGCATGTCAAACGAGTAAACATTGCCCGTTTTCGTTACAACTTGTGCGTCTCCGTTTACGGTCACTGAGTCCACAAAGTATTCCGCGCTTTCCAACTCTACGGCAACTTTTACTTCCGTTCCCCACGCAAGCTCATCGCCGCTCGTTATATCGTTACCGGTCGCGTCCTTGACTGAGGTTATGCTTCCATGCTCACCGCTAGAGCTGTAAGTAAGAATGAACTTATCCCGGACAAAAGTGGCGCTTACGGTCACGTCGCTTGCGGGCATGACAAAGGTTCTTGTGTCGCCCGAGCCTTGCAAGACCGCGCCGCCGCTTGCGCTGATTGAGCCAAGCGTACAATGCTCGTCGGGCGTTATGGTCAGCGTGACAGTGTCGCCCACCTTTACGGCGGCAAGGTCTGGCGAAGCGCTTGCTTGCGCGGCCACCCTTCCGTCCGTCATCGCGTCAAGGCTTACGGCGTATGTCGCGGTTTTTATGTCAACTTGCGCCGCGGGGCTTGACAACGTGGTCACCGTGGCCTTTTTGCGGATGTATACTGTCGTTCCGCCCGCAAGGCCTGTGATTTGGTTGGCGGCGACATCGATCCAGTTGTTTCCGTCTGTTGAATATTCCAAAGCGTCGCCTTGCGGCAAGTTTGTTATCGAGCCGTCGCCCGCGCCAATCGCGCTTTCGTCATTTATGGCGGCGGCGCTCAAGTCCGGTGCGGCGGGCATTGTCTTTTGCCAGACGGTGGCTTGCGCGGTGTAGGGAATTCCGCCCACAAAGCAAGTGGCGCTTACAACATGCACGCCTTTTGCGTAAGCGGCAGCGTCCAGCTCAAAAGTGTTTGATGTCGCGGACTGAACCGCTCCGTCAAGCTTCCAAACAAAGCTTGGCGCGGCCAACGAAGCGGCAACTGCAAAGACAATCCTGCTTTCGCTTTGGTCAAAAGACATCTTGAATGTTTCGTCGCTCTGCGTAATGGAAATCATCACCGCGGGCCGCCACTTGGGATAAAGATTTATGTCGTAACTCATGCCGGCCGTAGTGGAAAACTTTTGCGTCCTTGCACTGTCAAGGAACCAAGCCTCTATCTCGTGGCCGTCCTTTGTCGCAAAGATGTCCGCTAAAGTGACAGGCTTTTGACGCGTGTAACAGCCAGGCGCGGTTAGCGTTCCGCCTTCCATATTTTTGTAGTCTATCGTGTAGACGGGGTCCAGAATGTCGGCGCCTGCGGGATTTATGGTTCCCTTGCTTGCAACGCCGCCCGCTATGGCAAAAAATTCGCGCCAAGTGTTTAGGACCGCGCTTGCGTCCCTTCCTCCGTAAAGGCGGAAGACAGCGCAATAAAAGCCTGCGTCAAGGCTGCCCGAGTCAAAGACGGCCTTGCCGTTTGCAAGAGGAATGTCCTTTTCGGCAATCACGGCGCTTGGGCTTATGTCGCCTGAGTCGCTGACGCTGTGGACTGCGACGGTGACGAGCTTTACTTCCTTGTCGCCGGTTCCCTGCGGAATGACAGCCTCTATCTGGGCGCTTCCCTTGGCTCCCGCGCCGCCTGAGTTTACAAGCATCAGGGTGAACGAAAGAGTGTTGGCGCCGGCTTGTATCGCAATGTTGTCAGTAGCCTTGTAAACCGCGCCTCCGATAGCGGTGGCCGTCAGGGTGAACGTGTAGGACGCGCCTTTTTTTACGGGAATTTTGGCGTCAGCCAAAAAGGGCTTTGCATCAATCATCCCGTCGCCGCAAGACCAAGAGACAGGATCCACGCCCGCGTCGTTGCTGGTTCCGGCAAGGTCAAATTTTCCAAAGGTGACGGACGAAGCGTCCGTCTGCGTGTTGGCGCTCACGCCGCCAGCAATGGCCGCGTCCGAAAGCGACAAGGTGACGTAAGCGTAGGACAGGGGCTGCGTCTGCGCTTGCTCGGCCTGCGCAAAAGAGCCGCCGTCACCGCCCACGCCGGAACAAGAGACAAAGGCGAATAGCGCCAAGACCATCGCAGCCGAAAGGGATTTCATTTTATTTTTTGTTTGATAAAAGTTAATCATGTTCATACAAACCTCCTTGTTGGGCCTTATGGCAAGACATGAACAAGCAAAACCTTAGGGTAACTCCAATCTTTTGTTCCACCGCCGCGACTATCATGTGAAACATTGTAATTCAGATCAATGAGTCCCGCATAATTGGTATTCGAGGCTTCGTTCGACCAATAAGCCTCTACAGGTATTTGGGTTTCACCAAGCGTTTGCAAAGTGGAGTTTATTGTGTCCAAATTGATTTTAATAACTTGATCCATCTTTTTTGACGGCTTAGGGTTAGAATCATATACCTCAGGAGGCCACATCATCTCAGGCAATTTCCAGCCGGTCAAACCTTCTTTTTCATAAGAGTTTGCCCACTCATAAGCCTGATTCCAAGTATTTTCAGACAGTTTTTTATCAAAGGCAATCATATACCACTTTTGGTCGCCGATATTTTCCGGGCCAGGTCTTGTTGTGTTATTTGGATGCATAACACCCTCAGCATAATTATAGAAGGCAACGCCAACCGCCTTCCATCCGGCGTTTTGGTATTTTGTTTTGTTTGCGTTCCAGTGGCTGGCCGTCACATAATTATAGGCGGCGGCGCCAGTGTTGTTCTTGTTGTAGACAACGACAACGCCTGTCGCTTTGTTGTCAAACACAAGGTCTTCCTTAAATGTCGCGCTGACAGTAATCGCCTTGGTTGGCATTGTAAAGGTGTATTTGTTGTCCGAAACGGTTTTTGCCGTTCCGTCATACTTAAACGTGTCCAAAACATAATTTGCATTGGGCTTTATAGTTACCGTAACGCTAGTTCCCCATTCGATGTCGCCGCTGGGGCTTGCGGACAGTTTTCCGTTTGAGCCGGCGTTTAGCGTAAGCGCAAACTTGGCCTTTCCGAACTCGGCATTAATATAAGTGTTATCGGCCAACATCTCAAAGTCGTATTTGTTGTTCAACACAGAAGATGCCTTGTCAGTTCCGTTTACCGTAAGCGATTTAACGACATAATTAGTCTCGGGGCTAAACGAAATCGTAACGCCCGTTCCCCATTCAAGAAACTCGCCGCTCTCGATGTCAGCGCCCGCCGAGTCTTTGACCGAGGCAATGATTCCATGCTCGCCGCTTACGCTGTAGGTCAGAGCGAACTTGTCGCGCTCAAAGGCCGCCGTGGCCGTGACGTTTGCCTGCGGCATCGTAAAGGTCGCGGTCGTTCCGCTTTGCGCCAACGCGACAGGATTTCCGCCTGCCGCAGCGCTTATGGAATCGGCCACAAACTGGCAGTGCGGGTCAGCGCTTGCGGTCAAAGTTACAGTCACGCCGGCGGGCGCGATTGCGTAGTTTGTCGCGAGCGTTCCGTCGGTAGCGGAAGCGCTTACTGTGTATTTTGTTATGCCAAGCTGCGCGGACGCCGTTGGACTAGAGGCTGAGGTCTCGGTTTCCGCGTAGCGGACAAGGACAGTTATTGGCGCCGCCTGCCAGTCTTGGCCAACTCTTAAGCCGCTTATAATGCCGACTTCAGTGACCGTTTTCCAAGTAGTGCCATCGTCTGTTGAATATTCCATCGCAGGCGTTACGCTCGCGGCGATTATAGAGCCGTCTTTGGCGTTGAAGGCGCTTTCGTCTGTGACGACCGCTCCGCTAAGGTCTGGAGCGTCGGTGTTTTGCTTCTTTTGGACTACAGCCTGCTGGCTGTGCAGCTGCTCGCCGTTTTTGCACATGGCCATAACCGAATAAGAGCCGGCGTCATAGACATTCGGAACAAGGTCAAGGTCAAACATCGTTCCTGTCTGAGCCTGCCTGGCTCCGTTTATATACCAATAAATCGTGGGCAAGGGTGTGGGCAAATTTGTGGTCACCTCAAACTTAAATTTGTTTGCGCCAAGGCTTGTAGCCTGCAAGTCAAAGGTTACGATTCCGATGTCAACATCGATTGACGCGGACATCCTTACGTCAACGCGGCTGGAATCCACTGTAGCCGAGGCGCCGTCATATGTGTGCGTGGCCTGAGCGTAAATCCACTTGCCTTCGCAGTTGCTTGTCGGCGTGAATTTGTTCGTTTCCGCGCCAGGGATTTCCGTAGCGGCGCCTGTTTGGTCATCGGAGACGAACCATTTCCAGCTTATGTTGTCGGAACTGTAGGCGTGGCCGTCTATCGTTCCCTCCGCGACAAGCTCGACACCAACCATGCCGTAGCCCGACGAAAGTTGGACGCCGTTTATAAGCTGGTTCTTCATCACAACAATCCAACATTCCGCCGTGGCTGGCGGCCAGTCGTCCGGGGCGCCGCAATTGGGATTGGGCGTCGCCGTTATGATGACGTGGACAGGCTTTCCGTGGTTAGCAGGGTCTTTGATGTATTCCTTCACTGCCTCAAAGTCAGAGAATTTATTGCCGTTTTCATCCTCGTATTCGGTCTTTATGTCCAAATTGTCGTGGTAATTGCTATTGACTGAAGGCTCGGCCAAACCGTCAGCCTGGCTGTTGTAAACATCGCAGGTTTTCGGATTGTAGTCGCTTTCTCCGCTGTGATTTCCGTTGTATGGTTCGTTGGGCATTTCGCTAAGATCAATGCCCAACTTGGGTTCGGGAATGTAGTCCACCGTAACGTCGGTGGGCAAGTAGTAGCCGGGAACAGTCACTGTAAGCGGGAGCGTTCCGCCCTGCAACTCCTGCGGAATCGGGTTAAGGTCAAAGGTCAATGTCTTTGTTCCGTCAGGATTTTGCGCCACGGTTCCTTCCACTTCCATCGGAGTTCCGTCGGGAAGAAGGTAGGTCACAGTGGGCGCGGGCGTCGCGGGAATGTCGTCCTTTATTGTAATCAAAACGATTCCGTCCGGGTTTTTCATCTGGGACGAGGTCACGTCAAGCGGCTTTGGCGCCACGTAGTCCACCTTGGCCTTTGTCGGAGCGTAGCCTTTTGCTTCAAGCGTTATCTCTATCTCGCCGTCCGCCAAGTCCTTGGGAACGGGGTTCATGTCATATGTTATGGTTGAAGTTCCGTCGGAGTTCTTTACGACGGTTCCCTCAAGCTCCACTGTCTTTCCGTCGGGAAGCTTGTAGGTCATCTTGGGCTTTGGGCTGTCGGGAACGTCGCCGTTCACCACGATTGTCACAAGGCCGTCGCTAAAGGTCGGCCCGTCCTTTATGGAAAGCGGGAAAAGCGCGGGGCCGGAAGCCTTGGGCTTGAGCTCCTCCATCATGTTTGAGCATGACGCGGCGAGCGCCGCGACAAAAACGCAAAGCGCGAATATTTTTTTACTCGTTTTCATTGTTGCCCTCCTCCGCGTTAGCGGCTTCTTGCGGCGCGGCTTCCTCTACAGGAGCCGCCTTTTCTTCCGGCGCGGCGCTTTCGGGAGCCGCGGCCTTTCGCTCAATGAAGAACTCGATGCGGCGGTTCTTCCACCAGTTGGCGCGGTCCTCGCGGCTCGCGATGGGGTTGGCGTCGCCCATTCCCTTGGCGGAAAGGCGCTCGCGCGCGATTCCGCGGGCCGCCAAAAGCTCCATGATCGCCTCGGCTCGCTTTTGGCTTAGCGGGAGCAAGTCCTTTTCGTTCTCCTCGCGAGTTCCGCTTATGTTGTTGGCGTATCCTTCAACGGTCACATGGGCGCCCTCCACGGAGTTGAATTTCTTTACCAGCTTTTCAAGCGTCTCGTCCAAGTCCTTCTTGCCGGCGGCGTCAAGCTTGTCAAAGGTGGCGGCGTTGGGGTCAAAGCGGAAGGTCGTCATCGTGATTCGCCACTGGCCATCGCCTTCGGGCTTCATTACGATTCCCGTGTCGATTTCCACCGCGCCTTCGACGCTGGCCTGGACTTTGTCCATGCCAAGAATTTCCTTGTCGGCGGCAGACGGAACGACTTCCAGGACGGCCTTGTAGGCGCTTTGGCTGAAGGCCAGGTCTCCGTTCTCGCTCTTTCCGTCCCATATTATTTGCGCGGGCGGGTTTCCGCTTCCGCTCCATGTCCTGAACTCGCCGCCCTGCGGGTCGAGTATTTTCAGCGTCCACGACTCTGCCGGCTCCGACAAGTAGCTAGCCGACGGGTTGAAGGCCACTGTGTCGTGGATTCCGTCGCCGTCGGGGGTGAAGTCCTTAAGGCTTTCCGGGTCTACGCCCAAAAGGAATTCCGGCTTTTCGAGCGCCTTTTGGTAGGCTTCCTTTTGCGCCTTGGCCAAGGCCGCCTTTTCTATTTCGGCGCGCGCCCTTTCCTCCGCCTCCAGCCTCGCGGCCTCTTCCTCGGCGGCTTTTTGCGCGGCGATCGCGGCGGCCTCTTCCTCAGCCTTGCGTTGGGCTTCCAGAGCGGCGGCCTCTTCCTCGGCCTTGCGCTGGGCTTCGAGAGCCGCGGCCTCTTCCTCGGCCCTGCGCCTCCTTTCCTCCTCTTCGCGCTCAAGCCTTTCTTGCTCGGCCTTTTTGCGGGCTTCCTCGTCTTCCGCCTTTTTGCGGGCGGCTTCTTCTTGCGCCCGCCTGGCGTCAGCCTCGCGTTCCGCCTTTGTCCTAAAGCCCTTGCCCAAAGAGAACAAGTCAAAGTGGTAGACCGCGCCCAGCCTGAAGCCAAGCTCGTTCACGACGTTTCCGTGGCGCTCGGGGCTTGTGGTCCAAACCGGGCTGAGCTCCAGCTCAAGCTTTTCGAATTTTTCATGAGAGGGAATCCAGCGCAGGGCCGGCGCGAAAACAATCACTTGGTCGGTGAACCAGCCGTCCGCCGTGGAACTGTTCTGGCCCTTGGCGCGGTTGGCGTCGATTCCCCAGCAAAACTCCGGCTGGAAGGCGAAGCGCTGCCCCCAGGCCGTGAAGGGAATCCTTAAAAAGCCGCCGAACGTAAATTTTATGTCGTCGCGCTTTGAAAGCGTGAAATCCTTTTTTGGGAAGGTGTGGCCGTAGTCCAAGTGGACCGTCGCGCCCCAGTCAAGGTTTAGCGGCAAAATGCGGGGCAGCGTGTACTCCGCGTCAATGCCGAAGCCCAGGCTTGCGTTGGCGTAGTCGCGCCAGCCGCCGACCGCGTACTGGTTTTCAAAAAAGCCGCCGAAACCCAGGCCTTCGTGCCGGGGGACTTCCCCGCTAAAAAATTTGAAGGGGCTTTCCGCCGCCGCCGGAAGCGCCAACAACGACGCCAGGGCCGCGGCCCAAATTAGTTTTCTCATGAGACTCTCTCCTGCAAGATTCTTGCTGAACAAACGAAAGGAAACAAAGGCGGCCCGCAATGAGCTTTGCGGGCTTTTCCAGAAAATTTTTTTTCGAGTTGCGCTTCGCGAAACTCGTTAAGCTGGCGCCAGCTCGCGCCGAATTGCGAATTGCGAATTGCGAATTGCGAATTGCGAATTGCGAATTGCGAATT
>CAMKEG010000011.1 GCA_946411505.1 uncultured Treponema sp. | reverse complement strand
TTGATTGATTGATTGATTGATTGATTGATTGATTGATTGATTGATTGATTGATTGCGCCGCGCGCGCTGATTTGTGTCAATACCTTTTGGCAACTTTTTGAGAAAATTTTTTTGCGTTCCGCCACGCGCGAGACTTTCATAATGCCGCCATTATAACGCGTGGACGGGGAGAAGGTCAAGGTTTGGGCTTGCCGCGGACGACGGCATGTTTCAAGCCGTCATAAAAAAAACGCGGCCCCTTTGGAACCGCGTCTTGTGGAGTATATCGGACTCGAACCGACCACCTATAGATTGCGAACCTATCGCTCTACCAGATGAGCTAATACCCCAAGTGAAAATTATTATAGCGCATTTGCCGCAATTTGTTCAAGTGGGGCGGAAAAAAATTATTGCCTAGAAAAGGCCTTTTCTTTATACTGACTTTGGCGGAGGCAAAAATGAGAATTGTTTTGGAAGCGGTTGGATACATTGGAACGGCGCTGGTCGTCCTTTCGATGACGATGACTTCCGTTTTGCGCCTTAGAATCGTGAACATCGCCGGAAGCGCGGTCTCCGTCTTTTACGCGGCGGCCGTCGGAGCATACCCCGTCGTGTTTTTGAACGCGATTTTGATTGTCGTCAACGCGGCAAAAATCGTCCAGTTTTTTAGGCTGGAAAAAAGCTACCACTTAATAGAATCAAACGGCGGCGCGGGCCTTCCAAATTATTTGGCGCAAAAATACAACGACGACATCCTGAATTACTTTCCCGGCTTCAAGGGCTTGGACAAGGACGACGAGGTTTTTATTTTGATGAACGGAGACAACGCCACGGGAATCACGGCCGGAAAAATCGACGGCGAAAAGACTTTCCACATTTCAATCGACTACACGACGCCCGCCTACCGCGACAATTCCGCCGGCCTTTTCCTTTACAAGGAAATCGCGCGCCGAGGCGTAAAAAAAGCGGTCTTGGAAACAAGCGCAAAAAACCACGAGACCTACATGTATAAAATCGGCTTTGTTAAAATCAGCCGCGGAAAATACGAAAAGGAACTTTGACGATGTTGGAGCGAACGAAAAAATTCATAAAGCGCGAGCCTGTATTGACGGCGGCGCTTGTGTTGGCGGCCGTCGCGGCGGCGCTTGTAAGGCCGGACAAAAGCCTTTATGTCCAAGCGATTGACTTTAGGACGCTGGCCATCCTCTTTTGCTTGATGCTGGTGATAAAGGCCTTTCAAAGCCAAAACTATTTGGACTTTGCCGCCGCCCGCCTCGCGCGTCTTTGCAAAAGCCGCCGCTCCCTTTACTTTTTGCTCACGTTCATCGTTTTCTTCAGCTCGATGCTGGTCACAAACGACGTCGCGCTTTTGACTTTCGTTCCGATATCGATATTGATTTTTAAAAACCTTGGCTTTCCTTGCGCAAACTTAATCGTGCTGGAAACGCTCGCGGCCAACCTTGGCTCCTGCGCGACGCCGATGGGAAACCCGCAAAACCTTTACTTGTTTTCGCGCTACAATTTTTCGGCGACGGAATTTTTTGCCCTCACCGCAAAGATTGCCGTTCCTTCTCTTTTCGCTTTGGCGGCGTTGGCCTCGTTCTTCAGCAAAAGGGCTCCCGGACAAATCGACAAAATCAAGCCGGAACAGTTGCAAAGCCAGCGCGTCTTTGTCCAGTGGAATTTTAGAACTTTCCTTTACGCGGCCAATTTTGCCGTCTGCCTTTTGACCGTCTTCCGCGTCTTGGACTGGCGAATCATGCTGGCGGCCACGCTGGCGCTTGTCCTGATTTGCGACATGCGGCTTCTAAAAAAGGTTGACTACAGCTTGCTTTTCACCTTCGCGGGCTTTTTCATATTCACAAAAACGCTCTCGACCGTTCCCGCCTTTTCCGAATTTTTAAGCGGAGCGTTAAAAAGCCGCCTTTCAACTTACGTCGCGGGAATCGCGGCAAGCCAAGTGATAAGCAACGTTCCGGCCGCGCTATTGCTTAGCGCCTTCGCGCAAGACGGAGGGGCGCTTTTGCTGGCCGTCAACGCCGGCGGCTTGGGAACTTTGATAGCCTCGATGGCAAGCGTCATTTCGTTCAAGCTATACTCAACAAGCGACGAGGCAAAGGCTCCAAACGCGCCCAACTATATGGCCGCGTTCACCCTATGGAACGCAGTCCTGCTTATAGTCCTAGGAACGCTGGCCTACCTGCTATAAATTGCCGCCGCTAGTTGACGGTTGCGCGTGTTTCTTCTATAATAGACGGCATGAAATTGTCATTAAAGAAGTCTTTGGCTTGCGCTTTTTGCGCGGCATTTTTTTGCGCGGGAATTTTTTCCCAGGGCGCCGAGACAATCATAACCGCCAACGAATACTTTAAAAGCGTTTCGGAAGAATACGGAAAAATAAAGGACTACCAGGCCAACGCCAACATCGTAATCGACAAAGAGGAGATGAAGGCTAAAATCACTTACTTGCAGCCCGACAAAGTCCGCTTTGACTTTTCAAGTCCGGAAAACCAAGTAATCGTGTTTAACGGAGAGACGCTCACAATTTACCTTCCAGGCTCGCAGGCCGTCTTGACTCAAAACGCCAACTCGGACGATTCGGACTCCAAGGGAAACGCGGCCAACCTTGCCACAAGCGAAGGCCTTTCATTGATGCGCCGCTACTACACTGTCAGCTACGAGACAAGCCAGGAAGCCGTTCCGCTTGACGAAGACAAGGCCACAGGCGAAGTTTCGGAAGAAAAAGTGATCCGCTTGGTTTTATGGCGCCGCACGACAAGCGAAGCCTTCCGCTACATCAAGCTTTCAATCACTCCAAAAACAAAATTGATTCGCCGCGTCGAAGCGGTAACGCCTTCGGACGTAACATACAAGATTGATTTTTCCGACTATGAAATCAACCAAGGCTTGACCGCTCAGCGCTTCAGCTACGACATTCCGTCCGCTGCGAACAGTTACGACAATTTTATGTTTTAAAGGGAAACCCGATGGACAGTTACGGAGCCATATTGCGACACGCTCGCGAAGAGAAAAAGATATCAATTGAAACGGCCGCGAAAGAGACGTCAATTTCGCAGCGCTACATAGAGGCGCTTGAAAGCGAGAACACAGCGGTCTTTCACGGAGAGGCCTATGTAGTGGGCTTTTTGCGCAACTATTCCGAATATCTAAACGTTGACGCGGCGCGCCTGACAAAGCTTTATCACGCGGCCTTGGTCCAAGAGTCGCCCGTTCCCGAGGGATTGATCGCAAAGCCCCGTCCGACTTATTTTGTTCCGGCCATCGTGACCAGCTCGATTGCCGTCGTGACGACAATCGTTTTGCTGATTCTTTATTTTGCGGTCTACAGGCCAAAGCAAATCGCAAAGCAAAACGAGTACACCGTGTCAAACAAGGTTCAGCAAAAAATTTACGAGCTTGACTCAAAGCCGCTCAACGAACGCCTTTATGTGGGCGACCAAATCTTGGTTCCCAACAAGGGCGGAAACATAATGCTCACGGTGGCCAGCGACACGGACTCGCGCCTGGGCCTCCAAACTCCAATCGGACTTCAATACTTTGACCTTAGCGAAACGCGCGAGCTTGACGTTGACGGCGACAGCGCGGTTGACCTTGTGATTGACGTTTGGGAAGTTTCGTCAAACAAGAATTCGCGCGGAGCGGAAGTTTACATTATGCTTAAGGACGGAAGCGCCGTCACGGAAAACATCGACGAAACGACGATTCCTTTGCTGGCCAGCCAGCAGGCAAACCAAACTGTCGTGCTTGAAGACAACCGCGCGTACCCCTTTACTTTGAACGCCAGTTTCAGAAACCCTTGCGTTTTCCGCTATGAGGTGGACAGAAAGGACTCTGTTGAGAACTATTACACCAACGGCGACGCTGTGACAATGACGGCCAACAACAAGACCCGCGTCTGGATAAGCAACGGAAACACGGTCAAGTTCCAAGTGATTGCAGGAGGCCGCGCGCACGACTTGGAAATCGCAAAAGCCGGCGAAGTTGTCGTTGAAGACATTAAGTGGATTCGCACCGACGACGGCCGCTACCGCTTGGTGGTCGAAAGCCTTGACTAAATTTTTTCTTGACCAGCGCGGCTGCGCCAAAAACCAAGTTGACGGCGAAATAATAATCTCAAATTTGATTGCCGCGGGCTTTGAACAGGCGGAAAGCGCCGACGAAGCGGACTTAATCATAATCAACTCTTGCGGCTTCATCGAAAGCGCAAAAAAAGAATCCTTGGACGCGCTCTTGGGCGCCAGAAAAAAATACGCCGACAAAAAAATCATTCTTGCCGGCTGCCTTGCCCAGCGCTACGCAAAAATTTTCAAGACGGAGCTTCCTGAGGCCGACGGAATTTTTGGAAACGGAGACCTAAGCAAAGCGGCTCTTGTCGCGAAAAAAGTCATGGCCGGAAAAAGGCCGGTGGAAACGCCCAAGCAGGCCGGCGTGTCTTGCGGCGAACGCCTGAAATTGTTGTCCAGAAAAAATTCCGCTTACGTTAAGATTACCGAAGGCTGCTCCAACCATTGCAGCTTTTGCGCGATTCCGCTTATCCGCGGCGAGCTAAGAAGCAGGCCGGCCGCCGACATCGTGGCGGAAATAAAGTCGCTTTTAAAGCGCGGCGTGTTTGAGATAAACTTGATTGGCCAGGACTTGGCGGCCTACGGAACGGAAAACGCCGCAAGCGAAGGCAAGCCAAAAAACGCGCGCGTCCTTTCGCCCCTCGCTTCCTTGCTAAAAAAAATCAGCGGCCTTAAAGGCGACTTTTGGATTCGCCTTTTGTACATTCACCCCGACCACTTTAACGCAGACATTTTGCCAATACTAAAAACGGACGCGCGCTTGCTTCCCTACTTTGACATTCCTTTCCAAAGCGGAGACGACGGCGTAATCCGCGCGATGAACAGAAAAAACACGGCCTCTTATTACACGGCGCTCGTCCAAAACATCAGGACAATCTTTCCAGCGGCCGCCTTGCGCACAACTTTTTTGGCGGGCTTCCCCGGCGAAACGGAAGAAGCCGCGGCCAACAGCTTGGACTTTTTGCGCGCGGTGGAGCCGGACTGGAGCGGCGCCTTTGCCTACAGCAAGGAAGACGACACGCCCGCCGCCGCCATGAAAAAGCAGGTTGCCAAAAAAACCGCCGCCGCCCGCGTTGCCGCCTTGCAAGAAGCGCAGGAAAAAATCACCGCCGCCCGGCTAAAGAACCGCGTTTTGAAAAACGGCAAAAACTTGACATACGACGTTTTGATTGAAGAAGTCTTTGACGACGCCGCGGACAAAAAAAGTTCTCAAGACCAAGAAGGCGGCTCCTACGCGATTGGCCGCGCCTGGTTCCAAGCGCCGGAAGTTGACGGCAACATAGTCATGCAATTTAATCCGTCACAAAAAAACGCCGCGAGCGTTAAAGAAGGCGCGGTCGTCAAAGCAAGGGCTGTGGCTGTTAGCGGCGTGGACATTTACGCCGAGCTTATCTAGCAAAGCAAGGAGCGTTTTACATGACGTTTCAACAATTAAAATACGTGATTGGAATCGCGGAAAACGGCTCGTTCAACAAGGCTGCGGAAAAGCTTTTTGTTTCCCAGCCGTCGCTCACCAGCGCCATCCACGATTTGGAGGCCGAGCTTGGCATTCAAATTTTCAACAGGACGGGCCGGGGCGTGACGCTCACGCAAGACGGACAGGAATTTATTTCCAACGCAAAGCAGCTTTACATGAACTACGAGTCCGTCATTGACCGCTATAAAAAAAGCGGCGTGGCAAAAAAGAAATTCGGCATTTCCACGCAACACTACTCCTTCGCGCTCAAAAGTTTTGTTGAGATGGTCAAGCGCTTCAACACGGACGAATACGAATTTGCAATTCGCGAGACGCGCACAAAGGAAGTCATCGAAGACGTGGCCTCGCTAAAAAGCCAAATCGGCGTTTTGTACTTGAGCGACTTTAACAGGGCGATAATTCAAAAAATGCTAAAGTCAAAGGACTTGGAATTCCATCTGCTGATTGACTGCAAGGCTTACGTTTACATTTGGAAGGGCCACCCCCTTGCCAAGAAAAAGTCGATTTCGTTTGAGGAACTTTCCGACTACCCTTGCCTTTCTTTTGAGCAGGACGACAACGACTCGCCTTGGTTTGCCGAAGAAATTCTTTCCACGGAAGAATACCACCGCACAATAAAAACCAACGACCGCGCCTCGGTTCTAAATTTGATGGTGGGCTTGAACGGCTACACGCTTTGCTCTGGCATCATAAGCGAGGAATTGAACGGAAGCGACTACATCGCGATTCCCTTCCGCGAAAGCGACGCCAACATCAACCGCGTTATGGAAATAGGCTGGATAAGCAAAAGGAATTTCATCCTTAGCGACGTGGGCCAAATTTACATCGAGGAAATGAAGCGGTATTTGGGAGTGAAGTGAAAGATTGCCGGGTCAAGCCGCGCGAGCGGACGACAGCGCCAGCGCGTTTGGGCCGCGCCAACGAACGCCAGCTCAAGCGCGGACGACGGCCCGCCGCCTTGTCAATCCGAAACGTATTCCAAAAATTCTTTTGTGTAGTCGCGCCCCTCGTACATAATTAAAGGCGGCTCAAACTTCAATTCTTTTGCGCGGTTTTTTCGCGCTTCCAGCAAAATCATTTCGGGCGCTTTGTCCGCGGCGGGATAGACCAGCCGCGCGCGGCAGGCCGTCAATTTACAGGCGGCAAAGGCCTCAAAAATTTCTTGCAAGCGGCGCGGCCTGTGAACCATAAAGAAGGAACCGTTTTCCTTAACCAAAAAGGAGGCCGCCGCCGCGACGTCTTTTAGGCCGCACATAATTTCGTGGCGCGCGATTCGCTTGGCTTCCGACTCGTTTTGGGTGGAGCCTTGGACTTTCATGTAAGGCGGGTTGCAAACGACGACGTCAAAGGATTGCGGCTGGAAGAGGTCGTCAACATGCCTGATGTCGCCATGAACAATTTGTATGTCGTCTTCCAGGCCGTTTTGCGCGACGCTTTTTTTTGCGAGGCGGACGGCGGCCTCTTGAATTTCCAAACCTACAAAGCGGCAAGGTCCGGCGGAGTGGCTTGAGCGCAAAGCCAAAGATTTTTTATGCAGCAAAAGCGGAATGATTCCATTCCCCGTTCCAAGGTCGATGACGCTTTGGCCTTTTTTTATTTTGGAAAAGGCGCATAAAAGCCGCGCGTCCGCTCCAAAGCAAAAGGCGGCGGGGTCTTGGAAAATTTTATAGCCATTTGGCAAAAGGTCAAGCCGCGTCATCTAGCGGCCGCCTGGTTCTTCCAAAGCGCGGCGTACTTTTTGCCAAGCGCCAAAAGCTCGTCATGGCTTCCGCATTCTACGACGCCCTTTCCGTCGACGACGGCGATGCTGTCCGCGTTTTTTATTGTCGAAAGCCTGTGCGCGATTACAAGCGTGGTGCGGCCTTTTGAAAGCTCGTCAAAGGCCTTTTGAATTTTCATTTCTGTCGCGGAGTCAAGCGCGCTTGTCGCCTCATCAAGAATCAGTATCGGCGGATTTTTTAGGAAGCAGCGCGCGATTGAGACTCGCTGTTTTTGGCCGCCAGAAAGCTTAAGGCCGTGCTCGCCCACAAGCGTGTCGTAGCCGTCGGGCATTTTTAGAATGTCGTCGTGGATTTCCGCGCGCTTTGCGGCAAGGATTATTTCGTCCTCGCTCGCGTTTGGGTTTCCGTAGGCGATGTTCTCGCGGACAGTTCCGGCGAACAAAAAGACGTCCTGCTGCACAAGGCCGATTTGCTTCCGCAAGCTTTGAAGTTTTATTTTTTTTATGTCGATTCCGTCAAGCAAAACGCTTCCGCTTGTGGCCTCGTAAAAACGCGGAAGCAAATTGCAAATCGTAGTCTTTCCGCCGCCGCTTTCGCCGACAAGCGCAAAGTGCTCGCCGGCCTTGATTTCCAAATTGACGTTTTCCAAGACGCTGACTTTTTTGTTGTAGGAAAAGCATACGTCTTTAAACGAAATGTTTCCGCGGGCGCTCAAAAGTTCCACCGCGTCAGGAGCTTCTTTTATCGAAGTGTCCATACGCATGATTTCCAAAAAGCGCTTAAAGCCCGCCATGCCGGTAGTGTACTGTTCCACAAAGAAAATCAACTTTCCGATCGGAGCGCTAAAGGCCGCGACAAAAAGATTGGCAGCTATCAAGTCAGGGAGCGTCATCTTTCCCTTCATTATAAAATAGCCGCCAAGCGCGATGACAAGGACAGAAAGAAGCGCGATTAAAAATTCAACGTTGGCGTGAAAGGTTGACATTGCCTTGTAAAAAACTTTTTTGCTTTCCTTGTAGCGCTCGTTGCTTTGCTTGAATTTTTGGATTTCCAAATCTTCCGCCGTAAAGCTCTGCGTCACCCTGATTCCTGTAAGCGAGTTTTCCAAGGCCGCGTTTATCGACGACGTTTTTTCTTTTACGACGCGCGAAGAGTCGGAAAGACGCCTGCGGTTGACCGCCGTGATGAAAATCGTCGCGATCAAAAAGACAAAGACGACTATCGCAAGCTCCCAGCGAATTCTCAAAAGCAGGACAAAGCTTCCGACAAGAGTGAGGAGCGAAACCATGACGTCCTCAGGCCCGTGGTGCGCCAGTTCTGTGATTTCAAAAAGGTCGCTTGTGGCGCGGCTCATAAGGTGGCCGGTGAGATGCGTGTCAAAAAACGAAAAGCTCTGCTCCTGAAGCTTTGCAAAAACGTCGCGCCTCATGTCGGTCTCAACCTTGACGCCAAAGTAATGGCCCCAATAGTTTACGAACCAAACAAAGACCCAGCGCAAGACATACATTCCAAGGGCGGCGGCCATGAAGCAATAAAAAAGCTTAAAGGCGCCTTGCGGAATCAAGGTGTTTAAAAGATAGCGGGTCAAAATCGGAAAGCTTACGTTTATGGCCGCGATGAAAAAAGCGCAAACCATGTCCGCCGCAAAAATCGCGATGTGCGGCTTGTAGTAGCTGAAAAATATTTTTATAGATGAGTCGTTGTAGTTCATTCTGAACGATGATAAAACAAATGGGATTTTTTTTCAACTAAAGGAGCGGGGGAATATTTACTTGGCGTTGTAATACAAATCGTCTGGACAAATGTCCTGGCCGTTTGGCCACTCAACATTGAAGCCATTAGTTCGGACTCTTTTGAAATAAGCGCTGTCGTTCAATTGTCCGAACCACGAGCCTTTTATGTAAGGCTTTACGTCAAAACGCTTGCGCTCGCCGTTGTCAAATTCCAAGAGAAGAATATAATCGTTTTCCGCAAAAACAGCGGTCACTGTAGGTCTAAGCATAGCGCCTCACTTTAACGGTTCGATTTTAGCGCAATTTAGAAATTATGCAAGTCATTGCTTGCCCATCGCGTCGGCGATTTTTAAGAGAACTTTTTTGTCATGGGCGGAAAGTTTGTCATAAGATTCGGAAAGCTTTTTCTTTGCTGGATTTACGGCGGACTTTGCCTTTTCTGGAACTTTAGCGTCGCCGCCAACAAGGTATTCAACTGAAACACCAAGATATCTTGCGATTTTTACAGCAGTTTCAACGTTAGGCAAAACGCCCCTCGCGTCAATATAGGACAAAAAGGTACTGTTGCTAATACCAACTGCCGCGGAGACTTCTTTTACCAAAAGCCCGCGATATTCAATCTCGTCCCGTAATCTTTCTTTAAATCCCATAATTTCATACTATCAATATTTTGATGTTTAAAACTTGACAGCGTCAATATATTGTTTTATAATTTTTTGACAACAATATATTGATGTTTCTCAAATCTAGCATCAATTTCTGGAGGAAGATATGAAAAAACTGCTTTTTGGCCTAGTCCTTTTATCTATGTCACTGACAATCCATTCAAAAACATATGAAGAACTGCTTCAAGCCGGAAAAAATTATGAAAGCAAGAAAGAATGGTTTTACGCGCTTGGAGCCTATTACGACGCCATGAAACTTTCAGACAATCCAGAAGAAGCAAAACAAAAATACACCGAGTTAAGCGAGTGTATAAAAAGCGGAAAACCTGGCTATGGCGAATTTGATGTTTTTACATTACACGATGAAACAGAAAGACTTATAAAAAACGCAGAACGCTTTTTTACAGAAAGGTTTCCCTATAAGATTACATTTGACAATCTTAAAATGGGCAGCGTAAACTACAAAAACAAAACGGCCGATTATATACTATCCGTAGACATAAAGGAAACAGACTTATATAAAAATGCTTTGAATATTCTATCCACAGGTTTTAATAAATACGACATGCCGGACATGTGGTATTATGAGAACTCGAGAATTTCTAATGATTTCGAACGCAAAGATGGGAATGTTAAAAAAACGGGACTATATAAAACAAAATTTAAAAACGCAAGAATAAACGAATTAAACTCAAAGGAATATAACAACGAATCAACGACATTTAAACTACCAAAAGACGCAGTTACACTGCCAAATTTTCAGAATGAGGCAAACAGAATTTACAATGCTAATGGCGTAGCAATTTCTTGCTTCGCAGCAATATTGATACCTGGCTCTGATTATCTTTTAAAAATTATGCCAGAAGAATTTGGTCAAAGTGTTGTTGAAGCGCCTGCTTTTTGCGCGCGATTCGAACCAATATTCAATGACTTCTTAACTCAGGCTTCATGTCGGATTCAAAGTGATATTTATGCCATTTTGCCCATATTTGTAAATGGAAATTACACATGCTATGATATAAAACTAGGATTATATGATGAAAATGGAAAACTCCTAGCCGAAGGCACCAGAAAAACAATGCACATAGACGAATCATCTTATTGGTTTTCAGACATTCCTCAAAATGTAATGTCAAAACTGGACAATGGAAAGTATGTAGTAAAATTGATGGGCATTTGGCTTAATTACGGAGTATATAATATTTCGCTTTTGACAGCTGAAGATTATAACAAAAATTCCATTCGAAGCATCGTAAATCCGCTTCCTGATATTAAAATCAATCTTGACAACGTAGAGTTCATTGACATCAAAAAAGAACAAGAAAGAATAAAGCAAGAAAAAAAACTTGCCGAAGAAACACAAAAAAAATATGAAATATTTAATGAACTCGACTTTTATTGTATTGAATATGAAAGTAGAAAAGACTCAGCCCCACACAACATGATGAAAAACATGGAAAAAATTGGATTAGAATTAGATAACAATAAGGTTATAAATGTAATCAAAAAAAGTGCGGCTCAAAATTCAAAAATTGATACCAATTGTGAATTGATTGCAATTAACAACAAACCGATTTATGTGCTACAAAACATAGCGCTTTCATATTCCCAAGAAATAAAACAATTAGTAACAGAAATAAACATATACCATCAAAATGATTGTCACGACATCGACAAATTAACAGAAATCTCAAATACTTTAATAGAGAAAATAATAGATTTAAGAGACTGGTTCATAATAAGTGTTGATAGAAATTACTACATTGACAATTTGCCGTCTGGAACAAAACTCCAATTTGAAAAAAAGGGCAAAGGAAAAACAACACAAATTGAAATCACAGTTCCGTAAAAATATTTTTTAACAAAGGTGTAAAAAATGAGAAATTATGACATTGATGCAGACCCTCAAGAAAAAATCAAAAAAAAGGCGATTCATACAAACAGAATGACAACAAAGGAAATAAAATGAACAATATTAAGCAAACAGCTCTCTCCCCAATAATGAATAAAGAACAAATTTTAGAAAATATTTATAATAGCCCCACTGTATCTGATAAGGATAAAAAAACAATAGAGGTGATTTATACATCTATGAAAGAAGGAATTAAAAACTCAATCTTAAATGAAAAAATAAATAGTATTATTCGCAAGTATCGCCCGCAATTCTTTTCATCATAAAAAATTTAACACTATTCCAACCCTAGCAAAATCCGCCTCTCTTTGATAAAATAATGGAATGATGTTTATTACAAAAAATGAACGCAAAACAAAAAAACTCGCGGCCCTCGCGCTTGCGGCGGCATTGATGTTCGCGCAAACGCAAAGCGCCTTTGCGCAAAAAGCGCCAAACACGGAGCCGCTCTTTAAGATAGAAGAATCCGCGCTCCCGGAAGACGCGCAGTGGCAGGCGGAACTTTCGTTTCCCGACCGATTTGGCGAGGTTGAGGACACGCTCGCGCCCAACAGCTTGTACGCCTTTGATTTTTTTGAAGGCCAGGGCTATCTTTTTGTCCAAGTCGGAAGGGACGTCGCGGCCTTTTCGCTTTTTGTAAACCAAGAGCGCGTTGACACATCCGCGCTTGTCGGCGGCCGCTCATACAAGATTGACATTTCAAAAATCGCGCGCAACGGAAAAAACATTTTGCAGGCGGCGGACATTCACGTCGCGGCCGCCGCTTCTCGGTCAGTGAGCAGTCCTGGTTCCGCCGCCGCTTCTCCGTCAGCGACCAGTTCCGCTTCTGACAACGCCAAGGTCAAGGTTTACGTTCCCTACCCTGTGTTGCTGGAAGAAGGCGGCGGACAAAGCGAGATCGACTCCGACGCGCTCGATCTTGTCTCACAAATTATCCAGTCCGACATCGAGCATGGCTTTCCTTGCGCGCAGCTTGCCGTCGCAAAAAACGGCCGCATCGTTTACAAAAATTCTTGGGGCTTCATCAATTCCTACGACACGGACGGAAATCCGCTCCCGCAAAACGAGCGCGAAAAAATCACGGACGACACGATGTTCGACATAGCCTCCTGCACAAAGGCGTTGGCCGCCAACATGGCCATCGAGTTTTTGGTCTCGCAAAAAAAACTTTCGCTCGACACAAAAATCGCCGATGTTCTTGGCGACGACTTTTACAAAAAGACAATCAACATAAAATACAAAAACGGTAGCGGCGCCTCGCTCGGCCAAAACAAAAAATGGAAGGCCGCCCTCACAGTGCGCGACGTGGCCTGCCACACGGCGGGCTTTCCGGCAGGTCCCGCCTACTACAACAAAAACTTCAACTCAACAACGCAAGGCCGCGAAAAAGAAAACCAAACTCCAAAAAACAAGCTTTACGCGGGATGCGGCGCCGACCAAGAGACGCGCGAAAAAACCTTTGAGTCCATTTGCAAGACGCCGCTTCTTTACGAGCCGGGAAAGCGCGTTTTGTATTCCGACGCCGACTACATGATTTTGGGCTTTGTGGTGGAACAGATTACAGGCGAAAAGCTTGACGACTTTTGCAAAAAAACTTTTTGGGAGCCGCTGGGCTTAACGCGAACGGCTTTCAATCCGCTCCAAAACGGATTTTCAAAAAGCGACTGCGCGGCCACTGAGCTTCGCGGAAACACTCGCGGCGGAACCTTGCTTGACTTTGCGGGCCGGAGCGACACAATCCAAGGAGAAGTCCACGACGAGACGGCCTACTATTCAATGGCGGGCGTCTCCGGCCACGCTGGGCTTTTCACCACGGCAAGCGACGCGCTAAGACTTTTGTCAACTCTTTTTTACGGCGGCTACGGCCAGAACAAATTTTTTGACAAGGATGTTTTGGACTCCTTCTTTTCGCCGCAAGACAGTGGCCGCGCCAACTGGGCAATCGGCTGGTACCATCAGGGCGACGACCGCCGCTCGTGGAACTTTAGCCAAAGCGCGAGCCGCGCCACAGTCGGCCACAACGGCTGGACAGGAACGCTTGTCATGCTTGACCCGGAAGAAAAGCTCGCTCTCGCCTACTTTACCAGCAAGCGAAACACGCCCTACCGAGAAGAGAACGCCTACGAATTTGAAGGCTCGTATTTTACTGCGGCGGCTCCCGGCTTTATTCCGGCCCTGCTTTACGAGGGAATTGGGAACGGAAGCGACAAAAAAAGCGCCAGGCTTTCGCTTTTGGCCGATATGGTCCGCGACAAGTTCCGTCTTGTGGAAGCGGAACGGCTTAAAAGCGGAGAGCCGATCACCGACAGCGAGCATCCAATTGTCCGCGCCGCCTACTCAATTTTGGAAGTCTTTGTCCGCCGCGCAAAAACAGACGGCTCCGACCAAGCCGCGCAGTTGGCCAACGAGGCGGCGGCGCTTCTTGACCCAACGCGCGACGCTGACGAAATTGAAAAGATTAAGGAAATGCTAAAATGATTTTTAATAGGCACGACAGCAAAATAAAAACGGAAGTCAAAGCCAAAAAAGCCGCCGCAATTTTAGGCTTGCCAAAAATTTTTGCGAAAAGGGAAGCCTTAAGGCCTTTAAAGACCATAATTTGCGCCACGCTTTTGGCGCTCTCTTGCGCTTCACTCTTCGCGCAAACTCAAGTCGTTGTCGGAGCCGCGCGCTTTGACAAATACAAAAAGCTTTTGAAAAACAAGCGCGTCGCCCTTGCCGCAAACGCAACTTCTATAATTCCAAACGCGGACGGCGGCGCGGTCCACGACTTGGATTTTTTGCTTTCCAAAAAAATAAACGTGGTCAAAGTCTTCGCGCCCGAGCACGGCTTTAGGGGAAAAGGCGAGGCCGGTGAGACAATCGCCAACGACGTTGACCAAAAAACCGGCGTTCCGATTTATTCGATTTACGGAAAAAGCCTAAGGCCCTCGCCCGAACTTTTGGCGGACGTTGACGTTATGGTCTACGACATACAGGACGTGGGCGCGCGCTTTTACACCTACATAAGCGCGATGCATTACATCATGGAAGCCTGCGCGCAAAACAAGATTCCGCTTGTGATTTTTGACAGGCCCAACCCCAACATCGACTGCGTGGCGGGCCCAATCCGCGACGAGCGCTACAAGTCTTACGTAAGCCTTGACCCGATTCCGGCAATCTACGGAATGACGGCGGGCGAGCTTGCGCTCATGATTAACGGACAGGGCTGGCTTGAAGGCGGAGCGAAATGCAAGCTGACTGTGATCCCTGTAAAAAACTACACGCGGGCCACCCGCTATGTTCTTCCCGTCCCGCCGTCGCCAAATTTGCCAAGCCATCGCGCGGTCCGCTTTTATCCCTTTTTATGCTTGTTCGAGGCGACGGTCGTGAGCGAAGGCCGCGGAACGGAAGAGCCCTTTAGCGCAATCGGATATCCCGACGAGTCCTTTGGCCAATACGTTTTCACTCCGCGAGACATTCCGGGAATGGCGACAAACCCCAAGCACGAAGGAAAGCCTTGCTACGGACTCGACTTGACGGGCGAGCCGCTTTATGTGGAAGCCGCCAATGCCGCGGCCGGCAGTCTTGGTCAGGAAAGCAATTACAGCGCGGCCGGCAGTTCTAGTCAGGAACACAATTCCGGCGCCGGCAGTTTTGGCCAGAAAAGCAATTTCCGGCCCGACGGAATTTTCACGCTAAGACACTTCATCGCCTTTGCAAAGAAATTCGGCGGCGCCAAGAACATGGTTGACCAAAAGGCTGGGCTCGCGCGGCTTTGGGGAAACGACAAGCTTATCGAGCAAATCGACGGCGGCATGAGCGAAGAAGAAATTCGCGAAACCTGGCTTCCAGACGTCGAGCGTTTTTTAAAGGATAGAAAGCCCTATCTTCTTTACAAGTAACATTTGCTTTTTTTGCCGTTTAGGTTTACAATATATAGCATGAAGAAATTGTCAACATTCATGACCGCCGTCTTGTTTTCAGCGGCGCTTTCCTTCGCGGAAAATTCATTTTTTGAAAATTACGTATACCAGTCTTGGAACTCTTTTGGCTCCCTCACAGGAACAAACTCAACAGGAATTTTGCAAACAAGGGACGGCTTCATCAACATCGGAACTTACGAGGGACTTGTCCGCTTTGACGGAGTCCACTTCACCACAGTGCGGCGGGGAAAAGACAACGGCATAAAATTCGCTTCCACCCGCGTAATAGTGGAAGACTTAAAAGGCAACCTTTGGATTGGCTCAAACGACGAGGGCGCGCAAATGCTTTCCCCCAAAGGAAACGTTCATTACTCAACGCAAAACGGCCTTCCCAACAATTCAATCCGCGCGATTGCCTTGGACAAATCCGAAAACATTTGGATTGGCACTTCCGCCGGAGTAGTTTACTTGACTCCCGAAAGGCGCTTGTTCAACCCCCAGTTTGAGGCGGGAACAGTCTCAAAGGGAATTAATTGCACGGGGCTTTACTGCGACACAGCCGGCAGAATGTGGCTCACGACCGAAAACGAGCGCGGCCTCTTTGTTTTTTCAGACGGACTTTTCCGCTACGTGAACAACCTTGATTCTTTTGGCGAGTATACGGTCAGCTCAATCGCGCAAGACTTAAAAGGAAATTTTTGGATGGGCCTTGGAATTGAAGGAATCGTAAAAATGGAAAACGGCCGCCCAAAAAAAATTCATACAGGAACCATTCTCGACTCCGTTCCCACTTGGTCGATTTACGTCGCCGACGACGGAAACATTTGGTTTGGCTCTGAGTCCGGCCTTGTGGTTTACAGCGAGGGCCAATTCCATGAATGCCACATCAAGAACATCGAAGGCGCAAAAATAAACAAAATAATTCGCGACCGTGAAGGAAACATTTGGCTTTCCACGGACAGAGACGGCGTGGGCAAACTGACCAGAGGCCGTTTTAAAATGACAAAAAATTTCATTCCGACAAACGCGATTGCGGAAGGCAAGGACGGAAGCGTTTGGATTGGAACAGACAAAGGCGTCCTGAGCTTGAAGGACGGAAAGCCGCAAAAAAACCGCCTGACGGAATTCACAAAGGACATCCGCATACGACACGTTGAAATTGCGAGCAACGGAGACGTTCTTGTCAGCTGCTACAAAAAGCCGGGACAAATTAGATACAATGTCAGGACTGAAAAAATTCAAAGCTGGTCCACGGACGAAGGACTTGCCGGCAACCGCGTTAGAGTGGCGATAGAAAGCAAGCCAGGAGAGCTTTATGTTGGAACGACAAGCGGCCTAAGCATAATTCACAAAGACGGAAGCATAAAAAATTTCAGGCAAATGGAAGGCCTCACAAACGAATATGTCATGTGCATTTACAAAGACAAGAACGACTTGATTTGGATTGGAACCGACGGCGGCGGCGTTTACTACATGAAGGACGAAACGATTCTAGGAAGGCAAACGACTGACAACGGGCTTGCGGGAAACGTAATATTCAAAATCACTCAAGACAACCGAGGCTCTTACTGGATATGCACTGGAAGCGGACTCACCCGTTGTCCTTCATACGACAGCTCGCAGCGAAGACTGCCTACGTCATTCCAAACGGTCAACGCCGACCACGGCTTGGGAACGGATTCCGTCTTCCAAATTTTCTTCGACAAAATGAACCAAGCGTGGATTACAAGCAACTACGGAATCGCCTGCGCTCCCTTTGACGATTTTATCAACGCGGCGGAAGGAAGAAAAAATGAAATTGCGATTAAGTATTACAACCGCAACGACGGCCTTGACTCGGACGGCCCCACGTCAACAGCCTTGAGCATGTGCGACCACAACGGCTGTCTGTGGTTCACGATGGTGGACGGCTACGCGCTTTACGACCCGCTAAAATTTCACGCCAACCCCGTTCTCCCCTTGGTATGCATAGAAAGCATAAAAGTTGATTCGCTCGAATACAAGGACCCCACAAGCGTAATCGAATTAAAGCCCGGAACAAAACGCGTCGAAATAAAATTCACCGGCCTAAGCTTTGACGCGCCGGAAAGAATAAAGTTCACGCACAGGCTGACAAATTTTGAAAATGATTTTTCGGAAGCCAGTCCAATCCGTTCAATCTCCTACACAAACCTAAAGCCCGGCCGCCACACCTTTATGGTTAACGCCATAAACGGCGACGGCCTCATTTCAACAAAGGCGGAAACCAGGCTCTTCGTTCAAAGACCCTACTTCTACCAAACAAAATGGTTTTGGGTTTTGGCGACAATCGGATTCTTTGGAAGCGTAATAACGATTTTCTATCTCAAGCAAAGAAGAATCAAGATGGAAAACCTTCGCTTGGAAAAGCTCGTGAAAAAACGCACGATGCAGTTGGAAAACGAGAAAGAAAAGTCGGACAAGCTTCTTCGCGCCATTTTGCCGGACAAGATAGCCAACGAGTTGAAGGACAACATCCATTCAATCGGCGAAAATTTTTCGGACGTCACGATTTTGTTCTCCGACATAGTCAACTTCACGCAAACATCAAGCGAGCGCACGGCCGAAGAAATCGCCTTTGCCCTTAACGACCTGTTCAGCCGATTTGACGAAAGGGCAAAAAACATGGGCGTGGAAAAAATAAAGACAATCGGAGACGCCTACATGGCGGGCTGCGGACTGCCGACCCCCAACCCGGAGCACGCTAAAATCATGGCAAATTTCGCCATCGGAATGATGGAGGACTTGAAGAGCTACAACGAAAAGGCGCGAATTAAATTTACGATAAGAATTGGAATGAACTCAGGCCCGGCCAACGCGGGCGTAATCGGAAAGACAAAATTCATTTACGACGTATGGGGCGACACGGTGAACGTTGCAAGCCGAATGGAAAGCGCCGCCAGCCCCAACACGATAAAAGTGTCAGGCGACTTGTACGAAAGGCTCAAGAACAGCGGAATGAAATTCAGCGCTCCGATCGAATGCAACATAAAAGGAAAAGGCGCGATGACGACCTACGACATTTTGACAGGAGAGAACCAATGACAAGGACAAAACATCTTTTGGCAATAGCCTGCGCTCTTGCAGGATTTTTTTCCGCAAGCTGCTCAAACAAAGACCGCGACATAGTTAAGGTTGGAATTCTGCACTCGATGACCGGCTCAATGGCGGCAAGCGAAGCCTCGGTGGTCAACGCGGAAAAAATGGCCATAGAGGAAATCAACAAAAAAGGCGGCGTCCTTGGCAAAAAAATTCAAATCGTTCAAGCGGACGGAGAAAGCGACGCCAGCAAATTTGGCGTCTTGGCAAAAAAACTTTTTACAGAAGACAAAGTCGCGACAATTTTTGGCTGCTGGACTTCGGCGTCAAGAAAAGCGGTTTGCTCAGTCGTCGAAGACCCAAACATTTACGGGCTTCTTTGGTATCCCCTTCAATACGAGGGAATGGAAGCAAGCCCAAACATTATGTACATGGGGGCGGCGCCAAACCAACAAGTCGTTCCGTCAATAGAATACTGTTTTGAAAATTTTGGAAAGCGCATGTTCTTGGTCGGCTCCGATTACATCTTTCCGCAAACAACAAACAAAATCATAAAAGCACAGCTAAAAGCGCTGGGCGGAGAATGCGTCGGAGAGGTCTACAGGCCGCTCGACTCCGAGGACTTTGAGCAAGTAATTGAAGACATCATTGAATCAAAGCCGGACGTCATCATAAACACAATAAACGGCGCCTCAAACAAGGCCTTCTTCACGCAGCTTAAAAAAAAGGGAATCACCCCAAAAGACATTCCTGTCATGAGCTTTTCAGTGTCGGAAGAAGAGGCGGCCTTCATCGGGCCGGAATACATCGAGGGCCATCTTGCCGCTTGGAACTACTTGCAAACAATCGCCTCCTTCCAAAACAAAAAGTTTGTAAGCCGCTACAAAGAGTTGTACGGCGAAGACCGCTTTGTAGGCGACCCGATGGAAGCCGCCTACACCGCCGTCTACCTTTGGGCTTTGGCTTGCGAAAAAGCCGGAAGTTTTGACACGGAAGCGGTTCGCATTGCGGCAAAAAATTTGACATTCGACGCGCCCGAAGGCTTGGTTAAAATCGACGGCGAAAACCAACACTTGCAAAAACGGGCGCGCATCGGAAGAATCACTTCGCAAGGATTGATTGATGAAATTTGGGAAAGCCCCTCCACGATAAAGCCGGATCCCTACCTGAGCACTTACGCTTGGGCAAAGGACACGCAAAAAAGCAAAAATGTCATATTGGAATAAAAAAACGCAAGGTTAAAATTCCTTGTAATTTTGGTCAAAGCCCTCTTCCAACCAAAGCGCGACGCTTTCGGAGAGGGCTTGTATTTTTTGCGCGCGGTTCTTTCCTGTAATCGAGCATTCCCAAACAACGCCGACCCGGTAGCCTTCTTCCAAAAGGCTTTCCACCTCTTTCTTGTCGCGCTCCTTGTTGCGCTCGATTTTTTGCGTCCAATACTCTGTGTTTGTTTTTGGAATTCTCACCTTTTGGCAGGAATTGTGTCCGTGCCAAAAACAGCCGTTTACAAAAATCACGGCGTAGTAGCGCGGAAAGTAAAGGTCTGGGGAACCTGGAAGGCGCTTGTCGTTTTTTCTAAAACGAAATCCCAAACGATGCAAGTACGAACGGACCAAAAGCTCAGGCTTTGTGTCGCTGCTTTTTATTTGGGACATTACAAAATGTCTTTGTTCCTTTGTGAGCGTGTCCATTTTTAATTTTGACCGTCTGTCCCAAGCGCCGCCGCTATTTGCAGCGCGATAAGTTGAAGCACGTCGACCACAACGGAGTTGCCGAATTGCTTGTAGGCTTGGTTGGGCCGTTTTGAAATTTTGTAGGAATCCGGGTAGCCCATCAAGCGGGCGCACTCGCGCGGATGCAAGCGGCGCGGCCTTCCGTTGACCAAGTAGCCGCCGGTCTTTGCAAAGACTCCGCCGCCATAAGCGCTCAACGTGACGGCGATTCCTTTTGCGCTGTAAACGCGCTCGCCCTGTCCGCCCTTGTTTACGATTCCAAGTTTTATGGGGCGGGAACTAGGCTTGTCTTCTTTTTTGGGATTTAGAAGCATCGGGTAGCGCTCGTCGTACAATGCGGCGGTTTCGTCAGATTCCGGCAGCAAAAAATCCTCCACATGGCGCGTCAAGGGAAAAGGCTTTGGAAATTCAAAATCCGCTCCGCCAAACAAATCCTTTCTAAAGCAAACCATGTAGACGCGCTCGCGTTTTTGGGGAACGCCATAATCACGAGCGCTCAAAACTTTCCAATAAAAAAAGTAGCCCAAGCCTTCCATAGTTGATTGGACAACCTTAAGAGTGCGGCCGCCGTCGTGGCGCGCGAAATTGCGCACGTTTTCCATAAAAACGACTTTTGGCTTTTTTTCTTTTACAATGCGCGCGACGTCAAAGAACAAAGTTCCCCGGCTGTCTTCAAAGCCGCGCATTTTTCCGCTAATCGAAAAGGCCTGGCAGGGAAAACCGGCGCAACATATGTCGTGGTCTGGAATTGATTTTTCGTCGACTTGAGTGATGTCGCCGTTGGGACGCTCGCCAAAATTTTCTTCGTAAACGATTTGCGCCTGTTTGTCCCATTCGCTGGAATAAACGCAGCGCGCGCCCAAAGATTCAAGGGCCAGTCTAAAGCCGCCGAGTCCAGCAAACAAGTCTATGAATGTCATGCCGGAAAGCGGCGAGCCTTGAACTTCTATCATTCCTAAATTATAACGACGCGGCGCCCTTGGGTCAATTGCCGCGTCCTTTCGGACGCTTCATTAAGGCAGCCGCAAGCGCCAAGACAAAAGTGGCGGCCATCGCGGGAAGCGTGCAGCCAAAGACAAAGTCAAAGCGCATGAAAAGCCTGTAAAGTGCAAAGCCCAAAATCCACACAACAATGCGCGCCGCGTCGATTTTTTTAGCCGACGAATCGTTTTTGCAAACAAAAAAGTCGGCGAGCAAAATCGCGGTCATCGGAGCGAAGACGCTTCCAATCAAATACAAAAAGTCCGTGATGTTGTCCATGTTAAAGAGAATCGCGCCGACCGTTCCCAAAACGGCGACAATTATCGCGGCGGCCTTTATGTTGATTTTAGAGTGAACGCTTTGGCTTGAAACGCCGGCGGAGTACGCGTCAAGGTAAGTCGTTGTCACGGTTGAAAGAACGACAATCACAAGCGCGGCGATTCCCAAACCAGTCTTTAGCATTACGATGTCAATCGAACTTTCTCCCGCCACAATCGCAGCTCCCATGCCGATTGCGTACATCCAAACGCTGACCAAAAAGTAGACGACAGCCGCGGCCAGCGAAACGGCGACAGGCCGCTTTGCGTCCTTTGTGTAGTCGCTGATTACAGGAAGCCAAGAAAGAGGCATCGCGACAGAAAGCTCTATCGCCGCTCCAAACGAAAGCGCTTGGTCCGCCATTCCCTCGCCTGCCGCGCCGTCCGCCATCGCGGCGCCAGAATCAGCTCCGCCAAAAATGCCGCCAAAAATCTTTACGCACAACAAAATCGTAAGGCAAAAAAGCGCCGCGGCCGCCGCAAAGTTCAACTTGTCCAAATTGCGAACGCCAGCCAAAATCCAAACAACAATCAAGACGCCAATCGCGAGCGCGGCGACCTTTGAATAGTCCTTGGCGCCGTTGATGATTGTGTTGGCGCAGAGGGAACCGTCGTAAATCATAATTCCTGTCCAGCCCAAAAGCTGCGCCGCGTTCAAAAGGCCAAAAAACTTGGCGCCAATTTTTCCAAACGACAAAGCGGTAGTCTGCATGGCGGCCATTTTTTTCTTGGCTCCGATAACGCCTGTCATAAACAAAAGCGCGCAGCCAAGAACATGTCCGATTGCAATCGCCGCCATTCCTTTTGCAAAGCCCAGCGGCGCGAAATAAGTTCCGGTAATAATTTCCGCGATGGAAACTCCGGCTCCAAACCAAATCAAAGAACTAGAAAAAACAGTCATATTAACTCCAAATATAGAAAAATAAAAACCTGTCGAGGCGCCCGCAATTTTAGGCCTGCAAACGATTATCGCGCCGCTAAAAATCTCCCTCAACATTAAACGCGTGGTTCATCGGGCCGGAACCCTTTCCCAAATCCAGCATGGCGGCGAGCGCGCCTGTAAGATAGTTTTTGGCCGACTGGACGGACTCGACTAAACTTTTGCCCTTGGCCAAATTGCTGGCTATCGCGCTCGAAAGGGTGCAGCCAGTTCCGTGCGTGTTGGGGTTGTTGATTCGCTTTCCTTTAATCCATCGCCCCATGCGCTCGCCGCCGCAAATGTTGCCGAAAAGATAATCGTTGGCGTCATTCAAATTGTGGCCGCCCTTAAGCAAAACCGCCGCGCCAAACTGGTTAAAAATGTTTTGGGCGGCGGCTTCCATGTCGGCCGGGCTGTGGATAGGATTTCCGCAAAGGACTTCCGCTTCGGGAATGTTTGGCGTTATCACTGTCGCAAGAGGCAGCAAGCGCTCCTTTAAAGTTAAAATCGCGTCGTCGCTAATAAGCTTTGCGCCGCTTGTGGCCACCATCACCGGGTCAACGACGACGTTCCTAAAATTAAATTCTTTGATTGAGTCCGCGATTGCATTAATGAGCGCGGAAGAAGAAACCATTCCAACCTTCACCGCGTCCGGAAAAATGTCCGTTGCGACGGCGGCTATTTGCGCCTTTAAAAAGTCCGGCGAGACTTCCATAATGTCTGTTACGCCGGTCGTGTTCTGGGCGGTCAAGGCGGTGACAGCGCTCATGGCGTAAACGCCGTTGGCTGTCATTGTCTTGATGTCCGCTTGAATGCCGGCGCCTCCGCTGGAATCGCTTCCAGCGATCGTTAAAGCAGTTTTCATCTTTCCTCCTGATTCTGCTTTATGCCAAGTGGTGCCCCCAAGGCATTTATATTTTTTTACAAAGTTCCGCCAAAATTTTTGTCGCCGCGCGAATGTCGTCGTTGGCGAAAATCGCGCTGATGACGCTTACGCCCGCGATTCCGCTTCCCTCCAGCTTATGGACATTGCCCGCGCTTATTCCGCCAATCGCGACGACCGGAATTTTCACCGCCCGGCAAATCGCCTTTAATGTTTCAAACGAAACGCTTTCCGCGTCGGCCTTGCTTCCGGTTGCGAAAACCGCTCCAACGCCAAGGTAATCGGCTCCCTGCCTTTCGGCCAAAAGCGCTTGCTCCACCGTGCAGGCGGAAACGCCGATGATTTTTTCAGGCCCTAAAAGGCGGCGCGCCTCTAGACAGGCCATGTCCGATTGGCCAACGTGAACTCCGTCCGCGCAAACTTCTTTGGCTATCATTACATTGTCATTCACGACAAAGGGAACGGCGCGAGCGGCGCAAAGTTTTTTTAGTGCGCGGGCTTCGTTCAAAAATTCTTTTTGCCCCAAATCTTTTTCGCGCAATTGGACAAAAGTCGCGCCGCCTTCAACCGCTTGCTCCACGCATTCAACCAACGTTCTTCCGTTAAGCCAGTGGCGGTCGGTGACGGCGTAAAGGCGCAGGGCTTCGCGAAGCGCGCGGCCGCTTCTTGGGCTTGCTGCAGTTTCTTGTTCGAGGCCGCTTTTTGGGCTTGCGACAGTTTTTTGTTCGCCGCGCGTTTCGGTCTTGCCAGCAATCTCCGCGCTATCTAATTTCATACTTCGCGCCTTTTTCAAGCTCGTCGCCCGTCATGTTGAACAAAGCGTCGATGATGCGGTTTCTGTAAGTGGAATTTCCGTCGCCGACTTGCATTCGCTCCCAAGCGATTTCGCCGGCCAAGCCCATAGAGCAAACGGCGGCGGCCGCCGCTTCCAAAACAGTGTCGGGATTGGCTACTGCAAAGGCCGCCGTCACCGCGCTAAGCTGGCAGCCGGTTCCAGTGATGCGGCTCATTTCGGCGCGGCCGTTTCGTATCACATAGCACTTTCCGTCGTCGGCCACAAGGTCAATCGCGCCGGTAATCGCGACGACGCAATTGTTGCGCGCGGCGAAATCTTTTGCAAAGGCCACAGACTTTTCCAAATTGCCTTCAGTCACGCTGTCGGCGATGTCCGCGTCCACGCCCTTTGTAGTTCCGCTTCCAAGCGCCAAAGTTTTTATCTCGCTGATGTTTCCGCGAACAACGTCAAACTGGAATTTCTTCAAAAGCTTTAAGGCTGTGTTTGTCCTAAGAGCGCTGGCTCCCGCTCCGACAGGGTCAAGCAAAAGCTTGTGGCCCAGCGCGGCGGCGTTCTTTGCGCTCGCGAACATCGCCTTGATTGTCCGCTTGTTCAGCGTTCCGATGTTGACGTTAAGGCCGCCGCAGATTTTTGTAATCTCGCTCGCGTCGCTTGGCTCGTCGGCCATGATGGGACTAGCGCCAATGGCAAGCAAGGCGTTGGCCACGTCGTTTACCGTTACATAGTTTGTGATGTTGTGGATTAGAGGACAAGCCGCGCGGACATTGTCCAAACAAGTTTTGAACATAATCTTCTCCTTACGTTGGAATTACCCAAATCAAGTTCAAAGGTCAAGGGAAACACCCTACTCTCAGCCGGATTTGTCCAGCTCCCTTTTAAATTGTCGCCTCATTCTATCACGCGCGATATTTTTGCGCAAGGCCTTGTCTTTTGTATAAAGAAAAAAGCCCGAGCGTTCTGCCCGGGCCTTCCATTAAATTTTAATTCGCGCTTACCTGTCAAAGCCGTCCATCGTCTGAATCTTTCCGTCAGCCTTAAAAGTCAGCTCGCGGAATTTGACGTTTCGCTTTTGGTTGACGCCGTTTGAGCGCTCGCAGTCGTGGTAGAACAAGTACCACTTGCCGTTATATTCCATAATCGAATGGTGCGTCGTCCAGCCCAAAACCGGAGTCAAAATGCAGCCGCCGTAAGTGTATGGGCCGTAAACGTTCTTGCTTGTGGCGTAGCACAAAAGGTGGCTTGTTCCAGTTGAGTAGGTAAAGTAATAAGTTCCGTCCTTCTTAAAAAGCCAGGGATCCTCAAAGTAGCGGCGAACGTCGTCTCCGCCCTTAAGCGGCTGGCCCTTTTCGTCAACGATTACCAAGTCGCGCAAGTCTTCGGCCAGCTCTTTCATGTTGTCCTTAAGCAAGGCGATTTTTGGAGTGCAGGCGGGCTCGGCTCCCTGCGGCTCCTTGTTGTCGGCGCTCCACTTGTTGTCTCGGTACTGGTCAAGCTGGCCGCCCCACAAGCCGCCCATCGTAAGGTAGTACTTTCCGTCGTCGTCTTGGAAGCAGCAGGGGTCGATGCTGTATGTTCCCTGAATGTAGTCGTCTTCCGGGGTGAAAGGTCCTTCGGGCTTGTCGCCCACGGCGACGCCAACGCGGAACATTCCCTTTTTGTCGCGCGCGGGAAAATAAAAGTAATACTTTCCGTCTTTTTCGGCACAGTCGGGCGCCCACAATTGCTTTGAGGCCCACTTTACGTCCTCCAACTTAAGGACGCAGCCGCAGTCGCGCGGCAAAGTTTCCGCGTCCTTCATCTCGTAGACGTGGTAGTCTTTCATGTCGTACTGGTCGCCGTTGTCGTTGTTGGCCACGTCAATGTCCTCGTCGTGCGAAGGATAAATGTAAATCTTTCCGTTAAAGGCGTGGGCCGAAGGGTCGGCCGTGTAAAGGTCGTTGACCAAGGGCTTTTTTTGAATGCTCATATTATTCTCCTAAGTTGAATCAGCGCCGCTGTCCGCGCGCGTCGGTTGACAAGCGCGGATGTTGCGGCTTATGCGGCAATCCAGCAATTTATGTCTTGCTATAATTTTACCTTGCCGCTATTTTACTAGCAACGCGCTCTTTTGTCAAAGGCTCGCGCTTGATTTTCGCGCGCAAATCCGCCATACTGTTCAGCATGAAAACACTTTCCATCAAAGAAGAAATTTCTTCAACAAGCTACCCTGGACGCGGAATCATCCTCGGAAAATCCGCCTGCGGAAAATACGCCGTCGCCGCCTACTTTATCATGGGCCGAAGCGAAAACAGCCGCAACCGAGTCTTTGTTCAAGACGGAGACGGAATCCGCACGCAAGCCTTTGACCCGTCAAAACTGACAGACCCCAGCCTTATCATTTACGCGCCTGTCCGCGTTTTGGGCGAAAAAACAATCGTCACAAACGGCGACCAAACCGACACCGTTTACGATGAAATGTCAAAAGGAAAAACTTTTGAGGAATCTTTGCGCGGCCGCGAGTTTGAGCCCGACGCGCCCAACTACACGCCCAGAATCTCAGGCGTGATGCGAATAAAGGACGGCGCCTACAACTTCGCGCTTTCGATTCTAAAAAGCGACAACGGAAATCCCGCAAGCTGCAACCGCTTTACCTACGCGTACACAAACCCGCAAAGCGGAAAAGCGCGCTTCATCCACACATACATGGGCGACGGAAACCCGCTCCCCAGCTTTGAAGGCGAGCCAACGCTTTTGGACGCCCCTTGCGCAAACATCGACGAATGGACAAAAACAATTTGGGATTCGCTCAACGCCGACAACAAGGTTTCGCTCTGGACCCGCTGGATCGAAATCTCCACCGGCAAATTTGAGTCTCGCATAATCAATAAGAACGAATAGGACAATTTTTATGTTAAAGAAATCATTCGCGCTTTTATTAATCGTCGCCGCCCTTTGCGCGATTTCTTGCAAACCGCGCGCGGCCCATAGCAAGCTCCCCCGCTCAGCGTCCTCGCTCGCGATGGAAAAATACCTTTCCACCGACCCGGTCCTTATGGCGCTTATGGAAAAGTCCATTAAAAAGGCGCGAGAGATAAATCCCGACCCCGACACAAATCCCGTTGGCAGCGTGTCCCAACTTTACGACTTTTTGGATTGGGCCGACGTTTGCATGCCCTGGAACGTTTTGGCAAAAGAAAAGCAGCCCGCGCTCTACGACCGCATCGACCAAAGCGTGGACTACCTTTGGTTTGTCATCGACCAGCCGCTTGAAGAGCTTGAAGGCCGCGGCTACTACTACCCCACATTGCAATACCACGAGCCGATCGCAACATGGTGCCGCGAATATTCCGACAACTGGGGAAGCTTTCTTTCCACCGAAGCAAGCTGGAACGACGAGTTTTACCAGAACATAAAAAACGACCCCAGCATGAACATGCAGTACGGTTGGTACGCCGACACGAACGTTTGGAAAACTTTCAACGAATGGTTTTCGCGCCATCTTGTCGATCCGTCCGTCCGGCCGATTTCCGACGCCTCTGTCGTCGCTCCCGCCGACTCAACTCCGCAAGGAATATGGAAGATTGACGAGAACGGAGATTTGGTTCAAAAAGAAGGCGTGGCGATCAAGTCGGCCAACTTCACTTCCATCGCGCAATTGCTTGGCCCCGACTCCGCCTACAAAGACTCGTTCAAAGGCGGAACGCTGACGCACACATTCCTTGACGTAAACGACTACCACCGCTACCACTTTCCCGTCAGCGGAACGATAAAAGAGCTGCGAAAAATCAAAGGAACAAACGCCGCCGGCGGAATCACAGTTTGGGACGCAAAGAACAAGCGCTATGTCCTTGAAGACGCGATTCCCGGCTGGCAAATGATTGAGACGCGCGACTGCGTTGTAATCGACACAAAAGAATTTGGCCTTGTGGCCATTTTGCCGATTGGAATGTCGCAGATTTGTTCATGCAACTGGGAAGAAAACCTTAAGGTTGGCCTAACCGTAAAGAAGGGCGACCCGATGGGCTACTTTCTTTTTGGCGGAAGCGACATCGTGATGGTCTTCCAATCAACGGCGGACGTTTCGCTTGTTTGCCAGCCAAACGACCAGGGCGGCTACAAGCATGTCTTTATGGGCCAGCCCTACGCCCAAGTCAAGTAATCAACGCAATTTGTCGCCGCAAAGCCGCTCGGCGATAAGCAATTCAGGATGATACTCAAAGTGCATGTTGTCCCAAATCGCCCAGCGGCCGCCCCAAATAAAGCCCTCGTCCTCAAAAGCCTTGATGACGGCGGCCGGCGGCATCCAGCGCGCCTTTAACGGAATCAGCATCCAGTTTTTGTTGCCCTTCTGCTTTTCATAACCCCAGTAGACGATTTTGTTTCCCCAGCCCTTAGGCAAAATGTCAATCGCAATTCCGTAACTGTGAAAAGAGCGCGTAGGGCTGTCGCGGATTTCGCGCCAATTGTAGCCGGAGCACGAGCTTAAAGTTTTTAAAAAATCGCGGACTTCCTTGTCGCCCTTCGCCAGCGCCCAAACCTTGGCCTCAATCTTGTCCAGCTTTTTTCCGATTTGCCTGTGGACGTTCAGCGGCTTGTTCCACAAGGTCATGCTGCGCAAGTGCGATTCCGTGTCAGCCCGGGTCCTGCAATCGTAAATCGCGTCAAAAATAAATTTGGACGACACCGCGCCCGTTTTTCTGTTTTCGGCGGAAGAGTAGTCGCGGATCATCGCCTTTCGCTCTTCCGAAAATTCCGCAGGGTCTTCAAGGACTCGCCTGTACTTGTAAATGACGCGCCAATAATGGCCGCGATTCGCAAGCTGCTCCTTGGGAAGGTACAAGCCTTCCGCGCGGTAATAGACAGAAGTTTTTTTAAATGCGGTTATTGTCAGCGCCCAGTCCTTGACCTCTTTGTCGTAGTCCAGCTCAAACTGGCACCAAGGATAGGCCTCGCGAAAAATTTCCAGTTCCTCTTTTGGAGTCAAGTTTGAAAGGCGGGGCCAGCTTTTGTCTTCTTCTTGAGCGGAACCGTTCAACAAGAAACAAAACAATGTCAGAATAAAAGCTGCCGCCGTTTTTTTCATTTCTATTCCAAATATCGCCCGATTGTTTGATAAATGACTTCGGGCGTCACGGGCTTGGTGATAAAATCAGTCATTCCGCAGTCAAAAGTTTTTTTCTTGTCTGAGGGGGCGACGCTGGCTGTCACTGCGATTATCGGAGTCGTGCCGGAATCGGGCCTGTCCAAATTGCGGATTTGCTTGGCGGCTTCGTAGCCGTCCATCACGGGCATGGCGATGTCCATAAGCACGGCGCAAATCGAGAAAGGTTTGCTTTGTCTAAACTGCGCGACGGCTTCCGCCCCGTTCTGGGCCACAAGAACGTTCATTCCGCAACGATCCAAAATGGCCCTTATGACGGAATTGTTCATGTCGCTGTCGTCAACGACCAAGACTGTTTTTCCGGAAAACAGCGAAAAGGGATTTCGTCCAAGCACTTTTTTTTCTCCGAACGCAAATAACAAAGCGTTCAAATATTATAGCGCGCATTCGCAGATTTTACAATAGAGAAAAAATCATTTTTTCCGCCGTGTCAAAAAAGGCCGGCTCGATTATTTTGGGGAATTTTTCCTCTATCTCTTTAAGCTGAAGCAGCAAGTCATTCGGCTGGGGCGAGCCGCCGATTAAAATTTCGCAAAAGCCCATCTCGCGCCTTTGCTTTGCCGCGTCGTTGTCGGTTTGGCAAAGGTAGTGGACGTAAGGAAGCGCGTAAAGGGCCTCCATTTGTTCCGGCGTCAGGTTGGGGAACTTTATGTTAAGGTAAAGGGGCGGATTTTTTTTCCACAAGCCGTCTTTTTTTATTGCGGAACTAGCGCAAGCGGAGACTTTTTC
Organism: uncultured Treponema sp.; assembly: GCA_946411505.1. Lineage (GTDB taxonomy): Bacteria > Spirochaetota > Spirochaetia > Treponematales > Treponemataceae > Treponema_D. The sequence goes on along the minus strand of CAMKEG010000011.1, from coordinate 2,081 downwards.
ATCGCCGCAATTTTTTGATTCGCCGCCTTGCCCAGCCGCCGCCAGCGCGAAGTCCGTCAAAATGCGCGGCAAAGTCTTGCCCTTAATCAAGGCAATGGCCGCGCTGGATCCGCTAAGACGCGGATTAATTTCTATGATATGCCACTTGTCCTTGTGAAAAACCAAGTCAACTTGCGCGATTCCCTCAAAGTCCAAAAGCCGCGCCAGCCGCTCCAACTCGGACTTTAGCTCATCGCATTTGTAGCGGCTCAAAGCGAGCGGGCCCAACTTTACCGACTGCTTGGGGCTACAAATGCCGTACTGGTTCACGCTGTACAAAAGCGGCGGAAAGACGTCAACGCTCGCCGCGCCGTCCGCGCGCTTCGTCACATGGACTTCCGTTCCAAACTGAGGGCCGTCCAAAAATTCCTCCACCAAGCGGTTGGAATTGAATTTCTTAGACTCCAAATAATTTTTGACGGCGCCGGCAGTGTGGACCACTTCCATTCCGTAGGAACTTAGCCCCACCGTGTCCTTTATTATGACAGGAAAACTAAGCCGCTCGATTTGCCGAAAAACATATTCGCGGTAAACGTTATGACATACCTCGCTCTTTTTTCGTTCCGCCCAAAAAAGCTCGTAGTCAACGTAAACAGACTTGGCGCAAGAAAAGCCGTTGGCCCTCAAAAAATCGCTCGCGTTTTTTTTGTCAAAGCAAATCGCTTGAGCGGCGGCGCTGTGGCTTACGACTTTAACGCCTTGTCCGCGCAAAATGTCGGCGACCATCGCGTCTTCCAAGCCCAGCCAATCGTAAGGCGTAATCCAAAAGCTTGCCGCCACCGCGACGTCCGGCCTTAACTCCAAAATTTCTTGGGCAATTTCTTTCGCGCCGCCGCCCTTTAACGCCACGCGCTCAATTCCGTCGTCCGGCCGCAAAACGCCGTCCTTGTCGTAGTCCAGCAAAAACATCGCCGGCAGCATCGTGGCAATCACAAACTGGTGCTGCGGAAAGGCGGCGGCCACTCGGCCCCACTCTTGGGCCCACGACGGCAACGTCTTTATATGAACGATTTTTGGGTCAAAGTGATTTGAGCATGAACTGTAAAAGACTACGCGCATTTTTTCATTCTCTTATTTTAAAGACAGGTTTTACACCCATTCTTTCTTTTTTAGCGGCTTTAAATAGTTCTGCTTTAAATCGCGCGGCGATCCAAAAAAATTAATTTCGGATTTTGAAAACAAACTGCTTCCAATCTTCAATTTCACAAGCTGCATTGTGATGAACGCCATCATTTTGTTGAATATTCGCCGCTGAATGTCTGTTGACTGCTTATGAAAAATCATCGCAATTATGTAATATGGAGAATGAAAACAGTAGTCGCCAAAATCGCCCGACTCGTCAATAAAAACGCTTAGCTCTCTCAAAGCAATTCTCCATAAAAAAAGGCGAGGAACTTCCTCGCCGGTAGATGGACCTGGAACATAGCGTTCAGCCCAATATAGTCTTACGACTATATCTATAATATAATATGAAAACCGCCTTTTGTCAAGCAAAAACGCCCCGCTCCCTCGCGCCGCCGCCCTTATAGGCTTGTCTACAATCCGGCCGTTAGCCTAGCAATCTAGACCAACCAGAAACCGCCGCCCTTAAGGTCTTTCAATGCCTTTATTGTTCGTTAGCCCAAAACTTCTAGGCCAGCTCGCCCCTTTAAGGCCTTGCCTAGCATTTTGTCAAGCCCAAAAACAAAAGCGCTTCCGGGAGAAGCCGCATATAGCTTTACAATACAAAAACCAAGTTACAACCACAATCTTGACAAGCTGACAAAATTGCGCTACACTCAGACTGGCATTCGCGACATGGGTGTCAAGCCCCCAAAACTCGACCAGCCTCTAGGCTGGAATAATCGATTTGGAGGCGCGCTATGGATGTAGTTGAAATACTGAGGCTGGCTGCTGCCACGCTTCAGCTTGTCAATGAAATCACTCGGCTCCTCTTCCACAGACGGAACTTGGATAAAGAGTAAAAAAAATAGCGCCACCCTGTCTCGTGAAGTGTACCCCAAAAATTGGAATATAATTTTTGGAGGTACATTTTTTTATGC
>CAMKEG010000010.1 GCA_946411505.1 uncultured Treponema sp. | reverse complement strand
TGATGGTCGCCGTTCCCTCGCTCACAATGGTAACTTGGCCTGTCGCCGCGTCCACTCTGGCCACGCCTGTGTTGGACGAGGAATAAATAATCCTTCCTTCCGCCCCGTTAGAGAGGGGGTTTGTGAAGGGCTCGGCGTAGGGCAGCTTGCTTAACGTGGATACGGCGTAGCTTATGCTGGCCACTTCTCCCACATGCAACGTGTAGCTTACCTTGCTTATGGCGTAGGCCCAGGCGTCGCTTTCCGCCACCGTGGCGGTGATGGTCGCCGTTCCTTCGCTCACAATGGTGACTTGGCCTGTCGCCGCGTCCACTCTGGCCACGCCTGTGTTGGACGAGGAATAAATAATCCTTCCTTCCGCCCCGTTAGAGAGGGGGTTTGTGAAGGGCTCGGCGTAGGGCAGCTTGCTTAACGTGGATACGGCGTAGCTTATGCTGGCCACTTCTCCCACATGCAACGTGTAGCTTACCTTGCTTATGGCGTAGGCCCAGGCGTCGCTTTCCGCCACCGTGGCGGTGATGGTCGCCGTTCCTTCGCTCACAATGGTGACTTGGCCTGTCGCCGCGTCCACTCTGGCCACGCCTGTGTTGGACGAGGAATACGTCACAACTCCGTCGCCGTTGTTGCTAAGCGCGTTGACGAAGGCTCCGGCGCCGGTCGCCTTTCTCACCTCGTTTTTTTCGAAGACGATTTTTCCGATATTTTTTAAGGGTCGAACTGTTCTGACAAGGGCTTCGCTGGCCGATTGATCAGTCACGGAGCCATTGTCAAAACGACACACTTTGTTTTCATCCACCCAATAGACGCCGCTCATATCCAGCGGTGTCGCGCTAATTTTATTAAGGCTTTCGTTAAGCGCTTCCTTATTCGCATAAACATCCTTCGCATTGTCCTGCGAGATGACGCTCCAGTTGTCCGCAGGATGCTTATTTTTTGCGGCAGTCCAAGTCAAGGTTTCTTGAGTCAAGCTTATCATGAAAGGCTTGTCAGAGGCGGCATTTTTCACGCACACGCCCAAGGGCTCGTAGTCTGAATAGCCCGGGTATTCCGTATCCGGCCACGCGCTGACAGGCGCGTATCGGACGGTCTCATCCGGGCGCCGGACAGCAATGTCCCCTGTGACGGCCATGGAGCTGTTTTCCCTGAACTTTACCTCCCAAACGGCATACAAGTCAAAGGGATCTTCGCCGAGTCTCATCGTTATGACGCCCTTGTCGTCATAAATCTTTTCGCCATCCGCGCTTTCAGCCCAGCCCAAAAACTTGTGGTCCACCCTTGTAAAGGCGTTCTCGTTGAGGGCCGCGCTTGCGCACGGAAAAATCGTCTGGTCGGCCATGATTCCTTCGCCGCTGTTCGCGTGGAAGACAACCCTGCGCGGCCCGCTCCACTTGGCCCTGACCCTTGTGTCCTGGGTTATGGACTCGTCAAAGTCGAACTCTTCTGACAGGTCGCTTTTGTACCAGCCGCAAAAGCTGAAGCTCTCTTTGGCCGGGTCTGCTGCGGGCCTCGTGGCACGATCCCCGCTCCGAATGTTTTGATGAGGCGGCACGGGAGTTCCGCCGTCGGTGTCAAAGATTACTAAATAATAGCCTTCGGGAAGCTTTTTCTCCCACTTGGCCTTTACCGTCACATTTGAAGTTACCGGCTTTTCAAAGTCGAACGCCCCTGACAGGTCGCTTTTGTACCAGCCGCAAAAGATAAAGCCGTCTTTTTCCGGGTCATCGGGGCGGACGGCCGTCTTCCCGCTTTCAACGGTCTGAGCCTGCACGGCAGTTCCGCCGTCGGTGTCGAATGTCACCGAATATTTAGCCGCCACCACGTCAGTGGGAGCCACGTAAGTGGGAGCCACGTAAGCGGAAGGGCTTGAGCTTGCGTTTTCGCACGAACAGAGCGCGAGCGGCAGCGCCAAGGAAAAAAGCGCGAAAAATTTAAAAGGTCCTTTCATAGCGGCCTCCTTGCTAGAGAAAAAATACAATACATTTTTTTTGGGGAAACTTTTTTCTTAAAATGAAGAGTTTCGTCGCGAAAAACCCTGCGACCTAAAACCAATGTACATTATAACAAGAAAAAGCCATTTTGTCAAATTTTTTGCATTATTTTTTCTGTTGAAAAATCGTAATGAATTCAGTAAAATAAAAACAGAAAAGTTTTTAGGAGAAATTATGCCGCCGATTGTAGCATCGATGATTGGAGCCGCCAGCCAGGGAATCCTTTGGGGAATCATGGCGCTTGGCGTTTACATTACATTTAAAATTTTGGACTTTGCCGACATGACCGTTGACGGCTCCTTTGCTTTGGGCGGCTGTTCCTGCGCCATCTTAATCGCTGGCGGAATGAATCCCTTGCTCTCGCTTGTGTTCGCGATTCTTGCGGGAATGGTTGCGGGAGCGATTACGGGGCTTTTGCACACAAAGCTGAACATTCCGGGAATCCTTGCCGGAATTTTGATGCAGCTTGCCTTGTATTCAATCAATTTGCGTGTTTTGGGCGGCCCGAACAAGCCGCTCGCGCGCGCCGACAAAACGATAATGAATTACATCAGCGACGCGCTTGGCCTTTCGCAAAAGTTCAAGGGCATGGCTCCCACTTGGTCAAGCCTTGCCGCCGGCCTTGTGTTCGCCGTCGCGCTTATCGCCGCGCTTTACTGGTTCTTTGGAACCGAAATCGGAAGCTCGATTCGCGCCACGGGAAACAACGCCCGCATGAGCCGCGCGCAGGGAATCAACACCGACAACATGAAGCTCTTGGCGCTTATGATAAGCAACGGCCTTGTCGCGCTTAGCGGCGGCTTGGTAATGCAGCAGCAGCGCTTTGGCGACGTAAGCATGGGAATCGGAACGATTGTAATAGGACTAGCCTCGATCATCATCGGCGAAGTTTTCTTTGGCCAAAAGTTTTCGTTTTGGATTCAGCTTTTGGGCGTCGTGATTGGTTCCGTCATATACCGCTTAATCATCGCCATTGTTTTGCAAATGGGAATGAAGACGCAGGACATGAAACTCTTCAGCGCGATTATCGTAGCCTTCGCGCTTTCGCTTCCCGTATTGAAAAAGAAATTTAGCAAGCGAAAAATTGTTGTCGCCAATCCGCCCAACGACTCTTTTGTCGCGGAGAACGTTTCTAAAACCGACGACGCGCTCATGGGAGGAAATCAGAATGCTTGAAGTTCGCCACGTTTCAAAAACTTTCAATCCCGGACAAATCACCGAGCGAAAGGCGCTTAAGGACGTAAGCCTTACGCTCAACGACGGCGACTTTGTTACCGTAATCGGCGGAAACGGCGCCGGAAAGTCCACGCTCCTAAACCTTATCGCCGGAGTCCACTCTTGCGATGCAGGCTCCATTTTGCTTGACGGAAACGACCTTACCCACATAAAGGAACACAAGCGCGCCAAATACTTGGGCCGCGTTTTCCAAGACCCGATGCTTGGAACTTGTTCCAACATGCAGATAGAAGAAAACTTGGCCTTAGCCTACAGGCGCGGCCGCCAGCGCACGCTCGCTTGGGGAATCACCCAAAAGGAGCGCGGCTTGTTCAAGGAGGCGCTGGCAAAATTGGAGTTGGGCTTGGAAGACCGCATGACCGCGAAGGTGGGCCTTTTGAGCGGCGGCCAGCGCCAGGCTTTGACGCTGTTGATGGCCGTTTTGCAAAAACCCCAGCTTCTTTTGCTTGACGAGCACACCGCCGCGCTTGACCCCAAGACCGCCAAAAAGGTTTTGGAGCTTACGGAATTTTTTGTCCAGCGCGACAAGCTTACGACCTTTATGGTGACCCACAACATGCGCGACGCCATTCGCTACGGAAACCGCTTGATAATGATGCTGGACGGCCACATCGTCTACGAAGTCGGCGGCGAGGAAAAGAAAAAGCTTGAGGTAAAGGACTTGCTTGAGCGCTTTAGCGTTCACCAAGGCGAGGACACTTTAAGCGACAAAATGCTTTTGTCCTAGGATGCCGACAACTGTATTGAACTAACCATTATCAAAAAAACGCTCCCGGTCGCGGCTGCGTCTGTCAAAACCGCTAGATATCGTCGCTACACGCATTTTGCGCTTGAAACTATTTAAGTTTGCCGCTAAAGCGGCAGGCGCAAAATGAGTGTTTTCGCCAGCCGCCCCGCTCCCTCGCGCGTTTTTTTTCTTTACCTAATGCAATTTTTTGCCGACAATAACAATATGAAAAAGTCACTTTTATTTTTGGCATTGATTCTTGGCGTTTTGGCGAGCGGAGTTTTCGCCTCAAACAGCGTGACGCTTTACAAAAACAGCGCGGTGGCGTCTTATTACGCGGAAAAGTACCACGGCCGCAAAACTTCAAACGGCGAAGTCTTCAACATGTATGACTTGACGGCCGCGCACAAAAGCCTTCCTTTTAACACAAAAGTCAAAGTCACAAACCTTTCCAACGGAAAGTCCGTCGTGGTCCGCATCAACGACCGCGGCCCCTTTGTAAAAGGACGCGAAATCGATTTGTCAAAAGCCGCAGCCGTAAAAATCGGAATGATTAAAAGCGGAACGGCAAAGGTCAGCCTTGAAATCGTCGGCGGCTCGGACGGCGCGGCGGGCGGCTTGCAAGACCAAAAGGCCGGCGCCTCGAATGGCGGAGAGGGCCAGAAAAAATCCGGCGCCTTCGCAAAGACCGCGGCCGCTTCCGGCTGCGACCGTTGGAATGTCCAGCTGGCCGCATTTTCTTCCAAGAAAAACGCTTCGATTTTTGCCGCCGACGCGCAGGCCGCCGGAATAAGGCATTTGGCCTACCAAACGACCCAAAGCGGAATCGTCCGTGTAATCATAAAGGATTTGCCGACCGAAAAAGTCCAGGCCACGCTCAACGCGCTTGAAAGAAAGGGCTACAAAAATTACCTTGTCCGCGAGCGCAAAGAGTAGAGGCCAAGACTGTTTGCATGACCTTAACGCGGCCGGCCGTCAAGGCCTTGCAAGACCTTAAAGCCGCCGCCTTTTTGGTGTCTCTATGAACAAGAACTCGATAAAATTTTTCGCCTCGATTGGCTTGGTGACGACCGCGGCCATTTGGGGCTTTGCCTTTGTAATAGTAAAAGACTCTCTTGACTACATCGGCCCGATTTGGATGATGGCCGCGCGTTTTTCAATCGCGGCGGCGGCTCTTGCGCTTGTCTTTTTTAAAAAGTTAAGGGCTCTCACTTGGACAAAATTTTTTCACGGAGCGCTGACTGGCGCCTTTTTGTTTTTGGGCTACGCCTTTCAAACCGTGGGCTGCGCCTACACCACCGCTGGAAAGAACGCGTTTTTGACGACGCTTTACGTCATTCTAATTCCATTTTTCGCTTGGCCGGTCTTCCGCAAAAGGCCAAAGTTTATAGCCGTCGTCGCGGCTGTCATAGCCTTGTGCGGAATCGGAATGCTGGCGCTAAAAAAGTCTGATGGAATTTTTACGATGAACATTGGCGACGCGCTTACTTTGGTTTGCGGAATTTTTTACGCGCTCCACATTGTCTTTACAAGCCGCTACAACAAAAACGAAAGCGCGATTTTGCTTACGATAATCCAATTCTTTTTCGCCGCGCTTTTTTCTTGGGTTTTCGCGCCCTTTTACGACGGGGCCTTTCCGCTGGAACAAATGCAATCTCCGCGCGTTTTTTTGGGCGTTTTGTACTTGGGAATTTTCAGCACGCTTGTGGCCTTTGTCTTGCAAAACGTTTGCCTTAAGTACATGGAGTCGTCGCTCGCGTCCTTGTTCTTGTCGCTGGAGTCAGTTTTTGGCGTAGTGTTTGGAGCGATATTTTTGGGCGAGCGCCTTACGCCGATAATGATTTTGGGCTGCGTCTTGATTTTTGGCGCGATAACTCTCGCCAACATGAGCGACCGGAACTAGCGCGGCGTTTTTTTGGGCTTTAAAGCGTTTTTTGTGTCACTCGACATTGTCCGCTTTTTTTGCTAGCATTGTGGCATGAAGCAAGTTCCTCTTTTGCAATTCAAGTCTTTGGCCGAGGCCTTGGTCTCTCTTTTTGGAACGTCCGTCGCGATACGGCAAACCGATAGAATTGCCGGCGGCGACATCAACAAGGCTTACGCCGTCACATTGAACACCGGCGACAGAATTTTCATGAAGGCCAACGCCAAGGAAAACTTCGACTTTTTCAAGGCCGAGGCCGCGGGGCTTTTCGCGCTCGCGCAGACAGGAACGCTTGCCACGCCAAAAATTCTTTGCGCCGGAACTGACGACGGCCAAGAGGTTGGCTACAGCTTTTTGCTGATGGAATATATAAAAAGCGGCGGGCGCAGGGCCGGCTACTGGGAGACTTTGGGACGGGAATTGGCCGCCATGCACCAGGCGGACGCGAGCGCCTTTGTCTCTGATGCCGGAGCCTTTGGCTTTTTTGAGGACAACTATGTCGGAGCCACGGCGCAAAGCAACGCTCCAAAAAAAACTTGGATAGAATTTTTTAGGGAGAACCGCTTGGAGCCGCAATTCAAGGCGGCGGCCTCAAATTTTAGCAAAGAAGAAATGTCCCGCGTGACAAAATTGCTTGACCATTTGGACGGCTTTTTGCTTGAGCCAAAAAAGCCAAGCCTTGTTCACGGCGACCTTTGGAGCGGGAACGTCATGGCCGGCCCAGACGGAAAGGCCATGCTCATAGATCCCGCCGCCTATGTCGGACACGCGGAGGCAGACCTTGCGATGACGGAATTGTTCGGGGGCTTTGAGCCGGCCTTTTACCAAGCCTACAAGGAAGCCAACCCCTTGGAGCCCGGCTACGAAAAGCGCCGCGACCTTTACAACCTTTACCAGCTTTTAAACCATCTTAACCTTTTTGGAAAAAGTTACTTGGGCGCGGTTTTGAGCGTCGTTGACGAATATGTCGGATAGGCCGGCGCGTTTTGGCCTGCGCATGGATTTTACTCTTTGCGTTCCGCTTTCATTTGCTTTTTGCGCTCGTACATGTTTTGGTCGGCGCGATGGAAAACGTCCGATACATTTTTGTCAGGCGCTTTGAACACGGCGTAACCGATGGCGGCGGAAACCTTCTCCCAAGGTTCAAGGCTTTCGTCGTTTGAAAGCATTTCAATTTTGGAATTGAATTCCGTGACAAGAAGCTCAATGTTCAGCAAGTCTGTCTTTTCCAAAATTACGACAAACTCGTCGCCGCCGATTCTGAACACCGGCGAATGCTTGAAAATATTGCAAATTATTTGGCACAATTTTTTTATCGCGATGTCGCCTTGGTCATGGCCGTAAGTGTCGTTTATTCGCTTTAAGAAATTTAGGTCTATCATCGCAAGGCCAAAGTCTTTTTTGCCGTCGGCGATTTTCCATTCCAATCGGCGGGCCTCGCCGTCGTAGGCGGTTTTGTTTCTTACGCCTGTGAGCGCGTCCTTTCTTGCCAGGGCGTTCATTTCGTCGGCCAAGTGCCGTGTGTCCTTAAGCTCCTTTTTTGTGGAAACTAAATTGCGAATGTGCTCGTCAAGTTCCAGAATCAACTCGGCGAACTGAAGCGAAAGGCTGGATATTTCGTTTCTGCCGCGCGCCTCTTCCTTGATGCGAGTCGCGATGTTGACGTTCTTTTCTATCGCAAACTCCCGCATTCTGGATTCAAGCGTCGTGATTTTCTTAATGTAGTTTCTTCCGATTATGGTCATCAATATGACGATGCATAGAATCAGTCCCAAAGAAATGCTGACGGAAATTTTAATTGACGTAAAAAGAATTTCTTTGTTAAGGTCGTCCACATGAATTTCCGTTCCGATGAGGCCCATCTTTTTGCCGTCGATTATTAGCGGAGTGTAGTAGGCGTAAGTGTGGCCCCATTCGTTGTTCCAAACTTCAAAGTCCTTTTGCCGCATTCCCGTGAACCAAGTTCTCCACTGAATCTCATACTTCTCCGGCGGATCGTAGTACTCGTCGCCAAGGTAGAGAAAGTCTCCTGTCGTGGATTTTGTTCCGTCAGGCCCTTTGTGGCTGCGCTCTCCGTCTATCATGTAGACCATGTGGAAGATTTCTTCTCTGGGAACCAAGTAATAAGTGTAGGGCAAGTTAAAAGTTTTTCGCGCGTTTTCAAATGTCAAAAGCCAGTATTCGTGAAGGTAGATGAAGTAGGCCTTTTTTGCTTCTTCGGAAAATGAATTGAAGTCAAACTTTCCAAACTCATCCTTGGGCAAGCCTTGCGTGGCAAGCAGGGCCTCATACTTTCTTTGCGCGGTCAAATATTCGTTGAAGTCATATGGAATGTCAACTTCCGCGTAATGTTCCATATAATAGTTTTGATAGTTGATGAAGTCAGGGCCGGCCTCCTGAATCAGCCGTTCCAAGTAGTCGCCAATCTTGCGGATTTCTTCCACGCGGCGCGCCTTGTACTCGCGCATTTGAATGGCGTAAATTGTCAAAGCGCTCATTACAAGCGTGACGATGGTGAAGATTCCAAATATTAATGCAAAACCAAACAAAAGACCGTCCGTCTTTTTGCGTTTGTAAGTTGAGTTCTCTTCCATGTTAATATTATGATAACACGGGTTTTGCTTTTTTGGCAAGCGTTTTTTCGAGCGTTTTGTCCAGCTCGTCTTGGTAGCCTGCCAGCGCGGAGAAGGGCAAAAATATTTTGGCGCGCTGGGCGGGGCTCATTCGGTTTTTGAGCGAGGCTTCGTTCCATTCCGTGTTGATGATGTCGTCGTATTTTGATTTTGTTTCGTTCACGCTTTGTGTCCTCCGATTTGCGCGTTGCGGTCGCGGGCGGTGGCGCCTTCTTCGTAGTCCGTTCCTTTTAGGAGCGCGTTTTTGCCGAACTTTTTTATAATCGCAAGCCGCGTCTCTTGCAGGCTGTCCTCCTTTTTGGAGGAGTTTTCTTGGTCAAACAAAGTCGGCTGGCGCTGGTTTTGCGGAATCACGTTGTTGGCGTTGACATACATGCGGCGGACAAACCATGCGCGGTTGACGATTCGTTCGTACAAGCCTTCGATTGCCGCCACAATCTGGACGGAGGAATTTGTTTCCGCGGAGAACGGCGCGCTTGCGTGGGCGGGTTTTGGCGCGAGGCGGCCGTAGTAGTCGGAGCAAATCTCTCCGTCAAAGCCGTCTATTTCCAAAGTTGAATTGTCGTAGCAGACGGTCAAGGTGACGCTTTGCGCGGCCAATTTTTTTTGGAACAAGTCTAGCGCCAAAGCTTCCGCCATTTCGCGCGCGACGATTTTTCCTTTTTCGTAATCGTAGGCGCAATGAAGGACTTGCCCGCTTCCAAGGCTCTTTGCGCTTGAGCGGTAGTTTTTTATGTCTTTCATTTGAACGCTTTCGCGGCCCCAAGCGTGGTCGATTAAAATTTCGGCGTCGATTCCAAACTCGTCGTAAAGGAAAAGCGGGGCCTTTAGCGAGGCGCGGGCAAGGTCGCCCATCGTGTAGATGAAGCGCTTTTCAAGCCGGCGCGCGGTTCCGTTTCCAATCCGCCAAAAGTCTGTCAGCGGCTTGTGGTCCCAAAGCTCGCGTCGGTATGTCATTTCGTCAAGTTCCGCTATGCGAACGCCGTTTTTGTCGGCTTGCATCCGCTTGGCCCAAATGTCCATCGCGATTTTGCAAAGGTAAAGGTTGGGCGCTATTCCGGCGGTGGCGGTGATTCCAGTCTCTTCCAAAATCGCTCCGATCACTTTTTGCGTAAGGGCGCGCGCGTCGGTCTTGTAAAAAGAAAGGTAGCTGGTCGCGTCGATGAAAACTTCGTCGATGGAATAAACGTGGATGTCTTCCGGCGCGAAAAAGCGCAAGTAAATGCCGTAGATTTGCGCGGACTTTTTTATGTAGTGGGCCATGCGCGGAGGGGCGACGATGTACTCCAAATCTTTTCCTGTTTGACGCTTGACTTCGCGCGCCTTTTGTTCCACCTCAAAAAGACGGCAGCGGCCTCCGATTCCGTAAGCCTTTAGAGCGGGAGTGACGGCAAGACAAATGGTTTTGCTGGTGCGGCTTGCGTCCGCCACGACCAATTTGGCCGTCAATGGATCCAAGCCGCGCTCCCTGCATTCCACCGAGGCGTAAAAAGATTTTAGGTCAATCGCGATGTAAGTTTTTTGCATATGCTTGTTAGTTTCAATGGAAATTATACCTCACTTAACTCTGTTTTGCTAGTTGTAGTATTTACAGCCCGCATGTCAAAATCGACATATAAGGCGCAAAAAACAACGTAAACTATTTCTTGCGTTCCCGCAAATTCCGCGCTAAAATTGTAATTTATGAAAACCAACATTAAGCAATTGATTTCCCAAATGACATTGGAAGAAAAGGCCGGGCTTTGCTCTGGCTTGGATTTTTGGCGCACAAAAGCGGTAGAGCGCTTGGGCGTTCCAAACATAATGGTAAGCGACGGCCCCACGGGACTGCGCAAGCAAGACCAAAACGGCGACCACCTTGGCGTCAACGACAGCATCAAGGCGGTAAGCTTTCCCAGCGGCTGCTTGACGGCCTGCTCTTTTGACCGCAACCTTTTGCGGATGGAGGGCGAAGTTTTGGGCGACGAGTGTCAGGCCGAAGACATCGCCGTTTTGCTTGGCCCCGCGCTCAACATAAAGAGGTCGCCCCTTTGCGGCCGAAACTTTGAGTACCTTTCGGAAGACCCTTACTTGGCCGGCGAGCTTGGCGCGGCTTACACGCAGGGCGTTCAGTCAAAGAACATCGGAACCAGCGTAAAGCACTTTGCCGCAAACTCCATGGAGTACCGCAGAATGTCTTCCACCTCCAACATGGACGAAAGGACTTTGCGCGAGATTTACCTTCCGGCCTTTGAGACGACCGTAAAAAAAGCCAAGCCCGACACAATCATGTGCTCTTACAACAGGGTCAACGGAACTTTTGCCAGCGAAAATAAATTTTTGCTCACCGACGTTTTAAGAAAAGAGTGGGGCTTTGACGGCTTTGTCGTAAGCGACTGGGGAGCGGTCAACGACCGCGTCGCGGGAATCAAGGCCGGCTTGGATTTGGAAATGCCGGCATCGGGCGGAGACACCGACAAGCAAATCGCGCAGGCCGTTCGTGACGGAAAGTTGGACGAAAAAGTTTTGGACACGGCGGTGGAACGAATCCTTCGCATCGTCTATAAATTTATGGAAGGCCGCCAAAAAGGAAACTTTGACAAAAACGCGCACCACCTGGTCACGGCCCAAATCGCGGCGGAGTCGATGGTTCTGCTTAAAAACGAAAAGAAGATTCTTCCGCTTAAGGAAAAAGACGCAAGCCAAATATTGTTCGTCGGCGCTTTTGCCCAAAAGCCGCGCTACGAAGGCGGCGGCTCCAGCCACATCAACGCCTTTAAAGTGACGGGCGCCCTTCAAGCCGCCAAAGACGCGGGCCTTAACATTAAGTGGGAGCAAGGCTTTGACATTAAGGAAAGCAAGGCAAAGGACGCAAAGCTTTTAAAGGCCGCGGTCGCCGCCGCTAAAAAGGCCAAGACAGTTGTAATATTCGCCGGCCTTCCAGACAGCTACGAGTCGGAAGGCTACGACCGAAGCCACATGAAGCTTCCGGCCAACCAAAACATTTTGATAGAAGAAATCGCCAAGGTCAACAAAAACGTCGTCGTCGTTTTGCACAACGGCTCGCCGGTTGAGATGCCTTGGGTAAACAGCGCCAAGGCGATTTTGGAAAGCTATCTTGGCGGACAAGCGGTGGGCATCGCGCAAATCGAATTGCTCTTTGGCCGCGTAAACCCAAGCGGAAAGCTTGCCGAGTCGTTCCCGATAAAATTGCAGGACAATCCTTCCTACCTTAATTATCCCGGAAACGGAACTGTGGCCAACTACGCCGAAGGAATTTTTGTCGGCTACCGCTACTACGACAAAAAAGAGATGGACGTTTTGTTCCCCTTTGGACACGGATTAAGCTACACGAGCTTTGAATATTCGGCGCTAAAAGTTGACGCCAAAAAAATCAAGGCGGGCCAGAGCGTCGTGGCCAGCGTAAAGGTAAAGAACACAGGAAAGAGAGCCGGAAAGGAAATCGTTCAGTTTTACATCGCCGCTCCGCAGGGAACGGAATGCAAGCCGCCTTACCGAGAGCCGCGCCCCAAGATGGAATTGAAGGGCTTTGAAAAAGTTGAGCTAAAGCCCGGCGAGACAAAGACCGTCGCTGTCACTCTAGACGCGCGCGCCTTTAGCGTTTGGGACGAGTCTTTGCATGACTGGTACATTCCCGGCGGAACGTATCAAATCCTTGCGGCGGCTTCTTCGCGCGACGTTCGCCTTTGCGCCAAGGTCGAAGTTGAGGCCACGCAGGAGCTTCCCTTCCACGCCACGGCCAACACGGTCTTTGAAGAGATTATGGAAAATCCAAAAGCCTTCGCCGCCGCAAAAGCCTTTAAGGGCAGCCCCTTTTCCGAGTCGGAACAGCCGCAGGAAAAGCGCGGAAAGAGCGCCCGCGAAAGCATCAGCGACGAAATGCAGCTGGGCATGCTAAGGAGCCTCCCCATCCGCGCGATGAGAAGCTTTAACCAAATCAGCCAAGCGCAGGTTGACGCGATGGTGGAGGGATTAAATTCGGCGGTGAACGGAAAGTGATGAATGTCATGTTCGGGCTTGTCCCGGACATCGTTTGAGCAAGGGCCGTCCTATATGGGGCGGCCTTTTTTGTGTGGATTATTTCATTGCGCGCTTGTAGTCAAAATTATGGGCACGGGCAAAAGACAAGAATTCTTTTTCCAGTTTCGACACGCGCATTTGGAATTTTAGTGGTTCGGCGTATTTTTGTTTTCGCCCAGCGCCCGCTCTTTTTCCGCCTCTTGTGAAATTTTTTTCATAGTATTCTTCACCAGAAAGTTTTTTGTATTCGGCAGCGGTGATGATTGTTTCGTCTGTTTGAACTTGAGACTTATGTTTTTTTACGACATAGCCTTCTGAGTCTTTTACATAAACATAGGTCATAATTCCGCCCCCTTCAATCGTTTTAGCGCCAATTTTATAAGTTGTTCAGGCGCTTTTTTTGTCTTCTTTTGGTAGATAAGCGCCACAAGTATTATTTTGTTTTCTTCATACTTGAACAATGAACGAACGTCATTCGTCTTAATTTCAAAAAGTCCGTCACGCAAAAATCGCCTTTTTACAAATTCAAGCCCTGCGTTTTCAATCAAGTCATAATCTGATTGAACAGCGTCCTTCTGGCTTTTTTCTAAGGCAGAAAACTCTTTTTGCGCTTGCGGCAATTTTTGAACCTTGAATTTCATATCTAATTATAGCATAGTTTTTTGATTTTGTAAACATAATTAAAAAATAATTTGTGAAAGCGCGGCCCTATTTTTTTAATATTCCTTCCATAAGCCGGATAAAGACAAGTTGGTCGGCTTTGGGCAGCTTTGAAAAAAGCCGCGCGCTTTTCTTTAGATTGTTTTCTTCCTTTTGAATGATATTTTTGCTTTTTCCCAATACAAGGTCTTCGACGGTCGTTTTTAGGGCGCGCGCGATTTGAACCGCGTAATCCGCTGGGGGAATGGATTCCCTCGCGCTAAGATAATTTTCAATCGAGCGGTAGGGAATGTTTGTCATGGCGGAAAGTTCTTTTATCGTAATGTCCTGGTAATCCAATTCTGAACGCAAGTTTTCCTTAAAATTTGAGCCCATGCTTTTTATTATACTCAATTGAAGTGAAGAATTTTATTGACAGTATCTAATTAGCGTGTTATTATTAAATTTATAGTATTCAATTGAAGTGCAAGTTATACGCACTTTGAATATTGCAAGTTTTGGAGGAAAAAATGGACAAAAAAGAAAAAGTAATCTCGATTCTTAAAAAAAACGGGCTTGAATCTTACATACCCCTTTTTGAAAAGAACAACCTTATGGACAAGAAATTGCTTTCAAAAATGACTGAACGCCAATTTGAGCGAATTGGAATTGACAATATTGGCGACAGAAAAAGGCTTGTCCAAATTTTTAAGTCAAAAGGCTGCTTAATTGCGGTTTTGATTTTTGTCGCTGTTTTGGTCGCGGCATTGTTGATTCTTCATTTTACAGGTTATTTAGGACCATTTTTGGGCGTCCTAAAGTGGATTGGCATGATTTTCCTTGCGGTCTTTGTAATCTGTTTGTTATCTGCTTTTGGCATATTCTGACAATTTGAAAATTAATGTTTGGAGGAATATATGAAAAAACTGTTGTTGGTTCTAATTGCTTTGTTTGGCATTTTGCCCTTGTTCGCAAAGGGCTACGCCGACTATCTTGCCGAAGCCAAAAAGTATGAAGCGCAAAAAAGATGGTGCTTCGCGCTTGGCTCTTATTACGACGCGTTGCAAACGGATGAAGCGCCGGAGAATAAAAAAGAGGCGGCCGAGGGATATGCAAAATTAAGAGACGCCATACTTTCTGGAAAGCCAGGTTTTTCAAGCTACGATGAGTTTACGGTTAACGACGAATGGAAAAAATTGGTGATTGACGCGGAAAAATATTTTTCAAGCGTTTGCTGTGTTGACATTAGTCAACTTTATATCGTAAAAGATTCTGTTCAATTGGACTTTAAGACTAAAACAAAGACAATGACCTACGGCGTGAAAATTGGATATAAAGAAGGGCGGCGGTATGCGACAATAAAAAATGTTATTGTCCAAGGCCTAAAAACAATGGTTGATTATTATAAAAAGCAATACGCCAATTTTGAAGTGTTTGCCGGTTGGGATAAATGGCCAAAACGCTCTGTCAGCTATAAAAACAATAATGTTTACAATGTAGACGGCGCTTTGGTATATGAGAAATACAAAGACTATTACAACGCTTTTTATGATAGAGAAAGTTATGGTTTGTATGACTTTTTAGTCAATGTCGTTGACGAAAGCGGAAAGGAGCTTGTAAAAGGAAAGCGATGGCTTTTAGGAATGGAAGCAAGCGCAGAAAAATCATCTTACCAAATAGTGTTCTCCGGCGTTAGTCCAGCTATCGCGGATTTGATTGACAGCGGAAAGGCGCGCGCTAACATTGTGGCGTGCTATCTTGCGTATGGAAAATATAATCCAGCTGAC
Organism: uncultured Treponema sp.; assembly: GCA_946411505.1. Taxonomy (GTDB): domain Bacteria; phylum Spirochaetota; class Spirochaetia; order Treponematales; family Treponemataceae; genus Treponema_D. The sequence continues at coordinate 37,589 of CAMKEG010000010.1, read as the reverse complement.
GACAAGGGCGGCAGGACATTTGTAAACAATCTTCCTGAGGTTCAAATACCGTTGGACAAACTCGCAGTGCCGGTTGTGGTTTCTTTTAATAAGGAAAAAATTTCCGACGCCATGGTCTCCATAAATGAAAATGGATTTGCTTTTCAAATACATAAAACTGAAGTTACTCAAAGTTTGTATTCCTCGGTAATTGTGGGCGCAAACCCTAGCCATTTTATGGGCCTGGAAAAGCCTGTTGACAGTGTCTCTTGGTATGACGCGATTTATTTTTGCAACAAGCTGAGCCAAAAATGTGGATATAAACCTGTGTATTCTGTGAACGGAGAGACCGACGTTGCAAAGTGGGGCTATACGCCTCAGGAAGGTAAAAGCATTAAAGGCGAAGTCGAACAGAACCTAAAAGCGGACGGTTTTAGGCTCCCTACGAATGATGAATGGACATTTGCAGCAAAAGGCGGGCAAGGCTTTAGATATTCTGGAAGCGACAACATTGACGAGGTTGGCTGGTATAAAGAAAACAGCGACGGCGAGACTCATCCAGTTGCGCAAAAAAAGCCAAACGGTTACGGCCTTTACGACATGAGCGGAAATGTGGAGGAGTGGGGCTGGGATGCTTGCGACAACAACTACCGCTATGGCTGCGGCGGGAGCTGCTACAACTACGCCGAGGCTTGCGAGGTGTCCAACAGGTACAGCAGCATCGCCGGCCGCAGCAACTACGACCTTGGCTTTCGTGTTGCGCGTTCCCTAGCGGAGGGCGAGCGTTAGCGGCGTAAAGTCGGCAGCACGCAGGCGGCAAGCCGTAGCGCGGCAGACTTGGAACAGCAATAAATGCAAGTAATAGGAGTAAGGTATGATTTTTGGAGTTGCTGGGGGGAAGATTATTGATTCTACTGATTGGCGTTCTGATAAGTCAAGTTTTGTAATTGGTGATACAAAACTTGAGCCTGAAATGGGGTTTTCTTTTGAGAAAATTAATGAAATGATTGTAGAATGTGTTTTGGCAGGAAAAAAATACATAGATTTAAGAGCAATCGTAAAAATTAAGCATGAAAAAAAAGACTAAGGGGGCATTGCATGATATTCATAACAGAAAACTCTGTGCAAGAAGTTCAAAATTGGAAATTTGAAGGACGTGAAATTTTTGACATTTCAAATGAGTTTCGTGAAGGTCTAAATCCACTTTTTTTTCTGAAACATTCTGAAAGTCTAAGTGAGCAATATGATAAGAACAATCCTTTTTATAAAAATATTATAAAGCAGATTGAAGGGCATGGCGATTATATTGATTTGCGAGGAATGCAGATAAAAGAAAATGTAGAATGAGTTGTTGAAATAGCTTTTTATTAAGTTTAAGCCATTAGTGGGTTTGATAGAGTTGCGCGAAGGGTCGTCCTTTATGGGGCGGCCCTTTTTTGTGTAGATGAATTACGCGTTGCGGCGGGTTACGATGTAGAACTATAGTTTCACCGAAATTATGTTAAAGTCCCGCAAGAATTTTTTGCCGCCAAACTGGAGCATTTGCAGAAAACGGCGCGCGATTCCTTGTGGCATGTTTCTGCCGGATTCCCAAGCCTCAACTGTTTTTTGCGAAACGCCCAAGACAAAGGCAAAATTTCTTTGGGTCAAATTCAAGTCTTCCCTAATTCGCTTTATCTCTTTGTTGCGATAAGATGGAAGTTCCGCGACAGTGACGCTCATTTTCCTTGCCTTTGACTTGTCGCCCTTTGCGTATTCAAGGCTCTCTTCAAGCCCCTTCATCATGCTTTTAAACGCCTTGTGTTCCGCCATTGCGCGCCTCCTTTTCCGCTTGCTTTATCGCAGCGACAAGCGCTTTCCAAACTCGGTCAAATTCCTTAGAGATGATGAATTCTCGTGTCGTTGTTTTAGTATACACCCTATTGAGTAGGGTGTCAATAAAATATTTCATTTTATAAAACATCTCCTATAAAAAAAAGGGAACCGCTCTTTACGATTCCCTATGCATATAAGATAGATTTTTTTGTTCAAAAATTAGCGCTTTTTTGGAAAAATCGTAAAAAATTTTAGCCGCTTCTCAAACTTTGCGCAATACATTTGTTCCGCGTTGATTTTTATGGGGGCGACATTATATCGCGTCAATCAACCCAAACGGCGTGAGCGCGTAGTCGGCGCCGTCAAAGGCGTGGCTTGCGCTTGCGTGCGCGATGGAGGCGGTGACGGCGGCTTCTAGCGGAAGATAGCCCTGCGCCAAAAGCGCGCCAATCATTCCCGCAAGAACATCGCCGCTTCCGCCTTTGGCCAAGGCGCTTGTTCCGAGCGCGTTGATGTAAACGCGCGGCTCCTCTTCGCCCTGCAATTTGCTGGCAATCAAAACGTTGGCGCCTTTGAGCAAAAGCGTCGCGCCTGGGAACGCCGCGCAAAATTCTTTCGCCAGCTCCAAGCGCCGCTCCACGACTTGCGCCACGGCGCATTCTCCCAAGCCTAAATTTTTTAGCAGCGCCTGAAACTCTTTTGGGTGCGGCGTAAGGACGGCGTTTTTCTTTGCAGCGAGCAAGTCTTTTATTTGCGGCCAGTAGAAAATGTCCGCGTCAAGGACAAGGGGCATGGCGGAACTTTTTAGCGCGCCAAAAACAGCTGCAAGGCCGCAATAGGTGGAGGCGGCCGCTTCCTGGTCTTGCGAAGAATTTTTGTCAATGCCGGAAACGCTTGCAAGGTCGAAACTGCCGGCCGCTTCCTGGTCTTGCGGGCAATTGCCGGTAAGGCCAAAATCGTCGGGGCGGCCAAGGCCAGGGCCCGCCACAAGCGCGGTCGCGTTTTTAGGAGCTGTGTCCGAGACCATAAGCTCAAAGTCCGCGACGTTTTCAAAATTGATTTTGCCCGCGATTGGCGCAAGACTTACTAGTCCGCTTCCGAATTTTAGCGCGGCGTGGCCTGCGATGACGGCGGCTCCCGGCTTTGTTCCGGCAAAGATTGCGGTGTGGCCGTATGTGCCCTTGTGCGAGTTTTGTTTTTTTTCGCGCAAGGGGAGGCGCGCGTCGGTTGGTTCCAGGAGTTGCGCGCAGGGGAGCGCGGCGGCCGCTTCTTTGGCTTGCGATGCCTTTTGTTCGCGGCCTGCTTTTTGGTTTTGCGAACAATCTTTGTTAGCGCCAGAATCGTTTGTGGGGCTGCAAACGGCGGAGGCGGCGCTTTCAAAATTGCTGCGGCTTACGCCAAGGTCGGCCACGACGATTTTTCCGCAAGCGTCTTTTGCCGCGTCGGAGTAAAGTGCCAGCTTTAGCGCGCCCATCGTTACGGTTGTGTCGGCGCGAAAGGCCGCCGCATTTTGGCCTTGAAAAGAATTGTTTGTATGTCCAAAACTTTCGGCCGCCGCTTCTTGGCCTTGCGAACAATTTTTGTCAATGCCGGAATCGTTCGCCGCCTTGCAATCGCTGGCGCCGCAACCTGTCGGAACGTCGCAGGCAATCTTGTAGGCGCCGTCGATTTTGTTGGCGCTTGCGATGACGGCGGCGGCCATCGCGTCAAGCGTTCCGTGAAAGCCGCTTCCGAAAACGCAGTCGTAGACCACGCGCAAGTCAAAGGACGCGCGCTCGATCCATTCGTCCAAGTCGTAAGGGTTGATGAAAATAGCGCCGGCTTTTTTGGCGCGGTCGGCTTGCAATACGCACATCGCGCTTTTTGGCTCGTACACTTGGCAGACAGCCACGTCGATTTTGCGCTGGACGATTCTACGCGCCAAGGCGTATCCGTCGGCACCGTTATTGCCGCCGCCCGCCAAGATCAAAACGCAGGGGCGGTTTATGTATTTGTTGTCGGGGCTAAAAAAATGTTCGCTTCCTTGTCGCTCAAGGGCGGCGGCGGCATTTTCCATCATTATGTCTTCTGTCAAGCCGTAAGCGTCGCGCGCGGCTTTGTCCAGCATTCGCGTGTCATAAAAAATCTTTTGCATTATTACTCCCGGTCGCTTTCGCGGCTCTTTCGTTATTTGTTTTTCTTTCGCTCAAGGTTTGCTCTAACCATTAAACGCCGTCGATGATTCGCAAAATGTCCTCGCCAAATTTTTTCGCCTTCAGCTCGCCGATGCCGCTTATTGACAAAAGACCTGAGCGCGTCGACGGTTTTTGGTTTGCGATTTCAACCAATGTTTTGTCGTTGAATATAAAGTAGGGCGGAACGTTTTCCTCTTCCGCGAATTTTTTTCGCCAGGCCTTTAGGCGGTCAAAAAGCGCTTGCGTGGCCTCGTCGTCCTTAAGCTCTGTCTTTTTGTGGAGAACCGCTTTCTTTTTTGGAAGCGCGAGTTCCGCTTTTTTTTGCGAGCCAAAGTCTATGCGGACGGGCAGCTCTATTTTGTCGCGGTTTTGCAAAAGCTCGCGGCCAAGCGAAGTTACCTTTACGATGTTCCATTCGCCGACGCGCTCGATGAGGCCCGCGTTTTGCATAGCGTCGCAAAGCTCAAACCAAGCCTGCTTGGAAAGTTCCGTTCCGATTCCCCAAGTGCTTAAAAAATTGTGGTTGAACTTTTTTATTTTTTCGTTGCGGGAACCAAGCAAAATGTCGATGATGTGCGCGGCGCCAAAGCGCTGGTCCACGCGGTATACGCAGGACAAAAATTTTTGCGCGGGCACGGTCACGTCTTTTAACGGAAGGCCGCCGCTTTCGCAAATGTCGCAACAAGCCGTTCGGAGAGCGTCCGTGCTCTCCGAACTTACCGAGTTTTCTTCGAAAACTCGGTTCAGTACACGCCCATCCGTGGGCGGCATCTTAGGCTTGCGATCGTTTTCAGTGTATTCGGAATTATATTCTTCCCCAAAATAGTTCAGCAAAAATTTGCGGCGGCAAGTTCGGCATTGCGCGTAGTCTATCATCGCCTGCAAAAGCTTTTCGGCCTTGAATGATTCGTCGTCGCTTTTGTCCTTAAAGAAAAACCTTATGCGGTGGATGTCGCCAGCGCTGTAAAGCAAGAGCGCCTCGCTCGCAAGCCCGTCGCGGCCCGCGCGCCCGATTTCTTGGTAATACTCTTCGATTGATTTTGGAAGCGCGTAGTGAATGACAAAGCGCACGTCGGGTTTGTTGATTCCCATTCCAAAAGCGACGGTGGCAACAATCACGTCAACTTGGCTTTTGATGAATTTGTTTTGATGGTCGGCCCGCTCCTCGTCGCTAAGGCCCGCGTGGTAGGACATCGCGCTAAAGCCGCGCTCCTGCAATTCCTGCGTGATGGAGTCAACTTCCTTGCGCGAAAGGCAGTAAATGATTCCGCTTTGCTCTTTATGCTCCTGCAAAAATTCCACGATTTGCCCAAGGCCGTCTGTCCTGGGCTGAACGTTCAAAAAAATGTTCGCTCGGTTAAAGCTTGAAACTAGCACCGCGGGCTTCTTCAACTTTAAGTTGCGGACGATGTCCGCCTGCACTTGCTTGGTCGCAGTCGCGGTAAGCGCAAGGCACACCGCGTCCTTAAACTCGTTCCTAAAGGCGGCGATTTCCATGTAGTCCGGCCTAAAGTCGTGGCCCCATTCGCTGATGCAGTGCGCCTCGTCAATCGTAACGCAGCTGACCGGAACGTCGGCCTCGCGCAAAATGCTTTTGACCCGCTCGGTGGCAAGCGCTTCGGGCGAAAGGTAGAGCAGCTTCGCGCCGCCGCTTTTTATGTCGCGGACAGTCTTTTTGTATTCGTCAAGGTTCAGCGTGGAATTTAAAAAGGCAGCGCTCACGCCGTTTTCCAAAAGGGCGCCAACTTGGTCTTGCATGAGCGAAATCAGCGGCGACACGACGACCGTGATGCCGTCAAAAATCAGCGCGGGGATTTGGTAGCACAAAGACTTTCCGCCGCCGGTCGGCATCACCGCAAGCGTGTCGCGGCCGTCCAAAATGTTTTGGATTATTTCTTTTTGGCCCGGCCTGAACTTGTCGTAGCCAAAAACGCTTTTTAGAATTTGCTCGGGTGTTTTTTGCATGTCTATATCATATAACATTTAATCAAAAAATTCGAGAAATTTAAAAAAATAAGTAACGAATTTCAATTTTTTTTTGTTTATTTTATGACTTTTATAAGGGGGAAGTTTATGAACAAATCTTTAAGACATCTTTTTGCCGGTTTTGCGCTTTTGGCGCCGTTTCTTTGCGCTTGCAGCAACGCAAGCGACAGTTCCTTTTATACGACAGGGCTATATTCGCAGGGCGGGGGCGGAGCTTTTCCTGGCGGAGGAACAGGCGCCGCCGCTCCAACCGCTTCTACAACACTGAATGTTGAATATGGCGATAATGTCGCGGACACCGCGCTCGCCGCTGTGGCTTGGTCGCAAACCGTTTACCTGGACTTGACCAATTCCAAATACTCGCTGGACAATTCAACTTGGAACGCGATTTCAACCGACAGCGCGAATCCTTCCGACGTGACGACGGCCAATGTCAAGATTTACAATAATTCCGGCTACATAAAAATCGACAGCTCGGCCACGGACAAGATAAAATTTATTTTGAGCGGAAGCTTGAACGGCGAGCTTTTCTTTGCCAACCAAAAAGACGGCGTTATTGGAATCTTTATGAGCGGCGCTTCAATCACAAGCGGAAACTATCCGTGCGTTGAGTTCGAAAAAAAAGGAACTGTCTACCTTGTCCTTGGCGGAACCAATTCTTTGACGGACGGGCGCAAGTACGGAACGGCCTACAGCGACGAACATAAAACTGTCGCGGGCTATATCGCAAACGCAAGCGAGTCCAAGGGAACTTTCCACGCCAAGGGCGTTCTTAACATAAGCGCCGACTCTTCGTCAAAGCTTACAATCACGGAAGGCTACAAGCACGGAATTAACGCCAGCGACACAATCAATTTTTACGGCGGCATTGTCACCGTCAATTCCACCGGCCGCAACGGATTCCAATGCAAGAACGCGTTCAATATGTACGGCGGCACTGCAATCGTTTACGGAAGCGGAGCCCACACCAACAACGAAAGCCGCGGCATCGTGGTTGAAGGCGACGACACCGGCGACACAGACGGACTTGGATATTTCAACATGACAGGCGGCGCGGTCAACATAAAAACCGTGAGCAAGGCCATCACCGCAAAATGGGATTCGGACGACGCTTCCGAGGCTTCAAAAGTAAAATGCACGGTAAACCCAATCGTCACAATCAGCGGCGGAAAGATAAACATCGTCACTTACGGAACTCCCAAAGAAGAAGCCTCGACCGCCTCATCGTTCACCGACGCTGACGGCGAGACCGTGTCGGAAAAAATAAAATGTTCTCCGGAAGGAATCGAAGGCAAGGCCGGCGTTACGATTACAGGCGGAACGCTTAACATCACGACAACCGACGACTGCATAAACGCCAGCAGCGGCGCGATAACAATTTCCAGCGGAACGATTTACGCATACTCAAGCGCCAACGATTGCATCGACTCCAACGGAACTCTTACGATTAGCGGCGGAACGATTGTCGCGCTCACCGCCACAAATCCTGAATGCGCCTTTGACTGCGACCAAAACACATTCGCGATTACAGGCGGAACGTTGATTGGAATCGGAACGTCGAACTACTCCCAGCCCACCGCCGTGTCTTGTTCGCAAAGCGTCATCGTCGTGAGCGGAAACTATCTTGGCTCTGTGGGAACAACATTCGCGCTAAAGGATTCGAGCGGATCCGCCGCCTTTGCCTTTGAGATTCCGTCCGCGATTTACAGCTCAATGTCTTCAAATCTTGTGGCGGTATTTTCTTCGCCAAAGATTGCGACGGGAACAAGTTACACGCTTAGCGCGGGCGTGACCGCTAGCGGCGGAACAAAATTCAACGGCTTGTACACAACGCTCCCGACTGTGAGCGGCGGCAGCGCTTCGATAAGCGGCGTTTCAACTTCGACCAGCAATTATGTTTACACAAAGAGCGACGCGTCAAGCGGCGGCGGCCAACCTGGAGGCCAGCCCGGCGGCACCCCGCCCAGCCGACCGTAGCTATCTGTCGTTCCTACTGAAACGAAAACTTAGCCAGCTCGCCGGTCTTCTTTAGATTTTTGCCCAGCGCGGCAAAGTCCACGATGGCCGGCGTGTTGACGATAATTTCAACTTTGAATTTGTCTTCCTCAAAAGAATTTGAATAGTTTATGTCGCGCAAATAAATTCCGCAGGAAGTGAGAATTTTTTTTACGCTTTCCATGTCAACGTCGTCGTTGGAATAAATCAAATGGATTGTCTTGATTTTTGACGCGGGAAAATACGTCCGCTCAATCTTTTTAAAAAGAGGCAGGGTTAAAATCACAAGGACAAACACGGCGACCGCCGGAATGTAAAGGCCGTAGCCGACAGAAAGGCCCAAAGCCGCCGCTGTCCAAATAAGCGCCGCCGTCGTAATTCCCTTTATGTTAAAGCCTTGGTGCATGATTACGCCGCCGCCCAAAAAGCCTACGCCGGTCACGACGCCGGCGGCGATGCGGGTCGGGTCGCCAAGCGCTTTTGCCGGATTCTCCGCGCCGTAGTAAGAAAGAACGCCCAAAAGCGCGCAGGAGGTTGTGATTAAAAGCATTGTTCGGATTCCAATCGCGTGCATGCGGTTTGAGCGCTCCACGCCCAAAATGATTCCAAAAGCCGCGCTTAAAAAAATCTTAAAGCAGCATTCCGCCACAAAGTGGTTCTCAAAAATGTTGTTAAAAAAATCCATTTGCAACCTCCGCCGCCTTTTTGGCCAGAAATTCTTTGTTACCTAAAAAGCGAAAATCCCGGGCCTTTGGCGCCGGCCTTTATCCAGTTGAGGCTTTGCTTCAAAGAGAGCTTGTTCTTTTGGTTGTCCACTTCGTCCATGTAGGAGCAAATCCATTCGCCAAGCGCGCGGTCCCTGGCGGCGCTTTCGTTGGAGTTGTCTCCCCGCGCCAAGAGCACCGTCACGTATTCGCGCGCGCCGTAAAGGGCCGCCATGTTTTCCGCAAATGTTTGGAAGGCGGCGGCCGCGGCGGACACAAGCGGACCGGAAGCGATTGGCGTGGTGGAACGGAGCGAGCTGTTTTTGGCGGCCTCAAATTCGCTGCAAGACTTCTTGATTAAAAAAACAAGCTTTGGCGGGCGGCCTTTTTCTTCCAAGCCGGCGCCCATGCTGTATTTTTTTTCAAAGCGGCCAAGCAGCTCCAAGGCCAAGTATTGGTAGCCTAAAATCATTTCGTCCGCGCTTTGCGAGCATTCCTGCGGAGTCATGAGGTTGAATTTTGTTGAGTAATAGTTTTCGTCAAAATACAAAACGGCTTCGTCGATTTTTTCAAATTCCGTTTCGGCGTTTAAGACCAAAGTTCGCGCGTTTATCGGCGAAGTTCTCAGCCATTCAAAGGCCGTGATGTTGGCTGTGGCGGCGGGCTTGGCTCCCTTTGCCGCGGTCACGGCGATGTCGCGCATTTTAATTTCCGCGCCTTCCACGAACTCGGCGCCGTCAGGCAAGTCCTTGCCGGCGATTAAAATTGTTTTGCTCATATCCTCTATTGTAGCATAAAAATGCGTTTTGCGCTACAATAGACGGCATGAAACTTTGGTTAAAATACTTGATTGGCGCCGCGCTGGGTTTGGCCGCCGCCTTGATTTTGCCCTTGGATTCCCTTCGCGGAGCCGCGGCGCTTTCCTTCATAACTGACCTAATAATTAGAATCGGCCGCTACACGCTTTTGCCGCTTTTGTTCTTCTCCGGAATAATGGCCGTGTATAGAATGCGCGAGGACTCGTTGATTTTGCGGACTTCCCTTTGGACTGGCGGAACGATAGTCGCTTCGTCAATTTTGTTGACAGCCTTGGGATTCCTTTCAATACTTTTGGTCCGCCTGCCCCGCATTCCAATCACGACCGAGCGCGTCAACGAAATCGCCACGGTCGACTTGAAAAATTTTTGCCAAGAAATATTTCCTTACTCGGCCTTTGACGCCTTGACAAAAGGCTCCTTCCTGCTTCCGGCTTTTGTCTTTGCGATGATAATCGGCGCGGGCTGCTGCATGGAGCACACTAACATCAAGCCCGTCATCTCTTTGACCGACGGCCTTAGCGAACTTTTTTACAATGTCTCGACAATTTTTACGGAACTTTTTTCCGCCGGAATCGTGTTCGTCATGTGCAGCTGGGCAATCCAGTTTAGGAACGTGTTGAAAAGCGGCGTTTTCACTCCGCTAATAATAATGCTTGCGGCGGATTTCTTGATTTTGACCGGAATCATCTATCCCTTGACGGCGCGCTTCATTTGCCGAAACGGAAAGCCGCTCAAAATTTTGCGCGCCTCCTTGGCTCCCTTCCTTGTGGCGCTTTTGTCCGGCGACACAAACTTGGCGCTCCCCGTGGAAATCCGCCTCGGAAAGGAAACGCTCGGAATCCGCCAGCGCACAAACGGCTTCGCCTTTCCGCTGTTTTCGATTTTCGCGCGCGGAGGAACGGCGCTCGTTTCAATCATTTGCTTTGTCGTCATTTGGAGGTCATACTCAACCTTGAACATTGAGTTCTTCGACATGCTGGCCATTTCCATTACGGCCTTTCTGCTTTCTTTTGTGATGGGAAATTTGCCTGTGGGCGGAACCTTCATGACTCTTACGATTTTGTGCTCGATGTTTGGCCGCGGAATGGAAACAGGCTACTTGCTTTTGCGCCCCGCCGCCGTAATCATCGGCTCGTTCTCGGCCTTGTTCGACGTTTCGACGGCGATGTTCGGCTGTTACATAGTGGCCAACAACACGCGAACGATTGAGCGCCACCGCGCGTAGGACTGGTCAAGGCGCGCTCATCGCGCTTTTACGAAATTTCTTCCGGGTCGTCGCTTTTTGGCGGCGCGTTGTCTCGGAAGTATTTTTTGTTGTTGTCCAGGAAGGCGTAGGACGAAACCGGCTTTCCAAAGAAGAAGCCTTGGAACTTGTCCGGCTTTAGCTTTGAAAGAATCTCGACGTCGGCTTCAGACTCAATTCCCTCAAGACAAACTTTCATTCCCAAGTCGTGGGCCATGTTGATGATGTGCTCAATGACGCGCCTCTCGCTGTCGCCTTCTTTTCCCATGACGGCTTTGTGGACAAAGGAGTAGTCCAGCTTCAAGGTGTTGGCGTGAAGGTTTTGAATGTAGCGCAAGTTTGAGTAGCCTGTGCCAAAGTCGTCGATGTCGATGTTGACCTTAAGCTTGTGCAGCTCGTCAAAGAGGCGCTGCAGCTCGTCGTGGTCGATGTAGCCGCTTTCGGTAATTTCAAGCGTGATGTTTTCCGGGTTGACTTTAGTTTTTTCCAAGGCGCATTCAACGTCAAAGAGTATGTCGCTCCGTTCAATCTGAACGTAGCTAAGGTTCACGCTCATGTGGAAATTCTTGTCGTACTGGTTCCAAATGTGGCACTGGTTGAAGGCCTTCATCAAAATCCATCGGCCTACAGGCGCCATAAGGCCTGTCTCTTCCAAAACAGGAATCACTTGGTCCGCGGGAAGCTTTTCCGAATTGGGCGGCCCCCAGCGCAAGAGGGCTTCCGCGCCAATCACGTGAACTTTTTGCCCGCCGGTCTTGGCGTCAAATTCAGTCGCGTCGATGACAGGCTGGTAGTAAATCTCAAAGCCCTTGAAGTTGTCCTTGACAGACTCGCGCAGCTTTTCGTGCAAGTCCAATCGGTTTATGTGCTTGGAGTATTCGGCGTTGTTGAAAAAGTACAAGTTGTTTTTTCCGCTCTTCTTTCCCATTGAAAGGGAGAAGTCGGCCTTTTTAATCAAATCCTTAAGGTCGCTCAAATCGTTGATGAAGGCGACGATTCCGGCGGAAATCGTAAAGACGACCGAGTAGTCCAAGTCAAACTCGATGTCTCCGATGCGGCGCTTTAAGTTTTGGTAAAGGGCCTGCGCGTCGGTGGCGGTTCCGCCTCCGAGGTTGAGCATGGCGATTTTGTTTCCGCTTATGCGATAGGCGCGAGTTTCGTCGCTTTGAGTTTCGGCGCAAGTCTTGGCCACAATGTTGAAGATGTTGTCGCCCACTTCAAGGCCGAAGTTGGCGTTGATGTGCTCAAGACCCTCTATGCGGATTGCCAAGATGTAGCCCGAAACGTTTCCTTGCCGGCGCCTTGCCTCGTTGTAGTCGAAAATCATTTGGCTTTCAAGGGGCAGGCCGGTGATGTCGTCGCGCTGGCTGGACTTAAGGCAAATAGTTCCGGTCAAGAGCGAGCTGCCTTCCGCCATAGGAATGTGCTTTGCCCTTATTGAAACCGGAATGTAGCTTCCTGACGGCGAAAGCATTCTGCACTCGATTATGAAGTCGGGGGCGTTGCCGTCCTTGTAGTTTTCTATGCATTCCAAAAAAAGCTTTTGGTCGTCTTTGTGGATTATGGAAGTCAAGGTTTGGACCGCGTCGGAAAAATTTGCCGACGGAATTTTTATGAACTTTCCGAATTCGTTGCTTATCGAACACGTGTCGTCTTTGAGGTTCACTAAAAATATAAAGTCGTTCAAGCCGGAGCTCTTTACGGAGGCCGCAAAGGTCTTTGGCTTGAAAATGTTAGTCTTGTTCTCTTCCATTACTTTTACAGTATATTTTAACTCATTATTCACAAAAAAACAATCCATATTATAAAAAAAAATTTGAATTTATGGACCTTCATAAAATTCGAGCCGCCGCAGGCCGACAGGCCTAACGGTTTACAAAAAGTAATATATGGGATATCATCGAGGAATATGTCATTTAGATTGGGGCTCAAAGAGAGCTTTTCCTTGAACGGCGAAAAAGACCTCTTCAATAAAAATCGCGCCGCGGTGAATGATTTCCTAAATTCGCTGATTCGCGCGATGACGCTCGTATTGCTAGCCATCATGGGAATAATGACGCTTATTTCATTCAGCTTCAACTATGTAGGCCCCTATAAAAAGGTTTACCTATTCTTTTTGTTTTTGGACTGTTTTGTCGCCGTCTTCACGCGGGTCTTCAAGAAGTTTTCGGAGCGCCATCCCCTTGTTTTTATATACTTCTTTTTTGTCGGGTTTCTTGCGTTCACATTATGCGCCAACTTTTCGTCACGCGAGCTCAAGGAATATGTTTCCGCGATTTGCGCCGTTTTTATAATTCCTGTATTGATTTTGGACAGAAGCTACAGGGTGAACATTTTTACAGGCCTGGCCTACGCCGTCTGCCTTTGGCTTTCATACAAATGCAAGGGTCTGGAAATGTTCAAGAACGACATCGTTAATTTGACGATGTGGTATATCGCGGGAATTTTTGTAGGAAAGAGCATAAGGGTCAGCCGCTTGCGGGGCTTTGATACCGAGCGAATCTTGACGATAGAGCGCAACACCGACTCGCTTACAAAATTGGCCAACCGCCGCAAATTGTTCGAGTACCTTCGCCGTGGAAACGAAAGCGCCTTGATGCGGCCCACTGGAATGTTCATGATTGACATCGACAAATTCAAGCAATACAACGACCATTACGGCCACCGCGCTGGCGACATTTGCCTTGGAATAATCGGAAAGTGCTTTGAGGATTTTGGCCAAAAGAACAAGCTTAAATTTTTTCGTTACGGCGGCGAAGAATTTTGCGCCCTCTGTTGGACCAAGGATTACATGGAGCTGGCGGCCTGCGCGGAGGACTTGCTGCAAGCGGTCCGCGACTTGAAAATACTTTTTAACATCGACGGAACCGCCAGCGGCGTCGTCACAATCAGTTTGGGCTACGCCGCCTTTGACAGGGATGACGGCGAATACAATTTTGAGAACATGATAAAAGTCACCGACGCCGCCTTGTATTCCGCCAAGTCGCACGGCCGCAATTGCGCCCGCGGAGCGTAAGCCGCCCGTATTTTCGTAAGCAAGACCGTAATTGTTTTTTCGGGCGGATTTCCGCGACGCTTCGCTTGCGGGCCGCTCGCAACGGCTAATAGACAAAAAGCGCAAAAAGCAATATCTTATAAGCATGAGCAATTCAACAAAGAAGATATTGATTGTAGTCGCCGCGATTGTCGTCGTGGCTTTTGGCGCTTGGCGCTTTTTTGTGGGGAACTATAATTCCATCGTGACTTATGACGAGGCCGTGGAGGCTTCTTGGGCGCAAGTGCAGAACCAGTACCAGCGCCGCGTTGACTTGATTCCAAACCTTGTGGCCACCGTAAAAGGCTACGCGACGCACGAGCAGGACACATTCGTTCAGGTTACGCAGGCGCGCGCCGCAGCCGAATCGATGGCCGGCGCGGGCGTTCCGCAAAGCGCCAAGGAAATGGAAAATTTCCAAGCCGCGCAAAACACATTGACCGCGGGCGTGCGAAGCCTTTTGGCCGTGGCCGAAAACTACCCGGAGCTTAAGGCCAACGAAAACTTCTTGGCCTTGCAAGACCAGCTTGAAGGAACGGAAAACCGCATAGCCGTGGCGCGCCAGGACTATAACAGGGCCGTTCAAATTTACAACACTTTCATCAGAAGGTTTCCGCAGAGCGTAATCGCCAACCAGCATGGCTTTGAAAAGCGCCCGCAGTTTGCCGCCAGTCAGGAAGCGCAGTCCGCTCCTAAGGTTGAGTTTTAGTGAACGCCAAGGCCCTTATAAAAAAGCTTGACCTTACCGAGGCCGCCTTGCGAAGGGTGAGCCAAAGCGTCAAAGACGCCGAGGAAAAAACTTCCGGCGAAATCGTTTTGGCGCTGACGGCGGAGTCAAGCGACTATTCTTTTTGGGAACTGTTCGCCGCGCTTTTGATTTCATTGGCGGCGACGATTTGCGCGCTGCCCTTTGCCGGCCGCATTCTTTCCTTTTACGAGGCGCTCAATTGGTCTTCGTCGGAATGGACATTGCCGGCCATTTACTGCTTTTCAAGCTTCTTCTTGATTTTGCTTCTCTTTGTCTTGATAAACCTCATCCTTCCAATAGACCGATTGGTGATTCCTAATTTTTTCAAAAGCAAGGCCGTAAGCGAAAGGGCCATGCGCGCTTTTGCCGAATGCGGAGTCTACGCAACAAGGGAAAAGACCGGCATACTGATTTTTGTTTCCTATTTGGAAAAGCAAGTGCGCGTTTTGGCGGACGAGGGAATCGCTAAAAAAATAGGGCCGGACTTGTGGGCCTTGATTGCCAACGGCTTGGCGGAAGAAATTGGAAAGAACAACGCGGAGGGCGGCTTTTGCGAGGCTGTGGAAAAGTGCGGCGAGCTTTTGGCGCAATATTTTCCCGCCGACAAAAACGACAATCCCGACGAGCTTAGCGATGGAGTTGTGATTTTAGAACGATGAAAAAAATTGCCTTTCTTTTTTTGACGGCGCTTTTTGCGACGACTTTTTGCGCCAATATTTTTTCTCTTGAAGTTCCAGAACTTACGGGGCCGGTGATGGATTTGGCCGACATAATTTCGCCTGACGTCCAGGTTGAGCTGGAGGACTACCTTTTGGCGGTGGACAGGGGCTCTTCCGCGCAAATCGCCGTCCTTACGATTCCTTCGCTTGAAGGGGAGCCGTTGGAGGAATACGCGATTAAAGTTTCAAGGGAATGGTCCCTTGGAGAAAAGGGCGACAGCAAGGGCGTCCTGCTTTTGGTCGCATACGAGGAAAGAAAAATTCGCATTGAAACCGGCTACGGCGCGGAAGGCGATTTGACCGACGCCAAGTGCGGCTTGATTATCCGCAATGTCATAGCGCCGGAGTTTAAGGACGACGACTATTCCGCCGGAATAATGAAGGGCGTAAAAGCCATCGCCGGCGCGGTCGCTCCGCAAGTTGAGGGCCAAGGCGCGGTCTTCTCGGAAGAGGACGGCGTTGACCTTGCCTCTTCCATCGCCGTCACAATTTTCTTCATTTTGTATTTCATAATGTTCACCGGCGGACTTTCCACAAAGTTCAACTCTTTGAGCTGGCTTCCTTGGGCCGCTTGGTTCATCAGGCGCTCAAAAAGCGGAAAGCATTTTCGCGACGTGGACTTTATATTCGGCTCATCGGGGCATTCAAGCGGCTTCAGCGGTTTTGGCGGCTCCAGCTCCGGAGGCGGCTTTAGCGGAGGGGGCGGCGGCTTTGGCGGCGGCGGAGCGTCGGGCGGCTGGTAAGTTGTCGCTTGCGCGCCAACTTGTCGAGTTTCTTGCGAAACTCGCATATATTAGGAGTTAACAATGCATCAGATAATTACAAGTTTGCTTGAGACGGACATGTACAAGTTCAGCATGGGGCAGGCGATATTCCACCAGTTCCCCAGCTACATGACGATGTGGGACTTTAAGTGCCGCAACAAGGACGTAAAGTTTACGCCGGAAATGGTGGAAGAAATCCGCAGCCAGATAAAATCGTATTGCGAGCTTTCGTTTAATGAAGACGAGCTTTCTTACCTTAAAAAAATCGAATGGATTAAGCGCGACTATGTTGACTACCTGCGCTTGTGGCATCCGCGCTTTGAGGAATTTAAAATCCGCGCGACGGATTCCGGCTGCGGCCTTGAAATAGAAACATTCGGCACTTGGGCCAACACTTCCTTTTACGAAATCCCCACGCTGGCGATTGTGAACGAAGTTTACTTTAGGATGGCCAACGACTATGGCGAGCTTTACAAAAGCTTCAAGGAGCGCGCCGACAAAAAAGTCGCCGCCCTTGTTGACGGAACTTGGAACATCGGAGGCTTTTCGGAATTTGGAATGAGGCGCCGCCTTAGCTCCGAGGCTCAGGAATACGTGATTCAAAAAATTTTGGACGCGCAAAAAAGCGGCGGCTTCAAGGATTCCTATTTTGTGGGAACAAGCAACGTATTCCTTGCAAAAAAGATGGGCGTAAAGCCAATCGGCACTATGGCGCACGAGTTTGTCCAATGCGTTGGCCAGGGCGACAGAAAGCATAATCCCGCCTACTCAAACTGGTTCATGCTTGAAGCCTGGGTAAAAGAATACGGCGTTCTTAACGGAATCGCGCTTACCGACACCGTTGGCACCGACGTCTTTTTGCGCGACTTTAGAAAAACCTACGCCACGCTCTTTAGCGGCGTCCGCCACGATTCGGGCGACCCCTACGCTTGGGGCGAGCGGCTCATCGAGCACTACAAGTCGCTTGGCATCGACCCAAAGACCAAAAGCCTTATGTTCAGCGACAGCCTGGACTTTGAGCGCGCGTCCGCCATTTACGCGCATTTTAAGGACAAGGCCCGCGTGGCTTTTGGTATAGGCACCTACCTTGCCAACGACACCGACGTGGAGCCGCTCAACATCGTGATGAAAGTCACCGAATGCAACGACGGCCCCGTGGCCAAGCTTTCCGACGTTGAAGGAAAGAACATGTGCAAGGACCCGGCCTACATCGACTACCTTACGCGAGCCATCAACTGGCGTTTGGAGCACAAGGAACTGGACTTTTAAAGATTCCCCTAAATTCTGCCGAAAATCTAATGATAGGGATAGCCACGCCCGCGCGGCTTCCTTGCGCTTTGTTCCGGGCATATATAGAACAAAGTCGCAAAATTCATTATAATTGTATAGTTTTAAAATAGGGGCAGATTTTGGCAGACGAAAACGAAAAGAAGGAAAAGGGCGAAAAGACGCTGACAGTCCGATTCCCGATAAGCATTAAGCTTGTGCTTATTGTTTCAATCTTGATAATAATCTCGCTTGGTTCCATCACATACTTGGTAAACTTTTTTGTAAGCGACGACGTCCGCATCACCGCGGAAAACACAAACTTTGACGCCAACACAAGGTCCGCGAATGTCGTTAAAAACACCATAACGCAAATGCGCTCCAACGCCCTTCTTTTGCTTGACGTAATCGCAAACTCCAGCGGCTCCGACTATGTGACCCGCAGCTCGTCGTCGCTTTACTTTGACAGAAACCCCGACATCGCCGCCATCGTGCTTTTGTCGCAGAACAACTTCAAGCGCGGCGACTTTGACTTGCGCTTGGTCAACAATAAATTTTTCGCGCAAAACGAATTGGACGAAGACCAAATCGAAGTCTTTGTGTCAACCGAGCGCGAGGCCATCGAAGGCTCGTTTGGAAAGGAAGTGACGGTCTTGAACGCCACGCCTTTCTTTAACTTTGGAACAATCGCGCTTGTCTTGCCTTGGAACGGCTTGGGCCGCGACGACGCGGTTGTAATCATCGCCTCGTGCGAGTCTTTGACTTCGTCGTTTGGCGGAGGCTCGGCCAGCACGTCATTTGTAATCAACAACCGCGGCGACGTTTTGATTCACCCGGACTTTGAGACCATGCAGCTTAACGCCAACTTTTCCGACTCGCCGCTCGTAGTCCAAATGCGAAAGAACAACGACGAAAACCGCCAAATCCTTTACACCGACGATGACGGAAAAGAATATTTTGGCGCCTACCAAAAATTGGAATTGGGCGACCTTGGCGTTTTGACGACAGTTCAGTCCGAATTGATTTTTGAAAACGTCCGCGCCACCACAAAGCGAAACATTTACCTTACGCTTGCGGTTTTGTTCGTGTCGATTATTTTTGTTTGGTTTTGGTCAATGTCCTTGAGCCATCCGCTAAAAAAGTTGACGGCGGCCAGCGCTCAAATCGAAGCGGGCGACTACGACGTGCGCCTTAAGCCGCGCGGCCACGACGAGATTGGCGTGCTTACCCAGTCCTTTGGAAGGATGAGCGCGGGCCTTGCCGAGCGCGAAAGATTGAAGGACACTTTTGGCCGCTTTATCAACAAGGACATCGCCGAAAAAGCGGCGCGCGGCGAATTGGCTTTGGGCGGCGAAACAAAAATCTGCACGGTCTTCTTTAGCGACATCCGCTCCTTTACCGCCATCAGCGAAAAATTGCAGCCGTTTGAAGTCGTAGAATTCTTGAACCAGTACATGACGCGTATGGTCGCCTGCGTCAACCAAACCAAAGGCGTGGTTGACAAATTTATCGGCGACGCGGTAATGGCCGTTTGGGGAGCGCCTGTCACTAGCGGAGACCCGGCGCTCGACGCCTTGAGATGCGTCAGAGCCGCGCTTATGATGCGCGCCTCCTTGCGCGAATTCAACGTGGGACGGGGCGGCGACAAAAAGCCTATCATCAGAATCGGTTGCGGCATCAACACGGGGCCAGTAATCGCGGGCCAGATTGGTTCCAACGAAAGAATGGAATACACGGTAATCGGCGACACGGTAAACTTCGCGTCGCGCACGGAGTCGCTCAACAAACCGCTCCACACCGACATTCTGTTGACCGAGAACACTTACGAATTGATAAAGGACTATGTGCTTGTGGAGCAAATGCCTTCCGTTACCGTAAAGGGAAAGGAAAAGCCTGTCCACATGTACGCTGTCATAAACATGCCCTACGCGGAAGACATTCCGGGCGCGGGTAAAGACGGGCCAAAGACAATGGCCGAGGTTCGGGATTTGCTAGGAATAGACGCTCCCGATTTGGCGACGGTAAACTTGGATGAAGAAGAAAAGAAGTACAAGATCCAAAAGTAGCGTTCTTGGATTTTTCTTGACATTTATATTTCTTCTCACTTGCGCGGGCGGCGCGGCTTGGAGCATAAAGAAATTTTATGAAAGCCTCAACGCCTCGCTTACAAAGCTTAACGAAAAGCCCATCGCCACAATCACCTTTAAATACAAGACGGCGCAAAGAAAATTTGAGGAGCGAATGATTTGGGACCGCTTGCGCCAACATTCGCCTGTTTACGACGGAGACACAATCCGCACGGCCGCGGGAAGCGAAGCGACAATTTACTTTGAGGACGGAAACGTCATGGACTTGGGCGAAAACACGATGGCCCAGGTCTTCTTCCACGACGGCCATGTTGAGACAAGCGTTTCGGGCGGAACTTTTGTAGTCAACTCAAGCGGCGCTGCAAACGGAGCCGTCGTCAAGACCGCCGGCTCCAGCGTTGTGGTCAGCGCGGGCTCGTCGATTTCCGCAAGCGTTTCCGACGGCGGCGGAACAAAATTCAACGTGGCCAGCGGCGAGGTTGTCTTTACCGACGAAAACGGCTTGGCCCGCGCGATGGGCGAGGGCGACGGAATAGCGCTGGATTCAAACGGCGACGAGCAAATCATTCCGTTGATTACAGTTTCCTCGCCGGCGCCCAACGCCAAGCTTTTGGCATTTGCCGGAAACGAAGCCGCCGTCGCCTTTAATTGGTCCGTACAAAATTTGGGAGAGGACGACCATCTTGTTTTGGAAACGTCGCGCGACAAAGACTTTAAGGCGCTTGAAAAAACTTTTGACTTGGACGGAATCACTGACATTTCCGTTGACCTTGGCGAAGGCTCAAACTATTGGAGAATATATCCTAAAAAGGCCGGCCCCGCCTACAGCGCGCAAAGCAAAGTTAAGGTTTTGCCCGCGCCTCCGCCGCAGCTTATCGCGCCGGAAAGCCGTTCCACATACACCTACAAAAGCAAGCTTCCCGACGCGCGTTTTTCTTGGGAAGGCAACGATTATGTGACCGCCTATGAGTTTGAGGTGGCCGACAATTCAAAAATGGAAAACCCTGTCATCAAGCAAAGGACCACAACTCCGTCAAGCATTGTGTCGACTTTGGGAACAGGAACTTGGTATTGGCGCGTGACGCCGTTCTACACATTGAACAACATAGGCCTGGCCGCCCCTAGCGAAACGCGCGCCTTTATGATAACGCAAAGGCAAAGGCTGAACCCGCCGGAATTGATTTTGCCCGCGGCCAACGAGCGAATCAACACGGCGCTCAAAGACCAAATAAATTTCTCTTGGAAAAACAACGCCGAGGCCGTAGGCTACATCATACAAATTTCGCAAGACCCAAATTGCTATGACGTTAAGATAGACCAAAAGGCCAAGGGCAACTTTTTTACGCTAAAGCCTTCGGAAAGCGAAATGCAAACAGGAACTTGGTACTGGCGCGTCACCCAGCTTGACGCCGACGGCGACATTTCCGAGCAGTCTGAAATTAGAAAATTTGAGACTGGCCAAGTTCTTTACGAGCAAAGAGTTTTGTATCCGCCGGACAATTTTGTGACGGTTGACACAAGCCTGGCGGAGCTTAGGTTCACTTGGAAGACGAACATTCCTGGCGACAATAAATTCCAAATCGCGCGCGACAGAAATTTCACTAACCTTGTCGTGGACCAAGTGAACAACGACAAATTTTTCCAAGGCGCCGATTTGCCTGGCGGACGTTATTATTGGAGAATCAGCTCCGCCGACTCGCCCGAACAATTTACGACGGCGCCGCGCGCGTTTAGAGTGGCCTCGCAATTGGCCAACCCAAAATTGCTTTACCCAAGGCAAGACCAAACGCTTGTTTTGTTGGGCGACTCAAACACAAACTTCTCGTGGAGCCCTGTCGCTGACGCTGACTACTATCAATTCAATTGCTACGCCAGCGGAAACGTTGACGAGCCGATTTTCTCGGAACGAATTTCCGCAAGCAGGCGCTCTTTGGATTTGACAAAATTGCCGGACGGAAATTATTCGTGGAGCGTTCAGGCCGGCGTTGACGAAAGCGTTTCGTCGGCGCGGCGCGTAAGCGGAAGGACTACCGGCGACTTTAAAATAGTTCAGCTTAGAAAAATAAAGTTGGAATATCCTGCAAACGGCGCGGCGATGGACGGCTACAACGCAAAGGCTTATCCTGACAGTTTGCGCTGGTCTTGCGCGCAGGACTTAAAGCAGAGCGTCCTTACGCTTTCAAAAAATCCCAACGGATATTCTAATCCGATTTTGAGCGTCCAAAATCCGACTCGTTTTGTAAAGCTGCCGCGCCTTGAGCCGGGAACATATTATTGGATTGTGCGCGGAAGCAACATGAACGGCGTCAACGCCTCGCCGGAAAGCGCCCGCGCCTTTGTCGTCAAGCGAATGGCCGACTTGCCTAGGCCGCAATTGGTCGAGCCGTCCGACAACAAATTTTACGGTGTGGAACAAATTCGCGCCTCAAGAAAAATCGCCTTCTCATGGCGGCCTGTCCTAAACGCTACCGTCTACGCCTTTACGTTGCGAAACGAGCGGGGCCAGGTTTTGCTCAACAAGCAAGTCAGCGGAACAAGCTACACTTTGAACGACATGGCCGACTTGAAAAACGGCCGCTTCACATATTCTGTCAGCGCGATACAAAATTTTGCGGACGGAACTTTCGCGCGCCGCAGCGACGTGAGCAGCCGAGCCTTTACGATAAACTTGCCGGCCGCGGCCGACATTGTAATCGACGATACGGGAGTGCTTTATGGAAAATAAGTTCTTCCGTTTGGTCGCGCTATTGTTGCTTTTTGCTTGCCCGCTTTCTTTTGCGGCGAAGAATAAAAAAAGTGAATACGCCATAAAGACTTCCGAAGACGGAATTATCGCCGAAGGAAGAGTCAATCAAAATGAGCTGGAGGTCCCGGCCGAGCCCGCGCCTGAAACGCCCGCTCCGGCGGAGGAGGCGGCGGACGGCGTTGACCATGCCAGCCCGCGCTACGAGATTTCGGCAATCGAAGACGCGGCGGAAGGAAAGAACTATTACATCACCCGCGACGAAAACAACAACTTCAGCTTTGTCCAAAAGTTAAGCTGGAACAAAATTTCCGACATCAAGCATTATCACATAACGATAGAAAAAAATTCCGAGGCTGGCTGGGCTCCGGTTTTGGAAAAAGACTTGAACGAAAACAAAATCGAAGTTTCTTTGCCGGCCGGAAACTACCGCTTCCAAATCGGAGTCGTAAACCTTTTTGACCAGCTTGAAAAAAGTTCCGACTGGAAATTCTTTGAAGTCCTAAAGGCCACGCAGCCAAAAATCGAGGCTATGCAAACCGACTCCCTTTACTTGAATTCCAAAAAGGCCACCGGCCTCTTCACCTTGCGCGGCGAAAACTTGACCGAAAGCACGATTTTCACGATGGAGCAAAGGAATAGCGACCCGCCAAAAATTCTTTACGGAAGAATCGCAAGCATTTCCCCCGACGGACAAAGCGCCGACGTTCAATTTGACCTTGCCGAAATTTCCGAAGGCAAGTATGAAATCTACGCGCAAAACCCCGGCGGCCTTAGCGTCATTTCAAAGTCCATAACGATAAAAAACAAAAAAGACCGCAACTGGAGAATCGCCTTTAGCGCCGGCTACACTTTGCCCATGACTTTCTTTGACGGAACTTTCAACAAGTACGCAAAAAGCAATTTTTATCCGATTTCAGCAACGGCGTGCGCAAGTCTAATTTCATTTCATACAAAGTACGGAAACTTTGGATTTGGCCTTAACGGAAATTTCACGCGCTTTTCCGCCGACACAGAAAACTATTCGCTTGGCGGCTATTACGCCAACGCGCTTTTTGGCGCGCTATGGCAAAAGTATTTTATTCCCGAAAAGCTTTGCCTTGAGGCGTGCGTTGGAGCGGGCGCGGCCTACATGTTTGGAACGCGCTTCACGAATAAGAAATTCGCGGACTTTGAAATTAAAAGCCCTGAGGTAAAAAGTTTGGCGCTTGCCTTTGGCGGCGGTTTGGGTTTACAATATCATGTTGGAAAACATTTTTATGTGGAAGGCGCAGTTGACTTTGTGGACGCTTTGTTTGGCGGAATGAATTTAGGAATGATTTATCCGTCGATTTCTGTCGGAGGAATGTTTTGATTAAACAAAAGGCGATCGTTCTTCTTAAAAAAATTGTTTTCTCCGTTTTCGCGTCCGCGTGTGTTTTTTCTTGCAAGAATTTTGAAAGCGACTTGGGCTCTTTTTTTGAAAGCTACGGAAACATCGCCAGCGTCAAGTCCGTCAATTATAGCAGGCCGCTTTACACGGGCGACGGCTCTTACGCCATCGATTCTGACAGCGACTTTACGGTCAGCTACATAATCGACAATCCGGGAAACTTTTCTCTTTTAGTTGTCGGAAACTCTAGCCACACAAAGTTGGAGTCAAACAATTTAATCACGCGCTCTTACACGGCGGCGGAGCTTGCGGCTTTGGAGCTTGAGGGCGGAAAAATCACCACAAGCTTTAGTTTGATTGGCCTTGCCCCCAACGGAAAATACCTTCCGCAAAGCTCTTACAACGGCCCCGACATTTTGTGCAACTCGCCGCCGTCAAAAATCAACAACGCGCTGGGACAAATGTACTCCGACGCGGGCGCTTCCATAGACGAGCGCTTGGTCGTTGCCGTCCAGCTTCCGCAATTGCCGGCTACGGCGCCCGACTGGAAAAGCCTTGTGGCCGTTGACAAGCGGACGGGAACTGTCCATCAATTTGACTTTGATCCGCCAAAAACTTCCACTCTGATTGACGGAACTGAATCCAACGGCTGGACAATCGCGACCAGCGCGCCCGCGGGTCTTGGCCCCACATATTCCGGCGGACCGACGTTCAGCCCGATGTCCGGCGAAGGCGTGGTCTACTATATCGTCACCGACATCGACAATTTGACTTACATGGAGCCTTTCCTAATTGACCTTACGATAAAGGACCAAGGCGGCCTTACGAACCCAATCGAGATTCCAAGCCACGCCGTAAAGCTTGCGCCGCCCACTTGCAACATCAATGTCGCAAGCGTTTCCAACACGCTTGACCAAGCCTATGTTGAGTTCATAATCCACGCTCCGGCCAACGCGAGCGACGCCACATTGCATTACGCGATTGCAGACTCCAGCGGAAACCCCGTGGCCGACACAAGCGGAAGCGCGACCGAGCATGTGGGCGACGCCACCTTCCGCCTGTATCCAAAGATAAACGGAGTCCCCGAAACTTACACGATTAGCCAGGCCTACGCCACAAAGACCGGCTGGATGGACAGCGACGACGCGGCGGCGACCTTTGGCGGCGGCGGAACAATTTCTGTAACAGGCGTCCAGCTTAGCGCGCCGACATGCAATTTGGTTGACGGCCAAACATATCCGCAAGAGACCGAGCTTGTAATCACAAGCCCCGAAGCGGCGGACGTCGGCTGGATCTACAACATAGACGGCGGAGCTTTCATTGCGGGCAGCGCTCCAAGCCCCGCCAGCATAAGGCTTGAAGAAGCCGGCGCTTACGCCTTCGCTTATTACGCGCAAAAAGACTATTACGAAAAATCCGCCAACGTCAATATGACTTTTGACATTTCCCTGACCGCGCTTTACGTGGCCAGTTACGGTTTGGACACCAACGCTGGAACAAAGGCATATCCCTTTGGAACGATTCAACACGCCATAGACACATTCGCCGCCGGCTCAACGCCAGCCTCGCCGGCCAACACGATTTACATTTTGACCGACATGACGACCATCAACGGCCTTACCTCTATGGGAAACGGCTACGTGAACATCGTGGGCTGCAATGGCGGAGAGTCTGGCGTTCCGGGAACTCCCGTGGCTTTGGCCTGCGCTCACGACGTGACTGTCATTCAGCTTTCAGGCGGAACCATGAGCTTGCGCGCCGTCAGCATTACCGGCATAGACGGAACTTCAAACGGCGCAGTTTATGTTGCTGGCGGAACTTTCATATTGAAGGACAAGGTTACGATAACCGGAAACAAAAAGTCCGACGGCACCGCGATGAACGTGAACATCGGCTCCGGCGTGATAACGGTTGACGCCAACGGCATTAGCGGAACAAAGGTTGGCGTGACTAGCGCTTCCGCTCCGAGCCTTGGAAGCCCGGTGGAAATCACCAGCGGCTACGGAACAAGCGCGAGCGCGTCTGACAGCCCCGCGCTGCACTTTGCAAGCGACAACGCAAGCTATGGAATAGGCCTTAACGCAGCCGGAACGGAAGCCGCGCTTGTAACAGGCGGCGGCTCCATCGACATCGGCGACATCGCGAGCGTAAGCTTTGCCGCCGCGGGCTCGGCCGGCGTTTACACCGTCAAAGCCACAGCCACTCCCACAAGCGGAAGCCCGCTTGACATCACAAGCGAAGTGACGGCCTGGACGCTAAAGCTTTACTGCCTTAACACTTACACCGGAATGGCTTCCGCCACAAACACGATGGACTTGTCCGCGCTTGGCGAAGGAATGTACATAATGAAGATAAGCGCGGTCTACGGCGCAAAGACCTATTCAGGCGAAGTGGAAATTAAGATTAGCGAACCAATGCCAGCGGGTCTTGTCCTTATTCCCCACGGAAGCTTTAAGCGAGCCGAATCGACCAGCAACCCTTCGCACACAGTGACATTGACCAAAGACTTTTACATTTGCGACCACGAAGTCACCCAAAAAGAATGGTTTGACGTGATGGGCGTAAAGCAAGAAGACATGTACCCCACGGATTATGGCTGGGGAGACAACTATCCTGTCTACTATGTCAACTGGTACGCGGCGATAGCCTATTGCAACAAGCTCAGCGTTAAGGAAGGCCTTACCCCTTGCTACACCGTGAGCGGCGTTACGGATTGGGGAACGCTTGATTTTGCCAGCATCCCCACATCAAGCAACTCCACTTGGAACACCGCCACCTGCAACTGGACGGCCACCGGCTACCGCCTGCCCACCGAAGCCGAATGGGAATACGCCGCGCTGGGAAGCTACAAGGACAACTCACATTGGACCGGCTACATCGACAGCAATCACCCGAGCGCCAATGTTTTTGCAGGCTACGACGAAACAAACGTCATTGGCGACTACGCTTGGCATTCAGGCAACGCCTCAAGCAAAGCGCATGAGGTGAAGCGGAAGACCGAAAACAGCTACGGCCTTTACGACATGAGCGGAAACGTATATGAGTGGTGTTGGGATTGGAAGGACGACTACGACAGCGCGAACGTTACCGACCCCACCGGCGCTCCGTCCGGCTCTGACCGCATCCGCCGTGGCGGCGGCTGGGAAAGTGGCGCTGACGTCTGTTCGGTTGCTCTCCGGAGCTACGGCTCGCCGTACGGCCGCAGCGGCCGCATTGGCTTCCGCGTGGTCCGCAACGCGCCGTGATTTTGGCAAGCCGATAAGGCGCGGATTTGGTTGGCCGAGAAGTTTTTGGCTGGCGACTGGATTGTAGGCAAGCCTATAAGGGCGCGGCGCGAGGGGGCGGGGCGGCTTTCGGAAACGCTTTGTTTGCGCCGCCGCGCGAGCGGCGAAGTAAAATAGTTACAAGCGCAAACAACGCGTAGCGCCGCTAGCAAGCGGTTCCGCAAAGCCGCAGCCGCAACCGGTAGCCGCGCCCGTTGTCTGGGTTGAGAACGGTGTGGGTATTGCAAGGCGGCGGGCATGACAGGCTGGACGGTACAGGACGCGCCGTGAGTTGCGGGCTTGACAAAAGGCTTAGGGTGCCGCTAGTGGGTAGGCGCCAGTTCTTTTTGCAGTTCCAGAACTTGCTCTAATGGCAGGCCGGTGATTTGCGCGGCTTGCTCGGCGGACAGGTTCATCGCTAGGGCGTTGCGCGCGTTCTCCACGGACTTTTGCCGCGCGCCCTCGGCACGGCCTTCAACTAGGCCTTCTTCCTTTGCTTCGGTCATAATGTCAAAATCGTGCAAATTCATGTCAGAAAACTCCTTTCTGAATTTTTCGTTTTCCTTGACTCTTGCCACGAACTCGGAAAGGCGCTTGGAAAAGTCGTCCTCGCCCGGCTCGTTGGTCTGGATAAAGCGCAAGAGCGCGCGAACTTTTGGATCTTCCACGCTCTTGTAAGCGCTTGCATTGTATACCACTTTTAACGTTTTGTCATCTAAATTCACGTCTTTGTTTTCTACGCAAATGTTGCGGAAAGTGTAGCGGGGCAGGCCGTAGCCGCTTTTTGCGGCGTCGCGGAATGGGTCAAATTTGCAGATGAACAGAATGTAGCTTTCCCTTAACTTGGTGTAAGGCTGGCCTTTCATAAGGCAGTCGCAATCAACCATGCTTTGGTAGTAGCGCATTCGCTTGCCCAAGGCTTTTTGCGGGTAGGACTGCAATTCCACGTCAATCGCCCTGTCCTCGTCCTTAAGGTAAACGTCAAGACGCACGCCCCTGCTGGTGTAGTATGGCTCTATGGCCTTTTCAAGTTCTGGATACTCCACTTGCTTTACGTGGACGCCAAGCAAGCGCTCCACCAGTTCCGCCGAAAGCTCAGGGTTTTTCATCACCGCTTGAAACATTCCGTCGTCGGCGAAGGTGAGCTCGTCAAAAGATTTTCGTTTCATAAATTCTCCTTATAGTTTTTATGCCTATAAGGTAGACACGTTTGCTAATTTTTTAGCGGTTTTTGCGGAAAAAACGTGATAATTTTGCGGAATTTTCGCGGGAATTTTGGTTTGTTGGATTTGTTCAACTAACGCGCGGCAGAGCTCCGGTATGTCGTCTAGTTTGCGGGGGAGGCTTGCGCGGCTTTTAGCGCTTCAAGAACTAAGTCCAAGGGAGCTCCCATCTTTTCCGCCGCTAGCTCTGGAGACGCGCCAAATTCTTTTATCGCGACAAGCGCGTTCTCCACGGCTTTTTGCCGAGCGCCTTCCGCTATGCCTTGTTCGCGGCCTTCGATGATGCCGTCCTCGCGCCAGTTTTGGATCGCTATTTCTTCATTGAACTCTGTCAAACACATGCCGATTATGTTCTCCTTTTGTTCGCGGACAAAGCCGTCAAGCAAGTCTTGCTCGCAAGCCCATTCAACGGCCTCGCGCACGGCCTGTCCGATTTCCATCTTTTTTTCTTGGTTGGCTGAGAGTCGTCCCACAAGCCTTACGTAATCATATAATGGTTTGCACTTTTTGACAAGGCTTTCGTTCATGCCTGCGTTGATGTTGATTACGTCCGCCGTCCACTCAAATTTGCCGGAGCCGTCCTTTTGCTCAAACGCGTTGGAAAGCCGAAGCTCGTAGCGCTCGGCGCGGCCAGCCTCTCCGTTGTAGAACACGACGAAGCGCGGGTTTGGAATCTTTATAAGCGACGAACGGTGCAAGTCCAGCTTGTTGTCGGATATGAACCTTTGGTATAGTTGCGAAAAATAGAACAACCCCCTTAAAGGCATGTTAGAATTTGGGCGGCTTTGCTGCTCGTACAGCGTCATCTGCGAATCGACCAAAAACGACACGTCGTTGTACATCGTGACGAAGATGACGTTTTCGATTGTGTTTAGCTTTAGCGCGTCGGGGTCTGTGTAGTTCGTGCCGTTGAGGGCGTTGTACAAGTCCAGCCGCCAGCGCTTGCTGCGCTCCGTGTCCTTGCCAAAGATGGCGATGAAAAGCCTGTCGCGAATTTTGGGCTGCGGCTGGCCTTGGATTATGTTTTGCGTTTCTGACATAAACTCTCCTTATAGTTTTTATGCCTATAAGATAGACACGTTTGCTCATTTTTTAGCGGTTTTTGCGGAAAAATCGTAAAAATTTTTCGGAATTTTCCCGCCCGTCCGCCTTTTTGTCTTGCAAACAGTTCCCGGCAATGACAGGGCGGCCCACAATTTTGGTCTTGCCAGCGCTTTGTGGTCCGCCCGCCTTTTTGTCTTGCCAGCAGTTCCCGGCAACGACGCGCGGCCTTTTGGTCTTGCGAAAGATTGCTGTGTCTTGCCACCCCTCGCGCAAATTTCTAGACTTTTTGCCCTTTCTGGTGTATAATTTGTTCCAAACGCGCAAAAAAAAGCGGGCGCTTTTTGGCGGAAAATTGCGCCGTTTTGGGCGTTAAATGCCGATATTTATAATAGAAGAAAGGGCGATTTTTTTTTGGCTAAAAAAGGCTTTTTTAGGACAGCAAAAGCATTCTCTTGCGCGGCGGCGATTTTTGCTGGAACGCTGGGCGCGGCGCTTTTTGGCGCTTTGCTCGCGTCTTGCGAAAACATGGGAGGCGACATTTCCGCGCCGGCGCTTTTTACGCAGCGGCAGGCGGGCGTCTCTGCGGCTGGCCGTCCGCTTGGAAGGGGCAGCGTCACAGGCAAAATAAGCCAGTCGCCCGCCTCCAACAATTTTGGCGCCTCCATCGATTCCAGTTTGTCCAACGCCGCCGCCTCTTACGATTCAAGAGCCTCCACCGATTCCGCCGCTTTAGGCGTTTCACAAAGCGTTGTTCCAACCTTGGACGAAGTTACAGGCTCAATCGCAAGCTACACCGTAAGCGCTTGGGGAACAAAGGCCGACGGAACGGTGGTTCCCGAAACAAGCCCGATAACCGTTGACACCGCAACGACAAGCTTTAGCATGGGCCTTGAATACGGAACCTGGACCCTGCGCGCCGACGCGAAGGACACAAGTTCCAACATAATGATGAGGCAAACGTCGGCCGTTCCGATAACGCTGGACGACGATAACCCAACCGTAAGCGTAAACTTTTCGCTAGACTACGCGCAAATCGCAGGACAGACCGGCGCGCTTTCGCTTACGATACAGCTTGACCCAAGCATGGGAATCGACAACGTCAATTACACGCTAAAATCCGCTGACGGCGCCGTGGACATTTCTGGACCCTATGGCGTCGCCTCGCTTTCCAGCTTTACTTTGGATTCCTCCATAAACGCTGACTTTGGCGTTGTGGCTCCAGGAGACTGCGAGCTTGTCTTGGAATTTTTGGACGCGTCCGGCGGCCTCTTGATGCGCATGGACCAGACCGTTCAAATTTATTCAAACATAACGACAAACAAAATTGACGGAACGGCTCCTTACATAAACTCAGGCGTGGTCAACATAAGCGCGGACGTTATAAAAAAATACCAGCAGTCTGTCGTCTACGTTGGCGGAACAGGACTGAACACAGGAACCGCCGCGTCCGACGCGAACAACGGAACCCAGTTTGACCCGGTGGAACACATCGAGCGCGCGCTTGAAATCATAAACGCGTCCTTGCTAACCCCGGCGGAAGTTTCTGACGGCTTTAAGATTTTTGTTCAAGACAACATAAGCTTGACGCAAAACATCGCGCCGCCAAGCTCCAAAAAAATCAAAATCATCGGAACAAACCAAAGCGCGCCTTGGACAATCAGCGGCGCTTACTCGGACGCCGCTACTTTTTCAATCACGACAAGCGGAGACTTTTCTTGCTCCTACATAGTCTTTGACAAAATCAACGGCTTTGAAGTTGCCGGCGGCCAGACAACGCTGAACAATTGCAAAATCACCAACGGCAAGGCCCCTGCGGGAAAAGAAGGCGGCGGCGGCCTTTGCGTTGACGTTGGCGGAGCCAAGGCCGTCCTTACAAACTGTCAAATAAGCGGCTGCGTTTCCGACGGCTTTGGCGGCGCGATCCATGTAGCCGCCGACACAGGAAGCGGAACGGCGCAAGTGGAGCTTTTAAATTGCGTGATAGGCCAAGAATCAACTTCTTGCGCCACTGACAGCGCGTATTCAAATTATGCGGAAAGAGGCGGCGGCGGAATCAACGCCGGCGTTAGCGCGTCAGTCACGATTAAAAACACAAAGATTTCTTACAACACTTCAAAAAAGAATTACGGAACCGGCGGCGGAATTAGATGCCTTGGCGGAACCATAGAAATAACAGGCGGCCAAATTAACCACAACTACGGAGGCTTCGGCGGCGGCGGAATAAGCTTGCCAGGCGGCTCCGTCACGATAAACGATTGCGTCATCGGCCAAGACGGAGCGGCCGCGGCGGCCACAGGCCTTTCTGATTGCGGAAACTACAGCTACGCGAACTTTGGCGGCGGCATCGATTTTGAAAACGGAACTCTTTCCACCACAAGCGGATTCAAGGTTTTAAAGAATTACAGTTCAAACTCCAGCGCTGAGGACGGTTCCGGCGGTGGCATTTACACAACTAAGCCATTGACGCTGGACAAGTGCGACATTTCATACAACGCTTCCTCAAAGCACGGCGGCGGCGTGTATGTGGCGGGAACGCTCAGCTTGCAAGGCGGAACAATCGCGGGCAACGTGGCGGCAAACAACGGCGGCGGAATTTACATCGCCGCTGGAAGCGGGGCTGCCGGCGCTGGCAAATGTTTTATTTCCGGCGCGGCTAATATCGGCAAGGACCTTGCCTCAACATCAAGCGCCGCAACAAGCGCGTCCGGCCAGCATTCCAACACAGCCGTTTTGGGCGGCGGCATTTACAACGCGGGCGAGCTTTACTTGGGCTACGCAAGCGGTTCTACGCCTTCGCCCGCCGATTGGACAGGAAGCGTTTGCTACAATTACGCCTCGTCCGACGGCGGCGGCGTTTATTCTGACGGCAGTTCAGCAGTCTTTAAAATGAACACTGGAAACGTCGCCTACAATTTGTGCAGCGACGGAACAGGAAGCACGGGCGGCGGCGGAGGAGTTGCCGCGCGAGGCGGTTCCGGCTTTGAGATGAGCGGCGGAAAAGTAACTTGCAACCAAACAAACGACAAAGTGGGCGGCGGCATTTACATAGACGGCGGCGGAACCTTGGCCCTTAGCGGAGACGCGGAAGTTTCTTCAAACAAAACAAGCGCCGACGGAACCGGAGCTATGGGCGGCGCCGGACTTTTTGCCTACCGCGCTGCCATCACAATGGAAGGAAACGCCGTTGTAAAAGACAATCTTTGCAAAAACTGCGGCGGCGGCGTTTATTTGTTTGAATACGAAACCGCTTCAAGCTACGCCTCTTTGGCCATGTCCGGCAACGCGAAGATTTTGGAAAACACAAGCACAGCCGGAACTGGCGGCGCGGTTTACGTGACTGAAAGATGCTCCTTTAGCATGCAAGGCGCCGCCACGATACCGGCGGGCGTTGGCGTCGCGACCGGCGTTGGAAAGAACGACGTTTACTTGGATACAGACACAAGCATTAATGTTGCCGGCTTTATCACTTCGACGCCAACGCCGGTTGCAACCATAACGCCGACTGCATACTCTCTGGGAACTACAGTCCTTGTTGACAGCGGAACGGGAACGCTCGTCAAGAGCGAGCTTGCCAAATTTGCCGTGACGCCTGACTCTGACGAAGATTGGACAATCGGCTACAACAGTTCCAGCAAAAGAGGCGTATTGGCCACGGCCAACATTTATGTTGACGGAAGCGCCGCAGGCGAAGGCGCGGGAACTGCGGCCGATCCTTGCAAGACGCTTGCCAACGCGCTTACAAAAGTTTTGGCGCCCAACTGCAACATCATCTTGCTTGACGACACGACGGAAACGGTGGCGCCTACAATTCCCGCCGCCTATCCCGGCCTTACGATTAGATCTGCGGACACGACGCCAAAGACTATAACTTCTCTTAACAACAAGCCGATAAGCGTTGAAGCCACGGCGACATTCAGCAATTTGATTTTTAGCGGCTGGGCGGGAATGAGCGCCTACGCCGACAACATAAAGATGGACTACGTGACCTTCCAAGACTGCCATAATGAAAGTGGGGCGGCATCCTCAGGCGGCGCGATTTGGCTGGGCGGCGGCTCCATAAGCGCCACGTCGCTCACAATTGACAATTGCTATGTGACCGGCTCGTCTGCCACTGCGGGCGGAATTTATGTCGCGGACGGCGCGTCGCTTTCTGTAGACGGACTTGTTTTGCAAAACTGCCATGCCGATGATGCCGGAAGCGACGGCGGCGGCATTTACAACGCTGGAACCGTAACTTTGCGCCTAGCCAAGATTGTCGGATGCTCGGCGGCCCGCTACGGCGCGGGCATTTGCAACGCCAACGGCGCCACGTTGATTTTGGACAACGACTGCTACATTGACAGTCAGATTTACTTGACTGGCGGAACTTCGTCTTATCCGGCCAAGCCGATTTACGTAAAGACCTACTTTGGCCTTGCAAGCGGCGCCCCAAAGATTCCTGTGACGGTGGAAGAAAGAAACGGCGCGGGCGAGCAGTTTAAAGAAGGCGACGCTGTTGTCCAAGGCTGGGACACATACGACATTAAAGAGGCGCAAGTCAATTGCTTTGCCACAAGCGGAACTGCGCTAAGCCTGGAATACGACGGCGCGGCCACGCCTCCCTGCGGAAAGCTGGTTGACAAGTCAATCGCGGGCGGCGTGACAGTGAACCTTGGCGGAAGCATCCTCTTTGAGATTGGAACGCCAAGCGCGTCGGGCGAAAAGGCTCGCTTTAACGTGATAGACAACTCCAGCGGAACTCCGACATACGTAACGCCGACATCCGCGCAAATAAAGATTTTGCAATACGGAACGTCCGTTTATTCCGCCGACGCGCAAGAAGTGACAGCCACATACTTGGCCGAAGGCCAATACGAGCTTTACTGCAAGGCCGTTGTTGGCGGCGTGGCCTACGACACCACCTTGCCATTTGGAGCCGGCGGCAAATACACGCCCTTGACTTTGGAAGCGGCTGTCGCCGGCGCGGTGGTGACATTTGACAACAAGGCGGCAGGCCCAGTCACCTACAGGGTCAACGGCGGAACGGAGCAAACAATTGCAAGCGCCGCGTCTGAGGCCATAACGCTTGCCGCTGTCGGCGACAAGGTTCAGTTCTACGGCGACAATACGGTGTATGGAGTCTCTAATAGCGCTAATTGCAGCAAGATTTCTTGTTCAAAGGACTGCTATGTTTACGGCAATGTAATGAGCCTTGTTAAGAGCGACGGTTTTGCAAGCGAGGACACGCTGACGGGCACTTATAATTTTGCTCACCTCTTTTATGAAAATACTAAGATAAAGAATAAGACAGGATACGATTTGCTCTTGCCTGCTACAACATTGGCTGATGACTGTTATTATTCAATGTTCAGTGGTTGTTCTGGTCTGACAACAGCGCCGGCGCTTCCTGCGACAACTTTGGCAAATGAATGTTATTCCTATATGTTCTATGGTTGTTCAAGCCTAACAGCAGCGCCAGAACTTCCTGCAACAACTTTGGCGAGTAGTTGTTATCGACACATGTTCTGTGACTGCGCAAGCCTTACAACAACGCCAGCGCTTCCTGCAACAACTTTGGCGAGTAGTTGTTATCGAGCAATGTTCTGTAACTGTACAAGTCTAACAGCTGCTCCCACGCTTCCTGCGACAACGCTTGCAAGTAATTGTTATTATTCAATGTTTAATGGTTGTTCAAGTCTTGCGACAGCGCCCGCGCTGCCCGCGACAACGCTGGCCCCTTGGTGTTATTATGCAATGTTCCAAAGCTGTTCAAGCCTAACAACAGCGCCTGAGCTTCCTGCGACGACGTTGGAAAGTTATTGTTATAATAGCATGTTCAGATATTGCTCAAGCCTGACAACAGCGCCTGAGCTTCCTGCGACAACGCTGGCAGGTTATTGTTATACTTTAATGTTCGATGAGTGTACAAGTCTTACGACTGCGCCGCTACTGCCCGCGCCAATACTGGTAGATACTTGTTATTACGGAATGTTCGAGGAGTGTTCAAACCTTAACAGCGTAACTTGTCTTGCCACAGACATCAGCGCCAATGACTGTACTAAGGGTTGGCTTAGCAGCGTCGCCGCTACCGGCACATTCACCCAAGCGCCGGGCGTGGCTTGGCCTACTGGCGCAAACGGCATTCCCAGCGGCTGGGTGGTCAAGGGCAGCGGCGCGGTTACAAGCGCAACTCCGCTCACGATAGAAGCGGCCGTAGCCGGCGCGACGGTTACGTTTACTAACAAAGCATCAGGTACCGTCACCTGCAAGATGAGCGACGGTACCGAGCAAACAATCGCAAGCGATGCATCACTAAACATAATTCTTACCGCCGTCGGCGACAAGGTCCAGTTCTTTGGAGACAATGCGAAGTATGGAGCTGGAAGCAGCACAACAAGCAGCAACATTTCTTGTTCAGCGGACAGCTATGTTTATGGAAACATTATGAGCCTTGTGGACAGCGACGACTTTGCAAGCGCGAATGCTGTGACAGGCTATGCTTTTGCCAATCTCTTTTTTGAAAATACAAAGATAAAAAATAAGACAGGATACGATTTGCTTTTGCCTGCGACAACGCTGGCAACTCATTGTTATGAAAGCATGTTTGTAGGTTGTTCAAGCCTGACAATCGCGCCGGAACTTCCTGCTACAACGCTTGCAAGTAGTTGTTATGAAGCTATGTTCTTAAACTGTTCAGGCCTTACCCAAGCGCCAACGCTTCCCGCGACATCATTGACAGAGTTTTGTTATTCGCGAATGTTCATGGAATGTAAAGGACTTACTGCAGCGCCAGAGTTGCCTGCGACAACGCTGGCAAATAGCTGTTATTACAATATGTTCTATGGCTGTACAAGCCTAACAGCGGCGCCCGCGCTTCCTGCGACAACACTGGCAGACGCTTGTTATAGAGAAATGTTCAGAGGTTGTACAAGCCTTGCGACAGCTCCGGAACTTCCTGCAATGACCATGACAGATCATTGCTATACTGGATTATTCTACGGCTGTACAAGCCTGACAACCGCGCCAGCTCTTCCTGCGACAACGCTTGCAGACTATTGTTATGGCATTATGTTCTATGAATGTACAAACCTTACGAGCGTGCCGGAAGAACTGCCAGCGACAACATTAGCTGAGAATTGTTATTATTCTATGTTCTGCAGATGTTCAAAGCTAGAAGAATCACCAGTGCTTCCTGCGCCAACGCCGGTATATTGTAGTTATATGTACATGTTTAACGGATGCTCAAAACTTAAAAAAATCACCTGTCTTGCTACGGATATCAGCAGCGCCTGCACTTTTCATTGGGTAGAGGGCGTCTTTTCTACCGGTACATTCACCCAAGCGCCTGGCGTGGATTGGTCTGTAAAAACTGGCACTGACGGCATTCCCGCCGGCTGGGTGGTGCAGTGAGGGGGCGCCGGCGGCGGCGTTCCTGCGGGATTTGTAGTAGTTGAAGGCTCGACTGTCGTTGGCGGCGACAAGTTTAAGGACACATATAGCAATGCTGGCGTTTTTGTTTCGGGCCGCTCCGTGGCAATCTCGACGTTCTGGATCTGCGACCACGAGATTACCCAGGCAGAATACAGCTCGGTCATGGATGGAGAAAACCCAAGCAATTGGACAGGCGACGACCTTCCGGTTGAAAAAGTCAGTTGGTATGACGCGATTTATTACTGCAACAAAAAAAGCATTGCCGACCATCTTAATCCCTGCTACGTTGTCGGCGGAAAGGACGACCCCAGCCAATGGGGCTACACACCGCACGCCGGAAACAGCATAAGCGGAACAATAACATGCGATTTTAGCAAAAACGGCTACCGCCTGCCGACGGAAGCGGAATGGGAATACGCCGCGCGCGGAGGAAAGGCCGGCTGCGAATCGACTACTCCCAACAGCTGGGCGGGAACCAACAATAGCGCTGAATTGGGAACATACGCTTGGTACGATACCAACAGCGAGAACAAGACCCACAACGTGAAGACCAAGACAAAGAATTCGCTTGACCTTTACGACATGAGCGGAAACGTCTTGGAATGGTGCTGGGACCGGTATAATAACGCCGCGACAATTAATGACGATGCATATAAAGTTAATGGGGTCGTGACCAACCCCGCCGGCGCTTCGTCCGGCTCTCTCCGCGTCTACCGTGGCGGCGGTTGGGGCTTTGGCGCCAACTACTGTTCGGTTGCTGGCCGGTTCAGCGTCTCGCCGAACCTCCGCTACGACTACCTTGGCTTCCGCGTGGTTCGCACGGCGCCGTAGCGACGGTCAAGGCGCGCTTGCGCTTAAAGCCTTGACTCGTCGCTTTTGCGGGTGTATAAGGGATTATACACCCGCAATAATTTTTGGGCGCTGGGCTAACGACCGGATTGTAGGCAAGCCTATAAGGGCGCGGCCGGATTGTTTGGTTTACAAGAAGGCGCGGCTGGCGGCAGGGATTGTTTGCAAGCCAAGGACGCGGGCCTTGACAAAATGCCAGGGCGGGTGTATAGTTTAAAAAGAAAGGCGGCATTCGCGACACGCGTCTTGCCCCCAGGGGTTATCCGATTGCTCGGACAATTTGCCCGCTCTGTGGCTATGAAGTGTACCCCAAATTTTGTACACTTTAACAGGTGGGCAAAGGGGACTTGGTT
>CAMKEG010000009.1 GCA_946411505.1 uncultured Treponema sp. | reverse complement strand
AACCAAGTCCCCTTTGCCCACCTGTTAAAGTGTACAAAATTTGGGGTACACTTCAATGTCCGTCGGGGGCTATTTTTTGTCTTGCGACAGTACCGCTGTTCGCGCGAGTTTTTGCGAGCGCGATTGCCCGCTCGCGTAAGCGAGCAAGTAGATAACTTCTTTGCGCAAAACGGCAACGCCGTAATGTTGCGGCTTATGCGGCCAGCGAAAGATTTTGGGCTTGCAAGCGATTTTAGAAAAAAAGGCCGCGCTCGCGCGAAATCCGCTCGAACAAACAATTGTGGTCGTGACAGCAAGAGCACGAGCGGCTACTTATCCATAATCGTAATTTCGACGCGGCGGTTTCTTGCGCGGCCCGCTTCTGTCCTGTTGTCGGCTATTGGAGCGTCTCCGCCCATTCCGTGAGTGAACACATGGTATTTGTCGCGGACATTTTTTCTAATCAAATAGTCGGCCACGGCTTGGGCGCGCTCCTCGCTCAACTGCTGGCGGCTTTCCTTTGTTCCGCGCAGGGCCGTGTGGCCGGTGACGAGCAGGTCGTTGTCAGGATAGGCGTTAAGGATTTGCGCGATTTTGTCAAGCTTGGCCCTTTCGCTCGGCATCAAGATGTCGCTGTCGGGCCTGAACTGAATGTTTTCAATGCTTAAAGTCAAGCCCTTTTCGCCGGCGCTGACGCTGACGTCGTCGATTCCCATGTCGCTGATTTTTTCCATCACGGCGGCGACGTTCTTTTCGTCGGCGGTGCGGGTAAAGTCGGTCACTTCGGCGCGGGCAGTTCCTTCAAAGCGCAAAACGTTGTTTGAGCTTGTAAGAATGTCAATCCTAAAATCTTCGCGGTAATGGTCGATGCAGCCCTTGTCTATGTCCCAATAAATCGTTTGGTGGGAATAACCTTGCGTCGCGGCGGGAACGTCGCCCTTTGAAAAATCATATTTGGACAAATCTACCGAGTATTCCATTTCATACTGGACGTCGAATTTATAAAAAGTTTTTTCTCCGTCTTGAACCGTTCCTAAAAATTCATATTCCGCGTTGAAAGGAATTTTGTAGGGCGTCTTTATGTCAAAGGTCCTTCGCAAGTCATGGGCCTCGTGTCCTTGCGCGGTCCACTTGTGGCCGGCCTCGATTTTCTCTTTTGGAAAAATCGGAACGTCGCGAACCACTGGCATAAAATACTTGTCGGAGATATCGTATTTTCCGTTCGCGTCGCGCGTAAAGACGCTCTCGTAATCTTCGCCGTATGAAAAAATTCCGCCATGGGCTCCGGTGGAATTTTCACTTGTCATAAATATGGCTTTATGAATTCCGTTCCCATTTTCGTCGAGGCCGTCCACCCTGACTGAAACGCGGTTGATAATTTCCGCGTGATGGTGGAAGGAATTGTTAAAAAAAACGTCTTCCTGAACGGTGGAAAGGATTCTGTACGAATCTCCCTCTTTGTACTTGAACTCAAACAAATAGCTTTGGGCAAAAAGGATTCCGCCCGCTAAAAAAAGAGACAAAAAGGCTATTTTACTTCTCATCATTCACCTCGTTTTCTATTATCGACACAATAAATATAACATTTATGATAAAAAAATTTGTTTTTTTTGCCGACAAGTGATATTATATAGTAACAGCTATTTATAAAATTTTGGAGGAATTAATGGAAAGCCAAGCGATTAATGAAAACCAAGAAGAGAGCGGCCAACATAAAAAAAAGAAAATGCTGGTAAAACTTTTAGGAGTAATCGCCCTTATAACAGTAGTCGCATTTGTCATTCAAAACCTCGTGGTAATAACCGACGTCCGAAAGCAAACGGTTGAGTCAACCACCAACAACATAAAGGAAATAGCCCAATCCTACATCGAATCCACAGGAATGTATGTTGAAGGAACGATGAACGAGCTTGACGTCTACACGCGCTCGGACGTTGTAAGGAAAGGCGCTTCCGCCGAAGAAATCGGTTCATGGCTTGCGACGACAACCGCCCGAAGGCCGGACTGCTTTTCATATGTTTTGTTCATCGCGGCGGACGGAAATTCCTACTACGATTCCGGCAAACGCGGAAACCACAGCGACCGCGCCTACTATAAAAAAATCATCGCCGGAGCGGACCATGTCGTGAACAACCCGACAATCGCCAAAGCCACCGGCAAGGTCAGCGTAATGTTCGTAAAGGCCGCCCATGACGATTCCAACAATTTGGTCGGAATGTTCGTAGGCGTCGTCGGAATGGACTATCTAAGCAATCTTGTAGGCGGAATTAAAATCGGCGAAATGGGCTTTGGCTTTATGCTTGACGGCCAAGGACTTGTAATCGCCCACCCCAACCAAGAATTGGTCATGGAAAAGAACTTCATCACGGCCGAAGACGCCAACGCCGAAACAAGGGCGATGGCCCAGAACATGATTGACGGAAAGCGCGACAGCGCCGAAGTTAGTTTTGTTGAAGGCGGAATGACCATCAAGATATTCGCAAGCTACGGAAACATTCCGGGAACGCCTTGGTCAATCGCAATCGCCGTTCCGTTCAAGCAGCTGCACTCAACCGCAGACCGCTTGCGAACGGTTATGATTACAGGAAACGTCATGCTTGCCTTGGCTCTTTTAATCATAATCGCAATCATGATCAACATCTCCATCAAGCCCTTACGCACAGTCGTCACCACAATCGAAGACATAGCCAGCGGCAACGCCGACCTTACAAAGCGGCTTGACACAACCACAAACAACGAAATCGGACAAGTGGTTAACGGATTCAACAACTTTGTCGCAAAGCTCCAAGACATAATGACAAAAATCAAAAACTCGCGCGACAGGCTTTCATCGGCGGACAGCGATTTGGAATCAGGAATTTCCGAGACCGAAAATTGCATAGAGCAAATCATAAAGAACATAGAAATCGTCCGCCAATCGGTCGAAGAGCAGAACGACAGCGTTCAGTCAACTTCAAGCGGCGTGACTCAAATCTCAAGCAACATAGAGTCTCTTGAACGAATGATTCAAAACCAGTCTAACGGCGTCACCGAAGCCAGCGCCGCCGTAGAGCAAATGATTGGAAACATCGCCAGCGTAAACACAAGCGTTGAAAAATTGACGTCTTCTTTTGTCACCCTTAGGGACAACGCCAGCGAAGGAATCGCAAAGCAAAATTCCGTCAACGAAAAAATTGAGCAAATCGAAATCGAATCGGAAATGCTTCAGGAAGCCAACATCGCCATCGCGGCCATCGCCGAGCAGACAAACCTCTTGGCCATGAACGCCGCAATCGAAGCCGCGCACGCCGGCGAAGCCGGAAAGGGCTTTAGCGTAGTCGCGGACGAAATCAGAAAGCTTAGCGAAACTTCAAGCGAGCAGTCCAAGACAATCGGAAGCCAGCTTTCAAAAATCAAGGACTCCATCACGGAAGTTTCAA
Organism: uncultured Treponema sp.; assembly: GCA_946411505.1. GTDB lineage: Bacteria > Spirochaetota > Spirochaetia > Treponematales > Treponemataceae > Treponema_D. The sequence continues at coordinate 87,961 of CAMKEG010000009.1, read as the reverse complement.
ATTCCTCGTCCGACTCAAGCCAAGCCTTTCAGTCGGTTTCAGAAAACATTCAGGCCACCGACGAGCTTGTCCGCCACATTCAAAGCGCGATGGACGAACAGCAAGAAGGCTCAAAGCAGATTCTTGAAGCCTTGCGCATAATGAGCGACGGAACAATCGAAGTCAAGAACGCTTCCCAGGAAATGGCGGCTGGAAACAAAACGATTTTGGACGAGGTTGTGGCGCTTAAGGCAAGCTCTTCAAAAATCAACCAGAACGTCGAGGCGATGAACGCAAGCGCCAAGCAGATGAATGAGACAAAGAACACGTTGACTTCTTTGACCGCGCAAATGTCAAACGCGATCGCCGAAATCGGCGGCGAAATCGACCAATTTAAAGTCTAAACAACTCGCGCTGTTGCTTGCAAAACCAAAATCATTGTTTCGAGTTGATTTCGCGCAAGCGCGGCGGCCTGCAAGAAGCTGCGAGTTTTGGGCAACGCCCGAAACTCGACAAGTTCCAGAAAGCGAAGCCTTTCTGGAACTTAAAATTCACGAGTGATGTTCTTGAGCCATTTGCCGCTCTTGTAATGAAAAATGTTCACAGGCATTTTTTCAAATTCATCCAAGTACAAAATCAAGTAGACGACAAGCGGCGGCAAATGCAGGACAAAGGCGGCGACCATTCCAAGCGGAACGGAAACCGCCCACATCGCGATTGTGTCCAAGACAAAGCCAAACTTGGCGTCGCCGCCTGACCTAAAGACGCCGCAAATCAAGACAGTGTTTATCGTGGCTCCGACAATCGAAAGCGCGTTTATGTACAAAAGCGGCGAAAGCATTTTTGTCGCCTCTTCGGTAAGCTTTGCCATCTTGAACAAAAGGGGCTGGCTGGCAATAAGAGCCGCCGCTCCGATTACGCCGGCAAAAATCGTGCTCTTTACAAGGCGGCTCGCGCTGCGCTTGGCCTTTTCGTTTTGGCCCGCTCCGATTTCTTTTCCTACCAAAATCGCTCCGCCGTACGCCATTCCAAAGCAAACGATTGTGGCCAAGTTTCGCAAAACGTTGACCAAGGAATTTGCCGCGACCAAGTCCGAGCCAAGGTGGCCCATAATGACGGCGTAGCTTGCAAAGCCCGCGCCCCAAACGACTTCGTTTCCAATCGCGGGGAGCGAATACTTTACAAAGTCGCGCAGCAAAAGCGCGTTGCGCCTAAAAAGGCATTCCGGCCTAACTTTAATTTCCTTGGAACGGTAAATCACAAAAACGCTTAGCGCAAGCTCCACGACGCGGGCGATTGTCGTTGCAAGGGCCACGCCGCGGATTCCCATTTTGGGGGCGCCGAACAAGCCAAAGATGAAAACCGCGTTAAGGCAAATGTTCAATAAAAGCGCGGCGGTCGTGATGACCGTGACGATTTTTGTCCGCTCAACGCTCTTTAGCGTGGCTTGGATTATTTGCGAGAACGAAAGCAAAAAGTAGGACACGCCGACGATGTGAAGGTATTCGGCGCCCGCGAAAATCAAGGCCTCGTCGTTGGTGAAAATCTTCATCAAAAAGCGCGGCGCCAAAATTGCGGCAAGTCCGAATATGGTTCCGACCAAGGCCGAAAGTTTTGTTCCGATTCCAAAAATAGTTTCTATTGAATGGGAGTCGCCCTTTCCCCAATACTGCGCGGCCATCATTACGACGCCCGACGAAAGGCCGATGTAAAAAAGGAACATCACCATTTGAACGTAGTTGGCAAGCGACGAGGCCGCGATCGCGGTTTGGCCCACGTAGCCCAACATGACTACGTCGGCCGAACCTACGGCCGCGCTCAAAAGGTTTTGAAGCGCGATTGGAGCGACAATCGTAAAAAGGGATTTATAAAAAGAGCGGCGCTCGCTCTGTTCGTCAAAAGTTTTTTCCATAGTAGAAGCAAGCATAAAAGAGCGGGCGGCTTTTGTCAAGGCGCGTTTCTTGACATGCCATATGCCTGATTTGACAAAAATAAAAGCGCGCCGTAAAATAAAGGCAAATGACTTTTGACCCAACGATTTTTTTCGCGATACTCGGAGGCCTTTTGCTTTTGGCGGGCCTTGCCGGCGCTTTCCTTCCTGTTTTGCCAGGGCCGCCGCTTGCGTGGGCGGGCCTTGTGGCCGCGAGCTTTTGCGCCTACGCCCGCATTGAACTTTGGATTTTAGTGACGACTGGAATCGCGGCCGCGATTGTCACGGCCATCGATTATATTTTTCCGTCAATCATCACAAAAAAATCCGGCGGAAGCGAGGCGGCCAGTTGGGGCTGCAACATAGGCCTTGTCGTTTCGCTCTTTCTTGGCCCGCTTTTTATTCTTGTCGGCCCCTTTTTGGGAGCCTTTGCCGGCGAAATGCTCCACGATTCCTCCGACAAAAAAAGGGCGCTAAAGGCCGCGCTCGGCGCCTTTAAGGGCTTTCTTTTGGGAACGGGCCTAAAGGCGATTTGCGTGATTTGCTTTATCTGGATTTTTGCGTGGAGCCTTTTTTAGGAACGGGCTTGCTTGCAAGGCCGCCTTCCCCAAATAAAAAAACGCCTCCGCCAAAAGACAGAAGCGTTATATCGGGCAACCCGGATTTGAACCCGCCTAAAATCGAAGAGCCATTAAAAATGGAGCGCGAAGGCGGTCCATTTAGGCTCATCGATAAAACGGCGCGCGGGCTTGCTTGCAAGACCGCCTTCCCCAAATAAAAAAAACGCCTCCGTCAAAAGACAGAAGCGTTATATCGGGCAACCCGGATTTGAACCGGGGGCCTCTACGTCCCGAACGTAGCGCGCTACCAGCTGCGCTATTGCCCGATTCCGCAAAAAGCGGAACTGAAAAAAATACCCATTCCGGAGAATGGGTTAGACGGGAGCGAAGGGGCTCGAACCCTCGATCTCCGGCGTGACAGGCCAGCGCGATAACCAGCTTCGCTACGCCCCCGTGAGTTTTCAAATATTAGCAAATTTTGCGCTTTGTGTCAATAGAAGCGCGTTTTTTTTTAAGAATTTTTTTCGACCCATTTTCGGATGCCGTCAACGACATCGGCGTCAATGTCGTGCTCAACGCGGCAAGCGTTTTCTTCGGCTTGGTCCTCGGGGAGGCCTGTGACCATCACCAAAAATTTTGTCAAAAGTTGGTGGCGGCCGTAAATGTCGTTGGCCTTTTCCAAGCCCTTCTCCGTCAGCTGAATCATGTTGCCAAGGCCAAATTCAATGTAGCCGTCGCGCTCCAAAATTCCCATCGCGCGGCTGACGCTGGGCTTTGAAAAACCCAAGTGGTTCGCGATGTCCACCGAGCGCACAAAACCGTTTTTGTTCTTTAAAACCAAAATGGCTTCCAAATAATCTTCGCCTGATTCGTACATTCTTCTAGTATATCACAAAAATTCATTTTGCGCTACACTTGGGCTATGGAAAAAACATTCGATAAAAATTCCGTCCTTTCACGGCGCGGAACAAACGCAAGCGCCGCGGACGAGGATTCCGCAAAGACGGCGGCCGCCTTTTGCCGCTTGTATGAATTGATTCGCATTTTGCGCGCGCCCGGCGGCTGCCCTTGGGACCGTGAGCAGACTCCGCAAACTATGCGGCGCGACTTGGTTGAAGAAGTCTTTGAGGCCGTCGACGCGATAAGTTCCAACGACGCTCCACACGCAAAGGAAGAATTGGGCGACGTCTTTTTAAACGCGACGATGATTTCCTACATGTATTCGCAGATGGCGGAACGGGGGGAAGGCGGCTGGACTTTGCAGGAGGAACTTGACGAGCTTGTCGAAAAATTGATTCGCAGGCACCCCCACGTTTTTGAGCAGAGCGAAGGAAAAGCCGTGGCCGACAAGCCGGTGAACAACAGCCAGGAAGTTTTGGCGCAATGGGATAAGATAAAGGAAAAGGTCGAAGGCCGCGAACAAAAATCGATTCTTGACGAAGTTCCGCAAGGCTTTCCTCCCCTTTTGCGCGCGTATAAAATGCAAAAAAAGGCGGCAAAAAAAGGCTTTGACTGGCCAAGCCTTGAGCCCACCCGCGCCAAAATTTTGGAAGAGCTAAAAGAAGTTGACGAGGCCGCCGAACAGGCGCGTCAAAACGGCTCGGAAGAAAACCGCGCCCACTTGGAGGAAGAAGTCGGCGACCTCTTTTTTGCCGCCGTCAACTACGCGCGAAAGCTTGGCGTTGACCCGGAGCTTGCGATGAACGCGGCCAACAAAAAATTCTACAAGCGCTTTTCTTACGTTGAAGAGCAGTGCGCCAAAAACGGCGTAGAAATGGTCCAAGAAAATTTGGACAAGATGGACGAATTTTGGAACGAGGCTAAGCGTCAATAAAAAGCCCGCGCGAACAGCGGCATCTTAAGGAGTTCTATTATGTTCACAGAAGAAGACGTTTTAAAAATCGTAAACGAACAGCGCTTGGGAATGGCGGCCTACGACAAAAAGCGCGACAAGGGCCTTAAAGTTCCCCAAGGCCTAAAATGCTTTTACGACATCCGCTACTCCAACGACGCGGACGAATGCCTTCTTGACCTTTACAAGCCTGTCCGCGCTTCAAAAAAGCCGCTTCCCGTAATCGTAAGCGTCCACGGCGGCGGCTGGATTTACGGCGACAAGGAATTGTACCGCTTTTACTGCATGGAGCTTTCGCGCCGAGGCTTTGCGGTTGTAAACTACACTTACCGCCTTGCTCCCGAACACAAGTACCCTTCCGCCCTTATAGACGCAAACAATGTCTTTAAGTGGATCCTAAAAAACGCCGCCGCCTATAACTTGGACATAAAAAATATTTTCGCGACCGGAGACAGCGCGGGCGCCAACTACCTTGCGCTTTACGCCGCGCTTTTGTCCAACAAAAATTTCTCTCAAAAAATTCCTCAAGTAAAAACACCCGCGCGCCTTTCGCTAAAAGGCCTTTACCTAAACTGCGGAATGTTCGATTGGAATAACTTTTTGCAAAACGGAACGGGCGGCGAGCATGAGCAAAGCGCGGCGCTCTTGCAAGCCCTTATGCCCTACGGCGGAACCGAGCTTGAAAAAGAAATCGCCTCGCCCGCCCAGCATTTGACAAAAGACTTTCCGCCGTCATTTGTGGTGACGGCCGAGTTTGACTTTTTAAGAAAAAGCGCGGCCTTTATGGCAAGCCGCCTTTGCGAGGCCGGCGCCGACTTCCGCTACAAGCGCTACACCAGTTCCAAAGAAAAGCTATACCACGTCTTCATGCTCAACCTCCGTTCCAAAGAAGGGAAGAAGAGCATAGACGAGCAATGCGATTGGTTTAGGAGTTTGGCTAATTGAAATTGCCGGCGTACCTTGGGTCGGCCTTTATAATTTCATACAAATCTTTGTAAATTGAAGTTCCGGAATAAAATTTGTCGTAAGGAACTTCAAGGTCAACCGGAACGCCCGCGTCGATGCAAACATAGTTTCCGCTTGCGTCAATCGCGCACATTTCCGCCGACGCTGACGTTTGGAACAAGGCTCCGTCGGAAGTTTGCGTTGGCTTTACAACGCCTCCTCCGCCGCCGCTTTTTTGGCCCACAATCGGAACGCCCAATTGGTAATGGCAAATGGCCGGGAAAAAGTTTCCGCAAGAGAATGAAAAGCCGCTTGTAAGAACATAAAAGTTGTAGTTCTTTTTAAGCGAAGTGGCGCTGCCTGTATCAATGCTATAATAAAACTTTGCGACGGAATTGTCCAAGTGGTTTTTTTCCGCCAAAAAGAATTCGTTTGTGTCGCGCAAAAAGCAGAGCGCGAGCATGCATTGTTGAATGACTCCGCCGCCGTTGCAAGAAAGGTCGATAACGACATTTTTTACAGTGGGATGCGCTGCTATGTCCTCAAAGGCCTTCGTCAAAAACCAGTAAGTGTTGGCGCCGGCAATCTTCTCCAAATCAGTTAAATTGCCGGGGTTGCCCTGCAAAAAGTTGTCAAAAACGATGACCGCCATTTTATCGGCATTTCCGTCATTTACATAAAAGACGCCCTTCTTTTTCTTTTCGCTGGCGGCCGCTCGGTCACGGTCAGCCTTTCTTGCTTTATAGATGTCGTCAAGCGCTTTGTTTCTAGGACCGTTAAAACTTTCCGACGATAACCTTTGGTACTGCGAGATGGAGGCGTAGCTTTGATACATTGACGGCTCGTGGTAGCCGGTATGGCCGTCGTCAATGTAGCCCTTTAAGAATTTTACAAGGGCCGTGTCGTAAGTTGCGGTGTCGGTGGAAAGCAAGTCAAAGCCCAAGCCGGCTTTAAAAATGCTGTCGTTGATAAAAGCGCCTATGTTGTCTTTTCCAACTTCGGTCCTGCGCTCCTTTAGGCAATAATTTTTGTCAAAGAGCAGGCAAAGGTTTCGATAGTTGTATTCCGCCTTTAGCTGGCTGCGGCTGGAACGGACAAAGCGGCCTGAATCGTAAGCCTTTGTCGTCGCCAATTGGTCGCTTGTGGCGTCTATGCCCACATAATAGTCAAATCCGTTAAAGCTGCATACCGCGATTCTTAAGAAGGTGTCGGCAATCACTTGAAAGGGAACAAGCAAATCATTCTCATATCCATTAGAATCTGGAAATTTGATTTTTGAGGTGTCAAAGACAAACATCTTTAGGCCGTAGGCTTTTAAATCGATTGTCGTCCGCTCTTTTGTCTTGACGTATGTTGTATTATTGTTAAAGTCTATTTTTGGAAAGACATTTGGCAGGGCGTCAACTTTTGCCGCATATACGTTTCCTATGCCGTTATTAACAGTGTTCTTGGGGCTGACCATGCGGGTAAAGTCATCGCTGTAAATCGTTTGGTTCTTCACGTCAAAATAAAGCGTGTCGTCCTTCCATTCAACAGGATACACAGTTCCCGCGTCATCTTGATAATACTTGCACTTATAAACGGATTCTCCGCTTGGCGGAAGATAATAATTATAGCCTCTGTCGTTAATATAATTCATAAACTTGCCAACGTCTTCAAGCCTTATAAAGGGAATGTCTTCCCAGCCTTGCAAGTTGAATGTGACGACAGTAAATTGTTTCTCGCCTTTTTCGTTATAGACTTGTGAATAAAAGGCTCTGGAAAATCCTGTCGCTTCCGGGAACTGGTAGCCAAAGCCAATGACATTATTGTCGCTGACTTCGTTTGTACAAGAGAAAAGCGCGAACGCCAAGCAAAGCGCCAGCGAGGCAAAAATATTTTTTCTTAAAATCTTAAAATTCATTTTTTACTCCTAGAATGTCCAGCGCGCGCCCAAAGACGGCGCCACGCTAAAGTTTCCGCGCAAGTCAAAGGAAGAATCGTAATTCTTGCCCATGGCGCTTCCTTTTTTCCACAATTTTCCGCCGTCCACAAAACGCATTGCAAAGGAGCCAACAATTGATATATGGTCCGTAAGCTTGAAGCTTGCCAAAAGTTCCGCCCCAAGACCTACAAAAAGCGCGTTGTCGTTTTGCGTCCATTCCGCCGTAACCGCGCCGTAAGAAGTTCCGGCATAAATAGTTTTCTTATACTTGAATCTAGTCCAATCAAGCGACATGGAGCCAAGAGCGGCCAAAGCAAAGCGGTCTGTAATGTCAAAAGCGTAGCCCGCTCCCATAGTCAGTTCAAGGCCAAAGCCTTTTGCCGTCGCGCTCTCCCCTTGAAGGGTAAAATCTTTGCTAAACGCAAGGCCCGGACTTAACGTCGCCGAAACGCAAAAACCGTTAGAGGCCTTTCCAAAATAACGCGCCGTCAATTGCGGCTGCGTCACTTTCTTTACGCCGTCGCCCCTTGAGTTGATTGAAAAATATGGCGATCCAATTTCAAGGCCGGCGCTGTGTTCCCATGCGCTCAATGAAATGGAAGACGCCAAAACCAACGTGAAAAAAACAATAACTTTTTTCATCCGCATAACCCTTCCTTTTGCAAAAAAGTATAACACGAGCCCAAAAAATTTGTCAACAATTAAAGTTTTTTTAAGAATTTGTTTGCAATATTTGAAAAATGGGCTTAGAATAGTATAAATAAGCCCAAAGGCAACAAAGGAGTTTTTAATGGGAAAATACGTAATCAGAAAATCCAAGACTGGTTTTTATTTTAATGTAGAAGCCACCAATGGACAGGTTATCGCCACAGCTCAGCAATACAAGTCAAAGCCCAGCTGCAAAAAGGCGATTGACGCTCTTAAAAAATTGGTCAACGCTCCGATTGAAGATTTGACGATAAAAGACGCTCCGCGCCTCTCAAATCCCAAGTGGCAGGTTTACCAGGACCGCAAAAACGAATTCCGCTTCCGCTTGGTGGCCTCCAACGGCAACAACTTGATTTGGGGAGAAGGCTATTCAACAATGCAGGCTTGCAAGGCCGGCGTTCTTTCCGTTCAAGCCAACGTGAACTCTGAGATAGAAGACAAGTCCGCCCCAGAAAAGAAAGCCGCCGCCAAGAAGCCCGCGGCTAAAAAGCCAGCCGCAAAAAAACCGGCAAAGAAAACGGCGGCAAAGAAGACTGCGAAAAAAGACGCAAAGAAGCCTGCAAAGAAGGCGGCCGCCAAGAAAACTACTGCCAAAAAAACGACGGCAAAAAAAGCCGTCAAAAAACCGGTAAAAAAGACAACGGCAAAAAAAGCCGCCGCCAAGAAGACTACAAAGAAAGCGGTAAAAAAGCCCGCCAAGAAAGTCGCCGCAAAAAAGACGGCAAAGAAGCCCGTAAAGAAGGCGGCGGCAAAGAAGCCCGCCACAAAAAAGGCTGTTAAAAAGACAACGGCAAAAAAGCCCGCCGCAAAGAAAACTGCAAAAAAGAGCAAATAACGACAAAGCCGCCCCGTTTGGAGCGGCTTTTTTATTTTTTCAAAACCAAAAACGCACGGGCCTTAGGCGACAATCGTTTTCCAAGCCGCGCCGTCGTAGTCAAAGACGCTGGCCTGGCAATTTTCCTGCAAGCCGTTAAGCCAATACTCTTCCACGCCGTGCTTTTGCAAATAGCACATGATTCCCTTGTTCAACGCTCCGTGCGCCACAATCATAATCCGTTCCGCCTTGCCGTAAAGCGGCTCGATCGCGTCTTGGACAAAGCCCTTTGTGCGCGCCATGACGTCCAAAAAACTTTCGCCCTGGGGAGGCCGTGGAAATTTTTCTGGCTCGGTAAAGAAAAACCTGTAGGGGCTTTGCGGAGCGAACCATTCGTCGCACAAGCGGCCCTCGCCTATTCCAAAGGACATTTCTATCAAGCGCCCGTCGGTCTCTATCGGAACGGAATCCAAGGGAAGCGCCTGGCCTTCGCAAACGCCCTGCCGTATAAGCTGGGCCGTGTGGACGGCGCGCTTTAAGGGCGAGGAAAATATTTTGTCAAAGTGAACGTCTTTAAGGCGGCGGCCCAAGGCGACGGCCGCGTCGATTCCGTTTTGGTTTAACTCTATGTCAGCGCGGCCCTGCAATTTTCCCGCCGCGTTCCAAACAGTCTGCCCATGCCGAATGATGTAAAGTTGCATAAGGGGTATTGTAGTGCAAAGGGGGAAAGGGTGGCAAGAGCGAAAGCGCTAATCGCTCATGAATGAGCGGACCACACGAAAGCCCATCCCTTGGTTGTTATTGGCAGGGTCGCTCATGTATCGATGAAAACACGTGCAGCCTTTACCAAAAGATTCCGCATCGCCGCCACGAATGACGCGCATCCACCCCAACTCGGAACCGAGCGGGTTTGTCACGCTGTTTTTTCCTCCGTCTCCAGCTGTCACGCTTGTGTAGAACTTATCCCAGCACCACTCAAAAACGTTTCCACTCATGTCATAAAGGCCAAGGCCGTTCTTGGCTTTTGTCTTGACAGCGTGGGGAACATTCTTGCTGCCGCTATGATTTTCGATGTTCAAAGTGTCAACCTCCTCCCAATCACACCAAGCGTATTTTTTAAGTTGCTTGAAGTCACTGGTTCCCGCATAGATCGTGGGGGTTTCAAGGCCGTTCTTTCCGCCAAATGCCGCGTATTCCCATTCAGCCTCTGTTGGCAAGCGGTAGCCATTTACGGACAAGTCGCAGGTTATTTTTCCGCTTATCTTATTGTTTTTGTGCGGAACGTATCCCCAGTCGTCAGGGTTGGTCTTTCCGTCCACGCTGTAACAGGGAGCCAAATTTTCGGCAAGGCTCCTCTTGTTGCAGTAGCAAATCGCGTCAAACCAAGACACACAATCAACAGGACGGTCGCCTTGCTTTTCTCCTTTTGGAGTCGCCTTTTCGCCCTCAGTTCCGTCATAGAAGCTGGGGTTGGCTCCCATGATGGCCATGTATTCGTCCTGAGTGACCTCGTGGTCGCACATATAAAAGTCGCTAAGCGTCACGGTTCGGCCGCTGATGAACACGCCGTCATTGTCGTCGCCGCTGGCGAACACGCTGTCAACAACCTTTTCTTTGCCGACGATTGTCGCGCCCTCCACCTTGACAAAGTCCGACGAAGCTTTTGAGCAGGCCATCAAAGAAACGACCGCAGCAATAACACAAAACATTCCATTAATTCGTTTCATTTTTATTTCCTTCTTTTCATGGATTATTTTAATTGAACTATAACGCATTCTTGTTTTATTGTCACTACAGTTGCGCCAGCTTGACGCAAGCGTAAGGCGTGTCCTTGTAAGCCAAAAAGCGGTCGCGCTCTTTTGCCGCGCGCGGGGAAACGTCGCAAACGCGGCGGACTTTTTGTCCTGCGTCCGAGCCTGTTTCCTGACCAAAAGGCGCGGCGGAATCGCTTGCAATGCCAAGAGGCGCCGCCTCATTCGTCCGGGGGCTTTCTTCCGTTTGCGCGACCAGCGGGTTTATCCAGCGGCGCTTTACGGCAAGTTTGACGCAAAAATATCCGTCTAGCGGCGCCGAGGAGCCGCGGACTTTTTTCATCGTGCGATAAGTTTTGTAAAGGCGCAAAAAGTCGCGAGCCTCGTCCGCTTTTAGTTGGCCGTTAGTTTTTGGCATTGCGCTAGATTTTTCGCTGACCAAGAAGGCGGCGGCCTCCACCGATTGCGGGCCTTCTTTCGTTTTGCGCTCGCCGACTGATTGCGCCGCGACGGAATTGTGGGCTTGCAAGCGATTTTCTTTCTCCCCTTCCGCTTCGCGCAAAAGCGCGTCCCAGCGGCCGATAATTTCGCGCTCGCTTAAGAGCCACAATTCATCTTCGCGGAGGGCGCCGCATTTTATGGCCGCGTCCACTACGCGCGCCATAAGTTCCATCGCGACCTTGTCCTTGTTGCGCTGCAAAAAATATCCGATTTTTAAAATGCGCCTAAAATAGTCCAACGCGATTTTTTTTGTCTTAAAGGAAAACTCGTCGCGGCCATTTTCATCCTTGGCCACAAACAGATCGCCGTAAAAGCGCTTGACGGCGCGCAGGCTAAACCAGCCCTTCAAGGCCTCTCCGCTTGGGAACATGTATTCAAGGCGGTCGGCGCTTAGTTGGGGAACCTCGTTGTCGCAAATCGAAAATTTGTGGTAGTCGCAAACGTCGCTGGCGGCCAGTCCGTCTTGGGCCAGAGCGGCGGCCAAGTCCTTGTCGGCCAAAATCATCGCGGCGTTTTTGTCTTCGGTGGATTCCTGCGTAAGGGCGTCGCCGTTTTTAAAGTCGATCACATGGCTAAAGGCCGGGGTGGAAACATCGTGAAAGAGCGCGGCCAAAGTCTTTTTTTTGTCGCGCGTCCAATTCCACACAATCAAAGCGCAGTTTAGGGAATGGTCGTAGCGCGAATAATAAAAGCGGTTATGGAAGAGCGGCGTCCAATCCGTTCCGCACAAAAGACCTATGCCCTTTAGCCGCGCCAAAATTTTTAGGTCGAGGTATTTTTTTAGGAACTGCGGAAAGTCGGGGCAAAGAATTTTTTGGTAGCGCTCAAGGCGGGCCGCCGCCTTTTTGTCTTTCAAGCAGTCACCGCCCCGCGCCTTTTGGCCTTGCAAGCGTTCCGCCTTAGCGCGCGGCGCCCCATTCGGCATAATACGCGTCCAGTTCCTTTTTGATTTCAGCGGAAATGGCTCCGCTTCCGTCAGACTTCCACAAGGCCTCGATCACTTCGTCCATCGTGACGATGGCGGCGGTCTTAAAGCCGTACTTTTGGCTTATGATTTCAAGCGCGCGCTTGTCGGAGTCCTTTGCCTTTTCCATGCGGTCAAGCGAAACGATTTCGCCGACGATTTTAATGTCGCCTTGCGCCTTTATTATGGGGAACGTTTCCTCAATCGAAGCGCCGCTTGTCGTTACGTCTTCTATTATCACAACGCGGTCGCCGTCGCGCAAATTGCTTCCAAGCAAGATGCCCGCGTCGCCGTGGTCCTTGGCTTCCTTGCGGTTGGAGCAGTAGCGGACTTCCTTGCCGTAAAGCTCGCTGTAGGCAATCGCGCAGGCGACGCTTAATGGAATGCCCTTGTAGGCCGGACCGAACAAAACGTCAAAGTCGTCGCCAAAGTTTTCGTGAATCGCCTTGGCGTAGTATTGGCCCAAGCGGCGCAACTGGCTTCCAGTAACGTAAGCGCCGGCGTTCATAAAAAACGGCGAATGCCTGCCGCTCTTCAATGTAAAGCTTCCAAACTTGAGCACTTGGCACTCAAGCATAAAGTCGATGAATTCTTTTTTGTAGTCCTGCATAACGGCCGCCTTTTTGTCCTACTCTTCTTTCTCTGTCACAACGATATGCAAATCTTTAAGCTGCTGCTCGTCTACAGGAGACGGACACTCGTCCATTGGTGACGCCGCCAAGTTGTTCTTGGGGAAGGCGATGACTTCGTGGATGCTTTCTTCGTGGCGCATGAGCATTACAAGGCGGTCTAGGCCGGGAGCGATTCCACCGTGCGGCGGAGCGCCAAACTTAAAGGCTTGGACCAAAAAGCCAAAGGCCTTTTCGGCGCGTTCCTGCGAGTAGCCGACAATCTTAAAGATGCGCTGCTGCAAGGCCGGGTCGTTGATACGCATTGAGCCTGAGGCCAACTCGTAGCCGTTAAGAACCAAGTCGTAAAGGTCGCCCTTCACGCTGCCGGGATCAGATTCCAATGTGTCCCAATATTTTTTTTGCGGAAGCGTGAACATGTGGTGCTCTGTTTCCCAATGGTTCTCTTCTTCGTTCCAGGCAAAGTAAGGAAAGTCGATGATCCAAGCAAAGTGAAATTCATCGGCGGGGTTGTAAAGGTTAAGGTCTTTTCCAAGCTGCTTTCGCACCGCTCCAAGCGCGACGCAGGCCACCTGCCATTTTTCGTCGCTGACAAAAAGCAAAAGGTCGTTCTTTTCCGCGCCCAGCTTCGGGCAAATCTCGCCTTCTTTTCCGGCAAAGAATTTTGAAACTCCGCCTTCAAAAGTTCCTTCGGCGTTGACTTTCATCCATGCCAAGCCCTTTGCCTTGTACTTCTTTGCGACGGCTTCCAACTCTTCCACCATCTTGCGGGAATACTTGTCGGCAACATTCTTGACGACAAGCGCCTTGAGTCCGCTTCGCTTGTGGCGCTCGATGTCCATTCCGGCGTTGGCGGCTCCAGCCTTAAAGGCGTTAAAGTCGCTAAGGCCCGCCATAAAGGCCGCGTCCTGAATCTTAAGGTCAAAGCGCAAGTCGGGCTTGTCGCTTCCGTAAAGGTTAAAGGCGTCGTCCCAACTGATGCGGTCAAACTTTGCGGGAAGATCGTAGTTCAATGTCTTTTTGAAAATGTAGCCCATCATTCCTTCTGTCGTTGAAAGAACTTCCTCGCGGTTGGTGAAAGACATTTCCATATCGATTTGCGTGAACTCAGGCTGGCGGTCGCCGCGGGCGTCTTCGTCGCGGTAGCAGCGCGCGATTTGGAAATACTTGTCAAAGCCCGAGACCATCAAAAGCTGCTTGTAAAGCTGGGGGCTTTGCGGAAGCGAATAAAATTTTCCGGGATGAACGCGGCTTGGAACCAAGTAGTCGCGCGCGCCTTCGGGCGTGGACTTGATGAAGGTTGGCGTTTCGATTTCCAAAAAGCCCTGCTTGGTCAAATACTCGCGCGTGGCGAATGTCACGTTTGAGCGCAAGATTATGTTCTGCTTCATCGGCTCGCGGCGCAAGTCCAAGTAGCGGTAGCGCAAGCGCAAGTCTTCGTTGGGAAGGACAAGCGTTCCGTCCTTTTGGCGCACTTCGTCAATCGCAAAGGGGAGCGCTTCGCTTGTGGTGAAAATTTCTATGTCGTCGGCTTCGACCTCGATCGCGCCAGTGGCCATTTCCTTGTTCACGTCTTTTTCTGAGCGCGCGGCAACCGTTCCCTTGACGGCAACGCAATACTCGCTCTTTAGCGAAGCGGCGATTTTTTTAACCTGGTCGCTGGATTTGTCGCCAACGACAACCTGCGTGATTCCGTAGCGGTCGCGCAGCAAAATAAAGGTAAGTCCGCCAAGCTCACGCGAGCGGTGAACCCAGCCGTTCAATATTACAGTTTTTCCTACGTCGGAAGCGGACAATTCTCCGCAAGTGACAGTGCGTTTTGTGTTTTCCATAATGGAACTATTGTAACGAAAACGCGGTCTTTGGGCAACAAGCCGCGGACTGGTTCCTGACAAAAAGGCGCGGGGCCGGGGCTACAGGCGCATGTCAAAGGCCTTTTTGGTGAAGGTATGTCGTCTTTGGTCAGTTGGCGGAATTGAATTATTTCTTAGTCCAGTCCTCAACTTTTATCCAAGGAATTCTTACAAACTCGTCATAATTATTTGTAACGACAGTAAGATTCCTTGTCATAGCTTGCGCCGCAATTTGCATGTCGTAAGGGCCAATTATGTTTCCTTGTTTTTCAAGATACGCTCGAATTAGGCCGTAAGCCTCGGCGTCTTCAGTCGTGAAATCAAGAACATTCTCGAAATCCGCGCAAAAATCCAGCAAGGCTTGGCGATTCTTTTCTCTGTTTTGACTTTTTGAGGCGCCGTATTCCATTTCCGCAATTGAAACAGAGGACAAAAAAAGATTCTTGCTTTTCGATGATAAAATCTTTTTTGTCAGATGCGGGAACTTATTCTTTATTAAAAAAATGCAGATGTTCGTGTCTAACAGATACATCAAAATTCTTCCCTCGTTTCGATTTTTGGCTGGTTCCTGCCTTCAGACATAAAATCATCAGTAAACTCAGAAAGGCTCTTTCTTAAATTTTCCCAAGGTCGTTTGCGAGGAAAGAGAATTATAGTGGCGCCAATCTTCTTAATAAAAAGTTCCGAATAATCAATATGAAATTCTTTTGGAATTCTGACAGCCTGACTGTTCCCGCTTTTGAATACCTTTGCGCAAGCCATAAGCGCCTCCTTCTATTAAAAGTATATACATAAGTATCTACTTTTGTCAAGAAAAAAAAGTGAATAGACACAGGGTATAAATTTCTTTTTTATTCGATTTTCCATCGGCAGCAGGCATAGAATAATCTCTGTTTTCTTAATTTGCTCGCACATATTTTTTTGTTCCATTTGAATAAAGCAAATAAGCGGAGTTTGTCGCAACGTCATAACATGAAATAGGAGTTCCCTTTGCTTTCTTTATTTCATTTTCAATTCGTACGGCTTCAATAAAGCGTTTGGTAAGATCGTCATCTGAAACGCCGCAGGTTGAATCCAATTCATTCAGATCCATAACAAATCCTCCTTAATGGATTATAGCAAACTTTTGTTAGAAAATCTATATATCTTCTTTATCCTTATAGATATTATAGACAAATCGATGTGATTTTGTGAAAACTCCTTAAAAAACAACCATAATTTCCCGGCGGGACTAATTTATGTATTATGAGCTTGAAACCAGAAGTAGCGCGCGTAAGAGGCGTCCATAGCGTGACCAATTCCAGCCAAGGGGGAGACATAGGCTTTCCCCAGCTCCAGCTTGAGAAGCTGTTCGAAGCGGCCACGGTGAAGGAGCTGGCCCAGGGCGAGCCGTACAACGACAAGAAAAAATACGCGTACCCCAACTCCAATTGGCCGGAAACGGACCCGAATAAATACCTTTCGATTGAGAACGAGGCCCATTTTTACTGCGTCCGGGACGGCTACTGCAGCCTTGACGGAAGCATGGACCATTACTATACGAAAGAAGGCGACGACTATAAATATAATGCTGTTCCTCCCACAGGGTCATGGGAAGCGAAGCTTAGTTTCAGCGACGCCATAAAAGACAAAGAACTGTACTCCATTTCGCAGGAAGATGAAAGAATCTATATTGAAGGCCAAGGCTACTATAAAAAAGAAAATGATAGCTATAAAAGGCAAGGCGATACAGTATATGACACTTTTAAAAAAAGCGGCGAGGTTGACTGGAGTGAAAGCAATGAATATTGCTATGAATATCAGCTGGCTAGAAACGAAGAAGGAAACATTATTAAAGACCCAGATGGGAACTCTGTTCGTATATACACTTGGCGAAACAATGGCGACGTTTTAGCAGAAAGTGGATATTATTTAGCATTCAAACGTTATGACTCTAACACCTTTACAATTCAATTACTTAATGTAACATTTAATGAAGGTATTTGGAGTTCAGGCATTGAAGACACCGCTGCCAGCCTTTATAAATTGAGCGACAGTGACATAGGACACCTTGACTGCCTTTATATAAAAGATGGAGCTAAGCTGAGCGCGCTGCCATTTAATGCAGAAATTACTTTCATAACAGATCCTAGAGACCCTGCCGCTGACAATTCGTTTTATACATGGAACGAGCAGTGGCACTATCCAAATAGTCTTCCACCTAATGATGGAACACTCCTTTTAGCTGATGAAAACTCTGGAGAGCCCGCAATTGGCTATAGCAAATGGCAAACTTTCAATCAAGCGGACTTTCCGCTATTTACAGGAGCAGCATTAAGTGGAATATCCAAAGTTCCAAACGCCCCACATACAGTTTATGAAAAGCTCGCCGTCACCGTAAACTATAAATACAGCGGCAACAACAACTTAAAGTTCATTTTCACCGATAAAAGCGTGGATGAAGTTCTCGATGTTTGCAGCCTTAACAATCCCGACATAAGCAAGTATGTACACCTTACGAACTTGGAATACACTACGGATATGGCGTAAAAAAATAAAGCCCTGAAAACAACATTCAGGGCTTTAACGCTTCTTAATTGAAGAGAGCTTTTAACCAAGGCTTTATTTAGAAACGAAGCCTCGTTCTTTCAAATAATCAAGAGTTTTGGCGAATTCTTTGTCTTCACTATGAAGCATATTTTCGTCGTTTGTCAAAAGCTGCTTCAAGTCAGCTTCGCATTTGGCCATTATTTGGTTAAACTTGTTTGCGGCGTCTTTTTTCAGTAATTCAGGTATTACAACTTGCGCGAATGTAATGTCTTCGCGTTCAAGAAGATAATGAATGCATTGTTGCGCTGTAAATTTCTTTTCGGCTATTGCTTTGCTAAAAAGAACAATGGCATTTTCAACATCAAACCAGTAATTTTCATCAGTCATATGAAGTTCATCTTTTACAAACTGCCAGATTTCATCGTTTATACCGATAAATCTTTCATCTGAAGATAAAAATTCTTCTTCATTGTCATAAATAATCATAGGCTTTACCATCCTTATAAATTTGATTTAAATATAATATAGATAAAGCTTGGACATTTTTGTGAAAAACCATTTTTAAAATAATAAAGCCCTGAAAATCGCTTTCAGGGCTTTTTAATTACTGGTTATGGCTGGCTTTGTAAGCCTCAATAGCTTGGTTAAAGCTTTTTTTCATACTTTCAGGAATATAATAATAATAGTCATCCTTAGCATACTCAATGAGATTTGGGACGATAAGGTCCGGATCTTCCAAATTTATTACCTCTGATACATACTGAAATGTTTTCCCAGTATATAAATACACACTTTCTTTTCCAAAATCTCTCACCAACTTCTTAAAAAAACTAGCCTTAACTCCATTATATGTCTTAATAGCTGCTGTAGATGCTATTCTCGCGGCATCAATATCATTAACGCCGAGTGTATCAAAAGTCACTTCTGTTTCTCCTCTGTTTTCTTCGCTGCCGCTCGGGTTGGAGGTTTCCGCGCCCCCGCCATTGCCAGGGTTCTCGGTTCCGCCCCCGCTTCCCGGGTTGTCAGTGGACGGCGCCTCCACTGTATAAGGGTAATAGACTGAATCGCTCGGGTTAGAGCAGCTCTGCATTCCCAACCCCGCCGTTCCAATCAATCCTGCCGCCAATAGGGCCTTGAGCTTCGTTCCTAAATTTGCCATGATATTTATCTCCACTTCCACTTCTTTATTGACTGTTTTTTTTGAGACATTCAATGATGTGAATAGTCTCGCTCCAAGCCACAGTTTCATTTGTAAAAAAGTATTGCGCAAGCACTATCTTAGAATGAGAATCAAATTCAAATCCAAGTTCTTTTTCGAGATTTGTAATAAATACTTCTCTCATTTTCATTTCTATACTACTAAGTGTACTGGTTATTTGAAAGTCATCAAAAGAGCTGTTTTGTTCTAAGTATTCTTTGAATTCAGCCAGTATATTTGGAAAATTTCTGATTGAAAAAGTCATATCTTTTTGCTTCGCAAAGTTCTTAAAATCTACATTACATTCTTTAATCATTTTTATAGTATCGTCAAAAACTTTTTGCCAAATTTCTTCATATTTTGCAGGATCAACTCTTGAATACGAGGCTATAATATGTTCAGTTCCTTTTTTTCCAAAAAGATTAAAATTCATTAAACTTCTCCTTTGTTTATTTATATTATGCTGCGAAAACGAGCGTAGCAACGTTTTCGCAGCATAGGAATTAGTCAATTCCTATGCTCAGTGTACACTGAGCATTTTTTTCGCGAAGCGAAATTTTTTTGAGGAGAATTTTATGTTTGGGGATATTTTCTTGCACCAAAAAACGGACCAGAGGCCCGCCCGCATTCGCGCTTCTATTGACCGAAACGCCCATTAGGCATAAAATAGCATTCTATGAGCGGCAATTGCGCAATGAGAGAGGAATGACAGCGCGAGCGGAGCGGCTATTGACAAACTTTAACAATACTTAATATAATAAGCGACAATGAATAAGCTTGGCAAGGGCGCCAATGACGCGTTGGAGACAATTTTAAAGAAGTTCAAGCGCTACTACAACGTCACAACCGAGGGGGTGGAAGCGCCCTTTGCCGCCGAAGCCGCGTTCAAGTCCCATAGCGAGCAGTATTTTTTGGTCAAGGCCGCAAAGGTCGCGGACATCGATTCCAACGAATTCGTTTTCTTCTATTCAAATGACAATGTTCCGCCGCAAACACAAGACGACATCGCGCAAATCGCAGACGCCGCGTGGGAGCGGGGCCTTTCCAGAATAACGCCCTACTACGGCCACCGCAACACGGACATCACGCTGATCGTCCTTTCGGAAAAAATCGGCGAAGACGCGTTCAAAAAAATCAAAAAATTAAACCATTACAAATCGTATAAATTCGGCCTTTACGGTTGGAGCAGTTTTAGGACATTGGCTTATGAAAGTTCGACGGGCCGCCTTGCGACGAATTGGCGCGGACGCGGCCTCAAAAAACTCATAGGCTCGATATAACAACAGGAGGAAAAAAATGTCAGCGTTGCTTATCATCATCGCGGCAATCGCCTTGCTTTTCTGCGGCTATGTTTTTTATGGCTCATGGTTGGCAAAGCAGTGGGGAATCGACCCCACCCGAAAAACGCCCGCCCAAGAAAATGCGGACGGAGTGGATTATGTCGCCGCAAAACCGGCGGTCCTTATGGGACACCACTTTTCTTCAATCGCGGGAGCGGGCCCGATCAACGGTCCGATTCAGGCCGCGGTTTTTGGCTGGGTTCCGGTTTTCTTGTGGTGCGTTGTCGGAGGAATTTTCTTCGGCGGCTTGCAAGACTTTAGCTCCCTTTTCGCTTCCGCCCGCAACGAAGGAAAGTCGGTCGGCGAAATCATCAAGGCTTCGATGGGAAAAACTTCCAAGAAGCTCTTCATTCTTTTCGCGCTTTTGGTTTTGATTTTGGTAATCGCCTCGTTCGTAAATGTCGTCGCGGGAACTTTTGCCAGCGCCGCCAACGCGGCCGGCAAAGTCGCCTTTGGAATCGTTTCAAACCCGACAGGCCCGCAGACAACCGCGATGATTTCGCTTTTGTTCATCGTCTTGGCCGTCGTCTACGGAATTCTTACAAACCGCTTGGGCCTCTCAACTTTGCCGGCGACAGTCATCGGCTTGATTGGAATCGTAGTGGCCGTCGTCATCGGATTGAACTTTGGCTTTGCGATGAGCAGAACGGCGTGGATTGTTTTTATCGGCGTTTACATCACGGTCGCTTCGCTTGTTCCGGTTTGGATTTTGCTCCAACCGCGCGACTACCTTTCGTCGTTCCTGCTTTACGCGATGATGGCTTTGGCTTTGGTCGGAATCGTCGTCTCGGCGATTACAGGAACCGCGACGTTCGAGCTTCCCGCCTTTACCGGCTGGTCAACAAAAATCGGCCCGATGTTCCCGGCCTTGTTCATCACCGTCGCGTGCGGCGCGTGCTCGGGCTTCCACTCGTTGATTTCCACAGGAACGACTTCCAAGCAGCTTGACAACGAGAAGAACGCCAAGGCGATCGGCTACGGCTCAATGCTCATCGAGTCCGCGCTTGGCGTAATCTCTTTGATCGCGGTCGGAATGGTATCAAAAACTTTCATCGTTGACGGAGCGTTCAAAGGAGCGCCGCCGGTTGCGTTCGCGCAGGGCATCGCAAAGATGTTCGGCTACGCGGACAACAACAACGCTATTTACGCGCTTTTGACTTTGGCGGTTTCTGTATTCGCGCTGACTTCTTTGGACACGGGAACGCGTCTAAGCCGCTTTATGTTCAGCGAGCTTTTCCTTAAGGAAGGAGAGGCGACTTATAAGGACGCAAAGAGTCCTGTCCGCAAAGTTTTGGCCTTTCCCTTGTTCGGAACGGTATTGATGGTTGTAATCGGCTGCGTTTTGGGCGGCCTAAAGCTTTCGCAGATTTGGGGCTTGTTCGGCGCTGCCAACCAATTGCTCGCCGGCATCGCGCTTATGGCCGTGGCCGCATGGTTGGGCGAAGTCGGAAAGAACAACAAGATGTTCATCATTCCGACAATCTTTATGCTTGGCGCAACGTTGACCCAGCTTGTCCGAACGATCATCACAAAGGTTACGGCAATGACCCATGCGGCCACTCCGGAACTTGCCGCAAAAGCCTTCCACTGGGGCAACTGGTTCCAGCTTGTGTTCGCAAGCGCGATGGCGATTCTTGCGGTAGTTCTTGTCGTAGAGGGAGCAAGGACTTTCTCTAAGCAATGCAAAAAAAATTAAGGAGGACACAATGAAATCTGACGTTTGCAAAATCACTGGCGACAAAGAATCACTTTCCGCCATCTTGAACGAAACGGAAAAAGCCGCGGCCTACAACAAGCTTGACGAAAAAAACACAAAGCTCTTGCGCCTCATGGCCGAAGAATTGATATCGATGCTGCCTGAACTTCTTGAGTACGCCGAGGGCGACTTTTGGATTGAGGCGGAAAACAACAAGTACAAGTTGCGCACAAGCCTTGTTCCGACAAAGCCGATGTCTTCCGACAAGCGCGACAAATTGCTTTCTATTTCCACTTCAGGAAAGAACGACGCCGGCAAAGGCGTGTTGGGAAAAATCCTCGTCGCCGCGCAGTTGATGATGATTGACTACGCGCAAGTCAGCGCGACTGCCGGAAACTTTTACGAGATGGGCAGAAGCTGGTCGTTGGACACCTACCGCTCTTACGCCGGAAAGGAAAAGGGCGAAGCTTGGGACGAATTGGAAAAGTCCATCATCGCAAGCATTTCCGACGACGTGGTTGTCCGCATCCACGAAAAGAAAGTTGAAATTATAATTACAAAAAAGTTTTAGACTTCGATGCCTCTGTCGCTTTAATCGCGCCAGAGGCATGAATTCTTACGACTCTGTTCGCGTCGCTTTCCGAAATCTTTTTTAGAAGCCTTATATATGGTTCCACAAACTGCGGCTTGCGTTTTCCAAGAACGCGGAAAATCTCAGGCGCTTCCATGCGCGCTTTGTCATCCGAGTCGCGCAGGAGTTCCGCAAAAACATCCATAAAATCCGCGTAAATGTCCGGCGTGTTTGTCGCGATGTTTTCCGCCGACCAAATAAAGTTGAGCCTTACGTTCGGCGCGCCGTCTTTTGCAAATCGGAACAAATCTTTCCAGTAAGGCCTTATAAGCTCAAAATCTGCCCGCCCGATTCTGCCAAGCGCGTTGAGCGCGCGCTCGCGCAAAAGAGGTTCTGCGCTGTTAAGAAACGACGCAACCGAAGAAACGTAGCAAGTAATTTCGCGTGGCCATTTCAGCCCCATCTCGCCGAGCAGCCACAAGGCTTTGGCCTTTATTTTTGGAGAGTCATGTTCCAGCAAGACGGCGACATACGGAATATTTTGCTCCCATTCGTCTTTGTTCTTTGTAAGCTGTCCGAGTTTTTTATACAGTTCCGTTTCCGTCATAACTTTCCCAGCGTTTCTTTTTCCATCCGCACAATTTGAATCATTCGATCGATCGCGCAGATGTCGATGTAGGGAACTTTTGCGGCGAGCATTTTCTCGCGGTTTTCAATCGTTCCTTTTTCGTAGTCGTCAAGAAGGGCGGCGCGCTTTTTCTTTTCCGCTTCCAACTCTTTTTTTGTAAGAACGCCGGAATACATCACTGCCAGACAAAACCAGACTGAATCAAAATCGACGCGCTCAAAAAGGGCGCGTATCGCGGCTTTTAATTCCGCGCGGCCATTTTTTGTCAAACGGTAAACGGCCTTGTTTTCCGCCCTGCCCGTGTCCTCTATAAAGCCTTTTTTTTCCAGCCGCAAGCAAGTTTCGTAAAGCGTGGTCGCACCAATCGGATGCCAGTACTGCATGTTCATGCGCTCAATCATTTTGAGCATGTCGTAAGCGTTCATCTCGCCCTGCAAAAGCATTCCGCAAATTACGATTGAAGTTTTAGATAACATAATATCACTCCAAATGTGTCATTATCGGGCTTGACCCGATAATCTCTTTTTGAAAACAAAAATCCAAATCGCGGACAAAGCCAGAATCGCAAGCGCGATGGCGAACGACTCAAAATTTTTGATTTCCTCCCCCGCGTCCGAAGACACAATCACGTCCCACAAAGCGCCCACCGCCCAAAAGAAAGGAAAAACAATCAACAGGTTTTGCGTGATGTAATAAACCGCGCAATACATAAGGCCCACAAAAAACAAATGCAAGAACTCCGGCTGAAAGCCCGCGTGATGGAAAGAATAAAAGGCCGCCGTCAAAATAATCGCGGGAATAATCCCAAAGGCCTTCTCAAAGCACGCGCGCAAATAGCCGTAAATAAAAGTCATCTCAAAAACGCCGGCGACCAAAATGTAAGCGGCCGCGTAAAGATTTTTGGCTTCCCAAATTCCTTGCGGCCGGCCTTCCTTCAAGAACATCGCCAAAAGAGCCGCGGCAAAAACAATGTCCAGCAAAAAACTTAAGGCCGTTTTCTTTCCTGTAAAGCCAATCGCCTTAACGCCGTCTTTGTTCCGTTCCACATAAAGCGAAACAAAAACAACGCCCAGTCCAAAAATCATAAGCAAGTCGCGGAGGACAAATGAAGCGATTTTGTCGAACAAAGACGCGCCCATAAAGGGCAGCATCAAAAGGCTAAGGGCAAGCATAGCCGCTCCGGCCGCAAAGGCGACGGCGGTGTTTTTTGTAAAATTAAAGCGAAAGAAATTTTTCATAAAGGTCTCCAAACGAGACCATTTTACTACGCATACGTAGTATTGTCAAGATTTTTCCACCTGCGAAACCGACAAGACCGTGTAGCCGGCCTCGCCGATCCGCTTTTCAAAAAACGAAGCTTCCGCTTGCGTCTTTGACAAAACATTGACAGTCTTTTTTTCTAGATTGGCCTTTGCCCAAAAACCGTCCACGGAGTTCAAAACGTTTTCCACGCGGCGAACGCAATTTGAGCAGCGCATTCCGTCCACGACAAGAATGTATTCATACGGATAATGCGATTTATTTTTATCCGCGGGCTTTATCTTTTTTTCTGGGGCGTCACGCTCTCCGCAGCACGCGGAACCGTGGAGAATTCTATGAACCGAGCTTTTTACGGCAAGGACGACAATCACAAGCAAAATAAATCCAACGACAAAGCTTCCCATAAACTGCTCCTAAAAGAAAATACGGAAGGTTATTACAACTTATATTAGCATTTGCTAATATTAAAGAACAAAATACAATGTATTTGGAAATTAGTCAATACTGTTAGGGTTTGAAAAGTTTAAGATTTCCCCAAGCCGCTAGCCTGCGTTTGTAAGCCGCGCCTTGAGTCCCTTCTTTAGTTCAATCCAAGTGTTTAGAAGAATGTTGTCCATGGGTAAAAGTTATTTTCTCGCAAATTCCTTTATTCGTAAATTGAATCTGTAATACTTTTCTACCTTGAAATAAATCCAACCGTCTTTATCATAAAACATTTCCGTCATATTTTCTCTTCCAAGATTGCAAAGAGACAAATCCTGGTCATATTTTTCCAAAATTTTATCAGTAATCATATCAGAGGTTATTTCATAAACCTCTACATCATACGACTCTGAGTTTGAATACCAAGATGAACCTAAATCATTCATAGAGTTTTTCTATCTCCTTGTTGAGTTTATCAAAACAAACCTTTATATCTTTTTCTTTTATCGCATCTATTTCAAAAGAATCATTTTTAAACTCACTTAATAATTTTTTTTCAGAAATTCTATTACTATTTCCAGACTTAGATTCTATTCTTTTTGGATTTGCTTTAATGAAAAAATTTGAAAACTTTTTCCATTTTATAACAAACAAATAATTTTGTGTTAATGCAATCAAATAATTGGGAAAATGTCCTGTTTTATATACAAACCAGGAATTTGTTTCATTCTTTGAAAAGCAAAAAGATGTTTTCCCTATTTTTACCTCAATGGAAAATCTTTTTTTGCCCCCGCCATTCTCAAATACAATATCTCCGCACACACCTTTTGTTCCATCAGGATTTACATAATCAGGAATCCGTTGAAATTTACTCAACAAATACACAGCGACAAAATGATGTTCACCGGGGATACATTTTTTCGGATCAAAATACAATTTCTTATATTTTGAAAGAGTTATTTTATTCATAAACCGTCCTTCACATCTCTATTCTACCACAGTCTCAACCCAAAAACAAACTTCCACCCTACAACTCCGTGCCCTTGCGCAAGATGTCCAAATACTCGCTGTAAGAATAGAGGCTGGCCTTGCCGTTTTTTGAAGAAGGAGAAAGAATTTTCAAGGCGCGCAAAAGCTCGATGTTCTTTGCGGTTGTGTTGTAAGAAAGGCCAAGCTCGCGGGCGGTAAGGCTTGTGTCAACAATCGCCTTTCGCTCGATGTATTCAAACAATAAAAGCGCGTTTTCCCGCGCGCGAACAGGAAGCGCTTCTATCAGTGAAATATTTTTTTTATGCAAGGCTTCCAGCGCGTTTATAGAGTCAATCGCGTCGTTCGCGGTTTGTAAAATCATCTGCAAAAAAAAGATTGCCCACTGCTCGTAGTTTCCGTTTCTGCGAACTTCGCCCAGCCGGTCGTAATACTCGACTCTGTTCATTTTGAGAAAACATGAAATATACAAGACAGGCTTTGAAATTATTTTTTTATGAATCAAAAATAGCGTTATCAAAAGCCTGCCGATTCTTCCGTTTCCGTCTAAAAAAGGATGAATCGTTTCAAACTGATAATGAATCAGCGCCGCTTGGACAAGCGGATCAAGCGAGTCGTTTGAGTTCATGTATTTTTCAAGGTCAGTCAAAGCGGCTTTCATGTCTTCAACATTCGGCGGAATGTAGCGCGCGTTCTTTAAGCTGCTTCCCTGCCCGCCAATCCAGTTTTGGCTTGTCCTGAATTTTCCTGGCGTTTTGTCGCTTCCGCGGCCGCCATTTATAAGAATCGCATGCGTCTCTTTTAAAAGCCGAGCGCACAAGGGCAAATCGGAAAGCCTCTTTAGGGCGTAATTGGTGGCGGCAATGTAGTTGATTACTTCGCCAACGTCAAGGTTGGCGTTTTGACTGACGCTTGGGTCAAGGACGTCGTCAAGGGTGCACTGCGTTCCTTCGATTTGGGAAGAAACCAAAGCCTCCTTTCTAATGTACATCGAGAGGAACAAATTGAGGTTGGGTATCTTTTCTGAAATCGCGTCCAAAAAGGCGACCTTTCTGTTGGCTTCCACCAAAAGCGCAAGGGTCGCGGAATCAATTTGCAGGGGCGGAACGGGAGGAAGCGGCGACGGCTTAAAGGAAAAATAGGCCAATTCGCCCGAAAGGTTTTGGACAAGGCCGCCCGAGCGGGTCATTTCTTGATTTGCCATTTTTTCCTCCTTTTTCTGAAAATTCCATGCCAATTTTACCCTACTATTTTCAAAAAGTCAACACTTTTTGAAAATTCTCCCCTAATTTTACCTTAATATTTTCAAAAACACCCTATTTTTTGAAAATGCTCGCCCAAATTTCCCCAGGAATTTTCAAAATTCCGCCCTTTTTTGTCACATCTTTGACACATCGCTACTATAGAATTCCAAGCGAAAATATGATAGGATATTGTCGCTCTACGCAGGAGAATACGATGAAAAAAGTCTTATGCGCGATTGTCGCGGCCGCCTTGTCGTTTGGAACGGCGCAAGCCCAAGACGCGCAAAACGCCGGGGCCGCCGCCGGGCCGCTTTCGCTTTCAATACAGGACGCGGTGGACTTGGCGCTAAAGAACAACGTTCAAATAAAGCAAAGCCAAATCCAACTGGACGCGGCCAAGCGTTCCAAAAAAAACTCGTGGAACAGCGCTAGCCCTTCGCTGACCGCAAGCGGCGGCCTTTCCAAGGCCAACAAAAATTTCAGCGAAAACTATTCTGCCTACGTACAAGGCTCGGTCAACGTGACCCTTTCGACAAACCTTTACACCGACATTAAAAACGCCGCGCTAAAATACCAGGCCGGCCTTATAAACTACGAAACCGCCTGCCGTTCCGTAGAAATGAAAGTGAGGAACGCCTTTTACAATTTGCTCTACCAGGCCGACAACATCAACTTGCAAAAGACCAACGCCGAGACCGCGCGGCAAACTTACGAAACCAACCGCAGAAAGTACGGCCAGGGCGCGATAAGCCAGCTTGACGTCCTTTCAAGCCAAGTCAACTACGAAACGCAATTGCCCGCCTTGCAAAGCGCGCAAATTTCATACGACGCGGATTTGGCCGCCTTTAAGCAAACTTTGGGAATCGAACAGGACGCGCAAATTTCGCTTGAGGGAAGCCTTGACTCATTCTCCAATTTGCAGGCAGTTTCGGTAGAAGGAATCGAGTCGCAGTCTCTGGAACTTTTGGCGCTTGAAAAAAATCTTGAAATAGCGCGGAACAGCCTTTTGGACAAGCGCTTTTCGGCGTACGGCCCCACAATCAGCGCGGGCTGGTCTTACAGGCCCACATGGACAAACAGCTCAAACGGAATGAACGACAACGGAAGCCTTTCGCTAAGCGTCACGCTTCCGCTTGACGGATTTTTGCCATGGTCAAAAAAGGCCGACGCCGTAAGCGCTGCCAAGGACTCAATCGCCAATTACGAGTTGCAAATCGCGGACAAAAAGACAAGCCTTGCGGTCAGCGCGCAGAGCGGCCTTAAAAAAATCGAGCAGTCGATTTCCGCCATACAATCGCTCAAGGCAAGCGTTGGACTAGCCGAGCAAAGCTACCGCATGACGCAAGAGGCCTACAACCGAGGCTCCCGCAATTGGACGGAACTTTTGAACGCGCGCACTTCTTTGGAAAAAGCGCGGCTCAACTTAAAGCAGCAAGCCTACAACTTGGCTTCGTCAATATTGAATCTAGAAAACACGCTTGGCGTTCCATTTGGAACCTTGGCTGGAGGAAATTAAAATGAAAGTAAAAAAAGCCCACTTGTTTTTAATCGTATTTTTAACGGCCGCCGCGCTCTTGATTGCCTACGCCTTTACCTTTGGAAAAAGCAAGAACGGCGCGCCCGGGAAAGGAAAGCCCGGCAAGGGCGCGTGGGGAGCGGCCGGCAACACCGAGTTCAGCGTCGTCACAAAAGCCGTGGAGCCGGAAACCCTTCACGGCTACATCGTCGCCAACGGAGAGATTGAGTCGCAAAATTCCGTTTCGGTTTACCCAAATGTTTCCGGAAAAATCGTTTCCACCGCGGTGCTGCTTGGTTCAGCCGTAAAGCGCGGAGACGTAATCGCCTACGTTGACCCCAGCCAGCCCGGCGAATACTACAAGCAAAGCCCGGTCTACGCTCCCATCGCAGGAAGCGTAATCTCAACGCCGGCCAAAAACGGAACGACGGTTTCGCCCAACACGGAAATCACTAGAATCGGCGACATAAACAACTTGCAAATCGTGGCCGACATTCCGGAGCGCTACGTATCGTTTTTAAAGCCCGGCCTAAAGGCGCTTGTCTCCGTCCAAGCCTACCCCGAAGAAAAATTCGCGGCCACAGTAAAGCGCGTCTCGCCTGTCGTTGACGCGGCAAGCAGAACCAAGCAAATAATCTTGAACTTTGACGAGCGCGACTCAAAAATAAACGCGGGAATGTTCTCGCAAATAATTTTGTACACCAAAGACTATTCGGGAGCGGTCACCGTTCCAAAAAGCGCTCTTGTCACAAACGAAGACAAATACTTTGCCTACGTTATGCAAGGAGACTCCACCGTCGAAAAGCGCGAAGTCTCTTTGGGCGAGGAAGTTGACGGAATCGTTCAAATTGTAAGCGGCTTGCGCCAAGGCGAGCGCGTTGTCATCCAAGGACAAACTTCGCTCAGCAACGGAGCCAAGGTCAAGGACATTACAGGCGCCGCCGACGCGCTTAACGAAAAGTACGGCGAAAAAGAGGCGCGGGGCAAAAAATGAGCATAACAAAAACAACGCTGCGCCATCCCGTCCTCACGCTGATTGTCTTTGTCCTTTTGGGAATCATGGGCCTCTTCACGTTAAAGAACGTTTCGATAAGCCTCATGCCGGACGTAGACTATCCTTATCTCAACATCAGCACGACCTACCAAAACGCAGGCCCTGAGTCAGTCGAAAAATCCGTCACAAAGCTTTTGGAGTCGCAGCTAGTAAGCGTGACCGGCCTTAAAAAAATCACCAGCACTTCTTCGGAAGGCCGCTCCAGCATTTCGCTTGAGTTCAACTACGGAACCGACCTTGACATCGCCACCAACAACGTGCGCGACAAAATCGACCGCGTTGTCCGAAGCCTTCCCGACGACGCCGGAACGCCTTCAATCTTTAAGATGGACAGCAACTCCATGCCGATCATGCGCATCGCGGTCAACGGAAACCGCGACCGCAACGAATTGCGCGAAATCGCGGACAACACAATCACCGACTTGATCGAGCAAACCGACGGCGTTGCCGAAGCGAGCGTTTACGGCGGCCGCGACAAAATAGTCCGCGTCGACCTTTCGCAAAACCGCTTGTCCGCCTACGGCATAACGATTACCGAAGTCTCTTCCGCGCTTTCGCGCCAAAACCTGGAATTGGGCGGCGGAAAAATCACCGAAGGCTTTTACGACTACACGATCAGGACGACCGGAGAATTTGCCAGCGTGGAGCAGATCAATTCCACCGTAATAACGACAAGGAACGGCTACATCGTCCGCCTTGCCGACATCGGAAAAGCCTACCTTGGCTACCGCGACAAGTCCAACGAAGTCTTGATTAACGGCCAGCCCGGCGTTTACATCAGCGTCACAAAGCAGTCGGGAAAGAACAGCGTCACGGTCGCCAACGCGGTTTACAAAAAGCTTGACGAGATACAGGAAATTCTTCCCGGCGACATGTCGATGCAAATCGTATGGGACACCACCGACTCAATCCGCGACACAATCAACACGCTTTTGGAAAGCGCGATGCAGGGCTTGGTTTTGGCGGTCTTGATTTTGTTCCTCTTCCTAAAAAATTTCAAGAGCACAATCATCATCGCGATTTCGATTCCGCTTTCAATCATCATCACAATGCTTTGCATGAACTTTGCCGGCCTTACGCTGAACATGATGACGCTCACCGGCTTGATTCTTGGCGTTGGAATGATTGTGGACGCGTCGATCGTAATGATAGAAAACATTTACGTTTACCGTTCGCGCGGCGCAAAGCCTTTGGTTTCGGCGGAACTTGGCTCTAGCGAAATGGTCATGTCGGTCACCAGCGGAAACTTGACTACGATTTGCGTTTTCATTCCCTTCCTTTTTTACATGAAGGAATTGGGAATGATGGGCCAAATGTTCAAGGGAATAATTTTCACCGTCGTAATCGCGCTGATGTCGTCGCTCTTTGTCGCGATTTTCTTGGTGCCGGTTTTGGCCGGAAAATTCCTTCCGCTTTCAAACAGAAAGGAAAAGCCCGTAAAGTCAAAAATCCTAAAAAAGCTTTACGCGCTGCTTGACGTTCCGATGAACGCCTTGACCGCCGTTTACAAAAAGGCCTTGGACGCGGCCCTAACCCACCGCGCGATAACAGTCACGGTTTGCGTGACAACGCTCATCACGGCATTCGCCTTCATCCCGACGATGACAATCAACATGATGCCAAACGGCCGCGACGACAGCGTCTCTCTCAACGTGAACCTTCCGATAGGAACTACGCTCGACTCAACCGCCGCCGTCATGGCCGAGCTTGAAGAGATTTGCAAAAAGGAAGTCAAGGGCTACACGACAATCATCACCAGCATCGGAACCGGCTCGCGCAACGCCACCGCCTACAGGGGAACGATTCAAATCCAGCTTCCCAAAAGCGAAGAGCAAATCGACAAGGCGGAGGACATACAAAGAAAACTTCGCGCCCACTTCAACGACTTTGCCGGAGCGCGCTTTTCGTTCAGCCAAGGCTTCCGCGGACAAATGACCGGAAGCGACATCGTAATCAAATTGCGAAGCGACGACCTTGACTCGGCCATAAAATACGCCGGAAAAATCCGCGACGTTATGGACGGCATAAGCGACTTGGGCGAGCCTTCCGTGGACACCGAGGAAGGCGTTCCCGAAATCGAAGTGGAAATCGACCGCGACCGCGCCTACTCCTTTGGCGTTGACGTCACGACCGTCGCGCGCGAAATCAACTACGCGATTAACGGCGTGACGGCCACCACCTACCGCAAGGCCGGAAAAGAATACTCGGTTGTCTTGATGTACGAGGGCGGCGACAGAAAATCCGTCACTGACTTGGAGCAGATTTACGTAAAGGGAAGCGCGGGAAAAGTCAGCGTGGCCAACTTCGCGCGCGTCGTAAAAGGCTTGGGGCCTGTCACAATCAAGCGCGAAAACCAAACGCGCGTCGTGACAATCAGCGCAAACCTCACAAGCGAAGTCAACGCCTACGAAGTCGAGAACAGAATCAAAAAGGGAATCTCCGACTCCTTCATCATTCCCGACAACATAAGCGTCTCCTACGAAGGCGCGTGGAAGGACATGCAGGACCAGGGCAAGGCCTACGCGGGAATCATCTTGATGGCAATCCTTTTGGTCTTTGGCGTCATGGCCGGAACTTACGAAAGCTTCAAGGCGCCCTTCATAAACCTTTGCACGATTCCATTCTTGGTAATCGGAGTCGTCGCGATTTACAAAATTTCGGGCCAGGCGATTTCGATGATGAGCGCGGTGGGCCTAATCATGCTGGTTGGAATCGTCGTCAACAACGGAATCATTTTGGTTGACTACACAAACCTCCTTCTTGACCGCGGCCTAAAAATGCATGACGCCTGCCTTGAAGCCGGCTCTAGCCGCCTGCGCCCGGTCTTGATGACAACGCTGACGACGATTTTGGGAATGCTTCCGATGTGCTTCGCCTCAAGCGGAAGCGCCGGCATGGTCCAGCCGATTGGCGTGGCGGTTGTAGGCGGCTTGACAAGCTCCACCTTCATCACGCTTTTCTTCATTCCGGTTTTGTACTCGCTGATTATGAAGGAAAAGAAAACAAAGAAGAGCCGCATTAAGGTATTCCTTACGGAATGAAGGCTAGCGGCAATGAAATCGGAGGCAAGCCAAAAAACTTATGTTAGCCGCATAAGCGGCAACATCCGCGCTCGCAACCAAACTCGCGCGGACAGCCGTAATTTTTGAGAGGTCATAATGTATCGAGTTGAAATCATCGCGAACCAATCGGTTCAGGACGACATCATAGAGACGCTGGAAGAAAACATCCCCGACTTTTTGTACACGCTGATTCCGCTGGTCCACGGACGCGGAAAGGCCGGCTACAAGCTGGGAACTTCCAGCTGGCCCGAAGTGAACTTCGCGCTCTTTGCCTACATCGAAAAATCGGACGCAAGCAAAGTCAAGGCCATAATCAAGGCCGTAAAAAAGCAGTTCCCCGACGAAGGCGTAAAAGTCTTCTTTGTAAAGGCAAAAAAATTAGAAAAAATCTAGGCGGCCGCGTTCCTTGGACGCCACCCCTTTTCTCAAAAAAAACGGCTGAAAAGCGCGGCGCGAAGGAGCGGACGGCATTGCGAAAACACTCTGTTTGCGCCTGCCGCGCAAGCGGCAGCGTTTAATGGTTTCAAGCGCAAACAGCGTGTAGCGACGATATCGAGCGGTTTCGCAATGCCGTCCGCGACTGGGAGCCGCGCTTTTCAGCCGTTTTTTTTCCTTGCGTTATTTCCGTTTTGGGTTTATAATTATATGCAAAATGGAATCAATTAAAAATTTGGTTGAATATTACGATGAACTCTACCCTGTGTCATTGGCTCAACAGACATTTTATGAGACATTGGCGCAAAAATACCCGCATCCCGCAAAAGTTTTAAGCATCGGCTGCGGAACCGGCGTTCTTTGCCACAGGCTGGCAAAAGACGACGTGGACGTGACCGGCTTGGAAACACAACGGGAATTGCTTGATTCCGCAAGCCTAAAATACAGAAACCAGCTAATGTCGCTGCGATACTTTCAAATGTCCACGCTGGAAATGACCCGATTTTTAGGAAAAAAATTCTACAACATAATTTCATGCCTAAACAGCCGCATCATTTTTATCCACGACAAAACCTTGATGCGAAAATTCTTCTTTGACTGCAAGGAACTTTTGGCCGACGGCGGAAAGGTTGTGCTGCAACTCTTTAACTTTGAAAAATACAAAAACAGCGCCAAGTGCTGCCTGCCGGAACTTAGCAGCGCCCGCGTCCGCTACAAAAGCGTGCTTTCAAAATGCCAGGACGGAAGTTTTTTAATCGACAGCTTTTTGGAAAAAAACAACAAGTCCATGCCCGTATACGAACAGGCGAAAGTCTATCCGTTAAGAAAATCGGAAATTGAAGAATTTTCAAAAGAAGCGGGCTTCAAGAGCGCCCAATTTTTCAGCGGCTACGACGGCCTCTCGTCCTACGAAGATTCGGACTACTTGCTGGCGGTTCTTGACTAAAAGGCGCTCCGGCTAATTGATTTTCCAGCGGTTGTTTTCCTTTACAAAGCGGCTTGAGTTAATCTCGATTATGCGGCCGTCCTCTCCGTAAAGCTTTATCATTGAACTCAAAGGATTGATTTCCGTAATCCTAAAATTCGTTCCGTCGTAAAAAATGCGCGTTCCCTCGTTGGGAAGCTTTTTGCGCGACTCGGCGTAAAAATCGTATTCGTAGGAAAGGCAGCACAAAAGGCGGCCGCACTGGCCGGAAATCTTCATCGAGTTGAGCGAAAGGTTTTGGTCCTTGGCCATTCGGATGGAAACAGGACGAAGCTTGTCGCTGATGGCGTGGCAGCAATAAGGGCGGCCGCAAATTCCCAAGCCCCCTGTAATCCTTGACTCGTCGCGCACGCCGATTTGACGCAACTCGATTCGCATCTTGAACACGCTCACCAAATCCTTGACCAATTCCCTAAAGTCAACCCGCTGCTCGGCGCTAAAGAAGAATAAGGCCTTGGGCTCGTCAACCAAAAAGTGCGCGCCAATCAATTTCATGTTCAATTTTCTTGCGGCAACTTTTTCTTGAAAAACCTTAAAGGCGCCCTTCTCTTTTTCCTTAAGCTCGGCGGCGCGGCTCAAGTCGTCGTCGCTTGCCTTGCGGTCAATTTGGATTATGTCGTCCTTCTTTATTCCGACCGGGCTTTTGGCCTTGCCCAAAACGCGCGCCAAGTCCTTGCCGTAGCGGGTTGGAATTATAACCGCGTCGCCGGGTTCCAGCTTAAAATTGCCTTGCTTGGCAAAAACGCCCTCGCGCGAATAATCCAAACGCAAGGCGTAAAGAGGCTCGTTGTATACAAATTTTTCGCCCGACTCTTCGGCGCCGTCCGCGCCTTCGTCTTCGAGCTGCGAAAGGTCTTCGTTGTCGTCTTCTATTTCGTTTTCAAAAATGTCGCTCATAAATCACTCTAATTTTAGCCTATTCTCAAACGGCGGTCAAGTCTACCACCAAGCCGTTTATCTCATGAATTTTTTCAAGCAGCTTAAGCTTGTCCAAATGATTGTACCAAATGTCGTAGTTAAGCCGCTCAAGCCTTTTGTCAATCGTTTGAATCAAGACGGCGGGGTCTTTTTTCTTTCCCGTACGCGACCTGCCAAAACGCTTATGCTCCTCCAAAACAAAATTGTTCTTTTGCATGAAGCTTATGAACTGGCGCACAGCCTTTTTGTAATTGTCAAATTCCTGAACGGTGGAATTTTGGCTAAGCGCGTCGCCGGCCATGTCCAACTGGTCCTTAAGCCAAACAAGCGCGTCCTCTTGGCTTAGCCCCGCAATCTCGGGCGGAAGGCCTTGGCTGGCCAAAAGATTTTCGGCGGCGCGCCTGTCCACCATTGAAGAAAAGGCGGGCTTTTTTACGGCCTTTTCCTTTTCGTTCTTGCGCGCGGCCTGCGCCGCCGCTTGAGCCGCAGCTTGGTTGGCGGCCGCTTGCGTGGCGTTGTAATACAAACCGTTGCTTGTTGAATCTATCGAATTCATTTAATAATCGTTTTGCTTTTTATTTCTTTAATTTGCCGTTGCTTTGTGGCTTCTTTTTCAAAAAGGTCCTCGTCGCTAAGGGCGATGCAATGGCCGTGAAAAACAACCCCTTGCGCGATTTGAAGGCGATGCGTGGCTATGTCGCCCAAAACCGTCGAGGTTGCCATAAGCTTTATTCCTTCGGGAGCGTTGATGTCGCCCAAAACAATTCCGCTTATAACGGCGCTCTTTGCGTTGATGTTTCCGCGCACGCGGGCCTTTTCGCCGATGATTAAATTGCCGCTCACTTCCAAATCTCCGTCAACGTCGCCGTCAATCATCATCGCGCCGTTTACGCGCATGTTGCCGGAAAAGGCGGAGCCGGATCCGACGATAGTGCAAATTGAAATGTCGTCGGAAAGAAGAGCCATTAGTTTGAAACCTTTATGTTAAGGTATTTGATAGGATCGACCACGTCGCTTCCGATGTGAACTTCGTAGTGAAGGTGGGGGCCGGTGGTGACGCCGGTGTTTCCGATTGTTCCGATTACGTCACCCTGGGAAACAAACTGTCCCTTTGTCACGCGGATTGTGTTCATATGCGCGTAGCGGGTGTAAATGCCGTGCTTGTGCTTTACGATGACATTGTTGCCGTAACCCATGTCGTAGGCGACGGTCACGACCTGGCCGTTGGCGGCCACGTGAATCGGGTCGCCGCTGCGCCATGTGGAAAGGTCGATTCCCTTGTGGACATACCACTGGCCGGTAATCGGGTGAACCATCGGGCCAAAGCCCATGGAAATGTGAAGCTGGGCGCTGCGGACGGGCCAAATGCTGGGAATGTCGCTGAACAAAGAATTTTGCGTTTCAAGCATTTTTCCGATTTGCTCAATCGGCTGAACCGCGCCTTCCAAGTAAGAAGTCAACTGGCGGATGTCGGCGGCTTCGCGCACGCTTCCGGTGGCCAACTCCTCCATGCTGAACAAGGAAGAAAGGTCGCCGTTGTTGAGCGGAGCGTTTGTGGCGTCGTTTTGGCTTTCGATTCCCAAAAGGGAAAGCGACTGGTTGAGCGACGACTGGAAGCGCTTGGCGGTCTGCAAAAGGTTGTTGTTCTCGTCGCGCAGCTCGTCAAGGCTGGCCATAGTCTGGCGGTTCTCGGTAAAAAGGCGGCTTATTTCCGCGCTTGCGTTAATCGCGTTTTTATTGAAGAAAACAAAGCTAAGAATAATTCCAAAGGCGATTATGATTCCCAAAACCATCGCAAAAACGTTGGTCTGAAAATTCATCACTTTTCCCTGCGCGTGGGGAACAATCATCACGGTCAGCTTGTTGTCAAAGACGTGAAAAATCTTTGACGCCGTGGACGCAAGCTTGTCGCCAAAAGACTGCTTTGTTGAGAATGACTTGGACATTACTTTAGACAAATCGCGCTTTTTAGCCATTATTCCCTATCCTATCAAAATTCAGTTTTTTTGTCAATATTCGTCAATATATAGAAACAATTGAAGCTTCATTAACTTTGTCGGCATTTTTCGGCAAAAATTTGACAAAATTCATAAATGGCGCTATTATTTACGGATATAAAATGTAAGTTTCGCCGCAAGGGCGCGATTTACTCACCACAGTTTTTTAGGACATAAGCCATGCAGTTTTTTGATACTCATGCTCACATCGGGCTGATTTACGATGACCCTATTGAACAATTGCGCGTGGTTCAGCAGGCCAAGATGGCCGGCGTCAACCGCATTGTCAGCATAAACAACTCTCTCCACGACTTTGCAAAGGTTTACCCCGCGCTAAAGAACGTCGCCGGGGTCTACCACGCTTGCGGAGTCGCTCCGTCGGAAATTACCAATCCCGGAAAGGACTGGATTCACACAATCGAGGAAAACCTCAAGCTCCCGAACGTTATCGCCGTCGGAGAGACCGGCCTTGACTACTACAAGCAGTACGGAGACAAGCGCACTCAAATCGAGGCCTTCATCACGCAGCTGGAACTGGCGCAAAAGCACAACTTGCCGGTAATCATCCACAACCGCGACGCCGGAAAGGACGTCTTTGACATCCTTAGCCAGCGCATTCCTGAAAAAGGCGCGATTCTCCACTGCTACAGCGAGGACGCGGCCTACGCAAAAAAATGCCTTGACGCAAACTTAAACGTTTGGTTCAGTTTTGCCGGAAACTTGACATACCGCAACGCGCGCAACTTGCACGAGACGGTTTTGAACATTCCGGTGGAGCGAATCTTGATAGAGACCGAAAGCCCCTTCATGATTCCGGCGGAATTCCGCGAAAAAAAGCGCACGATGCCCAAGATGCTCCCCAGCACGGCCAAGTTTTTGTCCGAAATGCTTGAGATGCCCTTGGAAGACCTTAGCGTCCAGCTTTGGAAGAACAGCTGCAAAGTCTTCAATTTGCCCGAATGAGCCTTTACCATTCCGTTCAAATCGGAAGCCTCAAGCTTGACGGAAACCTCTTTTTGGCGCCGGTGGCCGGCTACAGCGACCGCGCCTTTAGGAGCGTTTGCGTCCGCGGCGGCGCTAGTTTTTGCTACACAGAGATGGTCAGCATGGAGGCCCTTACCCGCGGAAGCGACAAAACCGCGCTTTTGATGCGCCGCGCTCCAAACGAAAAGGCCTACGCCGTCCAGATTTTTGGCGGAAACCCCGAGGTCATGCAAAAGGGCACCCGCATGGTCTTGCAGGCCACAAACTGCGAGCTGATTGACATCAACTGCGGCTGCCCGGTTCCCAAAATCATAAAAAGCGGCGCCGGCTCGGAATTGACCCGCAATCCCCAAAAGCTTTTCCAAATCGCGTCCGCCGTGGTCCAGGCGGTGGAAGGAAAAGTCCCCGTCACCGTAAAGATTAGGAGCGGCTGGGACGCGCAAAGCCTTACCTGGAAAGAAGCCGCCGACGCCGCGATCCAGGCGGGCTGCTCGGCAATCACGATACACCCAAGAACCCGCGCGCAGGGCTACGAGGGCAAGGCCGACTGGAATATTTTGGCCGACCTTGTGAAGTTCGCAAATGGCCGCGTCCCGATTTTTGGAAGCGGCGACGCCTTTACGCCCGAGGAAGCCAAGCGCATGCTGGAGGAGACCGGCTGCGACGCTGTCATGTTCGCGCGCGGAGCGATGGGCCGGCCCTTTATCTTTAGGCAGACGCGGCAACTTTTGGAAACAGGCGCCTGTGAGCCTATTCCAATCCGCGAGTCGATTGAGGCCGGCTTTGAGGAATTGGACTTGCTGGCCGCCGACATCGGCGAAAAAGGCGCCTGCCTTGAAATGCGAAAGCGCTTTTGCGCCTACTCCAAGGGCGTTCCCGGCGTGGGGGAGCTGCGCCGCCGCATCGTTCAGGCCGAGAGCAAGGCCGACTACCGCGCCGCCTTCGCCCCCATCATTAATTCTTAATTATGAATTAAGAATTAGCAATGATTTTCTTGCAAAGATCGGAAAATTATATTATAATAGTAATGTTATGTCTTTGTTACAGGCCTTGACGGACTTTCTTGACATTTTGTTCCGCTCAAATTCACCGGAAGTGCAAAAAAAAATCAAGCTCCGCAAAATGGAAAGCGAATTGCGCCTTCATCCGGCCGGCCTTTACAAGAATGAATTGATTCAGCCCAACTTCGCGGAAGCCCTCCGCGTCCTTTACGAAAACACGCAGGCTGTCGGAAAAATCTTGGACAACACGGTTTCAGGCCCCGACATAAAAAGGAACCACCGTTTTGAGGAAGAGCTTATCGTAACCGCCTACTCGGAAGAAGACAAAAGGCTCTTGGACTCGCTTTCCTACGACGAGCGAAAAAAGAGCGTCTCCGCGGCCGGAGAAAACGGCCAGAGGGACATCTTGGACACGCAAAAAAAGGCGCTTGAAAAAATCGTCACGGCGCTGAACGGCCCGCAGTTCAACAAAATGGACGACGTGGTCACTTCCCTGCACCAATTGGCGGACTTGTGCCACTTTAACTTTGTGGTTCCCTTGCAGCTTTTTGACGGCGACTTCGCCGCAAGGAACGGAGAGGAGGACTACACTCCGGAATACCAGCCGATTCCGCCGTCAACGCTTGAAAACGTCTTCTTGGACCTTTACTATTTGACCGCCGACTACACGATAAACATGTCGACGGCCAACGCGATTTTGGCCCTAAACGAGCTGCTTCACGGCCAGCCCAACGACACGCGGACAAAGAAGGAATGCCTGCAAAATTTAAGGCGCATCCAGGCGATTCTAAAGAACACGCTTAACGCCGAAACCTTGAAAAACCTAATTTGCGTCGCCAAAAAGGACCCAAATTTTGTTCCGCAAAAGGCAAGCTACAAGGAAAACGTCCGCCGCAACTTCGCCGAGGAATTGCAAAAGCAGTTCGCGGCCGACGACTTGAGAATCAGGAACGAGATG
The DNA here is from genome assembly GCA_946411505.1 of uncultured Treponema sp. Lineage (GTDB taxonomy): Bacteria > Spirochaetota > Spirochaetia > Treponematales > Treponemataceae > Treponema_D. Next base: position 48,765 of record CAMKEG010000009.1, on the reverse strand, counting down.
AAGGACATGTACGTCAAGCAAGAGCTTGACGTTTTGTTCCCCGACGGAAACTTGGAGCCTTTGATGGGCTACAACACAGACACGATGGACACAATCGGAAAAAACGCCTCGTCAAACTTCATGTGGGTCATGCCGCTTAGGATCCTAAAAACCTTCCTAAAGAGATACTACACGGAGCAAATCCGCAACGTCGTCAACGACATCGTCGTGGAAGGCTTGTTCACAAACCCGGCCACAAAAACAACTTTCTCGCAGCTGGTCTTTTCGGTCAACGACAGCCTGGGCCTAATCGACCAATTTGAGGCTCAGTTCATGTCTGGGCAAAAATACAGCCTCCAGACTATAAACAACTTGATTTCGGACAGCCACAAGAACTCTGAATTCACTAAAAAACTTACAAATTTGGTCGATAATATAAATAACGAGGCAAAGGAAATAATCCAAAAGGTGTCGTCTTTGCTGCTTTCGCTGCACGCAAATTTGAGCGACTGCATAGCGGACACAAAGCGTTCAAAGAGCGAGTTTGTATCCAACTTGAAGGGAATTATGTTTTCTTCAAGGAACAGGGAAAGCACGTCGCTTTTGGAATTGCAGTTCCCTTTGTGGCAAAATTTCTTTGAAATTATAAGAAACTATGTTATAATAAAGAAAGTCAAAGAATAGGTATGGGAAGAAAGAAAACGGACAGGAACGCCTTTGAATTGAAGGCGGAGAGAAACGAGACAACTGAGGAGCTCACAGCCCGCTACGAAAAGCGGCTCTACGACTTGCAGCAATTGCTTGAAGTCGCCCGCTCCCTTTGTTCGACGCTAGACTATCCCACTCTCATAGAATCAATCCTTTACACCTGCATGTGCCAAATGCGGGTTTTGGGAGCGGGAATCTTTGTCCTTGACGACTTTGAGACCGAAGCCTACAGCCTGAGCAACAACTACACCGGAATGGATTTGGACAGCCAAATCGATTACACTATACCAATGGCCTCGCCCTTGGTGGACCTCCTAAACGAAAAGGAAAAGGTCTTCACAGTCCGCGACCTCCAAAGAAAACTGCCCGACGAAAAGCTGGACCAAATCTACTCGCTGAAGCCCTCGCTAATCGTTCCCCTTTTCCAAAAGAACAGAATGAACGGAATTCTGCTTTTGGGCGAAAGAATGGACTTGGGCGACGGCACCTCATACAGCGACTACGACATAAAGCAAATCTTGAACATATCGTCCCTTGCCAGCATGGCCATCAACAACGCCGCCCTTTTGGAGCGCTCGTCAACCGACATGATGACCCGCCTAAAGCTCAAGTATTTCTTCTTCAACCAGCTCACCGACCGCTTGGACTTGGCGTACGCGCAAGGCCTTCCAATCGGCGTGATAATGTTTGACATCGACCACTTCAAGAGCTTCAACGACACGCACGGCCACACTTGCGGAGACTACGTCCTTACCACGGTGGCCAAAGTCATAAAAAATTCCATAAGAAGCCAGGACATGGCCAGCCGCTACGGCGGAGAGGAATTTACGGTGATGCTTCCCAACACGCTCAAAGAGGACGCCATGCAGGTGGCCGAGCGAATCAGAAGCAACATCGAAAACATGGAATTCAACTACGAAGGACAAATAGTGAAGGTGACGATTTCCGGCGGAGTCAGCGTTTTTGACAAGGAAGAAAACCCCGTGACGAGCGCCAAGGAATTTGTAATCCAAGCCGACAAGGCGCTTTATGTTTCAAAGACTTCCGGCAGAAACCGAATAACCTTTGCCGACAAAAGCATAATTGATTCTGACGTAAAGACAGAAAACTAGCCATGCCCAACATTCTCCACAAAAAATTCTCCTACTCCTTCAACTACGCGACCCTTGTAATCGCGGCGCTCAACGTCGTCGCCTTCATGTTGACCGGAAGCGGCCGCAATTTGAACGCGCAATACCTTTTTGGCCTGCAGCCGATTTTGTTCCTTCGCGGCCACTACTACTGGCAGCTTTTCACCTACATGTTCATGCACGGCTCCTGGAGCCACTTGGTCAGCAACATGATAGGACTTCTTTTTTTCGGCGTTTACGTGGAGAAGCAGGTGGGAAGCAAGGAATTTTGGCTTTTTTACGTTTTGTGCGGAATCCTGTGCGGCGCCGCGTCATTGGCAATATACGCAGTCGGCGGCTACTGGCAAATAGTCTTGGTCGGAGCCAGCGGAGCGGTTTACGCGGTTTTGCTGCTTTTCGCTGTAATCTTTCCGCGGTCAACGGTTTTTATATTAGGACTGGTTCCCGTTCCGGCTCCGCTTTTGATAGCGCTTTACGCCGGCGTCGCGGTTTTTGACCAAGTCTTTGGAATGAACCAAGGCGTGGCGCACTTGACGCACCTGAGCGGCTTTGCGGCGGCCTGGCTCTTTTGCCTTGTCCGATACGGAGTGAACCCGATAAAGGTATGGAAAAACGCGTTAAGGTGAAAAAAGCGATTTCGCGGGCCGGAAAAAAGTTTTGGCCAACGGCAAGAAAACATGCCTTGGCGCGCGGCGCGGCAATTGCGGTCTTGCTAGCCGTTTTCATTGGGCAACTATATCCGCAGGAAACCTCCTTCCAACGAAAAATCCGTCTGCCGCTATGGGCGGAACTGGACGCTTATCCGGGTTTGGTGGAAAGCGGCTCGTCGGAAAGCGGAAAATTCAACTACAACCAAGGAATTTTTGACCACGCAATCGGCCAAATGAAAAAACTGACGCCCTTTTTGCTCAACGGAATGGTCTACGGCTGGGAATTTGACTACACGCCCAGCGACAGGCTGCGCGGCGTCTCCGAATATTTTGAGGTCCGCGAAATTCGTTCCTTTGACAGCGAGAGCAAAAAAATCCATTACGAGCAGCCTTGGTTTGACCAAAGCAAAGTGCATTGCTGGGCCAACTTTGAGCGCGACGACGCGATGGTTGCAAGCTGGAAGCAGTGGGCGGACGTAAGAAACCCGCGCATATTGGGCATCGGAGGAGGCCGGGTTTCCAAAGGCTTTGAAGGAATCGAGGAAGCCGCCCAAAACGCGCTAAAGGACGCGGTTCGCAACTATTATAGAAAAATATTGCGCAACAAACCCAAGCAAATTACCGGAAAAGTCTTGATAAACAAAATTCCGGCGATTTTAATAAAATCCGGAGAATATCAATTACAACTTGATTTTTTTCTGGAAACTGGTATAATAAAAGAATACCAGAATTTTTAGGAAGGCGCTTTCCGTCCAAGCGGCGGGCGGCTTTATCTGGCTTACAGGAGGCAAATTATGAAAAAATTTCTAGGAATTATCGCGATTATGGCGGCCCTTTCCGCGACAGTTTTCGCGCAGAGCGGCTCGGCAAACGCTGACGACGAAAACGCGTCCATGGACACAAGCGTCCAGGTAATCGTTCCGGAAGACATGCATACACAGAACAAGACCGCCCAGGTCCGCATCGAATACATCGCGGCCTTGGACGAAGTCCGCATTTACTACACTTGCCTTGAGGTTTCTTTCAAGGAATCGGAGGCGCGCGAAACAATCCACGCCTGCCTCAATGACTTTCAGCTTGAAAAGAACTACTACGGCTACAAGTACATGAAGCAGGACCGCCTTTCTTACAAGAAAAACGCGCGCGGACTCAAGCAGGCCACTTACGCCTGCCAAGTCAAATTCCAGCGCTAAAAATAAAATAAACTGACAAGAAAACGCCGGGGCAAAAGGCCTTGGCGTTTCTTTAAATTCACAAGGACTATTTAAGAAAATGGACATCTCAAGCGTCATTAAAAACCTTCACCCTTTGGAAACAAAAGTTTTGCTGCGCTACGGCCTTAAGGACGAGCTTACTTCGGCAAAACTTCAGTCGGAGCTTGGCTACAAGGAAGGCCACGCAAACCAAGCCTTCAGCTGGCTTATGGGAAAAGAGCTCTTGTCGGAAGTCGCCAGAACTCCGCACACCTATTACGAATTGACGGACTTTGGCCGCAAGGTTCAATCTGAAGGCTTTGTGGAGGAAAAAATCGTCAGCCTCCTTCAAAAAGAGGGAGCCAAGTCCATGCCCGAAATCGCGGCGGCCTTGAACATAGAAGGAAAGGATGTCGGTTCAGCCTTCGGCCCTTTGAGCAAGGAAGGCGTCCTGCAGATGAACGCCGAAAAAAAGGCCGAAGCCACAGGAAAGCCCTTGCCGCAAAGAATCACGGTCGCCAAGGCCTTGGTCCAAAAGGCGGCCGCCGCTGAGAACGCCACGCTTGACGCAAAAGACCTTAGCGAAGAGGAAAAGCAGGTGATGGCCGGCCTTACCAAAAAGCGCGGCGTGTCGGAAACGCCATTCCGCACGATTGAGCGCGAGACGGTCGTCTACAAACTAAAGGAAGCCTTTGAGAAAGTGGCCGAAGCCCTTAAAAAGGCCGGCGTCACAGGCAATGAAATCGGAGAAATCACTCCGGCCATGCTGGCCTCGGGCGAATGGAAAAAAGGAACCTTCCGAGGCTACAACATCGGAGTTCCGCCGGCCAGAATCATTCCGGGCCGCACCAATCCTTACGTCCAGTTCTTGGAATCTGTAAAGGACAAGCTTTGCTCGCTTGGCTTTGAAGAGTTTGACGGCCCGCTTGTCGAGACCGAATTCTGGAACGGCGACGCCCTATTCATGCCGCAGTTCCACGCCGCCCGCGACATCCACGACGTTTACCGCATCAAAAACCCGACGCACGCAAAGGCAATCGAGGAGCCGTATCTTAGCAACGTAAAGGCCGTCCACGAAAACGGCGGCAACAGCGGAAGCCGCGGCTGGAACTACCAGTTTGACAACGAGTTCACCCGCCGCTTGATTTTGCGAAGCCAGGGAACGGTTTTGAGCGCCCACCAGCTGCACAAGGCCAAGATTCCCGGAAAATACTTTGGAATCGCCCGCTGCTTTAGATACGACAAAGTTGACGCGACCCACCTTAGCGACTTTTACCAGACGGAAGGAATCGTTTTGGGAAACGACGTCAACTTGCGAACCCTTTTGGGCTTTTTGGAAATGTTCGCCAAGGAAATCGCGGGCGCCACGGAAGTGAAATACGTTCCCGGCTACTTCCCCTTCACCGAGCCCAGCATAGAAGTGCACATCAAGCACCCCAAGTTGGGCTGGTTTGAGCTTGGCGGCTCGGGCATCTTTAGGCCGGAAGTCACAAAGGCGATGGGAATCGACGTTCCCGTCTTGGCCTGGGGAATCGGAATCGACCGCATGGCGCTCATGGCGCTGGGCCTAAACGACTTGCGCGAGCTCTTTAGCGAGGACATCGAAAGAGTCCGCCTGCGCAAGGCAAAGTTCTAATTCGCAAAAACAAAAAACCGCCCCGAAAGGAGCGGTTTTTTTTTCGGCCGTCGCAAAACGGCGCCGCTTTAAAAGAACAAGGCCGCTCAACAGAGCGGCCGTTTTATGGTCAACTATTCAATTATAGTGCTAACAACAGAATTGTCGGCGTTTGAGTAAGGCGCGGCGACGTACTTGTCGGCCTTCCAGTCGTTTTCCCATTTTTTTCCGTCAACCAAATAGCGGAACTGGTATTCGCGGCCGGCGTCAAGTGTCAATTTTACGGAGAAAGTTCCGTCCTTGCCTTTTTTTAGGGGATTTTCCTTGCTGCTCCAACTGTTGAAATCGCCGGCAAGGTTGATTGTCTCCGCTCCCTGGGCGGCCTCAGGCGGAACACTGAATGTTACAGTACACTTTTTTTTATCTTTTGAAAAAGTCTTCTTTAAAGGCATATCGTATCCCCTTGAATTTAATGATAGATTACTATAATATATTTTTCAAAGTTGTTCAAGTCTTTTTTTAGAGAATTTGAACGCTTGCAAAAAAGGCGGACGCGCTCGCCACATGCCCGCCTAAAAAAATCTTTATCTTTAGGAGCAGAATAATGACAGAAGAGCGTTATTTGTTCACTTCGGAGTCTGTAAGCGAAGGACACCCGGACAAGGTGTGCGACCAGATTTCCGACGCAGTGTTGGACGCTTGTCTGGCCAAAGATCCTAACAGTCACGTTGCCTGCGAGTGCTTTACGACGACTGGAATGGTCTTAGTTGGCGGAGAAATTTCCACCAAATTCAAGGAGCTGGACATCCAAACAATCGCGCGCGACGTTGCGCGCAAAATCGGCTACACAAACGCCGACTACGGCCTGGACGCGGATTCGATGGCGGTTTTGAACACCGTTCACGCGCAGTCGCCCGACATCAACCAAGGCGTTGTTGGAACGGGATTGGCCGAATACAAGGGCCAGCAGGGCGCCGGAGACCAAGGAATGATGTTCGGCTTTGCCTGCAACGAAACGCCGGAGCTTATGCCCGCGCCCGTAATGTACGCCCACAAGCTTCTGCGCGCCGCCTCAAAGGCCCGCCATTCAAAGAAAATCGAATGGATGCGCCCGGACGCAAAAGCCCAGGTCACGCTGGAATACGAAGGCCACAAGCCCGTTCACATTGACACGGTTGTCCTTTCGCACCAGCACAATCCCGGAGTAAAATACAAGACAATCAAGGACGACTTGATTGAACAAATCATCAAGCCCGTTTTGGAGCCCACAGGCCTTTTGGACAAAAAGACCAAGTACTTCATCAACCCCACAGGCCAGTTCGTCGTTGGCGGCCCGCACGGAGATTCCGGCTTGACAGGCCGAAAGATTATCGTTGACACTTACGGCGGAATGGGCCGTCACGGCGGCGGCGCCTTTAGCGGAAAGGACCCGTCAAAGGTTGACCGCTCGGCCGCCTACATGGCTCGCTACATCGCAAAGAACATAGTGGCCGCCGGTCTTGCCGACCGCGCCGAGGTGGAGCTTGCCTACGCGATTGGCGTTCCCTTCCCGGTTTCGATTATGGTTGACACTTTTGGAACTGGAAAAGTTCCCGACTCGGAAATTTCAAAGGCCGTCTCAAAGGTCTTTGACTGCTCTCCTGCGGGAATCATAAAGACGCTTGACCTTAAAAAGCCGGTTTATTCTCCGACAGCCTCTTACGGACACTTTGGCCGCAAGGAATTCAGCTGGGAAAAGACCGACAAAAAGGACGCGCTGAAAAAAGCGCTGTAATCGGTTGAAAGGCCAAAAAGCGGGGCGGCTGCCCCGCTTTTTTTTATCGCGGATTGATAATGAAAAAATCAATCTATTTTTTGTTTTTGATTGAAGCGGAATTGATTTTCACGCCAAGGCCGCGAATCGCAAGGCCGGTGGAAAGCCGCGCGCAGTCGGCTTCCGAAAGCCAGTAGTAAACGTCAACGGCAGCGTCGGAAGAAGGCTGAATGTCCTTTCCGTTGGAAGAAGGCTCCGCGTCTATTAAGACCGCGCCGCCTTCGCTTTCTCCAATCGCCGCGCAAAAATCCTTGCCGCCCGCATTCTTGCCCATGTCCAACGACGTCCAGTCTTCGCCGCCAGAGCTGTTTTGCCTTGGGCAAAGGCGGATTTGGCTGTATGGGGCGGCCGGTATTTTTTCAATGTTCAGCTTTAAGACAGAACCCCGCGCGGCGGCGGAAATAGCGGCCGACGAAAATTCAACGCAGCCCCAATCGGCGCCGCTGGAAGGAAGCGTTTGGCTTCCGACAGAAAGCTCGGTAATAGTCGCAAGGCTCGCTTCGTCCCACGACTTTTCCTTCCACGCCTTTATGATTGCCGCGACGCATTCCGGCTCCACCAAAGAGCAAGTCTTACGGTCGATGGTGTTTGAGCCAGACCCCCACTTGTTGTCCGCGTCCCAATTTAAAAGCGGAACGGAATATTTTCCGCCAAAGCTTGCAAGATAGCTAAAACATTCCAGCCTGTCTTGATATGTAACGACATAATCCGCTATGGGCTGATTGGTGTTCCAATCATAGGCCTTTCGAGCCGCGCCGTATTCACCAATGACCACAGGAATACCATGCGAAACAAATTTTTGATTCAAGGCTTCCATGTTTGACTTGATTGAATTTTTTGTGGCGCTGTCAAAGTGATGGGAATAGTGGCCGGTGTTTCCGCCGTCAAGCGGATACCAGTGGACGGTTGCCATAAGCTTTTGGCTTGCGGAATCAACCGGAAGCATATTAAGGCCCAAGTCAAGCGCAGACTGCAATTGAGTACCCAACGCAGGAACCATAACGCAGCGGTTGGCGTTGTTTCCGCCGCTTGAGCGTATTGTGTTCAAAATCAATTGGTTGCATTCTTTTAAAAGCTGGACGTTAGCCTTGCATTCTTCGCAAGAGTCGGGAACCGGCGACCATTCGTGGTCGGCGTTGCCAACTTTGTGGCCGATGTTTCGCGGCTCGTTCAGCGTTTCAAAAATAAGATGTTCGTCATATTCGTTGTTAAAGGCCGCCGCGATTTGCTTCCACACCGCTTCCAAAAATCTCTTTGACTCCTCCTCGTCGCCGCGTCTTATGTTGTAGCCCGCATAGCGCTGCAAAGGTTTTTCGATTTCATCTCGGACAGAATGGTGTTCGTTCAAGATAACGTAATAGCCCGCGTCAATCGCCCAGTTGACAACTTGCTTTACACGCGCCATCCATTTTGGGTCAATCGTGTAGTTGGCGTCCACAAGATGGTTGAACCAAGTCACGGGAATCCTTATTGTCTTATAACCGTTTTGAATTCCTGTCTTTATGATTTGTTCAGTTGTCAAAACTTCTCCCCAAGCGGTTTCGGCGCCAAGGCCATAGTTGCACGGATAATTTCCGTCGCACAATCGATAGTCAAGACTGTTTCCAAGATTCCAGCCGCATTCCATTTTTTGGGCTATGTCAAGCGCGGAAAGGCTTGCGTTCAATGTGACATTAGGACGCGGCTGAACTTGCGGTTGTTCCTGCGGGTCGCTGGATGGAGTTCCGCTAGAATCGGAAGAGCCGCCGCCGCTTGGCAAAGCGGGAATGGAGCCGCTGGAAGAATTGGAGCACGAAAAAAAGAGCGCGCCCAAAAGCAAAAGAGTTGTGATTGTCAATAAATTTGTCTTTTTCATAGCGCCAATTTTACATTCTTTTCTTCTATGTGTATTGGGAGTTTGACTCCTTTTTTTTGGGAGTTTCTCTCCCTATAATTTATCGGCGATTTGCGCTATGATGGCGGCGATGAAAAGGCATTTTCTTTTTTTCGCCGCCGTATTTTTTTTGGCGGCAAAGGCGACATCTCAAAGCTTGCCGCAAGAAATTTTAAGCGAGACCCAAGCTGTTTACGAATGGACGCAATCCGACGACGGCCAGTGGATTTTTGTGAGCGCGGCAAGCGCCGCCGACGGAAAGAACCGCTTGTACTCTTTTGAAAAATCCAGCGGCGAAACGCGCGTCCTGTTCGAGCCGTTCCCCGACACAAGAGCGCGCTTTGTTTACGGAATGCATTTTTGGCCAAAAACGCAAAAGCTTTACTTTATGGTTCACTGCGGAAACTACAAAGCCCACGGAAGCGGAAACCTATTTTTGCATGAAGGCCTTCACACCGCGCAAATGGACGGCGAGCGAAAATATTCGGCGGCCGGCGTTTGGCGGCACAACGCTTTGGAGGGCTGGCTTTTTCAAGACCTTTGGACGGCCTACATTCAAAGCCCCGCGCGTCCCGACCACGACGGTTTTTTGAACGCGCTTTACACATTCGCGGACCCGGGAGCAAATCCGATTTTCGCGCTCCAAAAAGACGACGGCGCCTTTGTCTACGGGGCCGAGGCGCTTGAATGGCTTTTGGAAAGCGGCAGGGCCGAGGATTTTTTGAACCAAGCGGACAAGGTTTCAATCGTTCCGCTTGAAAAATATTTGTTCCGCCGCGACAAGGACGGAAAAGCCTTAAAAGAAAGCGCCGTGACAATACGGGAGCGCGACAAAGTCAACGCAATGAACATTGGAATGATTTGGACCGAAACGACATTCGCCGAGGCCAACGAAAGCCTTTACGCAATCTTGATGAAAGGCTCATTTAAAGACAAAGGCCTTCCGTCTGAAAAATGGACCTGGGACTATTCGCTTGTTTTTGAAATCACAGACGGCCAAAACGGGCTTCGCTTTTTTATCCCGGAAGCGCTAAAAGAAATTTACGCCGTCACATATTCCTTTAACACAAGCGACCCGCTTCCAATAGAAGGAACAAAGGGCGGCCTTTTGATTCGCGACGCGGACAAAAAGACAAAATGGCTTTACGACGGAATCAATGTCGCGCAGGCCTCAAAGGGGCTTTTCAATTTGGCGCGCATGGGCGGCGACTCCGCGACGGCTTGGCTTATAAGAATTTGCGCGGGCCTTGTGTTTGTCATTTTGCTTTTGCTGCTCTTGTTTTACGAATTTTTAAAAGGCCGCTTTTCCGTTTCTTGGCAAAGAAGAATCGCCTTTCAAATCCAAGAGGAGGAGCGTGGAAAAATTTCCCGCGACATCCACGACTCAATCGTGCAGGACATCCGAGCGATTCGCATTGAGGCGGAAATGCTAAAAGTCCAAGAAGGGCAAGAGCAAAAGCAAAAGGACTTGTCCGAAAAAATCACGGACTGCATAGTAAAGATGCGGAACATTTGCTACGGCCTGGAGCCTGCGGAATTTTCGCTTCCGTCGCCCAATCCCGGAAAAATAAATTTGCTTTCGATCCTAAAATCCCTGGGCGAGCAGTTTGAGGCCAAGTCAAAAATCAAATGCTCGCTTAACGCGGCGCAATGCCTTGAAGAAATTCTTGTGGAAAAGGAAAAGTGCCAATGCCTTGTAAGAATCGTCCAAGAGGCGTTTGCCAACATCGAAAAACATTCCTACGCGACCGAGGCGCAAATTTTGGCGCGGACGGAAAGCCAGCAGGACAAAAAAGTTCTTACGCTTTTTATAATAGACAACGGCCGCGGCTGCGACTTGGACAAGGCCAGGTCCGGCGCCAACTGGCGGACGCATTTTGGCCTTAGGCAAATGCAGGAACGAGCGAAGACAATCGGAGCGGCGATAAGCTTCCGTTCCGCCCCAGACGACGGAATGCAAATCAAGCTCAGCGTGGAGATTTAAAAAATGAAGACGCTTTACATTGTGGACGACCACAAAATGATGCAAAAGGGCGTGAAGGATTATTTGGAAGAGAACACCGACTGGCGCGTTCCAAAAACCTTTTCCCAAAGCCAGGAATGCTTAAAAGCCCTAAAAGACGCCGGCGGCCGCAATGAGCTTCCGCAAATCGTAATCGTTGACGTCCAGCTTTTAAACGAAAGCGGAATCGCGCTGGCCTCTCAAATCGCGCGCGATTTTCCAAGCGTAAAATGCGTAATGTATTCAATGTATGACACAGCCGGTTACATAATGCAAGCCGCGTCCGCCGGCGTAAAGGGCTACATCAGCAAGGTGGCCAGCGAAGAGGAACTAGTACGCTGCCTTGAAACGGTTCTTTCGGGCAAGGAATATTTTGAGGGAAAGGCGCGCGGCTCCTTGGAAAAAATTGAAAAAGTCTCCCCGCTTTTGACGCGGCAGGAAAAGCGCATTTTGGAAAAACTTTTGCAGCAAAAGAGCAACGAAGAAATCGCGGGCGAGCTTTTCATCTCGCTCCACACCGTGGAAAACTACGTAAGCTACATTTACGACAAGCTTTGCGTCAAAAGCCGCGCCGAACTTGAAGCCGCGTTTGGTTGAAAAACGCAGGCCGCGCAGGCCGCGCTTGTGCGGAAAATTAGGAGTTTTTCTCCCTTTTATGACAACGGCGTTTTTTGTAAAATGTTCCCTAATAAGGAGCGCTTTTATGAAAAAAATCTTTTCTACATTTATTATTGCCTTTGGAATTCTTTTTAGCGCGGCCGCACAAAAGGCCGTCGTTAAAATCGACACAAATTACGAAATGCCTGACGGGCCGAGCAAAAACGCCTTTGTCTTTGACGCCACGGACTTAAAGGGAAAAGGCATTTCAAAAATCAGGGTCATAAACTACACGGAATACAGAAACATCACCTTTGAAGTTTTTGTCCACTCGGCGGCCACAAAACAGTGGGACAGTTTGGGAAAGGCCAACCTTCGCGCCTTTGCCGATAGAACCGATGTCGGAAACAAGTATCCTTCGCTCGGAAAAATGAGATACTTCGCCATTGTTCCGTCAGAAAAAGAGGCTGGAAACAATTACTTGTTCAACCCTACAAAAAGCCGAGGCAAGGTGGCCAACGCGCCGCTTTTGCTTGAAGTCCGTCGCCCTGAAGACGGCCTTGACATGACGCCAAAGCCCGTTCTTAACGAGCCGCACTCTTATGTTTTGGCCGAATCGGAGATTCCCGACGACTCCGACGAAAACATTTCAGTCATAAACAGAACGAGCGTGCAGGCTATTTCAATGAAAGTCTTCGGCTACCACAAAAAGGAATTGAAATGGATTCCGCTTGGCTCAATCGTTTCTTACGTCAATGTCGTCGGCGGAAAGAACAAGGGCGTTTTGGAAATGGAGCAATACGACATTAACGAATTCTATTATTTTGGATTCGCGGTCAACGGAAAAAAAGATTACGGCTTTGCCTTCCAAAACAAAAACGACGACATTTGCGTCACCCTTACCGACTTGGAGTAAAACAATTCAAGGCCAAAAAGCGCGGAGCTCTTGCTCCGCGTTTTTTTTATGCTATTGCCAGTAGCGCTCGCGAGAGCGCAGTAAATACTTCTACTAGCAAAAGCGCGAAAAGCGCGCTAGAGTATTCTTAATGGAACTTTTGTCGCAAGCGGAAATCCGCAAAGTCTTTGAGCGCTTTAAAAAAGCAAATCCCAATCCTCAGTCTGAATTAAAATGGAAGAACGCCTACACTCTTTTGGTAAGCGTTGTCCTTTCGGCGCAGGCCACGGACAAAAGCGTCAACAAGGCCACCGAGCCCCTTTACAAAATCGCCGACACGCCAAAAAAAATGCTCGCGCTGGGACAAGAAAAACTTATGGACTACATAAAGTCCATCGGCCTTTACCGAACAAAGGCGGCTCATGTCATAGCCCTAAGCCAAAAGCTGCTTGACGATTTTGGCGGCCAGGTTCCTGACACCCGGGAGGAATTGGAATCCCTTCCAGGCGTTGGCCGCAAAACCGCCAACGTTGTCCTTAACGTGATTTTTAAAAAGCCCACCATGCCGGTGGACACCCATCTCTTGCGCATTTGTCCAAAGATTGGCTTGGCGGAAGGGACCACGCCCCTTGAAGTGGAAAAAAGCCTTGTGGAACGGATTCCGAAAAAATATATGGAACACGCGCACCATTGGCTGATTTTGCACGGCCGCTATGTTTGTACAGCCCGTTCCCCAAAATGCGGGGAATGCATAATCAAAGACCTTTGCAAAAAGAATCAAGCATGATATAATAGCAGCGGCGAGAAGATTGATTGCAAGCCCACAAATGCTTGACGCCGCATAAGCGGCAACATTTGCGCTCGCAACAAAACTCGCGCAAACAGCCGTATTATTAGACAATAATTATTCAGGAGTAGACGATGGAAGAAACAATTATCGAAGAGGGCAACACGCTTCTCCATTCAGACAACACAATCACAGAGGACCTCAACTGGGCCTACATTTCCTTTGTCAAATGGGTAAAGGGCTTTGCCACTTGGGACAACTTTTTTAGGCTCGTGGGAGTTCTCTTAATCTTTTTCGCGCTCATGGCCGTCTACAAATTGGTCATCCGCTCGGTCAAGAAAATCCCCGAAAAAAAGCTTCCGGCGCACCGCTCGGTCATTCTTCTAAAATTCATCAAGTACATATACTACGCAATTTTGATAATGTTCATTCTAAGTTTGTTCGGAATAAAGCTTAGCGCGATATGGGGAGCGGCTGGAGTTGCCGGTATCGCGATCGCCTTTGCCGCTCAAACTTCCGTCAGCAACATCATCTCCGGCGTTTTTCTAATCGTGGAAAAGACGCTCAAAATCGGAGACTTGATAAACGTCGCGGGCGAGACTGGAATCGTCGACACAATAGGCTTGCTAAGCGTAAAAGTCCACACGCTGGACAACCAAATGATTCGCATTCCAAACTCAACTATCATCAACTCAACTTTGCGGAACACAAGCTACTTTGACAAGCGGCGCTTGGACGTAAAAGTTTCTGTCTCTTACGAAACGGACATGCAGACAGCCTTGGACACTTTGGCAAAGGCCCCCAACTATTGCAAATGCGACTTGCAGGACCCCGCGCCGCTTGTTTGGTTTGACGGCTTTGGCGACAGCGGAATAAACATGACGCTTGCCGTTTGGTTTAAAAAAGACGATTTCTTAAACGCCAAAAACCAAACCTTTGTCGCCATAAAGCGCGTCTTTGACGAGGCCGGAATCGACATTCCTTACAACAAGCTGGACGTAAAGGTTTACGACAGCGAGTCGCAGTTTATCGCGGGAACTTTGGCAAAGACAAAAAGCGCCGCCGAGCGAAAATCAAAAGCCGCGTCCGCGTCTAGTTCAAAAAAGTCCGCCGCAAAAGGCCGCGCAAAGTCAAGGACAACCCGCGAGGCGATTGAGTCCGAAAGCGCCAAGGAATACAACCCCGACGACGAGCACTAGGAACGGTATGTCGCTTCGCTAATTTTGCATTAGGAAGCGATTCAACTGCGCTCTTACGAGCGCGGGCAACCAAGGCGCGCGGCATAAAAACTTTAAAGGCCGCCGCCCAACAAATCCGCGAGCTTTTGCCTTGCGCCAAATGCGGTAAGCAAATCGCGCGCGGATTGTTCAAAAGCCCTAGACTGTGCTGCGGCGCCGCCACCCAGCGCGGATTCTTTACCGGAAGGCGCGGCGCCAGAAATCGCTTCCTGACCAAGACGCGCGCCGCCCTTCAACAGCGCCCTAATCATAAGATTCTTTGGCGTCCCTTCCATGTCGATGAATTCCAAAACTTGAACCTTGTAGCCGCGCGCTTCCAAAAGCTGGGCGCGGACCGCGTCAGTCATCAGCGCGGAAAATCGCTCGCGGAAAATTCCATGCTTTAAAAGCGGCGCGAAAAGCGCGTTGGACGACTTACCAAGCTGCGCGTTGACTTCCTTTTGGCAGCAGGGAACCGACAAAATAGCCTTGGCGCCGCGTTCCACCGCAAAGGCAAGCGCGTAGTCGGTGGCAATGTCGCAGGCGTGAAGCGTTATCACTATGTCGGGATTTTTTCCGCTGTATTTGGCGATGTCGCCGCAAACAAAATTCATGTTTTTGACGCCAAGGCGGGCGGCCAAGTCGGAGCAGGATTTGATGACGTCTTCCTTCAAGTCGACGCCGGTTATTTGGCAGGGAATCTTTTTTACGCTTTCCAAAAAGTACTGTACGGCAAAGGTCAAGTAAGACTTGCCGGAGCCAAAGTCAAGGATTTGAAGCGGCTCTATTGGCCGCCCGCCTTCTTGGGCTTGCGACAAGTTGTTGTCAGCGCCAAAAGCGGCGCAGTCTTGGACTTGCGAGCGCGCATTGAGGACGGCGGGCAAAACGTCGTCCAAAAGCTCCAAAAAGCGGTTGACTTGCCGGAACTTGTCGTACTTTGCGGCGACGACTTTTCCAGCGTCGGTCATAACGCCCAGCGCCTGCAAAAATGGAACTTGCGTTCCTTCTTGTATGATGTAGTTTTTGGAACGGTTTAAGGCGACCTTGTGGGCGTTAAAGGCGCTTGCGGCGGCGCCGAAAAGCGCGGCTTTTTCGCCAAAGGCGGCGGCAGCTTTGGTTTTTCCGCCTGTTTGCGCGGCGCCGTTTTTAGGCTTGAAATCAGTTTGCGCGGCGGCGTTTTTGGGCTTGCCGCCAGTTTTTGCGAGCGCTTTTTCAAGCCGTTTTACTTCGCCGCGCTTGTTGGCTAAAAAAGTGATTTCCTTGTCTTCTGTCCGTTCAACGCAGTTTTTAAATGAGCGGCCGATGTTCTTTTGTAAAAATTCCTCCAATTCCGCCTGCGAAAAATTTTTATGGAAGCTTTGCGTTTGGGTGAAGAATTCGGCGAAATACGGCGAAACAGGCCCGCCCTTAAAGCGAATTTTGACGCGCTCGTATTTTTTTCCGAGAATGGCTTCCACCTGAGACGTGGGCTTTGAAAGGGTGGCCGAAAGAATCATGGAGTGTTTTTAATCAATTGGAATGCCGAACTCATACAAAGTATCGCTCGGCAAATCTATTCTGTCGTTCCAAAAAACGCAAGTCTTGCTTTGGTCAAGTTGAACGCAGTTCCAAAGTCCTAGTTGATTTTTTAGCTGCTTAAAGTCTTCGATTTTTTCGATGTCGTCGTTGACATCGTACACAACTCGTCTTCCGTCATCAAAGAGAATCTTTAATTTATAATCATTCAAAGCCTGCAAGTCTTTTATCTTTGGAATCATAATCACTCCAGCGGAGGAAGCTTTGTTATTGTTTGCGTGTCCCACATTTCCTGCAATTTTTTGTCATTCAACGCGAGCCATTCTTTTACTAAATTCTGCGCTTTTTGCGGCAAATCACCGTCAGTCATTTCATGGGTCTTTATATCAAACATGCCCACATATTCGCCATAAAGAGCGTGAATATGCGACGGCTCATGCTCCTTTGGCTTGAAAAACATTTTTATGACAATTCCGTAAAAGCGCGAGACTTCCGGCATCTGTATTCCTCCATAGTTCCATTATACCACGCTTCGCCCGCTTTTGCTAGTGTCTCGGCCCAGAACAAACATATTGTCAACAAAGGCCAAAAATGCTATAATAAACCTTATGGCTAAAACTTTTGTTTTTGTAAATCAAAAAGGCGGAGTCGGAAAGACGACTTCCGCAATCAATATCGGCGCCTACATCGCGTTGGCAAAAAAGCGCGTCCTTCTTGTTGACTTTGACTCGCAGGGAAACATGTCCAGCGGCGTGGGCGTTTCAAAAGACAAGCCTACAATTTACGAACTTTTGAGCGGCGAATGCGAGGCCGCCGAAGCGGTTAAAAAAACTTCCATACCCACATTGGACGCTATCAGCGCCAGCCTTGACCTTTCGGGAGCGGCCATCGAATTGGTTGACCAAGAGCGCCGCGAATACTTTTTAAAGGACGCGCTTGAGCCGCTGCAGGAAAAATACGACTACATTCTTATCGACTGCCCGCCCTCGCTCGGCATCCTTACGCTTAACGGCCTTGCGGCGGCGGACGCCGTGCTTGTTCCGATGCAATGCGAATACTTTGCCTTGGAAGGAATCACGCTTTTGCTTCAAACCGTAAAAAAAGTCCAAAAGTCTATCAATCCCAATTTGACAATCGGCGGAATATTTTTCACGATGTACGACTCGCGCACAAGATTGGCGCAGGACGTTGTCGTTCAAGTGAAGTCATACTTTAAGGACGTGGTCTTCAACACAATCATCCCCCGCAACGTGCGCCTTAGCGAAGCGCCTTCGCACGGACTTCCGATTTGCAAGTACGACCCCGACTGCGTTGGAGCCAAAAGCTACCAGAAGTTGGCGGAGGAGGTGATTCACCGTGGCTAAAAGAAAACCAGGCCTTGGACACGGATTGGACGTCCTTCTGGGCGAGGCCGAACACCAAGCGCAAAACGACAGCGAGCCTTCAGTTGACAAAATCCAAAGCGCGCCAAAAGCCTCCTTCAAAAAAAGCGCGAAGAGCGCCAACATTCCAGACGCGATAGAAACCGACGAAAACGGAACCTTGTGGGTTGACCCCAACTTGCTAAAGCCCAACCCCCACCAGCCCCGACAGGTTTTTGACGAGGCGGAACTTAAGGAGCTTTCGGACTCCATTGTTGAGCACGGAATCGTTCAGCCCATCATAATCGAAGACGCGGGCGACGGAACTTTTTACATCATCGCGGGCGAACGAAGAACGCGCGCCGCAAAAATCGTAGGCTTAAAAAAAGTTCCGGTGCAGCTGCGAAAATTCAGCGACGAAAAAAAACTGGAAGTGGCGCTGATTGAAAACGTTCAGCGCTCAAACCTAAACCCGATAGAAGAGGCGCAGGCCTACTACGAGCTTATGAAAGTGGGCGGACTTAACCAAGACGAGGTTGCCCAAAAAGTAGGAAAAGGCCGCCCGACCGTGGCCAACGCCCTGCGCCTTTTAAAGTTGCCCGAAGACATGCAAAACTCCTTGATTGTCGGACAAATCACAAGCGGCCACGCGCGAGCGCTTCTTAGCGTGGAAAACCCCGCCGACCAGCGCGTATTGTTCGGAAAGATAATCGCAAGCAACTTGTCGGTCCGCCAGGCGGAAGCCCAAGCCGCAACCCTTAACGACGGAGGCCGCGCGTCAAAAAGTTCCGCCAAAAAAGACGGAGCGCGCGTCCGAGACCCAGACATAATCAGCATCGAGCAAAAATTTATGGAAACGCTTGGAACAAAAGTTTCGCTTAACGGCGGCTTGGAAAAGGGCCAGCTTGTAATCGACTACTTTAGCCGCGCCGACTTGGACAGGCTTTACCAAACGATCATAAAAGAATAATTTTTACAAAGGAACTGCCCCATGATTTTTTCAACGAACTTCTCTCCCCTGCTTGAAGACTTTGACAAAAGCGAGCGCCTTACGATGGCCGCGATTTTAAAGTATTTTGAAAACGCCGGAAGCCGCCACTCGGACGCGGCCGGAGACTCGGCCATAAAGGTGAGCGAGACCCTTGGCGTGGCCTGGGTTTTGACCGATTGGAAAGTTTGCGTAAAAGAATTCCCCCGCTACGGACAAAAAATCAAGGTTGAGACTTGGAGCGAAGGCTTGGTCTCGCCGTTTGGAACCTCGCGCAACTACTACTTGTACGCCGACGGAAACCCCGCCGTGGAGGGAACAAGCAAGTGGGTTCGCTTTGACATAAGGGCTGGCCGGCCGATAAAGGTGGAGGCGGACTTGCTTGACCGCTACGGCCCGGAGCCAGGAAAAAAAGTTTTTGGCGGAGAAAAACTTGCCAAGATTTCATTGCCGGAAGCCTTTGAGGCCGAAACAAAAATCCAGCTCCGCCGCTCCGACTTTGACTTTAACAACCACGTCCATAACCTTAACTACTACGACTTCGCGCTTGAGGCGCTTCCTGCAAAAGCGGCGGCCGCCTTTAAGAACGCGCGCATAAGCTACAAGACCGCGCTAAAGGAAGGCGACAATGCGGTTGCAAAATACGCCGCCGTTGACGGAAAAAGCGTCGTTGCCATTTACGCGGCGGGAACGGACGGAGAGGCCGGCGCGCTGGCTTGCGCGGTGGAAGTGTGGTAGCCGCTCGTGTTTTTGTTTGAAAGACCTTAAAGGCTGTTTCGAGCGGTTCCGCCGCGTCCTTTGGACGCTACTGGGCTGCAATCAATTCCAGCGGCGCCGAAAACTGAACGCTTCGCTCGGTGGCCAAATCGTCAAACTTTATCGTGTAGCAAAAAGCCTTGTCGTTTACAAGAACGATTGTTCCCGCGCCAAAAACTTTGTGGCGGACTCGGTCTCCTTTTTTTAATTGCGTGGCCGCGGCCTTTAGGCGGCTTTCGTCATACTTGATTATTTTTTGCGACTGTTCCACAAGGCCCTTGTCAAGCGGCTTTTCAATGTCAAAATTTTTCATGCCCTCGCCCGCGGCCTCAAAGACAAAGCGGCTGGGGTATTTAAAGATTCCGTCGTTGGCTTTTCCTCCCGCGTCCGTAATAAAGAGCCTGTCCTTGGCGCGCGTCATGGCGACGTAGGCAATCCGTCGCTCCTCCTCCATGTCCTCGGGCGTTTGAACCTTGCGGCTGGGGAAGATTCCCTCGTTCATGCCGCACAGGAAAACGTTTTTAAACTCCATTCCCTTTGCCGCGTGAATCGTGAGCATTTTGACGGCGTCGCGCTTGTCCTCGCGGTCAAGGTCGGTGAATAGCGCCGCGCGCTGCAAAAAGTCTTCCAAGGTCGCGTCGTCGTCAAAGCCGGCCTGGTTCACCGCGCGCTTGAATTCGGCGGCGTTGTCCAAGCGGTCTTGGTCGGCCTCCAGGCGCAAAAAGGCTTCATAGCCGCTCTTGTCCAAAATCGACTGCAAGACGCTCCCCAGCTTGCTTGTGCCCGATCCGACCGTGTAGACAAAAGAGTTTTTGTCGTTTAAAAGCGCGCGGCTTTCTTCTATCGCGTCAACGTAGGCCTGCGCCTTTGTTCCTTTTAAGATTGGGTCGTCTTGCGCCAAGAGGCCCTTTAGCGCGGTGTAGGCGGAACAGTCGAATTTGTCGGCGCGCTCTTTTATGGCGGCGATTTTGTTCTTTCCGATTTTGCGGCTGGGAAGGTTTACCGTGCGGTAAAATGAAACGTCGTCGGCGACGGTCAACATTCGCAGGTAGCTTATCATGTCCTTGATTTCGCGCCGGCCGTAAAATTCCGTTCCGGCAAGGATGCGGTAAGGAATGTCGTTTTTGATGAAGGCTTCTTCAAGCGAGCGCGAAAGGTAGTGGGCGCGGTAAAGGATCGCGATGTCGCGCAGATTTCCAGACTTGCATAATTCCTTAACCTTTTTGCAAATCCACTTGGCCTCGTCCTCCTCGCTGGGAGCGTGATAGTAGAGGGGCTTGGGGCCAGCCTTTTTTGTGGGCGAAAGCTCCTTGGGATAGCGGACAGTGTTATGGGCAATCAACGAATTGGCCGCCGCGAGTATTTGCGGAGTTGAACGGTAGTTCTTTAAAAGCAAAATCGTCCGCGCGTCCTTGTAAACTTTTTCAAAGTCCAAAATCAACTTGACGTGGCTTCCCCGCCAAGAGTAAATCGTTTGGTCTGAGTCTCCGACGATAAAAAGATTCTTGTGCTTTCGGCTTAAGATTTGCGCTATGGAATATTGCTTTGCGCTCACGTCCTGGAACTCGTCAACCATTATGTATTGAATTCTGTCCTGCCATTTTTGCGCGACGTCCGGGAATTTTTCCAAAATGTAAACGGCGAAATTTATCAAGTCGTTAAAGTCAACGCCAAAGCATTTTTTTTGCTCATACAAAAAACGCAAAAAGATTTCTTGGTTTCGCTCGATTCCCTTGGCCAAAAATTTTTCTTTAAGCTCCTCGTTGTTCAGCTTGTAAAAATAGTCGATGTAACTGTCGGCCTGCGTTTTCTTTGCTTCCAACACCTCGTCGATTTTCTGCTGGATTGTCGCTTCCTTTAAGGTCAAGCCCATGTCGGCAAAAACGCGCAGCAGAATCGAGCGCCAGTCTTCCTTGTCCAAAATCACAAAGTCTTTGGGAAAATTAATTTTGTTTATGTCTTCGTGAAGAAGCAGAGTGCAGAATGCGTGGAAAGTGCAAATGTAGCCCAAGTCCATGTCGCCCAATTCTGAACGGACGCGGGCCTTCATTTCTTCTGCCGCGCGGTTGGTGAACGTTACGCACAAAATGTTTTTGGGCGATATTCCCAAGTCGCGGACAAGGTAAACGTAACGGCTTACCAAAGCGCGCGTCTTTCCGCTCCCCGCTCCGGCCAAAACGCGAATGTGGCCTTCCGTGCTTTGGACCGCGTCCAACTGTTCCGAGTTGAGGCGGGCGAAAATGTCGTGGTCAGTTTTGCTTTTGGGCATGATGGAATACTAGCGCGTTTTGGGCGTTTTTGCAAAGGGTCACTTTGGCGCTTTTATTTTTGTCGCGTCAATCATTTTCACTACATTCTTTTCAAAAAGAAAGTCAAGCTCGGGCGAGCCGCTTGGCGCAATCTTGGATTTCGTCCAAAATCAAAAGCGTTTTTTTGGGAACAAAACGCGCGCCCGGAACAAGAGATGTGATTGCAAGGATCATTTGGTCCACGTCAAAGTCGCCCTCAAAGGCCTTGTGAACCGCGGCGTTGGCACGCAAGTCAAGGTAAATCACATCATTTTTGTCATTTTTCAAAGGATTTTCAGGGGCATTTTTGTCATTTTTAAGAGGAAGTTATTGACTGGTACAAAAAGAGCCGCTACACTGTCCAAAAATATGCATTTTTAATGCATTTATTGGTCCAAAAATATGCATTTTTAACGCATTTAATAGTCCAAAAATATGCATTTTTTGCTTGAAAAAAACCGCAATTCCTTGTAATATATATACATGTTGCGAAGAAAAGCTTATGACGACCTTCTAAAGTGGAAGCGGACAAAAAGCAAAGAGTGTCTCTTAATTAAAGGCGCGCGCCAGATTGGAAAAACTTATATCGTTCGCGAATTCGGCAAAAAAGAGTATAAAACATTTATTGAAATAAATTTCATGCAAAAACCAAGCCTCAAATCGATTTTTGAAGGCGAACTTTCCGCGGAAGAAATCTACAAACGAATTTCCATTCATTTTCCAAAAGAAAACTTATTAAAAGGAAACTCGCTCATTTTTCTTGACGAAATACAAAAATGCGCAAAAGCCCGAACCTCGCTAAAATTTTTGGCGGAAGACAACCGCTATGACGTAATCGCTTCCGGCTCGCTTTTGGGTCTTCATTACGGGCAGGACGCGGACACCGAAGTTGAGGAAGTTGAGTCAATTCCTGTTGGATATGAGCGGCAGCTTGTCATGCATTCTCTTGACTTTAAAGAATTTCTTTGGGCTTACGGATACAAAGACAGCGACATTGAATATTTAAAATCCTTTTACGACAAGCAAGAAAAAATTCCCGACGACATAAATGAAAAGTTTAGGAACATTTTAAAGGAATATATCATAGTGGGCGGAATGCCGGAAGTTGTCGCGGACTTTGCGGCGCGAAAAGATTTTGGACGAGTCCAGCAGATTCAGGAAAAAATACTTTCGTCTTATGACGACGACATCGCGAACCATGCGACAGGCGTGGAAAAAGTAAAAGTCCGCAAGTGCTACGACAGCGTTCCGCGACAGCTTGCAAAAGAAAACAAAAAATTCAAATATTCCGAAGTGGAAAAAAAATCAACCGCCCGCAAATATTCCGACAGCGTAATGTGGCTTGAAGATTCAAACATGGTGAATGTTTGCCGAAACGTTTACGAGCCGCGGCTGCCCTTAAAAGCCAACGAAAAAGAAAACGAGTTTAAAATTTACTACAACGACACCGGGCTTTTGATGGCAAGATACGGCGCGGAAACAAAGCTTGCGGTAATGACAAACAAAATTTTGGGCAACGCCAAAGGCGGAATTTACGAAAACCTGGTCTCCGAAATTCTAATAAAGAACGGACATTCCCTTCACTATTATAAAACCGAAAATTCCCAAATGGAAATTGAATTCATAATAGAAAAAGACGGCGGCGTGATTCCAGTGGAAGTGAAGTCCGGAAACACGTCAACGCCATCCCTCAATAATTTTATGGAACGTTTTGAATCCAAATACGCCATAAAACTTATCGACGGAAACATCGGAGCCAACGAAAAGAAAATCTCCCTTCCGCATTTTATGGCGATGTTTTTGTAAGGGCGCAAAACGGCTGAAAACGAGAGAGTGTTCCTAAAGTTTTTTCTTGGTTTCATCGCAAGAAACAGATTTTAATTCCCAGCCGCTTGAATATAATTTTGATCTAACAATGCTATTTTCTGAAAAATATTTTGAAAGTTCATTTTTCTGATTTTCATGCTCAACATCAGTTAAAAAAGGCGAAGTTCGAACTTCAGAAACAATGTTTTTATAAGTCACTGGAATTCTCTCAAGCAATTTTTCTTTTTCTTCTTCATTATATTTTTTATTTCTACTTTTTTCAATTTTTCCGGCTTCTTCGCCATAATAAATAAAGATTCGTATCTCATTTTCATAAGAAAAGGCTTTTCGCTTTATAAGCATAAGTGAAAGATAATTTTCAACATCAAATTTTTTGGGAAAGAAAACATCATGGAATTCCTTCCCTTCACGATGAAGGTTATTTATTTCAATTACTTCAAGCCCATATATTGTTTCGCCTATATATATTTTTGCGCGCGAGTCCTTAAAAAAATCATCTAAAGTCGATAATAACTCTCCAAGATTAAAAGTTAAACGAACCATTTCTTTATTTCGCATAATTTTACACTCTTTTTTACCATCTTTACACTCAAATTCCACTTCCTTCCAACTATAACTCTTCCAACACGCTTCCTCGCCATAATACGGTTCATTCGTTATGCACATGCAACGTATTTTTCCCTGTTGAAAGTTTAGGGAAGAATAATCTGTGAACAAAAAACGCCTCTCATACTTATCTTCCCATAAAACAGGAGAAACAAAAACAAGTTCATTAGATTTTACATTTTCTTTGAATTGTTCAAGCTTGACATACCTATACAAACGCGTTTTATCTAATTCAACCTTTGACAATTTTGAAGCAAAACCATTGAGTCCGTAAACATTATTAAAGCCGTCCAGGATATTTGACACGCCAATTTCAGGCAATTCTATTCTCATTTTTTCCTTTTGACAGATTACTCGTCATTTCGGATTTCCCGCCCTTGAAAAATCCAAATGCTCGCACATAGTCGTAGCAAACACAACCTCCCCTTGCATAGGCTTCGGTTCTGTATATTTGACATCTCCTAAAGCTTTCAAGAGAACTTCCTCCATATGCCCAACTCTTTCGAATGAAAGTTTCCCAGCACTATCTGCAAGCATTTTATAACATGACACAAAGGTAGTTGCATCAGAAACTTTCTTGAACGGGATAATGCCCATAATTCCTCTTGTTGGAAGATACATACTCACAATCGCTGCTGCATCACCCACAACCAAAGTCTTGTTTGAGGCATCGCTATAAGCACAGTAAAAGCGAACTCCGTTTATTCGCTCATCGACCATTACCTCATCCCCCCAAGGAGACGCCCATATCGAAGCCAAGCCGCTAAAAAGAAGAGCCACGCAACAAACATATTTTATTAAAAAAACTTTCACCTCATACCCCCTTTTATAAAAATATGGCTTATTATAACACATAAAATCCAAATTTACAACCCATTTTTACATAAATATGGTTTAACAAGATATTTTTATTATTCCAAATTGCCTTTAAAATTCATTTTAGATATGAAAGACTCGGAAATTCAAAAACGATTGGCAGAAAACTTAAAACGTGTAAGAAAAGCTCAAAAACTCACTCAATTTGAACTTGCGGAAAAGGCTAGCATATCAGATGAAACAATCAAAAACATTGAGCTTTGCAAAACCTGGACAAGCGAAAAAACACTCGCTCAATTGACTGAAGCACTGAAAATTGACATTCACACTCTATTTCTTCCCGTTTCTTCAACCTTTGACAAAAAACTTTCCGACGATAAAAAACAAATTAAAGCCAACATTGTAGAAAACCTTCGCCGATTTATTGAAACCAGCCTTAAAGAAATTGAAGCGGAATAATTTTTTAAGCTTCACATCATTTTTTCTTGACAAAACTCAATTTTATGCTATACCTAATTATAGAGTGGTCCTGCTTCGTGGACGATTCAAAACAAGACTGAAAACAGTCTTACAAAGGCTTTCTTCGTGAAAGCCTTTTTTTATAGAAATCATGAAATATTATTTAAAAACCTCAATATTTGTGCAACTTTCGCATTTAAAAATCTCAATATTTGTGCAAAATTCCACTTTACAAACCTTAATATTTGTGCATATAATAACTTATGGCTTTTAAACGCAAAATATACGAGCAGTTCAAAAACTGGAAAGAAAACTGGGCGGACAAAAGGGCTCTTCTTGTGCAAGGCGCGCGGCGCATAGGCAAGTCCACCATTGTCGAAGAATTTGCAAAAAACGAATACGAAACGTATGTTTTAATAAATTTTCAAACCGACTTGGCAAAAGTCAAAGGCTTGTTTGAAGACTTGTCCGATTTAGACAATTTTTCCAGAAGCCTTTCGCTCATTTACGGAAAAAAACTTGTTCCGCATAAAAGCCTAATAGTTTTTGATGAAGTTCAACTTTTTCCGCTTGCCCGCCAGTCAATAAAGCAGCTTGTGGCGGACGGCCGCTTTCATTATATGGAAACAGGCTCCCTGATAACGCTTAGGCAAAATGTGGAAAAAATCCTCATCCCCAGCGAAGAAAAAACCATAAACATGTACCCAATGGATTTTGAGGAATTTCTATGGGCAAAAGGCGATGACATTACAATAGAACTAATCCGCGAAAATTTTTTGCGCAAAAAGCCGTTGGGCGATGCCGTTCATAGAACCATAATAAAAAAATTTCGCCTATATATGGCGGTGGGCGGAATGCCGCAGGCGGTTGCGGAACTTCTAGACACAAACGATTATTCTAGAGTGGATGAAATTAAGCGCGACATCATTCAACTTTACCATAACGATTTGAAAAAACTGGACACAACATACAATCTTTCCACTTCATTGATTTTTGACGCGGTTCCGTCCGAACTGTCATCTCACTCAAGGCTATTTAAAGCGACAGCGCTAGGAAAAAACGCAAGAGTTTCCAGAAACTATAATTCATTTGAAGCGATAAAAGATTCAATGATAGTAAACATTGCGAACAATTGCTCCGATCCAAATTTTGCCTTTGCGCTCAACAAAGATATTTCTTGCCAAAAAATTTTTATGGGAGACACCGGCTTGTTGACAACGCAAATTTTCATGAATTCAAATCAGCCGATACAAGAATCAATTTACAAACAACTTATTGTAGACAAAATAAATATAAATCTAGGCATGATTTTTGAAAATGCGATTGCGCAAATTCTTCGCTCAAAAGGATACGAATTATTTTTCCATAACTTTGACCATCACGAGATAGACTTTATGATTCCTGACGGAAAGAAAATCATCCCTCTAGAAGTAAAATCCTCTGTATATAAGAGCCACCGTTCGCTTGACTTATTCTGCAATAAATATTCAAAGCAAGTTTCAAAACAATATGTCATTTGCGGCAAAGACTTAAAGACAGAAAGCGGCATAACATTCATTCCATTTTACATGGCAATGTTTTTGTAAAAAACTTGGCTTTCCAAAACCAAAAAAATCCGCTATACTTCCCTCATGTCCACCTTTACGATAAAACACAACGAACTTACCGCGGAGCAGTTCCGCTATCTTTGGGAATCGGTTTGGGGAGAGCCGCCGACGCTGGAGCAAACGGCGCTTGCGATGAAGAACACGCTATTCCGCGTTTCGGTTTTTGACGGAGAGAAAATCGTGGCGATGGCGCGGGCGATTGGCGACAAGGGCTTGTGCTATTACATAAAGGACGTCGTCGTTCACCCCGACTGGCAAAAGAAAGGCTTGGGAAAAATTTTGATTCAAGAGATTCTAAAATACATCGACGCAAACGGAACGCCGGGCACGCAAATCTTTGTGGAACTTTGCGCGATGCCGGACAAGATTCCCTTTTACCAAAAATTCGGCTTTGAAGCAAACGAGGCGCAGCGCCTAAGAATAATGTACAAAGTGGATGGAACTGCATCATGCTAAAAAACCTAATCATTCGACAAGAAAGACCCACCGACTATAAAGACACGGAGCTTATGACAATGCGAAGCTTTTGGAACAAGTATTGGCCGGGCTGCAGCGAGCATTTCCTTGTCAGAATCATTCGCGAGTCCAACGACTATCTTCCGCAATTGAGCCGCGTGGCCGAGCTTGACAAAAAAATCGTCGGAGCGGTTTACTACACGCGCGCTTGGATTGACGACGGAAGCGCGCGGCATGAGGTCGTAACCTTTGGCCCGCTTGCGGTGGAGCCAACGCTTGAAGGAAACGACATTGGCGGCGCCCTTATGCGAGAGTCAATCGAGGCGGCAAAAAAAGCGGGCGTCGCGGGCATTGTCGTAATCGGAGAGCCCAACTACTACCCACGCTTTGGCTTTAAGCGCGCTTCGGACTTTGGCGTCACCGACGCGGAAGGAAATTCCTTTGACGCGATAATGTGCCTCCCCTTAAACGACGGCTTTTCAAAAATCAAAGGACGAATCATCGAAAGCCCAGACTTTAAAAAGCTCGAAGACCAAAAGCGCCTGCAAGAAATCAACAAGGAATTTCCCTCCTACCGCAAGGTAAAAGTCCAGGAAGGCTTCATGCAAATTTTTGAGCAGCGCTTGGGCGTTGTCGAATCAATCAAGGACGGCGCTTTTTATGTCCGCTACTGGGAGCTTTTGATTCCCGCAAAGGCCGACGGCTTGGAAAAAGCGCCCGCGGTCGGAAGCGACGTTCAGTTTATCTGGAAGCGGAACGGAGAATCAAAAATCACGAAAGTTTTTAAAAACTTGCTTTAAGGAACAATGAAAGACTACATTCTGCTATTGCCAATCATTTTTATTTTTCACGACATGGAAGAGAGAATCGGCTTTGGCCGATTCTTTAAAAAGACCCCCCGACTTGTTTGAGACTTTCCAAAAGTCACGGCCCCTTACCGAGACTTTAACACGGCGCGCTTTGCCTGCCCATAAGCACCGCGATCATTTACAAGCGCGCTAAGCTCATTACGTTCAACGCCGTGACCATAATTTGCATTTTCGCCGCCTTTGTCCTTATGATTGCAAACTTAAAGTTCGCGCATTTTCTTATGCATTGGTTCAACAAAAAATAATCTTGCGCCGTCAGCGTTTTAGCGCTAGTATAGCCCTATGAACAAATCAGACCTTCTTAAATTCATAGAAAACAGCGCGGACGAATGCGTCGCGCTGCAAAAACTTTTGACATCGCATAAAGCGCTGGCCCCGGAAAACGGCGGCGACGGCGAATGGGAAAAGTGCGCGGCATTGGAAGAATTTTTGCGCGCCCACGGAATAACAAACTTGGAGCGCTTTGACGCGCCGGACAGCCGCGCCTTGCACGGAAGGCGACCCAACTTAATCGCGACAATTCCGGGAAAGAAGCAGTCCGTCGCCGCCGGCAGTCTTGGGCTTGCGAACGATTCCGGCGCTTCTTTGGCTTGCGACAGTTCTGGGGCTTCCGGCGCCGCCAGTTCTAGTCTTGCGAACAATCAAAGTTCCGGCGCGATTTGGGTCATCGCGCACATGGACGTGGTTCCGGTCGGAAACTTGGCCGACTGGAAGACCGATCCGTGGACAGTAGTGGAAAAGGACGGAAAGCTTTTTGGCCGCGGCGTAGAAGACAACCAGCAGGGCTTGTGCTCGGCCTTCGCCGCCGCCTGGGCCTTTGTGGCCAACAAGGTTCAGCCGGAGCGGACGATAAAACTTTTGTTCGCGGCCGACGAGGAAGTCGGAAGCAAGTACGGAATGATTTGGCTCTTAAAAAACCACCCGGACCTTTTTAGCAAAAACGACTTTTTTGTAATCCCCGACGGCGGCGATCCTCTTGGCCAAACAATCGAAGTCGCCGAAAAAAACGTCTTGTGGCTTGAGTTCACCGTCCGCGGAAAGCAGTGCCACGGCTCCAGGCCAGACGAAGGACTCAACGCTTGCCTTGCCGCCAACCGTTTGAGCGTCGCGCTTTACGAGGGCCTGCATAAAAGGTTTGACGCAAGGGACGATTTGTTTGAGCCTGCCACTTGCACCTTTGAGCCGACTAAGCGCGACGCGAACGTTGCGGGCGTGAACATAATTCCGGGAAGCGACGTTTTTTGCTTTGATTGCCGCGTTCTTCCGCGCTATAAAAATGAAGAAATTTTGGAAGAGATAAAAAAGATTGTCGCGAAAGAGGAAGAAGTTTCGGGCGCCAAGGTTTCGTTCCAGCTTTTGCAAAACGCGCAGTCCAAGGCCACCGACAAAAACGCTCCGGTCGTCAAGGCGCTAGCTTCCGCCATAAAAGAGGCGCATGGAATAGAAGCAAAGACAATCGGAATTGGAGGCGGAACTGTCGCCGCCGAACTCCGCAACCTTGGCTACGATTGCGTTGTGTGGAGCAGCCTTGACGAGACCGCGCACATGCCCAACGAATACTGCGTCATCAGCAACATGACGCGCGACGCAAAGACGCTCGCGCTTTTGTTTGGAATTGAATGACAACGGCGGCGACACTTTTAGGCTTTCTAGCCGTTTTTGTCGCCGCAGGCTTAGGCTTGCTTTCGATTTTATTGCCGCTAGCCGCTAGCGGATTTTAAAGAAGATTCCCAGCGTAAAGATTGTGACCAAAAGCTGGATGATTAAAAACTTAAGCAAGACCTGGGTTGGAGACCAGCCAAGATTTTTTCGCACGTGGTCGTGCAAGGGGAAGCGCACGTTCGAGAAAATCTTAATCTTAAAGAAGCGCAAGAGCGCAACTTTTATGAGGCCCGTTCCGCCGTTCAGCAAAATCACAAGGCTTGTCGCGATAAGGATAAAGGGATTCCCCGTAACCAAAACGCAGGCTCCGATAAAAAAGCCCAGCGCGCGGCTTCCGGCGTCTCCCATCAAAACGGAGCTGGGAAAGGCGTTGTGCCACAAGTAGCCCATCAGCGTTCCGGCCATCGCGAAAGTCATGATGCCCCAGGCCGCTCCCGTCTTTAAGTGCGGAACCAGCAAATACTTTGCAATGTCAACGTGGCCAAGAACGACGTAGAAAATAATTCCAAGCGCCATCAGCGCCACAAGAATCAACGTCGAAGAAAGGCCGTCAACGCCGTCAGTGCAGTTGGTCGTATTAATCGAAGTCCAAAGCAAAACCGTTCCGACAATCATGTAAAGCCAAAATGGAATCGCGACTGGATTTGTCACAAAGGGGAACCAAAAGCGCACCGCGCCGTCTTCCGAAAACTTAGAAAGAAAATAATACATGATGGCGGTAAAGGCCGCGCTCAAAATCAAGTCAAGCGCTCCCTTTAAATATTCGCCCCACGAGGTGACGCTTCGGTCGTCCAAAAAGCCGCTAAGCATCGTAAGCCAAGTGAACGCGACGGCGGCCAATTCCAAGCCTGTCATCGGAACGCACAAAAGGCAAACCAAAACAAAAAAGCTTATGAAGACAACGCCGGCGCCGGTAGGCTTTCCCTTGGCCGCCTCGCTGGTCGACGCAAGCGCGAACTCGCGGCCCCTGTCATGCGGCAGCAAGTTGTAGAATTTAGGCAAGAGCTTTAGCGCGCAAAAAAATCCCAAGTAAAGCGAAACGCTGATTAAAACCGCGTATGACTGCAAGAGGCGCGCCGGACCAAAGTCAAACGCGTCCTGCAAGTATCGGCCCAAGTACCAAAGCATAGTTACTTAGCCAAATATTCGTTGATGCTGGCGGCGGCTTTGCGGCCTTCGCCCATGGCAAGGATTACAGTCGCGGCGCCCAAAACGATGTCGCCGCCGGCCCAAACTTTTGTCATGCTTGTCGCCTGCTTTTCGTCAACCAAAATGTGGCCGCGCTTGTCAACGTTGATTTCCGGCGTGGTCTTTGCGATGAGCGGGTTGGAATTGTTTCCAAGCGCGACAATCACCGCGTCGCAAGGAATGTCGTGCTCGCTTCCCTTGATGGCTACCGGAGAGCGGCGGCCTGATTCGTCGGGCTCGCCAAGCTCGTAGCTCAAAGCCTTGAGGCCTGTAACGCGGCCGTCTTCCGCGCTGCCCAAAATCTCAACCGGGTTTTCCAAGAAGCGGAACTCGACGCCTTCTTCCTCGGCGTGCTCGACTTCTTCGGCGCGGGCGGGCATCTCGGCGCGGGTGCGGCGGTAAACCACGTAAACTTTTTCGGCGCCTAGTCTCAAGGCCATGCGGGCCGCGTCCATCGCGACGTTTCCGCCGCCGCAAACAACGACAGTCTTGGCTTCGTAGTAAGGCGTGTCGGCCTTTCCTTTTTCGTAGGCCTTCATAAGATTGGCGCGGGTAAGATATTCGTTGGCGCTAAAGACTCCGATGTAGTTTTCTCCTGGAATATTGAAGAACTTTGGAAGTCCGGCTCCAGTTCCTACAAAGGCGGCGTCAAAGCCTTTTTCGGTCAATATCTGTTGAATTGAAGAAGTGCGTCCGACCAAAAAGTTCATCTCAAATTTTACGCCCATCTTCTTAAGGTTTTCAACTTCCTTGGCAACGATGTCTTTGGGAAGGCGGAACTCAGGGATTCCGTAAACCATAACGCCGCCAGCCTTGTGGAAGGCTTCAAAAACTGTAACGTCGTGGCCGGCCCTTCGGCAGTCGGCGGCTACTGTAAGGCCCGCGGGACCTGAACCGATTACCGCGACTTTCTTTCCTGTCTCGGCCGCGACTTGCGGAACAGAAACCATATTGTTGTTTCTTTCCCAGTCGGCCACAAAGCGCTCCAAGCGGCCGATGCTAACGGCCTTTTCGGCTGACTTGTAAACTTTTCCTACCGTGCATTCGCCCTGGCACTGCTTTTCCTGCGGACAAACGCGGCCGCAAATAGCGGGAAGCAAGTTTGTTTCTTTGATGGCGTCAACGGCGGCCTTAAAGTCTCCCTTGGCCACGCTGGCGACAAAGCGCGGAATCTGAACGTTTACCGGGCAGCCCTTTACGCAAGGCTGGTTCTTGCACTGAAGGCAGCGGTTGGCCTCGACCATCGCCTGCTCTTTTGTGTAGCCCAGCGCGACTTCGCTCATCTGGCGGGCGCGAACCTTGGGTTCGCCTGTAGGCATTATCTGCAAGGGAATCGCCATGCGGTCTTTGTTTCCAAGCGAGTCCAACTTGTCCTTTATTTTGTTCCATTCGTCAAGGCCGGCCTGCGCCAAAGCCTCTTTTGAAATATGTTCTGCCATTTGAAAATTCTCCTCTGTTTCTATCGCCGCTGTCATTTTGACAAACCAATCTTGCACTTGTGGAACGCTTCCGTTTCCTGCGGCTTGAACGACTTCATTCTCATCATCATGTTGTCCCAGTCAACCTGGTGGCCGTCAAAGTCCGGGCCGTCAACGCAGACAAACTTTGTCTCGCCGCCGACGCTCACTCGGCAGCCGCCGCACATTCCGGTTCCGTCAATCATAATCGTGTTGAGCGAAACGACGGCGGGAACGTTGTATTTTTTTGCCGTCAAGCAGGCAAACTTCATCATTATCGGAGGTCCAATCGCTATCATCAAGGCAGGCGGAACGTCGCTCTGGCAAAGGCGCTCAAGCGGAATTGTCGTGACGCCCTTTTCGCCCGCGCTTCCGTCGTCGGTCGTGATAATCACTTCGTCGCAAACGGCCTTCATCTCGTCGACAAAAATCAACAAATCCTTTGTGCGCGCGCCTTCGATCAAAATGACCTTGTTGCCCGCTTCCTTCAAAGCCTGAACGATTGGATAAAGCGGAGCGGTTCCAAAGCCGCCGCCAACGCAAACGACCGGTCCGTCGTACTTCTTGATTTCGCTGGGAGTTCCCAAGGGGCCAAGAACGCCGCCAAGGTAGTCGCCCTCTTTCAACTGCGAAAGCTTGTATGTGGACGCGCCAACCGGCTGGAAGGCGATGGCTACCCAGCCCTCCTCGGCGTTGGCGTCTGCGATTGTAAGCGGAATGCGCTCGGTCAAGTCTTGGTCAACCTGAACGATAAGGAACTGGCCGGCCTTGCGGTTTTTGGCAATGTCCGGCGCCTCAAATTTCATGTAGTAAACGACTTCAGAAAGCTGTCTCTTCTCGATAATTTTGTTCATAGCTCTTCCTTGAGCGCCGTTTGGCGTTCAGCGAATCTAAATTTTATTAATTATACTGAAAAGAAGGCTCAAAGTCAACGATTGCAGGAAGCGTCCACAAGGACGCGGTGAAACCGCTCGAACAAAAAATTATGGTCTTGCAAACAACAACACGAGCGGCTACCATCCAAACTTGACGCCCACGCCCGCGGAGGCGCCTTCGCCTTTAAAGGACTGTATAAAGCTTGAGCTGCAAACAGCGGCAAAAACGTCAAACTCCACGGCCCTGAAATTCAGCATGACGCCCACGCCGTGCGCGAAAATCTTGTTCCTGTATTCCGTCGAAAAGCTAAGGCCGAACATGCCCAGCGCCGTGACGTCCGCGGCCAGGCGGTATTCTGGATAAAGGCTCTTGATTGTGACGTCTTTTCCAAAAGGATTTCTAAGCCCCAGGCCCAAAAGGCCGCGCAAGGCAAGCCACCTGCCCAAAGGACGCCAAGCGCATTCCGCGCCAATTCGGAAGGGGCGGTTGACGCTGTAATTGGCGGAGCTGTATTTAGCGTCGCTGAATTCCGCCGTGGTGGACGGAGAATTGCCGTCGATTATCGTTTGCATCAAGGAATCCGTGTGGACCGAAAGCGTGGCCATAGCGGAAACTTTATGCTTCATTCTGCCGGGCAAGATTGGAAGGGAAAGATATCCGCCCACGTCAAAAGTTTCAAAAAGCGGATACTCGACGGCGGCGTTCAAGTCAATTCCGCCGCTAGAAAGCATGCTGTTAGACAAAGTTCCGGAATCAAGGTTCTTGACAAAATCGGTTGAAAAGTCGCCGTCCTTTATCAAGCCCTTAAACTCGCTCACCGTGTAAAACTCAAAGGGAGCGACGGCGCTGACCGTCACGGAACCGTCAACGCCGTTGACCGCGTATCCGCTCACAGTGGTCGAAGGGAAGTAAAACACCGGAATAAAATACGAGGGCGTGATTTTCACCCTCCACTTGTCAACGGCAAACTTTACGGGAACGGAAAAGACAGCGAAAGACTCCGCCCAAACATTGGCGTCCGCGTTGTAAACTTTTCCCGGAGTGACGCCTTCCACAACCTTGAACAAGTCCTTTGATATGTTCATGTTCATGTCGAGAGAAGTTGACGCATGCAAGCCAATTCCAAAAGTCTTGAAGCTGCAGTCAATATAAACTTCTTCGTTTACCGAAAGGCCCATCGAAGCGCCGTCGCCGCTCATCTCCGAGTAAATTTTCTTAAGGTCAAGGACAAGCTTTTTCTTGAAGATTTCATTCAACGGCATTACATTTTCGCTGGCAGTGACATTCACTAAATTTCCAACTTCAACATAGCGCCTGGCCGGATGCAGTTCCGCAAAAATCGGAAAGAGCGAAAAAACAAAAATGGCAAAAAATATTTTTTTCATTTCTCTTTCCTCCTATTTAATTATGTCCTTGATGTTGACGGCCACGCTGTCGTTCAATTGCAAAAAGACTGTCGGATTTATTCCCAACGCAGTCTTTGTTTCCACCGCGTCCCTAGTCAAAGACAAGGTTCCTTGCTTTACGGTCATCGTCATGTCAGGCATGAAGAAGTGCGTAAGCGCGGCCT
This sequence comes from uncultured Treponema sp., assembly GCA_946411505.1. Taxonomy (GTDB): domain Bacteria; phylum Spirochaetota; class Spirochaetia; order Treponematales; family Treponemataceae; genus Treponema_D. The sequence continues at coordinate 14,005 of CAMKEG010000009.1, read as the reverse complement.
TTATCTCGTCGTTGGTAAAAACGATGGCGTCGGAGGAGCTTCCAGTCAGCTCCAAAGTCCTTACAATTCCTGAATAGCTGGAGGCGTCCGCCTTGCCCTGATGAGTGTCGTCAACTTTTACGACGGCGTCAAAGCCCTCGACGCCTTTGTTGATAAAATTATACTTAAGCTGCAAAGTTGAAATCGCCCCGGAATACTTGGCGAATTCCTCCGTCTTGGAAACTTCCGTCCTGAACATCAAGTCCTTCTCGTCGGAAGTGTCCCATTCGGCCAACTTGTACACATCCAAGTCGGTGTCTGTTATGACATTCACCTTAAACGGAAGGACGGCGGCCATCTCAACGCCGATTGACGTGGATTCGTCGTCGCCAAGAGAGTCAAAGCGGGCCTTGTACAATTCAATGACCGAACCGTCGGCGATGCCCATGCTGTAATTTACGGCAAGGTCTTTAGGCCGCTCGTTCAATGTGTCCGCGATGTCGGAATGGAAGCTGTAGTCAACCCCGGGCGCGGCGAAAACTTTTTCCACCACGGAGCCGGATTCTGGCCAAGCGAAGGCTTCGCAGAAGGGCATGTCTATAGATGAACCGCTGTCTCCCGCGATGTAATCTGTCTTTACGGCCGAAGTTGAATCCGTGTACTTAAAGAAAGCCTTTCCATTTATCTTGGCGTTTCCAATTTCGGAGGCCAAAGAGCCCTCCGGCTTGCGAACCAAAAAATAAACCGGCACGGAGTCAAATTCACAATTGTCAATCAGCTTGGAAATTTCGCCGTCCACCTGATCCACAATCGCGTCAAACGAAAAATCGGACATGTCGACCGAGTCCTCGACAGGGTCGATGTTGGAAAGGTTCATGTCAACCTTGTCCCAATCAAAAAGCATTTGCATGTCGGAGACGGCTATTTTATAAGTTTGCCCCAAAGCCAAGTTCACAAAGTTTTGGCTGGAGGAAAGCTCCACCCTAAATTTTATCCACGCGGGAGCGTCTGCCGTTCCGAAAAGTCCGGGATCCGCCACGTTAATGTCGCTGAACTCAGCGAAAGACTTGTCAAAAGCGTCGGCGTTGCCCTTGGCTGGAATTTTTGCGGCCGTGGCCAAGGCGCCGTCCTCGTAAATCGAGCCGTCGGTTGAATCGATTCCAAAAGTTTCGGAAACTATGTCCAGCTGAATGTCGTTTCCCGCGGGGAATGAATTTACTGCCTTGAATTTTATTCCCTTGCCTTGCGCCTTTGTAGTGGTGATCGTTCCGCCGGCGTCGCTCTTGTAATAAACGCCGGCGTTTGTCTGGCCAAAATTTATTCCTTGCACATAGGCGACCATTTCCTTTGGAACGGTCTTTTTGTTTTCGGTAGTTCCGTCCATCTTAAAGCCGCCGACGTCGGACAAGTTCACAGTGGCGCTGGAAAAAGTTTCGGTTGTAATTTTGCAAACCAATTGGCTTGGCGCGGAGACGCTTCCGCTGGAAAGGACAAGGCTTCCGCTGGCCTTTATCTGTGTAAGCGGAAGTTGAAGCTTGGCGCCGGACAAATCCAATTCCTTGTTGATGTAATAATCTCCGCCCTTGTCAACAAAATCTCCGGGACCGTAGTCTCCGCCGAGGCTATTTTTCAACCCTTCCAAAGTGAACGCGCTTATGTCAAACTCCGCCCCGCTGCCCGCAGCCTGTATCACGATGGAGCCTACGCCGATGGTGGCGGCCTTTACAAGCGAATCCATGGAAACTGTCAAAGTTATTTCAAAGGGAAGCGGACCTGTCGCTCCGGCGAGAATCGGAACGGAACCGTTCTTGCTCAACGAAGGCAAAGCGATTTCCTTTTCAAAGTTCATCGACTCCGAAAGCATGTCGTCAAGCTTAATGCCGTCAAGATACTTTCCAACGTCAAGCGGAACGTCGTAAATCTTTTTGTGGAGCAAATACTTCATGACCTTGTCTTTTGGGTCAGGAATGTATTTGTAAACGTCGCCGCCAGTTTTTTCGGCCATGTCGGAAATAAACGTGTCGCCAAACTTTTCGGAAAGGTCAAAAAACTTTTCGCCGGCGGCGCCAGAGAAAGTTCCGCTTGTTTTTACATAAACTTCTTCAGGAATGCCGGCGTTGGAAAAATCACAAGACGCGAAAATGACGGCGACAAAAAGCGCAAACGCCGATTTTAGTCCATTCATACAACAAACTCCCCCGGCCACAAAAAGCCGCGCTAAATTCCCACCATACATATATTTTACTATATTATCGGCGCAAAATCAAGGATTTTCGACAAAACAAAAAAAGCGGGCCGCAAAGCCCGCCTTTTTCAAAACAATTATTTTTTAAGCAGCGCGGCAAAAGGGCTGTACATCATGCCGTCGTCGCTGCCTTGGAACTCGCGCTTTTCGCGCCGGGGGCCGTTGTCGCGCTTAAAGTCACCGCCGTTGCGAGCGCCCGACCCGGAAGCTCCGGCGCCGCCCTTCTTTACGACCACGACGCGCTTTCCGCCAGAAGCCGCTCCGCCCGCTACAGACGAGCCGCGAACCTTTGACTTTTCGTCAGTGCCCGCGCGGCTTGCAGCGTCGCTCTTAAGCGAAAGGCTTATGCGGCGCCTGTCCATGTCCAAGTTCAAAATCGTGAACTCGTGGACGTCGCCTACCTTTACCACTTCCATTGGGTCCTTTACAAAGTTGTCGCTAAGCTCGCTTACGTGAATCAAGCCGGTCTCGTGCAAGCCGATGTCCACAAAGGCGCCGAAGTCAACTACGTTGCGGATTTTGCCGGTCACTTTCATGCCGGGCTTAAGGTCTTCAAAGGCCACGACGCCCTTTTGCATGATCGGCGCCGGGTAGTCCGAGCGCGGGTCGCGGTTGGGCTTTTGCAATTCGTCAACGATGTCGTTAAGGGTCGTCTCGCCGACAGAATATTTTTCGGTCAATTGCTTTTTAAGGTCGGCTCCGATTTTTTCCTTCTTCTGCACAAGCGGAAGAATTTCGCGCGCGAGCGGATAGTTTTCGGGGTGAACCCAAGTGTTGTCGAGCGGGTCCGAGCTTTCTGCGATTTTTAGGAATCCCGCGCACTGCTCAAAGGCTTTTGGTCCAAGGCCCGGAACTTTCTTTAGGTCCTCGCGGCTTGTAATCTTTCCGTTGGCGTCGCGATAGGCCACGATTTTTTTTGCCGTTCCGCTTGTGATGCCTGAAACGTATTTTAGCAAGGAATAGCTGGCCGTGTTCAAGTTCACGCCGACTTGGTTGACCACCGAGCCGACGACTTCGTCAAGCGCGTCGCCAAGCTTTTTTTGGTTTACGTCGTGCTGGTAAAGGCCTACGCCAATCGCTTTTGGGTCAATCTTCACAAGCTCGGCCAGCGGGTCCTGCAAGCGCCGACCCATGCTGATGGCGCCGCGAATCGTAAGGTCAAGGTCGGGGAACTCTTCGCGCGCGATGTCGCTGGCGGAGTATACCGACGCGCCGCTTTCGTCTACGACCGTGTACTGAACGTCCTTGTAATTTTCGCTTATGACTTTGCTTACAATCGCCTGAACTTCCTGGCTTCCGGTTCCGTTTCCCACGGCGACAACCTGAATGTCGTACTTGTCAATCGCGTCGCAAATTTGCTTGTAAGAGTCTTCGGGGCTTTGAACTTGGAAAATCTTAAAGTAGCCCAAGTATTTTCCTGTTTCGTCAAGCGCCGCGCACTTTGTTCCGGTGCGGATGCCGGGGTCGATTCCCAAAACGCGGCTTCCCTTGATAGGCTGCTGCATCAAAAGGTTCTTTAGGTTTTCGCTAAAGACGCTGATGCCGTGAACGTCGGCCTCGTCGGCTTCGTCGCTGCGTATTTCGCGAACGACGGCGGGGCTCAAAAGGCGGACCAAGCCGTCTTCGATCGCGGCCTTGTGATAGTCGTTGTGAATCTTGGCGCGCTTTTGAAGCATGGCCACCGCGTCGTCAACAGGAACGTCAATCGTAACGTCAAGCGCTCCTTCGCGCTCGCCGCGGTTGATGGCAAGAATGCGGTGGGGCTTAAGTTCCGACAAGGGCTCGGAGTAATCCCAGTACATTTTGTAGGTGGAAGTTTTTTCAACGTCCTCGGCCTTTTGGCCTTCGGCGACGATTCCCTTTGTGACAATCGTTCCGCCCTGTATGTACAAGTCGTGAACGGCGGCGCGGTTGTCGGTGTCCTGCGAGACGCGCTCGGCGATGATGTCCTTGGCGCCGTCCAAAGCGTCCTGTACTGTCGGAACATTGAGCGCGGGGTCTTCCGCGTCGGTCTTTACAAATTCCTTGGCTTTTTCTTCAAGCGCCGCGCCGTCCAATTCCAGCATAGCGTCGGCAAGAGCGTCCAAGCCTTTTTCAATCGCGACCATTCCGCGAGTCTTCTTTTTCTTTTTGAACGGAGCCCAAAGGTCTTCAAGCTCGCTCAAAGTCTTGGCTCCCATCGCGGCGTTGTAAAGGCTTTCGGTCAATTTGTTTTGCGCGAAAATTCCCTTTACGATTTCCAAGCGGCGCTCTTCCAAATTTTTGTAGCTGGTGTAAAGATGGTCGCTTTCGCGCACTTGGAGCTCGTCAAGAGAGCCGTGCCGCTCCTTGCGGTAGCGCGCGATGAAGGGAATAGTGCAGCCTTCGGCGACCAAAGAAATGACGGCGCTGACCTGCTGGACCTTTATGTTAAGCTCCTCGGCCACGCGCTTCATGATGTCAACTTCGTTTACGCTAAGAGCGTCGATTGATTCTTGTGTGAATTCCATAAAAAAATAACCCCACCTGTTTTTGATAAAGTAAAAACGGTCAAGGCGCGCTGACGCTTAAAGCCTTGACTCGTTTATTTTTCGGCGCGAATAATATTTTCGCGCCGAAATAGGGCTATTTTATTGAAATTGTAATGTCAGGTCAAGCCTTAGCTGCCAAAGTTGATTCCCAAACCGAGATACGGCCGCCAGCCAAAGTGGAAGGGATTTTGGTCAAATTTTACGCTTTGTTTTATTCCACTGACATTGTACTCGAATTTTCTTGAATTCAAGAAGTCAAAGACAAAGTCCATTCCCGCAACAAAGCACAACTTGTTGTTGGCTCCAAAGCGGAACTGGGGCGTAAGTCCAAGGCCGAAGGTTGTGTATGAAAAATCAACCGTGTATGTGTCTCTCCTGTTGGCAGTGTCCATTACCATAGATCCCAAGCCAAACTGGAAGTGCAAGGGCGCTCCAATCTGAAAGCGGACGCTTGAGTCGCCAAGGTCAACGCCAAAGGCGGGGCCGGCCATAAGCTCAAGGCCAAAGTTGTAGCCGACGCCCGTAGTCTCGTACTCAATGTCGTTTACCTTATCCTTGTAGCCGCACTCGATGCCGCACCACAAGAGGCCGACGGAGCCATAAATGCCAAGATGGTTGTCAAGCCAAGGGCAGCAATAAGTGTTGACCTTTATCGGGAAAAGATCGACACAAGCGTTAGAGATAATTTCACTGTTTACTCTATTTCTCGATATGTACTCATATCCCGATTTGTAAAAATCAACTCCGACAATTCCAACGGCGATGTCCATTCCATAAGGATGGTTTTTAGCGGCCGCGCCAAAAGTCACGGCGGCAGTCATAACTGCGGCCGCAACAATTTTCTTAATGTTCATGCTTCCTCCTCAAAAAAGCGCTTTAATTTTACACGCTGTCTTGCCATATTGTCAAGTCGCGCTGTATAATTATTTGTTATGGAAAAAAATCAATTCGCGGCGCTAAAAACGTTCCGCGACGAATACAAAAAAAAATGCGCCGAATGGAGCGCGCTGGCCCCGCAACTGCTTCCCCTGCAAAAGGAGGCCGCAAAAGGCGACACGCCCGACTACCCGATAGAAACGCCCGTCGTATACAACACCGCGCTTGACGCGATAACGCAGGACGAAGACATAAAAATAATCGTAATCGGCGACAACCCCGGAAAAGACGAGCAGCTTGCAAAAAACCAAAAATACTTGGTTGGCCAGGCAGGAAAAATCGCGCAAGGCTTTTTTGCCCGCCACCCTTCGCTTGGCGTGGACTTTAGGAAAAACGCGATAATCTTGAACAAAACGCCGGTTCATTCCGCAAAGACCAAGCACTTAAAATTCATCGCCGCGCAAAATTCCGCCGCGCGCGATTTGATTTTGCAAAGCCAGCTTTGGCTCGCCAAAAAAACCGCGGAGCTGGCCGCCGGAGTCGGAGCGCAAATTTGGCTTGTCGGCTACGCGGAACTTAAGGACAAGGGAATCTTTGCCCCCTACCGCGACGCGCTTAAAGCGGCGGCAATCGCCTGCAAGCCAAAAAGCGCCGCCGCCCCAAAATCGCAAACCGGCCAAAAAACCGCCACCGTTTGGGACGCGCTTTTTGTCTTTCAGCATTTTTCGATGAACAGATTTTTGATTGACTTGCGCGACTTTTGCGCTAAAGAAGGCGGTCTTGATCCAAGCGGCGGCTTCGACGAAAGCGTTCTGGCAAAAAAAATCGCCGCCCTAGGCAAGCGGCATCGGGATGAAATTTTTGGCGCATGAACCGCGCCAAACAATTCCGCTGTTCGCGCGAACTTGGTCGTGAGCGCGAATGTTGCGGCTTATGCGGCTAACAAGCAACCATGGACTTGCAACCGATAAATCTTGCCGCTATTAGTATCCGTCGCTCATCGCGCGGTTCATGTCTTTCTTGCAAAGCTCGTCGTAGACTAGGCTGCGCTTGCGAAGGTCTTCCTTGAGTTCCTGCGGGAACGGCATGTTGCGCCAAAAGATTCCGCGCACTTCCTTGTCCAAGCGCTGGACGCCTTCGCTTTCCTTTGTCATCCACAAAATGTAGTCCTGGATAAAGTACTGCTTAAGCTCGCCCTTGAGCTTTTGCTTGTCAATCCATTCGTAATACTGGCCGGTCAAGCCTTCCTCCATCCAATAGTAGGAAGCCTTTTCCTTGGCCACCTGCCAGCGCAAGTCGGCCACGGCGGTAAGGACGGCGACCTTAAGGTCGCGCGGATACATCGGAACTACGATGCGGCCGCGGCTAGTGACGCGGTTGTAGCGGTCAAATGGCTCCCAGCAAAAGCCCCTGTCGCCGTATGTTGGAAGAAGAATTACAAAAGGAACGATGCGGTTTGGAACGTTCTTGTGGATGCGGCAGAAGGCGCCGGGATCCAAAGACTCAATCCAAGCCAAAACTTTGATTACATTTTCGCGGAAGCCCGTTCCATTGGCCATGCAGTGGAAAAAGTCGCGGGTAAAAATCGGGAACTGATTTCCTTGGCGGCCGCAAGTCATCTTGGCCATTTGGCGCACGGTCTCAAATTCCTGGTCGATGTCCGCGCTTGAGGCGCTTGTAACTTCCGGTCCTTCGGAAAGCTTTTCTTCGACAGAATCATAGGCCGATTTTGCGTCCTGGTATTCGCGCAAGGCGATTGAAAGGTCGCGGTCGTTCTTGCTCAGCAATCGCAGCGTGGAAGTGATTTCGCCGAACAATTTTTTTTGCAAGTCATTGTAGGGCTGCTTGTGCGGCTCCATTCCAATCAAACTTTCATGATCGCAAATTTGGTCAACCTTGCTTCTAAGCTCGACTTCCAGCATGCTGCGCTGGTTCTCCGCCATCGCCAGAGAATTTTCCGTTTGCTGAAGCTTTCCGGAATTCTTGCTCTGCAACTGCTGCAAGCGCAACTGTTCCGCCTGGCCGCCGTCGTCGCCTTTCTTTTTTGGCTGGCGGACTTCATCCGTCGCGGAGGGCTTTATCTTTCCCTGCGCGATGTATTTAAACCATTCGTCCATGTAAAAGACGGGCTCGTTCGTGTTGTTTTCAAGAATCGACTTTTCAAAAAATTCCCTGTGCTCAGGACGGAACAATGACGGAAGCAAAACCGAAAAACGCAGCATCATGCGCTTGGGGAGGGGAATGGACTTTCCGGCCATTTTTGGCGCGATCGAGCGAATCAACTCCCAATAAGCCATCGTGACTTGCTGGCGGTAAACCATCTTGTCCTTGACGTCTTTGCAGGAAAGATATTTTGAGAGAACCATGTGAAGTCGGTTGGAGGCCTGCCCTTCCCCGGCGATGGCTGTCTTGTAATAAGCCGGATCATCAAAGTAATGTTGATTTTCATCCTCAAACACTTTTTCAATCGGCTTGAATTCCTTTATCGACAAGTCAACTTCAGGAACCGGTCCGCCCTTTTTCTTAGGCGAAGACTGCTCCATTATCATTTGCTCAAAGTTGCTTTCCTTGGCGCCCATGCCTCCAAAGCCGCCGTCCGAAGCGGAATCCGCTTCGTCGTCGGAAGGCGTTACGTTGGCCAAAAGGGCCGCAATGCTAGGGTCTAGATTCTCTTCCATAATTTTATTATTTTAACACGGAGTCCGTATTTTTTCAAGGAAATTTTTAACCTTTCGTTATAGAAAAAAAGTCCCCTTTTCGCAGTTGAAAACAGTAAAAAAAGCGTACCGTTTCGCCTACATCTATCATGGAGACGCAAGCGTCCTAGGCTTTTACATGGTTCGCGTCTCAAACTTTCTTTAAGCGCGACGGAAACACAGTGGTTGTAAAGACAGAAAACTGCGGAATTGAAATCACCGCCGTGACGGAAATCAAAGTTTCCGTTCCGGAAATTTACGTTTCGCTGACCGGCGACCAATGCGCGCTGACCGACATTCGAATCAAGCGCTAAAAACTTTTCTTTGCTGTTAGAATTCGCGACCCAAGGATTTTTTTCCGACCGGATTCTTATCGCTTCCGCTTCCCAAAATAATTTCAAGCGTGTCGATAAAAACGCCCTCGTCATCATCAAGCGAGTAGTTAATGTTTGTCATGTCGCCAGGAAGCTCAACGCCCACCAACGCGCCCCTGTAAAGGTTGGAAACGAAAGTGCAAGTGTCGTCGTCGTTAAAGCCTTTCAAATCGCAAGATCCGAGAGACTCCTTCACGTAAGTTTTTCCGTCAGCTTCCTCAAGAATATAAAGATCGCACTTGAACTTCGCGTAATCGGTTTTATTGATGATGCGAATTTGGTTGTAATGCGTTGAGTTTCCCTCAACTTTGATTCTAAGCCGTTCCGCTCCCAAACCGGCTAAACAAAAGAGAAGTCCCAAAACAACTGCAATAAGTTTTTTCATAACTACGCTCCAAAAAAATTTCTTTGTATTTATTAGACAATTATAAATCTTTTTTTTGTCACTTTCAATAGCGAAAAAAACACGCAAAAAATTTTTCAAGTCCCGCCCGCGCTCGCCAACAAAGCAAGCGCTTAAAACTCTTTTCCAAGCGGACTGTCGGCGCCAAGCAATTTAATTTCAATCACGTCAAACAAAGGATAGTTCTTGTAATCAACGACGTAAGAAAAGTCGCCGACTTTTTCCGGCACCGCAAGTCCAAGATTCGTTCCGCGCTTTATCAACTTGATTGTGGTAATCGTGTCGTCCGCGCCGGGATTTTCCAAGCGGACGCTGCCCATCGACTCTTGCGCAATGAGCTTTCCGTCGCGCTCTTCCAAAAGAAAAGCCTCGCAGCCAAAATACGACGCATGGGTATTGTTAACAACTCTGATTTGGTTGTAGCGCTTGGCGCTTCCGCCAACCTTGAACTTTATGTTTTCCGCGCCCAAAGCGGCCAAGCATAAAAAGATTCCGGCAAATAAAACAGTGATTTTTTTCATTTCAAACGCTCCTTATTTTTCGCTGTCATATATTAGACAACTAAGGAGCCGCTTTTTGTCACTTTTTTTTACTAATTACACCGCCGCCGACTATTACGTTGTCGCGATACAAGACGGCAGAACGACAGTCCGCGCGAGCGGACCTGTGGATAATTTCCTTGCCGTAATGCCGTCGCTAATTGGAAACACGCAGCCCATTTGCCATCGATATACGAGCGGTCAAGGCGCGCTGCGCTCAAGGCCTTGACTCGCTCGTTTTTCGGCGCGATTACAATTATCGCGCCGAAATTATTCCCCCGCCGACGATGACATTGTCTATATATACGACGGCAGACTGGCCGGGGGCGACGGCGCGCTGGGGTTCCTTAAACTTTATCAGCCAGGGCTGGCCGACAAAGGCCGGCGCCTCTCGGGCTTGCGAACCATTTTTGTCTTGCGAACCGTCCGCGCCGGCATAGCGTTCCACCGTACAGGCCACGGGCTTGGACGCAAGCCTGATTTTCACCAAGGCCTCAAATGGCGCGGCCGGCTCCACTCCGCCCGGCCACACAAAATCGTCGGCGACCAAAGAGTCGGAATACAAGTCCTCCTCCTTAGCCAAAACCACCAAATTGTTCTTCGCGTCAATCGAATGAACGTAAACAGGATAGTTCACCGCGACGCCAAGGCCGCGCCGCTGCCCAACCGTGTAACGCTCCACGCCCTTGTGCTTTCCCAAAACATGGCCGTCCAAATCGATTATGTCGCCTGGAATTCCGGGCCTGTCCGAAAACAAGTCGTCAAAGTATTCCTGCCCGATAAAATCCTGGCTTTCCTCGCGGTTTGCGGCTTCAAGCCCCGCCGCGCGCGCCAGCTCAAAGACCTCGGACTTTTTTACGGCCGCCAAAGGAAAGCGAACCTTTTCCAAAGTCGTCGAAGGAACGCGGTACAAAAAGTAAGTTTGGTCTTTGCTTAAGTCGGCTGCCGTGGAAATCATCGCCGGGCGCGCGTCCGTTCCAAAAAGGCCGCTGCAAGGCCGGACGATTTTGGCGTAGTGGCCCGTGCAAAAATAATCGTATTTTATTCCAAGCTTGTCGATTTGCTCCAGCATCGCGCCAAACTTAATGTTCCTGTTGCACATTATGCAAGGGTTGGGCGTGCGGCCCGCGCGGTACTCGCTCTTAAAGTATTCCAAAACTTTTTTGTTGTATTCTTCGTGAACGTCGACAACATGGTATTCGATTTCCCGCTCGGCGCAAAACTTTTGGCATTCCTCGATGTTCTCTTCCTCGCCGGGGCCGTAGCAGGACTCGCGCGCGTGCTTGGACTTTGACTCCCCCTTGGCCGGAATGTGTCCGTCCCAAAGCGACATAGTCACGCCGATGACGCGGCAACCCCTTTGCTTTAAGAGAAGAGCGGTCAACGTTGAGTCCACGCCTCCAGACATTCCGACCAAAACGGTCGAGCCCGCCGGCGGCAATTCCAATGCTTCGTATTCCATAATTATTATTTCCCAAAAATGCGTCAGAGCTATTGCGGCGCGACAATTTTGTTCGCGCCGCAAAAAAGGTTGAGTCAAGGCTTTAAGCGAAGCGCGCCTTGACCAACCTTATATCATGTACATATAACTGTCTTGGCACGCGCTTTGCTCAACCAAGTCCTGCAAGGTCACGCTGTCCAAGTAGTCGTCAATCGCCTTTTGAAGGCCTTCCCAAAATTTTTGCGTGTTGGCCCTTCCGTTCCCCTCGCCGGCAGACTCAGTCTCGTCGGCAGCCACAGGGCTAAGGTCGCCTTCGGTCACGCGCAATATTTCTCCGGCAGTATATTGTTCGGGCGCCTTGCTCAGCTTGTAACCTCCGGCCGGTCCACGCACGCTCAAAAGCAAGCCGCTCTTGGACAAAAAGCCCGTGATTTGCTCCAAGTATTTTATGGAGATTCCCTCGTTTTCCGAAACGTCCTTCAGCGCGATAAAGTTTCCGTTGGAACGCTGGGCTAAGTAAATCATAAATCTTAAGGCGTATCGCCCTCTGGTGGAAATTTTCATCTTAAGCGTGATTATAGCGCAAAAGAAAAAAACTTGCAAGTATTCCTAGTGAAAAAATAGGTATTTTAACGGCTGAATCCTCTAAATTTTTTCACAAAAAACCGCAATTTCGTCGCGATGTTTTTGCGGAACAAATGCCAGCGCAAGTCTTCTAGCTTACAAGGCCGCCGTGAAAATAGCATTCGTAAACTTTTATGTCGTTGCAAAAAATTTCTTCATAGCCTTGGAACCAAGAAAAGTCTCCGTTCACCGAGCACTTGTAGGAATACTCGCCGGACTGGTAAAACTCCGGCCCTCGGTAGGGCATCTTTTGGTCGGCCGCGCGCAAGGCTTCCTTTAAAAAGTTTCCGCTAAAGCGCTCGTCCAAAACGCGACCAAGGTAATTCATCGCGTACGCGGCCTTTCCGTTTTTCCAAACCGCCTCCTCGCCGGCAAAGCGCTCTCCGCCAACATAAGTGTCGTGGTATGTGTAGGGGCCGTTTTGGTATCTAAAGTCGTGGCTGTCCAAACGGCTGGAATCGGTCTCGTTCATAAAGGCCGCGTAGGTGTTCACGTTCGCTTCAAGTCGGAACTGTATCAATTCCTTCAAGTCTGCCGGCTCTCCGCTTGCGTCAAGGCGCGCCATGCAGTCCGCGTCGCGAACAAGGTAGTCCACAGTGACGCTCATCAAGTCGCTTATTTGAATCAAGTTTGAAATGTCGGGATATGCCTGCCCCGCCTCCCACTTTGCCACCGCCTGCCTTGACACATTGATTTTTTCCGCAAGCGCCTCCTGCGTAAGCCCCTTGCTTTTTCTAAGAATCTGAAGTTTTTCCGAAAAGTTCATGCCGCCTCCTGACGATTTTTATGTTACATCATCGGAGGCATTTTTGCAAACACCTTGCGGTTGCGTTTTTGTTACTTTTAGTTGCGATTGTTTTGGGCGTTTCCCCGCTCCCGCGGGGCCGGGTTTTGCGCGCTTCGCCGTCTTGCGCGGCTCATGCCTCGCTGCGCTCGGCACAACCTTCGCGGCACAGCCGCTCGGAGACTCGCTCAAAACGCGACGACTGTCGCGTTTTGCCGGCTTCGCCGTCGCTCCCTAGGCGCTACAATCCCTAACGCGTCCTGGCGGGGACTAGTTGGCTGTACGAACCACGCGGAAGCCAAGAAAGTTGTCGCGGAGGCGCGGCGAGTTGTAGAACCGGAGAGCAACAGAACAGATGAGGGCGTCATCGCTCCAACAGCCGCCACAGAGGACGCGGCTAGAGCCGGACGAATTCAGAGCTGCCTTCTCCAAGCGCTGCGCTGATTTCATCGCAAACGGCATTCCCCAAATTATGAAGAATAATAAAAATGCTTTGTCTCCACTGTAAAAACGAGTTTGTCGTTTTCTTCGCTCAAAGAAATCTGTCCGTCAACGCTTTTAAATATCCACGCTGCCATTCCGCCATTTGTGGAAAATCCATGAACGTCAAATTCAAATTTATTTGGAGAAACCCGTTTAACTTTTTTTGCAAAATCTTGGTTGGCCTTAAGCCAAGAAAATACAATGTCCGCGTTGTCCTTCTCAGAATCCAACGGGCGCGAAAAAATCATTACATTTTTGCGCTCGTCGTACGATGCCGCGCAAGGCTCTTTTTCGGAATCAAATTTAAAGCGCTCTATCGTTATGTATAAGTCGCCGCTTTTAAACTCGAATGAACTTTTTGTCGCCTCTCCGTCAAGCTTGAGGCTCACGCTTTTAAATGAGTCGTATTCGTTTATAAAATCGTTCGGCAACAGTTGGCAGTTATACACGCCTTTGCTGGCGGTGTTTGGCACAAAAATTCCCTTGTCCAAAAACACTCTCTCGCCGTCGACCTTTTGCCCAAAAGCTTCATACGGAATCGCCTTCGAAGTGTAGTTCAAGACAAAAATCCATCTCTTGGTCTTGTTCCCCTTTGAGGAATTAACGTCCACTTTAATTTCATTGCAGAACGCAAACACGCACAAAAACGCCGCGACAACAAAAAGCAACAGTCTTTTCATAAAAAATCTCCAAGTTTGTTTTCTCGAAAAGAACTATACAAAAAAAAAGAAGTATGTCAACTAGAAAAAAAAGCCCGGCAGCCTGCCCACAACCGGAGGGCCGTGAAGAAAAGCGCGCCAGCGCTTTTTAGGCTCATCGATGCAATCGGGCTCGGACGGCGCCGGCGCCGTCCGCCGCAGGTGGCTGCCGGGGTCGGAACTCGCATGGCCGGCAAAGCGCGAAAGGGCTCCATATAGTTCCGAACCAATCCGCTCGGAAGACAAAGGCCCCAGCAAAAAGGCGACGGCCCCAACCCACATGAAAGGCGTCAAGACAAAAAAAAAGCCCGGCAGCCACCTACTTTCGCGCCGCAAGGGCACTATCATCGGCG
>CAMKEG010000008.1 GCA_946411505.1 uncultured Treponema sp. | reverse complement strand
CTTAAAGCCTTGACTCAGTCTTTTTGAGGCGCGAACAAAATTTTCGCGCCTCAATGACATTATCATTTACTCCGCCGCTTCCCTTAGCAAATTGACTGTGCTTTCGGCGCATTCCTGCCAGTTGAATTTTTTGCTCCATGCCAGGCCTTCAGCAATCATTTTTGACCGGGCCTTTTTGTCGCCGCAAACTTTTTCAATCGCGGCCGCCATTTCTTCCAAATTGTCGCTGTCAAACAGAACGGCCTTGCCGGCGCAAATTTCAGGAAGGGCTCCGGCATTGGACGCGGCAACAGGAAGTCCGGACGCCATCGCCTCGACGACCGGAAGCCCAACTCCCTCTTGAACGGAAGGAAAGACGCAAGCGTCCGCTCCTGCGCACAAAAGCGGAAAGCCTTCGCGCGGAAAAAAACCGGTAAGGAAAATGTCGGACGCGCAGGAGGACTCAAAGGCGGCCGCGTGGACTTGCCCGCCCCAAGCGTTTTCCGCGCCGGCCAAAACCAAGCGATGGGGGGCGCCAGTTTTTTTCTTAAAAATCTCAAAAGCCTTTATCAGCTCTATGTGTTTTTTTCCGGCGCCTGTTATGCTTGACGGATAGATTATGTAAGGCCTCTTTATCGCGAAGGGCTTTACGTTGACCACAGTTTGGTCGTCAAGAGGCCTTTGGTAAAAAAGGTTGTGGTCGATTCCGTGGCGGACGACATGAATTTTTTTTCCGTCAAAGCCGAGGCCCAGCAAGTCGTTTTTTATGAAATTTGTCGGAACGATTATCGCCTGAACCCGCTCAAAGCCTTTTAGCGTAAGCCGGTGGGCAAACTTGGCCTTGGCCAAAACCATGCTGAGGGAATCATGCAAGACCGCCACGCCAGGAACAGGAAAGCGGCCCGGCAAAAGGCGCGCGGCGGCTGGATACAAAACGGCGTCAACCTTGTTCTTTTTGTAAAAGCCTTTTGAGGAAAAATTGTGCCACCATCTTTTTGCGTTCATCGAATCTCCGCAGCGGACTTCGCGGAAAGGAATCTCGTCGGAATATG
The DNA here is from genome assembly GCA_946411505.1 of uncultured Treponema sp. Taxonomy (GTDB): domain Bacteria; phylum Spirochaetota; class Spirochaetia; order Treponematales; family Treponemataceae; genus Treponema_D. Next base: position 119,580 of record CAMKEG010000008.1, on the reverse strand, counting down.
TGTACCTGTCAAGCGGAGAACCAAAAAGCATGTATTCCACGCCGTCTTGGGCGGGAAGATTGGCCGTCAAGCCGGTCAAGTACGAGCCGAAGCCGCTTTTTCCGCTGTCGCAGGCGAATGTGTCAATGCCAAATTTCATTCTTAGATACTACCATAAAACGCGGCTTTGCGCTATAGTAAGCGCATGAGCGGATTTAATGAATTAGGAATAAACGAGGGCCTTTGCCAAAAGCTGGCCGCGCTTGGGATAAGCGAGCCGACTGCCGTGCAGACGCGGACAATCCCGGAGATTATGGCCGGAAAAAACGTAATCTTCCAGTCGGCCACAGGAAGCGGAAAAACTTTCGCCTTTTTGCTGCCCCTTTTGCAAAAGATTGAATCGGAGCCCAACCCGACAAAGGCCGTCCGCCTTGTTATTGTCTCCCCGACATTCGAGCTGGCTTCCCAACTAAAACAGGCGGCGGCTTCCGTGACGGACCTAAAATGCTCGCTGTTCATCGGCGGCGCCCCGCTCAAAAGGCAAATCGACGCGCTAAAGGAAAAGCCGGCGATTGTCGTCGGAACCGTAAGCCGCTTGCTTGAGCTATGCCGATTAAAGAAGCTCAAAATAGAAAACGCCGCCGCCTTGATTCTTGACGAGGCCGACCGCCTTGTTTCAAAGGAAATAGCCGATGAAACGGCGGAACTCATATCGCTTTTTGACGAAAAGACTCAGACAATCGCCTGCAGCGCGACAATCACAAAAAAGGCGCAAAAATTCCTTGAGGACGCGCGCTTCTCAAAAGCCCAAGAAGGCGGCGCGGCTTTAGGCTTTGAGACAATTCTTTTGCCGCCCGAAGACGTTTTGCGCGAAAAAATAGAGCATTGGGCTTTCTTTGCCGAACGGCGCGACAAAATCGACCTTTTGCGCTCAATCCTTCGAGCCCTGGAGCCAAAAAAGGCGCTTGTCTTTACAAGCCGCGCCGACCAAGTCGAAAACATTTACCAAAAATTAAAGTTCAAGAAAATCGACTGCGCCGCGCTTACCGCGAGGATAAAGAACCAGGAGCGCCAGGCGGTTTTGGCCCATTTTAAGAGCGGCAAATGCCCGGTATTGATTACAAGCGACCTTTCAAGCCGCGGCCTTGACATTCCCGACATCGGCTACATAATCCAGTGCGACCTTCCAAGCGACGAAGACTTTTTTGTCCACCGCTCAGGCCGCACCGCGCGCGCCGGAAAGAGCGGCGTGAACATCGTAATCGGCGACGAATGGGAATTGCGAAAGCTTTCCGCGCTGGAGAAAAAGCTTAGGATTATTGTCCATCCAAAAGTTTTGTTCAATGGAAAGGTTTGCGAGCCTACATAAACTGCAGCGTCCAACGGACGCGGTGAAACCGCTCGAAACAACGATTAAGGTCTTGACATCAAGAAAGCGAGCGGAGCCGGCCCAAGCGGAGCGGAAATAGAGCGGACTTTTTAGAAAGCGAATTACGGAATGTTTCGCACGACGCGGAAGCCGGAATTTTCCCAGCGGTCTTGCGGCTCATTGTTGACGCCGCGATAGTAAACGTAACTTTGGGCCTCGCCGTAATTATAGCTTCCTCCGCGAACGACACGGCGTATTCCCGAGTCAACGCCAGTCGGACCAGTTGTTGGCGTTATGGGATAAACATACTCCTCTCCGTATGCCGAGCCGCCCCAATCCCAGCATGCTTCCCAAACGTTTCCCGTCATGTCGTACAAGCCGCAATCATTGGCCTTTGGCGTTGTAGTGTTTGGCCTGCTTTTTACTAGATGGGTTTTGCCGCTCGCATTTCCTGTGTACCAAGCGACATCGCCTATACTGTCGCTTCCGCTATATTTATACTGAGTTCCTGTAAGGCTTCCGCCTCGCGCCAAGTATTCCCATTCCGCTTCCGTAGGAATGCGCCAGCCGTTTGCGCTTGTGTCAAAGGCGATATTGTTCCATGCGGTTTTAACCGCGGCGGAACATCCAGTATTAGGGCCGCTGCATTTTCCTGTCGTTTCGTCTTTGACAATGTATTGCCATTCCCTTGGGTCTTTTTTTCCTTCCAAACTATACACAGAATCCAAGCCATCATCAATGCTTCGCAAATTGCAGTAAACAATCGCGTCATACCAACTTGTAAAATAGGCGGGATAATTATCGCCTGCGCCGTAAGTGTCGCTTGGAGTCTTATTGCTTTGTGAATAATAGCAATACTTTTGGAATTCCCTTTGAGTGACTTCGTGAACGCCGACAATCATCTTGGGAATCGTCAAAGTTCTGCCAGTTATAAACACTGAAGAATTGGAAACAGTCGATCCGCCGCTAAATGTCGTTCCTTCCACAGGAACATACTCCTTGTCTTGCGTTACATTGGCTTTCCACGACGATGCGCTTGCGGGAATGTCATACTTCAACTCCCATTGCAAATTTTGCTTTAGCCTCAGCTTGTTCATGCAGGCGGAGAATTGGGCCATAGTAAATTCTTCCGCAGTGACCACAGTCACGCCATTGTTTAACAAGGCTTCGGACGTTCCGGTCGAAATCGCCAAAAGCCCGACAGCCGGAAGGTCCGCCGTAAGTTCGCTCATAAGAACTATTTTGTTGCTGCTACTGTTAAAGTAAATGTCGTTGGCGCCTGTTGACGAAGGCGGAATAGCTGCGGAAGCGCCAAGAGTGATAACGTTTGTTCCGCCGCAATAAATTCCGCCGCCGTTACCCGAAGCGCTGTTGGCATAAGCGTCCGTCGCGCCTCCAATCGTTCCGCTAGCCATTCTAAAGGAGGCGGCGTTGTGGACTCCGCCCCCGTTGTTCTCCGAACTGTTGGCGCTTATGCTTCCCGTCCATTCTTCTTCTTCATATTCAGTACTGCTTGTCCAAGCGCTGTAGCCAAAGTAGCAAGAGCCCGCGTTGAACACGCCGCCGCCAAAGCAGTTCGTTCCGACAGCCTTGTTTCCTTCTTCGGAAGAAGAGCCGCCTATCACGGCAGTTCCGTAAACAAAAACCTTTCCCGAAGAGTCGTTGTAAACGCCGCCGCCTCGCAGCGCGGAGTTGGCGCTGACAGTTCCGCCGGCCAAATAAAGAGTTCCGTTTGTGTAAACGCCGCCGCCCTTTCCGTTTGAGCCGCTTCCAGTACATTCGTTGTGGTGGATGGAGCCGCCGGAAATCACGGCGGTTTTTCCGCTCATCATGCAAAGGCCGGCGCCGTTAGACGAAGCTCCGTTATAGGCTATCGTTCCGCCCGTCATTTTCAGCTCGCCGCTTCCAGTGTGGTAAACGCCGCCGCCAAAGGCCGCCGTGTTGCCTTCGCCCTCTTTTCCGATTACCGCTCCGGAGCCAATCGTAAAGTCGGCTGTGGAAGCGATGTAAACCGCCCCGCCGCCGTTGGCGGAGTTGGAGCAAAACGTTCCGGCCAAAGTTATCTCTTTTGAGCAAGAGTTTGAGACATACAAGCCGCCGCCGCAAGCGCTTGAGCCGCTGGCAGAATTGTCTGTCACGCTTGAGTCCGCGTCAACAGAAAGGCTTGCGTCGACGACATAAATTCCCGCGCCGCCGTTTATAGAGGAATTTCCGTCAACGACAGAATTTATCAATGAAACGGTTCCAGCCTTTGCGAAAATTCCTCCGCCGCAAGAAAGCGCGCCTGCCGCTCCGCAAGCGGAAATCTCCGCGCCGGTCAAGCTGACTGTTCCTTCGCTCCAGATTCCGCCTCCGCCGCCGGCGACTCCGCTTTTAGCCCCCGCAGAATTTTCGCAGGCGGTGATTTTAAGCCCTTGCGACGAAACAAATTCCGCGCCGGCGTCAACTGTGATTCCGCCCGCGATTCCGTTCTCGGCGGAAGAGCCGTTTGAAACTTGGCAATCGTTCATCGTGACTTTTCCGGCGGCGACTTCAAAGCCTGTAAGCTTGTCAAAGGCCAGATATTGAAAGGCCGCGGACGCTGAGCTTGAAGTGACAAAGTCGCTGGGGCCGCTTCCGTCGTATCCGCTGATTGTCCAATAGTTTGTTGAATTGGTTCCCTTTACGACGACCTTTGCCGCCGCCGCGATTTCCGCGTCCTCGTCGTCGGTTCCGGCGCGGACGTTTCCCTGAACGTTTATCGTGTAAGTTTTTGTCGCGTCACTGCCTGCAAGCGCGTTGGCGATCTGCGTCGCGCGCCAAAGGCTGGCCACCGGCTTGAATTTCGTTCCGCTGTTGGAATCGTCGGCGGCTATTCCCGTGGGGCCCGTTCCGCCAAGCCAAATGCCGCCTTCCGCGACATTCTGCATGGCGGAGACCATCGCGGCTGAAATTGAGGCGAAGGCGCTTCCGCTTTCTATGTATTCGGCCTGTCCGTAGGGAACGGATGTCGTAAGGTTTGAGTAAATGTTGGCCGTTTCGCTTATGGCATAGAGAACTTCGCCGCCGCCGCTTGCTTCGCTGTAGAATAAAATTTTAACGCTGTAAACGCCTGGCGCCACGCCGCTTTTTGAGAACGAAAGGCTTCCGCCCGAAACGTTCACGGTTTGGGCCGCATCCGTTCCAAAAGTCACGACGGCGCTGGCTATTCCGCTTGCGGCGGAAACCGGAACGGAAAGGCTTATCGAGCCCGGATCGCCGCTAGGGTCTTTGGCGTATGAAAGCGAAATGTCTTTTTCCGAGTCGCTGGCTTTTATGGCCACAGCGTCCGAGGAAAGGAAGGTTTTTCCGGCGCCGTCTTTTCCGGTGACAGTAAGGTTCCAGCTGTCGCTTGCGGAACTAAATGGAAGCGTTATCGAATATGCAAGGGCGCCGCCTGCGCCCGCCGTGACGGTTCCGGAAATATCGGACAAGCCCGCGTGGGAGGCCGTCACAAAATAGTCGAGCGCGCTTGAGTCGACGGAATCGGCTTCAGGAAAAAGCGTCTTGGAAACGGCGGAAGGCTTGGAGCCAAAGCCGCGCGGAAAAAGGCCTGTCATGACAAGGCTTCCGCCAATCGTCCGCGTTATGGCGGCGGAGGAGCTTTGAGCGCCCTGCCCTTGGCCAACCAAGCCGCCCGCGCCTTGCGTTCCGTCCTGCAAATTTGAACAAGAAAAAAGCGCCAGAGAAATCGCGCAAGAGAAAAAAACGGCTTTTAGCGAAAAAAGCTCTCTCATTCCTTTTATTTTACCATATATATTGTAAAAAGTCCACAATTTTCGCGCGTCCGCCCGGCATTCCATATTATAAGAAAAACAAAACACTCCCAGTCGCCGTAGCGGTTCCGACGACCGCCCGACTCCTTCGCGTGTTTTAACCTCCTTCCGTAACGGTTGCCCGGACTGCCGCATTGCGAACGATAAAAAAACGCGGAGCGGAAAGGCAAACGGCGCGAACATAGGACACGTTAAGCTAATCGCTTTGCCCTAAAAGTACCTCGTTCGCAGCCGTTTGATTTCCGCGGGAGCGTTTTTTATTGTCATAACCATAACGCGGCTGGTCGGTCGGGCGGCGGCGTCAGTATTGAACAAACCCGCGATTTGCGCTAAAATAAGCGGAATATTTTTAGGGTGGCATTGACGTGTTTTTAAAAAGTCTTGACATATTCGGTTTTAAGTCGTTCGCCGACCGCACTCACATCGACTTTGCGGACGGAATCACCGCGCTTTTGGGACCAAACGGCTGCGGAAAAAGCAATGTAGTTGACGCGATGAAATGGGTTCTCGCCGAGAACAAGTCCAAGAATTTGCGCGCCGCCACAATGGAAGGCGTCATTTTCAACGGAACGGAAACCCGCCCCGCCCTCAACTTGGCCGAAGTCACGCTCACAATCCTTAACGAAAACTCGCTCCTTCCCCGCCCCGATTCCGAAATCGCCATCAAGCGCCGCCTCTTCCGTTCCGGAGAAAGCCAGTACTTCATCAACAACGAGCAAGTCGGCCCGTCGGAAATCAAAAAACTTTTCATGGACACCGGCGTAGGAAAGGCCGCCTATTCCGTTATGGAACAGGGAAAAATCGACCAAATCCTTTCGAGCAAGCCCGAAGACCGCCGCTACCTTTTTGAGGAGGCCGCGGGTATCAGCCGTTCCAAGGCGGAATGCGCCGAAGCCGAGCGCGAACTGGAAAAGACAAAGACAAACTTGACGCAAATCGAGGCCGTCTTGGCCGAAACCAAGCGCAGCTACGAGACGCTCAAGGTTCAGGCGGAAAAGACAAAGAAATACCGCAAGGTCAAGGAAGAAGTCTTTGACTTGCAGCTTGACATCCAGCTTTTAAAGTTGAAGGGCTTTGTGGAGCAGCAGAGCCGCAACGAAAAGACAAAGGCCGAGATAGAAAAAAAGCGCGAGGACATCCGCGCGGAAATCTACGCGATTAACAGCGCGCTGACCGAAAACACCGACAAGATAAAGAGCCTTCAAGACCAAGTGGCCGAAGGAACCCAGGAATTGATAAAAATTCAGGGCGAAAAGAACGGAAAGCTGGAGCTGCAAAAACAGTTCAACAGCCGCCAGTCGGAAATAAACGAAAAAATCGCGCAAATAGAAAACCACAGAAAATCAATCCAGGAGCGAATCGACAGCATCAACGAAGAGCTTGACGAATCCGAAAGCGAGATGCATGAAAAGGAAAAGCGGCTCGCGGACATTAAGCAAAACATCGACTCCTTTGGCCAGAACATAAACAACGCCTCAAAGCGCATCCAGGACAACGACGCGGTGGCCAGCGAAAAGCAGGAATTGATAGAAGACCTTGACCTTGCAAGGACAAACTTGCAAAAAGAGCTTACCGCGATTACGGAAGACATCGTCACCGAGCTTGACGCCAAGCTTAAGAGCGCGGGCTATTCGCAAAACGCGATGAGCCAGGCCAAGCAAGAGCTTGACGACACCTTGGGAAAACTTAAGATTTTTGTCCAAGGCCGCAAGAACATTTTTGACGACGCGGTAAAGACAGGCGCCACCAGCGACGGAGCCAAGCTCGCGAGCGAGTCCGCCGCGGCCTTTGGCGACGCCTTGCAAATGCTTCAAACCCTTCAAGCCGCGCTTGACGCCTACATAAAGGCCTCGCCCCAGTTTATCGGCGAGTTCCTGAGCCCGGAAGGAATCATCACAAAGAAGCGCGGCGTGGACCAAAAGGTTTTGGAAAACTTGGCGCAAGTCGGCGAGCTGAACAAGCGAATCGACGAGCTAAAAAAAGAGAACGAGGCTTTGGGCGAGAAAATTTCCGAATACAAGGAAACGCTCGCAAACCTTCAAGTAAACGAAGCCAAGATGAAGGAGCAAATCGCCGGCGCCCAAAACCAAATGACGATGCTGCGCCGCACGCTGACCACGGAAGAGAACAACTTGCGCCAAAACGAGGACGACCTTTACGCCGAGCAAAAGCGCAAGGAAGACTTGGACGAGCAAATACAAACGATAGAAGAGGAGCTTTCCGAAATAGAGGCGCGTGGAACAAAGACCGCCGACCGCTTGAAGGAGCTTGACGAAGAAATCAAGGACTACAACAACAAGGTTTCCGGCAAGACCAACGACCTCAACAAAAAGCAGGAAACGCTCAACAAGTACCAAGCCCAGTACGAGCAGCTTTCAAGCTCTTTGATTCAAAACGAAACGGAAATAAAGAACGTCAAGCAAAACTTCCTCGACCAATATTCCCGCGACTTGATGGAATACGAGGAGCGAATGTACACGATAACCGCCCAGCCCTTGGACTTGAAGGAAAAGCTTTCCAAAAAGAGAGGCGAGCTGGACGAGTTGAGCCACGGAATAAACTTGATGGCTCCGGAAGAGTTTGTGGAAGTCAAGGAGCGCTACGAGCGCCAAGAGGCCAACTACAACGACACGCTCAAATCCCTCAAGGACTTGGAGCGCGTCGCGGAAGAAATCAAGTCAAAGTCTTCCGAGCTTTTCTTGGAAACTTACAACAAAATCAAAAGAAATTTCCACAATATGTTCCGCCGCTTGTTTGGCGGAGGCCGCGCGGAATTGCGCTTGGAGAATCCTGAAAACGTCCTAACGACGGGAATCGACATTTTGGCGCAGCCGCCGGGAAAAAAATTGGAAAGCATCGCGCTTCTTTCGGGCGGCGAAAAGACGATGACCGCCATAGCGCTTTTGTTCGCCACCTACCAAGTTCGTCCAAGCCCCTTCTGCTTGCTTGACGAGATTGACGCGGCGCTTGACGACAAAAACGTAGGAAGCTTTGTAACCGCGCTCACCGCTTTTGCGAACGTGAGCCAGTACATCGTCATCACCCACAATAAAAAGACCGTTATGGGCGCAAGCTCCATGCTCGGCGTCACAATGGAAGAGTCGGGCGTTTCAAAAATCATCGCCTTGCGCCTTGACGAGGACATTGACAAAATAAAGAAGAACTATATTGAAAAGCCCGACGACTTTGTCGAGGAAGACGTTCCGCCGGAGGAAGGCGTTGTGATTCCCCCGCGTCCGCCGCGCCGCGACAAGAGCGCTTCGCAGAACCAGGATTCTTCGCAGAACCAGGATTCCTCACGGAACCAGAATTCTGTTCAGAACCAGGAAGCCGCCGCGCCTGAAACGGAGCAAAGCCAGCAGTGATTGATTTTTCTGAACTTGGCGACAAAATAATGGATTTTTTCTCGCAAAGGCAAAAGGCGCTTTTGCTTTCGTCAATACTGGCGATTTTCTTTTGCGCGGCGCTCATTGCCTTGATTTTCATTCCGCAAAAGCGGGAAGTCCCAAGCTCAAACTTTAGAAGCCCTCCCCTGGAGGCCGACCAAGACTTGCTTTTGCCGCAAGGCGTTTCGATTCCGCAAGACTACGCCGTAAGCCGGGAGACAAAGGAAAAATGGACAGAGGAAGAAGTCAAAGAATGGCTTTCTGTTCCTGACGCCGGCGCGGTTGAAAAGCTTTCAAGGGCCAACGACGCGCTTGTAAAAAACATAACGGAGGCCGCTCCGTGAAAAAGATTTTTTTTGCGGCGATAATCTTGCCGCTTTCTGTTTTTGTTTTCTCTTGCAAGAGCTCGGAAGGAGCCGTGACAAGGGCCCAGGAAAATTCCGAGGCGTTCGCGGAACCAAGCGCAAGCGGAGAAGCCGTTGAAGCCGAGGAAAGCGCGGCCGAAAATCTTGAAAGCCAGGAAGAAGCCGAGCTTGCTGAAAAAATTCCTGAAAGCGAATTTGAGGAATTCCGCACCCTTTTGGAAGAGGAGCAGGAAGGCGAATCCGGCCCGCAACAACAAGGCCCTTCCCTTGCGGAAAAAATAAGGGCGTCCAACGAAAGCCAAGAAAAAGACGAAGCCGAAGAGGACTTTGGGCAAGCGCCCTCGGAATACACAAGCCAAATGGACGGCGAAAAAACGGAAGACGCCCGCGCCTTAGCCTTAAGCCAAGAGCCGAACGTTCAAAACCAACCGCCGGCCGGCCGCGACGCGTCAAGCGCGCCATCAGCCCCTTCCGCTCCGTCAGTTCCAGCCGCGGCAAGCGGAAGCGGAGCCCAGACGCAGGCGCAAGCGGCCGCCGCAATTTCAGGCGCGGCGACAACTGGAGCGGCGGCAATTTCAGACGCGGCCAACGAAGCGATCGCGCTGACTCCTCCACAAAAGGAAGAGGACGAAGCGCCCCAAGAGGAAGAAAAGCCTGCGCCGGCCGCAAGCCGAGCGATGACGATAAAGAACAACCAGTTTGTCGACATAATCTATCCCGGAAGCGGCTGGATTTACCTTGGCGAGGAAGGCTCGGGCGACCACTTTATTTTTCAGGGCCGCAAGCTGGGCAACGGCGAGACAACGTTCAGCCTTCGCTCAAAAGAGCCGGGAACGGCGCTCTTGCATTTTTACAAGAACGACATATTGACAGGAAACTACATCGACGACTACATAGAAATTTCAATCGGCGAAAAGAGCGCGGCCGACGGCGTTCATGTAACCGCGCCTTCTTACGCGGAAGTCGTTCCGCCAAAGTTTGACAGGACAAAGGCCGTTGAAGAAAAATCCGCCGAGCGGGAAACTGCCCAAAAACAGGAAGAAAACGGCGCTCCGGCCACAAGCGAAGAGGCCGCTCCCCTTCCGAAAGCAAATGAAGCCGGGCGCGCGGAACGCCAAGGCGAAAACTCTCCGTCGGAAAAAGTTCAAACTGTAATCCAAACTTCCGGCCAGGAAAAGGCCGAAGGCAAGCAAAGAACATCGGCGGCGGCGACAGGTCCGGCCCCGGCGGCGCAAGCCGCGCCAAGCCCGCAAAAAAGCGGCGAAGGCGCGGGCGTTGGAAGCGCCAAGGCGTCGAGCCTTTTGGAAAAAGCCCAGAAGGCCTATGACGAAAAGCGCTACGCCGATGCCTTGGACTTGGTCCAGCAATTCTTTGACACGGCCACGGAAGACATCGACGCGGGCCTTTATTTGGAAGGCTTGATTTTGGAAGCCAAGTCCGAAGTCAGGAACATAAAGAGCGCGATTGGCGCCTACGACACGCTGATAAAGAACTGGCCGCAAAGCCGCTTTTGGCGCAGGGCCAACGAACGCTCGATTTACTTAAAGAGATTTTACATAGACATAAGGTAAGAAGGTTTGTATGAAGAAAAACTTTTCAAGAAAAATCGCCGCCCCTCTCGCGGCGCTCTCGCTTTCTTTGGCAGCGCTGCCGCTTTCATCTTGCGTCCTCAGGGCGCCTGAAGCGAGCGAACAGGCCAGATGGATTTCCGTTTCAGGAACGGGCGCGGTCAGCGTAAAAAGCGACATGGCCACAATCAACGTGGCCGTCGTCACCTACAACCGCTCGGTAATCGAAGCCGCGCGCCTAAACGCCGAGGCGGTGACAAAAGTCCGCGTGGCCTTGATTGACGCGGGATTTCCGGCCGAATCGATAACGACCAGCGACTACAGAATTTGGCAGGACATTTCAAACAGAAACGGCGTCCAGTACCGCGGCGACTACCGCGTGACAAACTCAATCCACATCGTGACGATGGACACAAGCAAGGCCGGAAACGCGATTGACGTCGCGGTAAAGAACGGCGCCAACGAATTCAACTCAATCCAGTTTTCGGCGACAAAAACTTCCGACGCCTTGCGCGAAGCCCGAACGCTTGCGATTAAGAACGCCGCCGAAGCCGCCAACCTTATGGCAAAGACCGCCGGCGCCGAATTGGGCCGCGTGATTAAAATCGAGGAGCTGGGCTCGCCGATTTACGCCGCGCGCGCGGAAAGCAAGATGATGATGGCCGCCAACGACTTTGCGACGCCGATAAGCGCTGGAAACAGCGAAGTCTCCGTGACAGTTCATTGTGAATACGAAATAAAATAAAAGAATTTTTTCAAAGAGGCAAAAAGATGTTGGACTACAAATTCATCAAAGAAAACTTGGACGCGGTAAAAGAGAACATCAAAAACCGCAATATGACAGCCGACGCGGACATCGTGGTGGAACTCTACGACAAAAGGACCGCGCTCGTCACAAAGCGCCAGGACTTGCAGCAGCAGCGAAACCAAAACGCCGCCGCGATGAAAGGCAAGATGGAGCCGGACGCCCGCCAAAAATTGATTGACGAAGGAAAGAAAATCAAGGAAGAAATCGCGGCCGTAGAAGCCGACCTTGAAAAAATCGAGCCGGCCTTGGAAGAAGCCGCGCGAAAGATTCCCAACATGTGCAATCCCGCCGTTCCGATCGGAAAGCTGGACACAGAAAACCTTGAGGTGAAGAAGGTTGGAACCCCGCGCAAGTTTGACTTTGAGCCGCGCGACCACGTTCAGCTTATGGAAGAATTGGACTTGATAGACTTTGAGCGCGGAACTAAAGTTTCGGGCCCAAAATTCTATTACCTAAAGAACGAGGCGGTCTTCTTGGAGCAAGCCTTGATTATGTACACGCTTAACCTTTTGCGAAAGCATGGCTTCACTCCCTTCATCACGCCGGACGTCGCCCGCCAGGAAATTCTTCAAGGCATCGGCTTTAACCCGCGCGGAAACGAGTCAAACGTTTATTGCATCGAGGAAGAAGGAACTTGCTTGGTCGCGACGGCCGAAATCACGCTTGGCGGCTACCATTCCGAAGAAATTTTGGACAAGGCAAAATTGCCGCTCATGTACTGCGGACTTTCGCACTGCTTTAGGCGCGAAGCCGGAGCCGCCGGCCAGTTCAGCAAGGGCCTTTACCGCGTCCACCAGTTTGACAAAGTCGAGATGTTTGTTTACTGCGTTCCCGAGCAGAGCGACGAGCTGCACGAAAAATTGCGCCTTATCGAAGAGGAAATCTTTACCGGATTGGGCCTTCCCTTCCACGTCGTTGACACGTGCACCGGAGACCTTGGCGCGCCGGCCTACCGCAAGTGGGACTTGGAAGCCTGGATGCCGGGACGCAACGGAGGCGAATACGGCGAGGTGACTTCCACATCAAACTGCACGGACTACCAAAGCCGCCGCCTTAACGTCCGCTACAAGGACGACGACGGAAAGAACAAATACGTGCACATGCTCAACGGAACTGCCATCGCCGTTGGACGCGCGATGCTTGCCATCGTTGAGAACTACCAAAACGAGGACGGCTCCATCACAATTCCTGAGGCGCTCGTTCCCCTCTGCGGCTTTGACAAGATTGGGCCAAGGAAATAAAATTGGAAGACTTTTTCCATGCGAGCGTCAAGCCGCCGGTTGAAAAAAACTATCCCCGCAGAATTTTCATTCTGCTGACATTTTTTGCGATGGTGGCTTTTGTCGCCATCCTAAAAGTGACCAAGACAATTTCGGTTCAAATAATACTGTCCATTTTGCTGGCGTTGGTCGCGCTCCCCGCCGTGCGCAAGATGCGGAACAAGCTGCGCTTGCCTTGGGGCGCGGGCGTTTTGGTTACCTTAATCGCCTTCATTTTGTTGATTGGAGCCATCGCCCGGCTTTTGCAGGCAAGCGCCGCGTCAATCATAAGCGCCTACCCGCGCTACGAAAACCGCTTCCTGACAATCTACAAGTACGCGGCCACGCAGTTCAACCTAAGCTACGACGAAGGAAAAACCCTGATTGAAAATTTGCTCGGCCAGTTGAAAATCCGCCAATACTTGCAGACGGCGGCCGTCTCGGTGTCCAACACGGCGCTTTCATTCGCAAAAACCCTTTTTGTGATTTTCATGATGTACACCTTCCTTCTTGTCGAGGCGGGAACTTTTGAAAAAAAGATAACCTTGGCCTTTGAAGGAAAAATGCGTCACAGGGTGAAGAGCGTGATTACAAAAGTCATCGTGGACACCACCAGCTACCTTTCGATAAAATTCGCGATTTCGCTCGCCACAGGAATTGTGGTCTTCGCGGGCCTTTCAATCATAGGCGTGGACTTCGCGATTGTCTGGGCCTTTCTTGCATTTTTGCTCAACTTCATCCCGACGTTCGGAAGCGTGATTTCATTTTTGTTGACGGTATTTTTCTCCGTGCTTCAATTTTTTCCGTCGCTTCCGCCGATAATAGCCGCCGCGCTCCTGATGCTCTTTGCAAACATGATTTTAGGAAATTTTGTGGAGCCGCGCGTAGAGGGCGGAAACCTTGACATATCGCCCTTCTTGATTCTTGTTTCCTTGAGCGTTTGGGGCTGGGTATGGGGCTTTATCGGAATGCTTTTTGCGGTGCCCTTCTTGGTGTTCATAAAAATTATTTGCGAAAACGTTTCGTTCCTAAAGCCGGTCGGAATTTTGTTGGGCAACAACAAGTCCATAAAAAAGGAAGAAAGCTCCTCGGACGAAAAAACTAGCCAAGAAAAAGAGAAGCCTGCCGTCGACGAAAAGAATCAAAAAGGCCCCTACTTTATTTAGACAAGCTTTTCGCCGGTTCCTTTTTCGTACAAAAACCTCATGTCTTCCTCTTGAAGCGAAGTGTAGCGGCAAACCACGCAGACAAATTCTTTTTCGTCGTCGTAATAGTTTGACTCGATGCGGCAAGTGGCGAAAATTTTTCGCTCGGTCAAGGGGCGCGGCATAGGAAAAGACATTTCAAGCGCGTATTCCGTTCCGTCCTGCAAGTCGACGTTGCCGGTCTTTTGTCCAAAAACGATTCGCTCGTGGTTGACAAAGAGCGTCTCAAGCGGGCTTTTTCTGCCTTGAACGCTTTCAATTTTTGAAACTTTTTCCGACAAGTAGCGGACAACTGGAATCAATTGCACGCCGCTTCCCGCGACCCCCTTCTGCCGCGCGTGGACGATAAACTCCTCCAAATAGGCCTTGGCCTTTTGCTGCGCGCCTTCCGCGATGTCCTTCCAGACAGGCTTTGAAAAAATGTCGTAGCCTTCGGCTGGAACGCAGTCAATGTGAACGTCGGTCTTTTGGTTTACGGAAAAATACAATTGCGCGGCAAATTCCGTAGGCCGGCTCTTGGGGACGGCTTCCTGAATTCTGCTTATAGAAGACGGAATGACGAGCGCGAGGCCCGCCTTTATTTGCTTTATTTTTGTCTCAAAGTAGAGGCCCAGGCGGTTGAAATAAAATTCCACCCGCGCCTTTTTGTCGATGAAATTCTTCACGTTTTGGGGAGGGTTTGTCAAAAGGATTATTCCCTGCTCCAAGACTTTCAGCTGCTCGGCCTTTATGGCGATGGGAAAAAGCGCCGACGTGGCGGGCTTGACTTTGCCGCCGTCGTCCTCTTCCGGGCTTTCTATCGGAGTTACGGTAACCGGAACGTTTCCGTCAATCAAATATTGCAGGACAAGCTCGCGCTCAATTCCTGTCAGTTTTGCCGCTTCCATCTTTTTCCTCCGAACTATAAATTTCTATTTGCTGAATTTTCCAGCTTTCGCCGTCTTGGACTGGAAACAACTTGCTGTATAAAATCTCTTTCTCGCCGGTCCAAAGAACGGGAACTTCCATCAATTCCTCGCCTACGACGGGGCGGCCAATCACAAAGGATTTCAATACGCCCGCCTCGCGGCTGTCCGCCAAAAAAAGGGCCAAGGAAAAGAGCGTCTTTTCGTAAAAAAAGGCGTCGACTTTTGAGGAGTCGTCAGAGCTAGCGCTTTCCTTGGATTTTTCATCGTCGCCAGTTTTTTCGCCTTCGCTCTTTTTTGCGTCCGCCGCCTGGTATTTTTCATATTTGTCGAAGCTTTCGCTGTAGTCAAGGACGGCATGGCAAAAGCCCTTTATCGTGTCCAAAAGCTCGCCCTGAATGTTGGACGTGTCCAAGCTGCCAAAGCCTTCCAGCTCGGGATAAACGGGCGTCATCGGAAAACCGGCCTCCAAGGCCACCAGGGAAAGCGGAAGCAAGGGAACGTTCTTGTTTATTGACTCAAAGGAATCGATTTTTTTTTCAAGGCGGCCGGCTTCGATTTCATAGGCCCATTGGGCTCCCGCGCTCAAGCCGGCGGCGTCCTTGGAAAGAGGCGTGGAGTCCGCAAGCTCGACCTCCACTTTTCCTTTGCAAGAAAAAAACGCGAGCCCGAGCGCTAAAAGAGACGCTTTTTTTAAAAACAATTTCGCTCCCACAATGTTTTATTGTATACCGAAAGCCCATAAAAAACAAGCGCCTTGAATTCTTCCATAAAATTTACTATAATTGTTTCCAAAAAATTTGGAGGCGCTTTATGGCTCTTACATTGGCGGAAAAGATTTTGCAGGAACACATCGTTCCCGAAGCTTGCAAGGAAACTAAATTTACAAAAGGAGAGCCGATTGAGCGCGGAAAGGACATCGCGATAAAAATCGACCAGACGCTGACCCAGGACGCGACCGGCACGATGACATACCTTCAGTTTGAGACAATCGGAATCCCGCGCGTAAAGACGGAGCTTTCGGTCTCATACGTCGACCACAACACGCTGCAGACAGACTTCAAGAACA
Organism: uncultured Treponema sp.; assembly: GCA_946411505.1. Lineage (GTDB taxonomy): Bacteria > Spirochaetota > Spirochaetia > Treponematales > Treponemataceae > Treponema_D. Next base: position 103,873 of record CAMKEG010000008.1, on the reverse strand, counting down.
TGGACGACCACCGCTACCTTCAAAGCATCGCCGCCAAATACGGCCTTTACTTTAGCCGTCCCGGAAACGGCATTTGCCACCAAGTCCACCTTGAATGCTTTGGCGCGCCAGGAAAAACCTTGCTGGGCTCCGACAGCCACACGCCGACTGGCGGCGGAATCGGAATGATAGCGATTGGCGCGGGCGGCCTTGACGTTGCCGTGGCGATGGGAGGCGGAGCCTTCCATCTTGCAATGCCAAAAATCTTTGGCGTAAAATTGACCGGAACCTTAAAAAAAGGCGTCGGAGCCAAGGACATCATTTTGGAAGTCCTTCGCCGCGAAACCGTAAAGGGCGGAACGCTCGCCATCTACGAATACTTTGGTCCCGGCGTGGAGACGCTTACAGTTCCCCAGAGAGCGACAATCACAAACATGGGAGCGGAATTGGGCGCGACGACTTCCGTATTCCCCAGCGACCAAAAGACAAAGAAATTCTTGGAGTCGATGGGCCGCGGCTCTTCTTGGAAGGAGCTTAAGGCCGACGAGGGCGTCTCATACGACAAGATTATAGAAATAAACTTGGACGACTTGCATCCGCTCGCCGCCTGCCCCCACAACCCGGACGTAATCAATTCAATACAAAGCCTAAAGGGCCAGCCGGTCACGCAAGTGGTGATTGGCTCTTGCACAAACTCTTCGCTTGACGACTTGGAAAGCGTGGCCGCCATCGTAAAGGGAAAGACAATCGCGCCCGGCGTCGAGGCTGGAATCGCGCCCGGAAGCCGCGCCACTTTGATGATGGCCGAAAAGGCCGGAATCTTGGGCGACCTTATAAAGGCCGGCTTTAGAATTTTGGAATCGGCTTGCGGCCCCTGCATAGGCCAGGGCTTCGCGCCCAACAGCCAAGGCGTCACATTGCGAACATTCAACCGAAACTTCAAGGGCAGAAGCGGAACCGCCGACGCAAACGTATACTTGGTAAGCCCGGAGACCGCCGCGGCAAGCGCCGTTAACGGCGTTTTCACAAGCGCCGAAGACTTGGACTATGAGGACGCGGCCTACAAGACCGGAGTCCGCCAAAGCCTTTTGGACGGAGGCGACGGCCGGCTTTCAAGCGCCGACGTTTTGGAAGCCGCGCGGGACCGCGGAATGGTCATCGCCCCGCTTCCTGAAAGCGAGTCGGCCAAAGTTGAAATTTTGCGCGGCCCCAACATCAAGCCATGCCCCGCTTGCCGCGACTACAAGCCAAGCCTGACGCTTCCTGTGGCGCTAAAGGCCGGCGACAACGTCTCCACCGACGACATCATGCCGGCCGGAGCAAAGATGCTCCCCTTGCGCTCGAACATTCCTGAGATAAGCAAATTCACGCTTACCCGCTTGGACCCGGAATTTTACGAGAGAGCCGAAAAGGCAAATTTCGCCGACTGCATTGTTGTCGGCGGAGAGAACTACGGACAAGGCTCAAGCCGCGAGCACGCCGCTCTTGGCCCGATGTATTTGGGAGTGCGCGCGATTCTTACAAAGAGCTTTGCGCGCATCCACAAGGCCAACCTGATTAACTACGGAATCATTCCGCTCAACTTTGAAGACCCCGCCGACTACGACGCGATAAAGATGGGCGACGTCCTTTCACTTACCAATATAGGTGAAGCGCTGGAAACAGGCTGCGAGTTTAAGATTGAGCTTAACGGAAAGACAATCCTTGCGACAAACGATTTGTCCGAGCGAAGCCGCGCGATCCTCAAGCAGGGCGGCCTTGCAAAATACACCAAGAACGGCGGAAACTAAGGAAAGCAAATATGTTGCTGATTAAAACGTCAACAAAAGTCATCGGATCGCTTTTTATGGCGGCCGCCCTTATTACAGGCGCCTGCCTTGGCCTTGGACTTGCCAGAACGGCCGACACGGTCAACACCGAAAATTTTACGGAATTCACGACGGCGCTTCCTACAAAAATTCTTGACATAAACGGCGAGCTCATCACCGAGTTCACTTCGGAGGAACGGCGCGAAATCATCAGCTTGATAGAAATTCCCCAGCACATGAAGGACTCGCTTTTGACCCGCGAGGACCGAATCTTCTACGAGCACAAGGGCTTTAGCGCCAGGGCCATTTTCCGCGCCGTCGTCGGCGTTTTGACAAGAAGCTCGCTTGGCGGAGGTTCCACCCTAACCCAGCAAATCGCCGGAACCTTGTATTGCGACAGAAAGGAAATGTCGATTTTGCGAAAGCTAAAGGAACTGTGGTGGGCCATCCAGATGGAGCGCCGCTATTCCAAAAATGAAATCTTGGAGCTTTACCTTAACCGCGTTTACTTTGGCGGAGGAACTTACGGCGTCAACGCGGCCAGCAAATATTACTTTGGCCACGACGCGCGCCGCATCACGCCGGCCGAGTCGGCGATTCTTGTAATCCAGCTTTCAAACCCGGCATTTTACAATCCCTTCGAGCACCCCAACCGCGCGATGGACAGGCAAAAGGACGTCTTGCGCGCGATGGTCAGCGAAGGCTACATCACGCAAAAAGAGGCGGACGACTCCTTTGACGAATATTGGCTCAACTTTGACTTTTCGCGCACCGACACGTCGGCCTTCTTCATGCGCGACGACAAGGCGCCCTGGTTCAGCGAATACGTTCGCCGCGAGCTGAGCGAAATGATTTACGGAGACGCCGACATTTATTCAAGCGGCCTTACCGTCAACACTACCGGCAACATCTACCACTTGCAGACGGCGCAGCTTTTGATGGAAAAGCAAATCGCCAACGCCAACGCCAACTACAAGGCGCAAATGGCGTCAAAGCAAAAGGGCGCCTTTAGCACATATGTTCCGATGAGCGAATTGATTACGCTCATGTTCAACCTTAAGCGGCTCAAGATGTCAAAGCAGCTGGTCCAATCGTCGGCGACAAAGGAATTCCAGACAAAGCTAAATCCCTTGATTGACATCGCCAGCCTCATGTTCGGAATCGACAACCTAAAGGTGGGCATCATCAACAAGGCCAACCGCTTGACGCAAGAAAAAGCCAAGGCCACCACAATCGAAGGAACGATGGTCAACCTTGAAAACGACACAGGCTACATCACGGCGCTTATAGGCGGAAGCAAGTTTGACCAATCCAACCAGTTCATCCGCGCGAGCCAGGCGCGGGTGCAGCCGGGCTCCTCTTTCAAGCCCTTGTACTTCAGCGCGGCGATGGACACGAGCGACTTCAACGCCGCAACTCAAATTCTTGACGCGCCTTACGAGTTCAAGGCAAAAGACGGAAGCAGCTACCTTCCCAACAATTACGGCGGAGCCTGGCGCGGAAACGTCTTGCTTTGGAGGGCCTTGGCGCTTTCATTGAACATTCCGGCCTTGAAGCTTTTGGAAAAAGTCGGCTTTGACGCGGCCATAGACAGGGCGGTGGCCTTGCTTGGAATTCCGCAAAAGGAGCTTCCGAGCCGAGCCTTCATTCCAGGATTCCCGCTGGGCTTGGGAACGGTTTCCGTGCGCCCGATAGAGATGGCCAGGGCCTACGCGATTTTCGCGAACGGCGGAAAGGCCATAACGCCTACGGCCATTCGTTCCGTGGAAGACAGAAACGGAAACATAATCCTAAACATCGACCGCGACGTCCACAACAACATGAAAAACCCGACGCAAGTGATTACGCCGCAAAACTCCTTCATAATGACAAAAATCATGGAGCACAGCCTTACCGTTGGAACCTTGCGCTTCGGCTCGCAAAACCGCTCCAGCTTGATAGACCGCTCGACGACGGGCGACCCGACAGGCTCCAAGTTCATTTACACGGACAAGCAAACAGGCCAGGAATTCCAAATGCCTATGGCCGGAAAGACAGGAACCACGCAAAACTGGGGCGACGCATGGGCCATCGGCTACAGCCCCTACTACACAGCCGCATTCTGGTTTGGCTTTGACACTCCCGGAAACTCGATGGGAATGTCCGGCACCGGCGCCTCTTTGGCCGGACCTCCGTGGGGCGACTTTATGAAAGCGATTCACAAGGGCTTGCCTTACAAGGATTGGGACCAGCCGGAAGAGGGCGTGGTCAAGCTTAACGTCTGCGCGGAGACAGGAAAGCTTTGCGTGGAAGGCTGTTCAGAAATAGCCCTTTGGTTCATGACGAACAACGTTCCCAAGGATTATTGCGACGTTCACGGCTCCGGCAATTTTGGAAGCGAAAAAAGGTCCGAAGAAATGCTTCAGGACGCGCTTTTGCAAACAGGCTTCACCGTTGACGACTTCATCGACGACAGCGACTTGCAGCTTGACTTGGACTTGGATTCAATCATAGAAAAAAGCGAACGCTACGCGCCGCCAAAAGAGGATGAGTTGGACTTTTCCGATTTTGGAAACGGCAATTCTTTGATGGAGTAGAAAAATGTTGGTCAACATAAGCGACATAAAAGTAAAGCGCCGCGTCCGAAAAGATTTGGGAAATTTGGAAGACTTAAAGGACAGCCTGCGCCGCTACGGCCTTCTTAACCCAATAACGCTCAACTCAAAATATCAATTGGTGGCCGGCGAGCGCCGCTTGGAGGCCGCCAAGGCGATTGGCTGGACCAGCATAAACGCCAACATCATCGACAACTTGACTCCATTAAGCCAGCTTGAAATGGAATTGGAGGAAAACAACCAGCGCAAGGAATTTACCGACGAGGAGTTAATGGAAGGCTACAAGCGCTTGGCCGCCTTGAGAAATCCAAGTCCCGTCAGGCGCGTTTGGAACGTCATCAGGGACTTCTTTGTCTGGCTCTTTAAGACAATCGTCTCTTGGTTTAGGAACGGTAGGTAGCTGCGCTACCTTTTGATATAGGAAAGAATTCAACAACCCGCTCACGCGGGCTGTCAATCAAGGCGTTTTTTTCACTTGAAAACCACGCGGACGAACTTTTTCTTTCCGGCGCGCAAAACCAGCTCGCCGTCCTTGTCCAAGTCCGACTCGCCTACTACGCGCTTTACGTCGTCAAAAGTTTTGGCGTTAATCGCCGCGCCGCCTTGTTGGATCAAGCGGCGGATGTCGCCCTTTGAGGCGCCGCCTATTTTGGCCGCGAAGAACAAGTCGATCGCGCCGATTCCGTTTTGAATCAAAGTCTTTTCAAGCTGGACCGTCGGCATGTCGTCCTTGTTGCCTTCTCCGCTAAAGGCGGCTTTGGCTCCGCTCACCGCCTTGTCAGCCTCTTCAACGCCGTGAATGTCCTTTACGACTTCGTAGGCCAAAGTCTTTTGGGCTATGCGAGTTTCGGGAGCGGCCTTTTGCTGGGCGGCGATTTCTTCGATTTTTTCGCGCGGAAGGAAGGTGAAGACCTTGAGGTATTCGACAACTTTTGTGTCGTCGGAATTGTAAAGGTGCTGGTAAATCTGGTAGGCGCTGGTCTTTGTCTTGTCAAGCCAAAGCGCGTTTCCTTCGCTCTTGCCGAACTTTTTTCCGCTGGCGTCAAGAATCAAGGGCATCGTAAAGGCGTAGGCCTGCTTGTCGAGCATTTTTCGGATAAGGTCTACGCCTGTGGTGATGTTGCCCCACTGGTCGCTTCCTGCCACTTGCATTACGCAGTTTTTTTCCTGGAAAAGGTGGACAAAGTCAAAGCCCTGCAAAAGCATGTAGGAGAATTCGGCGAATGTGATTCCGGTCTCCAAACGGCGGCGGATTATGTCCTTGTCCAGCATGTAGTTAAGGCTGACGTATTTTCCGATGTCGCGCAGGGTGTCCAAAAAGGAGCGGCCCTTCCACCAGTCGTAGTTGTCCACCAATTCCGCTCCGGGAACGAGCGCCTGGATTTGAGAGCGGATTCCGTTGATGTTGGCGTTGACGGCTTCTTCGCTGATGATTTCGCGCTCGGCTGTGGGGCGCGGGTCTCCGATGCGGCCGGTCGCGCCGCCGCACAAAAGAACGGGATGATGGCCAGCGTTGGCCAAGCGCTTGGCCATGCACAAAGATGAATAATGGCCAAGGTGAAGGCTGTCCGCGGTGGGATCGGTTCCCCAATAAAACGCGAAGGGCTTTCCGTCCAAAACTTTTTGCAAGTCGCTTTCCTCTCCCGCGACATCCTTAATCAAACCACGCCATTTTAAATCTTCAAATAATGTCATGACAGCAATATTATCAGATTGAATGATTCTTTTCAATATGATAGAATGAATCTTATGAACTACGGATACTTTCGCGCGGCGGCTGCCAGCGTTGACCTAAAGGTGGCGGACCCCGCCTATAATTCTGAGCGCATCATCACCGCGGCGAACCAGGCCGAGGCAAAGGACGCGAGTCTCGTCGTATTCCCGGAACTTTGCGTGACCGGCTACACTTGCGGAGACTTGTTCTTTCAGGAAAATCTTTTAAAGGCGGCCGCAAATGAATGTGAAAGAATCGCAAAGGAAACAAGCGGCCTTAAGGCGGTCATAGCCGTAGGCCTTCCGGTAAAGAAGGACGGAGCGATTTACAACGCGGCGGCGATTTTGTTTAAAGGAAAAATCCTTGCGCTAATTCCAAAATCCTTTATCCCAAACTACGCCGAGTTTTACGAGCGCCGCCAATTTTGTCAGGCTCCCGCGGCGGAAGTTGTTGAAAGCCTTTACTTGTCTGAAAAAAATCCGGCCGTTCCCTTTGGAACGAACATAATGATTTGCCCGGAAAATTCCCCGGCTAAAATCGCCTTTGAGATTTGCGAAGACTTGTGGGCGCCAAACCCGCCATCCACCCGCCACGCGCTGAACGGAGCCAACATAATAGCAAACCTTTCGGCCTCAAACGAAACAATCGGAAAGGCCGAATACAGAAGGCTTTTGTGCGCGTCAACCTCGGCGCGTCTTTTTTGCTCCTACATTTACGCGGACGCAAGCCAAGACGAGTCCAGCCAGGACATGGTTTTTGCCGGCCACAACTTGATTTCTGAGAACGGAAAGATTTTGGCGCAGAGCGAGCTCTTCCAAAAAGAAATAATTTACGCCGACATCGACCTAAACCTTTTGGAAGCCGAACGAGCAAAGACCACGACTTTTGGACAAAGCCAAGCCGCCGCAAAAGACGCAAGCGCCTACCTAGAAATTCCTGTAAGCCTAAAGGAGCTTGACTACGACAAGACGCCCTTCTTTTACAGGAGCGTGGACGCGCGGCCCTTTGTTCCGTCGGACAGCAAGGCGCGCGGAGAGCGCTGCCAGGAAGTGATCAACTTGCAGGCCCAGGGCCTTGCCAAGCGCTTGCGCCACATAAATTGCAAGAGCGCCGTCATCGGCCTAAGCGGCGGCTTGGACTCGACTTTGGCCTTGCTTGTGACTTGCCGCGCCTTTGACCTTTGCAAGCTGGAGAGAAAGGGAATCTTGGCGGTGACGATGCCCGGCTTTGGAACGACCGACCGGACTTACCAAAACGCGCTTTCGCTTGCAAAGGAAGCGGGCGTTTCGTTAAAGGAAGTTTCTATAGCCGCCGCGGTTCGACAGCATTTTTTAGACATTGGGCAGGACGAAGGCGTTCACGACGTTACCTACGAAAACTCGCAGGCGCGCGAGCGCACGCAAATATTGATGGACCTTTCAAACAAGACCGGCGGAATCGTCATCGGAACCGGCGACCTTTCGGAGCTGGCCTTGGGCTGGTGCACTTACAACGGCGACCACATGTCTATGTACGGAGTGAACGCTTCGATTCCAAAAACTCTTGTGCGCCATTTGGTGGAGTGGGAAGCGGAAAGCGCGCAAAGCCCAAAATTCAAGGAAGCGCTTTTGGACGTTTTGAACACGCCCGTAAGCCCGGAACTTCTTCCACCGACAAACGGAAAAATTTCCCAAAAAACAGAAGAGCTTGTGGGCCCTTACGAATTGCACGACTTTTTCTTGTACAACGTCGTCCGCTACGGAATGGCCCCGGCGAAAATTTACTTTTTGGCAAAAAAAGCTTTTGAAAAAGCGGCGGACGACAATCGTTCGCAAGACCAAAACTCGCCGCGCTTTTCAAAGGCCGAAATAAAAAAATGGCTCAAAACATTTTACTCCAGGTTTTTCTCCCAGCAGTTCAAGCGCTCGTGCATGCCCGACGGAGCCAAAGTTGGAACGGTAAGCCTTTCGCCGCGCGGCGACTGGAGAATGCCCAGCGACGCAAGCTGCGCGCTCTGGCTTTCTGAGATCGACGAGCTGGACTAGCGGCGGCCTTGACAAAGCTCGCGCGAACAGCGGTATCATAAGAGCGATACCACAGGAGGAACGGAATGAAAAAAACTTACGAGGCGGCGGAAGACCGCTATCAAAAGATGGCCTACGCCAATTGCGGAAAGAGCGGACTAAAAATGCCGCGCGTGTCGCTGGGCCTTTGGCACAACTTTGGAAAGTCCGCGAAAATCGACAACGTTCGCGCCATGTGCCGCGCGGCCTTTGACAACGGAATCACATGCTTTGACATCGCCAACAATTACGGACCGCCCGGCGGAGCCGCCGAAGAGAATTTTGGAAAGGTGTTAAAAAGCGACTTCGCTTCCTACCGCGACCAAATAATAGTCACGACAAAAGCCGGATACGGAATGTGGCCCGGGCCTTACGGCGACGGCGGCTCGCGGAAGTACTTGCTTTCAAGCCTTGACCAAAGCCTTGCCAGAACAGGCCTTGAATACTTTGACATATTTTACCACCACAGAATGGACCCCGACACTCCCCTTGAAGAAACGATGGGAGCGCTTGACCAGGCGGTAAAGTCAGGAAAAGCCCTGTACGCTGGAATCTCCAACTACGACCTTGCCACAACGCTAAAGGCCGCGAAAATTTTAAGCGGCTTGCATTGCCCCTTTGTCGTGAACCAAATTCAATATTCGATTTTCAACCGTTCCATCGAAAAAAGCGGCCTTAAAAAAAGAGCCGCCAAAGAGGGAATCGGCTTGGTTTGCTTTAGCCCGCTCGCGCAAGGACTTTTGACCGACCGCTACCTTAACGGCATTCCAAAAGACAGCCGCATCAAAACCGACGGCCGCTTTTTGACCGAAAAGAATTTGACGGCGGAACGAATGGCACAAATCAAGGCGCTTAACGACATCGCAAAGGCGCGCGGACAGACTTTGGCGCAAATGGCCTTGGCCTGGGTTTTGCGCGACGGCGACATCGCGAGCGTCATCATCGGAGCCTCAAAGCCGGAGCAAATTTTGGACAACGTGAAGGCTGCCCAAAGCGCCGCCTTTACAAAAGAGGAATTGGACGCGATTGACAAAATCGCCGCCATCGAATAATGCTAAGCTACCTGCACGCCTTTCACGCGGGAAACCACGCCGACATCCTTAAGCACGCCGCGCTCATCCAGCTTTTAAAAAAGCTGAACCAAAAGAGCGCGCCCTACTCTTTTTTTGACACGCACGCCGGAAGCGGCTTGTATTCCACGCAAGGAGAAAAAGCCCGCAAAACCGGCGAGGCCGCGCGCGGCGTTTTGGCGCTGGCCGAGTACGCGGCAAAAGAGGCGGCGCAAGACGTTGACGGGAGCGGCCCCAATTTAGGCCTTGCGACCGATACTGGTTCAAGCCTAAAAAGCGGCGCGGACCAAGAGGCACTGCAAGACCTTGACGGCGGCGGCCAACAAGAAACGGACGCAAGCCTAAGAAGCGGCGGCTCTCTTCCGGCCGCGCTCCTCGACTACCTTAACTTTGTCCGCCCATACCTCGCGCGCGACTTGTATCCAGGCTCGCCGCTAATCGAGCGCGCCTTTTTGCGGCCGGGCGACGCCCACACAATTTGCGAGCTGCACCCGGCTGAGTTTGAGGCGCTAAAGGAAAACTGCGCGCGAGATTTTGGTCTTTCTACCGATACCGATTCAAGGCCAAAAAGCGCCGCCGCCAGTTCCGCCCCTCCCGCAGTTCCGCATACGCAAATCCTAAAAGCCGACGGCTTTAAGACTTTGCTGGCCCAGACTCCGCCAAAAATAAAGCGGGGCGCGGCGCTAATCGACCCCAGCTACGAAGAGGCCGCCGACTACGACGCGGTGGCAAAAACTGTAATCGCCGTCCACAAAAAATGGAGCGCGGGAATAATAATGGTTTGGTACCCGCTTTTGGCCCACCGGGCGGCGGAAATAGAAAAGATGATTGAATCGATTTGCGCGGCGGCAAAAATCCAGAACGCCAACACAAACATTTTGCGCGCGGACTTTTGCGTGGACACGGCGCAAAGCCACACGGAAATGCCGCTTAAAGAAAACGCCGCCGCAAAAGCCGCCGCTTTGTCCAGCAAGACAGGCTTGTCCAGCGCGGCGCCGCGCCTTTACGGAAGCGGAATCCTAGTCATTAACGCGCCTTGGAAGCTGGACCAAGAACTTGACGAAGCGCTAAAGCATTTGTCGCGCGTTCCCGGCCTTGCGACAGAACCGTCTTACACGGTAGAGCTGCTGTAAAAGATTGCCCGGTCAAGCCGGGCAATGACAAGCGCGGCGCTTTTTAGGCTTGCCTGTGATTTACGCTTGGCTAAAAGTTATCGCGTCGCCGGACGCGGAGGCCTTTATCGCAGTTCCTTCGGCAAACTTGCCTGAAAGGATTTCCTTTGCAAGCGGATTTTCGACGTAAGTTTGAATCGCGCGCTTTACGGGACGAGCTCCAAAGGCTGGGTCGTAGCCCTTTTCGGAAAGGAAGTCCACCGCGCTTTGGTCAAAGTCCAGCTTTATGCGCCTGTCCTCCAAGCGCTTGGCCACGCGGGCCAATTGGTTCTTTACGATTCCCGCGATGCAAGACTTGTCAAGGCACGCGAACATCACCGTTTCGTCGATGCGGTTCAAGAACTCCGGCTTAAACGAAGCCTTTAAAAGCGCGTCGATTTGCGGACGGGCGGCCTTTAGCTTTTCGTCCGTGTCGGCTTCCAAAATAAGCTCGCTTCCAAGATTGCTTGTCATAATGATGATTGTGTTCTTAAAGTCAACAAGGCGGCCTTGTCCGTCGGTCAAGCGGCCGTCGTCCAAAACTTGAAGCAAAACGTTAAAGACGTCGGGATGAGCCTTTTCGATTTCGTCAAAGAGGACGACGCTGTAGGGACGGCGGCGGACGGCTTCGGTCAACTGGCCGCCTTCGTCGTAGCCCACATATCCCGGCGGCGCTCCGATCAAGCGGCTGACGGAAAACTTTTCCATGTACTCGCTCATGTCGATTCTTGTCAAGGATTTTTCGTCGTTGAACAAAAAGTCCGCGAGCGTCTTTGCAAGCTCCGTCTTTCCGACGCCGGTGGGGCCGATGAACAAGAAGGAGCCGAGCGGCTTGTTGGGGTCGCTTAGGCCGCTGCGGTTACGGCGAATCGCGTCGCTCACAACCTGCACGGCTTGGTCTTGGCCTACGACGCGCTTGTGAAGCTCGCCTTCCAACTGCAAGTACTTTTCCTTTTCGGAGCTCATCATTTTAGAAAGCGGAATGCCGGTCCAAGAAGAAACGACGCGAGCGATGTCCTCTTCCGTGACCTCTTGGCGCAAGAGCGAGGCGTTTTGCTCCGAGCCTTTTTGCTTGTCCTTTTCTTCGGCGGCCTTAAGGTCTTTTTCCAATGCCGGAATTATCGAATACTTAAGTTCGGCGGCCTTTTCCAAATTGCCCGCCCGCGTGTATTTTTCCTCGTCAAAGCGCGCGGCCTCCAACTTTTCCTTTAACTCGCGCGACTTTCCGATTTGCGTCTTTTCGTTTTGCCACTGCAATTTCATCGCGTCGCGCTTGCTTGAAATTTCGGCCAATTCCTTTTCAAGCTTGGCGAGGCGCTCCAAACTGGCCGCGTCGTCTTCCTTGCTAAGCGACTGCCGCTCGATTTGAAGCTGCAGGATTTTTCGCTCGATTTGGTCAAGCTCCGTCGGCTGGCTTTCTATTTCCATCTTTAGGCGGCTCGCGGCTTCGTCAACCAAGTCAATCGCCTTGTCGGGCAAAAAGCGGTTCGTTATGTAGCGGTTTGAAAGAATCGCCGCGCTTACAAGCGCCTCGTCTTCAATGCGGACGCCGTGGTGGATTTCGTACTTTTCGCGAAGGCCTCGCAAAATCGCGATTGTGTCCTCGACGCTGGGCTCGGCGCAATAGACTTGCTGGAACCTTCGCTCAAGCGCGGGATCCTTTTCTATGTACTTGCGGTATTCGTCAAGCGTCGTCGCTCCTATCGCGCGAAGCTCTCCTCGCGCCAAGGCTGGCTTTAAAAGGTTCGCCGCGTTGGTGGAACCGTCGGCGCCGCCTCCCGCTCCGACAATCGTGTGAAGCTCGTCGATGAACAAAATTATTTTTCCGTCGGCCTTCTTCACTTCGTTGATTACGGCCTTAAGGCGCTCCTCAAACTCGCCCTTGTACTTGGCTCCGGCGACAAGAGCGCCCATGTCCAGCGACAAAAGGCGCTTGCCCTTTAAGCTTTCGGGAACGTCTCCGCTTGCCACGCGGCGCGCAAGGCCTTCGACAACGGCGGTTTTACCGACGCCTGGCTCGCCAATCAATACAGGGTTGTTCTTTGTGCGGCGGCACAAAACTTGCATAACGCGCCTGATTTCCTCGTCGCGGCCGATCACCGGGTCAATCTTGTCCTGGCGGGCAAGGCTTGTAAGGTCGGTACAATATTTTTCAAGCGAGCGCATTGAGCTTTCGGGATCGTTTGAGTCCACCTTGCTTGAGCCGCGCAAGGCTTTTAGCGCGGTCATAATGGACTGCCGGTTTATTCCGCTGGCCTTTAAAAGTTCCGCGGCCTTGTCGGAATTTTCGGTCATCGCCAAAAGAAGATGCTCGGTTGAAAGGTAGTCGTCTCCAAGAGAGGACATCTCGCCCTCGGCCTTGGCAAGCGTCCTTTGCGCGGCCTGCGAAAGCGTAAGGTTTGCGGCGCCCGACACGCGCGGAAGGCTGTCCAAAAGGCGGCGCGCCTGGCCTGCCAAAGCGCCCGCGTCCATGCCAATCCGTTCCACCAAGGGAGCGATGATTCCGTCCTTTTGCTCCAAAAGGGCGACCAAAATATGTTCGTTTGTGATTTCGGCGTGGTCGTTTTGCCGCGCGACGCTGGAAGCCTCTTGCAGCGCGTCCATCGCCTTAATTGTCATTTTATCTTGATCCATACCTTTAAAAATAACAATGAATTTAAAAAGAGGCAAATTTTTTTTTAGGTGGAATGCCGTTTTTTAGTCGCCGACCTTCATATAGCGCGCGGCGGGGTCAAAGGCGGAGTAGCCGGTCTTTCCCGTTCCGCCTAGGGTAAAGTCAACGTAGACCCAATCGGAGGGGTCGGCCTTGAATGTTCCGACGGAACGGATGCGCGCCAAGTAACGGTAGCCTCGGCTTAGCTTGAAGGTGGCGCTTTGGCTGTTCTTTAAGAGCGAGCCGTCTACGCCGTAGCCCGACTGATCGAAGCTTTGGCTGTAGCCGCCTCCGTTTTGGGTGAAGGAGCCTGTCACCTTGCTTCCGTCCGGCGTAAGGCTGTCCCAACAGCCGGCCATGTCGCTTGTAATGTCGCCGTCGCTCTGCCCCGCGCTAACGGCCAAAAGCTCAATCTCAAAGCCGAGCTCGTTGTTGGCGTTGTCGTTCCACGCAAAGTTCACGTAGCACCAAACGCTTGAAGAGTCAAAGTCTTGGTACGCGGCTTTGAAGGCGCTGGGAGCGGCTGGCGCGTGGTCGATTATGTCCGAAAGCGCGACGGTCTTTCTTATTGTCCTGTTTGAAGTTATGAATATAGAATCCGTCCATGTATAGACGGCAGAAGAGTCGTTTTTCTTTGTGTAGTTGACGTAAAAAGTGTATGTTCCCTGTTGAAGGGTCGCGGAATACAAGGGAACCGCGCTCGGGTCCGGCGGAACGTTGGTGACGCCGCTTAAGTTGACTTCGTTTCCAATCAAGGCGCCGGCCTTGTTTTTTATTCCGCAAACGGCGCTGAATTTTGCCGTGTCCAGCGTCCAGCCGTTTGTGTAAAAATTAAGGGCCACGTTTCCTGTTTGGACCAATCTGTTGGTCGTCAAGGCGACGTCCACGGTCTCGTCCTGGCGCAAGTCCACCGTGGCGCGGCCCGACAAAACGCAGGCGGCCTCCAAGTCGCCGTCGTTAAAGTCAGTCGGATAGTCGCCGCTGATTTTTGCGACTCCGGCCGCGTCCAATGCGTAAATGCCTATTCTGTAATAGCCGCTTTCAAGCTCTATCGGAAAGTCAAGGAAAACCTCGTCCGTGGCTGATGTGTAAACTTGAAGATCTTTTGAATTGTTTATTAAATTTGTAATTGCAAAATAATATGTCAATGAGGAGCAGTCCAGCCGCTCGGCCGTGATGGACCTTGCGACGGACGCTCCGGTTGTAATCGTTAGAGTCTTAATTGTACTGTCAGAATAACCGTTTGAAGGCTCCGCTTGGTTCAGGTTGCCGCACGAGACGACAAGCTGAACAAGCAGGGCCAACAAAAGGCAATTACAAGCCTTTTTCATTGACAAACCAAAAGCCTAAACCTTAGTTGCTGGATATGACAACAATAATCGTGTAAGTGTAAGGCTCGGCCTTGTTGGGCGCGTAGGCGTTGAAGGTCACCAAATAAGTTCCTTCAAGATAAGTTGACAAATCCGTGGTGACGGTAAATCCGTCGGCGGCAGTCAATGTGTCCACTGGAGACGGGCCAGCCCTGTTATAAGTCTCTCCAGACTTCTTGATTGTGTAAGTCACGTTGGTCCACTTTACGCCGCGAGCCTTTTGCTCGGCTGTGTAGGCTCCAGTCCAAAGAACGTTTCCCGCTCCTGTGGTGGCCAAATCCAAGGCGATTGTCGACTTTGCGGCCAAGTCGCCCGTGCCGACGCCTGTGCCAGACGGCGGTGTCGCCGTGAAGTTGTCGAGCTTGACAGTCCAGTCGTTGTCGTCATGAACGGTCACGCCGGCTGTTGTCGGAGAGTAGCTTGCGTAAAGCACAAGGTTCTCGCAGCCAACATAATCCTCAGGATTGTAGGGGCTTACAGCTGTGGAAGGATAAACAGAAGCGCTTGAGCTTGAGCCTTTTCTCCATTGGGTCCAGTTCTTTGTCCCCTTCTTGAGCGACTTGTAAGTTGTGGTGTCTGTGGAAGGATTCCAAATGTCAGCCGTGGGATCATCGACCGAAGTAGTAATGGCCGCGCCCTTGTAAGTGTTGGCTGTCGTGTTGGCCACTGTGTTCTGGGTGCGGTATTCAACGATGTCTTTTGTTGACGTGGCGCCGGCGCCGTCAATGTCAATCGTTCCGCCCATGATGTTGTAAGTAAGGCGGTAGCGGTTCACCACCTTTGAGTCGGGGTCAAACTTGCTATAGTCTGTTGTAAGCGCTGCCGGAACAGGGTTGTCAGCGGCAAAACTAACGTAGCGATAATCGGACGGGCCCGCGTCGTTTACGGCCGCGATTCTGGCAAGGTAGCGCTTTCCTAACGGAAGCTCGGCGACAGCCTTTGCGTTGTTCTTTCTTAACGAGCCGTCAACCCAGCCCTGCGCTTCGTTTCCGTAGAAATCTTTGTCCAAAATTGTCATCCAAGCGTCGGCCGTGTTTCCCAAAGTTGTCCTATAGCCGTCAGTCCATGGGGTAGACGTGTCGGCGTTAATGTCGCCCCAAGCGGTCGCCGCGGGGATTTCAAGAAGCTCAATCCGGAAGTAAAGCTCGTTGACAGTGCTGCTGGCGTCCCAATCAAATTCGACATAGTACTTGTCCTTGCTTATGGAGTCGGGGTCTTTGAATGTCGCGTTGAAGGCGGTCGGCGCCGCAGGCGGCAAGTCAATTACAGGCGGAATTTTTATGGTCTTCGCGATGTTGTGGTTGGGCGCGATGATGATTGTGTCGCTCCAAACATAAGTCTTTCCTGTAGTCGCGTTGGCAAAGATCACATCAAAGTTGTAGGTTCCGGCGGTCACTCCAGTCTTGGAGAACTGGGGCGTGGCGGGCTCAGTTGCGTCGAGGCTGGCGATTGGATCGGCGTTAGGGCCTGGAACATAAGAACCGTCCGTCTTTTTTGTGATTCCGGCGCTGACGGTGAAGCCCGTGGGAACAGTCCAGCCTGTCGTCATAAGCTTAAGGGCGACGTCGGCCGAGCCAGTCAGGGTGTCGCTTGTCAAATAGAAAGAAACTGTGTCGCTTGAGGTTCTAAGGTCGGCCTCTGTCTGGCCCAAGAAAAGGGCGCTGTTCTTTACGGTGGCTTCCGGAATGTTCGGGCCGGTTTCAGTGGCGGTCGACGCGTAAAGCTTAAAGAGGTAATAGCCGTCCTCTATGTTCAAGGGAACGGTTCCGATGTTGGGCGTAGATGGGTCGGCGGCCGTAAAGCTTAAAGATCCGTCAGGATTTTTTGTCGTGCCAGTGACCTTGTTTGTGTAATACAAGTAATACTTGAGCGTGTTCGCGCCAATCGTGTCCGCGACGATGGTGGCCGAGATTCCGTTGTTCGAGACAGGGAACACAATCGCTTCCGCGTCTCCAGTGGCTACAAGATTGATTGTCTTGCTTGCGGCCTTGCCTCCGTTAGCGGGAAGCGCGTTTGAAAACGCGTCGTTGGATGTGTTTGAGCATCCCAAAGCGATAAAAGCCGCGAGGAAGCTCAAAGACAAAACTTTAAATAAGCTTTTCATATTTTCCTCCTAAAGAAAATATTTGATTTCTCAAAAAAAAACTTTTTTGAGCCCCCCCCGCCCGAAAAAACGTTTTTACCTTTTATCGTTACGGCGCCAAAATTACGGATCATTTCTAATGATATCGTAAATTATGACAGCCGCTTTGTCCGAATACCATGTACCTCCTTTATTTCTAGCTCTTAGGTTAATTACATAAGAACCGGGCTTTAGGCCCGAAAACGGTATGTAAACAATATAATACTCCGTCCTGGGCGACGAGCCGTTCTGAAAGCATTCAGCCGGCAGCGTGACTAGCTCCTTGGGGTATGCGATAGTTCCATACTCCGGATCCACAACAGTTTTCTGAATGTACAAAGTCCATTCGTAAACGGAAGCGTCCTTGGGGCCCCGCAATTGCAAGGTTCCGACAGAACTCTTAAAATACTCGTCGTCGAGCATCTTGCTCTCTTCAAAGCCGATGTCGTTTATTCCTGGCTCAAACCTTTCGTCGTTCGGGTCGTACTTGGCCGGAAACTTTGAGTCGTAGCTTGATATGATGTCATACGTGGTGTTGGAGCAAGTCGTCAAGCACAAAAACGAACAACATATAATTGTAAGCCAAAATATCCAATTTGTCAAATATTTTGAGGAAAGCTTATTTTTCATCTTTTTTCTTGCCTCCCCCAAAATTGATTGTCCAGCCCAATTCGATTCCGCCGGTAAATTTCCTCAAGGCGTCGTATTCAACAAGAACCGCCGCGTTAAAGCGCTTGTACTCCATTCCAATCCGCGAGCTGATGTTGAAGGAGCAAAAAACGTCGCTTGTAATGGCCTTTGAAGCCAATTGTCCGTTCCAAATCAACTGCATTGAAAGGCCCGGATTAACGTCGAAGAAAATCAGCAAGTTGTTTTTCCAAGGACGCACGGCAAGTCCCGCGGTGCCGAACAAAACGGCGCCGACATAATAGGGATTGGGAAGCTTCTCGTTTGAGTTCCAGTATCGGTAAGTGTATGGATACGAGCCCCAGTCCGGCGAAAAATGCAGGCGCAAGCCGCCGCCAAAATACAAGGGCTTTACAAGAGTGAAATTCTTGTAGCCCGCGTCCAAGCCAATGCTAAAAGTAAAGGGGTCCGGCGTCGAGCCGATGAAGGGGTCGATGAAAATTTCATGCCCGTCCTTGTAGATGTCGCTCATCCCCTTCGCGCCCGGAATCTTGTCCGTGTAGGAAGGTCCCTTGACCACAACTTCGTCAGGGCCGACCATCCGCATCTTGGGGATTTTCTGTCCGGGCTTTAGGAAGACTTTCTCCAGGCGCAGCTTGTAGACAGAGCCGTCCGCGTGGCCCGTAAGCATGACAGTGTCGTCGCGGTTCAGGGCAAAGCTTGTCAGCGTGCTTTGGTTGAAGGGCGGAACGTAGCCTATGTATTGGCCGGTCTTCAAGTCGTAAAATTCCAGCTTGTCCTCGCCGGTCAAAACCACAAGGTTCTTTCCGTTGGACGAAACCTTTATGTCCCTGACGTTCCTTCCATTGGGCTTTATGGCCATCGTCCGCGTTCCGTCAAAGGACCTTATCGTTATCAAGTCGCGCGTTTCAAGCGATATGATTCCGGTGGAGTCCGGAGTGAACAAGGCTCCCGCGCCGCTTCCGCTGTAGAAGGGCATCGAGTTGACCTTGCTTCCGTCGGTCGCGTTCCAAATAAAAAGTTTGTCGTCCAAGCCGCCGCTGACCAAAAATCCGTCGTTGCGGCTAAAGTCAAGGCTAAAGACGTTGCCCAAATGCCCCGCAAGGCTTTTTTCCGAAATTTTTTGAGTGTAGTGCAAGACGATGGACATGTTGACCGTTCCGTCGTCAAAGGCAACGGCCATGTGGTTTCCGCTATGGCTGAAGGCGCTGGCGGTGACGCGGCGCTCGTTTTCAAGCTGCACCGAATACGACGGCTCCACCTCGCCCGAAATCACTATGTCTTTTGGAAGGTCCTTGAAATTCCAGACGCTGAATTTTCCGCCGCCGCTAAGCGCCATGAACATGTCGGTCTGCGTGACGACGTCCCAGGCGAACTGCAGGCTTATGGCGCCGTCGTAGCCCACGGTGTGTATCAAGTGGTTGTCAAAGCCGCTTCGTATGAAAATCGCGTTTTGCTCGGTCAGCGCGAAGTAGCCGTTGCTGTTGCTCCAGCAAAGGCCGTGCACGGGGCTTGGAGTTTTTAGCGTGGGAACGGTTCCAACAACCGACGAGTCGCCCTGCCCTTCCACGTTGTAGGGAAGCTCGCTTCCCTCTTCGGACTCGGAACTTGGCGCCACGGATATAGTTTGGGCGCGCAAATTGATTCCGCAGAAAAGCAGAAGACAAGCGAAGAATGTTAACTTCAAGTCTCTCGTCAGGGCTTTCATTCCAACTAAACTCAAAAACTCCGTATTTGCAAACTTTGCGAAAATTCCCCTAACCCAATTCCGCAAATTCCTATTCTATTTTTTCAGTCCGAATCCTTTTGGCCGTACTCGCATGAGGCGCCCAAAATCTTCGCGTGCTGAATCAACTCCAGCGACTTCTTTATCTGCTTGTAAAGGCGAATCTCCCCGCTTCCGGAGCCGCCGCACAAGACTTTTAGCAAGGAGCCGTCGCCAAGCCAATAATCCTTGACCAGCATTTCCGACGCGGGGCAAAACACGTCCACGTCAAGAATGTATTTTTTGCAATTGACGCTGGCCGACCAATGCAACTCCTCGCCGCCGTCGTTGACGGGCGTCCGGACGCAGGACCACTGGCAAAGATACTTCTTAATCTTTTGCTGGGGGCCAAAGCCAAAATATTCGTCCTCAAATTTCGCCGAAGCCACAAGGCGGCCGTCAAAGTCGCCCTCAAGCGCGAAGCCGGAATCTTTCATCACCTTGCCGGTGAAGATGCTGGTCAAACGGCTTGACGAAACGTGCATGAAAGGAACAGGCAGCGCCGTTCCCCATGATTTTTCCACATATCCAAAGGAGTGGTCGGGCGAAACCGCGTATTCCTGGCCGTCCAACGTGACCATTCCGGAAAAGCGCGCGGTAAGGCCGCCGGCCAGCCAGTGGCTTCCGTTTTTTGAAAAGGCTTCGGGCGCGTCAAAGTCGCGCTCATACTTTAAATTCCATTCCATGCGGCCGGCAGCGGTTTCCCATTCGAGAAAAGAGCGGGACTCGATTTCGGTGATTGCCAAGACGCCTTGCAGCGAGTTGTCGGAAAAGGCGCAGCCGCAGGCCTTTACGCCAAAGCCGCGCTTTTGCCAGTCCAGCTCGCTGTTGGCGAAGAAACGGTTAAGTTGCTTGGGCCGGCTTCCAAAAACTCCCGCGCGGACGCAGGCGTAGCTTGGAAGGACGCCTTTTTTTTGAGGAGCCTTTATTTCTATGTTTCCCGCAAGGGCCGCCTGCAAGTCGGAGGAATCCAATTTTTCCTCCTCCTCGCTTTTTGGCAAAACCGCGTGGTCAAAGCTTAGCGCGGGGTTTTCCGACATCAATTCAATGAAAAACAGGCGCTCTTCCCCGCTGGCCGCGTTGATTCCGTTAAAGAAATATCGCCAGCGGTCAAAGCCGCATTTTTTTAGAGAACCTTTTAATTTGTAACCGTTGCTTTTAATCGCTTTCTTTGAAACGGCCATTTTTCCACCTTAGGCGCTATTTCGCCAATTCTTCTTTTTTAATATCGGCGCTTTAGGCGGAAAAGTTGAGGGATTTTTTTTGGAGGAATTTAGGGCGGAAAATCCGGCATTATCGCGGTTTGACAATCAAAAAAACAATCCGCAAAAAGAACGAGTCAAGGCTTTAAGCGCAAGCGGGCCTTGACCGTTCTTACTTTAGCAGGCTGTCAATCGCCTTGATGATTTCCTCGCGGTTAGTGAAGTTTTCGTCCAAATATTCAAAGGCGTTCACCGCGTCGCGCTGGGCGTGCTCGTACCAAATTGAATACAGCTCGGTTGAAAAATCGTCGCCTACAAAGGGCGCGCCTTGTATGTCGCTGACCAAAAGCCGCATCAATTCGATGCACTTTGACATTTTCTTGTCCATGAACCACCTCTCTACACTCTTTTTTATTGAACAATTTTAGCGCGCTTTGGGCAAAAAAGCAAGAAAATCCCGCGTCGCGCCGCAATAAAAATAACAAAAGAATATTTGACAATAGGCGATATGCATTGTAAAATTGTAGTTAAAAGTCGGAAATTATGAAAAAGTATCAATATGAAGAGCTAGAAAAAACATTAATACAAAACTCTCCCATTCCCTTGGCCGTTTACCAATACATTGACGGCCAAGTCAAGACCGTCGCCCTTTCAAAGGGCTTTATGGAGCTCTTCAACCTAAAGGATTTTTGCCGGACAACCGAACTCATGGACACAAACATGTACCGCGACTGCCACCCGGACGACATCGCGGCGCTGCAGGAGTCCGCCGCCCTTTTTGCCACAAAAGACGTTCCTTACAACGTGATTTACCGCTCAAAGGTCAACGGCGCCTACAAGATAATCCACGCCTTTGGAAAGCACGTAAAAAAGGGCCGGACCAAGCTGGCCATAATTTGGTATTCCGACGAGGGCGACTACAAGGACGGCGTGGAGCAAAAGGGCGGCTTTTTGGAGGCGGCCTACTCCAACCTTTTGAGGGGCGGCTCGCAAAAGCGCCTTTTGGAATACGACTACCTCACCGGACTTCCTACCACAAGCAACTTCCTTTGCATTTGCGACACGATACACTATCCGGCCGCCGTAAAAAACGGCGACGTTCCGGTAATGATTTTCCTTGACTTTGTGGGAATGCGGCGATTCAACTCCAAGTTCGGCTTTGCGGAAGGCGACAAGCTGCTGCAAGCCTTTTCCCGCCTTTTGACAAAAACATTCGGAAGCAACTATTGCAGCCGCTTTGGAATAGACCGTTTTTACGTCTTTACGACAAACAAAAACGTCGAAAAACGGCTTTCGGCCCTTTTTGAGGAAGCGGAAAAAATAAACGGCGGCATGTCGCTTCCCCTTGTGGCGGGAATTTATTCCAGCGAAGTGGAAGTTTGCGGAGCCAGCTTCGCCTGCGACCGGGCCAAGGCGGCTTGCGAAAGCATAAAGAATTCCAGCAAGTCCAAATTCGCCTGGTTTGACAAAGAGATGCTCAAGCGGCATGAAAACAGCCGCTACATCATAGAAAACATTGACCGCGCGATTGCGGAAGACTGGATAAAGGTCTACTACCAGCCCATCGTCCGCGCGACCAACGGCAGGGTTTGCGACGAAGAGGCGCTCGCGCGATGGATTGACCCCGAGCGCGGCTTCATGAGCCCGGCGGACTTCATCCCTGTTTTGGAAGACGCCAAGCTCATTTACAAGCTGGACTTATACGTCACCGAGCAAGTACTAAAAAAAATGAAGGCGCAAAAAAAGGCCGGCATATACCTTGCGCCCATTTCCGTAAACTTGTCGCGCTCGGACTTTGACGTCTGCGACATAGTCGAGGAAATTCACAAGCGCGTCAAGGCGGAAAAAATTCCGCCCGAAAAAATTACGATAGAAATAACGGAAAGCATAATGGGAAGCGACTTTGAGTACATGAAAGGCCAAGTGCGCCGCTTCCAAGAATTGGGCTTCAACGTCTGGATGGACGACTTTGGCTCGGGCTACTCTTCGCTTGAGGTCTTGCACGAAATCCGCTTTGACTTGATAAAGTTTGACATGAAGTTCATGCAGAATTTTGAGACAAGCGAAAAAAGCAAGATAATGCTTTCGGGACTTATAAAAATCGCGGCGGAGCTTGGAATGGAAACCGTTTGCGAGGGCGTCGAGACTGCCGAGCAAGTGGAGTTCCTAAAGGAAATCGGCTGCTCAAAGCTTCAAGGCTACTATTATTGCAAGCCCATTCCCATGGAAGAAATTTTCGAGCGCTACGAAAAGGGGACGCAAATAGGCTTTGAAAATCCCGCCGAAACGGAATACTACGCCCAAATCGGAAAAATAAACCTTTACAACCTGTCCGTCATCACAAACGCCAACGACGAAATTTACAAGAACGTGTTCAACACGCCGCCCATGCTGATATTGGAGGCGGACGACAAGGAAATCAAAATAGTCCGAGGAAACAAATCCTACAAGGAATTCATGAAAAAGAATTTCAGGCATGTCGCCCGCGACGGAAACGTCATTGGAAGGGTGATATCAATCAACGAAGAGAACCGCAGGCGCGACGCGCTTTTCTTTGAAGTTGTGTCCAGATGCAGGACAAACTCCGATCCAATAATCATCGACCAAAGGTTGGGAAGCGGAGAGCTGATTCACATTTACATAAGGCGCGTTTCAACAAATCCCGTCAGCAAGGTGACGGCGCTTGCGGCCGTCATTCTGGGCGTGATGGGCAACTCCTGATTCTTGCAACGCCGCCGCCAACGCTGTATAATGTTTGGCATGAAGAAGAACTATTCTATTGTCGCGATTTTTTTCATGGCCGCCGCGGCCTTTTGCCCTCGCGCTTTTTGCGCGACGCCCTCGTCTGAATATCCTATGCTAAAAATAAAGCCTGTCCGCCAAAAGATTTGGAAGGGAGTTCCCGGAATGGAACAATACTCCTCGCGCTTGGACTGGTACAAGCCGCTTTCAAAAAGTTCGGACGCGGCGGTAATCGTTTGTCCTGGCGGAAGCTACCACCACTTGGGAATGTACCACGAAGGAAAGGACGTGGCGCTTTGGCTTTGCTCCAAGGGAATCAGCGCCTTTGTATTGAAGTACCGGGTCAGCGGAAACGGCTTCCACCACCCCGCCATGCTGCAGGACATCCAGCGCGCGATTCAAATCGTCAGGGAAAACGCCGACCATTACGGAATCAACGCCCAAAAAGTCGGCGCGGCCGGTTTTAGCGCCGGCGGCCATCTTGTTTTGATGGCCGCGGAATTTTCAGGCCAAGACGAATTGCTGAAAATCGGAGTCGAACACTCCGCGCCGCTTGGGCCAAATTTCATAATTCCTATTTACCCGGTCGTCTCAATGCAAGACCCAATCGCGCACGTCCGCTCGCGGAAGAGCCTTTTGGGCGACGACCAAAGCCAAGAGCGGCGCGACGAATTTTCGATGGAGCTTCACGCGGACAGAATCAACTGCCCGGTGTTCTTGCTGGCCAACAAAGACGACCGCACGGTGGACTGGCGCAATTCCGATGAGATGGACAAGGCGATGGGCCGCGCCGGAGTCAGCCATATATTCATTCTTGGCGAAAAGGGCGACCACGGCTTTGGCATGGGCAACAACGATTTTGTCCACACGACAAAATGGAACGACCAATGGCTCCTGCCCTGGCTAAAGGAAATAGGAATGACAGACTAGCGGCTCCCAGTTGGCGGGCGGTCGGCGGAACCGCTAGATATCGTCGCTACTCGCCGTTAAAAAGCGGCGGCGATGACCTCGCTCACGTCCGTGACCGGAACAAACTTTATGCCGGCCTTTACGCGCTCCGGCATTTCGTCCAAGTCGCGCAAATTGGCTTTAGGAATCAAGATTGTCTTTATCTTGTTGCGCTTGGCGGCGACGGCCTTTTCGCGCAAGCCTCCGATTGGAAGAACCTGGCCTGTAAGGCTAAGCTCTCCTGTCATGGCCAAATTGGGCTTTATTGTCTTTCCCGTCAAAAGCGACACAAAAGTAGTGGCCATGGTGATTCCGGCGCTCGGCCCGTCCTTGGGCGTTGCGCCTTCCGGTATGTGCAAGTGAACGGTGTTTTCGTCAAACCATTTTGCGTCCTTTTGCCCGCTTGAAAGCAAATGCCGCTTGGCCCAGTTGAAGGCTATTTGCGCGCTTTCTTTCATGACGTCGCCCATTTGGCCGGTAAGCTGCAAGCCGCCGGACTTTGACGGAAACGAAACGGACTCCAGCAAAAGCGTGTCGCCGCCCATGCTGGTCCACGCCAAGCCAATCGCGGTTCCGGGCTTGGACGCGCGCTTGATGGAGCTTTCGTCAAAGACGGGCTTTCCAAGATACTTGTCCAAGTCAGGCGCGTCAACAGAAACTTGCTTGCCGGCGGCGCCTCCTTCCTTAGTCAAAAGTTCCGTGACAATCTTTCGGTTGACTTTGTCCAACGCCTTTTGAAAGTCGCGGACGCCGGACTCGCGCGCGTATTCCTCGGCGATTCTATACAAGGCCTTCGCAGTAAATTTCACTTGGCCTTTTTTAAGGCCGTTCTTCTCAAGGTTTTTGGGAATAAGGTAATGGCGCGCGATTTCCATTTTTTCCTGGTCGATGTAGCCCGGAATCCTAATGATTTCCGCGCGGTCAATCAAAGGTTCGGGAATGGTGTCCAAAGTGTTGGCCGTAAGGATGAAGAAAACGTCGCTTATGTCAAACGGCAAGTCCAAATAGTTGTCGCGGAAAGAGACGTTTTGCTCTGGATCCAAGGCCTCAAGCAAGGCGCTCGCCGGGTCGCCGCGCGAGTCCTGGCCCATCTTGTCAACTTCGTCAATCAAAAAAACCGGCGCGCGGCTCTTTGCGATTTTTAGTCCCTGGATTATTTTTCCCGGCATCGCTCCGATGTAAGTGCGGCGGTGGCCTTTGATTTCCGCCTCGTCGCGCATTCCTCCCACGCTAAAGCGGTAGAAGGGCTTGTTCATCGCGCGCGCTATGCTGTGGCCGACTGACGTTTTTCCAACGCCCGGAGGCCCCACCAAAAGCAAAATCGAGCCCTTGTTGTCCTTGCGCAATTTTCTGACCGCCAAAAATTCCACGATGCGCTTTTTGACGTCGTCCAAGCCGTAGTGGTCGTTGTCAAGAATTTTCTTGGCCTTGAGCAAGTCGTATTCTTCCACGGCGCCGTCTTTGGAGCTGTCCTTCCACGGAAGAGCGCAAACCAATTCCAAGAAATTTCTGGTGCCGATATATTCGGGCGAGTTGGGATCCATCACTTGGAACTTGGACAACTCGCTTTCGACGCTTTCCTTTATCTCGCCCTCAAACTTGAGCGCCTCGATTTTTTCCTTGAACTTCTTGTAGTCGTTGACGTTTCCTTCCGCGTCGGTGCCAAGCTCCTCTTGGATTGACTTTAGCTCCTCACGCAAAAAGTAGTCGCGCTGGTTCTTTTCCACGCGCTCGTTTATTTCGTTTTGAATCTTTTTTTGGATGCGCAAAAGTTCCTGCTCCTTCTTTATGAAGACAAGAACTTGCTCCATTCTTTGGCGGACGTTGACCGTCTCCAAAATTTTCTGCTGGTCGTTTTTTTCGATGTTAAGGATAGACGCGATGAAGTCGGCGATTTTTCCCGGGTGGTCGATGTTGACCATGTTCAAGCGCATTTCCTCGCTGAACATCGGATTGTTTTCGCTGATTTCCTTCATCTCGCTTATGAGGGCGCGGGTCAGAGCCTTGACTTGGAAAGTGTTGTCCTCCTCGTCGTCAAGGTAGTCGACCAAGGCCGCCATCGGGCTTTGCTCATGCAGGGCGGAACGAATCTTGAAGCGCTTTATCGTTGAGATGAAAACGTTGATTCCTCCGTCCGGCAAATTTATTTTCTTTATGATTCGCGCGACAGTTCCAACCGCGCAAAGGTTCTTTATCGACGCCTTTTTCTTTTCGTCCTTTGTCAAAACAATTCCGACAAAGCCGTCCGCCTTCATCGCGGCTTCAACGGATTTTTGGTCTTCCTCGCTGGAAATTTGGAGGGGCGTGAATATTCCCGGAAAAATCGGGCGGCCTTGTATTGAAAGCAAATTCAAAGACGCCGGCAAAAGCTGCTCGATGGGCAGAATCTGGGCTGTCTCCGCGTCTTTTTCGTTATTGGTGTTTTTTTTCTTTGCCATGTCTTTAAATATAAGAAAAAAAACGCAAAAAGGCAAGTTTTGTCGCGGCGCAAATTCTATGGTCAAAGTGGAAAAGAGGCGCTATAATGGAAGAATGAAAACATTGACTCGCAGAGCGATTTGGCTCTACGCCGTAGGACAACTAGGCTGGCCCATTCTAAGCGGCCTTGTAAGCTCTTGGCTCGTTTACTTTTACCAGCCGGCCCAAGAGGAATTGGCAAGCGGAATGCCGCTTTTTATCCCGCAAGGCCGCGTGATTTTTGGCGCCCTTACGATTATCGGCTTAATCGGCGCTTTAGGCCGCCTTTTTGACGCCGTCACCGACCCCCTTGTCGGAAACCTTTCCGACAAGTGCCGCTCGCCCTTGGGCCGGAGAATTCCTTTTTTGCGGCGCTCGGCGATTCCATTTGGACTTTCCACGCTTTTAATATTTTGCGCTCCTATACAAAAAATCAGTTCAATTAACGTCGCGTGGCTTTTTGTCTTTGTCCTCCTGTATTACTTTTTTCTGACTTGCTATTACACGCCCTACACTTCCCTCATCGCGGAACTTGCCAAAAGCCAAAAGGAAAAGCTCGCGCTCTCAACTTGCATTTCCCTCACTTTCATAGTGGGAACGGCAATCTCCTACTTGGCGCCCGTCGTTTGGACGGCTTTCATTTCTTGCGGAACGGAACGAACGTTGGCGATGCGCCTGACTTTTGGAATTTTCAGCGCGCTGGCGGTCGGCCTGATGCTGGTTCCCGCCTACGCCTTGGACGAGAAGGAATACTGCGAGGCTTCGTCGCCGGAGCAAGGCTCGATGTTCTCCTCGCTCGCAAAAACTTTTTCAAACAAAAACTTTAAAATCTTTGTCGGCCAGGACATGATTTATTGGTTCGCCCTCACGATGTTCCAAACGGGGCTGCCGTTTTTTGTCACCGCGCTACTCAAGCTGCCGGAAACATACGCCTCGCCGATGTTCATAGGCTTGACGGCGGCCTCGCTTTTCTTCTACCTGCCGGTGAACGTTTTGGCAAAAAAATTCGGAAAGAAAAAAATTGTAATCGCGGCCTTCGCGTTTTTCGCGGCGGACTTTTTGTTCACCGGCCTTTGCGGAGAAAGGCTGGCCGTCGCGCCGCAAGTTCAGGCGGCGATAATCGTTTTGGCCGGCGCCTTTCCTATGGCGGCCTTTGGCATTTTGCCGCAAGCGATGGTGGCCGACATGGCGCAGTCGGAAGCCGCCGCCACAGGCCACAACCGCTCGGGAATGTTTTTCGCCGCCCGCACCTTTGCCTTCAAGCTGGGACAAAGCGCGGCCATGCTTGCATTCACAAGCCTTGCGACAATTTCCCGCGCGTCGGGCGGCGGCTACAGGATTGTCGCCGTCGTCGCTTCGGCCTGTTGCGCCGCAGGCGGCGCGATTCTATTGTTCTACAACGAAAAGCTCGTCACCCGCGCGCTCGAATAGGAGCTAGTCAAGGCTTTAAGCGAAGCGCCTCAAACAGTACGGCTGTTCGCGCGAGTCAGGTCACAAACTTGGCCGCTATTGCGGCGCGACAATCTTGTCCGCGCCGCAAAAGGAACGAGTCAAGGCTTTAAGCGAAGCGCCTCAAACAGTACGGCTGTTCGCGCGAGTCAAGTCGCGAGCGCGAATGTTGCCGCTCATGCGGCGCCGTTCCTTTTTAGTCTTTCTTTCAATTAGTCTCGCCGCTATTCGTCCTTGTCGCTGCCGTTAAGCACAAAGTCGCCGTACTTGTCGGCAATCTTTGTCTTGATGCTGTCCATCGGGCGCCATACGACCGACAAAGAAAAGTACGGAGAAAAGTCGTAGTACTTTGGTCCGTTTGACGGCGTGACAAGGCGCGGCGAAATCTTGAACTTCATGTTGAAATCCCAGTCGTGCAAGTCGTGGGTGATTTGAAGGACAAAAGACTTAAGCTTAAAGCCGCTCGACTTTCGCAAGTCCTCGTCGTCAAACCTAAATCCGTTTATCAAATCAATGAAGGGGTTTGTCTCGCCGGGAATGCGGCCCGACGCGCCCGCGGCGTCTTGGAAATATCGATAAATTACGTCGTTCCTTGTTTCCATGGAAAACTTGACGTAGAAAAATTTATGCAAGCGGAAAGTGATTGACGGCGAAAAAATAAAGTATGACTGAGTGGGCCTTATGAAGTCGTATGAAATGCTTGTGGAAAGCCCCGGCGTGACCTCAATCCTGTTCTTCCATTTTTTAAATTTTGTGTTGGAGCTTGCGTACGCCAAAGAAAGCGAGTATGGCAAAAATTCTTTTTCGTTCTTCGCCACCCAGCCCTTCTTGTCGTCAAAGTCATAAGGCGTGGTGTAGCGCATCGTGTATGAAGCCTGCAAGCCGCCGTAAGAGAGCGCCAGCTTGAACGAGTCGTGATGCCACTCCTCCCATTCGTAGTTATAGGATTCCGTAAGCTTCAACTTGGAGTTGAATAGCGACACCGAGGCCGAATGCCTGAACTGCTCCTTTTTCCAAGTGTCGTCGGTGGCGCTTTTTTTGGACATACCAGTTTCAGCCGTGGCGGTCACGTAGGGAAAGACCAAGTTCAGCGTTCCGTAATACTTGTCAACTTGCGGCGGAAGAGTCGCGGTAAAGGTCAAGCTTTGCTTGAAGCGCTCGCCATACTCGTTGGCGGCCATCGTGGCGCTCAAGTTGTGCGAGGTTACGGCTTCCTTGTCGTTCCAGTCTACGGTCAAATAATCCCACTCCGGATTGTCGGCGTCGCCGATAAATTTTGTGCGAAGCCAGTTGATTGTGGTGTTCCAAGAAATTTTGGTTTCCTTAAAATGGCGGTAGTAAACCAAGGGCATGACGGCGACGGAGTTGGAGCTGTAAAGCTTCATGTAGCTGGCCTTGTAGTCAGTCTCAATCAAATTCTTTTTTGAAGCCTCCGAATAGCCGCCGTTGCTCACTCCGCCAACAGTCTCCAAGTCGGCTATGTAAGGGTGCTTTTGGTAGAAAGGCTCAAAGGTGATGTTGTTCGTCACTCCAAAAAAATTGTCGTAAAAGCCCAACTTTGAATTCAAGGTCAGGGGCGTCTTCACTTGGATGAACGAAGTCTTAAGCTTGTTAAAGTCAAAGTCGCCCGCCTTTTTCAACGGCTCGGAAGCGTAAGTTATCTGCGAAGAAAAGTCAGGGCTAAAGGTGTAGGACAATGAATAAGAGAAAGGCGTCAGCTCGCTCATCGTCGGCAACGAGTAGGACAATTCCGGCAAAAGCTTTCCGTCAATCAAAGCGGGCTTTTCTTCCGCCTTGGAATTTTCCGCCTCCTTTTTTTCGCCGTCGGGCTTGGCGTCCGCGCTTTCCTCCTCGCCTTCCTTTTCCTCAAGGCTGAACGAGGGGCTTCCCAGCTCCATCGCCAGGCTGGCCTCCGACTTTTTTAGCTTGGGCGTCTTTTTTGTGGAAGTGGAAAAGACCGTTCCGCTAAGCGAAACGCCGGTTTTAAGCGGCGTCACTGTCGTAGGATAAAAAAACTTTTTGTTGGGATTGTATTTGTTGTATCCGTCGGTTATTTCCTGCGCGGTGTAAATGTTGTCGTCGCTGACCTTGGTTCCAAAAGTGATTGACGAGTCAAACGAACTGATTGAAAGGCTTGAAACCACCGGCTTCCACGATTCAGGAACGTTAATGCTGTATGACAGCCTGTTTTCCCAAGAAAAGGAAGTGACCTCCGCCGCGTCTCTCTTTTCGTCCTCCGTCTTTGTCGAAGGGTCTTGGTTCGGGTTGTTGAGCAAATAGCTGAACCAGTCCATCGTTTCGTTGCGGTCGCCAAAGTCGTAGTTAAAGTAAGGGTCGGAATAAATCGGGAGCGACAATGAATAGTTCAACGGAAAGCTTCCGCTCACCTTCAAGTTGGCCTTGTAGCGGAACGGAATCCACATTCCCATGAAGCTTGAGTCGTCCTTGTAAGTCTTTCCGCTTTTTGCGAACGAGTGCCAATAAGCGGTTGAGTCGTCCTTGAATACCGTGTTTGAAAAGCCAAGAATCGCGCTCGCTTCAACGCTTGGAATGTTGTTTCCGCCCTTGTATGAGCCGGCCAAGCCGGTCGCGATTCCCAAGTTGGTGTAGTAGTCCAAAATTATTTTCAAGTAATTTGAAGTGTCGCCCTTGTATTCCGTGTCAAGGTTGTGCAAAATCAAGCCCTCGCGCTTTTGGTCCATCAGCTTGGTCGGCTTAATCAAGCTGAAGTAGTCGCCCAAAATGTTGTCTTCCTGGCTTGTCGTGTTGGAGGACGAGCCGGTGTCAAGAGGCTTTCGTCCAAAGATATATGTCGACGTTTGGAAAAAATATCCCGCGCGGTTTCTGTAGCCGAATACCGGATTGAAAATCAGCTCGTCCTTAGGATAATAAAAGGCCGGCAAATAGAGAACAGGAACAGGCCCCGCGTAAACGAGCGCGTTCAAAAAGGCAAATTCGTTTCCGGGCAAAAGCCAAATGCGGCTGGCCTTGATGCGCCAGTGGGGATTCTCCTCCTCGTCGCAAAAAGTCAACGAGCCGTTCTTAAAAGAAATTGTTCCGATGTCGTCGCGCGCGAACAAGTCCGACGCGACCGTAATTTTTGAGCCGCTGGGCAAATTGATGGCGTTGCTTTCCGCCTTGACAACGCGCGAATTGTCAAACACGCCCTCCAAAGTTTCCGTGTTGAACAAAAGCGAGTCGCTAGAAATAGACTGCGTGGCGCCGGAACTTTCCGTTTGCTCCAGCTTGACCGCGCCTTCCGCAAAAAGCATGTCGCGCGCGCGGTTGTAAGAAACTTTGTCGGCGGAAATAATCGTCTTGCTTCCGTTCTTCTCAACCGAAATTTTAACGTTGCCGTCAAAAGTCAAAAGCTCGTCGCCGTTCTTCTCGTCCTTCCTGTTGCCGCTTTTCAGCGCGTTCATAATTGTGATGACGGTCCTGTTGTCCTCTTTTTCCTTCGCGGCCTCTTCTTCCTTCTTCTTTTTCTTTGACTTCTTTTTTTCCTTTTCGTTTTGCTCGGAACTGTCGCCGCCCTTTTTCTCTTGGCCGTCGGATTTTTCGGCGCCATTCTTTTCCTCTTCCGACAGCGCGGCGGCCGCCGCCTCTTCCTTTGTTTGGATTACAGCTTTTTCGCTTGAGGAATTTTCAAGTCCGGAGCCCTGCGCAAAAAAACCGCGCGCCACAAAGGCCTCCGCAAGCAAGAGAAAGAAAACTTTTTTCCAAACACTTTTTCCAAACATCACTTTTTTTTCAGGACAATTTATTTTTGCTTCATTTTTCCAAGCGTTTCCTTTATAAAAGAACCCGTCCAGGATTTTTTGCATTCCGCGACGTCTTCAGGCGTTCCCACGGTGACAACCGTTCCGCCGCAGCTGCCGCCTTCCGGCCCCAAGTCGATTATCCAGTCGGCCTGGCAAATCACGTCAAGGTTGTGCTCAATCATCACGACGCTGTTTCCCGCGTCCACCAAGCGTTGGATTACCGACATCAATTGCTTTACGTCGGCAAAATGAAGGCCGGTCGTCGGCTCGTCCAAAATGTACAAAGTCTTTCCGCTGCTCACCTTGCTAAGCTCGTTGGCAAGCTTGACGCGCTGGGCCTCGCCTCCGCTCAAAGTGAGCGCGGACTGGCCAAGCTCGATGTATCCAAGGCCCACGGACTTCAATGTCTCAAGCTTTCTTGAAATGTGCGGAATCGAAACAAAAAAATCGCAGGCTTCGTCTACCGTCATGTTAAGAACGTCGTTAATGCTCTTTCCCTTGTAAAGAATGTCCAGCGTTTCCTTGTTAAAGCGCTTTCCGTGGCAAACGTCGCACTGAATGTAAACGTCGGGCAAAAAATTCATTTCAATTTGAATCGTTCCCGCGCCCTGGCAGTTTTCGCAGCGGCCGCCCTTGACGTTAAAGCTAAAGCGGCCCGGCATGTAGCCGTGCGCCTTGCTTTCCGGAAGCGACGCGAACAAATCGCGGATGCCGTTAAAGACGCCGATGTAAGTGGCGGGATTGGAGCGCGGCGTCCTTCCGATAGGACTTTGGTCAATGTTGATGACCTTGTCGATGGCGGCCAGCCCTTCGATTTTGTCAAAGGCGCCCACAGGATATTTTGTCCGCATGGTCTTGTTGCTCGCGGCCGGAAAAATTATGTCGCTTAAGAGCGTGGACTTTCCGCTTCCCGAAACGCCTGTTATGCAAGTGAAAGTTCCGAGCGGAATCTTAACGTCAACGTCCTTCAAGTTGTGCTCGCGGGCGCCGTAGACGGCCAAAAAATTTCCGTTGCCCGGCCGGCGCTTTTTAGGAATGTCCATGCGCAAAGTTCCGGCAAGATATTGACCCGTGACGCTTTCCTTGACCTTGGCCACCTCCGCCGGAGTTCCCGCCGCGACAACATTTCCGCCGTTGACGCCCGCGCCCGGCCCCATGTCAATCAAGTAGTCGGCGGTGCGCAAAGTCTGCTCGTCGTGCTCCACGACAATCACGGTGTTCCCCAAATCGCGCAGACGGGTCAGCGTGTCAATCAAGCGCTGGTTGTCGCGCTGGTGAAGGCCGATGCTCGGCTCGTCAAGAATGTACATGACGCCGGTAAGCGCGCTTCCAATCTGGGTGGCCAAACGAATTCTCTGCGCCTCGCCGCCGCTCAAAGTGCCCGCGCTTCTGTCCAGCGTAAGGTATTCCAAGCCGACGTTCTTCAAAAAATCCAAGCGCGCGCGAATTTCTTTTATGATTTGCGCGGCTATCTGCAATTCAGTCGGCGTAAATTTTATCTTGTCAAAAAAATCGATTGTTTCCAAAACGCTCAAGGCGCAAAGGTCGACGATGTTCTTGCCGCCGACGGTGACGCCCAGCGCCTCCTTGCGCAAGCGCTTTCCTTTGCACAAGGAACATTCGCTCACCGACATGAACTTTTCTTCCATGCGGACGCGCTGGCTTTCGCCCCAAGCCTCCGCGTGGCGCCGCTTCATGTCGGCCATCACGCCAAGCCAAGGGCGCTTGTATTCAGACCAACCCTCGCCGCTTTGCTTTTGATAAACCCAGCGCAAAACTTTTTTCTCGTCGCCGTTCATCAAAAAGTCAAACTGCTTGGCGGTCAACTTTTCAAGCGGAGTGTCCAAAGTAAAATCCGCCGCCTGCGCGACGGCTCCGAACATCGCGCGCGACCACTCGCTGTCGGGATTGTAAAATGGCAAGCCGCCCTCGTTGAACGACTTTGACTTGTCGGGAATGATTTTAGCCAAATCCCATTCCATCTTTTGCCCGATGCCGGCGCACTCAGGACACGCTCCAAAAGGATTGTTAAAAGAAAAAAGCCTTGGCTGCAATTCCGGAATTGAAATTCCGCAATCCGGGCAGGCGTTTTTTTGGCTGAAGAAAACTTCCTGCTCCGTGTAAGAGTCTCCCTGCGGAACGCGGCGCAACACGACGACAATGCCGTTGGCAGCCTCAAGCGCGGTCTCCAAAGAGTCCGCAAGGCGCTTTCGTATTCCGTCCTTAAGGACAATGCGGTCGACGACCATTTCTATCGTGTGCTTTTTTTGCTTGTCCAGCTTGACAGTTTCGTCAAGCTCGCACATGATTCCGTCAACGCGGGCGCGGACAAAGCCGGCCTTCTTGGCGTCCTCAAAAACTTTGGCGTGCTCGCCCTTTTTTCCGCGAATCACAGGAGCCAAAATAGTAAGGCGCTCGCCCTCGTTCCACGCCAAAACCGCGTCAATGATTTGGTCGACGCTTTGCTCGTTTATTTCGCGCCCGCAGTTCGGGCAGTGCGCCTTTCCTACGCGCGCGTAAAGCAAGCGGTAGTAGTCGTAAATTTCCGTGACAGTTCCCACGGTGGAACGCGGATTGTTGTGGGTTGTCTTTTGTTCAATTGAAATGGCAGGACTCAAGCCCTCTATCAAGTCAACGTCCGGCTTGTCCATCGTTCCCATAAACTGACGGGCGTAGCTGGAAAGGCTTTCCATGTAGCGCCTTTGTCCTTCCGCAAAAAGCGTGTCAAAAGCCAGCGAGCTTTTTCCGCTTCCCGACAAGCCGCTAATCACGACAAGCTTGTTTCTTGGCAAATCTACGCTGACATTCTTTAAATTATGTTCCCTGGCGCCCTTCACGCTGATAATTTCAGTTGAAAACGGCGCTTTTTTTCTATTTACAGCCATAACCTTAATATTATAGCGAAACAAGTCCCCTTTGTGAAGAGCCATTCAAGCGCCATGAAGGCGGCATTTTTTTCTTGACATCGCGCAAATGTCGCGCTATTATATTTACAGAGTGGAACGCCATAACGGCGGACGCCTCTTTTTGGTTTTTATAAAAAGCCTGTCCGAGGCGCTACACTACGGGCAGGCTTTTTCCGCTAATTCTTCTTTTGTCGGAAGAGAGCGACCGCATTTACAATCAAAGTCAAAACGGCGATGATTAACATCGCCAATTCATACTCACTCATGTTATGCGAGCCTCCTAATTTAGAATCAAGAGGCGGCCGGCCCATGTTATGGCGTTCCATATATAAGATAGCGTTTTTAAATCATATTTTAGCGATTTTCTAAAAAAAGCGCATATTTTTTTGAAAAATCCTCCAAAAAAAAGGAACTCTGGTTCTAGGCCAGATTTCCTAAAAGAAAAAAAAATTAAACGAATTGGAGGATTCGCATGAAAAAGAATCTTTTTGGCGCAGTATCAGCCGCTTTGGCTTTGGCGCTTGCAATTACGTCGTTCGGCTGCGAAAGCGGAAACGACAACCCGATCCGCGCCGTTACAGACGCTGACCGCGCCGCTTTGGATGGCAGCGTGTTCAAGTATGTTGCCACACCGACAGAGTATACTGCATTAGGAACTCCCGCCTCCGAAGAAGAGACGAAAGTTGGAAAGACGGGATCAACTGCTGCTGGATTCGCGTACAAGAAGTTTGAAAACGGCTCTCAGAATTACAACATCAAGAGCGGCGACTGGGGAAAGGTTGACGTAACAAAACCCGCTGTTGGCGACGTTATCAACACAAAGGCTGAGACAATCGCTTTGAACGCAAAGGACAACACTTTTGAGTATGGCTCATCTTCATCAGCCTACGCCGTTCGCGAGCTTATCTTGAGCACAACAACAACTCCTGACGGCGCTGCGGCTTATGACGTTATCAACGCCACTGCCTCGCAGACAGACCAAGAACGCATTGACACTG
The DNA here is from genome assembly GCA_946411505.1 of uncultured Treponema sp. Classification (GTDB taxonomy): domain Bacteria; phylum Spirochaetota; class Spirochaetia; order Treponematales; family Treponemataceae; genus Treponema_D. Next base: position 68,494 of record CAMKEG010000008.1, on the reverse strand, counting down.
CTAAAACTGCTTTGACAACAGCCAAGAATGAAACAGCCGACGCCCAGGCAGCCTTCAACACTGTTTATAACAATATGTCCGCCGCTGAAAAGGCTACGTTTGACGCGATGACCGAAGCGGATAAAAAAACGGCTCAAACGACATATGCAACTCTTGCTGCCAAGAAGACAGCTCAGGAAGACGCTCAGAATCAGTTTGACTGGGCCACTGTTTGGAAGGAAGGCGCCCGCTACAGCATTCTTGACACAAAGACTGTTAACGGAGCCACAACAGGAAGCTTGAAGTATCTTACAAAGCTTGACAAAGACGGAAAAGTCGTCAAGACTGTTGACAAGAAGGGCGGAGAAGCCAAGGCTGCTGCTACAGGATCTTACAAGGTTGTCGATAGTGGATACAACACTGGTTCAATCTTGATTACAAAACTCGTTAAAGGCGACAACACATATGTGTTTGACGATGACAACGACCATTACACATTGAACGGTCTTGAGATTTACAGCTCAAAGATTTCTGTTGACTTCGACACCCAGACCACAACAAAGGGCAAGACAACGCTCAGCAAGTCTGGACGCACGCTCTCAATCAACAGCGGTGTTCTTACATCAGCTAAGATTAAGACAAACAACAGCACTGTTACAACTGATGTCAATGAGACTTGGGATTTCTTGCTTGGAAAGTCTAACAACACACCGAAGAGCGCTTGCGACGATGCAACAAACCGCGCCGCTTCGAACACAGGCGTAAACATTTACGCTTCTTCTTACAGCTACAAGTTGCAGTAGGATTTCCTAGGCAGCCTAATCTAGGTTAGCCAATTAAGCCCCGGCCGCAAGGCCGGGGCTTTTTTTATGGCTTGTGTGATTTTTTGGGTGGCGTTGTTGTGGTTGAGAAATGTGTTTGGCCTGGACGCGCGGTTGGTTGAGGCGGCGGCTGGTTGTTTTCCGCTTTGGTTGGCGGCGTCACGGCAAACGCGCCGCGGTTTGTCTTTCGCGCAAAATGGCGCGAAGGAGCGAAGCGGCCTGTCGAAAACACGCTTTTCGCGCCGCCGCGCAAGCGGCGCGTGCATAGTTACAAGCGCGAAAAGCGTGTAGCGGGCGCGCCCGCGCTTTCGTCAGGCCGTCTCGCGACTGGGAGCCATTTTTTTTACGGATTAAATTGCTGGGCCGCGCGCCTCCAGCGCCTTCAAGACCTTGTCCAGCGGCGCGCCCATGTCGCTTGCGGCGGATTCCGGAGTCGCGTTGTACTTTTTTACAAGCATGACCGCGTCTTCCACGGCCTTTTGCTCAATGCCCGCTTCCTTTCCTTCGTCAAAATCGTAGGCCCGCTGTCGTTCCCATTCCATAAACTGCCTCTTGTTCTCCGTGCTCTGCTTTGCGTCGGCGACATAGCCTTTAAGGCTGTCCGTATAGCCGCTTGACGCTTGGTTCGAAACCAAAAACTCAAAGAAAGCTTTCGCCTCCTTGTCCTCAACCATTTTAGCGCAAATCGGCGCGATGAAAAAGTGCTTTAAGGCCCTGTCGCCCAATTTTGTCCTTCCGTCCTCTATACAAATGTTTTCAAAGGTGTCCACCGGAAGCCCGTTCCTGAAGACATCCTCCATGCAGATGAAAATCACGTGGCCGTCTCGGAGCTCCTTGTACTTTTGTCCCGCCTTGAGCGTGTCCACGTCCATGACGCCCTGGTAATACCGCGCGCGCTCGGGCAGCTCCATCGTGTTAGCGACCTGCAGCTCGACGTCGAACATCTTGCCAGTGTCCTTGACAAAAACATCCAGGCGGATGCCCTTTGAGTCGTGGTCCAAGGCTATGGTCTCCTCGGCGCTCAGCTCCATCCTCTCAATCTTGACGTCCAGCAGCATTTCGAGCAGGCGCTGGCAGGCGTCGGGATGCCCTCGCATGACTTTGTAGAAGATGAAGTTGTTGGAAAGCGTCGCGCGCTCCCATTTCTCCTCCGGCGTAAGGACTTCTTTCATAAAATCCACTCCTTATAAAAAATAAAATTTCCTTGCATATAAGATAGCCCTGTTAGACAAAAAATTAGCGGTTTTTGGCAAAAAAATGAATTTTTTTTCCAAAAACCGCTAATTTTTTGCTCATCGCTTGTATCTTATATGCAAGGAAAACGCGGAGCGTTTTTCAATGCCGCATATAGGAGATAATTTATGGAAAGCGCAGCTTGTCCTTGCAACGAAAAGTGGGAAAGCCTGACAATTGCCAACAACTTCATCTTTTACAAGGTGATGCGCAACAACCCTGACATTTGCAAGGAACTTTTGGAAATCCTTTTGGAATTCAAGATTGAACGCATTGAAATGAGCCAGGAGGAGGAAATCAACGTTGATTTTGGCGCCAAGGGCGTCCGGCTTGACGTTTACGCAAAGGACGCAGACGGTCTTAAGGTCTACAACATCGAGCTTCAGGCGGCGGACACAAAGGAACTTCCGGAACGCTCGCGCTATTACCAGGGCGTCATCGACGTGGACCTGTTGAAATCCGGCCAAAAATACAAGGACCTAAAAACATCTTTTGTAATTTTCATTTGCGTCGGCGACATATTCGGGAACGGCCTTCCCAAGTACTCATTTGAGAACTTGTGCCAAGAGGACTCAAAAATTAAATTAAACGACAGGGCCTACAAGTACTTTTTTATTTCCGAAAACTGTGATAAACTGTTTGACGAAGGCCAAAAGGCCTTCTTGCGAATGCTGGCCGGCGGCAGGGCTTCAAACAAGTTTACGAGCCGGGTGGAAACGCTTGTCGCGGACGCCAAGCGCAACACGCAGTGGAGGAAGCAATACATGGAATGGGAACGTGAAAAGACTTACATCAGGGAAGACGCAATGGAGCAAAAGGCCGTGGAAGGCGCGGTCATGCTGATTCGTGACTATAACGCCACGCCGGAAGTGGCGGCGGAAAAAATGGGCGCGCCGTTGGACAAGGTTTTGAAGGCGCTGGAGGCCCCCAGCCCCGCAAATTAATCCGTAAAAAAAAATGGCTCCCAGTCGCGAGACGGCCTGACGAAAGCGCGGGCGCGCCCGCTACACGCTTTTCGCGCTTGTAACTATGCACGCGCCGCTTGCGCGGCGGCGCGAAAAGCGTGTTTTCGACAGGCCGCTTCGCTCCTTCGCGCCATTTTGCGCGAAAGACAAACCGCGGCGCGTTTGCCGTGACGCCGCCAACCAAAGCGGAAAACAACCAGCCGCCGCCCCAACCAACCGCGCGTCCAGGCCAAACACATTTTCCAACCACAACAACGCCACCCAAAAAATCACACAAGCCATAAAAAAAGCCCCAGCCTTGCGGCCGGGGCTTAATTGGCTAACCTAGATTAGGCTGGCCTTGCAGATGCTATTTCTGCTGCAATACATAGCTGTATGACTTGTACTCGTCGCGACCTGTGGCAGTTACGCCAATGGCAGAGTTGTTATAGTACGCAACAGTTGACGCGCTAAAGATGAACGCGTAATTTTTGGTAGCGGCAGCAGCGTCTGAACGTGAAACATTCATTTTGGGAGCTGTAAGGACTCCGTCGGCAATCGTAAGAATGCGAGAATCCTTTTGTCCAATAGCGCCATCACGTGTTGTTGAAGCTACAGGATATGTAACGGAAATCTTTCCCTTATATCCGTCGGCTGTAACATAAGCGTCGTTGGCGTCGTCGAATGTAACCTTGTTCCAAGTTGTGAGCAAGATTGAGCCTGTGTTGTAGTTTCCGCTAAGAAGAGTGTACTTTCCTGTTTCGGCTTCGGGGGCTGTGCCCTTCTTTACGATGGCAGGAATAACTTCCTTTCCGTTGTCGTCAACAAACTTTGTTGTCTTTGTGTTGGCGGCGTCTGTGGAAACTATAACCTTTGTGGCTCCGTGCCACTTGGCGTCGATGTAGGCAAGCTCAAGGTTCAAGGCTTCGATGTCATTGTCGATGGCTGTGTTGGCATCCTTAACAGATGCTGTTGTGACATAGTCACTCTTCAAAGCCTTGATTGTTGTAATAACTGCGTCAAACTTGGCCTTAACGTCGGCATATCCATTGGCTCCGTTATAAGTTGTGATGTAGCCAGGTGCGATTACGCTAGGCGTATAAGTTCCTGAAAGAGAACCCGGTGTAATTGTAATTACAGTGTGTGACGCGTCATAATCTTCGGCGATTTGAATGGCCTTTGATGTCAAAGTGCAGTTCGCAGTCGTGCCTGTGGCTGTGTAATCAACAAGGGCAAAAACTTCAAGGCTTGTCGCCTCGGCAAGCTTTGACCATGTTCCGGCGTTTACGTCAAGAGTAACAGTTTCCTTCTTTGTCTTGATTACGTCGCCAACTTCCGTGCCTTTTACTGTGGCGCTCTTGGCTGTGGCGTCTGTCTTGCGGTTGTAAGCGAGAGTTCCGTTTACATAGCTTACCCAATCGTAGCCAGTTGTGCTGCTGGTTCCAGAAGGTGTTTCTGCAGTTGTGCCCGCGGGTGTATATTCATTCGGTGTGGCGACATACTTGAATGTCGCTTTGTCCAAAGCGGCGCGGTCAGCGTCTGTGGGGTTGCGCAAAGGGCTGTCGTTTCCGCTTTCGCAGCCGAACGACGTAATTGCAAGCGCCAAAGCCAAAGCGGCTGATACTGCGCCAAAAAGATTCTTTTTCATGCGAATCCTCCAATTCGTTTAATTTTTTTTTCTTTTAGGAAATCTGGCCTAGAACCAGTATTCCAATTTAACAGGAACTTCCCAGTGGAAGTCATCTTTAGCAGCCATAACTTTGCTGCCATAGCGGCCATAGCCGTTTGTTGTGCCTTCGAAAGCAACGCCGATTACACCGTTAGAGAAGCCTTTTGTAGCTCCCAAACCGAATGTGAGACAATCGTTGTTGTCGCCAGAATTTGAGCTCATGTAGATGCCGTTGGCATATTCAACCTGAGCGAAAACTCCGATTCCGTTAGACAAGCTGTACTCGCCTTCAACACCGACGCGGAAGCCAAGCTGTCCGGCAGCCTTGAAGTCAGAGAAATTGTTGTCGCTTACACCCTTGACGTCCTTGTTGTTCAACTTGACGCCGCCGATGATGTTGATGGCCAAGTTCTCAACAAGGCTCAACTTAGCGTAAAGATTAACGAAAATGGGTGACTCGTTGGCGACGAGGTATGTCTTTTCGTCATACTTTCCGAAAGTTCCTCCCAACGGAATCTTTGTACCAACAGCGAGGTAAACCTTCTCAAGCATTGTCAACTCGAAAGCGGCGTCAATCTCGAACTTGTCCTTGCGGTCAGCCTTGAATCCACCTTCTTTGTCGTATCCCTTGCCCTGAGCCTGGAAACCAACTTTAACTGTACCGATGTTGGCGATTGTGTACGCGGCGGCGAAAGCGCTTGTGCGTCCAATCTGGTCAACGAAGCGGTCTGAGTCAGCCTTGGGAGTGATGTCTCCGAGGGCGACGTTGAAGCCGTAGCCTACTGTCAAGCCTTCGATAGGAGTGACAACAACGCTTACGTTCTTGTTGAGCATGGCGGGGAAGATGAATCCTTCTGATCCGTCAACTGAAACTGAACCAATTCGGTCGAAGTTCCAAAGTCCGAAGCAGGCGTCGCCGCGCAACAAGTTTGTGTCGTCTTTTGCGGCAAACTGAACTTTGAGCATTTCAATCGGCTTTGTCCAAATCAAGGCGTTGTCGCCAATGCCAAGATCCTTGCCGTTTCCGTGCAAGTCAAGCTTGAATCCCATGTTGTCAGATGAGCCGCTTACAGCCAAGGCTGTACGAGGGCTCGCTCCACCCCAAGACTGTCCGAGCTTTGAAGTTACAGCGTTGTCACCCGCGTCATTCTTGACGGATTCAACGATCCACAAGGCTCGTCCCCAAGAACCGAAAGAAAGTCCTTCGGCGAAAGCAGCCGTAGCGAGCAAAGCCGCGACAGCAACTGTTCCAATCAATTTTTTCATAATGAAAAAACCTCCTTATTTTTTAAAAACAGACACAACATCTGCCTTTTAAAAAAAGTTTACCACAAGTTATTCCACCTGTCAAGAAAAAAAATTAAATTTTTTATCGAAGGGCGGCAAGCAGGCTTTTCAGCTGGGCGCGGGTAAAGAGCAGGCTGGCGGGCTCGGAGCTTTCAAAGGCGGGGCTTTGGGCCGGGGCCTGGCTTTTTTGGGAGGGAACTTTTATAAGGAAAAAGGCGTTTTTTCCGTAAATCGCGTAGCCGAAGCGGATTTTTGCCGTGGCGGAGCGTTCCATCGAATCCTTCCTTGGCCCCCACTCCAAAAGGGCCTCGGCGCCGGAGTAAAAGCGCTCCCCCGCCCCGTTTTTGGGTTTTTGAAGGCGCTTTTTTTCAAACTGCTCAAGGTATTTTTGGGCCGCCTCGGACAAAAGCCCGCGGGCCTTCTCGCCAAGCCAAACGCTTTGGTAGCAGTTTTGGCCGTAAAATGTGACGGATTTTTGGCCCGGGCGCTCAAGGACGGACAAGTCCCTCAGCTTTTGCCCGACGGCCGCCTTAAGGCTTTCCTGGCTCCGCGCGGCCCCGCAAGCAAAAAGCGCCAAAAGGGCCGGCGCCAGGGCCTTCAGCGCGGCGCGGAAGAAGGCCTTGGCCATTATTCTTCCCGCTTTTCTTCGGGCTGGGGCTGGGGTTGCGGCTCCGGCTGGGGCTCGGCGGGGCTTTCGTAGGCTTCCTGGTAGGCGTCGGGGTCCTCCACGGACGCCTCCACTGTGGTGGCCATTTGCAGGGCGCCGATGTTTTCGTCGCTAAGGAAGACGGAAAGCTTCTTTGCCTGGGCCTTTGTCAAATAGTAGGTTTGCTCGATTGTGTTGGCCTTGAGGGAGCCTTCCTCCGTCTTTTCGTTGACGGCCAGGTTCTTGGCGCGGCGGACGTTGATGGTAAAATACGGCGTGTTCTTGTCAAAAATGTAGCCAAAGTGGACGATTGGCCTTGAGTAGTTGGTCATCATTCCGGAAACCACGCCAAAGTCCTCGTAGCCCTCGCAAAATCCGTAAACGCCGCGGGTTTTGCTGGCCTTTCCGTTGCGGTCAAGGCGCTTTTCGTCAAAGTCCTTGTAGTAGCTTTCCACCGCGGAACAAAGGACGCGGCGGGCGGACTGGGCAAACTGCAGCGCGTAGGCGGACGAGTCGTAGTACATAACAAAGCCGCCGATGTCGGTTCCCTCGCGGTAAATAAGGCTTCCCTTCCTTAGGAAAAGCTTTCCGAGAGTGGGCTTTAGGTAGGCGGAAAAGGGGTCCATCTTTGTGAATTTGTTGGTGTTAAGAAGGCGCTCGCCAAAGTTGCGGTTTCCGCGCATTTTCTTTTGGTTGTAGGGGTCGCCGGACATGGCGGCTTCCTTGTTGGCCTTTGTGTTCCACTTTATTTTGGTCTCTTTTTTGTCGGAGGATTTTTTTGCGGAATCGCTTTCGCTTTCGGAAAGCTCGGCCTGGCTTCCGTCGTCGTACACGTCTACAGGCTCTTGCGGAACGTCGGCGCAAAAGGCGGCGGCGCAAAGCATCGTTATGGCGGCGGCGGCCGCGAATGATTTTTTCATGTCAAACTCCAATGTTTTTTGTTTAGGCTTTTATACCATAAACAATGCTGAATGTCAAAGGATACAAAAATCGCGGCGGGCAAAAACGCTTCCAGTCGCGGCCGCGACTGTGAGCCGCGTTTTTTTTATTGCCAATGCCGCGGGGCGGGCGTAGGAAGCTAAAAATTCCGCTTTACAAAAAAGGCTTTGCGCGCTAGAATGGGTGGAACCGACACGGAGGTTTTTTTATGAGCGTAAAGAAATTTTTAGCCGCGATGGGCTTGGCCGCGCTTGTTTTGGCGGGCGCATCTTCCGAGGAGAACGCCGGCGGACACAGACAGTCCGAGATTTCATATTACAGCGCGCCTGTTTATAAAGTGATGGACTCAAACAAGGCTTACACCGTCATTTACGGAAAGGCCGGACACAAGATGGGCACGGTGACAATCCCCAAGGATTGGGCCAAGAACAAGCCGGACACAGTCAAGAGGCTTTTGGTCAGGAACTGTCCGCCCAAAATCACGCCTTACGTCACAATCGTAAAGAAGAGCGGCGACTTCCTTAAAGTCATGCTCACCGTTCCGACAAACCACAACGACAAAATTTGGGGAATCGCCAACGAAAACAAGGTCGAGTCCACGGACGGCGTCGAGTCGGTCGACTTGGAACTTTAGTTCTTTAAGATGAAAATCCTTGACTCCGCGCAGGCGGCCGCCTTCAAAGAATTTGTGGACGCCCACGAGGCTTTTTTAATCGTGGGCCACAAGGACCCAGACGGAGACTGCGTGGCAAGTTCCTTGTCCGCGGCGGCCATTCTAAAGGCGTTCGCAAAAGAATGCGTTTTGATTAACGCCGGCCCATTCAAGCGGCCGGAGATTCGCCAGTTTGAAAGCCAATTTACAGACCAAGTTCCCTTCCTTAGCCAGGCCGACAGAAAGTCATGCGGCTTGATTATGGTTGACTGCTCGGAGTTTTCCCGCCTGGGCGACTTTGGGCAGGCCTTGAAGGGCTTTGACACCTTTATCGTGGACCACCACAAGACGGCAGAAACGCCCGACGGCGCAAAGGCAATCATAGACCCAACAAGCCCCGCCGCGGTCTGCCTTTTTACGATGCTTTACGAGGCCTTGGTGGGCCAGCCCGACCCGGAAACGGCCAAGATTATGTTTTTGGGCCTTAGCACGGACACCGGCTTTTTTAGGTTTTTGCGGGAAGACAGCGCGCCGGTTTTTGAGCTGGCCGCGCGGCTTGTGCGCTACGGGGCCAACCCCAACAAAATGTACAACAAGATAACGGGCGGAAAGCCTTATTCCACCCGCAAGCTGCTGGGCCTGCTCCTTACAAAGACGGAGCTTTACTGCAACGGAAAGCTTGCAATCACCTACGAGACGATGGAAGACACCAAAAATTACGGCCAGGAGGGGCGGGACAGCGACCTTCTTTACACCGCCCTTTTGAGCGTGGAAGGCGTCGAGGCCGCGGTCTTCTTGCGCCAGGAAACAGAGTCCTCTTGCACCGGCGGACTGCGCAGCCTTGACGACATCGACGTAAGCGCGGTGGCGGCCAAATTTGGCGGCGGCGGCCACAAAAACGCCAGCGGCATGAGCGTAGACGGAAAAATCGCCACGCTTATTCCGCAAATCGTAAAAGAGTTTTCGCGGGTCCTGTAGGCAAATTGCGGCGGAATTTTACGAACGAAAGCCAAAGCGCTAAATTCTTTCTTTACCATAAAGCGCGGCGGCGATTTTTCCGATAATAAGGGCATGAAAAAGTCGCTTTTGATTTTGGCCGCGGCAATCTTTTTTGTCGGAGCGGCGGCCGCCGAAAAGACAATTGAATCGCCCTACTCTTTTGAATACCGCGAAATCGCGCAAAAATTGCAAGGGCCGTCCGCGCCTTTTGAAAAGGACGGCTGCATAGTCTTTAGCGCCGAACTGGGGCCCAGGTACGTGGGCATAGCCTTTGACTTTGAGAACTACCAAATAATTCATCCTTTCATGAGAAAGTCAACATACGACCAAAACGGCGACCACATGAAGACTTGGTACTTTTACATTTTGGAGGACCTTCCGCAGGCGGACAAAATTTACTACCGCATGATAATCGACGGCCTTTGGACAACCGACAGCCTTAACCCCCAGCAATACTACGACACAAAAACCGGAATCCACCTTTCGGAACTGACGATTCAAAGAAAAGGAAACGCCGCTCTAAGAACCGGCGCCGTCCGGGAAGGCTCGGCCACCCATTTTGTTTACCGGGGAAAGAGCGGACAAAAAGTGCGCCTTGCGGGAACTTTCACAAAATGGGACAGCTGGATTTACGAGCTTAAGGAAACCGCGGCCGGCTTTTACGAGCTGGACTTGCCCCTTCCAAGCGGAACTTACTACTATGTCTATTACATCGGAGTCGACAGGTTTCCCGACGCGACAAACCACGACCGCGCCTGGACAGAAGACGGCCGCCCGATTTCAAAGATTGTTGTGAAGTAGAAGAAGATTTTTTTGTTGACAATAAGGGAAAGATGATGTATCATAAAGATGAATGAGGAACGCCACGACAATGTGGCATACCCCTTTTAGCATTTATGAAATGCCTGCCGGAGTTGGTCACTGGGGCGGGCATTTTTTTTTCGCTATTTCTTCATGTTTTTGAAGAGAGCGACCGCATTTACAATCAAAGAAAGAATTGCGATTACAAGCATCGCGACATCGTAACTTGTCATGTTCCGCGGGCCTCCTAAATCAAATCTTAAGAGGCAGCCAACCCATTTGCCGTGGCGTTCCGCATTTATTATACAAAACTCTGTATAGTTGTCAAGCGTTTCAGAACTTGAATCCGCCGGGGAGACTGCCGCCGAACTTTTTAGCCAGCGCGTTTAGGTCCATGCCGCCCATGCCCGGCATTCCGCCTCCCATTCCGGCGCCGCCCATCATTTGGCCCATGAGCTGCGCCTGCAAGCCCTTGTTGCGGCTGACTTTTTTCATCGTAAGCTTTGTCTTTTCAAACTGCTTTATAAGCTTGTTGACTTCGGCCACGCTTGTGCCGGAACCTTTGGCTATGCGCTTGCGGCGGCTGGGGCCGATTATCAAATGGTTGGCGCGCTCTTTTTTTGTCATCGACTGGATGATGGCCTCTTGGCGCTTCATGCCGCTGGTGTCAAGGTCGCGCCCTTGCATTGCCGCCGCCGCTCCCGGAATCATTTCCAAAAGCGACTGCATGTTGCCCATCTTTTTTACTTGCTGGAACTGGGCAAGCATGTCGTCAAGCGTGAACTCGTTTTTGGCCATCTTTTTTTGCATGGCGGCGGCCGCTTCCATGTCGACTTTTTCTTGCGCCTTTTCTACAAGGCTCACGACGTCGCCCATGCCAAGTATGCGGCTTGCTATGCGTTCAGGGTGGAAGACTTCAAAGTCTTCGGTCTTTTCGCCAGTTCCAATAAAGAGAATGGGCTTTCCTGTAATTGACTTTAACGAAAGGGCGGCGCCGCCTCGCGCGTCGGAATCAAACTTGGTTAGAATGACTCCGCTAAGGCCAAGCTGCTCGTCAAAGGACTTTGCGATGTCAACGGCGTTTTGGCCGGTCATAGCGTCGGCGACCAAAATCGTTTCAACGGGATCCGCCGCCTTTTTAATTTGAACCAATTCCGCCATCATGGACTGGTCGATTTGAAGGCGGCCGGCGGTGTCCAAAATGATTGTGTCAAGTCCGTTCTTTTTGGCGTAGTCAATCGCGTTTTGGGCAACCCGGACAGCGTCCTTGGCGCCGTCCTCTTTGTAAACCGGAACGTCGATTTTTTGGCCAAGCACGCAAAGCTGCTCGACGGCGGCCGGACGAACCAAGTCGCAGGCTGCCAAAAGCGGGCGGCGGCCGTCCTTTTTCAGGCGGGCGGCAAGCTTGTGGCTGGCGGTTGTCTTTCCCGCGCCCTGCAAGCCCAGCATAAGGATTACGCTCTGCGTGTCGGGGCCCTTTAGCTTAAGGTCTTGCTTGGTGTCGCCAAGCATGGCCACGATTCTGTCGTAGATTATTTTTACAAACTGCTGGCCAGGGTCAACCGCGCGAAGGACTTTTTCGCCCTTGGCTTCTTCAATGGCGCCGTTTACAAAACGGCGGACGACGCGAAGGTTCACGTCGGCCTCAAGCAAGGCCATCTTTATTTTTTCTACCGCGTCCTCGATGTTTTTTTCAGAAATTGAAGACTTTCCGCTTATCGTTCTAAAAACGTCGGTAAAGGCGTTGGTGATTTTTTCCAGCATGGGGCTCCCCTAATTATTTATTTCCCATCAAAAGCTCAAGCATGAAATCTTCCGGCTCAATCTCGCGGTTAAGGATGCGGTAGAGGCCGTCGCAAATCAAAAGCTTTATGTTTTTGCTTTGCGCGATTTCGTGAACGTATTTGCAGGCGATGGCGCCTTCGGGAAGGTAGCCGATTTTTGAGACGTTGGCGATGAGGTCGTCCAAGTCCTTGAAGTTGCCAAGCATGTCGGTCTTTATCATGTCCTGGCCAAAGCGGCGGTTGCGGCCGTACTTGCTTTTGCAGGTTACGTCAAGGTCGCCCACGCCGGCGATTGAAGTGAAAGTTTCCGCGTGCGTGGCTCCCATGGCGAAGCCGAGCGTTTGGATTTCGTTGAGGCCGGCGGCCATCAAAAGGCTTTCGGCGTTGTCGCCAAAGATGTCGCTGGTTTCGCTAATAGCGTCCAAGGCGCCGTAAACGACGGCGATGATGTTCTTTGCGGCCGCGCATATTTGCACGCCGATGACGTCAAAGCTGGAATAGGCCATCAAGCCCGGAACGCGCATAAGTTCGCGGAAGCGGATTGAAACTTTTGGGTTTTCGCTGGCGGCGACAAGGCCGGTGATTTTTCCAAGGGCCACTTCCTCGGCGTGGCTGGGGCCGGAAATATAGCAAACGCAGCCCTTGTAAACTCCGGGCAAAACGCTTTCGATTGTCTCCACGACAAGCTTAGGGCCTGTGGGAGACGGAACGAAGCCTTTTGTCAAAACGCCGATGTTGGCGCTGCCGTCGGCGATGTTTGGAAGGCCTGTGATTTTTTTTATGGTTGGAGCCAAGTAAAGCGACGGCGAGGCAAGAATCAAGAATTCACTTTCCGAAGCGACTTTTTCGATGTCGGAGGAAGCCTTTAAATTGCTTTCCAACTTGAAGCCGGGCAAAAATTTCTTGTTCTCATGCTCGTTGTTGATGGAAGAAACAACGTCCTCCTCCAACGCCCAAAGCGTAACGTCATGTCCGCCGCGCGCCAAGGCCTGGGCAAAGCCAGTTCCCCACGCGCCGGCGCCTATAACTCCAACAGTTTTTTTAGCAGCCATCGCAAAGCCTTCTGTAAAAAATTTTAGAATCAAATGGAAGCGTTGTCTTCCCAGTCAATCAACTCTTCCGGCTTAAAGAACAAATTGATTTCGCGCTCGGCGCTTGTGTCGCTGTCCGAAGCGTGAATTACGTTGTACTGAGTGTGGCAGCAGAAGTCGCCGCGAATCGTTCCCGGATGGGCTTCGGCGGGGCTTGTGGAGCCGACGAGCTTTCTGACCAAAGTGACGCAGTCGTCGCCCTGCCAGCACATCGCCACGACGGGAGCGCTTGTTATGTATCCAACAAGCGATTCGTAAAAGGCCTTTCCCTTATGTTCGGCGTAATGCTTGGACGCCAATTCGGGAGAAATGTTCATCATCTTAAGGCCAATCAATTTGAGGCCTTTTTTCTCAAGCCGGCTGATAACCTCGCCGACCAGCCTGCGGTTCAAAACGCCAGGCTTAAGCATTGCAAAACAACGTGTTTCCATAATCCTTGCATTTTAGCGCAAACGCAGCCCGCAAGTCAAGACAGCGCAAACAAGCAAAAAAAAAACGCTCCCAGTCGCGGCTGCGGCAGGCAAAACCGCTAGCTAGCGTCTCGTTTCCGTTGGAAACGAGGCCTCTTAAGGTATTGCTGTCGCGCTTGCGCGCTCCGCACGGCTCGCTACACGCATAAAAAGGCGCAAAATGATTGCCAGCGCTCGTGAGAGCGCGGTTGAATAAATTTCCTATAGCAAAACGGCGGGCTTGCCCGACGTAGAGTTTTCGCCTGCCGCCCCGCTCCTTCGCGCGTTTTTTTGGCTTGCTTGACGTACCGGGTGGAGCCGCTTTGCGGTTATTGAATCTAATACGCGCTGCTGAGGCCGCCGGCTTTTACTTGGAAGTGGCTGAACTCCATTTGGAAGCTTGCGCGGCCTTGGGTTACGCTGCGCAAGTTGGTGCTAAAGCCGAACATTTTGGCCATCGGCGCCTCGCAGTGAATCAATTCCGCGCTGGGCTTGGAGTCCTGGCCCAAAATCATTCCGCCGCGCTGGGTCACTTGGCTCATCGCGTCGCCGACAAATTCCTTGGGACAAGAAATTTCAACGTCCATCACAGGCTCCAAAAGTTCCGGAGCGGCGCCCTTGCAAGCCTTGTCAAAGGCGGCCACGGCGCAAGCCTCAAAGGCAAATGTCGTCGAGGTAAGCTCGTTGTAGTCAAGCGCGGTGACGCTGACGGCCGTGTCAACGCAAGGATAGCCGTAGTTGATTCCGGCCGCGAGCGCGTTTTCAAAGCCGTTTTTGACGGCGTCAAAAATTTCCTCGGGAATGGAAGAGTCGCGGACAAGGCATTCGTAGCTGTTGCCAGAACCTGTTTCGCGCGGGCTGATTGTGACCGTGACGCCAGCCGTGTTTTCCTTTCCGCCAAGGACGCGGCTGTAGTTTTCGGTCGCGGTGGACTGGGCGGTTACGGCCTCGCGGTATGTTACCTGCGGAGAGCCTACGCGCGCCTTTACGCCAAAGTCGTCCTTCATGCGGGTGACCAAAACGTCAAGGTGCAGCTCGCCCATTCCGCTGATAATCATCTGGCCGGTTTCGGCGTCTTCTTTATGGGTAAACGTGGGGTCTTCGCGCGAAAGTATTTCCAAAGTTTCGTTGAGCTTGTCGCGCTCGCTGATTGAGTCCGGCTCGATGGCCACGCTTATTACAGGCTCGGGGAAGTTGACGCTTTCCAAAAGGACGGGAAAGCCTTCGCTTCCAAGGCTGTCGCCGGTCTGCGCCAATTTTAGGCCGATGAAGACCGCGATGTCGCCCGCGGAAACGCTTTCCATTGGCTCGGACTTGTCGGCGTGCATGCGCAAAATGCGGTTCACGCGCTCGCGCTTTTTCTTTCCCACGTTAAAGACTTGCGTTCCGGCAGCGATTTTTCCTGAATACATGCGGACGTAGCAAAGGGGGCCCATCTCGCGGTCGTACTGAATCTTAAATACAAGGCCAAGGGCTTGTCCGTTTTCCTTGCAGGGAACTTCGACGTCCTCTGTCTTGTCACGCTTTACGTGGACGCCCTTGGCCGGAGGAATTTCGTCCGGCGCCGGAAGGTAGTCGACGACCGCGTCGATAAGCGGCTGCACGCCCTGGTTGTGGCGCGAGCTTCCCATGACAAAGGGAACGAAGGCGCGGCTTATCGTGCCCTTTCGGAGCGCGGCCTTTAGCTGTTCCACCGTGATTTCCTTTCCTTCCAAGTAAAGTTCGGCAAGAGCGTCGTCGCTTGAGGCAACCGCGTCCACCAACTTTTCGCGCCACATTTTCGCCTCGTCCAAGCGGCTTGGGTCGATGTCGCTCTCGGTGAATTTTTCGCCTTCAGTTTCCGCGTCCCAGCGGATTTCCTTCATTTTTAAAAGGTCAATCACGCCCTCAAAGTCGGGGCCTTGGCCGATTGGGATTTGGAGAGCGACGCATTCCACGCCAAACTTGTTGTGGACGTCTTCCATCGAGCCAAAGAAGTCGGCTCCGATTCTGTCCATCTTGTTCATGAAGCACAAGCGGGGAACGTTGAACTCGTCGGCCTGCTTCCAAACGGTTTCGGTCTGGGGCTGAACGCCGTCGACAGCGCACAAAACGCACACGGCGCCGTCAAGCACGCGAAGGCTGCGCTCAACCTCGGCGGTAAAGTCAACGTGGCCGGGCGTGTCGATTATGTTGATTTGATAGTCTTTCCAATAGGTTGTGGTGGCGGCGGAACAAATCGTGATTCCGCGCTCCTGTTCCTGCGCCATCCAGTCCATCGTGGCCTGGCCGTCGTCAATCTCGCCAATCTTGTGAATCTTTTTTGTATAGTAAAGAATTCGTTCGGTGGTCGTGGTTTTTCCCGCGTCGATGTGGGCCATGATTCCGATGTTGCGCATTTTTTCCAAAGACATAATAACTCCAACAGTACGGCTGTTCGCGCGCGTTAGTCAACAAGCGCGAATGTTGCCGCTTATGCGGCTATCCAGAATTTTAGGCTTGCCGCCGTTTTTTTGCCGCTATATTATAATGAAGATTCAAATTGCTTTCAAGACTAAAAGCGCGGAGCCCAGCTAAATTTCGACGTCCGCCTGGGCGGAGCCTTTGGGAATTATAAGAACGCTCTTGGCCTTCTTTTTGCGTTCCTTTAAAAGGCGGCGGGCGGCTTTTTGCAAGTCCTCCGGCTTTATCGAAAGAAGAAGCCTTATGTTGTTCAGCGCCTCTTTTGAGTCAATCAAGTAAAGCTGGCGCAAAAAGGCGGCGCTTCCCCTGCCCTTTGGCGTCCGCGGCTGCACGGCGCCGGAATACGTTCCCGCCACGGCCTTTTCGACAGTCTCGGAATCGAAGCCGTTTTTAGCCGCGTCCTCAAGGCATTGGTCAAAGGCGGCCAGGCTGGCCTGGGGATTTGGGTCGCGGTAAGTGCACAAAGTCCAGCGGCCGCTAAGCGCGTCAACATGGGCAAAGGCGCCGTAAGCTCCGCCGACCGCGCGGATTTTTTCCCACAAGGCGCCGTTGGACAAAAGGTGCGCCAAAACTTTTTCGGCGGCCGCCTCGCGCGTGGCGTACTTGGAGGCCTTGAACGAAAGCGCGGCAAAGCCCACCATTCCGTGGACGGCGATTCTTTCGCCCTTGTTTGAGTCGAGCTTCTCCAAATTTGTCATTTCGTAAAGAACTTGGCAGGGAACATGGCGCGGCTTTACGGGAGCGCGCAAGTCCATGTCCCGCGCGAACTTTTTCACGGCCTTCAAGGCGGCGGGCATCGAGCCCTTGTCGACGGTGACGTGCAGGACCGCGCCCGCGTCGAAAATTTTTGACGCGATGAATTTCATTTTCTCAATCGTTCCGTCAAGGTCGGAAACAATTTTTCGCATCGTGAATATTTGCGAAACGCCAGTCCATATTTCGTCAATCGCGCTCGCCTTGTCGGCGCGGCATTCGGCGCGGCCGCTGGCAAAAATATGGCCGCTGGGAAGCGCCGAGCTTTCCATGTCGCTCAAAACTTCCTCGGCCAAGACGCGGACGCGCTTTTTGTCGTCAAAGCGGGCGCCCTTAAGGCAATCGCGCATCATGTCAACGGAAGCCGCGACTTTGTCGTCGAGCGCCTTTATCTTGCAAAAGAGCCACTGCCGGCTAGCGAACGCCTTGTTGTCCTTGAGCATCTTTTTGGCGCCCGCGCTGTCGGGGCTGGAACTTACGAAGGCGCTCGTGCTAAAGCCGCCGCATGTCTTTGCTATCAACAAGGAACTTTTGTCCCAACGCAAGCCGCCCCAGCCAAGCTCGTTCAAAATATAGGCGAAGAACGGAAGGTAGGGATAAAGCTCCGGCTCAAAGACGTCCAGCGGAAAGGCGGCGGTGACGTAAGCGATTCCGTTGGTGTTTTCAAGGCTTTTAAAGAGCGGAACTTGGCCGCGCCTGGTTTTAACGGACGAGCGGACGGCCTTAATTTTTTCGTCGATGGCCTTGAGGTCTTTCGGCCGTATGTGCGGAAGCAGGCCGTTGTCCTTGTCGGGCGTTTCCTGGTATTCGCGAAGGGCGGCGGACGCGCGGGCGACTTCCTCCTTGCTTAGATTTTTCGCCATCGCCTCGGCAATCTTTTTTTCTTTTTCGGCGCGCGCCTTTAAATATCTTTTGTCGGGCGTCACAAGCGTCCAAGCGACGCTCTTGTTGTCAATAAAATATTCTTTTATCAGGCGCTTTATGAAATTAGGATCCGCCTGAATTTTTTTCTTAAGCCTGTCAAAAGCGTCGCGGACAAAAAGGCTGTTTCCTGGCTCCCCGCCGTAATTCCAAGAGCGCAAGGCCCGCCGCATCAAGACCAGGGAAAAAGGCTCTTGAAAGCGCTTTATTTCCCTGTTGTCAAAGTCAATTGAATTGAAAGTTGAGTCAATGTCGTCTTGGGAAATTCCTTCCTCGTAGACTCTCCGCATTTCCTTCAAGATAAAATTCTTCAATTTTTCTTCATTGGCTTTTTTCACACCGCGAAGGCCCACGGAAAAAGTTATAAGGCGTTCGGACACGTCGATTCCGTTGGCGTCGGCCAAGTCTTTTCCCAAGCCGCTTTTTAGCAAGGCCTTTGAAATCGGAGAGCCGTCCTGCGCGCTCAAAAGGTTGGCCAAAAAAACGCTTTCGGCGTAGTTGTCCATATTGTCCGCGTCGCCCAAAAGCCAAGAAAGAAGCGCGGTGGAATCTTTTTCGCCAGGGCTTACAGGGCCAATCGCCCTTACGCTCCGCATTCGCGAAAAAGGCTTTTGCGTTTCCGAACGGAGGATTTGTTCCAAAAAGCGCTTTTGTCCTTTCAACAGTTCCGCCTTAAGCTGCCCCCTCTCCTCCAAAACGTCAAGGACATTTTTTTTCAAAAAATCCAATTGCTTTTCCGTGGGAATGTTTCCGTACAAAAAGACCAAACAATTTCTTGGAGCGTAAAATTTTTTATGAAAATCCTTGAATTCCTTGTAAGTTATTTGCGCCACTTCAAGCGGATCGCCGCCAGAGTCCTTGGCGTAAATTGTGTCGGGAACAAGCGCTTGGTCAATCGCGTCGCCAACCGCGCCGGAAAACGACGAGTAAACGCCCTTCATCTCGTTGAAGACCACTCCGACAATTTTGGGACGCCCCTTCGAGTCCAATTCAAGTCGGCGGCCTTCCTGCAAAAAAGTTTCCTCGCTCAGGCGCGGAAAAAAAACGGCATCGGCGTAAACGCTCATAAGGTTAAAGTAGTCGGCTTCCAAAATCGAGCTGGCCGGGTAAACCGTCTTGTCGGGAAACGTAAGCGCGTTCATGAAAGTTTGAACGCTTTGGTTTTCCAAAATAGCGAACGGGTCTTTTAGCGGGTATTTTTCCGAGCCGCACAAAACCGAATGCTCGATGATGTGCGCCGCGCCGTTGGACTTGTCGTTGGGAGTCCTAAAAGCGAAGGCGAACAAATTTTCCTTGTCGTCGTTAAGAAGATGGAATACTTCAAGGCCGCTTTTTCGGTGCCGCAAATAAAGCCCCTTGCTTGAGCAGTCGGGAATGTCCTTGACGCTTATAAGGTCAAAGCCTTTATAGGATTTTGAAATCATTCTACGTAAACCTCGTCGTCGTCTTTTCTGAACACGCGCAAGTCGCCTTTTTCCCAAGCGGCGCGAAGGGAGGACACAAAAGTTTTTGTAATCGCCTCAACGTCTTTTTTCAGCATGGGCTTGGCGGCCTCCTGTTCCTCCATTATGATTGAGGCGCGCGCGACAGAAACGCAGCTTAAAATCTTTCGCTCAAATTCCGGCTCCTTGGCGGCGATTAAATACGCGATGTCCTTGTCGCTCATCGAAGCCAATTTTTTTTGCAGCCACTTGTCGTCGGCGTGAACCACGTCGTCCAGCGTAAAAAGATGCTGCTGCAAGTCGCGGCTAAGCTCGGGGTCGGTCCGCTCAAGGCTGTTCAAAATTTCCTGCTCGGCGCCGGTGTCCATGCGCTTTAGGATTTGAGCCAAGGCGCCGCGGCCATCTATGCGCAAGGAGTCGTCGCGGACTTGCTTGGAGGCCTTTTCGTGAATCGTCTTGTCAATCGCCTGAATTACGTCGGGCGAAACTTTTTGCATTTTGGCAAGGCGGAGAACCACCTCTTTTTTTTGCGAGGCTTCCATCGAATTGATAAGGCCCGCCGCGACTTTTGGCTCAAGGTAGCTTAAAACAATCGCGGTGACTTGCGCGCTTTCGCCTTTTAAAAGCGCTAAGATTTCTTCGTTTGTCTTTTCTTTTAAATAAGTGAAGGGATGGGCCGCGTCAAGCTGAGCTTCGACTTTTTTCATCAAGTTTCCGGCCTTGCCCGCGCCAAAGGCTTTTTCCAAAATGTTAAAGGCCGTGGCCTCGCCGCCGTTCTCTTTTTTTATCTCGACCAGCTCGCGGAACTCTTCAAAAATCGCCGCGGCCTCGTCTTCGCCGACAGAGCGGATTGTCGTGATTTCTGGAATTATTTTTTCAACGTCAGATTGCGGCAAATGCTTAATGACTTCGGCCGCTTGGTCGCTTCCGATTAAAAGCAAAAACTTGGCCACACGCCTATAAACAGAGTCGCCGCCGGCCTTGTCCTTCACAAGCTGGCTTTCGTCGCGGGGAACCTTGAGCAAGCCGCCGCTTTTTAGGGCAAAAGTTTTTGCGTCCAATTCCTCAGAATATTTTTTTTCGCTGTCCGATGCCTGCGCAGAATAAGCGCGCAAGCGGTAGTCGTTTTTGTTCATAATGAAGAATTTAAGTATACAAAAAAAGCCGCGATTTTTCAACCGTCGCGCGGCGGGAGCGGCCCGCTATTTTGACAGGGCCTTTTGCGACAAGAAGGCGGCGGCGTCTTCGGCCCAGCTGTACTGGTTCATGAACTGGCCGGCGTAGAGCTTTTTGGCGGCCGGGTCGCCGGACAAAAAGTCGTAGTAGTCGCACTTTATGGCCTCGGGGTTTATGCGGAAGTTGTTGTATTCTGCGGAGAAGAAGTTTTGGGTTTCAAGTTCGGCAAACGTCCGCTTTGCGTCGGAAATAAGGGCTCGAAGACTGGAGCCGTAGCGGGCGGAGTCGGCGCGTTCTCCGAAAAGAGCGCAAAGCAGTTCCTTTGTGTTGACCGAAGATCCGTTCTTGCAAATGAGGTAGGCCACAAGCTCCGTGGTTTTGCTGCGGGAAAATTTTATGGCTTTTTCTTCGTACAAAATTGTGAAGTTTCCGAAAGTCTTGGCTTCAAAAACTCTCCTTTGTTTTTTGACAAGCGCGAGACGCTGCTTTAGCCTGTATCTGTTGATAAAGAAAAGGGCGAAAATAATCAGAACCGCGACCGCGTAGTTAAAGGTTCCGTACGCTCCAAAAAAACGGACGGCGCCTGGAACCATTGCGGCGCATGACGCGAAAACGACGGCAAGAAGAGGCAGCGACGCGGTGAATATGCACAAAACGATGTTTGTCGCGCAAAGAAAAACTATCAATCCATTGTAATGGTTCGCTTGGTTGTAAAAAAGTATGATTGGGCAAGTTGTTCCGCACCAGCAGTAAATCACGTAAAACGGAAGCGTCTTTAGAATGTAGGCCTTTTCGCGGGAAACATTTTTTGTCGCGATGGATAGGACAAAAGAAAGCGATATTGAAAGGCAAGTGCCCGCCATATATAAGATTTGCAGTCTGTGCTCATGATAGTATTCACTCTTAAAGACAAGCTCAAGGACAAGAAACGCGAGCGTGAAAAAAAAACAAATGCCGCTCCAATATAAATTAAGAAGACGGTTTGATTCCGCCGAGTCCGCCTGGTCCAGCGGCGAAATATAATAGTATTTATTGTAAAGTTCCTTTAGCTTGTTCATAACTTTTTTTCCTAAAACATTATAGCGCTTAATTCAAATTTGCGTCAATCTTTGGAGTTTTTGGACTTTGCGCTGATTTGTCGCTGTTTTTTTGAAAATTTGTACTGATTTGTCGCTGTTTTGGGCCTTTTTTTGCGCTGATTTGTTGCGGTCGGAATTCTAAAATAACGGCAACCGGCTGGGGAAAAGCTGGAAAAAATTTATTCTTTGGGAGAAAGAAAATGAAAAAGTTTTTAGGCTTGGCCGCAATCATAGCGGCGCTTGGATTCTTGTTCGCCGCCGCCGGCTGTTCCAACGCCAGCGACAGCAACAACGCGGCCCTTTTAGGTTTGTTGAACGGCGCGCCCAAACAAACGCCCGCTCCGACAGAGCTGGACATTCCGCTCACGCTTGAGGCGATTGCGGACGGAAGCATCTCAATTGTCAATCCATGGTCAACTCTTAAGTATAAAATAAATGACGGCGAATTGAAGACTCTTACTGTTAGCGTTCAAAATAATATGCCTGCCGCAATATCAAAGAAGTCCGCGTCATCAATATCTTCGCCAATTCAAGTTAGCGCGGGAGACAAGGTTGCGTTCTTTGCGAATGGCTCTGAGAATGACGTAAACAATAATAAGTATTTAACGATTAAGTGTTCAAGCGATTGTTATGTTTATGGAAACATAATGAGCCTTCTTGATTCTTCGGACTATAAAAGCAAAACGTCATTAACTGTTTCCGGCGCCTTTGCAATGATGTTTAGAAACAATACCCACATTAAAAACCATTCAGAAAAGAAGCTCCTTCTTCCCGCGACAACAATCACTTCTAATTGCTATGCTAGAATGTTTGAAGATTGCTCTGCCTTGACAAGCGCGCCGGAACTGCCGGCGACAACATTGGCTGAGTATTGTTACAGCGGCATGTTTTCCGGCTGCGAGGCCTTGACAAGCGCGCCGGCTCTTCCAGCCAAAAGCATGGCTGAGTCTTGTTACAGCAGCATGTTTCATGGCTGCGCAAATTTGGCGGCAGCGCCGGACCTTCCTGCCACAAGCCTGGCTAAGTCTTGCTATAGCAATATGTTCTACAACTGCGCAAATTTGACGACAGCGCCTGCGCTTCCGTCCGCTACATTATATGAAAAATGCTATGAAAGAATGTTCTATGAATGCAAAAAATTGGAAAAAGCGCCGGATCTTCCCGCAAAAACATTGGTTAAAGAATGTTATTCAGAAATGTTCCGTGGATGCGAGAAACTGAATTATGTAAAATGCCTAGCAACAAGCATTGCCGCAAGCGAGGCTACAATATCTTGGCTTTCTAACGTTTCTGCCACAGGAACCTTCGTAAAAGCCAACGGCGTGGATTGGCCTACAGGCAACAGCGGCATTCCCTCTGGCTGGACCGCGCAGACCGCCGCGCCGGAATACGACATTTCCACCTCTGGCATTTCAAACGGAACGGTTACCGCAAGCGTAAATTCAACAAATGCAAGCGCAGCGGAAGCGAACGCGACAGTAACTCTTACCGCAAGCCCCGCGACTGGCTACCAGCTTTCGAGCATTGCCGTAACAAAGGCAAGCGGCGAAGCGGTGACGACAAGCGGCGACGGCCTTACAAGAACCTTCACTATGCCGGCGGAAAACGTCACTGTAAGCGCGACATTCACACAAATATCATATTCAATTACAAAGCAGACAATGTCACACGGAAGTGTTACAGTTGATACAATTTCAACAACAAATGCTACAAGCGCCGCTTATAACACACCTGTAATCCTTACAATTAAACCTGACACTGGCTATGAACTCAGCTCAATTTCTGCATCAACTTCTGCAAGCGCCATTACTCTGTCAGGAAGCGGAATTACCAATGGCAGCGCAAGAACATTTTCGATGCCGGCAGGTAACGTCACTATAAGCGCGACATTCACGGCGATAAATTACACAATCACCACAAGCGGAATTGCAAACGGAACTGTCACCGCCAAAAACTCAAGCGGCCAGGCCATCACAAGCGCCACTTACGGCCAGACGGTGACCCTTGTAATAGCCGCGGCCAACTATTACGACTACACGGCCGATTCAATTAGCGTGACCGGAGCGACCAATTTGGGCGGAAGCGGACTTACAAGAACCTTCACGATGCCGGCGCAAAACGTGACGGTAAGCGCGACATTCTTTACCGGGCCCACAGTCGCGGCGACAGAAGCAAAAGAGCTTGGCGACATCGTGCTGGACAACGGCCTTGTAGTGCGCTACGCCGACAGGGATAAAATGACCGCTTCGCAAAAAAGCGCAGCCGTCGCAATTATTTTTGACGCCGCAAATAAAAAAGGCGTGGGCGTAAAAATTGGAGAAAAGAAAAAGTGGTGCTCTGACGGCGCGGCCCTTTACAACACAAATGAATACACAGTTTCCGAAGAGGACGGATTAGCAAACAAAACAGCCGCGCATCAACACATGGGCGTTTGGAGCGCGGGCGCATACCCTGCGTTCTGGTTTGCGGAAGTGGATAACAGGAAGGGAATTTACAACGACGACAAATGGTACTTGCCGGCATCAAAAGAGCTGATTACCCTGTTCGCAAACCTAGAAACCGTAAACAATTCTTTTGACGCTCTTGGGATAACAACCAAAATTGTCGAAGGCGACTGGACATGGTCCTCAAGCTGCTGGGACCCGTCAAAAATTCACCAAGACACGCAAACAGCTGCCATTTTTGCAAGCGATTCAAAAGGCATCGCTTTATTTGACAAAAAAGGTGAGCTAAAAGCTTGCGGCGTGCGCGTCTTCAACTAGCGTTTTCTAACTTCTAAATATCGGAGACAGTTTTACCCGGGGCCGTTCGCGCGGTTCCGGGATTTTTTTTCCGCCGTTAGGCGGAAAGCGCGACTTTGCTATTCCCTTTCATATACCATAGAAATTTTAAAAATTCGCAATGAATTTACGCGTCTTCGCTCGTTTTAAACTATACATTTGTTTTTATCATCGCTATAATCCATAGTTAAGATGAAAAAATTTCTTGCAGCCGCGCTGTCGCTGGCGTTGGCTCTGCCGATAAATTTAGCCGCGCAAAACGAGCATAGCGCCGCGAGCGCGATTGCGGACAGCCGGACGATTGTGGACAGGCGCGCGAAGGCCGCAATAAAAGACTGCGTGGACTCGATGACAACGCGCCAAAAGATCGGCGCGCTTTGCGTGATGAACTTTCGCTTTTGGACGGACTCGGCGGAAAGGCGGCCGGCCTACAACCCCGCGCTGTCGGTTGAAAACCCGAAGATTTTCGCCGCGCAAAACACAATCAACCCAACGATTTACAAGACAGTCCGCGACTACCACATAGGCTCTGTAATCCTTTTTGGGGAGAACATGACAAGCGCCGCCGAAGCCAAGCGCTTCATACGCGACTTGAACAAGGCCGCGCTCGACGGAAACAATTTGCCGCTCTTGTTTTTCGCCGACCAAGAGGGCGGAAACGTGGCGCGCGTATACGACTTTGCGACGCCAAGCGCGATGGCCATCGGAAAGAGCGGCGACGCGCAAAACGCCTTTTTGTGCGGAAAAGCCAACGGCCAGCTTTTGCTTGACTACGGAATAAACGTGGACTTGGCGCCGGTTTGCGACGTGGCCTCAAATCCGCAAAACCCGGTCATCGGCATAAGAAGCTTTTCAAGCGACCCGCAAGAGACGGCGGAATTTTCGGCGGCCTTCAGCCAAGGCCTTTTGAGCGCCGGAGTTCTTCCCTGCGCGAAGCATTTTCCCGGCCACGGCGACACTTCGGAAGACTCGCACTTGGACTTGCCGGCAATCCACTCCACGCCCGCAAAATGGAAAAGGGTCGAGGCCCTTCCGTTCAAGAAAAACATTCAAGACGACATTCCACTGATAATGACCGCGCACATCCAGTGCCCGCGGCTTGACAAGACAAGGCTAAAAAGCTCCAAAAGCGCGAAGAGCCTTGTCGCGCCCGCAACGCTTTCAAAAAAAATCCTGACCAAAATTTTACGCGGCTCGCTCGGCTACAAGGGCGCGGTCATAAGCGACGCGATGGACATGGCCGCGATATACAAAAACTGGACGGCCGACCAAAGCTTTGTCCTGGCTGTAAACGCCGGCTGCGACTTGATAATAAATCCGATAAACGTCTACTCAAAGCAGGACGCGGAATTTTTGGAAGACTTTTTTTGCAAGGTCGAAGCCGCCGTCGACGACGGAAGCCTTGAAAAAAAGGCCTTGGACCAGGCCGTCTTCCGCTCGCTGGAACTAAAGCTTAAGGCCGGCTTGGTCGCCGTTCAAGACGGAAAGCTTTGCCCGCTCGCGCAAAAAATAGTTCCGATGGAAAAGGAGCGAAAGCAAAAGGCGCTGTTGGAATGCGCGCAAATTCAAACCGCCGCGGCGCGAGCGTCCTTTGTCAACGTCACCGCCCCGGTCCGCGCGCGCGGAAAAAGAGTCGCGGTCTTTGTTCCCTTTGGCGACAAAATTGAAGTCCTGCAAAAAGCGCTCGCCGCGCGCTCAATCAACGACGCGCAATTCATTTGCTACGAGGAAAGAAAAAGCCCGAACGCGCAAGACAAGGCGGCCGCCAAAAACGCAGGCCTAATCCTAGTGTTCACGCAGCTTACGGGCGGCGCGGTAAAGGACAAAAAGCTTTGGCAGGCCGCCTACCCGGCAAGCCTCGCGCGCGAAATAAAAAAATCGGGCGCCGCAAGCCGGACAATCGGAATCAGCATGAACCTTCCCTACGACAAAAAAATTTTTCCAAAGGAAGACGGCTTTGGCTGGACCGCGCTCTACAACTACACGCAAAGCGGCTACGCCCGCGCCGTCCAAGCGCTGTTTGATTGACACGCGAGTTTTGCTTGCGAAACTCGTTAGAAACGGTCAAGGCACGCTTCGCTCAAGGCCTTGACTCGTTTCTTTTGCGGCGCGAATAAAATTATCGCGCCGCAATAAAAAAAAAATCCCGCGCTATGCGGGATTTTTTTTGTTTGGCCCATATGTGAATCGAACACACAACCTGCCGCTTAGGAGGCGGCCGCTCTATCCAGTTGAGCTAATGGACCTAAAATTCAAAAATTGTAATAAACTCCGCGCTTGGCGAAGCCGGCAAAGCCGTCGTCCTTGACCTTTTTGTCAAGGAGCTTTTCGTCGCAATGGCACAAGTAAATTTTTTTCTTCACGTCCGCAGGCAAGCGCTTGAGTTCGGAATAGCTTGCGTGGACTTCGTTCTTGTAAAAGCAAACGTCGTGAAAAATCCACTCTATGTCAAAGTCGCTCAAAATGTTTTCCAACTGCTCGCGGTTGAATTTTGTGTCGCCGGTAAAAAGAATCTTGTCGTCAACGACAACTCCGCAAGAATGAAAAACTTTTCCGTTTGAATTCATCGCGTTGGAATGGGATGTTTCAAAAATCTTAAGGTCGATTCCGCCCTTTCCGCCAATCACGGCATGAAGGTAGCGCCTCTTTCCGACTTTTTCCTTTTGCGGATTAAGCTGAAAAAAGTAGTCGTCAAAACCGGCTGTCTTTCCGCCAAAAGTTTTGCTGTAGCCAAGGCCGCCGCGCAGAGACTCGTTCCACAAAATTTTCTTGTACTTGTCGTCAATCACAACGACAGGCCGCTCTTTTTTGGAATAGTAGCTGGTAAAGGCCACTTCCTCCATTCCGCCAATGTGGTCCGCGTGGGAATGGGTCAAGAAAAAATTCTTTATGTCGGAAATTTGAACGCCGAACTGCGAAATCGCCAAGGGGCACAAAGTTCCGCAATCAATGAGGACATGGTTTTTGCCCTTGATGAAAAGGGCGTTGCTTTGAAAATTTGTCTTTGAAAAGGCGCCGCCAGTTCCAATAAAAAACAAGGAAAGGCCGCCTGAATTTTTAAGCTCAAGTTTCCCTTGAACTTTCGTAATTTTCATAAATTCCTCGAATTTTTATTATATAAAAAAATAAAAAGTTTGTCTAGGAGCGGCGAATCAAATCAATTCGGGAAGCTTGTAAACGTCTTCCACGCCGCGAACCAAAACGCCGCCCATTCCAAGCTCCAGGGCCGGCGCCAAGTCCAAGTCGTAGCGGTCGCCCACGCTTATTATTTTGTCAAAGGGAACGCCGGCCTCCT
Source organism: uncultured Treponema sp. (assembly GCA_946411505.1). Classification (GTDB taxonomy): domain Bacteria; phylum Spirochaetota; class Spirochaetia; order Treponematales; family Treponemataceae; genus Treponema_D. The sequence continues at coordinate 41,312 of CAMKEG010000008.1, read as the reverse complement.
TTGCCGCGCGCTCAAAGGGCTCCTTGGCCGGCTTTGAAAGGTTGCAAGTGTCAAGGCCAACCAAAACTTCCATCAAGTCCGAAACGCCCAGCGCGTCCAAAGTTTTTTGCGCGGGCAAAATCGGGTTGTTGGTAACGCAAAGCAATTTGTAGCGGCGGCCAAGCGCGGCCAGGGCCTCTTGCAATTTTTTGTCAGGCCCCAAAAAGTCGGCCGGCTCTATAAGCTCGCGCCGCCACTGGACGCTTTGCTCTATGCTCACTCCAAAAGAGCGCAGCGTGTTTGAAAGCGAAACTTTTTTTCCGCCGTTTTCCGCCGCGTATTTTTTGCGGTAGTCGGCCACCATCTTGCGCGCCTCGTCGTTTGTGATACCGCGAATGGAAGCGAAGCGGCGCACTTGGCAGTCAACCTGCTCAAAGGCGTAAGCCGCGTTTGTGTAGAGCGTGGAATCTATGTCAAAGATTATCGCCTTTATGTCGGACGGAACGTTGTAAAAGCGCGGAAAGTTTGCCGGGTCGCGCTCGACAATGACAGGCCCGCCAGACACGGAACTGTCTAAAGCCTGAGAAACGCCGCCCGGCCGCGACCGTTCGCAAACATCGCATTCCAGCCTCACAAGAGCGCAGGCGGCTTCCTCAAGGCTGGAATAGGTTCCAAGCCTAAAAAAGGCGGCCGCCGCGTCGCCTAAAAGTTCCGCGTCAGGGATTTGGGCCGTCGTTATTGTCGCGCCGACAGCGGCTTCCTTGGTCACAAGCAAATCCTTGTCGCGAGCCTGACCTCCTGTCACGACCACCCTGCCCCCAAACGGAACGCCGTTTGCGGCGGCCGCCTCCTTTAGGGCGTTGAAAGCCTTTTTAAAATTGTCCAACTTTTCCTGCCGGCTGGAACCGGGGTCGGAAATCAAGTAAGAGACGTTCCAAAAGCCCTTGGCCGGCGAGGGCATTGTCCTAAGATTCGAGCCTTCAAAAAATTTTGGGGAACACAAGTTCAGACCTTCGCTGGAACCGGCCCGGTCGCAAAGGCGGCCCGGGAAAAGCGCGGCAGTTCCGACAAGAGCGGCGATAAAATCAGGGCCTGAGTCAAAGACCGGAAGGCCGCTTGGAAGGCCAATAGACGCCGCGTTGTCTTTTATCCAGCCGCAAAGCCATTGGGTTGATGTGTAAAGGCGCGGGCTTTTTTGCCACGCGTCGGGAAAAAGTTTTTTAAATGCGGCAAGGCGCGGCTCGTAGATTTTTTTTTGCGCGTCGGGAATGTCGATTTTGGAAAAAAGATTGTCGGGTCGAGCCCGACAATGACAGGGGGCGGCGGCAGTTTTGGGCTTGCAATCAGTTTGCGCGGCGTTGTCGGAGGCGGCTCCTTCTTGGGCTTGCGAGCAATTCTCTTCGCCCGCGTTCTCGGTCTTGCAAACGCTCTCGGTCGCGGCCGACCACAAAAGGGTCGTTCCGTCAGCGGCGACGATTGTGGGGCCGTTCCCGGAAACGGAGACGGCGGCGCAGGCAGCGAGCGAGCGGCTTGGAAAAAATTCGCGCAAGGCGGCGACCCAAGCGGCCGCCCCGTTTTGGCCTTGAAACGCTTTTTGGTTGGCCGCCCCATCATTGGGCTTCCCGTCATTTTGGGCCGCGCGGTTAAGGTCTTGCAAAGATTGCCGGGGCAAGCCCGGCAATGACTGGCTGACGTCAGAGTGCGGCAATGACTTATAGTCAATTCTTTTAAAATCAAAAACTTCCCCCGCCGCGCTTACAAAGGCGGCCTTGAGGGAAGTCGTTCCTATGTCAACGGCAAGAACAAGCGCGCCGCTTGAAGGCGCGCGGTCCGCGTCATTGCTCGTCATCGTCGCTTACGCTTGCGTCCTGCTTGACGAGTTTTTCTATGATGTTGCGGTTGTCCAAAAGGTCGCTAAGCGACTGGTTGTGGTGCACGCGCGTGATGACGTTTGCGAACAAGCCGCTTACGTTGGTGTTGATGTACCATTCCTTGTCCTTGAGCGCCTCGTGGTAAACGGCGTTGGTTCCGATGACGCGGTAGAAAAGTCCCTTGTGGTAGGCTTCGTCAAAGAGCTCGATCGCGTTTCCTGTAAAGAACGGAAGCGAAATCGCCGCGATGACTTTTGTGGCGCCCTGCTCTTTTAGGAACTGCATGGCTTTGAGAAGCGTTCCGCCTGTGCCAAGCATGTCGTCGGCAAGGAAGGCCACCTTTCCCCTAACGTCGCCCAAAAGCTTAATGGCCTTGATGTTGGTGGAATGCGCGTCCTGAGTCACGATTGAATAGTCGCGCTCCTTGTAAATCATCGCAAGCGGAAGCTTAAGGCCCGAAGCGTAGAATTTGTTTCTGTCAATCGCTCCTGTGTCGGGGGAGACGACGACCAAGTCCTCGGTCTTTCCAGTAAGGTCCACGATTTTTGCAAGCTCGCGGATGATTTGGTACGAGGCGTGCAAGTTTTCCAAAGAGATCGTGCTGAAGGCGTTGATGATTTCGCGCGAGTGGATGTCAAGCGTGATGATTCTTTTCACGCCCAAAAGCTCGTAGATGTGGCCGAGCATGCTGGCCGTCAAGCCTTCGCGGCCCTTCTTTTTGTGCTGGCGGCTATAAGGATAGGCGGGAACAACAATCGTGATGTTGGCGGCTCCGGCCTGGCGCACGCAGTCAATCGTGACCAAAAGCGACATGACATGGTCGTTGACAGAAAGCGAAAGCTTGTTCTTTCCGTCGTTGAGCGAAAGCACTTCGTGGTTCTCCACGTCCTGGAAAATAAAGACGTCCTTTCCGCGAACGCATTCCAAAAGCTCGGTCTTGAATTCGCCGTTCATAAAATAGGTGAAGCGAGCCTTGACCTTGAAAACCGGCGGCCTGTACTTGTCGGTGGCGCCCTTCATGCAAATGTCTGACGTGTTGATGTCGCTGCCAAAATTGATTTGCTTGATGAGCTCAGTTTTGTCAAGTTGGTAGCGTTTTGAAATGACATCGTTCTTCAATGTGAAGCGATGCTTGTACATGTGGCGCAGGTGAGTTATGACTTCATCGGCAAAAACTTCCCCGCCCGGGCAGGCTACAATCGCAAGGTTTGTAGGTTCGGAATACGGCATTTTTTTCCTCTGTTTGTCCGCAAAGCCATGCTCCTGGCATCTGGTCATCGCGGCGAATTCTGTCGGAATTGATACTAGCGCAAAGCGCCTTTTTGGTCAATCGCCGCAAAAACCGAGAGGCTCCGCTCCAATAGGCCCGAGCAAAGGGCCAGGGCCATGCCGTAGTTTGTCATCGGGAGCCCGCTCTCTTTGGCCAAAGCCAGGCGGCCTTGCATTTCGCGCGCGTTGAGCATGCAAGCCCCGCAATGGATTGCAAGCGCGTATGGCGAAAGGTCGCGCGGAAAGCCTTGGCCGCTTGTCCACTCAAAGCGCAAGTCTTTTCCTGTAAACTTTTTCAGCGCGGCAGGAAGCTTCACCGTTCCGATGTCGGCGCACTGGCGGCGGTGGCTGCAGCCTTCGCTTATAAGGACAAGGTCTTTGTCCTTCAGCTCCTTTATTTTTTGAACGGCATCCACTTCCGCCCGCAAAGTTCCCTTGTAGTCGGCCATTAATATGGAAAAGCTTGTCAGCGGAGTTTCTTTTGGAAGAATTTTCGCCACAGAAGAAAAGGCTTGCGAGTCGGTTATGACTAAGTCAGGCGCTTTTTTTATCGAGCGGAGAGCGGCATCCAAAGTTTGCGGATTGCAGGAAATCGCCAAGGCGCCATTGTCTATTACGCTTCGCACCGCCATTTGCTGGGGAAGGATTATCCTGTCCTTGGGGGCGGACTCGTCGGTGGGAATCACAAGAATCACCGTGTCGCCGGGCTTTACAAGGCCGCCGATAAATTCTTTTTTGCTGTCGGAACTTTTTGCGACAAGCGCGATTTTTTCTTTTAATTCTTCTATATTAAGGCCGGTCTTAGCGCTGACAAAGACGGCCGGCGTTTCAAGGCCAAAAACGGCGGCGGCTTTTTCAGACGCTCCGGAATCGCTTGGCGCGCCAATGTCGGCCTTGTTCCAAGCGACGACAAAGGGAATGGCTTTTTCCTTTAAAAGCGCGGCGGCCTTTTTGTCGCATTCCCTAACGCCAAGCGTAGCGTCCAAGACCAAGACGGCCGCGTCGCTTTGCCTTATCGCGTCCATCGTTTTTTGAACGCGCAAAGAGCCAAGCTCGCCTGAGTCGTCGTAGCCGGGCGTGTCGATTACCAAGACCGGGCCAAGCGGCAAAAGCTCCATCGATTTTTTTACCGGATCGGTCGTCGTTCCCGGGGCGGAAGAAACCACGCTCATGTCTTGCGAAGTCACGGCGTTCACAAGGCTGGACTTTCCGGCGTTCATCGCCCCCAAAAAGGAAATGTGAATTTTGTTGGCGCCAACGCTCGCTCCGCTTTGAGCTTCCATACCTTTCTCCAAAAGCCGTTCCATAAAGGCTAAAACCTAAAGTCGCGAGCGTCGGAATTTTTTATCGCCTCGATGTGGCCGCGGGCGATTTCCTTGACCTTGCCGTTTGGAATTTTATTCAGCTCGTCTTCTATCATTTTAAAGCCAAGAGCCTTGCACGAAGGGCTTGCGTAGTCCACAAGGTATTCGGCCAAGGTCATCAGCGCGTTGGGGTGGCAGCAGTTCAATATCTGCCCGCTCTTGCAAAGGCTCATAAAGCGGTCGCCCGTGCGCCCCGCCCGGTAGCAGGCCGTGCAAAAGGACGGAATGTGGTCCTTTTCCATAAGCCACTGGACAACCTCGTCAAGGCTGCGCTGGTCGCTAACGTCAAACTGCTCTGTGTCGTGGGGCCGCTCCTTTTGCGTGTAGCCGCCGACGCTTGTGCGCGAGCCTCCGCTTATTTGGCTTATGCCAAGGCGCAGGGCCGCGGCGCGAACTCTTTCGCTTTCGCGCGTCGAGATTATCATTCCGGTGTAGGGAACGGCGATGCGGATGCATGCGATTATTTTTTCAAAAATTTCGTCGGGGATTGAATTGTCAAAAACGTCGGGGTCGATGTCGTCGGCCTTCTTCACGCGGGGAACGCTTATCGTGTGCGGCCCCACTCCCTTGGCGGCCTCCAAGTGCTCGGCGTGCATCAAAAGGCCCGCGAATTCATAGCGGTAGCTTTCAAGGCCGAACAAAACGCCTAGTCCCACGTCATCGATTCCGCCTTCCATCGCGCGGTCCATAGCCTCGGTGTGCCAGGCGTAGTCATGCTTGGGGCCTGTCGGGTGAAGGGTCTCGTAGCCCTGGCGGTTGTAGGTTTCTTGGAACAAAATGTAGGTTCCGATTTCCGCCGCCTTAAGCTTGGCGTAGTTTTCCACCGTGGTGGCGGCGATGTTGACGTTGACGCGGCGGATCGCTCCGTTCTTGTGCTTGATTGAATAAATTGTCTTTACGCTTTCCAATATGTATTCAATCGGGTTGTTGACAGGGTCTTCGCCGGCTTCTATCGCAAGGCGCTTGTGGCCCATGTCCTGCAGGGCCGTCACCTCGGCGCGGATTTCGTCTTGCGTAAGTTTTTTTCGCGGAATGCTTTTGTTCTTGGCGTGGTATGGGCAGTAAAGGCAGCCGTTCACGCAATAGTTTGAAAGGTAAAGCGGCGCGAAAAGCACGATGCGGTTTCCGTAAAAGGCTTGCTTTATTTCTTCGGCAAGCGCGAACATTTCCTGTGTCTTTTGCGGAATGTCGCAGGCCAAAAGCACGGACGCTTCCCTGTGGCTGAGGCCCGCGCAATGAAAGCCATTTTGGTCGCGGAAGGGCTTGGCTTTTTTTAGGATTGAATCGATCAAAGCCTCGTCGCTTTTATGCGCGTCGGCGTAGGCCAATGTCTCTAGAATCTCTTGGTGGTTGATGAACTCGTCCGCGCGGGACGATTTTGGGTCGTACAAAGGCATGCGAAAATTATAGCCCCTCCCGCCGCTTTGTTCAAGCGCAATATTAATTCAATAACAAAAAATGCTCCCAGTTGCGGCTGCGTCAGATCGGCGCCGCTTGATAACTGCGCTACACGCGCATTGCGCCTTGAAACTTTCTACGTATGCCGCTATCGCGGCATGCGCAATGCGAGTGTCGCCGCCAGCCGCCCCGCTCCCTCGCGCATTTTTTTACTGTTTCCATTACGTTTGCCCAAGCAGCGTCCCTTGTACGCGGCGGTTGACATAAAACAACGAAATCGGCAATATTTTTCGCATGACCGGCGGCGTTCGTTCCATCATAGAAAAACTCTCCCAAAAACACTCGCTATCAAAAGAAGAGTACGCGCTCTTAATCACGGAGCGCGACCAGGAGGCGGCCGCCCTTTTGCGCGAGCTGGCCGTGGCGGAACGAAAGAAAATCTACGGAAACGACGTTTACATCCGCGGCCTTATAGAGTTCACCAACAACTGCAAGAACAACTGCCTTTACTGCGGCATACGGCGCGAAAACAAAAAGGCCGACCGCTACAGACTGACCGCCGAAGAAATTCTATCCTCTGCGCGCGAAGGCTACAAGCTTGGCTTTAGAACCTTTGTCCTTCAAGGCGGCGAAGACCCCTACTGGACCGACGAGCGGCTATGCGCTTTGGTGAAGCAAATAAAAGCCGAGCGGCCTGACTGCGCCGTGACTCTTTCTGTCGGCGAGCGCTCTTTTGAAAGCTACAAGCGCCTTCGCGAAGCCGGAGCCGACCGCTACCTTTTGCGCCACGAGACCGCGAGCGAAGAGCATTACAAAAAGCTCCACCCTAGTTCCATGAGCTACAAAAACAGAATCGAATGCCTAAAAAATTTGCGCTCGCTCGGCTACCAAGTCGGCGCGGGCTTTATGGTCGGCTCGCCCTTCCAGACCGCAAGCGACTTGGCCTGTGACCTAAAGTTTATAGAAGAGTTTTCGCCCCAGATGTGCGGAATCGGCCCCTTCATCCCCCACAAGGACACGCCGTTTGCCAACGAGAGCGCGGGAAGCGTTGAATTGACTTGCTTTTTGCTTTCTGTCATAAGGCTAATTAAGCCAAACATTTTGCTTCCCGCGACGACCGCGCTCGGCACGCTTGACCCAAAAGGCCGCGAAAAGGGAATTCTTAGCGGGGCCAACGTTATCATGCCAAACCTTACGCCCGTCGCGGACAGAAAAAAATACGCGCTCTACGACAATAAAATTTGCATGGGCGAAGAAAGCGCCCAATGCCTGTCCTGCGTCCAAAAGAGATTGGACACGATCGGCTACAGGACAGTCGTTTCGCGCGGAGACATAATCGGCTAGTCGGAAACTTTTTTTCCGATGTCGCTTATCGAACTAATAACCTGCTCTGTGTTTTTGCTCAAGTCGGCGGCGGCGTCTTCGACGGCCTTTGTCGCGTCCTTCATTTGCGAAAGGCGGTCCAAAAGCTTGGCGTTGCTTTCGTTTTGCTCGGCCATTGAGGTCTTGACTTCCATTTCCTTTGACTTGACCTTGTTGGCCAAGCCGACGACGTTGTCAAATTCTTTTTGGGCGAGGCCGGAGCTTGAGTAGGCGTTGTCTATCATCTCCTTGACTTTCTTTAGAGTGGCGTCGATGCGTTTGGCCTCGTTGCCGGAATTTTCGGCCAGCTTTCTGATTTCGTCGGCGACAACGCTAAAGCCGGCGCCGACTTCTCCGGCGTGGGCAGCCTCGATGGCGGCGTTCATGGCAAGCAAGTTTGTCTGGCTTGAAATTTGGGCTACCATGCGGCTCATTTCCAAAAGATGCTTGGACTCGTTTTCAATTTCGTTGACCATCGACACAACCTGCGCCACGCTTTCGCGGCCAGTTTCGGTGGCGCCTTCAAGCTGGCTTACGATGTCAAAGTTTCCTTCGATGATTCCGTTTATGGCCTTGACTTTGGAAATCATTTCCTCGATGGCGGCGGAAGAAGACTGGACGTTTCCCGCCATCGTTCCCGTAACGTTCACAAGGGAAGAAACTTCGTCCTTGGTTTGGTTCAAGAGCGAAACGCTTTCGGAAGTGATTCCGTTCACGGCCTCCATCAACTTTCTTGCGTGCTCTTTTTGCGCGATGTGCAAAACATAGTGGTGGCAGTTTTCGGGCTTGTTGAGGCCGTTGAAAATCGCGACGGCCATTTGCTCGCAGGAACGGTATCCGCAAGCGCCGCAGTCGTACATGTCGGCCTTTGAATGTTTTCCCATTTTGTCAAAAATTTCAGAAAGCTCTTTTTGGCTGGGATTTTTTATCATAGAAGAAAGAACGTCGCTTCTGTCGACATAGTTCCGCTCGTAAATCTTCGGCTTCCAATAGGCGTTGACCGCCTTGTCCAATTTTTTTAGCGCGGACTTTTTTGCCGGAGAGCTAAGCGTGTTCCACTTTTGCCGCCTCTCTTGAGCGCGCGCCTCAACAAAATCCTCTATCTCGTCAACAGAAAGATTTTGCAGCGTCGTTCCGGCGCCTTGGTTGCAGCCTCGCTCGCAGTTCAGGCAGTCCACCAAGCGGTAGTAAGTGGGGGCCGCGCCTTTTTTTATCGCCTCGTCAAGGCGGGCCAAATATTCAGTGATGCCGGGGTTTCCTTCTATCTTGCGGGTCACTTGCGTGATTCCGGGAACAAAACGCTCGGCGGTTCTCATAAGGCCGCCCGGCGTTGAATACAAGACCGCGCGCTCCGCAAGAACGTTCTCGTAGTCGGCCTCGGGGAAGGCGGCCAAATCGATTCCCTTTTCCTTAAAGTAGATGTCCAAATTTTTCATGGTGACGTTGTAGTCGCCGCGGCCGTTCTCGTCAAACTCGCGCTTTTTGGCAAAGCATGGCGAAATGACGGCAACCTTGCAGTCTTTATACTGGGGATAAAAATTGCGAATCAGTTCCACCGTATGAGCCATTGGGCTGTCGCCTTTTGCAAGATACTTTATGAGGTTGGGTCTGTAAGTTTCTATGAACGTGACAAGCGCGGGGCACGGCTGTGAAATTATCAACTTGGGGTCTTCGTTCTTAATTTGCTCAACATAGGTCTTGGTCGTAAGCTCCGCGCCAAAGCTTACGTCAAAGACAGCCTTTACGCCGATGGATTTTAGCCAGCCGTTAAGGCGCAAGGTTTGGCCGTGAAAGTTCACGGCTACGGCGGGCGCGACGATGGCGACCATTTTAACGCCCTTCTTTAGGTCGGCGAAAAAATCCTCCATGTCGTCAATTCCTGTTCTGGCTCCGTGGGTGCAAGCGGCGATGCAAGCTCCGCAGCCGATGCAAAGGTCATGGTTCACAGAAACGTGGTCTTCGGAGCCGTTGTTGCAAAGCTTTACCGGGCAAACCGCGATGCAGCGGTGACAATTGCAGCACTTTTCTTTATCAACGTTGATTACAGGCTTAAGATGTGTCATAAAGCACCCCAAAATGTAAGTTGAATTTTGATTATAGCCCCTAAAATGCTTTCAAGTCAAGTTTTTTGGGCGGAACTTTTTTTGGGCGGAAACTCTTCCGCTTGCAAAAAGGCTTGATTGGCGCGATAATGGCCGCATGGTCATCACTATTTTAGGAAGCGGAACAAGCCACGGAGTTCCGGTCGTGGCATGCAACTGCGCGGTCTGCAAATCCTCCGACCCCCGCGACAAGCGCTACAGGGCCAGCGCGCTCATAGAAAACGAATTTGAAGGAAAGACTTGGCGCGTTTTGATAGACGTAGGCCCGGACTTTAGGAGCCAAGCTCTGGCGGCAAAGCTTTCTTCCTTGGACGCCATCTTGATCACGCACGGCCACGCCGACCACTTGCACGGCCTTGACGACATCCGCATTTTCAGCCATACAAAAGTTCCAAACGCGGTCTCAAAATACACAGACAAAGACGGCGTCGAGCATCCGACAAACGAGTTCACAAAGGCCATGCCCATTTACGCAGACAAAGCCGCGACAAAAATCATAAGAGCGCACTTTGACTACATTTTCCACCGCACGCAAATCGGAGGCGGAAAGCCCTTGGTTCAGCTAAAAAAAGCGGAAGCGCTTACGCCAAAAAACCCGCTAAAAATCGGCGGCATGGAAATAATTTCGATTCCGATGAAGCACGGAAAAATCCCTACGACCGGCTACTTGATTTCCGCCGTCGCAAAAGACGGAACAAAGAAAAGCGCGGCATACCTTACCGACTGCAACTACATCAGCGAAAAATCGATAAAATTGATTAACGACAACGCGGGCCTCCTTGTCCACGCGGTCATTGACGGCCTGAGGAAGGATGTCCACACAACCCACTTTAGCTTTGAGAAAGCGCTGGCCACGGCCAACCTTATCCAGCCCCGCCACACATGGACAACCCACATGACGCACGACTTTGGCTATCAGGAAATAGCGGAATATTTTAAGGAAATTTTGCCCGATTATCCGAGGCTAAAAAAAATCGTCGCGGACGGCGGCAGCGTTTTGCCGGCCCACGACGGCCTAAGGCTGGAAGCGTAAAAAAAATCGCCGCGGCTAGCGCGGCGATGACACAATGTCATGTTCGGGCTTGCCCCGAACATTTTTTTAGTTGGCGGCTTGAGCCGCTTGTTTTTCCTTGGGCACGTGGACTTTCTTTGTCACAAAGCCGCTTCTCAAGCACTGTGTGCAAATCTTGATTGTGCGAGCGCCGCCGTCGCCAAAGTCAGCCTTTACGCTTACAAGGTTGGGCTTCCAAACGTGGCGTGTGTGATGGTAAGTCTTGCTTACTCTGTTTCCGTGCATCGGAGATTTTCCGCAAATCGCGCATGTTCTTGACATAATATTTCACCTGCCTTTAATAATCAATCGTGAGTTTTGACATTTTATAGAAAATCGCGATTTGTGTCAAGAGCGCGAGAAAAAAAAGCGGACTTAGCAAGCGGGCCCCAGCGCTATTTTCCGTAAGTCTTTTCAATGTCCAAAATCTGGTCGCGGATAGCGGCGGCTTGCTCGTACTCCAGGCGCTCGGCGCAGTCGGACATTTCTTTTTTGAGCGCCTCGATTAGCTTGCGCCGCTCTTTGGCCACCATAAGGTTGGCGGACTTTTTAAGCGTCTCTAGCTGAATCGCCGCCGTTTCCTTTGCGTCCTGCTCCTGATGTTCCAAAATGTCGGCGACGGCCTTTTTAATCGTTTTGGGCGTGATTCCATGCTCGGCGTTCCAGGCCTCTTGGATTGAGCGGCGGCGGCGGGTCTCGTCGATCGCTTCCTTCATCGCGTCGCTCATGCGGTCGGCGTACATGACGACCTTTCCTTCGGCGTTGCGAGCGGCGCGGCCTATGATTTGGATTAGCGAAGTCGTCGAGCGCAAAAAGCCGATTTTGTCCGCGTCCAAGAGCGCGATGAAGCTCACTTCGGGAAGGTCGATTCCTTCGCGCAAAAGGTTGATTCCGATAAGAACGTCAATCTCGCCGACGCGCAGCGCCTTTAGGATTTCCACGCGCTCAAAGGTGTCGATTTCGGAATGGATGTACTTTACCTTTAAGTTGAGGCCCAGCAAATAGTCGGTAAGGTCCTCGGCCATTTTTTTTGTCAGCGTAAGGATAAGGCTTCGCTCGCCCTTCTCTATGCGCTCGCGGACTTCTTTGTAAATGTCTTCCATCTGGCCTTCGCTGGGCCGCACTTCGACAATCGGGTCAAGCAAGCCAGTCGGGCGGATGATTTGCTCCACCACTTGCGTGGAAAGCTTTACTTCCTCGGGCCGAGGCGTGGCGGTGACAAAAATCGCCTGGTTGATTTTTTTCCAAAACTCGTCGGCCTTGAGCGGGCGGTTGTCCAGAGCGCTCGGCAGGCGAAAGCCAAAGTCAACCAAGTTTTGCTTTCGGCTCCTGTCGCCCTCGTACATCGCTCCGATTTGCGGAACGGTCACGTGCGCCTCGTCAATCAAGCACAAAAAGTCGTCGGGAAAGTAATGCAGCAAGGTCGCCGGAGGAACGCCGGGCGCGCGGTTTGCGATTGGAGCCGAATAGTTTTCGATTCCCGAACAATAGCCCATTTCCTTCATCATCTCTATGTCGTAGGTGACGCGAGTCTTTAGGCGCTCGGCCTCAAGCATTTTCTTTTGAGAGCGCAAGACTTCGACGCGCTCCTCCATTTCCTTTTGGATTCGCTCGGTCGCGCTTTCCAGCTCCGACTGGGGGACGACAAAGTTCTTGGCAGGATAAACTGTCGTCTCGTCAAGTTCTTCGGTGACTTTTCCGGACACAACGTTAAAGCGGCGGATGCGGACGACTTCCTCCCAGTCAAGCTCTATGCGGTAGGCCTCGTCAAATTCCATGTAAGGCGGATAGATTTCTATCACGTCGCCCTTTATGCGGAAAGTTCCGCGCTCCAAGACCATGTCGTTTCTGTGATACTGAATCTGGGCCAGCTCCAAGGCGAGCGCGCGGGGGTCCAGCGACTTTCCTTTTTCGATGTGAACGCGCATGGCCTTGTAAAGTTCCGGCATGCCCAAGCCGTATATGCATGAAACCGTCGCGATGACAATCACGTCGCGCCGCTCCATCAAGCTGTAGGTCGCGGCCATTTTCATTTGGTCGATTTCCTTGTTTATCGCCGCGTCCTTTTCTATGTACAAGTCGCGGGCGGGAACGTAGGCTTCAGGCTGGTAGTAGTCGTAGTAGGAAACAAAGTATTCGACGGCGTTTTCGGGAAAGAAGGTCTTGAACTCGCGGTAAAGCTGGGCGCTCAAAGTTTTGTTGTGGCTAATGACAAGCGTGGGCCTCTGGACGGCCTCGATGATTTTGGCCATCGTGAAAGTCTTTCCGCTGCCTGTAACGCCCTTTAAAGTCTGGAAGCGGTCGCCGCGCAAAAAGCCTTCGCTAAGCTTTTGAACCGCCGGCCCTTGGTCTCCCGAAAGGTCGTACGGCGAATGGACAACGAATTTTCTCATAGACAACAATCCCTAAAATCATCGCAAGCCCAAAAACGGCCCGCCGTCACTGGACCGAACTTTCTTCGGCCAAGACAACCTTGCAATCGTAGTTTTTCTTGTTGCGGTGAATCGTCACCGTAACAGTGTCGCCGGGCCGCTTGTTTTCCAGCATCGAATAGTAGTCAGAGTAAGTGGAAACTTGAACGCCGTCAATGCCGACAATTATGTCTCCGCCGATGTAGAATGTCCGCGCGTTGCGGGAGTTTCCGTAGCGGACGGCTTGCGTTCCGCCCTTGATGCCGGCCTTGTCGGCGTTTCCGCCGCGCGCTGTCTCGCTGACCAAAATTCCGTAGCTTATGTCAAGGCGCGCGTAGTCGGCTATCGCGCGGCTCATTTGCACAAGGCTTGCCTGTATCGCGCCGCGGCGAACTTTTCCGTACTGCAAAAGGTCGGACACGACGCGGCGGGCGGTTGAGGCGGGAACGGCGAAACCGATTCCGGCGTTGGAGCCGCTTGACGAATAAATCATCGTGTTGATGCCAATCATGTTGCCCGCCGTGTCCAAGAGCGGGCCGCCCGAATTTCCGGGATTGATGGAGGCGTCGGTCTGAATCATTCCGCGAATGATGATGTTGTTTGAGTTTTTAATCGGGCGGCCCAGCGCGCTTACGATTCCGGTCGTGAGGGTGCGCTCAAAGCCAAAGGGGTTTCCTATGGCGATTACCTTTTGGCCAACCTTTAGCTTTTCGCTGTCGCCAAACTGAATCGTCTTTAAAACAGTTCCGGCGGGCGGTTCAAACTTAAGCACGGCGATGTCGCTTTCAACGTCGCTTCCGATGACGCGGCCTTCGTACTGGCTTCCGTCGTAAAGCGAAATGTAAATCTTTGTCGCCTTTTCTATCACGTGAACGTTGGTTATCACGTAGCCCCGGCTGTCTATGATGGAACCGGAGCCGGAGCCGCCGTCTTCGGCGATTGGCTCAAAGAACCAGTTCATGCCCATGACTTGCGTCGTGATGTTGACGACGGCCTCGTTGAACTGCTGGTAAACCGAAATGTTTTGCTGCTCGTCTGCGGTGTAGGAAACGGCGGGCGCGGCCACCAAAGTTTGGTTTTGCAAAAACTGCGAGCCGTCGCCTTGCGCGCCTGGGGCGGGACCAGAAGCGGCGCCTTCGCCTTGCGCCGCGGATTCTTGCGGCCCGGAACGCTCTCCCGACAAAAATATTTTTTGCGCGCCTAAAATCACGGCGGCGGTTATAATCACTGTTGTTATCGTAGAAAAAAACAAGTGGCGGCGTGTGTAAAGTTTCATGATTTTTTATTGTAGCGATTTTTCGCCGCGAGCGCAACTACGCCATGTCAAAAAAATTTTTGGCGTTTTCCTCAACTATTTCGCAAAGGCGTCGCGCGGAGACGCCCCTCGCCTGCGCCACAAAATCATAAGTGAGCTGTATATAGTTTGGATTGTTGGGCTTTCCCCTCATCGGAACAGGAGCCAAATACGGGGCGTCAGTCTCCAAAAAAATTCTCTCTTGCGGAATGTAGGCCGCGAGCGCGCGAGTTTCCTCCATCTTGGACTTTTTGGCGTAGGTCACCGAGCCGCTAAAGCTTATGACGCAGCCCAAGTCCAAAAATTTTCTCGCCTCGTCAACGCCGTAAGAATAACAGTGAATCACGCAGCGGCCGCCGTAACCGCTTTCCTTTACGCATTCCAAAGTTTCCACCGCCGCGTCCCTGGAATGAACGATTACCGGCAACCCCAGCTCCTTGGCCAATTGCAATTGCGCCATAAAAAGCTCGCGCTCGGCCTCCACCATCGCCGCGTCAAAGTCGCCTTGGCTGCGCTTGTCAACGCCGCTTGGGTTCCAATGGTGGTCAAGGCCGCATTCGCCAAGGGCGCAGATTTTTTTTCTGAACGGGTCGGAGCTTGCCTTTGCGTCCAAAATATTTTTTTTCAATGTTTCCACGCAAGCGGCGCGTTTTTTGATTGAGTCCGGGTCGGGCCAAATTCCGGCAGAAAAATAAAGAAAATTTTTGCAAGCGGCGACATCGGACATTCCGCCTTCCTCGCCGGCCATCAGGGCGAACGTATTTTCAAAAAGTTCCTGCCTGGACAGCAAATCGTCACAATCGGTTCCAATGTCAAGCGCAAATTTAAAGCCTGTCCTGGCCATAGCCCGCAAAACGCCTTGCCGAGTCCATTCCTCATCCTCGCGCAAACTCTTAAAATGAAAGTGGGTGTCAGAATACATATCCGGCATTCTATCAAATCGCGGCGCTTTGAACAACACAAGAACGGCGCGAAGCGTCAAGCCGGCAAAGCGCGGCATCTTGAATTTTTTTTCAAAAATCATTAGAATGCTTTGCGTCGCCGAAATGGTGGAATTGGTAGACACAAGGGACTTAAAATCCCTCGGCCGTAAAAGGCCGTGCCGGTTCAATCCCGGTTTTCGGCATTGACAGTTCGCGCGATTTGAATGTCGCGCATCGACAAAAAAAATCCGCCTTCCGGCGGATTTTTTTTCACTTAACTTTGGAATAAAGTTCGGCCATTTCGCCGCGCCAAGAAGCGGGATTGTTCTTGTCCTCCCACTCGATGATTTTTTCAATCTTAAAATGTTTCATGTCCGAGGGATTTTCGCGCGTGATGACCGCAAAGCGGCCCTGTCCGATATAGGCCACGCTTTGGTTGGCCGACAAAGACTCCGTCTCGGACAATTTTTTCAAGGCGCAGTCAAAGTGCATTGGCTGGCCGCTAACCTTGTCGGCGATGGCGCTCGACAAATCTTCTATCGCATTTCCGCAGGCGGGACAAATCACTTCCCTGGCCTTAAATTCCCGGATGGCGCTTTCTCGGGCCGCTATGTCCGCTGGAGTTTCCGGATTAAAGCGCGGCTTTTGGCGGGGCTTGTTTTCCGGACGCATGGAAGCCCAAGGGCTTTTTTGCCTGTTGTTTCTTCTGTTGTTTCTGTCTCTTCTTCCCATTACAAATACAATCCTTCTTTTGAATTTAAGTGCAATTCGTCAGGATTGTCAACCATGTTGCGGCTAATTACAGACGCAATTCTGTTAATCGCGTTGTCAAGGTACGAAGAGTCGTGGATTTTCGCTCTCAAAGCCATCAGTCTTGGAGGCAAATCTTCATATTCGTAATCCGCCTCGGCGACATCGTAAGGAGCAAAGTCTAAAGCTGCGCTCATATTTTTGGAATAATCCTCCCGACACCCATAGTAAAAATTCAATTTTCCGAAAATGCATTCTCAATCAGATGGACGCTCTCAAAGCCGGGCATGTCAATGACAACAGCGTCAAACCTGATTAACTTGTTACTATATTGTCGATGATTTTTCAAAAAATATTTAGCGGTTTCTATAATCTTGCGGCGTTTTCTTTGCCCCAATTCTTCGGCCAAAATCTCAGAATTTCCGCCCGGAAGAGCCTTGACCTCGGAAAAAACAAGCGTTTCGCCCTTTTGCGCTATCAAGTCGATTTCGCCAAAACGAGTCCTAAAATTGCGGCCGACGATTTGATATCCGTTTTTCTCATAAAAATCCGCCGCGCGCCTCTCGCCGTCCAAGCCAGTCGGCCTTGTGTTGCCAGAGTTTCTCATCGCGCCTTAAAGCTCTTCAAGCGCGGCCGCGTCGTCGTCGTTGGCCTCGGCCATGCGCTTGGCGTCAAAGCCGGCCATTCGCTCGATGTTGCTTCCTTCGCCCTGCTCAATGGCGTGTCCGCTGGTCAACAAAAAAGGAATTTTCCAGCGCTTTATCGCGGCCAAATGGTAGGCCTTCATCGCCTTTCCCGCGGCCAAAAACATGTTCTTTCCGTCGTCAAAAAAAACCGGAGCGGAAAAAAACATGTTCAGCTTCACTTGAGACACATCAAACTTTTTTAACATTCCCATTCTTTCTCTCCACAGACAAAACAAAAGCGAAAATCTTGGCCAACGCTTCCCAAGCTTCCTCCGGAACGGCGGCTCCGATTTCTTGAACGGTCAAAAATTCAGCAAGGCCTTTGTCCTCTACAATCGGAACATTTTCCTTTTCCGCAAGCTCAAGCAGCTTTTGGGCCAAAAAGCCCTTGGCGCTGGCGGCGATTAACGGAGCGCCCGCCCCGTCGGGATATTTTAGCGCAACAGCTTTCTTTTGTTCAATCACGCAAAGGCCTCCACTCCATAGACGGGAGCGTCCTTGACGCCAAAAGGCGAAAAGTTTTCATAAGGGATGATTTCCGTCTTTACGCTTTCGCCAAAAGCGGCCTTCAACAAGCCCAAAGAGGCCTTCAACTTTTCTTCCAAAGATTTCCCGTCAGCGCAAAGGTGAATCGCCGACACGTTCTTGCCCTTTTCAAAGTATAGCGCAAAAAAAATATTTCCGCCATAGCCCTTAAAATTTACAATCATTTTTTCCGTGACTTTTTTTTCAAAGTCTGAATAAAGGCGAACCACTCCCCCGCGGCCCAAAATTGAATCTTCCCGCGCGTTCTCAATTTCAAAGGGAAAAAAGAGCCAGCCTTTTCTTTTTGCGGAATTTGAAGCTCCAGCCTTTTGGTTAAAAAAAGCCAAAAAAGAGCCTTCGTCTTTTATTTCGCTTCCGGAATCATCGCCCCGCAAGGCCGCGGATTCCAAGATAAATTTAAAATATCTTTTCAGCTCGGCGGCGATTTGGCCGCAATCAATTTCCGCCGGGGCGGAGCCGGATTTTCCCTCGCCGGATTTTTCGTCACCGGATTTTCCTTCGCCCGCAAAATCAAAAGCCCCGCGGCCGCCCGCTCCTCCGTCCACAAAATCCATCAAGGCGTCCAGCGCAAGGCTGTCGCTGTCAATGCCCTTTTCTTCCAAGGCCAAAACCGCTTCCGCGGCCGCCGCCTCCCTGCCCTTAAACTTTTGGGCCAGCCGCCGCGCCTTTTGCATCAAGGCCGCGTCCAGCCGGGCTCCGCTCTGCGTCAAAAACTGCAGGATTCTTTCGCCAACGCCGTCCGCCGCCAAGCCAAAGCCGGACAGGAGCGCGGCGCCCTCAAAGGCCTGCAAGGATTTTTCGGGAGTCAACAAAACTTTTCCTTCCAGGAACGAGACTTGCGCCCTAAAGGTTTCGCCGGCCGACAAAGCCCTTTCGGACAAAACGTTGAAGCGGCCGCCGGCAAAGGAAACGGAATAGTTTCCGCCGCCCAAATTTTTTAGAACGCGGACAAAAACAAAATCGCCCTCCCGCAGGCTCTGTTGGGCCTCCGCAAGGGCGATTCGTTGGTTGATTCCAATTATTTGCATAATAGTCCGGTCAAGGCGCGCTACGCTACGCGCCTCAATAAACCCCCGCGTCAAAAAACGCGGGGGCGCGCCGTCAGCTTATTTCTTGGCGGCTGCCGCTTCGGCGGCGTGCTCAGCCCTCTGCTCGGCCTTAATCTCGGCTTCCTTAGAGGCTGCGGCCGCGTCGGCTCGGGCGTTGCGGGCGGCGATGGCGGCGGCAACTTCTCCGCCAACCAACTGCTTAACCTTGGCCTTCTTTCCGACTCTGTCGCGCAAGTAGTAAAGCTTGGCGCGGCGGACTTTGCCGGGACGAACGACCTCAACCTTTACGATGCGGGGAGAGTTGATCGGGAAGATTCTCTCGACGCCAACGCCGAATGAAGTCTTGCGGACGGTGAACGAGCGGCGGGCGCCGGCGTTCTTCATGCAAAGAACGATTCCTTCAAAAATCTGAATGCGTTCTGTCTTTCCTTCAATAATCTTGAAGTAAACCTTTACAGTGTCGCCAACATTGAAAGCCTGGGCTCCAGGTCTTTTCTGGCCTTCTTCAATAGTCTTAATTAAGTCCATCATTTTCTCCGTTTAGGATTATGCTTTTTGTAAGCAAAACCCATAATCTCCTCAATCATTTTCTCTGCCTCCGCAGTAAGCTCGCCGTTCTTTCTTGCGTCGGCTATCAAGTCTGGCCGATTCATGAAAGTTTTTTCAAGGCGCTTTTGCAGACGCCACTTTCGGATTTTTTCATGGTTTCCGCCAGTCAAAACTTGCGGAACTTCCATTCCCTTATACACAGGCGGCCTGGTGTATTGCGGGTACTCCAAAAGCGAGCCGGTATAGCTTTCCTCGTCGAGCGATTCCGAAGAAATCACTCCGTCAATCAAACGATACACGGTGTCGATTACAACCAACGCCGCGACCTCGCCGCTTGACATGACATAGTCTCCGACGCTGATTTCGTCGTCAACATATTCATCGATAATCCGCTGGTCGATTCCTTCGTAGCGGCCGCAAATTATCACGAGTTCCTTTTCCCGGCTCAATTCTTGCGCTTTCTTTTGCGTGAAAGGCTTTCCGCTAGGCGTCACGTAAATCACGCGGCGGTCCTTTTTGTAAGCCTTGACGCTGTCCAGCGCTTCTCCAAGGGGCTCGGCCAACATAAGCTGTCCGGCTCCTCCGCCATACGGACTGTCATCACAAGTTCTGTGTTTGTCATGGGCAAAATCCCTGACATTCACCAAATCGTAGGCAATAATTTCCTTTTCAACCGCTTTCGCCATGATTGAGGCTTCAAAAAAAGCGCGCGGAATCTCAGGAAATAAGGTCAGCACAGTAAATTTCATGGACTTACTCCAGAATCCAGAGGTGCATCAGTTGAACCGTCTTTGCTTCAACGTCAACCTTTCCAACGTGCGTGGCGTTGAACGGAACCAAAACCGTTCGCGGCTTTCCGCCGGAAGTTTTTTTGACGCTGTCTTCAAGAAGGCCGCAACTCTCGGAAAGAACAACCTCCAACAGGTCGCCCGCCCCGCCTTCCAATACGTCTGTGATTGAACCTATAACTACAGGCGCAATCTCATTTGCCAATCCGTTCTCGTAGTAAACTAGAGAGCAATTTTTTAGATCCTCAATAAGCCACTCGCCCTCTTTGGGCTGAACAGCTTTCTCGCGGGGAACGCGAAGCTCGGCGCCGTTTAATTTTCTCGCCGCTTCCGGAGAATCAACTCCCGCCAATTTCATGTAAAAGGCGTTTTGGGAACCTTCGACGCGCTCAACTTTGCAAAGCGTTGTCTGGCCCTTAAGCCTCAAAGCGACTTCCTCTAACTGAGCGATATGCTCATAACGGCCGGAAGCGCTCTCAACTTTAAATTCGCCCGAGAGTCCGTGAGGGCCTCGAACAAAAGCCACAGTCAAATCCATCGGCGCTATCAGTCCAGAATTTCAAGGCTGTATCGCTTGCCGTCTTTGTTAACCGTCGCGCCCAAAACCGTGCGCAAGGCTTTTGCAATGCGGCCATACTTGCCGATTACTTTTCCAATGTCGCTGTCGGCAACCTTCAACTCCAAAACAGGGCCGCGTTCGCCTTCAGTTTCATTCACAGAAACCGCGTCCGGATTATCGACCAATGATTTCGCTATGTATTCAATCAGGTCTTTTTCCATTTGCGATTCCTACTTTGACTGACCGTTGCGGGCCAAGCCTTTTTTGTTGAAAATTCTAGCCACTGTGTCAGTAGGCTGAGCGCCGACGCTAAGCCAATACTTCGCGCGGTCTTCTTTGAAAGCGATTTGTTTGTCCGCAACTTCGATGGGCTGGTAAACGCCGATTTCTTCGATCGTCTTTCCGTCGCGGGGCTTTCTCGCGTCCATTACAACGATGCGGTAGCAAGGCCTTTTGGCCGCGCCAAATCTCTTAAGTCTGATTTTGACCACTTTAAACCTCCATATAGAACTCAAGGCTCGAACTGAAGCCAAGTTCTAATTTAGACAATAATACACCATACAGTGTGAGCGTTAATTATAATGAATTGAATAAACTTAATCAATAGTAAAACGCAAAAAATGCTCCCGCGGGAATTCAAACGGTCGCTCACGAGGTACTTTTAGGGCAAAGAGATTAGCTTAACGTGTCCTAAGTTCGCGCCGCTTGCCTTCCCGCTCCGCATTTTTTGCTTTTTCTTCTACCTTAAATGCTTTTTCATTATATTAGCGCGAAAGAACGAGGCGGGGGCCGGCGGCGACGACGGGCATAAAAAAACGCCCGCGAGAGCGGGCGCTTTTTGGGCTTGCAAAAAAATTATTGCAAGGTGCGGGCCAGGCGCATTCCCAAGTAGAAGTTGGAGAAGTCAGCCGGGTCCCAGTTGCGGTTGGTGATTTCGTAGTACATCGTGTCGGTGCCGGCGTAGCCGCCGCCCCGGTTGGCGCACTTTCCGTTGGCCGTCTTAAGGTCGTTGCACCATTCCCAAACGTTTCCGCTCATGTCGTAAATTCCCAGCTCGTTGGGCTTTTTCTTTCCCACTTCGCGGGTCTTGTTGTCGCTGTTAAAGTAGTACCAAGCGACTTCGTTGACGTCGTCGCCGCCGGAATACATGTAGCTGGCCAACTGGCTTCCGCCGCCGGCGGCCAACTCCCATTCGGCCTGGGTTGGAAGCCTGTAGCCGGTCTTTGTAAGGTCGCAAGTGACGGTGGCGCTTACGATTTTTCCGTCGCCGTCTTTCTTTATGTCGTTGATTGAATAGCACTGGGCGCCCGCTCCCAAAGTTTGGGCAGTGAGCTGGTTGCAGAAAAATACGGCGTCATACCACGTTATGTTTTCCACCGGCCTGCGTCCCTGCACTTCGCCGGCGGCCGGATTGCCCTTAAATGAGCTTGGGTTCACGCCCATAACGCTGTTGTACAAGTCCTGCGTCACTTCAAACTTGCTGATGGAAAAAGCCTTGATGCTTTGCGAGCCGATTGTTCCAGCGAAATTGTTCACTTGAATAGACTGGCCCGAAGGAATTACCGTTACAAAATCCTGAGCGACAGACGACGCGTTGGGAACCGCAAAAGCGAACAAACTCTCAGCAGCAAACAAGGCGCATAAACAAAATGACTTTGCCTTCATGCCATACTCCTCTCAAAGTAAAACGGATTTATCCCAATATTAAATCATTATTATTATAACAGCAGTTCTAAAAAAAATCAAGGTATGAAACATTTTTTTATGTTTTTTTTCACAGGCAAAATCCACGGAAAATTCGTGACAAAAGATAAAAAGCGCGCTATACTTGTAGGTCGCGGAGATTGGAAAACGCTCCGTCCTGGAGGAAAATATGGTAAAAGAAGCGGGCTACAAGCCTTTGGATATGAAAACTTGGGCAAGGACGCCCTACTACAATTACTACGCGCACGGCTCAAAGGGAATGTGCGCCGTCACGGCGGACTTGGACATCACGGCCTTGGCCAAAAAAGTCGGCTTGGACAAGCTCTACATTCCCCTGCTCTATTGCGTCACAAAGGTAATCAACGCGCGCAAGGAATTCCGCGTGGGCTACTGCAAGGAAAACGGCGAGCTGATGGTATGGGACTACGTTTCGCCGATACACCGCGTTTTCCACCCGGACACGGAGACTTTCACCCGCATTTGCACTGAATGGAAGGAAGACTACAAGGACTTCGCCAAGGGAGCGGCCGCCGACATCGAGAGGGGCGAAAAATGCGCCTCCCTCAACGCGGACGAGTTTCCCGACAGCGTCTTCGAGCTTTCATACGTGCCCTGGCTCCGCTACAGCTCGGTTAACATGAAAATGTCCGAAAGCGGAAAGTACTTGGCGCCAATCGTCACAATCGGCAAGGCCGAAGACATCGGCGGCGCCACAAAGCTTCCGCTCACGATGCAAATAAGCCACGCCGTAGCCGACGGCTTCCACATCGCGCGCTTCTTTGAAGAAGTCAAGCAGGAGGCCGAAAAGCTGGCCGCCGCCCTATAGGAACGGGCAAGGCGCGCCTCAATAATTTTGCTTGGAGACAAAAAAAAACCGCTCGTCGCGAGCGGTTTTTTTTATGCCTGCTTAACCTATTTAAGGGCGGCGCTTATGCGCTCCAAAACCTTCTTGCGGTCAAGGGGCTTGATAATGTAGTTCTTGGCTCCAAGGAGCAAAGACTTCTTGACCAATTCCTCTTTTCCAAGGGCGCTGACCATAACGACGCGCGCGTTTTTGTCAAAGGCCATGATTTGCTCAAGGGCTGTGATTCCGTCCATGCGGGGCATTGTGATGTCCATCGTGACGATGTCCACGTTGGGGCACAATTCCTTGTACTTGTCAACGCCTTCCTTTCCGTCGCCGGCTGTGGCGACAACTTCGTAGCCCTCGCTGGCCAAAATCTGGCCAAGCTGCTTGGCGACGAACATGGAATCGTCAACAATCAAAACGCGGAATTTAGATCCGTCGTCCTTTGTTCCCTCAGGGGGACGCTCGTTAATTGTAGGAAAATCGCCTTTTGTCTTCATATTTTCATCTCCCTTCTATCTTATTCCGCGCGCTCGCGAATAGCAACGTTTAATTCGATTTCACCGCATTCCGAAATGAGAGGAACAATCAAGGCCTCAACATTCTGGGCGGAACCCGGCAAAGCCGCAATTTCCATTTTTTCGCCGGCGAACAATGTAGGCGGCGTCAAGTCGAACTTGAAGCCAAGCTCGTGAAGCTTTGTCACGGCCTGGGCTGTAATCAAGTTGGCCAACTCGCTGATTGTCGCCTTGGCCAAGTCGTCAAACTGCGTAAGAGTTTCCCCGTTCATTTTTGAAGCGAGATTAAGCGCCGTCTCATAAGTCATGTCAAAAAGCACGCGGCCCTCGACGTCACCGGCAAGGCCAACAAGCGCCGCGACTCCCATTACAGGCATGGCCACGGACTTGAGCGACAACTCGCCGCGCTTTACTTCCGCTCCGCCAAGAACTTCTTTTAGAACCCTATACGAAGTTTCAACAAACGGATTGATATACTCAACTCTCATGCATTTCTCCTTTTATTGCTATTGTTTGTTATAATATGTCAATGACCCCTGGGTCTTTTCGCCCCAGCTCATTCCACCGCCAACGCTTTCGTTTTCACCCAAGAACAAAACTCCGTTTCCTTTCAACTTTTCTTCAAAGTCGGCAAGAACAGTTTTTTGCCCTTCAGGCGCGATGAGGGAAAGCACGTCTCTCGCAAAAATAATGTCCGTCATGGGCAACGCGTTGGCGTTGTTTATGTCATGATACTCGAACATTATAATATCTTTTATCTCTTGTGTAAAGGTGTATTCGCCGGTCACGCCCTTCTGGACATAAGGCGAAAGCCAGCCCTGGGCGTCCGAATCCGGAACGGAAATCAAAGGCGCGTTGGCGATGTTAAGCAAATCCATCTCGTGCGCGTAGATTCTGATTTTTGACTGCGGATACCTTTTTTTGAGAACGCAAGCCAAGCAGAAGGACTCGTAGCCCTTTCCGCAGCCCGGGTTCCAAACCAAGATTTGCTTGGCCGCGTTGTCCGGCAAAATGTTGTAAACGGCGTCCGCGTATTCCTTTGTCCAAAAGGCTCCGGAATTGCTTGACCAGAAGGGCTTAAGGAACTCTTCCGCGTCAGAGGCGGCGGAGAACTGCGGGGAAAGTCCCGCGGCCGTCCTGCTTTCCTTCCATTCGGAATAACGGTTTTCAAACCAAGAGCCGTTAAGCTCGCTTACATAAAATTTCTTGAATTCCTTCAAGCCGTCAACGACAAACTTCTTGTCGGCGTCTTCGGCGGGCGCCGGCTTTGCGGCCGCGGGAGCCGGAGCCGGCTCTTCGTCGGGAACGGAGCCCGAGCGCTCGTCAACGATGTCCTTTTGGACTTCGTTTTCTTGGCCGGAAGCTTCCTCGGCTTGCGAGACAACTGCGGGCGCGTCCTCGTAAGACTCGCGCTCGTCGCGCTCCTCGTCGCCCACCTTTTGGTTGAAGATTCTGGCAATGTCAAGCAAAACGTAAAGGCGGTCGCGCGCCTCGACGATTCCGTAAATGAACTTAATGTTGATGTCGCCAAAAAGCGGATGCGGCGGCTGAATCGAAGACTTTTGTATTCCTACAATGCCTTCGATTTGGTCGACCACAACGCCGAAGACATGGTCCTCAATCGTTATGATGAGCATGTTCTCAACTTGGTCAGGCTTTCTGGGAGGAACTTCAATGTTGAAAAATTTGCGCAAGTCGATGATTGGAATGATTTCGCCGCGCAAATTGTAAACGCCCAAAACAAACGGCACCGTGTTGGGAACATAAGTAAAGCGGTTGGCCTTTACGATTTCCTTGACGTTCATAATGTCAATCGCGTAGTCTTTTCCCGCGAGAGTAAAGGCGGCCATCCTAAAGTCGAACAAGGCGACGGATTCGCGCTCCTCGTCTTCGTCCAACTCTCTCTCAACCGCGTCTGTTTGGCTTTTAATGGCTACTGCTGCTTCTTCCATATGTCACGCCCTTTTTTCGCTAATCTGTTGCGCGTCTTTTTCCTGCCGAACTCCAAGCTCAAGCAGCTGACTTACATCGATAATCAAAGAAACCGAACCGTCGCCCAAAATTGAGGCGCCCGCGATTCCCGGCGAATTGGTAAACTGATCGTGCAAGGCCTTGATTACAACGTCTTCCTCTCCGATCAAAGAATCGACCATCACGCCGATTTTCTTTTCCTGCGTTCCGACGATGACGACAAAGCAGTATTCGCTTGTGTTGGCGCTCTTTATGTGGAAGAGGCGGCTCAAGCGCAAAACGCTGATGACCTCGTCGCGAACGTTCATGACTTCGTAGTTGTCGATAGTGTTGATTTCTTCCTTGCGGACGCGCTGGCTCTCGATGACCGAAGTGATCGGAATTGAGTAGACCTGCGTTCCGACGCGGACCAAAAGGCCCTGGATGATGGCCAAGGTGAGCGGAAGCTTGATGGTGAAGGTGGAACCCTTGCCCGCCCCGCTGGTGACGGAAACCGTGCCCTTGAGCTTTTCTATCATAGTGCGCACGACGTCCAATCCTACGCCGCGGCCGGAAACGTTTGAAATTTTTTCGGCAGTGGAGAAGCCCGGCATGAAAATAAGGTTGTAGGCTTCCTGGTCGGTGAGAATCTTGTTGGGATGCAAAATGCCGCGGCTTATGGCCTTGTTGCGGACTTTCTCAACATTGATTCCGGCGCCGTCGTCGGCGATTTCTATCACGATTTGGTTGCCCTCGTTGGCGGCCTTCAAAAGCAAGGTTCCCGTTTCGGGCTTGCCTGCGGCGACGCGGACGCTGGGCTCCTCGATTCCGTGGTCGACGGAATTGCGGACGCAGTGCATGATCGGGTCAAGCAAGTCGTCCACGACAGTCTTGTCCAATTCCGTGTCTTCGCCTTCCATGACCAGCTCGACCTTCTTTTTGAGGTCGCGCTGCAAGTCGCGGACGACGCGGGGGAAGCGGTTGAAGATTTGCGAAATGGGAACCATTCGCGTCTTCATAACGCCTTCCTGAAGCTCGCCGACAATTTGGCCGAGGTTCTGCGTTGAGCCGCGGAACTTGACGTTGAGGTCCTTTAGGCTTGAGGTGAAAGGATCGAAGTAATTTATCAAGTCGCCGTATTCCTGCGAAATCTTGGCCTTTACGTCCTTGGCGGGAACGCCGCGCTGCATGTCCGAAAGGTATTCGGGCAGCTGCTCGAAGAGGCGGCGGAACTTTTCCCTAAAGCCGGCCGAGTACGCCATCATTTGAACTTGCATGTCGTTCATCTGCATCGCGTACTGGTTGAACGCGGCCTTTATGATTACGGTCTCTGAAACAAGGTTGAGCAAATAGTCTATGCGCTTTGAGTCCACGCGCAAGACGGCGTTTTGCTGGATGTGGGTTCCGGTGGCCGGAGCCGACTTTGCCGGAGCGGCCTTTGCGGGAGCAGAAGCCTTGGGGGCTTCCGTCGCTTCCGAGGGAGCGGCCTGAGCGGCAGGCGCGGCGGCTTTTGGAGCGGGAGCTTCCTGAACCGCTTCCGGGGCGGCTTGCGGAGCGGGCGCGGGAGCCGCGGCCTTTGGCGCCGGAGCGGCGGCTTGGGCGGGCGCGTCTCCAGATGGTCCTGTGACAGGCTGGCAGTCCGTGCTCAAGGTGACGTCGCTAAGGAAGGCGACGTCCTCAATCGCGCTCGGCTCCTGGTTTGAAGCCAAATAGTATACGACTTGCGGATAGAATTCGTCTTCGTAAAGCGCGTCAAAATCCGGGAAGGTTTTGAGCACGGTTCCGCAAGCCTTGAGGGCGGCGAACACTTGGATGCCGCCGACGGAATTCATCGGATTGTTTTCGTCAAAGCGAACGTCGACGCTGTAAAGCTTTTGTCCGCCCTGCAAGCCGTCCCTAAGCTCGTTGTAGTCGTCCGCGCTCAAAGGCGGCAAAGACGACGCGGCTGCGGGAGCGGCGGCCGGCTCTGGAGCCGGCGGCGGAGCCGCCTGGACAGGCGCGGCCTGTACAGGAGCCGCTCCTGGACCAGTTCCGGGCGGGGGACCGGCCTTCTTCTTTTTTTTGTCTCCCTTCTCCGGAATAAGCGCCAGCAAGCGGCTTGATATTGAGGTGACGTCCTCTTGGTAAACAGAGCCGCTCGCGCGAGAGTCCAACATGGCCTTAATAACGTCTATTGAATTTAAGAGCAAGTCAACAACGTCTTCCGTAACGGCAAGGCGGTCCGAGCGCAATTCGTCAAGAACATCTTCAACAGTATGGGTGAATGAAGAAAGTTCCGTAAACTCCACAGTGGCCGAACCACCCTTCAACGTATGGGCGGCCCTGAAGATTTCGTCTATGGCTTCGTGATTAGCGGGATCGCTTTCAATTACGAGAATGTTGCTTTCCAAAGTTTCCACCTGCGACTGGGCTTCGGTGAAAAAGTCTTTCAGCAACTCTTCATTATTAATGTCAAGATAATCACTCATATCTTACTATTTTAATCGTTTTTCGGCATAAGTCAAGTTAAAAAAAGATTTTTTTTCAAAAAGATGCGGCCGCAGAAAACTCAAGTTTTTGGCCTTTTTTGCCGATAAACAAAGGGAAGAACTATAAATTCTTTATAAAATGGCAGGCAAAAGCATGAAGAAAAGAAATATAATTTTCGCCCTCTCAGCCTTATTGACGGCGGCCCCTATTTTTGCCGCCCCTTCGTTCAGCGGAGCGATAGGCGGAAGCGTCGGCTTAAAGGCCAACATACCAACCTCCGGCGGAAGCGCGGACTTTGACGTTCCGATGGCGGGCTTTGCCGCCGTTCAGGCAAATTTGACCAACTGGTGCGTGGCCAGGGGCGAGATTGCCGTAAACGCCGCAAACTTTAACTTTGACGACATTTTCTCAAGCGCGACGGCCGACATAGAGCTTAACGAGCTTTCCGTGGTGATGATAAGGCGTGCCGTGACGGCCTCAAGCTTTTTCTCCGCGTTCTTGGGCGCTTACGAGCCTTTGGGAAGCGACGTTTTCTTGATGCGGCAGTTTGGAATAGAGCCGATAAGCTCGCATTTTTCAAAAAGCGCCACAAGCCTTTCGGGCGCGCCCCTGGTTCCGACAAAGGGAGCCGGACTATCTTATATAGTAAACTTTGACAAACTTCCGATGGCTACGGGCGGATATTTTTATGTAGGAAAAAACAGGACGGGCGATTGGACAATCAACATCGACGCCCGCCTTGCCGCCGTAAGCAACATAGCGACCTTGGACTTCATGGCGGGAATCGGAAGCCCCTTGCAGGACTCTTACAACAACAAAGACGTGGTCTTGATGATTGACACGATAACCCTAAAAGGCGGAATAAGCCTTCTTTTGGGAAGCAAGTACACCCACGGGCTTTTGCTGCAGGCAGGCGTAAAGGACGTGGCTGTAAAGGGGAAAAACGCGGGAACTGTTGTCGGCGACGAGATTCGCTTCCTTGTGGAGCCCCGCCTTAACTTCAACAAGTTCCGCCTTAACTTCACGCTCTACACTTTTGACGCGGAAACGATAAGCAAATTGATTTACCTGCCCGACGAAATAGGCGCGGCGGCGACTTTCGTGAAGGACGACATAGAGACAAAGCAAGGAACGTTGACGGCCGGAATCCACGTAATCGGCGGAATCAGCGGCGTCCTGCCCTTGAAGTTCTTTGACGGAAGCCGAACCAGCGAAGCCTCATACAACGTCTACGTAACCCCGTATGTGGAAGTTCCGCTGACACCGACCGCAAAGGCCGAGGCGATGGCGCAAATCGGAATGAAGGACATCTCCGGCTCAAGAAGCCTTGACTTTAAGCTTTTGGTGAGCGCGAAGAAAGTGTTTTAATCCTGCTCGCGCCTTAAATCGTCCAAGAAGCCAGGCGCTCGCAAGCTTCCTCAACGTCGGCGCGGTGGCCAAAGGCGCTGATTCTTATGAAGGACTCGCCGGCAGGCCCGAAGCCGGAGCCTGGCGTTGTCACAACTTGACATTCATTTAAAATCCTGTCAAAAACATCCCAGCTCTTTTTTCCGGGGAACTGCGCCCACAAGTAAGGCGAGTTTCCGGTCCAGAAAACTTTGACGCCGGCGGCCTTGAAGTTTGGCCCCTCCACCGCTTTCTTTATGACGCGCGCGTTTTCCAAATAATAGTCGATGACGCCCTTCATTTCCTTAAGGCCCTCCTCGCTCACCGCGGCGAGGGCTCCGGCCTGCGCGACGTTTGACGCGCCGTTAAAGAGCGTTGTCATGACGCGGTTCCAGTCGCGGTTTACGGAACTTCCGTCCTCAAACAAAAGCTCGTTGGGAACGACGCTCCAGCCGCAACGGACGCCGGTAAAGCCCGCCGGCTTTGAGAAGGAGTTGATTTCTATAGTGCACTTTTTGGCGCCTTTGATTTCGTAAATAGTTTTGGGGAGCGAAGGGTCGCGGATGAACTCGCGGTAGGCCGCGTCAAAAATTATTATGCAGCCGTTTGAAAGCGCGAAGTCCACAAGCTTTTGCAGCTCCTCTTTTGTGGAGACGGCGCCCGTTGGATTGTTGGGCGAGCAAAAGTAAATCAAAGTGTTTGGCTTTACGGCGGACAAGTCCGGGAAAAAGTTGTTTTCGGGATTGCACGGAAGGTATGTCACGCCCGCGTAGCCCGAGCCGTCATTGGCGCCGGCCGCTCCGATTATTACAGAGCCGTCGACGTAAACAGGATAGCTGGGGTCCTGGACGGCAATCGGAACGTCGCGGCCAAAAAGCGTTTGGATGCGCGCGATGTCGCACTTGGCTCCGTCGGAAATGAAGACTTCGCTTGCGTCGGCCATTCCGGGATAAAAAATCCGGGCGATTTTTTCGCGCAAGGCCGCGTTGCCCTGCTCGTCTCCGTAGCCTGAATAGCCGGCCGCGGTTCCCAATCCCAGCGAATAATCGCTCATCGCTTTGGCGATGTGCGGGGTCAAAGGCTCGGTCGTGTTTCCGATTCCGAGGCTGATGATTTTGGCGGCCGGATTTTGGGCCTGGTATTCCTTTCTGCGGCGGGCGACTTCTGGAAAGAGGTAACCCGCGGTCAAATTGGCAAAGCCTGCGTTTCTTTTTATCATAATGCGCAAAGTTTAATGAAAACTAGCGGCGAGGTCAATTGCAGGAAAGACAAAAAATGGACGGCGCTAAATCTTGCATTGGGACAAAGCAAGCCATCCGGCGCGGGTAAATTCCATCACGTCGGAAATGTAGGCCGCGGCCTGCCTCTTTGTCATTTTGTGAAGGATAATGTCGCAAAAGGCGTTTATGACAGTAGAAGCCATAAAATGGACGGTCATGGAAGAAACTTTTTTCGTGGCAATACCCTGCTTTAGCATCCATTTAAAAGTTTCCTCGCAATTTTTTGTATATAGTTCGCAAATGTTTTCCTGAAAGCGCTCATGGGCGCTTCCGCCGGCTTTTGTAAGCAAAAGCGTAAAGGCGTCAAAATTTTCGAACACATAGTCCAAAAAATCAAAGGTCATTTTTTTCTCAAAATCAATGTGTTCCTGCATGTGGGGGGATTCAAAGCCGGCGTGGGTCTTGGAGTCCGCGAACATGACGACTTTTTTTGTCGCATCCACCGCGTCGTCAACAAGGGCGCAAAAAAAGGCGTCCTTGTCCTTAAAGTGGCGATACATCGCGCCCGTAGTGACCCCGGCGTTGGCGGCAATCGTCCTAAGCGAAGCGCCGGCAAAGCCTTTTTGGAGGAATTCTTTTTTCGCGCTTTCCAAAAGCGTTTTTTTTGTTTCCATAGAGGAATCCGCCATGGATTTAGTTTGCCCCAAAATCCAAAAAAAGTCAAGAAAAAAAGATAACGTTGTTATCAAAACCTATTGACAGATAACGCTGTTATCACTATGATAACAGCGTTATCAAAAATGATAACACTGTTATCTTATATCAGGAGACAAAAGAGTTATGAAAGTTTCAAGCATAAACAAGTTTTTTGAAAAAGTCGGAGTCTGGCAGCTGCGCTTTAGATGGCGGATATTGGCCGCCTTGTGCGCGCTTTCAGTCATTTGCCTTGCGGGCCTTCCAAAGTTCAAGATGGCAAGCGACGACGAAGCCTGGTTTGAGGATTGGGAGCAAGTCAAAGTTGACTCCGACCAGTTTAAGGAAATTTTCGGAAGCGACGACGCGATTATGGTCATGGTCAGAGCGGACGACGTTTTTAAGCCGGAAGTTTTGCAAGGAATCGAGCGGCTTGGAAAGCGGCTTGAACAGGAAGTCCCCTACGCCGACGAAGTGACTTCGCTTATGACGGCCGAAATTCCGATTGGAACGGAAGACAGCATCGAAATAAAAAATCCGTTTGAGAACGGAATCCCTTCCGACCCCGCCGAGCTTGAGGCCAAGAAAAAATTCATCCTTAGCCGCGAATCCATTTGCGACAACCTTGTTTCCGCCGACGCGAAGGAAACTTGGGTAATTCTTTCCTTGGAAAACTACGAGGGCGGAATGGAATTCGCCGCCGAAGGAATAGCCCGCTACGCGCAAAAAGTGGTTCTTGACGAAGCAAAAAAAGCGAACGGCGCCTACGAGCTGAAGCCGATGGGAATGTCCTACAGCGAAATGGAAGAAAACGACGTCGTTGAGCATGAAACGAAAATCCGCGTCCTTAGCGGCTTTGTCGTGATGATTCTTTGCCTTTTGCTTTTTGTACGCTCGCTTCGCGGAGTCATCGTTCCGCTTTTGGCGACCACAGTAGGAATCGGCTCGGTCTTGGGCCTTAGCGCGCATTTGGGAATCGTCGCCGACTCAAACATGGTCACGCTTCCGATTTTGCTTGGCATGGCCTTATCGGTCGGCTATTCGGTTCACTACGTAAACTCATTCAGGATGCACTTTAGGCGGACGGGACTAAGAAAAGATTCCGTCGTCAAGGCGGTGGAAGAAAGCGGCTGGCCGATTTTGTTCACGGTCATTACGACAATGGCTTCGCTTGTTTCCTTTTTGTTCGCGGGAATCGAGCCGATCCGCTGGATGGGAGGAGCGTCGACCGCGATTGTTTTTGCCGTTTACCTTTACGTTATTTTGCTGATTCCGATTTTGATGAGCTTTGGAAAGGACGGAAAAGTCCAGGAAGGCGCGGCCTCAAAAACCGGCGCGACCAAGGCCGACCTTGCCTTTGAGAGTTTTGGAAAGCTTGTCGAAAAAAGAAAAAAGCTTGTGGCCGTTTTTTCTTTCGCGGCGGTTCTCGCGCTTGCTCCAGGCCTTTTTAGAATCACAGTCAACATGGACTACATAGAGATGATGGGAAAAAAGATTCCCTACGTCGCGCGCATTTTGGACACGCTCTCAGGCCCCTTGGGAAGCCTTTACAGCTACGACGTCATGGTCCGCGACGGCGACCCCAACGCTTTTAAGAGCGCGGAAAATTTCAAAAAGCTGGAGGAGTTGGAAAGCGCGCTTGGAAAACTAAAACTGACCAAAATTTCCGGAACAAAGCCCCGCGTCACAAGCGGTTGCCAAATGATGAAGGAAATAAACCGAATGTTCAACAACGACCAAAAAGAATTTTACGCGATTCCCGACGACGACGCTGTCATCGCGCAAAACCTGGTCTTTTACGCGCCCAACTTTGACGACTGGTTTGACATAGAAGGCGAAGACTACGGAACGACGCGCGTTCACGTGGAGCTTTTGGGCTACGACGCGAACATAATCGTCGAGGACATAAATTCCGCCAAGGCAAAAGCCGCGGAGCTTTTTCCCGACGCTAAGATCAGCATCGTGGGCGAGGTTGTCGAATACGCCGAGATGAACCACAAGCTTGTAAGCGCCGAGCTAAAGTCATTCTCGTTCTCGCTTGTGGTGATCGCGGTCCTTTTGATTTTGGCCTTCTCCAGCGCGAAGACCGGCCTTATTGGAATGATTCCGAACTTGGCGCCTGTGCTTGTGGTTGGCGGCGTGATGGGCTACGCGGGATTTTCGCTTGACATGCTTACGATGACGATTATGCCTATGATTTTGGGAATCGCGGTTGACGACACGATTCACTTTATCAACCACATAAAGTACCACTACGAGCTTACGGGAGACTACGAAAAGTCGGTGACCGTCTCCTTCCGCGAAATAGGAAAGACGATGGGAATGACGACATTCATCTTGTGCGCGATGTTCCTTATGTACACCTTTAGCCCGATGGGCTGCCTTTTTAGGGTTGGCCTTTTGGCTATGATAGGCTTGTCGTCGGCGCTGGTGGCGGACTACACGCTTACGCCCGCCTTAATTTTGTTAACGAAACCCTTTAGCGGCAATAAGAACGGCGGCAAGGCCAAAAGGCTTGGCTAGCCGCATAAGCGGCAACAAACGCGCTTGCAAAAGGCTCGCGCGTTCAGCCGTAATATTTTATAGGAGGCATATATGAAAAGGATTGGATTTACGAAAAAGGCGGCGATTTTTTGCGCGGCCCTTGCGATGGCAGGCTCTGCGGCCTTTGCCCAAAACTTGACCGGCTACGATATCGCCAAGCGCGCGGACGAAGTCGACGAGGGAAAGACATGCTCTTACACGGCGACGCTGACGCTTAAAAGCAAAAAAGGCGCGGTAAGAACGCGCGAAATCATGACGCGCGAAAAGGATTACGGCGACGTAAAGAAAAGCGTCGTTGTCTTTGTCGTTCCCAAGGACGTGGAAGGCGTGGCCTACCTTTCTTTTGACTACCCCGACAAGGCGGACGGAAGCAAGCCCGACAGCGACAGCTGGCTTTTCATGCCCGCGATGAAAAAAACGCGCCGCATCGCCGGAAGCGGAAAGGACGACGACTTTATGGGAACGGACTTCACCTACGCCGACATGGGAGACCGCGGCCTTACAAAAGACACCTTCAACCTTTTAGGCGAAGACACCGTTGACGGAAACGCTTGTTGGAAAGTAGAATCTGTCGCCAAGGACAAAAGCGAAAAAACGCAGCGAAGAATCATTTGGTACAGAAAGGACAACTACAAGGTCGTCAAGGGAGAATTCTACGACAGGCAAAACGAACTTACCCGCGTCCTTACTTGCTCGGAGACAATTCAAATCGACGGCATTTGGACGACGCAAAAAATGTTCATGGAAAACGTAAAAAGCGGACACTCCACTTTGCTTGAAATGAAAAACGTCCGCTACAACTTGCCGCTTGACGACAAGATGTTCACCGTAAGCGCCATTGAGCGGGGAAGCGTCCGATGAAAAAACTCGCCGCAGTCTTCGCGCTTTTCGCCGCGCTAGTTCTTGCAAACACAGCGGCGCCGCGCAGCGCTTGGGCAGTTGACTTCTCGCCGTCAGGAAAAATTCAAGGTCTTGCGGGAGTTGGGCTTGGCTTTGACAAAAAGAACGCGGGCGACTTTTTGCTGGGAAACCTGCGGCTTGACGGCTCTCTAAAAATCTACGAAGGCGACGCTTCGGCCTTTATCGACGGCTTTTTGATGGGCGACGCGATCGGAAGCCAGTCGTCATTCCAAGCTGCGGACTTTGTGTCGGACAACGGGGCCTTCCGCCTGCGACTAAAGGAAGCTTGGATGGACTACGACGGCGGCTTTTGGGCCTTGCGAATCGGGCGGCAGTCAACCGCTTGGGGAAAGGCTGACGGCCTTCAAGTGGCCGACGTTCTTTGCGCCAAGGACGAGAACACGATTCTAGCGCGCGAATACGCCGACAGCCGCCTAAGCGTTGACGCGGCGCGGCTTACGTTCAAAAACGACGCGTTTTTTTTTGACGCTTACTGGATTCCATTCTTTGCGCCAAGCTCCCTGCCCCTCGCGGAAAAAAATCCGCTCAAAAAAATCATGGTTCCAAAAAGCGTTTCGCTTGGCGCGGACGGAACGATTCCTGTAGCGCAAGTGACAAAAGGCAACTTTGAACTTCCGGGCCTTTCGCTTGAAAACAGCGAAGGCGCGGCGCGGCTTGCGGCATTCTTTCCGTTCGCGGATTTTTCGCTCTACGGCTTTTACGGCTTTGACCGCGAGCCTTGCCTGACATACAACCTTGTCCGGGACGCAGGCGGAAATCCGCAAGCGCTTTCGGTCAGCGGTTATTACAAGAGAATGCTTATGGTCGGAGCGGACGCCGCGATTCCGATAAAGGAAGTCGTTCTTAGGCTTGAAGCCGCGTTTTTTCCGCAAAGAACTTTCGCCGCGAGCGCGAAGGAGCAGCTTATGGGCGCAGAAAAGTTCCGCGACAAAAACCAGCTTGTCGCCTTGGCGGGCTTTGACTGGACTCCAAGCGGCTGGACTATTACCGGCCAGTATTATTTGGACGCGCTCCTTGACGGTTCCAGCCACTTGGACCGCGACTCTTACAGGCACCAAACAAGCCTAAGCGTTTCAAAGGCGTTTTTTCAGGAAACGCTTGACCTTTCGCTTGCCTGGCTTTTTGGGCTGAACGATTTTGACAGCATGATAAAAGTTCAAGCCAAATACAGCTTGACAGACAGCATCGCGCTTTCGCTTGGCTCGGACCTGTTCATAAACGGGCCTGACAAAGACAAAAAGGGCTTTTACGGCGCCTATCAAGAGCTTAGCGCAATTTGGCTAAAAGCGGAGTATAACTTTTAGTCGTAATGTTGAAGGATCAACGGAGATTTTTATGAAAAAAAAGTCATTGTTAAATTGGATATTTTCGTTCGCGGGCGAAAAAAAGGCCGCGTATTTCTTGAGCGTGTTTTTCGCGCTTCTTTGCGTGGCCTGCGCGATCGCGCCTTACATTTTAATCGCGGACATCGTAAAGAAGCTGCTTTCGGGTGAGCGCGAATGGAGCGTTTACTTTAACGAGTGTCTTGCAATCGCGGCCTTTTGGGTCGGAAACGCGCTCTTCCACATGGTTTCGACAAGCCTAAGCCACATCGCCACCTTCAACGTTTTGGCCAACATCCGCAAAAATCTTTGCGACAAGCTTTCGCGCGTTCCGCTTGGAAGCGTCTTGGACATGCCTTCGGGAAGCCTAAAAAGCATCTTGATAGAAAGAATCGACAGCATGGAAACGACGCTGGCCCACATTCTTCCCGAATGGACGTCGAACCTTGTCCTTCCGGTCTTGATGTTCGTCTGGCTCTTTCACCTTGACTGGAGGATGGGCCTTGCCTCTCTTGCCACGCTTCCTGTCGGAATAATTTCCGCGTCCTTTATGATGGTCAACATGACAGAGAGATTCCAAAACGCAATCGAAAAAACAAAAATCCTAAACGACACCGCAGTTGAATACATAAACGGAATAGAAGTCATAAAGGCCTTCGGCAAGGCCAAGTCTTCATATGAGCGCTTTGTCGTGGCGGCAAAGGAAGGCTCCGACTGTTTTGTGGAATGGATGCGCGACTGCATTTGGCCCTTCACTATCGCCTTTGTAATCGCGCCTTCAACGCTGCTTTCTGTCCTTCCAATCGGCGGCTTTTTCTTTTTGCGCGGAACGCTTTCCGCCGTCGACTTTATCTCAATCATCATTTTGTCGATGAGCGTGATCCAGCCGCTTTTGACCGTTTACTCCTACCACGACGACATTGCCAAGGCCACAGTCATTTTTGGCGAAGTCGGAGGAATCATGGACATGAAGGAGCTTGAAAGGCCAAGCGCTGACAAAAAGAAGCCCGTCGACAATTCGATTGAATTGCGCGACGTCCGCTTTAGCTACCACAAAGAAGGCCAAGAAGGCCGCGGCGGCGAAATCATTCACGGCGTGAGCCTAAAGATTCCGCAAGGCTCTTGCGCGGCTTTTGTGGGCCCAAGCGGAAGCGGAAAGTCAACCTTGGCGCGCCTTATCGCCTCGCTTTGGGACGTGGATTCCGGCAGCGTGGAAATCGGCGGCGTGAACATAAAAGACCTTTCGCTTGAAGAATACAACCGCCGCGTGGCCTACGTAAGCCAGGACAACTTTTTGTTCGACATGAGCGTGCGCGACAACATTCGCCTTGGCCGCCCCGGCGCGAGCGACAAAGAGGTAGAGGCGATGGCGAAAAAATCCGGCTGCCACGACTTTATCATGTCGCTGGAAAAAGGCTACGACACGATTGTAGGCGGAAGCGGCGCGCATTTGTCAGGCGGCGAGCGGCAGAGAATCGCCATCGCCCGCGCGATGATGAAGGACGCGCCTATCGTAATCTTGGACGAAGCGACGGCCTACACCGATCCCGAAAACGAGGCTGTGATCCAAGAAAGCGTCGCGCGGCTTGTAAAAGGAAAGACATTGATTGTAATCGCGCACCGCCTTAGCACGATTCGCGACGCGGACATGATTTACGTCATAAAGGACGGAGCGATTGACTCTTTTGGAACGCACGAACAGCTTTTGCGAAAGCGCGGCCTTTACAAAGCCATGTGGGAAGCGCACATCAGCGCCAAAGACGAGTAATAGCGGCGAAACAATCGGCGGCAAGACAAAAATCGATAGGCGCCGCATACGGCTGGGCACACCCGCCGTTTTGCGTAAGGAAACCATTTACTTGCGCTCTCACGAGCGCAGGCAATAAGCGGCAACATTCGCGCTTGCAACGCTCGCGCGAACAGCCGTAACGGAGGTAATGCACATGTTTGAAATACTTAAAAGATTTTTTAATTTTTGCGACAAGGAAAACCGCAATAAGTTTTACGCGGCGATCGCCTTGGGCGTAGTGAATTCATTTTTTATGGCGCTTAGAATCGCCGCCATCGCGGTAATGATGCAGGGCGTGATTCGCGCGGCCACGGGAACCGAAGCCTTTAGCGCAAAAACGATTTGGCTTTCCTTTGGAATAATGGCCTTTAGCGTGGCCGCGGCTATTGTCACAAAGAAAAACGTTTCGATGTGGCAGACAGAAGGCGGCTACAGGACTTGCGCGCAAAAGCGAATCCAAATCGCCGAGCATTTGCGCTACGTTCCGATGGGATACTTTAACCAAAACTCTCTCGGCCAAATCACAAGCGTGACGACAAACACGATGGAGCTTATGGGCGACGTTGCCACAAGAGCCGTCATGCTTGTGATGCAAGGCCTTTTGGATTCCGCGCTTATCATCGTGATGATTTTTTTCTTTGACTGGCGGATAGCGCTTATCGCGACGGCGGGCTTTTGCGCCTTTCAGTTTGTGAACGTTTTCATGCGCCTTGCAGTCCGAGGCGCGTCGATGGAAAAATCCTTGGCCGACGAAGCGCAGATTGAAAAAGTTTTGGAGCACATCCAGGGAATCGCCGAAGTCAAGGCCTACAACCTTACGGGAGAGCGCAGCAAGGAATTGAACGCCGTCATCGACCGCGCCAAAAAAGTTTGCATAAAAATGGAAATGCGCTGCATTCCGCTCTCGGCGATTCAGTCCATCGTGTCAAAATTTTCGGGCGTGGCCATCGCGCTCGCTTCGATTTGGTTTTACCTAAACGGCTCGATGCCGCTGGAAAAGTGCGCGGTCATGCTGATTTGTTCCTACATGCTCTTTGCCGCGCTTGAAGCCGGCGGAAACTACTCCGCCCTTCTTCGCGTCATCGACATCGGCGTTCAAAAAGCCCAGGCGATTTTGGACATTCCGCTTATGGACATTGAAGGCCGGGGACGCCCGATATTGCCGGCAGCCCGCGAGCGGCGCAACGCCCCGCTCGACATAAGCGCGAACGACATCAGCTTTGCCTACGACAAAAAGAAAATCATCGACGGCGTTTCGCTCCAAATACCGGAGCGTTCAAAGGTCGCGATTGTAGGCCCTTCCGGCGGCGGAAAGACCACGCTCTGCCACTTGCTTTCGCGCTTTTGGGACGTGGACAAGGGAAGCGTAACCTTGGGCGGCGTTGATGTCCGCGACTGGAGCATGGACGACCTAATGGCAAACTTCAGCTTTGTCTTCCAAAACGTCTATCTTTTCCATGACACAATCGCCAACAACATCCGCTTTGGAAACCCCAGCGCTCCGATGAAAGACGTAATCGCCGCCGCAAAAAAGGCTTGTTGCCACGACTTTATCTCGGCGCTTCCAAACGGCTACGACACGGTGATCGGCGAAGGCGGCGCTTCGTTAAGCGGAGGCGAAAAGCAGCGCGTATCAATCGCGCGCGCGATCATGAAAGACGCCCCGATAATCATTCTTGACGAAGCCACCGCCAACGTGGACCCCGAAAACGAGCGCGACCTTATGGCCGCCGTTTCGGAGCTTACAAAAGAAAAGACCGTCATAATGATAGCGCACAGGCTAAAGACCGTGCGCGACGCGGATCAAATAATCGTCATTGACAAGGGAAAAATCGCCGAGCAAGGAAAGCACAGGACGCTCGCAAAGTCCGGCGGCATCTACGCGCGCTTCATCGACTCAAGAAAGCAAGCGGTGTCTTGGAAAATCTAGCGGCGATAAAATCGATGGTAAGCCTAAGATTGATAGGCGCCGCATACGGTGGGCACACCCGCCGTTTTGCGTAAGGAAACTATTCACTTGCGCTCTAACGAGCGCGGGCAATAAGCGGCAACATTACGGCGTTGCCGTTTTGCGCAAAGAAGTTATCTACTTGCTCGCTTACGCGAGCGGGCAATCGTGCTCGCAACAAAACTCGCGCGAACAGCCGTATTTTTGGAGTTAACAGATTATGAAAAAAACAGTGTGGGATTTTTTCGCGCCGATTTACGAAGCGTCGATGAAAAGCCAAAAGAACATTTACGATTACTTGCACCAGAACATTTCGCGCGCCGCGGAAGGAAAGACAGTCTTGGAATTGGCCACAGGCCCCGGCATGATAGCAAAGCATATCGCCACCGCCGCAAAGAGCGTCGTTGCCACGGACTTTTCTCCCAATATGATTGAGACGGCAAAAAAAGGCGAGGTTCCGCAAAACGTCACCTTTGAAGTCGCCGACGCCACAAGCCTTCCATACGCCGACAAGGCCTTTGACCTTGTTGTAATCGCAAACGCGCTGCACATAATTCCAGAGCCGCAAAAAGCCTTGGCGCAAATCAAGCGCGTCCTAAAAGACGGCAGCCTTTTTATCGCCCCCAATTTTATCTTTAGAAAAAGCGGCGCAAAAAATTTATGGCAAAAAATATTGGCCCTTGTAGGAATCAAGTTCGCCCACGAATGGACTGCCGAAGAGTACCTTGCCTTTTTGCGCGAAAACGGCCTTAAAATCGGCAAAAGCCAAATCATTAAAGGCAGGATTGACTTGCTTTACGTTGAATGCGCTTTTTAGCGCCAAGCAGCGGGCGTCCACATAACAATTGCTTCTTCGCCAAGCCCTAAAGTTCAATTTCATTTCAGAAAGCAAGCTTGACTTGCTTTATGAAATATTCCTTTTTATATTTTCTTACAGAATTCAATAATTTCGTTCTTTATACTGTTAACTGCTTCTTTAAATTCTATTGAACAGAAACCAATTCTATCAACGCTCTCAATTTCCATATGACCGTAAAAATGTTCTATTGTTGATATGAGCCGTTCACATTCTTTCATGTTTGGCCCTGTTCGCAAAACTATAGAATAACCTTTCTTGCCTTTTGAAAGACTTGCATGCGGTTCATGTGTGTTGCACCACGGAGTGCACCTGTCGATGAAGGCCTTAAACTGTCCAGGAACATCTGCCCAATATGATGGCGATACACATATTACTATATCTGCTTTTTCAAATTCATTTATTAAAGAATCAAAACCATCGTGTTGAATACATTCTGCTGTTGAATGACAGGTTCTGCAGCCTTTACAAAAATTAATTTTATAGTCATCAATACAAACTGTGGTTGTGTCATATTTTTCTTTAATACACTTTTCAGCGATTTTTACAATTTCAGCAGTTGCGCCATTTTTTACAGGACTACAATTAATTATTAATGCATTCATTTTTTTTCCTTTCTTACAAAGCAGGCCAGTGTGCCTGTCGTCATAACAACTGGTTGTACCGCACGCGGCTTGACCGCGTGTCGGCTACGATGCATCGTGCGCGCAAGCGCGCTAGATAATAACTTCCTTAAATGCAAACGACCAAAGGTCGTAACCTTTGTTATACGTCATTTATTCTAACCAAGCGTTTATAAACTGCTTAGTAATCATTCTTTTACCATATTCTGTTGTTGACGGATATGCATCACCAAAATCTAAACATTTTCCAGAAGCATCAAATACTTTCCTGCCTTTTACCATTAAGTTGATATTTCTGGAAATCCCATTTTCATTTATTTCCATTATTACAATATAATTTTCATCTGAATTATATACATCTTTGGATATTAGTCGGACTTTTATTCCGCTCTTCATTTCTATCCAGATATTCAATAAAATATTTTCCAAACTGACTCCATTTATTTACAAGATTTAGATTTTTCAATAAAACCGACTATATTTTCCATAAAGATTTTTTCCCGCCTGAAATAATCCTCTTCTGAATCTGTAATTTGATTACAGGCTTTTGAGATTACTTCTGCATAATTTT
>CAMKEG010000007.1 GCA_946411505.1 uncultured Treponema sp. | reverse complement strand
TTCCAAAGAGCTCCGCCCCGTTCAAAGGCGGTAAAAGGGAATGTAGCGCTTTTTGAAAAAACTGTCAAGCGAAAAACGCGCTTTTTTTGAAATTTTTTTGCTTTTTTTCGCGGGGATTTTATGGCGGGAACCTTACGAGCCGCGCCCGGCTGAAGCGGCACGGAGCGGCCCGAGCGCGGGCGAGGGCTGACCGCAAGGGAACCGCGCAAGGCGGGTGGCCCGTACGCGCCGGCGCCGGAAGGAATGCGGGCGGACGACTGCCTTTCGCTTCGCGCCAAATAAAAAGAAAAAAAAAACACTTGGAAAAAAAATTTGAAATCGCTATAATCCCATTTTATTGAGGAGAAACGTTATGAAAAAGATTTTTGTTTTTGCAATTTTTATTTTTGTCGCGGGTCTTTCAGTTTTTGCGAACGATCCGGCGGAAGGCCATTGGGTGAGCTACGACGAAAAAAGCGGAAAGGTTACGGCCGCCTGGAATTTTTATGTGAACGCAAAGGGCGAGATGGAGGCGACGATAGTTTATTCGCCGGACTGCGACGACAGCGCCGTGGCCGCAAGCTGCAAGAACTTGAAGGGCGTGAAAAACTTTCCCAAGGCGGGCGACTTGTCCGCGATGAAAATTTTGCATGAGACTCCGTGGATTTTTGGATTGAAAAAAACTGCGGACGGACTTTGGGACAACGGCAACATCATCGATTGCGGCGAGGGAAAAATCTACAACTGCAAAGTCACTTTCTGTCCGGCGGACGGAAAAAAATTTAAGGCGGACACGCTTGTTATGCGCGGCTCCATAGGCCCGCTTGGCCGGAACCAGTTTTGGCTTCGCCCTGACGAGCGCATAATGGAAGAAATCAAAAAGAACGCGCGCTAGTTTTGGCGCGGCGCGGAAACAGGAATGAAAAGCGGCGTAAACATTTCGGCATTTTTTAGGGATCTCTTTTTTGTACAGACGGAATGCGTCCTTTCGTTCGCGATTGTCGGAACGATTTTCGCGAGGGAGCAGGCGATTTCTTACGCGCATTTTTTTGTCCCGCTGGCGATGGGCGCGCTTTGCATGGTGCCTTGTTTGCCGGTTTATATAATAGAAAACATGACAATCGCGCAAGTGATTGTCCAGCGAGCGGCCGAGCTTCTTGTCCTTGAGGCGGCTTGCGTTTGGACGGCCAACTTTTTGGCGGGCGATTTTTTGGGAAAGCCAGGCCTTTTTGCGGTCGCCGCGCTGACGGCTTTTTTTGACGCGCTTTCATATTCCGTCGCCTACCTTATGGAAAAGGCGGAGTCGGAGCGGCTGAACAAAAAGCTTAAGGAAGCGGCGGAAAAAGGCGGCGCGAAAAACGAAGGCGAAGGCGACAAAAAGGATTCCACGATTGAAGCCTTTGGAGAACAAAACCGCCGCGCGCGAATTCCAATCACGGAAATCCTTTACTTTGAGGCGGACGCTGAGCAAGTATTTGCCTACACCGAAAAGGAAATTTTCCAAGTCCATCAGCGCTTGTACCAAGTGGAAACGCTTTCGAGCGCGGCGGGAATCATCCGCGTGTCAAAGTCGCACCTTGTGAACTTGCGCAAGATTCAATCCGTGCGAACGGCCCTGAACAGCCGCCTTTACGCCAAGATGGCAAACGGCGAGGAAGTTTTGGTGAGCCGCAAGTACGCGCCAACTTTTAAGGAGCGCCTTTCCTAAAACGCGCAAGTAAATAATTTCCGATGCAAAGCGCCATACGGATATTACGCGCATTGCCAGTCCGCGTGAGCGGACAAGTGGATAGTTTCCTATGCAAAGCGCCACTGGAACATGACGCGCATTTCACCGCCTAAAACTTGCATCTTGTATAAAAGCGCTTTTCATTGTTCATAGCATTTCATACAATGCTTTTTGTCACCCCTTGGAGGAGAAAAAATGAAGGAGAAGATTCAAAATTACAGAACTTACTTTGCCCGTTTGCTCGCCCTTGCGGTTCCGCTGATTTTGAGCAACATCATAAACCAAGTCCAAATGCTGATCGACCGCATTTTCTTGGGACAGGCCAACACTTTGTACATGGCGGTTTTGGGAAACACGATGTCGCCGCTTTGGACGACGATGTCGGTTTGCTTTTCAATCGCGACAGGCGCCTCGATTTTGATAAGCCAAAGCGTCGGCGCCAAGAACGACGCCAAGAAGGAGGAGTATTCGGGCGCGCTTTTAAAGTACTGCCACATTCTTCCGTTCGCGCTCTTTTTGCTTTGGTTCTTTGGCTCAAAGCCCATCTTTAGGCTGATGGGCGTGTCCGAAAACTTGATCGGAATGTGCGCCGACTACACGCGCTATTCTTCGCCGGTATTTTTGGTTCTGGGAATGGGCTGCTCGTGGACCGTGATTTTCCAAACGTC
The DNA here is from genome assembly GCA_946411505.1 of uncultured Treponema sp. GTDB lineage: Bacteria > Spirochaetota > Spirochaetia > Treponematales > Treponemataceae > Treponema_D. Next base: position 149,390 of record CAMKEG010000007.1, on the reverse strand, counting down.
CAACCACACAAAGCACTTGGCGATTTGGAGCGTGCTGCGCTCTTGCATGAACATCTTTTTGGACTGGGTATTGATTTTTGGAAACCTAGGATTTCCGTCGATGGGAATCAAGGGCGCCGCGCTTGGAACTACGATCGCCGAATACTTGGGCGGCATGTACCTTATGTTCGCCTACTTTAGGAGCGGAAAGCTGAACACCAGGCCCAGCATGAGCGCTGTAAAAGGCGCCAAGCTTAAAAGCTACTTGCATTCGGCGCGGCTCGGCATCAACACCGCCTTGGAGGACTTTTGCTGGAACTTTGGAAACCTCGCGATTATCCGCATCCTAAACTCAATCAACGAGCTTGCGGCCGGCATCTATTCAATCATCTTTGGCGTGGAAGTTTTGGCCGTCGTCATCATCGGCGCCTTGGGAAACGGAACGCTGACGCTGGCATCGGAGGCGGTGGGCCAGAGCGACAGGAAGCAGTTTAAGGGAGTCTGCGCGGCGGCCTACGCGCTTAGCCTTGCGGTGACGCTCGCGATGATTTTGGCGTCGATTTTGTGCCCAAGGTGGATCATCTCGGTCTTTACAAAGGACAGGGGAATCATCGCGACAAGCGGCATATACTTGCTTTTGATTTCGGTGAACCTGATTTCAAAGTCGGCGAACATAGTCATCGGTAGCGCGATTCGCGGAAGCGGCGACACAAGGTGGATGTTCTTCACGCAGATTTTTGGGACGGTCTTTGTAATCGCCAGCGCCTGCTTTTTTGTCTACACGCTGGAGCTTGGAATCGTCGGAGTCTTCCTTGCAGTAATCGTAGACGAAGCCGTCCGCGCCGCGATTAACTTTGGAAAGTTTGTGAGGATTTACAAAAAGTCGCCGGTCTTTGGCGACTAGGAGGAAGAATGAAAGAGTTTATCGCTTGCTGCGGCTTGGACTGCGAGACTTGCGAGGCGCGAATCGCGACAATCAACAACGACGACGCGCTTCGCGAAAGCGTGGCAAAAAAGTGGTCGGACTTCAACAAGGTTAAAATCACGCCGCAAATGATAAATTGCGAAGGCTGCCGGACAAACGGAATAAAGACCGACTACTGCGAATACCTTTGCTCGATTAGAAAATGCGTCATGGCGAAGAAGTTTGACACTTGCGCGGACTGCGACAAGCTCAACACTTGCGGAACGCTCAAAATGATAACAATGTACAACCAGGACGCGCTTGACAACTTGAGGGGAACGGCAAAAGCGGAATTTAAAATAAGGCTTGCGACAGAAGACGACGCGCAAGCGGTTCACGACATTTACGGCTCCTACGTTCCGCTGGACTACGTGACCTTTACCGTTGAAAACCCCAGCGTCGATCATTACCGAAAGAAAATCGCCGAGACGCTAGAAAAATACCCCTTCCTTGTCGCGGAAGGCGCGGACAAAAAAATTCTTGGCTACGCTTGCGGCTCGCCGCTAAGGCCGCACGACGCCTACCAGTGGAACGTTGAGTGGACGATAATGCTGGCTTCCGACGCGCCAAGGCGGCAAGGAATCGCGACGGCGCTTTACAAGGAATTCGCCCGGCTGCTTGCCTTGCAAGGCTACCGCTACATTTACGGCGTTTTGGTCGACACAAACCAAGCGAGCGTCGCCCTGCACAAAAAGCTTGGCTTTAAGGAAGCCGGGCATTTTGAAAGCGCCGGCTTTAAAATGGGCAAATGGCGCGGAATCCTTTGGTACGTAAAAGAAATCGGAAGTTCAAACGAGCCGCCAAAAAAGCCGCTTTCGCTTAGCGAAGCAATGTAAAAAAGAATTGGAGGAAAAATATGCTTTTTGAAACGGAGCGGCTTTTTTTTCGCGAGATGACGCTCGAAGACGTGGACACGCTCGCGCTTGTCATGAGCGACCCAGAATCGATGAAATTTTATCCGCATCCTTTTTCGCGGGAAGAAGTTGAAAACTGGATAAAGTGGAACATTGACAATTATCAAAAATACGGCTTTGGCCTTTGGGCTGTCTGCCTTAAAGAAAGCGAAGAAATGATTGGCGACTGCGGAATCACGATGCAGCAGGTTGAAAACGATGTGTTCCCGGAAATCGGCTACCACTTGCTCAAAGAGTTCCGAGGCATGGGATACGCGACCGAAGCCGCGAAGGCTTGCGCGCGATTCGCCAAAGAGCGCGGCATGAAAAAAATCATTTCATACATGAAGTCCGACAACCTTCCCAGCCGCCATGTGGCCGAGCGCAACGGCATGAAATTTGTAAAAGCCTTCACCAAGACTGTGATGGGAAAAGTTGTTGAGGACGAAGTTCTTTATATGAAGGATTTGTAAACTGAACATTGGAAAGGAAAAAATGAAGACAATCGGTTTAATCGGCGGAATGAGTTGGAAAAGCGCAATCACTTATTATGAAATTCTGAATAAGGAAGTCATAAAGGTTTTGGGCTGCGCTGAAATCGGCATGCTCTTCAGCCAAAAAGGCAGCGCTCTTCCTGCGCGCGACACGACGATTATCCATACGAAGGATGCCGTAAAACCTGCTTTGGAATAGGGGAAACGCTGTAACATGAATAAAGATTGGTCAGAAAAAAACAGGGAAATGCAAACTCTCATTTCTAAGGAATCGACATTTTCTGAGGGCATAAAAGTTCTTCTTGAATTGCGGAATTCTTTGTTCGCTCAGATTACTTCTGTCGTAAATACTTTTCCTCCTACGGCATTTTGGCAAATGCCTTTTGGAGACGGCGAGAAAAACCACAACGCGACTTTGGCATGGTCGCTCTGGCATCTTTTCCGTATAGAAGACATTGTTTGCCATACGCTGATTCTTAATGACAAGCAAGTTTTATTTAAAGGCGGTTGGAAGCAAAAAACGAAAAGTCCGATTATCACGACAGGAAACGAGCTTGACGGCGAGGCGATGCTTGAGTTTTCAAAAAAACTGAGCGTCAAAGCCCTTTATGAATATTGCAAGGCTGTGATGGATTCTACAAACGAGTTTTTGAAGGGCTTGCAATTTTCCGACTTAAAGCGAAAGTTTTCGGAAGAGGACAAAGAGCGCCTTGCCGCAAGCGAATGCGTCAGCGCGGAAGAATCAGCTTCTTGGCTGATTGATTTCTGGTGCGGTAAAAATGTAAAAGGCTTGATACAGATGCCATTTTCCCGCCACTGGATTATGCACGTGGAAGCGATGCGGCGGATAAAAAACAAGCTGTGTCAGCAGGCAAAAAAAGGCGTAGACCAGATTGCCTGCTGCGGGCTTTCCTGCAATCACTGTTTTCTTACGGCCTGGTGCGGTTCGTGCAGGACAATTTACAACACCTGTTCGTTCGCGACCTGCTCTCCAAACGGCGTGTGCCCCAACACCGCTTGCTGCAAAGAAAAAGGCCTTGACGGCTGCTATGAATGCGACGAGCTTTATGCTTGCAAAAAAGGTTTTTACTCATTGGGAAAAGAAACAAACGCCATAAGGGCGATGGCTCTTTTCATAAAAAAACACGGCAAGAAGGAATTGTTGAAAGTCCTGGAAACGCTCCACAAGAAAAAGAATTTCCAAAAGATTCAGGAAGTTCTTGGTTATGAAGTTGAAGAGGGCTTGAGGATTTTGGAGAAGAACAGGTAGGAAGCTGACAGAGGCAGCAACAATGGTGACAAAAAAAGAATTCAAAGACGCATTGATTAAGCTTGGCATTAAAAAAGGAATGACTCTTGAAGTGCATAGCTCGTTGAGCAGCTTTGGGCGCTTGGAAGGCGGGGCGGAAACAGTAATCGACACGCTCAAAGAAATCGTCACCAGCGAGGGGAGCATTTTTATGCCTGCGCTCAGACTTTCAAAGGAGATTCCTCTTACAGAAGAAGATAAAAAACTCGGTCTTACGGTTAAAATCAAAATACTTCCGCCGGAAGCCGAGCGAACCGCAATGGGAATTATCGCCGACACATTCAAGAGAATGCCTGGCACTTTTTGCGGTCCGGACTTCATCTCTACGGCTGGCTGGGGAAAGCATGGCGAAGAAGCGGTGAAAGGTGGATTGGATTACGCAATCCATAACGGCGGAAAGGCTTTGCTTTTGGGCGTGGACATCTACAAGCTTACGGCAATGCACTATGTTGAAGGTTATACGCCAGACGACATAAAGAGCGCGTTCGCTTCGAGCGAGAAAGTGAACAAAATCTATCAGCCTAACGAGTGGTTCACCGAATGCGGCCATCCGCCGGTTAAGGCCTGGTACACAATTCAGAAAATGGCTTACGAAAAAGGACTTATTAAAGAAACGATGATAGGCAACTGCAAGACGATGTTCTTCAACATTTGGGACGTGGTCTCAATTTACGAGAATGAATTGAAAAACAATCCTTATAAACTATGGGGGATGAAGGATAGGAGTTAATATGAAAACATTAATCGCTTATTGCGGATTGGATTGCGAATCTTGCGAGGCTCGACTTGCCACAATTAACAACAACGACAGTTTGCGGGCAAATGTAGCCAAGAAATGGTCGGATTTGAACGGCGTTGAAATCACGCAGCAAATGATTAATTGCGTCGGCTGCCGTGTTGACGGAGTAAAAACACCCTACTGCGAATCGCTCTGTCCCATACGCCAATGCGCAATTGGCAAAAAAGTTTCGACTTGCGGCGAATGCGAGCAAATGGAATCCTGTCAAAAACTCGGCGCAATAATTGGCAACAATCCATCCGCGCTCAAAAACTTAAGAGGCTGAATCGAGAGACAAAATGAAAGCGTTTATTGTTTACTGCCATCCATCGGAAGATTCTTTTACGCGCCGCGTAAGGGATTCTTTCATAAAGGGAATTGAAGACTCAGGGAACGACTATGTTCTTTCCGATTTGTACAAGATGAATTTTAAAACAGATATGAGCGAGCAAGAATATTTGCGCGACGCGAATTACAGGAAAACACCAAGCGTGGCGGAAGACGTTCTTGCCGAGCAGTCGAAAATAAATTCATCTGACGCGATCGTCTTTATATATCCGGTTTTTTGGACGGAAGCTCCGGCGAAACTTGTTGGATGGTTTGACAGAGTTTGGTCTCACGGATTTGCTTACGGCGAAAACAGAACTATGAAAGTTCTGGACAAAGCCCTCTTCCTTGTGACGGCAGGCAACACGATGGAACGCCTTGAAAAATTCGGCCTTTTGGACAGCATGAAAAAAGTCATGATAGGCGACAGAATTTTTGACCGCTCAAAAAAATCCGACTTTGTCATCTTTCCAGGAATGTCAAGGGAGCTTGCCTCGCGTGAAGAAGGCTGGGGCAAGAACCTAAAAACGGCTTATGAGAAAGGCGCGAATCTTTTTAAGTGAGGAAAACAATGGCGACATTTTGCCAAAAGATTGAACAGATAAAGGACCCCGCGACAAAACAGGCAATAGCAAGAAAAATTCTAGAAGGTTTGCGCGACTGGTTTGAAGTGGACGAAAGCCGAGAAAAATACATTTCAGACTGCGCGGACTGGACTTTCCTTGCCGCAAAAGAAAAAGATGAATGCTCAGGCTTTCTCTGCCTCAAAGAGACCGGCAAAGACACTGTTGAGATTGCGGTAATGGGAGTGAAAAAAGAGTTCCACCGCATGGGACTTGGAAGAAAACTTTTTGAAGCGGCAAAGAAAATCGCGACAGAAAAAGGCTATTCTTTTATGCAGGTAAAAACCGTTCAGATGGGCGTGTATCCAGATTATGACATCACCAACCGTTTTTACCAGTCCTGCGGCTTTAAGGAATTGGAAGTCATAAAAGAAATCTGGGGCAAAGAGAACCCCTGCCAGATTTATGTCATGTCTTTGACCTGATCAAAGAAATTCTAAAGACGAGCGGCAACATCAGCGAAGTTCGCGCGGATTTTGAAATATAAAAATCAGAGGAGAAAAAATGATGCGACCAACTACAACTCTTTTTATGCTGATGAGCGTTGACGGAAAAATCAGCACAGGAGCCAGCGACGCGCTTGACGTGGACAAGGACTTTCCAAAAATCCCAGGCCTCAAGGAAGGCGTGGGACAATACTACGAAATAGAGCAGACGACGGACTTGTGGAGCTTTAACACAGGCCGCGTGCAGGAAAAAATGGGCGCAAATGAAAAGCCCTTTCCGCAAAAAACGCCAGTGTCCTTTGTCCTTTTGGACAACACGCATTTGACCGAGCATGGCGCGCGGTATTTTTGCGCCCGCTCAAAAGAATTCGTTCTTTTCACCTCGAACAAAAAGCATCCGGCCTACGGAGTGAAGGAAAAGAACCTTCACATTTTTTACCAGAAAAAGCTTGACTTAAAGGAAGGGCTTGAATGGCTTTACAAAAATTTCGCCTGCGAACGTCTTACAATTCAGTCGGGCGGAACGGTGAACGGCCTTTTCTTGCGCGAAAAACTCTTTGACTTTGTGGACCTTGTAGTGGCTCCTGTTTTGGTCGGCGGAAAAGACACTGCCACTTTAATTGACGGAAAGTCTTTGATGAGCGAAAACGAACTTTCAAAACTTGGAGTGATGAAGCTTGTCGAATGCAAGGTTTTGAAGGATTCATATCTAAGGCTTAGGTATGAAATTGTGAAGTGAATTTGCGTGAAGGGTAAAAAATGAAAATTGCAGTATTTACAGACATTCACGGCAATCTTAAAGCATTGAAATCCGTTATTGAAAAAATCAAAAATAAAAAAGCGGACAAAACTGTTTTTTTAGGCGACATTTTTCAGCGCGGAAACGACGAAATTGAATGTCTTGAACTCCTTAAAAACAGCGGCGCAATCTGCCTTAAGGGAAATTGCGAGCTTTACCTTGAGCATGGCGTTGACATTGACCCGGACGTTGAATATCTGAGAGAATATTATGACGGAATGAGAAAGAAGCTTTCTTGTGAGCAAATGGAATTCATCAGGCAAATGCCGCTCTTTTACGAAGAAGAAGCTTTTGGCCACAAAATGCGTTTCTCGCATTTTTTATTTTCAGACGTTGACGCGCCGTATCCATTCTTGCAATTGTCAAGCTTAAAAAACGGAATCTTTGACACCGCATGCAAAAGCAAGGAAGTGACCAAATATGACCTTGTTGTAGTCGGCCATTCGCATCAGAATTTTGAAAACGGAAACGTAGTGTCGGTTTCGGCGGCAGGCTTGGAAGGCGCGTCATTTCTTTTGATTGACGCGACAGAAGGCGGGCTTAACTTTGAGCAAGTTTTCATCAATTAAAATTGACAATGATGAAAAAGTCTACAAAATAGCGGGCAGTCTTTTGCGCAAGCGCTTCGCCTTCGACATAATCCACCACTCTGCCCTTTTGGCGGTCGCCGGCAATTCCATTTTGTTTTCATTTATAGTCGTCCACGTCGAATTTTCTGTCGCGGAAGTAATAGTCGCGGTCGGCCTCGGTGATTTCACGCAAAACCCGGCAAGGATTTCCAACGGCAATCACATTCGCCGGAATGTCCTTTGTGACCACGCTGCCTCCTCCGATCACGACATTGTCTCCGATTGTTACGCCCGGCATGATACACGAATTTCCGCCAATCCAAACATTGTTTCCGATTGTCACGTCAATTCCGTACTCGTAGCCTGAGTTCCGCGAGTCCGGATGAATCGGATGCCCCGCCGTGTAGATGGCGACGTTCGGCGCGATTTGAACGCGGTCGCCGATTTTAACCTTGCCAACGTCAAGAACGATGAAGTTGTAGTTGGCGAAGAACCACTGGCCGACTTCGATGTTATAGCCGTAGTCGCAATGAAAGGGCGCCTCGATGTTAATCCAGTCGCCTGTCTTTCCGAGGATTTCTTTTATAAGGCGGTCTTTCTCCTCTTTTTCTTCCGGCGGAAGATTGTTGTAGCGGTAAATTTTCTTTTTGTTTTCAAACCGTTCTTCTTCAAGTCCGTCAAGCCAAGCCTTGTACGGAAGGTTTGCGATCATCCTTTCCTTTTGATTCATGTTGTTTCTCCTTGTTTTTGCAGCCTCCATAATAATACAAAAAGATTATTGAATGTACAAGAATTTTAAGGCGCATCTTATCCCGCAAAAAGCGCATCTTGTCAAAAATCCATTCCCACTCTGCGGAACTTTAAATATAATGAAAAAAAATCGCAATACAAAACTAGGAGAAAAACATGCTGTCAATTTATCTTTACGCGCTTGACGAAATCGCGATGGACGACAAGAGCGTCCTGTTGCTTCCAGGCGCGACAGCTTGGAGCGAGCAAAAACACGGCGCGGCGGTTCAAAAGGCCGCGGAACTCCTTTCTTTAGGAGGAACTGTATGCGCGATTTGCGGAGCGACCCTCGCCCTGGCCCACGCCGGTCTTTTGGACAAACGGCCCCACACAAGCAACGGAGCAGGCTTTTTGGAAATGTTCTGTCCGACCTACAAGGGAAAGGATTTTTACGTTGACCTTCCCGCTGTGGTCGACGGAAACTTAATCACCGCAAGCGCGACAGGCTCGCTTATGTGGGCAAAGTTGATTATCGAAAAGCTTGGCGTCTTCAAGCCCCAAACGCTCGAAGCGTGGTTCGCGTATTTTAGCGCGGGAAAGGCCGAAGACTTTTTCGCGCTTATGCAATCATTGCGGCAATAAAAGGCGGCGCATTTCATACAAATCTTCTTTGAGACATGCTTTGGCTGTTTGCAAGGTGGAAAAAAACAAATGGAAAAATTCATCATAAAAGATTTTGAGCCGGCTTATATTCCTGATGCGGAAAAAATTCTTAAGGAAGAATATTCCGCTGAAAAGAAAAAAGTTCCTTCGCTGCCGGAGGAATCTCCAGCGGGATTGTTAAACTGGCTTTCGACAAAAAAATATAAAAAAGCCGCCTTTTGCGCAGGGCGTTTTGTGGGCTACATGATCTTCGCGGATGTCTGGGACGGCTTTTTTGGACTTTGCAAAGGAAGCTTTAGCCCTTTGGGAGGAAGCGCGGTTTCTTTTGAGCTGGGGGCCGAAAGAGAAAAGGTTATGTCACTTTTGTTTGAAGGAATTTCAAACGAGATGGTTCGTGACGGTATTTATTCTTTAGCCCTGTCAAGATTCGCCCACGACACGGAAGCCAACAATTCTTTGATTCTGAACGGTTTTGGAATCCGCTGCAGCGATGCAATGACAAAAATAAAGTCAATCCCGGAATTCAATATGCCCCAAAAATTTGAATTTAAGGAAGTTTCTTTTGGATCTTTCGGGATTTTCAAAAATCTGAAAATGAAGCTTGTACATCACCTGGAAAACGGGCCTGTTTTTTTCCCGTCAGATTTGAGTGACTTTGACCAGTGGTTTGAAGACGACAATAAAAGATGGTTCGGCGCATTTTGCAAAGAAGAGCCTGTCGGATTCATCTCCTGCAAAAAGGGCGACGGAGAAAACTACCTTAGCGACAAGATTCACAACATCTGCGGCATGTATGTAAATGAAGAATACAGAAAAGACGGCGTAGGAAGAGCGCTGGTGTCATGCCTCTCAAAAGTCCTTAAAAAAGAAGGCGCGGAATTCCTTGGAGTGGATTACGAAACGCTAAACCCGACAGCCCTGCGCTTCTGGACAAAATACTTTTCTCCATATACATACAGCTTTCACAGAAGGATAGATGAAAGAATTGTCCATTTTTTAAAATAGCAAACAATCGGAGAATTTTATGACAAACATAAAATATGTCGAAATGGGAGACAAAGAGTTTTGGTTCACTCTTGACAGACATCTTTCTGAAAAAGAATTTGAGACAAAGGTTAATTCCAAGCAGGGCTATGTATTGCTTGAAAATGACAAGCCTGTCGGCCTACTTCGATATAATTTATTTTGGGACAACACGCCATTTTGTACAATGCTCTTCATTGATTGGAATTGCCAAAAAAGAGGATATGGAAGGCAACTATTGGAACATTGGGAAAAAGATATGAAATCCCAAGGCTATGATTTTGCCCTCACTTCAACCCGTGTTGATGAAAGCGCGCAACATTTTTACAGAAAGCTTGGATACAAAGATTGCGGCGGTCTTTTAATAGATATTCCAAACTATGAGCAACCGATGGAAATCTTTCTGATAAAAAGAATTTCATAATCCGGCAACGGTACAATCCCTCGCGCTTTTAATGCGGGCGTCTCCCGCATGCAGCCGTCAGCTGTCTTTTCTTTTCCGGTAAAAGTTAAAGCCATCCTCAACCTTTACGATCTGATAGCCTAACTTTTTGTAAAAAGCATTTGTCCGCTCATTCCAGCATGGGGTATCAAGATTAAACTCAGCGGCCCAGGGGAAATTCTTTTCTATGCAATCCATCAAACGAATTCCATAACCTTTTCTATGATAGACGCTGTCAATAAAAATCCTGCCAATGTATACACTTTTTTTTGATTCATCCGGGAATACAATGGCGGCCCCCACCAAATCTTTTCCAATCATTGCTTGATACAAATGCCCCTCACTTGCCATTTGTTTATGCCATTCCACTGAATCAAATTCAGGCGGGCAGTCTCCTTTTGCGCCGCCAACATTTACATCTGTTTCAAAAGCTCTGATAGAAATATCCACGATCTTTTCCACTTGATTTGCTTCCGCTTTGACAATATACATTCCACTTCTCCCAATTTAGTATTAACAGCTTTTACTATTCCAACATAACGGTTGTCAGAAAAAACATCAAGCAAAGATGCATGCATTTCATCGGGATAAACCTGCATCTTGTCGGAAAGTCATTTCAAACTCAACGACAGAACAAGCTAAGCATGGCGTATCTGCGGTCAATGGATTGGGCGGAAGCGCCTCTATTGGAGCCTTATTCCTTTACGAACGAGCCGATTTCAACAAGGTTCCCTTCCGGGTCGGCGATGTAGCAGGTGCGCTGGCCCCAAGGTTCTGTCGTGGGCGGCATGACAGGCGCGGCGCCTTTTGCAGTCACTTCCGCAAAAGTTTTGTCAACCGCCGCGTAGCTTTCCACGCCCAAGGCAATCTCAAAGTGTCCGCTAATTTTATTGGCGTAGTTGAATTTTGAATTGGTCATCTTTTCAATGTCATTTCTGCCGTACAGCAAAAACAAGGTGCCGTCTTTTTCAAGAAAAACGTTTGTCGTGTTCTCGTCTTCCTTGATTCCAAAGCCAAGAACGTCGCGGTAAAAGCGGACCATCGTCGGCATGTCCTTTACAAAAATTCCAAATCCTTCCAGTTTCATATCGCCTCGCTCCTCTCTCACTTTGCTTTTTTTGCTTTCTTTTCGGGCAGTTCAGAATGCATTCCTTCCAATAATTCCGCAATTAAATCCGCATCCTCAAAATTGTCGAACACATGCATCAGCGTTTTTGACTCTTCATAAGGATAGCGCAGCTCTGAGTCCGCGAGAAGCCTGTCCGATGTCGGCGTCCTCTTTAAAAACAGTTCATCACCGCAAATGTCGCCTATCAGCTTGCCGTTAAAATACACAAGGTATCCGCCCATCATGGCCCTTACGGCAACGTCGCCGGCCGCGGAAAAAGTCTCGCGTACATATTCGTTAAATTCATTCATTCTGATTCCCCCAAAAACTATGATAGCGAGCGCAAAAAGAAAAAACAAGATAGCCCTGCGTGGACTAGAGGCTTTCTTCCGCGTCCTTGCAGTTTTGCAAAACGCGCTTAAGATAGTTTTCAAAGTCCTGGATTTCTTTTTTGGAAAAGCCCTTGTAAAAAAGCGCGTTTTGCTCGTCGGAAGCTTTGGGAACTTTTTTCTTGAAAACTTCATCCTTTCCGGTTCTAAAAATGAGCGTGGCGCGCTTGTCGTCCGGGCTTGGCTCCCGAAAAACATAGCCGTCGCGCTCCAAGCGGTCGATGATTCCGGTAAGGGTCGCCTTGTCCAGGCTTGTCTTTTCAACCAGCTTTTTTATGGGAATCTTGTCCTCATTCCACAGGGCAAAGATCACCCTGCCCCGCGCGCCGGCAAGGTCTTCCAATCCGTTGCGGCTCAACACGGCATGCCACACGCGCTGGCAAACTTGGTGTATTTGCGAGATGAGGCTTCCGCCTTCCGTCCGGCCGTTTTTCATAAACACCGTCGCCCCCGCTTATTTATCGCAAGGATTTACCGGCTGGCCAAAATTGTGGATTCCCAAATTGCCCCAGCAATGCATGTATTTTGAAGTGAACTTCATAAGCGTGTAGTCCGGGTCGGCCGGGCCCTTGTGGTAATACATTAGCCAAGTTTTATGCCAAAAATCTTTCTTGACGTCCATGTCCAAAACTTCTTCCATCGTTCCGATCGCGCTGACGCCTTTGAATTTTTGGGGAAGAACAAAGTAAAGGCAGACCTTATTGTTGGCGCGGATTTGCTTGATTTTTCGCGAGGAAGTGTTTGTCGTAAAATAAATCGTGACAGTCTCGCCGTCAACGCTAATCGCCTTATCCTTAAGCTTTGGATATTTTTTGGGATTGGCCAAGTTCAATAGCGCGCGGATTTCCGGAAAGCCTTCCGTCTCGTCTTTTCCAAAAGTCGCGATTTGCGCGCATTCCGAGGCCTGTATTACCTTGACAACGTCCTTAATGTTCATTTTTTCGCTCCGTCTAATTAGTTTGTATGCAAACTATATATACTGGACGAACTTTTGTCAAGCGCGTTGCCTTATTGCTTGATTTGCAATATAATCCAACACTTAAGGAAAGAAGCATGAAAAAAATTGGACTTGTAGGCGGAACCGGCCCGGAATCAACCTTGATGTATTACAAAGAGCTGAACAGCCGGATTGACAAAATGACTGGAGGCGCGCAAATGCCGGACCTTGCGATTGAAAGCGTGAACTTTCGCAAGGCTTGGGATTATGTTTCCAACGGCAAATATGATTCGCTAACTGATTATTTGGCCGAAAAAGTTGAAAAGCTTAAAGCGGGCGGCTCGGAGGTTATCGCGCTGACAGCCGCGACAATGCATATTGTGTATGAGCAAATCGTCCAAAAGACAAACGTTCCGCTTGTAAGCATTCCAAAATCAGTTTGCGAAGAAATCCAGAAAAAAGGATACAAGAAAGTCGGCCTCCTGGGCACAATCTTCACGATGGAACAGGACTACATGAAAAAGGATTTGCTTGATGCCGGCATAGAAATTTTTGTTCCCGAAAAATCAGACCGCGAGATTGTCGCAAAACGAATCTTCGAAGAGCTGGAAGTCGGAATCGTAAAGGAATCCACGCTCAAAGAATTCACCGCCATAATCGAAAAGATGAAAAACGAGCGCGGAATCCAAGCCTTGATTCTAGGCTGCACGGAGCTTCCTCTTCTTTTGAACAAAAACAACTGCCCCGTGGACTGCCTCGACAGCGTTGAAATCCATCTTCAAAAGTTGATTGAGTTGGCTAGGGATTAAGCGCAATCCGCGATATGATATACGGAGTTGATATATTATGAACGCAGAAAACATAAGAAAGGCGGAAGCAAAAGACCTGTCAAGAATCGCTGAAATCCTGGTGTTTGCGAAGAGAGTTAAGTATAGACCGATTTTCAATAACGACGACTATTCATTCAATGAATTGCAGGTGGTTAAGCTTGTAGAAGATTATGGCAAGCCCAAAATTCTCGATAACATCTGGGTTTACGATGACGGGATTGTTAAGGGAATGATTCACATAGAGGGAAAAGAAATTGTTGAATTGTATGTGGATTATTTTTTCTGGAGCCAAGGCATTGGCGCCAAGCTCATAGAGTTTGCCAAGGAAACGCATGACGCTCGTTTCCTGTGGGTTTTGGAAAAGAATGTTGACGCGATAAAGTTTTATGAGGCGCATGGATTCGCAGCGAACGGAAAAAGACAACTTGAGGAAGGCACCCCCGAATATATTGTTATGTTGGAAAGGGTGTTATGAAAATAGAGTATAGGCAAGCCGCCATAGAAGACGCGGAAGTGTTGGCGAATATTTACAACGCTTCTTTTTATGACGATTACTTGCGATTCGGCTCGTGCCCGGGATATGAACAAACAAAAGAATCAATGGAAAAGTCGATTATGCAGCGGCCAAAACATATCATACTATGCGATGGCGAGCCTGTCGGCTGTGTTTCTTATGCAAAGCTTGGAGCGGGAGAATATGAGGTTGGCTGCTTGCGCGTTATTCCTGAATTTCAAGGCAAAGGAATAGGAACTCAGGCAATGCAATTTTTGAAGGCGCGTCTTGAAGATTGGAATACGCTCACTTTAGTGACGCCAATCGACAAGAAAGAAAACGTGAAGTTTTATACTGAAAAATGCGGCTTTCGCATAGAATCAACAGAAAGAGACGGCAATGTGGAACTGGCCCGCTTTGTGGCTGAAAAATAATAATACGATGGAAAATAAAATGAACATTTTGGTAATCGGCGGAACAAAATTTTTTGGAATTCCTATGGTCAACGCGCTTTTAAAAAAAGGCCACAAAGTCACAGTCGCCACAAGAGGAAACACAAAGTTCTCTTTTGACGGAACTGTCGAGCAAATCATTTTTGACAAGAACGACCCTAAAAGCGTCGCGGCCGCGCTTGGCAAAAAAGAATTTGACGTAACGATTGACAAAATCGCCTACAGTTCAAACGACGTCCGCTCGCTCCTTCAAAACGCGCCCTGCAAAAAATACATCCAAATGTCCACTTGCGCCGTTTACAAAAAAATTCACACGGACACAAAGGAAGAGGAATTTGACGCCGCCTCCCATCCGTTAAAATGGACGGACAGGCTGGACGACTACGCGGAAACAAAGCGCCTTGCCGAGCGCGCCGCGCTGGAATTTTTGCCCGCAAGCGACTGCGCCTTTGTCCGCTACCCGGTGGTGCTTGGCCCCAACGACTACACGGGCCGCCTTCGCTTTTACCTTGAGCATATCAAAGAGCAAAAGCCCATGTTCATCGACGACATGGAAATGGACAGCCCCTTCATTCACGAAACCGAGGCAGGAGAGTTCATCGCGCATCTTGCGGAAAATTTCGCGCCGGGTCCTTTCAACGGCTGCTCCAACGGAACCGTGAAAATTTCAAAAATCATAAACTATATGGAAGAAAAGATTGGAAAGAAAGCCGTCCTTGAAAATTCCGGAGAGCCCGCTCCCTACAACGGTCTTCCCGCCGACCGCAGCATCAACACGCAAAAGGCGCAAGGCTTAGGCTTTAAATTCTACGACTTGGAAAGCTGGCTTTACAAGCTCATCGACAGCTATTGACACAATCGCGCGAATCATATAAAATACGGCTCTATTTTATTTTGAGTAGGCGCGCAAGGCCATTTGAGTGTGTAAAGAGTAGCAAGGCATCTTTTCCCTATAGTGGTGGCAAAACGCGCTATGGGGACATTATGGAAGACTCTATCACTTTTGAAGACCTCGGTCTTGACGAGCAAATTCTTGCCGCAGTCGCGCGCAAGGGTTTTGAAACACCTTCACCAATCCAAGTTTTGGCAATCCCTCGCTTGTTGAACGGCGAGGCCAACGTAATCGCCCGCGCCCGAACCGGCACGGGAAAGACGGCCGCTTTCGGCTTGCCCTTGATTCAGCGTTTGCGCGGAGAAAGCGACCATGTTCGCGCCTTGATTCTCGAGCCGACGCGCGAGCTTGCCGTTCAGACTTGCCGCGAAATGGATTCCTTCAGCGACAACGGAAAGCCCACAAACTGCGTCGTTTACGGCGGAGCGAGCATCATGGAGCAAATCCGCGCCCTTAAAAAAGGAGCGGACATCGTCACTGGAACGCCGGGCCGCGTGCAAGACTTGATTGAGCGCAAAAAGCTTGACCTTTCCAAAATCGAATACTTCATCCTTGACGAAGGCGACGAAATGCTCGACATGGGCTTCATCGACGACATCGAAAACATCTTTGCCAACGCAAACCCGGACTCGCGCATTTTGCTTTTCAGCGCCACAATGCCCGCTCCGATTTTGAAAATCGCGCAAAAGTTCATGGGCGAATACGAAATCGTAGAAGAAGAAGGAATCGTTGAAGAGCCGCTTTTGATCGACCAAAAGTATTGGGTCTTGCGCGAAGGCGACAAGGTTGAGGCGCTCGTCCGCTTGATTGACTCAAATCCTGACTTTTACGGCCTTGTCTTTACGCAGACCAAAAACGACGCCGACATGGTAAGCCGCCGTCTTGACGAAAAAGGCTACGAAGCCGCGGCCCTGCACGGAGACATTCCGCAAGGCCAGCGCGAAAAAATCTTGGCCCGCTTCCGCTCAAAGAAAACCCGCATCCTTGTGGCCACAGACGTAGCCGCGCGCGGAATCGACATCACAGGCTTGAGCCACGTAGTCAACTACTCGCTTCCCTTTGACTCGTCGACATACATTCACCGCATCGGAAGAACGGGCCGCGCGGGCACTAGCGGAACGGCCATCACATTCGTAAGCCCCAACGAGCGCAGAAAGCTTAACTTCATGAAGGCTCGCGTGGCCAAGGCCAGCAAGGGCGACTTAAACGAAGGCGAGGTTCCTTCTATTGATTCCGTTTTGGAAATCAAGCGCGCGGCCCTTTTTGAGGCTTTGAAAAATTCCTTGCAAAAGGAAGACGGAAAGGCCGACGAAGGCTTTGTCAAAATGGCCGACGACCTTTGCCAGGAAAAGGACGCCAAGGAAGTTTTGGCGGAAGTTTTGGAATCCTTTTACGGCGAAAAGCTTGACAGGAACCGCTACGACGAAATCAAAAAAGTCGCCGCCGAAAAAGGCGGACGCGAAGGCCGAGGAAGAGGCCGCTTTGACGACGCGCCGCGCGACGACCAAACAAGGTTGTACATCCAGCTTGGTAGGCGCGACGGCTACAACGCTCGCGAAATCGCCGACTGGTTCAGCGACACGCTCCACATTCCAGGAAAGAAAGTCGACCGCATAGACGTCACCACAAGCTTTAGCTTGGTAAGCCTTCCCAAGGAAGACGCCGCGCGCCTGCTTGAAATGGCAAGCCGCGACAACTCAATTCCCCACATTCACGTGGACACAAAGGCCGGAAGCCCGCGCGGCGGCTCTCGCGGAGGAAGGAGAAGCGGACGCGGCGACTTTGACGACGAGCGCGAAGGAAGGGGCGGACGAGGCTTTGGCGGAAAGCGCGGAGGGCGCGACCGAGGCTTTGGAAGCGATAGAGACTTTAAGCGCGGAGAAAGCGACGGATTTAAAAAATCCCGCGGCCGCGTGAACCCGCACACAGCCACAGAGCGCAGCGGAAGCTCGTCATACTTTAAGAGCAAGAAAGCGAAGGAATTTTAAGACTGGTCAAGGCGCGCTTGCGCTTAAAGCCTTGACTCAGTCTTTTTGTGGCGCGAATAAAATTATCGCGCCGCAATAACATTAAAGGCCGCCAAACGGCGGCCTTTAAGCTGTCGAGTTTGTCAACCAACAATCAAATGACAACTTTTCCGTCGTAGAGGAAGTCGGTGCTGCCCGTCAGGTAGACAGTGTCGCCGGTGTAGCGGACCATAAGCTTTCCGCCGCGAACTTGAACCGTTACGTCTTCGTTCATCTTGCACCAGCCGTTCAAAACGGCGGCAAGGACGGCGGCGCAGGCTCCGGTTCCGCAAGCTGGAGTTTCGCCGTTTCCGCGTTCCCAAGCGCGCATCTTCAATTCGTTGGGCCCGACGACGCGGACAAATTCCGTGTTGGTTCTGTCGGGGAATGCCTCGTGGTTTTCAAACATCGGGCCGATTCTTTCAACGTCAACCTTGTCCACAAAGCCGCAGAAGACGACGCAGTGGGGGTTTCCTACGCTCACGCAAGTGACGTCGTAATTGATTCCGTCCACGGTCAAAGTCTGGCCGGCGATCGCCTTTTTTGGAAGGCCCGGAATGTTCAAGTCCTTTTCGCCAAGCGTCGTCGGAATCGCGGCCGGAGAAAATTCCGGCTTTCCCATGTCAACCGTCACCGAAGAAACGATTCCGTTCAACTTGTAAAGGGTAAGCTTTCTAACGCCGCTGATTGTCTCAAGGCTGATTGTCGCGGTAGGCTCGGATTTCTTCTCATGCTTTTCGGCGATGCCAAAAATGTCGTTGTCGTACAAATACTTCGCCACGGCGCGAATCGCGTTTCCGGCCATGTGGCCTTCCGAGCCGTCAAGGTTGTAAAAGCGGGCCTTGGCGTCGGCCTTGTCAGACTTTCCGACAAGGACAAGCGAGTCCGCTCCGATTCCGGAACGGCGCGCGCAAAGGCGGACTGCAAGGCTTCCGGGATTCGTGATTTCCTGCCCCTCCGTGTTGATGACGATAAAGTCGTTTCCGGTTGACTGCATCTTTGCAAATTGAATAGTCTGCTTTTGGCTTCTCAAGTCGTTGATGTTGATGAGTTCCACGTTCTCCGCGCTGTAGTGGCTGGACAAACAATTGGCCAAAGCGTTGGCCGTGTCAATCGCGGTAAGGCAGGGAATGTCGCGCTCGACCGCGTGGCGGCGCATGATGACAGAGTCGGCGCGGGGGTCCCTTCCCTTTGCCGAAGTGGAAATCACGTAGTCGACTTTTCCTGAATCAAGCAAGGTCAAAAGATTGTTGGCCGGATTTTCGTGAATCTTGTTCACCGTCTGGACTTCCATTCCAAAGTCGCGCAAAGTGCTGGCGTTTCCTTCGGTCGCGTAAAGCTTAAAGCCCATGTCGTAAAATTTTCTGGCAAGGTCGGGAAGCTCGTAGCGGTCGCTCTTTCGGACGCTGAACAAAACTCCGCCGCTCCTCTTCATCTTGTAGCCCGCCCCAATCAAGCCCTTGAACAAGGCCTCCTCCATCGTGGCGGCGATTCCCAAAACTTCTCCGGTAGACTTCATCTCCGGTCCAAGATGGGTGTCCACGTCCATCAACTTTTCAAAGCTAAAGACCGGCACTTTTACCGCAAAGTACGGAGGAATCTTGTAAAGGCCCGTTCCGTATCCCATGTCGCGGATTTTTTCGCCAAGCATGGCTCGGGTGGCCAAGTCCACCATCGGAACGCCGGTCACTTTTGAAATGTAAGGAACGGTGCGGCTTGAGCGCGGGTTGACTTCGATGATGTAAAGGTCGTTGTTGTAAATCAAATACTGAATGTTGACAAGGCCCTTTGTTCCAAGCTTTATCGCAAGGTCGGTCGACTGCTTCACTATTTTTTCGCGAAGGACGTCGTTCAAATTCCAGCTGGGATAAACCGCGATTGAGTCGCCTGAGTGGATTCCCGTTCGCTCGATGTGCTCCATTATGCCAGGAATCAAAACGTCCTCGCCGTCGCAAATGCCGTCAACTTCAAGCTCAACGCCCTGCATGTACTTGTCAATCAAAACCGGATTTTCGATTCCCTGCGCCAAAATGATTTTCATGTATTCGCGCGTGTCGTCGTCGTTAAAGGCGACAATCATGTTCTGTCCGCCCAAAACGTAAGAGGGGCGCAGCAAGACCGGGTAGCCAAGCTTGTTGGCCGCTTCCAACGCGCCGGCCTCGTCCAAGACCGTAAGGCCCTTGGGCTTGTTGATGTCAAGGCGGTCGCACAATTCCTCAAAGCGCTCGCGGTCTTCCGCAAGGTCAATCGAATCGGCGCTTGTGCCCAAGATTTTTATTCCCTGCTCGTCAAGGAATTTAGTGAGCTTGATGGCTGTCTGTCCGCCAAAGGCCACCACGACGCCCAAGGGCTTTTCGGTGTTGATTACGCCCATGACGTCTTCGGGCGTGAGCGGCTCAAAGTACAAGCGGTCGGCTGTGTCAAAGTCCGTCGAAACAGTTTCGGGATTGTTGTTTATGATGGCGACGTCGTAGCCAAGTTTTTTAAGGCTCCAAACGCACTGAACGCTGGCGTAGTCAAACTCGATTCCCTGTCCGATTCTAATCGGGCCGGAGCCAAGAACGATTATCGTGCCCTTGCTTGATTTCCTTCCGGCGGCGGCCGCCTCGTCCAAGAATTCTTGGGCCTCGTTTTCCGTGTCGTAGCCCGCGTAAAAGTAAGGAGTCTCCGCGTTGAACTCGCCCGCGCAAGTGTCGACCATTTTGTATGTGGCGGGAATGTGCGCTAGCTTTCCCTGCGCGCGCGCGGCCGCCGCTTCTTTGGCTTCAGACAAAATTCCGGACGCTCCCAAAATCTTGGCCCCGGAAAGGCGCTCGATCACCTTGTCCGGGTAGCCAAGCCTTTTGGCCTCAAGGTAAAGCTCAGGAGTGAGGCCGCCGTTTTTGGCGCCGCCTTCCGTTCCGCCTTCCTTAATTTGCGCGAATGTTTTTTCCATGCGGACAAGCTTCAAGATTTTGTTCAAGAACCATTCGTCGATTTTTGTCACGGCGTGAATCTTGTCCACGTCCATGATTCCGCGCTTCAAGGCTTGGTAAATCGCGAACAAGCGCTGGTCGGTGCAGCGGCCGACGCGCTCGATTATTTCTTGGTCGCTTTCCTCTTCGAATATTTTTAGGTTAAGGCTGTCAACGCCCACTTCCGCCCCGCGCGCGGCCTTCATCAAAGCCTCTTCAAAAGAGCGGCCGATTGACATTACCTCGCCGGTGGCCTTCATCTGCGTTCCCAAGTCGCGCTTTGCGTAAACAAATTTGTCAAAGGGGAACTTGGGCATCTTGACGACAACATAATCCAAGACCGGCTCAAAGCAAGCCGCGGTTTTCTTTGTCACAAAGTTTGGAATCTCGTCCAGCGTGTAGCCGATCGCGATAAGCGCCGCGACCTTTGCGATTGGGTAGCCCGTCGCCTTTGAGGCCAGCGCGGAGGAGCGGCTTACGCGGGGGTTGACTTCGATTACGGCGTATTCAAAAGTTTCCGGATTGAGAGCGAACTGGCAGTTGCAGCCGCCTTCCATCTTTAAGCTTGAGATGATGTTGAGCGCGGCGCTTCGGAGCATCTGGTATTCTTTGTCGGCCAGCGTCACCGCGGGCGCGATTACGATTGAGTCGCCTGTGTGCACGCCTACCGGATCAAAGTTTTCCATCGAGCAAACTGTAAGGACGTTTCCGGCGGAATCGCGCATCACCTCAAACTCAATTTCCTTCCAGCCGCTTATGCACTTTTCAACCAAGATTTGGTGTATCGGGGAACGTCGCAAGCCGTTGTGGGCAATCTCGTCAAACTCGGCCTCGTCATGGGCGATGCCGCCGCCAGTTCCGCCCAAAGTGAAGGCGGGACGAATGATTGCCGGATATCCGATTTCCTCGTTGACAAACTTTAGGGCGCTTTCGTAATCGGTGACGACTTTTGACGGAACGCAGGGCTCGCCGATTGAAAGCATCGTGTCTTTAAACATTTGGCGGTCTTCGGCCTTGTCGATTGTCTCAGGCTTGGCGCCCAAAAGCCGGACGCCGTGGCTTTCCAAAAAGCCGCTCTTTGCCAACTCCATTGAAAGAGTCAAGCCCGTCTGGCCTCCCAAAGTGGAAAGCAAGGAATCGGGCTTTTCTTTTTCTATAATTCGTTGGATTGTTTGGGGAATCAGGGGCTCGATGTAAATGGCGTCCGCCATAACATGGTCCGTCATCAAAGTAGCTGGGTTGGAATTAACAAGGACGACCTCAAGGCCTTGTTCTTTTAGCGCCTTGCAAGCCTGGGTTCCGGCGTAGTCAAATTCCGCCGCCTGACCAATCACAATCGGACCTGATCCGATGACCATCACTTTATGAATCGATTTGTTTAAAGGCATACTAAAGCCTTAGTATAGCGAAAAAAGGCGCTTTTGTTCAATACAATTAAAGAAATTTAACGCGGTTCAAGGCTTTAAGCTAAGCGCGCTTTTTGCTTTCACTTTCCAAAGCAGAGAACCCAGCGGCCCTTGTAGTCGGAAGAATATTCGCCGGCAAAGCTCGTGAACTTCCAACCATGCTCGTAATACACGCCGGCCCACAAATGCGAGTTCTTTTTTCTTGTCCTGTTTGAGGAGGGCAAAACCAGCTCAAGCCCGTAGCGCCATGAGATTGAATGCTGGACATAATCGCCTTCCGCCACGGCGCCGCTTGAGGAAACGGCCCGCTGCTTTCCGAGCGCCATTCTGTTGTATATAAAAACGGCCTTGACCCTAACATAGCGCAAAATGTCAAACCAAAGGCTCTGGCGGATTCCAGGCGAGGAAAAAATGTCATAAACATAGCTATAGCTCACCGGCGGCATGTAATTGGGGCGCGCGGCGGCGGACCAATTCATGTGAATGTAATATATCGGAAGCGCGACCAGTTCCGAACCGACCGCAAAATATTTTCCCAAAGGCTTTTTTACGCTGGCGGTCAAAACCGGCGAGATTGCGTTTTGTATCGCCTCCGTCTCATTGCGCGAATATAAATATTCCACGGCCGCGAAAGACTCGCCTTTCTCGACCAAATAAGAGTAATTGACGCCAAGGCCAAACGACCAAAGCGCTTCCGTGGAATCAATGTCGTCGTCGCCAAAATACCAGACGCACGGCAAAAACCTTCCGGCATACTCCTTGGTCTTTTTTTCCGAATAGCCGAACGGATTGTTTTCGACGGACCTTAAGCTTGTGTAATCAAACCTCACACTTGAAGAAAAATGCTTTCCCCACTCGTACTCAAGGCTCGCGAAAATCATGCTGCCGTTTTCGCCGGGCTCGGCGCCAAAGTCCAAAGTAAGCGGAAACTTGTCGGTCAAAAAGTCGCCGACAAATTGGGCGGCCTTGACCGGCCGGCTGTCCTCTTGGCTTTCTTTTTTTTCCTTGAATTCTTTTATGGCTCCGCTGATTTTTTTCCGGCCGCTTTTCTCGGAAGCTTCTTCAGAAGCCTCTTCGGAAACTTCTTCGGACGCCTCCCCGCCTTCGGGAACTTCAACGGCGGAATCTTGCGCCGCCAAAAGCGCCGAACAAAAAAGCAGGGAAAACAAGATGGCTAAGGTCCGCCTTAACACGCCGCCTACTTCTTCTTGGTGGAAGACTTTTTGGCCCTTGAAGGGGTCTTTGCGGAAACGGCGCGTTTTTTTGCGGGCTCCGGCTTGTCGGCTTGCTTTTTGGCCGCCGCTTTTTTGGGAGTCAAAAGCTTTTCGTCAAGTCGTTCGGAAGGGCTGAGCTCCTTTTGCGCGGCCGCGTCGCTTTTTAGCACCACGCCGTTGGAATCGTAATAAAGATGTGTTTCTCTGGGATCAAGAACGGTCCTTCCGCCAAACATCATCTTTTTAATCAAGCGCTCCAAATAGCGGGTGGTCTTATGAATGCCCTTCTTTCCGTCGCAAAAAGCGGCGCGGGCAAGCGCATTCCTAAAGTAGACGGCGCTCTGGGACAGAACATCGTTGCCCAAAGGAAAGCCCCTGAAGGCCAAATACTTGATGAAGAAAACCGCGACAGTGCGCGTGTTGCAACTTTCAAAAGGATGCAAAGCCCAAAGGCCGCTGATAAACGAAGCGCAATGCTTGTATATTTGCTTTGAGTCCAAGCCTTCAAATTCAAACAAGGTTTCCGTCTCAAAAAGCTTGCCCAGCTGGCTCTTTATTTTTCCGGCCTTGGGATAAACAAGGGAATGTCCGTCAAGCGCCCATTCTTTTTTTGAAAGGTTCTCGGTTCGCAGGAGTTCGGGGCTTTCCAAAAGTCCGCCAAAAAGCGCCTTGCGTATTTGCACTAACTCAAACTGCGAAAGGCTGAACTGCTTTTGAATGATGTTCACGAACATTCTAACGGCGACGACGTCGGCCGGATTCTTCAAGCTCTCGCATTCGCCAAGCAGGGCGTCGTCAGAAATCGTCCCTTCGATATTTTGCTTGGCAATTTCAATCACCTTTGCGGAAGTTTTTAGAGCGTCAACAGCCTGCAATGCGATAACAGTTTTCCAAATTAAAAGTTTTTCTTTTGCGTCCATTCTTCTATTCTAGCGCTTGCCGTTGATTAGGTCAACAAACTCGTCAAACAAAAAGCTGGTGTCCAAGGGTCCCGACGCCGCCTCCGGGTGGAACTGAACGCTAAAGGCCGGGCAATCGGTGTAGGCGACGCCCTCGTTGGTTTGGTCGTTTGTGTTGACAAAAGTTTCCTTTGCGCAAGCGGGAAGGCTTTGGGCCTCAACCGCGTAGCCGTGGTTTTGGCTTGAAATGTAGACGCGGCCCGTGGAAAGGCGCTTTACCGGCTGGTTGGCGCCTCGGTGGCCGTATTTGAGCTTTGAGGTTTTGGCTCCCTTGGCCAGCGCCAAAATTTGGTGGCCCAGGCAAATTCCAAAAAGAGGAATTTTTTTGTCCAAAATCTTTTTCAACTCTTCTATTATTCCAACGTTTTCGGCGGGATCTCCGGGACCGTTGGAAAGCATTATTCCGTCGGGATTCAAGGCCAAGATTTCGGCCGCGCTGGCCCCGCTCTTTACGGTTTTAACTTCCAAACCGCGCTTTAAAAGCTCGCGGCGGATGTTGGCCTTGGCGCCAAAGTCCCAAAGGACGACTTTTTTGCCGCGCCCGGCCTTCATCGCCTCTTCTTGGCTGTTGACTTTAGTTCCGTCGGAACGGACGGGAACGGCGCGGTATTGGGCCGACTCGGCGAAAACTTGGTCGGCTGATTTTTCTATTTTGTCGGCGTCAAGGCTGACGCTTTGAACGGCGTTTTGGATTTTGTAGGCCTTGATTTTTTCCAAGAGCGCGGCCTTTTTTTTGTCGTCCTTAAGCGCGGCAAAGGCCTCTTGGGCTTCGGGGCTGTCTCCGCTTACAAGCATCGCGTTCATCACGCCGGCCTCGCGCAAAACTTTTGTAAGCGCGCGGGTGTCGATTCCGCAAAGGCCAGGAACGCCGTTTTCCTTAAGGAACTGGTCCAAGGTCTTTTGGCATCTAAAGTTGCTGGGCTGGTCGCAGGGGTCGCGGACGATGTAGGCTTTTGCGTGAATTTTTGAGCTTTCGTAGTCGGAAGGAATGATTCCGTAATTTCCTACAAGCGGAAAAGTCTGGGCGATGATTTGCCCGTAATAACTGGGGTCGGTCAGGGTTTCTATGCAGCCGGTCATTCCGGTGGCAAAAACCGCCTCGCCGATGGCGCATGACTGGGCGCCAAAGCCAATGCCTTCAAAAACAAGCCCGTTAGCCAAAACGAGCGCCGCTTTTCCGCTTGGTTCACTATTCATACTAAAGGCGTATCTTAGCGCAAACAAAGCCCCCTGTTCAAGCCCCGTGCAGACCTTCCGAATTATAAGCAAGCCAAAACGCTCCCAGTTGGCGCGCGTTTTAACCTCCTTCCGTAGCGGTTGACTGAGCTTCCGCATTTAAAACGATAAAAAAACGCGTAGCGGAAAGGCAAACGGGGCGAACATAGGACGCGTTATGCTAATCTCTTTGCCCTAAAAGCCCGCTACGTCGCCGCGCTCCGTTTTGCTATAGGTATGTCATTCAACTGCCCGCTTTCGCGGGCTGGCAATCGTTCGCAGCCGTTTGAATTTCCGCGAGATTGTCCGCGCTCGCAAGAGCGCAGTTGAATAAATTTCCATAAACAAAACGGAGGGCTTGTCCGACGTAGCGTTTTTTGTTGTCTTTCCATAATGCGGAAGGCAGGTCAATGAAGGGACAAAAGGTATTTGTAAGTGGACGAATACGAATGCGAAAGCCTTCTCTTGCGGACGCCCTCGTCAAGTTCCGGCACGCCAAAAAGCTTGTCCAAAACCTTAGTGGCCGCGCCGTAGCTTACCGCCCTTTGGGACACCGACGCGATTGAAACGACCGTAGTTTTGTTCCATGCGTAAGGCCAAAGGTACACGATTTCCTCGCGTATGAATTTTACGATTTCCTCGGCGCGCTTTTTTTCCAGGCCGCCGACGTAAACGACGTCCAAGGAAAGCGTGTTGACCAAAAAGGCGATGTTCTTGGCCAGCTCGCGCAAGGTCTTTGCGGCGGCCTCTCCGTCAAGGCTGTTCAGGCTTTCGCTTCCCGGCGAAAACTGGGTCTTGCTTGGGCTCTGCCAGTCCACGCTGCGGAATTCGCCCGCGGTGGAATTGGCGCCGTGGTAAATCTTTCCGTTTAGAATCAAGCCAAGGCCGACGCTCAAATTTTTTGGCGCTCCCTCAACCGGCTGCAAGGGCCTGTGTTCCGCCAAAACAAACATCATGTTCTTGGACTGAGGGTTCTTGGCCAAAATCTGTTCCGTATAGCAGCAGCAGCGGGCGTCGTTTTCTATGAAGACAGGAACCTTTGTCCAGGCCTGCGCGATTTTTGGAATGTCCACGCGGTCTTCGATTAAAAGCGGAATCGACTGAATCACGCTTTCGTTCTCGACGTCCACCATGCCGGGAATGCCGATTCCGATGCCCGCGATTTTTACCCGCAGGCGGTCCGCGTTTGCCTGCAAGAGCTCGATTCCCTCGCGCAAAAAGCCCAAGAAGCCTTTTTCCGAATACGACGCCGGAGTGATTTCCTGCATCCGCTCAAAGAGAATCGTTCCGCAAAAATCCTCTAGGCAAACATACATTCGCTCAGGATTGATTTCTATTCCGCCGGAACAAGCGTAGGAGCCGTTGATTTCCAAGAACACCGGCTTCCTTCCGCCTTGCGGGCCGCTCTCTCCGGCCTCCGCCTCGCGCGCCAAATTCTTTTCGATGAGTTCCGAAATTATTTTTGTCACCGTGGACTTGTCCATCTTCAACGACGAGGCAATCTCCACCCGGCTGACTTTTTTTGCCTGCCAAATAAGGCGGAGTATTCTCATTATGTTCAAGTCCGACAAAGAATTTAGGACGCGCATAGGCCTTTAGAGGTTGGCGAGCTCCGTCAATTCGGCGAGCATTTTTGGAAGGTCCGTTTCCATGTTCTCGTCGGTGAACTGGCAGGTGCCCACCTTTTCGTGGCCGCCGCCGTTGTAGCGCAGCATCAAGCTTCCTACGTTGACCTTGCTGGTCCTGTTCAAGACGCTGTAGCCGACGGCCGCCGAGCAGCCGTGGCCGCCCTTTCCGTTGACAATCCAAGCGGAAATGTTCTGTCCGGGATACATGCTGTAAATCATGAAGCGGTTTCCTGTGTAAATCGGGTCAACGCCGCGAAGGTCCGTGACAATCAGGTTGCCTTCGACCTTTGTGTGGGCCTTTACCATTTCCTTGAATTTTTCCGTCTGCTCGTTGTAAACTTCGATTCTTTCCTTGACGTCGGGCATGGCCAAAATTTCTTCCGTCGTCTTGTCGCGGCATGCCACCATCAACTTTTCCATCAACTGGTAGTTTGGAACAGTGAACTCTCTCCAGCGGCCAAGGCCCGTGCGGGGGTCCATCAAAAAGCCGACCAAAATCCAGCCTGTCGGGCGCTGGATTTCCTCAATCGTCAAAGTGCCCGAGTCAACCTTGTCAACAGCTTCCATAAGCTCGCCGAAGTTGGGGAACTTTTTTGAGCCGCCGTAATATTCGTAAATGATGCGAGCGCAAGAAGGCGTGATTCGGCTTTCGCCCTTGTACTTTCCCTCAAGCTTGTTGCGCTCAAATTCGCTTGAATGGTGGTCGAACCAAAGTCCGCAGCCTTCCACAAAGGGAACGTTGGCCAAGCAGTCGTTTGAGTCAATTGGAATTTTTCCGTCTTGCAAGTCCTTGGGATGCGCGAAAGTCCAATGGTCGATTATGCCAGCCTCAAGAAGAAGAGCGCCACAAGCCAATCCGTCAAAGTCTGAACGTGTAACTAATCTCATAGCCATGTCAATTCACCTCTAATTTCGTATGTCCTTACATTTTAGCAGAGAAATCGCGATTTAGCAAGTTTTTTTCGCGCGTCCGCCCTTCCGCCCCGGAACGCAATAAAATCGGTAACAAAAAACTTGAAAATTTCAAAGTTCCGTGTTATAATGGAAAGATATGAAAGACTTAATTACACTTGAGCAGGCTAAGCCTGAAGTACAAAGAAAGTTCATGGCGGGCGTCTATTGGCGCATGACTTTGGCGCTTTTTCTTACGGCGGCCGTGGCCTGGTACGCCTCGCAGTCGGAGCAAATCATGGGCTTCCTGTATTCCAACAGGGGCCTTCCCTTTTACGGCCTTATCGTGGCGGAACTTGTCCTGGTGATCGCGCTTTCAGCCTTCATCCATAAAATGAATTCCTTTGCCGCGCTCTTTTTCTTCGTTCTGTACAGCGTGATAAACGGACTCACATTCAGCTCGATTTTCATCGTATACCAAATCGGCTCGGTTTACCACATCTTTTTGGTCAGCGCCTTGATGTTCGCGGCGATGAGCGTTTACGGAATGTTCACCAAAAGCGACCTTACGAGCGCCGGCCGCTACCTTATGATGGCATTGATAGGCCTTTTGGTCGCCGGCTTGGTCAACCTTTTCCTTAGGTCAAGCGCGCTCGGCTGGCTCACAAGCCTTTTGGGCGTTGGAATTTTCATCGGCCTTACCGCCTACGACACGCAGCGCCTTATGAAAATCGGCGTTAAAAACGACGGAAGCGAAAAGTTCCAAAAGATGGCAGTGATCGGCGCCTTGGAGCTTTACTTGGACTTCATCAACATTTTCATCAAAATGCTCGCCCTCTTTGGAAAACGCAAGTAAAAACATGAAACAGAAGATTATAATCATCGGCGGAGGAGTCGCGGGGCTCACCGCGGGAATATACGCGCAAAAGGCGGGCTTTGACTCCGTCGTCTACGAAAAGAATCCTGTCCTAGGCGGCCAGTGCACGGGCTGGAAGCGCAAGGGCTTTTACATCGACAACTGCATCACATGGCTCACAAACGGCGCGCCAAAATTTCCGGTCTACAAAATGTGGAAGGAAGTGGGCTTTTTGGGCGACGAAAACGGAAACCCGATTATGGCCCGCCAGCACGACGCCTTTTGGACTTCGGAACTTAACGGCCAGTCATACACTTTTTGGGCCGACCTGAAGCGCGCCGAAAAGGAAATGCTGGAGCTTTCTCCGCAAGACAAAAAGGAAATAAGGCGCTTTTTCCGCGCCGTCAAAATGTGCGAAAACTTGCGGGTTCCCTACACCGCCCCCTTGGACATGATGAACCTTTGGGACTTGGCCAAGCTGGGCTTAAGGATGATTCCAGTAGGAATCGCGATGGCCGCCTGGTCAAAGACCGACATAAACGATTTGGCGGAGCGTTTCAAGCATCCGCTTTTGAAAAAAGCCTTCAAGGACTACCTTCCCGGCGACTACCTCGCCTCGATTTTCATGAACGCATACGCCTCAATCTCAAACGGCGGCGGCGGCGTTCCTGACGGCGGCTCCTTTAAAGTCGCCCAAAGAATGAAGGCGATTTACGAAAAGCTTGGCGGCGTTTGCCGCGCCGCCTCTCCGGTAAAGGAAATTCTTTTGGAGGACGCGGGCAAGGGAAAAAAGCGCTCGCCCGGAATTCTTTTGGAAAGCGGAGAAAAAGTTTTGGGCGACTACGTCATTCCAACCTGCGACCCGCATTACCTTTTCCATAACCTTATTGACGAAAAATACATGCCGCCGCGCCTAAAGTACGCCTACGAGCGTCCGGACGAGCACAAAAACGGCTCGACCTTCCACGTCGTCTACGAGTGCTCCACGCCCGCGCCCGAAATCGGCCGAAGGACATACTTTGAATGCAGGCCCTTTGACATCGCGGGAGTGACAATCAGCCGCATTAACATGAAAAACTACAACAAGGACCCTGTAAACGCTCCAGCGGGCAAGGCCTTGATTGAAGTGAAAATCTTGGAAAAAGAGCCGCAGTTCCTTTATTGGAAAAACTTGCGCGAGACCGACAAGGCCGCCTACGACGCGGCAAAGCAAAAGGCGGCAGCCGACATTTTGGAAAGGCTTTTGGAGCGCGTCCCCAGCCTAAAGGGAAAGCTTTCCTGCTTGGACGTCTGGACGCCCTACACCTACACAAGATACTGCAACTCCTACTACGGAAATTTCATGACTTTCATCACGACAAAAAAAAGCTCCAACCTTTTCAACATAAAGGGAACGCTTGAAGGCTTGGAAAACGTCGTCCTGGCCGGCCAATGGCTTTCAATGCCGGGCGGACTTCCGATGGCGATGACAAGCGGAAAGTTCGCCGTCCAAAGGATATTGCGTTCCCAAGGCAAAAGCATTAAAATAGAACCCTAACAGGGCGCCTTCCGCGCCCGCGAGTTTTAAGCCGCCAAGCGCCTTAAAACATCGAACGTTTTTTGGAGTAAAAAAATGATTGAAGTGTCTCATCTTTCGCGACAGTTCGGAAATTTCCGGGCTGTTGACGACGTAAGCTTTTCAATTCCTACCGGCCAAATTGTCGGCTTGCTTGGACCAAACGGCGCCGGAAAAACCACAACAATGCGCATGATTTGCGGCTTTTTGGGCGCGACAAGCGGCAGCGTGAAAATCGACGGCAAGGACATCTTGGAAGACCCCGTGGAGGCAAAGGGCAAAATCGGCTACATGCCGGAAAGCGCGCCCCTCTACTCCGACATGATTGTCGAGGACTACCTCAACTACGTGGCCCAAATGCAAGGCGTTGACGCCGCGCAAAAAGTTCCGGCCCTTTGCCAGACTTGCGGCCTTAAGGAAGTGATGCACAAAAACATTTCCGAACTTTCGCGCGGCTACAGACAGCGCGTAGGCCTGGCCCACGCGCTTATGAACGACCCGGAAATTTTGGTCTTGGACGAGCCCACAAGCGGCCTTGACCCAAACCAAATCGAGGACGTCCGCGCCCTTATAAAGGAAATCGGAAAGACAAGGACGGTAATAATTTCCACGCACATTTTGGGCGAGGTGGAAACCTTATGCCCGCGCGTAATCATAATCTCAAAGGGAAAGCTTGTGGCCGACAGCCCGACCAACGAGCTTCGCGAGCGCTTTGGAAATTCCGTCAGCCTCAACTTGACGCTCGGAGGCGCCAACTACACCGACGCCCAAAAAGTCTTGGCCAAGATTGAGGGCGTTTCAAGCGTGTCAAAAGCCGAAGGCGAAAAAATCAAGGGCGAGCGAAAAGTTTGCTCCGTCCGTCTTGCGGTCCAAGAAGGCGTTGAGGCCAGAAAAGAAATTTTCGCGGCCGCCGTCAAAAATTCTTGGACAATCTATGAAATGGGCGTTCAGAAAAACAGCCTCGAAGACGTGTTCCACGCGTTGACTCAAGGCAAGGAAGAAAACTAAAATGAAAAAGCAAAATCCAACTTGGACAATAATGCGGCGAGAGCTTTGCGCTTACTTCACCAATCCGGCGGCCTACATCGTCACGGGCCTCTTCTTGATTTTTTCGGGAATTCTTTTCTTTTCAACTTTCTTTTTGAACGGCCGGGCCGACCTTAGAAATTATTTCAGCCTGCTTCCGCTCTTGTTGAGCCTCTTTGTTCCGGCGCTGACGATGCGCCTTTTTAGCGAGGAATTGCGCTCCGGCAGCTTTGAAACTTTGCTGACCCTTCCGGTCAAGGAAGCGCAAATTGTCATCGGAAAATTTTTGGCGGCCTTCATCACAAGCGCCGCGATGCTTTTTCCGACGCTCTTTTATGTAGTGACGGCGCGAATCTTTGGAAAGCCCGACGCAGGCCCGATTGTCGGCGGCTACATCGGAGCTCTCTTTCTATGCGCGGCATATTCCGCCATCGGCATTTTGGCAAGCGGCTCCACAAAGAACCAAATCATCGCCTTTTTCACGGCGCTCGCGGTAAGCTTCGCGCTGACTCTTTTGGGCTCCCTTTTGGTCTTCCTTCCCAGCCCCTTGGTGAGCTTCCTTTCATGGCTAAGCGTGACCACGCACTTCCAGTCGATTTCGCGCGGAATCGTAGACTCAAGGGACATCCTTTACTTTGTCGCGCTCTGCGCGGCCTTCCTGCTTTTCACAATCAAGAAATTTGCAATCCACTGGACAAAGGAAAATTCCGTTGACCTGGCCTTGGCCCTGGCCATTTTGCTTTTGGCCAATGTCGCGGGAAACAAGGCTTTCTTTAGATGCGACTTGACTGAGCAAAAAGTTTTCTCGCTTTCAAAGGCCAGCAAGGAATTGGTCCACAACTTGCAGGAGCCGCTGAACGTCAACGTCTTCTTTTCCAGCGACTTGCCGGCGCCCTACAACAGCGTCGAACAATACCTGCGCGACATATTGATTGAGTACAAGAACGCGGGCAACAAAAATTTTACCTACAAGTTCTACGACATGAACAAAGACGAAAGCCAGGAAACCGCCCGCTCTTACGGCCTGGGACAAACGCAAGTCCAAAAAGTCGAGACCACCGAAGTTTCGGCCAAAGCTGTTTGGATGTGCGCGGCCATAGTGTACGGCGACAACGTGAAGACATTCGACTCGCTCAACTCCGCCGCCGGCTTGGAATACAACTTGACCACGGCGATGTCAAAGATGATTTCAACAAGCGACGCAATCGCCTCGTTGAACGGCGGCCTCAACTTGATTTTGTATCCCGCCTCCGACTTGAAAGGCTACGGAATCGCCGGACTTGACAAAATCGAAGGCCTTGCAAGAAACGCAGTGGGCCAGCTGAACAAAAAGTACAACGGCCAAATTAATTTCGCGGTCAAAGAAGCCAATGGACAAGAGGCTTTGGACTTGGCGGAAAAATACGGCGTCCAGAGCGTCAACTACGACGACCCGGATACAAAGGAAAAAAAGACCACGGCTCTCGGCCTTGTCTTGGAATTGAAGGGAGACTTTAGGACCATTCCCTTGAAGCTCCAAAACTTCTTTGGCTGGCGCCTTCTTGGCGCGGAAAATTTGGAAGACAACATCTCCTCTTCAATAGAAAGCTTGCTCACAAAAACAGTCGAGCTGGCCTACATCACCGGCCACAAGGAGCTTCCTCTTGCCGGAAATCCCTACAACCAAAACGAGCTGACAAGCGAAACATTCAAAAACGTCCTTAGCGACATTTATTCGTTCAAGGAAATCAACTTGAGCGAAAACGACATTCCGCTTAACATAAAGTGCGCCATCGTCAACGGCCCAAAAAGCGCGTTCAGCGACAAGGAGCTCAGAAAGCTTGACCAGTTTGTTATGAAAGGCGGAAACATTCTCTTCTGCTTGGAGCCCCTTTCGGAATCCGGCGGCGGCTCCTCGATGCCTTCATACACAAAGCCCGACACAGGCCTTGACAAATTGCTCTCCGCCTACGGAATCGTTCCCGGCGCAGACTTTGTGATGGACGAAGAATGCTTTGTTCAAAACCAAAACAGAGGAAATCCCGCCAAGATGAACTGGGCGCCCTTGCTCGGCCAAGACCAGTTGGACAGAAAGAATCCGATTACAAAATACATTCCGCAAATGATTTTCCTGCAGAACGGCTCCATCGACATAAGCGGAGTCAAGGACAACAAGGACGCCAAGGCGACGGTCTTGGCCAGCTCCTCCGACAAGTCTTGGACGGTCAGCGAAAACATCATCTTGTACCCTGGCTACATTTTCCCGCCGGAAGACAAGGAAAAGATTCACAAAAACAACCTTGCCGTTTTGGTCGAAGGAAAATTCAAGAGCGCCTTCGCCGGCGTCGCTCCTGAAAAAGACGAGGCCGACTCAAAGGAAGGCGTAGAAAAAGGGACGGAAACCGACGCCATCAGCGCAAGCGAATGGCTGGACAAGGGCGTTCAAAACGCAAAGATTATCGTAATCAACTCTTCGCAAGCCGCCACCCAGCAATTGATTGACGAAGGCGGCCGCGAGCCGATGTCCTACTTCATGCGAAACAGCGTGGACTACCTTAACGGCGAAGAGGACTATTGCGAAATGCGCTCAAAGGGAATCGCCGGCAACTTGCTCGACGTAAAGAACGCAGCGCTCGCGACAATCTTCAAGGTCTTCAACCAATTCGGCCTTGCCGTCTTGGTCGCCGTCGCGGGCTTGATTGTTTGGCGCCTAAGGGCAATCAGAAGGAACGAGATTCGCGTCAAGTACAATCCTGACGACGAGCGCGTAATTACAAAGTAAGGAACACAAAGATGAACTCTAATTTTAACATTTCAAAGAGAACAAAAATCCTGGCCGCGACGACGGCCGCCCTAGCCGTCATTTGCGCCGCGCAATTCTTGATGGGGCTAAAGTCGCCGCAAAAAACTTTTAAATTCAAAGGAACGCCCGACTACATTTCCATCGAAAATTCCGGAAACAAAATCGTCCTGCAAAAGAGCGGCGACAATTGGATTTGCGACAACCAAGAGCTTGACGCCAATAAAGTCGAAGCCTTGCAAAAATCATTCGTTCCGCTAAAAACCTTGGGCGTTACAAGCCGTTCCGCAAACGAGGCGGCCTTGGAGCGCTACGGCCTGGACAAGCCGATAACAGTCCGCGCCAAGGAAAAGGACAAAGAATTGATTTCCTTCTTGATTGGAAAGGACGGCCCGAGCGGCTCGCAAGCCTACATTCAAATTGAAGGCAAAAAAGAAATTTATTTGGCAAAAGGCAACCTAAGGACTCTTTGGCAAATCGACCTTGAATCCTTGAAGCCGGAAGCAAAAGAAGAGGCGCCCGCCGAAGAAGCTCCCGCCCCGGAAGAATCGGAAAAAGAAACAAAAATATAAGGAGATTGTTTATGAAAACATTAAAAAGCGTCGTGGCCTTGGCCACAATCCTTGCGATCGGAGCGCTGGCGTTTGCCGACGCAGCGGCCTCAAGCTACATCGCAAAATTCACAAGCCTTGTGACATCAGCCGAAGCCTGCGCGAAAAACAACGACGGCTCCAAGGCGGCGCAAATCGCCGCCCAAAAAGTTCAAATCGACGAACTTAGAAAAACCGTCACGCTTTCCACCACCCAGCGTTTCAGCGACTGGCGCCTGAACCAGCGCTACAATTCCGCCTACACAAAAATTAAGGCCGCCGAAAAAAGTTCGACGGCCGCCGCTTCCGCGAAGGACAGCGCCGGAAAAATCGGTTCCGCCATTAACGAAGCGGCCAATCAAGTTGGCGGCGCGCTAAAGGAAACAGGAAAGCAGGCGGTGAACAACGTAAAGGAATCGGCCGCAACGGCCGCCAACACCGTCAAGGACACGGCAAAGACAAAGGTTGACGACACTGTAAGCGAAACCACAAACTCGATTACAGGAAAAATCCAAGAAGGCGCGGCGGCCGTAACAAACGCGCTCAACAACCTTCTTGGCGGAAAAAAATCAAGCGACGATTAGTGGTGGAACAATCGAATTCCTGTAAAGGCCATCGCGATTCCGTGCTGGTCGCAGGATTCGATTACCGCGTCGTCGCGAACCGAGCCGCCCGGCTGGGCGATCACGCTCACGCCGCTCTTGTAGGCGCGCTCGACGTTGTCGCTAAAGGGGAAGAAGGCGTCGCTGCCAACGGCGACGTCCTTGTTTTTTGAAATCCATTCGGCCTTTTCGGCGTCGGTGAAAACCGAAGGCTTTTGAGCAAAAATCTTTTCCCACTTTCCGTCGGCAAGAACGTCCATGTATTCGTTGCCAGTGTAAACGTCAATCGCGTTGTCGCGGTCGGCTCTCTTGATGCCGGGAACGAACTTAAGGCCCAAAACTTTTGGGCTTTGGCGAAGCCACCACTTGTCGGCCTTGTCGCCGGCAAGACGGGTGCAGTGGACGCGGCTTTGCTGGCCCGCTCCGATTCCAATCGCCTGTCCGTCCTTTACGTAGCAAACGCTGTTGGACTGCGTGTACTTTAGGACAATCAAGGAAATTATCAAGTCGCGCTTTTCTTCCGCGCTAAAGTCTTTTTTCTTTGTGACGACATTCTGCAAGCAGGCTTCGTCAAGCTTGATGAAGTTGTGGCCCTGCTCAAATGTCACGCCAAAAACTTGCTTACGCTCAAGCTCAGGCGGAACGTAGTTGGGGTCGATTTGAATCACGCAATAGCCGCCGTTTTTCTTGGCCTTAAGGATTTCCAAAGCGTCGTCGTCATAGCCGGGAGCGATGATTCCGTCGGAAACTTCCTTTTTTACCAAAAGCGCGGTGGCCTTGTCGCACTTGTCGCTAAGCGAAATGAAGTCGCCAAAACTTGACATGCGGTCCGCGCCGCGGGCTCGCGCGTAAGCCGAAGCGAGCGGAGTGAGCTCAACGTCGTCGGTAAAATAAATCTTTTTTAGCGTGTCGCTAAGGGGAACGCCAACCGCGGCGCCCGCCGGCGAAACGTGCTTGAAGGAGGCCGCCGCCGGAAGGCCCGTGGCTTCCTTCAATTCCTTTACAAGCTGCCAGCCGTTAAGCGCGTCAAGCAAATTAATGTAGCCTGGGCGGCCGTTCACGACAGTTATAGGCAAGTCGCCTGATTCCACAAAAACCCGCGCGGGCTTTTGGTTTGGATTGCATCCGTATTTAAGTTCAAGTTCTTTCATAGGGAACAGTTTAATGAAAAATGGCGCGACTTGCAAGAATACGGGAAAAAAAACGCGAAAAAAGCGGCGCGAAGGAACGGGCGGCATCGCGAAAACTCTCTGTCTGCGGCCGCCGCTTTAGCGGCGGCGTTAATAGTTTCAAGACGCAGACAGCGAGTAGCGACGATATCGAGCGGTTTCGCGATACCGACCGTGACTGGGAGCCGCTTTTTTCGCGTTTTTTCATTTTTTTTACGATTTTTTTTTAAAACCGCTAATTTTTTGCATAAAAGTTCTATCTTATATGCGAGGTGAAAAAATGAAAAATATTTTCAAACTTTTTTTATTCGCGCTGGCCGCGGCCGCGCTCTGTTCCTGCCGCGATTATGGGCAAAAAAGCGCTTCGCTCAAAATCGTCAACTGGAACGCGCAAACTTTTTTTGACGGCAACAATGACGGAGTGGAATACTCCAATTTTGTAAAGTCAAAAAAATGGAACCAGGACGCCTACAAGGAACGCCTGCAAAAACTCTGCAAGGCCATAAACCAAATGGACGGCGACCTTGTGGTTTTGGAGGAAATCGAGAATGTCGGAATCATCTACGACATTTCAAACGCGCTGGCAGGAAACTCATGGAATCCGGCCAAAGTTTACCGTTACGCATGTTTTGCGAAGGATGAAAAGTCGTCAATCGGTTGCGCCGTCCTTTCGCGCCGGCAATTGCGGGGAATGAAGGTCCATTCTCTTGACATAAAAAGCGAAAAGTCCAAGGCGCCCTCGATGCGGCCCATAATCGAAGTCGACTTGCTGGCGCCAAAGCCGCTAAAACTTTTCATCAACCATTGGAAGTCAAAGTCGGGCGGCGACGATTCGGCGCTTTGGAGAAAGTGGCAGGAAAGCCTTTTGGCGCGAAAAATAATCGAAGCGCAAAAAAACGATTCCAAGGCCGCCATTCTTTGCGCGGGAGACTTCAACCAAGACATCAAGGAATTTTCAATCGCGGCGGCGGACCAGGTGGAGCTTAACGCGAGGTTTTCCGGCGAAAAAGTTTTGGTCCACTCCCCTTGGCTTAGCTTTGAAGGAGATTTGGGCAGCTACAACTTTCGCGACAATTGGGAAAGAATCGACCATTTTTTTTCTTGCGGAAATTTGTCGCTGGAGGAATTTTCTCCGCAGACCGGCGAATGGTCTTACGAGGACGGCCGCCCCAAGCCCTTTAAGATTTATTCGCTAAAAGGCTGGTCGGACCACTTGCCAATCGCCTGCAAAATCGAGCTTTGACGGCCTTTTATGAAATTATCA
Organism: uncultured Treponema sp.; assembly: GCA_946411505.1. Classification (GTDB taxonomy): domain Bacteria; phylum Spirochaetota; class Spirochaetia; order Treponematales; family Treponemataceae; genus Treponema_D. The sequence continues at coordinate 112,137 of CAMKEG010000007.1, read as the reverse complement.
ACTATCATAAAAACAAGGCCAAAAAACGCGATTTTTTTTCAAAAAAAACTTGCGTTTTTTTAAATCTATGCTATCATTAAATTGTGGGCAGGAAAGAGATGAGGACTTACACCGCTCGCGCGACAGGAGGCGTCATGCAATATCCGACAAAGAGAGCTAGCCTTGCTGGGGCTATAAATCAGTAGACAAAAACCATCTGCGGTCATGCAGAAACTAATACCGTTCTTCCGCTGAAAGTTCAGCGTCGTAATAGAAGAACATATAAGGCTCGACAAGTTCGAGCCTTTTTTTTGCCCCAAACTGTCACATCCGCGCCGCTTTTATGTCATCCGCAAAGGTAAACAAAAAGGAAAAACGCGAGAGGGAGCGGGGCGGCTGGCGGCGACATTCTGTTTGCGCCGCCGCGCAAGCGGCGAAGTAAAATAGTTACAAGCGCAAACAGCATGTAGCGACGTTAGCGAGCGGCGCCGAACTGTCGGCACGCAACCGGAAGCGTTTTTACTAATTTTTTTTTCTGCTCTGCCGACAATAAAAACGGAGCGTAAAAAGATGATTTCAAACATTACAAATTTGAATCCTTACAGCTATCACGTCTCGTCAAGCGGAGCCAGCGGAAAGCTTTTTGTTCCCGTAAGCCCCTCGGCCGTGATTTACGCCCAATTCAACCATATTTCCGGAGTGGCGGCGCCCAAAGGCCAAAGCGGAGTCTCAATCTCTAAAATTCAAATCTTGAATTCCTTGATTGAAAATCTTAGCAAAATAAAGGGCGCGCAAAATTCCAAAACAAAAAGCGTCAAGCTTACCGAAGGGCAAGTTGACGTCTTGATTGAAAAATACCAAAAGGAAATCGCAAGAAGCGTCCAGGCAAGCCAAGCGCAGTTCATGCTGAACGGAGCCAAGCCCGAAGCCGGCGCCCTCTTCTCCATTCAAGCATAGCATTGCTAGGCAACCGAAACCGTCTATGTAAAAGAAAAGCGGCGCGAAGGCGCGGGCAGCGTGTAGCGATGCTAGCTAGCGGTTCCGCTATGCCGCCCGCAACTGGGAGCCGCATTTGAATTTTTTTTATTTTGATTCGGATGCCAAGAAATCGGCGTAGCGCTCGTCAATGCCCTTAATTTTCGCGCCTTCGTTGGAGCAGGAATCCATGACAAAAGGCTTGACCACCACATCTTTTATTCTGGCCCATTCGCTGGGAAAACATTGCGGCGCGCAAAGGCGGTCGGCCACAGGCGTGTTAGAAAGCAGGGCGCGGTAGTAAAGCGGAAAAAGGCGCTCGGTGACGTTTTGCAAGGACGAAAATCCGCCGGCGATTCCAAACGAATCCGTTGACAAATTCATCCGCGCCTTTCTGTCAAGCATTTGCTTTTGCGAATACTCTCCCATGAACCAAACGATGAATTTTTTTGCCGCGGCCTTTTTCTTGCTCTTTGAGCAAACGCCTACGCTTACAAGGTCGTCCTCAATTTGAATTTTATTGTCGTTGCAAATCCACCTAAAGTCCAAATTGTGAATTTGGTCTTTAGGGAGCGACAAAATCTGCCGGCTTGTGGCGTAAGAAAAAAGGCAGCGGCCGCTCTGAACTTGGTTGTAAAAGGGCATGTACAAATACTTAAAAGAAAAGTCCTGCTCGTTTTTCACGCCGCCGTTGACTTGCCCTATCCATTCACCCACATATTCCGCGCTTTTGGAAAAGGCGTTTTCGGTGTATGCGATTGAATCTGCGCCGGCGTTGAAGAAAACGCCCTGGTCCTTGAAAAGCAAGTACAAAAAGTCAGACGACCAAAGCGGGCCAAAGCCCATCGAAGAATAAACGCCGTCCTTATTTTGCCTGTTGAATTTTTTTGAAAGGCCCTTTATGTCCTCAAAGGAAAGCATTGCGTTGTCTTTAAGCCTTTCGTAATTTTCGGAATAAAAAACCAAGGCCGGCAAATTAAAGCTTACGGGAAGCAAATACTGCTTGTCGCCGGCGCGGCCGGTCTTTAGAAGCTCCGGATAAAAACTGTCCTTGTCAAGCGGGCCGTTTTCCTTTATAAGCGAAGACAAATTTGAAAAATATTTTTTTTCCACGCCGGCCTGCAAATAGCTTCCGGCCAAAATGTCAGGACGCTCGGAATCCTTGGCCGCGCCGAAGTTTTTTATCAGCTCGTCCTGGTAGTGGACGACAACCTTGATTTTGTCCTGGCTGGCGTTGAAAATTTCCGCGGCGGAAATGAAATCCGTGTTGTTGGTCTTTAAGAGAAGGCGCGTTTCCTTTTTGCCGCAAGAAAAAAAGAGAAAGCTTAGCGTAAAGAAAAAAAGCGCCTTACATTTCATCTGCCGCTTTGTAAATCGTCGCATAAACTTCGTCAATTTGCTCCGCCTCAAGGGAACTGAAGGCGACGCGCAAAGTATGGCTGTCGATGGAAACCGTTCCGATTCCGTATTCATGCAAAAGCTTTTTTCGCAATTCCTCGGCGTCCTTGCCTTTCACCTCAAAGCTCATGAAATAGCCGGAGTTGAAAGGAAGCGGCTCCACCACTTTTGAGCTGTGGCTGTTCACAAAGGCGCGGACTTTTCCGTAGCGCTCTTCCAAAACGGCGCGGTATTCAATCTTTTGCTCCTCAAATTCCTCCGACTCGTCCGTCATCGCCTTAAGCAAGAAGGACTGCGGCGGAGTTGACGAGCAGCTCACGGAGGAGCGGATTGTTCCCATCAACTTTGTGACAAGCGCCTGATACTGCTCTTTTGTGAAGCCCTTGCAGCCAAAGGTTACAAAGCCGGCGCGGAAGCCCCAGACAAAATCCTCTTTTGTAGGTCCGTCGATTTTTACGGCGAGAATGTTGGGGTGCAAGTCGCAAGTGTAGGCAAAAAGCGATTGGGGCTCGATGGAGTCCTCGTAGTTCAATCCAAAGTAGGCGTCGTCGCTGATGGCAAGAATTTTCTTTCCGCTTTCCGCAAGTTCCTTAAGAAGCGCGACGATTTTTTTAGCCTCGTCGCGTGTCGGCGAATAGCCGGACGGATTTTGCGGAAAGTTGAGCAAAAGGCGGGCGCTGCCGGACTCGCATTCCTTTCTAAGGGCGCTTTCAAAAGAGTCAAAGTCAAAGTTTCCGCCGGAGAACATCCTAAACTGATGGAATGGCGCGTTGCGGCGCGCTTCGGCTATCAAGGCGTAATTGTCCCAAGAAGGGTCGGCGGCCAAAAGCGGCTTTGTTGAATCCAAGAACAAGTCGGCCACATAAGAGATTCCGGCCGTCAAGCCCGGAACCAAAACCGGCTGCGAAAATTCCTTCGGCTCAAGGGAAGGATTTTTTCTTATCATGTCCTGCCGCCAAGCTTCGCGCAAATCGGGGTTTCCGGCCGTAGGAGCGTAGCCTACCAAAGAGGAGCTTGAGAACTCGGGAACGTGCCTGTGAATCGCGTCAAGCATCGCGGGGCGTCCGTCAATGATTGTCGTTCCAATCGTTCCGTTGGCGGCGTAGCCAAACTTCTTGGCCTCTCCGCTTTGAGCGATGATTCCGTTGGGAAAGTAAATTCGCTCGCCAAAATCCGAAAACAAAGAATACGCGCTTGTATCCCTTAAAACCTCATTTAATTCTTGCGCTAATGGATTCAACATAGTATAATATAATACGCTAAACGCGGCATGAATGTCAAGAATAAGTATGCAAAAAGTATGAATAAATATTCATTTTTCTATGCCGAAGAACTGGAGTTATTATTATGGAAAAAATTGAAATCAGCGAAGATGATTTGAAGGAATGCCGCGCGATTGCGGAAAGCTGCAGGGAGGAGGCCGCCAAGCGCTTGGTTGGACAAAGCCAAGTAATCGAGGGAATCTTGATGGCCATGGTGGCAGGCGGCCATGTCTTGCTTGAAGGCGTTCCGGGACTGGCCAAAACTTTGGCGGTGCGAACTTTCGCGGAAATCTCCGGCTTGGACTTCAAGCGCATTCAATTCACTCCGGACTTGCTTCCGGCGGACCTTACAGGAACTTTGATTTACGAGCAAAATTCCGGCCGCTTCAGCGTCCATAAGGGACCGGTTTTCACCAACGTGGTCTTCGCCGACGAAATCAACCGCGCTCCGGCAAAGGTTCAGAGCGCCTTGCTTGAGGCGATGGCCGAGCGCCAAGTGACAATCGGCGACACAAGCCACAAGCTGCCCGACCCCTTCTTTGTGTTGGCCACGCAAAACCCGATTGAGCAGGAAGGAACTTACAATTTGCCGGAAGCCGAATTGGACCGCTTTTTGATGAAGATTGTCGTTCCGTATCCAACGGCGTCCGAAGAAGTTGAAATCGTAAAAACTTGCGGAAGCGCGGCCTCGGTTCCCGTAAACAAAGTTTTCAGCCCGCAAGCCTTGCGAAAATGCAGAAGCCTTTTGGACAGAATCGTGTGCGACGACAAAATCGTCGAGTACATCGTTTCGATAGTCAACGTGACCCGCCCCACAAATTCCTTCGCGGGCGGAAAAAGCGACATCTCAAAATACATAAGCTACGGAGCCTCGCCGCGCGCGGGCATAGCCCTGCTTCAATGCGCAAAAGTCCAAGCCTTGTTCAGCGGCCGCTCCTTTGTCTTGCCCGACGACATCAAGGCCGTGGCAAAAAATGTTTTGCGCCACAGAATGGTTTTGTCATACGAGGCGGCCGCCTCCAACGTCAGCGCGGACGACATCATCGAAAAAATCTTGGAATTGACTCCCCTTCCGTAACGGCTCTTGGACTTAAGAATGGCGGAGAATTTAATTTCGGACCGCGACTCCTTGATGAGGCGCGCGGCGCTGCTTAGAATAACCACAAAGTCTCTCGCTTCCGCGATGCAAAACGGAGCCTTCCGTTCATTGTACCGAGGCCAAGGAATTGAATTTGCCGGCGTGCGCGAATACTTGCGCGGAGACGACGTAAGGACGATTGACTGGAACGTCACCGCCAGAAGCGCGCGCCCGTTTGTAAAAATGTTCGACGAGGAGCGCGAGCTGCAAATTTTCTTAATCGTCGACCGTTCCGTTTCAATGCAAGAAGGCTCAAAAAGCAAAACCCGCTTGGAAAGCGCGACGGAAATCGCCGCCCTGTTGACTTTGAGCGCGGAACGAAATTCCAATCCGGTGGGCGCGGCGCTGTTTTCCGGACAAATAGAATTTGCCGTACAGCCAAAAAACTCGCCGGAACAAACTTTGCTCTTGCTTTCCCGCATGGACGAGATGCCGCAAAGGTCCAGAGGAACGGCACTGGCGGCTTCCATCAACGCCGCGGGAAAACTTTTGCGCAAGCGCTCCTTGGTTTTTGTCCTGTCAGACTTTAGGGCCGGCGGTTGGGAAGACGCTTTCGCGCATCTAGCCGCGCGCCATGACGTTGTGGCGGTGCGAGTGACGGACAGCGTTGACTCCTCGCTTCCGGAAACCGGCTCGATATTGGCGCGCGATCCAGAAAGCGGAATTCTCCGCCTCTTCCCCACAATGTCAAAAACTTTCAAAAGCGAATGGCGCGAGGACGCCGCCATGAGAAGCAAAAGATGGCTGGACATCGTCTTGCGAAGGGGCGGCATTCCGTTGATGGTTTCAACAAGCGAAGATTCAATGAGCGCGCTTTTAAATTTCTTTTCGCAGAGGGAAATCAGATGAAAAAGCCGCCCAAAAAAATTCTTTCAACGCTCGCGCTCATTTTCCTTGCGGCGGCCTTCGCGCAAAGCGTTTCGGAGAATGTTTCCGACAACGCTTCCGAACTTTCGCAGAGCCTGATTCCGCTCGAAGTTTTTGTAGGCGACGAGGCGGAATTGCGCTACTCATTTAGAAGCGCCGTCGACTTTTTTCCAAACGCCGACTTGGTGATGGAAAAGGAAATCGACATTTCAAAACTTCCATTTAAAAAGCTGAACGACGCGCTGACGCTAAAAAAGGCTTACTTTTCCAGGAACGACATGGAATACGTCATCAGCGTCCACTTCATTCCTTGGAGAGCCGGCGTAATAGAGTTTCCGCCATTCGACTTGTTCTCGGCGCTAGGATTGAACGAAAGGGACAAGAACAAAAACATTTCCTACTCAATCTTGTTTGACCCGATAGAAATAATGTCAATCGTGGAAAAAACAAATTTGCGGGAGATGCAGCCGCCGGCGCCGCCCTTCATCATTCCCGGAACCACTTACGTGATTTTCGCGATAGCGCTTTTTGCCATCGTCATATTCGCGCTGCTTTTAAGGGCCTTGATAAAGTTTGGAGACATAAGGCGCTGGTACAAGCATTTTAAAATCATGCGGGCCTACAGGCGCAATTCCGCCGTCGCGATAAAAAAGATAAAGAAGCTTCTTAAAAACAAAAAGGCGGGCGACATTGAATTTTGCGCCGCCCTGCAAAACATCACGCGCACTTACCTTGCCTTTAGGTTTGACTACCCATTCGCGTCAGCCTCGGCGCGCGGAATAAGGAACGCCTTCCAAAAAATTTGCTTGGGAGAAATTCCGCACGTGATAGACAACAGCGTCGAAGACCTTACCTCAATGTTCATAAGGACGGACTACATCAGATACGCGCACGGCTCAATTGAATCCCAATTATATCCGCCCGCCGAGCACCAGGCAAAACTGGCGGCGAGCGAAAGAAAATCATTGACCGACATGGTGTTGAAGGCGATTGCCATTTTTGAAAGCGACGGCGAATCGGAGGAGGAATTGAGTGTCCTTTAGTTTTATGAATCCAGCCGCCTTTTTTCTTTTGCTGGCGATTCCAATTTTCTATGTTTTTAGAAAGACAAGATTGTTGCAGCGCATAAGCTTTCCGATAACATTCGCGGATTGGAACGGCTATGTGTTTTCTTGGAACGACAAGCTTTTAAAGTTTGCGTCGGCGCTCTCAACGGCCCTCGCGCTCACAGCCTTTTTGCTGGTCGTCATCGCTTTTGCGGACCCGGTCGTCCACAGGCAAGAGCGCGTTTACACAACCCGAGGAACCGACATCGTTTTTGTAATCGACTCAAGCCCTTCCATGGCGGCCCGCGACATCGGCGGAATGCTTAGAATTGACGCCGCCAAGCAAGCGGCCCAGACATTGATTCAAAACAATTCGGGAGCGGAATACGGCCTTGTGGCGATGGGAAACGAGGCCGCGCTTTTGGTGCCGCCGACATCCGACTTGGAAGTTTTCAAGAGCCGCCTTCTTTCATTAAACCTTGGCGAGCTTGGCGAAGGAACGGCGATTGGAGCCGGATTGAGCTGCGCGATTTTCCACTTGGTTTCATCAAAGGCGCCCAGCAAATGCATAATTTTGATAACGGACGGAGAAAACAACGCCGGAGAAATTCACCCCGAAACGGCCGCGCGCCTTGCCTCCGAAAACGGAATAACAATTTACGCCGTCGGAATCGGAACGCGAGGTTCCGTTCCCCTTGACTACAAAGACCCTTACACCGGCAAAGAATACACAGGTTACCTTGACTCGTCCTTTGACAGCGCGCCCTTGGAAAAATTGGCGCTGGGCTCCGGCGGCCGCTACTACGGCGTCGAAAACTTGCAAGCGTTTTCCGTAGCCTTGGCCGCCATCATAAAACGGCAAGCCGTGGCGCAAAATTATTATTTGAGAAATGTCAACAGCCAATATTACGACGAGTTTCTTTTTGCGGCCGTTCTTGCCGCCGCTCTCTCGTGGCTGATACGAAGACTCTTGCTTAAGGAGTTTGTATGAATTTTTCCATTGAGCGGCCTTGGGCCTTGTACGGCATCCTTCTTTTGGTTCCCACGCTGCTTTACTGCGCCTTCATTTATAAAAAGACATTCATGGCGCTTTACAGAAGCAACAAGCGAAGAAGCTCGCAAGAATTTAAGAACATAAGAAAAAGAATAATCACCAGAATTTTTTTGCGCTCCGCCGCTTGGTGCATGTTGGTTTTTGCCTTGGCGGGCTTTTCTTGGGGAACAGTGTCCACGCCAGTCCAAAAAAACGGAAGCGCCGTAGCCCTTGTCTTTGACATTTCTTACAGCATGACCGCCCGCGACTGCCCCAACAAGCTGACCCGCATGGAAGCGGCGGCCGCCTACGCCTCCCAATTGATGGAAAAGATGGACGGAATTCCGACAAGCGCCATAATCGCAAAGGGCGACGGCGCGATTGCGGTTCCACTTACGGAAGACAAAGAGTCAATCCAGTCCTTGCTGAAAAACCTTTCGCCAAAAATGATGACTTCCGCAGGAAGCGCCTTGGGCAACGGAATCAACGCGGCGCTAAAGTCTTTTCCACGGACAATTTCAAAATCCCCGATAATTTGGTTTTTCACCGACGGCGAGGAAACCGACTCGTCGTTGCAAAGCTCTTTGAACTCGGCTTTAAGAAAAGGAGCCAGCGTAGTGATAATCGGCTTTGGCGAGGAACGCGAAGTTGAAATCATCGCCGGAGACGGAAAGACTCCTGTAAGAACCGCCTTGCGCTCAAGCAAAATTAAGGAAGCGGTCAACGAGGCCAACAAAAAAAATTTGGGCGGACAAGGATTCAGGTTTCTAAAAGGCGCGTCGGCAAAATTTGTTGACGCCACGGAAATCGGGTCGGCCAGAAAAGTTTTGGCCTCCTTGAACGAGTCGGACGGAGAAAGCGCCGCCGCTCTTGCGTACGAAGTCCAGCCGATTGACCGCCACAAACTTTTCATAACGCTTGCAATAATTTTGTTCGCGCTAAGTTTTTTTGCCAGCGAATTTTCGATAATGGGATTCAAGGAAGCGGTCGCGGTCTCCATAATCGCGTCAAGCTTTGTGTCGTGCTCAAACGAATTCAACGAGTCAAAAAAGATTTTGGGCGCCGTTTGGAACTGGAACCAAAAGGATTACACGGAGGCCATCGCTGGGTTTTCCCAATGCCTGACGGACGCGGAAAACAACGGCAACGAGTTGATAAAGCAATACGCGCTCTACGGCCTTTCCGCCACATATTTGATGCAAAACGAAAACAACGCCGCGATGGAAAAAATCAACTCGCTTTCCGGAAACGCGCCGGAAAAAATAAAATTCGCCTCTTTCTACAATTCGGGAATAATCGCGCAGCGCGAAGGAAACTACCAAAAGGCCGTGGAACTTTTTAAAAGCGCGCTTATGGTTGACCCCGCAAATGTAAGGGCAAAAGTCAACCTGGAGCTTTCCAGAAACCAACAAGTCCAGCGCGCCCACGAAAGCGAAAGACAGCTTAACGGCGCGGGCGAAGTCTCGCAAGAAGAGTCTGACTTGCAAAAATCTGTCTTTAATAGAATACGGGAGAAAGACCAACAACAATGGAAAAACAAGCAAACAAAAGAAAAAAGCAATTCGGCGCTGGACTACTAGCGGCGCTCTCGCTTCTTTGCGCCGGCGATTTGTTTTCTCAAACGGACCAAAAGCAATACTTCTCGCGGACCGACGCGGAGCAATTGACGATTGTTCCAAAAGACGACATATTTTTCACCAACAAGGAAGCGCAATTCATCTTAAAAATTCCGCAGGTGCTTCCCAACGACGTCCAAACAGAATTGCCTAACTTCCCGGAAGGCGTCGTGTTCAACTCGTCAAAAAAGAACGACTATCTTTCCGAGGACGGAAGAATGGGCGCGGAAATCGACCTGTGGTTCACCTTTAGAAAGACAGGAATTGTGGAAATGCCTCCGCTGATAATTTATGTAAAGGGCAGGCGCCACTCAATAAAATTCAAGCAAGTCGAGGTTTACGAAAATCCAAGGACCATTCTTCCGCGCCTGACGCTGATGTTTGACAACGGAACTCTTGTGGGGGAAGACAACAAAAAAAATCCGTCAATCACTTTGGAAAAGGACAAAACAGTCCGCTTCACACTTTACTTGCAATACGCGATTCAAGCGCAGCAGTTTGCGTGGAACATTCCAAAGGACTCGCTCTTTAGGGAAACAAAGCGCTACAACATGGAAAGCATTTCTGAACGCGCCTCAGAATTTTCAACCAGAAAAGTTCCGGTCGCGGACTTTGAATGGACGCCGTTCACCGCCGGCCCCACTTCCCTTCCGGAAATAAGAATGATGGCCGTGGCCTACTCTGGCCGCTCCGTCTATTTGACAACGCCCGACTGCCTTGTGACAATAACGTCCCAAGGCAAGGACAAAAAAATCGAAAACGCCGCTCCTGACGAAAGCGAATCCGTTTACGCTTACGCTTGGGCGGAAGACGCGGCGGACAAAACACAAAACGAGAAGAAAATCGTCTCCCCCTTTGACTGCGCGGAAGTGGCAAGACTCCGCTCGATGGAGCGCCGCTCTTTCTTTAACGCAAGCAAAATCCGCGCCGAACGAATCGCGGCCGAAGAAGCAATCGGCCTGCAAAACACCGAAAACGAGCCGCTAGCCACAATTCTGCTCATGCTGCTTGGGCTTGACGGAACGTTGCTGGCGCTGGCCCTTGTTCTGGCGTTGTTAAAGAAACGTTTCGAGGCGGCCCTTGTCGGCGTTGTGGCATTGGCGACAATCTTTATAACAGCGCTGGACGCAAACACTGTCATGCAAAGGCGCGGAGTGATTGTCGGCGGCGAAATATGCCCCGTTCCTGAAGACTCCGCGATGACAAAGACAGCCGTAAGCGGAGGAAGCCGCGTCCTTATAAAAGAAGAAGTTCAAAACTGGTATTACATCGTCTACAATGAAAACGGCGGCTGGATTAGAAAAGAAAATCTGGCGGTCATAAAATGAACTTCGGCGACATTCTGGACAAGTGGGAAGCCTCAAGCAAAACAAAAATAATAGACAAGGACGCGGCCGCTGAAAAAAATGAAACTCAAAAAAAATTGGCCCGTTCCTCCTACGTCCAAAAACTAAAACCCCAAGACACAATCGACCTTCACGGAATGACGCAAGAGGAGGCGTGGAAGGCGCTCGACATTTTTGTGGCAAACTCAAGGCGTAAGGGCTTGCAAAAAGTTTTGATAATACACGGAAAAGGACTTCATTCCGCGGACAGCGAAGGCGTTTTGGGAAGCGTCGTAAAAAAATTCATCCAATATGACAGCCGCTTGGGAGCCAGCGGAAACGCCGACAGATGTCACGGCGGAAGCGGCGCGACTTGGGTTGTCATTCGCCAATAATTTCATTATTATATAAATATGGACGACTACTACGCGCTTCTTGGCGTGTCAAAAACGGCGACGCAAGACGAAATTAAAAAAGCATACAGAAACCTCGCCTTTAAATATCATCCGGACAGAAATCCGGGCGACAAAAACGCCGAAGAAATGTTTAAGAAGATAAACGCCGCCTACGAAGTTTTGGGCGACCCTTCAAAAAAAGCGCAATACGACGCCGGCGGATTCAACCCATTTGAGAGCGCCGGACAAAGTTCATACCGGCAATACAATTCATACGAAAGCTACGATCCATTCCAAGAATGGGCCAACTACGCAAACTCAAGCCGGCGATATTATTACTATTCCTCAAACCAAGACCCCGCTCCGCTTTCAAGGAGCGAGGCGCTGGGCAAGCTGATTTGGAAAGGCCTGCAAATTTTTATCGGGCTTTGGTCGTTCAGTTTTTCGTGGTTTATTTTTCCAATCGGACCAATTCTAAGCTTTGCGGCGGTAGTGAACGGCTTTAGCGGAGCGGTTGTCGCGCTAAAAGCCTTGTTCCGCCCAAACAAAAAACAATAGGCGCGCCAAAAGCCGGACGCGCCCTTAAAACTATCTTTGTCTAAAAATGATTCTTCCCTTGTCCAAATCGTAGGGAGAAAGCTCAACCTTCACGTTGTCGCCGGGAACAATCCTAATGTAGTGCTTGCGCATTTTTCCCGAAAGGTGAGCCATGATGATGTGTCCGTTTTTCAATTCAACGCGGAACATTGTGTTGGGCAAAGCTTCTTTTACCAAGCCTTCAACTTCAATAGCTTCTTCTTTTGCCACGATTCCTCCTAAAAAAACACTTGATTTTTTTTCAAGATGCGCTATTATAGTATCTTAAAATAAACATGTTTGTCAACAAGGGGAAAATTTTGAGACAGTCATTCATTAAAAAAATGAAGGAAAAACTGATTGAACAGAGAAACTTGATTTTGGACGCCCTCGCGGCGCAGAACAACGAATTCAAGGATTTGGTTTCCAAAGTTGAGTCTGGCGACGAAATTGACGTGGCCTCGGACGCCGTTGACCGCAATATGTTGGACTCGCTTGGCGCGCAGGACGCCAACCGCCTTACGCTCATAAACAACGCGCTTCTTCGCATCCAGCAAGGAAAGTACGGCCTCTGCCTCCAGTGCGGAAAGCCGATTCCCGAAGCTCGCCTTGAGGCCTTGCCCTACGCCTTCATGTGCATCAACTGCGCGTCAAAAGCCGAAAAGCGCCGCTAATATTTTAGGCGGCCGTCAAGTTGGAAAAACTTGATTTGGCCGTCTTCAAAGTAAGCGGCTTCCGTATAGCCGGCCCTGACCGCCGCAAGTTCCGCGCGGTCAAAGGCATAGTCCAAACAATTTGCCGTATGCGCGTCGCTTGAAAAAGTTATCGGCGCGCCTTCTTGCCTTAAATAATCCAAAAATTCAGCGCTGGGGTAAACGTCGTCAATCGAGCCCCTTGCCAAGCCGCCGGTGTTTATTTCCACGACTACGCCGGCCTTTGCGAAGGCCTTTGCGGTCGCCCTAAGTTCCTTTTTGTACCAAGAGTCGCCCTCGTCAAAAAATTTCAATTGGGCGTTCCTTATTCTGACAAGGTCCGCGTGCCCCACAATCGTGATTTTTTGGCTTTTAACCATTTGCCGCTGCCGGTCAAAGTATTCGCAAACCGCTTTTTTTCCGTTGTTGGAATAAAGGCGCTCCAAGCCCTCCTTCACGTTTTCCAGCTTGTCGTCAACGGTAAAGAAGCCTTTGTCGTTTGTCAAATAGTGAACGGAGCCAATAAGATAATCAGGAGAGAATTGTTTGTAAGCCCAGTCAAAGTCGCAGGCAAATTGCGGAATGTAGTCGGCTTCAAGGCCGGCGTAAATCTTTATCCTGTCCGAATATTCTTTTGCCAGGGAACGAATCTCGTCAAAATACTTTTGGTGGCTGGCCGCGCTCATGTGCCAATCGGCGGCGTGGGGATAGACGCTGTGGGAGGAAAAGCCCAAAATCGAAAAGTTTTTTTTCAAAGCCTCTTCAATCATTTCCCTCGGAGAATTTTTTCCGTCACAAAAAGTCGTGTGTGTATGATAGTTCGTCTTCAAGGCCTTTCTCCTTTTTCCATTCTTCCGCCTTTGCGCGGAATTTTTCAAACTCCTTGCAAAGGCTTTTATATTCGGCGTCAAGCTTTTTTACGTTTTTTTCATGGGCGGCTTTGTTCAAGGCTCCGCCGCAACGGCATATTGTCCTGGCGGAAATCGTCGCGGCGCTTCCCTTTAGCGTGTGGCCTATTTGCCTCAAGCCTTCAAAATCTTTTTCCCTTATCATGCCGGGAATTTCCGAAAGCAACTTTTCCGTTTGCTCCTCAAAGTCAAAAACCAACTGTTCGCCCAAGTTGCAGTCGCCCGAAATAGTGTCTTCAAAATCAGCGACGTCCCAAACAACATTCGCCCCGGCCTCCTCCCCGCCTGAAGCGGATTTTGAAGGCTTAAGATTGGCGGCAAAGGAACTTTTCCATTTTGCGATGATTTTTTTCAAGTCGTCGCTTTTATAGGGCTTTCCCAAAACGTCGTTCATTCCGGCGGCCTTGTAGGTCTTGACGTCCTCTTTGGTGTGGTTTGCCGTGCAGGCGACAATCACGCCGTTGTAATGGTTTTGCCTTAAAATTTTTGTGGCGTCCAAGCCGTTCATCACCGGCATCTGCAAGTCTATGAACACAATGTCCGTCTTTGGATTTTTCTTCGCAAGCCGCACGGCCTTCTCTCCGTCGTCGGCCTCCAAAACTTCCGCGCCCATCTTTTTAAGAAAGGCAACAATCAACTTTCTGTTTACGGGATGGTCTTCCGCAACGAGCGCCAAAACGCCTTGCGCGACTTTTTCGTCGCTCACCTTTATGGCCGCTTCGTCAACCGCGTTTTGCTCGTCGCCGTTCAACTCAATAGGAACGGAGAAAGTCAAGTTCAAAAGCTCAAAAAGCTTTCTGACTTTTATCGGCTTGTAAATGTATCCGTTGAACCAGTTGAGCATGCGCATCTTGGCGTCTTGCCCCATTTGCCCCTCTGGCACAATCAAGTAAAGCTTGGCGTCGTTTATTTTTTTGTCGGAATTTATCTCGCTGGCAAGACGCCAGCCGTCCATCTTTGGCATGAGCATGTCGATGAACACAATGGTAAAGGGGTTTTGCTGGGCCACGGCGGCTTTCATCATGTCCAGGGCCTCAAAGCCGCTTTGCGCGAGCGACACGTTGGACAAGCCAAAATCCTTAAGCTTGGACTCAAAGGACTTGCGCGCCAAAAAATTGTCGTCCACCAAAAGCGCGCGGGTGTTTTCGGGAAATCTAATTTTTCTGTACTTTTCAAGGGTGGCCTTGTCGCTCTTGGCTTCCACGCAAGGAATTGAAAACCAAAACACGGAGCCGCCGGTGGGATTTTGGTTGACGCCGATTTTTCCGTTCATCGCGGCCACAAGCGCCTTGCAAATTGAAAGTCCCAAGCCCGTTCCGCCGTACTTTCTTGTAGTCGAAGTGTCGGCCTGATAAAAGTCGGTGAAAAGCTTTTTGCTCGCGCTTTTTGAAATTCCGATGCCGGTGTCCTCGACCTTAAAAAGAACGCATCCGCCCTCGCCCCGCTCCACAATGGCGTGCACATAGCCCTTGTCCGTAAACTTCACCGCGTTCTTGACCATGTTCAACAAAATCTGCTGCAAGCGGGTTGGATCGCCGACGATGTATTTTGGAACGTTGGGATAAACGTCGCTCACAAGCTCAAGGCCCTTGTTGAAGGCTTCGGCGCTTATTGAGTCCATCACGCGCTCGACAACGTCCATCAAGTTGAAGCTGATGTTTTCAAGTTGAAAATTTTGCGAGCGAATTTTTGAAAAGTCAAGGATGTCGTTTGCCAAGGCCAGCAGAGTTTCCGCGCCCACTTGCATTTGGTGCACATACTCCAACTGCTCCTTGTCCAAACTTGTAAGCTTTAAAAGCTCAAGCGAGCCCACTATAGTCTGAATGGGCGTGCGCATTTCGTGAACTGTGCTGGATAGGAAGCGGCTTCCGGTGGCAATAGCCTCAAGAGGCGCGTCAGATTCTGTCATGCAAAATTTCCATAGCTTTTCGGATAATCACTTCCGGCTTTTGCGGCTTGGCAAGATAGCCTTTGGCGCCAAGGCTAAGGGCTTGAATGACATATTCGCGCTGGACAGCCTGAGAGTAAACGATTACTGGAATCGACTTTTCCCTTGACCGCAATTGGTTAAGTATGTCAAAGCCGGAAACGCCTTGCATGAATATGTCAAGGACTGCCAAATCGTAATCCTTGCTTTGAATGGCCTGCGCGAATTTGGCGCCGCTGTCAAAGACTTCCGCCGCGATGCCCAGGGAGCTAAACGACTGCGAAAGTATTGTCCGCACAACTTCATCGTCGTCAACAATGGCTATGTTCAACAAGCTGCCTTCCGAACTAAGGGAGGCGCCGTCTCCGCCTTCCGCGCCAAAGCGAATGTCGCCAAAGCCGGTCGTCTCGTCGTCGTCGCCCGCAAGAATGCTGTCGGCGATAATGTCGGTGGCCTCGCCTCCGTTGGACTTTCCAACCAAGGCCCCCAGCGCCGTCGTCAAATCCTTTATCACTTTGACGCCAACATACTCCGCGTGGCCGTCAATGAACTCGTCCATAAAATTGTCCAGCGACAGAACCTTTATGTTTCTGCGCTGAATGCGATTGTCGGCGATGATTGTGTCAAGCAAAAGCTCGACGTTGATTCCATCCACAAAAGAAAGCTGCAAGTTTGTCATCATCACAATGACTTTAGGCTCCTTTATTTTGTAGTTGTCAATCATTTCGCTGATTTTATATTTTAGCAAAGAAATTTTTTCGCGGTTCAAGCCTTGCGCGATTTCGATGAAAACAATGTTTCCGTTGTGGTGAATTTCAAGGACGCAAGGAGTTGTGTCCATAGAAAGGTTGACGCGGATTATTTTTCCAATCGCCTCAAAGAAAACGTCAAACTTAATCGGCTTTGAAAAATATTTCACGACTCCGTATTGAACCAAGGAAGAAATCGCGGCCCGCTCCATCTCAGGCCCAGAAACGATTACCGGAATTCTTTTTGCGTTGGGGTCCGTCATTTTGCGCTCAAGCAAGTCCATTATCTCGTCAAAGGAACTCTGAACGTCGATGATTATCAAGTCCGGCAAAGTGCGGACCATTTTTGAAACGGAATCCAAACGGCCATCCGACAATTCCACGCTCACATTTTCGGAAATAAATTTTTCCTTTAAAAATTCCCTGAGCATGGGAGCGGCGTTTATAATCAATACTTGTTTTTTTCTTGCTGTTGGTTCCATATATAGATATTTTAACGCGAAAATAGTATAATATCAAGCCAGTTAGACAAGGAGGAGACATGGCAAGAGTCGTCGTTTTATTGGCGGAAGGTTTTGAGGAAATAGAGGCGATAACGCCCATAGATTATTTGCGCCGCGCGGACGTCCAAGTGGAGACAGTCGCCGTTCCAGTCGGCGGCAAGGCTGACCCGCTGGTCATTGGAGCGCACAAGATTCCCGTAAAGGCCGACATGACCTTTGACGAGCTGGCCATGAGGGAAGGCGACTTGCCAGACGGCGTTTTCATTCCAGGCGGAATGCCGGGAGCGGCCAATGTCGCTTCATGCGAGCTTGCCTTGGACTTCATCAAGCAAATGTTCGCGCAAAAAAAATTGGTGGCCGCAATATGCGCCGCGCCGGTTGTTGTCTTGGCAAAAACCGGAGTCTTGGCCGGAAAAAATTACACTTGCTATCCCGGAATGAAAAAATTTGAGGACTATTGCGGCGAAAAGGAAAAGGCCGTCCAGTTAACCGCCGGCGCCGTCCTTGTTCCCGACCAGCCCTTTGTCGTTGACCAAAACTTGATTACGGGACGCGGCCCCGGCGCCGCCGAGCAATTCGCGATGGCGCTCGTGGAATACCTTTGCGGAAAGGAAAGCGCCCAAAAAATCAAGGCCGCAAGCGTCCAGCGCTAAAGAACTTTGCCATGGATTGGAATTTTATCTTTTTCTTCAATTCCCTTCTTTTGGGAACAGGACTGGCGATGGACGCTTTTTCCGTGTCTATCGTCAACGCGCTTTCCGAGCCTCAGATGAGCCAAGAAAAACGATGCCTTGTGGCCGGAACATACGCTTTTTTCCAATTCACAATGCCAATGATTGGCTGGCTTTGCGTCCGCGCCATCGCTGAAAAATTCACCGCCTTCCAAAAATTCATTCCTTGGATTGCCCTTGTCCTTTTGCTTTACATCGGCGGAAAAATGATAATTGAATCCCTTCTGGACAAAAGCGAAGAATGCAAGGCTTGCAAAAAAAAGTCTTGCCAAAATTGCGCGGAACGGAAAACAAGCTCGCTGGCCTTTGGCCTTTTGATTTTGCAGGGAATCGCGACCTCAATCGACGCGCTCAGCGTAGGCTTTGCCACGGCGCGCTACGACGCCTTAATGGCGCTCGTCTCTTCGCTCATAATCGCGGGCGTGACATTTGCCATTTGCATGGCCGGCTTGCTCATTGGCCGCGCGGCAGGAAAGCGCCTTTCAAGCCGCGCCCAAATTTTGGGCGGAGCGATTTTAATTTTCATCGGCTTGGAAATTTTTGTCCGCGGCCTGTTCTTTTAGCGCGCAAAGGCGCTTCCATTTTTATTTTGCGCCAACATTGAACAAAAGCCGCGTTTCCGCTATACTGTCATTCACTTATGGAAAAGAACTTAAAAGAAAAAATGGTTCCGTTCATCCTCGCGCTCGCGGTAGTTTTGGCGGACCAAATCACAAAAGCCGTCGTCGTAAAATACATTCCAATTTACACAATCGGCTGGACTCTTTGCGGCGACCTTGTAAGGATAATTCACGTGGCCAACAAGGGCGTGGCCTTCAGCCTGGGCGCCAGCCTTTCGCAGACTTTCAGGAGCCTTTTGTTCTCACTGGCGCCGCTTGTCGTAATCGGGCTTGTAGTTTGGATTTATTTCAGGAACAAGGAATTCAACTCGCTCCAACGTTGGTGCGTTTGCGGCATCGTTGGCGGAGGCATAGGCAACATAATCGACAGAATTTTCAGGCCGCAAGGCGTCGTTGACTTCATCGACGTCAAGTTCTTCGGAATCTTTGGCCTTGACCGCTGGCCCACATTCAACGTGGCCGACGCGGCGATTGTCGTCTGCGGAATTCTTTTGATTGTTTCCTTTATTTTTAGCATGAAGGCAGACACGAAAAATGACTGAAGAAGAGCTTAAAAACATCCAGGCGCCGGACGAGCGCAAAAAGGCGCCGCTGACAGAAACGCAAAAGCGCAAGAACGCCTTTTGGCTTCAAATGCTTGGCGCGCTTGTCTTGCTTGTCGCGGGATTTATTTTGGTAATCGCGCTGGAAATCGGCGCGGCTTTTGTCCTGGGCCGAATCGTAAAGGCCGACGCGTCAATAATGAAAACTGTTTCGCCGCTGGTGATTTTGGCCGGCATCGTCATCGCTTGGTTCATAAGCCGCCAAGTCTGCAAGGCGCTCGTCCTAAAGACAAAATGGCGCGACGCCGTTCCCGACGACGTGGTTGATTTTTATTCTGGAAAGTAAACCAATAACAAAAAAGCCCGCGATGCGGGCTTTTTTGTTGTCTAGATGATTATTTCGGCGCGAAAATTGTATTCGCGCCGCAAAAGGACTGAGTCAAGGCTTTAAGCGTAGCGCGCCTTGACCAGGACTACTTGCAAGCTTCAAAAATCATGTCGGCGACGAATACGACGGCCAAAATCCAAGTGACAACCGGGATTTCCTTGGCCTTCTTTCCGGCAACCTTGGCGATTACGTAGGCGATGATTCCGAACATAATTCCCTTTGAGATTGAGTAGGCAAAGGGCATTGTCATAATCGTCACGAACGCGGGGATTCCCTCTGTGGGATCGTCAAACTTGATTCCAGCGACAGACTTCATCATAAGGTAGCCGACAAAAATCAAAGCTGGCGCGGTGGCCGCGGCGGGAATAAGGAAGAAGAGCGGGCTAAGGAAGAGCGCCACCAAGAACAAAATCGCGGTGACGACGCTGGCCAAACCAGAGCGGGCTCCGGCGGCGACGCCAGAAGAAGACTCAACGAATGAAGTCACTGTTGAAGTTCCCAAGCAGGCGCCGGCGACTGTTCCGATAGCGTCAGAAAGCAAAGCGCCCTTGGAATTCTTGATGTTGCCAGTCTCGTCCTTGAGGTTACCCTGCTCGGCTACGCCAAGCAAAGTTCCGATTGTGTCGAACATGTCGGTGAACAAGAACGTAAAGAAAATTACAAAGAAGCGGCCGATGTTTTCGGCGATTCCGGCAAAGTCAAAGGCGAACAAAACGGGAGCGGCCGGAGTTGAGAAAGGCTTGAAGTTTTCGGGGATTGTCGTCACGCCAAAAGGAATTCCGATGATTGTCGTGATGATGATTCCGAGCAAGACTGAGCCCTTTACGTTAAGCGTGTAAAGCGCGATTGTGATGACCAAGCCGATAATCGCGACGATGGCCGCGTGGTTGTCGCCGGCAAAGTTGACAAAGCCGATGAATGTTCCTGTGTCCTTGGAACAGATTCCGGCGTTGACCAAGCCGATGATTGTGATGAACAAGCCGATTCCGACAGCGACGGCTTTTTTGATTCCGTCAGGAATTGAGTTTACAATCGCTTCGCGCACTCCGCAAAGGCTAAGAACAATGAACAAAATTCCTTCAAGCAAAACGGCGGTCAAGGCAAGCTTGTACGAGCAGCCCATTCCCAAAACGACGCTGTAGGTGAAGAAAGCGTTTAGGCCCAAGCCAGGAGCCAAGGCGACAGGAAGATTGGCGAGCAAGGCCATCACCAATGTGGCGATTGCGGCCGAAACGGCTGTCGCTGTGAAAACGCCGCCCCAAGGCAAGCCCGATTCGCTCAAGATTCCGGGGTTAACGGCCAAGATGTAAGCCATTGCCAAGAATGTAGTGATGCCGCCGACAACTTCTTTGCTGACGGTGGTTCCGCGTTCTTTTAGCTGAAAGAACTTTTCCATAATGATTCTCCTTTATAAAAAAGATGGAACCATTATACCACAGTTCGTGCGGTTTTGCTAGTGGTAATATCGACTGCGCTCTCGCGAGCGGCTCAGGCAGCGACCACAGGTCGCGGTGAAACCGCTCGAAAAAACTATTGAAGCCTTGCGTCCGCAAGCGCGAGCGGACTAGGCCTCGACCATAACCATGCTGGCCGTAGCGGATTTTTCGGCGTAGATTGAGCGGCGGCTCTTGTAGGGATTGCGGAAGACGGCGATTTGCGTCCTGATGCTGTCGATGTGGCTGCGCAAGAGGTCGCGGTTTTTCTTGTTTTGGGCAAGAACCTGGTTCTGCAAAGTGGACAAGTCGCTTTGAAGGCTGGCGATGGCCTCTTCCTTTTGGTCGCCGCCGTTCTTCTTGTACAAGTCCGCCATCGGAACGATGACCTTTTGCAAGTTCATTATGTTGGAGACAACCTGCTGCTCAAGCTCAGTGTGGGCAAGGAGCGCGTCGGCGTCTTCGTTTGCGATGGAATTTTCCTGCTTTTCCAAAACTTCCAGGTACTCGCGGAATTTGTCGCGCTGGCGCTGCAGCAGCGCGCGGAATTTTTTTAGCAAGGCCACGCGCTCTTCAAGCTCTTTGTCAGAAATCTCTTCCATAATTCACCCCTCAATGTTAAGCGCGGGCTGCGCCTGGCTGGAAACCGTTCCGTTTGAACTTTCCGCCGCCTGCCGCCAAGATTCGGTCAATTGGCTCATCATGTTCAAAACAGAATCTATCTTGTCCTTGTTCTTTGTGATGTTGGCGCTTCTAAGCTGGTCGTTGAAGAAAATGTAAAGGGCCATCAAGTTGCGGGAAATTTCTCCGCCCTTCTCCATGTCGAGCGACACTTGCAATTCGGTGATGATTTCCTGGGCGCGCAAAACGTCCGCGCTAAAAGACTCTATATTTGCGACTGGCAGTTTTCCGTCTGGAGTGAATTTTGAAGAAGCCGAAGTCAATTTTTTCACCGCTCCTTCGTAAAGAAGAACGACGAGTTCAGCTTGGCTTGCCGTCTTTACGCTGGCCTTCTTGTAAGCGTTGTAAGCCTGATTATACATCATAATAGCATCGCCTCCCATAAAATAGATAATGCATCGGTTAGATTATCGGCTTTTTGGAAGGCGACTTTAGCGCTATTTGTCCTCTTCGGTAAGGATTTCCCTGGCGGGAACCATGACCTGCTTGTCGTAGCAAGCGAACATATTGTCAACGTTTTCGGGCTTTGTGGCTTGCGTCAAAAGGCTTACAAGCGGAACAATCGCAAGGCCGGCCAACATGCAGAAGGCGCCGGAGTAAAGGGAATTCCTAAAGATGAAAGTCAAGAAAGCGCCGCTCACCTTAATCATTCCAAGCGACTTGAAAAGCTGAACGAGTTCAACAATTGTCGCAAAGCAGAAGGAAACGCAAACGGCGGCCTTGCTTGTTTTTTTCCAGTAAAGGCCGTAGAGGAAAGGAGCCAGGAAGGCGCCGCTCAAAGCGCCCCAGCTTATTCCCATCAATTGCGCGATGAAGGTGACGCGGCTCTTGGCCTGGACAATCGCTATCGACGCGGAAATGACTATGAAGACCGCCACAAAAAAGCGCATCATCAACATGTTGCCTTTTTCCGTATTCCGCTTGTTCTTTATTTCTCCGATAAAATCCAGCGTGAGCGTGGAGCTTGACGTGAGGACAAGCGAAGAAAGCGTAGACATCGACGCGGACAAAACCAAAATCAAGACGACGCCGATTAAAACGTCGCCAAGGTTTGAAAGCATGTTGGGAACGATTGAGTCAAAGCCCTGCGCCTTGACGGATTCCGCCGTGGCGAACAAGCGGCCGAAGCCTCCCAAAAAGTAGCAGCCGCCCGCGACGACAACCGCAAAGGCAGTGGAAATCACCGTTCCGATTTTAATCGACTCCTCGTTTTTAATCGCGTAGAATTTTCCGACCATTTGCGGAAGCCCCCACGTTCCGAGCGAAGTCAAAATGACGACGACCAGCAAGTAAAGCGGATCTGGCCCAAAGAAGGAAACGTAGGCGCCCTTCATCACCGGAGACTCGATTTCGCTCATAAGCTCAAGGCTTTTCATGAAGCCGCCGTTTTGCGAAAGGACGGCAAGAATCACCGCGACGATGCCGACAAGCATCACAAGGCCTTGGATGAAATCGTTTACGGCGGTGGCCATGTAGCCTCCAATGATTACGTAAACGGCGGTAAGAAGCGCCATGACGATCACGCAAACGGAGTAGTCGACGTTGAAGGCCATCTTAAAAAGGCGCGAAAGTCCGTTGAACAAAGAGGCCGTGTAAGGAATCAAGAAGAAAAAAGTTATCGCGCTTGAGGCCACCTTAAGCTTGCTTGACGCGAAGCGGCGGCCAAAAAAGTCGGGCATCGTCTTTGAGTCCAAAAAACGCGTCATGATTCTTGTGCGGCGGCCCAAGACGGCCCAAGCCAAAAGCGAGCCGATGAAGGCGTTGCCCAAGCCAATCCAAGTGGAGGACACGCCGAAAGTCCAGCCAAACTGGCCCGCGTAGCCGACAAAAATTACCGCGGAAAAATACGAGGTTCCGTAGGCAAAGGCCGTGAGCCAGGGGCCAACCTTGCGGCCGCCCAAAACATAGCCGTTGACGTCGGAAGCGGCCGCGCGGCACTTTAGGCCGACCACGACAAAGACCGCGAAAAACACCGCTATTAAAAACAATTTTATGAACATTCTTTTTCTCCAAAAAAAATTCTAGAACAATTTTTTGAGCGCGCCGCCAACAGCCCCGCCTACCGCGTCTCCCGCGGCTCCGCCAATCGCTCCGGCGGCCTGGTTTTGGAGCTGCTTTTGAAGCTCGGCCTTCTTTGCGTTAAGCTGCTTGTTGAGCGCGTCCATGTTAAGGCTTTGCGCGTTGATTCCTTTTTCCAAGTTCACAAACTGGGAAATTTTTTCCGTGACGCCGCCGGTCTGCTCGTTAAGCCTTGCGGTGATTTGCGCCTTGGCGTCGTTAATCAGGGAGCCCAATTCCTTGTTGACGACATTCCTCAAAATTGTGTTGAACTGCTTGTCCAAGTCGCTGGTGATTTTTAGCGAAAGATTTTTTTCGGCGTCAATCGCGATTTGCGCTCCCAATGTCAAATTGTGAATTGCGGCGAGCGCGCTTGAATAAAAGCGGTAGGCAATGGCCGGCTCAAACTGGTCGGCCGCAAGCTTGAGCGACTTCATGTTGAAGCTGGCGCCGATTGAAACCGCTCCCGTCAAGTCCATCGTTCCCGTGGCGGTCAAAGTAGTGTTTGAGCCAAGGTTCAAGTAAGGGCTTGAAAAGCTGAACGGATAATTGTTGCCCGAGTACTCGGCGGCCACAAGCGGGTTCTTTGTCTCGCTTCTTGCGTCAACGACAAGCTTGGCCTTGTGGGTCCTCTTTCCGCCCTCGTCGTAGGAGCCGGAAAGAGTCGCGGGCTTTCCGCGCTTGTCCATGTCGTTTGAAATTTCCAAGCCTTGCGCCGAAACGCCAAGGCCGCTGAAAGAAATCTTTTCTATTAAAAAGCGCGGAACGTTGTCGTTCTTGTACCAAACGTCGATTCCAGGCAAGCGGCTGTGGCGCTTTTGCGTCTTGGCCGCCTTTTTCATCGTTTCCTTGGGGTCTTTGGAAGACGACTGCTTGGCTTTCATGGCCGCGTCAATGGCCTTTGAAACGTAAGGATAATAGTCGCCGCAAACGGCGTAGAGCGCGCTGTTGAAGGCGTTGCTCAAAATTTGCGTTCCTGTGTCCAAGTTGAACGAAGTGATTTTTTTCAACTGGGTGTTGACCAAGTCCGTGTCAGCCTTTACCGCGGCTTGCACTTTTTTTGAAATGTCCTGCACGGCGGCGCTGTCGGCCTTTATGTCGTTGGCCACGCTCTTTACGGAATTTGTGACGGACTTGCTTTTTTCGATGGCGCCCGTGATTTCCGTTATGGCGTTCTTAATCGCAATCGGGTCGTTAACGCTTGACCAGTCCTTGTTGACGAGCGCCTGAACGCTGCCGGAAAAATCTTCGACTTGCTTTTTAAGCTCCTCCGGCTTGTTCTTCCATTTTTCCACGGAAGACTCCACCTTAGCCTGAACTTCCTTTGCGAGCGCCGGAGACTTAAGGTTGTCCTGAACGTTCTTTATCATGTTCTCAGGATTGTATTCGGCGAAGGCTTTTTCGATGGAGTCTTTGGCGGCGTTGAGCGCGGCGTCCTTTTTTTGGCCGACGGCGGCGACCGCCTTTTGCGCGTAAGGGTTGGCCGGCCTTTCGATGGCGGGAAGCTCGCCCGAATATTTTCTGTCGGTGCCGATTTGGAGGCCGGTCACTTCGATGTTTTGCGCGTCAAATTTTCCGCGCAAGGCTTCCGTCAAGTTGAATTTTATTTCCGTCTTTTCTATTTGGAAAAGATTTTTCATCGGCTCGTTGGCGTTGGCCTGCTGCAAGTCGTTTATCGTAATCGTGGCCTTTAAAATTTCCACGTTGACGCGCGCGATGTCCGTGCGGGCGCCAAAAACTTTTTGCATTCCAGCCGTGATTCCCTTTTTGGCGATGGGATTCTTAAAGACGATGACGGCCAAAACGATTGCGGCGATGAAGGCCGCCGTCGCGATAAAAGGAACAAGCTTGAACGAGCCCTTGTTTTTCTTGACGTCCTTGGCGATGCCCTTAAGGCGCTTGAAGTCGCTCTTGGAAATCATTTTGTCAAGCGGAATGCGGACGGTTCCTGCCTTGGCCGGATTGTCCTCAAACAAGGACTGGACCAAGGCCTTGTCGCTTGAAATGTAAATTTTCTTGTAAAGGACTTTCTCGATTTTGTCCGCGCGGTAAACTTTTTTTAGAAGGCCCGGAAGTTTTTTTGCGGGAATCTTCTTTGGCTCCTTCTTGGGCTTTTCGGCGGCGGGAGCAGGAGCCGCCTTTATTGGCTCCGCGGGCTTTGCGGCAGGCTTTGAGGCGGCGGCCTTTTTAGGCGCCGCCGGCTTTTCTGCCGCAGTTTTTTTTGTCGCGGTTGTAGCTGAGCGTTTCTTTGCGGCCGTCTTTTTTTCAGTGTCTTTGTCAGTGATTTTTGCCATAATTAAAACTTCTCCTCAAAGGCTTCGAAAATTTTTCCGATGACCGGCAAATTCTGGACGGCCTTGTAAAGCGGCGACTTGATGAAACTGGGCGCGACTTTGTTCCGCCAAAATTTTACGAAGAAAATTCCGAAAACAAAAAACGGAATGTACGCGGCCAAGCTAAAGAGAAAGCTTCCCATCACAATAGTGTTGTTGAACTTTGTGAAGCCTACAAAAGGAACGTCGACCAAAAAAGCGAAAAGGCCTTCAAGCGGCTTTAGCGTCAAGACCGCGTAGCCGATGGAACTGAACGCCGGGTCAAGAATCCACGCGAAGTATGAAACCACGAGCGCGGTCAACAAGTATGTGGGCTTGTTGATTCTGACGAACATGAAAAACACCAAGACCAAATACCAGAGCGCGTTGTTCTTTGGCATCAGCCCCAGCATGACGCCCAGAGCCAAAGCGTGCGCGATTTCCGCCGGATTTTGGTTGGCGTTGAGCGCCTTAAAAAGACTTGAAATCCACTTTAACATTTTTTCCTCCGTTTTTCGGAACGTTTTGTGAAAGGTTAAATAATAGAATATTTTAGCGCGAATTCGCGTTTTTTTCAATGAATTTTTTGCGGGGGAAAAAAACGGCGGCCTCCCCTTATAGGAAGACCGCCGTGTAGCGTCTGTAAGACGCGGCGGAACCGCTCGATTGCCAGCCCGCGCGAGCGGGCCTGTGGATAATCTCCTATGCAAAACGGAGCGAAGCGACGTAAACAACAATTGCAGTCTTGCAACCGAAAACACGAGCGGAGACCGCCTGAGCTTGCGCGAAATCAATCCGCGTGACTAGTTAGAGTCTTTTGCAAGACGGACTGCCGCGCCAAAATAGCGGGTCCAATAGCTGCCGTTAGAGAAAGATGAACTGGTAAAATTCGCGTTGAGCGCGCTTAAAGCGCCGCTGCTAGTAGTTGACCAATAGTATCCCTCATTCGGCCGCGATCCGTCTATCATTGATGAGCCTTCGCGCATTCCTGTTATAGGAAGGAAGACCGCGCCGGCGCTTTCCATGACCGCCCATTGTTCGGCGGTGTAAGAATTGGTTGTATATCCACTTGCGGCTCCAGCGGTAAAGCTAGCGCCTGCCGGGAGCGTCCAGGCGTCAGGAAGAAGAATCCAGCCAGCCACACTGCTTACTGTCGCGGCGCCTTTTTTGCTGGCAGCGCCCGTTCGAGTTTTTACAACATAATTCCATTCGTCTTGGGTAAGCGTTCGCCAGCCGTAGTTGGCGACGTTTCCGCCGTTACTGATGGCATTAGTTCCCCAGTCGCTTTTGAGCGCCTCGTTGGCAACGGTTCCGTAATCATCGTTGGTTTTGCTGTTGGAAATTCCAAAGGCCGCCATGCCTGTGAAAGCGGAACTCGCGCCAACCCAGCCAAAGAGGTCAACCGAACCGTTAGCAGAAACAGTTCCGTTGCCGTTGATTAAAGTGTTGGCGCCCGCTTCGCCGAAAGCGTCATACTGATGGTCGGCAAAAGACCAAGTCCATGACGAGCCGCCGTATGTTGCCCGCAGGTTTCCTTTTGAAAAGTAAACCTTCTTTGTCGCGCTAACGCTGAACAAGCCGTCGATTCCGCCAGCAGGAAGCTTGGGATTGTAAGTGTAGGAGCTCTCGCTGATGCCGTCCGCATACACCGTGCCGCCGATGGTGACCGCGCCGCAAACGGCGTCGCCAGAATTGTTTCCTTTTCCAATGCTATGAGCCGCGCCGCTACCTTTTGTGGCTGTCACTTTAGTCACAGTGTTGGCGATTGTGATGTTGCCGCATTGAGAAACGCCAGCTAAAGTCGATCCGCTTTTGTTTGTGTCGCCGCATCCAATGCCGGCGCTATTGCCGCCGCCAACAGCGTTAATAGTTCCGCCGTTAATCGTGATGTTTCCTATTTTTGAACGACCGCCGCTTCCAATGCCGGCGCCAAGATTGCCGCCAGTGGCGTTGATTACGCCGCCATTAATGACAATGTTTCCGCCCGCTCTTTGCTCGCCATTATAACCTGAACCAATTCCGGCTCCGCCGCCTTTGGTGCTTGCGTTAAGAACGCCTGTCGAACCATTGATTGTCAACGTAAATCCAGGAAGAACATGAATGCCGGATGGACCGTCCATAAATCCTTTTACATCGTTTGTTGAGCCATCGGCCAAAACAATTGTGGCGTCGCCCTCGCAAACAATGCCGGCATGATCCGCGCTTGCCAAACTGCCGTCCGCGTTAATGCTTACGTTCTTTAGCGTGACGGTCGCCCCTGCGGCAATGGAAATTTTCACACTGTTGGCCAGGGTTCCAGACAAAGTTGTGTTGTTCCCAATGACTGTGTCCGCTGTCAAGGTCGAAAGGTCTACAACCTTTCCAGTCGGTCCAGACGGAATGTATGGCGCGCTGCTGGAATTGTTGCATCCAGCGGCGAAAAGCGCCAACATGGCAAGAATGGAAAGGCTAGCTATCGCCCCCCCCCTACAAAAGTTTAGTAATTTCTTCATGCTGTTCTCTCCTTGCATGATTGAATTTTATCCGGCCGCTTTCATAAAATTCGCGCGAATAATAGCCGATTATAACACAGTTTTTGCAAATTTGCAATTTTTTTTATTGCGCGCTAAAATAATGGCATGGCAGAGGCGGAAGAAATTCGTCAAAAAATTTCAGATTACTTTTCTCAAAAAACGGACATCGACACAGTCCTTCTGTTCGGCTCTTTCGCCAGCGGAAAGCAAAACAAATTCAGCGACATTGACATCGCAGTGCATTCTTCCAGCCCGCTTGAATACGACCGCTTGGCTTCCATCCAAACAGACTTGGCGCTTTTGTGCCGCCGTGAGATAGACTTGGCCGACCTTTCAAAGGCGGAAGGAATTTTCCTCTATCAAATCATGACAAAAGGAGTTAAAATAAAAATTTCAAAGCCTGTGTTCGTCCGCCATTTGACAAAAGCCTTGGGCTTTAAAGAAGACTTTCTTCCCACAATTCAATACATGAACAGAGAAAAAATCCGGAGGTTCATTCATGGACAAAGAAGTTCTTGAAACAAAACTTGCGGCGCTAATTCGCTGCGTTCATAGAATAAACGAGCAAAACATTTCGACAATCGAAGAGCTTGAAAAGAACATCGACAAACAGGACATAATCATTTTGAACTTGCAGCGCGCGGTCCAACTTTGCGTTGACGTTGGGAACCACATTCTTTTGGACTATGACACGCAAACGCCAGCGACAATGTCCGAGACCTTTGACCGCCTTTTGCAAAACAAACTTATTGACGAGCAAAACGCAAAGAACTTAAGCCGCGCCGTTGGCTTTAGGAACATCGCCGTCCACCAATACCAAAACTTGGACTGCAAAATAATTTACGACATAATCAAAAACCATCTTGACGACTTTAAAGCTTTTGCCCAAAGCGTCGAGAAAATTGCGTAACAAAACTATGTCACTCAATTGCAACGAAATAAATTTAATCCTAAGCGAACTCGACTTGGCCGGAAGCTTTGTCCAAGACATTGTCCAGCCCGGCTACGACACAATCGCGCTCTACGTTTACAAGGAAGGCGCGGCAAAGACTGTTTTGATTTGCGCGGCCAACGGAGCCACGCGGATTAACGAAACGCGGAGGAAAATTCCCAAAAACGAAAAGCCCCTGCGCTTTATGGAATTCCTAAAGTCCAGGATTCGCGGCGCAAAGATTCTTTCCTGCGCGCAAATGGGCTTGGAGCGAATCATAAAATTTGAGCTGGGCCACGGCGAGGAACAATTCAAGATGTTTGTCCGCTTGTGGAGCGCCGCCGCCAACATAATTTTGTGCGACAAGGACAACAACATTTTGGACACGATGTTCCGCCGTCCGCAAAAAGGAGAGGTCACCGGCGGCGTCTTTGACGAAGAAGCGATTTGGGAAAGCGCCAAAGAAAAGGCCCGGCAAGCCCAAGACGGCGGGCGCTTTCCAATCCGCGGCTTTGAGGAGGTCCAGGAAGAGGTCGCGCTCGCCCACCCCGACTGGCCGCCGCTAACGTTCAACCAAAAGGTCGACTGGTTTTACAGCGAAAGCGCGTCCACCCTTAGCCGCGAGGCGCTTTTGGAAAAAGCGAAGGCCTGGTATGAAACGCGCCATTCAAAGCAGGAGGCGGCGCTTGAACGCCTGCAAGCCAAAAAGGCCGACTTTGAAAAGAGCGGCCAGAAAAAGCATTGGGGCGACTTGATTTTGTCCAACGCGCATTTGATTCAAGCCGGATCGAATTTTTTGGAATGCGTGGACTACGAAAGCGGAGCGACCGTTCAAATAAAGATAGACCCAAAAAAATCCGCCCAAGAAAACGCCGCGCGCTACTACGACTTGTATAAAAAAGAGGCCAGCGGCGCGAAAGAGCTGGAAGACGAAATCGCGCTGTCGCAAAGAAAGTTGGCGGCGCTGGAAAAAGCCTACCAAGAAATTTTGAACGAAAAAAATCCGGTCCGCATAGAGCAGCTTTTGCGAAAGGATTCCGCCCCAAAGCAAAAGCAAAAAAAGGCGCGCCCCGGCTTGGACTACACGGTGAACGGCTGGCTGATTTTGGTGGGCCGCGACGCAAACGAAAACGACGAGCTTTTGCGCCGTCACGTAAAAGGCAGCGACATGTGGCTGCACACCCGCGACTGCCCTGGCGGCTATGTCTTTGTAAAATACCGCGCCGGAAAAACGATTCCGCTTGACATTTTGCTTGACGCCGGAAACTTGGCAGTCTACTTTTCCAAGGCGCGCAAAAACGGAAAGGCCGACCTTTACTACACGCAAGTCAAGCATTTGCGCCGCGCCAAGAACGGCCCCAAAGGCCTGGTCCTTCCGACGCAAGAAAAAAATTTGTCGGTTGTCCTGGATTCCGCGCGCCTAAAACGGCTGGAGCTGGAGCGGCAAGGCGACGAGCTGTAGCGGCCCCAAACGCGCGGGCGCCCGATAAATCAACAAAAGTCTTGCGTCCGCCCCCATTTTCCATTATAATAAGCGCTTATGCAAATCAAGGAAATTTTCGACAAAAAAAAACTCACCCTTTCATTTGAAGTCTTTCCGCCCAAACAACAGGGCAACTTGGACATCCTTCCGCAAAAAATAAAGACGCTCGCGGCGCTAAAGCCCGACTTTATCAGCGTCACTTGCGGAGCGGGCGGAAGCACAAAGGACCAAACGCTTGAAGTTTCAAAAATGGTCGCGGACAGCGGAACCGCGTCATTGACACACTTGACTTGCGTAAGCGCGACAAAAGAAAAAATCGGCGAGGCCGTCAAGGAAATGAAGGCCGCCGGAATCCAAAATGTTTTGGCCTTGCGCGGCGACATTCCCCAAGGAATGACCGAAGAAGAGGCGACGCGGGACGGATACAAGCACGCCGACGAATTAACCGCCGCGCTTAAGCAGGCCGGCTTTTGCGTGGGCGGGGCCTGCTATCCGGAAGGCCACCCGGAGTCAGCCAACAGAATGGAAGACATCGAGCTTTTAAAGCGCAAGGTTGACGCCGGCGCCGACTTTTTGACGACGCAAATGTTTTTTGACAACGACATGCTCTACAGCTTTTTGTACAGGCTGGAGGCGGCGGGAATCCACTTGCCGGTTTTGGCGGGAATAATGCCGATAACCGCGACGAGCCAAATTCCAAAAATGATAAAGCTTTCAAACGCCTTCATTCCCAGAAAGCTCTTGGCCATTTGCGACCGCTTTGGCTCTTCGCCCGAGGCCTTGCGCCAGGCCGGAATCGCCTACGCCACCGACCAAATCATCGACTTGATTTCAAACGGAATTCGCGGCGTTCACCTTTATACAATGAACAAGCCGGAAATCGCCCAGGCAATCATGCAAAACGTCGACGACATCTTTGGAGCGTGCAACAAGTAAAATGAGAGCGCAAAAGCCGTTAAAAGATTTCAGCACTTTTCCCACTTGGTTCGTAAGCCTCACAAGCCCGGCGGTTTTTGTGGAATTGATTTCATATTTGCGGACTGTTTCCAGAGATTTTTTTTCAATTCAATTTCTTAGGAAATTTAAATTCCTGCGCACGCCAATCGTTCACGTGGACAATCCGCTTGACGAAAAAGTCCGCTTCAACCCAAGGCGCATCGCGGACTACTTGGGCTTCGTAAACTTTTGGATTCGTCCGTTGGGGCTTTTGGTGACGACGCTGGGTCGAAAAAAAGCCGCGCCCCACCTAATCGACTTTTACTACTGCCTTAAAAAGTCGTATAAAAACGCGGCGGACATCTACCGTTTTAGGTTTTCGACGACAAACCGTCCGCATTATAAAAGAAGAATTTATTTTGCCGGCGTCCACATGCTGGACCCCCACTATCTTTGCGTTCCGTCGCTTCACATAACGATTGTCTGCCTCACATACTCTTTCATGCGAAAAGTTTTTGAAGACGAAGGCTACGAATCCGCCTTGACGGAAATGTGGAACAAGGAGCTTTACGACGGCGCGGTCAACATCGCGGAGACAGTTCTTTACGTAAAGCAGCACAGCGTAAACTGCATTCCGGCCGCTCTCTACATGACCGCAAAACTTTTTCCCGGCTTGTTCACCGACGGCGACGCCCTCGGCTTTTTGGACTCGATGTTCAAGGCGCAGACCGACATTCAGCCCGGCGACCGCCAAGAAATCATTCAATACATGAAGGGCCTTTTTGTCCAGTTCCAGCAAGAATCCGCGGCCTGCCAAGATTGGAAGGAGCCGGTAAAAAAATGGCTCATAAATTACGAGAAACGCGCCGATAATAGTAAGTATGGCAGACCCGAATGAATTTTCGCAAAAAGTAATCGAGGCCGCGCAAGCTAAAATTGAATGGTATAACGCCAACGTAATGCCAGAACTGGTGGAAAACTACAGGCTTTTCCACACTTGCGTAAAAAACCTTTACGATTTGCTGATAAAAAAATCTCTTCTCAAACCAGACCCATACAAGCTGGACAAAAAGATTTCGGGCATAAAGCCTCTTGACAACTCGCCCTTCATCGACGGAGACCGAATAACTGTGATGAGCTCGCGCTTCTCCGAATTTGAAACGATGCTGGATTGGATTTGCACCTACTATAAATTTACGATTGACGGACTTAAAATTCCGGAAATAAAAAAGCTCCTTGAATACAACAACTCATTCGCGTGGAACTCGCTTTCGCCCAACAACACCATTCCAAACACCCGAGGCTTGGGCCAATTGGTTTTTGAAATGAAGCAAGGCGCCGACTCGCTGACGTCAAGTTCCGTAAGCGACATTTTGGCAAAAATACAAAAATCCACCAACAACATCGCGAAGTCGTTGAAGGATTTGGCGGAATTCCAAAAGGACATTTACAAGTACAAAATCCGTTCGCAAGTGATTGGCCATCCAAATTTTGACAAGGAAAAAGCCTTCAGCTCCCAAAGCGAAGAAGTGGCCGCGATAAAAAAAATGTTCACAAGCGTGATGGGAAAAGAGCCTTTCTACACACAGCTTGTGGAGGAAGTCGCTCGCGAAGACCAGGCCCCGGACAAAGAGCAGCTGCAGGCCGCCTTTTTGGAAAGGCTTGCGATAAAAGAGGACGACAGCAAAAAGAAAAGCCAGACGATAGACACAAAAGAAATGCTTTTGGACGCCGTGCGCACGCTTTGCGCCCAATGCACGCCGCTCGCCGAAATTTTCAACAAGCTCAAGGAAAACAACGAAATCATCCAAAGCGCCTCAAACACCTTTATGGGAAAATTCATCGCGGCGCTCAAAAAAGCGTTCGGCATTCCGGACAAGCCGGTTGAGTACGACTTGACAATCATCGACCAAGCCACCAACACGCAAAGAAAGCAAAGGGTGCCCTTCACTCCCTTCTGCGCGGACATTCAAAAGAAGATGAACTTTTACAATTCCTTCGCGCTAAAAAACAGCGCTGGCTACAGAAAGTTTCAGGCCGCGGAAGAGATGAAGGTTCTTGAATTCTTGAACAAGCAAATCACTGAGCTTCAAAAAATTTCGATATTGACAAAGGCCTTTGACGACTACTTCAAGAACAACGCTCCGGCGGAAAAGAGGTCAAAAATCAAAGGACTGTCGATGGAATTGATGGCCCTAAAAAACAACTCGGTCAACACCAACCAGCGCCGCGCGGAATACATCTCTTACATGGAAGAACAGGAGCAGTTGAAAAAACTTGGACTCGACAAATAAAACTTTTACAAAACTACTTGGCGCGTTTTTTCTTTGCGCCGCTTTCTTTGCCGCAAACTGCGCGGCGGCCTTTTCCCTTGGCGACGAGATTGACGACTCCATCCAACGGGAGCTCGTGATTTTCCACTCAATGGCCAACCTAAACCTCAACCCGCACACAAGCGCCTATGTCTCCGAAGCGCAAATTTTAAACGGCGTTTACGAAGGCCTTTTTTCCTACAACTCCGCCACGCTTGAACCTGACAACGCGCTCGCCCAAGACTTTAGGATTTCGCGCGACAAGCTGCGCTGGACTTTTACGATAAGGGAAGGCGCCAAGACATCTTCCGGCCAAGAAATAACGGCGCAGACAATAAAGGATTCTTGGCTCAACTTAATCGCCAACAAGGGCGCCTACTACTCGTCGCTTTTGGACGTGATAAAGGGCGCTCGCGAATACAGGCTTTTAAACGGCAAGCGGGAGGACGTGGCCATTTACGCAAGCGGCCGCAAGCTGAGCGTTGAATTGACAAGGCCGACAAGCCACCTAAATAAAATTTTGTGCCACCACGCATTCGCGGCGGTTCCCGAAGACTCAAGCGCGAGCGGCGCCTATTTTATTGAAAGTTCAACTCCTTTCAAGCTTGTCCTGAAGAAAAACCCAAACTACTGGAACGCGGAGCAAACCCGCATTCCTTCAATCGCGGTCCACTTCACCGACGACACTGACGCGCAATCGCACGCCTTCAACACAGGCGCCGCGGACTGGATTGACGGCGCGGGGGAAATCAAAAAAATTCTGGACAAAAAATCAATCCAGCTTTCCGCCGAGTTTGGAACGGAATACTTGTTCTTTAAAAACGAGTCGCCAGTTTGGAGCCGCTCCGATTTCAGGAACGCGGTCCTCACCGCAATCCCTTGGAAGCAGTTGCGCGACGGCAGCATGTTTCCGGCCGAAACATTGGTGTGCCCGAGCGCCGGATACCAAAGCCCGGAAGGCTTGAACTACACCGACATTGAAGAGGCCAAGATGATGATTGAGGCGGCAAAGCAAAACGCCGGCGTGTCGTCTGAAAAAATTGAATTGACTTTCGCAATCCCGGACACGGAATACATCGCCAACCGCGCCGAACTTTTGCGCGGCTCCCTTGAGGAAATCGGCGTTGAATTGAAGACCGTAAAAATCCCGATGCAATTTTACTTGACCTCAATCGCCTCCACAAAGGCGGACTTGTTCCTTTACACTTGGGTGGGCGACTTTTCCGACCCCCTGGCCTTTCTGGAGCTTTTTAGGGGAAACTCATCGATGAACGACTCCCATTGGAAAAACGAGGAATTTGACGCCCTGCTGGACCAAGCCGCCTTGACAAACGACGGCAAGGAGCGCAACTTGCTTTTGGCAAAGGCCGAGGACATTTTGCTTGCAAGCGGCGAGGTCATTCCGATAAGCCACCCGGTCACTTGCAACATAATCGACTTGGACAGCGTCGGAGGCTGGGTCTCAAACGCGATGGACATCCATCCGTTCAAGGCCTTGTACTTTAAAAAATCCCAGGCCAAGTTCAAGAACATCGCAAAAAAATAAATTTTCGCGCAACATTTTTGCCCCTTTTCTGTCTAATCCGATAAGGATAGTATTATGAAAAAGACACTTTACAAAGGGGAAATTCCCGTATTTTTTGCGGTTGACTACAAGTACGCTCCGATGTTGGGCGTAACCCTCAGGTCAATGCTCCAGAACGCTTCCAAAGATTATTTTTACAAGGTCTATGTGCTAACCACAAATCTTGCGGACGATTTAAAGGAAAAAGTCCATGCGTCCACCGACGCGCAAAACGCTTCGATTGAATTCATATCGCTAAAGGAAAAGCTGGACGCCTATTCAAATATGTTCCATTTACGCGACTACTATTCACAAGAAACGTATTTCCGCCTTTTTATCGCCAGCCTCTATCCGGAATACGACAAAGTCCTTTACTTGGACAGCGACCTTTTGATTTTGGACGACATCTCAAAGATGTACAACACCGAGTTGGGCGACAACCTGCTTGGCGCGGCCGTTGAGGAAACAGTCCTCACAATCAACGAATTTGGCGAATACGTGGAGAAAGCCTTGGGCGTAAAACGCGAGAACTACTTCAACGCCGGCATAATCTTAATCAACGCAAAAAAATTCCGCGAAGAAAAAATCCAGGAAAAGTTCGTGAAGCTTTTGAACCGCTTCCCCTTCCGCATCGCGCAGGACCAGGACTACTTGAACGTCCTTTGCAAGGACCGCGTGGTTCCATTTGACTTGGGCTGGAACAAAACTTCCTTTGAAAACCCGGCCTTTGACGACAAGGACCTTAAAATCGTCCACTACAAAATGATGTGGCGTCCTTGGAAGTACGACGGAATCACTTACGGCGACATCTTCTGGGATTACGCCGACCAAACGCCGTTCGCGCAGACTCTCCGCCAAATGAAGGAAACTTATTCCGACGAAGAAAAGGCCAAGGACAAGGTTCTTATCGGAAACATGATGAAAATGTGCGTCAACGAGGCGCATGACTTCAACAACTATTGGAACACAATCAGGCGCGAAAGAATCGGAGCCGGCATTTTGGAATTCTTTGGCACAGCCGTCACTTCGGCCCGCGCCTTGGCAAAAAAAGCCGCGTCTTCTTCCGTAAAGAACGTAAAGGCTCTTTTGAGGTTGGCGTAAAAAATGGCGGAAAAGGATCCAGGCCGCTTGGCCATTTTGCAAAAAATTGACGAGCTGGAGCGCAAGCGGCTTTGGTCCCACGACGTCGAAGACGATCCGCCGACGGTTCCGCTTGAGCCGGACCAAATAGACTACACAAAGTCCAAGCTTTCAAGCAAGATAAAAACTTGGGCGGCCAACATCGTAGGCACAAAATTCATCGCAAGCCTTTTTAAGAACAAGCAGCTTATCATCAAAGACGTCGTCGGCATGGAAAATTTCTTTGCCGTAAAGGACAAAGGCTTGATTGTAACTTGCAACCACTTTAACGCCTTTGACAACTTCGCCGTCTTGGAAATCCTAAAGCCCTACACCCGCCGTCACATTCTTTGGCGCGTAATCCGCGAAGGAAACTACACATCCTTTCCCGGCTTGTACGGCTTTTTGTTCCGCAACTGCAACACGCTGCCAGTAAGCCAAAACCATTCCACGATGAAAAAATTCTTTGAGGGAATGAAGACGCTTTTGGCGCGCGGCGAAAAAATTTTGGTCTACGCCGAGCAGGGCATGTGGTGGAACTACAGAAAGCCGCGCCCTATGACAAACGGCGCCTTTAAATTTGCCGTGGACAACAATGTTCCGGTATTGCCGATATTCATCACGATGACGGACTCCGACATAATCGGCGCCGACGGCTTTCCAATCCAGGAATACACGATGAACGTTTTGCCAGCGATTTTCGCCGACCCCAACAAATCGGAAAAACAAAACATCCGCGAAATGAACGAGAAAAACTACAAGGCTTGGGTTGACTGCTACGAAAAGTTCTACGGAAAAAAATTGGAATACCTTCCCGAAGAAAAACAGTGACAACATAAAAAAAACCGCTCCAAACGGAGCGGTTTTTTATTGCCGTTCTACGCGGCGCTATTAGCGCAACAAGCTAAGAACGTTCTGTGTCTGCTGGTTGGCCTGGGCGAGCATCGCTGTTCCAGCCTGGCTAAGAACTTGGTCCTTAGTGAACTCAACCATCTCGGCGGCCATGTCTGTGTCGCGGATGCGGCTTTCAGAGGCCTGAAGGTTCTCGGCTCCGATGTCAAGGCCGACAACTGTCTTTTCCAAGCGGTTCTGATAGGCGCCAAGGTCGGCGCGCTGCTTGTTGACCTTCTTCAAGGCCTCGTCGATTGTTCCAATGGCGCGGTTGGCGTCATCGGGAGCCTGCAAAGAAATCTTTGACTCGTCGCCGATGTTGCGGATTCCAAGAGCCATGGCAGACATCGTTCCGATGTAAACCTGAGTTCTCTGGTCCATGTTGGCGCCGATGTGGAACCACATAGAGCCTGTGACAACGTTCTCGCCTGTGGGGCGGGCAAAGCGGCCAGTCAACATGTTCATTCCGTTGAACTGGGCGGCAGAAGCGATGCGGTCAACTTCGTCTACGAGAGAAGAAACTTCGACCTGAATCTGCATGCGGTCTTCGTCAGAATAAATTCCGTTCGATGACTGAACGGCCAATTCGCGGATGCGCTGCAAGATGTCTTCTGTCTCCTGCAAGTAGCCTTCAGTTGTCTGAATGAAGCTGATGCCATTCTCCGCGTTCTCAGAAGCTTGGTTCAAGCCGCGGATCTGAGCGCGCATCTTTTCAGAAACGGCCAAGCCCGAAGCGTCGTCGCCAGCGCGGTTGATGCGCATGCCAGACGAAAGTTTTTCCATGCTCTTCTGGTTTGCAAGATCAGTAAGGCCCTGTGAACGCTGAGCGAACATCGCGCTCATGTTGTGATTGATAACCATAGTGTATCTCCTATCAGTTTGTTCGAGCAGTTTTAGAAAAACCGGTTTTGCTCGGCCGGTTCTCACCACCCTATACTATGATTGTCGGATTTTGGCAAAATCACTTTAGCGTTTTTTAAAGATTTTTTTGGAGTTTTTTTTGGGCTGAACTAGCGCATTCCAGGAGACGGAAAGCAAACCAAAGACTGCCGGTCGCCCCCAACCCCAGCAGCCGTTTATTCCTCTTCCCAGGAAACGTCGACCATGCGCTTTTCCAAGTCGGGGATGCGCAAAAAGATTGAGCAGTTGGCGCGGTGGATTGTTACGCCGCGATTTCTTGACACGTAGCCTGAGATTGTGTCGGGATACTTTGGGTTGCAGCACTTGGCGAATGTAACCGCGTAATTCTTGTCGTTTTCAACGCGCACTTTGCCGGAATGGCGCGCGGCGGCTTCATGCGGCTTTGTGCCTTTTTTGTGGGCCTGCCTGACTTTGTTTTGCTCGGCTTGGCGCTCGTTGGCTTCGGCGATTTTTGCCGCGGCCTTGTCGACAAAGCCTTGGTCGTTGGCGCTAAGCCAGGCGCGGATTTTTTGGCGGGCCTTTGAGGTCTTGGTCCACTTTAGCCAACCCTCAACCGGATGCGACTTGGGGTTAGTGAGAATTTCTATTATTTGCGTGTTCTGCAAGGGCGCGCTTAGCGGAATGATTTTTCCGTCGGCCTTGGCGCCTACTATTTTTTCGCCGACGCCGGAGTGAATCTGGTAGGCAAAGTCAATCGCGCTCGCGCCGACAGGAAGCTGAACAACGTCTCCCTTGGGCGTGAACACGACAATTTCGTCCGCCAAAAGTTCGTTCTTAAATTCACTAAAAAAACTTTCATCGTCGACATGTTTTTCCCGCAACTCGCGCAATTGGTTAAAGATTGGAAGCCCCTTTAGATCAACAGAGTCGTGTGTGCTGCCCTTCTTGTAAAGCCAGTGGCTGGCAACGCCGTGCTGCGCAACGTTGTCCATCTCGCGCGTGCGGATTTGGATTTCAAGCGGCTTTCCTTCGCAGAGAACGGTTGTGTGCAAGGACTGGTAGCCGTTGGCCTTGGGCATGGCGACGTAATCCTTAAAGCGGCCGTCAAGCGGCTTCCACAAAGAGTGCGCAAGGCCCACAAGCGTGTAGCATTCGGGAACGGTGTCGCACAAAATGCGCAGCGCGAAAAGGTCAAAAAGCTCGCTGGCCTCCTTGTTGCGCTTTCTCATCTTTTGGTAGATTGAATAAAAGTGCTTGGCGCGGCTTTTTACCGAAACCTTTATGCCGGCCTTGGCCGACGCTTCCTCAATCTTTTGAACGGCGCTTTCCAAGTAATTTTTGCGCTCGTCTTTTTTGGCCGAAACAATCGCCTTGATTTGCTGGAAAACGTCCGGGTTGGAATACTTTAGGCTAAGGTCCTCCAGCTCGTTTTTTTCGCCCTTCATTCCAAGGCGGTCAGCAAGCGGCGCCCAAATGTCTATCACTTCGGCGGCGACGGCGCGCTGGGTCTTTGCGTCGTAGCCCTTTAAGTTCCTTATTCTGTCCAAGCGGTCGGCAAGCTTCACCATTATGACGCGAACGTCGTCCACCATGGCAAAAAGCATTTTGCGGATTGAGTCAGCCTGCTGCAGGGTCTTGCTTGAAATTTGAAGGTTGGTTATGCGCGCCGTTCCTTGGATAATAGTCGCCACAGCCGCGCCCCAGCGTTCCTTTATTTCCTCAATGTCAACTCCAGGCAAGCCCAAAATGTTGTGAAAAAAGCCGCCCACAATCGAGTCTGAGTCCAGCTTGTTCCTTGCCAAAATCGCGGCGACGCGCATCGGATGCAAATAGTAAGGCTTACCGCAAGAGCGCTTTAGGCCCTCTGTCTTTTGAAGAAGATAGTCCCACGCCAAAGAAATTTTCTCGCGGTCTTTCTCAAAGTCAGGAAAGAGCGCGAAGAATTCATTCAAGAGAAGGCTTGGGTCTGTTATTTCGTTGTTGGAAATAAATTCATCTTCCGTCATCGGAAAATATTTTAATGATAATCTGAATTTCTAGCAATACCACAACAGGCCGCGTCTTCGCGCGCTTTTATAGTCCGCAAAACAATTATTACAAAAAAAATCTATCCTTCCAACTCCAAGTCCACGAACTCGCCGGCGCAAGCCTTGGCCAAGTCCTTCGGAGAAAGCGCGAGCTGGGTTCCGCGAACGCCCGCGCTAATGTGGATTTTGTCAAAGGCGAGCGCTGATTGGTCGATGAAAGTCTTGAACTGCTTTTTCATTCCCAAGGGGGAACAGCCGCCGCGAACGTAGCCGGTAAGCGCCAAAAGCTCCTCTTGCTTTACCGGAGCGATTTCCTTGGCGCCGCTTGCCGCGCGGGCTTTTTTAAGGTTTATTTCATGCAAGGCGTTTTGAAGGAATACGAAAATTTCCTTTGAGTCGCTTCGCATGACGATTGTCTTAAAGACCGTGGCAGGATCGACGCCGATTTTTTGGGCGGTAAGGCCCGCGGCGCCTTTTGCAAGCGCGTGCTCGCCGTCGTCGTCATAGGCCAAGGCCTCGTAGGAGATTCCAAGCTTTTCCAAAATGCGCATGGCGTTGGTCTTTGCCGCGCCGCCTTTTTTTGCCATGATTTTCCTCCCGCCCGCTTCTTGGGCTTGCGAACGATTATAAATTGCGCCCGCTTTTTAGGCTTGCAAAATATTATGAATGGAGCCCCCTTCTTGGGCTTGCTACAGTTCCGTCCTTCCTCTAAAGGAACGCGCGAAAGTAAGCTTGTCGGCGTACTCCAAGTCGCCGCCAACCGGAAGGCCGCTCGCCAGGCGCGTTATCTTTGCCTTTGTTTGCGAGGCCAGCAAGCGCTGCAAGTAAAGCGCGGTGACGTCTCCGTCAACGGTTGGGTTTGTCGCGATTATTATTTCCGAAACCTCGCCTTCCTGGACGCGCTTTATCAAGGCGGCGACGTTAAGCTGGTCGGGCCCGATTCCGTCCACCGGGCTAATCACTCCGCCAAGCACGTGAAAAAGGCCGTTGAACTCGTGAAAGCCTTCTATCGTCATAACGTCCTGCGGCTGCTCCACCACGCAAATGACGCTCCTGTCGCGAAGGTTGTCCTGGCAAATCGGGCACGGGTCCTTTTCCGTCCAGTTTCCGCAAATCGAGCAAGGATGAATTTTTTGCTGAAGCGTCGCCATTTGCGAGGCGAATCGTTCCACGTAAGCGGAGTCGGCCTTTAACAAAAAGTTGGCTATGCGGCCGGCGGATTTTTTTCCGATTCCGGGAAGGCGCGAAAAGCTTTCCGTAAGTTCGTCAATCGCGTTCATACAAGGCCTTGCAAGCCGCCGAGCATGGGGCCGAATTTATTTTTTATTTCTTCCTGGATTTTCGACATCGCGTCGTGGTGAGCGGCGACAATCAAGTCTTCTAGCATTTTTATGTCGCGGGGGTCCACGCACACAGGGTCAAGGCGCAAGTTTGTGATTTCAAACTTTCCGTTAAGGGTGACGTTAACGATGTTTCCGCCGGAAGAGCCTGTCGCGCTGATTCCGGCCAAGTCGTTCTGAACGTTTCCCAATTGCTTTTTCATCGCGTCGATGTCTTTCAACAATTCAAATGGATTCATATCTTTCCTCCGACGATTTCACCTTTAAAAACTTCAACAAGCAAACTTACGGCTTTTGGAACTTGAACGCTCTCCTCAACTTGAACCGGCCGCTCCTCAACCTGCAGGTCGAAAAACAAATCCTTTTGCCACAACTGGCGGCCAAGATTTTTTATCGCGTCCATCTTGGAGTCAAGTCTGCTCTTTTGAAAAGCGTCGGAAATTTTCACGCAAATTTTTGGGCCGTTAAAAGACCAGTTCCCCGTAGACTGCAAAAGCGACGAAAGCGCTCCGTCCTTGAGCGAACTAGCCGAAACCAACGCTTCCTTAACTTGCGTCGCGTCGTCGGGCATTGCAGCAGGAACAAACGCGGGAGCCTCCTCTTCAGGCTCTTGCGGAACTTGCTCCGAATTGACGACAGGCGCGGGTTCCGCCGCTCTCGCTTCCAATGGCGCAAAGTGGAATTCTTTAGGCGCGCCGCTTTGGCCGTTTTCCGCGCCTTGATTAAAACCCGGCGGATTTCCTCCCGGGCTTCCTCCGCCAAGCGCGTTTGCCGGCGCCGTGGACAAAAGCGAGCGCGCTTGGTCAACGGAAACCTTGACTTCCGACGGAGAGACGTATTCCTTAAGCCAGCACAAGCGGCTAAAGGCCAAGTCGATTTCGTAGCGCGGCGAAAGCGAGTAGCGAATGTCGCGATACAATTGCAGGAAAATTGAAAGCGCGCGCTCGATTTGCGTTCCGTTCCAAGCGTCCAAAACCGCCTTGCTAAAGCGCGCGGGGTCTTGACCCAGCAAAGACTCCTTCGCGATTCCGTTCTTAATTAAAAGAAGCGAGCGCAAGTAGTCGGCGCTGTTTGTTATCAATTGCTCGATTGAAATTCCTGCCTGCAAAAATTCGTCCAGCTTGCCTTCCGCTCCGCTTGGGTTGGCCGCGGCGCATTCCTCAAACAAAGCGTTCAGCCTGTCCGTTCCCACAAGGCCAAGCTTGTCGCGAATTTTTTCGTAAGTGATGTGGCTTTCGCTAAAGGCGGCGACCTGGTCAAACAGAGTGTAGGCGTCGCGCATTGAGCCGGTGGACTCGCGCGCGATCCAGTAAAGCGCCTCGTCGTCGGCCTGAATGTTTATCTCGGCGGCGGCAAGCGCCAGCTGCTCCTTGATTTTTTCTATCGGAACAAGCCTAAAGTTGAACTGCTGGCAGCGGCTCTTGATTGTGGCCGGAACCTTTTGCAATTCGGTCGTGGCGAAAATAAAAATGATGTACTCAGGCGGCTCCTCAATCGTCTTTAGCAAGGCGTTGAAGGCGCTGTTTGAAAGCATGTGGACTTCGTCGATGATGTAAATTTTGTAGCGGCTTGAGTTTGGCGGAAACTGAACTTCGTCCTTGATTTGGCGCACGTCGTTCACGCTGGTGTTGGAGGCGCCGTCTATTTCG
The DNA here is from genome assembly GCA_946411505.1 of uncultured Treponema sp. Lineage (GTDB taxonomy): Bacteria > Spirochaetota > Spirochaetia > Treponematales > Treponemataceae > Treponema_D. Next base: position 69,357 of record CAMKEG010000007.1, on the reverse strand, counting down.
ATTACGTCAAGGCTTGAGCCTTTTGTAATTTCCTTGCAGGCGGAACATTCGCCGCACGGAGTCGGAGTGGGTCCCTTTTCGCAGTTGAGGGCCTTGGCAAAAATGCGCGCGGTGGAAGTTTTTCCGCAACCTCGCGGCCCCGAAAAAAGATACGCGTGCGCGATCTTTCCTGATTGAATGGAATTTTTTAATGTCGCCGCGACAAACTCTTGGCCAATCAAGTCCTCAAATTTTTGCGGCCTTCGGCGTGTCGCCGTAACCTCATAAGCCATAAAAAGCATGCTAGCGCAAAATCGATAAAAATTCAACCGATAAAACAGAGAGCGTTTGCAACCCCAAAAAGCGCCGCCAATAAAAAGCCCTGTCGCAAGCCCAAAAAGGCCGCAAAAAAATACGCGCGACTATTGACAAAGTTTCGCAATTTTTGATATAATGCTTTCACATTCGCGGAACAAACCGCAAATGCTCCCTTAGCTCAGCTGGTAGAGCAACGGACTGTTAATCCGTGTGTCGCTGGTTCAAGCCCAGCAGGGGGCGAAGGAAGAAGTCTCTTGGCAAACCAAGGGACTTCTTTTATTTTAAACACTTAAAGTAAAACTATGGGCTTGAAAGGGAGACCGCGCCAATAAAATGCGAAAAGCATTTTATTGGGAAAGCGCGCAAGGACGCGCGCGACAGCGGTCGGAAGCGGCCCGGCGGGAGCCGAAGGAGTCGGCGACCAGAGGGCAAGCCCAGCAGGGGCCGCGTTAATTTCCCGATCCGCCGTTAGAGCCGTTCGCCAGTTCCGTAAAAATGTAATAGGTGTTGCCGGCGGAATCCGTTCCCTTGTAAACTTCCTTTTCTTTTGCCGCGTCTTTTAATTGAACGTCGTTGCCGGACAAAGGCGTTATGGCCGAGATTTTCCCAACAGTGACATTTTGCATCCATTCCTTGGGGGCATCCGCCTGACCTGTCGAATCAGTGTGGGTTCCCCTGCCAAACTTGGGAGCCGGATCAGGCTGAGGCGCGGACTCTGCAAAAGTCACGCTGGCCACAGGAATCATGTAGCGCTCTATGCCGTCAAGATTAGAGTCACCAGGCAATTTGAATTTTTGCTCAAAGCAATCCAATCCGCTTATGGAAGTTCGCGTTGTCTCAAATTGCAATTCAAGGTTGCATACCATTCCCTCAAGATCGGGGTCTGTCATCTTATAAGAGCCGCTTTGTTCCGCGCCGCTGGAAGCGTCAATGACATAAACTTTGTTTCCTGCCTTATATGCGTCAATGGCGGCCTTGAGCTTCTTTCCATACTTGGATTCATCGCCAAAAATTTTTATTTGCCATTCATTTATCTTTGACTTGTCGGCGCTGTCTTGGCTTTCGTCATAGGAAGACGGAGCGGCCGTGTCTTTTAGAAGCCATGCGACAGGAGAGCAAGCCCTAGAGTCGTATGTGTTTTTGTTCTCCTTGAATTTAACCACGCTTTCAGAAAGCCGCCCTTCCTTTTGCAAGAGAGCGATGGCTACAGCCCCCAATGAATAGCTTTCGCCGTCGATTGACGTCGCCAAAGCCTCGTTTTCCAGCCGTTCAAAAGGATGCCAAGTGGAGAACACTGAATGAATGACGTCTTTTCCAAAAAAGTTAGCGGTTCCTTCGTTTATGTCATTCAGGCTTATGCGCTTGAACTCATCGCCAAATTCAGAATTGTATTTTTCATGCCAGTATTTTGCGCGGCCATAATATTCGGCGCGCTTGGCAGCGTCGCCATAATTGTCAAAAGCCCTTATAAGCATAAGATTCTCAAGAACGCGATATGTTCGCGGCTTAAAATCAATTGGATAAACTTGATCGCGATCCTTGCTTTCAGGATTTCCCCAATCTTTGCCTTGAATGTAAAAATGGAAGGACTCGTGGTAAAAAGTGTCAATATGGTCCAGCGCGATTGCCTGTGGATCGTTGAGGTACTTTTTGTATTTTTCCCGCTCCTTTGGGCTTGGATCGCAGTAACTTACATAGGTGACTTTTTTTCCGTCGTATTCGCTCTTTTCATATCCCCTAGACACCATTTCTTCTATCGCCTTCTTTACGACAGGGTTTGTGGCCGCAACCTGGGGAGCGTTTGGAATTTCGCTTTTTGCTTGGGCGTTGACCAAAAACATGCGAATGTCGCTAAGGTCTTCTTTTGTAAACCTTACCATCATAAGGTTGAACTTGTCTTCGCTAAGGACGGAATCGCCGGGCCAAGCCTCCTTCATTTTTGGATGCATAAGCTTTACGCACTCAAAGGCAAATTGCGCCTGGGAGTCAAAATCCTCGCCCGCCAGTTTCGGCAAATTGCCCACCGGCGGATCAACCGGAACATAACCTCCAGACGATGAGTTGGAACACGCCGCAAAAAGCAGCGCTATCACGACAGCGGCAACGCAGCCGGCCCATGTAAATTTGTTTCTCTCTTTCATGGCAAGGATTATAACACGGAATCGCGAATTTCGCCAGTTTTTTTATTGGGCCGCGCCAGCGTTCCTATTTTTTCCGCAGCGCCCTTTTTAGCATGGCTAGGCCCAGCGCCACGGTGGAGGCTCCAACTCCGGCGGCGATTTTGGGGCCGGCCTTTCTTAGCGCGTCGCCGCTGGCTTCCTCCACTTTTTTGATGGAACGGCGGGCAAGGCCTTTTGGCTCGATGTCGCTCTTAAAGCTTTGCAAGATTTGTTCCGTCCACATGGGAACGGTCAAGTTAAAGACGTCGCCCAAAATCGCGAGCGTCCAGCCAAGCATGAACAAAACGGTAAAGATTATCTCAAAGGCAAAAACGCGCTCGCTTGTTCCGCTGTCCTTGCCCGCGGCAAAATCCAAAAGGCCCTTGAACAAAAAGACCGCCATGCAAAGCGAGGCTAGGCGCCAAACGATTTTTAGCGCGACGCTCGCCGCCTTAGGAAAACGGACGCCAAGCAAATTTTCCAAAAAATAAAAAAGCGCGAGCGCGAAGGCCGCCGCCGCGATGACAAGGTTCAGTTTAAAAAATTCCGCGTAAACAAAAACACGGATCAAGGCCCACAAAAAATACAAGGCGTAAAGGCCCATCCTGGCCCAAACAAAAAAGGCCTGCGCGCCGCCGATTATTTTTTGAACCGTCGCTTCCGTTTGCGGAAGGATGAAGTTTTCGTTGTCGCCGTTCATTTTGAGCCTCCGCTTTCCGTGCCCTTTTCTTTTAGCCAAGCCTTGTAGTCGTCAATGTCCTGCGCGGCAAATTTGACGCATAGCGCTATCAAGGCCGCGTCGTCAACAAGGCCCAGCGCCGGAAGAAAGTCCGGCAAAAAGTCCAGCGGCGCCAAAAGGTAGGCCAACGCTCCGGCCACGACAATGCAAACGCGCAAGGGCAAGTAGGGATATTTTTTTGTGACAAAATCGCGCAGCATCGCAAAAAACAATTTTACGTCGGCCGCGCATTCCTTAAGCGCCGGCGCAAGCGTGATTTTGTCCAGCCGCTTTTCGCTTTGCAAAATCTTTTGCGCGCTTTCCTGCGACCATTCGCTTTTTTTGAGCCGCTCCAATTCCTTTTTTGCGTTTTTCTTTATGCCAAACATCAGAGGATATTTTACAACAAACTCCGCGCGTTTTCAATCGTTCAACAAGTCAGCCTTCAATCCCTTGCCCTTCCGCTAAAAAATCGCTATATTTAAAAGCGTAAAGTTTGCCACGCGATGACCGTTCCGACTCCAACAATGACCTTTCGTTTTTTTAACGCGCGCGGCTAAAAAACGACATTTTTTGACCTTATATTTTCTTTACCGCAATTCAGGCCGATGTTGGACTGGCGCTGAAAATCAAACGTCTTGTGAGGAAGGTATGGAAAATTCCAAAAACAAACTTGTAGCAAAAATGCGCGACGCGCGCTATTGCGAAGCCTGCGAATGCAGGCGCTTGAATAAATTTCCTATAGCAAAAGCGCGCGAAGCGCGCTATAATCCAATTATTGGAGGCGCGAATATGACAGTTGTGGTTAATAACGCAAGCGAAATGTTTGTCCAAGCGTTAAAAGCAATGGCCAAAATCGACGGCGCGTCCGTCTATCTTGATGATTACGGGTATTACTCAAAGAAAACTGTAAAATCTGTCTTAAAAGCCGACAAGCAAATGCAAAAAGAACGCGCCAAAGGAAAATTAAAATTATATGACTCTGTAGACGAATTGTTCGGAGACTTGTAATGAAAGAAAATTTCAAATACAAGATTGCGAGATCCTCCGCGTTCAAGAAGGACATAAAATCGCTTTCTCCAGAGGAAAAAGAAGACACAAAAAATGTCATAACAAAATTGGCAAAGGGAGAAACTCTTGAAGAAAAATACCACGACCACCAATTGTTAGGAAAATTAAAGGACTTCCGCGACTGCCACATTCGCCCTGATTTGGTTTTGATTTATAGAATAAATGACAATGTCTTGGAATTATACCTGTACCGCATCGGAAGCCATTCCAAATTATATAAAAAATAATCTCCTATGCCCGCGACACCCGAATTGCAAAAATATCTTTCTCTCTTGAATCCTGAACAAAAGCAGGCCGTGGAGCACGAGGGCTCGCCGCTTTTGATTTTGGCGGGAGCGGGAAGCGGAAAGACGCGCGTAATCACGACAAAAATCGCCTGGCTCATTTCAGAAAAAAACGTGGACCCCCGCTCCATCCTTGCCGTAACCTTCACCAAAAAAGCGGCCAACGAAATGCGCGAGCGGGCCCAAGCGATGGAGCCTGGCGCGGAAGAAAGCCAAATACGCACCTTCCATTCCTTTGGCGCGTATTTTTTGCGGCGATACGCGGAGGCCGCCGGCGTTGACAAAAACTTTACGGTTTACGACGACGACGACATGGTCACTCTTATCCAAAAATCCACGAGCGGCCTAAAAAAGTCCGAGGCCGCTTCCTACGCCCACAGCATAGCGCTGGCAAAAGACTATTGCCTTCCGCCCGACAGCCTGCGCCTTGGCGAAGTTTCTAGCGACCCGCTTTTTCCGGAAGTCTACGCGGCCTACCAAAAGCGCCTGCGTTCCACCGGAAACGTTGACTTTGGCGACCTTATAATGCTGCCCGTCCAAGTTCTGGCGGAAAACGCCAACATCGCGCGGCAGATGCATTACCGCTACCGCGTGATTATGGTTGACGAATACCAGGACTCCAACGTGGCGCAGTTCCTTTTTTTAAAGGCATTGAGCGGCGTTGACCAAGACAGCGGAACTTACGTTTGCGTCGTAGGCGACGACGACCAGTCGATTTATAAATTTCGCGGAGCGGAAGTCCAGAACATCCTTAACTTTCAAAAGGAATTTCCGGGAACGCAGCTGATACGCTTGGAGCGGAACTACCGTTCAACAAGCGCGATTTTGAACGCCGCCAACTGCGTCATAAAAAACAACAGCGACCGCCTTGGAAAAACCTTGAGCGCCGAGCGCGGAGACGGAAAAAAGCCCGACTTGATTTTTTTGCCCAACCAAGACGACGAAGCGGCCTTTTGCGCCGAACTGATAAAAAAGCAAGTCAAAAAAGGCGGCGCCTATTCCGACTGGGCCATTTTATATAGAACAAACGCGCAGTCGCTTGTCTTTGAAAGCGAGTTCCTTCACAAAAGAATTCCATACCAAGTTGTGGGAACTTTGAAATTTTACGAGCGCGAAGAAATAAAAGACTTGCTTGCCTTCCTTGCGCTCTTGGCAAACCCCAAGGACGAAATCGCATTCCGCAGAATCGTCAACAAGCCCGCGCGAGGCCTTGGCCCCACAAGCCAGGATAAAATCATCGACGCGGCAAAATCCAAATCGCAAGACTTGATCACAGCCTCAAAAGAGCTCGCGCCAAGCCTTTCCAAAAAAGCGCGGGAGGGACTTGAAAAACTTTCCGCGCTCGTCGATTCGTTTAAGGAAAAACTCGGCGACTCCACGGCCGCGTCCAACAATTCCAGCGAGGCCGGCGATTTTGGCGCGCCAACCGTTCCCGCCGCAAAAACCGCAAGCGCGAGCCAAAACCTTGGAACGCTCGTCGAAGAGATCATGCAAAAAAGCGGCTTGGAAGAATACCACCAGGCCGACGACGAAATCAGCGGAACCCAGCGCGTGGCCAACATGCAGGAGCTTTCAAACAACGCAAGCCTCTACCCCCTTAACATGGACGGCCTTTTGGAATTTTTGGATTCAATAGAATTGGATAGAACGCTCGCAAGCCAAGAAGACCAAAGCCTTGACCGCGTGACCTTGATCACCTTGCACAACACAAAGGGCTTGGAATTTAAGCGCGTCATCATCACCGGCTTGGAACAAGGAATCTTTCCACGCGCGGACAAGTCCGCCGCCGAACTGGAAGAAGAGCGCCGCCTTTTTTACGTAGGCATCACGCGCGCCCAGGACGAGCTTTACATAACCAGCTGCGCCGCGCGCCGCATGTACGGAAGAACCGAGTTCATGCAGCCCAGCGTATTTTTGCAGGAAGCGGGCGCGGACACCTTCCGCCTTTTGGGGAACGTTCCGCCCAGCTTTGAGCGCGCGATTAACGGCGGCGCGGATTTTGGCGATGAAGGCGATTACGGCGACGGCGAATATTCCGACGGCGACTTTTACGACGACACGCCGCAGTATGGCCAGCAGGGCCGCCGCTCCAACGCTTACGGCGCCTCCAGCAATTTTGGCGCGCAAGGGTTCGGAACTTCCGCCGCGCCAAAAATCAAGCATCCGCTGGCCAAAAAATACGGGCTGGGCCAGGCGGTCTACCACGACGACTACGGCTACGGCCAAATCGTAAAGGCCAGCGTAAAAGACGGCGAGTATGTGATAGAAGTACAGTTCCAAAACGGCGGAACGAAAAAGTTTTTGCCGGCCTACCAAGCCGCGCAGCTTATGCGCGTGGAAGAATAACGCGCGCGGACAGCCGCATCATAGGAGAACCAAAAATGAAGGGCGACTTATTGTTGATTATCGACATGCAAAACGTTTACGCAAAGGGCGGCGAATGGGAATGTCTTGACACCGAAGGAGCCGCGGCCAACATTTTGCGCGTGGTCGAGTCCGGCGCGGCTGACTCCGCCATCATAACAAAATTCATCGCCGACAAAAAAGCGCGCGGCGTATGGGCAGACTACAACCAAAAATACAAGGCCATAAACGACGACAAAAACGCCAACGAGCTCTTGCCGCAAATCGCCGCGCTTTCAGGCCGTTTTAAGGCCTTCCAAAAATCAAAGTACTCGTCGCTTAGCGTTCCCCAAATCAAAAAGGCGGCGCTAAAGGCCAAGCGCGTCGTGGTCGCTGGCGTAGTTGACGACTGCTGCGTTTTGTCCACTGTTTTTGAATTGATTGACGCGGGCGTTTACACGGTCTATTTGACCGACGCCACGAGCGGCCTTACAAAGGAAAAAGCCGCCGCCACATGCCTTACGCTAGAAGGCCTTTCGCCGCTCCACGTAAAATTGATGACAACAGAAGAATATATTATGGAAGGATGTCCAAATCAAGCCCAAAGATGACAAAAGCGGCGGATTTTTGGGCTTTACAGCATTTTACGCGCGCGGTCAGCCGTACCCTTCGACAAGCTGCGTCAAAATGACCCAAATTCCGCCCAAAAAAGAGATGGCGCGTCAAACTGACGCAGAAAATTCCAACGTATACCTTAAAGTTAATAAAATTCCAGCGAATCGGCAAGAAAATTCGTAAAAATTCGTCAAATTTCGCGCTTTTTTTTGTTTTTTCCCCACCTTTTGAAAGTTGGCGCGTTTTTTGCAATAGTTCTATCATAAAAAACAGCGCAAGGGGAAAAAAATGACGAACAACGACATTCTTTCAACATATCTTAAAGAAATCAACAAGATTCCGCTTTTGACGCGGGAGGAAGAAAACGACCTGGCGGCAAAGGCAAAGGCCGGAGACAAGGCCGCCCGTGAAAAAATCGTCAACTCAAACTTGCGCTTTGTCGTCAACATCGCAAAAAAATACCGCCACAGCGGAATGGACATGGCCGATCTTATCAGCGAAGGCAACGTAGGCCTTTTGACCGCCATCGACAAATTTGACGCGCAAAAAGGCTGCCACTTTATTTCATACGCCGTTTGGTGGATTCGCCAAAGCATACTCAAGGCGATTTACGAAAAGAAAGACGCGATCCGCCTGCCCCTCAACCGCGTGAACGAGCTTGTAAAAATCAAAAAGGCAAAAAAGTCCATTTCTTCCCGCTTGTCGGAAGAAGAGGAAATTCGCGAAATAGCTTCCAGCTTGAACATGGAAGGCGACACAGTCCGCGACCTTTTGAACATCAGCCGCGAAATGATTTCCTTGGACGCAGGCGTTCAAGGAAACGACAGCGACGACAGCGTTTTTGGCGACTATGTGGAAGACAACCGCTACGAAGGCCCCGAAGAGCGCAGCCTCAAAAAAGCGATGAAGCGCGAAGTGGCCGACGTTTTGGGAACCCTAAAGCCCAAAGAGGCCAGCGTGCTCAAAATGCGCTACGGCTTGGACGGAAAAAAGCCCATGTCGCTTAAGGAAGTTGGCGACGCGTGCAGCCTTACAAAAGAGCGCATCCGCCAAATAGAAAAGAACGCCATCGAGCGCGTCCGCGTTCCCGCCTCATTGCGAAGCCTGCAAGCCTACGTCGCCGCTTGATTTGTCTGACAAGACCTTAAAGCGCGGGCAAGATTCGCGGCAAATCGTAGACGGAATCAATCTTGATTGTCCGCCCGGGATGCGGCGGAAGTTCCTTGTTGACGGCCGCGCTGTCTGGACTCAAATGCGAGCCGTTTTTGTTTCCCACCAATAGCGCGGTTCCGCCCAGCGCCACAAAGCCGTCGGTGTACTTGTATTGGTCATCCAAAAAAATCGTGTCGTCAATTGTTCCGCCGCATTTTTCCAAAGCGATTTTGTAACTGCCGGCGTATGGCTTTCCCAAAAGGCCGCAGGCTCGTATGTCCACCACGGCGCAAAACAAGTCCGCCACTTTTAGCTTTTTCAAAACCCGGTCGGCGTGCTCGCGTGGCGCGTTGGTCAAAACGATTTTGTTTTGCGCAAGCGACTGCAAAAAAGGCCGCAAGTTTGGGTCGGGCGTAAGCTCGTCGGCCTCGTTGTCGGGGTGAACTTTTGCAAAATACGCCTCAACGTCCTTAAGGCCTTCGCTTCTAAGCCATTCAAGGGTTGTGCTAAAGCGCGGAACGTTTTTCCTGCGCAGGGCGGCGGCGTCGTCCGCGCCAAGGCCAAAGAAGTCGGCCACGGCTTGCATCATGCGCCTTGTGATTCCAGCGTCCATGGCGCTGGTCGGAGAATAGAGGGTGTTGTCCAAGTCAAAAATTATGTTCTTTACAATCATCTTGTTTAGCCGCCGCCGCCCGATTTTTGGGCTTCCTACAATTTTTTGCTTGGCGCCAAAAATCTTAGGTCCTTTTTATTTTATTCCAAAAACTTTTTGCTTTACCTTAATCGGGTGAAGCGCGTATTCGTAAAGCGTTATGCCTTTGTCGTTGACGGCCTTTACAAAATTCATGTAAGGCGTTCCGGGAATCGCCGCTTCGGCCAGCGCGATATGCTTGCTGTACGAATCCATGTCCTTCTCTTCCAAAAACATTTGCGCGATGAAAATGTTGGCGAAATATTTTTCGTAGGCGTTGGACGCGATGGCCACCGCGCGCTCGTAAATGCGCTTGGCCTTGGGCTTGGCTCCGCTCAGGACTTCCGAAACATTGTAGTAAAACTGGCCGGCGTTAAGGTAAACGACGCAATTGTTTTGGTCGGTCTCAAGCAGCTTGTCGTAGACTTTCTTTTCCTGCAAGCCCAGCTTTATCATCTGGCCGCGCGTCATGTATTGCATAGTTGAATTTATCAAGTCGAACGAAGAAAGCTTTAGGTAGGCGTTTTGCTCGCCAAAGGCATGGGCTGCGTTCCAGTCCATTATTCTTTCGTACTGCGTCCAAATCATTTCCTTTAGGCCGTTCATCTTTGGATCGGTCTCCCACAAATATTGCCAGCGTTCCAGCGTAAGCAAGTTGTCAAAGACAAGCTTGGCTTCGTCGCTTATTTTAGACTGAACGTCGTCGCTCAAAATTTTATTGTGGTAAGCCTCCAAGAATTTTTGGGAAGCCAAATAATCAGGTTCCTGCCTAGAGCGCGCCCGCATGTCGTAGATTTCGGCGAGCAAAGTTTTTTCATACTCGCTAAAGTCGCCGGAAAATGCCGGAGCGCAAAGAGCCAAAAGCGCCGCCGCGAAAATAATTTTTATTTTTTGCCCAAGCCGGGCGTTTTTTTTAGCCATCATTTTTTTCCGTATTGTTTTTCCATTTTTTTCAAGACCTTGCCCTTGTCGTCCGCGTATTCAAAAATGTCGGCGCCGGCCTTGTTTACGCGGCGGACAAAATTTGTGTAAACATTTTGCGGAAGCAAGGAGTCGGCGGCCTGCAAGTTTTTTTCCCAAGCGGCGGCGTCGCCTTTTTTCCAATCAATTTGCGAAAGATATACAAAGCCAAAAAATTTTTCGTAATCCGTCGGACCAATTTTGGCCGCCTTCGCAAAACATTCCGCCGCCTTTGCGTCGCTTCCTCCGCCAAACGCCGGCGCGAAGGCGTACCACAAGCCCGCGTTAAGATGCAAAAAGCCGCTTTGAAAGCCTTGCTTTATCATCGCGTCGAAAAATTTCTTTTCTTCCAAGCCGATTGAAATTTTTTGCGAATACTTCATCAGCGGCATGGCGGCGTTGACCAGCTCATAGGCGCTCAAGGAGTAAAGCGGGTTGCGCTCGCTTTCGGGGTGAGCGGCGTTCCACGCGACAACTTTTTTGTACTGGCTCAAAACGCAGTCGTTTGTTTCCTTAGATTTGTCGTCGATTTCCCACAAAAAATGATAGCGCTCAAGGGCAAAATTATTTTCAAAAGCCAAAAGCGCCTCTTGTCCGACGCTTTCATTTTCTATTGAGGAAAAAAATTCCTCGCGCTTTTTTCCAAGCCAATCCAGCGCCGCCTTGTGGCCGTCAATTTTGCGCGTCTCAAGGCGAATTTGCAGGCTTTCGTCAAAAAGCGATTTTTCATGTTCAGTCCATTCGCCGCAAAAGCAAGGCGCCGCAAAAACGCAAGCGAGCGCCAAAAGCGCGGCCCGCGCGATAATCTTCTTCATACTATTATAATAAATGAAAAGGCCAATAGTTTCAACGCTTGTAATATTTGTTGAGCTTCGCCTCAACGTCGTCCCTGTCGGTGGCGTAGTCAAGCGAATCGCAGCCGGCCTTGTTCAAATAGCGGACAAAATCTGTGTATGCGTTGCCGGGCGAAATCTTGTCAGCCTCGGCCAAATGCGCCTGGCAGGAAGCCTTGTCGCCCATCTTGAATTCAATTTGGGAAAGAAAGACATAGCCCAAAAATTTTTCGTAATCTGTCGGACCAATGTGGGGCGCGACGGAAAAGTATTGCTTTGCCTTGGCGTCGCTTCCGCCGGCAATCGAAGGAGCGAAGGCGTACCAAAGGCCCGTGTGCAAGTACAAAAGGCCCTTTTTGCAGCCAGACGAGAGCATGGCCTCGTAAACCTTTTTGTTCTCCATTCCCAAGGAAATTCTTTTGGAATACTTGAACCAGGGCATCGAGTTGTTTATGACTTCGCAGGCCGTCAGCGTGTACCATTCGCCGCGCTTTTCAAGCGGATGGCTCTGGTTCCACTCCATCACCTTGTTGAATTGCGACAAAATCATGGCGCCGGTGGCCTTTGCCTTGTCGTCCAGCTCCCACACGTAATGGTATTTTTCGCAGACAAAAACATTTTCAACGGCAAGCAGCGCTTCCTCGCCGGCCTCTCCTTTTTTTATTGAAGAAAAAAATTCGGCGCGCTTTTTTTCAAGCCATTCCAACGCCGCCTTTTGGTCCTTTTGGGAACGCGACTCAAGGCGAATCTGCATGGCGCCCATCACGAGAGAATTTTCGTATTCCGTAAAGTCGGAACAAAAAACGTCCGCGGCTCCAAGCGCTAAAAACGCGCCGGCCATGATTCCCGCAAAGAATTTCTTCATGTTATTATAGTAAATTAAATGGAAAATAATTTCAACTGCGGAGGAGTACGGACCCCCTGCCTTCACACCGCCATAACATAAATCTGGCAGGGGGGTTCCGCGCGCCGCGGGCTATTGCGTTTTGGTTGAATCTTTTTGGTAGGCAGGCTCGTCATTCCATTCAGCGCCCCAGTGAACAGAAATCTGCCCCTCAGATGTATTAGGAATGTTCCACTTGCCGTCTTTGCGGCCCTCCCGGAAGCCCACTGTCATTTCGCCGCTGTCGGTATGGTCGCCCGACCATTTAAAATACCATTTGTCGTCTTGCACGCTGTATTTAGCGGTCATCTCCACTTTTCCAATAAGATCATCTGCTGAACCACTATCATAATCATAACATTCAAAATTAATCTTGAATTCACGGTCTTTTTCAAAGCGATCATAGACGCCCTTATAGTATTTGCTTTTAGCCGTTCCATACTCTGGTACGGTTTTTCCATTCATTTGCTGGTCACCAAAAGAGTAGCACATGTTTTCGTCATCGTCAAATTTTCGGCTTGTTTTGTCTTTCATAGTCGCGCAATCGTTTGAAAGATTCTTCAAAAATTCCTCTCTTGATTCTATTGACCAATAATACTGCGGATCGCATCCGCCGTCTTCGTCTTCTTCCGCCTTAAGATAATGCATCCAGAATGTAAGGGTTGCCTTTTGGCTTTTTCCGGTTTTGCCATGAACCCACCACCACCATATCTCAGGGACCTTGCTTACTCTCGCGTATTTCGCTCCGCTTTCATAGTACATGATTGAGTCGATAGAATAAAGAGTCTGACTTTTCAAGCCGCTTATCGTAGTTGTTCCCGCTTTTAGGTCAGCTACGCTTACCTTGGTCCAAAAGTCATAGTCATCCTCGCTTATTCCGTTTCTATCCTTGGCGGTAGAAACATAACTCATAAAGTCAGGCAAATCATTCGGATTGGCCAGTCCTAAATCTGGTGACCTATCATAGGGACAATTTTTGTCTCGTACAAAATGCAATAACAATCCTGCTGTTTTATCATCTGCTACTACGCGCCTGTCCGTATAGGCATTATAGCTTAGCGTCATAGTATTGCCCTTGCCGTCAGGACTTTTCAACTGCAGGTTTTCAAGCGGCCTCAGTCGCGATTCAAAAGTCAGCACGCTTTTTTTTGTTGTGAAACCGTCGGCGGCCGTGACCTTAATCCATATTTTGTTTTTGCCAAGATCCAGTTTAAATTCCTTGGCTGAAGAAAGAACTTCATAAGCGGCTCCTTCGCTCTGCTTGCATTCAATCTTTTCAAGGGGCATCGTAGGCACAAGATTTAAATACAAAGATTCATATATGTCAGTATACCATTGGGCCGACTCAAATCTAAAATCCTTAAACTTGGCGTTTACGTCCGCGCTTGTTTTATATTGAGTCACGCTAAGGCTTGTTATGTCCTTCATCTTTGGCTCTATGGGGTCTGGATCGTTCAAGTCATCGTATCCGTCGCCGTCGCTGTCGGGGTTGTTTGGATTTGTGATAATTTTCTTCTCCGGGTCAGTTATTTTTATATGCTGCTGAGTTTCGCTTCCCTCTGGAATTGAGCGAGTCTTTGTCGCCGGCTTCCAGCCATGCAATTCTTCCCCGTCCGTAAGTCCGTCGCCGTCAGTGTCTGGCTTGTCGTCGCTTGTGCCGCAGATAAGCTCCTCGTTATAGGGAACTCCATCTTTGTCTTTGTCGACGCTGTAAAAAATGTTGATTGAATCCCCCGCCTGAACATAAATTTTTGAGATGTCCACCTCTTGTCCAGACTCTGGTTCTGAATAATAATTATATATGTCAGACCATGATTCATTTCCACGGGTGTAAGTGTGCTGGACATACCAGGCTCCGTATTGGTAGCCTTGATAGTTATAGTCCCTGATTCTCTTTATGCGACCGCCGTTTCCAAGAACAAGGTTTCCCTTGCTTTCGGATATGCCCGCTATCTCCAAAAGGTCCTTGATTGTGACTTTCTTATACAAGCCGTTGATGTCCACGGCCTCCGGGTTGTACAAATATTTTGTAGCCACATGATGAGTTTCGGCCTTGTGCTTTGCGGAAGGTCCGTAATCTATGGTAAGGCACGCTGTCATGGCGTTTACGGTAGTAAGAGCGCCTGTAAAGTCATTTGCGTTGACGGCGCCTTCTTTTTGAAGGGTAATCGTGTAGTTTGTGATGCTCATGTTAAGGCCGGAAGACCACTTTAAAAGCTCTTCCGTTTGGGCTACGCCAAGATTGCCGTACTTTATCACCATCGTCCCGGTCTCTCCTCCGGGCGGAATTGTTCCGACGTTCGGAAGTTCAACGCTTGCGACTGGCGTTGGATAGCCGTTAGGCTGCCTAAAGTCAGAGATTCCTGTAAAGGTCACCGTGGCGCTCCGCACAGTATAGGCCAGATTGCTTGGATTTTTAAATTTTGCGTTTACACGAATTGTGCCGCCAGTCACCGTCTTTCCCGTGGTTTCGCTTGTGGTGTGCCCTTTGGTGACGCTTTGAGAAAAGCTTTCGCTCTGATTTTGAGAGTAAGTGAATGTGTCGCCAGACATGACGCTGCCGTTATAGCCGGCTTCAAAATTAAAGGTATTTTTTGCTTTCGCACCAAAAAAACCAAGTGCCCCCTCCGCTCCCGCTGACCATTCAAAGCCAAACCCAGCTTTTGTATGCCAACCGTTCGTCAGGTTGCGCGTGTGCGAGTTGGTGTTTGTGGCGCTCTGGCTGTGGACAGTCCCTTCGGTATTGGTCACTGACTCTGTCACAGTGTCAGTAGACGATGTTTGATAATTGAAGCCTATTTCAGGACGGCCCACAAATTGGATTTCCAATTGAGGAACGTCCGCTATGCGCGGATTAAAGGTATTTGCCCCTTCGGTGTAATAAACCAACTCTTGACCGTCAGTCCAGCCGTCGCCGTCGGTGTCCTTGTTCGCAGGATCCGTAAAGAATTTATACAGCTCGTCGTAGTCCGAGACGCCGTCGCCGTCAGAATCCTTTGTCTTTCCGTCGTCCCCTCCCGACACGTTTCCCTGCGCCCAAAGCGCCATCAACACAATGTTTTTGTCGGGCGCGATTGACGCTCCGTCAGCGTAATCCGCGCTTACATTCGTAATGCTTGTAATCCAGCCCAAAAAATTTCTTCCATTGTTTGTAAGGCCTAAATCGTTTGCCGTGACAAGATTTTCGGAAGCGCCTTTTGTTATTTGCTGCGTCTTAATCTTGCTTCCGTCGGCAAAGCTTCCTCCGTTTGGAAGGAATGTCACAGTCCATTTGTCAAGCCATTTTGCATAGAATTTTTTGTTTCCGACGCTGCCGCTTGGAATGAAGTCAACAACCGGGCCTTCAAAATTTTCGTCCTCATACCAGCCGCCAAAATCCGAACCGGCTTTAGTAATTTGAGTTTTGTCCGGCAGAGACAGGCTTTGAGAATGTCTTGTGTAGGAAAGGCAGGGGCTATAGCCCTCCGCAAAGGCTCCCCCATTTGTTTCGTAGCTGATAGAATATAAGTTTGAAAAGCTTTGCAAAACCACTTTTGACTCGCTTCGCGCAAGCGCGAAAATGCCCGCAAACTCTCTATATGTTCCTAACAAAAGCTTTTTTTCTGTGTCAGCGAAAAATTTAAAAATCAATATGTAGTCGCCTGCAGGAATGTCGTCCTTTTCGTAATATGTCGTTCCGCTTTGGCTCACCTGCAAGGTTTCATCCGCAAAGCCGGGAACCGCTTCTTCGTCCATCGTATAAAGGCCGCCTGTCACAAGCTTAAGGTTGTCCACTGGAAACGCGGCGGACACATAAAGGGATCCGTAGCCGTGTCGCTCCTCAAGCTGCTGCATCATAACAGGAATAAGGGTAAACTGAAGGGAATTTTTTCCGGCTTCTATCGTCTTTGTCTCTTCAGTATAATAATATCCCGTCTCGCTCCCCGCCAAAACGCTGAAAATCCAGGTTCCTGTCTTAAACGGAACGCTTGCGACTTTTAACGCGCCGTTTGAATTCCACGTGCCGATTTCTATATCCTCTGTTCCGTCGACAGGCCTGTAATAAATGATTATCGGGCTAAAAAAGTCGGCGCTTATGTTAGGCAAGGCGCTGCAGGAAATGTCGTTTTTTGCGTCAAGCGAAAATGAAAGCATAGCCTCGCCGCTGGAAAGTTTGTTTTCAGTCGCAATTGCAACATGGTTTTTTGGTTCGCCAAGCAAATCCGAACACGCGGCAAAATAAGACATGGCGCAAAAAGCCGCGACTAAAAGGAATATTTTTTTCATGTTTTGCCTCCTATTTGACCTTCAATGAATTTTGCCACGAGAATATAGCCAAGTTTAATGTTGACTCTTCGTCCACGACCTTGAGTGTGACTAGAATTTTCGCAAGGCAGCTTATTTGGTATGTATCTTTTTCAAATTTACTTGTGTCTATTGTCAGGACGCCGGACTCTGAATCCACGTTGGCGCCAGCAATGTTTTGAGCCAAGGCGCCGTCAATCTTCCAAGCATATTCAATGTATGGAGCCTCGTCGCCTTCCTCCCCATATATTTCGTCAAATCTTTCAACTGTCGGCGTGAATGTCACGATGCCATTGTTTTCTGTTTGATCTACATTTAACGCAAGATTTTTTGTAGAAAGCAAGACCCCGCCGGACGCGGTTTCGTCAGTCGCAGGCGTCGGGGTTGGCGTTGTTTCTTCAGGCGTCGGGGTTGGCGTCGAGACAGGCACTGGCACCGGCACGATGGAAGAAGAATTACTGCAAGAGTAGAATAGAATAGAACAAAATAGAATAGAACTCAAAATTAAGCGGCGTTTCATATAACCTCTCCTGATTAACTTAAGAAAACCTTTTCACAGTATAATTATACAGCAAGCAACAATAATTGTCAATTTTTTAACACACCAAGCGGCGTCCAGCCGCTATTGACACTTTCAAAAAAAAACGCTTTTATTAGCGTCTATGCAATTTTCAAAAGATTTTATCTGGGGAACGGCTACAGCCGCGGCCCAGGTTGAAGGAGCCGCCGCCGAAGACGGAAAGCAGCCCAGCATTTGGGACCAATTTTCAAGATGGCCCGGAAAGACTCTTTGGGGCGCCTCGCCGGAGACTGCCTGCGACCACTACCACCGCTACAAGGATGACATAAAAATTTTGGCGGACCTAAAGATTCCCAACTACCGCTTTAGCGTCTCTTGGCCGCGCGTCATGGGCTACAGCCCCGACAGCCGAGGAAACGCGATCCACGGAACGCCCAACCAAAAAGGCTTGGACTTTTACGACCGCCTTATCGACGAGCTTTTGTCAAAAAACATCACGCCTTGGCTCACCCTTTACCACTGGGACTTGCCGCTTGAATTGGAGCGAAAGGGCGGCTGGCGGAACCGAGACATCCGTTACTGGGCCGCGGAGTACACGGACCTTGTAGTAAGAAAATTTTCCGACCGCGTCCAAAACTTCTTTACGATTAATGAAATGCCTTGCGTCCTTGGCGGCTACGTTGGCTGGATGGCCCCTGGCTTGCAGCTTCAGCAGGCGGAAGTCTTGAACGTGGCTCACAACATTCTTCTTGCGCACGGAACGATGGCGCAAGCGATTCGCGCGGCCGCTCCCAAGGCAAAGATTTGCCTGGCCCACACAGGCTTCGGCAACTACCCGGCCACGGAAAGCAAGGAAGACATCGAGGCCTTTAAAAAATCGGTCGAGATTTACGAGCGCGAGCCTGGCGAAAAGTACGGCTTCCAAAAAGGGAGCGGCCTTTTCATGGGCCACTGCCTCACCTACTGGTGCGACCCGATTTACTTTGGCCGCTACCCCGCCGGCGCGCAAAAAGCCTTTGGAAAGGACTTCCCAAAAATTCTTCCGGGCGACATGAAAATCATCTCAACCCCGGTTGACTTCCACGGCCAAAACATCTACGAAGGACTTCCAATCCGCGCGCCCAAGACCGCCCAAGAAAAAAAGAACGGCTTTGGCACGGCGGACTTCCCGCACGGATACCCGATGACGCACTCAAAGTGGCCTGTCACTCCAAAGTCGATGAACCACTTTTTCCAATACATTTGGGAACGCTACAAAAAGCCGATTTTCGTCACGGAGAACGGCATAAGCTGCGCCGACAACCTAAGCCCCGACAAAAAGTGCCACGACACCCAGCGCATAGACTTTGTCCGCGCCTACCTGTCGGAGCTTGGAAAGGCCGTCAAAGCCGGCGCCGACATTCGCGGCTACTTCTACTGGTCGCTTATGGACAACTTTGAATGGGCGCGCGGCTACGGCGAGCGCTTTGGCTTGGTTCACGTTGACTACGAGACCCAAAAGCGCACCCCCAAAGACAGCGCCTACTGGTACAGCGACCTCGTTCAGACTGGAAAAATAAACTAACAAAAAACGCCGCGAGAAATCGCGGCGTTTTTTTAGGCTTACCTTAAGTTAGAGATTATCGAAAAAGCCTTTGGCTTTCAAAAGCTCGGCGTTGAGGATTCCTCCCATCGCCGCGCCGCGCTTTGTGTTGTGGCTAAGCGCGACAAACTTCACGTCAAAGACATTGCACTTTCGCAAGCGGCCGATGACGCAAGCCATGCCTTTTTCGGTCTCGCGGTCGCGGCGCGGTTGCGGGCGGTTTTCCTCGTGGCGGACGACAATCGGACGCTCGGGCGCGCTGGGAAGCTTTAGCTCTTGCGGAACGGAAGCGTAGCTGGTCCAAACACGCTCGATTTCCTCAAGGCTGGGCTTTTTGTCTTCCGGCAAATCAAATTCCAAGTTTACGATAGCGGTGTGTCCGTCGATTACGGGAACGCGGGTGCAGGTGGACGAGACCAAGGGGCCGGCGGCGTTTTCAATCTTGTTGCCGCTTACCTTTCCCAAAATCTTAAGGCATTCTTTTTCGGTCTTTTCTTCCTCGCCGCCGATGTAGGGAACGATGTTGTCAATCATGTCAAAGGACGGAACGCCGGGATAACCCGCGCCGCTAACAGCCTGCTCGGTCGTGACAATCATTCTCTTTACAGGATAGCCGGCCTGGATAAGTGCGTGGAGCGGCATCATGTAAGTTTGGAGCGAGCAGTTTGGCTTAACGACGATAAAGCCCTTGTCCCAGCCTCGGTTTTTCTTTTGCTCGGCGATAACGTCAAGGTGCGAGTGGTTGATTTCTGGAACCAGCATCGGAACGTCGCTTGTCCAGCGGTTGGCGCTGGCGTTTGACACGACCGGGATTCCTTGGGCGGCGTAGCGCTCTTCCAAGGCCTTGATTTCGTCCTTGGACATTTCAAGCGCGCTAAAGACGAACTTGCACTTTCCAAGCGCCGCCTTTTCGTCGTTGGCGTCCTGGACAGTCAAGTCCGCAACGTCGGAAGGGATGTCGGCGCCGATGAGCCAGCGGTTGGCCACAGCCTCGCGGTAGGGCTTTCCGGCGGAACGGGGGCTGGCCGCCACATAGGTGACGCGGAACCAAGGATGGTTTTCCAAAAGCTTAATGTAGCGCTGGCCGACCATTCCAGTCGCGCCCAAAACGCCAACTTCAATTCTATTATTTTCCATATTTTCCTCCATTATTGCGGCGCGATAATTTTAGTCGCGCCGCAAAAAGAACGAGTCAAGGCTTTAAGCGAAGCGGGCCTTGACCGTTCTTATAGTTTGCAAGCCGTCAAAGCGGCCTTGATTACCTTCTTTGCGTTGGCGTTGACTTCAACGAGCGGCGCGCGCACTCCTCCGGCCGGAAGGCCCTTAAGGTTCATCGCGTACTTGATGGAAGTCGGGTTTCCGTCGACAAAGGCGGCCTTGAAAATCGGAAGCAAGCGGAAGTGGGCCTTTCGAGCCTCGTCAAACTTTCCCTTAAGGCCTGCGTCAACCATGGCCTTGACTTCTTTGGGAGCCAAGTTTGAGACGACAGAAACGACTCCGTCTCCGCCTAGCGCCAAAAGCGGCAAGGTCAAGCCGTCGTCGCCTGACAAAACGGCAAAGTTGGGATGCTTGGCCTTTACCTTGGCAAGAACGTCGGCCATCTGGTTGATGTTGCCGCTGGCTTCCTTAACGCCGATGATGTTGGGCAAATCGGCGATGCGCGCCAAAGTGTCGGTGGCGATGTTGGTGCCTGTGCGGCCCTGAATGTTGTAAACCAAAATCGGAAGGCCCACTTTGCTGACGGCCGCAAAGTGGCGGTAGATTCCCTCTTGGCTGGGCTTGTTGTAATAGGGAGTCACAACCAAGGCCGCGTCGGCCCCGGCTTCCTTGGCGCGCTGGGTGTAGCGAACCGCGTCGCGAGTGTTGTTGCTTCCCGTTCCTACGATAATTGGAACGTTCTTGCCGCTTGATTTTTTATAAGCCGCGCGCTCTTCCATAATAATGGAAAGCATTTTGTCTTCTTCGTCTTCGTCAAGAGTAGGAGTTTCGCTTGTTGTGCAAAGAGGAACAAGTCCGTCGATTCCGGCTTTGAGTTGGTTTTTGACGTGTTTCCTGAATCCCTCAAAGTCCACGGCGCCGTTCTTTTTCATCGGCGTAATCATCGCTGTGTAAGTTCCCTTCAACTTTATCATAAATAACCTCCTATAGCCGCGGCTGAACGCGCGAGTTTTGCGAGCGCGTTTGTTGCCGCTAGCCTCCTATCGGCTTCCAAACAATGGAAAATATTAGCAAAGATTTTAATGAATTTGAAAAAGAAATTCAATAAGATTTTTTTCTTGCCAAAAACGCGAAAATCGTTGTATAATGGGAAACATCAAAAAGGAGGCTTATATGGCTAAACAACCAAGAACATGGGGAATCTTCATCGCCCAATTGGCGTTGTCGATTTATTTAATCGTCACGGCGATCTGCCTTATCACAAAGGTAGGCTCGTCCATTTCATCGGCGGAAATCAACGCCGTGGCCGGACTTTTCGGCAAGGCCGCTCCAGTAATCAGCGTCATTATCGGAATCATTATAGGCGTTTGCGGAATCACGTTCGCATTCAAGGCCATTGGAATCGACTTCGGCAAATTTGACGACTATGTAAAGTACGTTACAATCGTCCTTTGGATAATCGTGACGGTCATCACTTTGATTTTCTACATCAAGGAATGGACGTCTGTTTTGGTTTTGCACTGGCTTTTGGTTTTGGCAAAGAACGCCTTGATTATCGGTTCAATATTGACAATCAAGAACGGAAAATAATGAAAAGACTTTCGGCCGCTTTGTCGGCCGTTCTGTTGTCCGCCGCCTTGGCGATTTGCCTTTCATCTTGCCAAAACGGCGGCGACACCAACAACATTTATGTCATCTCCGGCTCCAGCGCCGCAAAAGAGGAAAACAAAAATTTTGAAAGCCTTTCGATTCCCCTTGTGTCAGGAACGGACGACAATGTTTTGGCCACGGTTTTCGCCCGCGTATACGACAAAAACGAATATATTCCATACACAGGCGTCCGCTATTGGCTGGAATACGTCTGCGACGTAAAAATCGAAGGCATAAGCTATTCTGACGGAGAATACACAATAACGGGAACGGCGCTGGGAAAATCTTTTCCGCTTGTGGTCAACGTCAAAGACAGCTCGATTTACTGTCCGACATGGGCCGGCTTTTTGCAGCCCGACCCAAGCCTGCGCTTTGGCGGCGGCACAATGATAGACTCAAAAAAAGCCTATGACGGCCAAAAGGCGGCGACGTTCTACTTGGGCAAATACGGATTTAACATTTATGGCGGCATTGACGACGCCTACGCGCCCCTCTGCGTGATGAACCAACTTTTTGCAAGCCCGCTCAGAAACCTTCAAATTCTTTACAATGGAAAAAAACTTTACCAATACAGAGAGTCCGAAAACTATACCACCTTCAAAGACAGCCCGTGGTACTCCAACTTGAACAAGCGTCCCGCCGCCTTGGTGGAAGCGTCGTACAACTTGCTTTGCCTTGCCCACGACTACCTTTACGGATGCCCCGGCTACTACGGCTTTGCCGACGACGGCAACGGCTACGCAAAAAGCGAGCTTGCGACGCTTGTGGACAAACTTCCATTTGACACAATGCTGACGCTTTACGACCCCCAAACAAAAATTTTGCTCAAGTCCGCCTCTTACGCCGATTACCTCAAGGGCTTGGCCAAGCTCACCCATTACACTTACGGCGACCAGCACGCAAGCGTAAAATGGAGAGACTTCATTATGTTTGACAACGAGGAAATCAAGAGCGCGGTCTACGACATAATAGAGAACGGCTGCAGCGGAAAATGGAAATACGACAGAAAAAAATCTTCCATCAAACAAACGAACAGCCTCAACTGGTGGCGCAAGGAAAAGGGGATAGTGGGCGCCGATGGCGAGTTAAAAAGCGACAAAATTTTGGAGCTTATAGACGGAGGAAAGACTCTCATAATCCGCTTTGACGGATTTTCACTTAACCAGGCCGGCGGCTGGAACTCTTATTACGCGACCGCCACCGCAGAGCCGGACCCCGACACCGTCGCCATGCCAGACGACACGATAACACTGTTCTACAA
Organism: uncultured Treponema sp.; assembly: GCA_946411505.1. GTDB lineage: Bacteria > Spirochaetota > Spirochaetia > Treponematales > Treponemataceae > Treponema_D. The sequence goes on along the minus strand of CAMKEG010000007.1, from coordinate 46,896 downwards.
GGCCTTCTATTACATCTTGCATAAAGATGAATACAAAGATGTCACGACTGTCCTAATCGACGGCTCGTGCAACGGCGGCGGCGCAAAGCCTGTCATGCAGTACATCCTTTACCTCATCACAGGAAGAGGCGACTTGTATTACGACGACGTACACACCGGCGCCAAAAACCACGAAATCACAAAGGCCGACTTGAACCTTGACGGAATAGTGGATGACAACGACGCCGCTTACCGCGCGCGCCTTTTTGGAACAAGGTCGGCGACATGCCGCGGCTTGAACGTCGCGATTTTGACTTCGTTCAACGCCTTCTCATGCGGAAACGCCCTCCCCTTCTACGCCAAGGAACGCGGCGTTAAAATTATCGGCGAACGGTCCGGCGGAGGAAGCTGCATTGTCGGACACGGCATTACGGCGGACGGCTTTCCATACCATTTTTCGGTCAACAGCCGCTTGAGCGCGCAAGACTTTAGCAAGACCGTCGAAGGCGGCGCCGAGGTCGACAAGCCCCTTTTGAGCGGAGACAGCTACGAATGGTTCTACGACTACGACAACCCGAGTTCAAGCCATCTTATCGCGGCGCTAAAAGAGCTTTTTGGAAGCTCGTATTAACCGCGCGCCAACCGACTAGCAAAAGCAAGCGAAATGCGCTAATATGGAGCGATGAAAAAAATCGCATTTCTTTGCCTGCTTTTGCTTGGCGGCCTTTTTTGCGCCAAGACAGCGGCCGCGCAAAACGTCACCGTTAACGTCGAAGGACGAGGGGCCGAAAAAGACACTCTCGTTCCCATCACTGTTGAATGGAACGACGCATGGTTCGAGCCATTTGAAAAGCCTGCCTACAACCACAAGCTGGCCAGGGCGGCCGGCGCGTTAAGCTGCTTGGCTTACGACGCCAAGGACAAAACGCGCGACAACGCCCTTGCGCAAGCCTACGCAAAATACGGCGTTCCTTACGAAAACATAGAATGGCATTACGACATCGACTATTCAAACGATGTTTACGGAATAAACCAGGCCGCCTTTTCTTTGGGCTTTAAAAAACTTTCGAGCGGCCGCGACTTGGTCTTTGTTGTAATAAGAGGAACGCCTGGCAACGAGGAAGAATGGCTCTCAAACATAAACATCCAAGACGGATCCGTCAAACTTCTAAAGAGCGCTCCGCCAGAATACCATGAAGGCTTTCTAAAAGCCGTCACGCGCGTCAAGCTAGGCTTGTTGGACTACGCCCAAAAGCGCAAGCTTGACTTAAAGAAATCTTCGATTTTGATTACAGGACACTCGCGCGGCGCGGCTTCGTCAAACCTTTTGAGCGCGGTCTTGGTTGACGAAGGCATAGTTTCGCCGGACAGAGTTTTTTCATACACCTACGCCACGCCGAACGTGACGACGCGAAAAGACGCGCATGACGAAAAATACGATTATATTTTCAACATACTGAACGGCGAGGACATGGTTCCCGCGGCGCCAATCTACCAAAAAAAATGGCGCTTCACAAAATTCGGCGTTACAAAGGCGATTGTAAATTCTTGGACCTGCGACAGCCTTGAAGAATACCAAGAAGACTTTGTTCCAAAAATGAACGCGCTTTACACAAAATTGCTTGGCCGAGAATACCACCCCTTCAACACAGGAACGTTCATTCCGACAAAAATGGGCGACAGCCTTGCGGTGATAAATCCAAGCGTAAGGTCGTTTTACAAAAGCATTTTCCCCCTGCACAAGCGGCTTTCAAAAACAATCGTAAAGCAATTTCCGTCAACGGAAGAGCGCAAGCGCGATGAAGAATGGGGCATGGCAAAAAAAGGACACGACGACTCGCTCACAGGCCTAAAGAGACTCTTCTACACGATAAAGAAAAAGGCCGACACAAGGACGCAAGTCTTGATTGAATACAGCCTCAACGCCTTCATTGACATGCACGCCATGCAATCCTATCTGGCATGGCTTATGGCTCTCGACGAGCTTGACCTTTACTCAAGCAGGCAAAGCACAATCGTCAGAATAAAGGGCGTCTTTAACGGAGCGGTCGTTGACGACAAGGGAAATATTTACGCGCATATTTACGACGGCGTTTTGCATCTTAAGGAAACAAAGGCGCCGCTCGCGGCCTGGCAAATCCCGATAGGAAACTTTGGTCCGATTTCAATCGGCTTTCCTTACTCAGAAAAATTTTCGCTCTTGATTTACCGCGACTCGCTTGTTCCCACGCCGGTAAGACTGACGATAGAGCGCTACGATTCCGACGGAACATTTCTTGGCGTGATAAGCAAAAAATGCGCGGGCGCGCGCCTTGGCAAGGTCTACAGCTTTGAAGTCGGAAAAGAAGCGCTGGCAAAAATGGACGGAGCGCCAGCCTCGTACAAAAAACTAAAAGGCCACGATGCCAAAATCGCGATTAAAGACGGCAAACTAAAAAACACCGACGTCTCGCACATGAGTTTTGAAACGCACATCGACACCGACGGTTATTTGGAAGCGGGCATGACAAGCGGCCTGCAAAAACTTTATATGATAGGCCTTTTTGGCTTCGACACAAAAAATCCCAAAGCGACCCAGTCGTTTAGTTTGGGCATAGGAACGCAGCACTGTTTTTGCGGACCTGTCATGTTGAACGCGGAAGCCTACGCGCGTTTTGCAAGGTACACAGGATATTCAAGTTTTGGAAATGAAATTTTTTCCGACAAATGGCTTTTCGCCATGATTCCTGCAACCCGCTTTATGCTTTCGATAAAGCCGGCAAAGCGCATACAGTTCTACTCAGCCCTTGAATTGAACTACAACATTCACGAAATAAACGAAGAATATTTTTACGGCGACTACAAAAAATATCACAACACGCCTTGGATAATAAACAATCAATTCAGCATTTTCCCAACAGTGCAATTCGGAGTAAAACTATGAGCGGATCTACATTCGGAAAAATTTTTAAGGCCACAACTTTTGGCGAAAGCCACGGAACGGCGCTTGGCGTGGTGATTGACGGAGTTCCGGCGGGAACAAAAATCGACGCGCAAAAAATTCAAGAGCGCCTTGACCGCCGCCGCCCAGGCGCAAAAGCCGACGGGAAAACCAACGCGGCCGTCACCGCCCGGAGCGAAGCCGACAAGGCCGAAATCTTGAGCGGCGTCTTTGAAGGAAAGGCTCAAGGAACTCCAATCGCGATTGAAATACGGAACACGTCGCAACATTCAAGCGACTACTCAAATCTAAAGGACACCTTCCGTCCCGGCCACGCGGACTTGACTTACTTTGAAAAATACGGCTTTCGCGACTATCGCGGAGGCGGAAGGGCAAGCGGAAGGGAAACTTGCGCCCGCGTGGCAGCCGGAGCCGTGGCCCTGCAATTTTTGGAACAAGCGCTCGGCAAAAAATTCAGCGTTACAGCCTACACCTTGCGCGCCGCCGGAATCTCTTGCAATAAAATTGACCTTAAGGCAATTGAACAAAACCCGATGCGCGCGGCTGACCTAAACGCCGCCCGCGCCATGCAGGAGCGCGTCGAAGAATTGCGGGCAAAAGGAGACTCCGCTGGCGGCGTGATTGAATGTCAAATAAAGGGTGTTCCGGCCGGACTCGGCGAGCCTGTCTTTGAAAAGCTGGACGCAAGCCTTGCCGCCGCCATGCTTAGCATAGGCGCGGTAAAGGGCATCGAATTTGGCGCGGGCTTCGCCGCCTGCGACATGACAGGAAGTCAAAACAACGACGAGATTTGCGCGAACGGCTCGTCAAAGGCCCGCTTCAAGACCAACAACGCAGGCGGCGTCCTGGGCGGCATGTCAAACGGCGACACGATAATTTTTAGGATTGCCGTAAAGCCCGTGCCGAGCGTTTTCCAAAAACAAAAGACGGTAAAAAACTTAAAAGGGAAATACCAAGACGCGGAATTGCAGATACAAGGCCGGCACGACGTTTGCCTATGCCCGCGCGTCGTTCCGGTTGTGGAAGCGATGGCCGCGCTTGTCATCGCCGACGCGCTCTTGCAAAACCGCGCCGCCCGGCTTTAGCGCAGCCGGCTGACAGGAACGACGTCGGCGCCGGTGGCGAAGATTTCGTTTATAATCAAGTCAAACTTTTCGTACAATACGGAGCCCGCCACCTTTGTCTTTCCGGCGCCGACCGCGATAATTCTTGGATCGTCAAAGTCAACGTAAGAGTAACCGGCCGCCGCTCCTTCCCCGCGAATTTTTTCGTCGGCCTTGTTGAAGGGCGCGTGCCAGAAGAGGCTCAACTCGCTTCCAGTGGTCTGGAAAAATTCGTCCTCCAGCCTGGCCAGGCCTTTTGAGACAAACTTTGCGTCGTTGTAAACGGCCTTGTTGGTCAAATCGATGTTGTTGAAGAAAATGGCGGCGCATTCGTGGCCGCTTTTTGCGATTTCCTTGCTTTCGTCGGGATAGCGGCGGACAAATTCTCCGTTGAAGAAGAAGGTGCACTTTATTCCGTAGTTGTTGCAAATAGAAAGAATCGCGTTAAGGCCGTCAGGGCTTTCATCAGCGTCAAAGACAAGCGCCGCCTGGTTGCTGGAAGAATTTAATTCCGCGCTTCTTGCAATCATTGGGAGCGTGGTGATTTTTCCGGCGAGCGTCCTTATGTAAAGCGCGTTGGAGTAAACAGTGTTTCGCGTGCTTCCGCCAAAGACCCGGTAATTTTCGTTTTGCAAATTCGCCTTGACTTCTTTTTCAGGAGAAAGGCGCCACAGGCCGGACGCTTCGTTCAAAACATACGGCTCAGGGTCAACTTGGTTTGAAAGGACAATTTCTCCGCTTTCGTTCCACCAAGATTTTTTGGCGCTTGACGCAAAAAGCGCTTCGCTTGAATAGTCGGCAAGGCTCAGCATTGTGACATTCCTGACGCCGCCTAAAATCAAATGTCCGTTGTCTCGCCAAACAAGCGAAACAATTTTTTCGCCGTTGATTTGATGGTATAGCGCGAAGTCCTTCACTGAATAAATGTAAGTGTTCTCGCCGGTCGTGATGGCCACATAAAGCCTGTCGGGGCTGATTGAAATTCCGTTATGCGTGTCCTTGACAAAAATTCTTCGAGTCATCCTTCCGTTGGAGCCGATTGTGTAAAGCGCGGAATATTGGCTGCCGCTTCCAACCTTGGCCATCTTGGCGCACAAGACGGGCTCACCCATATTGCTCCAAAAAGCGTCAAACTTCAACGGAACCATTTGCTTTTCCGAGAACGAGCGGGAGTAAATAATCTTTACGTAGGCTCCGCCCTCCTCGTCCTTTTGCCGCTTGCAATAAGTGACAACCTCGTCCCCGCGAACAATGATAAATTCCGAGCCGTCCTTGTTGACCCAAAAGCGGTCTGTCACTCCGTCAAACTGGTGAGGCAGACGGCCGATAATTTTTCCAATTTGAATGAACTCTCCGTAAAGGCCCAAAGTCCAAAGTTCCTTTACGTCAACTTGGAAGATTAAGTCTTTTGAAATGTAAGTGATAAGCCCGGTGTCGTTCCATACGACGTTATGAATGGCGCCGTTTCCAACCTTTCGAAATTCTTCTTGAATCAAGACGCCCCGGAACAAAAGTTCTGGGTTGCAAAAATAAACGGCGCCGTCCTTTTCGTAAAGAAAGTTGTTTCCGTCGGGCGACCATTTTACGGGAACCGAGGAATAGCTAAACGGCGCCTTGTCGTTCAATACAATTTTTTTGCCGGAGGAAATTTCCGTCACAAGAAGGCGGCCCTTGAACACGTCGACGCGCTCCAGCTCGCAATACCATTTGCCGGTGGCGCTAATTTCCGCCGGCAATGGAGAGGCGGCGTTTTCTGGGATGGAGGCGGCATGGGAAAGCCATTTCAACTTTTTTTCCGAAAAGTCATAGACGGCGCGCCCGTAACGGTTTCGCGCCAGCAAATTGTTGGCTCCTCCAAAAACCGCAAGGCGTTCCGGAAAGCAAGTCACAGCTTTTGGAAAATATTCCGCCCTGCCGTTTTTTATCTTTCCCTTAAAAACTGTCGTATATTCTGTCGAACCGGAAATCTTATGGCTCAATGAAAACAAAACTTCGTCTTTGTCGTTTAAATTTAGAGAAGAAAAAGCTATTTCCGAAAAAAGCGGGACGGCCATAAAAACCGTCGCGCAAAGAGTCAAAAAGAATTTCCGATTGCGGCAAAATAATTTCATTTATGCATCTCCGCGCTCAAGGCAAGGGCGCTCAAGTCGCTCTCCAAATTATTGAGCTTTTCTTCCATTTTTTCAAGGCGCTCAAAATATTTTTCAAACTGTTTTTCTTCGATGCAATCAAAGGCGGAGTCAATCGCCTCCTCGCAGTCTTCGTCAGTCACCCTTGAACGTCCGCACCAAGGGCAAAAAACATAATCCTTTTCAATCGTTCGTCCGCAGCCGCCGCAAACGCAAACGGCAGTCATCTTTGGAAATTCCATTTTTCTATCCTCTTAAAAAATTATCTGACAAGGGTCAACGGGTCGACAACCTTTCCGTTTTTATAAACAGTCCAATGCAAGTGCGGGCCGGTGGAATATCCCGTGGACCCCACAAGGCCGATTTTTTGTCCTTGCTGAACGTAGTCGCCGGTGGAACTGATTTTCTTTGACATATGGCCGTACAAAGTTTGATAGCCGTTTCCGTGGTCGATGATGATGTAGTTTCCGTAGATGCGGGAGAATCCAGCCTGCAAAACTTTTCCGCCAAGCGCCGCGAAAATCGGAGTGCCGGTCGGACAAGCCATGTCGATTCCTGGATGATACTGCTTGACTCCGGTAAAGGGGTCGCCGCGCCATCCGCACTTTGAAGTAAGGCGCCATTTTATCCTTAGCGGAACGGCCCAAGTCTCGCCCATCGCGCGGCGCAAAGCGTCACGGTCAAGCTTGGCGCCGGGAATGAACAATTCCTGGCCGACAGTCAAAGTCATCGTGTCCAAATCGTTGGCGTCAAGAATGTCCTCGACCGCGGCGCCGTACTTGGCGGAAATTCCTTGGATTGTGTTTCCCGCCTTGACCGTGTGCTTCAAGCCGTCGCAAGAGGGAATCACAAGCTTTTGTCCTGAATATACTTGGCGGACGTTTTCAATTTCGTTAATCGCGATGATTGTGGAAATGTTTTTAAGGCCAAACTTGCGCGTGATGCCGCCGACGGTCTCCCCGGCCTTGACCTTGTATGTTTGGTATGTGACTTTTTGCTGAATCGCGGCGGCCGCGGCGGCTCCGGCAATGTTTCCGTCGTCGTCAATCGCCTCGCCTGAACTTAGCGCGAATTTTGACATCGCCTCGTTCAAAAACGCCATCTCGTCCATCGCCTCGTTTTTCAGGGCGAGCGGATTGGCGCGGCTTTCCATCAATTCAAAAACTTTGTTGGCTCCAAAAGGAAGCGCCGCGATGGCGGCCAAAAGCGGCAAGACCCACAAAAAGGAGCCGATTTTCTTAAGCGCCAAAAGCGGATAGAAGGGCTTTAGCCTTATGCTTGGAAGCTCTATTTTTGGGAACGAAAAGCGGCCCGTCCTAATCGCGGCCGATCCGCCCACATAACTTATTATTTCCATACTTCAATTATCGGAATATAGAAGAAAAGATTAATAGAAAAATTTTAGGGGGAAGAAAATACGCGCGAGGGCGCGGGGCGGCTGGCGGCAACTCTCTGTTTGCGCCGCCGCACGAGCGGCGGAGTATAATAGTTTCAAGCGCAAACAGCGAGTAGCGACGCTAGCGAGCGGTGCCGATCGGACGCAGCCGCAACCGGGAGCTTTTTTTTCACTCTAGAATTTATTTATTATTTACTGTAAAATGTTTTATTATTTTTTATAGGAGAAACTATGACCTACGGATATTTTGACGACGAGCAAAAAGAATATGTCATCACACGGCCCGACACGCCGACATCTTGGAGCAACTACCTTGGTTCCACCGAATACGGAGCCGTAATCACAAACAACGCGGGCGGCTACGGCTTTTACAAGTCGGGCGCGCAAGGCCGCTTCATGCGCCTTAGGTTCAACTCCGTTCCGATGGACGCCCCAGGCCGCTACTTTTACCTTCGCGACCAAGAATCCGGCGACTACTGGTCTACCAGCTGGCAGCCCTGCGGAAAGCCCCTTGACCAATACAAGACTGAATGTCGCCACGGAACGGCCTACACAAAAATCACTTCGGAATATTCCGGAATAAAGACAGAGGCGCTTTACTACGTTCCGCTTGGACAAACATTTGAATACTGGCGCCTTAAGGTCACAAACGATTCAAGCAAGGCCAGAAAAATTTCGGCCTTCACTTACTGCGAGCCGTCAAACCAGTGGAACACAACGCAGGACCAAGTCAACTTGCAGTATTCCATCTTTATTTGCAAGGGCGAGCAAAAGGACAACCTCTTGCGCTTCGCGATTCACGACAACTTGTACAAACAGTTCCCGGACGAAGAGGTGGGAAGATCATGGCAGCACTCTTGGATGGCTCTTTGCGGCGCCAAGGTGTCGGGCTTTGACACAAGCCGCGAGGCCTTTTTGGGAACTTACGGAAGCTACAAGGAGCCGGCCGCGGTCATCGCCGGAAAATGCTTTGGCTCCAACGCCTACGGCGACAACTTTTGCGGCTCATTCCAAAGCGACCTTGAGCTTGCCGCCGGCGAGACAAAGGAAATCATCGTCCTCTTTGGAATCGGCGACGCTTGGACTACAGGAAAAAAGACCGCCCAAGAATTTGGAAACGCCGAGCGCGCCGACCAGGAATTTGAAAAGCTTAAAAAGAATTGGCACGCCAAGCTTGGAAGCTTTAAGGCCATGACTCCCGACGAGGACATAAACCACACGGTAAACGTTTGGGGCCTCTACAACTGCCTCATCACATTCGCCTGGAGCCGCGCCGCCAGCTTGGTCTACAACGGAGAGCGCGACGGCTTGGGCTACCGCGACAGCGTCCAAGACATTCTAGGCGTCGCCGCCGCGATTCCGCAAGAGGCCGAAGCGCGCCTTGTCCGCATGATTAGCGGCCAGTGCCAAAACGGCGGCGCGATTCCGGTAATCTCTAAGGACTTCAACGCCGGGCATGAAAAGGCTCCCAAGCCGGAAGAGTTCCGCAGCGACGACTGCCAGTGGTTCTTCAACTCGATTCCCTGCTATGTCGCCGAAACCGGCGACTTTGACTTTTACAAGAAGGTCGTTCCTTACGCCGACGGCGGCGAGGCGACGGTATTCGAGCACCTAAAGCAGGCGCTTTTGTTCAACCTTGAGCGAATGGGCGCCGACGGCCTTCCCTGCGGCTTGCTCGCCGACTGGAACGACTGCCTTAAGCTGGGCTACAAGGGCGAATCTTTGTTCGTCGCCTTCCAGCTGCGCCTTGGCCTTACGACATACGCCGACATCGCCCGACGCCTTGGAAAGAAGGAAGAAAGCGACTGGGCGCTTAAAGAGCGCGAGACTTTGGACAAGAACATCCAGAAAAAATGCTGGGACGGAAAATGGTTCATTTGGGCCGTGGCCGAAGACGGAACTGTTTACGGAACACACACAATGGAAGAAGGCCAGGTTTACTTTAACACGCAAGTCTGGGCGGTAATGAGCGGCGCCGCGACATCAGAGCAGGCCCGCGAATGCATGAAGACAGTAAAGGAAAAGCTTGCCACTCCTTACGGCCTTATGCTTTGCGCGCCGCCCTTCATTAAAGCCCCGCGCCAAATAATGACATCGGTTGTCTACAACGCCGGAATCAAGGAAAACGCCGGAATCTTCAACCACACCCAGGGCTGGGGCGTAATCGCCGAAACCTTGATGGGCAACGGCGACCAGGCCTTTGAATACAGCAAGGCTTCGATTCCGCCGGCCTACAACGACAAGGCCGAAATCCGCCAAAGCGAGCCCTATGTCGTAGGTCAAACAACCTACTCAACCTTCTCGCCCCGCGCCGGAAACACGCGCGTCTCTTGGCTTAGCGGAGCCGCCACTTGGAACTACTACTCTATCACCCAATACATTTTGGGAATCCGTCCGCAATACGACGCGCTTTTGCTTGACCCCTGCGTTCCGGCAAAATGGGACGGCTTTAAGGTGGAACGCCGCTGGCGCGGAATGAACCTTAGCATTGAGGTCAAAAACCCGGAGCATGTTTGCAAGGGAATCGTTTCAATCGAAGTTGACGGAAAGACTTTTGAAAGCGCCACAGTTCCTGTGTCGGAGCTGCGCGACGGAAGCAAAATTGTGGCCGTCATGGGAAAAAACGCCAAAGACCACGACTGGCAGCGCTTGTAAAGCAAAAGGCCTTTAAGGCAAAGACCACCGCCCTCAACGGGCGGAAAGCCCCGCGCCAGGCGCGGGCTTTTTTTTTCAAAAACTTTTTAACGCGGCGCAACAAATTCACCCTTAAGTTGTCTAATAAATAGAGGAAAATAAAATGGCAAAAAAGAATCTTTTTAAGACAATTTATTCGCTCCCCGAAATTTTGGCGACAAACTTCCAGAAGTTCGCCAAAAAGCCCGCCATGATTTTGGGCGGCGACAAGAAAATCTCATACAACGACATGCGCTGGGACATTTTTAAGACTTCAAACGTTTTGCGCGTCGGAGGAAAGACGCCCAAGAGCGTGGCGATTTTCATCGACGACTCTCCGCAGGCAATCGAAAGCTTTTACAGCGTTCTTACGATTGGCTCCAAGGCCGCGCTCTTGCGCTACGACATGAGCAAGGAAGAAGTGGCCGCCGCCCTTAAAAACGAAAAGCCCGAGGCGGTCTTTATCCGCGCGGCCAAAATGGACTTGCTTCCGCAAGACCTTAACGCCGTCGTTTACGAGATCGCCAACAACAGCGTGCTCAAAAAACACGACAAGGAAGAAATACAAAAGCGTGCCCAAGAGGCGGTTGACAATTCGCAGGAAAAAGTTTTGGCCGTCGCCTACTCCAGCGGAAACAAACGCTCAGAGTTTACAAGAAGCGACTTGGCAAAAATGATAGGCAAAAAGGACAAGGTAAAAAAGAGCTACGGCTCGCTTGTTGAATACGTGTCAAACCTTTTCAACGCCTTTATCAAAGGCCGCGCGGTTCAGGCCAACTTATAGCGGCTGGCCTAACAAGCTTTGCGCGCAAAAAAAAATCCCGCTCCAAGCGGGATTTTTTTGTCTTTACAGCGTCAATCGTTGTTCAAAATCCAAAGGGCTTTTTTCATCAAGCCTTGGCCAGGAATCACGCGCGGGCCGTCCGACACTGTTGGCTCGTCGGCGACCGTCGGCTCGGCTTCAACTTCAGGCGCGGCCGTTTCTTGGGCTTGCGAAAAATCAACGGCAGGCTCGCCCGCGACCGTCGGCTCTTCAACTGTTGGCTCGCCCGCCGCGCCGCCCAAAGAATCCTGTATGTAAATCTTAAAGGGCTTTTCCAGCTCAAGCGTGTTGGGGGCGGCCGCGTTTTGGAAAGGCGTTACCGGCGACTGCAATTCGGCGATTTCGCCAAAGTTTTTTATTTCCTTGCTTAGGCCGCCTTCGTCGCTTGCAAGCGCGGCGTAAACGACGTTCCTGTACATGGCGAATTTTCCAAAGCCAAACAAAAACTCGTCGTTGTCCAAGCCAAGGCCGCCAAAAAAGTAAACTCTTTTTAGCTCGTGGGAACGCGCAAGCTCGACGCAAAAATCCTTGACCTCGGGCGAAACCGTTTTTTGCTCCGTGACTTTTTCAGTCACCACAACCAAAGTCGTAATGTCTTCAAGCTCGTTGGGCTGGTGCGCGTCAAGCTGGTCTTCCGGCCTGTCCGGGTAAAGGGAGCGCTCGTCTACAACTTCAAAAGATTCCGACACGCTTTGCATTCCGTAAACAAAGCGCGGCTCTTGCGGCTCAGACGATTGCGTCTCTTCTTCTTGACCGGCGCCGTCCTCTCCGTCGTGGGCGTGGGCCTGCGCGTCGGCGACACGGGCGGCAAAGGCCGCTTCGTCCACTTCCTGAACGCCTCGGGCCACCGCGTCGTCAAGCTCTTCCGGCTTTATGCGAACATTTTCCAACTCTTCGTCTTCGGAATCTTCGCCGTCGCCTGAGCCTACGTTTTGGCCAAGAATGTCGGCGAGCAAGTCGTCGGAAGCCGGGGATTCATCCGCGCTTTCGGCAACGACTTCTTCGGCGGGCGGCTCTTGTTCGGATTCTTCTTCCGGCGATTCAACGTCGTCAAGAATGCTGTCTTCTATTCCGCCGTCCTCTTCGTCAAAAATTTCTTCTTGGGAAACTGCGGCTTCTTCGGCTTTTTCTTCCGCCGCCTTTTGAGCCAAATATTCTTCGGAACTGGTGTCGATGATTTCCGCGACGACTTCCGTCTTAAGCGCGACAAAAATCGGGTGCTCGACAAGCGGACAGTCTATGAAAACTTTTTCCAAAGCGTCGCAGCCTTGGAAGGCCTCGCTGTGGCTTTGAACGACCGTTTGCGGAATTGTAACTTGCGTCGCCGTCGCCGGAACTTTTATCAAAACAAGGCTTCCGTCGTCGCGGCGCGCGAAAAGGCAGCCGTCGTCGTCAACGCAAAAGGCCGGATTGTCGTCGGCAAAACGAATGTGCGAAAGCTTAACGCAATTTCTAAAGGCGTCGTCCTCAATTAACTTAAGGCCGTCCGGAAGCACGACCGTTTCCAAATTTTCGCAATAGCCAAAGGCGCCGCTTCTTATGGCCGCGACGCTGGGCGGAAGCGTGGCCGACTTAAGCGAAACACATTCCGAAAAAACGTTGCGCGGCAATTCCAAGATTCCGTTTCTAAAAGGAAATTCCACAAGCGACGCGCAGCGCTCGAACATGCTTTCCGAAAGAGCCTTGATTGTGTCGCACATTTCGATTTTTTCAAGCGAAAGGCAGCCGCTAAAAATTCCAGGCTCGACAAGCTCAAGATGTTTTGGCAAGCGAACCGATTGCAGCGCGTCGCAGCCGGCAAAAGCCTCGTAGTCGATTTCCGTCACGCTGTCAGGCAGCTCCAAGCGGTTTACGGGAGCGTCGGCCATCGCGCGGCGCTCAATCTTTTCAACTCCCTGCGGAACGACAAGCTCGGCAGGGCAATTTTGCTCGTACACGCTGGAAAGAGTTTTATTGTTGTTCGTTAAAAAAAATACGTCGCTTGCCTGCATATTTTTTTATTATACACCTCAATGGGAAAATTTTCAATAAAAATGTAATTGCCGGACTAGATTCTAGCGAGCGGAAAAAGCGACCGCAGGCTTTGCCATCATTCCCGCGTCAATGCTTTTGCTGAACGTCGTGATGCGCACAGAACCGTTTGGCGTGACGGCGGCGATTTTCCATCCCTCGCCCAAAATTGACTTAATTTTTGTATCAGCCTGATTGTCGCCGATTTTGTAAATGAAGGTGCGAATGCTATTGTTCATAATTCCCCTTGACATCACGGTTTTTAAAATGCATCGCTTTTATTATCGGCTTTTCTTTATTAAACCTTTACTTTTGCCCATTGCGGGAGGAGGCGCTGGGGATCGCTGGCCAAAAGGGCGCGGCAAAAAAGCTCGCCGGCCTTGTCGTAAACCAAGCTCATCGTTATAGCCTCGTCGCCCTTAAAGTCGCTCAAAACGTAGTCGGCTATGTTGACGCCGGCCGGCTTTGAAATGCCAAAGCGCAGGCGCCAAAAGTCCGCCGTGCCCAAATTTTCTTTTGTGGAGCGGAGTCCGTTGTGGCCGGCAAGTCCGCCCGACCACTTTAAGCTGAAGGTTCCAATCGGAAGCTCAAGCTCGTCGTGGCAAACTAAAATTTCCGCCGGCTCGATTTTAAAGAATTGAGCCAAAGCCAAAATCGACTCTCCGGACAGGTTCATAAAAGTGCCGGGCTTTAAAAAGTAAATCTTGTCGGGCGGATTTTTGGGCGTGACAAGCGTTCCCTCTTTGTTTAAAAGCTGCGGAAAATGGAGCGCCGCCTTTTGCGAAAAATCGTCAAAAGAAAGAGCCGCCCATTCGCCCTTAAATTTTTGCTGCCAGTTCAGTTCCCCATAAAACGGAAGCGAGCTTGCAAACTGCCACGCCGTGTTGTGCCTGTTGCGCTCGTATTGCGAGCCGATGTTTCCCAAAAATGCCGCAAGTTTAATCATGGGAACAGTATAGTGACAAAACGAATTGTCCGCAAGGCATGAAACTTTCCGCCCGTCTTGCAAGCGCGGCTTTTTTTCATTAAAATCATTTCCATGAACATTATTTCCACGCCGCATAAACTTTCGGGCGCCATCACGGTGCCGGGCTCAAAGAGCCACACAATTCGCGCCCTTATTCTTTCCGCGCTGGCGGAAGGCAAGTCAAAGATTTCAAATCCGCTTCAAAGCGCGGACTGCCTTAGCGCGGCGGGCGCGATTCCGCTTTTGGGAGCGGGCGTGGATTTTGAAGACGGTTCCGTTTGGACTGTGAGCGGCGCGGGAAAGGACATCCACCTTCCGACCGACGTGGTGAATGTTGGAAACTCCGGCTCCCTCCTCTACTTTTTGTCGCCGATTTGTTCCACCTTTGAAGGAACGTCTGTCTTTACCGGAGACGCAAGCATCCGAAAAAGGCCCGTCCATCACGTGGCCGACGTGATAAAGCAAATGGGAGCCGACGCTTGGCTCGCCGTTCCCGGAACTACGACCTGCCCGCTAATCGTCCGCGGAAAGGCCGACGGAAAAAACGTCGTAAAAACAGAAGGCTCGATTTCAAGCCAATACATAACCGGAATGATGCTGGCCGCGCTGCGCTTGCCGGGCGGCTTAAAAATCGAATTGTCCGACCCAAAAGAAACGCCCTACCTTACGATGACAAAATTGTGGCTTGAAGAATTTGGCGCCCGCGTCCAAATGTCGGACGACTTTAAAAAGATTTCAGTAACGCCGCCCGACCAGCTTAAGGCCAAGGACTTTGCCATTCCCAGCGATTGGGAAGGAGTGGCCTTTCCGCTAATCGCCGCGCTCTTGACGGACAGCAAAATAACGATTCAAAACGTTGACTTTTCGGGAAGCCAGGGCGACGACAAAATCGTCGGCGTCTTGCGCTCGGTCGGCGCCGACATTGTTTGCGACAAGGCGGCGGCCACTCTTACCGTTACCGGCGGAAAGCCCCTAAGCGCGCGCAATCTTCCCGGACAAACACTGCGCGTTCCGATTTCGGGCTTTCCTGACGCGATTTGCGCGCTTGCCGTGGCCGCCTGCTTTATCAAAGGAAAGACAGTTATCGAAGACGCCGCCGTTTGCCGCCGCAAGGAAACCGACCGCATATCTACGCTTAAAGCGGAATTGGAAAAAATCGGCGCCAAAGTTGAGGAAGGCCCGGACTGGCTTGCGGTTTACGGCGGACAAAAATTGCATGGCGCACAAATTCAAAGCCACGACGACCACCGAATCGCGATGGCGGCGGCCTGTCTTGGACTTGCGCTTCCTGCCGGAGAAAAGATTGAAATTGTCGGAGCGGAATGCGCGAGCGTCTCGTTCCCGCGCTTTTACGAATTGATGAACGGCTTGGGCTGCGGCTTTACGGAAGCCTAAGACTGCTCGCCGTCCCTAAAATTTTCAAGCATTTTGTGAAGGTTTTTCATAAGCGCGTCGCCGTCAACTTGCTCAAGCTTGGCCTCGCATATCAACTTGTCGGGATTTTCGCGGCACTTTTTTTCCAAGCCTTTCCCTTTTGAAGTCAAAGAAATGATTACGCTGCGCTCGTCGTTGGGGCTTCGTTCGCGGACCACCAAAGATTTTTCCGCCATCTTTTTTAAAAGCGGAGTCAGCGTTCCCGAATCCAAGAAAATTTTCTGGCCCAATTCTTTTACGGGAACCTTGTCCTTTTCCCAAAGAGCCATCAACACGACATACTCTGTGTAAGTCAAGTCCAAGGGATCAAGAATCGGCTTGTAAGCTTTTATTATTTCGCGCGAGCAAGCGTACAAGGCAAAGCAAAGCTGCTTGTCAAGGCGCAAAAGCTCCGGGTCGTTCTTATCTACTTGCATTTTTAAAACATAGCATAAAATTAAAAATAATGCAAGTAAATTGCGTTCAATTTAATCTTGGCCGCGCCTCTATTCTTGGCTGCCCAAGAAATTGTCGGCCAGCTTGTTCAAGGCGATGACCAAGTCGTCCTCTTCCAAGAAGCCGCTCAAAGCCTTCATGTCGGTGACAACGATGCGCGCAAGCTCGTCCTGGGAATAGTCGGTCTTTACGTCTTCCTCTTTCACGCAATCCGCAAGGGCGCCGCTTTTTCGCAGGGCGGCCGAAGTTTTTATCAAGCCGGGCCGGCCTTCCAACTTTGAAATCAAGTAATCCAAAGTGACGCGGGTGCGGCTTTGAAGGAATTCGCGCCTTTGCGCTTCGGGCAAGGCTTCGCTCAAGGCGCGCAGGGACTTGAACATTTTTATTTCCGCTGAATAGTCGCGGGCCGAACTTTCCTGCTTGAGTATGTTCTCAATCGCGGGAATCATCTCGCTGGCTTTCTTTATCGCGCTGTCAAATGTTTCGTCGGCTTGCGGCTCGGGCTCCGGTTCTGGTTCTGGCGCCGGTTCAGGTTCAGGTTCAGGCTCAGGCTCAGGCTCGGGTTCGAGTTCTGGTTCTGGTTCGGGTTCTGGCTCCGCTTCCTGCGAAACTTCCGCGTCCTCCTCGCCCGCGACGGACGCACCTAAAATGTCGTCAAACAAATCGTCAAATTCTTCGGCCGGCTCGTCGGCCTCGGCGGATTCTTGGGAGGCCTTGATTTCTTCAAGGGCTTCGGCGGCCTTCTTCGCTGCCTCCTCGGCCATCTCTTCCATGCGCTCGTTCATCGCGTCGTTTGTTTGCTCGGCAAGCTGCGCGTTGTCGGCCGCCTTTTGCGCGGCAAACCAAGCCTTCTCGGCGGCGTCGCTGGCCTTCTGCGCGTTCTCCTCGACTTCCGCCATCTTGTCCATCAAGTCTTGGTTTTCTTTTGAAAGCGCGTCAAGCTTTTTGTCGTATTCGCGCGCAAGCTCCCTCTTTTGCCGCTCCAGCTTTCTTTCCAGCTCGTCCTCGTCAATTCCGGGAGCGGCGTCTTGCGGCGGATAAAGGGGCTCGCGGGAACGCGCCTTAGGCGGCTCAGGATTTTCGTCAAAAGGCTCAGGCTCCGATTCCGGTTCAGGTTCGCGCGCGGGTTCAACTTTATTTTCGGGCGTTTCGTCCAAAAGGGATTTCTCGTCTTCAGGCCCGCTCTCAGGCTCGGATTCCGCTTCCTCTTTTTCTAAAGGCTCTTTCAAAGTTTCCGGTTCGCCCAGCAAATCCAAGTCGTTTTTCTTTTCCTCTTCCTCTTCAACTTCGTCAGTCGTATCGGCGATTTCGCCAAAGTCAATTTCAGGCTCGTCTTCCAAAAGCGGAGACTTTCCAAAAGCGTCAAAGTCAAAATCGTCAACCGTCAATTCGTCGTTTTCTTCTTCCGGGCTTTCAAGCTCCAAGGAATCTTCTTGGCCCATGTCAATCTGAACGCTTTCAGTTTCCTCAAAGCCGGCGTTCAAGTCTTCGGCGGCTTCCTCCCCTTCAACGACAGGTTCCTTTTCCCTTCCGATTGAAGCGGCCAATCTGGTCGACGCGGACTTTGCGATTTTGTTTTCGTTTCCAAGGTCCAGGGCCTTGTTGTAGGCCGCCAGAGCTTCGTTGAGGTTTCCCAAATCCTCTTCGATTCGCGCCAAAGCCACGTAAGCCTTGGCGTCGCTCGGAGCGGTTTCCTTCAAGTATCGCTTTATGAGAATTTGCGCCTTTTTCAGATCGCCTTTTTGCTTGTAGCGTTTGGAGGCGTTGCTAATATGGGCCTTGTAAGAAGGATCAAAAGTCTCAATTTTTTTGTAGCACTTTTCCGCGCTGGTTTCATCGTCGGCGCAGATGTAGTACTGGCCGGCCAAGTCCAAGGCCTCAACGTCGTCCTGGTCTTTTTCCATCAAGGCTTGAATTTCTTTGTTGGCCGCCGCCAATTTCTTAGCGCTCAAATTTATCGCGGCCGAGCTTTTCAAAACCTTGTCGTCGTCGGGAGCCAGCTCCTTGGCCTTCTTGATTTTCTCAACGGCTTCGGCGTTCTTTCCCTGCGCCTCAAGGGATTTCGCAAGGCCCACCAAGGCCTTCAAGCGCTTGGGATCGGACTTTAGAGACTTGTTGTAGCTTTCTTCCGCGCCCTCGTAAAAATCCTCTTCCATGTAGATGTCGCCCATGAGCGACTGCAAGCGGGCGCTGTCGTCATTCAGCTTCAAGGCTTGCTCGGCAACGCCTTCGGCGTCTTTAATGCGGCCGCTCTTAAAAAGCAGGCGCGCGTAGCCGACGTAGGCTTCCTTCCAGCCCGGCTTGTAGCGCAGGGCGGCCTCGTATTCGCGCAAGGCGCCTTCAATGTTTTCGGAAGCCTCGTAAGTCTTGGCAAGGTTAAAATGCAAAATCGGATGGTTGGGGTCAACCTTAAGGCCCATTTGATAGGCTTGCACGGCCGCGTTGTAATCCTTCTTCAATTCATAAATCGACCCCATGTGGTTGTAAGCCAAAACGTCGTTGGGGTTCAAGGTGACTACAGTTTCAAAGCAGTCAATCGCGTCCTTGAATTTTTCCTGAAATTTATAGGTGAAGCCCAAGTTGTAGTAAACTTGAACCTCCTTGGCGCCGGCTTTGAGAGCCTTGTTCAAAACGTCCACGGACTCGTCGTACAATTTTACGCGGCGATAGATTCCGCCAAGCGTCAAAAGAAAATCAGGATTCTCAGGCTCAATGGAAAGAAGCTTTTCATAAATTCCCTGGGCCTTCTTGTCCTCGCCGCTTTTCATAAAAACATTTCCGAGGCGAATAAGCAAATCCTTGTCGTCCGGCTTTTCCTTAAGCAAACTGGCGTACAGGCGCGCCGCCAGCGCGTAATCTCTTGACATTACCGCGGAATCCGCGCGGTTTAACAGCAAGGCGTTCTCTGACATATTTTTTTCTCCTATCGTCTTCCCGGACGAGCGTCAGCCTCTTTTGAAAGGTTTCCGCTAATTTGCGCCTCTTCCTTTGAATATGTTGAAAGCGCAAAATAGTATATCGCTCCGTTTTTCAAGCCCGTCAATCTGAATGACGTTATATTGTCAACCTTAATCGGCGACGGGCCTTCGTTGGCGTCCGTTCCCAAATACTCGCCGGGCCGGTTGCCGTAAAAAATGTAATAGCCGCCGGCGTTTTCGTCAACAGAATAAGACCAAGACAAATCGACAAATCCGTCGCCTGGCGTGGCCTTGACCTTAAAGGGCGCGGTGGGCGGCGCGACTTGCGTGTAATTGATTTTAACTTCCGTAACCGACGGAGCGCTTCTGCCCGCGCCGTCAGGGAACAAGTCGGCGGCCACTTGAAAATAGCGGCCCTTGACGCCGTCAATTTTTTCTCCGTTCTTCACTTGAATCCATGCCGGATTTGTGTCCGACCAATTGTAAAAATTGTCGCCGGCCCTGACATAATAACGAATCTCTGTCTGGGGCGGAGTGTTGTCAATTATCTGAAGGTTTTCCAACACGGAGCCGGGCGTCACCATTATGGGAAGGCTCTCAAAGCGGCCGCCGTCAATCTTGTACTTGTCGTAATTTAAATTTTTTGGCTGCGATGAATCCGTCACTTGCGACAAAATTCTAAAGTCGTCGATGCAGCCGGTATACGCGGGCGCGATGCTGATTGAAGCCACTTCACCCAAAACCGGCTGAAAAATCGTCTTTCCCTCGCGGCCGCCTTCGGTGATGTATTTTATAGCCTCGACTCGGGAATCGATTTTGCATTCCAGCAAGCCGGTCTCCTCGTCATAAGAAATTTCGTGATGGCTCCACTTGTCAGGAATCAAGGCGCTGTAGCTAAGAAGCGTCACTTCGCCGTTGTTGTCCGTCATTCCGTCAAAGATGTTTGTGAAATTCCATTGCATTCGATTGTTAAAGAATGACGCTTCTATCATCTGGAACAGAACATAGCCGTTGACGATTCGCGACGAATGCCATTCAAAAACGCGCTCGCCGTTTTCCGCGATGGAAGGGCAAAGCCAAAATTCTATCGTCCAAGAGCCGGTTCCGCCCTGCCTGCCAAAAATGGAGTCGGAGTTTCCGCGCAAAACCAAGCCTTTTCCGTTTCCGCGGCTCAAGGCCGAACTTTTTCCCATTACGGAATTGGGCGAGCTCAAAAGAGAATTATCTTGGACAAAATACTTTCCCGCCAAATCAGAAAAGCCTTGGCCGTTCTTGCCCTCAAAGTCCAAAAGCAAATCCGTTCCGTCAGTTACAGAACGCGCGTTTGTCGAAAGGACGACGGCCTCGTATCCAAAGCGACCCGTTCCAAAAGTGACGCCGTCCTTGCAGGAAAGTTCCGGCCACCCGGTCTTGCCGCCCAACACAATCGTCTTGCTTTCCGCAAAAAAATTCCACCCCAACGCCAGCTCAAAGGCTAGACAAAAACTGAGAAAAATGATTATCTTTTTATCAGCGTTCATCGCTTGTCCCCAATTATGGATTCAACAACTTCGGTCAGAGAAAAATTGCGCCAAACCGCCTTAAAGGCTCCCGTTTCCAGCGGAGTCTACTTGTGGAGAAATCCGCAAGGAACCGTCATTTATGTCGGCAAGGCAAAAAATCTCAAAAACCGCCTTAGCTCATATTTTTCAGGACACAAAGAAATCAAAACAAGAATTTTGATTTCCCGCGCCCAGTCAATTGAGTATATCACAACAGCGAACGAATACGAAGCGTTCCTGCTGGAAAACAATTTAATAAAAAAATACGCGCCGCGCTACAACATCGACCTTAAGGACGGAAAATCGTATCCGGTTTTGCGAATCACCAACGACAAATTTCCGCGCCTTTTCAAGACCCGCCAAATGATTCAAGACGGCTCGCTTTACTTTGGCCCTTTCCCTGACGTGGCGGCCTTGGACACTTTCATAGACACTTTGTACAAACTTTATCCGCTTCGTCAATGCAAGCAATTCAAGGAGCGCGACTATCCTTGCCTTTATTACCACATCGGCCGCTGCAAGGCGCCCTGCTGCGGAAAAATCGACAAAGACTCCTATAATGCTTATATCGGAGAAATTTCCGAACTGCTTGAGGGAAAAGGAAAGGAAACGGAAGAAAAGCTTTCAAAGGAAATGAAGGCCGCGGCAGCCGCCCTCAACTTTGAAAAAGCCGCCAGAATCCGGGACGGCCTTAAGGCGATGATGATAATGCAAAACCAAAACATCGTCGAGGACTTTTCGGCCGAGGACCGCGACTACATCGCCTTTTGGCGCGAAGGAGAGCTTGCAAGCTTCACCGTCCTTAAAATTCGCGAGGGAAAAGTTCAAGGCCGCGACAATTACCGCGTCACAAGCCTCAACGAGGATGAAGAGCTTTTGCCGGAGTTCATCAACGCCTACTACACCGAAGACTCGGAGCTGCCGCCGTCGATTTACGTTCCGACACAAGAGGGCCTTGATTTTATGGAACGCTGGTTTAAGGAACGTTTCACGACGCAAACCAAAATCATTTTGGTGGCGGAGCCGATGGAAAACTACAAGCGCCACAAGGCCGCCCTGGACATGGCCCAGCAAAACGCGCATGAAGACATCATACGCCGCTTGCGGGAACGGGGCGACGTTCCGGCCTTGCAGGAACTTAAGGAGCAGCTTGGCCTTAAAAATCTGCCCGTAAGGATAGAGGGCTTTGACATCGCGCATATCGGCGGAAAATTTCCTGTCGCGTCGCTAATCAGCTTTTACAACGGAAACCCCGACAAAAAAAATTACCGCTACTTCAGGCTAAAGACCACAAACGGAATCATCGACGACTTTGCCTCAATGCGCGAGGCCGCGACGCGCCGCTACACCCGGCTTTTAAACGAAGGCGCGGAGCTTCCCGACTTGATATTGATAGACGGCGGCATAGGACAAGTCAACGCGGTGGAAGGAGTTTTGCGGGCGCTGGACTTGGACATACCGGTGGCAGGCTTGGCAAAACGCGACGAAGAAATTTACAAGCCGGGCGACTCCAACCCGATAACGCTTCCAAAGCGCAGCGACGCCCTTAGGCTTTTGCAGCGCGTGCGCGACGAAACCCACCGCTTTGCCACCAGCCGCAACCAGCGCCTCAGGACAAAGGAAAACGTCGTTTCGGCCTTTGCCGCCTTGCCCGGAATCGGAGCCAAGCGCGAGCGGATCCTTACGCAAAAATTTATGACGATAGAAAATCTTGCCGCCGCCCAAGAAGCCGACATTGCCCAAGCGCTTGGAATAAAGGCGCAAGCCGCCGCGGACATCTTGATGCAAGCGCGCCGCCTAAGCCAAGAGCGCAATCAAAAGAAAGAGGCGCAAATGCAGTCGCTTAAAGAGGCCGGAACGACAAAGGAAATCGCGGCGCATAACGAATGGATCGCGAGCCTGGCCGACTTAGCGCAAGAATAGCTCCAACAGCGCGACCAAAAGCGGAATCGTGGCAATGCAGGCGGCGCTGGACACGGCGACCAAAAGGCTTGCGTAGTCCGCGTCCTTTTTGAACACTACGGCAAAACTTGAGACGCTCATGCCTACCGGACAAGCGGCCGCGATAAAAAGAACGCTCATTATCAAATGCATCTCGCCGGCAAATGCAAAGGCGCGCAAGGCAAAAAGCGTCGCAAAAAGCAAGAACAAAGGACAAACGAGCAGTCGCAAAAAAACGTCGCGCGCCAAAGGCTTTGCGTAAAGCTTCCATTCGGCGGCCGCGTCAAAGGAGGCGAACAAAAGGCCAAGCAAAATCATGCTGACCGCTCCGTTGCAAGCGCCAATCATTTTTAACGGCTCAATTATCACGTAAGGAATTTTAAACGGCAGGCAAAAAACCGCCAGGCCGGCCGCGCAGGCCAAAACATTGGGGTTGGCCAAAATCTTCAGCGGCCTCATAGTTCCGGTCATAAGCCATTCGCCCCAGATCCAAAGCAAGACGTTAAAGACCAAGATGTAGCCCATAAGGTAAAAAACGCCCTCGCCTCCAAACACGCCGTTTATAAGCGGAATGCCTATAAAGCCGGAGTTAGTGAACACAATCGCGATTTTGCTGAGAGAGTCGCGGCCGGCTTTTTGGTCTTGCGAAAAATTTTGGTTCTGCGAGCAGTCTTCGGAGCGGCCGGCTTTTTGGCCTTGCAAAAAATTTTGGCTTTCGGCCTTTTTGCGCGCGAATAAAAGCGACGCAATCCCAATCATCGCAAGGTGAAAGGCAAAGCTTACCGCGACGGCAAGGCCCAGGGCCTTTAGTTTTTGGCCGCTAAATTCCACGTCAAAGGTGGAGACAATCATGCAGGGATTTATTACATATAGAAGAATTCGGCTAAGGTACTGGGACTCCTTTTTGCCGAACCTGTTCTTTTTAGAAAAGAAAAAACTTATAACAACTATAATCGCCATGACTAAAAGCTGGCGGGCAACAGTCAAACACATGCCAACATTCTAACGCCACTAGACATTTTCTTCAATATATAAGATAATAAAAATTCAAACGATGACGCTTACTTGGAGTTCATTTATGAAAAAAGTTTTGATATCGGCCTTATTGTTCGCGGCGGGAATTGCGGCCTTTGCCTTTGACGATTCCCCGTTCATGCATCCAAACGGCTCGCCTAAAAGCTACACGCAAACCGAATTTTCGATTACCACAAAATTTGGCGACTATTTCAGGACGCCCGCCACAAAATACAAGCACACCTTCAACGAGCTCGGCCTTGAAATCGAGTCGGCCGAATATTCAGTGGCCGGCCAATTGGCCACAAAAATCGTGTACGAATACACAAGCGACAATCAGCTTGCGTCCCAGTCCTGCTTTGACGCGGACGGAAACCTTTTTTGGAAAGTCAGCGGCAGCTTCGACAAAAACGGAAAAAAAATCGAAGAAAATGAATACGACTCAAAAGGCGCTTTGGTCGGAAAAACAATTTACAAATACGACGGCTCAAATTCCGTTGACGAAACTTACTACAATTCCCAAGGCGACTTGATTTGGAAAAACACTTACAGCTACAATTCCGAAAAAAAGCTTGTAGAAACTTGCTCCTACTTTGCCAACGGCTCCTTGGACGTGAAAAAAGTTTACGTCTACAATCAGGACGGAACGCTTTCGGAAATCGACTCCTACAACTATCTCAACGAGCAAGTGGCCCGCGAAGTGAACGTTTACAATTCGGAAGGCTTGCTCACGGAATACGCGGTGTACGGCTCGGACGGAAAAAGGCGCTCAAGGATTTTCTACAAGTATGACGAAAAAAAGAATGTAATCAAGAAGACCACTTACAACATAGCGCAAAAATTCGGAAACACCGTCAACGAGATGGTAGGCCAGTCTGACTTTTCCTACGAATTCTAGTCGGCCAGATATTTAGAAAAGAGCGGCTCCGCTTGAACAAACTCGGCGGCCGCAAGTTGGTAATCCACCCAAGTTGAGCAAAACAAAATCTTGAAGCCGGGAATATAGTACAAGTCAGTTGGGCCGATTGTGTCGTAGGCGATGTTGCGCTCCTTAAAAAATTTGTCGACATTTTTCACGCACTTTTGCAAAACATAAGCCAAGTAAGTCGAGCACACAAAATGCTTTTCTTTCTTTTCCGGAGAAATGTAGCCCTTTTTCAAGTCGCGGCCGCCCAAACGGCCCTTTGAGCGGGAAAGATTTTTTCGCTTCAAGCTGTCAAGCCCGACCGTTAAATTTTTCGTGGGCCAGTACTTCACTTTTTGTTCGGCAAAATCTTTTTCCAGCAATTTTTGCGCCGCCTCATACTCCTCGTCAGTGACCTTTATCGCCATCGTCGTTTGAGTTGAAGTGTAGGGATTGCAAAGCTTCATGTACAAATTTGTCTCAGGATTTTCGCAGCTTTCCCTCTTCAAGTCTTTGGTGGAATAAAGGGTAAGTCCGTAAAAATCGTCGGCCAAGCTAAAGCCAATCGAAGAATGGCTGGCCTCCTCCGGGTTGGGGTCCACAAAAGTTATCAGCTTTTTAAGCATGTTGACGGAACTGGCCTTGTTGTCGTAGTTGGGAAGGTAAAGGCGCATAAAAAGAAATTTGCCGTCCTTAAAGTCTTCCTTGGAAAAGCCGCTGTCGTAAATTTTAAATGCGTCGTCGCTCGCGTTTATTTCCAAACCGTCGCTCATTATTTGCGTGCGTTCGTCCACAAATTTGGTGGAACGGCAGGAAGCCAACAAAACGATAGAAACAACCAGCACGGCTTGAAGCGCGCGCGGCGCGAAACTGGCGCCGACATTTTTATGCATAAAAGTTTTCATATTCGTCAACATAGCGAAAGAAGGCCTTCGACAATCGCCTCGTGCTCCTTGGGAGCGATGCGCTCGTAAAGGCTTTCAACAGTGTCGCCCGGCATAACCGGGACTTTCTTTTGAACTAAAATTTTTCCAGTGTCGCAGCCTGAGTCAACCAAGTGGACCGTGCAGCCGCTTTCCTTTTCGCCGGCGGCAAGAACGGCCTTGTGGACATTTTCGCCCCACATTCCCACTCCTCCGAATTTTGGAAGGAGCGCCGGATGCAAGTTGATTATGCGGCCAGAATATTCCTGCACAATCGCGCCAGCCAAAACGCTAAGGTAGCCGGCCAAAACGATTATGTCGGCCTTATATTCCTTGCACGCCTCCAGCGTCGCGTCGCTAACTGCGAGCATTTTTTCTTCGCGGCTTAAGGCGGCGGCTTTTTCCTTTCCCAAAACGCTTACCGGGCTTTTTACCGCCGTCGGAATCCCGGCCGCTGCGGCGCGCTCCAAGGCGTAGGCGCTTTTTGTGTTAGAGACAACCAAAACAATTTTGTAAGGACAAGCGGCCGCCGATTTTTGGTAGTCAATCAAGGCCTGCAAATTCGTTCCGCCGCCGGACACCAAGACCGCGACGCGCTTAACTTCCGCCATCTCTTAGTCCTCAAACAAGAGAGCGTCTTTTTGGCTTTCGACGGGACCGGCGGCTTTTGCCACGCGGCCAATCTTGTAGGCCTTCATGTCCGGGATTCCGGGCTTTGAGTATTGGCTTGCGTTCTTGTTGAACATTTCGACAATCTTGTCCGCGTCCTTGTTGGCCACGGCAAGCACAAAGCCTATTCCCATGTTGAAGGTGTTGTAAACTTTCTCAACGTCGGCGCCGCGCTTTATCAGCTCGCCAAAGACCGGCGGGATGTCCCAAGAGCCGCGGTTGATGACGGAAATCAACTGCTTTTGTCCGGCCTCGGCCTTTGGATACATTCGGGGAATGTTTTCGTAAAAGCCGCCGCCTGTAACGTGCACCATTCCGTGGACGCTCTTGCGGAATTTTTTAAGAACCTGCATGACAGGCTTTACGTAAATGCGCGTCGGAGTGAGCAAAACTTCGCCGATTGTTTTTCCTGTTTCCTTTCCGTTCAATATAAAAGGCTCGTTAAAATCCTTGACCAACTGGCGGACAAGAGAAAAGCCGTTTGAGTGGACGCCGGTAGAAGAAAGGCCGATAAGCGTGTCGCCTTCCTTGATGTTCTTTCCGGTAATCATTTCGTTTTTGTCGCCGACGCCGACTCCAAAGCCCGCAAGGTCGTACTTACCCACATCGTAAAAGCCCGGCATTTCGGCAGTCTCGCCGCCAAGCAAGGCGCATCCGGTTTGAAGGCAGCCTTCCGCCACGCCCTTTACAAGTTCGGCGGCGACAGGGGCTTCAAGCTTTCCGCAGGCCACGTAATCCAAGAAGAACAAGGTTTGCACGCCAGAGCACAAAATGTCGTTCACGCTCATGGCGACGCAGTCGATTCCGACAGTATCGTATTTTTTCATTTGGAAGGCGATGTCAAGCTTTGTGCCCACGCCGTCCGTTCCGCTTACCATGACAGGATTTTTTATTCCCTTGGGAACGGAGAACATTCCGTTAAAGCTTCCCAAGTCGGAAAGCAAGCCGGGAATGGCAGTTTGCTTCGCGTATTTTTTATACTCGCTTACCGCGCGGTATCCTTCCTCAACGTCAACGCCAGACTCTTTGTAATCCATAACCATGTCCTCCTATAATTTTGGGCTTGCCTTCAATTGTCATTGCCGCTAATTTTTTTACCATTAAGTTCACCGGGAACGCTCATCGGATATTCGCCGGTAAAGCAGCCCTTGCAGTAGCCGAAGTTTTCGGGGTTGCACGAGCGCAAGGCCTCCAACATTCCCTCGACCGAAATAAAGGCCAAGGAATCCGCTCCGATTTCCTTGCGGATTTCGTCAACGTCGTGCGCGCTGGAGATAAGCTCTGCGCGGCTTGGCGTGTCGATTCCAAAGTAGCAGGGAAATTTTACCGGCGGGCTAGAAACCCTAAAGTGAACTTCCTTGGCGCCCGCGCGGCGCAAGATTTGGATCAAGCGGCGGCTTGTCGTTCCGCGAACTATTGAGTCGTCAATCACGACAACGCTCTTTCCGTCAAGCTCCGACTTAAGCGCGTTAAGCTTTACGTAAACCATGTTCTCGCGCTCTTTTTGCGTCGGCGCGATGAAAGTGCGGCCGATGTACTTGTTCTTTACAATCGCGTTTGAATAGGGAATGCCCGCCGCGCGCGAGTAGCCGATTGCCGCTCCCAAGCCGCTGTCTGGAACGCCCACGACGATGTCGGCCTTTACAGGGCTTTCCTTGGCGAGCGTCGCGCCCATTCTGTGCCGCGCCTCCTCGACAGAAATTCCGTCCATGACGGTGTCGGGACGCGCGAAGTAAACGTATTCAAAAATGCAGCTTCTCTTGGAAGTTTTTTCTCCAAACTCAAACGACAAAACTCCGTCGTCGTTTATGATTACGATTTCGCCCGGAAGAATGTCGCGGACAAAAGTTCCGTTCACAGCGTCAATCGCGCAAGACTCGCTGGACAAAATCCAGCCCTTTCCGCCGTCAAGCTTTCCAAGGCAAAGGGGCCGGATGCCGTTTGGGTCGCGCGCGCCGACCAAACCATTTTCGGTAAGGACGCAAAGCGCGAACGAGCCTTTAATCATTTGGATTGTGTCGGTAAGCGCGCGCTCAAGGCCTTTTTTGTAGCTTTTTGCGATTAGCTTTACGATAACTTCGGTGTCGCTGGAGGAGTTGAAGGTGCTTCCTGTTTCCTCAAGCATTTCGCGGAGCTGCTCGTAGTTTACAAGCTGTCCGTTGTGAGCGACGGCCACGCTTCCAAGCTTCATTTGGCTTACCATCGGCTGCGCGTTTTCAACGCCTTTTCCGCCGGCGGTGGAATAGCGCACGTGGCCTACCGCCGCGTAGCCCGAAAGATTTTTTATGTCGTCCTGGCTAAAAACGTCGCCCACAAGGCCAACGTCTTTTTTTACCTTGATTTCGTTTCCGTCGTAGACAGCGATTCCGGCGGATTCCTGTCCGCGGTGCTGCAAGGAGTAAAGGCCAAAGTAGCAAGTCGCGGCGGGATTAAGGTCTTTGGGAAGCTTTCCGTCCTCGCCCTTGTTTATGTAAACGCCGTAAACGCCGCATTCGTCATGCAGCTTGTCGTCAAAGTTCTCTTCCGTTTGAATCATAGCTCAATGTCCTTGGCGGCTTTCGCGTCGTCGGCCAATTTTTTTCTAAAGGCCAAAAGCTTTTCCTTAAGCTCTGGATATTTTATTGAAAGAATTTGAACGGCCAAGTAAGCGGCGTTCTTTGCGTTTCCGATTCCGACTGTCGCCACGGGAATTTGCGGGGGCATTTGAACGATGGAAAGGAGCGCGTCCATTCCGCCCAAACCGTTGGACTTTTCCGACACGCACTCAAGCGGAACTCCGATTACAGGGAGCGTGGTCATTCCGGCCACAACGCCTGGAAGCGCCGCCGCCAACCCCGCCCCGGCGATAATCACTTCAAAGCCGTCAGCCTCAACTTGGCTCACGGTCTGTCGCAAGAGCTCGCCGGCCCTGTGCGCGGAAATAACAAAAGCCTTGTATTCAACGCCAAATTCTTTCAATACGGCGGCGGCTTTTTTCATAGATTCTGTGTCGGATTTTGACCCAAAAAAGATAGCGACTTTCATAAAAGGATATTATCAGATTTTGGAGGTAAATTCAATAGGGTTTGGGGGACAAAAAAGCCGCCCCGCAGAGGGGCGGCTTTCATTACAAATACTGCTTGACCGAACTGGCCCAGATTTTTACCGACAGGCTGTTGGGAAGGTGGCGCTGGAGCCAGGCAACGACGCGGACGGCAAAGCGGTAAATCGAAACGGCCTTTCCGCGCCGCGCGTCTTTTATGGCCTTTGCGGCGACCTTGTCGGCGGTTACTATCAGCGGGAACTTTACCTTGACGCCGTTAAGCTTTTCTGGCAAAAGCGCGGTTTGAATCCAGCCCGGGCAAACGGCGGTGACTACGATTCCCGACTCGCGAAGCTCTTCGCGAAGCGCGCGGGTGTAGCTGTAAACAAAGGCCTTTGTGGCCGCGTAAAGGTTCATGTAAGGGAGCGGGCTAAAGGCGGCCTGCGACGCAACGTTAACGATGTGGTCGCCGGCCTTCATGTATGGAATGCAAATGTTGCAAAGCGAGGCGATGGCCGCGCAATGCGTGTTCACGCTTGCGGAAAGCTCCTCGGTTGAAAAATCCTTTGACGCGCCAAAGCGGCCGACGCCGGCGTTGTTGATTAGCCAGCGGATTTGAAGCGCGGACTTTTTTTCTTCCGCCTTTAATTTGTCGCTAAGTTTTGAAAAGGATTTTATGTCGGACAAGTCCATTTTAAGCGGAACGATTTTCGCGCCAAAACTTGCCTTTAAGCCTTCAAGCTTTTCAACGTTCCGGCCAATCGCCCAAAGTTCGTCAACATCGTCTATGACTTGGCGGACAAACTCTTTTCCAAGTCCGCCGGCCGCTCCTGTAACAATCGCGACGCTCTTTGCGCTTGCGCTCATCTTTTTATCCCCCGCCGCTTTTTGATATAAGAACATTGTATCACGCTTTGGCTTTATTTGCAAGAAAAACGAGCCTCAAGTTCCTCAATCATTTTTAAGTCTGAACTTTCCTCGCTTCCGCTAAGCGTAAGAAGGCCGCCCGTGACAAAAGCGTTGGCTCCGCTCAAAAGCGCCTCCCTTCCGTTGTCCGAAAAATTTTTGCGGCCTGCCGCCAAGCGGATTTGGCTTTTAGGATTTACGAACCTAAGCATGACGATTGTCCTGTAAAAATCTTCGTCGGGCAAGGGCGGCAGGCTTTCAAAGGGCGTTCCTTTTACCGGGCTAAGGACGTTCACCGGAATCGAGTCGGCGCCGATTTTCCTAAAGGCAAAGGCCGCGTCGATTCTGTCCTGGACGCTTTCGCCCATTCCGATTATGCAGCCGGAACAAAGTTCAAGGCCGCATTTTTTTATCGACTTTACCACGCGCCTTTTTTGTCGGTATTTGTGGGTGGAACAAATTTTCGGAAAAAATTTTTCGCTTGTCTCTAGGTTGTTGGCCGCGCGGCTGGCGCCGGCTTCTTTTACCGCCAACAGGCGCTCTTTGTCCAAAAGGCCAAGCGACGCGCAAACTTTTAAGCGGTCGCCAAATTTTTCTTTTATCGCGCGGATTATTTGAAGCGCCTTTTCAAAATCCTTTCCGTTCAAGTCGCGGCCGCTTGTTATGACGCATATTCTTTCGGCTCCGTTTTCAGCGGCTTGGCTCGCGATTTTTAGCGCGGCGGAAACTTCTATCATTTCTTTTGTCTGGCAGCTTGAATTCCAATGGGCCGACTGCGCGCAGTACTTGCAGTCTTCGGAACATTTTCCCTGCCTGGCGTTTATCAAGGCGCAGGCGCTGATTTTTTTTGCGGCGCATTTTTGGGAAATTTGGAAGGCGGCGCTTTTAAGCTCGTCAAGCTTGGGCCAGTTGTAGATTTTTTTAGCCTCCGATTTTTTAATCTTGCAGCCGCGGATCACTTTGTTTTTTGTCCGCTCAAGGAAATTTTGGCCGGGAACAGGGGCCGCCGCCTGCCGCCTGTTTTCAAGCGCCTTTCGCTTTGTCTCGGCCTTTTCCAGCATGACAAACAAGAGCGCCTGCATTTCAAACAGCGCGAGCGAGGCCGCGCCAAAAATGCTTTTTCGCCTGCGCGCGCTTGTCCTTGACCGTGCCGCCAATTTTATTCTTTGCCATTCGGAAAATATTTGCGGAATAAAATTTATAGCCAGCGTCACGACAAGCGGCAGGCGCAGCGCTTCTTGCATTTGAAGCATTGTCGTAGTTTCAAAAACGCATTGGGCGGCCAGAGCGGAAACAAAAAAGCGCGCCGTGTACAAAAGCGCGTATGCGGCGCTGCCTGCCCAAGAGGCGGCGGGACTTCCAATAATTTTTAGCGCGAAGACCATAAGACCTATGTAAAAGACAAAGCGCAACTTTAAAAGCCCCTTCCAATTGGCGCCCGACAAAAAAAAGAGCGAGGCGCTTGCGGCAAAGGAAAGAGCGCATCTTAAGGCCGCCGTCCTTGGACTTTCCCAAAATACAAAAAAATTAAGGGCGAACAAAAAAATCATCTTTAAAAGCGCGGGCGCTTTGTGAAGGGGGGAGCTTCCCTTTCTGTAAGAGAACAAGGCTAGTTCCACAACAAGTCCTCCAAGCCCTTGTAGCTGTTAAGCGGATTTTTGATTCCGTAGTTTTCAAGCGGAAGTCTCAAGCCTTCTTTAGGGCTCCCGTCAAAGCAAAGTCTTCCCTTGTCCAAAACGATAAAGCGGCTTGCAAGCGCCATGACTTTTTCTATTTCGTGCGTCAGGACAACGACAGTTTTCCCTTGCTCTTTAAGCTCTTTCATTATCGCCGTGACTTGGCGGACGCCCGGCCAGTCAAGGTTTGCGAAGGGCTCGTCAAAAATCAAAGGCTCGCGCTCCATGGAAAGGATTCCAGCCACGGCAAGGCGGCGCTTTTCGCCTCCGCTCATCGTTCTTGCGCTCATGTCTTTTTTTTCAAGCAAGCCTGTTTTTTCCAGCGCGGCGGCCGCCCGTTCTTGCGCCTCGATTTTTGGAAGGCGCAAATTCTTCACGCTGAACATAACGTCTTCCCATGGCGTTTCGCCCAGTATTTGGGAATCCGCGTCTTGAAAGACAAGGCCTGCCTCAAAGCCTTTTTGAACGACAATTCTTCCCGACGTCGGCTCGTCCAATCGCGCGATTAAGGACATCAAGACGCTTTTTCCGGAGCCGTTGGAGCCGGCGATAAGCAAAAAATCGCCTTGGAATATGTCAAACGAAACGTCGTCCAGCGCTAGAGTTCCGTCGGCAAAGCGGCGCGAAATCTTTTGAACTTGAACTATTTTTTGCATGGCTTAGTTGGTGTAATTGTAAATGACCGGCCTGAATTTTTTTGCAAGCAAAACCATAAGCACGAGCTTGATCAAATTTCCCGGAATGAATGGAAGGACGTAGCCCGCAAGCGCCTTTGCAAAGCTTATGCGCATTATTATCATTCCGCCCGCGACTCCGCAAGCGAACGCAGTTACCGTGGCAAGCAAGGCGGCGAGCGTTATGAAAATCCACTGCGCGGCTTTTCCGTGTTCCTTGTTTTGCGGAAGAAGCAAAGCCAAAAAAAGCCCGCCTAAAAAAGCCGCCAAAAGGTAGCCCCACAAAAAGCCGCTTGTCGGGCCGTTCAGCAAAACATGAAGGCCCGCCTTTCCCGAATAAACCGGAAGGCCTATCGCGCCCAAAAGCAAAAAGACCAGAACGGCCAAGCTTCCAAAAAGCGGCCCCAGCAAAAGGCCCGACAGCATGCAAAGCATGTCTTGGACCACAATCGGGATTCCTCCCGGCAAGGGAATTTGGATAAAGCAGCCTACGCTTGCAAGCGCCGCGAACATCGCGCTTAAAACCAACTTCTTTTGCAAACTAACGTTTTTCATAACTTGCGCTCCCCGGCGCGAATCTTTTTTGCGCGCCATTGTTTGTCGGACGCATGAGCGCCCATCCTGCGGAATCTATTCCGTCAAAAATAAATTCCCCCATGCCCGCCACGCGGACAGTCTTTTGATTGTCGTAATTCAACTTGTTCCAATGCCTTTGCAAGCCGCTTGTGTCCAAAAGCGCCTCCTCTTTGGCTTTTGAAAAGTCTTGGACAAAGGCCTCTAAAATTTCCTTTCTCGCAAAGGGCCGCGGCTTGTCAAAGACTTTGTCAACGCCCGGAATCTTGGGGCATCGGCTTACATTGACTCCGATTCCCAAATTCAAAAAAGCGCAAAGGCCGCCGCAAGACAGCGACTCGTCCAAAATGCCGGCGACCTTTCCTTTCTCGCTCCAAATGTCGTTGGGCCAGCGGACATAAAATTTTTTGCCGGAACATTTTTCAAGCGTTTGGGCAAGCGCTATTTGCGCGGCGGCTAAAAGGCGGCCGCTTAAATGCGATAAAATTTGCGGGTAAGTCACAATCGTAAAGGCAAGCGAGCCGCTTGTGGTATTCCAAAGATGGTCTCCGCGGCCGCGGCCCGCGCTTTGCTCGTCTGCGCTGACAATTTTTTCTTGCTTGCCGCCTTTCATTCCGTCAAGCGCGATTTTCCTGGCCTCGTCCATCGTCGAGCCGACTTTTTCAAAATGCGCGTGAAGGCTTTCGTTTTTGCCAAATTCAAAAGGCATTATGCTGTCGCAATTTTTTTGAAGCAAAGAATAGCCGTTTTTCTGGGCGTCAATCTTATAGCCTGAATTTTGCAGCGCCTGAATCGCCTTCCAAACCGACGTCCTAGAAACGCCCAAGGAAAGCGCCAATTCCTCGCCTGAGATTGCGTTGTCGCTTTGCCTCAAGGCCTTTAAGACTTGGGCCTTTGTCGAAATATTTTCGTTACCTTGCACATTTAGTAGGGTAACGAAAACTCGCTCTTGTGTCAAGGCGGTCTGCCTTTAGCCTTCCTCAACCATCATTTTTTCAAAGGCTTCAATCGGAGCGCCGATTCGCTTGTCCTTGCAGACAATAAGCTGGGAATAAACCTCAAAGTCCTGGCCCTTCCACAAAAAGCGCTTTAGATTTCCGGCCTTTAGCTCGGCTCTTGCGGCCATCTCTGGCATAAAGGCCACGCCAAACTGGTTTATCGCAAACTGCTTTAGCACCTCCTTGCTGGAGGTTTCTAACGCCACGCGGGGCGTGATTCCGGCTCTCTTTAGGTCTTCCAAAAGCATATGCCTAAAGTTGCAGTTGTGGCCGGTCAGCAAAAGGGGAACGTCCTTTAAGTCCGCTTCGCTTATCGACTTTTTTTGCGCCAAAGGGTGCTTGGGGCTTGCGAAAAAGGCCAGCCCCTCGCGCTTTTTATGCAAAATCAAAAGGCCTTCTTCTTGGACAAGCGGGTTCAGCGTCCAGGCCAAGTCCAAGGCGCCGTTTTTTAGCGCCGGCGGGAATGTGTCGTGTTCTATGAAAGATATTTGTATGTCAACCTTTGGATATTTTTTGCGGTACTTTAAAAGAATTTTTGGCAAGATGTCGTAGCACAAGGATTCGGAGACGCCAAGCTTTATGACGCCGGAAGGCTCCTTTGACGGCGGAACTTCCAAAAAAATCTCGCGCTTTAGCTGCAGCATTTTTTCGGCGTAGCCGCAAAGCTTTTGGCCTTCCGCCGTCAGGACGATGGACTTTCCAAGCCGCTCGAACAAAAGGCAGCCCAACTCGTCTTCAAGGCCCTTTATTTGCGCCGTCACAGTTGACTGCGCGTAGCCCAAGATGTTTCCCGCCGTCGTGAAGTTTTTTGTCTCCGCGATTTTCAAAAAGGTTTCAAGTTGAAAGATGTTCATTCCGCCTCCTCGCCCTAAAAGCCTTGCAAGCACAAAAGGGCCGCTCCTGTTTTAGCGCATTTTATGGTCTCGCGCTATCATTATATTTTTCGATTGTTATTATCCAAACAATTCATTTTACCAATAGTTAATTTTTCGCTATTATACAGAAAAAGCGACGGAGGTTCAAGCAAAATGAGCGTAAACGCAAGCGATTTGACAAAGATTTACAGGCTAAAGGGAAAGGCATTCAAGACCGCCGTGGACAAGGTTTCGTTTGAAATTCCTGACGGCCAAATCACGGCCTTTATCGGCCCCAACGGCGCGGGAAAGTCCACCACTATAAAAATGCTCACCGGAATCCTCACGCCCGACGGCGGCTCCGTTACCATCAACGGACTTTCCTACCCCAAGGACCGCAAAAAGATAATGCTAAAAATCGGAACGGTCTTTGGACAAAAAAGCGTTTTGTGCTGGGACATTCCGGTATTGGACACGCTGAAGCTCTTTAAGGACATGTACGGAGTTTCCGACGCGGACTACAAGCGCAACATGGAAATGTTCGCAGACATTCTTGGCCTAAACGAGTTCATCGCGCAGCCGCCCAGACTTTTGAGCCTGGGCCAAAGAATGAAGGCCGACCTTGCCGCCTCGCTCCTCCACAATCCTGAAATTTTGTTCCTGGACGAGCCGACAATCGGAATCGACGTTCTTTCCAAGGAGCGAATCAGGAACTTTATTTTGCAGGTCAACAAGGAGCGTAAGACCACCGTCATCTTGACAACCCACGACGTTTCGGACATAGAAACGCTCTGCGAAAAAATGATGGTCATCGACAAGGGCCTTTTGCTTTACGACGGAAGCTTGTCCGAGCTAAAGGCGCTTTACAAGACGACCGACCTTGAGGAAATCATCAAGCGGATTTATCAGGAGGGAATAAAGAATGCGCAAGTATCTTGATTACGTTATCATTGGAATAAAGGAGCGCGTCGCTTACAAAAGCTCGCTATGGGCGGGCCTTTTGTCAAAGGCAGTCTACCTTTACATGCAGTATTGCTTGTGGTCCACGCTCTTTATGTCGCAGGCAAAAGTTCCGCTTGCGATGACAAAGGAAGGAACCTTGCGCTACGTGATTGTGGCGACAATCATTTCAAGCTTTATGGAATGCGACGCGATTTTGTGGATAAACGAGCAAATCCACACGGGGAACATCGCGGTCCAGCTTATAAGGCCGATAAACTTTTGCGGCCTTGTTTTTTCAAAGCATGTCGGAACAAGCGCGGTCCGCCTTTTGTCTTGCTGCCTTCCGCTTGCTGTCGCGGCGGCCTTGTTTTTTAAGATGCCGCTTGTTTGCGCGCGACAGCTTCCCTTTGCGGCCGCGTCGGTCTTGCTTTCTTACGCGATACAATTTTTGTATTCGCTTGTCATCGGCTTGATGGCCTTTTGGCTTATCGTCACTTGGCCGCTCAACATGCTGGTGGGCGCCTTTTACAAATTGCTGTCAGGCTCTTGGATTCCCTGCGCGATGTTCCCGGACTTCCTAAAAGCGCTGAACGCCTTTTTGCCCTTCCGCGCGATGTACGAAATTCCAGTTACGATAATTACAAGCCCGATGGAAGAACGGACGATTTTAGCGAAGCTGGCTGTCCAAATCGTTTGGCTTTTTGTTTTGTTCGGCCTTGTAAAAATAACATGGGCGGTCGGAAGAAAAAAGCTTGTCGTCCAAGGAGGATAATGATGAGATTGTTTAACATGTACCGGCATTTTGTCGCGATATACGTAAAGTCAAAGATGGCCTACCATTGCGCGCTCTTGTTCGAGATGGCGGCCAACATAATTTTAATAGGCGTGTACTTCGCGGGCTTTATGGTAATCTTTAGGAACTTTGACGGAATCGCGGGTTGGACTTGCGACGAAGTTTTGTTCATGTTCACGACCAGCTGGCTTACCTACAGCCTAAGCTGCTTTTTCTTTTGGAAGCCGATGAGGGAAATGGGAGAGCTTGTCCGTACGGGAAAGTTTGACTTGTATTTGACGCGGCCAATCAATCCGCTTTTGTACTTGGTCTTGCAGCAGTTTGAGTACACCTTTCTTCCGCGACTTGGCTTTGCCGTTTTCTTTTGGCTTAGAAGCATGGGCCGCCTTAACATTATTTGGAGCGCGGGGAACCTTGCCTTTTTTGCGCTGAACATGGTCAGCGCCTTTGTGATATTCAGCGCGATAACGATTTTTACGGGAACGATAAGCTTTTGGGCGATAAAGGGAGATGAAATCGTTACGCTTTTGACAGACAACAATTACGGCCTTAAAAACTACACCGACTACCCGCTTGGAATTTATTCCAAGCAAATGCAAACGCTTTTGACCTTTGCCGTTCCCTACGCCTTCACGGGCTTTTACCCGGTCGCGCTGCTTTTGGGAAAGGGCGTTCCGCTTCCGGCCTTGCGCTTTGCCGCCCCGTTTGTGGCCTTGCTTTTCGGAACGGCATCTTGCACCTTTTGGAAATATGGGCTAAAGCATTATGGCAGCGCGGGAGCGTGAAACTCGCGCGAACAGCGGCGCATCAAGAACAATCAAGGCGCGCGAAGCGCTCTAGTTTTCTAATACTTTTTAAGCTTCATTATGAACGCCTTTTTGGAGTCGCCGTCAAAGCCCAAGTTCTTGTAGAACTGATGGGCTTCTTTCCTAAAGCTCGCGCTTTCCAAAATCACTTTGTAGCAGCCTCTTTCGCGGGCAAAAGCGATCGCCCTTTCCATGATTTTTTTGCCAAGCCCTTGTCCCCTGTGATCCTTGTCGGTAACGACATTCTCGACAAAGCAAGCCGAGCTTCCAAGCCGCGTAAGATTTGGGATTATAAGACAAAAGCAAGTTGAAACGACTTTTCCGTCCTCAATCGCGCCAAAATATTTTATGTTTTTGTTGCCCTCGATTTCGCTTTTCCAAACCAAGCGCGCGGCTTCCGCCGTAAAGCCTTCGTTTGAGCCGTCAAGCTGCTCGTACAATTTTACCAGCGACTCCAAATCGCCTTCGTTCAACTCACGGATTTCCATAGTCTATCCCTTCTTAGTTTTTTTCGCGCTTAAAACTTTCCGTTAATTAAATTCCACGCGACGGAGCCGCGAATCATTTCCAAGGGCGGAAGAGCGTCGCGCTTGAACCAGCGCGCTTCGGCGATTTCTTCTTCTTGCAAGACCAAGTCGCCGCTTTGCCAGTCCGCGGTAAAGGCCAGCATCAATTGGTCCGGGAAGGGCCAGCTTTGGCTTCCGACCGGCGTAACGTTTTTTATTTCAAGACCGACTTCTTCTTTCACTTCGCGCCTGACCGCTTCGACCGCGGACTCGCCCAGTTCCATAAAGCCCGCTATGCAGGAATAAAAGTCCCGAGTGGCGCGCTTGTTCTTTACCAATAAAATTTCATCGCCGCGGCTTATCAATACGATTACGCATGGCTCGATGCGGGGATAAAGCTTAAAGGAACACGCGGGGCAGTTTAGCGCGGTCTCTTTTTTGTCGTTCTCAAAGGCCGCGCCGCACTTGGGGCAGTGGCGGTATGTGTCGCGCCAAAACAGGATGCCCTTCGCGCGCAAGGCAGCCGGGGCAAGCGCCGGATTTTTGTAGCAGAACTCGCGCAGAGGAACAAAGGCCTCGCCGCTATCGCAAAAACTCTTTGCAAGGCCAGAGCGCGCGGCGATTTTCGCTGCGGCGTAATTTTGCGGAAGCTCTACAATGGCGCGGTCAAGGTTGGCCGCCTCTATTTGCGCGGCGACAAAGGCGTCGTAAAATTTTTTGTCGGGAAGCTTTCCGTCAACAAGGAGAATTTCCCTGTCGCAAAAAATATATCGCGCGGACGCAGCGTTTTGGGCGCTCTCAAATTCCGCGCCGTTGGATTGGTCTAGGATTGGCATAGGAACATTATATTAACCAAAGAATGCCCGGTCAAGCCGGGCGTTGTAGCGCATGGAAGCCGCGGAACGCCGCCGCTCATTGCGTTCATTCCCGCTCCATTCCCAACATCTCCAGCAGCTCGGCAAAGCTGTCTTGGCCGTCGCGGCATGTGTCGTAAAGAAAGCCCTTTTCGTTTTTCCATTCCGCCAGGCCGCGATAGTAAAAATTCTTTTTTGAGTCATCAATGATAAAGGGCGTGACATTGTGGCGAAAGCATTCCTTTAGCGCGACAAGACGGCCGACGCGGCCGTTTCCGTCTTGAAATGGGTGGATGCATTCAAACTCGGCGTGCAAAGAAATTATGTCTTCAAAGCGCGCGGCCTTTTTTGAATTGTACTTTTTTAGCAAGGCCGCCATTTTTTGCGGAACAAGAGCGGGCTTTGTCGTCTCCCTTCCACCAACCACATTGGCTCTCATTTTGTAGTCGCCCACGGCGAACCAAGAGAGCGTCGAATCTTTTGTGTCATGCTTTAAAATGTAATGGAGCTTTTTTATGATTTCCTCTGTGAGCGTTTCTTCCGCAATGTCAATCACATAGTCAATCGCCCTAAAGTGATGCACGGTTTCCAAAATGTCGTCAACGGGAACGCCGTCGCCGACATCGATTGTGTTTGTCTCAAAGATAAGGCGCGTCTGATCCTGCGAAAGCTTGCTGCCCTCGATGTGGTTTGAATTGTATGTCATTCGCACTTGAAGCTCGTGGTAAAGGCCGCCTGAAATTTTCATTTCCTTTTCGTCGCGCAGGCGCTGAAGAATTTTGTTTGAAGAAATTTCCCGCATAATAGAGGCTGCGGGAAGGCCAAGGTAGTCCGCGATTTTTTGCGCGCTTCTGGCGGAAAGTTTTTGCCCCTTGGCGATTTTTGCCACGGTTCTTGTGGATAGCCCTAGCGCCTGCGAAAGCTCTGTTTTTCCGACGCCCTTTTCTTTTAGCGCCTTTATAAGCCCTTCATACGATACCATTTTGCCGGCCCCCAAAATCTTTACTTATTATACCATTTTTCGTCAAAAAAGTAAAGATTTTAGGCCAAATTTGGCAAAAAAGTAAAGAATTTACACCGCTTCAAGCGCCTGCTTAAGGTCGGCAACCAAGTCTTCCTTGTCTTCCAGACCGCACGAAAGGCGGATTAGGCCGGCCGGGATTCCGGCGGCGGCAAGCTGCTCGTCGGACATTTGCCGGTGGGTGCTGGTCGCCGGATTAAGGCAGCAAGAGCGAGCGTCGGCCACGTGCGTTTCTATCGCGTAAACTTTTAGCGCCTTCATAAACTTTCCGGCGGCTTCGCGGCCTCCCTTAAGCTCAAAGCTGACTACGCCGCAGGCGCCTTCAGCCAGATACTTTGTGAAAAGCGGGTAGTACTTATTTCCTCTAAGTCCAGGGAAATTCACAGCTGAAACTTTGTCGCTGGACGACAAAAATTCGGCGACGGCTTGGCCGTTTTCCGCGTGGCGCGCCATTCGGACATGCAAGGATTCCAAGCCCAGGTTAAGGATAAAGGCGCTTTGCGGGGATTGGCTGCATCCAAAGTCTCGCATCAATTGCGCCGTCGCCTTTGTGATAAAGGCGCCCGCCTGGCCAAACTTTTTTGCGTAGGCGATTCCATGGTAGGACTCGTCGGGCTCGCAAAGACCGGGGAACTTGTCGGCATGGGCCAGCCAGTCAAATTTTCCTGAGTCCACGATCGCGCCGCCAACGCAAGAGCCGTGGCCGTCCATGTACTTTGTCGTGGAATGGGTCACGATGTCAGCGCCCCACTCAATCGGGCGGCAGTGGACCGGCGTCGGAAAGGTGTTGTCAACGATAAGCGGAACGCCATGCGCGTGGGCCACATGGGCGAACTTTTCTATGTCCAAAACCGTCAGCGCGGGATTCGCGATTGTCTCTCCAAAAAGCGCCTTTGTGTTTGGCCTAAAGGCGGCGGCGAGTTCCTCTTCGCTTGCGTCTGGCGAAACGAAAGTTGTTTGGATTCCCATCTTGGCCATCGTAACGCTAATCAAGTTGAAGGTTCCGCCATAGATTGACGACGAAGCCACGATGTGGCCGCCGTTTTCGCAAATGTTAAAGAGGGCAAAAAAGTTCGCCGCCTGTCCGCTTGAAGTAAGCATGGCGGCCGCTCCTCCTTCGAGCGCGGCGATTTTTGCGGCCACCATGTCGCAGGTTGGATTTTGCAGGCGCGAGTAAAAATAGCCCGACGCTTCCAAGTCAAACAAGGCTCCCATGTCCTCGCTTGTGTCGTATTTAAAAGTCGTTGACTGAACGATTGGAATCTGGCGCGGCTCTCCGTTTTTGGGCGTGTAGCCCGCCTGCACGCATTTTGTGTTAAGCTTCATTTTTCCTCCAAGCTTATTTATATCGACAATGGAACGTCAAAAATTTCTATGGGCTTGTCGCCGCTGGACTTGTCAAGAATTTTTACCGCGGTCCATTCGGTCTTGATCTTCTTTCCGATTATCGGAATCGTCACTTCAAAGTAGGGGCCGAATGTGACCAAAGCTTTTAGCAAGCCTTGCAGATGGAAGGGCGTGTTCTCGGGCGGCTTCAAGAACTTGTCGCCCACTATAAAGTGCAGTTCCGGCTGGAGGGTTCCAACCACTTGAAGGCCCGCGCTGACATAGCTAAAGCCCACGCCAAATTGCGGCTTTAGAGTTCCCTTTACATAAACGCCTACGTCAAACTTGGTTTCATTCTTATCCGGGGCTTCGGCGGCAGGCCCAACATAGGCGGCGTGCTCGTTGATTGCATGCGCGTTCGTGGGCCAGGGGTCAAAGTAGCCGCCTACCGGAATTACCTTCCACTTGAATTTTACGCCCCACTTGGCGCCCAAGTCAACTTCGCCGCCGTAAAGGCCGGTAAAGCCCGCCATGAATTTCAAGTTAGTCTGAATCTTAGCGGTCCAGCCAACGTCCCAGTTGAACGTGGTCTTGTAAACGCAAGGAATAGGACCGATGGAAAAAGTGATTGGCTTGTGCAAGTCTTTTGACATTTTTTCCAATTCTTCTTTTGTAAAGAAGGAATGCTCGCCAGCTTCAATGTTTTGGAGCGTGGCTTCGGCCTTAATGAAAATCGCGGCGCCAAGTCCCTTTATTCCAAGCTCGCCAGACTTTATGCCAAGGTTCTTTATGACCTTTCCCTTGACGCCCATCGCAAAATTCACGCCAACGACAGAAAGCCTGTTTCCGTTTACCTTGGCCAAATCCATGCGGTGGAACTCGCTGAACTTTTTTTCGATGGCGTCGCGCTTGTCAGTGTATTCTTTGTATTTTGACGACTTCGCCGAACTCATGGAAATGAGCGGGTTGTCGGCGAGCGAGTCGGAAAAGAGGTTCGTGGCTTCGTAGTCGGCCGGAGTGTAGCCCGCGCTTCCCATGTCCAGCGCGATGTCGGGATAAATGTTGAACAAGCTGGGCGGATCTACATAAGCGTCCGGCGAATGGTCGTAAACTTCGTCCATGATGCTTCTGAACGTTTCGACATACTGGTTGTTCGCGTTTTCAAAATCTTCCGCGGTTTTTGAAAAGCTGACGGAGGCGTTTATAAAAGCGTCTTCCCACTTGGCTTGGTTGAACGTGATTCCTGAACTGGGGCTGTGATAGTGGTTTACGGCATCCTTGATTTCAGTCGCGTATTCGCTTTTTCCTTTGCTCTCCAAATCATTGGCTATGGCTGTCAAAGATTCCTTGTCGCAAAGGATCCAGTTGAGCATCTTTACATAAAAAATCGCTCCGTCGTCTTTATACAAGGAATACTCAAAATTCGAGTTGGCCAAATCCTGCGCCGCTTTGGGCAAGGACTCAAAGAACATTTTTGGCCCGTTCTCTTGGTCTGGGAACTGGTACAAGTGGTAGGCAAAGCGCAAGAATGACTCTGGAGCGCCTTCAACGCCCGCGGAGGTGTTTCCGTCGTAGTCTTTTTCGGTCTTTAACGCGGCCAAGCCGTTTGCCTTTACGTCCCCCGCGACAGAATACATTGTGTTATCGGCTTGGTCGATGATGTAGTCGCCGTAAGCAAGCATGTCAAGAATGTTCTGCATTGAAGTCGGATAATAGTCGCCCTCAGCGCCCGCGCCGCCAATAAGAAAGATGAAGCTTTTGTCCGAGTTCACTCCGTAAAGCGCCGAAGCGTTTCCGTTCACTTCGGGCACGCAGGAATACATGCAGGCGCTCATGCTGTCCTCGCTGTTGACAAAAGTCAGCCAGCGGGCGTTCTCAAAGCCTTTGCGCGCGATTTGCGGCATCTCATATTTTATAATGGATGTGCTGTTTCCAAGGCGAACCGAATCGCCAAGACTTAGATTGACAAATTGCGACGCAAGCGCGACGCCGTTTTGCGGATAATAGTAGTAGTTGAATTTTATGTTTGCCTCGCCTATGCTCATTACGACTATGTATCCGAACACTTCGGAACCTTCTTTTTCTGTGATGTAGTCGTCAAAAGTTTCAGCCGAACCGCTCGCCCAGCTTCCGTTCTCTCCGACGGAAACTGTCGTGTCCGTTCTTAGAGTGGATCCTGTTCCGACTTGATATATCGAAACGCTTCTCTTTTCCAAGACGCTGGTTCTTACCGCGATTTTCACGCCGTAAGCTAGCTGCGACAAGGCGGAACTGTCCGGGTTGTAAATCAGCGAGCCGCCGATGTAAGCCCTGCGCGAAAGCGAAGCCTGCGAAAAATAGTTCACGCTTGGAGCCGGCGGAACATACAGCGGCGTTGACGAATTGGAACAGGCTCCAAAAAGCGTCACGACAGAAAACGCCACAACAAGTTGAAGCGTTCCTAACAACGACCTTAATTTTTTCATGTAACTCTCCTTGTGCAGATTATGACGCGCCTTTAGTGAATGGAATCTATGTTGGCCTTGCCGGCCATTACATACGGAAGAACGTCTTCGTCAGCGTCAATCTTAACGCGGACAAAGGCGGGCGCCTTTCTGGCCGGGTCAAAGACTTTCTTTGCCCAATCGCGGTCACAGTCCGCGTCAAAAGTCTGTATTCCAAAGCCGCGCGCGATTTCAAGCAAGTCGGGCGACTTTCCAAAAACGCTCGCGCTAAAATTCTTTTCAAAAATATATTTCTGTTGCTGCCTTACCATTCCAAGCGTTCCGTTTTCAAAAACGATTACGGTAACGTTCAAGTTTTGCTCGGCCAAAGTGGCAAGCTCCTGCACGTTCATCATAATCGAGCCGTCGCCCGATATGCAAACGACGCGCTTTTGCGGATTGGCCAGCGCGGCGCCAATCGCGGTCGGAAGGCCAAAGCCCATCGTTCCCAAAGAGCCGGACGTCAAGAAAGTCCTGGGCTCCTGGACCGGATAGTATTGCGCGGCCCA
This sequence comes from uncultured Treponema sp., assembly GCA_946411505.1. Taxonomy (GTDB): domain Bacteria; phylum Spirochaetota; class Spirochaetia; order Treponematales; family Treponemataceae; genus Treponema_D. The sequence continues at coordinate 3,153 of CAMKEG010000007.1, read as the reverse complement.
CATTTGGTGCTGGCCTACGTCTGTCGTTACGATTACGTTTTTGCTGGGAAGCGACGCGATGAAGGCGCGAGGGTTTGTCAAGCCGGTCTTTTTGTTGCGGCCGCATTCAAGCGTAAAAGTTTTCTTTCGCAAGGCCGACGTTTTTTCCAGCCAGGCCTTTCGCGCGGCGGCGGCTTCCTTGTTAAACGAAGACTTTTTCTCGCGGACAAGTTCAGACAGCGCGGCAAGAGAGCTTTCCAAGTCGCAGACAAGCGAAATGTCGGCGCTAAATATTTTGTTCACTTCCGCCGCGTCGATGTCGATGTGGACGATTTTTGCCTTGGGGCAGAACTCTTTGGCCAACCCAATCGCGCGGTCGTCAAAGCGAACGCCGAGCGCAAGGACCAAGTCCGCGTCATGCATCGCTTGGTTTGCCGCGACCGAGCCGTGCATTCCGACCATTCCCAAATAAGCGGGGTCTGTCGCGGGAACGGCTCCGATTCCCATAAGGCTAGAAACCGCCGGAATCTTGTAAAGGCCAAAAAGCGCCTTAAGGTATTTTGCCGCCTCAACGGAATTGCAGCCGCCTCCCAAATAGGCGACGGGCTTTTTGCTTTTGTCCATCGCGGCAAAAATCGCCTTTAAGCGCGCGGGGATTTCTTTTTTGCTTGTGTGAAAGCGCACTTCTTTTTTTGCGCCAGAAATTTTTGGCCAAGATGAAAATTCAACTTCCTCAAGCTGAACGTTTCGCGGAACGTCAATCAAAACCGGGCCGGGCCGTCCTGTCGTCGCGATTTCAAAAGCCTTGGGAATAGCCGTCAAAAGCTCGGCGGCGCTCTTTACCATCATGCTGTGCTTTGTAATCGGAAACGACAGGCCAAAGGTGTCGGCCTCTTGGAATGCGTCGGTTCCAATCATGGAAAGGTTGACTTGCCCCGTAATCGCGATTATCGGAATCGAGTCGCAGCGCGCGTCGGCGATGGCCGTCAAAAGGTTCATCGCTCCCGGGCCGCTTGTGGCCATGCAAACGGCGGGCTTTCCTGTTGTCCGCGCGAAGCCCTGCGCTATAAAGCCCGCGGCCTGTTCCTGGCGGACCAAAACATGCTTGATTCCGCTCCGGGCCAATTCGTCGTAAAGCGGCAAAATAGAGCCGCCCGGAATTCCCGCCACGGTCGTGATTTTATGAGCCTTTAAAAGTTCGCAAATTATCTGTGAGCCAGTCTTTTTCATGGGAAACAATTATAGCAGATAAAGCGGAAAATTTCAATTAAAATAGAATATAAAAATAATTAAAGCGTGGCGATGGGGCAGTGGTTTTGTTTTGCCCATCTGATTACAGCGTTCATCTTTTTTTGGTAGCCCTTTACGCCTGCGCTTTGAAGCCACTCAAGATTGTCAAGGTCAATGCGGAACGACACGGGCTTTTTTGCCGGCTTCCAGTTGCGAAGATGGCCGCTTGAGAAGTCTTTTATTTCGGGAATGTCCGACAAGTCGATTTTCTTTCTAAGTTCCGCCACTCTTTTAGTTGTAGAATTGCTTGCACCAGTTTTCATATTGACGCTCCTCTTCCTTAGTGGAAATTCGCGCGGATATTATTCTTACCCGCTTTCGTTCCGTATAGCAAGAAACCACAACGGCAAAGCCTTTTATCTTTGCCACGCCAAAATACCGTGTTTCTTTGTCAGTTGAATGGGCGGAATCAATTCGTTCCCAAAAAAGCGGGTCTTCAAACATAGGCAGTATTTCTTCAAAAGAAATGCCATGCTTTTTTATGTTCGTTTCCGCTTTTTCAGAGTCCCATTCAAAGGCTCCGTGAACAATCGTTTTTCCCATTCAGTCCGTCCATAATAACTATACACTATGTATATACAATTTGTCAAGTTTTTTTTTGCTTGCGCCATAAAAAAAGGCCTCCCCGTCTTGGGGAAGCCGAACGCAAACAACGCGCCGCGCTAGTCGCTCACGCACAATGCCGGAACAAGGCCGGTTCCTTCCGAGTTAACAATCGTGTTTAAACTTGCGTCTCCGCCGCCGCCTATATGGCGAACAGTACTGGCGCTGGCGGCGTTAGGAGAGCGAATCCACCAAGTTCCGCCGTTTCCAGGATAGGAGCTTTGATAGGCTCCGCTGGCCATGGCATAGTCCGTCGCTTGGCGGATGCGCGCGTTGCCTGTTCCGGTTCGCTTGTACGCCGGGAAGCCGTATTCGCTGTTTGTGGCCTCGCGCTCGCTGAGAACAAATATTTTGTCGTTGGTGTTTCCGCAAGCGTAATCCGTCGACTTGGGCAAATTGTTGCCGCTGTCAGTCGTGCTGTCGGCGCTGTTGTCAACGCTTGTGTCCGCGATTTTTGCCAATTCCGCCGGCGTAAAGGCCGACTGCAAAAACCCCTTGTTCAAAAAGTCGTCGCACTCGTTTTGAGCGCCGTCAGACGCCTGCTTTTGTTTGTAGCTGAGGCCGTTCAAAAAGGCGCGGACTTTTGAATGTTCGTAGTTGTTGGGATAAACAGTCGCCGCGTTTACGCTTCTGTTCACATCTTTATAGTCGTAATACTTGCAGTTAGCCAGAATTTTTTCCGCAAGCAAAAGTTTTTTGCCCGTTCCATTGTAGTTTGCCGTAAGAACGCGCCACTTTATCGGTTCCACCTTGAACCACTTGTAGCTGTTGGCGGAACTTTCCTTGACCGTTGTTCCGTCGCTGTACTTGCAGATTCCGTCGCTAGAATTTTCAAATCTTTTGACATACCACTGGCCGTCGCTTCCCTTGCAGTAAGTAAGCGCTCCGTGAATCTCGGTCTCGCTTTCATTCACGGTGACGCCGACCGCCATTACAGTTTGTGGCCAAGAGCCGAACGTTTCATACACCGGCGTAAAAACCGGATCCTGCGTTCCGCCGCCGCTTAGGCCGACCAAAGACGCCGCGCTGTTGCCGCTTGAATTTGAGCAAGCCGACACTCCAAAGGCAAGCGCGCCGCATACAGCCAGCGCCGCCAACAATCTCATTTCTTTCATAGATTTCCTCCAAATTTGAAAGATTTAAAAAACAATAAGCCCGCGGCAAGGGGCGTTTCCGTCCCAGTCCGCGGGCATTGGTTAAAGCATTTAAAGACTATTCTTCTATTGATTGATTGATTGATTGATTGATTGATTGATTGATTGATTGATTGATTGATTGATT
>CAMKEG010000006.1 GCA_946411505.1 uncultured Treponema sp. | reverse complement strand
CGAATTGCGAATTGCGAATTGCGAATTGCGAATTGCGAATTGCGAATTGCGAATTTTGCGGCGCGCGGCTTAATCTGTCAAGCCCTTTTGAGAAAATTCGCTGTTTTTTTCGCGCTTCCGCAAAATGCATATAGAGGCAATTATAACATGGCTTTATATAATTTTCAAGGAAAAAACTAAATATTATCACCCGTTGACAAAAAGTGTCATTTTGTCATAATATAATATAGCGCCAATGACAAACGGTCGAAAGGCCGAAATTGCGTGATTGGCGCATAAGCGGCAACATTCGCGCTCGCAAAGCTCGCGCGAACAGCCGTACTTTTTGAGAGGTTCACTATGGAATACAATCTTGAAAAACAGCACGCAAAAGGAAAGCTTCACGCGATTGAGCGCATCGCCGCCCTTTGCGACAAAGACACATTCAAGGAAATTTATTCTGGAGTAAGGCACAACTGCTCCAGCTTTGGAATGGAAAAAAAAGACATTCCATACGACGGAGTCATCACAGGCTTCGGAAAAATCAACGGCCGCAAGGTGGCCGTATACGCGCAGGACTTTACGGTTCAGGGCGGCTCTCTTGGCCTTATGCACGGAGAGAAAATCGCCGAGATAATCGACTTGGCCATAAAGGCCCGCTGCCCGGTAATCGGAATCAACGACTCGGGCGGAGCGAGAATCCAGGAAGGCGTTGACGCGCTTTGCGGCTACGGCGACCTTTTCTACCAGAACGTCCGCGCGTCGGGAAGCGTTCCGCAAATTTCAATCGTGGCCGGCCCTTGCGCCGGAGGAGCGGTTTACTCGCCGGGACTCACCGACTTTATCTTCGCCGTTGACAAAATAAGCCAGCTTTTCATCACCGGCCCCAAGGTAGTAAAGAGCGTAATGTTCATGGACATCAGCGCCGAGGACTTGGGCGGAGCGGCCATCCACTCGCAAAAATCCGGCGTGGCCCACTTTAGGGCGGCCGACGAAAAGTCTTGCTACGAAAGCGTCCGCAAATTGCTTGACTACATTCCCCACTACTACGGAGACGAAATCGTCCAGGCCGCCAAGTTCCATTACGACGAGCGCAAAAAGGAAAAGGACATCGAGACTATCCTTCCCGAAAACCCGCGCGCCGGCTACGACATCCGCCGCGTGATTGAAGACGTGACCGACGACGAGAGCTTCTTTGAAGTTTCAAAAGAGTTCGCGATTAACTGCGTCGTAGGCTTTGCCAAAGTCGAGGGCCGCACAGTGGGAATCATCGCCAACAACCCGAGCGGAATCGGCGGCGTCCTTGACTGCGACGCTTCCGACAAAATCGCTCGCCATGTGCGCTACTGCGACTCCTTCAACATTCCGCTTTTGACCTTTGTCGACGTTCCGGGCTTTATTCCCGGCCCGCAGGAAGAGCAAAAGGGAATCATCCGCCACGGCGCCAAAGTCATTTACGCCTACTCCGAGGCCAGCGTTCCCAAAATAACGGTAATCACGCGCAAGGCCTACGGCGGAGCCTACATCGCGATGTGCTCAAAGCACTTGGGAGCGGACTTTGTCTACGCTTGGCCCAAGGCCGAGATCGCCGTAATGGGAGCGGAAGGCGCGATCGGCATTTTGTACGCCAAGGAATTGGCCGACCCAGCCAAAGCGCAGGAAGTGGCCCAAAAGAGCGAGGAATACAAGAGCGAGATTATGACGCCGAAAATCGCGGCCAAGCGCGGCTACGTAAGCGAAGTGATTGAGCCAAAAGAAACAAGAGCCCGCGTGGCGTCAAGCCTTGAGTTCCTGCTTGAAAAGAAGGCCTTTGACACCGTTTGCAAAAAGCACGGCAACACGCCGCTATAACAAATCAAGGCCGCTCCCAGCGTCTGCGCGACTTACGAAACCGCTAGATATCGTCGCTACTCGCATTTTGCCCCTTGTAACTATTTACGTCTGCCGCTGGCGCGGCAGGGGCAAAATGAGAGTTTTCGCAAGCCGCGCCTCCGCTTCGCGCGGCCTTAATTTGTCAACAGCACATACAGCGAATTTTCCGAGAGGAAGTATTTTTCAAAAGCGGCCGTCACGTCTTGGGATGTGGCGGCCCTTATTTTCTGCGGCCTTGTAAGGTAGGCCTTGGGGTCGCCCTCGTAGCAAAGGGAGGACGCGATTTGTTCGATGGTGGCCGCGGCGTTTTGTGAAGCGCCCATCACGCGGCCTATGTAAATGTTTTTGTACATTTCCAAATTTTTTGACATTTCGTATTCTTGCGGGAACATCGCCAGGGCGGCCGAAAGCGAGTCGGCGAAATTCTTTGCGTCGTTCTTTCCGGCCGCGATTATGAGCGCCGCGCTTTTTTTGGCGTTTAATACCGCCGTTCCGCAATAAACGGCCGCCTTTTGCTTTTCCGTCAATTCCCTGGAAAGAACCGCGTCAAGCGCTATCGTTGAAAGCGCGAAGGCCACGTAGTCTTCCGCCCCCCTGTCCGGGCACGGCAGGCATCGCGCGGCGTAAAAGTCTCCGCCAGCAAATTCCGAATGCAGGCGCTCGCTTGAGCCGGACTTGGCTTGAATTTCCGGAAGATTGGGAGCCGTCCAAGGCTTGGCCTCGATGCCGCCAAACAGTTCCTCAAGCTTTTGCAAAAGTATTGGCGAGCGTTCCTCAAAAAGCTGCATGTCGCTTTTCTTTTGGCGCCTGGCGCTTTTTTGCTCCCGCGTCCTGTATGAAAAATTTCCGGCGGCCACAATCGTAATCCTTGAGGCGTTTAGAAGGGCGGCCAAATTTTTTTCTATGTCGTATTCGGAGACGCGGCTTGAGGGCTTGTAAAATTCTCCGTCAAGATAAGGAGAGGCCGCGTATATCTTTTTCTTGACCGCCTCCAAAAGCTCAAAACGGGGATTTTCGCTTCTTGCCATCGCTCCGGCGGCGGCGGCGCTTTCAAGCCTTATGTAGTCGTCGTGGCTGTATTCGGGCGCAAGGAGCGACGAGGCGAAAACTTCAAGGCACTCGTCAAAGTCCTCCGCCAAGGAGCTGAAGCCCAAGGAGCTGTAGTCCGCCTTGCACGAAGAAATGTCAAAGTACAAGCCGCGCGCAAGAAGGCCCTTGATTTTGGGATTGGACTGGGAAATAACGTCAAAAGTCAATTGGTCCAAGCCGCTTTTTCCTTTTGGGCAGGAGGACGCGCCGCCAGAAAAAATCAAGCGAAGGTCTATGTTTTTTTCCGTCGGAATGTTTTTTACGATTACGGGGATTCCGTTGGCCAAGGCGCTTTCCTTGAAAAACGAAACGTTCTCCTCATAAAAAAATTGGTCGCGCGGCAAGTCCTTTCCGGAGGCGCAGGAAAAAACAAAAATCGAAAGGGCGGCCGCCAAAAAACGGAGGCGCAAAAAAAATCGCGGCATTCTACAAATCAATCTCCATCAAAAGCGGAGCGTGGTCGGGCCGCGCGCCGGAATCCATAATCTCGGAGCGGCTGACCTTGGGCGCGATCCGCTCGCTTGTCAAAAAGTAGTCGATGCGCCAGCCGGCGTTGTTGGCCTTGGCCGTCGTTATTCTTTGCGACCACCATGAATAGGCGCCCTTCACTTCTCCGTGAACTTTTCTAAAGGTGTCCACAAAGCCGCGGCCCAAGAGTTCCGTAAAGCCCGCGCGCTCCTCGTCGGTAAAGCCTGCCGAAAAATGGTTTGAGTCGGGGTTGGCCAAGTCGATTTCCGTGTGGGCCACGTTAAAGTCGCCGCAAGCGATGACAGGCTTTTTTTCGTCGAGAGCGCTAAGGTAGTCGGCGTATTTTTTGTCCCAAGCCTGGCGCTCTGAAAGGCGCTTTAGGCCGTCGCCTGAATTGGGCGTGTAGACTTGGACAAAGTAAAAGGCGTCAGTTTCCAGCGTAACGATACGGCCCTCGCTGTCCATCGTGTCGGGAGCGCCGATTTTGGGAAAGTCGGCCTTAACCGCCGCGCCTTTTTTGTAAAAGCTAATTGTTCCGGCATAGCCTTTTTTTGCCGGCGGAACGGAAGAGACATAGGCGTAGTCGTAGTCGGGAAAATAATTTTGGAGCGCGGCCTTGTGGGCTGGCAAAAGGCCCGCCTCGCCCAGCTTTGTCTCTTGAATGGCTATAAAATCCGCGTTTTGCGCGGCGATTTTTTTAATTACGTCCCGAGACTGCTCCGAGCGGGGCGAAGTTCCGGTAAGCGCCGCGTTGAGCGAGTCTATGTTCCAAGAAATGAATTTCATGTTTTTAGTTTATCAAATTTGTAACCAATCGGCAAGAGAGAGGTTTATTTAGTGAACGCGGCGGGAAAACGGCGCGTTCTGCGGCTTTAAAACTTTGCCGCATCCTCCTCTCCTTTTTTGCCCTTTCGTTCGTTGAACGAAAGGGCTTTTTTTCTGCCGCTTTTGGGCCTACGCCTGATTCAAAGCTGAAACTACGGCGGCTATGCCCGCGCGGCCGACGTTGCTGGAGCGGCCTACGCCCCAAACTTGGCTTCCGTCCTCTTTGGTGATTTGGACGTAGCCCATGGCCTTGGCGTCGTTTCCGCTTCCGATGCTGTGCTCGTGGAAGCTCGTGATGTTGAACTTGGGCGCGGGCGTTTGCTTCATAGCGTTTACAAAGGCGTCAAGCGGGCCGTTGCCTTGGGCGCTGATCTTGTACTTTTGGCCATTGTAAACGACGTCGGCGTTGCACAAAACGCGCTCCTCGCTTTCCGCTCCGGTCGCGCCCTCCAAGTGGGTTTCGACCAGCTCCTCGATTTTGAGCGGGCTTGTAAGGCCGATCCATTTCTTTTCAAAGATTTCCTTGATTTCTTCCGGCTTAAGCTCGCGCTGGGCCTTGTCGGCCGCGTCCTTGACCGCCGCTCCGATGACAGGATGCATGGCCTTGGGCGGCTGGATTCCAAAGTCGCTTTCCAAGATAAAGGCCGCGCCGCCCTTTCCGCTTTGCGAGTTGATTCGGATGATGCCTTCGTACTGGCGGCCGATGTCATGCGGGTCAATCGGAAGGTAGGGAACGTCCCAAACGGCGTTGTCGTCCATCTTGGCCCTGGCGGCCATTCCCTTGCGGATCGCGTCTTGGTGGCTTCCGCTAAAGGCTGTGTAGACAAGCTCGCCTGAGTAAGGCGTTCTGGGGTGTATTTCCATATCCGTCAGGCGCTTGTAAGCCTCGGCCAAGGCGGGAATGTTCGTAAAGTCCAACTTGGGGTCAACGCCGTGGCTGTACATGTTGAGGCCCACGACGACAACGTCAAGGTTTCCGGTGCGCTCGCCGTTTCCAAAAAGCGTTCCTTCCACGCGGTCGGCGCCGGCAAGCAAGCCAAGCTCGCAAGTGGCCACGCCTTCGCCGCGGTCGTTGTGGGGGTGCAGGCTTACGATGACGTTTTCGCGGCCGCTTATGTTCTTGCAAAAATATTCTATTTGGTCTGCGAAGGTGCTGGGAAGAGCGCACTCAACCGTCGTCGGAAGGTTTATGATGATTTTGTTGTCGGGCGTCGGGCCCCACTCGTTCTTTACGGCCTCGCAAACTTCGACGGCGTATTCAATCTCGGTGTTTGAAAAGCTTTCGGGAGAGTACTCAAGCTGGATTTTGATTCCGTCGGCGTACTTCATGCAGTCCTTTATGCAGCGCACGCCGTCAACCGCGATTTGCTTTATTTCCTCTTTGCTCTTGTTGAACGTATATTTGCGCTGGGCCGGAGACGTTGAGTTGTAGATATGGAAAATCGCCTTGGGAAGTCCCTTTATGGCCTCGAAGGTTTTCTTCACCAAGTGCTCGCGGGCCTGGCACAAAACTTGGATCGTAACGTCGTTGGGAATTCGATTCTCTTCGATAAGGCGGCGCATGAAGTTGTATTCAGTGTCGCTTGAAGAAGGAAAGCCGACTTCGATTTCCTTAAAGCCCACCTTCACAAGCAGGTCAAAAAATTCAAGTTTTTGCTCGATTCCCATCGGATTGATCAGCGCCTGGTTTCCGTCGCGCAAATCGACCGAGCACCAAATCGGAGCCTTTGTTATCGCCGCGTCCGGCCACTTTCTGTCCTTGATGTTCACTTTTGGATAGGGAACATACTTTCCTTTTGAATCCATATCTAACTCCTATTTTTTTTCAGCCGCTAAAAAAAGACCGGCGACAAGCGCCGGTCTTTGCGATTTGCAAAATATTTTGGCGGCGCCTTTAACGATGGCTGTCTACGAGAAGTCCTAGCAATAGCAAAAGCGCCGTGTTTTTCATTTTATCCTCTAAATCCTTGGTCGTTGTTAAAGCGTGGCGGACGCGGCTTTCTTTCTTCGGCCACGTTCACGCGGATGCGCCGTCCTTCAAATTCCTTACCGTTTTGAGCCTCAATCGCCTTGTCGGCGGCGGCTTCGTCAGCCAGCTCAACAAATCCAAAGCCCTTTGACTGGCCTGTGGCGCGGTCCTTTATTACGATTGCCGAAACAACTTCTCCAAACTGAGCGAACAAGCCGTTCAGCGACTCTTCTGTCGTAGAATAACTAAGGTTTCCTACGTAAAGCTTTTTTGCCATTTTTTTCCTTAGGCGCCAATCGCGCGTCTTTTTTTATATTAGCGCCAAAGGCCTTTTTGGTCAATCGCCGCCAATGTTTTTAAAGTCAAGGCCGCGCCTTTAAAACGCCGCCTGCAAGTTTTACCGCGCGCGGCGGTTCTTTTCGGGGTGAGCCTCGTAGTAAAGCTTTTTGTCGCTGTACATGTTTTCGTCGGCCTTGCGAAGGGCGGCGCGGATGTTTTTCTTTTCCGTTTGGACGCTTCCGCCAAGAGCGAAAGAAACCTTTTCATATTTTTTGGAAACGTCGCGGACTTCCTGAATTTTCTTGGACAGCTCATCTTCCGTGACTCCCGAAACGATGATTGAAAACTCGTCGCCGCCGGCGCGGAATATTTCGTTCTCCGAAAAAACTTCCCGCAAAGCGGCGGCCGCGTCCTTTAAAAGCCTGTCGCCGGCCACATGGCCTTCGCTGTCGTTTACGCCCTTCAGGCCGTTCAAGTCCGCGAAAATCACGCCGACCGGCTCGTCGGGGTGGGGATCGCTCTCCCCGCTTGGCAAAACGCCCGCGCCGGAGCACAAGCTGTCAACGTAGTTGTTCATCTCGTTGCGGTTTAAAACGCCTGTCAGCATGTCCTTGGAGCTCAAAATTTTAAGCCTGTCCAAGAGCAGGTAGTTTCCCAGCTCGGAGCCAAGAATGAATGTCGTAAGCTCCAAGGTTTCCTTTATTTTTACGGAATTTTCGGCGTTGAAATTCAAGGCCCACATGTAGCCCAAAAGGTGCTCGCGCGACTTTAACGGAAAGAGCGCGATGTTCCTTGCGCCGGCCGACGTGAGCGACGCGTGCCAGACGGGATTTCGCTCTTTTACGACTTCCATGTCCTGCTCGTTCTTCGCGATGAGGCAGTTGCTTCCGGCAATCGTGGCCTCCCAGCTTTCCGCCAAGGAATAAAAGCTTTCGTCCAAGTATTCGGACATCGGACGCAAGGGGCTTCCTTCCCTAAAGGACTCGCACAAAACCGAGCAAGTTCTGTTTATGTCGTCCATCGTAAGAATGCAGCAATGCTCCGCGCTGCACAAGTCGCGTATGTCCTTGACAACGTCCACCATCGTCTTTCTAAAATCGCTCGTTCCGCGAAGCTTGATACAAGTTTCCAAAACGGCGCTCGCCATGTCGCCGGATATGTTTGAAAGGCGCTCGGAGCTGGCCTCAAAATTTATTTCCATTATGTAGACGCAGTGGCGCAAATTTCCCTGGTCCGGCAAAAGCGGCAGGAACGTCATGTTGAACCAAACGGGCATTCTTTCCGGGTGGACGTAGGAATGGAGGCATTTTCTGTTGACCGCGGCCTTGTAGCAAAAGTCCTCAAAGTTAAGGTCGCGGGAAAGGTAGGCGGTGTATTCCTGGTTGGGGGTGAACTTTGCGGTGAGCATTTCAGTTCCGGGAGCGGGCTTTTCGATGGAATCGATGTAGGCGCGGTTTCCCGTCACAATGCGGAATTTTCCGGCGCGACCGTTCCCCAAGTCCTCAACCGAGACGACGCAAGCCATCGCCCCTATTCCGTCTACTACCTTCTGAAAGTCTTCCATGAACGCTCCACTCTACTGTAAATCGCTTAAAGAATATATCTTTCCTTTTTGAATTTTACCACATTTTAGGGCGTTGTCAAGCGAAATGAGGGCGCGGACGGCTCCGATCGCAAAGCCTTGGCGGCCGCGCGCGCGGTGGGTGATTTCTATCGTGTCGGCCGGGCTGTCAAAGAAAACCGTGTGGGTTCCGGGAATCGAGCCGCATCTTGTGGAGGAAACATGCAGTTCCGAAGCGTCCGGCTTTTGGTGGAAGGCGTCTACGACCATCTTTGTCTTTTTAGGATTGTTGGCCATCACGCGGCGCGCGATTTCCAAGGCGGTTCCGCTGGGGCTGTCGGCCTTTTGGCTGTGGTGGGCCTCCCAAATCGCGGTGTCGTATTCGCTGTAGGAATTCATAAGCTTTACGGCTTCTTCAATGATTTTATAAAAGACGTTAACGCCTGTCGAAAAGTTTGACGAGCGGACAAGGGTTCCGCCGGTGGACGCGCAGAGGTCGCCAATCTCTTTTTCGGAGTCGGCCCAGCCTGTCGTTCCGACCACAAGCGGAAGGCCAAGCGGAACAAGCGCCTTGAGGTTTTGGACGACCGCGCTTGGATGCGTGAACTCAATCACGCCCTGGGCGCCGCTGGACTTTACCGCGCGGACAATGTCGTCGGCGCCGGCGTTTTTCACGTCCGCGTCGGGCGCGAACGAGTCAATCGTGACGCAAACTTCATGGCCCAGCTCAATGGCCGCGTCCTTAATCATGTGTCCCATCTTTCCAAAACCAACCAAAGCGATTTTCATATTGTTCTCCCTATCTTGTCATGTTATGTCGCTAGGCGCCATTTTGCTAGTTGAAGTTTATTCAACTGCGCTCTTGCGAGCGCTGGCAATCGGGCTTGCCCCGGACATCTTTTTTGTCCAAAGATTGCCGCGTCAAGCGCGGCAATGACAGTTCATTCGAAGTAAGCGGCGTGCAAGGCCTTTACGGCGTCGTCGCGCTGCGCGTCGTCAACTATCATGCTTATGTTCACCTTCGACGCGGCCTGGCTTATCATTTGCGGATTGATTTTTGCCGCGGCCAAGGCCACAAGGCCAGTGGACAAAACGTCGGCCGACTTTGTCGCGTCGCAAATGACGGTGACAATCGCCTTTCCGGGCCTGGCCTGAACTTGGGCCACGCGGCGGAGGTCTTCAAGCAAGCCGGACAAATCGGCCTTAGTGTTCACCGTAAGGGAGACGCTTACTTCGCTTGTCGCGATTACGTCAATGCTAACGTTCCACTTAAGGAACTGGTTGAAGATGTGGGCCAAAAAGCCCGCCGCGCCAAGCATTCCGGCGCTGGTGATGTCGATAAGGGTGACGCCCTTGACCGCCGTTATCGCGCAAACCTTGGGAACGGCCCCAGAATGTTTTTGCACGATGATGGAGCCCGGGCTTTGAATGTTGTAGGAATTCTTCACGCGCACAGGAACGCCGGCCTTAAGGCAGGGAACCATCGAGCGCGGGTGCAAGACTTGCGCTCCGAACATGGCAAGCTCCTGCGCCTCTTCGTAAGTGACTTCGGGAACCGTGCGAGCGGCCGAGCACAAGCGGGGGTCGCTTGTCATGATGCCGTCAACGTCCTTCCATGTCTGGATTTCGTCGGCCTTCATCGCGCTTCCGATAATCGTCGCGGTAAGGTCGGAGCCGCCGCGTCCAAGCGTGGTTATGTCGCCCTTCTTGTCTTTTGAAATGAAGCCGGTTACAATCGGAATCTCTTTGGCGGCGCCGCTTGCGTAGGAGTTAAGTTCCATCGGAATGTTCTTCCAAACTTCGTCCAAAAGCTCGGCGGCCATAAAGTTTGAGTCGCTTACGATTCCCAAATCCCAGGCGTCAAAAAATTTCGCAGGAGTTTTTTCCTTGTTCAAAAAGGCCGCCATCATGCGGACGCTAAGGCGCTCGCCAAACGAAACCAAGTAGTCGCGGGTGCGCTTGGTAAGCTCCTTGATCATCGAGATGCCGGTCAAAAGCTGCTTAAGCTCTTGCATGAGCGGCTCAAAGGGAGAAAAGTCGATTCCCAATTCGGCGGCGGAATCGCGGTGAAGCTTTTCCACTCCGCTAATGTCGACGTTTCCCGCAAGCGCCGCGTCGGCCGCGTCCAGCAAGTGGTCTGTGGTGTCGCCCATCGCGCTAAGGACGACGACGGGCTTTTTGTCTTTGTAGGCTTGGATTATGCTTGCCACATGGCGGATTCGCTCCGCGTTGGCCACGGACGAACCGCCAAATTTCATTACTATCATACTATTTTATCTCGACTATCCAGCCGTCGGGCGCTTTTTCGGTTCCCATTTGGATGCCGATTAACAGCGAGCGAAGCTTTTGCAGGACAGGACCGCACTTTTCCATGCCGCTTGGAATCATGATTTTTTTGTCGTGGTCGTCAATTTCTCCTACAGGAGCGATTACCGCCGCAGTTCCGCAAAGGCCGGCTTCGGCAAAGTCGGACAATTCCGACTTGTTGATTTTGCGTTCCTCAACTTCCATTTTCAAATATTCTTTGGCGACATAGACAATCGAGCGCCTTCTGACAGAAGGCAAAATTGAATTCGACTTTGGAGTCACAAGCTTTCCGTCTTTTGTGACAAAGACGATGTTGGCTCCTCCCGTCTCCTCGATGTATGTGTGGGAGGCCGGGTCTGTGTAAAGGTTTTCGTCGTAGCCGCATTTGTGCGCGTCCACGATGTTGTGAAGGCTCATCGCGTAGTTGAGGCCGGCCTTGATGTCGCCGGTTCCGTGGGGCGCGGCGCGGTCAAGGTCTGAAATTCGGATTTTTATCGGCTTGGCTCCGCCTTTAAAGTAAGGGCCAACAGGAGTGACAAAAATGCGGAACTGGTATTCGTCGGCGGGCTTTACGCCGATCACCGCGTTCGAGCCGAACATATATGGACGTATGTAAAGGGAGGCGCCGCTTCCATAAGGAGGAACCCAATCAATATTGGCTTTTACGGTGTCTATGACGGCCTGAACAAAGCGATCCTCAGGGAACACCGGCATTTCAAGGCGGCGGCAAGAATCCGCCATGCGGCTTGCGTTTAGGTCTGGGCGGAATGTGACGATTTTTCCAGCAGGTGTCGTGTAGGCCTTTAGGCCCTCAAAGCAAGTCTGGGCGTATTGCAAGACGCCCGCGCACTCGCTCAGCGTGACAGTGTGGTCGCTTGTAAAAGTTCCTTCGTCCCACTTGCCGTCCTTAAAATTGGCGACGAAACTTTTAGAACATTCAACGTAGCCAAAGGGCAAATTGCCCCAATCGATATTCTTTTCCATAACTTTACCTCGATAAAAGAATTATAGTATTTATTAATAATTGTTGCAAGAGCGCGGAGGCTTGGAGGATGCCGCTTAGCAATGATTTACCTTACGCATAGGCGTACATTTTGATGCTTTCAAATTCTGCGGAATGTTGACTTTCTTCTTCTTCCAAGTCATAAAGATTTTGGAGGTTGAGCCAAAATTCCGCCGTAGTTCCAAAGAATTTAGCAAAGCGAATGGCTGTGTCCGCAGTGACTGCCCTTTTTCCGCGAACGATTTGCGAGATTCTCGTTTCCGTAACATTGATTTCCTTGGCAAGACGATAAGCGCTGACATTCATGGGCAAAAGGAATTCTTCTTTTAAAACTTCGCCAGGGTGAACGTTAGGAAGTTCTTTATTTGTGGTAGTCCGTGATTTTAACATTGTCCGCGCCTCTATCCTTATTTTCATAAGGAATGTGTATTCCAAATTCAAGACTTCTTTGCTTCCTTCCGACCTTTGCAGTTTGCCCAAACGTATTCACCATGCTTCCTTCAAAATTTTGTCTATTACTTTATTTTACCACAAACTACAGCTTTTTCAACTATTTTCTTCCCTCTGCTTCCTTTCCCACAAGACTCGCGCAAAATACATGAAGGGCGTGTCAAGCAAGCTGGTGGCGATGTAAATCACGTAGCAGGAAATTGTGACGGAAATCAACGTGGGCGTGTCGAAGAGGCCGGCGAAAGCGAGGATGTTGAAAACAGTGATGTTGACCGCTTGGCTTACGAGGGTGGAGCCGTTGTTGCGCAGCCACAAAAAGCCGCGCTTGTTTCCGCATAATTTTTCTGACAGACGCCACCAATAATCGTAAAGGTTAATGTCCAAAAACTCGCTTACGGCAAAGCCGACAAAGCTTGCGGCGACAATGCGCGGAGTGTTGGCGAAGAGGTTCTTCAAGTGCTCAAAGGCAAAGTCGTTTTGCGACGGAACGTAAAAGCGCCAAATTGACGAAAAGAAAATGAAGGCGACGCTGGAAATGATTCCCAAAAGGACTCCCCTGCGGGCTTCTTTTTTTCCGTAGAACTCGCTCAAAAAGTCCGTGGCCAAAAAGGTCGTGGCAAAGAGCGTGTTTCCAAGCGTTTGCTCCATGCCAAAGGCGTTGACCAAAACGGGCACTTCGACATTGGCAAGAATCGTGCAAATTGCAATCCAAGCAAAGATTCCGCCCTTGTTAAAAAAGCGGAACATCACAAGCAGGACGCCGAACGCGAACAAGAGCGACGCGACCAAAAGAATTTCATTTGTCATTTCTGACACCTCCTATTGCGGCGCGAAAATTTTTATCGCGACGCAAAAGGGACGAGTCAAGGCTTTAAGCGAAGCGGGCCTTGACCGTTCCTAGTATTTTTTTTACGTCTGGATGGATTTTCGAACAGACGGATTTAACAAATCATTTGGCGCGAATTTTAAGGACGCGAGCCTTTTGGCTTTTGAACGCCGCTTCCTCGCCGGGAGCCAGCGCGAAAATGTCCTCGGCCGCGAACTTGTCCGCGCCGGAAGCGGGCGACTCCACGTTTCCCTCGCCTTCCAAAACATAAACAAGCTGGACGGCCGCGGGATTTTTGTCCGCTTGCGACTCGTTCTTAAAGCGCGCCTCACCCGCCACCGCGATTTCTTCAAGGCTAAAATACTGGCATTCAAAGCGGCCCGGGAAGCGCGCTATTTTCGCAAGACCTTCGTTCTTTACGCTGGCCAAGCCCTTTTGGACGTGAATCTCGCGCGGGCGGCCCCAGTCGTAAAGGCGGTATGTTATGTCGCAGGATTGCTGGACTTCCATCAGGCGAAGGCCGCCGCCGATGGCGTGGACCGTTCCAGACGGTATGAAAACAAAGTCGCCTGCGTGGACTTCGACTTGGTTTAAAAGCGGGTCAAGCGCGTTTTTCTCGATTGCCTCGGCGACGCTCTCGCAGCTGGGTTTTCCGTTAAGGCCGTAGACAAGCTTTGCGCCGGGCTTTGCGTCAAGGACGTACCAGCACTCGGTCTTTCCTACGTTGCCGGGCCCTTCCAAGAGCGCGGCGGTCTCGTCGTCGGGGTGGACTTGCACGCTAAGGGATTGGTCGGCTTGGATCACCTTCACCAAAAGCGGATAGGGGCCGCCGCAAAAGTCAACGAATTCCTTTTGCGGGCCGTTGGGGTGCGTGGAGGCTATCCAAAGCTCGTAGCCCCAAACCTTGTCCATTTTTATCGCGGAAAGTTTTTTCATATAATCTCCTTGCCGAAAAAGAATTATGGAAAAACCAAAAAGGCGGCGCGAGGGAACGGACGGCATTGCAAAAACACTCTGTTTGCGCCTGCCGCGAAAAGCGGCAGCGTTAATAGTTTCAAGGCGCAAACAGCGTGTAGCGACGATATCGAGCGGTTTTGCGATGCCGAAGCGTGACCGGGAGCCGCCGTTTTTTTTTATTTTTCCCAAAGCTTTTCGGGATAGTAGCCCGAAGCGATTTTTGCGGCGATTTCTTGCTTGACGATTTCGCGGTCTTCGGGATAGGTCATTCCGAACCAACTTTCGGTCGATGAGAAGAATTTGATAACGCCCTCGCCATGCTTTACGATGTCGCTGGCCGCTACCGGCAAAAGGGCCTCTTGCTTGGGAGTGTAAAGGCCGGTCTTCTTGAAGTTTTCCCAGTATTCGTCAAAGCCTTCAAAGGCCTTGGGAGTGAAGCCAAAGAGGTTCATGCTGACCCATTCGTTTCCTGTAAGCGGAACGGTCTTGCCGTCAATGTCGCTGAAAATTTTTCCGCCGTCACCGTAGTAAATTTTTGTGTTCTCTACGATTCCGTCCAAAAGGCCGTCCTTTACCGAGCAAACGCCGCGAGATACCGAGCCGCTTTTGCTCATCGTCTTTCCGAGGACGTAGCCCACCATCGCGTGCTCCGTGGAATCATTTGAAATGGAAGAAAGATAGGCGCCCAAAGTCTTGAAGGCTTCGCGGCCGTAGTAGTCGTCGGAATTGATGACGGCGAAGGGCTCGTGGATTTTTTCCCGCGCGCAAAGGACGGCGTGAACCGTTCCCCAAGGCTTTTGACGCTCGGCGGTCTTGGCCACCTCGTCGGCGGTCAAAAGAGACTCGCGCGACTGGAAGACGTATTCGGCGTCAAAATTGGCGGCGACTCTGTCAAACAGGCGGGAGCGGAAATCCGCCTCGATGTCCTTGCGTATGATGAAAACGACTTTTCCAAAGCCGCTCGCTTTCGCGTCATAGTTGGCGAAGTCCAAAAGGCACTCGCCGTTTTTTCCGACGGCGTCAATCTGCTTCACTCCGCCGTAGCGGCTTCCCATTCCGGCCGCCAAAACTAAAAGCGTTGGTTTCATATTGTTCCCCCGATAAATAAAATTCTAATAAAAAAGGCCGCCTCGCTTTGAAGCAGCCTTTATGCGGAGAAGCCGACTTGAACGGCCACGGCTCTCACCACTAGCACCTCAAGCTAGCGCGTCTACCAATTCCGCCATCCCCGCGTGTGGTAGTCAATTTATCAAAAAATACAAATTGTGTCAAGCCCTCGGCATGGTTTTTTAGTGTCTTTACTAAAATGCGCGGATGGCGCAAGCGTTAAAAACTATTCGTAAAACTTCACTTCGTCATTTTCGTTTGACCAAAAATAAATTTTATAGCCCGCGGCTCTAATAAACTGAGGCATCAGGCGGTCTCCAAAGAATCAAGCGAGCGGAACGTCGTTATTGCGGAATAAATTTTCTTTAAACATCCCATAAAATACTCATTCCGTTTTTTGTCAAAGTTTGAATGAATCACCGTTCCGTCATTTGAAAGCAAAATGGATTCCGCAGTTTTGCAGTCTTCAAAGCAAACGTCATTGTCCGTGTAGGTGATTAAAATTCCGTCTTTTTCGCAAAACTCTTTTCTTGCCATTCCACGCCTCCTTCTCAAATATATCATAATTTATCTAATTTTTCAATTAAATTTTGCGCAACCAATGCAGCGCGTTCCCATAAAAAAAAACTATAACCCGCAATAGAAACATTTTAATTGAACAAACGCGCGATTTTTGCTAACATTCTGGCCATGAGCAACTATAAGACATTTGTTATCGGATTTCCTAGAATTGGTTCCAAGCGCGAGTTGAAATTCGCCGAGGAAAAATATTTCGCCGAGCCTTCAAGCGCCGACGAGCTTAAAGAGATAGCCAAGACCTTGCGCGCCTACGGCTGGAAAAAGCAGCGCGACGCGGGAATCGACTTGATTCCTTCAAACGACTTCTCTTACTACGACAACATGCTGGACACAGCCGTCATGCTGGGAGCGGTTCCCGAGCGCTACAAGGCTTTGGGCCTCAACGCGCTTGACACATACTTCGCGATGGCGCACGGCTACCAGGGAACGAAGGGCGACGTCAAGGCCCTTCCGATGAAAAAATGGTTCAACACAAACTACCATTACATCGTGCCGGAATTGGACGGCGTTTCAAAAATCAAGCTTGACGCCGAAAAAGTTTTGGACGAGTTCGCAGAGGCAAAGAACATCGGCGTGCAGACCGTTCCCGCCGTCATCGGCCCCTACACTTTCCTAAAGTTCGCGACATACGCCGACGGAAAAAATCGCGAGGACTACAAGGCCGCCGTGGCCGCCGCCTACAAGGATTTGCTCGCGCAAGTCCACGCTTCAGGAGCCGAATGGATTTCAATCGCCGAGCCGGCGCTTGTGTTTGACACGGACAGCGAGAGCGCGAAATTCTTTGAGGCGCTTTACAAGGAAATCTTGGCCGCCAAAAAGGTCAAGGTCAACTTGCAGACATATTTCGGCGACATCCGCGACAGCTACGACACAGTCACCGCGCTTCCCTTTGACGGAATCGGGCTTGACTTTGTTGAAGGAAAGGAAACGCTTAACCTTGTCAAGAAGGGCTTTCCCAAGGACAAGGTTTTGTTCGCGGGCGTCGTAAAAGGAAAGAACATTTGGAGAAGCGACTTTTCAAAGGTCGAGGCCTTGCTCAAAGACCTTGAAGGCGCCGTTGACAAGGAAAGAATTTTCGCCGGAACTTCCTGCTCTCTCTTGCACGTTCCCTACACGACGGCCAACGAGACAAAGCTTTCAGCCGACGTGCTCAAGCACTTTTCTTTCGCCGAGCAAAAAATCCGCGAAATCGCCGAGATTGCCGCCGGAGAAAAGAACGACGAGCTTTTTAAGGAAGAGCGCGTGAAGGCCAACGAAAAAGTCCAGGCCGCCGTAAAGGCGCTAAAGCCCGAAGACTTTGTCCGTAAGCCCGACTTTGCCGAGCGCGAAAAGATTCAGCATGAAAAATTCCAGCTTCCCCTCTTCCCCACGACAACAATCGGAAGCTTCCCGCAGACAAAGGAAGTGCGAAAGAACCGCGCCGACTTTAGAAAGGGCGTCATCACAAAAGAGCAGTACGTCAAATTCAACCAGGACAAAATCACCGAATGGATTAAAAAGCAGGAAGAGATTGGCCTTGACGTTTTGGTCCACGGCGAGTTTGAGCGAAACGACATGGTCGAATACTTTGGCGACCACTTGGAAGGCTACCTCTTTACGGAAAACGCTTGGGTCCAGTCTTACGGAAGCCGCTGCGTAAAGCCGCCGGTAATTTGGGGCGACGTTAGCCGAAAGGAAGCCATCACAGTTGAATGGTCAAAGTTCGCCCAGAGCCAGACAAAGAAATGGATGAAGGGAATGCTCACAGGCCCGGTAACGATTTTGAACTGGTCTTTCCCGCGCGAAGACATTCCGATAAAAGAGCAGACAATCCAAATCGCTCTTGCCATCCGCGAGGAAGTTTTGGACTTGGAAAAGAACGGAATCAAAATCATCCAGATTGACGAGGCCGCCTTGCGCGAAAAGCTTCCGCTTAGAAAGAGCGACTGGCACTCCGAGTACTTGGATTGGGCGATTCCCGACTTCCGCTTGGTTCACTCAGGCGTCCAGGCCGACACGCAAATCCACACGCACATGTGCTACTCTGAGTTCAACGACATCATAAAGGACATCGACGACATGGACGCCGACGTAATCACCTTTGAAGCCAGCCGCGCCGACCTTAAGATTTTGGACGCTCTCAAGGCCGCCAACTTCCGCACGGAGGTAGGCCCCGGCGTTTACGACATCCACTCGGCGCGCGTTCCAAGCAAGGAAGAGATTTTGGCCGCGCTAGAAAAGATGCTCGCCAAGGTTCCCAAGGAAAAGCTTTGGGTCAACCCCGACTGCGGCCTTAAGACCCGCGGCGAGGCGGAAACAATTCCCAGTTTGAAGAATCTTGTAGCCGCCGCAAAAGAATTGCGAGCAAAAAACTAAGATTAGTCACTGACTAAAAAGCCGCCCCTGTTGGGGCGGCTTTTTTTTGTCATGCAAAAACTATAGGTTACCGCAACACGCGGCCGCTGGAGTCGCCGCCAGCCAAACGCTCGACTTCGGCGACGGAGACGCGGTTGAAGTCGCCCTCTATCATTTGCTGCAAGGCGCCGGAGGCGGCGGCAAAGTCGATTGTCCTTTGGCCGCCCAGCTTGTTCAGAGCGCCGTAAATTATTCCGGCCGCAAAGGCGTCGCCGCCGCCCACCCTGTCCACAATCGGAAGCTCGTATTTTTTTGACGCGAACATTTTGGGCGCGCTTAGGCCGACGGCGCTTTTTTGGCCGGCCAAGCCTTTTTTGCCTTGCGCCGGACGCTCAAAGTAAAGGCCAGACCAACCGTTGAAGCTGGCCGAATACGACTCGCGCTGGCTTATGGCGACGGCCTTAAAGGGAAAGTTTTTGAACAAGGCGGCGGCGACTTCTTGGTAGCCTTGCGCGCAAAGCTTTCCTTCCTTAATGTTTGAGCGAGCGGCCTTGATTCCAAAAACGTCGGCCGCGTCCGATTCGTTCAAAACGCAAACGTCAACGTAGCGGCAAAGTTCCGTCATCGTCTTTTTTGCCTGGGCCTTTGTCCACAATTTTTGCCGATAGTTGAGGTCGCAAAAAACCAAGACGCCGGCCTTTTTGGCGGCCTTGACCGCCTCCAGGCAAAGGGCGGCGCAATTTTTTGAAAGCGCCGGCGTGATTCCGGTAAAGTGAAAGGCGGCCGCTCCCCTAAAAATCGCGGACCAGTCAAAGTCGCCGGGCGCGGCTTGGGAAACCGCGGAATTTTTTCGGTCGTAGACGCAAAGGCTTGGACGCGGGCCAGCGCCCTTTTCCATATAGTAGACGCCAAGGCGCTCGCCTTCCTTCAAAACAAAAGATGTGTCCACGCCAAAGTTTTTTAGCCCGGCAACGGCTGCGGCTCCAATCGGATTGTCAGGAATTTTTGTCACAAAAGAAGAAGACATTCCAAAGTTGGCCAAGGAAACGGCGACATTGGCCTCCGCTCCGCCAAAAGTGGCCTGCAAAAAAGGAAACTGCAAAAGCCGCGTTCCGTCCTGCGGCGCCAAACGCAGCATAATTTCGCCAAAAGTTACAACACGTTTCATGGCGATTATTTTACAACAATAAAAGGGCTTGCGCAACCGAAAAATTATGGTTGAACAAAGCTGAGGTTTTCTGTAAAATGTAATGACATTTGGAGTAACTATGGCATCTCTTTTGCATACAATCGTCATCTATCCGCTTTATCTTATAATAGAAGTGATTTACAGGCTCTTCCTAAAGTTGTCCTCCAACCAGGGCGTTTCGGTCATAGGGGTCAGCGTGGGAATCACGCTTTTGTGCCTGCCACTTTACGCGGTGGCCGAACATTGGCAGCAAGTGGAGCGCGACGTCCAAAAGAAGATGAAGGACGGCCTTGACCGCATTAAAAAAACTTTTTCAGGCGACGAGCGCTACATGATGACCCAGACTTTTTACAGGCAGCATCATTACAGCCCTATCATGGCCTTGAGAAGTTCGTTCGGCCTTTTGATTCAAATACCCTTTTTTATGGCCGCCTACCAATTTTTGTCCGGACTTGAGGCGCTAAAGGGCGTTTCCTTTTTGTTCATACGCGACATGGGAGCTCCCGACGCGACTTTTCACATCGGAAACTTTCCGGTCAACGTTCTTCCAATCGCGATGACGCTGATAAACATGGCGGCCGGAATCGTCTACACAAAGGGACTTGCCTTGCGCGAAAAGATTCAAGTTCACGGAATGGCGCTGATTTTCTTGGCGATTTTGTACAACTCGCCCTCGGGCCTTGTCCTGTATTGGACGATGAACAACGTCTTCAGCTTGGTGAAGAACATTTTTTACAAGTTGAAGAACCCGCTGAAGGTCTTTTGGATTTGCTCTTGCGCGGCGTGCGCGGCGGCGGCGGCGTACATCGCGTTTTTCTACAGCACAAAGACGGTCTTCAAGCTGGCCGCGCTTTTCTTTCTGCTTCTTGTTTTTGCGGCGCCGCTTTTTGCGCGCTTTGCAAGCCGCCTTTTGGACACGATTCTTTCGCCGCTAGTCCAAAACAAAAGGGAAAGGCATTCGCTTTTTTTCATCGCGGCAGTATCGCTCTTTGTCCTTTTTGGCTTGACGATTCCGTCATCCTTGATTTCATCGTCGGCGGCGGAATTTACAGGATTGGGCGGACACCCCAACCCGTTTTGGTACATCGGAAACACAAGCCTGCAAGCCGCGGCGATTTTCATCTTTTGGTTTTCATGCGTGTATTTCTTGTTCGGAAAAAGAATCCAGGCCCTCATGGCTGCGGGAACCGCGATTCTTTCGGCGTGGGCGCTCATAAACGCGTTTCCCTTCATGCTGCGTTACGGAGACATTTCCGCGTCGCTTGTATTCCTCAACGTGACAAACTTTAGGTCGATGTCGGCCGTTTCAATCGCAAACATTTTGGCCTTGGCCGCGGCGGCGATTTTGGCGACGCTTTCCTTCAAGATAAAGAAAGCCAAGATTTTGCCCACCGCGCTGACAATTTTGACGCTTGCCTTGTTTGGAAGCTTTGCGGCAAATTCCGTAGTGATAAACAACAATTACAGCGACGCGACGGCGGCGGCCAAGCTTCAGCAAAACAAAGTCGAGCTAAAGCCAATCTTCCATCTGTCCAAGAACCACCCCAACGTCGTCCTTATAATGCTGGATAGGGCGGTCAGCGCCTTCATAGAGGAAAACATAAAGGAGGATCCGGGCTTAAGCGAAGAGTTTTCGGGCTTTGTCTTTTACAAAAACGTCGCGTCCTTCAACGGCCACACGCTCTTGGGCGGCCCGCCGCTTTTTGGAGGCTACGAATACGCTCCGGCCGAAATGCAAGCCAGAAAGGACGCCACAAGGCAGGAAAAGATAAACGAAAGCCAATTGGTTCTGCCCCGCATATTCAACGAAAGGCTCGGCTACTCCGCTAGCGTGAACGACCCCTTTTGGGTCAACTCCAGCAACTACTGCGACTTGTCGTTTTTGCAGGGCTACGACATAGACGGAAACCAAACAATCGGAACCTACACCCAACAATGGTACAAGGCCAATCCAGACTCCGAAGGGCTTGACTCCTCCGAGGAAATACTGAGGCGCAACCTCCTTTTCTTCAGCCTTTTCAGATGCTCCCCAATTTGCCTTAGGGAGGCGGTATATCTAAACGGAACGTATTTCAGCACGATGGACAACGTCAAGCACGCAAAAAAAATAATCGACAATTATTCTGTGTTGGATTTATTGCCGGAACTTACTGACATCAAAGAAACAAAAAGCGGCTCCTACATCAGCTTGGTCAACGAACTGACGCACGAAGACTTTTTCTTTGAGGCTCCGGAATATGTTCCCGCAATCGACTCAAAAAATCGCGGAAGCTCAAAGTATGACTACATCGGAAGCTACCACACGCAGATGGCTTCCCTAAAGCGCGTCGGGGAATGGCTGGACTTCCTTAAAGAGAACGGCGTCTACGACAACACCCGCATAATCATCGCCTCGGACCACGGAGGCTTTGCTTACGAGGACTGCATGGAAGCCGACGAGGAACTGGACGCCCGCATACGCGGAACAAGCTATTGGGGCCGCGGCCACTACCACCCTCTTCTTTTGTTCAAGGATTTCAACGCGAAGGGCCCGATGAAAAAAAGCGACGACTTTATGACCAACGCCGACGCGCCTTCCCTTTTGCTCAAGGGCCTTGTCGAAAAACCCGTCAATCCTTTTACCAAAAAAGAAATTCCGCTGGACACAAGAAGCTTGAAAAAAGACGGAGTCCTAATCACCACCAGCGACAAGCATCAGCCGCCCTACCACAAGGACCCCTACATTTTTGACATAAAGGACGACGAATGGTGGCTGGTCAAGGACGATGTAATGAAGGCGGCGTCATGGACGCAAATGGTCAAGTCACGCCCTGCCCAAAACGCGCAATAAAAGCCGCTTTGTTTTTCTGTAAAGCAAAAGCGGCCAATATCTAATCAATATGTAGGCGCGCAAATTTTCTTGAACGCGCTTTGGATAGTACTTGTCCAAAAGCGCGGCGTACTCAATGTCGTGCTTGCCCGCGCTGGCGCTTGAAAAACCAGTCTCCGCGTCATAATAGCTTAAGGCAATGGGCAA
This sequence comes from uncultured Treponema sp., assembly GCA_946411505.1. Classification (GTDB taxonomy): domain Bacteria; phylum Spirochaetota; class Spirochaetia; order Treponematales; family Treponemataceae; genus Treponema_D. The sequence goes on along the minus strand of CAMKEG010000006.1, from coordinate 148,861 downwards.
ATGCCGCGCGGTACAATTTTGCGTCAACAAAACTTTCATAAAAAAGTCAGAGTCGTTCACAATCTTATATTCTGTGGAATACGGATTTTTCTTTTGAAGGCTTGTCTTTATAAAGGTTGTTTGATGGCAAAAGCCGCGCAAAAAGAAAAAAGCGCCGGTAATTTTTTTTGGATATCTAATGCGGCGGCATTTTTTTCCTCTCACAAAATAAGCGTCGCAATACACAATGTCTTCCGTCCAAAACGACTTGGCGGCCTTTTCAAGGATGGACTTGCCGGCCAAGTAGTCGCCGCTGTTAAGCATAAGGCAATACTCGCCGCCCGCCCGCTCAACGCCCTTGTTCATGGCAGGATAAATGCCGCCGTCCTTCTCCGAACACCAGTAACTTACATGGGCGGCGTAATCCTTGTTTTTAAGAGCGTCCTTTATCACCTCCGCGCTTCCGTCCGTCGAGCCGCCGTCAACAATAATATGCTCGTAGCCTTGAAAAGTTTGGGCGGCCACGCTGTCTATCGTTTTTTTTAGGCCGTCCTTGTTGTTGTAATTTATCGTGATTATGGAAATTAGTGGATGCGACTTCATGTTTTGAATTGTAGCGCGCATATGCAAAAAATACAACAGCCGTCCTTTGCAAGGACGGCCAAGAGTCAGCGAAGGGCCTTTTGGTAAACGGCGGCCGTTCCCGCCATCATTTTTTGCAAGGTGAACTCGTCAAAGCGCGCGCGGCCTTTTTTGGCCAACTCTTGCCGCAAGGACTGGGACTGAACCAGCCGCGCGATTTTTTCCGCAAAGTCCGCTTCGTTTTTTGTATCAAAGTAAAGCGCCGCGTCGCCCGCGATTTCGGGAAAGCAGCTGGCGTCGGAAAGAAGAGCGGGACATTCGGAAACAAAGGCCTCCAAAATCGGAAGGCCGAAGCCCTCGTACAAGGAGGGAAAGCAAAAGAACAAGGCGTTCTCGTACAAGGATCTCAGCGTGTCGTCGTCGGCAAAAAGGCTAAAAGCCCTGTCGCTTATTTTAAACTCGTCCAAAAGAGCCTTTTCCCCGTCCGAAAATGGGGCGCCGGTGCACACAAGCAGCAAATCGTTGTCCAAAAGCGCGGGCGCGGCCGCCCTTGCAAAAGCCTCAAAATTTTTGTATCCCCGGCGCTGGCCCGTGAACAATATGTATGGCTTTGGAAAGGGCTTTTGCAAGGCTTTTTTTTGCCTGGGCCCCCATTCTATGGCGTGCAAAACCACGTCGATTTTTTCAGGATTGATTTCCGGATAAAATTTCAGCAAGTCGTTTTTTGTGCATTGCGAAATGGCGATGATTCTTTCGGCGCGTTCCATCGCGTCCTTTTTGAACAAGGCCGTCTTGTCCTTTGAAGAAAAATCGCCGGGAAAAATCTCGTGAATGAAATCGTGGACAGTAATGACAAGCGGCTTTTCCTTTGGATATTTTGGAACGGAGTAATAAGTTGAGTGGAAAACGTCGTAATCCAATTTTTTCAAGGCCCTAACGTCAAAAAACTTGTTGACAGCCCTAAGCGCCCGCCCCTTTCCCTTGAATGCGGCCTTTATCGGGAATGGTTGTATTTTCGAAATCTCCGGCAAGTAAATGTTGTCGCCATATTTTCCGGAAATTTTATAGTCAAATAGGCCGCAGTTGTATTTTGCAAGCTTGTAAAAATATCTGGAAACCCCGCCAAATTTTTGCATGTCAAAGCACTGGCTGTCGTACAAAATCTTCATCATTTTTTTAGCATCCTTTTTGCGAAAGTCCAAAAGTTTTTGGGAATGATTCTCTTGCAAAAATTTTTGGCGCTTGTCTTTATCAACAGCTTTAAATAATACGGCGAAGCAAGGCGCTCGCCAAGGGACAAAGGGCAATTTTTGCTCATGTAAAGCTTGTTGTCGCCCTGAAAATGCAGCATTGAAAACCGTATTTCCGCGCCGCCGTCAAGGCGCCTTGCGTACGGAAGGCCATTCCTAAAGCGGACGCGCTTGCCTTTTTTTCCACATTCAAAGCCGTATGAAATGCCAAAGTTTTCGTCAAAGCAAAAGTCGCGTTCCGGCGAATAGTCAAAGTCAACGAACTTTCCGGAATTTTCCTTGCAAAATTCCGCGAGCAAAACCATGTCCGAAAGCCCGCAAACATAGCCCTTGGCCTTAAAAGAGTCGTAGATTTTTTGAAGCCTAAAAAACTCGTCGCGATACATCTTTAAGATAAAATTGCAATAGCGCTCCAAAGCCTCGCGCTTAAAATAGCAGCACTGAGGGCCGGCAAATTCGCCCGTAAAGCGTATGACAGAAAAGTCATACCCCCCCCCAGTCATTTGTGTAGTCTTGTCAAAAAAACGAGACAAGCCGTTCAAGTCGTCGTAAACCAAAACGTCGGAGTCCACGCAAAAGCATTCCGACAAATTGTTCTTTTGCAAAAAATCCAACGCGACAAACCAGCGCTTGAGGCAAAAAAGCTCGTAGTTGTACGGGTTGGGCGAAAAGTGCTTGTAGTGTTTTTCAAAATCCGCGCAAAGCTCCGACTTGTCGTAATCGGAAAGCATAAAATGCCGAACAAACGAAGCCGCGTTGGACTGGTCGCCTATAAGGCAGACATTTTCCTTGCAAGACTTTTTTGCCTGCAGCAGCGCCAACTGAAGGTAAAGCGAATTGTTTGTGTGCGTGAATATAATTGGAATTGACATACGACGACTTTAAAGAATAATGGAAGAAGCAAAAAAGGTCAAGGCCGCTCGTATTGTTGAACGCAAGACATTAACAGCCATTTCGAGCGGATTAACCGCGTCCGTTGGACGCTGCGCGAGCCGACCGCGCGATCATTCAGGCCGGATAAAACTTTTTATCCATTCGTTTATCGTGTAGGGAGCGGTGTTCGCCGGAACAAAGGGAGAGCGGATAAAATCAGGCAGCCCGCTTATGTCGCGCCCGCCCAAAACAAAAACGTCGTCTTTGTTGAACAGGGCCTCCTCCCCCGCCAAAGGATTGCTTGTCACAACCTTGCGGCCAATAAAAAGGCCTTCCAAAACCCGCTGCGTCAAGCCGCGCTGGCCTTGGGTGGGAAGGTCAAGGACCGCGCGAGCGGAAAAAAGATTTTTGTAATTTTCATCCGGCGCGATTCCCTCTTCCAAAAGCGGAACAGACTTTTGCGCCTTAGGGCTTTTTTCGTCGCGCACGACCAAAAACTTGCATGTCAAGCCCATCGCGCAAAGGCTTTCGTAAAGCTCGTTGAGCCGCTCGTAACGGCCGCGGTCGTAGCCCACAAAATAAAGGTCACAGTCAATGGCGCCGTCTTTTGCGGGCTTTTGCGGAACCGCGCAAACAGTGTTTTTGTAGGTCAAGCCGTATTTTTGTGCGTCCATCCTGTCAAAGGTCCAAACGTCAAAATATTTTTTTAAGTCAAAAAGCCAGTCTTCCTCTTCCCTTCGCAAGATTGTGTCCCAAATCCAACGGTATTTTTTTTGAGCCTTGCAAAAGGCGCAAAAGGCAAAGGCGATCCTGGCCGAAATGCAAATGCCGCTTCCAAAAATCAAGACATTGTCGTCTTCTTTTATTGAATTGAGCAATTGGCGGAATTTTTTTGAAAAGTTAAAAGGAAGCGGCAAGCGGAACAAAAAGCCCAGCCACAAAAGAAGCCTGGCCGCCTTGTTCCTAAAGGCAAACAAATCCCTTCCGGCCGGCACCGCGACCGCCCGCTGATCGTCCAACTGCCGCAAGACAAGCGGCGCGCACTGGTTTGAATCGATTTCGTTGTAGAAAATGTATAGCATGGGGGCGGTCCTAAAGGGATTTCTGGGGAAATTTTCCCAGCCTGCCGCGCCTAAAGTCACGGAGCGCCATAAAAAAATACTTTAGCTGGGAAAAGTTAAAATTAAAGACAAGGCCCATCACGCGCTTTCTTATTTGTTCAGCATAACGCATTTTTTTAAAATAATCCGGATGCATCTTCTTTAAGAAAAAAGCGTTCCTAAAAATGTAATATAGCCGGACGCCGCTGTGGTGCGACACGCAAGGATAAAAAGTCTTGCGGGGGCTTCCCAAAACATGGCCCATGACGCAATTTTCAAACTTAATTATTTTAAAGCCGCTTTTCCCAAGGCGGAAGCAAAATTCAAAGTCAACTTCGTCTATAAAAAAAGGCTCGTAAAAACAGCCGATTTTCCTCCAGGCCTCCAAGGATATGACGTTTCCGCTTGTTATGCAGCAGTCAACGGCGGAACGTTCCAAAGGAGGCTCCTGCTTGCCGGACAAAGCGTCGGCCTTGTTTCCGCAACCTAAAAGAGAGCGTAAAAAACGCTTTGCGTCGCCCAAATAGCTTGTGGGCATTTCATAGCGGGCGCTTGGACAAAACGAAACGTCAGTATCGGAAGCATATTTTGCGCAAAGCTCAAAGTAGCGGGAAAGCTCGTCGGGATTCCACGAGGAGTCTTGGTCCATCGTCATGCACCATTCAAAGCCGTCCTCCAACGCCCTGGAGCAACCTACATTCAAGGCCGCGGCAATCCCAAGATTTTGGCCGTTGGAAATATACACGGAATTAGGAATTCTGGCCGCCAAGCCGGAATTGTCGCCGTCGGAATTGTCGACAATATAGCATTTGCCGCACAAGGAGCTGTAAGTGAGAAGATTCTCTACATTCGACGCGTCTGGATTGTACCAAACAGTTACAGAACAAAACACAATTTCAAGTCCCCGTCAAGCCATGCTCTGCATCCATTCCAAATACTTGGCGTGGACTTCCGAGGGCTTTCCGTCCATCTCTATCTTGCCGTCCTTTATCCAAATGGAGCGGCTGCAAAACTTTTCTATTTGGCCGAGCGAATGGGAAACAATCACGATTGTCGTTCCCCTGTCGCGAACCTCAATCAGCTTGTTGAAGCACTTTTCTTGAAAGGCCGCGTCTCCCACGGCCAAGATTTCGTCGATGAACAGGATTTCCGCCTCAACGTTAATCGCCACGGCAAAGGCCAGGCGCATGTACATTCCGCTGGAATAAGTTCGCACTGGATTGTCGATGAATTCGCCAAGGCCGGAAAATTCAATGATGTCGTCCAGCTTGGCGTCGATTTGCTTTTTTGTAAGGCCAAAAATGGCGGCGTTAATGTAAATGTTTTCGCGGCCGCTCATGTCGGGGTGGAAGCCCGCGCCAAGCTCGATCAAGGCCGAAACGCGGCCGTTCACGCTAATAGTTCCGGACGTAGGATAAATTATTTTTGTCAGCAATTTTAGCGTGGTGCTTTTTCCGCAGCCGTTTTTTCCGATAAGGCCCACTGCCTCCCCTTTTTTTACGCTAAAGGAAATGTCGTCCAACACCGCGCGCGTTTCGTGGCGGTTTCGCTTCCAAAACAAAGCCTTGTCCTTTAGGTTGGGCGCCTTGTCATAGTAAACCTTGAAACTTTTTGAAACATGGTCCAAGCAAATCACGTCTTCCATAACGCCCTCCTACAATTCCTCGGCAAAGCCGCGCTGCAGCTTGGAAAAAACAAACTCGCCAAAGACAAGAAAAAAGATTCCGAACAAAATGGCGGAAAGCAAGGAACGCACGTGAGGAACCTCTTTATAAAACAAAATCGAACGAATCGATTCGATAATAGGAGTCATTGGATTCATGTAGAAAATTTTCTGAAATTTTTGCGGAACGCTTTTGCTGGAATACATTACCGGCGTCAGAAACTGCCAAGCCATCACAATGATTCCAAGAATATGCTGCAAGTCGCGAACATAGACCGTAAGCGCCGATGAAAGCAAAGTGACGCCCAGCGTAAAAAGAAATTCCACAAAAAGCACAAGCGGAAGGTAAAGCAATGCCTTAAGGCTAAAGCCCACACCAGAAAAAAAGAGCGCCGCGAAAACCACCACAAAGCAATAGAGCATGTTGACAAAAGCAGTGACCACAAATGCCAGCGGCAAAACCTCGCGCGGAAAGTAAATCTTTTTGACCATGTCGCCGGAAGCGATGATGCAGCCGCAGCCGCCCGCCAGCGAGGTGCTGAAAAAAATCCAAGGAATGAGCGCCACAAACAAAAAAAGGTAATACTTTTCTATGCCTGAGCGCATGATGACAGAAAAAACAAAGGTATAAACGAACATTTGCAAAAGCGGATTTAAAAACGTCCACAAAAAGCCAAGAACCGACCCCTTGTAGCGGCCGCGCAACTCCCTGTGCGTGAGCGAAAATATCATTTGCCGGTAGTTGTATAGGTTTTTGAACAATGAAATCATAACACACCTTTTTCACAAGGAAATATATCGCCGGTAACGCTAAAATCGTCAATAATTTTATTATTTTTTTTGAATAAAATCAATAAGCTATCAAAATGAAATGCTATTTTCTTGTTATGATAATTAATATAGACTAAATCTTTAGTTATCACTAATATATATATTTATATGGAAACTGCAGATTTCTTGAATTATCCGCGCAAGCCGCAAAAAAAAGCCGTCTTGATTCTCGCCGCTTTTGCCCTTACGACGCTGCTTTTAACTGTTTCATGCGATACAAGCACGGACGATTTGGCTTTGGCGCGAACAATTGCGACAATAGAAGCCACGCGCCAAACAGAGGAAGCGACTAAGCCGAAAGAAAAAACTCCACCAACCATAACGCTTGCATTTGAAAAGCAACCTGCGCCTGCATGCGTTCAAAAAGGAGAAGTTTTTTCTTTTGACTGTAAGGCGGCCTGCGGCGATTCAAAAATTTTCTACCGCTGGTTCGAATGTGACGCGGAAGGAAATTCTAAAAAGCCGCTTACAGAGTGGTCTTTGTCATCGTCTTTGACACCTACTCCTTTTGCGGAAAAAGGAATCCGTTATTTTTTCTGCGCGGCAGCCGCTTCCGTTCCAACCGGACAAGACATCCCAGAAGGTTCGGTTCTTTCCGACATAACAGCGGCCGCATGGACTGGACTTCCAACAATATATGTGACAACAGGAGAAACGCCTTCCGCCGACATCACCCGCGACGCTTATGTTCCTGCGGAATTTAAAATGACTATGCCCGACGGAACGCAAATTTGCAAAAGCCTGACCAAAAAAGGCATCAAAGGACGAGGAAATAACTCTTGGGATTTGATGCCCAAAAAAGGATACAACCTAAATTTTGACAGCAAGGAATCTTTCTTTGGACTACCTGCCGCAAAGAAATGGTGTTTGATAGCCAACTATTCTGACAAAAGCCTTTTAAGAAACAAGCTTGCGTCCGTATTGGGCAATGAAGTTTTCAACGCTAGTTGGAATCCAACACTTAACTCCGTGGATTTTATATTGAACGGAGAATACTTAGGAAACTATATTGTCGCTGAAAAAATCGACATAGGAAGCGGACGAGTCGCTGTTCAAGACATTTCTGATTGTTCGCAAAAGAAAATTGCAAAAGGAGACTACACAGACCAAAACGGCGACGGACTTGTGGACTTGAACGACGGTGGATTTGTCCTTGAGATTGATTTTCGGCGTGACGCAGCTTTTTGTTTTGACACAAAGATTGGAGTTCCTATGACACTCAAAGACCCGGACGAAGTTGACGAAACAATTCAAGAACACATAAAAAGCATTGTTCAAAACGCGGAAGACGTTTTATATGGAGACGAATTTGATGATACAGAAAACGGCTGGAGAAAATATATAGACGAAGATTCTGTGATTGACTGGTATCTTGTAAATGAACTGGCAAAAAACCGAGACGCGGCGTTTTGTACTTCTGTTTATATGTTCTTTTCGCCATCAGACGGAAAATTACATTTAGGTCCTAATTGGGATTTTGACATCGCCTTTGGAAATGACAGAGAAACAGATTGCGGCAATGCGAACGGTTGGCATATAAAAACAACATGGGCTTCAACAAATTGGATTTGCCGTTTCTTTGAAGATTCTGCCTTTGTCGCAAAAGTAAAGTCCCGCTGGAACGAAAAGAAAAACGACATAATACAATTTTTTTCCACAGGCGGAACAATTCAAATATTGTCGGACGCAAACGCATTGTCGGCGAATTTAAACTTTGCCAGATGGAAAATCCTTGGAATTTATGTTTGGCCAAATGCCGACGGTTTTGAACAACGAACGACTTACAAAAGCGAAGTTGATTGGCTTTTGAATTGGCTTTCGTTGCGCTACTCGTGGCTAAGCAGCGCAATTAATGGCTTGTAAGAATGCAATAATCACCCGAAACACCCCGAAAATTTTGCATTGTTTTAACTAGATTTTATAGGCTTAAAAACGATAGACTTTATTGTATAAATCGTTTCGTAAGCAAACACCCCGAGGAATATATATTTTAAAGTTTGATAATAAATTATCAAATTGTCATTTCCCTCTGTGTTAAAAAGATATTTACAAATTTGCAATGGCATAAGCAGGCATACAAAATACACAAAAAAGAAATATGTTTCAAAAGGCCTTATCGAATATTTATCTTCGTTTGAATTATTTTTATTAAAAAGAAGAACAATTAATGGATAAAAGTAAAGCGTGGTATAAAATCCCGCATTTGTAGACAACAATAAAAGCGGAAAGATAATACAAATCAAACGATTAAATAGGCTTTTTTGGAAAAGCGAAAGAATTAAAGAAAACAAGCAAGCAACTCTAACAAATAATATGAAAGAATTGTGCGCTTCAATCGATGAAAACTGTTTTACATTCCATAATAGTCTTGGAAAATTTTGTAACCCGTGCTTGAAAAACAAAAAGGGCACAAAAAACAAAACTACAGTCATTAATGCTGATACCAAAATTTCTTTGTATTGTTTTTTTTCAAAAAACAAAAAGCCGAATAAAACCGGATAAATCTTTTGACTTGCAGCAAGGGCAAGACACAAACACGAAAATAGTTTTAATCTTTGATTGTCACTATCGTAAAACGAAATAAAGTAAATAATGCAAGCGGCCGTGAACATTACATGGTTTGCTCTTTCTATTGAATGAAGCATTGGATATGACATCATAAGCGGAATAAGGATTAAACGGCTTGTATTAAATTTTCTGCATAAACAAATCAAAGAATGACCAATAAGCAAATACAGAACTCCAAGATAATAGAATGTAATAAGCATGACTGCATGATTATTCCATAAATCTGGTAACGACGCCCCAGGTTCAATTCCTGCCATTCGTTTCACACACCAACAAAAAATATACCAAAGACCGCCTTGATTATGATGCATTGGATGGATTGTTTCATCAAACCAAGGATCTCGTCCAGCTGAAAACCTAACGGCATTTAGGAAATCAGCAAAAAAATCATTCATATTAAGAAAATATAAATCAAATTGCCTTCCCTTCTGAAAAATCAAAAGAAAAATATGAAAAAGAAGAGTGATGATAAATATTACTATGAAAACATTCATCATTTTTACTTTAAAACAATTGTTTTTCATTTTATCCTCCAAATTTATTTTTTTTCGTCAACTTCTAAAACAGCCATTATGACCGCATTATATGTAAAAAACGTTTTTTTGACAACTAGATGCGGAGTTTGATATAAATTCCTCTTTAAAAATATTTCTAAAATTGGTATAATAATATTATACTAAAAACATACTTTAAGGAATGAATATGTCGTTTGTTTCGTTGACATTCGCAGCGTTTTTCACGATTTTCGTATCTTTGTACCATCTTGCCGGGCGCTTTGCGAAGAACGCTGCCCTGGCGCAGAGAATTCTTTTGTTGGCGGCGAGCCTCGTGTTTTACGCTTGGGCGGACCTGCGCTTCGTTCCCTTTTTGGCTTACGCTGTCGCGGTCTCATATTTGGGCGGACTGTCATTTTGTATAGGGGGGGGGTATAGGCGCCTTCGCCTTTTCGCGCTTTGCGCCGCGTGCCTCGCGCCGCTCCTGTTCTTCAAGTACGCTCCGCGCGAACTTCATCCCGACATAATCTTTCCCCTGGGGCTTTCCTTCTTCACCTTCCAAAGCCTAAGCTACGTCGCCGACTGCTTTAAAAAGAAAGTCGAGCCGGAGCTCTCGCTTTTGAACGTCGCGCTTTTCGTAAGCTTTTTTCCCGTCGTCTCCAGCGGCCCGATACAACGCGCGGGGAACTTGATTCCGCAATTCAAGGAAGCCCACCGCTTTGACTACGGCAGCGCGACGGACGGCCTAAAGCTTTTCGCGTGGGGAATGTTCAAGAAGCTTTGCGTGGCCGACAGGATCGCGGCCTACGTCAACTACGTCTACGGAAGCGCCGACAGTCAATACGGAAGCGCGCTGCTTTTGGCGACCGTCCTTTACTCCTTCCAAATATACTGCGACTTTTCGGGCTACAGCGACATGGCGATTGGAGTCGCAAGGTATTGCGGCTTTGACGTAGGAAAAAATTTTGACCACCCATATTTGGCGCAAAGCGTGGGCGACTTTTGGAGACGCTGGCACATCTCGCTTTCGTCGTGGCTCCGCGACTACGTATACATTCCGCTTGGCGGAAGCCGCGTCGCGCTTCCGCGCATTTACTTCAACTTGCTCGCGACATTTTTGGTCTCAGGCGTTTGGCACGGCTCAACTTGGAATTTTGTGTTTTGGGGAGCGTTGCATGGATTGTATTTATGCGTGGAACGGGCGGCAAAACCGGTTTTGGAGAAGACAAATTTTTCAAAAAAATTCAAAATACTTATCACCTTTTGCTTGGTGACATTCGCGTGGATATTTTTTCGTTCCGCAAGTTTGCATGAAGCGCTTGTTGTTGTAAAAAGGATTTTACGAATACCGCTAGAATACCCCCGCTTGCTTGACTTGAAGAATCAGGTTGGGATAAAAGAAGCAGTGCGGACGGCACTTTCATTGTCTGCCGGATTTTTCGGCGGCTTAAAAGGTATGGCAAAAACATTTGTTTTGCTTGGCACCCTGTTCGTTTGCGAATTTTTAACTTTGAAAAGAAGTGGTCTTGAAATTTTACGGGAAAAGAAAACAGATTTTCGTTGGGCCGTGTATATAATTCTGCTTCTTGTTTTGCTAAAAAAACTTCCGCTGAAATTATCTTTTGAAGAACAGAAAACTTATTCTACGAATTTTATCTATCAGAACTTTTAGAGGAAAATATGAGACAGTTTGTGCTAAAGATATCTTTTGTTATTCTTATTGCGTTTTTTGCGCTTGCGATAAAAAGCAGGTCTTTTTTGAAGCAAATTTATGAAGCGTATCACTATGACACATTCAATGTGTTCCATTGGAAAAACATTCGTTTTACGAGCGCCGAACCAAACAAAAATTTTGTTAAAACACAATTCATTGTCCATAATCCTAAGAAATTCAACGCTTTTATTTTTGGTTCATCACGAGTAGGAAACCTTCCGAAAGATTTTCTTCCAAAGGTTTTGGCTGAAAAAAATCTCCTTTGGTATAACATGACTTATTCAGAAGGCGTTCCAAAAGAACACCTAGAGTCTATAAAAACATTTTTAAGCAATGATGTTTGCGTTGATGTGATTGTTTTAGGTTTTGACAATATTTCAATGTATGCGTCTATGGAGCAGCACGGAGGGCAGTTGCTTAGAATGCCATATCAAGTATATGAAAATGACAAGTTCGCCTTTTATAAGCCTTATTTGCAAACTGGAGTTGATGAGAGCATAATGAATCAAGTTGAAAAAATTTATAATACTTCAGAGAGGTCGGACTCTTATTTACAATCTGAATTATGGTTTTATGATTACGGCACAGCACCTGACGTTCAGTATATAGACTCTTTGACGGAAAACCCAGATTTAAATCGTTACGAAGTTGAACATGCCAAATATCCATGCAAGGAATCTCATAAAGATATTGAAGAAATTGTACGATTTTGTCGCGAAAATAATATAAAACTTTTTCTTTTTACATCACCTTTATGGCAAATTACTTATAAAAATGCAGTTGATGATGGCTATTTTGACTTCTTGCGTTTGGTTGCAAAAAATTGCGAGTTTTACAATTTTTCTTCTCTGAACAATTATACAAAGGATCCTCGTTATTATTTTGAGTGGTCGCACTATCGTCCTGCCCTTGGACTGCTTGTGGAAAAAATGCTTTTTGGAACTGAAGACGAAAAAGCGCAAATTCGAAAAGATTCCGGCGACGAGCTTTGGGGAATCAAAGTGAACGCGGAAAACGCCGACTTTGTTATTCAAAAACTTCACGAGCAACTTGAGTAATCGAAGTAAGATTTTGTACCGTTCTTATTTCCGATCTTCCTCATTAAAGAATTTTTTTACAACTTTCCACTCTTCATAATCACTATATAATCCAGCATACCGTACATCATTTTTTCTGTCCGGAATGTCAAAATTGTTTTTCAAATATTCACAAAAATGCTTTGTAACTTTTTCAGCCCCCAATGAATCAAAATGATTCCAACTCCAAAAATCAGTTTTATAATCAAGTCCAATCTTAGCAATATCGGCTGAGAAATCTACAAATTTTAACCCATTATCATTTACATAATTTTTTAAGTAATTCTTTTTTCCAAATTGATTTGGCTCATAAAAATAAATAGGAGCGCAGTAAAAAATCACTTGAGAATCGATTTTTTTTTGCAGTTTCAATAAGTTTTTCAAAATAATACTGCTCCCTTTCATTTAGTTTAACAATATGGCCATCATCATTAAATATATTGTCTAACGAAACAACCGCTCCGCCATTATGACTTAACCACCTATATCCTCTAAGTAAATCTTTTTCGGAGTTATTAATTCTTTTTGCTGTAATTTTATTAGAATGATATCTTGTTATGTCAAAGAAATAATACCAATAATCTGAAAATGATCCATTTATATCTTTATTTATTTCATTTACCAATAAAAACCTATCCAAACTATATTTTCTGCTATCCAAATTGTACTTAATACACAATTCCCTATCCTTGTCCACAATACCCCTTGCGTAATGTTCGTATAAAAAAGGGGCGATATCCAACATAATCACTTTTGGCTTTTGCGTTCGTTGAATGTCTACAAGTGAATATCTCAACGAGTTCTCAAACTGAACATTTGTGCAATAATCATAAGCAACTATTCCATATTCTTTCCATGCCTCCATAGGCATAAAAGCAGAAAATGTTACACTGGTTCCAACAAACACAACATCAACAGATTTTTTTTCAAGGGCATAAAAACCACATAAAACAGTATAACCTCTTAGCATATATGTCGAGCATATTATGCTTACATACAAAATGATCACCCCAACAATTACTGTTAAAAATTCCTTTATTTTTTTCTTCATATATGCGCCGTCACTTAAAATTGAAAATAAATAAACTGCGCCGGATTATATGTTTCCCCATAACGCCCGCAGTTTAATATAAACAAAACTAGTCCAACACACACAAAATATCTAAACCAAACATCTTGTTTAACCAAGATATCAATAACAGATTTTTTCATATATTTTTGATAATCTAAAAAAAATAAAATCATTATGCCCAAAATAGTTCCGTATCCCATTTTGGTAGACACTATTCCCCATAAGGTTTTTATGTTTCCAAGAGTAAAAATATTGTAATTGCCTAAATTCGCCATCATATTAAACGCAATGTCTTTAAGCTCTGCCCATGAACCAGCTCTAAATAACATCCATGTAAACGAAACCAAAGAAAAAGTAAAAATGGTCTTAATTACTTTTCTGCAAAACAACGAGCTTGCATTTTTTTCGTTAATAAAATATTTAAATAAATTTCCAATTATTTGATATATGCCATGAAGCATTCCCCATAAAACAAACGCAATTGAAGCGCCATGCCATAAACCGCTAACAAGAAATACAATTAATAAATTGCAATTTTTTTTTATTTCACCCTTTCTATTTCCGCCAAGAGGAATATAAATATAATCCCTGAACCACGTTGAAAGAGAAATATGCCATCTTCGCCAAAATTCTTTAACTGATTTTGAAAAATATGGCGCCTCAAAATTGCTCATTAATTCTATGCCAAACAAATACGCCGACCCTTTGGCAATAATTGAGTATCCATAAAAATCACAATATATTTGAATTGAAAAGGCAAATGTCGCGGCGACAATATACCAGCCTGAATATGTTGCCGGATCAGAATATACAAGATCGACAAAAGCGGCGAGATTGTCCGCAATTACCATTTTTATCATTAAACCATATAAAATCCAATATAATCCTTTTTGGAAAAACTCATAATGAAATATATTGTAGCGTTTTAATTGAACCAATAGATTTTTCGATCGTTCAATCGGACCTGCAACTAACTGTGGAAAAAAAGAAACGAATAACGCGTAGGTAATAAAATTTCTCTCAACAGATATATCCCCTCTATAAACATCTATCAAATAACCAATTGATTGCAATGTAAAAAATGAAATGCCAACAGGAAGCACAATACTCCAAGACAACAGCAATTCAGGCAAATGCGTTGCAGATAAAAAAACATTTATATAAGTGACAATCATCTTTAAATACTTAAATGTACACAGTATTCCAAGATTGATCATTAAACATAAAATTAATGTAATCTTACGGTGTTTTTCCCATCCCTTGTCTTTAAAACTCTTTTGTAGTATTCCGCCGATATATGTAATCATTGTTGCTGTCAACAACAACAATGCGTAGGCTGCGTTCCAATTCATATAAAAAAAATAACTGCCCGCAAGGAGCCATATATTACGATACTTTGTAGATGGAATCAAATAATAAACAACAACCATTAACGGAAGGAAAAATATATATTGAATTGTATTAAATAACATTAGAATTCTCCAACACGGAATATGAGAAACGCGAAAATTTCAGCAAAATTCACAACTGTCATTTTCCTATTGTTTTTTCTCCATATTCATTTGGATAAACGAGCCACTTTTCCGTATTGAACAACTTGCTCATAAGACGAAATATATTGACAATGAGTCTTCCATTTTTTGTAATTACATATCCGTCTTCATTTTCAGCAAATTTTATGTTTTTTGAAACTACTTGTTCTTGAAATCTTTTGTCAAAAGCGGCAAAATCTGAAATATATTTTTGGTAAAAAATATTTCCAAACGCTTCCGAATCAATGCCTTTTTCATCATTCTGCTCCATATAGCTTAACATAAAAACCGATATGGAACGCTCCACTGTAGTTGGTCCCAAAACAAACCAGCCCAATGTAAAACCCGAGAACAAAAAGAAAACACAAAAAAAATCCTTGGCGCTAATTTTCAGGCTCTTAAACAAGTGAGCAGCCGCAAACATCAATACGACGGAAAAGAAAGCTGCCAGCAAAATAAAAAAACACCCGCGGTAAAAGAATACATTCAGATTTTTTAATAACGCCGTATGAAACAATAAGATAAAGAAAACGCTTGCCAAGAATATCGAACATACGTAAACGGCAAATGTGAGAAGAAGTCTTTTCCTTTCTGTCATTTTTTCATCCTCTTCTAAACCACTCAATCGTTCTTTTCAACCCCTCATCCAACATAATCTCAGGCTTCCATCCAAAAAGCTTGCCGGCCAGCGTTATGTCCGGGCGGCGTTGCTTGGGATCGTCTCCGGGGAGCGGCTTGTAAACAAGCTTAGACTTGCTTCCCGTAAGCGCCAAAACTTTTTCTGCAAGTTCCAGCATTGTAAACTCGCCGGGATTCCCCATGTTGACGGGACCTGTGACGCTGTCATCGCTGTCCATAAGGCATAAAAAGCCGCGGACAAGGTCGTCCACATAGCAAAAACTGCGTGTTTGCTTTCCGTCTCCGTAGACCGTGATATCCTCTCCGCGCAAGGCCTGCATGATAAAGTTGGACACAACGCGACCGTCCTCCGGATTCATGCGGGGACCGTATGTGTTAAAGATGCGGACAACCTTTATCCGCGTTCCATGCTGCCGATGATAGTCAAAGAACAAAGTCTCGGCTCCGCGCTTTCCTTCGTCATAGCAAGAGCGGATTCCGTGCGGGTTTACGTTGCCCCAATAAGTCTCCGACTGCGGATGCACCAAAGCGTCTCCGTAAACCTCGCTTGTTGAGGCTTGAAAGACTTTCGCGTTCCACTTGTCGGCAAGCTCCAAAGCGTTGATGGCGCCAAAGACGCTTGTCTTGTATGTGGAGATGGGGTCGCGCTGATAGTGCGGCGGCGAAGCGGGACAGGCAAGATTGTAGATTTCGTCAACATAAAACGAATACGGAAAAGTCACGTCGTGAATAATAACATCAAAGTCGGGATTGGACTTTAGCTCCTCGACGTTGGACATCCTGCCGGTAAAAAAGTTGTCCATGCAAATGACGCGATTCCCCCTGGCAAGCAGCGCCCTGCACAAATGAGAGCCAACAAAGCCCGCGCCGCCGGTAACCAAAACAGTTTTCTTTGTCATTGAGCGGCCGCCTTGTCGCTTTCCAAACTCTTTCCGCCTTCCTGATAGTCGTAGTCGGTGTTGACGTTCCACAAATTGTTGTGGCGGTCTCCGGCCATGATGTTGTCGGCGCAAAGCAAGCCCATCAAAATTGAATGGTCTTGGTTGTTGTACTTGAAGGAGCCGTTGCGGCCGATAAAAGCCAAATTTTGAATTTTGTCCGCGGCGGCTTGCAAGACATTCATCTTTTCTTGGTAGCCGGTGTTGTAGACAGGATATGAGCGGTGCATTTTTATGACATAACCGTCCTTCAACTCTTCCGCCCTAACAAGGCCGGTCTTTACAATCTCCTCTTTTGCCAACGCCACCATCTGAGCGTCATCATAGTTCCAAAGCGCGTCGCCGTCGTAAGACCAATACTCAAGGCACAAAATCGCGGTGTCCTTGCCATTCAACATATATGGCGACCAGTTGCGAAAATTGGTCATGCGGCCAAAAGTTACGTTCGTGTCGTGCACGTAAATCCAATTGTCCTTAAAGATGTCCTTGCGGGCAACCTCCAAATAGACTAGGGTTGTGTTGCGGTAAACAAGCGAGCGCGCCAACTCGTGGATGTCATTTCCAAGCTCATCAATGGAACAAAGCATTTCGGTAAACGGAGCGGTTGAGACCACGTAGTCGTAGGCCTTTTTCTTTCCATCCGGCAAGACAACGCCGACAGCCTTTCCGTCTTTCACATCGATTCCTTTTATGGGGGAATTCAAATAAACATTGGAGCCTGCGTCCTTTATCTTCCGCGCCACGGTCTCGTACGGAACGCCGCCGCCCATTTTGGGATAGGCGAATTGTTCCAGCAAGGTCTTGTGCTTTGTTCCGCCGGAATGGAACAAGGCGCTTTTTATAACCTCAAGCATGTCAAGGCCCTTGATTCTTTGACGGGCAAAGTCAGCGTCAAGCTCCGAGCACTTTATTCCCCAAAGGCGCTCGCTGTAAGTCTTGAAGAAAATTGAATAGAGCATCCATCCGAATTTGTTCGACACCCATTCCTCAAAGGTTTTCTCTTTGCCTTTGTTCTTTCCGAAAATTTGCGCCTTGAAGTAACTGAAAATGCAGGCAAGCGCCTTGAAGAAGCCAAGGTTCACGAGCGCGTTCATCGCCTTGACAGGATACAAAAAGAATTTTTTGTTGTAGTAAATGCGGGTAAGACGATCAACCATAATGTAGTCTTTGCCAACTTGCTCAAGCCAAAAATTGTTTATTCTGTCGTCCTTGCTGAAAAAGCGGTGGGGGCCCAAGTCCACTTGCTGGCCCCACAATTCAAAGCTTTTTGTCATTCCTCCGACCGTCGAATCTGACTCGTAAACGTCAACATGGATACCAGCTTCGGCAAGCTTTAACGCGCAAGTGAGGCCCGCCGGCCCCGCCCCGATTACCGCAACATTCATTTTAATCCTCCATAAAGCTTTTTATGCCAGGCCCAAGCGTGGCTGACGATTTCTTCTATGTCAGAATGAACTGGAGTCCACCCCAAAACCGCGCGGGCTTTTTCCATGCTGCCGACAAGTTCCGGCGGATCTCCCGCGCGGCGGCCCGCTTCCTTGACGGCGAAATCCACGCCTGTGACTTTCTTGGCCACGCAAATCAATTCTCGTATGGAAATTCCTTTCATGGTTCCAAGGTTCAAGAATTGGCATTCTCCGCCTGATGCCAAATGTTCATACGCCCGCAAGTGCGCGTCCGCCAAGTCGGCGACGTGTATGTAGTCGCGGACGCAGGTTCCGTCCTTTGTCGGATAGTCCGTCCCAAAAATGCTTATCGCCTCGCGCCTTCCTATCGCCGCGTCAAGGACCAGCGGGATTATATGCGTCTCAGGATTGTGCCATTCGCCTATGCGGCATTGCGGGTCAGCTCCCGCCGCGTTGAAGTAGCGGAAAATGCAGAATTTGATTCCGTACGCGGCGGCGTAGTCCTTGGCCACGCGCTCAACCATCAGCTTTGACGCGCCGTAGGGGTTTATGGGCTTTTGCTCCGTGCCTTCCGTTATTGGCATTTTTGGCGGAACGCCATAGGTGGCGCATGTGGAAGAAAAAATGAAATTCCTCACTCCATGCCGAACCATGGCGTCCAAAAGCGTTATGGTGTTGGCGACGTTGTTGTTGTAATATTTTGAAGGATTTGAAACGCTTTCGCCCACATACGCAAAGGCCGCGAAGTGTACCACGGCGTCGATTTTGTTTTCGGTGAAAATCTTGTCCAATAGCTCGGCGTCGGAAATGTCGCCCTGTATGAATTTTCCGCCAAGGACACATTCCTTGTGGCCGTAGACAAGGTTGTCAAGAATTATCGTTTCGTAGCCCCGTTCGCAAAAGAGCGCGTTTGTGTGGCTTCCGATGTAGCCCGCCCCGCCAGTTATTAGGATTGTCTTGTCTGCCATGTCACACCAATCCTCTTCCGATGCAATGCAACTCAATGCCCTCCGCCTTCATCTGCTTGGGGTCGTATTGATTGCGACCGTCGAAAATCACAGGTTCTTTTAGAAGCCCCTTGACTTTTCCAAAGTCGGGCGAGCGGAACTGCTTCCATTCCGTAACGAGAATCAAGGCGTCCGCTCCGTTCAGCGCGCTCCACATATCCGGTTCGTAAGAAATTGCGCCTGCCGGAATGTACGCAAGATAGCGCTTCGCCATCTCATAGGCTTCGGGGTCATAGGCTTTGATTTTGGCGCCGCGCTTTGTCAACTCCGTCACAACGGTGATTGAAGGCGCTTCGCGCATGTCGTCAGTTTCGGGCTTAAAAGAAAGCCCCCAAAGCGCGAACGTCTTTTCGCTCAAGTCCTCGCCGTATTTTTGAACGACTCTGTCAGAAAGCAATAACTTTTGCCTGTTGTTTACGTCCTCAACGGCTGTAGCGATTTTCATCTCCAAACCGTTGCGCTTCCCAACAGACATCAGTTCCTTTACGTCTTTTGGGAAGCAAGAGCCGCCGTAGCCGCAGCTTGCGTGCAAAAAACTCATTCCAATTCTAGAATCCGTTCCAATGCCGCGTCGGACAGCGCGAACGTCGCCTCCAACCTTGTCGCAAAGCAGTGCGATTTCATTCATAAAGCTTATGCGGGTGGCCAGCATTGCGTTGGCGGCGTACTTTATTATTTCAGCGGACTTTATGTCCGTGCAAATTATCGGGTGCTCGTTCATCGTGAACTGCTCGTAGAGCTGCCTCATAATCGCTTCGGCACGGGCGTTGTCCGTTCCAATGACCACGCGGTCGGGCTTCATAAAATCGTTGATTGCAACGCCTTCTTTTAAGAACTCGGGGTTGGAGACAACGTCAAATTCAATTCCAAGGCTGTCCGTCCGTTCGTCCAAAACGCGGCGAATCGCGGCGCGGACTTTTTCAGACGTTCCGACAGGAACCGTTGACTTGTCAACAACAATGGTGTAGCCCACCATATGTTTTGCTATGCTTTCCGCGGCGGCCAGCACATACTGGATGTCAGCGCTTCCGTCCTCTCCCGGCGGCGTTCCGACGGCGATGAAGCAAATGTCGCTGGAGGGGATTGCCTCCGCGTAGTCGGAGGTAAAGTCAAGCCGGCCGTTTTCATGGTTTCGCAGAACCATTTCCTCAAGCCCTGGCTCGTAAATGGGAATCTTTCCGTTCTTCAAATTTTCGATTTTATTCTGGTCAATGTCGATGCACCAAACGTGGTTTCCCATTTCGGAGAAGCATGTGCCGCTTACAAGACCAACATAGCCGGTGCCGATGATTGATATGTTCATAAGGATTTTAATTCTCCAAATTTGCTATATCTTAATATTTTAATGAATTTGAACGACATATGCAAGCGTCGGAGCAGAAAAAGAAGGGCTTATACCAAGTAAGAGAGTAACAAACGGTGGAGACTAACTGTTCGTTCTAAATTTTGCAGCGAGTTCTAGGCTTTGTGCTTCCATAATAGCATTGTGCTTCATTTTTTTAGAAAGATTGTCATGCAAAGCATCAATGTTCAAGCCCCAATGTTCCCCAGAAGCGGGTTTTTTCCAATTCAATGCTTCTTCATACGAGGGAATGTAATTTCTTCTTGCTGCTTCCTTTGCAACAGTCATATTATAATCCTCCTTCAGTTAAATTATTTTTGTACATTCGATAAGGTGTACAGGTTGCGGAATCTTCAAATTCATTATATACGTCAATATCATTTATGGAAAAATCAGGCAGTCGGTATGAGAACTTATTTAGAAGCCTTAGCAAAATAATACTATTTGTTTTGTTGTATCTATCAGCTGTTGCGTCCAGAACAATTTCTCCGCATATCTTTTCTTTTTCGTACAATTCAGGGATGGAGAATTCTGCAACCCAAAGGAATTTAGGATAGAGTAATTGTTGATAAAACGCACACTCTTCGGCAGACGTGGAGTTTTTTCCTCGTATTTTCTTAAATTTTCTAGATGATGTCAGGAAAATTCTTAATATCAGCGGTAAAGTTTTTGAAACATTTAACTCCTCGATTATTTTATCCCTAAAACCGTCTGCACCCACTATGGAAGATTTCTTTCATATGACATATTTTCAAGCTGTTTAACAATATTCGATGGTAATACGGTTTTGTATTCTGGATATCGTGTCCCATAATACTCCAGTATGCTCCAAACTGATGTTTCCGCGCAGGTCATTGTCTCTGCATCCTGCGAAGAAAATGGAAATGCATTTATAGTAAAATTGTGGCCATATATAATACAATTAAATGGCGTAGTGCGAACATAGCATTTAGAAATCGATAATTTTGAAGGGTCTAGCAAAGTCCGGCCAATGTAACAATCGCAAAGAGGCCGGAGAACTATAAGTCCAATAAAGGCGTCTTGCAATTTTTTTCACTTAAAAGTGAGAAATCTGACAACAACTCTTGGTTAATTACACCCCTGAATATTGATAATCGCTTGCAATTCCTTTCAAAATTAATATGCTTGTTAGAGAAAAAAGTATAATAAGAATCACGATAAACTTTGTCTACATATCCAATTTCTATAAAGAGTGTGATAGGATACGAAATTAATTTAAATATAGAATGTAACTTTTGCCTATCGCAAGGGGCACAATTAAAATCTTTCCATTCTTCATCGAAATCGCCATCAGAATTGATTACGATTGAGGAAAATGTCTGAGGAAAATTAAGATTCATACTAGATAAAATACCCAATATAAAATACAAATAATATAATAATATCAAAATAACAAAGCGTCAAGTATTTCTGCTTGATACGCAACATATTTCGAAGTGAAGCATTCCTCAATTGTCTAGATAATTCTCCACCCCCCCTTGACAAACATTATCTTTTAAAAGATAATGTTTCCTATGAACCTTTTGACGGAGCTACAGCTTAGAAACGTCTCGATAAACGAATGCTCAAAAAAAACAGGCATTCCGTACGGCTCTTTGTATCCCTTGGTTCACGGAACCAAGCGGCTTGAACGCTGCGAATACGGCACGTTAAAAAAACTTTCGGATTTTTTCAATTGCTCAATTGACGACTTGTTGGACGTGCCGCAAAATTTTTCAGTGTTTTGGAAAGACGAAAAAACTGCCGACGTAAAAGTGCTTGATTCGTCCGCCCGCATAAGGCGCTACACAAAAAATCCGGCAAAGCAAATTTTTTGCAAGGACCAAATGTCGCTCTTTGAACTTGGAGAAATTTTCAAGTGGCGCTGTTGGGACGAAAGGCGGGAAAACATAGAAAAGTATTTGTTCAAGCTGGGGCTTTCGCAATTCAATCCGTACAAGATTTGCAAAAGGACGCACGGCGCCATGTACCAAGACAACATTTGGTTTAAGTTTGAAGGCGAAAGGCTTTCTTGGGAAGACGTAAAGTGCAGGTGAAAAATTTTTCGATAGGCGATGAATATATGATTCGCGCCAGCGGAACAAGCGACGGAACGCAGGACAAGTTTTTTAAGGACGGCCTTTGGTTCAAGCTGGACAGGCATGGCGGAGAGGGCCTTGCGGAAGCGGCGGCCAGCGTCATATTAAAGCAAAGCGGACTGCCCGCCTGCGGCTTTGTTGAATACTTTCCTTGCGTGATAAACGGAAAGAACGGCTGCTACAGCGAAAATTTTTTAAAAGGCGACGAATCCTTTGTCACATTCTACCGCTTGTACAAAAACATCACGGGGCGCGACTTGGCTCAAGTATGCGCGGCAATGGATTATGACGACGCGATTGAGTACATCATCAACTTTGTAAAACAGCAGACAGGCTTGGACGTTCATGAATACTTGGCCAACACATTTGCGCTTGACCGGGCGATTCTTAACGAAGACCGGCACTTTAACAATCTTGGCGTAATTTATGACGGAAGCGCGTTTAAAACGGCTCCGATTTTTGACAACGGAAAGTCTTTTTTAATCGGAAACAAACGGGCGGAAGGAAAAAAATCGCTTAAAGAGAAAATTAAGACCGCGTACGCAAAATCTTTCAGCCCTTCCTTTGAGATTAATTACAATTATTTAAAGGGCTACGCAACGATAAAGATTGACGGTTCTTGTGTTGAGGCCGTGAAAAAGAGCGGCACGGGCAAAGAGTTTGTTGAAATTCTAAGGCTTACAATTAGCAGCATTCCTTGAATGAAAAGATGCAGTCGCAAAGTGTCAGCTAGCCTTTATTCAAGCTTCCATCCCCCAAAATTCAACCTGCGGCTTCCAGCCGGTGTCCACCATCAATTCGCTTATGTCTGCCACAAGAAACATTGGCTGGTGGGGATAGTATTCCTTAACTCCAAACTTTACTGGAACGGCG
Organism: uncultured Treponema sp.; assembly: GCA_946411505.1. Lineage (GTDB taxonomy): Bacteria > Spirochaetota > Spirochaetia > Treponematales > Treponemataceae > Treponema_D. Next base: position 125,823 of record CAMKEG010000006.1, on the reverse strand, counting down.
GGCGCAATTCTCTTTTGCAGTTCCATTACATATTCCGAAAGGGGGCTTCCCCGCCCGCTTCCAAGCGGATAAAATTTTCCGTCAACGCCGCGGTCGGCCACGGCTAAAAAAGCACGGGCCGCGTCGTCGCAGTGAAGGTAATCCCAAGTCTGAGCGCACTTTGTAAGCTCGGGGCTGCGGCCGGCCTTAAATTCGCGGACGACATAGCTAATCAAAGTATTTTCGCCGTCATTGGGACCGTAAACACTTAAAATTCGCAGCCAATTAAAGCGCATGCCAAACTGCTTGCACAACATGGCGGAAAATTTTCCGGCCGCGTATTTCGCTATGCCATATCCGCTTTCTGGCTTCACCGGCAAATCCGGCGTCAACGGAACGTTTTGAACGCCGTATTCCGCCTGACTTCCGGCGCCTATAAAAACAGAGCAGCCCGCACGCTTGGCAAGGCGAACCGCATCCAGCGCATACTCGACGTTCCGCAACTGGCAGTCCACGTCGTCGCGACCGCCAACGGAAGTTTTGTCCCAAGCAAGGTGCATGAAAACGTCATAAAAGCCTTCAAGCTCCAGCGTCTTGTAATCCGAAATGTCACATTCAACAACACGGACGCGTCTGTCTTGCAGAATATTCACGGCGCGCGGCGAGCCTTTCCTTACAATGCAAGTTATTTCACAATTTTGCTTTAACGCCTCGCGGACAATCGCGCTTCCAATCATTCCGGTAGCGCCGGTAAGAAGAATTTTTTTCATACAAGTCCAAACCAAAAATTATGTGCACAACCCTTCTAGTCAACAAAAAAATTTTGCTATCAAATTATTTTTAAAAATCTCACAACGGTATAAGCTTGTCCTTTCTTGGCACGAGCTTTCTAAAGACAAGTCTTAGAACTTCTTTTGCAAGACCTTTTATTCCAAGTCCATTTAGATTCCCTCCTCGGAAACCTCCGCAATAAAAATAGCTAAGCAAATCTGAATTTATTGAAAGGTCCAAAGAACTGTAGTCATGCCTAAAATCTTTTATAGAATAATTATACTCGTTAAGCAATATATTTCTAGCGTTTTCATCCTGAAACAAAGAATGAATATACTTATATCCACACCGTTGATACGGAAAATTGTTAACATTTTTCAACAAAAATCTTGCATACAAAAATTTTGCAAGAACATCCTTGTTTTTTAGTTTTACAATCTTGTTTACGTCAAAAACTATTGCGTTGAGTACTATGGACTCCAAAAGTTTCAAATCCATAATGCCCATAAATTCATCAAGAATTATTTCCTGTTCAAAGGCGGATTGCACATATGCTTTATTTTTATGCCCGCTAGAACTTGTTTGATTTTGGTGTACACGATAGTCAACAAAGCAATAATCGGAGAATCCAATTTTTCCGCCAGCAGCCATAAGGCGCATCCACAGCAAAACATCAAACTCCATAACAAGAGTATAATCAATTTCTATTTTATCCGCCAAACTCCGCTTAAAAATACTTGCGGGCAACGGTAATATAGAATTCCCATGAAAGTAATTTCTTAACACATCATATTCATCCGCGTCATTAATATTAAAGCCTCGATATTGAAACCAAGAGTGCCCTTCATTTTTTCCATCAGAATCTATGAAATTCATATCCGTAAAAAATATGCTTTTGTCGGGATTTTTCTTAAAAAAAATCATAGCCTCTTCTAAAAAATTATCATGAAGCAAATCATCCGCGCAAAATAACTTCAAGTATTCTCCTCTTGCCACATTCAAAAATGATTCAAAAATCACACCGCCACCAGCGCCGGCATTTGTAGGCAAATCGACGTGGATAATTCTCTTATCATTAAAAGAGTGCGCTATGGCACGGCTTGAGTCTGTGCAAGCGTGGTTTATTAGAACAAGCTCAAAATCGGTGTAAGATTGATCCAAAACAGACTGTATGGACTGACTCAAAAAATCTTCGTCATTGTAATATGGTATTAAAACCGAAATTTCAGGCCGTTTGCCTTTTTTGACATATGTTGTTTTCTGCCTGATTTTTTCATTTAATTGTTTTTGCACCTTTCGCGTTGCCATCTTATTTTTCTCCTATCATATTGCCAGCAAACTCATCTCTTTCCAAAAGCGGAGACATGTCTTCAAGCGGTCGGCTTGCCATTTGTCCGTCTTCTTTCATATAGTTTGTTTGGCGCGGAAGAATTTTCTGGCCGATGAAAACCTTTACATTGCAAACGCAAGGCCCGTCATAAGAAAGAACCTCGTCAATCGTATCGGCCAGTTTGGACTCGTCAGACGCTTCAAAACATTTTACGCCAAAGCCTTCCACCACGGATTTCATTTCCGGCATTCCAAGCCCGCTTTCTTTTGTGCAACCCGTAAGGCGCTTGAAGTTGCCGTTTTGGGAATTGTAAATCATTCCGTAGCCGTCGTTGCAAAGAATAAAAATCTTCACCGGCAAATTCAAATATTTTAGCGTGGCAAGCTCTTGGACATTCATCAAAAAGCCGCCGTCGCCGGTTATGCAAACAGTCCGCCGCTTTCCGCTCGCGACGCACGAGCCAATGCAAGCGGAAAGGTCAAAGCCCATCGAAGCAAGCCCCTTGGTAAGGAACGCCCTCTGGCCTTTTTTAATCCTAAATGAATACATGGAAATGTCGGCGCCGGTTCCGGAACTCGTAAACTGAAAAATATCATTGCCGGTCATTTTTTCCGTAAGGCAGTCAACAAGCTTGTACGTGTTGATTCCTTCCCCGTCTGGAGTTTGTTCTGGAACAAAAAGAGGATACCGCGCCTTTATGTCGCGGCAGTATTTCCACCAAGCGTCCCGATTCTTGCCAGCGATTTTGTCAGCGTTCAAAAGCATTTTTTGCAAAAAAGACTTCGCGTCGGCGTGAATTTTTAGATAAGGATGAACGCTACGTTTTTTCATCTCGTTTTCGTCAATTTCCACCATAACATGCTTTGCGTTGCGCAAAAAGCTCTCAAAGTCGTAGCCTGTGGAAAGCAAGTTAAGGCGGGTTCCAATCGTCAAAACAAAATCAGCGTTTTGCTGGATGAAATTCGCGTGCCTATGCCCAACCGCTCCCGGACGGCCAAAAAACAAGGGGTTGTCGTCCTCTATCAAGTCAACGCCGTTCCAAGTTGTCATTACAGGAACATTAAGTTTTTTTATCAACGCTTCCATTTCCGGAATCGCGTTGGCAAGGCGTATGCCGTTTCCTAAAAGAACGAGCGGCCGTTCCGCCTTGTTAAAAAGCTCGATGGTTTTCCTCACGTCGCTTTCCTTGCATTCATAAGCTGGCATTTTTTTTGAAAAGTGCGGAAGGCTCTCCGGATCCACCTGCGAGGCTTGAATGTCAAGAGGAATGTCAAGCCAAACGGGGCCGGGCTTTCCTTCTTTTGCAAGGGCGACAGCTTTGTCCAGCTCGTAAAGAATGTCATCAGGCTCTTTGACTTGCGCGGCGTATTTTGTAACAGACTTGACCAATTCAACGACATTGACTTCCTGAATGCCAAACTGGCGAATCTTTTGGCCGCCAACCAAGTCAGCCCGCTTCGCCTGTCCGGAAATAAAAATCACGGGCGTCGCGTCAAGCCAAGCGCCGGCAAGGCCTGTCACGGTGTTCGTGGCGCCGGGGCCGCTTGTCACCACGCAAACGCCAAAGCCGCCGCTTATTCGCGCGTACGCTTCCGCCGCGATTGAACATGGCTGCTCGTGCAACATGCATATTGGCGTGAGATTTTTGTTGTGGCCAAGAGAATCGTCAAGATGCATGGCGCCGCCGCCAGGCAAATAAAAGACATGCTTTACGCCAAGATTGGAGATGTACTCAAACACTAAATCTGAAACTTTCATTTCACCGCCTCAAGACATTCCGAAAAAATACTTTCCGTAACAAATTCCAAGCGCATCTTGTCCTTTGACGACAACACAAAGTCGCTGAACATATTTTTGATTTCCTCATTCAATTCCGCCCACTTGCCGTTTGGATTAAGCGTCGGCAAAGAAGAGTCCGCGTAGCTTTCGTTATACGCCGTCTTAAAGCCGTCAAAGCCCGCAAGCGCGACATTAGAAACGTCCAATTTGTTCATCAAGCGCAGACAGCAGATAACGGCGTTGTCAAAATGCTCCCAGCCTCTTTTGATGACATTGTAAAAGTTAACAATCAATTCATCTTCCAACCCCGCAGTCTTTATGTTTGAAAGAAGAATTTTTTTATGCTTCGAAAATTCTTGCGCATAAGATTCTTTTGCGTACTTGTAGCGAACGGAATTGATAAACATTACATAGTCACAGTCATAGCCCTTATGAATCGCGTTCACGGCGACGACAACAGGCTTCTCTCTTTTTATAAAGGCGTCGATTTTTTCTTTTTCCGTTATTATTGTCTTTCCGGGAGCGAGCAAGAGAATTTTCTTGTCGCTAAAACTTTCCTTCAATGCCTTAAGAGCTTCAGAGTCGTCTATGATTCTGTCTTGGTTTTCCAAATATTTTTTTTCAAGCAAGTCATAGTCATAAGCGCGGCGCTCGTCCTGGGTCAAGGAAGCGATGATGTTGCTCATGTCGCGCGCGTTGGCTCGGTGGTTTTTTTGCAAGTAAGCGATGTTGTTCACATGGCACTGGTACAAGCCCGCGATAAAATACGGCGTTGAATATCCCCACGAATACTTTTCCGCAAAGCCGGTCATGTACATGTCAATCGCGTCAAGAATTTCGTTCATGTCGTAATTCTTGTGGCGCTTTCTGTTTAGATAGCTTGCCATAAGCTCCGTGGTCGTGTTGCCGGCGCCGCGGCCCATTCCGCAAAGAGAGGAATCCGCGATGGCGTCACGTCCGGACTTTTCGGCAAGTTCCACAAATGTAGAAGACAAGGCAAAAGCCAACTGCTGGTTGTTGTGCGCGTGAAAGCCGAGTTTTATTGAATTGTCAAGGCGCTTGTCAAGTATCGCAAAGATGCGGGCAAGGTCGTCCTCGTACATAGCGCCAAAAGTGTCAACGATGGAAACGGCGACGGGCTTTGCCTTGTTCATGGCTTCCGCAAGAACGGCAAGGTCTTCGTCAGAATAAGCTAGCGTGTTGGCCGCCTGGTAAAACACCTTGTAGCCCTTTTGCGCGATTCTGTTTCCAATCGCTATTCCTTCCTCGTGCTTTCCGTGCGGAAACACAACGCGGATGGCGTCCAAAGACTTTCCGTCGCATTGCGGCAGAACAGAATCGTCATAGCGGTTGTAATCTATCATCGCCACATAAATTGCGCCGGGCTTTTTTTCCAAAAGATATCGCACCGCGTCAGCAGGAACATGAAAATAGCTGCTTCCATCTTTATGGGCCGCGTCCTTCAGCCAGCCGCACTCAATAATCTCAACGCGCGCGTCCTGCAAATGCTTTATGATGCCCTTTAACGCGGGCTCTCCAAAGTCCGAATTGTTTATGTACGCTCCATCACGAAGCGTGCAGTCTAAAAGTTGAATTGACATATGCTTTGCTCTCTTAAATACTAGCCCTTATCACACTCGCCATCTTGTCAATCATCTTATCCGTCATGCCGGGATACACACCCACCCAAAATGAGTCGTTCATAATTCTGTCCGTAACGGCAAGATCACCAACAACGCGATATGCGTCCGTTCCGCGGATTTGGTCAAAGCAAGGATGGCGGGTAAGGTTTCCGGCAAAAAGGGCGCGGGTTTGAATGTTGGCAGACTCGATTTTTTTTACAAGTTCGGTGCGGTCAACGCCGGTCTTGCAAGTAATCAAAAAGCCGAACCAGCTGGGGTCGCTGTTGGGAGCTGCTTCCGGCAAAACCAGTTTGTCTTGGACGTCTTCCAAAGCCGCGCGCAAACGCTTGAAGTTGGCCTTGCGCCGTTCCACAAACGAAGGAAACTTTTCCAACTGGGCGCAGCCGATGGCCGCCTGCAAGTCGGTAGCCTTGAGGTTGTAGCCAAAGTGGCTGTAAGTGTATTTGTGGTCGTAGCCAAGCGGAAGCGTGCCGAACTGGCGGTCAAAGCGGTGGCCGCAAACGCCGTCTTTTCCGCTTGGGCAAACGCAGTCGCGGCCCCAATCGCGCAAGGAGCGTATGATTTTGTGCAAGAGAGGATTTTTTGTGTAGACAGCGCCGCCCTCGCCCATCGTCATGTGGTGCGGCGGATAAAAGCTTGATGTTCCGATGTCGCCGACAGTTCCGGTCTTGTAAGTTTTTCCGTCCAAGATGTATTCGGAGCCAAGCGCGTCGCAATTGTCTTCAATAAGCCACAAATTATGCTTTTTGCAGAACTCCGTCACAGACTTTAAGTCAAAGGGATTTCCCAAAGTGTGCGCCAGCATCACGGCCTTTGTCTTGGGGCTTAGCGCCGCCTCCAATTGGGCTACGTCAACATTGTATTGAGGAATCGTCACGTCCACAAAAACGGGAACGGCGCCGTACTGCAAAATCGGAGTCACCGTCGTAGGGAATCCGCAGGCCACTGTAATGACTTCGTCGCCGCGTTGGACCTGCCGTTCCTTCAATAGGGGCGAAGTCAGCGCCATAAAGGCTATAAGGTTTGCGGAGCTTCCTGAATTGACCAGTGAAACAAAGGGCGTTCCAAGATATTCGCCGAGTCCTTTTTCAAACCGGTCTGTGTAGCGACCGCTTGTAAGCCAAAACTCAAGGGCGGAGTCAGCAAGGTTGACCATTTCCTTTTCGTCAAAAACGCGGCTTGCGTAGGCGATTCTGTCGCCGTCCTTCCATTCGGGGCGGACCATAAATTTTTTGTAATACTCTTTTACGCTGTCAAGTATCTCTTTTGTCGCTTCTTCCTTTGACTTATTCTCAAACATAAGCTCACATCCCAAAATATTCTTTTATTTGCTTGTCAGTGATTTCCGCCGCAGGCGTTCCAGCCTGAACGGCTTTTTCCCATTCAACTATTTTTTCCACGGCGGTCTTTATTCCCCAAAGAGGCTTCCAACCAAGAACATTTTTTGACTTTGAGCAATCCAACTTTAGGAAATTGGCCTCATGCGGGGCGCCCTCCTCGCTGACGCTTTTCCAATCCGCTCCGCTTCCCCACGCGTCGCAGAACAGCGTTGCAAGCTGGCCCGTAGTCACGCAGGACTCGTCGTCTGGGCCAAAGTTGTAGGCGCCGACAAAGGCCTTGTCTTCGTATTGCGCCTTGGCCAGCGCCAAGTAGCCGCGAAGGCATTCCAAAACATGCTGGTAAGGCCGCGTTGAATTTGGGTTTCGCAAAATTATGTCTCTTCCCGCTTCAACGGCGCGGATGCAGTCGGGAACTATTCTGTCAACGGCATAATCGCCGCCTCCGATTACGTTTCCGCTGCGCGCGGTGGAAATGGCGGGGGCGTCTTTTTCGTTAAAGAAAGAATTGCGGTAGCTGTATGTCACAAGCTCCGAGCAAGACTTGCTGTTGGAATATGGGTCGTAGCCGCAAAGCTCTTCGTTCTCACGGTAGCCCCACGCCCACTCGCGGTTAAGGTAAACCTTGTCGGTGGTCACGTTTACAAAGGAGCGGACTGACGGACAGGCGCGGACGGCTTCCAAAACGTTCACCGTGCCCATGACGTTTGTTTCGTAAGTGCCAACGGGGTCTTTGTAACTGGCCCTAACAATTGGCTGCGCGGCAAGGTGCAGGACGATGTCCGGCTTGAATTCCGTCATAGCGGACTTGAGTTTTTCGCCGTCGCGAATGTCGCCGATTATGGACTTCATCTGGCTGGCGGTTTTTGTAAGTTCAAAGAGACTAGGATTTGTCGGAGGCTCAAGAGAAAAGCCAGCAACATCGGCGCCTGCCAAAATCAATATGCGGCTAAGCCATGTTCCCTTAAAGCCCGTGTGGCCGGTTAGAAAAACTTTTTTATTTTTATAGAACCCTAACAATCCGTTCATAGAGCGACCTATTTTTTAAAATGCCCCCAAACATCCCACGGCGCGGAATGCGAGGCCCATAATTTTTCCAAATCTTCCTTGTCCTTAAGCATGTCCATAGGATGCCAAAAGCCGGAATGTTTGTAGGCGTGCAGCTGGCCGTCCTTGGCGATGTTTTGAAGCGGAGCGCGTTCCCACATAATGTCATAGGATTCTTCGGGAATGTAATCCAACGCCTTGCTTTCGCAAACAAAAAAGCCTCCGTTAATCCAAGCGTCGCTGGGCTTTTCCTGAAACTGGCTTATCGTTCCGTCCGGCTGAATGTCCAAAGCGCCAAAGCGGCCTTCAGGCTGGACTGCGGTCAGCGAGACAAGCTTTCCGCTCTTTACATGGGAATCGACTAACTTGTCTATGTTAACGTCGCTGACTCCGTCGCCGTAAGTGAGCATGAAAGGTTCGTTTCCAATGTAAGACTTCGCCTTTGCGATGCGGCCGGCGGTCATCGTCACCTCGCCCGTGTAAAGCATGGTTATTCTCCACGGTTCGCTTCTCATTCTGTGAATCTGAACGTCGTTGTTCGACATGTCGATTGTCATGTCGCTGTAGCGGTTGTAGTAGTTTAAAAAATATTCTTTTATAACATGTCCTTTGTATCCCGTAAGGATTACAAAATCATTGTAGCCATAGTGAGAATATATTTTCATTATGTGCCAAAGAATCGGGTAGCCGCCAATGTGAACCATAGGCTTTGGAACCTTGCGAGTTTCCTCTCCAAGACGGGTTCCTTTCCCGCCGGCAAGTATCAATGTTTGCATATGTCTTGTTTCCTGAACAATCAATATAGCGAAATTTGAAAAAAACGCGCCGAGCTGGCCGTCAAAGAATCTTGGCGTAGAGCCGGCCAAACAATTTTTCGTAGATTTTTTTTAGAACCATCACAATTCCGCCCTTTATTCCAATATATTCCATATACATGGACGGATTAAACCCATGGGAGTTCTTGTAGAGAAGCCTAAAGTCGGCCACGGTAAAGCCAAACCGCTCCTTTAACTTTTGTCTGGACCTGGGGTCTTCCATGCAACCGTGCAAGTATTCGTAACCCGCGACTTTGCAGCTTAGGTTTTGATGCTTTTCAAGGTAATAGCAGGCAATCGCAAACGGGAAAAATTCCACGTCTTTTTTGGACAAGCCGAATTTCTTTTCGCATCCGCCCAAAAGGCGTTCCAGCTGGACGATGTCCTTTATTCCATAAAAAAGCTTAGCGCGCATTATGGACTCGTAAAAATCGTATTCGTCTACGCGGTTATCAAACCTTACCGTAGAGTTTTGAAACTTGTGAACCCTGTAGTCGAAAACCACGTCGCGTGTAAAGCCAAAATTCACTCCGCGCATCATCATTTGAATCCAAAGGCTCTGGTCAAATTCGATGATCAGCGACTTGTCGATTTTCAGGCCGTCGGCGGCAGTTCTTTTGAACAGGCAGGCAGGAAGCGGAAGAAAACTTTTTTTGTCAAAGAATTTCTTCAAAAGCGAAAGATTGTCGTCCTCAAATGAAAAGTCAGCAAAGCGCTCTGACCACAAAAGTTTCTTTGGAGAACCGTTCTTGTCCACAAGACGGGCATCGCCAAAAACGATGTCCTTGTCAGGGTTTGAAGCCAAGTATGAATGTAGCTTTTCAAGGCAGTCGCTTTTCATAACGTCATCGGCGCAAAAAAACTTTATGTATTTGCCGCTGGCTTTTCCTATAAAAGCTTCAAAAACAAAGCCACCGCCCGCCCCGTTGTTAAATTCCAAGTCAACGTGAACGATTCTAGGGTCGTCAAAGGAACGCGCGATTTCACGGCAATCGTCTTGAGTGGCGTGGTTTATCAATATGAGTTCAAAATCTTTGAATGTTTGGCTTAAAACCGACTGTATGGACTGCCTTAAAAACGCTCTGTCATTGTAGTAAGGAATCAAAACAGAAATTTCAGGTGACGCTTTGCGCATTTCCAACTCCTCAAGAACGAATCAACTTTGACAACTTTCTAAAAATAAAAAAACAAAAGCCTGGAAGCAAGAAATGCAGAACTCTTTTTACAAAGGCATTTGATTTGTTTGCTTTTATTCCATGTTTTTCAAGGAGCCTTATGTTTTCCTCTTCAACAAGCTTCAGGTTTGAATTGCTTATTCCGCAAGCGTCAAAGTCAACGACAATTTTATTGATGTAGTAAAAAGAAACCCCGGCTTGATAGAATGTAAGGAACAAGTCCCAATCCCCGGAACTTTTAAATGACTCGTCATACAAGCCATATTTTTCATATATTTTTCTAGGGACAAAAGACGCCGAGTGGGCTATCATTCGAATTGGAAGCTCATCAGCGCAAGGGCCAAAAATGCCAACAAATTTTCCGTCTCTGCAAAAATTCTCCACGCCATACAAAATCGAATCAGGACGAGTTTTATGGATTTCAAGGATATTGTCGTATGCGCCGTCAATAACAGTGTCGCCAGAATTCAACAGGCCTATTATATCCCCTTCTGCCATTCCTATGCCCTTGTTAAAAGCGTTGTATATTCCAGAGTCTTTTTCACTGACCCATTTCGAAATTTTATGGGAGTAACCGCCTGCCAAATATTTTTTTATGACATCAACGCTTCCGTCCGTTGAACCTCCGTCTACAATTATGTATTCAAGGCTCCCGGCAGGAAGCCCGCGTTGTTCCAGCACAGACTTTATGGTCTTGTCAAGCCCATCCTTATTGTTATAATTAATCGTAACAATGGAAAGCATAGGTTTATTCATTGTCATATCGCTCCCTGCCAATGGCATGGCATTCCCGCAGCGTTTTTAGTATGGATTCATTGGAAAAACCCGGAATGATTTTTCCCAAAGGATATTCTTTTATCTTTTCCGCCTGGGCGCCGACATCAAAACAAGCGATGGGAATTCCTGTCAGCATCAGCTCCGAAACAACATAAGAAAATGTTTCCGGCCATACGCTTGAAAAGAACACAACGCCTATCTTTTGCGACACAAGGCGGTCATAAATTTCTTCCGTCTTGTATGGGCCGCATTGAACGAAATTCTCGTTCTTGCTAAAGACATCCTGGTCAGGCTCGCCGACAAGACCGTTCAAGAATATTTTATAGTCCTTGCCACGAGAAAATTCGGCGAAACTCTTCACCACGGAAAAGCCTTTTGCTTCGGATGTTATGCTTCCAAAAATTCCTATGTTCAAATTCGTTGGCAAGCTGGAAATTACTTTAGGGGTAAAATACCCCATGTCGTGGGGCTTCAGTCTTATTTTTTTGGGGGGAATTTTATATATAGAGCAAAGGATTTTCTCGGAGCTTTCAGAAAAAAAGAAAAACTCATCCACCCGCTCAAAGAAAGTTCCCCACATAGTCCGCCATCGATCGGGGCTGTATGGCCGCCCGCCGACATCATTAACGCAAGACGAGTCGCATGTCACGCCACAATAACGGAAGTTCCTTATCATGTTGACCTTAGGACACGCGGAATAAAAGTCATGGACTTTAAACGAAATTTTTGCGGAAAAGGCGGCTATCGTTTTTAGGATAAGGTCGCAGTCGCCATAGCCGCAAAGGTTTTCAACAAAAACAGCGCCGGCAATTTTTTCCAGGCTGATTATGTCGTCCGCCCCGATAAAAAAGGGCGTCTTTATCCCGCAAACTTCCAAAGAATAAATTTCTTGGAAGCCAAAAATGTTATAGTTTTTAAAAACTATATAGTCCGTTTTTCCTCGCAACGTGTTTTTCACATACACTTCAGTTCCGCCGCCAAGACAATGCATGAAAACCAAGTCATATTTCTTGCCAGAGGCAAGAAGAGCGCGAAAGGCCGAACGAGACTTGAAAAGAAGAAAACTTCGCTTTGCCAAAGCGGCAGAAGCCAATGGGGCATGATAAATTTTAGCCAGGATTGCATAAAGAATTTTACATCTTCCAATTTTTGTCTTTACCCATTCTGCCAAGTTCATATTTTGACCATTACAAATTTATATGACAGGATTTGTCTATAAATTTAGTAGGTTGCGGTAAAAAGTTTTAATGCGGTCGTGTCCCGCAAGCAGCTTACAGCTACTGTTTCTTTTCCGAATATAAATTATTGCTGATTTTTTATCAAGAGCTAAATGCTAAAGACAGCTTCCTCGTCGGGAAGTTGTCTTTTTTTTAATTAGTCCGGCAGGCGGCCTTCGTACATTATGCACATTTCGCCATAGGCCTGGCCCAGTTATGAATCGACTGGGTCCATTTTTTTATCGCTTCAAATGTTACAAGGTACAAAGCCTCAAGCAGGGCTTGGCCGCCTGGGAACACGCTGCGCTGGAGGCTAAGCTTCCGGTAGCGGGAGTTCAGGCTTTCGATCGCGTTTACTGTGTAGATGATTTTTTGGACATCTTTTGAGAACTTGAAAATCGAAACTACAACATCCCTGTTTTCAGTCTAGCGTTTTATGGAGTTCGAATATTTCGCCGACCATTTTTCAACGGTACGATCGCAGACTTTCAGCCCCCTCATCTTCGGAAGCGGCGTTGTATATCCTTCACGCCGAGGTTCTTAAACTCGTTCAGGGCGTTCGGTCAGAACTTGGAGCTCTCCCTTTCGCCTATGGCGAGTGACAGCACTTCCTTTCGGCCCTGCAGAACTTCAAGCACGACTTCGCCAATGCTGGACTTTACTGTCTTTGATCTGTAAAGGTTCCGGGAATCGTCATTGTCAGAACGCTCTGAATTTTCATACCACAAACAGTCTTCCATTTCGGCTTCCATCATTTCCTTGATGGTTCCGCCAAGAAGATCCTTCAGCGCTTCCTAAATGTCATGGGCGTCTTTGATGTCGTATTCTGAAAGCAGATTTCTGATAATCTCTATTTTGCCTTCAGTCATTACGACTTTGTGTGGTGGTGTTTTTTTTGCCATAATTAGGCTCCTGTGTTTAATTTACCACAGCGCCAACTTTTTGGGAATTTACAGAAAAACTTTCACAGAATCAAAAAGCATCATCATAAAAAAAATCAACCTTCCAAAAAAATTTTTCTTACATTATTACAGTATTCTTCAGCTTGACTTTTATAATCATAATCAACGCTTGACTCCAAAGGATTCATTTGCGACAAAATATTTGCCAATTCACCGCAATCATTTGGATTAAAATAAATTCCCTTTTCTTTCAGTTGCTCCATGTGCACAGGCAAAGAAGAAGCTATAATTTTTTTTTTGAGAAACTTAGCATCTTCTATTGTAGTATTCCATCCCTCGAACAAAGACGGCTGAATCACAGCTACACTTGCCTTCATCAATTCTATTTGATCCTCACGAGATATGAAACCTAAAAAACGAATCTCATTTTCAAGACGCAAAACTTTTACAAGATTCTTAAGCGAAGCAGGAAAATCAGGATTACGATAATCTGACTCTTTACCAGTAAAAACACATAAAACATGCTTTCCATTTTCTTTCATTTTTTTCACCGCATTAATGACAACCAGATGATTTTTATGCTCCCACAACTGATTTGAGCATATAAAAAAAGGCTCATTTATTCCATACTTTTCAATGACAGACCTGGACACTGAATGCGATACATTATTGAGAGAAGAAACAAACGACAGGACAAACACATCGCAAGAATAACAAGGGAACAATCTCTTAAAATCTTTTTTGGCGCTGTCGCTAGACAAAACAAGCAAATTTTTTGAGTAAGCGACCCTAGCTTGATTTGACAACCTATTGCAAATTTCATCTACAGAAAAAAAACCTGGGTAATAATTCTCTTGAAAATCCGGTATCCAAGATATATTTTTCTTTGCAATGTAAGAACCATCAACATAAGGAAAAACAACATCAAGGTTCCATTTGTTCATTTCCTTGCAAAGCTTATCTTTATACAATTCTGAATTCCTGCCAAATAACTTTCCAATAATCTTCAAGAAAAAACTTCTTTCGTATTTATCCAAATAAAGAATTTCTATGTTTGGATTTTTTTTCAGAACACTTATTACGCCATCAAGATAATACTTTCCTCCAATCCAATTGTCAGATGAGGTATAATAAATTCCTATGCGTTTCTTATCCATTTTACATACCTCTCTATTCCATTCTCCAAGTCGACAGTTTGCTTATATCCCCATGAAATTATTTTTGACACATCAGCCTGCCACCTAGATGGATCCCCTGTTCTAACAGAACCAGAATACAAAACTTCTTTATTGCAACAAATCGTTTTCTTAAAAATATCTACAAGTTCAGAAAGAGCAACTTCTTTCCCAGTCGCAACATTAACAACATCATTGTCAAAATTAGAATTTGCCAAAACTAAATCAACAACACTGCAAATGTCATCGATATGTATATAATCACGAGTTTCTTTACCAGTTCCAAAAAGTTTCACTTGTGGATCGTTCGTAAACTTATTATACAAGTCGAACATTATTTGCTTTCGCAAGCCGTTCCCATAAGCCGAAAACAAACGAAGTGTACATACTTTCAAATTGAAAAATCTACTATACTCAGCCATGATATCTTCAACTACACTTTTATGAAAACCATATGGAGATATAGGATTTTTTTCAAATTTTTCTTTAACAGGAATTGATATAGGGTTCCCATAAACAGCTGCGCTTGAAAAATTTACAAACCTGCAATTTGGAGAATGTAATCTAATGGCATCTAGTAAAACAACTACATTCAAAACATTTAGCTTAAAGTCATTTAACGGTTGTTCAAATGAAAAAGGAACGCTGGCGGCGCCGCTACAATTAAGACATACATCAGGTTTAAAGTTTTCAAAAATCGAATGAAAGAGAGGATTTTCTTTGTCAACTTGAATGTAATTAACATCCTTTTTATCAACAATATCAACTCTTAAAACATCACAAGCTTTTTGTTGATAAAATGCAGTCAAGTGGCTACCTATAAAACCTTCAGAACCAATAATTAAAATCTTTCTCATAAATAAAGATCACCGTTTGTCTTTCCAATAGCTTTTAATGGCAAATTTAATTTTCCCAAATTAGTATTCATCATATTTAAAGCTAGCATTTTTTTATATTCTTCACAAAAAGGAATCGCTTTTTCATCTTCTACAGACCAATCTTCAAGCCGCTTCCAAGCTTTATCTATTTTTAATCAAATCCAACCTACCTTTTGTTTGGATTTTATTTTATCTTCTTTATAATTTTTGCCGGATTTCCGGCAACCATTGTATAAGGGGGGACATCTTTTGTTACAACACTTCCTGCCGCTACAATAGAACCTTCGCCGATTGTAATACCTCTAAGAATTATAGAATTACAACAAATCCAAGCGTCTTTTTCTATTTTTATCGGCTTAGGATCCAATGAAGTCATTTCTTTAGGGAATCCTTTTGTAAATATATATTCAGCATGTTTTCGACGCTCAATTGAATCAACTGGATGTGTTGTATCATCAAAAATATTAACATTATGTGAAATTAATACATAATCACCAATTTCTATTTTTGAAGAAGACCAAATTCTGGTATGATCTCCTACATAACAGTTTTTTCCAATAGTAATGTTTCCTCCATGCGGATATGTTTGTAAATTACCTCTAATATGTGTTCCAGCCCCAACAATAATTGAATCGGGCGAGTTCATAGCCATCACAGATGCTTCTGGATGAAAAACTGTTGTTTTATCATAAATGCAGTCATAAGTTTTTGCAGGCGCCGCAGATGCAATTATATACAGTCGACGGAGTATATGCTTAATACAACGTTTAGGGAAACTAATTATTTTTTTTACAAAATTATTTTTACTTGTTTTGAAAAACTTTGAAAAATACTTATCGTATTCTTTGGAAACCACAATATTTTGCTTTTCCACTGGAAATTTCAACTCGTAAGAAGGTAAATTAGCAAAAGGAGATGAAGCGCTAGAAGTGTGAGATGAATCTGCTTGAAAACCTATATTAGAGATTAAATTTTTTTCAGGAACTATCGAAAGACCTCCATTTAACAAGCGAATAAAAAGCCATTGATAATCCCAGGTATCAACATCTTTAAAGAAAATTTCTCTCATCCATTCGACAGAGTTTTTTATACCTAGATGTGTTTCGCATAATTTTAAATTTTCTTCGGAAACCAAGTTGCTTATATCAAATTTAAAATTATGCCAAGCCCTTTTCCATGAAGCCCAGCCCCATATTCCCCCAAGTTGAGAAAAGAAATAGCCTTTACCATAAACTCGCTTATCATTGATATTTGTACCAGAAATTAAGTAAATACTCTCATTATCCTTGTATCTCTGAAGCATTTCTTGAGAAAACGTGAAAAAACTCAAACTTGGTAAGCAGTCATCCTCTAATATTATTCCTTGCTCAACATTATCGAAAAACCAAGTAATGGCTGAAGAAACCCCTCTTCCACAACCTAAATTTTCCTCCCTAAACAAGGTATGGACATTACAATCCCAATCTATTTGTTCCAGAACCCATCCCCGAACTTCCTTACATTTTTCTGCTTCACCCTCTCTAATTAATCGAGGTCCATCGGCAGCAATATATAATTCCTTGGGCCGTGCCTGTTTTATTTTTAGAAATGTTTGTTTTACGGTATCAAGGCGATTAAAAACAATATATAAAACTGGAGTTTCTAACATAACAATTCCTTATTATAAATTTATTTCAACATTTCATCCACATAGCATATAATACAATTCTTTTTTATATGACTCTCAGGTAAAATCGATTCATTAAATTTTTTTTCGCGTAAGTTAGCGATTTTTCCTCCAACAAGGATTAAAAGTTGCATAATAGAACTTTACACCTACTGAAACAGACTAACAAACAACCATCGTCTCAAAAATCCGTTGCTTAGGAGATAAAATAGTTGTCATAATCGTTATCTCAAATTCAAATGAATTTACAATCCACTTTATATTTTTTAAAGAAGACCCTAATGTAAAAGTGTATAAACCTGGTAAAATCGTTGTTTTAGGCATGAAGAAATCAAAGACATTCTTGTTTTTTTTAAACTTAAAATCACTAGGCATAGGCAAATTAAAAAAAAGCTCCCCCCCCTTATAGCAGGCAATCCAGAAATCAACATTCGAATCAGGCTTTTTTACATCTACCGTCAACCTAACTTTATAATCCTTTTCATAATCAAGCGGTCCTGTCACCACCTTATCATCTATTGTCAAAATCTCAAAACTCAAAGGATTAAAGCTCTCATCCCAAACCCTTCCGTCATTCTTCCAAGAAGTCGTCACTACATCACTATTATCTTCATTCTTCCCCAGATAATAATTTATCGACTTTTCAATGTCATCATCCTGCCTTACTACCCTTCCCTTCTCCAGCACAATGCCCTTGTTGCACAAATTCTTCACCTGCTCCATATTGTGACTTACAAACAAAACCGTCCGCCCTTCTCCGCTGGAAAGCTCGTTCATCTTTCCCAGAGCCTTTTTCTGAAAAGCCGCGTCCCCTACCGCCAGCACCTCGTCGGCAATAAGTATGTCGCTGTCCAAGTGGGCGGCGACGGCAAAGGCAAGGCGCACGTACATGCCGCTGGAGTAGCGCTTTACGGGAGTGTCTATGTGCTCGCCAATTTCGCTAAACTCGATGATGGCGTCAACCTTTTTGTCAATCTCGTCGTGGCTCATGCCAAGGATGGCGCCGTTCATGTAGATGTTCTCGCGGCCGGTCATCTCGGGGTGGAAGCCGGTTCCAACTTCCAAAAGGCTTGCTATTTTGCCGTTGATTTTTATGTTGCCTTCGGTAGGGGCGGTGATTTGGCTAAGGAGTTTTAACAAAGTTGACTTTCCGGCGCCGTTGTGGCCGATGATTCCGACGCGGTCGCCTTTTTTTATTTCAAAGTTCAAATCCTTAAGCGCCCAAAAGCCTTCTTGCGAGTGGTCGTACTTGCTTCCAATTTTAGCGTGGGGGTCTTCCTTTCCGCGGATACGCGCCCACCAGCTTTGAATGTCGCGGAAGAGCGTTCCGTTGTTGATTACGCCAAGCTTGTAATACTTTGAGAGGTTCTCTACTTTAATCGCGATATCGTTGTTTGCCACACCCACTCCTATATCACATCCACAAAATTTCTCTCGTTTCGGGTAAAGAGCACAAGGCCAAAAAAGGCCAGGGCGAATGTCGCGCAAACGCTGCAAATGATTACGCTTGTGTCCAGATGCCCCGCTCCGTAAAAGGCGATTCTAAAAAACTCTATCGGCGCGCACATAGGGTTGGCGTATGCAAGCCAGCCAAATTTTGGCGGCAGTTCCGACAGCGGATAGACGACAGGCGTCGCGTACATGCCAAGCTGGATGCCGAATGTCAAAAGAATGTTAAGGTCGCGGTATTTGGTCGTAAGCGAGCTGATGATAAGGCCCATGCTTCCGCCAAGGACGCCAACCCACAAAACAATCAGGGGAAAAGTCAATGCGAGCCACGAAATGTTTATCCTAACCTTTTGGACAAAAACGCTGTACAAAAATATCGCGGCAAGCAAAGCAAACTGCATCAAAAGCTTGATAATATGGAAACCGCAAGTGGCGATTGGAGAGGTAAGGCGCGGAAAATAAACCTTTCCAAAAATGTTTTGGTTGTTAGTGAAGGTCTTGGAGCAAGAGTCAAGGCAAGACGTAAAGTAAGTCCAAAGCATGGTTCCCGCAAAATAAAAAAGTATAAAAGGCACTCCGTCCGTTCCAACCTTGGCCATTTTTCCAAAAATGAACATGTACATAAATGCGGTAATCAACGGCTGGACCAAGTACCACAAGGGGCCCAAAATCGTCTGCTTGTATTGCGTGACAAAGTCGCGCTTTATGAACATTTTTATAAGGTAGCGGTAAATCCACACGTCCCTAAGATGCAAGTCCATAAGGCGTTTTTTTGCGGTGATAACTTTTGTCCACTGTTCTGGCTGGCTCACTTCCTTACATCCCCATGCAAAAAGTCGTCATAGCTTATCTCAACGCCCTCGCGCACGTCAACCTTGGCCTTCCAGCCAAGAGCGTTAAGGCGGGTCACGTCGCAAAGCTTGCGCGGAGTGCCGTTGGGCTTGGAAGAATCCCATTCCATCTTGCAAGTCCGGCCCGACGCGGCCACGTCGGCGTAGACAACGTCGCGGACTGTTTCGGCCAATTCCTTGATCGTGCACTCCTTTCCGGTGCCGACGTTGACAAAGTCGCCGGTGGGAGTCCGCAAGTCGGAGGCGTCCTTGTTTTCCATAAGGTAGACCACCGCGTCGGCAAGGTCTCCGGCAAACAAGAATTCGCGCAAAGGAGAGCCGTCGCCCCAAAGGTGGACGACATCCTCGCCGCTAGCCTTGGCCTCGTGGAATTTTCGGATCATCGCAGGAAAGACGTGGCTTCCCTGAAGCTCGT
Organism: uncultured Treponema sp.; assembly: GCA_946411505.1. Lineage (GTDB taxonomy): Bacteria > Spirochaetota > Spirochaetia > Treponematales > Treponemataceae > Treponema_D. The sequence continues at coordinate 106,617 of CAMKEG010000006.1, read as the reverse complement.
AGTTGTCGCCAAGGCCGTAAAGGTTTGTGGGCATGACGCTCAAAAAGTTTGTTCCAAACTGCTTGTTGTAAGCGGTACACAATTTTATGACGCTGATTTTGGCCAAGGCGTAGGCGTCGTTGGTCGGCTCCAAGGGGCCTGTCAAAAGCGACTCCTCCTTAATCGGCTGCTCGGCCATCTTGGGGTATATGCAGGTGGAACCTAGGTTCATCAATTTTTTTACGCCGTTAACGCGCGCAGCTTCCACCACGTTAAAGCCTATGACCATGTTTTGGTAGATGAAGTCGGCCGGATAAGTGGAGTTGGCTCCGATTCCGCCTACATGGGCCGCCGCCAAAAAAACATATTCCGGCTTTTCCGCGGCGAAAAATTCGTTTACGGCGGCTTGGTTCAAAAGGTCAAGCTCCTTGTGAGTCCTCGTGACGATGTTCGTGTAGCCCTTTTCCTTTAGGCAGCGGACAATAGAGCCGCCAACCAAGCCCCGGTGGCCGGCAACGTAAATCTTAGCGTTCTTTTCCATAACTATTACCCTTTTTATAATTACCTCTTTCGATTTCTTCTTGAAAAACTTTTCAACTTAGAAAAAAGCCCAATTTTTATAAGAAACGTCTTGGCGCTTTTCTTTAAGCATTTCTTCATTCCATCCATAATTGCAACACTGCAAGGCAATGATATGTTATAAAATTCCTCCGGCGCATAAACCCTTTCAGAATCGATTTTTCTTTTTAAATCTGCGCCTTTTTCAAAAAAAACATACTGCCAATTTTCCGGAAGCAAACCAGCCCCATGACTATCTGAATTTATTCTAATAGCTATTACATTTTTCAAATCACTTATATGCTTCCATTGTTGGATGTCGATGTCTGAATAACAAGGAAAAATATAAATCAAAAAGCCCGAATAACTTGAAACAAGAGAGCGTAAATCATAATACTTAGAATACTTTTCTTCGTTTTTATGCAGACGAACTAGCCTACATACATTCAATATCTCTTCACTAAAAAAAAATTGACCGCTTACACAAAAAATTTTTTTTGCGCCCAACAGACATCCAAAAAGAACGGCCGCATACCCCCCCGCAGAATTCCCAACCGTAATTACTTCGTATCCAATTGTCAATTCTCTTAACAAATCAAAAACTTTATCAACAGTATCAACGGTCTTATTTATTCCTTCCACATACCATTGTTTATGAACGTCTCGCAAAAAAATAAAGCGGCTTACTCTTTGTTCAATTTTTTTTGATTTAGTAATGTTTTGCCATTCATAGCGGTTTTTATTAATTACAGTTTCAATAAAGCAAGCTTCTTCATCAGGGTAATAAAGTCCATTTCCAGAAAAGCAAACTATGCAATTTTTTGACTTTGCATTTGTATCCCTGATAAAAAAGTTTTTATCACTCTCATAAACTTTTTGTACTACGGAATCCGACGTACAGTCTATTTTTCGTGAACGCAAAGCCATAATCCTTATCTCGCCCGTACGGTTCTCTCATTCTTGACATACTCCATGTCGTGCTTCATCATGATGTGGACCAATTCCTTAAAGCTTGTCTTTGTCGGGTTCCAGCCTAGGACTGATTTTGCCTTTGTGGGGTCGCCCAAAAGGGTCTCGACTTCCGCAGGGCGGAAATACTTAGGGTCAACTTCAATCAAGACCTTTCCTGTCGCCTTGTCGTAGCCCTTTTCGTCAACGCCTTCGCCCTTAAACTCGATGTCGATTCCGGCTTCCTTAAAGGCCAGCTGGCAGAATTCGCGCACGCTGTGCTGCTCGCCGGTGGCAACGACAAAGTCGTCGGGCTTTTCCTGCTGCAAGATAAGCCACATGCATTCCACGTAGTCCTTGGCGTAGCCCCAGTCGCGCAAGGCGTTGAGGTTTCCAAGGTAAAGCTTTTTCTGGAAGCCCTGGGCGATGCGGCTTGCGGCAAGCGTGATTTTGCGGGTGACGAAAGTCTCACCGCGCCTCTCGCTTTCGTGGTTGAACAAAATTCCGTTGGAACAGAACATTCCGTAAGACTCGCGGTAGTTTTTCATGATCCAAAAGCCGTAAAGCTTGGCCACGGCATACGGCGAGCGCGGGTAAAATGGCGTGGTCTCTTTTTGCGGAATCTCCTGCACAAGGCCAAAGAGCTCCGAAGTGGAGGCCTGGTAAATGCGGCAAGTCTTGTCCATTCCCAAAAAGTGGACGGCTTCCAAAATGCGCAAAACGCCGGTCGCGTCCGTGTCGGCGGTGTATTCGGGAACGTCAAAGCTGACCTTTACATGGCTCTGGGCGCCGAGGTTGTAGATTTCGGTCGGCTTAATTTCGCGGATAAGGCGGATCAGGCTTTCGCTGTCGGTAAGGTCTCCGTAGTGAAGCTTTACCTTTTTGTCCTTGTGCATGTCCTCAATAAGGTCGTCAATGTAAAGGTGCTCGATGCGGGCGGTGTTGAAGCTGGACGAGCGGCGGATTATTCCGTGGACGTCATAGCCCTTGTCCAGCAAAAATTCCGCCAAAAAAGAGCCGTCCTGGCCCGTGATTCCTGTGATTAACGCGATTTTGTCCATATGACATTCTCCTTAAAAAACCATGCGATTGGATATAACTTCTCCCTTCCGTAGTAAGCCTTAAAAAAAGACCGTTCCGTAAAAAAGCGCTTTTTGCCCGCGCAATGAAGGAACAAGTGATCGAAGCGCCCGGCCGCGCTCCTATCGAGCGTCACGGCTAGCATTCAACTGATTAATGTGCAATTATATAACAATCAGGGCAATGTGTCAACAAAACGCGCGGCAGAGTATAATACGACCTTGCATTCCGAGCCAAAAAGAAGTAAAATGAAATTTATGAAATGGTATTGCTTGATGGTAAAAAGCGGAGGCGAGGAATCGTTCAAGAAAGACTTTGACGAAACGATTCGTAAAGCGCGCCTTTCACAAAAAACTCTCAGCGAAGCCAAAATCACGTTTTTCAAAAAACGCATGAAAAACGCGAAAAAAGTCGAATACGAACAGGCGCTTTTCCCCGGCTACGTGTTCATGTCAACGGAAAACTTGGACGCGGCCCTTGTCGCCGCGACAAAAAAATGCCAAAACTTCTACCATTTCCTCAACACAAACGCCGACATTGTTCACATTCAAGGAAAGGACATGGAATACCTTTCAAACCTGCTGAAATTCGGCGAGACGCAGGGAATCTCAAAGGCATACTTTGACCAAAACCAGCGAATTGTAATCACAAAGGGCCCATTGACTGGCTTTGAAGGGAAAATAACAAAAGTGAACCGAAAGCAAGGCCGCGCGACTGTGAAAATAGACCTTTGCAACAACGAAATAAAATTCGACCTTGCCTTTGAAGAGATTTCGCTAAGCGAAAGCGCGAAGCCGGCCGGTTGACCAAACGATAAAAACGCGCGAAGGAGCCGGGCGGTTGGCGGAAACACTCAATTTGCCCCTGCCGCGCTAGCGACAGACGTAAATAGTTACAAGGGGCAAATTGCGTGTAGCGACGATATCTAGCGGTTCCGCCGACTGCACGGCAACTGGGAGCGTTTTTTTTACATCAAGCCGCGGCCTCGTACTTGCAAATCTTGATGTCGCCAAAGAGGCGGCTTTGGAAAATCGTGGCCATCTTGAACTTCACGGCCTCAAGCAAGGCCATGAAGGCGCAGATTACGTCCATTTCGTTTCCGCGGCGGGTGATAAGGTCGGTGAACATGCAGCTTCCGGCCTCGTCAAGTTTTTCGTTCATAAGGGTGATTTTTTCGTTGACGCTGATTTCCTCGTACATGTTAAGGACTTTTTCGTTGGAGTACTTTGACACCATCGTGCGGAAAATCTTTTGCATTTGCTGCAAGAGCTCCCAAGTGTCCACGCGCTCCCACTGGCTTTCGGCGTCGTCAAAGGGAAGCATGCGCTGGATTTTCTTTCGCTCAAAGGTGTAGGCGCTGTCGTCTTCCTGCTCTTCCATAAGCTCGCTGAGCTTCTTGAACTTTTGGTATTCGATGAGCTTTTCCACCAATTCCTGGCGGGGATCCTCTATGTCGTCGCCGTCGTCGTAGGCCACTTCGACAGGAAGCAGCATGCGGCTCTTGATGTAAACAAGCTTGGCCGCCCAGCTGTAAAATTCGCTGAGGTCGGTAAGGTCAGTCTCGACAATGCTGTCAAGGTAGTCCAAGTATTGCTCCGTGATTTGCGCGATTGGAATGTCGTAAATGTTTATCTTGCTTTCGCGAATCAAGCTCCAAAGCAAGTCAAGCGGGCCTTCAAACTGGCCGGCCGAAAATTTCTTGGCGGGGCTTTTTGTCTGAACCTTTGTCTCTTCCAACGTTTCCTGTTCCATACTGTTCCTCTTTTACATAACTTGAAAAGGAAGCCGCGTCCATGAATTTTTCAACGCCGCAATTTCCGTCGCCGGAAACTTCCCGCCCGCTAAGCGTTGAGAGCGCGTCCTTAAGCCCCAAAATATTTTCAGGGCCCAAGCCTTTCCATTTTATATTATCGGCATCTTTTGCCAAAATCTCCACTAAAGGAACAAGAACAAAGGCCCTTTCTTTTAGCCTTTCGTGCGGAACAATCAAAGTTTCCGCGCGGATTTTTTTCGAGCCGTAAAGCTCTATGTCAACGTCAAGGCTGCGCGGCCCGTTCCGTATTTCCTTGGAACGGTCGCGGCCAAAGCGCGCCTCAATTTTATGAATCGCGTCCAGCAAGGCAAAGGCGCCCCTTTCGCCGCCGCGGCCGTTGTCGTCGACGAATCCCAGAACGGCCATATTGTAAAAGTCGTCCTGGTCCTCGTAATACATCGCGCGGGTCTTGTAGACGGACGACCACTCTAGGCCGGCCAAAATCTTTTTTAGCTCGAAAACCGCGCCGCCCAGCAATTGGACGGGCGGACGGCCTTCAAAGCCCTTGTTGCTTCCAAGGCCCAGCGCGACGGGAACCATTAAAAGAGCTCCTCAGGAACGGCCTTGGCCGCGGCCTTTTTGGCGGCCGTAGCGGACGCTCCTTGCTTTGCTTCCGCGCTTTCCTTCGCGGCGGCCTTAGGCTCTGGAGCGGCGGGCGGAGTGGCGTCCGTCGGCAAAGAGCCGGTGCCCACGCCCTTCTCCCTCATCGCCTTTTCGTAGGCGCGGATTTGCTCCTCGGTGACAACCTCGCCTTCCTTTGTGCGCAAAACCTGGCCGGGGAAAATCTTGTCGCGCAATTCCTTTTCAAGCTTAAGCTTGTAGTCGGGATTGTTTTCGATGAAGGCCACGGCGTTCTCTTTTCCCTGGCCGACTTTTTCGTCGCCGCGCGTGTACCAGGCGCCGCGCTTGTCGATAAGGCCGTGCTTCACCGCGCTGTCCAAAAGGCTGGCCGCGCTTGAGATTCCCTTTCCGAAGTAAATGTCCAGCTCAACTTTGCGGAAGGGCGGCGCCACCTTGTTCTTTACAATTTTAACGCGCACGCGGTTTCCGACGGCCTCTTCGTCGCCCTTTCCGTCAATCGTCTCTATGCGGCGGATTTCCAGGCGGACGCTGGAATAAAATTTAAGCGCGTTTCCGCCGGTCGTCGTCTCGGGGTTTCCGAACATGACGCCTATTTTCATTCGGATTTGGTTGATGAAAATGACGGTGCACTTTGACTTTCCGACAATCGCGGTAAGCTTTCTAAGCGCCTGGCTCATAAGGCGGGCCTGCAAGCCCATGACGCTGTCGCCCATCTCGCCTTCGATTTCCTTTTGCGGAGTCAGCGCGGCCACAGAGTCGATTACGATTATGTCGACCGCCCCGCTTCGCACAAGGTTCTCGCATATTTCCAAAGCCTGCTCGCCGGTGTCCGGCTGGCTCACCCAAAGCTCGTCGATGTTGACGCCAAGGTTCTTTGCGTAAACCGGGTCAAGCGCGTGCTCCGCGTCGATGAAGGCCGCGATGCCGCCAAGCTTTTGCGACTCGGCCACCGCGTGAAGCGCGAGCGTAGTCTTGCCAGAGCTTTCAGGGCCGTACATTTCTATTACGCGGCCGCGCGGATAGCCTCCGATTCCAAGCGCCTCGTCCAACAAGATGGAGCCGGACGGAATCACGTCGATTTTGGCCGTGTCCGCCTGGGTTCCCAATTTCATCAGCGAGCCTTGGCCAAACTGCTTTTCGATTTGCAGGCGCGCCGCTTCCAAAGCTTGCAGCTTTTCGTTGGAAGAAGCCGCCTCCTTTTTTTCTGCCATATAAAAAAACCTCCACCCATAAGGTATAAATTTTATTCAAAAATTTAGAACATTTTAAAAAAAAAATGAAAAATTTTCAATAGAAAAACGGCGAATTACAATACAAATTTACGGATTTTTAGAATAAATTATAAAATGTCTCCCAGCGTCTGAGCGGCCCGTGAAACCGCTAGCTAGCGTCGCTACTCGCTCCGCAACCGGGAGCCGTCTTTTTTTTAAAAGTCTTTCACGCTTTGATACAGGGAGCGGCCTTTGAGAACGATTTTGCCGCCGTCGGTAGAAACGCGGCCCAAGACGCGGACCGGCTTTTCCGGGTCAAGGCCGCGCTCCGGCAAAAAGCCAAAGTCAACGCGGACGATGCCGTCGACGCTCTTCAAGTCCTCGTAGCCTACAAGCAAGTCAAACGAAAGGCTGTTTTCGCCCTCGACCAAATTTGAGGCGCGGCCCGACCAATCGACGTAGCAGTCCAAATAAAGCGCGCTGTTTTGGGCGACGTCCTGATACGAAAAATTGTCCTTGAGGCTGTCAAAGCCGGGCGTCTCAAAATACGAAGTCAAAGCCCTGGCCTTTTGCTTAAGGCCCTCGGAGGCGGACGAGTTTAAAATCTTGTTCACTTCCCTTTGGGCGGCGTTGTCCCTGCGTTCCTCAAAATACTGCAAGGCTTGGTTGTAGGCCTTCCTGACCGCCGCGCTGTTGGACTTGTCCTCCACGGAAAGCGTCAGCGAGCTAAGGTCGGCCCTGTCGCTCTTTGAAAAGTCTTTAGGCCAAAGGCGGACGGTCAAAGCGCCGGCAAGGGCGCCAAGCAGCAAGGCGGCCGCGAAGACCTTGATTTTTTTGGGGTTCGCTCCGAGCGGCGGATAGTAAAGCTCAATCCGGCCGTCGTCGACCCAGCGGCAAATTTCCTCGTAGTCGCCGTGAACCCGGACAAACTCAAGGGCGCGCTTGGCCCCTTGGTTTTGCGGATCCAAGTCCAAGATGTCAAGGTAATACTGGACGGCGCGCTCGGTGTTTCCCCGCCGCAAGTGGATCGCGGCCTGGGCAAGCAAAAGGTTTGCGTCGTTGATTTTTATTTTTCTGGCGGCCTCAAAGCTTTGCGCCGCGCTTCCCGCGTCTCCCGCGTACAAAAAGGCCAGGCCCAAAGTGTAGTTGTAGTCAAAAGATTCTTCGTACACTTGGCGCTTTTCGTTCAAGACTTGAATCGCCGAGGCAAAGTTCCTGCAGCGCATCAAGTACCGCGCCCGGTCTATGGCGCTTTTCACTTGCGGCTCCTTAAAACTTGGAGCACTTCGTCAACTTCGGTTTGAAGCTGCTGAATCTTCAAGCGGTTCAAGCTAGGGTCGCTTTGCTCAAGGGAGTTTATGTGGTTTATCAATTGCTGGACATACTCCTCGTTCAGCTTTGACGGGTCGATGTAGCCGGAACTGTCCGTGGAAGCGGGCTCCTTTTTGGGCTCCTCCGCCTTCTCGGCCTTGGCCTCCTCCGGCTTTTCCACAGGATAAAGCTTTCCGGAATTTTGAAAGTCGTTTGTAGAGAAGTTGATTTTATACGAATACTCCGCGCTCGCGCCGTCGTCCAGTTCCACCGCGTCCCAGTAAAGGCCAAGCGAGGAGTTGTTGTAGGACAAGAGGGACTCAAAGGAATTTCCCGGATTGAAAGACGTTGACGGAGAGGAAAGCTCCACGACGTCCTTGTTGGCCATCACCGCCTTTTTGGGAGGCGTGACGTCCTTTCCGTGCACGATGAATTCGACGGCGTTCTGGCTGTCGCTTGAAATTATCCAGCTTTCGTCCTTTGAGGGCAGAACCACATACTCGCCGCCGATGTCGCTCTTAAGCGCCGTGGAATAATGGAAGGCCCGGTTCTCGCCAAGGCAAAGGTTGTAGACGGCCTTCAAGACAAAGACCTTCTTTTTGCCGGTGGCGTTCTTGAACGAATGCTTGACCAAGACGCAGTTTTCCTGCTCGTCCTTTTCGTCCATTTTGCAAATCGTGTATGTGGACGTAAGCTCGGCGACTTTTTTTACCGTGAAAGTTTCCGTGATTGAGTTGTCGTCAACGTCGTAATGATAGAGGCAGTTGGCGCTCTTTCCCAAGCGGTATTCCCTGGCTCCAATGAAAAGGGAAAGATAGTTGGACCGGCCGTATCCGTTGACGTCGACGGCGGGAAAAATTTTCTTTCCGTTGACGACGTAAAACAAGACGGCGCCGCTTGAGCGGACGGTTTCCATCCTGACAAGGCCCTTTTGGACCGCGACGTCGCCGCCAAACCTGCGTATTCTTTCGGCGGACTTGGAAGGCGTTTTGCTTTTTGCCTCCTGCCTTGTGTCCGCCTCGCTTTCCTGAACTTCCGTGTCGTAGTCGACGGCATTCTCCGCGGCCACCGCCAAGGAACTTGCGGCAAAAAGCGCCAGCGCAAAAAGAAAAAGGGCTCTTTTCATTCCTGAATCTCCTCCTCAAGAAGCCCTTGGGCTTCCGCGGCAGATTTCTTTAGCTTTGTCAAGGCGTCGATGAAATTGTAGTCGGCGGCGTTGGAGGAAGTCAAGTCCAGCCGCGCCGCGCCTGCCTTTTGCTTTTCGCCGCCGGCATTCTTCTTGGCGCCTTCATTTTCGGCGACGGCCGGAACGGCGCTTTGCTCGGGCGCTTCTTCCGTGGCGGCCTCTGCGGATGGAGCCACGCCAAGCGCGTTCTCCATCTCGTAGCGGCGCAAGGCCTTTTCGTAATTTTCTTTTGATGAAAGGTAGCTTTCGCCGGTCTGCTGCAAAAGGTACAAAAGCTTTTCCTCGCGCAGGCGCTGGTTCAGCGCGTCAAGGCGGTACTTGGCTTCTATCGCCTTGGCGTCCTTTGGAAACTCGTCGACGATTCTTTCATACAAGGGGCGGGCCTGCTCAAAGTTGTAGCCCGAGTAAAAGCATTCGGCAATCCAAAAAAGGGCCGAAGGATACATTTGGCTTTTTGGATTTTGATGGCAAAAGTCGCTCAAGGCCAAAACCGCCTTGTCGTACTCTCCCAAATGGTAAAGGCTCCTTCCCTGCTGGTACTGGACCAACGGAGCGTATTCGGAATTGGGATAGTTCTGCAAAAAGTAAGCCATGTCCGCGTAGGCGGCCTTGTAGGAACGCGAATGCATTCCTGCCATTATCAGCATGTAAAGGGAAGAGTCGCTTTCGTTTTGCGGGTCGCTCAAGGCCTTTCTAAAAAGCATCACCGCGCTCGGATAGTCGGCGTCGCGGTAGGCGTTGTAAGCCGCGCCAAGAATCTCGCGGGCCGGATTTTCCTCGGCGTAGGAGCCGATTCTGGCGGCGGTGGCGCAGTCAAAGGCGCGCAGGAAAAAGGCGCACGCGAACGCGAATGCAAAAAGGCGCTTGAATGTGTTCTTCACTTTTATCATCTCCAGCCTAGCGTTCCGTTGAAAAAGGCCGAGCCCGAAACCACGACGTCAACCCCGCTTTGCAAAACGGAGTCCAATGTCCGGGCGTTCACGCCGCCGTCAACGGAAATTTTATAGCTCAAGCCCAGCTCGCTTCGGATTTTAGCCAATTCCCTAACCTTTTCCAAGCATTCGGGAATGAGCTTTTGTCCGCCAAAGCCCGGCTCGACAGTCATTATCAATATAATATCGGCAAATTTGAGAGAATTCTTCAGTGTTTCCACGCTTGTGCCGGGTTTTACGCTGATTCCGGCCTTTTTTCCTAGGGAATGGATTTTGTCCATTAACTGGACTTCCTTTCCGGCAGCGGCCTCTTGGTGGAAGGTTATCCAGTCGGCGCCAAGCGCTGCGAAAGACTCGATTTGCCGCTCGGGATTTTGGACCATCAAGTGGACGTCAAAGGGCAGCTTTGTCAGCGGCCGCAGGGAACGGACGACGGGCTGGCCAAAGGAAACTTCGGGCACGAAAGTTCCGTCCATCACGTCGACGTGAACCGCGCCGGCGCCGCCCTCCTCTATTTTTTTAACGGCTTCCGCCAAACGGCCAAAGTCAGCCGAAAGCAGCGACGGAGCCAAAACGCGTTTGTTTTCCATTGCGCCGTTATTATAATGTAGCAAGGATTGTCGGGTCAAGCCCGACAATGACAGAAAAGCGGCGCGAGGGCGCGGGCGGCATAGCGGAAACACTCTGTCCTCGCCTGCCGCGCCAGCGGCAGCGTAAATAGTTTCAAGGCGAGGACAGCGTGGAGCGACGATATCGAGCGGTTCCGCGATGACGAACGCAACCGGGAGCCGCGTTTTTTTTATATGTTCCGGCCGTAGATTTTGGACAGGAACAAAAGGCGGCGGGCGCGGTCTTCGGTAAGCTCGGACAAGTCAAATCTCCAAGTCCAGTTTGTTCCAACCGTGGAAGGCTCGTTCATGCGGCCCTCGTCGCCAACGCCCAAAACGTCCTGCATCGGAATGACGGCGGTGTCGGCGGCGCTGGCGATCGCGCAGCGGACAAGGGCCGTCCTAAGCTCGCCGCTGGAGGCCAAGCGCCTTGCCTCTTCGGCGCCCATCTCGCGGCCGTAGGCGTATTCCGCCGTTATCTTGACGGCTTCGTCGCCGGCGGAATCAAGCCAGCCCTGCATCGTTTGGTTGTCGTGCGTGCCCGTGTAGACCACGCTGTTTTTTTCGTACATGTGCGGAAGGAAGGCGTTGACCATTCCGTCCTTTCCGGCCTCGCCCGGGTCAAAGGCGAATTGAAGCACTTTCATGCCCGGAAAGCCGCAGCCGTCGCGAAGCGCGCGCACGCCTTCCGTTATAAGGCCCAAGTCTTCGGCGATAATCGGAATGTCGCCCAGCTCTTTTTTTATCGCGTCAAAGAGGGCGCGGCCGGGGCCGGGAATCCATTTTCCGTTGACGGCGGTTTCCTCTCCAAAGGGAACCGACCAATAGGCCTCAAAGCCCCTAAAGTGGTCGATGCGGACGATGTCAACAAGCTCAAGGCAGCGGCGGATTCTGGCCACCCACCAATAGTAGCCGGTCTTTGCCATCGCGTCCCAGTCGTAAAGGGGGTTTCCCCACAATTGGCCGGTCGCGCTAAAGTAGTCCGGCGGAACTCCGGCCACGGCCTTGGGCGTTCCGTCCGCCTCCAGCTGGAAAAGGCTTTGGCTCCCCCAGACGTCGGCCGAGTCGGGCGCGACAAAAATCGGAATGTCGCCTATGATTTTTATTCCCTTTTCGTTGGCGTATTTTTTTAGCGCGCCCCACTGCTCGGCAAAGAAAAACTGGATTGTCTTTATAGATTCGATTTCTTGGACATGCTCCGCGTTCCATTTTGAAACGGCGGAAGGGTCGCAGGAACGCAAGTCGGCCGGCCAATAGCTGAACCAAATGCCGCTTGTCTTTTCTTCGGCGGCCTTGGCGTCGTAAAAGGCCTTGATCGTCATAAAATTCGCGTAGTTGTCAAGCCAGGCCGAATTGTCGTTTTTAAAGGCCTCGTATTTTACGCGGTCGGCGGTGGAACAATTTTTTTGAAAAAAGTCGGCCGCCGTGGCCAGGACGGGATTCTTCCAATAAACGACGGCGCCGTAGTCCACGCGGCCAGAATCCTTTATCCATTCCGGCGGAACGATCGAGGCGGCGTCGGCCCAGCCGCGCTTTGCCAAGTCGTCAAGATCAATCAAAAGCGGGTTTCCGGCAAAAGTCGAAAAGGAGGCGTAAGGCGAGTCGCCGTAGCCGGTGGGCCCCAAGGGCAGGATTTGCCACAAGGTCTGGCCCGCCGCCGCAAGCCAGTCAACGAATTTATAAGAGGGGGTTCCCAACGTTCCGATTCCCGCGGAGCCTGAAAAGCTTGTGGGATGGACCAAAATGCCGCTTGTTCTGTTTGTTTTCATGGTAGAGGATTATAGCGCGGAGGCGTTTTTTTGTAAAGAAAAAAACGGCGAATTTTGCCATTTTTTTAACGATTTTCGCCACATTCCGCAAAAACTCGCACAAAATTCCGCAAATTATATAATGATATTCATTATTTCAATTCATAATTCATAATTAAGAATTAAGAATTAAGAATTAAGAATTAAGAATTAAGAATTGTCTTGCAATTATGCGCGATTTTCACTATATTAATGCTATTATGGCCAAAAATTTACTCGACATACAAAATATAAGGGTCGGCATTGGCGAAAAAACCGTGCTCGACGGACTGGACTTGCAAATCGGCGAGGGAGAGACCCACGTTTTGATGGGGCCCAACGGCGCCGGAAAATCCACGCTGGGCAACGTCATTATGGGAAACCCTGTCTACGCCTTGCAGGGCGGAAAGATTCTCTTTGACGGCCAGGACGTGACCGACTGGAGCGCCGACAAGCGCGCCAAGGCCGGCCTTTTCATGTCCTTCCAGGCGCCGCTAGAGGTTCCCGGAATCAGCCTGGAAACTTTCATCAGAAGCGCCTTGCAGCAAAAAACAGGCGAGCGGGTGAAGCTTTTCGCCTTCCAAAAAGAGCTTAAGGCCGCGATGGCGCTTTTGAACATGAACGAGTCCTACGCGGGCCGGGACCTCAACGTGGGCTTTTCGGGCGGCGAGCGAAAAAAGAGCGAAATATTGCAGCTTTTGATGCTAAAGCCAAAGCTCGCGATTTTGGACGAGACCGACTCAGGCCTTGACGTGGACGCCGTCCGCACCGTAAGCAAGGGAATCGAGGAATTCCAAAAGACGCAAAACGGCTCGCTTTTAATCATCACCCACTCGACCAAAATTTTGGAAAGCCTCAACGTCACAAAGGCGCACATTTTGGCCAAGGGAAGAATCCTAAAGACCGGCGGCGCCGAACTGGTGGCCGACATAAACCAAAACGGCTTTGACAAATATTTGGCAGAATGATTTATGGCTGAAGAAAAAACTCAAGTAAACGACATAAACCGCTCCCTTTACGACTTTCGCTACGAAGAAAGCGACAAGGACTTTTACAGAATGGAGTCGGGCCTGTCGGAAGACATCATAAAGAAAATCTCGGAAGAAAAGGACGACCCCCAGTGGATGCGCGAGTTCCGATTGAAGTCCCTTAAGATTTACAACCAGATGAAGGAGCCTGAATGGGGCCCCGACATCGCGGGCCTTGACATCGCGAACATTTCGTCATACGTCCGCCCCAAGACAAAAATGAGCGGAAAGTGGGAGGACGTTCCCGACGACATAAAGAACACTTTTGAAAAGCTAGGAATCCCCGAAGCCGAGCGCGCCTCGCTTGCCGGAGTAGGAGCGCAATACGACTCGGAGCTTGTCTACCACAACGTGCAGTCGGAAGTGGCCAAGCAGGGCGTGGTATACCTGGGCTTTGAGGAAGCGCTTAAAAGCCCTGAATGGGGTCCGATGGTCCAAAAGTATTTTATGACTCTCGTAAAGCCAAACGACCACAAGTTTGCCGCGCTCCACGGGGCGGCTTGGTCGGGCGGAAGCTTTGTCTACGTTCCCAAGGGAACGAAGCTTTCATTCCCCTTGCAGTCTTACTTTAGGTTGAACGCCAAGGGCGCGGGCCAGTTTGAGCACACGCTTATAATCGTTGACGAAGGCGCGGACTTGCACTTTATCGAAGGATGCTCGGCGCCAAAACACAACGTGGCCAACTTGCACGCAGGCTGCGTGGAGCTTTTTGTAAAAAAGGGCGCGCACTTGCGCTACAGCACAATCGAAAACTGGTCCAAGAACATGTACAACCTGAACACCAAGCGCGCCCGCGTCGAGGAAGGCGCGACGATCGAATGGGTGTCAGGCTCTTTTGGAAGCCACATTTCATACTTGTACCCGGAAAGCGACCTTGTTGGAAACAAGGCCCGCGCCGAATTCACAGGCGTGACATTCGCGGGCGAAGGGCAGAACCTTGACACGGGAGCCAAGATGCTCCACCTGGCGCCCAACACTTCAAGCGTAATAAACACAAAGAGCATTTCTAAAAGCGGTGGAATCTCAACATACCGGAGCGCCGTATACATCGGAAAGATGGCGGAAGGCAGCAAGGCAAGCGTCTCTTGCCAAAGCCTCATGCTTGACTCAAAGAGCCGCAGCGACACGATTCCCGCGATGACCGTTTTGACCGACAAGGCCGACGTGGGACATGAAGCCAAGATTGGTCGAATCTCCAGCGACGCGATTTTTTACTTGATGAGCCGCGGAGTTCCGGAGGAAGAAGCCAGGGCCATGATAGTCTCGGGCTTTGCAAGCCCGGTGTCAAAGGAGCTTCCGCTTGAATACGCGGTTGAGATGAACAATTTGATCCGCCTAGAGATGAAGGGGACGCTATGAAAGAGATGACTTTAAATCCCCTGCCCGCCCTTACTTGGAACTGGCTTAGAATGAACAAGGCCTCTTTTTTGGAGGAGGCGGAACTTGAAGCAAAGAGCGCGAACCTTGAGACAAGCGCTCTGCCGGAAGGAGCGGCGTTCACAAGCGGAAAAGATTTGAAAGCCCAAGAAGCGGCCGCGCCAAAAAGCCCGGCGCGAATCGAAGGCGCTCTTGGAAAAGACTTTGACGCGCTTCTTGACCAAAACTCATCGCAAGGCCAAGAAGCGGCCGCGCTCCTTGAATTGAAGGACGGCTTTAATTCCGCTTCTCCGCTCTTTGTCCGCGCGAACCTTGAAGACGGCGCGGCCTCATTCAAGCGCCTTTTTGTAAAGGCCGGCGACAACGTCGAGGCCACAGTCATAATCGAATGGACAAGCGAAAAAAGCGCGAAGGGCCTTAACGCCTTCCAGACAAAAATCGCCGCGGGCAGCAACTCGCGCCTTAAGGTCGCGACGGTCCAGCTTTTGGGAAGCGGCTTCGTTCAGCTTAACGACATCGGATGCGAAGCCGGAGAGAATTCTTCGATAGAAATCGCGCAGCTGGAATTGGGCGCGGACAAGATTTTTCAGGGAATAAAATCCGCCCTTGCAAGCGCGCGCTCATGCTTTGTCCACAACGCGGCCTACTGCTTGGACGGCCAGCGGGAGCTTGACATGAACTTTGTCGCCGAGCAAACTGGCCGCGAGACAAAGAGTCTTATGAACGTTTACGGCACCCTAAAGGACGGCGCCAAAAAGACTTACCGGGGAACGATTGACTTTAAAAGGGGCTGCGCGGCTTCTGTCGGAAACGAAACCGAAGAAACGCTTTTGCTTAGCCCGGAAGTCGTAAACAAGTCGATTCCGCTTATTTTGTGCGACGAAGAGGACGTGCAAGGCGAGCACGGAGCGACGATAGGCCGCTTGGACGAGGACCTTTTGTTCTACATGAAAACGCGCGGACTTCCGCTTGAGGAGGCGCAAAAAATGATGGCCCGCTCAAAAATCGCTAGAGTGGCCGCGTTGATTGGCGACGGCCAAGAGGCTCAAAAAGCCCTGGACTTTTTTGACCAAAGCATGGAAGACGGAGGCCAAGAATAATGCGCGACTACAAAAAGGATTTTCCGATTTTTTCCGCCAAAGAAAACGACGGCCTAATTTACTTTGACAACGCGGCCACGGCGCAAAAGCCCAGCGCCGTTTTGGAAGCCGTCCAAAAATTTTACGAGGCCGACAACGCAAACCCCTTGCGAGGCCTTTACAACCTTAGCGTCCGCGCGACCGAGGCCTACCAAAAATCGCGCGCGACAATCGCGCGCTTTGTCGGAGCGGCCCAGGCGGAAGAAATCGTCTTTACGCGCAACGCAAGCGAATCCCTCAACCTTGTCGCCTACTCCTACGCGCTTTCCGCGCTCAAAGCCGGAGACGAAATCGCAGTCAGCGTGATGGAGCACCACTCAAACATTTTGCCCTGGCAAATGGCCGCGCAAAAAACGGGCGCGCGTCTTGTCTGGCTTGAATGCGACAAGGCGACAGGCGAGATTCCCCAAGAGGAATACAATAAGATTACCGAAAAAACAAAAATCGTCGCCATGACGCACGTTTCAAACGTTTTGGGAACGACAAACCCGATAAAAAAAATCGCGGCGCTCGCCCACCAAAAAGGCGCGGTCATCGTGGCAGACGGAGCGCAGGCCCTGCCCCACATTCCTGTCAATGTCCAGGATTTGGACGTAGACTTTTACGCCTTTAGCGGCCACAAATTTTGCGGCCCCACCGGAATCGGCGGCCTTTACGCAAAGCGCGAGCTCTTGGAAAAAATGCCGCCATTTTTGCGCGGCGGCGAGATGATAGAATACGTGACGCGCGAAGGAGCCACATGGGCCGAGGTCCCAGAAAAATTTGAGGCGGGCACGGTCAACGTCGGAGGCGCGGTCGGAATGGCCGCCGCCGCCGAATACCTTATGGAAATCGGAATGGAAAAGATAGCGGCCCACGACAACGAGCTGGCCGCGCTCTTGGTCCAAAAGATGGGCGCGATTCCCCACGTGAACATTGTAGGAAGCAAGGACGGCGCCAAAAGATGCGGCATCGTCACCTTTACGATTGACGGCGTCCACCCGCACGACATCTCCAGCATTTTGGACACCGAAAAAATCGCCATCCGCGCGGGCCACCACTGCGCGCAGCCGCTTGGCCAATACCTTGACCTTCCGGCCACCGCGCGCGCGAGCCTTTACTTTTACAACAGCGCGGAAGAAATCGACCGCTTTTGCGCCGCACTCGCCCGCGTCCGAGAATGGGCAGGCTTTAAGGACTAAAAGCGGCGGCAACCACTAGGAGGCAACATGGACACAAAAGAACTTTACCGCGAAATACTAAACGAACACAACTTGAACCCCCTGCACAAAAAACCGCTGCCCGGCGCCACTTGCGTACTTGACGGCGTGAACCCCAGCTGCGGCGACAAAATCACGCTCAACCTAAAAGTCCAAGACGGAAAAATCGCCGACGCCTCATACAGCGGAAGCGGCTGCGCGATAAGCCAAGCCTCCTGCGACATGATGATAGACCTTATCCTTGGAAAGAGCGAGGACGAGGCCAAGCGCCTTTGCGACGTCTTTATGCGCATGATAACAGGAACTGTCACCGACGAGGAGCTTGAGTCCTTGGACGAGGCCGCCGCCTTGCAGGACATCGCAAAGATGCCCGCCCGCGTAAAGTGCGCGGAACTCGGCTGGCGGACGATGAAAGAGGCGCTCGGCCCCAAGGCCTAGTTTTTCCGCCTCCACCAGCCGCCATCTTCAAAAACCGCGCTTTCCACAAGAACGCTTTCAATCTCCAAGCCGTCGGCCTCCAACTCGCTGTCAACGCCGTCCAACGGAACAAAAATCGTCCGCTCCTCGCCCGCGTCCAAGCTGTCCTCCAAAGTCCAAAGCGTCTCAAAGAAGGCGCCGCAAAAATCGCCGCCGTCCTCGCCGTCTTCGTCTTTCTTTTCCGAAACGCTTATCCTAAAAGCCGCGCTTTTTACAGGGCGGCCGCATAGGTTTACCACGACAAATTCCACGCCAATGCAATCGCGCTCGGAGACCTTCGCGTCGTAAATGACAATGGGCGAGGAAGCCCTTTTTAGGGCTTGGCAAGAGCAGAGGGCAAAAAGCGACAAGGCCAGGGCAAAAAAAGCGGCGGAAGCCTTAGGCTTGCCAAGATTCCGGGTCATTTTTTTTCGCCCTCCCCGCTCGCCGGGCGGCCGGAACGCTCCGAGACGCGGCTTTGAAGCTTTCTTGGAGGCCAGGAAAAATTCGGGGCCGGCCCCAAAAGGCCTTTGGGACGGCGCTCGCGCTTTACGATTGAATAAATCTTGAAGCGGCTCTCGCCGCCTCCGTCAAAGAAAAAATTCTCTTGCATGATGAAAGCTCTCCTAAAATAATTTTTTTTACGCATATAAGATATAAGAGATAGCTCAAAAATTAGCGAAATTTTCAAAAATATTGCAAAAAAAATGATTTTTTGGTATAATTTCGCGATTTTTGACTGGGAGAAGGCTGATGATCACTTACTGGCAGCAGGAAGACGGAAAGCTGGTTGACACAGAAAAAGAAAATCTCATCAGCTCAAAACGTGTCTGGGTGGACGCCCGCAACGTCACGCGCGAAGACATCAACGTCCTTGAAAAAGAATTTAAAATCGAACAAGAGCACATAATAGACATCCTTGACCCCGACGAGCTTTCGCGCATCGAGGACGCGGAGACATACATCCTTACAATCACGCGCCTTCCGATTTTTGTTCCAACGGCGGAAGTGTCCTACTTTTCAATTCCGCTCGGCGTAATCCTGATGAAAAACTACATCATCACGATTTGCTGGACAGACTGCGAGGTGCTAAAGGACTTTTCCGCTGGCCGCGTAAAGAACATAAACCTAAACGACTTTCCGGCCTTCTTGATTCAAATCCTGAGCCGCGCCGACATAACCTACCTTCGATACCTTAAGGAAATCAACCGCCGCGCCTCGGGCATCCAGGGCGAGCTGCAGTACGCCGTGGAGAACAAGGAAATCTTGCAATTGCTCAACTTGGAAAAGTCGACCGTATTTTTCACCACCTCAATCAAGTCGAACCAACTTCTTTTGGAAAAGCTTCGCAAGACCCGCCTCCTGAAATTTGACGAGGACGACTTGGACTGGCTTGACGACGTTGAGGTTGACAACCGCCAGGCCTTGGAAATGGCGGACACGTATTCCAACACATTCAGCCGCATGAGCGACACCTTCGGCTCCATCATCTCCAACAACATGAACGGCGTGATGAAAAAGCTGACTGTCGTAACCGTCGCGATAAGCGTTCCTACCTTCATCACAAGCTTTTGGGGAATGAACGTCGACCTGCCCTTCGCCAAGTACGGGCTTTTTGGCTGCGCGATAATCACGCTTCTTTGCCTTTTTGCCGTCGTCGTCACCCTGCTCCGACTTTCGCTTATGGACAGAACCAAGTCTTCCGCCAACAGAGAAAAGAAAAAGAAGAACAGGGCCAAGCGCGCGGAAATCCGCAGGCTGAAAAAGACGCTCGAAGCGCAGGAGCTTAATTTGGAGGCGATGAAATGAAAAAGCTTGTTTTGTTTTTTGCGGCGGCGTTTCTGCTTGCCCCGCTCTTCGCCCGTCCGGCCAAAAAGGCCGCCAAGGACGAAAAGGCCTTCAACGACATAAACATGGTTTCATTCGCCCCGCTTCATGAGGAGGCGGAATACGACGTTTTCACAATCGGCGAGAACACGCAAAGCTACACGGCGGTCCGCTTTGTGGCCCCCTTCAAGATGAACGCCTACGAGACCACCTACAACTTGTGGTACATCGGCCGCATCTACGCGGAACAAAACGGCTACACTTTCGCCAACCCCGGACAGGAAGGCTCAAGCGGAAAGCGCGGCGCCGCCCCGACGGCCGCCGGCTGCTACAAGCCGGTCACCATGATAAGCTGGTACGACGCCGCCGTTTGGTGCAACGCGATGAGCGAAATGGAGGGAAAGACTCCCTGCTACGCCCTTAACGGAAAAGTTTTGCGCGACTCAAGCGACACGGCGGCCTTGGACAGATGCTCCTGCGACTGGTCCGCCGACGGCTGGCGGCTTCCAACCGAAACAGAATGGGAATACGCCGCGAGAAAGACCAAGGCCGGCTTCCAAAACGGCGCGCTCGCCTCGGGCCAAATTGACGACAGCGTCTCGGAAGAGGACGTGGCTTGGTTTGACGCCAACACAAGCGACGCGCGCGTGGTCGGAACGGCCGGAACGATTTTCGTTCCCGAAGGGCAAGCCGCCCCCGGAAGCGGAAAGGCGAACGGCTCCGGCCTTTACGACATGAGCGGAAACGTCCTTGAATTTTGCTGGGACTGGCTGGCCGACTACAAGGACACGGAAGGCGTGGAACGCGCCGCCGGCCCGGAATTTGGCAAGGAAAGGGTTTGCAGGGGCGGCTCTTGGTCGCCCTACACCGGCTTCATCTACTGCGGCGACCGCTACGGCTACGACCCCAACGAATGCTACAATTTCCTTGGATTCCGCATTTGCCAAAGTTCCGCAAAAGAATAAAAAAACCTTGCTTTTTTTTCAAAACAGGCTTAAAATGGTAAGATATGCCGATATCGATAGAATTTCAAATCGCGGGCCTTATTTTCACAACCATACTTTTTGTGGCCTTTTTTAAGAAAGTAAAATGGGATTCGACGCAAAATAGAATTTACAAGGCAATACTCATAATAACGCTTGTCGAGCTTGCCCTGGACATAGCCAGCGTCTACACGATAAACCACCGGGACTCAATGCCCCTGCTCAACAATTTTTTAAGCAAGGCTTACATCGTGGCGATGAACGGCTTCATATACGCGATTGACATTTACACGATTTCCTGCGCCACAAACAGAAAGCTTCCTCCGATTCTAAAAACGCTTAAGTTCGGCCTTTTGTCCGTCCTGTCCGCGATGATAGTCGCGATAACGATATTGACTTGCGTGAGCAGGCTTTACTACTCCGGATACGGAAGGCAAATTTACTCATACGGCGCCCCGTCGGACATCACGTACATGTTCTCGACCTTTTCAGTCATGATGGTGATTTTTGTCCTTTTGCTCAACGCCCGCCACATGAAAATGTCAAAGGTTTTCTCAATCCTTTCCTTCTGCGTGATGGAAGGAATCATCGCCATTGTCCAAATGTTCAACAAGGAGCTGCTTTTGGTCGGCTTCGGAACGTCCGTAACAGTTTTCATAATGTACTTCACCGTGGAAAATCCGGACGCGCAAACCATCAACAGGCTGGCTCAGGCTAACAAACGGGCCCGCGACTTGATAAGGTTTTACTCCACGACTCCAATCAACAAAAAAAGCTTGGAGACCGCAAATCCCGTGGCCAACATTTTCTCCGACGTTTGCGTGCTGGTCCTTGAAGTCGTGGACTTCGCCAAGTTCGCCAACAGGATGGGCATCGAGCGCCTTTCAAGGTACTTGTCGAGCCTTTTTGAAAAAATCGAAAGCGCGTCCGACAGTTTCAGCGTCGAAAAAATCCGCAGCTTCGGCGGCTATTACTCGGCGGTGTCCGGCATTCCGGAACAAGGCTCCATGAGCGCTTCGGAAATGATTCACTTCGCGATAGAAATCTTAAGCATTCTAAAAAAGACAAACACGCAAAACGGAATGAACTTGCAGCTTAGGATAGGAGTCGCCAGCGGCCCTGTAGTCGCGGAACTTGTGGGAAACCAAAATTTCATTTCAAACGCCTGGGGAAACCCAATCGCCTTGGCGGAAATGCTGCAGAACACTTGCTCGCCCAACTGCATCCATGTTTCGGAAAGCGTCTACGCGCAGCTTGGCGAACTTTACGCTTTTGAAGCCCTTCCCGAAAAAGACTACGAAGGCATGGGCAAGCTGAAGACTTGGCAGCTAGAGGGGGGGGGTATGAATAACTAGTAGTTTTTCATACCAAAACCCGAGCTAGAGGCTTTTCAAGTCAATCTTTGAAACTTTAAATCCATCTTCGCCCTTTTCCAATTCCATCACGGCGTAATTTCCCTCGCACAAGGGGCCGGGATTGACCACGGGCGCATCTCCGATTTTGTCAACGCCCCGTCCTTCGTGAATGTGGCCGCACAAGACGGCAAGGGGCTTTGTCCGCTCTATGAAGTCAGAAAAAATTTGGCTTCCCGCGTGAACGTTTGGCGCCGGCGAATCTACGCTTTGCGCCTTGGGCGGGTTGTGGCTGATTAAAATCAAGTTGCTCCACTGCCCTTCTTCTTCCAAGCCGGAATTTTCAATAACGTCAAAGTCCTTTTGCAAGTCCGCCTCGTCGCGCTCGTTGGGAGTCTCGCCGGTGAACTTTGAGCCGCCGCCCGAGCCGGCGATAGCAAGGCCTTCAAAGTAAACAAGGCTATGCTCGCAGCTCATGTCCTGCTCTTCCAAATCGTACAAAAGTTCAGGCTCGTCGCAGTTTCCGATTACGCAAAAAAGATTGGGGCAAAGCTCGCGCATTTTTTTTGCGCAAGGAAGGCCGGTCTCGGTCATTTTAAATTTGCTGAAGTCGCCCGCGAACAAAACCGCGTCGGCGCTTTTTATTTCGCCTTCCAATTTTTGCAAGTTGTCAACATTTCCGTGCAAGTCAGAAATCAAAAGAAGTTTCATATAGCCTCCATGGATTTTTTTAGCGCCGACATTTGCTCGGCCGTTCCGATTGTTATTCTAAGCCACCGCTCTATGCCGGGCGTGTCAAAGCGGCGGACAAGGATGCCCTCTTTTTTGAGCGCCTCGTAAACGGCCTTTCCGTCCACGCCGTTTTTTTGGCAAAAGACAAAGTTTGTCTGGCTTTGAAGAACGTTCCATTGCCGCTCGCGCAAAAAGTCTATGAATGACTCGCGCTCGGCAACCACTTTTTTAGCGCAGTCCGCGTAGTAGTCGACGGCCTTGCATGTCTCCAGCGCGAATTTTTGCGTGAAGGCGTCAAGCGGAAAGTGGTTCAATGAATTTTTTACGGTGGTCACCGCCTGCGCGAGCTCCGGGTTGGCCACGATGTAGCCGCACCTAAGGCCCGCGCCGCACAAGCTTTTGCTGAAAGTCCGCACGACCACAAGGTTTTTGAATTCCGCGAGCAAGGGAAGGACTGTCTCGCCGCCAAAGTCCACGTAGGCTTCGTCAACGACAAAAACGCGGTCACGCGGCGCGCGGCGGATCCAGGCGCGGATTTGGTCGCGGCTTAGGCCAAGCGACGTGGGCGCGTTTGGGTTTGCGAAAATCGTTGACGAATGGTTTTTGTTTGCCCTAAAAACCATCTCGTCCACGTCAAGGCTCCAGTCGCCCTTTAAGGGAACGATGTCGCTTGGAATGTTGTAAAAGCCGCAGTAGACAGGATAAAAGCTGTAGGAATGTTCGGGGCGCACAAGCTTTTTGTCGGAGTCAAAGAAGGCGTAAAAGACAAAGGACAAAACTTCGTCGCTTCCGTTCCCCATGTAAATCATGTCGGGGGTGACTTTAAAGCCGCCCTCAAAGGGTTGGTTCTTTGACAAAACGCCGCCCGACTTGTTCAAAAGGTCGGCGAGCGCCGCCTTAAGCTCGTTGGCGTCGGGGTCGGGGTAAAGGGCCAGCTTTTGCGGATTTTCCTTTAGGAAGTCCGCGGCGGCGGCGGCCACGCTTGGAGCGGGCGGATAAGGGTTTTCGTTTGCGTTGAGCTTTATGTAGTCCCTGTCGCGCGGCTGCTCGCCAGGCTTGTAGGGGTCCAAGTTTTTCATTCGTGTGGATAGCATAATATCATTATAATCGCAAAACACAATGTTTGCAATATAAAAAAACGCTCCCAGTGCGTCGCTTACGCTCCGCTTTGTATAGGAAATTATCCACTTGCGCTCTTCCGAGCGCTGTCAATCGCCGCTGAGGCAAAATGATTGCCCGCGCGCGGGAGCGCGCAAGTAAATAATTACCATACGCAAAACGGCGGGCTTGTCCCGACGTAGTGTTTCCGACAACCGCTCGGCTTCTTCGCGCTTTCTCATACAATTGTTTTTATACCTTTCAAATCCGGGGAGCGGTCATTTTTGCCCGCGCGCTTTTTTGTCTTGAAAAAAGTTTATAGTCGCGCTATACTATAGGAATGGCAGCCACAAGCGATATGGGAGTTCTCTTGCGCTTTTACGCAAGCAAGCAGAAGTCGCCTTTTATTTTGTATTCCGCGTTCGTAGATTACGTCAAGCGATACGCGGCAAAAAACGTCGAGGAACAAGAAGGCTTGGTTCCTTACCTAGGCGACCCCACAGCCCCTTTGGAAGCCGCGTTCGCTCCTCTAATCGAGAGCAAGCAAATCGCGATCATAGACACAAATCCCGCCAAGAAAATAATTTTCGTCACCGGCTACTTCAACGCGACGTTCGCCGAGCGCTACAAGGAAATCAAGAGCAACGCGACTGTTCCTTTTCCGACAATCCAAGACATGCCCAAGCAGACGCCCAGCGAAGTTTTGATAAAGTCGGAATACACCGAAATCATCTTTGACCTTCTAAAAAACCAAAAGCCCGACGACAAAAACCTTTACGCAATCATCGTTCCGATGAATTTGCCGTCAATCATCTTTCCGGGAAACGTTCCGGTTTCCGTCCTTGTCAACGCCAGCCTGGAAAAAATGCAGCACATGCTGGAGAAGGACGAATACCACGACTACTACCTAAAAAAACTTCGCATCTCAAATCCCGGAAAGGAAATTTCCGTAAAGAACTTTTTCAGCCAATTCGTAAAGGCTCCGGAAGAAGCCTTGCAGTCGCTCAAAAATTCCGCCGACTGCTTTTACTTTTGGGGCCAGCTTTGCTACTTCATCAAGCAGGATTACGAAAAGGTCAAGGACTTCACGCAGGAAGACGTCAACGTTTTGCAGGCCGTCGCGATTTCCGAAATCGTGACGTCATTCTACAAAAACGAGTCGGCGAAAAACCAGCAGCAAGAGAACGCGCTAAAGACCGTGCAAATGCACTTGAAGCAGCCGCCCTACTTTTTTACGATGGACGGAATCTTAAAGTTCACCGACGCCAAGGGCGTTCCCCTGCAAGGACAATACAAGGACGAGGCGCTAAAAGAGTTTTTGCAAAAGGAAACCACCGACGCGATGGCCAACGAGCTGCCCAATTTGCTTGTGTTCAAGACCGCGAGCGGCGCGCGCTACTTCATCTACAAGGAAAAAGTTTTTCCGCTGATAATAAGAATGTGCAACGAGCTGCACGACACGATAAACGACGCCTTGACCCGCGAATGGTACGAAGTTTTGTTGAACTACGACAAGCTGAAGGAAATGACGGACGAGGCGGCCTTCAACGCGCGGCTTGAACGCGAAGTTGAAAAATTGAGCCCAGTTTTGTACGCGCTTTTAAACGCGACCTTCCTGAGCGTGCTTAACGTTGAAATGGCAAGGACCAACAAAAGCGGAAACTCCGCCAACTTGTTCCTTGGCGAAAACCTCATGCCCTACTCGCATTTGCTCATGCTGAACAGGCAGACGCTTTTGGCCAACGCAAGAATTCTTTTGCCCTTCTGGTACACGATTCCGATTTTCTCTTGGCTGCTAGGCCTGTTCAACAAAAAGCCGCAAAAGAAAAAGAAGCAGGGAGCCAAGCAGAGCGTCGCCGCAGTCACGGAAGACGTCGAAGAAAGAAGGCCGTCATCCCACAAGAACGAGTCAAGGAAAGACTCTCTCATCCACGCGGCCAAAAAGGTGGAGGAAAACCTCATCCCGGAAGGCTCGTCAATCGAGCGCGAGATGAACTCCTACAAAAAGCAGTGGAACAAAATGATAACAAAGCAGGCCTACCTAAACTTGACCGAAGACGTAAATTCGCTGATACGCGACTACATGCGAAAAGTTTTGAGAACCATCAGCGGAAAAAGCTTTACGATTGACAGAATCCAAGACTTGGCCGAAACTCTTTGCAAGACTCCAAACATGCAAAAAATCACCGACCAGGACTCCCTCTACGTCTACGTTCAGCTCTACATGGTTTATCTTGTGAAAAATCTTTAGAGAAAACGCTCTCGCGGAAATTCAAACGGCTGCGAACGAGGCGCTTTTAGGGCAAAGAGATTAGCATAACGCGTCCAATGGGACGCGGCGAAACCGCTCGAAACAGCAATTACTGTCTTACAAACGAAGGCACGAGCGGCAAACCACTAGTCAAAAAATTCAGAAATTTTTCAAAAAAAATTCATTTTTTTTTTCAAAAACCACTAATTTTTGCGCTAACGCTTATATCTTATATCATGAAAAAGCGGCCGCGCGCCTCGTTTTCAAAAATCTATTTTTTAAGGAGTTCATTATGAACAACATCAACTGTCTTGTGGTGGAAGGAAACATCACCAGAGAACCCAATTTCAGGACGTCGCCCAACGGATTTCCCATTTGCAAGATTCCGATCGCGGTGAATCATTATTACAAAAAGGCCGCGTCAGGCGAATACGAAAACGAAGTTTCGTATTTTGACGTGGAGACATTTGGAAAGCTTGCGGAAATCTGCGCCAAGTTCAGCCAAAAAGGCCGCGGCCTCAGCGTCGTAGGCCGCCTTAAGCAAAACCGTTGGAAGACTCCGGAAGGAAAAAACACCAGCCGCGTGACAATAATCGCCGAAAAGATTGAGTTCAAGCAGCGCTTCAACAAGGCCAACGAGGACGAGGCCGACGCTTCCGCCGCGGAAAACGAAAGCGCCGCGGAAGAAGCAACCGCCACGGCGCTCGCCGCCGCGGCCGCCCAAAGCGAAGGAGGTTCGGAAATCGAAGAAGAAATCGCGCAGTTTTAAGGCGTCGCGCGCAAGCGGCGCGGCTTTTGAGCCTGCGTCACTTGCGCCTTTTGCCGGAAGCCCTGCCTTGCGTCTTGCCCCTTGGCTTGGAAGCGGAGGCCGCGCCCTGCGGCTTCCGGCCCTTTCCTGAGCGGAAGGCAGGCTCGCTTGAAGCGTCAAACTTGGCGCGGTATTCTTCCGGCGAAATTGAGTAAAAGCCTTCCTTCCAGTTGAAGCGGGAAACGCCCTCCAAGGGCTGCTGTCTGGCCAAGGATTGCTGCACCGCCTTGACTTCTTGGCGGCCGACTTTTGTCTTTGAAAAGTCAACCAAGAAGCGGCGGAAGCCTTCGCTTTTAAGCGAGCCAGTCTTGTCGGCTATGCTGAAAGGCGCCTCCGGCATTACAAAGGAGCCGTCGACGGTGGAATTGACTTTAAAGTTGACTTCTTCCTTGTCGCTAAAATAGGTAAAGTCGTAGTCCTTAGGAAGCTTGAAGCGCATTCTGAACAAGGCCGGATAAGCGTAAATCGGAAGCAGGACTCGGTCGCGAAGCTTTGGCTCAAAAACGCCCTCAAGGTTTTTCTTGGAATTTTCGTAAGGCGAAATGAAGGCGCCGATGTTCTGGTTTTCAAGCCAAGAGACCGCCCATCGGTTGAACGTGTACAAATATGGTCCGGCGATGGCCTTGGCGCCCTTTTGCCTTAGGACAGAAACTTGCGCCAAGTTGTTGGCCACAAAGACGCCGTAGCCCATTTCCGTCAAGGCGCCGATTTGCTCGATTTGCTTTTCTTCTATTCCTTGCGGGCAGAAGGGATCCAACGACAAAACCGTCTGTTTTTTGGAGAACGGCAAAACAGTTTTTTTGCCCAGCAAGTCCGAAAGCGTCTCGCTGTTCAACTCAAGAATCAAGCGGACAGGATTAAGGGCTTGCGCCGCGAAGACGTCGGCGATTGAGGAAACTTGGACATACAAGCCTTCAGGAAAATAATCCAACTCCTTTTTTTGAACGGGCGTCAAATCCATGACAGGAAGAAGCTCGTCGCGGGGCTGGTGGTTGAAGGGCCCCAAGTCGTTGGGCAAAACCCGCTGGTAGCGCTTTGACATCGACTTTGTTTGAAGCAAATAAACTTCGTCGCCTTCGCCAAAGCCCGCCGGCACGTCTATCCACAGCCTGCCCTGGTCGTCGTATTCGGAATGCTTGACCTTGTGGCTGGCCCTGCCCGCGTCGTTCTTTTTGTGGATGCGGATTGAGTCGCCCGGGTCCGGAGAGTAGCTTCCGCCCTTTATGAGGGCCAGCTGAACCCTGAAATCCTTTTGGCCGCCGGACTTTTCGGCGGCGGCTTTGGCCGCTTCCTTCAATTCGTCGGGCGCGGCTTTTGTGGAAGAAATTTTTCCCAAATATATTCCGGTTCCGCCGGCCTGGTTTGGATTAAGGATTTCCGCGCCGGCTTTTTCCACGCCCTCTTGGACGCTCTTGAAGTTGTACCAGTAAGACGTCTTTGAACGGGCGAAGTCGGTGGCCAAAATTCGCTTGGCGGCGGCGACGGCCTCCTTTTTGTTTTCCTGCCAGTGGTCCAAGACATAGCGGTAGGCGGCCACGACGCTTCCAACATAGTCGGCGCTTTTCATGCGGCCCTCAATCTTAAATGATTCCACGCCGGCCTCGACCAAGTCCGGAATCTTGTCTATCAACTGCAAGTCGCAGGGAGAAAAATAATAGCCGGAAAAATTTCCGCCGCCGCTTTCCGTTGTGTACAAACGGCGGCAGGCTTGGGCGCACATTCCACGGTTGGCGCTTTTTCCGCCCAAAAAGCTTGAGAACAAGCACAAGCCGGACTCGCTCACGCAAAGAGCGCCGTGCGCGAAAACTTCAAGCTCAACATTGGTCTTGGCCTTTATTTCCTTGATTTCCTCAAGGCCCAACTCGCGCGCGAGCACGGCGCGCTTGAAGCCTTCCTTTCCCAATAGGTTCACCGCGGCGGCGGATTCCACGTTCATTTGCGTGGAGGCGTGCAAGGCAAGGTTGGGAAAAAATTCCTGGCACATTCGGATTACGCCGTAGTCCTGGACAATCAAGCCGTCCGGGCCCACCCGGTTGAGGTAGGCCAAAAAGCGGTAGAGGCGCTCAGTCTCCCGCTCCTCGCAAACGGTGTTTACGGTGACGTATATTTTTTTTCCTTTTTTGTGAAGGGACGAAACGGCGCCCTCAAATTCCCTGAAAGAAAAATTTGAGCTTCTAAGGCGCGCGTTGAAAGTTTTCAAGCCCAAATAAACGGCGTCGGCGCCTTCGCCAATCGCAGCGTCAAGAGATTCCACATTTCCGGCCGGAGCCAATAATTCTGCCATAATTCAAAAAATTATACTAAAAATATAAAAAAAATTCAACTTTTTTCAAAAAACCGCTAAAAAAACGACAAACAGCGCAATGATATATATAGATTTTTTTTATGGAGGAACAATGAAAAAAGAAAAAAAATCTTTTGGCTTCCTAGAATGCTTGATGTTCGCGGGAATCATACTGGCGGCGGCCTTGCTTTGCGTTTGCCACGCGTCCTGCCAACTTACAAGCCAAGGAATCCAAGCGCTGGGCGCCGAGGAAAGTCCGCAAATCAAAGGCGTTTCGATTTTGAACGCGACTTCGATTGAAGTGGACTTTTCAAAGGCAGTGAGCGTGCAGTCGGCCTCTGTGACAAAACTGGACGCGGGGCAAAGGGCTTCGATTGACGTCGCCGCCGAAAATCCAATCAAGGCAAGGGCAGCGATGTCGCCCGACAAGTGCTCGGCCGTCTACGTCTTTGAGGAAAAGCCCAAGCTGGGCCAGCGCTACCAACTGTTCAGCGAGATAAAGGACGAGCGCGGAAACACATTGACATTCGCGCTGCCCTTTGACGGCTTCAACGAAAGGCTTCCCCGCTGCGTCTTGGTTGAAGTCCAGCCCTCGCCCTACAAGGGAAAGACCGGCGTGAATCCCGAAAGCCCGTACGCAATCATAAGGGCGCTTCAGGACGGAAACCTCTTTGGCATTGACCTTTACTGCGCGGCCAACAAGGCGGAATACCCCTTGCCCAACGTGGAAGTAAAGGCCGGCGACGAAATAACGCTGCACCTAAAGCCCACCGCCAACGAAGCGGACTGCGTCGACGAATTGGGAAGCGACTTGTCGCTCGCAAAGACCGGCCGCTCCTCGTCCAAAAGGCGGGACTTGTTCTTTAACGCCGGAACGTCTTCCGTGCATTCAAAAAACGACGTTCTGCTTTTGCGCGACAGAAATTCCAACAAGACGATTGACGCCTTAAGCTATTTTTCCTTGGAAGCAAACTTTGAGACAAAATGGAATTTGTCGGAAGCCCTTGAGCGCGCCGTCAAAGACAAGGTCTGGGAAGGAAACGCGAGCGCGGAAAACTCTGTTCTGGCCAACGACCAAAACAACAAAATGTCCCCGA
This sequence comes from uncultured Treponema sp., assembly GCA_946411505.1. Classification (GTDB taxonomy): domain Bacteria; phylum Spirochaetota; class Spirochaetia; order Treponematales; family Treponemataceae; genus Treponema_D. The sequence continues at coordinate 76,991 of CAMKEG010000006.1, read as the reverse complement.
CAAGGCCCCTTGTCAGAAAAACAAGCGCGCGGGCGGACAACGGAAAAATCTCGTCCAAATACGATTGGGAAGTCGCCCAAAGCGCGTATTCCGCCTCCGTAAAAAAATAGGAACGGTCAAGGCGCGCTTCGCCCAAGGCCTTGACTCGTTCCTTTTGCGGCGCGAACAAGATTGTCGCGCCGCAATAAAAAAAACCGCGTGACACAAACTCTCTCACACAAGTTTGCGCCGCGCGGTTTTCGGTTGGGGCTGCCAACCTAACACAGGAGGTTTTTGAAAAAATCCGACGGTTGAAAACGAAGGAATTCTTTCAGACTTTTTTTTATAATCTAACTGTTTCGACCATGTACCGGATGGAGGTGCCGGTAGAGTCCTCTACAGTTTTTTCAACAACAAACACCAAGCCGCTTTTGGCCGAGTCCCTGAAAATGCGGACAATCTTATAGGCGCTCACGCCCTTTCTCTTTATGTCCGGCGAGCCTACGGTGTAAGACTGAACGCTGTTGCCGCTGTTGTCGCGGACGTTCACGTCAATGTAAAAGCTTGAGCGCAAGTCCTTGCCCCAGCCGTAGAAAGTCGGAACAAGGCGCACATTGTAAGTCAAGCGCTTTGACTCGCCGTTGTCGCCGTAATTCTTAAACTCAATCTCGTCAACGCCTTTTTTGCTTTCGCTTTCCAAAACATAAATAACGTCGTCAACGGAGGCGCTTTTGCAATTGTACTTATTCAAGTCAAGGAAGTGCTTGGCCAGCAAGTCTTCGTAGACCTGGCTTCCGCTTCGCAAGGAATTGTCCTCAAGGTTCTTGTACACGCCGCCGGGAACATACTCGTTCTTTTCAACATCGATTGTATAAATTTCCGCGTAAGGCTGATATTTGACGTCAGTCTTGCCGTATTGACCGAAAACATAAATTTTTCCGTCGCTAGAGAAACCAATGTCTTTGAATGCAGCGGCATCGCCGGCAAAAGATATTCCGGCCGCAATGAAAATTAATCCTGCAATCAGCGCTTTCTTCATCTTTCCCTTCCTTACTTAAATTATCGGCAAATAAAAAAAACATCTTGAGCAAAAAATAGCAAAATTATATAATGTTGGCATGACCTTAAAAGCGCGAAACAACTTGACCCTCACCTTTTCCACATTGTTTTTGGCTATTTGTTCCGCCGCGCTGCTTTATTATCTATATAAACTCAACATAATTATAAACGCGAAGCCCCATTTTAGTTACGAATTTCCCAGGGGAAACTTTTCGTTTTGGACAAACAACATTTGGGTCCTCTTCTTCGAGGCCCTCGCGATGGCAATCTACATTCCCGCGGCCGCCTTTTACGCCTACGCGCGCTTTGAAAAAACGCCGTCAAACGAAATCGCTTATTTCATCCTCTTTTTGATGGGCTGCGTTCCGGAGCTTCTAAGGCCCTGCATTCCTCTGGAAATATCCCGCGACACCTTTTCAAGCTTTTTGGTCATCGTCGGAAAGGCCTTGTTTTGGGGCAGAACCCTGTCGTTCACAAGCCTTTTCGCCGCGTCCTTAATCCTTGACTCCAAGAAAAACCTCAACGCGGAGCGGCATTTTGTGGTCATGTTGATTTTTTCCCTGGCGATAGCCAGCTCGGTTCCCGTCAACACCACTAAAATCCTGCCCGCCTTCAACATACAAATAGGCTGGCACCTGTTCGCGGCGCTTTACTACGCGTTGACGGCCCTTCTTTCCTTCATTTCATACGCTGTCAACGCGCGCATAAACGAAAACCCCTTGTACTTAAGGCTGGGACTGGACGTTATGTGCGTAATGGCCGGCTTGTTGACTCTTAACGGCGCCGCGATTTTGGCCGCCGCCATTCCCGGAACTTTCCTGCTCTTCTTCGGAACATTCCGCTACTTCAACAACTTGCACAAGCTTTATTATTGAAAGGATTGGGCAAGGCCGCCAAGCAAAAGCGGAATCAAAAGATTGTCAAAGTCCTTCAACGGCAAAACCTCCACGAACATTCCGCAAAGCGCCAAGGCCAAGGCCGCGTCCGCCCGTCCCAAAACCAAGAACGACGAAATGAAAATCGCGGTCAAGCACATAAGGCTTCCGGCGCAAGTCTTTCCCCCGGTGCGCGGTATGTGAAGGTTTCCAAAAATTTTTCCGGCAAGGCTGGCCAAGCCGTCGCCAAAGGCCAAGGCCAAAATTCCAGCGGTCGCGGCCTGCCCTTCCCATAAAAGCGCGGCGCAGGCGATTCCCAAAACAAGGGTCAAAGGGCCCAAAACAAATTTTCCCCGGTCGCGTTCGCGCGCGGCCATGTCGGTTATGTCGGAAATCAATGGAATTTTTTTCCCATGCAAGGACATTATTTGGCTGACTGAATAAAGGGCCGCCGCGGCGAACAAAAGCGCGATTGTGGTCTTATAAAAAAAATGAAGCGCCAAGGGCACAAGCGCCGAGCACAAATGGATGGACTTTCTGAAAATCTCTTTGTACAGGACTATAAGCCGCCGCTTCCATAAAACGCCGACATACGGACAGTATATTTTCACTGCTCAAGACCCTTTTCGCCGTCAAGGACACGCGGAATTTCCGTGTAAATTTCCGGCTCAAATTTTGGGAACGGATTTGTGGCGTAGCGCAAATTCATTTCGGCCAAGTTGCTGCCGGGCAAGCGGACCATCGTCGTTTGGTTTCTTGTGAGCGCGTCGTAGTAGCGGATTGAGTTTTGGAAGTTCACTAGCGAGGCGGCGTTCTTTGAGCTGGAACCGCTCTGCCGCGCGATGCGGAAAAGGCTGACGCCCAAATTGTTGGACGCCTTCATGTAAGTTTCAACCATGTCGCCCGCGCGCTCGTCTGTCTGCGGCGAGACGATTCCGTATTTTTCGCGGACCAAGTCAAGCCTCTCAAGCAGGCGGTCGTAGTAGCCTTGCGCGGCGTAATTGTCGTCCTTAAGGGAAAGCGTGTTTCCCAAGGCCAGCATCAAGTGCGAGTCGTCGGTCACTTGCTGGCTGGCCTTGATGAAGTTGCTCAAGGCGTTTTGGTAATCGTCGTTGGAGTAGTCGATGTAGCCCACCCTGTAGCGGATTGAGGGCGTGTCGTTCTTGTTGTCGATTGAATTTTGGTAATTCATTCTGGCGGCTTCCAAGTCTCCGGAAATAAAGTAGTCAAGGTTGCCCATGTCGGAATACATCACGCCGACATTTTTGTCGGACTCAAGATTGCTCTGCCGTTTTTTGCTTTCAAAAAGGCGCAAGCCGTCGTTCAAAGTTTTTCTGGCCAGCAAGTATTCGCGGTCGTAAAGGTATTCCTCGCCCAAAAGCCTGTAGTTGTTCAACTGCATGTAAAGGGCGCGCTTGCGCAAATTGACGGCCTTGTTAAAATATTTTTCGGTCATGGCAAGCGACTTCTTGGCCTTGTCGTGGTCGCCGACTTGGACAAAGTAGCGGGACAAATTGTAGTTGGCCACAGGCTCTTCGGGAGCGGCCTTTACCGCGAACAAAATCATGTCGCGCACGTCTTCTATTTTATCGCGCAAGAATTCTTGCTCGGCGGGAAGCTCGCCGTACTGCTTGTCCATAAGGTAGCCGCTCAGTTCCGTCCAGTCGGAGGCGCCCAGCGACTTTTCGCCTTGGCCGTAGAAGAATTCCTTCAACTCCAAAACGTTTCTCAACTGGTCGGTGCGAATGTTGTAGCGCAAGAAGCGGCTCTGGTACAAGTTGGGATTCTTGGAGCCGTACAATTGCTGAAGCTTTGAGTAAGTCTGGTAGGCGTCCTCAAATTTCGCCGGCTCCTTTTCGCTGGCCCATTCAAGGTATGTGTCGCCCAAGGCCAAAATTCCGTCAGGATCGTTGACATGGTTGTCCAAAACTTCGCGCTTTAAAATTTCTTCGGCAAGCTCGTAGTTGGCCAAGTCATCGACTTCCATTTGGGCGTATTCAAGGCCGGCCTGCTTGTCGTGGTTGAAGCGCTTTAAAATGTTCTTGTAGAAAAGCTCCGACAAATCGTACTGCTTTTTGCCGCGGTAGGCGCGGGCGTACTTGAAGAACCATTTTTTCTTTGACTTGTATTTTAGGGCCTCGTCAAATTTGTCCTTTGACAAGGGGAACTCGTCATGCTCAATGAGAACGTAGCCTTCCTTGTAAAGCTTTTCCGCCATCAAGGGCTTGTAGACAAAGCGGTGGCCCAAATAGCCAAGGCAGAACAAAATCATCGCGGCAAAAACGCCGATGATGACGGCCGGAAGAATTCTGCTCTTCAACTGATAGGCGAAGGAAGCCTTGTAAGCCTCGTATTCTTCGGCGCTTCGGCGCTCGTAGTCGCGGGGAACGGGCAGGCTGATGTCGAGCATTTTTTCCAAATGCCCCGCAAGCTGCCTGGCCGTAACCTTCTTCAATATTTTTTCGATTACTTCAAAAACAACTTCGTCGGTAAACTCGTTTTTAGCGATCATGTCCTCAACGGCGATGCGCACGTTAAGAGGATAGTCGCGGAGGTTCTTTTTGAATTTCTCGTATTCGTCTTCGGTCAGGGAAGTTCTTTGCTTTCCGTCGCCGGTGACGGCGCCGGAAAAGTCAACTTGGTCCAGGCCGCCCTTCTTTCCGTCGTTGGCGTAAGGATCGGCGCCCTCTTCCGAAAAGCCCGGAATGCTAAAGTCGTCGCCGCTTCCTTCCAGCGCGAAGTCGTCGCTGGCCTTTGAAAGCTGGCTGTCAGTGTCCTGTATGTCAAAGCCGTCAAGCGCGCTGGAAGTGGCCTCGTCAGGCTCGCCGACGCTTTCGCCTGGCAGGGCGCCGTCTTCTGCGGCCGGAGCGCCTTTCTCCGAAGCAAAAGAGTCCGGCATGTCGAAGGAGGCGAAGTCCATTCCGTCAGTGTTGAATATGTCCTCGTCGCCTTTTGGAGCCTCGACGGCGTCGTCAGGAACTTGAACGCCCTCTCCGCCCAAATCCATGTCGCCAAAATCGGGAGCGGCCTCTTCGCCGGAGGCTTGCGCCTCGGCATCGGCCTCAGGCGCGGAATCCTCAAGTCCGCCGCCCTCCGTGTCCGTGTCCGTGTCCATCGATGAAACTTCCGGAGGAACTTCGCCAATCTCTTCGGGCAAGTCCATGTTCAAGTCTATCGACGGGCCGCCCTCAAATTCTTTGTCGCTGCCAAAGTCAAGGCCGTCCATGTCAAAGTCAACGGCGGGCGCGTCAGAGGCGGACGTTTCGTCCGCGGGAGCGGCGTCTTCCGCGACAGGAGCTTCTTCCGCCAAGTCGTCAAGCGGCGGAATGTCGTCCATGTTGAAGTCCACGGAGCCCGCGTCAGGAGCGGAAGCTTCGTCGGCGGGAACGTCCAAGGCCATGTCGTCTGGAAGCGCGAAATCTTCCGCGGCGGGAATGTCGTCGATGGCTTGAACGTCGTCCGCGGCGGGAATTTCGTCGACAGTTGGAACATCGTCTACAGCGGGAACATCGTCAATAGCGGGAACGTCTTGGGCCGCCGCGTCTTCCGCGACAGGAACATCCTCCACGGCCGGCGTTTCGTCCGCCGGAGCCGCTTCTTCCGCAACCGGGGCTTCTTCCGCCAAGGGGGCCTCGTCCAAAGGCGCCAAGTCGTCAAGCGGCGGAATGTCGTCCATGTTAAAGTCCACGGAGCCCGCGTCAGGAGCGGACGTCTCCTCCGCGGGAACGTCCAAAGCCATGTCGTCTGGAAGCGCGAAATCTTCCGCGGCGGGAATTTCGTCGACAGTTGGAACTTCGTCTACAGCGGGAATGTCGTCGGAAACTGGAATGTCGTCAATAGCGGAAACATCTTGGGCCGCCGCGTCTTCCGCCGGAGAAAAATCTTCCACTTCGATTCCGTCAATGGACGAGAATTCTTCCGTGGGCGCGTCTTTTTTCGCAGCCTCCGCTTCCCCGGCTTTTGGCGCGGGCTGCTCGGGCAACTTTCCGTAAGGCGCGGTCACGTAATAAGGCGGATTTTCCTTGCTGACAGGATTGTCCGTAAAAATGTCCGGCTTTAAAATAGCGAGGTCGTCTTCGACAGGGAGCGGCTTGAAAACAGGCTTGGGCTTTTCCTTGCCCGCGCCCATGCCGTCAGGCATTTCAAAGTCCTCAACGTTGTCGCCAAAAAGGGCGGCCGCGTCCATGTCGGATGAGGAATCCTCCGCTTTGGGCGGAGCGTAGTCCTCGACCGCAATCTCGTCCAAATCCCCAAAGTCAATCTCTTGCGCCTTGACGCTTTCAGGCTCGGGCGCGGACGGAAGCGGCTCGCCGTCAAGCTCCTCAATCGGCTCGGCCTCTTGGACAGGCTCGGGCGGCGGAACAGGCGGCTCCTCTTTTTTGGGATTCAATATAGCGTCAAGCTCCGGAATGCCGGTGGCTCCGCTTGAAGGAGCCGCTTTTGGCGGATTCAGTATCGCGTCCAGCTCCGGGATGCCCGTGGCCGCGCTTGACGGGGCGGGCTTCTTTCCCGCGCCGCCCATCAAGGCCGCTATGTCCAGCTTGGAGTCGCCCTTGGCGCCCTCCTCCAAATTTCCGTCATCGTCAAAGCCAAAGCCCGAATAGCCGGAGCCGCTTATTCCTTTAGGCTTCGGCGGAGGCTCAGGCTCCTTTTCTTTTGGAGGAACGATTTCCTTTTTGCTTTTGGCGCCCTTGCCCTTGCTTTTTTTCGCTTCGTCGCCGGAGCCGCCAAAGGCGCTCAAGTCCGGGGCGTCGCCGCCAGCGGAAAGGCCGCTCAAAAGGTCGTCGACGCTTACGCTAGAGGACGAATCTTCCGAGTCAGAAGGCGCGGCCTCCTCGGCATCCGGCTCCGGTTCCGGCTCAGGAGGCTTAGGCTTTTCCGGCATTCCAAGGACAAAATCCTGGCTGTCGTCAATGTCTTCGATTGTGTCCGGAATTAATACGGGAATGGCTTTTTCGCCGCGCTCGGCGCGCAGCTTTATTTCGTTGCCTAATTTGAGAACAGTTTCGCTTAATTTTTTTAATTGGCTATAGCCAGGCATACCCTAAAAAATTCCCCATGCCGGAACAAAAAATTCCATTGAACATTATACACTAAATTTTCGGTTTTTACAATAGTAACTTTAAAAAAAATCTTCAGGCGCGCCCTTAAAAAAAACGCCCGCCTTTTACAAGCGGGCGGGCAAAAAGCCGTCAACTTTCGGCGGCCTCGCTCTCATCGCCAAAAGACAAGAGCGACGCGCCGGACTCGGCCATCCTCCTTGCGTATTGCAAATAGGCGCTTATTCGGTACGGATGGACGCAAAGCATCTTCGCCAAATCGACGTTTCTTGGCGTCACCTTCATCCGGCAGCTTTGCAAAAGGCGGGTCTTGTTCTTCCATGAGGCAAGCTGGTAGTCAAGCTTTCTCTTGACCAACTTCCAAGCGGAACTGTTAGGGTCCAAAAACAAAAGCCGCTCCCTGTACTTGCACACAAGGTACCAGGCCTTGTCGCGGCGCTCGACAATCTCGGCCCTCTTGGCGTCCCTCGCTATCAAGGAATTTTTCACCTGAGCCAACGCGGCCGCGACGCTCTCGCTGGAACAGCCGAGGCAGCCGCTGACCTTCTCGACGTTTTTGTCGTCGATGTACCAGGCGGACTTCAAGGCCAGCACCAAGGCGGACCTCTTAAGGGTGTGCGAGGCCTTGCTTTCCAAAAGGCTTCTTTTCTCGTTGAGAATTTTCTTGAAGACAAGGGGCGGAGCCTCACTTTCCGCCGCGCCCGCCTTGCGGAGAGCCTTAGAGTCCGCCACGGCCAAAGTCTTCCGTTGGATTGAATCCTCGTAAATCTTTTTTACGCTCGGAGCCACGCCCCGCTTTCCGATTTCGGCGTCAACGCGCTTTCTGTTCCAAGAGAGCCTCATGCCCGGAATCGAGTAATAGATATAAGCGCCCAAGGGGCCCAGCCTTTTGTCATAGCGGCTCATCACCCTCTCGAATTTTTCAAGCGCGCAGAGCAAAAAGTCGCTCCTCTCGTCCTCGTCCATGTCCAAAAGCCTAAAGCGTCCGGGATTCGTGTACAAGACCTCCATGATTTTCATGGCGGCGCGCTCGTTCGTCAACTCTCCCCTTTCGACTTTCGCAGGAAGGGAATCCAATTCGTCGATTTCCATCTCGTTCATCTGTCTCTCCAGAACTTTTAAAATATGCAAAAAACATAGCATATTTCGCGCCAACTTCTGTAAAAAGACAAAAAAAAAAAAAAAAAAAAAAAAACGGCGGGAAAGCGGCTCCCAGTCGGAGAGCGGACGGCGGAACCGCTAGCTAGCGTCGCTACACGCAATTTGCCCCTTGAAACTATTAACGCCTGCCGCTAACGCGGCAGGGGCAAACTGAGTGTTTCCGCCGTCCGCTCTCCTCCTTCGCGCCGCTTTCCCGCCGCGCGCTCTTCTTTTATTCTCTTGCCTTTCGCGGCTTTTTCTGCTAACATTCGACACATGAAAATTTATCTTGCCACAGGAAATTTGAACAAAAAGCGCGAAATCAGCCAGGTTTTGCCGGACTTTGAGGTTGTCATTCCAAAGGAAATGGGAATCGACTTTGATCCCGAGGAAACGGGAACGGACTTTTACCAGAATTCCATGATTAAGGCCCTGGACTTGTGGCACAAGGCGCGGTCGCTAGAAAAAACGCCCCCGCTTGTCATGGCCGACGACTCCGGCATTTGCGTTGACGCCTTGGACGGAGCGCCCGGCGTTTGGTCGGCGCGCTACGCGGGGCCGGACTTTATGAAAGGAAAGCCCGACGGAAGCAAAATCAGCCAAGACGAGCAAAACCGCTTTTTGATAGAACAAACCACGGCCGCGCTGGCCGGCGGAACGCCCAAAAACGGCTTTTTGTACCAAAACGGGCCGCGCAGCTGCCACTACTCCTGCTCGATGGTACTGCTAATAAATCCCAGCCGCTTTTTCATCGCGCAAGAAACAATGGAAGGCTCTGTAATCGACCGCATCGAAGACGCGCGCGGCTCCGGCGGCTTTGGCTACGACCCGATAATCTACCTTCCCCAGTTCCAAAAAACGGTCGCGGAACTTTCCGCCGACCAAAAGAACGCCATTTCCCACCGCGGCAAAGCGACAAGGGCGATTCTACAAGTAATAAAAACGCTGTAAATTAACCGAAAAGGTAAAAAAAAACGGCGGCCTCCCCTTATAGGAAGACCGCCTGAGCTTGCGCGAAATCAATCCGCGTGACTAGTTAGAGTCTTTTGCAAGACGGACAGCCGCGCAGGCATAACCGCGGCCCATATTGCTGCAAGAGGACTTTGAAGCGCTAAAAGATGCTATATACGCCTCCGTCGAGCTTTTGCTAGTAGCTGACCAATAGTATCCATAAAGCGTACTGTAGAACACATTTGAGCCACGGCGCGTTCCTGTTAAAGGAAGGAAGACCGCGCCGGCGCTTTCCATAACCGCCCATTGTTCGGCGGTGTAAGAATTGGTTGTAAATTCACTTGCGCATCCGGCGGTAAAGCTCGCGCCGGCCGGGAGCGTCCAAGCGTCAGGAAGAAGAATCCAGCCAGCCACACTGTTTACTGTCGCGGCGCCTTTTTTGCTGTCAGCGCCCGCGCGAGTGGTTAAAACATAATTCCATTCGTCGTTGGTAAGCGTTCGCCAGCCGTAGTTGGCGACGTTTCCGCCGTTACTGATGGCATTAGTTCCCCAGTCGTTTTTGAGCGCCTCGCCGTTAGTGTTTCCGTAAGCACTGTTGGTATCGTTTTTGGAAATTCCAAAGGCCGCCATGCCTTCGAAAGCGGAATTTTCGCCAACCCAGCCAAAGAGGTCAACCGAACCGGGAGCAGAAACAGTTCCGTTGCCGTCGATTAAAGTGTTGGCGGCCGCGTTGCCTACAGCGTCATACTGATGGTCGGCAAAAGACCAAGTCCATGACGAGCCGTCGTATGTTGCCCGCAGGTTTCCCTTTGAGAAGAAAACCTTCTTTGTCGCGCTAACGCTGAACAAGCCATTGATTCCGCCAGTGGGAGCTGTAGGCGTGGGCGCAGGCGTTCCGCCGCCGCTCCCATTGTTCAACAGGGCCAAACGCGCCAAATTGTTGTCAGAATTGTTGCTGCACGAAATTAGAGAGGCTATACCCCCCCCCATACAAATGGCTAGCGTCAAGATAGCCATGGCTTTAGAAAGTCTTCTCATAAGCTTTTCTCCTAAAAGTTAATGGCGCTGATTGTAAGTGACGCCGCCGCTTTTGTCAAGAGAATTTTTTGTTACATTCAACTTCGCTTCTATTATTTGGAGATTAGCGAAAAACAAAAATTCGCAAAAAAGGCGAAAAAAAACGCGGAAGGCGCGGGGCGGCTTGCGGAAACTCTCTGTTTGCGCCGCCGCGTAAGCGGCGAAGTAAAATAGTTTCAAGCGCAAACAGCGAGTAGCGCAGTTATCAAGCGGTTCCGCAATGACGCAGCCGCAACTGGGAGCGTTTTTTTTCGCCTTTTTTGTCAGTTTTTAATTTTTTTTCATTTTTTTTAAAAATTTCGCTAAAGTTTTTCGCGGCGCGGGCCGAAAATAATTATGAAGAGTTATGAAGGGTAAAGTTCCGTACGGAGCCGACTTCAGACGAATCAGTATAAAACTGCGTGGATGTAGCCTTGTTATGCTGAAGCGCAATTTTATACTTTTGGAGCAAAAAGGATTTTGCTCTTCGACATATTTCCAAGGAGGAAATCTATGGTTATCAACCACAACATGTCAGCTATGTACGCCAACCGTCAGCTCGGCGTAACGGGTCTTGGTCTCTCCAAAGACATGGAAAAACTCTCTTCAGGCGAAAGAATCAACCGCGCCGGCGACGACGCTTCAGGACTTGCTGTTTCTGAAAAAATGCGCGCCCAAATCCGCGGCTTGAACCAGGCTTCAGAGAACGCTCAGAACGGAATCAGTTTCATCCAGACAACCGAAGGTTATCTCCAGGAAACAACCGACATCATGCAGCGCATCCGCGAGCTTGCCGTTCAGTCTTCAAACGGAATCTATTCCGACGAAGACCGCATGCAGATTCAGGTTGAGGTGAGCGCCCTTGTTTCCGAGGTTGACCGCATCGCTTCAAGCGCCCAGTTCAACGGCATGAACATGCTCACAGGCCGCTTCGCGCAGCCCACAGGCGAGAACACTGTCACAGGCTCAATGTGGTTCCACATCGGCGCCAACATGGACCAGCGCATGCAGGTTTACATCGGAACGATGACAGCCGAAGCCCTTGGCATCCGCGAAATCGGAACCGGCGACAAGCTCACTTTGGCCGCCCCCGACGACGCCAACCACGCCATCGGAGTCATTGACGAAGCCTTGAAGAAAATCAACAAGCAGCGCGCCGACCTTGGCGCCTACCAGAACCGCATGGAGTACGCCGTTCGCGGCCTCGACATCGGCGCTGAGAACTTGCAGGCTTCCGAGAGCCGCATCCGCGACACGGACATGGCCGCCCAGATGGTTGAGTTCACAAAGAACTCAGTCCTCCAGCAGGCCGGAACCGCGATGCTCGCCCAGGCGAACACGCAGAGCCAGAACGTCTTGTCGCTCTTGCGCTAGACCAGCTTGACAGGCTAAAACAATAAGGAGGGGACGGACAGGGAAAACGTTATCTTTCCTTGCCCTCCCCTTTTTTTGCGAAAGCCCGGACGGCGAAAAGCCTTGACAAATCGGCAAAATCGTTCTAAAATTGAAGTAACTATAGGCGCGCTTTCAACCGCGCTTTGATCTTTGACATATAAAAGCCAGCCATGCGCTGCGAGCGGCGGCAAAAAAAAGTGTTTCGCTAAAAAAACGAAAGTTTTGCGGAGCATTTTTTCTTGCCGCAATGGGGTTGAAACGTGCCGGGGGCGCATAAACCGGCATCGCCCGCGCGAGCAGGACGCGTTGCAAGACGTGACGCAGTTTTATAACACATGGAGGGCTTAACATGATTATTAACCACAACATGAGCGCTTTGTATGCTGATCGCACACTTGGCATGTCAAATGACGCCATCATGGGCAACATTGAAAAACTCAGCTCTGGCGAAAGAATCAACCGCGCCGGTGACGACGCTTCAGGATTGGCCGTATCTGAAAAGATGCGCAGCCAGGTTCGCGGATTGAACCAGGCTAACAGAAACATCCAGAACGGTGTTTCTTTTATCCAGGCCACAGAGGGATACTTGCAGGAAACTACAGACATCCTTCAGCGCATTCGCGAACTTTCAGTGCAGTCCGCCAACGGAATCTATTCCGACGAGGACCGCATGCAGATTCAGGTAGAGGTTTCTCAGCTTGTTTCTGAAGTTGACCGCATCGCCAGCCAGGCTCAGTTCAACGGCATGAACATTCTCACAGGAGGCTTCGCCGCCAACTCTGAGAGAGTAATGCAGTTCCAGATTGGCGCCAACATGGACCAGAACGCGAGAGTGTACATTGGCACTATGACAGCCCAGGCCCTTGGACTCAAGGGAACACAGGGCACAGACGAGCAGGTTAGCATTTCTACGCCGGAAAGCGCCAACATGGCGATTGGTACAGTGGACGCCGCGCTTACAACTGTTTCTAAGCAGCGCGCGGATTTGGGCGCTTACCAGAATCGCTTTGAGATGGCTTCCAACGGCGTTCAAGTTGCCGCCGAAAACCTTCAGGCCGCCGAGAGCCGCATCCGCGACACCGACATGGCTTCTGAAATGGTTGAGTATACAAAGAACCAGATTCTCACACAAGCTGGAACCGCGATGCTCGCTCAGGCCAACTCACAGTCACAGAATGTTCTTGGCTTGTTGAGATAGTCAAAAATCGTATCTGTTGAAGAGATTTCTGGATGTCATCTTTTTGACAAATGCGTGGAAAAGGGAAGGCGCGCCCCTTCCCTCTTCCTAATTTTTCAGGAGGAACGCCTATGAATACAATTAGTAGCATAGGGCAGTCTTTGGCAATGGATGGCCAAACGCGCTACAATCCCGTTCCCGTAAACGCAGGTACAGGAAGTGTAGAACAAACCCTCAACATAGCGGACGGCGCCAGCGTCGTTCAAAACATTGAGGCAAACATGGCCCAGACCAAAGCTGACGTCCAGCAGCTCCAACAGCTGTCGGATCAAGTGATGGGACGCAGGCTTCAATTCTCTGTCAACAAAGAGTTGAACAGCGTTATAATTAGGGTGGTTGACCCCAGCACCAACAAAGTGCTCAAGGAAATACCGTCCGAGGACATGCAGAGGATAAAAATCAACATGCGAAAGACCATGGGTCTTTTGTTTGACCAAATGATTTAAAAACTCACATGGGATCATCATCGGGGTTATATGGCAGGAATCGGCATACCGGGTGTCAGCGACAAGTATAAAACCAATGATCTCGTAGAAGGTCTGATGAAAGTCGAACGCATCCCGCTTACAAGGGAGCAGGATACGCTCGAATCCTACAAAACGCAGCAAAGCGCTTGGCGCGACGTCAATCAAAAAATGTCCTCACTGCGAGACAGCGTTAAAAGCCTCTACTCGTATGACAACCCTTTCAACAACAAATTAGCCTCTTCTAGCGACGAATACGCGATAACAGCCGACGCCGGGCGGGACGCGGCTTACGACACATTTAAAGTTGACGTTATTACGCCCGCCACTTGCGACCGCCTTTTGAGCAAGGAAATAGAGAAAGGCGAGGAAGTTCCGGAAGGAACCTACACTTTTAAAACCGGCGACAAGACAATATCATATAAATGGCGAGGCGGAAAAATCGAGGACTTCATCACGTCCTTGAACAAGCGCGGAGCCAACACAATCAAGGCCTCCCTAATCGGAGTGAACAAGGGCAAAAAGGCGCTCTTGATTGAATCGCTAAAAACGGGCGAGGACAAGCGGCTGGCCTTTGAGGACGCCGCCTTGGACTACGCCATAGACAAGGAAATAATCAGAAAGACGGCCTCTTCCATAAAGACATTCGGGACAAGGGCCGCGGAGCTTTCCGCCCCGGACGGCGACGAAAAATCGGCCGCCGAGCAAAAAGGGCTTCCCGCCCTTTCAACCGACAAGGCCAGGGCGGACAACGGCGGAATAAAATTCTCCCCGCGCGGCGGCGCCGTGATAAAGGTTCCGGCCGCGATGAAGGGAAACGCAAACCTGCGGGTTGAGCTTGCGATTCAGGCGCGGCAGGTTTCCGACATAACGATGGAGCTGAACGAAAGCGCGGGCCGGCCGGAGATTCCGGGAGCCGGAAGCGTGACCTTTGGCGGAATAACAATCGAAAACAAGCCCAGCGAAACGGGCATCACAAATTTCGCCGCGCCAAAAGAGCCTCTTGAGGAAGTTAGGGACAATTCCGTCCTCTACGCCCTCTCCTCCTCCGGCGAAGAAAGCGAAATTGAGATTCCCAAGGAAGCCTGGAATTTTGACGCCGGCACAGGCGCGGGGCCGGAAGTCAAAGTAAGCGTGGACGCAAAAAAAATTCCGGGCCTTTCCGCGCTTGTCATAAGGAACAGGAACACGGGCGTGGAGCTTGACGTCAAAGCCCTTACGGCCTTTGACTCAAAAAAGGATTCCGGCTACGAAGCCGTCCACCCGATAAGCGAGGCTGGCGACGCCGTCATCAAATACGAAGGCATCACAATAACTCGGCCGGAAAACGACATCGACGACGTGGTTCCGGGCGTCACGCTGCACTTGTCCGACAAAACGGAAAGGACCGCCACAATATCAATCAAGCCCGACACGGAAAGCGCCAAGGACGCCTTGATTCAATTTGTGGGAAAATACAACCAGACCGTGGCGGAAATAAACATACTCAGCCAAAACAAGCCCGAAATAATCGAAGAGCTTGACTATCTAACCCGGGACGAAAAAGACGGCTACCAAAAAAAGCTGGGGCTTTTTTTCAACGACTTCAGCTTGTCCAGCGCAAAAGGCTCGATGCAAAGAATCATTTCCGCCCAATACAAATTTTCCGACAGCGCGGAAGTGACGATGCTCAATCAAATCGGAATCTCGACAAACGCCACAAACTATTCGGGCTACAATCCCGGAAAGATGCGCGGCTACTTGGAAATTGACGAAAAAAAGCTGGACGAGCATTTAAAGAACAACCTTGAGGACATAAAGAAAATTTTCGGCTACGACTCCGACGGAGACTTGATAGTCGATTCCGGCATCGGATACCTGATAGACAAGCAGCTTACAAGCTACGTTCAGACCGGCGGAATATTGGCCAACAAGGACAGCGTCCTGAACAGGCAGATAGACTCGTCGCAGAAAAAAATAACTAAACTTGAGAGCCAACTTGACGATAAAGAAGCGGAGCTCCGTTCAAAATATGGACAGATGGAAGGAACTCTCAACTCTCTGGAAAAGCAGCAGGAAGGAATTTCAAACTTCACGAAGCAAAGCCAGAAAAACAACTGACAAAAGGATGAATGAATGGAACTTTACATAAACGGCCAAAAGCTCGACATAACTCTTGAGGACGAAAAGACTGTGGGCGACGTCCTGCGCTCGTTTGAAAAGACCGCCGCGCAAAATTCCTGCGCTACGATTGGAATACAAATTGACGGAAAGCAAATCAACGCGGAGGACTTTGACAAGGCCGCCGAGGCGCCGGTTGACAGCGCCAAAAGGATTGACCTTTCCGTCGTTTCCGAGGACGCGGTTTGCGACGCCTTTAAGAGCGCGGCGGAAAACATAAAGGACACCGTGGAACTTTTGGGCCAGATTCCCGTCCAGCTGCAAAACGGCGGAGACTCAAAGGCCAAGGCTTCTATAACCCGCCTGGCCGACACGGTGGACAACTTTTGCCACATAATCGCGCTTTCAACTTTGTTTCCGCAAAAATTCTCCGCCATCAAAGTGGACGGAAAAAGCCTGAGCGCTTTTTTTGAGGACTTCATGCCGGTTTTCAACGACCTTAACGGAGCCCTTTCAAGCGGCGACACTGTCGCCTTGGGCGACTTGGCCGAATACGAAATCAGCCCCAGGCTCACGGCCCTTGCCGACGCCGTGAAAAACATCTAAGGAGGCGACATGGACACAGCGACAGGCTCGCCTTTGGCGGCAAGACAGACAGCCCTACCCTACACAGTGATGGCCGCGGCCTTGATTGGCCTTGGAGTTGTCTTTTTGCTTTGGCTTTTGTGGAGAATCCTTCAAAAGAGAAAGCAGACGCCCGAATACATCGAGGCGCAGAAAAACCGTCCGACCACATTGGCCAACGTCCAGGCGCTGGCAAAAAAAATAAACCTTTCGCGCGGCGAGGCGCTGCGCCTTTACAACATTTGCCTTAGGGCAAAGGCAAGAAACATTTACTACACTTGGAACGAAGCGGAATACTTGGACAGCCTCTTTCACGACGAGTTTTCAAGGCTTAGGCAAAAGAACGCCGAGGATGAAATTTTCGAGCTTTTCCGCCTGAGGACGCATTTGGAAAAAATTTCCAACTTGATGAAAAACATTCCGTCAAGCCACAACATTCCGGAAAACTCAAAGCTCACGCTTCCCGCAAGCGGCGGGCGCTTTTATTCGTTCAAGATTTTGAAGAACGAGCAGGACAGCATCACCCTTGAAATGCCCGACAACTTGTCGGGAACGGACTTCTGCCCAAAGCCGCTGGACAAAATCGTAATGACGTTCATGTCAAAGTCCAACGTCCAGTACGTCCTTTCCACAAGGGTCATAAGGTTCCAGCACGGACCCAACGGAATTGAGGAAATGGTTATCCGCCATTCCAACGCCGTCAGCATGCAAAACCGCCGCCAGTGGAAGCGCGCCAACGTTGGCGTCAAGTGCTCGTTCAGCGCGGTCGAGGAAATCGAAGGCAAGCGCGGGGAAATTTCATACGCCCCCAAGGAAAACAAATACGAAGGAAATTTGGCCGACGTAAGCGCCGGCGGCTGCATGGTCCAGACCAAGCTGCCGATAAAGCGCGACCAAAAGCTGTGGATTAAAATAGCCCTTCCCGAAAGGCCGGAATTTGAGGCCATCGGCTTGATTGTCAGCGCTCAAAAGAACAGCGAAACGGAAGTTTTCTCGCTTCACATTTCATTCATAGAGATTCCGCAAAACAGCAGGAACGACATCCTTGCGTTTGTGTACAATTACTAAACGCTTGCATTTTAGTTAAACATGCGCTATAATTGTTGGGATATTCGGAGAATATGACAGTACTTGAACTTAATAATGTTGAGCGGGAACCGGGCGCCATTTATTACATCAGGCGTTATCGGGCTGTCGCAAAACTAAAGCTTCCGACAGAGCTTGTCGACTCAAACATCGAGTTTAGCATTGAGACAGGCCCTCTCGGAAACAAGCAAATAGACGTTGAACTCTTGACCCAGCCAAATTATCCGGCCTTGCCGATAATCAAAGCCTTGCGGGAATATATAAACGAAAACGACAACGCCGGAACGCTCCCAATATGAAAATCCAATCCTCGTCCGCCGACGAAACCGTCGCGCTGGGAAAAAAAATCGGCTCGCTCCTTAAGGCGGGCGACGTCGTGGCGCTTCAAGGCTCCTTGGCGGCCGGAAAGACCACGCTTACAAAAGGAATCGCCCTTGCCCTTGGCGTCAAGGACACAATCACAAGCCCCACTTTTTGCTTGATTTCCGAATACGAAGGAAAAATGCCCCTTTACCATTTTGACGTTTACCGCCTGCAAGGTTCCGACGACTTTGCCAACTTGGGCGCGGAGGACATGATTTACGGAAAGGGCGTCTGTATGATTGAATGGAGCGAAAAAATCATGGACGAGCTTCCCAAGAAAACTATTGTGATAAGGCTTGAGGTCCGGGAAGACGACGCCAACGCGCGCGACATTTTCATTGAAAACTGGCCTTACGGAGAAATAAAATGAAAGCCTTGGCTTTGGACACCGCGATTTCCTGCATAAGCGTCGCGGCTAAAAACGACGACAATTTGGCGAGCCTTGTCCTTGACATCGGAATGCGGCAAAGCGAAAAGCTTTTGCCGGCCATCGACCATGTCTTGAAGCAAGCGGGCCTGGAGCCGTCCGACTTGGACTACACGGTTTTATGCGAGGGTCCCGGCTCCTTCACCGGCTTGCGCTTGGGCTTTGCCGCGCTCAAGGCCATAGAGCTTTTTGGCGGAAGAAAAACGACTAGTTCGCGCATACCCCTTTACGGAATAAATTCCTTGGACGCTTTGGCCGAGCCATTTTTGGACTTTGACGGAATCGTCCTTCCAGTAATAGACGCGCATAAGGAAAAATTTTACGCCAAGGCTTTTTTTGGCTCAAAGGAAATTCTTCCGTGCGACGACTGGGACTTGCGCGTTCTTGAAGAAAAGCTGCTTCAAGCCAAAAGCGAAAATTGCGACAAAGGCCAAAACCTCGCGGCGGCAGACAGAATTTTAGTTTGCGGCCTTGAGGCAAAAACCTTCTTGGACACCTGCAAGGAAAACGGTCTTTTTAAAGGCAAAACAATAATCGCGCCAAGAAGCCGCGCCCTTTGCCTTGAAAGCCTTTTTGTTTTGGCGGAAGAAAAAATCGCGGCCGGCCTGCCGCCGCTCGCCGACTACGACGGCCCCCAATACTTTAGGGCCAGCGAGGCCGAGCGGAACGTCGCTGACTCACCGTCCGCTCAATGATTTTTTCCAGCGGCTTATCAATTGGAGGGCGGACATGGGCGTAAGGTTGTCGATGTCCGCGCTAAGAATTTCGTCAAGGACAATTTCTTCGTCGCTAAAAAGGCCGGGCGCGTTTTGCGAAAGGCGCCGGTCTGGAGCTTCGCTTTTTTCAGGCTCGGGCTGGGGAACGGGAACGTTTTCCGACAAGAGGGGGCTTTCCGCCGCGAGCGACTGCAAATGGGAGAGTATTTGGCTGGCCCTGTCTATTACGCCTTGAGGAATTCCCGCCAGGCGCGCGACATGTATTCCGTAAGAGTTTTCGCTCGCGCCTTCCTTTATCTTTCTTAAGAAAACAACGTTGCCTTCCGTCTCGCGCACGTCCATGCACATCGGCCTTAAGGCTTTGTGCTCAAGGCGGGAAAGCTCATGGTAGTGGGTGGCAAAAAGCGAGCGGCATTTTAGGTTGTTCAAAAGATATTCGCTCACCGCCCAAGCGATTGAAAGGCCGTCTTCGGTAGAGGTGCCCCGCCCCACTTCGTCCATAATCACCAGGCTTCTTTCGGTGGCGCCGCGCAAAATGCGGGAAGTTTCCGTCATCTCCACCAAAAAAGTGGACTCGCCGCGCGCGAGGTTGTCGCTGGCGCCGACGCGGCAAAAAATTTTGTCAACAAGCCCAATCTTTGCGGAGGCCGCGGGAACAAAGCTTCCGGTCTGCGCGAGCAGGGCAATCAAGGCGTTTTGGCGCAGGTAGGTCGACTTTCCGGCCATGTTGGGGCCGGTAATCAAAAGGAAGGCCGGCTCGGAACAAGCGGAAATGTTCAAGTCGTTCGGAACAAATTCCCCGGACGGCAAATGGCTCTCCACTACAGGATGCCTTCCGTCCTTTACAAAAAAGTCAAGGCTGTCGTCGACGACCGGCATCACCCAACGGTGGACGCGCGCCGCGTAGGCAAAAGAAGAGGCCACGTCCGTGTAGGCTATCGCGCGGGCGACGTTAAGCAAATAAGGAACGTATTCCTCCAGCTGGGAGCGGACTTGCAAGAACAAGTCACGCTCGGTTTCGACGATGTTCACAGCGGCGGAATTAAGGTCGCGCTCCAAGGACTGCAATTTTTCTGTGGTAAAGCGGTCGGCGTTGGTCAAAGAGCGGCGCATCATAAAATGCGCGGGAACCTTGTCCACCTGGCCTCGGGTTACTTCAAAAAAGTAGCCGCTTGCGTTGTTGTTCTTAATCTTTAGGTTTTGGATTCCGGTGTTCTTTATTTCCTCGGCAAGGTACTCGTCAAGAATGTCGCTGAAGTTGTCGCGGACTTGGCGAAAATGGTCCAGTTCCGCGGAATAGCCGTCCTTAATCAAGCGGCCTTCCGTAAAGACGGTGGAAGGGTCGTCGCAAATCGCGCGGCCCACCAAGTCAATCACAAAGCGGGCGCCGCTCTCGTCAAAGCCGCCAAAATCGTAGGAAGAAAGCGCGCCTTGAATTTCAAGCCAAGCGGAAAGGCTTTGGGCCAAAGAAACCAAATCCTTGGCGTGCGCTTTTTTCATCGCGACGCGGCCGGCCAAGCGCTCTATGTCAAAAACCCGCGCCAAAATCGAGCGGACGCCTTGCATGAGGCTTTCGTTTTCAAAGAAAAGGCGCGCGCTGTTTTGCCTGGCTTCGATTTTTTTAACGTCCACCAAAGGAAAAGAAAGCCACTGGCGTATGGTCCTGTTTCCCATTGCGGTGAGCGTGTAGTTGACGCATTCAAGCAAAGTGAATTTTGAGGAGCCGTCGCGCAAGTTTCTTAGGATTTCCAAATTGCGGGCGGAAGAGTCGTCTATCAAAACATAATCCGTGTCTTGGTAAACTTTTATTCCGGAAATATGGTTAAGCTCGACGCATGCGGTCTTGTCCAAGTAGTCAAGCAAAAAACCGGCCGGCCCGACCTCCGGGCTGTTTTCGTCAAGGGAAAATGGAGCCAAGTTTTTTGTCTTAAAAAGGCGGACAAGGCGCTCGTAGGAAGCGGACGAGGAAAAATGCCAGTCAGGGTAATAGGAGACCAAAAGCGAAGGATAGGCGGCTACGGCGTCCTTAATCGTTTGGTTGTCGCGGAGCGATTGCGGAAGCAAAAGTTCCTTTGGATTGGCGCGGCCAAGTTCTTTTAAAAAACAGTCCGCCATTTTTGACGCGGGCCAGGAGGTGGCCATGAATTCCGAAGTGCTGATGTCGATGAAAGAAAAGCCCGCCTTTCCTTTTGCGACGGACATGGCGGCCAAAAAGTTGTTGGCTCCCCTGTCCAAATAATCGTCGTCAACAACAGTTCCCGGCGTGATGACTTCCACGACCTTTCTTTCGGTAAGGCCGCCGCCAGGGCTAATCTCTCCGATTTGCTCGGCTATGGCAAGCTTTTTTCCAAGGCGCAAAAGGCGGGCTATGTAAACTTTGGCGGCGTGGTATGGTATGCCGCACATGGGAGTGTCGCCACGATGGGTCAAGGTAAGGTTTATAAGGCGGGAAACTTCCTTTGCGTCGCCGTCGAACATTTCATAAAAATCTCCGAGGCGAAACAAAAGAATTTCATCCTGATGCTCGCTTTTAAGCTTGTTGTATTGCTCCATTAAAGGAGTGAGTTCGGCCATTATTGCTGTTCCAAAGACTCTATGACTTTGTCGGTTATGTCAACCGCCGGGCTGTACCACAAAATGGCATTGCTTTGCTGCAAGTTAATCACCATTGAAAGGCCTTCGTTTTCGGCGACTTTCTTGATGGTACGGTTGAGGTTTTTGTAGAACTCGTTGTTGTTTGAAAGGTTGTTCTTTATGTTGTTAAGCTCTGTGTTCTTTTGCTGGGTGTAAGACTTGAGGCTTGATGACTTTATTCTGATGGAATCTTGAAATTTCTTGACGTCGGAATCCATTCCCAAATCCTGGGCTTCCTGCAACTTTGTCTGCAAGTCGCGGATTTCGTCGGCGCGGCGGCTGACCTCTTCCTGAAAGGCGGCCCTTTTTTCTTCGTAAGCCTTTACCGCGGAAGAATTTCTAAAAAACTGCTCGTAAACTTTTGTCGTGTCAACCACGCCAAAATTAGTTATATGCTGTTGGGCAAAAAGGCCGGCCGACGACAGGCAGGCAAGCGCGACGACAGCGATTTTTTTAACTAAAAGATTCATTTTCCAAACTCCATAAAATTCAATTATGCGGAAACAATTATAACAAAAATGTCATTTATTGACAAGATTGAATGAAAGAACAAATTTCCACGTGTCGCCCCACTTGAAAGTTCCGTTTTGAATTCTAAAGCAGTTTGCGAGCAAAAGCCTCAAGGGGAACTGCGGCATCAAGACGCGAATGTCAGGTCCAAAGCTGAAATAAAAGTCGTCCAGGCGCAAGGTGGAGAACAAGCTTCCCAAATCGTTCTTTACGGCCACGGCGTCAAAGAAGCCGTCAAGCGCGAACATTCGGGGAATGATGGGAATGCGAAGCTCAAGGTTTTGGCTGAGCATGGCCTTGCCCTTGACGTTGCTGTAAATTTCCGTCCAGCCGCGGCCGTTGAACATGCCGTCAACATAAAGCTTGCGCGTGTCGCTTACGGAAGAGCCCGGAGCGGGCGCCTGGAACGAAAGCGTCGTCAAGGCGGCAAAGACAATTTTCAAGCCCCACTTTTCGGTGAAAGGAATGTCAAGCAAAGTGTGGTAGCCTTCAAGCTTGGTGTCGCTTCTAAAATAAAAGTCCGTCTCAACAGGAAGCAAGCCGAACCAAGCGATGCGCTCGCTGAAGAACCAGCCCTTGGACGGGTCAAAGTTGACGTCGCGGCCGTCCATCGACCATTTTGTCCAAATTGAATTTGTGAAGCCCCAATTGTTTGCGTAGCGGCTGATTCCCAAGTCGACCGGAGTATAAAGCTTGTTGTCGTAAATGTAATTGGTGAGGGCGTTTGTCAAGCCGCCCGCCAAAGTAAGGATCGCCCAGTTGGGCATCCAGCGGTGGGCCAAAGAATGCTCGGCGCTAAACTGCCAGCGCTGGTATTCCATATAGTAATTGCTGGAGTCAACGGCGCCGCCTTCCGTCCAGTACAGGCGCAAACAGTTTGCCTTGGCGTGCGAGAAGGAAACGTTTTCCGACCATTCAATCGGAAGGTTCATAAGCCAGCGCTGGGAGTAGCCGAAGCTGATTGACTGCTCCGTCGTTGAAAGCGTCGTTCCGACGGAAATGGTTTTTCCCAAGCCCAAGAGGTTGGAGTTTGACCATTTTGCGAAAAGGGAGAACGGCAAGTCGGACGCGTTCTTCACTCCTGAAAAAGTGATTCCAAATTCAATTGAGTTTGTCTGCTGCTCCTCGACGGAAACAATCAAGTTGACCAAGTTGGAGTCGCTTCCCGGCTCGACGCTGGGAACGACGCTTGAAAAGTACTGCAAGTTGTACAAGTTTCTGAGGCCGTTCGTAATCTTGGCCTTTGAAAAGACGTCGCCGCTTTCAATCGGAAGCTCTCGCGTTATTACAAAATCCTTTGTCTTTTCGTTGCCCTTCACTATCACTTTTTCAACATGGCTTCTGTCCCGCTCGGTGATGGTAAGGGTGAACGAAACTTTTCTTTCCGCCGCGTCCCGGTTTTCCGCCGGCTGGAAAGAGTTCTCCGTATAGCCGTTTTCATAATACAAGTCGCTTATCGCGGTCATCGACTGCTGGAATTCCGTCATGTTGAAGACCGCGCCTTTTTTCAAGGTCACCAAAGCCTCAAGCCTTTCCTTAGTGAAAACCCTGTTGCCCGTTATGGAAACTCCGTCAAAGGTGTAAATCGAGCCTTCGTACAAAAAGTAAGTGATGGTCATTTCGTCGCGGTCTTTCTTGTCGTTGTGGACGACATCGCGGGTGACGTCCAAAATATGAAAGTCAAGGTAGCCGCGGTCCATGTAATACTTTGAGATGCTCTGCCTGTCGACTTCCAATTGGCTCTCCTTGAAGGCGCCTTTTGAGAATATGTTGACGGTCTTTAGCTTTGTCTGCTTCTTTAATTTTTTTGAGGAGAACGCGGCGTTGCCCTCAAAGTTAACGCCCACGACCGCGATGGAATTTCCTTCGCTTATGATGAATGTGACGACAACTCCGGAGGCGGTCGTTTCTGCGGTGTGGGAAACTTTTACGGAAGAAAAGCCCTTGTCAAGGTAAACGTTTCTGATGGCGCGCTCGTCAACCAAGACGTCCGCTTCGGAAAAGACATTTCCGACCTTGACGCTCAAGGCCTCGCGCAAAGGCGGGTTCCTGACCTTTTTGTTGCCCCTAAATTTTATCGAAGAAATGACGGGCTTTTCCTTTACGGTTATCACAAGAATGACGCCGGAGCCGGAGTCGTGAATCGCGCCCGGAGAAATTTCCTCAAAATAATTCAACGCCTCCAAACGGTTCAGCAAATCATAAAAGCAATCCTTAAATTTTTGTCCGACATAGCTTGAGGTCAAGCCCGAAAGGTCGGACTGCTTCACGCTTTGCAGGCCCTTGAAAGTCACTTTTGTTATCGGGCGGTCCATATACCAGTCGTCGTCCTCCTGGGCGAAGCTGGCAAACGAACAGAGGCTTATTAATAGAAGAATTGCAAAAAACAATTTGCGCCGCAAAAACATAATTTTTTACTCCAAATTTTTAAAAGTTAAACTTCCAAGACAACGTAAGCGCCGTATTCTCAACAATTTTCATGTTGAGAATGCTTTCCAGATCCGGCGAAACGCTCCATCTGATTTTGGCAAAAGGAGCCGCCAGCTCAAAGCCCACTTCGGGCTTAAAGGCTATTCCGTCGTACGCGTAGTCGTTGTTGACCCTGTTTTTATCATAATCAAGCCTCAACATAGCGTCCGCAAACAAAGTGTCACCAAAGTACTTACCTATGTAAACAGTCGTACCGTCCAAATAGTTACCGGCCAAATTGCCGGAACCAGATGAATTTCTGACGCTCTGCTTCACAGCGTTCTGAACAACCATTGTCCTTACAGAGAATATATCAAAATTAAAGAAATCACGCAATGCATTTTCCAATCTTCTTATAACGACGGTTTGAATCGCGTAATCGCCGGTAGCAAGGGCGAACGCGGCCGCGCTGTCGGCGTTGGCCGTGATAATTCCGCCCAAAATTTCCATAATTTCCCGCTCGGACTTGGCGGGGCTGGCGCTGAGCCTGGGCTTAAGGTTGCTCAAATGCTGCTTTTCCACCGACAAGGTTATCGTGACCGGCTCGCTGTCTTCGTCGCGCGTTTTGCATTCCGCCACGATGGAAATGCTTGGGTCAAAGCTCTCGTCGTCGTCGCTAAAGTGAATTTCGCCCTCTTTTATGTAGAAGCTTGAGTTCAAGTAGACAATTTCGCCGCTTCTAATCGGAACCTCTCCGTCAAGCAAAAGCCGCTTGTCCTCGCCGATGTAAGTGACTTCAATTTCGCTTCCCGGAACGACGACGGCGCGCAGGAAGGTCGTGTAGGAGATTTGGACGCGCGGCCCGGTCTTTATGCGCAAAGATACGTCGACCGGGAAGCCGTCGTCGTCATCGTCGTCGGAATCCGAAAGCTTCAAGCCGGAAACAATTTCGTTAAGCCTGGTGGCGCCAAATTCCGCGTTGGCGTTCTTGGCCGTAAGCTCGCCGGAAACTCCTATGGTGTCGTTCTCAAGGGAAATTGTCATGTCCGCCAAGAAGTCGCCCTTTACGTGCATTTCCGAAAGGTTCAAGTTGAGCGGAACATATTCGTTTCCGATGGTCTGCACGCGGACGTCAAGGCTTTCAAAGGCCAGCCTGTTCATCTGCACGTTGACGGTCACGTCAATCGGCTGTCCTTGCAAATGGCAGCGGGTCGGCTCGGTGTAGAATTGGGAGCCTGACATAATCAGCGAAACCATCGGCGTCGACGCGCGCTTCTTGAAAAAGTTGGGGAAATTGAATTCGGCGTTGGGAATGTCAATTTGTCCGTGGAAGCTAGGATTCATCGGACTTCCCTTAAGCTCGAAGCCGCCCACCGCAAGCCCCTTGTAAATTTTCACAAGGTCAATTCCAAGGGAGTCCAAGACAACGCGCGGGCTTATTTGAATGTCCGATACTTTCAAATCCAAGAAATTTCTTCCGACGCTTCCGTCGACGTTCAAGTTGAAGGGCGCGTCGTTCTTAACGGAAACGGACACGTCGCGGTAGCCGACAAGGCTTCCGTTGACACCGATGTTGGGGCTTGACGACAAGAAAAAGTCGTCTTGAATCTTCATGATTCCCACGTGGAATTTTTCAGGCTTTTTCTTGCCCTTCTGGACGGCCTTTATTTCCTCCGCGTCAAGGCTTACGCTGAAGGCTTCCGGAACGCCTTTGTCAACGGGCGACTCCGCCTTTATCACCGCGCCCGCCTTGGCGTTAAGGACTCTTCCAAAGAAATTTGTCTTTATGTTGAAAGACAAATTTCCGTCCCAAGTCTTTTGGTCAAAATTGGCAAGGATGCCGGTGATTTCCGTGTCGCCCCAATCGGCGGAGGCTTTTTGCAACGAGAAAACCCTGTCTTCAATCACGGCCTGAGCGCTAAAAGTCAAGGGCTTGTTTTGGACGGTCAGCGCGGCGCGCGGAATGTCAAGGGAGACAAAGGGATTTGAGACGGAGCCTTGCATCGTCACGTTGGCGTTGACAGAGTCGCTCTCGCTTGAGCCGGCGTAAAAGCGCTCGGAGCGCAAGGAATCTATGTTCAACTGCAAAGTGAAGAAAAGGTTTTTCACAAAGGAGCCGGACAAGATTGAGCCGACGTTCAAGGGCGTTTGCAAGGAATTTATTATCGTTCCGTCCAAGGAAACTTTTTCAAAGCCGAAAGAATTCTCAAGCAGGAAATTGTAGTCGGCGTTTTGAAGGATTCGCCCGTCAAAATTGTAGACGACGGCTCCGCTTCCGTTCAACGTTGAAACGATGTCGGAATAGGAGATGCTGTCAAAGCGCGCCGCCGTCTTGTCAACGCTCGCGGAAAAAGACAGCGTCGGATTCAAGTCGCTGGTTCCTTCCAAAAAGCGGCTGTCAAAGTAAGGAACGCTGGCGCTGAAGCCGTTTTCCAAAGAGTAGGAGAATGTCGTTTCCGTAGAAATTTCAAACGTCCTGTCGCTCACCCTTATCGGAAAGCCGGCGGCCGCGAAAGCGCCTTCGATGACGGCCTCGGCGCCGGAAGTGTCCGTTCCAAAGGCGAAGCGCAGTCCGTATTCAGAATTTATTTCAAGCCTGTCCTTGCTGGAAACGCCGGAGAAATTATAGGGAATGCCGTTAAGTTCAAGGCGGCCGCTCAAAAGCCGCTCCTTGCTTTCAGGGAATCGTTCCACAAGGCCGTCCATCAAAAGCTTTTGGCCGCCAAAGACAAATTCAAGGCGCGAAAGCTGGAAAGTGTCTTCGTTGCCGTCGGCCTCCAAAATCAACATTTGGTCGTCGCGGCTTGTGTTGGCGACAATCGCGTAAGGCACGCTGAACGAGAAGTCCTGCCCCACGCCGGAAGCGAAAGTGTCGCAAGAAAAGATGAAGGACTGGACCGCTTCCGAGCCCGCGTTCAAAAGCGGCTTCATGTTCTCTTCCGCGAAGAAGGCGGAAGTCTTTACGATGCTGTCAAGGTAAATTGTGTTGAAGGAAAGGGAGGCCTGCGCCGCCTTTGTCTGCGGCGACCAGCTTCCAAAAATGGACACCGTTCCCGGCTCGCTTTCATGCGAGTAGTCCGAAACTTCAAAGGTCCAGTCCCAAGAATCCGCTGACGGAAGGACGTTAAGCTGCGCGGCGGTGAAAACGTTTTGGTCCAAGAAAATCTGCGGCGCGAAGCACATGAAGCCGTTCTCAAGCTTGTCTATGTAAATCTCCGTGGAAATTTCGCCGCCGTTTGGAAGAATGACCGACTCAACCGCAAGCGTTCCCGACGGCTGCTTTGTCGTGAAGTCGCAGGCTCCCTCAAAATTCAGGTTGTAGCGCTCGCCGGAAGTTTTTAGGTACGAGACGTCTATCGCCTTTTCGTTGCCGGAGAAAGAGTAGGACACCAGCGTGTCGCTTTGGAATTTTTCGGCGGGAATCACGCTTCCCGGAACAAAAATGTCGCCTGTGGAAGAATAGTCAAAAACTCCGGTCTTGTAGTTGTAGCTCGCGGCCGCGTTCAACGAAAAGTTCATCGAGAAAAGGCTCTCGGTTATTTTGTCGTCTCGGCTTGTCTGCGCCAAGTTGCCGAGGTTGAAACTGTCGGAGAAGAGGCTTGCCACGATGTTTCCGCTTTCAAAGTCCACCGAAGTTTCCGCGTAAACGTTTCTAACGCTAGGAAGCATTTTGAACGTAAACTTGCGGTCCTTGTATTCCGCCAAAAAGCCGACATAGCGGACGCGGTAGTCGCTTGCGTTCAAGTCGGAAAAGCGCAAGACGGCGGAGCTTCCGTCAAGGCTTCTGGGAATCACTGACGAAAAGTCAAGGACGCCGGAAACTTTTTTTCCAAACAAGTTCACGGAGAAGGAGCCGGAAACAAGGGCGTCGATTTTGTTGGAGCCGTTAGCGCTCAAAAAGGCTTTTGAAATGTCGGACTCGCAGAAGACGTCGTTCTTCTTGTCCTTGTAAATTATCCGCAAGCGATAAATTTTGGCGTCGGAGGAAAGCTTTAAGTTCACACCTTCAAGCTCCAAGCTTTCAAAGAACGACTTGACAAGGTCTCCGTCAAGATTCGCCGCCTCAAACCCGGGCCTGCCTCCGTTCCTGCCTTGGTTCAAGACGGAGAGCCAAAAGTCGTTCTTTCCGCGCTCAATCGTGATTTCGACGTCGCGCAAGACAAGGCTTTCAAAACTGCCGGCCACATTCTTTGAGAACAAGCTTTTTAGCGTGTAGCCCAAAGAAAGGCGGCCAATGGAGGCCACCGCCTCCCCGCTCTTCGAATCGTAAAGGGTGATTCCGTTTAGGTTGACTCCGGACAAAATCGACGGAGAAAGCGACTTGTAGGAAATCGCGAGGCCGGTCTTTTCCCTGAGCCCGTTTTGGACGGACTGCATCGTTTCTTGGATTTGGAAGCCCGCCTTGTTGTAAATGGGCAGCAAAAGCCTGTTGGAAACGGCCAGAAGAACGAGAAAAATAAAAATGCAGATGCCAATCTTTATGTGGCGAGCCTTGAATTTCATGAAAAAATCAATCCTTCAAGCGCGCGAAAGAGCGGCGGACGATTGCAAAATTTTGCATTATGGTATACCGTATATATTATCGGCTGTTTTGGCCAAAATTTTGAGGTTTTCTACTATGATACTTAACAATTTTGTAGTTTTTGAGGGAATAGACGGAGCGGGCACTTCAACCCAAATGCGGCTTTTGGCGGAACGTGACTCGGGCAAAAAAATCGCCTTCACCGCCGAGCCGACAGAAAGGCCCACGGGAAAATTCTTGCGCCAGATTTTGGCCGGAAAGGAAAAAGTCGCCCCGCAAACGGCGGCCTACCTCTTTGCCGCGGACAGGGCGGAACACCTTTGGGGACAAGGCGGAATTGTTGACCAAACTAAAAACGGCTTAACAGTTGTATCGGATAGATATCTCTTTTCAAACCTGGCCTACCAGGGCGTGACTTGCGGCGAGGACTTGCCCAAAACGCTCAACAGCCCCTTTCCTCTGCCCCAACTTTTGTTCTTCTTTGACATTTCGGCGCAAAAATCCCTTGAACGCGTCGAAATGCGCGGGGAAGCAAAAGAGATATACGAAAACGAAAAGTTCCTTAACGACACGGCTTCGCGCTACCGCGCGATAATCGACCAATACAAAAAACTAGAAAACAGCGGCATGAGAATCGTAGAGCTTGACGCCACCCTTCCCAAAGAAAAAATTTCAGATTTAATCTGGAAGGAAATTCTTCCGATAATAAATTCGTGAAAAAATTCGCGAAAAAAATTTTTGTCCTCGCTCTCGCGCTCGGCGCGGCGGCCTTTTTTTGCCTGCCGGCCTTTTCTTACATGTGCAAGTACAAAGAGGACTTTTACAAGCTTTACCACGTCCACTACCAGCAGTATCCCGACGACTGCATGGAAAACATTTACTGGCTGGAGCAGGCCGTCCGCGCCGACTTCGCCAATCCCCTTTACGCCAGGGCGAAAATTCAGACTAAGGACGAATGGGAAAAATACCGCAACCTTTTCCAAATGCACCTAAACCTAAAATTGATTGAGCAGCACATGCGCCTGGCCCGCGTCTACGACAAGAGGGCGATTTGCTTTTACGACGCTCCTTGGAAAGACGAATATTTGGCCAACCTAAAAAAAGCCAAAAGCTGCTACGAGGCCGGCCTTTACTATTGGCGGGAAGCCAAGCTTTGGTCTGAAAAAGCCAGCGAAACAAAATTCCGCTTTTTGCATCTCGCCGACCTGCCTTTCTGGGAAGACGAAAACGCCCGCATCTCAAGCTCGGAGCTGGACTATAAAAAAATCCTTAACCGCGAGCTGGAGCGGGTCAACGAGGAACTTCAAAAACTGGAAGCCCTTGAATCTAAGAGCTACTAAGATCTTCCACGCTTAATCCTTGCCGGCTTCGACTTTTTCCTTTCCAAAAGGCTTTGTCAAGCAAATCACCGCAGGCGTGATTGTGTAGTCGGCCACAAGCGCGGAGCTTATTCCCACAATCGCAAGGAAGCCGGTCGTTACAAAGAACCTCATCGGACAGAACAAGTAGACCGCGAACATGGCGCACAAGATTATGGTGGTCATGAACATAGTCTTTCCTATTTCGCGGAAGGCGTTCTCCGTGGCCTTGGCGTAACTTCCTGTTTGGGCAAATTCGTTCTTTATGTGGTTTATCAAGTGAATCGTGTCGTCCACCGCAAGGCCCAAAATCAAGGGCATTACAATTACCGTAAGAAGGTCAAGGTTTATTCCGCCGTAACCCATCAAGCCCGCAAGGACAAGAACGGGGAACACGTTGGGAATCATGGCGATAAGGCCTGTCTTAACGGACGCGAAGGCCATAATCATCATCACGGCGATGATTGCCAGCGAGAAGAAAATTGACTTAAGTTCTATGCTTATGAGAGTCAAGTCGGAGCGGGCCGTGTCCAAAATGGAGCCGATTGCGTAAACTTTCGCGCCGGGGAAAAGCTCTTTTCCCCTTTTTATGATGGAATCCGCGTCGTCCAAAACCTTTCTTGAATCGTAGCCGGTAAGCTCCACATGAAGGCGGGTCATGCTAAAGTCGTCGTTCTCTATGTCAAAGTAATCTGAAAAATTGTCCGCGTAAAAAGTGAGGCTTTGGGCCGCCACGCCGTCTTCCGTGTCTATGCGATAGAAGTCAGGGTCGTCGCCGTTGAACATTCTGTTCATTTCCTTTAACATTCCGCAAGCGGACAAAACGCATGGACGGCCGTCAACCGTTTTCACAAGGTCAAGGTCCTTCATTCCGTCTATAAGCTCGTCAAGCTTTAAAAGATTGTCGGCGCTTCTAAAGCCGTCTTCGTCGTTAGGATCAAGCTGAACCATCACGTCAAAGCTGTAAATGCTTCCAAGCTTGGTTTTTAACATTTCCATAAGGCGCGCTATGTGCGGAACCTTGGGGCCTTGCATCGCAAGGACATCCATATTTATCGAAATCTTTTTGGCGCCGGGAATCATGGCCGCCATCACCGCGAAGGCGCAAACAGTCGCCAAAAGCCTTTTGTTAAAAATCCCCCGGCCGTATTTTTCAAAGGCAAGGTCAACCTTGGTGGCGCCCCCAAGTTCTTTTTGTTCGGCGGCTGGCTCCTTGTCCTTTCCATAACTCATGGCAATGGGAATCAAAACCATCACATACAAGTAAACGGCCACGACAATGCAGGCCGCGATTCCGGCGCTCCACCTAAGGGAAGAAATTTCAAAGAAAAGGAAGGAAACAAGAGAGGCGACTGTAGTTAGGTCCGTAAACAGAATTGACCAGCCGGTTTCCTCCACGGCGGCGACCACAGAGTCCGCCCTTCTTCCCGTCAGCCTAAAATGCCTTTTAAAAGAATTGATAAGGTGGAGGGAATAGCCGATTGAAAGCGCCATTCCAAGCATAATCGGAAGCGACATGCTTCCAACGTCGGCGGGGATTCCCATATAAGAAGAAACTCCAAGAACCGCTCCAATTCCAAACACGCTTGCAAGCAAAGAAACAAGCACTCCCCTAAAGGAGCGGACAAGAACAATCAAGAACGCCAGCATCACCAAAAAGCCTATGGCCACGCGGACGACAGACTCATGCACGTTGTATTCGGTGGCCTCAAGGTCAATGTAGGAAAAGCCCACAGGATAAAGGGAGCAGATTCCCTTGGAATTTTCAGATTCCTCT
This sequence comes from uncultured Treponema sp., assembly GCA_946411505.1. GTDB lineage: Bacteria > Spirochaetota > Spirochaetia > Treponematales > Treponemataceae > Treponema_D. The sequence goes on along the minus strand of CAMKEG010000006.1, from coordinate 45,249 downwards.
TGGACTATTTTTCTTGCGGCGCCAGCCCTTTCCATTTTAGGGTCTTCCACTTGCTCAAGGGGAAGAATAATCCAGCATTCCTTCGCGTCGTCAGAAACAAAAGTGTTGACTAAAGACTTGCGGCTTAAAAAAAATTCTTTTATTCTGGCCAGCTCTTCTTTGTCCTGGGGAATTTTTCCGCCAAAGGGATTTGATATTTCTATTTCGTCTTCCTTTCCAAGGGGAACGCTCATTGTCAAAAGCGACTGGACAGGCCGGGAATAAGCCACTTCCTTTTCCAGCCGCCGGCCTATGACGTCTATTTCGTTCAAAACATCCGGCGAAAAAACATCGTCAGCCGTGACAAGAATCATAATGGAATCTGTGGAAAAAACTTTCTTAAATTTTTCTTCCGCCCGCTTTTGCTCTTCCGTGGCTCCAAGAAGAACCTTGTCGTAAATCGTAGAAAATTTTAAAAGCCCCGCCAAAAAGAAAATCGTAAGAATCGCGGTAACAGCAAGAATCGGCCCGCGCCTTTTTATTTGCGCTTCCGCGGCGCGCCTGAACAAAGAATCGATGTCAAAGAGTTTCATTTTCATTCTCCCTTAAAATGAATATTTGGCGCTTATGGTCACGCCGCCCCAATTTCTTAAATCATTGAATGTCTTATAGCCCAAGTCAGAAAAAATATTTACGCAATAAACTGAGGCGGAAACTATAAGCGCGTCCGTGGCGTTGTAAGAGGCGTTTAAGACAAACATATTGTTCCATTCTTCAAATTGAACAAGCCCCGCAAGGGAAACTGCCAAAGTGTCCTTAAAGAAGTTTCTGGAAATCGCCAATGTGGCCATGTGGACATAGTTACTGCGAGAAAGCTCCGACATGTCTCCAAAGGCAAGGTCTCCGTAATACTGCGCCGACAAAATCCAGCCGCCGGGCATCCAGTCAAGGCCCGCCAACATGACCAATTTGTCGCGTTTTTTGTACCCAAAGTCATAGTCCGAACTAAGAAAGGACATAATGGCCGAGGAGTCGCTTAAATCAATGTCGATTTTTGTCTTTGGAATCGCCGAGTCATAAAAGAAAGCCCCTTCAAGACGAAGGACAAGCCCTCCCAAAGGAATGGAAGCGTCAGCGCCAACCATAAGGGACCTATTGTAGTCCATGCTTATCTCGCCATACAAAGCATCCAGTTTAAACGAAGACGGAAGACGGTCATAGCCGTAAAAACCGTATAACGAAACGTCGGCGTATTTCCAGTAGGCGCTGGCCTTTAGAGCGTATTCAAAGTTTTCAAACTTGGGCTCAGGCGCGTTATTTTTAAAGTCAGGACGGGGAAACTCTTCAGAATTATCAAGAATCTTTTGGACGGGATGATTTTCCGCCGTAGGCAGGGCGCTCTTCCGTACGATTGGAATCCAGTAAAAGTCCAGCGAGTAAATGTCGGATTTAAAAGAAACGCGGGCCGCGTCAATTCCCATGTATGTGTCCGCCAAGTCAAAAAAACTAAAGCTTGTATAATTCCTTGGGCAAAGAACGTTTGTCACCGTAAGAAGGTCCGCCTTGCCCCAGGCCGCTATCTGCCGGCCCCCGCGAAACGCCCAGTAATCCGACGTATAGTCAATCCAAGCCTCTTTTAGCGAAAAGCCTAGATGACCTTCGGCCGCCCCCAAGTCAAAAGAGTCCGACAAGGAAGAGAGCGGATCCAAAATCACCCGGCCGTTCATAAAGAAAGTCGTTTTTTCTGTGGCGTAAAGATACAATTCAAGGTCGCCCTTCATTTCCGCCTGAATCAACTCCCCCGCCCGCTTTGCGTAGGGCAAAGGAGTTGACATGTCGGTCAAAAGGCTGAACGAAAAATCTGTGTCAAAGGCAAAAAGACAAAACGGCGACAACAGAATTAACGCCGCCAAAAAAAACGCTTTCATCAGGCTCTCCTTATTTTTTTATTCCGCGCTCGATGGAAGAAACGGTAAAGAGATTGTCCTGCAAGTCAATGTTGTGTTTCAGGGACTTCATCTGTATGGTCGAAAAATGTCCTGTCTGAACGTTTGTCATGACCATTTTATTGACAGTCCAAAAGCCGTCAACTTGCTTTATGTCCGAGCAGACAAGCTCTCTTTGAAGCTCTCCCCTTTGGTCAAACAACTGGACTTTTTGCGGAATGTAGTTGTCCTTTCTGACCCATAAAATTCTTCTGGGAATTTTTTCGCTTGAATCCTTGGACACGCAGTCCAACTTCCAGCAGTCCGCGCCTTCAACCTTTTCCTCTCCCATAAGCGTAAAATTGTCCTTATTGAGGCCTCTGTCGCCGATGTCTTCATAAGTAAAGTCAGAACCCATAAAATCGTCTTGGCGGGAGCTTCCGCTGATTCTGCGAACCTTTTTCATCGCCGGCATATAAAGCCAGTTTTCGGACTCCTTGGCGTCGGCTTTTTTAGAGTCGTATTCAAACGACAAATAGGCCACGCCCGCAACTTCTTTTGGAGCGGAAAAAGTGATGAGCGTCTTTTTCACTCCGTCATACAGCTTTTTGCGCAAGGAAATTTCTCTAACGCGAGAGCCTCCGCTCTTTGCCTGAATCGTGAGCGAGGCTTCGTAAAAAGAAGTCTTTCCGCTCTCTTGGTTGTAGGCGCGGCTTGCAATTTCATAGGCTGTCAAGCCTTCCGCAAAAGCGAACATGGGCAATAGCATTAAAGCTCCCAAAACTGTGATTTTTTTCATATAAATCCTCCTTAAGGTTTTATTATTTATGAATGTCCTGAACAACTTCTTTTCCAAAAGGCTTGTTCAAGCAAATTACCGCCGGGGTGAGCGTGTAGTCCGCAAAAAGCGCGGAGCTTATTCCCACAATCGCAAGAAATCCCGTATGCGCAAAAAAACGCATCGGGCTGAACAAATAAACCGCGAACATGGCGCAAAGAATGGCGCTTGTCATGAACATAGTCTTGGCGATTTTTCCAAAGGAATTCTTTACGGCTTCCATATAAGAACCTGTCCTCAAAAAATCTTTTTTTATGTGGTTTGTCAAGTGGATTGTGTCGTCAACCGCAAGGCCCAAAACCATGGGCATTACCGTCACCGTGAGTATGTCAAGGGGCTGGCCCAAATATCCCATGATTCCGGCCAAAGTCACTATAGGAGCGATGTTCGGAATCATCGCTATAAGCCCCGCGGTCGCGTTGGCAAAGGCTGCCGCCAACATAAAAGCGATTATTAAAAACGAAATCATCAATGACTTTAGTTCCAGCTCCACAAGGACGTCATTTGTTCTGGCGTAGTCAATCACGCGGCCGATGGAATAAACATTCGCGTCCGGAAAAATTTCTTTTCCAATTTCTTCTATGTCTGCCACATCCGCAAGAAGTTTTTTTGAGTCAAAGCCGGTAAGCTCCAAGCGAAGCCTGACGACGCCATAGTCGTCGTTGTCAACGTCAAACCATTCCCTAAAACTGTTCGACCAAAAAACAAGGGTTTGCGCGGCCACCCCGTCGTCAGTGTTTATGCGGTAAAATTCTTCTTTGTCGCCGTTGAACATTCTGTTTATTTCTTTTAGCAATGGAAGCGGCGAAAGGACGCGGGGCTTTCCCATAGATTTTTTTACAAGCCTAAGATTTCCCAGCCGCGAAACCATTTTTTCAAGCCTTAAAAGATTTTCCGTCTCTTTAAAAGCGTCCGGGTTGTCAAACAAAATCATCACGTCAAAGCTGTAAATGCTTCCAAGCTCGTGGCGCAGCAATTCCTTTGCGCGCGCGATATGGGGAACCTTTGGCCCTTGCATCTCGAACAAGTCCATGTTGACCGATATGCGCCTTATGCCAAAGGCTAGGAAAATCATAATCGCGGCGGAAATGACGGCCACAGGAATTTTGTTTTGGACGACAAAAAGCCCCGCGCGCTCAAAGGCCAAATCAACGCCAGTCGCGGCCTTGGCTTTTTCGACGCCCATTTCCTCTTGGTCTTTTCCAAAGGACATGACTATTGGAATGACAAGCGCGACATGCAAATAAACGCTAAAAACAATGCCTGCGGAAATTCCTCCTATCCAGCGCAAAATTTCCATGTCAAAAAATAAAAACGAAATCAAAGACGCGACTGTGGTGGCAACAGTAAAAAAGAGCGACCAGCCGGTTTCCTCCGCCATCAAAATGACAGACTCAATTCTTTTTCCAGTCCGCCTAAAATGGCGTTTGAAGGAATTGATTACATGAAGGGAATAGCCAATTGAAAGCGCCATTCCCAGCAAAATCGGAAGTGAAATGGCGTTCGCGTTTATGGGAAACCCCAAATAGGACGAAAGCCCCAACACGGACGCTATTCCCAAAAAAGCGGCCAAAAGGGAAAAAGCGACGCCCCTTAACGAACGGAGCAAAAAAATCAGCATAAAAAGCATGACCGCAAAGCCGATTGAAATTCTTGTCAAGGCCTCGCGAATCGCGTAATCGCCGGCTTCCGTGGCGGAATAATCCCAGCCCACAGGATTAAGACTGCAAACGCCCTGGCATTCTTTGGACACTTCTTGAATAATCTTTTGCGCGGCGCGACTTCTTTCGTTTCTAAAAGACCTGTCGTCTTTCACTCTGGGAAGGGGAAGAATCAGCCAAGTTTCCGTAGCGTCGGCGGAAACAAAAACATTGACCAAGGACTCCCGGCTTAAAAAGAAATCTTTTATCTCCTTTAATTTTTTAGGGTCGTCAGGAATTTTTCCGTCAAAGGGATTCTTTATTTCTATTCCGTCTTCGCTTCCTACAGGAACCGTCATTGTCAAAAGGGAATAAACGGAAGAGGCGGTGGGAACTTCCGTTTCCAGCCTTCGGCCAAGTTTGTCTATGACCTTTAAAGTTTGCGGACTGAAAACATCGTCGGAAGAAACCAAGACATAAATGGATTCATTTGGAAAAGTTTTAAGAAACTTTTCTTCCGCCTTTAAAGTTTTTTCGTTCGGTTTCGAGGCCTGGACATCGGCGCTGACGACGATTCTTCCAAGGCCAAGGAGCGCTAAAATGTCCAAAAAAAGAAAAATCGCAAGAATCTTTTTTCTATGCCGCGTTTGAAATTCCGCAAGATTCTTAAAGACTTTGTCAACGCCAAAAAGTTTCATAAAAAAAATCCATTTTGATTTTAGCGGAATTTTACAAGTTTTTCAAGCAGAATTTTACTGACAACAAAACATCTGTATAGAAAAATTTAGAAAGGGCCCGGACGGAAGTTTTCATCGAGGACGGGGAGCTAAAATTGGCGCTAGAAAAACCGCCGAAATCGAAAAGCTAGAGGCGATGGACCGCTCGTATTGACGGACGCTGCCGTATTACGGAGCCGGAAAGAGTTCGTTGACCGCGCTTGCCAAGGCCGCGTTGTCATACATTTGGTCAAGCGTAAGAGCCTTTTCGACAGGCGCTCCGTCCTCGCAATTGCTCCAGTCCGCCTTGCGCGACTCGCGCATGCAGCCTGAATACTGGAAGGGAAAGCCGTCCGCGGAGCAAGCGTAACGGACGACGCAGCTTCCGCCCACGCTTCTGATTCCAGCGATTTTTATGCCGTTGTCCCAGCAAGTGTTCACAAAAGAGTTTCCGCACGAAAATGTCACGTCGCTTGTAAGGACGACAAAGTTGTAATTCTTTTTTTTGTCTTTGTCGTCTATCTTTCCGTCCAAGTTTATGTCGGCGCTTCCTGACTCAACCTTCTTTCCGCCAGTGAAAAAATCATAATAAAGGGTGGCGGCGTCCTTTGGCTCAAGCAAAAAACACAAGGCGTAATGAAGCGCGGCTGTGTCTCCGCCGGGGTTGCAAGAAAGGTCTATGACAACGTTCTTGACAGTACTATAGGCGGGCGTGTTCTCAAGCGCGTAAAAGGACTTGTAAAAAATTCCCACGGTGTCGTCAGGAAGCTCGACGCCGCCGGAAGCGGTCGGATCAGGGTTGGGGCTTCCTGAGCGGGAAGACGCGTAATAGTTTTTCCAAAAGTCCTCTTTATACTCAAATTTATCAAAGCGGATTATCGCGGTCTTGTTTGAGTCGATGACCTCAAAGGCGGGCGGCGCGTCGGGATCGGAGGAGGACTTTCCTATGTAGCTTGCGCCGGAAGCGGCTCCTGTTTTCAAATTCTTCCTAACCTTCGGATAGTTCCGCATGCGCAACATTAGCAAAGCGTATTTTTTGCTGAACAAATTTTCAGATCCGTATTTTGCCGCGATATAGTCCTGCGAAACATAATCCTGCTTGGCGATAAAAGACGAGTGCGCGTCTCCGTACACCCTGTTATAAAGCATGTCAAGGCCCGCGATGTAATCAATGTAAGAGGAAGAAAGAAGAAGGGAACGAATGTCGAGCGCGTTTTGAACAAGCATTCGCTCAAAGTCAAGCAGATCGGCCGCGGCGACTTTTTCCTTTACAGGACATCCGTTTCCGTCGTCGGCAAAGCCGTAATAGCCAGGCCGTCCGTAAAGGCTGTCGTGGACAAAGCGCAAAAGATTGTATGAAAGAGAAATCAGTTCCTTTGGCCGCTCTCTTAAATTGCCCGCGGAATCAGTGTACCAGGGGCTTTTGTAAAAGGAGACGTAGCCAGCATCTTTGTCGTAATAATCGTCTTCGTTTCCTGTAAAGTAAACGGCCTGGCCGTTGTAAAAATAGCGCTCGTAGTTCATCATTGAAAAAACGTTTGAAAGGACGCAGAGCGGCAGGTAAACGTCGTCAATTCCGCCATACGCGCAAAAGCCGTATTTGGCAAGTTCAAAGGTCTTGGACTTTTCGCCGGTGTAGCTTTTTACAAGCTTAAGAAAGCCGACAACTTCGCTTGGGTCCATGCTTTGAAAGTCGCCGAAGGTCGGCATGTAAATCGTGTCTGAGTCTTTGTTGACGACGATGACATATCTTTTGCCGCCTGCGTCCGGGTCTCGTATGACGTAACGGTAGTCGCCTTTTGAGTACGACTCCGAGACGACAGAATATTTCATGTAAACCGCAAGATAATACCTAAGGCCCACATAGGGAACATAAGAATTGCCGTTGTAAAAGCGGGCGCTCATCGAGCCTGTCAAGCGCTCCTTTGGCGCCAGAATAGGAAGCGCCTCGGAAACAAAGTTCAAGGTTTCCTCTTGAGTGGCGTCGGACGAAAAGATTGTCACCGTATTGTCGCTGTAGGAACAGGCGGCAAAGACAAACGCGCAAAACGCAAGCGCGGCTCTTAAAATATTTTTCATGCGTCCTCCTGTCATTTCTATTTTAGCATAGAAATCGCCGCTTGAATAGGTCGAGTCGCCAGCGCGAAGAGCGGCCTGTCCCACTAGCAAAAGCGCGAAAAATGCGATAATATGGCTTTATGCAAGAAAACGTCTTTTCCATAAATTACCAAAAGCAATATATCGCCACGCCCAAAAGCGAGATTCATTTTATCCAAGACAAAATCGACTTAAAAAAGCTCTTTTTTTCAAGCGGAACGGCCGCCAATGACAACACGAGCGGCAGACGCCTCTTTACGATTGACACAAACGTGGCCGCCCTGCCCTGCCTTAAAAATTTCGTCGCGCTATTCGGAGCGCAAAAATCTTTGCCCGGCGCCTACGACGGCTTGGGCGCGGCCAAAGGAAACGCGCTTGTCATCGTAAAGGCAGGGGAAAAACACAAGACGATAAAGACAGTCCTTCAAATTGTGGAGGCCGCTCTGGACCGCGCCTTTACCCGAAAGGACGTTTTTTGCGCGATAGGCGGCGGCGTCCTTACCGACATGACAGCCTTCGCGGCTTCCCTTTACAAGCGGGGCGCTGTTTGCGAATTCGTTCCGACAAGCTTGCTCGCCATGGTGGACGCGGCTATGGGCGGAAAAAGCGGCTGCGACTTTGACGACTACAAAAACATGATCGGGGCCTTCTACCCCGCGCGCGCGCTTTACGTTTACCCGGATTTTGTCCAAAGCCTTAACGAGCGCGAATACCGCTCTGGCTTTGCCGAGGCCTTTAAGACCGCGCTTCTTTACGACAAAAAAATGTTTTCCGAAATTTCAAAAAAGCGCGAGCTAATAAAAAAGCGCGACAAGGCCTTTGTCTTTAAGATGATCCAGGCATGCGCCAAGGCCAAGGCGCGCGTGGTCCAAAAAGACATGACCGAAAAAAACATCAGAATGCAGCTTAACCTTGGCCACACCTTTGGCCACGCGCTTGAAACTTGCGCCGGCCTTGGAAAAATCGCGCACGGAGACGCCGTCGCATGGGGAATAGGCCGCGCGCTTTGCCTTAGCCAAAAGCTTGGCCTTTGCCCAGACGAATACAAGAAAAAAGTCTTTGAGCTTCTAGAATACTTTGGCTGGGAAAGTTCCGCCAGACCAAAATGCTTTTGTCCCAAAGACGGCTCGAAAAAAATTCTTTGCGCGATGAAGCGCGACAAAAAGAATTCCTCCAGCAAAATCCGCGTTATTTTGCAAAGCGGCCTTTGCGAAACTGTAATAACGGAAGTCTCCGACAAGGATATCTTAAAATGCCTGTAAATCCAGAACTTTACTTTGACTGGGCGGCCACAGCCATTCCCGACCAAGACATTTTGGAGACCGCTCTAAAGGAATCCCTGGCGGCTTGGGCCAACCCTTCAAGCGTCCATGCGGCAGGAAAAGAGGCTCGCGCCGCGTTGGAAAAAGCGCGCTCGGACTGCGCGGCCGTTTTGGGCGTCCAAGCCAAGCAGCTGGTCTTCACTTCCGGCGGAACCGAAAGCGACCACATTCCCCTGCTCGCCATACTCAACCGGCCCGAAAAAGGAAACGTCGCCGTAAGCTCAATCGAGCACCCGGCCCTGCGCGAAATGGCCGAGGAGCTGAAGAAAGTCGGAATCGAATGCCGCTTGATTCCGTCCGACAAAAACGGCTTTGTCACGCCAGAGGCGGTCTTGCAAACGGTTGACGCAAAGACCCTTTTCGTGTCCGTAATGGCGGTCAACAACGAAACCGGCGCGGTCCAACCAATCCAAAAAATCGCCGCCGCGCTGGAGGAAGCCTATAAAGGAAAGCGAAAGCCGCGCTTCCACGTTGACTGCGTGCAAGCCCTTGGAAAAGTCCCAATCGATTTTCTAAACGAACCCGGACTTGACTCGGCGGCCTTTAGCGCCCATAAAATTTGCGGCCCGCGCGGCATCGGCATTCTTTACCTTAAAAAAGAAGAGGAAATATTTTTGCGCGGCGGCGGGCAAGAAGGAGGCGTCCGCAGCGGAACCGAAAACCTTTTTGGCGCCATCGCCTTCGCAAAATGCCTTGAGCGCCACGCGATAACCGGCGGCAAGACCAAAAGCGCCGCGCGCTTTGAGGAACAAAAAGAATGGACGGCCTCTTTCATAAAGGGCTTGCTTTCAATAAAGGGAGCGGCGATAATTCCAGAAGCGCGCGGCGTTCTTAGTCAGGAATGTTTTTCGCCCTGGGTCGTTCAGGCAAGCTTTAAAAACATTCCGGGCCAGGTAATGCTGCGCGCGCTTGACGCGAAAGGCATTTGCGTTTCAACAGGAAGCGCCTGCTCGTCAAAAAAAGCCTCGCGGCCAATCCTAGAAGCGATGGGCGTTCCGGCGGCGCAAAGGGAAACGTCAGTCCGCTTTAGTTTTGGGCCAAAGACCACGCAGGCGGGAATGCAGGCACTTTTGGACGCGGTAAAGGAAGTTTGCGCGGCCTTTAATTAAACTTTGTACTTCCCAGCTGTCCGCAGGCGCCCTTGATTCCGGCTCCGCGGCGGCGGCGAAGGGTCACGTTAAGGCCCGCGGCCTCCAAAGCTTTCACAAAGTCGTCGCACTCTTTTTGCGACGGCTCTTTAAAGGGAAGCGCTTCTATCGGATTCCAAGGAATAAGGTTGATGTTGACGTCAATGCCGCGCGCGAACTCAATCATGCGGCGGGCGCTTTCGGGCCCGGTGTTTTTGCCGGCCAAAAGCGCGGCTTCAAGCGTCACGCGGCGGCCCGATTTTTGGGCGTAATAGTCAATCGCCTTTCGGACTTCGGGCAAGGGATTTGTCTTTGTGACTGGCATAAGGGCCGCGCGCAAGTCCGGGTCGGCGGTCGTAAGGCTTAGGGCCAGGCGAATCTTTGGGCCCTTGTCGGCCAGGTCGTAAATGCCTTTTATTATTCCGCAAGTGGAAAGCGTTATCCTTTTTGTTCCAAGCGCGCGGCCTTCTTTGTTTGTCAAAACGGCGATCGCTTTTCTTATCGACTCAAGGTTGAGCATCGGCTCGCCCATTCCCATAAAGACAATGTTTTGAAGCTCGCCGCATTCCTTTTCCAAAAACAAAAACTGTTCGACGATTTCGGCCGCGGTCAAATTGCGGGCAAAGCCCAAATGTCCTGTCTGGCAAAAGGCGCAAGCCATCGCGCAGCCGGCCTGGCAGGAAACGCAAGCGGTCTTCCGCCCTTCGATGTCGGTGAGCAAAACTGTTTCGATTAAAAGGCCGTCATGAGTTTTTATTTGCAGCTTTACGCTTCCGTCCTTGTCGCGCAAAACTTGGCTCACGCAAGAGGAGCGCAAGGCGGCCTTTTCTTCCAGCGAGGAGCGCAAGTCCTTGGACAAATTTGTCATCTCGTCAAAGGACTCCGCCCCGAGCGAAATCCATTTAAAGATTTGCTTTCCTCTAAAGGCGGGAGACAAATTCAACTGGGCGCAAATTTCGTCCGGCAAAAGGCCGGACAAGACGGGCTTTTCCATCAACGCTAGGCGTTTTTCTTAAGGCGTTCCAAAGTTTCGTTGACGGCCTGGCTTCTGATTCCAAAGCGCTGGAACGACTCAAGAGTCTCAATCGCCTTTTTCTTTTGGTTCATCTTGACGTAGCTGTCGGCCAAGTCGATGTAAAGGCGGTAATTCTTTGGATCGTTCTTTATCAAGGCGCCCAGGCGCTCGGCGCTTTCCTCGTAGCGGCCCTCGCCCTTGCAAATAAGGGCCAAGCCGAGCGCGGCGTAAATGTCAAAGTCGATGTTCATCGCCTTGTTGTAATACATTTCGGCGGTCTTGTAGTCGCCGGAATTGCGGTAGGCGTCGCCCGCGCGGGTAAGGATGACCTTGTTGTTGGGGTCCATGTCCAAAATTTTGTTCCAATATTCAATTGAACGGAACTGCTGGTTCATTCCTCGGTAGCAGTCGGCGAGGCCGAAAAGCGCGTAAAAGTTTTTGGGGTCAAGGCTGAGCGCCCTCTCAAAGTAGGGAACGCCTTTTTCAAAAGTCTTGAGCTTTCTGTGGCAGTTTCCGATGCTGGTCAAAACGCGGATGTCAACCTGGTCCTCGTTAAGCTCAAGCATTCTTGTCCAATAGAAAAGCGCGTCGGTGTATTCCTTGAAGTCGTAGTGCAAGTGGCCCAAGCCGATGAGCGCGTAGGGGTTGTTCTCCTCCATGTCCAAAACTTTAAGATAAAGCTGCTTGCTTTTTTTAAAGTCGCGGATTTTTCGGTAAGCGTCGGCCACGCGCGTAAGCACCGTGATGTTGCGGTCGTCGTGGACCAAGTACTGCTCCCAAATGTCAATCGCCTTGTGGAACTGGTTCAAAGTCTTGTAGCAGTCGGCAAGGCCAAAAAGCGCGTAATTGTTTCCAGGATAGAACGAAAGGCACTTTGTGTAATAGTCAATCGCGTCGTTGAAATGGTTAAGCTTCCTCTCGCTGTCGCCCAAGCCGACGAGGGCGTAGTTGTTGTTGTTTTCCAACTCAAGAATTTTCTTGAACTCGTCTTTGGCTCCGTCAACGTCGCCCTCCTTCAAAAGCTGGTAGCCCCGCTTTGAAAGCTCGGCAATTTCGTTGTTCTTTGAATTGTTGCCTTCAACTTTGATTTCAGGATATTCTTCAAAAGAATCTTTTTCAATTTCTGAACCGTTCATTTTTTAACTCTCCTGCTTGAACGTGACAGAGGTTCCCGCCTCCGCCCCGCTTTCAATTATTCTCTTCGTCCTTCAAAAGGCTCCCTATCGTCGCGGCGATTTTTTCGTAAATCGGTCCGACCTTGCTTGTGTTGTGGGCCAGCGTGTACATCTTGAGCGCCTTCAAAGTCTGCTTCTTTTTCGCGTACTCGTCGCCGACTCGTATCAAGCCATCGGAATAGCCTGTAGTCAAATAAATTCGCCTGGCGCTTTCAATGTCGCCGTTGTTAAAGAAAACGTTGCCGCGCCTGTTGAGAACTGCCTTTTGCTCGGACGAAAGCCCTTGAATAGGTCTATCGGTTACTTTAATAAATCCGTCAGGAATTTGCTTTTCTTCCAAAACGTCTTTAAAATTTAAGGCCATAAACTTTTCCAATGTCTTTTTTACTTTAACAAAGCAAATTATAACATATTTTTTTAATTTGTCAAGGAATTATTTTTCATATTTAACGGCATCGCTTTTGGCAAGAACAAGAAAAATTCCTCCAACTATTGAACAAATCGCGCGTTTCCTCTATAATATTCAGCATAAATTCATTAAGGAGCTTTTTTATGGTTAACTACAAAGATTTGGGCCTTGTGAACACTCGCGACATGTTCGCCAAGGCGATTAAAGGCGGATACGCCATTCCCGCGTTCAACTTCAACAACATGGAGCAGATGCAGGCCATCATCATGGCTTGCGTCGAGGTCAAGTCTCCCGTCATCTTGCAGGTTTCAAAGGGAGCCCGCGCCTACGCCAACGCCAACATCCTTCGCAACATGGCCCGCGGCGCCGTTGAGTACGCCCACGAGCTTGGCTGCGACATCCCGATCGTCCTTCACTTGGACCACGGCCCCAACTTTGAGGTTGCCAAGGACTGCATCGACAACGGATTCTCTTCAGTAATGATTGACGGTTCCGCCCTCCCCTACGACGAGAACGTGGAGGTGACAAAAAAAGTCGTTGACTACGCCCACAAGTATGACGTTACCGTAGAAGCCGAGCTTGGCGTTCTTGGCGGCGTTGAGGACGAAGTTTCAGCCGAAGAGTCAAAGTACACAAAGCCTGAGGAAGTAATCGACTTCACTTCTAAGACTGGCTGCGACTCATTGGCCATTTCTATCGGAACAAGCCACGGCCGCTGCAAATTCACTCCGGCCCAGTGCACAAGAACCGCCGACGGAGTCTTGATTCCTCCGCCGTTGGCCTTTAACGTTTTGGCCGCCATCGAGCAAAAGCTCCCCGGCTTCCCGATCGTTTTGCACGGCTCTTCTTCAGTTCCCGTTGAGTACGTAAAAATCATCGAGCAGTACGGCGGAAAGATTCCGGATTCAGTAGGAATCCCCGAAGACCAGCTGCGCAAGGCCGCCAAGTCAGCCGTTTGCAAAATCAACATCGACTCTGACGGACGCTTGGCCATGACAGCCGCCATCCGCCGCCACCTTGCCGAGCACCCGGGCGACTTTGACCCCCGCCAGTACCTCACTCCGGCCCGCGAAGAGCTCAAGAAGATGTACATGCACAAGTGCGTGGACGTCCTCGGCTCAGCCGGACACGCACTCGACTAAAAACAAAAAAGAACGGCTCCCAGTGGCCGGCGCGCCCGACGAAACCGCTAGATATCGTCGCTCCACGCATTTTGCCCCTTGTAACTATCTACGTCTGCCGCTTTCGCGGCAGGGGCAAAATGAGTGTTTTCGTCAGGCGCTCGTCCGCTTCGCGCCGTTTTTTTTTACTCAAAAAGTCCCGTAGGGGGCTTGACAAATAAAAAAAAATTCATATTATATCTTGCCCAAAATTCGTTAAAAAATTCGCGTTTTTTATTGACTAAAATCCGCCAATCATTATAATGAAATTCACGCTATGTCAGACAAAATATTGCAGGCATACAGCTTGATAAGGAGCGGCAACCCGGTCGAGGCGAAGGCCTTGCTCAACGGAGCGCTTGTTTACGAGCTGGAAAACCAAGAGATTCTCTTTGCGATTGACTGCTGCAATTTTTGGATTGACGCGATGGACAGGGCCGCTTCCGTCAAGGACATCTTTGAGCGGGGGCAGATTTATTGCAACGAATGGAAAAATTTCCTTCAATTCTTGGGCAGGGAAAAGCAAACTTTTGACAGGACGCTTTTCGCGGTCAAGGCGGGAGTTTTTTCGTCGGCGCTCGCCTGCTTCAACCAATTGGCCGGAGAGAAGGATCCCGTCCAAAAGGCGGAGATTTTGCGCAAGACCGGCCTTTGCTACAAAAAGCTGGGCTCATACGAAACGGCCCGCAACTGCCTTGCGGAAGCCAACGACGCCAGGCCGGACCATTCGCCGATAATCGCCGAGATGGCCGACTGCTACGCCTTGTGCGGAGAGGAAAAGCAGGCCAAGGTTTTGTTCAGGGAAGCCTTTTACATCGAGCCGCAAAAAATCGAGCCGGAATTCTTGGATTCCGAGTTGATACAGTGCCTCATCAGGAACGTGAGGCAAAAGGGATTTTCCGGGGCGGCCTTGATGGAATGGATTCCGGTCTACGGCCAGCTTTACGGAGTGTTCACGGTCAAGCGCCGCTTGCGCCCGCAGGAAATCGCCAGGCTAAAGCAGGAGATATACGCCAAGGAGACGGAAATAAAGGATCCGTCCTGCCAGCGGGATTTGTTGACGCCCCGCTTGATAAACCTTTACTTTTGGCTCATCGATTATTTTGTCGCGGCCAAAGAGAACGTCAGCAAGATGAACGACATAATTACAAGAATAAAAATTCTTGACACAGAAATATACGAACTTTACATCAAGTAAAGAAATTATTTTTTTTAGGAGAAGCGCATGTCTGAAGAATTGGTAAAGAAAGTTCAGGAGCAGCTTAAGGAAGAGTCATGGACTCGCGCCGCCATCAGCAACGTAACGCAGAACAGCATTGAGGAACTGGAAAAGATTGTGGCCCAGGCCGTTCAGGAAAACGCCGTCAACGAAATCCGCGACGTTTGCGACGAGCATTTGGCCCACTCAAAGGACAGCATCACCGCGCTCTACATTTCGGGAATGCTCGCCATCAAGCAGGGGGCGCTCGACAACTCCGCCCTTGTAAGCCTCATCGACATTTTCAACAAGAACAAGAAAGAGCCTATTGTCGTCTACATCTGCAAGAGCGTCCTGGCCTCCGACGAAAACAACAAGTTCGCCTTGCGCGCCTTGGCCGACCGCTACCGCGAGGACAAGAACGAAGAGATGTGGGCCCTTTACGAAAAAATCGTGAAGATTGACTTTGAAGAGGCCGAGATGGCCAAGGCTTTGGCCGAGCGCTGCGAGGAGAAGGGCGACGCCGAAAGCGCGGTAAGCTTTTACAAGAAAGCCCTGCACCGCTTTGTGGCTCTAAAGAACATCGCGGCGGTAAAGGAAGTTTGGTCAAAATTGGTATCCTTGATTCCACAGGAAAAGGACTTCTTCATTTCCGTCCAAAGAAAGGTGGCCAAGTCCATCAGCGAGGACAAGTCCGCGCTTTTGATGCAGGAGCTTTACGGCTGGTACAAGGACAACAAAAAATGGGACACCGCCATCGACATCCTTAAGCTGATTTTGCAAATCGACCCCAAAGACGCTTGGGCCCGCCGCGAAATCGTGGACTGCTACAAGGGCAAGTACGAAGGCCGCGCCAACCTTGACGACTACATCGCCTCAAGCGACTTGACGCAGAGCTTCCGCAACGTGTTTGAAGCGATAAACGACTTTGAGAAGCACATCGCCTTTGACGTCAAGAGCTTTGTGTTCCACCGCTCTTGGGGCGTCGGAAAAATCGTCAAGGCAAAGAACGACAACCTTACAATCAACTTTGGAAAGAAAAGCGGCATCCACGAAATGTCGCTCAAGATGGCCGTAGACGCCTTGAAGCCCCTTAACAAAGACCACATTTGGGTCCTAAAGGCCACAAAGACTCGCGACGAGCTTGTCAAAATGGTCAAGGAAGACAAGGCCGGAACGCTCAAGACAATCATCAAAAGCTTTGACAACGCCTGCGACTTCAAGCGCATCAAGGCCGAGCTCGTTCCTTCAATTTTGGAGAACAAGGAATGGACCAGCTGGAACAACGCGGCCAAAAAGATTTTGGAAAGCGACTCGACATTCGGCGTCAACCCGGACGACATCAGCCAGTACACGGTCCGCGACCATGAAATTTCAAGCGAGGAAAAATACAACAACGAGTTCAAGGCCCAGAAGCTTTTCTTCGCCCGCATCGACATCATAATGAAGTTTGTCAACGACGACGCCACCGACAAGGACAGCGACTTGTTCAGCGACATGTACCAGTACTTCACGGGCTTCCTCAAGACTGTCACCCGCGCCACGACACAGGTTGTCGCCGCCTACTTGACAGTCCAGAAAATCGGCCGCTTGATTCCCGCCCGCGCCTACCCCTGCAAGTACACGTTCGCGCAGATTTACGGCGACTTGGACAACCCGCGCGAAACTTACGAAGAGTTGAAGGACACAAAGAACACAAGCCTCAAGGCGGACTTCTTGGCCAACATCAAGCTCTTGCCGGAATGGCAGGACGAATACCTTAAGCTTTTCCCGACCGTCCTCAAGAAGGAAATGCTTTCGCAGGTGGCCGAAAGCGGCGGCAACGACAAGCTCAAGAAATTCACAAGCTTGTGCTTTGAGGACTACAAGGATTTCCGCGCGGCGATTTTGTTCCTCTTTGAAAACTGCCAGGAAGACTCTTGGTACAAGGAAAGCGGCGTCTCTTACGAAAAGCAGCTGATCGCCTTGCTCAACATCATCGAGCTTTGCTTCCGCGAAATCAACAGCCACGTCAACACGACGGAAAACAAGAAAATTCAAAAGCAGGCCGAGACCCTTTTGTTCACAAACAACGCCTTGTCCAACTACATGTTCTCAAACGGCGACGAAAACACGGTCACAAAGATGTACACCTTGGTTGACGACATCCGCGACTTGGCTCCAAAAATCAAGACGACGCTGCGCAACAAGATTTTGGAAAAGTACCCCGACTACAAGTTCCGCACGACGGAAGAAAAGTCTTCCGCTCCAAAGGGAATGCTTGTCACGGCCGCCAAGCTGGAAGAAAAGAAGGCGCTCGCCGAGCAGATTCAGAAAGTGGACATGCCGGCCAACGCCAAGGAAATTGGCGAGGCCCGCGCCCAGGGAGACTTGAAGGAAAACGCCGAATACAAGGCCGCCAAGGAACACCAGCACTACCTCACGGTCACGCTCACAAAGCTTCAGGAAGAGCTGGCCCGCGCGGTTGTGTTCGATCCTACAACAGCCTCAACGGCCGTCGTTTCTTTTGGAACCAAAGTCACCCTTTTCAACAAGGACACAAACCAAAACGAAGTTTACACAATTTTGGGACCTTGGGAATCGGATCCGGACAAGGGAATCATCTCCTACATGTCTCCTCGCGGCAACGCCTTGTTGGACAGAAAGCAGGAGGAGGAATTCTCTTTCACAATCAACGACAGCCAGTACAACTACAAAGTTGTCAACATTGAAATAGCGAAGTGACATGATTGAAGACGCAGAGATAAAAAAGCTTGAGGCTCAAAAAAAAGGCTTGGAGTCAAACCGCTACTTGTGCGGGGCGCTCTGCGTCTTCCTTGTTTACGTAACTTTTAAAGACGTGAAGACAAATCCCGGAAGCCCGCTTTTCTACGCGGTGATGGCGCTTTTGACATTAGCCGCGATAGGCTTGGCAATCCGGGACACAATTCTAATCAAAAAAATCACAAAGCAAATCAACGGCGACGGAGAATGAGTTGGCTGAAATAAAATGCCAAAGCTTGACGCTGACGGAACTGTCCAAGGACCTCTACGTTTTTTCGGGCCCGACAAACATCGGCGTGGCCGTCCAAAAAATTTCTCCGGAACTTGCCGAAATTTATTTCATCGACACGGGCGAGGACGCGGACTTCATTCAAAAGGCGCTGGAAGAATGCGAGAGGCTTTTTGGCAAAGTCAAAGTCAAGGCCGTCATTTGCACCCACGCCCACGCCGACCATATTGGCGGAAACGCTTGGCTCAAGCAAAAAACCGGCTGCGAGATTTGGGCCACCCAAGCGGAGAAGTCTTGCGCCGAAACTCCGCAAATTCAAGCCCAGTCCTTTTACGGCGGCCTCCCCCTGCCAGAAATTGACATCCCCTACTTCCACGCCAAGGAAGCCCTCGTGGACAAGGTGATTCGCGACAACCAAAAAATGGAATGCGGACGGCTGCAATTTGAGTTTGTTCCCCTGCCCGGCCACAGCTTTGACATGGTGGGCGTTTTGGCGACAGGCTCCGACGGCAACAAGGTTTTTTACGCGGGGGACGGAATTTTTGGCAGGACGATGATAGGCCGCTATTGGACGCCCTTCATCGTAGACGCGCGCGCCTTCAAGGAAACGATTTCCAAAATCGCAAAAATAAAGGCCGCCCGCTTTGTTCCAAGCCACGGCGACGTCTACGACGAGGTCGAGGAGCTTTCCGAGCTAAACCTAATCTCTACGATTTCAAACGAAATTCTTGTCGAGGAAATTTTAAGGGAGCCTAAAACTCACGAAGAGCTTTTGAAGGACTTCGCCGACAAAAGCGACATGAGCTTCCGCCTAAGCCAGTTCATGCTAATCGGAAGCACCCTCCGCTCGTATTTGACTTACCTTTACGCCGAAGGCCGCGTCCGCTGGTTCATCCAAGACAACAAGATGCTTTGGGAAGCAACAGGCAACTAGCGTCCCCAAGATTCAACGATGGCGACGCCCGCGCTGCAGCCCAAGCGGTTGGCTCCGGCCTCAAGCAAGTCCAAGGCGGCCTTTGCGTCGCGAATTCCTCCGCTAGCCTTGACGCCCATTTCGGGCCCCACGGTTTTTCGCATGAGCTTTACGTGGCGGACTTGGGCGCCGTTGGGAAGGGGCTTTCCGTCCGCGTCCTTGGGCGTTCCAAAGCCGGTGGAAGTTTTTACAAAGTCGGCGCCGGCGTTTTTTGCGGCCAGGCAAGAGGCCTCAATTTCCTGGTCGGTCAAGTAGCAAGTTTCCACGATGACCTTCACAAGCGCCTTTTTTCCGGCCGACTGCCCGGCGCCCTTGGCGGCGTCCACGACAGCCTTTATGTCTTCCTGAACCGCGGAAAAATCCCCGTCCTTGGCCGCGCCGATGTTTATCACCATGTCAACTTCGTCGGCTCCGTCAAGGACAGCTTGGCTTGCCGCAAAGGCTTTTACGGCGCTTTTCTCCGCCCCCAAAGGAAAGCCGATGACCGTACAGACGGCCGAGCCGCTTCCCTTTAGCTCGGCTGAAACAAGCGGAACCCAAACTGGGTTCACGCAAACAGAAGCGAAGGAGTATTTTTTTGCCTCCCCGCAGATTTTTAGAATTTGCGCCTTTGTCGCTGTGGCGGCCAAAAGCGTGTGGTCAATCATCTTGGCGATTTCTTCTTTAGTCATGCCTTGATTATAGCGCCCCCAGCCGCCGGCTTTCAAGGGCGGCGCCGCGCTTGATTTTTTTGCAATCTTGATTTATTATGTTTGTCGGAGAATCTAAAATCCAAGGAGTAACTTATGGCTTACAAAATTTCTGACGCTTGCGTAAACTGCGGCGCCTGCGAATCTGAGTGCCCCGTTTCAGCTATTTCTGAAAAGGACTCAAAGCGCGTCATCGACGCCGGAACTTGCATCAGCTGCGGAACTTGCGCGGGAGCTTGCCCTGCGGAAGCCATTTCGGAAGAGTAAATGACCTTAAAGATAAAATCCAAGTTGTTCTCATTCTTAAAGCTCGCGGGTTTTATCGCGGCGTGCGCGGCGGCAAGTTTCATTGTCATCGCGCCGCTTTGGTTTTTTGCGACAAAAAAGCCGGGCCTTTATTCAGCGGCCGTTTTGATTGCGGCCGCGATTTTTGCCGCGCTTAAAGTCGCCGCCCGGGCAAAAAAAGCCGGGGCGAAAAAAAGCCTTTTTTTTGCGGCCAAAGCTCTGACTGTCGCGGCTGGATTTTTTGGAGCGGCTCTTTCGCTGATGAACTGGCAAAGAATTTTGTTTTTGGCCAGCGTTGCGGCCGCCGTCGTTCTTTATCAGGTGGTTTGCCGCATTGAAAAACGTTCTTCTGGCCGCCGCTAAACAATCTTTTCTTTTTTTAATCCTATTTCTTTCCGTCCCGGCCTTCGCGCAGGAGGAAACTTTCTTCATACAAACTGGCAAAATTCCCGCGATTCGCTCCACAAAACGCAGCGACAAGGACTTGGCCCTAAAGCAGTTTGACGACGAGGTGGAGCAAAACCGAAGCCTTTTGGCCAACGGAAAGGACGTCCGCCCCTCTTTCTTTTCATACAAGGCCGGGGAACAAGACAAGCTCTTTGAGCTGGCCGGCCGCTTTTGCATCCGCTACGACAGCTTTTGCCCCGTCAACGGAATCACGGGCGCCGACAGCTACATCGGCGGAAAAAGGCTGATTCTTCCCACGCTTGACGGAATTTTCGTTCCTTTGGACGAGGACGAGGGAGCGAGCGCGCTTGAAATTTTATTGCAAAAAAACCGCGCGCCCCTATTGGAAGAAAGCCGCCATTTGCGCTATAATATCGACGGAAAAAACTACGCCTTTTTTCCTGGCGAAAAATTTACGACGACTGAGCGCGCTTTTTTTTTAGACACATCGATGCAGTTGCCGGTAAGGAACTACAGGATTTCAAGCCGTTACGGCCAGAGGGAAAACCCTTTTGACGGCGGCAAGGTTCAATTCCACAAGGGAGTGGACATGGCTGTTCCCGAGGGTTCCAGGGTTTTTGCCTGCAAGGGCGGAACGGTTTTAGGCCTCGGAGAAAACGCCGTTTACGGAAAATGGCTGCAACTGAGCCACGGCGGCGGAATGACAAGCTTTTACGCCCACCTTTCCGCGATTGAAGAAGGCGTGGCAAAAGGAAAGATTGTCCGCGCCGGGGATTTGATAGCAAGGAGCGGCAGCACAGGCCAAGTCACCGGACCGCACTTGCATTTTGAAATACGGCTAAATGGCGCCGCGGTGGATCCGGAAGCCTACGGAAATTTTTGAAGGTAAGCAGGAATGTCAGCGCTTGGAAAAAAATTATTTTTAGTGACAGTTCTCCTCTTGACGGCGGCCGCCATTTCAAGCGCCGAGGTCTTTCGCGTAAAAAAAACAGTTTGCCTTGAAGTTTCCGAAAGTTCAAATTCAGAAAGCAAAAAGTGCGGCATAAACGACTGCCTGGCGATAAAGTTTCCCGCCGCCTCGATTTTCATCCAAGGCGTTGAAATCAGCGTGAAAATTCCGCAAGCCTTGGCCAACTACCGCAACACGATAATCTATTCCCTTTACAACAACGTTTCGCCTGTTCCGACAGAAAAAAACATCGACTATTCAGGAACTGAAATTTATTCCGGCCTCTACCCCGGCCAGCTTTCTTGGACAATAGCGGTCCCCCTTGCAAAGGGCAACACGATAAAGTCCAGCCCCTACGCCGACAAAACTTTAATCGCCGAAAAGGCGCGCGGCTTTGTCCTTTTGCGAAACCAGCTTGCGATGAAAGGCGTTCCGCAAAGCGTCTTGGACGCGGAATTTGAAGTCAGCGCAAAGGCCATTTTGGCGGACTTCGGCGCGCTAAAGGTCGTGTCCTCCGCCGACGCCGGCGAATACACGGTTTACGTTGACGAAAAGCCGGCGGCGCCAAACGAAAGCGGCTTGATATTGCTAAAGCCCGGAAAGCGCAGCGTTTCCGTGGTGTCGGACAAATTTAGGAACGAATCCCGCTCGGTGATGATTGAGCAGGCGCAAATCAGCGAGCTTAACTTGGACTTGCAAAGCGTGGCGCCCGCCGTCCGCGTCCGCGCGCCCGAGGGCACGAAAATTTTTGTTGACGGAAACGAGGTTCAAGCCGGAGAGGCGCTGGACTTGGAGGCCGGCGAGCACATCTTTAAGTTCAACTTGGGCGGATACGAAGTGACAAAAAAAGTCGCGATTCAAAACGGAAAGAGCTACAACGTCAGCGTCAACGTGGACGCAAGCGTAAAAGAAGAGTAGCGCCAAAAAAAAATGCGCTCTTAACAAAAAGGCATTTTTAGGCGCATAATCGGCAACATTCGCCCTTGCCAACCGGCGCGGGCGAACAGCCGTAACTATAGAAAAATAATAACGGCAATTGCAATTGAAAGCGGTATTGGAGGAAATATAATGAAAAAAATCATCAGCGGAAAAGTCCGCGAAGTCTACGACCTAGAAGACGGCCGCATGGTAATCGTGACGACTGACAGAATCTCAGCCTTTGACGTGATTTTGCCGGTTGACATTCCCGGCAAGGGAAAAGTCCTAAACGCCGTAAGCGAAAAGTGGTTTGACCTTACAAAGGACATTTGCAAAAACCACTTGATTTCAAGCGACACAACGGACATGCCGGCCGAATTCCAAAAGCCGGAATTTGAGGGCCGGACTATGCTGGTGAAAAAGCTTAAGATGGTTCCCTACGAGGTAATCGTCCGCGGCTACATGTTCGGCTCTATGTACGAGGCCTACAAAAAGGGCGAGCCTTTCTTGGGCCACTCTTTTGACAAGGAATACCAGGAGGCCGAAAAATTGGCCGAGCCGATTTGCACTCCCAGCACAAAAGCCAAGGAAGGCCACGACATCAACGTGACGCTTGACTACATGAAAAAGGACTTGGGCGAGGAACTGGGAACCAAAATCGAAAAGGCCGCCCTTGCCATTTACAAAAAATGCTACGACTACGCCAACGAGCGCGGAATCATCATCGCCGACACAAAATTTGAGTTTGGCTTGGACGAAAACGGCGAGCTTATCCTGGCCGACGAGGTCTTGACGCCCGACTCAAGCCGCTTTTGGAACAAGGACGCCTACAAGGTTGGAACAAGCCCCGCAAGCTACGACAAGCAGTTTGTCCGCGACTGGCTTAAGGCCAACAACTTGGCCGGCGACCCCAACATCAAGGAAATTCCCGCCGAAATCGTCAAAAAAACGGCCGACTTGTACGCGGAATGTCAGAAAAAAATTTGCGGCTGAGGCTTAGAAAGCCCAAAAAGCGCCGCAAAAAAAATCGGAGGCGGATGCAAAAATTCGCAAAAAATCTTTAAAAATAATTAAAGAATTTGCCGGGGGTGGACGATAATATAAATGTCGGGGGCGTTTTCCCCTCCCACCCACGCCTCCGATAATGCCTGATGGGCATTGCCCCGCCGATTGGCGGGGCTTTTTTTTAGCGGCACAGAGAATAATAGCAAGCCTAGAAGCGTTGGTTGGCCGCATAAGCGGCAACATTTTTGCTCGCAATACTCGCAAAAACAGCCGTACCGGTTGGGGAAGCAAAAAAAATCCCGCGGCGAGCGCGGGATTGTAGGGATCACTGAGCGTTGCGAACAATGCGGAAGCCGTTGACCTTTTCTGAGACATAATGGCGCTCACACGGTTTCCAAGGCTTGTATTCATAAACCGTAACTAATTCAGTGTCGCCAGAGTGAGCCGAACCGCCGCGACGAATGCGATCTTCGCCTTCCGGCCAGCCAGTCCAGGGCGTGTTTGTCGTTATAACGGGCTTTTCAGTACGGCTCCAATCCCAGCACCATTCCCACACATTTCCGCTCATGTCGTAAAGGCCAAGTCCATTTGGCTTTTTCTTTTTCACTTCCTGAGCCTTTCCCGCTCCGGTAGTGTTTCCGCCGCTGTTGTTATAATGCCAGGCCACTTCATCGACATTTTCGCTTCCACTGAACTTGGTTTGGCCCTCGTTTGTCAAGTTTCCGCCACGGGCTAGCATTTCCCATTCCGCTTCTGTCGGAAGCCTCCAGCCATTGGCGCTGGTGTCAAAGACAACGCCGTTCCATTCAGCTTTGTTCTCTGACGGCCCTGAGTACTTAAGGCTTCCGCCCACTTCGGCAGATTCTATGTAGGGCCATTTGGAAGGATCCGTTTCCCATGTCTCAGGGTCGGACGCAGTTTTTATCTTGTAAACGGGGGTCAGGTGTTCGGCCATGGACCTAAGGTTGCAGTAGACTATGGCGTCGTACCAGCTGACATGACCTGCGGGATAGTTGTTGCCCCTTGGGTAGTCCACGCGATTGACATTGCTGCCGTACTTGCAGTATTTCGTATATTCGTAATGCGTAACCTCGTGGTCGCTTGCAAGAATTGCGGGAAGATCAAGCGCGCGTCCTTTGATGAACACCTTTGACTCAAACGCCGTGATTGCCGTTTCCCCGCTAAAGGACTTTGCCGGGACAGATACAAAAATCTCCTCCACCGCGTCAGCCGCCTTGTAAGTAGCCACAATGCTTACGTCTCTCGCCGGCATGGTGAATTTCGTTATGTCCATAATGGCGTTGTCAAACTCTACGCCCGGAGTGGAACTTGTCCACTTGTCAAAGGATTGTTGCTGATTGATCTCAGTTGCAAAAATTCTTACGACCTCGCCAACTTTAGCGCTTGTCAAAACAGTTCCTTCGACATTTTTGGCAACCCCTCCAGTAACGCTTATGCTGTATGCCGCGGACGTTGCCGGTGTTTCAGGCGTTTCAGGCGAAATCGCGTTCGAGCCGCCAGAGCTGTTGGAGCAAGAGGCCGCCCACCACCAAACAAGCGCCGCTCCTAAAATGGACAAAGCCGCTTTTTCCAAACGCTTCATAAAACTCCCTCCAAATCAAATTTTAACGCTCTTACCTTTTATTATATCCCCCTCGACCTGGCTTTGTCAACAAAAGCGATTTTGTCGCGAAAATTGAATAGGACGCAGGGCGGACAGGGCCTCTTTCCTCCTCCAGAATCAATAACTTTCCCTTGTTTTTTTCCATAAAAAGCGCTACAATGTTTTTGCAACTTTTCATTTGGAGAACTTTAATCAATGAAAACTTTCACCTTTAAGGGGGGAATTTACCCTCCCGAGCATAAGGAATTGGCGGAAGGAAAGAAAATCACCGCAGCCTTCCCCGCTTCCAAAACGCTCACAATACCAATAACAATGGGTGGAGCGCCCAACCAGCCGGTCGTGGCCGTTGGCGACAAAGTGGCCCGCGGGCAAGTCATCGCAAAAAGCGACGCCTTTGTAAGCGCTCCGGTCCACTCCCCCGTAAGCGGAACGGTAAAGAAAATCGTCTCAAACCTTTCAACCGCAAACTCGGAAGTTCCCTGCATAGTGATCGCCGCGGACGAAGACCCAAACGCGGGCGAGACTTTCATGCCGCCGCTTGACCCCTATTCCTGCTCAAAGGAAGAAGCCTTGGCTCGCGTAAAGGACGCCGGCATTTGCGGAATGGGCGGAGCTTCGTTCCCCACTCACGTAAAATTGAACCCGCCAAAGGATTGCAAGATAGACTATGTTTTGCTTAACGCCGCCGAATGCGAGCCATACCTTACCGTTGACGAGCAGACGATGGACGAGGCTGCCAGCAAGGTAATCGACGGCCTTTTGATTGTCCAAAAAATCGTCGGCGGAAAAGCAAAAATTGTTTTGGAAAGCAACAAGGCCCATCTTATTCCCAAGCTTGAGGAGGCCGCCAAAAAAGCCGCCGACAGCGGCAAGGAAAAAGTCGAGGTCGTCGTCGTAAAGACAAAGTATCCGCAAGGCGCGGAAAAGAACGTAATCACCGCCGTCACAGGCCGCGAGGTCAAGGCCGGCGGCCTTCCTGCAAGCGCGGGCTGCGTTGTCTGCAACGTCGGAACGGTTTGCGCGATTAGCGACGCCTTTAGGCTTGGAAAGCCCCTCATCGAGCGCGCCTTTACCGTAAGCGGACTTGGCGTAAAGGAGCCAAAAAACCTTTTGGTTCCGATCGGAACGCTTGTAAGCGACTTGATTCCGTCCGTCATAGAAGTTGACGAAGCGAACGTCGTGAAAATAATTTCGGGCGGCCCCATGATGGGCTTTTCCATGCAGAGCGCGGCCTTCCCCGTCCAAAAGGGAACGAGCGGCGTTTTGTTCCTGACCAAAAAGGAAATCGACACGGCGGACTCAACGCCTTGCATCACTTGCGGCGCCTGCGTCCATGTTTGCCCGATGCGCTTGACTCCGACCTTGATTGTCCGCTCGGTTGACGCGGACGACTTGGCCGCCGCAAAAAAATACGGCCTTATGGACTGCATCGAATGCGGCTCTTGCGCCTACGTTTGCCCTGCGACAGTCCGCCTTGTGCAGACAATAAGAATCGGAAAAAATCTTGAGCGCGCGAGAATCGCCGCCGAAAAGGCCGCGGCCGCGCAAAAGGCGGCCCAAGCCCAAAACGCTAACGGAGGCGCAAAATGATTCAGCTTTCTTCTTCACCGCACATTTCAAGCGGACTAAAGACCAGGCATGTAATGTGGATTGTAGTCTTTGCCCTTTTGCCTGAAACTGTTTGGGGCGTCCTTCTTTTTGGAATCCCCGCGCTGCTTACGATTTGCGCGAGCGTCGCCACGGCAGTCGCAAGCGAATGGCTTTTCAACAAAATCACAAAGAAAAGGCAAAGCGCGGGCGACGGCTCGGCTGTCATAACAGGCCTCTTGTTGGCATTGACATTGCCGCCGACGCTTCCACTTTGGCAGACAATCTTGGGCTCTTTCTTTGCAATCATCGTGGCCAAGCAGCTTTTCGGCGGCCTTGGCTCAAACGTTTGGAACCCGGCGTTGACCGGCCGCGCATTTTTGTTCGCAAGTTTCCCCGCCGCGATGGGAAGCTCTTGGATCAGCCCTCTTCCCGACGCGACAAGCTCCGCGACAATTCTTTCCACATTAAAGCAGGCGGCCGCGGTCACTAGCGCGACGACTACGGGCGCCGCCATTGACTACTGGCAATTGTTCATCGGACGACAAGCCGGCTGCATCGGAGAGTCGTCAATCCTTTTGATTTTGATTTCGGCTCTCTTCTTGATAGGAACAGGCCTTGTGGATTGGAGAACGCCGGTCTTTATGCTTGGAACGTTCGCGCTCTTGATGTTCGCCTCTGGCGGCGACGTTTTGGCCCACCTGTTGTCGGGCGGCCTTGTCTTTGGCGCGGTCTTTATGGCCACCGATTACGTCACGACTCCGGTCACTTCTTACGGAAGAATCGTTTTCGGCGCGGGCTGCGGCTTGCTTACGTTCCTAATAAGAAAATTCGGCGGCTACCCCGAAGGCGTAATGTTCTCGATTTTGATTATGAACTCAATCACGCCTTTCCTGAACAAACTCACGCCGCGAAAATACGGCTACAAAAAAGAAGGAGGCGCCAAATGAAAGAAGCCTTAAAGCTGGGCGTAATCCTTGCCCTTTACGCGGCGGCGGCTTGCTTCGCGCTTGCCTTGGTCAACAACGTCACCGCGCCCCAAATCGAACGCCTCGCGCTTGAAAAAGAAAGCGCCGCGCTCAAAATGATTTTTCCCGACGCGGATTCTTTTGAAAAAATCACGGACGCGGGCGCGACCAATTCCAGCGCCTCAATCGACTCCTTCTTTAAGGTCATAAAAGGCGGCGAGACGGCCGGCTACGCGGTAAAGGCCACAGGCCCCACTTATGACACGACGACCCTTGTGGCGGGCTTTTTTCCGGACTTGAAAATCGCCGGCGTCCACATTTTGCAAACGTCCGACTCGCCGGGCTTTGGACAAAAGGCCGCCGACCCCAACTACAAAAACTCCAAGGGAACGACCTTCTACGGCCAGTTTGCCGGAGCCGACGCTTCAAAGCCCTTGGCCTTGGGCGCGGACTACGAGGCGATTAGCGGAGCCACAATCACGTCGCAAACGATGGGAGCCTTGGTTTCCAACGCGGCGGCCGTCGTCAAAAACTATCTTGCGGGAGGAAGCAAATGAGCCCATTTAAAATTTTCACAAACGGCATCGTAAAAGAAAACCCGCTTTTGGTTCTTTCAATCGGACTTTGCTCGTCGCTTGCCGTAACCACAAGCGTCTTTAACGGAATCGGAATGGGACTAAGCATGACGTTCGTTCTATTGATGAGCGAAATAATCATAAGCCTTTTCAGGAAATTGATTCCGTCGGCGATAAGGCTTCCGATTTTCATCATCGTAATCGCGGCCTTCACGACGATTGTCCAGCTTTTGCTGCAAGCCTATCTTCCGGCCTTGAGCGAATCGCTTGGCGTCTTCATTCCGCTGATTGTAGTCAACTGCATCATCATGGGACGCGTCGAGGCTTTCTCGTCAAAGAACAGCGTCGGCATGGCGATTTTTGACGCGCTTGGAATGGGAATCGGCTACACTTGGGTTTTGGTGGCCATCTCCTTTATCCGCGAGCTTTTGGGAAGCGGAAAGATTTTTGGCCGCGCGGTCTTCGCCGAAGAAAACGCGATCGGCTTTTTTAGCGGAGCGCCGGGAGGCTTCTTTGTCTTTGGAATCATGATAGCGCTCACGCTCGGACTTTCAGAAATGAAGAAGAAAAAGCCGGCGGCCAAAGTGAGCGCGGAAAAGGAAAGCGCCAAAAACGACGGCGCGACAGGAGCGGAAAAATGAACGAACTTCTTAAAATATTCTTAAAGGCCATGCTGGTCGACAACGTGATTTTGGTCCAATACCTGGCGCTCTGCCCCTTTATGGGAATGACGAGCGACACGGGAAAGTCCGCCGGAATGGGAATCGCGACTTCATTTGTAATTTTGCTTGCCACGGCGGCCACCTACCCGATTTACTATTGCGTCTTGGTTCCGCTTAAATTGCAGTTTTTGCAGACATTGATTTTCATCTTGGTAATCGCCTCGCTCGTTCAATTGGTTGAGTTCTACCTTAAAAAATCATCTCCGGCCTTGTACAGCGCGATGGGCGTTTACCTTGCCTTGATTACGACCAACTGCGCGGTGCTCGCCATCACGTTGAACTGCATAAGCAAAAACTACAGTTACGTCCAGTCAATCGTCTACGCGCTTGGAAGCGCGGGCGGCTTTTTGCTTTCGATGGTAATCATGGCTGGAATCCGCGAGCGCCTAAGGACTTCAAAAATGCCGGCCTTCCTAAAAGGAAACTCCGGCCTCTTTTTGGCGACATCGCTTTTGGCGCTTTCGTTCATGGGCTTCAAGGGCCTAATATAAGGGATAGCGGCAAAAATAAACTGCGGCATTGTTTGAGGATTTTTTTATGAACACAATTTTAATTACAATCGGAGTTTCGTTCGCAATCGCCTTTTTGCTGGGCCTTTTGCTGGGACTCTTTAAAAAAATATTCGCGGTTCCGGTGAACCAAAAGGAAGTTGACGTGCGCGAGCAATTGCCGGGCGCCAACTGCGGCGGCTGCGGCTTTCCAGGCTGCGACGGTTACGCCAAGGCAGTGGCCGCAGGAACTGTCGCCCCCAACCTTTGCACGGCCGGCGGCGCGGAAGTGGCCGAAAAGCTTTCAAAGGTTTTGGGCGTCGCGGTGACGGCAGAGAAAAAGGCCGCCGTCCTTTTGTGCCGCGGAACAAAAGACTGCGCAAAGCCTCGCGGCGAATACAAGGGAATCCAAACTTGCGCCGCCGCCGTCCAGGCGATTAACGGAACAAAGCTTTGCTCGTTTGGATGCGCGGGCTTTGGCGACTGCGCGGCCGCCTGCGATTTTGGCGGAATCGTCATCGGCGACGACGGCCTTCCAAAAATCGACCTTGAAAACTGCACGGGCTGCGGCTCTTGCGTCCGCGCCTGCCCCAAGCATTTGATAAAGCTTTACAATGTGGAGACAAAAGGCCCAATCGCCCTTTGCCAAAACCGCAGCGACAACAAGCCCTCGATTTTGAAAAACTGCAAGAACGGCTGCATCAAATGCGGAAAGTGCGAAAAGCTTTGCGAGCCGGGCGCGATAAAACTTGTCAACGGCATTCCTGAAATCGACTATGAAAAGTGCGGCGGCTGCGGAAAATGCGTCGAAGGCTGCCCGACACATGTACTCCGCTCGTGCTTTTGATTGAAAAACTAAAATCGTTAGTTCGAGCGGTTTCACCGCGTCTTTCAGACGCTGCCTGTCGCTCGTGTTTTGGATTGAAAAAACAAAAGCGAACCACAAAGGCGGGACGCAGAAAAAAAAACTTGGAAGGACCCGTCAGCGAACGGCTTGGCCGAAGGCATAAAGCCGTGAAGCGGAGACGGGAGGCTCCAAGTTTTTTTTTCGTCGCTGGGACCCGCCTATAGGGTTCGCTCGTTTAGTTGCTTTTTCCAGCCTTTTGGTCGGCTTCCATCTTTTCCTTCCAAGTCATCGCCTTTTTCTTTAACTCTTCGGCGCTCTCGCTTTCGCCAAGAGCCACGCTGACACGGCGAAGGGCAAGCAAAAAGTTTATGGCGTTTTTCATGTCGTCAAGACGGCGGCTTGAAAGCTCGTACTTGTCGCGATAGGCGTTGGCCGACTTGTCAAGCAGGGTCTTTATCAAGCGCAAGTAAAGGATAGAATTTTCGTTGTCCGGGTTGCCGGGATCAAAGTAAGCCTTTACGTAATTTTTAAAGTCGTAAAAGTTTTTGGCAACAACGGCAAAGCGTCCTTCAAGCTCGACAAAGGACCACTTCCATTTTGAGTTGTCGCCAAAAGCGTCGATAATCATTTGAATCGCCAGGCCCAGCTTTCTAACCAAGTAATAGCGCTTTTCAAGGGGAGTGTTGGCGATGGCTTCCATTTGGTCCGAAAGCTCGCTTGGAGCCACATTGATTATGTTAGAGACTATTTCCTCAAGATAAATGATGGCCTTATAAAGTATTTTTCTTCCTTCGTTAAGCGCGTCGTTGTTTTTTACTTCAAGAATTTTTACGGAAGCGGAATTAATGGCGTTGTACAAAGTGGCGATGTAAATCATTTGCTCGGCGAGAATCATCTTTTTGTATTCAACGCCAACCGCGTCGCCCTTGATGGTTCCGAGCATTTCCTTTTCTTTGTCCAATTCGGCCTTAATTAAATCTTCGTACTGCTTGGCTTCTTTTTTAAAAAGCTCGCGGTCCTCGTTTGTAATTTTCGCCATATCGCGCTCCCGTTTTGTTTACTGCGGCAAGTTTGCGTATTTTTTTAACATCGACCTTGCGTGATCCAAAGATTCCGCGCTTTCTTGGTCGCCGGACAACATTCGGGCAATTTCCGCAACCCGCTCTTCTCCCAAGACAGGAGCCGCGCGGGTCTTCATAACGCCGCTCTCAACAGACTTTTGTATTCTTATTTGATTATCGGCAAAAACAGCGATGCTCGCTAGATGCGTAATGCATAAAATTTGACGATTTTTGGCCAAATTTTTCATGTGCTCGCCCACCGCGACGGCGACTTCTCCGCCGATTCCCGTGTCGATTTCGTCAAAAATCAAGGTGGGAACCTTGTCGCTTTGGGCAAAAATCGTCTTCAAGGCCAGCATGACGCGGCTCAACTCGCCGCCGGAAGCGATTTTTGAAAGGCTTGCCAAGGGCGAGCCTGGGTTGGCGCTAATCAAAAATTCAATGTCGTCCATTCCGTAGGGGCCGCACTTTTGCTCCACGGCGTCTCCGGCCTTTTGGCTTATGCTCACGCTGAATTTTGTTCCGGCCATTCCAAGCTTTTGCAAAACCGCCTCCACTTGCGCCGACATTTTGGCCGCTCCGGCCTGTCGCTTGGCCGAAATCGCCTTTGCGGCCTCGTAAACCTGCCGTTCCAAGGCGGCGATTTCTTTTTCCAACGACTCCTTGTTGATTGAGGAAGAGTCCAAGGTTTCAAGCTCGGCCTTGGCCTGCGACAAATATTCAAAGACGGCCGCCAAGGGGCTGTCGACGCTGGAGGCGTACTTTTTCTTAAGCTTGTAAATCAAGTCAAGGCGGTTTTGGACTTCTTCCAAACGCGCTGGGTCAAAGACCAAGGAATTTTGGTAAGACCTAAAGGATTGGCTAAGGTCGGAAAGCTCGTACCAAGCGTTTTGAACTCGGCCGTCCAATTCCTCAAGATTCTTGTCCAAAGCGGCGGCCTTTTCGCTTGAAGACCTAAGCTGCTTGAACAGGGCCTCAACTCCGCCCTCTTCGCCGGAAAATATTTCGTTCACCCGCTGGACTTCCGAATACAACTTTTCAAAGCTGGAAAGCTTCGCCTCTTCGGCGGCCAGTTCCTCGTCCTCGGAAGCCTTCAGCTTTGCGTCCTCTATTTCTTGAATCGAATACTTCAGGTAGTCAACGCGGCGTTCCCGCTCGGCTCCGCTTGCGCTCAAGGCCTCCAAAGCCGAGCGCTTTTCGACGAGCGCGGCGTAGAGCTTTGTGAATGCGGAAACTTCTTCCACGACGCCGCAATAGCTGTCCAAAAATTTTCTATGCTCCGCCACGCGCATCAAAGATTGGTGTTCGTGCTGGCCGTGAATGTCAATCAAAAATTCGCTGAACTTCGCCAAATCAGCGCGCGGCACGGGCGTTCCCTGAATCCAGGCGCCGCTCTTTCCGCCGGCCCGGACAACGCGGCGCAAAATGATTTGGCCGTCCTCGTCCTCGATTCCCCGCTGGCTAAGCCATTCGCGGGCGCTTAATGGCTCTTCCTCCGTTTCCATTGAAAGGTCGCGGTCGGACGGACTTTTTGGCGGAAGCGAAAACACGCCCGAAACGCTGGATTCCTGGCAGCCCGCCCTGATTGATTCCGCGCCGGTCTTTCCGCCCAGCAAAAATGAAATCGCTCCGATAAGGATTGATTTTCCCGCGCCGGTCTCTCCCGAAAGGACGCTGAATCCCTTGGAAAATTCCACCGAAGAAGAGTCTATCAAGGCAAAGTCCTTGATTTTCAACGATTCAAGCATTAGAGCCTCCGTTTGGTCCGCCGGACCAATTCAATTTGTTGCGGAGCGCGTTATAAAATTTTTCTACGGAAGTTCCAGCCAAAATCGCGTCATGCTCCGATTTTTTAATTTGAATTATGTCGTAGTCCTTTAAGTCCACTGGCTTTTGTCCGTCAACAGTAAGAATCGCGTCGCGGTTTCTGGACGGAATCAATTGAACGCTCAAAAGCGCCTGCGTCGAAAAGACAATCGGCCGCGCGCTCAAGGAAAAGGGATTTAACGGCGTCAAAACAAGCGCGTCCAAGTCCGGGCCGACAATCGGGCCGCCGGCGCTGGCCGAATAAGCTGTGCTTCCGGTGGGGCTTGAAACAATCACGCCGTCCGCCTTGAAGCGGCCCAAAGGGCTTCCGTTTACGCTTATGTCCATCGAAATTGTTTGGGCCGCGCTCTTGGCGCTGACCACTATGTCGTTCAAAGCTTGGTAGCCGGCCACGCTTTTTCCGTCGCGGACAACTTCGGCAAAAAGCATCGTGCGGCGTATTGTCTTAAGTTCGCCCCGCAAAAAACCTTCAAGGGACTTTTGCCATTCGTCAGGCTGAACGCCGGCGATAAAGCCAAACTCGCCAAGGTTTACAGGAAAGACAGGAACAGAATGCTTTGCCGCCCCCCTCGCCGCGAAGAGAACGGTTCCGTCTCCGCCAAGGGTGACGACAAAGTCAAACGAGTTCCAGTCAAAATCTTGCGGATTGCCGTTAAAGTCCAAGAAAGCGTAATCGACGCCGCGGGGCTTTAGAAAGTTCGCGATGTCGATTCCAAGCATTTCGGACTTTGGCTTATCTGTGTTAACGACAATAAGGCAATTTTTCATTACGGAAGCGTTACCAACACTTTTGAAATTTTTTCTATTTGGCTTCTGCCAAGACGCGGATACAAGGGGAACGAGGCCGTTCTTAGGGCCAAAGCCTTGGCGTTTTTGCAGGCGGCGCCCAGCTCCTCCGCCTTGGCCGCGATGATTGAGTCTTCAAAAGCCAAGCGGACTTCAATGTCCTTTTTTTGCGCGTATGCCTTGACGTCCTTGAAGCCGGAATTGAGCGCGAGCGGGAACGACCAAATGGTCGAGTTCAATTCCACGTCGCGGACAAAGCCCTTGTTCTTGCCGGACATCACCGAGCGGTTGTAAAGGGCGTAAATCTCCTTGCGCTTGGCTTCGTTGCGCGCAAATTCCTTTATCTGAACCGTCGCGAGCGCCGCGTTGATGTCGGGAAGCATTTCAATGTCAAGAATGCTTTCCGCCAAAGACTTGAGGACGGGCCAGTCGCGGCGGCCGGCGGCCATAAGCAAGGCCCCTCCGCCGGCGGTTATGACGTCCTTTTCCTCCAAGGAGCAAATGGAGTAAACGCCGAACGAGCCGGCCTTCTTTCCTTTTACTTCCGCCTTGGGGGCGTCGCCGTCTTCCTGTCCTTCGCTTGAGGGAGCGGGCTTAGCGGCTTCCTCGCCTTGCGCCGTTTCAGGAACAATGCCGCCGGCGCTCTGGCTTATGTCCTCGATTACCGGGATTCCCAAGGCCAAGATGCCTTCAAAGTCTGGAAGGATTCCAAGGCTTTCGCGCAAGACAAGGGCGCGGCCGCCGTTCTGGATTCCCTGGGAGACTATTTCCGCCGTAACCAAGGCGTTTTCAGATTGAACGTCCAAAATCACGGGCTTGTAGCCCAACTCCTCCACCACGGACAATTGCCATAGCGGAGCCAAAGCGCTGAGCATGACGCCGCTGCCGGCCTCCAGAGACAGAGCCTTGAGGGCGTATTTAAGGGCGGCGGCGGGAGTTCGCAAGGCGACTGCTCCCGCGCATGAAAAAAATTCTTTCGCGGTCTGAATGAGGCGCGCGTTCAACTCGCCGGGGCCGATTTTCTCGTCGACCATGCAAGTGAGAACCGCGTCCATTTCCTTTCGGCGAATGGTTGAGCTGAATGTCTGAATCATTGTTTTACTTCAATAATTTTTTGCAATTCTTTTGCGTTGAACAAGCGGCGTATGTCAAGCATGACCAAGTAAGGCGAATCAGGATTCTTTTGGATGACGCCTTGGATGTACTCGCTTCCAATTCCGCTGAACATCTGCGGCGGAGCCTTGATGTCCTTTCCAGCCACAGGAACCACGCGGGCGACGCGGTCGATGATGATGCCGATGCGGTTGTTGTCTATGTTCAAAATGACAAATCCGCCCTCGTCCTCGCCGTCTTCCATGACGGCTTTCTTAAGGCGGAATCGTTTGTGCAAATTAATTACGGGAATTATTTCCTTTCTAAGATTGAAGATTCCTTCCACATAATAAGGGGCGTTGGGCAAAGGGCGCACAGGTTGCGTCTTTACAATTTCCTTAACGTCCATAATGTTCACGCCGTAAAGTTCTTCGCCAAGCTGAAATGTAACAAGCTGATACTGTATGTCTTCGCCAGCCATAAATCCTCCAATTTTACGTCTTTCTATTATAAAGCGCTTTCGCAAAAAATGCAAGATAAAAAACGCGCGGGCAAAAAATCGCTCCCAGTTGGCGTGGCGGCCAACGGAACCGCTAGATTATCTCGTTTCCGTTGGAAACGAGGCCTCTAAAGGTGTTGCTGTCGCGCATACGCGCTCCGCACGGCTCGTCGCTTTTGCAGTAAGGATAGGCAAATTGATTGCCCGCTCGCGTGAGCGAGCAAGTAAATAAATTCCTCGTGCAAAACGGAGGGCTTGCCCGACGTAGAGTTTCCGCCAGCCGCCCGCCTCCTTCGCGCGCTTTTTTGCCCGCGCTTTTTTTCACTACCAATACGGCTGTTCACGCGAGCCTATCGCGAGCGTGAATGTTGCCGCTTATGCGGCGTCATCCGTTTTTGGGCTTGCTTTCTCTTAATCTCGCCGCTATCCAACCCTAAAAAGCGCCAAGCCGTGGACTTTTTGGACGCCCGCCGACTTCAAAAGCCAGGCGCACTTTTCCATCGTGGCGCCCGTCGTCACAATGTCGTCAAGCAAAACGACTTCCTTGGGAACGTTCCCGACGCCCTCCCGCAACTGGTAGACTGCCCCGCCCTCGCCCAAGCGTTGGCTCCTGCCAAGCTTTTTTTGCTGCTCCTGGCTTTTTCTTAGCAAAAAATCCTTCCTCACATCGACAAAAGCCTCTTTTTTCAATATGTCCGCCAGCTCGTCAACCTGGTCCCAGCCCTTTTCCTTTATCTTTCCCGGGCGGGGCGGCACTGGAACAATCGGCGTTTTTTCCAAGCCCAATTCCTTCAAGGCCTTAAAAAGAAGGCGGGCGAACAGAGGAGAAAGCCTCCTCTGTCCTTCCGACTTCCACGCGAACGCCAATTCCTTTTTCCACTGCCGATAGCTGTGGAGGGGATACAGCGCGTCCAAGGAGCTTTCTCCGTCCCGCTCCCGGCATTCCATGCACACGTCCTTTTCGGAGACAAGGATTTTGCCGCATTTGGAGCATCGGAGCGGAGATTTAAGCCGGACAAAATTTTGAAGCTCAAGAGCGCAATTTTTGCAGAGGGGAATGATGCCGGCGACGCCATTGCACCTGAGGCAGCGGCAACAGCCAAAAACAGCCGCCAAAAGCGCTTGTCGTTTGCCAAAAAGGTCTTTGCGTTCAAAATTCTTCACGCATATTAGATACAAGAGATAGCGCTTTTTTTAGCGATTTTTGGAAAAAAAATTGCAATTATAACAAAAATTTATTGCCGTGCGATAATTATAATCGCACGGCAAAAGCAACGAGTCAAGGCTTTAAGCGAAGCGCGCCTTGATTGCCAGCCCGCGCGAGCGGGCAGTTTTATCGCTTCCTAT
The DNA here is from genome assembly GCA_946411505.1 of uncultured Treponema sp. Lineage (GTDB taxonomy): Bacteria > Spirochaetota > Spirochaetia > Treponematales > Treponemataceae > Treponema_D. The sequence goes on along the minus strand of CAMKEG010000006.1, from coordinate 9,006 downwards.
AGCAAAATGGAGCGCAGCGACATACCGTTGCTATAAATCGGCGTCACTTTTTAAGAAGCTTGGTGATAGCGTCGATGCCGGAAACGTTGGGGATTTCGGCCGCGGACTTGTTTTCGTTCTTAATCGCGTTGAAAACTTCCTGCCTAAAAACCTTGACGTTTTTGGGAGCCTCTACGCCAATTTTTACTTGGTCTCCGCGAATTTCGATTATCGTCAGTGTGATGTCTTCGCCGATTTTTATTTTTTCGTCGGTTTTTCTGGAAAGAATCAGCATCAGGCGTCTCCCCGCGCGTCTTTTGCCTTGAGCGCCTTCATTATGTCATGCTTTGTGGTCCACTTGGAGCTTCCCAAGATGACTTGCATGCACTTGTTGTTGGTTCTGTTTATGACGAGCGGGCCCTGCAAGTTGGCGGTGACAGGCGTTCCGCCGGCAGGAATTGTGACTACGGCCATCACGCAAACATCTGCGGGATTGGTGATTCCAATTTTGGCCAAGGCTTTGTCGTCAACGTCAAGCTCGTAGTCGTCCGCGACCAAAAAGGGGTCTACAATCAAAAAGGCCAGGCTTGCCTCGTCCAATGACTGCATCCACATAAAGGGCGCGTATTCGCTTTCAAATATCGCGTATTTTTTGTATTCCTCAAATCCAAAAAGGCCTTCGGGAATTTCCAAAATGTCCTTGTCCTGGACTTGAACTGTCGTTCCGATTTTAGTTTTGACATCCATTTAAAAAAAACCTCCAAGAAGTACCGCTGTTCGCGCGAGTTTGGTTGCGAGCGCGAATGTTGCGGCTTATGCGGCAATCCTTCATTCTTTGGCTTGCATTCAATTTTATTGCCGCTATCGCATGTAGTTGAGCAAAGTGCTTGAGTACATTTTTCCGGCGACGCTAAGCGAGGCTTGGTGAACGTAGTCCATCATCTTCATGTCGGTGACGGCCTTGGTGAAGTCAAGGTCTCCCTCGGTCGCTATCATCTGCGTCACGTTGAGCGCGGTTTGGGAATTTCGGGTCACGTTGAGAGAGGCCCTTTCGTAGCTGGAACCGTTCTCGGCGATGCGGGTCACAAGGTTTCCAAGGCCTGAGTCAAGGCTTCCCAAAACGCGGCTTCCGATCGCCTCTTGGTCGCCCTTTAGCATCGCGTTTCGCAAAGCGATCACGCTGTCGAACATGCTTCCGCCAGAGACGCGGGTTCCCGTGGCGTAGTTGTAGGGCGGCCTTTGTTCCGTTCCGCTTATGACGCCAAGGTCGGTGAGGACGCTTCCCTCCTCGTCCTTAAGCCAAAGCTGGCGGGCGTCGGTTGTCTGCAAGTGAAGGCCGCGGGTTATCGGGTCAAGAGAGGCCTTTACGGCCGCGTCGGAATTGTTGATTTTTGCGATCACGGCGTAAATGTTGTCGCCGGCGGAAACCTGGATTTCCTTTCCGTCAACGGAAATGAGCGAGTCGTTTTGCGCCACCCAGTTTGTCGTGTCGCGGCCGCTTGTCAAAGTTTGCTTGTCGGCCCAGAAAGTCCTGTTTCCGGAATTGTTGACTTCCAAATACTGGCCTTCGTCAACCTCGACGTTGTTCGAGGCCACGTTTCCGTTGTAAATGACTTCCTGAATCATCGGAACGCCCGAGCCTTCGACGTTTCCCATCTCGACTTCAAAGGCCGTGACCTTTGTGTTGGTTCCGGCAAAAAGCGCGTTTCCGTCCTGGTCGACGGCGTTGGCGTTTTGAATCATCTGGCGCAAAAGCTGGTCAACCTCGCCGGCCATGTTTTGCAAATCGTCCTTGGTGTAGGTTCCGTGCGCGCCCTGGACTGCAAGCTCCCTGACGCGCTGCATGATTTGCAAAGAGTCGTTCATGTAGCCTTCGCGCACGGTAAAGCGTTCGGTGAGCGTCTGCGCGTTTTCCTCAAACTGCTTTACGCGGCCGGCGAACGACTGGTAGCGGACCAAGTGGCCGGCGGCTATCGGGTCGTCGCGCAATTCCTGGATGCGCCTCTGGCTTCCCAACTGGTTGTTGGCCTTGTTAAGTTTGTATTCCTGTATTCTCAACCTGGACTGCACGTCCGTGTCATTCATTCCCGAACTGATTCTTCTCATATCGCGCTCCTTAAAAGTCTTGGTTTACCAAAAAGCGGCCGCTTCTTGGGCTTGCAACCGTTTATCTTGCCGCTACTCCTTAATTTACCTTAACTACTACACTCCGAGCCGGTTAATCACCGTGTCTATCATCTCGTCGATTACCGTAACGAACTTGGCCGCGGCGTTGTAGCCGTGCTGGAACTTCATTATGTCGGCAAGCTCCTCGTCGATGTTCACTCCGCTGATAGAGTCGCGCAGTCCACGAAGGTCGTCCATAATCGCGCGCTGGCTCATAAGGTTTGTCTCGGCCTGCTCGCCCATAAGGCCCACGTTGGTCACGCTGTCGGCAAAGTAGTCGTCAAGCGTGCGTTCGCGGCCAATCATGACCTTTGTGTTGCGGATGGAAGCGATTTCGGCGGCGGCGTTTCCGTCACCGCTCATCGCGCGGCCGTCGCGGGCCGGGAAGGCGGAAGCCACGCTCATGACGTCGTTCCTAATTTCCGCGTTGATTTCAATGTAAGTTGACGGATTTGTGTAGGGAGCCACGGCAAACTGCGCGCGGCTTCCGTTTCCGTCGGCGCCCTTAAGCGCGTTGACAGCGTCGGCCGCATTCCAGTCGTAGGCGTTTTCCGCTCCGCTTCCGGCAAGGATTCCCGCGTAGCCGGCCAAAAAGCGGCCCGAGTCTTCAACGTGGCGGATGACAAAGTCCGGGTTTTCAATCGCCTGGCTTGTCGTGGCCTTAAGGACCAAGTTGTTGTTGCGGTCAAGGTAGGCCTTGACCTCGCCGTTGGAGTCGTTTATGCGGTTTACAACGTCTTCCACGCGGTCTGTCGGATAATAGGCAACCTGGATGTTTCCGCTGTGGCCGGCGAGGGTCATCACGCCTTCAATTCCGATTTGCTCCTGCGCGTCGAGCGCGTTGGTTCCGGTAAAGCGGAAGGCGTAAGTCTTGTCCTCGACTCCGTCTCCGTCGGAGTCGTAGTTTCCGTTGGTGTTTTCGACAAAGGGGCGGCTTGTAAAAAAGTCAAGGCCGGTCGTCTTGTTGGCGCCCACAGAGTTTCTGTGAACGTCGTTGACCAAGTCGCTAAAGTTCATCGTCATCGTGTTCAACGACTGGATTTCGTTCCTGACGTCAACGTCGCGAAGCTCTATCAAGGCGCCCAAAGAGCCGCCCTTAACGACGGCCTCGTTCCTTGTGTCGGCCCATACGACGCGCGAGTATCCGTAATTGTCAACGACTGACTCAACGTCAAAGTTCCTGGCGATTCCGCCCTGGACCAAAATGCGGCCGTCGATGTGGACCATAAACTCGTCCGAGTCGCGCTGGTCGCTTGTGATGTTGGCGATTTTTGAAAGCTTTTCCACGAGCGCGTCGCGCCTGTCAAGCAAGTCGTTGGGATTGTCGCCCATCGCCTTGGAGCGCACGATTTCGGTTGAAAGCGAGGCTATTTGGTTTGCGATGTCGTTAAGCTGCTCCACGTTGGATTCTATGTCGCTGTTCAAAAGGTTTCCGATTCCGGTCAAGGCCTTGTCGCGGTTTTGGATTGAGTTTACAAGCGACTGTCCGCGCGACACGACGGCCTCGCGGTGGGCCTGGCTTTCGGGGTTTAGGCTAAGTTCCTGCCAAGACTCCCAAAACTTGTCCATCGTAGTTCGGACAGAAACGTCGTCGGGCTCGTTGTAAACTTGCTCAAGCATCGTGTAGTACTTGCTTCTTGTGTCCCAGTAAGACTCCTCGTTGCTTTGGGCCACAATCCGCTGGTCAAGCATCTCGTCGCGCACGCGGGTGATCGACTCCGCTTCCATGCCTTGTCCGATTTGCCCCGGAACTTCGGCGCGGCTGAGGTCGGGCCTGTAGATGGGGTCGAAGGACTTCAGCTGGACGCGCTGGCGCGAGTAGCCTTCCGTGTTGGCGTTTGTGATGTTGTGGCCCGCCGTCGTGATTGAGCTTTGGTGCGCGTTAAGGCTGCGCTTTCCGATTTCTATTCCTGCGAATGTTGACATACTATGTTTCTCCTTGCCATACGGCTGAACGCGCGAGCGTTGCGAACGCGTTTGTTGCCGCTTATGCGGCTAACAAACAATCATTGGCTTGTCCACAATTTATCTTGCCGCTAAAAGATGCGGTTAAGCACGACGCTTTCGGGCTCGCGCTTGATGATTTTTCCGCTGCGGGAATACAAGACGTTCCTTCGCTGCGGAACCGCGTTGTCCAAAATGCCCTGCACAAAGTTGCGGCTGGTCTCGATGTACTTGTTCAAAATCTGGTTCTCAATCTTTGACCTTAAAAGCTTTGAGTGGAGCCTTAGCATCAAGCTTTTTTCCTCGACGCCGATTTCGACCGAAGAAATGGCCTCGCGCTTTTCCTCCAAGGCGGAGAACTCGAATGAAAGCCGGCGGATGTTCTCAAGGTCTTCCTCAAGGCCGATCCAATTTTTTGTCTTGACGGCGATATGGACGTTTGACTGGCAGTCAAGCAATTTGTCAAGCGTATCGTTCTCCTGATTCAAAATTTCCAAAACCTTAGAATTTTCAGCCATAAAAAAACCTCCGCGCGGCAAAAAAAATCTGCCGCTAGTCATTAGAATTTCGGAATTCAAAAAATAAAGTTTAGGATTTTTTTTATGCCCCCGCCCTCCCAGGCTCCAAAAAAAAAGATAAAAATTTTAAAAATTCCGTCCTGACCTATTGACAAAATCGCGCGATTTTTGATATTATAATTTCACGTCGATAACTTGGTGCCTGTAGTTCAGCGGTAGAGCGCCAGATTGTGGATCTGGTTGTCGTGGGTTCGATCCCCACCAGGCACCCAATCCACAGGAAACGTTATCGCCGGGTAAGCGTCCGTAGCTCATCTGGATAGAGTCCCGGACTTCGAATCCGGTGGTAGCAGGTTCGAATCCTGTCGGACGCAAGTTATTACATGGGCCATTAGCTCAGCTGGTAGAGCAACAGACTCTTAATCTGTGGGTCGCTGGTTCGAAGCCGGCATGGCTCATCCCAATCGCCTTCCAAACGGAAGGCGATTTTTTTATGCGCAACAAGCGTAATCCAGGCAGCGTCCTAAAGGACGCGGCGGGACCGCTCGAAAATGCAAGCAAAGATTTGAAAAAAAATACACGAGCGGCCCTTGACACTTTTTTGATTTTCCTATAGTATTGTTTGAAATCGCCTTGCGGTGATGCCAGTGCCTGCGAGAGTGGTGAAATGGCAGACACGCTAGACTTAGGATCTAGTGCCCTAGGCGTGAGGGTTCAAGTCCCTCCTCTCGCATACGCGGAAATAGCTCAGTGGTAGAGCGCCACCTTGCCAAGGTGGATGTCGCGGGTCCAACTCCCGTTTTCCGCTCTAGGCCTATAGGCCAAAAACCTTGCGGAAATAGCTCAGTGGTAGAGCGCCACCTTGCCAAGGTGGATGTCGCGGGTCCAACTCCCGTTTTCCGCTCTTAAATTTGGCGGTCTGGAAACTTTTCCCGACCGCTTTTTTTTCATAAAATTCTTTTTTAGTGAGGAAAAAAATGCAGTTGAAAAAGGAATTCACGCCGCAGGAAAAATCGTCAGTAAAGCTTACAGTCACAATCGGAAAAGAAGACGTGGCCGCTTCATACAAGGACGCCTTGGCAAAAATCGCGAAGGAAATTCAGATTCCCGGCTTCCGCAAGGGCCACGTTCCGGCCAACGTATTGGAAAAGAAGTACGGCGAGGCGCTCAAGGCCGACGCTTTGGGAGAAATCATCGACAGCTCTTTGAACGAAATCTTCCAGGACGACGCCGAAAAGGACAATCGCCCCTTGCCCTACTCGCAGCCGGTTTTGGAAGGAACTCCGGCCTTGGACTTGGAAAAGGACTTGACTTACACGGTGAAGTACGACGTTTTCCCCAAGGTTTCGGTAAAGAACTTTGGCGGAATCAACGTAAAGGAGCCGCAGGTAAACATCGGCGACAAGGAATTGCAGAACGAGCTTAAGGCCATCCAAGAGCGCAACGCCACAATCGAAGACCGCGCCGACGGCGAGGCCGCCCAAAAAGGCGACATCGTAACAGTCGACTACGTCGAGTTGGACAAGGACGGCGCCGAAGTAGCCGGAACAAAGCGCGACGGATATGTCTTTACAATCGGCGACGCGGACGCCTACAACATTTCTGACGGCGTTGTCGGAATGAAAAAGGGCGAGACGAAGGAAATCAGCCAAAAGGACAAGAAAGCCCGCGCCACTCTCAAGGCCGTAAAGATTAGAAACCTCCCCGCCCTTGACGACGACTTGGCCCAGGACGTAAGCGAAAAGTTCAAGACCTTGGACGACCTCAAGAAGGACCTTGAAATCAACATGAAGAGCGCCGCCGACCGCCGCGTCCGCGAAATCAAGAACAACGACCTGCTCACCCAGCTTATCGAAAAGAACCCCTTCGATCTTCCGCAGAGCATGCTTGACACAGAAATCAACGCCCGCTGGGACATGATGGCCAAGCAGTTCCAGACAAGCCCCGAGCAGCTTGAAAAATTGATCGCCGCCTCTGGCCAGTCAAAGGAAGAGATGCTAAAGCAGTGGACAGGCGACTCTGAGAAAATGCTCAAAAGCCGCATCATCGTTGACGAGCTTATCCGCGAACGCAACATTTCCGTGACACCCGAAGAAATCGAGGCCAAGTACAAGGAAATCGCCGACCAGAGCAACTCAACTGTTGAGGAAGTCAAGAAGCATTACGAAGACCCCCGCTCAAAGGAATACCTTATCGACGACGTAAAGGAGCAAAAGCTTTACGACGAGCTCTACAAGGAAGTCAAGGTTTCCAAGGGCGACAAAATTGAATTTGCCGACTTGTTCAAGCAGAACTAAGCCTAGTTAAAGAAAAAAAGGCGCGGCAAGAGGCTAAAAAACGCTTTTTGCCGCCTTTTTTTTGCAAACCCTAGACGATTTGAGGAATAATCGCTATATTATAATTTATGAACGAACAAATGAACACTTTGGTTCCCTATGTAATAGAAAGAACAGGAAACGGGGAACGCTCTTACGATATCTTTTCGCGCCTTTTGAAGGACCGAATCGTTTTTGTTGACGGAGAAATCAACGACGCCACGGCGGACTTGGTCGTGGCCCAGCTTCTTTTCTTGGAGTCCGAAAACCCCGACAAAGACATCAACATGTACATCAACTCGCCGGGCGGCTCGGTTACGGCGGGCCTTGCGATTTACGACACGATGCAGTACGTCCACTGCCCCATCCAGACAATTTGCCTGGGACAGGCGGCCAGCATGGCGGCGATTTTGCTCGCCGGCGGAACCAAGGGAAAGCGCATCGCGCTTCCTTCAAGCCGCGTCATGATTCACCAGCCGCGCGGCGGCGTAGGCGGCCAGGAAAGCGACATCGCGATTCAGGCCAAGGAAATCATAAGGCTAAAGCAGCTTTCGATTCAATACTTGGCCAAAGCGACAGGCCAAGCCGAAAAAACTATCGCCAAGGACATGGAGCGCGACTTCTTCATGTCGGCGAAAGACGCGCTTGAATACGGCGTGATTGACCAAGTGATGGAGGCAAGAAAATGAGCTTGTTCCGCAATTCAAACAACAACTTTTGCGCCTTTTGCGGAAAGCCCGCCGACACGGACAGAAAGCTTGCCGCAAGCAGAATAGGCGAAATCTTCATCTGCCGCGAATGCGCCGAGCTTTGCGCAAGAATTTTGGCGGAAGAGGACAGCGGCGTCGACCAAATTGAAATGAGCCAAGTTCCCAGCCCAAAGGAATTCAAGGAATACCTTGACCAATACGTAGTGGGCCAGGAGTACGCCAAGAAGGCCTTGAGCGTCGCCGTCTACAACCACTACAAGCGAATGTCCTTGATGGGCCAGCCCGACGCGCAGAACGACGTTAAAATAGAAAAGTCAAACATTCTCTTGATTGGCCCCACAGGAAGCGGCAAAACCTTGCTGGCCCGCACATTGGCCCAAAGGCTAAAGGTTCCCTTTGCCATCGCCGACGCGACCACCTTGACCGAAGCCGGCTACGTCGGCGAAGACGTCGAGAACGTTTTGCTTAAGCTGATAAACGCCGCCGACGGAAACATAGCCGCCGCCGAGCGCGGAATCATATTCATTGACGAGATTGACAAAATCGCGCGCAAAAGCGAGAACACTTCGATTACCCGCGACGTTTCGGGCGAAGGCGTCCAGCAGGCGCTCCTTAAAATCATCGAAGGAACAAAGGCTTCCGTTCCCCCGCAGGGCGGCCGAAAGCATCCCAACCAGGAAATGCTTGAGATTGACACGACAAACATTTTGTTCATCTTGGGCGGCGCCTTCGTTGGCTTGGACAAAATCATCGAGCAGAGAACGGCCGAACACTCGCTGGGCTTTGGCTCCAACGTGGCCACGATGACCGACGAGGAGCGCATGCAGCTTTTGAACCAAGTGACGCCTGACGACCTTGTCAAGTTTGGCTTGATTCCGGAATTAATCGGACGAATGCCGATTACAGTCGCGCTCAAGGCTTTGACCCGCGACGACTTGGTGGCAATTTTGACTCAGCCAAAGAACGCGATTACAAAGCAGTTCCAAGCCTCGTTCGCGGTGGACGACGTGGCCCTGACCTTCAACGAGGAAGCGATAGGCGCCATCGCCGACACGGCCATAAAGCAAAAGACCGGAGCGCGCGGCTTGCGGGCGATTGTCGAGAAAATGCTTTTGGACTTGATGTACGAGCTTCCGAGCGTTCCAGGAAAGAAAGAGCTTGAAATCACAAAAGACTTTGTGGAAAACAAGAAGATTCCAAAGCCCGAAAGCCTAGTGGTAAAGCAACCCGCCTAAGACTGGTCAAGGCGCGCTAACGCTTAAAGCCTTGACTCAGTCTTTTTGAGGCGCGAACAAAATTTTCGCGCCTCAATAATCGCAGGTCAAGGCGCGCTAACGCTTAAAGCCTTGACTCAGTCTTTTTGAGGCGCGAACA
>CAMKEG010000005.1 GCA_946411505.1 uncultured Treponema sp. | reverse complement strand
AACCAAGTCCCCTTTGCCCACCTGTTAAAGTGTACAAAATTTGGGGTACACTTCACTCGCACACAGAGTGGCGCATATTGTCCAATAGGACAATAACCCCTGGGGGCAAGACGCGTGTCGCGGATGCCGCCTTTCTTTTAAACTATACACCAGCCCCAGCATTTTGTCAAGGCCTGCGTCCTAGGCTTGCAAACAATCCCTGCCGCAAGCCGCGCCTTCTTGTAAACCAAACAATCGCGCCGCGCCCTTAAGGTCTTTCAATGCCTTTATCGTTCGAAAGCCAAAAACTTCTCGGCCGCCCCGCGCCCCGTGGCTTACAGCTCCGGTATCGATTCTACTCTCCAGTTGTCGTAGGTAATCATAGACTCAAGCTTAGCTTCCCAGAACTCCGTATAGGGGGTCTTGAACGTTCCGTCTTTATTATACCAGAGCCAGCTAGATATTCCTGTTTCACTTGCGCTTGAAGCGTAGCAAGTTATGACTAAGTTATGACGATTATATTTGTCATAGAACATTTCTTTACAGCAGTAATCTGGAATATACGACAACTTAATAGTAATGTTTTTTAGTTGCCCCGTTTCCCACTGCTTGTTATAGTAAAACATTCGGTAGCAGCAACCATCCTCTGCTTTAGTAGCGTCTGGCGCCGACGTGGCCTCTATGATAGGCCCATCATCAAGCTTAGCGCACTCTTGGAACATGTAGCGGTAGCATCCCAAGGCCAATGTTTTGGCGGGAAGGTTGGGCGCGTTTGTAAGTTTTGAACAGCCCCTGAACATGCTCTGGTAACAGGCATAGTCCAATGTTTGTTGGACAGCCGGGTCTGTTGGGCTAAGCATGTCGGCGTCAACGCTTGTAATGCCGGTACAGCCACTAAACATAGAAGAGCAGCTGCTTTTGCCCACTACATTTGCGTGGATTGCGGGCGCGGTCGTAAGCTTTGCGCAGCCTGAGAACATACCGGCGTAGCAACTTTCGACCAGCGTCGTTGCAGGAAGCTCCGGCGCAGTCTCAAGGTTTGTGCAATTGCTGAACATATAGGCGTAGCAACTTTTTGCCAGCTCAGTCGCCGGAAGAACTGGCGCGCTTGTCAGAGCTTCGCATCCACTGAACATACTGTTATAGCAGTCTTCGGCCAGCGTCGTAACAGGAAGCTCCGGCGCAGTCTCAAGGTTTGTGCAATTGCTGAACATATAGGCGTAGCAACTTTTTGCCAGCTCAGTCGCCGGAAGAACTGGCGCGCTTGTCAGAGCGCAGCAGTTGTAGAACATGCCATTGTAGCAACTTTCAGCCAGCGTCGTTGCAGGAAGCTCCGGCGCGGTCGCAAGGTTTACGCAGCCTGAGAACATATAGGCGTAGCAACTTTCAGCCAGCGTCGTTGCAGGAAGCGCAGGCGCGGTCGCAAGGTTTACGCAGCTTGAGAACATATAGGCGTAGCAACCTTTTACCAGCTCAGTCGCCGGAAGAGCTGGCGCGCTTGTCAGAGCTTCGCACGCGCAGAACATATAGTAACAGCAGTTTTTGGCCAGCGTCGTTGCAGGAAGCGCAGGCGCGTTTGTCAGAGCCTTGCAGCCACGGAACATTTCGTAATAGCAGTTTTCGGCCAGCGTCGTTGCAGGAAGATCCGGCGCGTTTGTCAGAGCGTAGCAGTTGTAGAACATGCCGTTGTAGCAGTTTTTGGCCAGCGTCGTTGCAGGAAGCGCAGACGGCGCGCTTGCCAGAGCCTTGCAGCCAGAGAACATATAGTAATAGCAGTTTTCGGCCAGTGTCGTTGCAGGAAGCGCCGGCGCGCTTGTCAGAGCTTCGCAGTTACCGAACATATAGTAATAGCAGTATCCGGCCAGCGTCGTTGCAGGAAGCGCCGGCGCGCTTGCCATAGCCGTGCAGCCATAGAACATTTCGTAATAGCAGTTTTCGGTCAGCGTTGTGGCCGGCAAAACCAATGGCGCGCCGCTCTTGGATTGCATTTTATCGCTATAATAGAAAAGGTCCCTGAACGTGTTGGGCTCTTCAAGGGTTTTGACTGCGTCAAAACCGCTTTCTCCGGCAACAAGGCTCATTATGTTTCCATATAAATAGTAAGATTTGTCGCTGATTATTTTTGAGAAATTGCTGCCGTTTTCATAATAAGACTTGTTTTCGCCGTAAAGCTCCAACTTGTCGCCCACACTCAACAGCGTTATTCTCTTAGATTTTGTGCTGCTCGTCGATGTAAAAGTCTCAAGGCTTTCGCCGTTGCGTCTATATTTAATCGTTGCGCCAACCTTAAGAGTAATTGTAATTTCTGTTCCGGTTTGAATGGCCTCTATGGTGAGCGGCGTGCCTAGAGACGGCGTGTAGTCAAGAGGGCATTCCGCGTCGGAACAATTGGCTACAGACGTCAAAACGCCTGTGTGCCAGCCGCTGGCGCGCTCAATTTCGGCAAACTGGGCTTTTGTTCCATTATAACGGATGGTCGCAAGCGCCGCGCATCCGTCAAACGCGCCGGCAGCGATTTTGGTCACGCTTTTGGGCAAGGTTACGCTGGCCAAAGAGCCGCAGCCTTTAAAGGCGCCGGCAGCGATTTCGGTCACGCTTTCGGGCAAGGTTATGCTGGCCAAAGAGCCGCAGCCGTCAAACGCGCCGGCGGCGATTTCGTTCACGCTTTCGGGCAAGGTTATGCTGGCCAAAGAGCCGCAGCCTTTAAAGGCGCTCGCTCCTATGTATTCGGTGTTCGCTCCAAGAGTTACGCTGGCAAGGTTTGCGCAGCCTTCAAAGAGCTGGTCCACAACGTCCAGCATCCAGTCGGGCAGCCGCGCCGCCGTCAAGGCCAGGCAGTTCATAAAGTACTTGCCGTCATTGTATAGCGCAAGGTCTGCAAGCGTAGTTCCTCTCGGGCTTGTGGCGCGCGCGTCAAGGCTTATTTTAACGTCGCTTCCATTTTTAGCTCGTATCGCCTTGGCAACTTTTGCAAGGCCTTCATCTGAGCTTGTAATTGTCGTTTCATTGCCGTCGCTGTTGTCCACTCCGGGGCCTACAACGCCTTCCACCTCAACGTCATATGTTCCGGGTGTTGTCAAAGACATGATGTAGGCGGCGGCGGTTTCGGCGCTGTGGTTGCAGGCGACCGCAAAGCTTGAGCTGCTGTCAACGCCAAGGAAGGTTCGGAAAACTTTTATCGTGTAGTTGTCCGCCAGCGTGGCCTTTGAGGCCGGAACGGCAAGGCTTATCTTGTCGGCCTCCCAAGTTATGTCAAGGTCTTCCGCCTTGGAGCCGCCGCTATAAAGCTTCGCCGTCAGCGTGACCAACTCGTCGCCCGCGGCCTTTTTTGTAAATCCAGCGTCAAGATACAGCTTTTTGTCGGCGGGATTCAAGTACAAGTCGCTGCTTGCCGGCGTGGCGCCCTGCTCCCTTCTTGCAACCGTAGGCGCGATGACAAAGCTTGCGTCCTTTCCAAAATACATCGAGCTGGCCGCCGTAACGCCGTCGGCCGCCTTAAGCTCAAAGTCAAAAGTGTAGTCCAAGGCGCCGTACATCGAGCCGCTAGAAACCACAAATGCGGCTTCGTTGCTGCTTATGTCGCTTATTCCGTAATTGTAGTCGGATGTAAACCAAGCGCCGGGCTTTTCCTTGTTCTTTGTTCCGTAGCCGTATCCGTCCGTAAACGGAATCGACGCGCTAAGCGTGGGCGCGAAGGCCGGCGGATAATGCAAGCCAATCTTGCTTCCGCTTATGTCGCTTTCAATGGTCAGCTTAAGCGTAGGCAAGTCGGGCGGCGTCGCGTTGTCGTCCAAATAAATGTTGTTTTGCTTGGCGGGCTCGGAAACGGTATGGTTGTCGTAAATCGTGTTCTTGCCCTTCAACGAAATCTTTGTCGCGGAATAAGAACAGAAGACGCCGGCGCCATCGTCGGCCGCAGTGTTTTCCGTAATCGAGCAAGAATCCAAATAAAGCTCGCCGTCGTCAACCATAATGCCGGCGCCGCAGTCCGCCTTGTTCTTTGTTATGACGCAGTCCTTCAACGTCATCTTGTTGCCAACGATGTGAATGCCGGATGACGCGGCAAGGTTTCCGTTGTTTTGGACAGTCACGCCTGTCATTGTGACAAGTCCGTTGCTTTCAATGATGTAATTGCTCTCGGTATTGTCCTTTATCTCGCCGCCCGTCATGTCAAAAGTCGCTGAAGCGGCGATAAATGCAGGAGTCCAATCCTCGTGGTGGTTCAAGATTGAAGTGTTGGAAAGCGTTGTCTCGCCGCCATCGCAGTTCAAGACAACGCATGTCGATCCGTCTATGCTGCGAGTATTCTCCGCGACGCTGGAATCGTTCATTCTCAAAGTTCCGGAGTTCTTAACAATGTTAATCGCGGAAGTCGCGGCGACGCTCAGATTGTTTTTTCTTATCGCCACGCTGTTCATCCTGACAGAGGCGGCGGACGCTATCTCGACCAAAGCTTCGTTATAGGAGTCGGACGAGAAATCCGCGCCGGTAAGGTTGATGTCCGTAAGAACCACGTTTCCGCAAGACGCGGACAAAATCTTTGCGTCGCTTCCCTTAAGGTTCACGGTCTTTGTTCCGCCGTCGCCCTCAATGTTGATTGTGGAGCTGTCAAGAAGCATTGTCGGAGCCGTCGCGTTAGCGGGAATGTTGATATAGGCGCCGCCATTAGAGGCAAAGGCAAAGTCGTCCGGCGGAGTCAGGCCGTCGCCCAACACTTTAATATAGCAAGCGCTGTCTGAATCATAGTCGCCTTGCTGGATGCCTTCGCCAAACATGTTGACGGCTTTTTGAATCGTCCTGTAGGGCTTGTCCCTTGAGCCGGTGTTCATCACGTCGTCGCCGATTTCGGAAACAAAGAACCTCGTGCTCACCGCGCGGCACCACCAAGTGATGACTTCGCTGTCAGAATACAAGGGCTTTCTAACATAGGCGCGCACATAGCTTGTTCCGGCGGGAACAGGAATCTTTCCGCCAAGGCCCTTTATCATTCCGGAATCCACCAGCGTGGTAAAGGTGTCCTCAAGGTAAACTTCATACAATATCTGCGCGTTTGAAGGGTCGTAGTCATACTGCGGAATTGACCGCGCGTTTCCGCTTGAGTCCGTGTAGTTGACGGCCTCCGTCTTTGCCGTTCCATGCAAGTAAATGAAGGAGCTTCCGTCATCCTCTTGGCTCACAAAATTTTTTGCGGAACTGTAGTTGACGCTAAAGGGATTTGCAAAGCTTGCGTCGTCAGTCAAATAAGCGTTGGGCGCGGAAAGCTTGAAGCCTCTTGTGCTTATTCCAAACGAAGACACAAGGCCGGCGTTGTCCGTCACCGTAACCGTGTAGACCCTTTCCTTTTCGTCGGCCTCGTCGCCGGTGCTGTAATAAATCGCCTGGCCGTTGGGCGAAAAGCTAAGGCCCGTGTTTTGGTTGGACACCAATCCCGGGGGCTCGGACGCGCTGATGTCGCTTCCGCTTTCCAAAGAAATGATTCCGCCGCTCACGCTTACTTTTGCGGAGCTGTCGTTGACGCTGACGCTTTCAAGGTCGCTGTGGAACTCGTTGATGATGGCGGAGTTTGGCATGTTAAAGCACACTACCCACCTTGAAGGCGTTTCCGTCGTCTGCATGACAACGGCGCCGTTGGGCATTGGCGGAGTGGCGTTGCTTGAAAGCTTTAGGTCTTTGTACGGAGTGAACGGAACCAGCGAAACAGGGTGCATCATCGTGATGACAGGAGATATGTTCGCTCCCATAGGATTCGCCTTCAAGAAATCCGCCGGAAAAGTCAAGACAAGCTTTGTCGTGTCGGAAGAATCCTGAACCAGCGTGACAGTTTCCGAAAGCGGCATTGGAGCGCCGCCGTCGTTCCCCGCCAAGCCAAGCGTCATGTTCCTGTTTGTCAAAAAAGAATAGTGCTGCGGATTTCTCAAAGTGAAGGTCACGGTCCTGTCGCTTTCATAGCCAAAGCAAAAGTTTCCGCTTCTGTCAGTCTGAACGTTGTCGGTGTCAATCTTGTAGGCGGCGACCGCGGCCGTGGAAGTCATTTCCTTAAAGTAGGCGCCGGCCCTGTTCTGGAACGAATCGCTGTCAAAGCCAAAGTCGCAAGAGGCAAAGAAAAAAGCGCAAGCGGCAAAAAGCGCCGATTTTACAAACAACCGCATTGTCCTCTCCTAGAACTGCCAGCCTACTCCGGCTGACGGCATGACGCTTCCAAAAGTCATGTCGTCAGGAATGAAGAACATGACAAAGTCTACATTGGCCTCCACATACAAATGCTTGAACACAAAGAATTGCGCGGCCGCTCCAAACATGAACGAAACGTTCATAGAAGACTGCGGCTTGGAAACAATTCCGTGCTCAAACTCAAACTTATATCCCATCAATGCGGTCACGCCCGCTCCGGCATGAGCCTCAAGGCTAAGCCTCTTGTTGAAAAAGGGATGCGCGTAGGCAAAATACAAATGGGCCGCGCCAAGGCCGCTCGTAAGCTTGTATTCCCTTTTGTCAAGCATCATGTAAGTGTACGAGCCGCTCACGCCGATACCCAAATTTCCCCAGCGGCGCTTGTAGGGAAAAAATGTAAGGCGGGCGTTGGCGCCAATCGGAAAAATGTTTTGCTCAAAATAAGTTTCGATTGTGTCGTCAAACAAGACAATCGGACAAATGTAGCCTACGGAAATGTTCAAGTCCATCCACTTTTTAAATCGGACGGTTACCAAGTTGCTTTTGTCTGCGTCGTTGGTCAAGCCGCTCGCGTCGGTCACAAGAAGGCTGTACTTGCCTACGTCAAGGTCCTTCATGTCAAACTTAAAGGTAATCTTCCTGCCGTTTTCCGCGCGCTCCAAAATTTCCAAGGGCTTGACCGTCCTTCCGCCGTTTGACTGCAGGACATATTCGCTGAACGAAATGTCGTCCGGGCTTTCCGGCGGCATGAACAAGTTGCGGCCGCCAAAGCTGATTATGCCGTCGTTCTCGTAGTCCAAGTAAATGTTTGAATTCAAGTTGACGCTTACGCTCGCGTCGTTAACGCGCGGCTTGTAGGCCTTGTAAATTGTAAATTCCTCCCAGTCCGACTGCGCCTTGGCCACATTGAACAAGTTGTATGAAACGACGCTGTAACGGTAAAATCCCGGAGGCAAGGCGGGGTCAATTTTAACCTGGGTGGAGTTGTCCTTGGTTTCAAGCTTCATCAAGTCAACAAAAACGCCTTTTTTGTTCCTTTCCTGAATCAAAACATCGTAGCGGGAAACAAGGCGGCTCCTTTCGTCTTCCCATTCCAAAATCTGCCAACTCTGCTCGGGAGCGCCGACCTCCTCGCCTTCCTCAGCGTCGCCTTCATGTCCTTCTTGCGCCGTCGCCTGGCTTTGCTCTGCCTGAACGCTCTGAATCGGAGCCTTAGACTTTTTTGCCTTGTCCTTCTTTGCAAAGACGCAAGGAGCCAAAAAGAGAAGCAGCGTTGTCGCTAACAAAAGGCGCTTAAAGTCCATACGGGTTCTTGGCTCCTTTTTTGGCTTTGGCTCTCTTGGGCTCGTCAATCTTAATCGAGAAGCTCTCCGTCTTTATTGGGCTGCGCTGCAAAATCTTGTCAACCTTTTCGTCGCCGTTTATGTCCACTTTTCGCGCGGCCTGAACGGAGCATTGGTAAGTTCCGTTCATAAACTTTTCGCGGTCTTCGCCTTCAAGGGCGATAAAGTCAAACACATATGAAGACGCCCTGGCGCCCACCTCAATCTTTTTAAGCAAGGGCCGGCCCCTTCTGTCGGCTATTTGAATGATGTAATTTGTGGCGTCCTTAACCGGCGTCCAAGAGAAAGTAAAATGCCTTGGATTGCTCTCGTTGAGCAAGTAGTCCACGTCCATCATTTTTGGGCTTACGGACAAAGAGCCTATCGCGCCAAGCGGCTCAACAGGAGTGATTCTAAAGCGCGCTATGTTTCTTTCGTCCGAGTTGGAGATGTCGTAGCCGTCGGCCGTTTCCGCGTAAACAATCAGCTCGTAGTTTCCGGCCTCAAAAGTTTCCGGCAAGTCAAGGTTGAGCGAAGTCGGAATTCTTGGATTTCCGGTCTCAAAGGAAACTCCCGCCGGATACCTTAGCATCACGCGCTTGTTTCTTCCTTCAACTTTGCTAATCACAAGCTGAGACTTTGCCGGCGGCTCAACGGAACCCCAGCGCACGCGCAGCGGCTTAAGGACGGCGTCAACGCCGCTCACCACCGCGCCCCTGGCCGGGCTGTAAACGTCGACAGGCTTAATCTTTACCAGCAAGAACACGCCTTCGGAAAGGCGGCCGCTTCTTCGGCTTGACTTTCCTTCAATCGCGTTGGCCCTGGCCTGCAATTCATATCGATAGTAAACGCGGTCCACAAATTCAGGCGCGTCGTACATTTCAATTTCAGTTCCGGGCTCATACAAGTTGTCCTCGTAGACAATCGCTCCGTCGTTCTGCCTGTAAATCGTAAGCTTGTAGTAGTCGGCTCCGTCAACCTCGTTCCACTTAAACTCGTAGGGTCCGCCCGGATGCACTACGGCGCGGCCGTTGGGCGCGGACACCCTTGCGGCCGGCAATTGCGGCAAAACTTCAAACGACTTTGGCTGCGTGTTGATTACCATGCCGATGTCGTTGGTGGAATGGATTCTCCAATAGTAACGCGCCTCCGCAAAAGGAATCGACGAGGCGGAATTTCCGATGACCTTGGCCGAGTAAACCAAATTGGAGAAATTGGCGCTTGTGGAAACTTGGAGGACGCTGGTAAAATCTTGCGGAAGGTTTTGCTTCCAAGTAAATTTCATGTCGGCGGCAAAAGTGTTTCCGACCTGATAGCCTTCGGACGGCTCGATTGTCCTTACAAAAAGGTTGCCCTTTTGCGCGTAGAACATTCGCTCCTCGCCAACCTTGGACTCGTTTCCTTCGTCGTCAATTTGCGCGACGGTCCAATGCCATTTTCCTTCGCCCAAACTAATTTTGGACGGATTGACTTGCAAATAGTTTTTGTCGGTCGTTTCGTTGACAAGCGGAGAGGACGCCCTTCCTTCCTTAAAAATCTTTACGCGGTAATAGGCCGCCTCGTTTTCGATTTTCCAAGAAAAGTGCGCGGGGCCTACTTCCGGCGAAATGTCCACGCTGCCGTTTTGCGGCGGAGAAAGAAGCTGGGGCGCGTCCAACTCTCCGCGCCTTTCAATCGTAAAGGACTGGACGGAACTTGGGGCGGCCAAGCCTGTTTTGTTAACCGTAAAGAAAGGCGTGACGCTCCAATAATAAGTTCCGGCTCCCAAAGTGGAGATGATGCTTGAAGTGGTGGCGCTTCTTTGGCTTATGACCGGCTGCTTCATGTCCTGGCGCTTGGAAATTTCAAGCTGGTATGAAGTGGCGTACGGGCTTTCGCTCCAAATCAAGCGCACGGACGGATTTCTTGTTCTATAATAAAACTTGTATTGGTCAACCGGCGTCACCAGTTCCGGAGCCGGAGAGCTGAGCGCCTGCAAGCGGCCCGAAGCCTCGCGCTCCTTGTTCTTTATGTTGGTCGTTCCCTTTTCAACGGAAACAAGGCGCCAGTACCAAGCGCCGTTTTCCAAGTCCACAGTAAGGTTGTTCAAGCCGCTGGCGTAAACGCGGTTGGCCACTTCCGAAAAATCTTTCTTGGGAGAAATCTCAAGCATCAAGTCTTCGTCGTTGGCAAGACGGACCGACTTCCACAAAAATTGGACTGGAAGGCTCTTCCCTTCGTGGAACAAAAACTTTTGGTCAGGGCGCGGGCTCTTTACGCTAAGGGGAAGGGCCTTGACGCCGTTCTTTCCGACGACAACCGCGTCTTCGCTTGAAAGGGAGGCTCCGTCAACGCTGGCGCTTCCGCCCAAGAGGCGCAAGGCCACTCCGCCGCCTTGGCTTACGTCGCCGTCAATCTGCGCGGAAACCGACGCGCCCTTTTGGATTTCGACGCTTGTTCCGCCGACGCTGAAGGTCATGCCGTTTTCGGCCCCGGAAGAGTCGATTACCGCCGAACCTTCGCTCAACTCCGCGCCGACGCTCTGGTCTTCGTGAAGAAAAACTTGAGCCATCGTGTTTTGGCTAAGCTCCATTTCGTTTCCGTCTATAAAGTGAACGGTGGCCTCGCTCAGCTCGCCGGTGTGCAAAGTGTCTCCGTTGTAGACGGGAGAGTTTTGGACAAGACGCGTCCACAAGGCGCGGTCGATGAATTTTCTTTGCGCGGCCTTGTACTTGAAAGTGATTGTCGCGATTGGCGTTTGGTCCAGGCGGCTCATCGCCATAAAGTAGGACTTGCAAAATAGCCAAATGTTGGCGGCCGCGCCAAAAGCGCAAATGATTACCGTCAGCAAAAACGGAATGAACAGAGAATTTTTTGAAAGGTGGAAGCGCTCAAAGGCGACCGCGTCAGCTTGGCTTGACGACAGTTTTGTTTTCTTCTTCATTCAAGTTCACCTTTTCAAAATCTGGAGTAGGAATGCCCAAAAGCTCGCGCACTTCCTTCATTGTCCTTGGGCCTCGCGGACCTACCGCGCGGGCGCAGTCCGGGTCAACCTTAAAGTCAGGGTTGGTCGGCTTAAAGAATTTTTCAATGTCAAAGCGCGGCATGTTGACGACGCCGTAAAAGTGCTGCTCGCCCTTTCCCTTAACCTCAATCGTAACGGGAATGCGCTCGACGACAATTTCGTCGTCGGCGAACTCGTTGGGAATCATGCGGTGGTTTTCTTCGCAGCGGATGTAATCTTTCTTAATAAGATTGTAAGTGTCTTCGGTAATCAAGATGTCGGTGCCGCAAGGCTTGTTGGTCGCCTCGGTTCGGCTGGCAAAGTTTACCGCGTCGCCGATGGCGGTGTATTCCATCTTCTCGCCGCCGCCCATAACGCCGGCGGTGACGCGGCCGGTGTTGATGCCGCAGCCGATTTGAATGTGGGGCTTGTAGCGGGCGCGCGGCTCGTTGGCGTGCTCCTTGGTGAATTTTTCCGCCGCCTTGTTGTATTCCATCAACGAGTAGCGCATCGCGATGATTCCGCGAATGCAGTTAATCGCGTCCTCTTTGACATGGCGCGAGTGCTCTTCGGCAAGGCGCTTTTTGTCGGGGTTTGTGTCGGGAAGCTTTTCAAAGCTAAGGTCGTCCTCGCGCAAGATTCCCCAAACGCCCATGATGGCGTCGCCCTCAAACTTGTCGATGTTTCCGTGGCTTAGGGTGACGCAGTTGACCATGCGGCCCATGTAGTCGTTAAGGAAGGTGATGATTTCGGCCGCGGACTCTTCGTTGAAGCGCGACTTGAAGCCGTCAGAAATTTTAGTGAAGCCTCGGATGTCGCTGAAGAAAATCGTGCAGTCCTTAAGGTGCGGCTCAAAGTCGATGCTCTTGGTGGCGATGGCCTTGGCGACGCCCTGGTTGGTGAACTTGGCGAAGGTGTTAAGGAATTCCTGCTCGTCGCGCGTTCCCCTGTTAAGGACGCCGATTTCGTCCTGCCTTCCAAAGTTGAGCCTTGAGATTACCGGAGTGTTGAAGTTTCCCTTTTGAATCTCGTAGGCGGCCAAAGACAAGCGGCGCAAGGGGCGGCTGATTACAAAGCGCGAGAAGAACAGGATGAAAATAATCGTGACGCAAAGAACGGCCGCCGCAAGGTATAAATTGTTCTTTGTGGCGGTCCTGGCTCCCTCAAGAACGCTGTCAAGGGGAACGATTGTCATGACCACAATGTCGGCCAGCGGGAGCTTTTGGTAGGCTCCAAAGTAGGGAGTCTTTTTTCCGCTTTCGCCGTCAATCTCGTTGTAGGGAATCTGGCGGGCCGAATCGTTGTTCTGGTTGTTCTCTCTCATCTCGCGGACGAGGGGATAGTTTTTCATGCTTTCGCCGCGAAGGATTCTGTCCGAGTCCGGGTGGACCAAAAGCTCGTCGGTGTCGTTTATCATGAAGCTTGTGTTGAGCGAGCCGGTTCCCAAAATGTCGGTCAAGCTTTCCGCCGAGAAGGTGACGCAGCAAGCCTGGTCGCGTCCGTTCTCCTTGTAGGGAAAGAAAAGGCAAAGCGCGCTTCTTCCGAACAAGGGGCTTGCGTTGGCGGCGATTGTCTCGCCGGAGCAGGAGCGGCGGAGCGCGTCCTGGTTGTCCCTAAAAAATTGTTCCTGCACGCTTTCGTCAATTTCGTTTGAAATGAAAAAGCGGCTGTTGACCATCTTCAAGTCGCTGGAATTGTTTTTGCCGGCGCTGTCCGCCGACAAGACAAAAATCGAAGCTATGTCCGGGTTGCGCTCAAAGAAGAAAGACTGGGCCTGCCTTGAAAGCGCGGAGTTCCTTCCGCCGGAAACTACGCTCAGCAAGTCCAAAAGCTGGAAAACGTTTGAGCGGATTGCGTTGAGCCTTTCCTCCACGGAAGATGCGGAGCGGGAATTGATTGTAAGGTTGTTTTCCTCGGCGGTAAGGCGCGCGTCCTTGCTTTGGAACCAGCTGCTTAAAAACGTGACCGCTCCAAGAGCCAAAACAACGACAATTCCTATGATGAGGGCAAGCGTCACACCAATAGGACGTTTGACGCGGACGGACGTTTCAGTTTCCTTTTTCTTTTTTTCTTCTTCTGTCATAAACTTTTTTCATGCGCCGACAGCTCCATATGTCATACGGGGCGGGAGGCTCACTCTTTCCTTTTGCCGATAATGGCGGTAACATTTTAGCGCTATTTGTTGATATTGTCAAGGAAAGGCCAACAGCCAGCGTGGCGCCGGACTTGTACAAAAACAAAAACGCGGGGGCCTTATAGGCGGGTCCCAGCGACGAAAAAAAGCCTTAGGTGCCCCCCCGTCCTCCGCTTGCGGCTTTATGCCTGCGGCCAAGCCGCTTCGCTGACGGGGCCCCACCAAGTCTTTTTTTCTGCGTCCCGCCTCGCTTTGCCCCCGCGTTTTTATTGCCGTAATGACGTTTGCCACGCAAACTGCGACCAAGTAAAAAACGCGGGCAAGGCAGCGCGAAGGAGACGGGCGACTGGCGGAAACTCTACGTCGGGCGCGCCCTCCGTTTTGCTGTAGGAAATTTATTCAACTGCGCTCTCACGAGCGCTGGCAATCATTTTGCCCAGTTTGACTGCGAAAGCGACGAGCCGTGCGGAACGCGTATGCGCGACTGCAATACCTTTAGAGGCCTCGTTTCCAACGGAAACGAGATAATCTAGCGGTTCCGTCACGTCGCAGCGTCGACTGGGAGCTGCCTTGTCTGCGTTTTTTTTCCTATAGGACGTTTGCTACGCAAGCGCGCCTTGACCTAGCAACAAAGCGTTGGTAGAATGTCG
Organism: uncultured Treponema sp.; assembly: GCA_946411505.1. Taxonomy (GTDB): domain Bacteria; phylum Spirochaetota; class Spirochaetia; order Treponematales; family Treponemataceae; genus Treponema_D. The sequence continues at coordinate 175,873 of CAMKEG010000005.1, read as the reverse complement.
GCATGACGTTGGAAAAGTTGCGCGAAATGACAGAAACAAAGCGCGAGGTGGAATTCATTCACGACAACAAAAAATATCTAATCACCTACGAAAAAGAAGGCGGCGCCGACTTTATCCAACTTGGCCGGGAATTTGAAAAGCCCCTGCGCTTTAAAACGTTCGCCGAATTCATGGCCAAGGCCACTGTCGGAAACCAATATTTGCGCGAATACATTCTGGACGTTTAGGCGGAAGCGATGGCGGAAAAAAAGGCGCAGGAAAACCCGGACTTTCTTACAAAACAAATCATCACTTACATAGGAAACAAAAGGGCTCTTTTGCCGGACATTCAGGCGCAAGTCGAGGCCGTTCAAAAGGCTTTGAGAAAGAAAAAGCTTGTTTGCGCCGACCTTTTTTCCGGCTCGGGAATCGTCGCGCGGCTTTTAAAGCGTTCGGCAAAAAAAATAATCGCCAACGACTTGGAGGCCTATTCCCTGCTCCTTAACGACTGCTACCTTACAAACGCCAAGGACTTTCCCAAGGCCGAATACGAGGAGGCTCGCGCGGCTCTCCTTAACGCCGCGGCCCGAAAAAAAACGCCCGGCATAATCGCAAAAAACTACGCCCCGCAAGACGACGAAAACATAAAGGCCGGAGAGCGGGTCTTTTACACGCGGCAAAACGCGCTTTTGCTGGACACATACCGCAAGTTAATAGAAGAATGTCCGCAAAAACTGCAAAAGTTTTTTTTGGCCCCCCTGATTACGGAGGCGAGCGTCCACGTGAACACAAGCGGAGTCTTCAAGGGCTTTTACAAGGACAAGAACACGGGCCTTGGCTGCTTTGGCGGCGCGGGAAAGGACGCCTTGAAGCGAATTTTGGGCAAGGTGGAATTGAACCCGCCGATTTTCAGCGCTTTTGACTGCGAGCGCGAGCTTTTTCAGGAAGACGCGGAGGCCTTGGCGCAAAAGCTGCGCGGCCTGGACTTGGCCTACCTTGACCCGCCCTACAACCAGCACCCTTACGGCTCCAACTATTTTATGCTCAATTTAATAGTAAAGAACAAAATCGACGCCGAGCTTAGCCCTGTAAGCGGAATCGTCCAAAACTGGAACCACTCCCAGTTCAACAAGGCAAAGCTGGCGCTGGCCTCATTGGAGAGGATTGTCGCTGACTTGGACGCAAAGTTTGTGATTGTTTCCTACAATTCGGAAGGCTTCATCGGCTTGCGGCAAATGCAGGAAACGCTGAAGCGCTACGGCAGCCTAAAAACCATGGCCATTCCCTACAACGCCTTTCGCGGAAGCCGAAACCTTTCGGGCCGCGCGATTCATGTAAGGGAATATTTGTTTGTGTTGAGAAAAAATTGACAAAACAAAAAAACGGCTCCCAGTTGCGACCAGCATCACGGAACCGCTAGCTAGCGTCGCTACACGCTGTTTGCGCTTGTAACTATCCCACCTGCCGCTAGCGCGGCAGCGCAAAACAGAGTGTTTCCGCGATGCTGTCCGCGCCTTCGCGCCGTTTCTTGTTTACTAAAATTTTATCGCCCCAACCACTTATTGTAGGCTTTATACGTAGTTTCCAAAAGCGTGTCCACGTCGGAATGTTGCGCCTTCCAGCCAAGGACTTCGGCGGCGTACTTGGCGCTGGCCACAAGGCTGGCAGGGTCGCCGGGACGGCGCTCGGCGTAGTCGGCCGGGATGGGCTTACCGGTGATGCGGCGGGCGGCCTCGACCATTTCGGTTACTGTGGTGCCCTTTTCGCTTCCAAGGTTGACCGTAAGGCTCTTGTCGTTTTTGGCAATCCATTCCAAGGCCTTGACGTGGGCCGCGGCCAAGTCGGTCACGTGAATGTAGTCGCGGATGCAAGTTCCGTCGCGGGTGTCGTAGTCGTTTCCAAAAATCTTCATCTTTGGCCGCATTCCGCAGGCCACTTCCATAATGATGGGAAGCAGGTTGGCGGGGTTTTGCTCAAGGCCGTAAATCTCTCCGTCAACGTCGTAACCGGCGGCGTTAAAGTAGCGCAGCGCGGCAAAGCGCAAGCCGCGAAGCTTTTCGTACCAAGCCATGAATTCTTCTATCTTTAGTTTTGTAAAGCCGTAGTAGTTTTCGGGATTCTTTGGGTGGGCCTCGTCAATCGGCAAATACTGGGGCTCGCCAAAAACCGCCGCGCTGGAGGAGAAGACCATCCGCTTGCAGCCATGTTCCACCGCGCTGTTAAGGATGTTGAGCGTTCCGGTGATATTGTTGACCGAATATTTTTCGGGGCTTACCATCGATTCGCCCGCCGCCTTAAAGGCCGCCAAATGGATGAAGGCGTCAAAGCCCTGCGCGAAAGCCGCGTCCAACTGTTCCTTTATAAGAATGTCTCCGTGAATGAAGCCGTTTTGCTTAAAAAGATTTTGGCGCAGGCCGCTTGAAAGGTTGTCAAAAACCGTCACCTTGTGGCCCTGCTTGTTCAATTCCTTAACGACATGGCTTCCGATATAGCCTGCTCCGCCGATAACCAAAACGTTCATATTACACTCCTTACGACCAATACGGCTGTTACATCGCTTCGCTCTGTTTTGTTAGAGGAAGCAATTCAACTGCGCTCTAGCGAGCGCGGACAATCGCGCGAGTTTGGCCGCGCGCTATGATTATACGACAGTTCCGCGCAAAAAGCAAGAGAATTTACGCAACCGGTTGAGCAAAAATGCGAGATAAAAAAAGCGCCGTTTCCGCTCATTTCTCCAACATATAGAATATTTTTACCATTTATGGTAATATGGTCTCCCTATGAAAAGAAGACTATTTTCGCGCCCGGCGATTGTTTTCGCGGTCTGCGCGCTTGCGTTGACAACAATTTTGACCTCTTGCCGCCGCTCAATCGGCTATTCAATTTTGCTTTGGGACCTTCCGCAAAAAAATTTGCAGGACGGACAAATCGTAAAAGTTTACTTTAAGTCCAACATCAGCCACGTTTACGTAATCGGGCTTCCGGGCACAAAGGAAAATTTGGAAGTACCCCTTTGGCAGCTGACCCAACCCCTCTCAAAAAAGAAGGCCGCGAAAGCCGCGCAAAAATACGCCGAGTTCCGGCACAAGTACGCCAAGATAAAAATCGACGGCCTCCCCGTTCGCGCCGACCCGGTCAACACCTCAAAGCAAAAGTACCGCCTGCACAAAGACGAGGTCGTGAAAATTCTTTACAAGGGAAAGGGCCAGGACGTAATCATGCACTCGGGCGAAAAGCTTGAGGGCGACTGGCTTTGCGTCTTGACGACAGGCGGAACCCAAGGCTGGTGCTTTTCCCACAACCTTGCGATTTTTGAAACGGGCGAAGGCGGAAAGATTGTCGGCGGCCAACTTGAGGAAGCGCCGGCGGAAGACGAGGACACGATTTTAAACCAAGTCCTCCAAGCAAAATGGTATCCGGAAAGCTACCAGAGAATGCTAGAGAACAACACGATTGACTTGGAATCGATGAAAAGCTCATACGGCTTTGACACCGGAGTTGAAAGCGGAAAAGTTTCAATCAACATAAGCGGCCGCTACAGGTCTGCAAATTACGGCGGCATAACAAAAGCGCGCGACAAGGTTTACGACTTTACCGGAACGCCATTCCAAATGATTATCCGCGACGCAAACCAAATAGTCGTCAACTACACCGGCAACGACAACAAGCCCGAGGCATACACATTCGTGACGATTTCTTCCGATTACAAAATCGACGAGCTTCTAAAGGCGGAGGAGGAGCGACGCGCCGAGGAAATGCAAAAGCTTTACAAGGTTGACTCTTTCCGTTCGTCAAATTACGGAACGCTGACATTCACGGGAAACGGCGCCTTCACATGGAACGGATTTTCACTTTTGACGCCCAACGTCATTTCGGAAAACGCGCGCGGAAAGGGAAAAGTTTCAATAAAGTATTTGGTGAGCAAGGATTTGCTTTCCCGCTTTGACGGAATGTTGACATTCGTTTTTGACAACACAAACAACGAAGTCAACTTCTTTTACAAAAACTCTCCAAACGGACTTACGCTGGAAGACGCGAGCGACGCGACGATAAAGAACAACATCGCGCAAAGCCAGTCAAAGAGCCCAATCGTGCTTTTCTTCAGCAGGTAGGTCGGAACGGCGGAAAAAAATGGCCTTTGTTCAATTTTCAAAAGTGTCGCTTTCTTTTGGCGACAAAAAAATTCTAGACAATGTTTCAGTAAATTTGAAGACCGGAACAAAGGCCGCGCTCACGGGAGCCAACGGCGCCGGAAAGTCAACGCTGATAAAAATCATGGCGGGCCTTCAGGAGCCTGACGGCGGGGAACGCGTCGCGCAAAAGGACGCGCGAATCGTCTACCTTCCCCAGTCGGGCCTAACCCATTCAGGCTCCACGCTCTTGCAGGAAGCCGACCGCGCCTTTGACTACGGCTACAAAATCCAGGAAGAAATAGACTCGATTGGCGACGCGCTAAAGGAAAACCCGTCCAACAGCGCGGAGCTTTTGGAGCGCCACGCCGCCCTCCTTGCAAGGCTTGAAGAGTCGGGCTGGTACCGCCGCGACGCGCTTGCCGAAAGCGTTTTGCTTGGTCTTGGATTTTCTAGAGCCGACTTTGCAAAGATGACCGACGAATTTTCCGGCGGCTGGCAGATGAGAATCGCGCTTGCAAAGGCCTTGATGCAAGGGCCGGACATTCTGTTGCTTGACGAGCCGACAAACTATTTGGACATCGAGGCGCGCGATTGGCTTGAATCGTTTCTGCAAAATTTCAAGGGCGGCTTTTTGCTTGTAAGCCACGACCGCTACTTTTTGGATGTCACGATAAACGAAGTCTACGAGCTTTTTAACGGCCAGCTAAACCGCTATCCCGGAAACTACAGCCACTACGAAAAAGTCCGCGAGGCCGAGCTAAAGACCTTGATGGCCGAATACCAAAAGCAGCAGGAAGAAATCGCCCACTTGCAGTCCTTCATCGACCGTTTTGGCTACAAGGCCACTAAGGCCGTGCAGGCGCAAAGCCGGCAAAAAATGCTGGACAAAATCGTTCCGATAGAAATTCCAGAGTCGCTTAAAAAAATCCACTTTAAGTTTCCGCCGGCGCCGCATTCAGGCCAGCTGGTCTTTAGGGCAAAGGGCCTTACAAAAAGCTACGACGGCGCGACAAAAGTTTTGGACAACTTGGACTTGCAGATAGAAAACGGCGAGCGCCTTGTAGTCGTGGGCCACAACGGCGCCGGAAAGTCAACGCTCTTGCGCATAATCGCGGGCGTGGACAAAGACTTTAGCGGCGAGTTGATTCCGGGTTCCGGCGTCCAAATCGGCTACTTTAGCCAGGACAACGCGGAGACGATAAAAGGAAGCCAATCCGTCTTGCAAAGCATAGAAGACATTTGCCCGCTGGAATTGGTTCCCAAAGTCCGCGACATGCTGGGCGCCTTTTTGTTCCGGGGCGACGACGTATTTAAAAGCCTTGACGTTTTGAGCGGCGGCGAAAAGTCGCGCGTGGCCCTGCTGCGACTCCTTTTAAAGCCGATAAACTTTTTGATTTTGGACGAACCGACAAACCACTTGGACATGCAGTCCAAGGACGCGCTTTTGGAGGCGCTTAAGGATTTTGGCGGAACGGTTGTCTTTGTAAGCCACGACCGCGGCTTTATCCAAGATTTGGCCACGCGGGTTTTGGAACTAAAGCCCGGAAGCGCGAGGAACTTTTTGGGCGGCTACGAGTATTACTTGGAGCGCGTCGCTTCCGAAGCTGGCGGAACTGTAGCAGGCCAAAACTCCGGCGGCGCGAAAAGCTCGCAAGCCCAAAACGCTGCCGGCGGAAATTCAAGGCAAGCCCAAAACGCCGCTCCAGCCGCCGCAAGCGTGAACCAGTCGCAAGGCCAAAAATCGGCGGCCGCGATTAGCTGGGAAGAGCAAAAAAAAGCCGCCAACGAAAAAAAGCGGCTTGAGCGTTTTGTCGAAAGCCTTGGCGCCCAAATAGAAGAAAAGGAAAAAGCCATAAAGGCTTTGGAAGAAAAAATGTCCGACCCCGCCGTTTATTCCAACGGCGCCAAGGCCACGGAAGTTCAAAAGCAAATCGCGGCCGCCTCCGCCGAATTGGACGCGCTCAACGTCCAATGGGAAGAAGCAGCCGAAAAGCTGGGATAAGAAACGACAGCAAGGAGAATGTTTATGACAAACACGATTAGGGAAAGCAACAGCGTCAACGACTTTATCGTAAAGAACAGAATCAGGGTGAACGGCTATCTAAACAACGCCCTTCTTTTTTTCATAGTCACAGGTCCCGCGATTGCGCTGGGAATAAAGACGGATTTTTTTCCGGACATAAAGTACTCGACTTGCTTTATCATTTCGGCGGGCGTCGCGGCCTTGGCGATTATTCATAAAATTCTTTTGATAAAGCTCCCAAAGTCGATTGTCACAAGCGTATTCGCGCTTACGGCCCTGGACGCGATCATCGTCTACATGTCATACAGCCATGTGAGCATTCTTTTGACTTGGTTTTTGGTTCCGCTTTTGAGCCTGCTTTTTGTGGACAAGATGATTTATTTTTATTCCACCGCGCTCAACTACGCGCTGATGTTCACGGCCACATACTTCACAGCCCCCTACCAGGCGGCGCTCAATTCAAAGTACGAAAACAGCCTTGACTTCTTTTTGGACAGAATCGGAGGCTTTACAATCGAGACCTTGATAATGTTCGCGGCCGGCTACACAATCGCAAAGCTTGTCAAAGATTATTTTGGAACGCTTTTCATGCAGTACGAAACAATCAAAAGCCACGAAGAGGACATGGGCGAAAAGCTTGAGCTCTTGAATTCGATGGTCGAAATCTACGACAACGTGAACCTAATCAACTTCATCGACAACACAGAGATGCCCTTGCGCGATCCCGAAAAGAAAAAGCGCGGAATCGACATGACCGCCCAAACCCACACAATCATGAACCAGAAAATCAAGGACCAAGTCATGCCCGACCAGCTGGACGCCTTCTTGACATTCACCAACATAAAAACCGTCCGCGCCCGCCTTTCGCACAAAAAGCTGATTTCGGCCGACTTTATCGACGTGGTCTCCGGCTGGTTCCGCGCGCAATACATTACGGTCGATTCCACCCTTGACGGAATCCCCAACAAAGTCATTTACACGACAAGAAACGTTGACGAAGAAAAGCAGCGCGAGGAGCACTTGATCCGCCTTTCGATGACCGACGAAATGACGCGCCTTTACAACCGAAGGTGCTACGAGGAAGACTTGGAGGAATACAGGCTTAAGGGAGCGCCCGAAGACTTGGTCATTTTTTCAATCGACGTCAACGGCCTAAAAACCGTCAACGACACAAAAGGCCACGCCGCCGGCGACGAGCTTATAAAAGGCGCGGCGGACTGCCTTGCGCTTTCCGTCCGAAACTTCGGCAAAGTTTACAGAACAGGCGGCGATGAGTTTATGGCCATCGTCTCCGTTAAAAATCCCGACTCAATCCGCGAAGAAATCAAGAAAAAAGCCTCCGAGTGGCACGGCATGCACACAGAAGAAATGACAATGTCAATCGGCTACGCCCAAGCGCAAAGCCACAAGTCCGCCTCAATCGACGACCTTGAGCGCATTGCCGACGCCGACATGTATTCCGAAAAGGAAAAATTCTACAAGGAGCGCGGCATCGACCGAAGGAGGTAGCGGAGGCTACCACCCGCAAAGCGGCGGCGTGTAGGGCGCAAAGTCCCAGCCGTCCAGCGACAGGCTTACGGAAAAAAACGTGGTCTCGCAGCGCTCTTGGTTTCCGGGAATTTGCGTAATGGCAAAGCAGGCTTTTTGGCCGCCGCGGGGATGCGAGCAGCTTCCGGGGTTTATAAAAAAAGTGCAGTCTTCTTCTTGGCGCGAAGCGATATGGGTGTGGCCGTAAAAAACTACGTCGGCTTGGTTTTCCAGCGCCGCTTGGTTCATGCGGCCAAGGCCGTAGTAGGCGCCTTCGGAATGGCCGTGCGTGGCCATGACTTTCATTCCGGCGACTTTTAAGAATTGATGCAAGGGAACTTTTATCTCGCCGTCGCCAAACGGAAAGTCGGGATAGTCGCCGTTTCCGCGCGCGAAAATCGCCACGGGGGGAAAGGCCTTGGCCAGTTTTTTGTTTTTGCCTGTCGCTTCCAATGCGGAACAAAAGTCTCCGATTCCGTCTCCGCAAAAGACAAGCGCGTCGCACCTCTCGCCAAACTTTTCCACAACCGCCCGCAAGACGTCGGCCCTTCCGTGGGAGTCGGACAAAACTAAAATAGAGGCGCTCTCTTTTTTTGCAAGAGCCTTTATCGCGCCGGCGCTTCCAATCGCTCCGTCCGCCTGCTGAACTAACTCAATCATTTTTCTTCGATTACAAAATGGTTGATTGACTGCAAGCCGCTTTCCGCGTCAACATAGCGGGAAACCTTGTACGAATTGCCTACAATTTTGGAAACATGCGCCAACAGCTCCTCGTTGCCGGGAAGCGGCGCTTCTGTCAGGAGCATGTATTCAATCGCGTTGTCCAAAATCTTGTCCAAGTCCTTGACTTGCGTTTGCAGAACTTCTTCCTTGTTGGATTCGTCGTCGGAGGAGCCGCTTCCCTCCATCGCGCGGTCAACGACAAAGTTGGCGGTGGCTTCGATTCCCTGAACGTCGTCTTGCGGAAAAAAAGCGTAGACAGGATACGGTATCATCGTCTCTTGCGACGAGTACTCGTCTTCCAATTTTGCGATGGCGTAGTTTGTGTTTTCCGGAGCGCCGATTACAATCAAGCCAGCAAGGTCGCGGTCGCCTACAAGAGCGGGCAGACGGCTGACGCGCTCGGAAGGAAAATCGTCCGGATAAACCAATGGAAAAATCAAGCCGCCAGCTTCGCTTCCGTCGTCAAGTCCGTACTTTTTTTCCAAGGAAGACAAAACAGAATTGACGTAATTTTTTTCGTTGTAGCCGTAGCCAAAGACAACGCAAATTTTCTTTTCGGAAGGATGCCAAGACGGAAGCTCGTCCAAAGGCTTTTTGTCGTCAGAAACTTCGATTTGAATGTGGTCGGCGACGACGGGCCTTGCCGCTTCTTTTTTGCAAGAAAAAAAAGCCAAAGAAAAAAACGCGGCTAAAATCAAAAGCAAGTTTTTCATAATTTAATAATATCAAAAACGCGCGAAAATTTCAACTTGATTAACACACCCTTTTGCGCTAGACTCTAAAAATGCGTTTTGTCACAGGCCTTTTGCAATTGATAGGCTCGCTAGCCTTTCTTTTATATGGAATGAAATTGATGAGCGACGGCGTCCAAAAGAGCGCCGGCGAACGCTTGCAACGAGCCCTTTCCGTGATGACCGGAAACCGTTTCAAGGGGCTTTTGACTGGCCTTGTAATAACGATGGTCATACAATCGTCCGGCGCCACGACGGTGATGGTAGTCACATTCGTAAACGCCGGCCTTTTGACCTTGCAGCAGTCCGTGGGCGTAATTTTTGGCGCCAACATCGGAACGACAATCACGGCTTGGATTGTTTCAATATTTGGATTCAACTTTAAGATTTCAGCCTTCGCCATTCCAATTTTTGGCGCGGGCTTTTTTCTTACCCTCACAAAACGCAGCCTAAACAAAAACATCGGCCAGGCTCTTATGGGCTTTGGCCTTTTGTTCCTAGGACTGAGCATGTTGAGCGACTCCCTTTCGTTCAAGCCGGAACAGCTCTCGCGCTTTTCATGGATTGACGACATTCAATCTTGGGGAGTCGTTTCTCTCGTAATCGCGATTGCGGTCGGAATCATAGTCACTGCAATCCTTCACTCTTCAAGCGCCTTCAGCGCCATTGTCATAACGATGGCCTACAACAACTTGATTACTTGGGAATTTTCGGCGGCGCTGATTTTAGGAAGCGGCATCGGCTCAACTATTGACGCGATTTTGGCGGCCTTTGGAAGCAACGCCGACGCAAAGCGCGCGGCTTTCACCCATGTTTTCTTCAATGTCGCCGGAACAATCCTTGCCTTGATTTTTTACTCGCCCTTCCTGCGGCTCATCGACTTTGTCACGCCAAGCGCCGCGAACATCGCGATTAAAATTTCAATCTTGCAGAGCGCCTTTAAAGTGCTGTCGACAATTTTGTTCCTGCCCTTCACGGCGCAAATCATCGCTCTTAGCCGGCGCTTCATTCAAGACGACGCCAAGGGCAAGAACAACATTTATCGCCTTGACTTTATCGAGAGCGCGCTTGTAAAAGAAAACGTCGGCGCCTACATCATACGCGCCGAAAAGGAAATCAAGGACCTTACCGACATCGCGACCGACATGTTCGACAAAATTCAAATGGGCTTGAAATCCCGCGACCAATCCTTTATAGACCAGCATTTTGAAGAAATCATCCAGGCCGAAAATTACGCCGACCAAATGCACGAGCAATTGACCCGCTACATCGTCCACATCGAGCGAATGGCCGTCAACGAAAAGCAAATGGAAAACCTTTCTCTAATGCTTTCAATCATCGGCGATTTGGAAAGCATGACGGACGAATGCCTGAACATCGCGCTTTTGTTAAAGCGCTCGATTGAAAAGCAAATGGTCTTTGAAATTGACGACGCGGACCGCCTCATTCCTTACGTGGAATTGGTCCGCCAGTTCTTGCAGTTCATCCACATAAACATCAACAAGCACCTTGACGCGGACAAACTTTCCATGGCGGAAGAGTTGGAAAATCAAATCGACTTGTTCAGAAAAAACTTGAAGAAAGTGGCAAGAAAACGCTTGGAAAACGGCGCCGACGTAAAATCCGAGCTTTTGTACATCGACATCGTCCGCCAAATCGAAAAAATCGGCGACCGCGCCTTTGGAATCGCCGAGGCGCTAGGTCAGACGCAATAGACTTGCGTCAAGGCACGCTTCGCTCAAGGCCTTGACACAAGTCTTTTGGAGCGCGAACAAAATTTTCGCGCTCCAATAATTTGTTCAGGCACGCTTCGCGAACATCGCGGCATCTTGGTCAAACACACCCACGAACCACCCTTTTTTGGCCTTCCAAATCCAGGTCAATGCCAACATCCTTAAAGCCGTTTGAGCGCAAAAAGTCGGCGGCCGCGTCGGCGTTGTACTCGCCGGTTTCGCACAAAAAATCTCCGCCGCGATTTAAATGCGCCTGCGCTTCAAGCGCGAGCCGTCTAAAAACAGCAAGGCCGTCGTTAGTTCCGCTATAATCGCCCGCTTCGTTTATGTCGCCGTCAAGCGCCAAAAGCGGCTCGCCGCGTCCGTCGGACAAAAGCTCGCGCGCTTGGTCCCTGGGAACATACGGAGGGTTTGAAATGATTGCGTCATACGAAAGCGGAATCGCGTCAAACAAATTGCTTCTGACAAATTTTACGCGCTCCAACTCTTGGGGCGACAAAAGCGCGCGAGCGTTTTTTTGGGAAAGTTCAAGAGCCGCGGCGCTTATGTCAGCCAGCGTAAATTTTGGAAGCCGCTCCAACGGAATGCGCTCGTCGTCAAGCAAAGCGCGGACAACGCTTATGGCAACGCAGCCGCTCCCCGAACACATGTCGCAAACCGTCAAAATTGAATTTGGATTCAACCAAACCCGTTCGGAAATAACTTCAACCGCGCGCGCGACTAAGATTTCCGTGTCGGCTTTTGGAATCAAAGTTGATTTGTCCACAAAAAAATCAAGGCCGTAAAACTCTTTTTTGCCTGTGATGTAGGCGACAGGAAGGCCTGTGGCGCGCGCGGCCGTCCATTCGTCAAGGCGCGCTTTTTGTTCCGCCGCCAGTTCAAAGCCGCGGTTAAGCAGAACAAAAGTTTTGTCCTTGTTTAAAAGCGCTTGCAGCAAAACGTCGGCGTCCAATTCAGGGCTTGCGCTTGAGGCCTTTATTTTTTCAATGACATATTTTTTTGCTTCTTGAATTGTCACTTAATTTTCCGGAGCGATTGAGCGCAACAACTCGACGGGAACAACGTTAAAGAAAATCCAGCGCCGTCCGTCCCTTCCGTCAAAGACACGGCCGCAGGCTCCGACTTGGCGCAAACTTTCGTCAACGCTTTCCACGCGAAATTTCACAAGAACCAAATCTTTTTCTTGGGCCTGTTCCTTTATTTTTTCAATCGTTTGCTCCAAGTCTTGTTCACAAACAAACTTTGAGAATTTGTTTTCAAACTTGTCCTCAAACTCTTCCTTGTCGTAGCCGAACATCTCGAACAAAGTCGTGTTGGTGGAATAAAGCTGGTCGTCGGCAAAAGTGGCGTCAATTCTTAAAGCGCCGCTGGGAAGCTTGTCCAAGTCGCGCGCGGAATAAATCATAGTTTCTTTCAGGGTGTTGGCGAGATTTGCGTTAAATGTGCTTTCGCGCATGTATTGTATGCGCGCGTCAAATCCGCTCCAATTGACAACCTTGGCGCGCATAGTGTAACAAGTGGATTTGCCGGCCTCGGGAAAAATGTTCTTTTGCACAAAGTCGCGGTAAACGCCTTCTTCCTTAATGCAAAAATCGCACGGCGCGTCACGGCCCCACAAAACATTGTAGCATTTTTTTCCGATGCAATCTTTTTTTTCTTTTCCGCAAATTTTGCACGCAACCTTGTTCACATAAAGCAAATCGTAGTTTTCCGCGTAGCAAACGTAAACCGCGTCCGAAAACTCGTCCAAAAGCCAGTCCATGTTCCGGTAAAAGACATAAGACGGCAAAACGCTCTGGCCCGAAAAAATGTTGAACTGATTTTTTCCGTAACGCTTGGCGGCCAAAAGCGCCATGTCCGAGTTGCTGTACAAAGTCTGATAGTCCATTCCGTAATCAGGGGCGACGGCGACGCCCATAGAGCAAGTGACGTTAAAACGCTCCACGCTAAAACGCAGCGCGATGTTCAAGTTGGTCAACATTTCGTCAAGCTCTTCCTTGGAATACTTTCTTGGAATGAAAACCGCAAACTCATCGCCGCCCATTCGGCAGACGCAAGTTTTTTTGTCAAAGAAATTTGAAAGAATGACCGCGACTTTTTTTATCGTCTCGTCGCCAGTCAAATGTCCGTAAGTGTCGTTGACCGTCTTAAAGTCGTCGATGTCCAGGCTGATGAACACGGCGTCGTAGCTTGAACTTTTTACAAAAAATTCGCCGACGGACTTTTCCAAAATAGTCCTGTTGTCCAGACCCGTCAAAAAATCGGAGCGGGCTTGCCGTTCAATTTCCAAAAGTTTTTTGGTTAAAGTCTTTTCTTCCTCAAGCCTTTTTACGATTGAGTGGGCGACGACGTTTCTTACGCGATGTCGCATGATGTTGGCGTTGTAAGGCTTTTGCAAAAAGTCGTCGGCGTTAAGTTCAAAGGCCTTTTGCTCGCAATCCTCCTCGCCTTGCGAAGTGACGATTACAGGAAGCGCCTTTGTTCTTTCGTCGTTGCGAATTTTTCTCAGCACCTCGTAGCCGTTCATGACCGGCATGACCAAGTCCAAAAGAACGATGCTGATTTTTTCGTAATTGGCTTCAATGTATTTCCAAGCTTCAACGCCGTTTGAGGCCAAAGCGATCTCATACTCTTTCTTGAACATTTCCGCCAAAATCATTCGGCTGGACTCGACATCGTCAACGACAAGCATCACTCCGTTGTCGTTGTCGCTCTCTTCAAATAGGGCTCCCTCGATGTTGGCCTTTGTCAAGTTGTCCACGCCGTGAGTTTTTGGCGCGTTCATGTCGGTAATTTTTGACTTTCTTAAGAGCGAGAAAAATTCGTCGCGGTCAAGGGGCTTTGAAAAATAATAGCCCTGAACGTAGGCGCAGCCCATGTCCTTAAGCTGCGTGACCTGACCTTTTGTCTCGACGCCTTCGGCCACGACCTTAAGGTTGAGCCAATTGGCAAGGCTTATGATGTAGCTCAAGATTCCCTTGCCGTTTGTCCTCTCCATCTCGTTTCGGACAAAGTTCATGTCAAGCTTAAGAATGTCAATCGGCATTTCGCTCAGCATGTTCAAAGAAGAATAGCCCGAACCAAAGTCGTCCATCTCAATCATAAAGTCATGCTTTCTAAGTTCGTAAATGACTTTTAGGATTTGTTCGGGGTCTTCCGTGTAGGCGCTTTCGGTGATTTCCAAGTGCAGGAACTTTGGGGGAATGTCGTATTTTTTTATAAGGTTTGTAAGGGTAGAAACCAAGCTGGGGTTGAGCAAATCGGCGCGACTGACATTCACGCTTACAGGAACAATTTTGTTTCCGGCAGAAAGCCAGGCGCGCAAATCAATGCAAACCTTCTCCCACACAAACATGTCCATCCGCGTGATGAAGCCGTTCTTTTCAAAAAGCGGAATGAAGTCCGCGGGCGACATCAAGCCCATTTCCTTGCTGCGCCACCGGACGAGCGCTTCCGCTCCGGCGATTGTCTCCGTCGCCAAATCGTATTTGGGCTGGTAGTAAACCAAGAACTCGCGATTTTTCAATGCGCTTTCCATGCTGCCGGCAATTTTTTGCTCGACAATCATTTTCTTGCGGATTGAATCGTCGTAGTAGCAGTAATAGACTCCGTAATGTCCCTTGACTTTTTCTGCGGCCATCTGCGCCCTGTCGCACATCACAGAAATTGGAGTCCTAAGGTTGTGGACCTTATAAAGGCCAAAAACCAAGCGCAAATGCAAGTTAAAGCGCTTAACCTCTTCAATGGAATTTAACTTGTCAATGTTTTTCCTGAAGCCCTCTTCGCCAAAAGAGTCAGGACGTTCGCACAAAACAAAGAACACGTCTTCAGAAAAGTGGCCGGCGATTCCATTCCAGTTTTTGGCTTCGTCCAAAATCAACTGGCCGACACTGCGCAAAATCTTGTTGCCAATCTCAATGCCGCAAATGTCGTTGACCAACTTAAAGCGCTCGATGTCGATGCAAATAATGTCGTAATTTTTGTCTCCGCGCTTTTCCAAAATTTTTTGCGCCTGAACCAAAAAGTACGGCTTTGAGTAAAGGCCAGTCAAGTCATCGCGGCTCACGGTGTTCATCGTGATGGAAGTTTCACGCAAGCGGATTACGTTTTCAAAGCGGCGCAAAACTATTTGCTCGTCATACGGCTCATGAACAAAATCCACGGCGCCGTTTTCCATCGCCTCCAGCTCGGCCTTCTCCGAGTGCCGCCTTGAGCTTACGATAATCGGAATGTGCGCGGACCAAGCGTAAGATTGGACATTGCGCAAAAAATCAACAAAGACGCTCTGCGACGAGCTTGAAACCGACGATTGGCCCAAATCGGCCGAAACGCAAACGGCGCTTATCAAATTGGGATTTGTCTTTAAAAACTGCGCCGCTTCATTTACGGACGACGTGAACAATATGAAAAATTTTCTTTCCAGAATCTTTTTCAGGTTTAAGAGATTGTCCTTCTCGTCGTCCAAAAGCAAAATCGTTGGTAAAGTCATTACGCTCCAAGTTCGCTGACGTCAGCCTTTAACTGCTCTTCCTTTGCGTATACGTTCAGCGCGTCAAGCATGTCGTCCATGTTGCCCATCATAAAGGAGGGCAAGTTGTGCGCGCTGTAATTTATTCTGTGGTCTGTCACGCGGTCTTGCGGAAAGTTGTAAGTGCGAATTTTTTCGGAACGGGCGCCGGAGCCGACCATGCTTTTTCTTGCGTCGGCGCGCTCGGCGTTCTTTTTGCTTTCTTCCAATTCAAAGAGGCGGGCGCGCAAAACACGCCAGGCCTTTGCCTTGTTCTTTATTTGCGATTTTTCGTCCTGCTGGATTACGACGATTCCCGTAGGAATGTGGGTAAGGCGCACGGCCGAGTCGGTTGTGTTTACGCACTGGCCGCCAGGACCTCCGGCGCGCATTACGTCAACGCGCACGTCGTTTGGATTGATGTCAATGTCAGTCTCTTCCGCTTCCGGCAAAACGGCGACGGTTGCGGTTGAAGTTTGCAAGCGGCCTTGGCTTTCCGTTTGCGGAACGCGCTGGACGCGGTGAACGCCTGACTCCCAGCGCAAGGTTCCGTAAACAAATTTTCCGCTGATGGAAGTGACGATTTTGTTAAAGCCGCCGACTTCGGTTTCCTGCGCTTCCATCGTCTCGGTTTTCCAGCCCCGGCGTTCCGCCAAGTGGCAGTACATTTCCCAAAGCTCGCGCGCAAAAAGGCTGGCTTCGTCTCCGCCGGCGGCAGAACGGATTTCCAAAATGATGTTCTTTTCGTCAAGAGGATCCGGCGGAATCAACTTCATCTTGATTCGCTCTTCCATCTTGGGCTGCTCTTCTTCATAGGCCTTGAGCTCTTCGCGGGCCATTTCCTTCATGTCCGCGTCGTCTTCTTCCGTTATGATTTTTTTGTCTTCTTCAATTCCGTTCAGGATTTTTTTGTATTCGTCGTAAAGCGCGCAAAGTTCGCTCAAATAGTTGTTTTCGCGCATTACTTCTTTGTATTTTTTTTGGTCTTTTACAAGCGCGGGGTCAAGAATTTGCTCTTTTACAGTCTCATAGCGCTGGGCGCAATCTTCCAATTTTTTCAGTAGGTCCATAATCGCTAAAGTATAGCGCTTCTTATAGAATTTTTCAACTAAATTTATTATACTGATTCTATTATGGAAGAAAAGAAATGCGCCTTGGTCGTAATAATCGGCCGCCCCAGCGCGGGAAAATCAACATTTTTGAACGACGCTTGCCAAGAAAACGTCTCAATCGTCTCGCCGATTCCGCAAACAACAAGGAACGCGATTCGCGGAATCGTGAACACGTCGCTGGGCCAATTGGTTTTTGTGGACACGCCTGGCTACCACAAGTCCGAAAAAAAGCTGAACTTGATTTTGCAGCAAACCGCAAAGGACCAGCTTGACGGCGCGGACGCGGTCCTCTACTTGCTGGACGCCACGCGCGAAGGCGGAGAGGAGGAACTTTTAATTTCCGAACTTGTCCGTCCCTACGCCGCAAAGACAATCGTGGCCGCCAACAAATGCGACCTGCCGGAAGCCGACATTTTGGCCTGCAAGAACTTTGTCGCAAAAGCGCTGCCAGAAATTCCAAGCGAACGCTTTTACTCCATCTCGGCAAAAACCGACGCCGGCGTGGAAGACCTTTTGCGAGCGCTTTACGCCATAGCTCCAGCCCAGCCGAATCTTTACCCGGAAGGCTTTTACACCGACCAAGAAGTGGAATTTAGAATCGCGGAAGTCATTCGCGGCGAGGCAATCAACCGCTTGGAGCAGGAAATCCCCCACGCGATTTACGTTGAAATCGCCGACGCCGAATTCAAAAACGACGGAAAAAAGCTTTGGGTCCGCGCATTTTTGTGCGTCGAGCGCGAAAGCCAAAAAGGAATCGTAATCGGAAAAGGCGCCTCGATGATTAAGACCATACGCATGGAGTCGCTCAAAAAACTGAGCGAGATTTTTGAATACAAAATCGACTTGGACTTGCAAGTTAAAGTTGACAAAAACTGGCGGCAAAAGGACGACCGCCTCTCGCGCCTTTTAAAATAGCTCGCAAGCAGTCGCAAGCCCAAGAAGCGCCGCGACAAAAATCGTTCGCACGCCAAAGAAGCCGCGGCCTAATAGGCAAAATCCGGCTCGGAATGGAAGCGCATTTCCTGCCCGGTAATCGGATGCGCAAAAACCAAATCGCAGGCGTGCAAGAGCAGCCGGCCGCTCGCGCCGCCATCGACATTACCAACACTTTCCTCTTCCCTTCCGTACAAATTGTCGCCGACAATCGGAGCGCCAAGAGCGAAGGCCGCGGCCACGCGCAATTGGTGCGTGCGGCCGGTAAGCGGCGTGAACAAAACGCTTGTCGCCTTGCGTTCTTTTCCCACCCCGTCGCGGCGAGTCCAAACCCTTAGACGCTTCCATTCAGTAACGGCAAGTTTTCCGTAAAGCTCGTCCAAAATTTGCCGCGGCCGATTTTCCAGGTCAACCCGATGTTTTAGTTCCACGCGCCCTTCTTGTTCTTTTATAACACCGTCCAAAACCGCGACGTAATTTTTTTTGACAAGACGCTTTTCAAACTGCGCGTTAAGGGCGCGATGGCTTTCGTCGTCAAAGGCAAGAACCATAAGGCCGCTTGTGTCCATGTCCAAGCGGTGGACGCTGGGCTGCTTTATCATTTGCGGAAAAAGTTTTTGCGCCCGCGTAACTACGCAATCTTGCTTGTCAGGCCCGCGTCCCGGAACCGACAAAAGGCCGCTCGGCTTATCGACAACCAAAATGTTTTGGTCGCGGTAAATGATTTTTAGGCCCAAAATCACGGGCAAGATAAAGGAACACTTTTCGTCGCAGGGCGGATAAAAAGTTTTTGGAACAAGGCGGCTGTTGGGCTTTCCCCAATAAAATTCGGCAAGGCTTATTGGCCGCAGGCCCAAGCTAAAGGCATGGCTCAAAAGTTTTGGAGCCGAGCAGTCGCCGGTGCCGGTGGGCAAAAGTTTTTCTTTGGAAATGTCGTCAAAGGTCCGCCATTTTTGGTCAAAGCAACAAAAGCTGTAAAGGGAATAAATTTTTTGGAGCGTTTCGTTGCAAAGCGCGAGGCGCTCTTTGTCGCGAGCGGCCTTTTGTTCGGGGCTTTCGTTCGCAGGAATTTCGCTAAGCTCGTGAATTTTTTTGTCGTTGGGAAGGATTGCCGCCTTGTATTTTTCCTCGTCAAAAAGCGGAGGAGCCCAGCCGTCGCGCTTCCAGCTACCTTCGTAGGAGCCGCTAAAGGCGCGAAGGACGACTTCGTTTCCGGCCGCGTCTTGGCAAACAAGGGCGCCGAACATTCCAGTCCATTCGCAGCCGTCGCGCTCCAAGTCCTCCATCATTTTTTGGCAAACTTGGCGCGCCTTTGTCTCGTCAAAGGGAGCGAACACTTCCGTCTTCTTGGGCTACAAAAACAATCGGCCGGTTCTTGGTGAAAAAGCCGTTTTCAACAACGCCGACAATTTCATTGATTTTCTTTTCCATAATTTTTGGGTCGACCGGCTTTTCCCACAAGACGTCAAGGATTTGGTTTCCGTTGTCGGTGATGACAGGGCCGGCCTTTCGGACGCCCTGGCGCAGGACGCACTTTCCGCCAAGTTTTTCAATCGCCTTCTCAACCGGAACTCGGGCGTCGGCGATTATCTCGACCGGCAAGGGAAATTTTGTTCCGAGCGACTTGACGGCCTTTGAAGAGTCGCCGATGACTACAAAAGTCTTTGCGTTGTATTCGACAATCTTTTCGCGAAGGAGCGCCGCGCCGCCGCCCTTTATGACAGCCTTGTCGGGAGAAATTTCGTCGGCGCCGTCAATGGCCAAGTCCAACTTTCCGCCAATCGCCTTGTCGTTCAAAGAATAAACCGGAATTCCAAAATCCTCGCAGGCCAATTGCGTCTGAAAGCTTGTGACGACGGCCTTTATGTCCTTCAAAGTTCCGTCGGCGATGCGCTCGGCCAGACGGCGGACAGCGGGCATCGCGGTGGAGCCGGTGCCAAGGCCTATTTTCATTCCGCTAAAAATTTTTTTCTGTTCGATAAGCGTGTCAACGGCTGTCCGCGCCACAAGTTCCTTTTGCTCATTCTGACTTAGTTTCTTCATAATCGACTCCGGTAAATATTTTAAACTGTTCGTATCCTTGATATTTCAACATGTCCTCGCCGTTGCAAACCATGCAGCCGGCTTCCTGCGCCCGCTCCATAATCGGAGTGACTTTTGGCGTGTAGATTATGTCAAACAAAATTTCGTTTCCAGTCCAACGATAGAATGAAAGCGGATCGTTTTGGGAGTTGCTCGGCTCGGTGGAGTTCATGCCCACGGAAGTTGTTTGGACAATGATGTCGGAATATTTTTCAATCAAAGGAATCGCGTCGGCGGAAAGCTGCGAGTACTCAAAGCCAAACATGTCGGCCACAGCTTTTGCGCGCAAGGGCGTCCTGTTAAAGACGCAAGCCTTTCCGCCCAGCATTTTGACGGCGTAAGCGATTGCCCGGCTGGCGCCGCCCGCTCCTATGATGGCGATTCGTTTATGCTTTAAGTTTTTTAGGCCAGTAAAATTTAAAAGGGCTTTTGAAAAACCTGTGCAGTCGGTGTTGTAGCCGTACCACTTGTCGTTTTTGCGGACGATTGTGTTGGAGGCGCAAATGCACTTGACGCGCTCGTCCACTTCAAAAAGTTCGTGAACGACAGTTTCCTTGTGCGGAACGGTGACGGACATTCCGCGCACTCCAATCTCGTTGGCAAAGTCAATCGTCTCCTGAATGTCGTCCGACGGAATTGGAATGTAGACCGCGTTCATAAAATGGTTGACATAGCCCTGGTTGTGCAAGACGGGGCTGCCAGTTTTTAAAAGCGGCCAACCTGTGATTCCGTAAATCGCGGTCTTTTCGTTTAAATCCTTAAAATGATAAACTTGGTTCATCATTATCGGGTCGATGTGCCCGATTGTCTTCAACTCGTTGTCAACAGTGTCGGCGGAAGTGTAGGTCAAAAAAGAATGGGTCTTGAACGCCAAGATTCTTGAAACAATTCCCATCGGCCCCATCGCGCAAAGAATGTGCTCATACTTTGTAAAGTCGCGCGTTTCGTAAAAAAGGTTTTTTACGTCGGCCAAAGTTTTTGGCATAAAGGCGATTTTTGGAATCTCGTAGCCTGTCTTTCGCATTTCGTCGCAGCGCTTTATGATGTCGTGGACCGGCTCGTTCATGCTGTGAAAGCTGCGGATTATTTTTGTGCCAAAAGCGAGCGCCGCGTCCTGCAAGCTTGGAACGTGAAAGTCTTCCTCAAAGTCAACGTACTGAAAATTGCGCTCGGGATTTTGGTCGTCGGCAAAAGCCATCGCGCGCGCAAAAAGCATCGTCCTTGAACTTTCGCCCGCGACATATTTTCCGCCGTCAACGCGGCGCCGTATAGTCAAAATGCAAGGCATTCTGGCCAGCTCAGGAAACTTTCTGACATGAAGGCTTTCGTCTTCGTCAAGAAAATCGGCGCGCAGCTCCAACAAGTCAACATAAGGCCTGTAGCGGCGAACCAAATCCAAATTTTCTCTAATCGTTTTTCCTGTAAGCGTCAGGCAAATTTTAGGACTTTGCATTTTTTTATTGAACGGTAAGCCGCTCCTTTTCTTGGTTCAAGACGCTCAAGGCAAGCGTCGTTCCGTGCGGCACGGCGTAAGGCACCGTAATCTCTCCGCCTACATGGTTGAACGAAGCCAACGTGTAAGAGGCGCCTTCCGGCGGATACGCCTCAAGCTTGACGGGAACGGCCAAGGGATAGCGGGAAATGGTCGCGGAGAAAATTCCGTTGGTCCACTTTGAAGAGTCGGTCTCCTTGACGCCGGCCACCTCGTCTTCCGTGCGGCCCTTGATGTTGGCGTCAACGATTGTGTCTCCGCTAAAGGCTGTGTTCAATTCAGGAAGGGCAAACTCAAGCGCGATTTTTGAATATTCGTCGATTTGGGAATTTTCCGGCTCGGACTGGCTCACCACCGTTCCGGGAATTTCGTCGCCAGTCGCGACGTGGCTTGTAAACTCAAAGAGCAAGGGCGTCGTTCCCATCGTCTCCAAAATTTCGGCGACGCTTTTTCCTATATAATTTTGAACGGAAACGCGCGGCGCGGTGGGGCCGCTTGAAACAATCAACTGCAACTCGACAGGCTGCGTGATCGGCGTTCCCTCCGGCGGCTCTTGCTCCAAAATAGTTCCAATCGGAGCGGAGTCCATTTTAAAGACAGGATTTCCAATAGTAATTTGCGGAGTTTCCACTCCGCCGTAAAGCGCGTCCAACTTGTTCTTGAGCGCGTCGAGGTTCGTTCCGACATAATTTCCGATGTGGTCAATCATGACGCCGCGGCTCACGACAAGCGTGACGCGGCGGCCGGCCTTTACGATGCTGCCCGCGCGGGGCTTTTGCGAAAGCACTTGGCCCGCCTGGCCCGGAAGGTCGCTGTAGCGCAGCTGCAATTTGGGATAAAGCTCCTTCTCCTGCATTTCAAGCAAGGCGCGCGTCAAAGTCTTTCCGGTCACGTCCGGCACCAAAACCTGTTCGTAGCCCTTGTTGGCAAAAAAGAAAACCGCCAGCGCCGTGATGAACATCAGCAAAAACGCCGCGATTGTGTAAGCGATAAAAGCGGGAGAGCTTTTTTGCAAGTCCGCCTCCATCTCGTTCAATGAGATTCCAGCGTCTTTTATTTTATTCTTTATGTCCATATTTCGCTCCGTAAAGGTGGAATAATTTTAGCGCAAAGGCAAGGCGTTTGCAAGACTAAAAAAGCCGCGTTCCAACAAAGTCGCGCGCGCCGTTCATAAAGTCCTTGTAGCCCATCGCCTTTTTTTGCTGGCGCTGCAGCTCGGTGACGCATAAAAGGCCGTCGCCGCACTGGACCAAAATGCCGCGCTTTTTGTCAAAGGCCGTCACGGTTCCGGGCGCGGCGGGTTGGCCGGAAGACGCGGACAAAGCCGAAACGCCTGACTGACTAGAAGGCGCGGCTTCTTGGGCTTGCGAGCCGTTTTGGTTCGCGCCCGCCGCTTGCCCGTCTTGCGAACAATCGGCGTCCAAAGGCGCGGCTTTCAAAATCTTTAGCGTTTCGCCGGTCTCGCCGCCGATTCTTGTCCAAGAGCCGGGCTCGCTTGTGTAGGCGCGGACGGCGGCCGCGATTTTTGTCGCGCTGTCGTTCCAATTTATAAGGGCGTCTTCCTTGCTGATTGTCTTTGTGTAGCTAGGCTCGCCCTCTTGCGCCTTGCCTTTTTTCAAGATTTCCGCGCCGGGATTTTGGGCGGCCTTGTCCAAAAGGCTTTGCAACAAAGCGGCGGCGATTTGGGCGCTTTTGTCCAAAAGGCTGTCGGTTGTTTCCGTTCCGTCGAGCGCGATGACTTCTTGCGCCAAAATTTCGCCTTCGTCCATGCCCAGCGCCAATGTCTGGACCGTTACGCCGCTTTCCTTGTCGCAATTAAGGATCGCCGCCGGAACCGGAGTGGCGCCCCGGTACTTGGGCAAAAGCGACGGGTGCACGTTGACCCCGCCCGCCTTGAACAAAGACAAAAATTTTGGCCCGAAAATTTTTCCGTAGGCAAAGCAGACAAGCGCGTCAAAGCCTTGGGCGGCTATTTGGTCGCGCGCGGCGGCATCCAACTTTTGCGGGCAAAAGACCGGAATTCCGCGCTCGGCCGCCAACGCTCCGACGTCGGTGGGAACAAGCTCTTTATGCCTGCCTTTGGCGCTGGGCGGGTTGGTCAACACGCCCGCGATTTGCCAGCCGCCGCCTTTTTGGTCTTGCGAGCAGCCTCCGCTGGCGGCCGCATTTTGGGCTTGCGAGCCATTCTCGTTCGCCTCGTTTTGGCTTTGCGAACATTTTTCAAGCAGGAGGCGCAGCGTTGTGGCGGCGGGAGCGGGGCTTCCGGCGTATAGAATTTTAAGCATTGTTCTTCTTGGCTTCCTTGGCCGCTTTTTTTGCGGCGATCTTCGCGGCGATTTTTTTTGCCTTGGCTTCCTTTTCGGCGGCCTTTTGCGCCGCGCGTTCCGCCCTCTTTGCAAACTGCTCCGCGGTCTTTTTGGCAAAGTCTGCGTCGCCGCGGTCGATGAAAATCACGCCCTCAAGGTGGTCGTTTTCGTGCTGGATTATGCGCGCCAAAAGTCCTTCCGCCTCAAGCGTGAACTTCTTTCCGTTTTGGTCTTGCGCCTGCACCGTCACCTTTGAAGGCCGCATGATGTTTTCATACACTTGCGGAACGCTAAGGCAGCCTTCCTCGTAGGGAACGGAATCGTCGGAAGTGGCGATGATTTGCGGATTGATGAAAACGCGCTTCACGTCGTCGTCGGCCTCGGCCACAAACATGCGGATGTTCTTTCCGATTTGCGGACAAGCAAGGCCCACGCCGTTGGCGCTTTCCATCGTCTCAAACATTTCCTCCGCAAGAGCGCGAAGCTCGTCGTTGATTTCCTCGTCCTTTATCGGAACTGATTTTTTGCGAAGAACTTCCTCGCCCAACTTGCAAATCTTTAGCATATTCTAATCCTTGCCGCGCGCGCGTGGGCGGCCAAACCTTCGGCGTCGCCCAAAATGCCGGCGGCCTTGGCGCTGGCCAAAGGGCCTTCCTTTCCTTCTATTGTTCTAAGCGTGGTGACTGTCTTTATAAAAGCGCGGACGCTCAGGCCGCCTGTGAACCTTGCCGAGCCGCTTGTCGGAAGCGTGTGGTTCAAGCCGGCCGCGTAGTCGCCAAAAACTTCGGCCGAGCCGTGGCCGATAAAAAGCGAGCCGTAATTGTGGACCAGCTTTTTGGCGGCCTCCAATTTTTCGCCCGCGTCCATAGCAAGCTCCAAGTGCTCGGGCGCCTTTTTGTTGGCGATTTCGCAGGCTTCTTCTATAGAAGAAGTCACGATTATTTTTCCAAAGGTGTCAACGCTCTGCCTTGCGGTTTCCGCCGTGGGCAAGTCCTTAAGCTGCTCCTCAATTTCCTGCTGAACGGCATTGGCGATTTCCTCGCTGTCGGTGGCAAGAATGGGCTGGGCGACGACGTCGTGCTCGGCCTGCGCCAACAAGTCCGCGGCAAGCCACTTGGGGTTGGCGCTGTCGTCGGCAATGGCAAAAACTTCGGTGGGGCCCGCAAGCATGTCGATGCCAACCGTTCCGTAAATCAAGCGCTTGGCTTCCGCCACAAACTTGTTTCCCGGTCCTACCACAACGTCAGCCTTGGGAATCGATTCCGTTCCAAAAGCCATAGCGCCGATGGCCTGCGAGCCTCCGCAAGCGAAAACCTTGTCGGCCCCGCAAATAAAGGCGGCGGCCATGATTCCCTCGTCGGCGTAAGGGCGGCCTCCAACAAAAGGCTTTCCGGGCGTTCCCGTTCCCTGCGCCTTGGCGTCATCCAAGTCGTCCGGGTGCACGCGGGGCGGAGTGCACATAATCACTTGCCCAACGCCCGCCGCCTTTGCCGGAACAACCGTCATGATTACGGTTGACAAAAGCGGAAAGCGACCGGCCGGAACGTAAACGCCCGCACGGTCAACCGGAATGTTTTTTTGGCCGGTAAAAAGGCCGGGAGCAAGCTCAATTTCAAATTCGTCAAAAGACTGTCTCTGGCGCTCGGCGAATTTTTTTGCCAAGTCGCGCGAATAGCAAAGGGATTCGTAAAGGCCGGGGTTTTCATGCTTCATTTTTTCGGCGGCGGCCTTAAGCTCGTTTTGCGGAATCTCAAAATGCGCCGGCGCGGAAACGTCAAATTTGGCGCCATAATCAGACAGCGCCTTGTCGCCCATCGTCTTAACGTCGCGCAAAACGTCTTTTACAACGTCAATGGAATCTCCAAAGTCGCGGCCCTCAAAAAAACTTTCTTCCAACTCGGATGCTTTGAGAATCTTAATCATGCGGAACATTGTAGCGCAAACGCGCCTCTTGGTAAACTATGGCCGCGCGGCTCGCGGCTCCTTCACGCGCTTTGCTTGCTTCCGTTTAGTTTGCGCGTCCAATCGCCGCGTCAACTTTTTTGACGAAGCCTTCGCCCCAGTATTCGCAGAGCATGGCATAGGCTTCTTCCTGCAGCTCGGGAACGACGCGTTGGCGCAATTGGGCCAGGGAATTTGCCACATAGCTGATTGTGACCTTTCCCATGTGCTCGATGTCGTCGTCGCTAAGGATTCCTTCGGCCTGGCACTCCTTTATCATCAAGGAAACGTCGGCAAAGGCGCTTGCGGCGGAACAAACCATGCGCCATTTTCGCATCGAGTCTATTTTGCGGTTGGAACTTACGCCGCTAGTGACGCGGTATTGGTAAACCTTTTGGCTTATTCCGACATAGCGCGCGGCGTGGACGGACAAGTAAAAGAAAATCAAAAAGTCTTCGGCCATCGTGCATTCAGTGTAGGGAATTTTTTCAAACGCCCTTTCAAGCAGGGGCCTTGAAATAAGCTTTCCGATTACGTTGCCGTTAAGAAGGCCGGCCGACCAAGAGCGCGCGATTTGATTTCCGTCCAAAACGCCGTGGTGAATGGCGCCGCACTTGGTAACTTCCGTCGCTTGGAAAACGCCGCTGGAATCGTAGTCGCCGGAAACAAATTCTCCGTGAACGATGTCGGCGCCGTATTGCAAGGCCGCCCCATGCAGGGCCAAAAGCGCGCCGGGCAAAAACTCGTCGTCGCTGTCCAAAAAGGCCACAAAGGCGCCGCGCGCTTCGCAAAGCAAAGTCCGGCGCGTTTCCAAAATGCCTCGGTTTTGATAAGATTCCACAAACTTGACGGGAATTGGCGGCAAGCCCTTTAGCTTTCGCGCCTTGTCGCTTTGCCTTTGCGCGGCCTTGACGATTTTTTTTGCGCTCCTGCCCCGCTCGTCCTTGCCGCGGCTTGCGTCGCTTGCCACGACAATTTCAAAGCGGTCAAAGTCCTGCGCCAAGGCCGACTCAAGGCACTTGGCGAGGAAGCGCTCCGTGTCGTAAACCGGAACGCAAACGCTTACAAGCGGCGACTCGCCAGCCTTATTCTTCGTCGCCATTCTTTATGGCAAGGAACACAGCCTGCGTCTTAGCAGCACTAGCGCCAACTTGAATATACGTCACGGGGTCAGGCAAGGAGCTCCTGTAGTAAATTTCGCTTGCCGCATAGAAAGTACCGCCGCTTACAACATTATAAAGGGAGTTGCTTTGGTAATCGTCTATATCAGCCGAGAACCAGCCGGAAAGCTGCCTTTCAAACTTGGCACTCGTAGCCTTGACGCTTTCTATGGCAAACTTTTCCAAGTCAATCGTCACAACCCTGTCCACGTTCTTGTAGGCAAGGCCGCCCAAAGCGTCCGTATAAAAGGCAAGTCCGTCGTCGGAAATGACAAGCTTTTTGGGCTTAATCGCTATGAACTTGGCGGGGCTTGCAAAGCAAGACGACAAGTTGGATTCCATTTCTGCTTTGCTGGCGCCAAAGCAGGCTTGCAAATCAGGGAAGAATTTGTACACATATTCGCCAACGCCCTCTGGCTCCAAATCGGAATATTGCGACTTTTTAGAGCCGTCGGCAAGGAAGATAGCTTCTCCTTGGTCGTCGTTATAGATGTTATAATCGTCAGTTTTGGCATCGCCTGGGTTGCGAAGACGGGCAAGATACATCTTTGTCTGGTCCTTGAGAGTGTCCTTTGAAACTGTATTGCCGTTCCAGCCCAGCGTACTGACAACGCCGCTCTTCAAGTCACACTTGACTACGCAGCCCCGGCTTTTGACGCTGGAGCCTTGAAGGCTTGTTCCATCCCAACGATCTGATGATATGCCAGTTTCACGGCCTGGCGTAATGTCGCGCAGGATTACATACACGGCGTCGTCCACGGCTATCATGTCGGAAATTTGCGGATACACATAGTCGTCAACAGGAATTTCCGCGACTTGCTCCAGCTCAACTCCGCCCGCCGTGACGGTTGAAAGGTCGGCCTTGGCTATGCGATATCCTGTTCCCGTCAGCGCAAAATACGCCACGCCGTCATAGATGGCAAAATTTTCGCTTATATTGGCGTCAGGAAAAGCGTCGTCAATCAAGTTATACTGCGTTTGAGCGAATGTGCCAGTCTGAATGAAGTCGCCTGTTGCGTAGAGAGCGCCCCCGCCATACAAATACAACTTGTTCTGTTTTAGGTCGCAAGCGATTGACTTGTGACCGCAGTCTGACGGCAAATTAAAGTTTCCGCCAGAACCTATTTTCGAGTTGCCGGAACTAATCCAATTGCCAGAGGGATCGTCAGGATTAACCGACAAGACATAAAAAATTCCGTCGGCGTCATAGCAGAAGGACTGCTCATAAGTTCCAATAGAGCCGCTTGTTCCGCCTGATGAAAAATCCTCTGGACCTGACAAATCTGAGGAAGGACTGTCCTTAAGATAATATTTATAGTTAAATTCATCACGATTCAATTTATACAGCGCGTAGGGAGTGTCAATCACGTTCAATTTTTGCGCGCTGAATTCCGCAATGTTCTCTCTGCCCTTTATCGGAATGACGGTTGAGCTTGTCATTCCGTAATACTTTGTCTTGTAGGAATAGTTTCCCGCGTCGTAAGAAATGTTCTGGCCAAGCAAGACAAAGCGCGCGTCAGCGGCCCTTGAGGCCGGGTCGTCTTCCGACACGCAAAGCGACATTTCGCCTTCAACCGTCACGGTCTTTCCGTCATCGGAAACAGTCGTGTTGCCTCCGTTGCCTTCCGTCAAAGCGATTTCTCCAAGGCAGTCGTCCCAATACTTGTCCACAAATTGGTTGCAAACCTCATAGCGGCGCAAGTCGTCTTTCGCGTTATTAAGCTTTGCCACAAAGGATGACATTGGGTCAACCGCGTAAATATATTTGTCGCTGCAAATTGAAAAATCGGGCTTTTGGTCAAATTGAATTTCAATCTTAACCGGAACATCCACTCGATAGGAGCAGGCTTCAACGGCCAAGGGGTTCACTCCGCTGTTCACTCTGATGTTTTGTGATTTTCCGTAGACGCTGGGCCGGGGGCGCTCTTCCACCGGCTCCTGGGTGTATTCATCGTAAATCCTGATTTTCGCGCAAATAGTTTTTCCAACAGGAACCGCGGCAAAGTCGATGGAAAATGACTCAAAGCCAAAGTCGCCTTCATACGGGGCATAAACGGTTTTTGTCTCGTTGTATTCGCCCTCAAGCGTCGCGACAAAGCGCAGCCTTCGCTCGCTTTCTCCGCGCGGTTCGTCGTTGGGATTTTTTGAAACTTTGTCCGAAAGCTCCACTGCTTTTTGCATGAGCGCCTTGTCCACATAAAAAGAGACCATGCCGGAGCCAACGTCGTTGGACGCGTCGGAGCAAGAAAAAAGAGGCAGTACAAAGGCCGCCGCAAGAGAAATCAACACGGCGTTAAAAAAGAATCTACTTTTCATAAATCACCTCGCTAAACTTTGCTATTTGGATATAATTTTAGCGCGCTTTTCCAAGAAATTCAAGGAAATTCGCGGGCCGCTCGGTGGGGGCGGAACGCGTCCAAAAAGCGCGAAGCCGCGCTTCTCCCTTGAAAATTCCCTGCCCCTATGTTATAATAGACAACTATGAATTTACCTGAAAACAAATGGTTGCGCGGAGCCATTCCCGCGCTGCTCTTGCACTGCTCCATCGGAACAGTTTACTGTTGGTCTGTTTTTAGCCAGGAAGTCGCCGCCTACATCGGCAGCCCCAAAAGCCACGTCGAGTGGGCCTTCTCTTTGGCGATTTTCTTCTTGGGAATGTCGGCCGCCTTCTTGGGCGACTTTGTAGAAAAGGACATTCACAAAAGCTCTTTGATCGCGACGATTTTCTTTACAGTCGGAATGGTTGGAACCGGAGCCAGCATTTTGGCCAAGTCCCTGCCCGGCGTTTTGGTTTGCTACGGCGTGATTATGGGAATTGGTTTGGGAACCGGCTACCTTTCGCCCGTAAAGACCTTGATGCTTTGGTTCAAGGACAAAAAAGGCCTTGCCACTGGCCTAGCCGTCGCGGGCTTTGGAGCGGCCAAGGCAATCGCCACTCCTATCATGCAAGCGATCGTCGCCAGATGCGACGACAACCCGGCCTATATGTTCATGATTATGGGCGGCGTTTACTGCGTGATGATGTTCATCGGCCACTTGCTTCTTAAAAAGCCTGCTGGCTGGGTCGAAGCGCACGACAAGCAAACGGTCGGCGAGTTCCTCAAAAAGTTCGGCTCAAATTTCAAGACTTGCTTTTCAAACCGCGAGTTCCTTGGCATTTGGATTATGTTCTACATCAACATCGCTTGCGGCTTGGCTCTCATCTCGCAGGAAAAGCCGATTTTGCAAACAACGGGCCTTGGCTTTATGACAATCAGCGCCATCGGAACGGTAACGGCCATCGCCAACGCCGCCGGACGTTTGGGCTTTAGCGCCGCAGCCGACGGACTCAAGGACCGCAACACAATCTACAAGTGGATTTTCGCGCTTTCGATTTTGTTCACTGGAATCATCATCGCGACCCGCGGAATCATCAACGGAACGGAGCCTGTTCTTATGGCCTTGTGCATCGCGCTTCTTATCGTAGTCAACGCGGGCTACGGCGGAGGCTATTCAAACGTTCCCACTTTGCTCAGCGACCACTTTGGAATGAAGAGCATTTCTTCCGTCCACGGAATGTGCCTTAGCGCCTGGGCCATCGCCGGCTTGACCGGAAACCAAATGGCCAGCTGGATTGTCCGCCACACAGGCGAGTTCACAGAAAAAGTTTTGGCCGACGGCCGCGCCGTAAAGGTAAACCCTGTGGGCTACCAAAACGTCCTTTACGTGACCATCGCGCTTTACATCGTGGCGATGATTGTCTGCTGGACGATGGTTGGAAAGCCAAGAAAAACTGAGTAGCCTCAGTTTTTCTTAACGAGTTTTATGGCAAAAAGAAGGCCGCTCCGATTAGGGAGCGGCTTTTTTATTGCTCGGCGCGTCTTAGGCTTTCCAAAAGTCCACGCGGCGAAAGCTCTAAAAAAAATTCTTTTTTTTATAAAAATCGCTAAATTTTCATAAAAAAACTCTATCTTATATGCAGGAGTTTTTATGAAAAAATACAAAAAAAAACTTGACAATATATGTTATATAACATATATTGATAAAGCAGACGAATCGGAAAACTTTGAGATAGTTTTCTACAAAAAGCGCGGCGGCCAATGTTCCATCCAAGAATTCTTGGACTCGCTGGACGTAAAAATGCGGGCAAAAGCGCTTTTAATGGCCGCCTTGCTCAGGGAGCATGGCGCAAACCTTAGGCTTCCGTATTCCAAGCAACTGGAAGACGGAATTTTCGAGCTGCGGGCAAAGCAGGGGTCCAACATTACGCGCTTGCTTTACTTTTTCTTTGCCGGAAAAAAAGCCGTCCTCACAAACGGCTTTGTAAAGAAAACGCAAAAAACGCCGCGCGACCAAATTCAAAAAGCCAAGGAATATCGCTCAGATTACCTTGCGCAAAATCAAACGGAGGACTAACATGGACGACTTTAGAAAGTATCTCGACCAACAGCTTAAAAATCCCGAATTCACAGCTGAATGGAACGCTCTTGAACCTGAATACCAAATCATCAAAGCAATAATCGCCGCGCGGGAAGAAAAGAAGATTACGCAAAAAGAGCTTTCCGCAAAAACCGGAATCACGCAAGCGGACATAAGCCGCTTGGAAAACGGAGAGGCCAACCCCTCGCTAAAAACGCTAAAGCGTGTGGCGGAAGCTCTTGGCAAAAAACTTCATATTGAGTTCATTGACGCGCGCGCGGCGAGAATGTGACTTACACAAATTCCATCCGTTCCGAATCAAACAAACCCAAGTCGGTTATCTTTAATTTTGGAATTACGGGCAGCGTCAAAAATGAAAGGGTCATGTAAGGCGCGTTGAGCTTGCAGCCCATCATGCGCGCCCAATGGCAAAGGTCCTCGTAGTCGCGCGCGACTTTTTTGCACAAGCGGCTTGCCATAAGGCCCGCGACGTCCAACTGAATGTCGTGGACGCGCGCGCGGTTGGCCACCGCAAGCCCGCCCTTGTTGCCAATAATCCTATTAATGCACTTGACTATGTACTTGTCTTCGGTTCCGACGCAAATAATGTTGTGCGAATCGTGGGCCACGCTGCTTGCAAGCGCTCCGGCCTTAAGGCCAAAGCCGTTGACAAAAGCGACGGCGGGCTTGGCGTCTGGATTGTAGCGGTTTACGCAAACCAACTTTAAAACGTCGGTCTTTGTGTTGGACTTTAAATAGCCGTCTTCCAAGCTGGCGTACATCAAGGCGCTTTCGGTAAAGACTTCCTTGTCGACGGCCTTTATCGTCCTTACTTGCGCGGTGTCGGAGCGGACGGCGATGTCGGCGGCGCTTATTTCCTTTCGGTTAAAGTTGTTTATGCCTTTGACGCTTGTCAGCTTAAAGTAGGAACGGCCGCCGCTTACGACGGTTTGTCCGTTTACGACAACCTTTTCAATTTTCATTTTTTTGATTCCGCTGACAACGATAAAGTCCGCGCTGTCGCCTTCCTGCAAAAGGCCTACGTCAAGCTTGTAATGCTTGATTGGATTGTAGGTGGCGGCGCGCAACACGTCAAAGGAATCGTAGCCGTCCGCGATAAGCTTTTTGACCAAGCCCCAAAGAAGGCCCTTCTCCAAATCATTGGAATGCAAGTCGTCCACGCAAAACATAAGCTTTTCCGGGGCGACCTTAAAAAGCGGAGCGAGCGCCTTAAAATTTTTTGCGGCGGAACCTTCGCGGATTTGAACGAACATTCCGCATTGAATTTTTTCCAAGCCCTCTTCGTAGGAGGCGCTTTCGTGGTCGGTTGAAATGCCCGCCGCCGCGTATTTTTTCAAGGCCTCGCCGCTAAGCATCGGAGCGTGGCCGTCAACGGGCTTTCCCAATTTTTTGGCGGCGGCGATTTTTGCCATGACCTCTTTGTCGCCGCCAAGCACGCCCGGAAAGTTCATCATTTCGCCAAGGCTTACAACCCGCTTGTTCTTTAAAAGGCGGGCGACGGCGGCGGAATCCAAGACCGCGCCTGACGTTTCAAATTTCGTGGCCGGAACGCAGGAGGGAACCGCGAAGTAAATTTTCATTGGAGAGCGGGCCGCGTCCTTTAGCATAAAGTCAAAGCCCGCCGCGCCGCAAACGTTCGTTATTTCGTGGGGGTCGGCAACCGCCGCGATTACGCCGTGCCTAAGCGATTCGTAGGCAAAGTACTGGGGCGTGACCATGCTGCTTTCTATGTGAACGTGGGAATTCACAAAGCCTGGCACAAGATATTTTCGCTCCGAGGTTTGGCAGCGCTCGATTTTTTTTATGCGGCCGTCTTCTACAAAAAGCTTTCCGCCGTAGACTTCCCGCTTTACTACGTCAACTATTTTACCTTCAAAAACTTTCATAACTCACTTTCTGCGAACGGTGAACCGCGTCTTTGGCGCCTTGTTGCGCTCGGCCCGCGCTTTGTATTCGTTGTAAAGAATTTCCTGGGCGCGTTTTGCCGCCTCGCCCGCCTTGGGCTTAAGGGCAAGCCAAGAGCCGTCGCTTTGGAGCTCGTAAGAATTTATGTTTGACTCAAAGTAAACGTCAAGCACATGCTTTATTTCCTTGAAAGCGGCGGAGTCCAAAATCGGGAACATCAATTCTATGCGGCGGTCGAGGTTTCGCGGCATCCAGTCGGCGCTGGCCAAATAAATTTCTGGCGACGCTCCGTTCTGAAAATAAAAGACGCGCGAATGCTCCAAGTAACGGTCGACGATGGAAACAACGCGAATGTTTTCGCTCATTCCGGCGACGCCAGGAAGAAGCATGCAAATGCCGCGAACGTTAAGCATTATGCGAACGCCCGCCCGGTTGGCGCGGTACAAGGCCGCGATCACTTCCTCGTCGGCCAAGGAATTCATCTTGGCGATTATCAAGCCCGGAGTTTGCGGAGTCGAAAGCTCAATCTCGCGCTGAATCATCGAAAGCAGCTTGCTCTTTAAGTCTACAGGCGCCATGCTAAGGTACTTCATCTTTTGCAGGGCAGAATAGCCTGTAACAATGTTAAAGAACTTTGTAGCGTCGTTGGCGATTTCGTGGTTGGCGGTAAAAAGCGAAAGGTCGGAATAAATGCGCGCGGTCCTTGGATTGTAGTTGCCGGTGGCAAGGTGGACGTAGCGCTTGAAGGCGTCCTGCTCGCGGCGGATGACCATCAAAATTTTTGCGTGCACCTTAAGGTTGACCAAGCCATAAACGACCAACACGCCGGCGCGCTCAAGCTCTTCGGCCCAAGCGATGTTGCGCTCCTCGTCAAAGCGCGCCTTAAGCTCCACCAAGACCGTCACTTGCTTTCCGTTTCGCGCCGCTTTTTCAAGCGCTGAAATTATCGGAGAGCCGCGGCCGGTCCTGTAAAGCGTCATCTTGATGGAAAGAACGTCGGGATCGTCTGCCGCGTCGTTCAAGAACTTTACCACAGGATTGTAGGACTCGTAGGGAACGTGCAAAATAACGTCGCGGCGCTTTATCGCGTCCCAGTAAGGCTCGTCTTCCGGCAAAGCGGCGTTGGGAAAATTCTTCCAGCTTTCGTTTCGCAAATGGTCGGTGTTTTCCGCCCCGCCGATTTCGCATAAAGTGGCCGCGTCAACCAAGCCGTCAAAGGCGTAGATGTCGTCGGACTTAAGGCCCAGCTTTTGCGCCAAAAATTTTTGCAGCTCAGAGCTGGACTTGTCGCAAACCATTCTGACCGCAAACGAAGACTGGCGCGCCACCAAAACTTCCTGCATCGCCTGCACGATGTCGTTTGCGTCCTCGTCAACCGCAAAGTCAGCGTCAAGCGCGACGTTGAACAAAAGCGACTTTGAAACTTCGTAGCCGTCAAAAACCTGAGAGCCGTACTGCAAGACCAAATCGCTCACGCTTGTAAAATCTTTTGACGCGGCCTTGTCGCCGGGAAGCCAAATCAAATTTGGAATCGCGTCTGGAATCTGAACAAGAGCCACAATCGGAGCGCCGGGCTTGGCGGCAAATTCTTTGTTGGCGATTTTTATTCCGGCAATCGGCTTTAGCAAAAAGGCCGCGTGCCATTTAAGGTTTGCGATTTTAGGAAACTCGTCGCTGTCGGTTCTAAGCGGCGTCAAAAGCGGCAAGATTTGCGCCTTGAAAATTTCCTGCGCGAATTCCTTTTGCGCGACGCTAAACTGCTTGGGCCGCTTGTAGACAAAGCCCTCTTTTGCCAATGCCGGGATTATTTGCTTTTGCAGCGCGTCTTGCTGCGCCTGCATCACTTGGCGGGCCCGCGCCGAAATGTCCTTTAGCTGCTGCTTTGGAGTGCGGCCCGAAATGTCTTTTCCGCCAGGCGCGTTTTTAAGAAGGCGCTTTACGCTGGCCACGCGCACTTGGAAAAACTCGTTAAAGTTGCTTGTTACAATAGAAAGAAATGTCAACTGTTCCAAAAGAGGAATGTCGCGCCGCAAGCCCTCGCGCAAAACGCGGTCGTTAAATTCTATCCAAGAAAGCTCGCGGTTTAAAAAAATATCCTTGCCCGTTGTTTTTGCTGCCGCCATTATAAACCTCCTAAGAAAGAATCACCTTGTAGCCAAAGACGCTTTCAAACATTCCGCCTTTTTCGCCCAAAGCCTGCCGCTCCAAAACCGTGTTGTGCTTGTTGCCGGTGTGAATCACCAAAGAATCCTTTTGTTTGGTGATTTTAAGTTGTGTGAACTTTTGCGTGTGCGAACGGTCTATGGCGTCGGCAATTCGGATAATGGCGGTAAGCTTTAGAATCGCCATTCGGCTTGCGCGCGGAAGCATTTGAAAATGGTCGTCGTCCTGCGGATTGGAATGGCCGCGATGGTATTTTGCGATTTGCGAAATGATTGTGATTTCGTTTTTTGTAAGGCCAAAAAATTCCGAGTTGCTTATGATGTAGGCCGAATGCTCGTGGTGGTTTTCCATGCGGATAAAAATTCCGATGTCATGAAGCATCGCCGCCACTTCCAGCAACACGCGGGCGCGCTCGTCCATGGCAATCTCGGCCTTGAGCGCGTCGAATATTTTTAGGGCGACGTCGGTTACAAACTGAGCGTGGCCCTCGTCGCCGTGATACTTTCGCAAAAGGTTAAGGGCGCCCGCCGTGATTTGCTTGTAAAAGTCGCGCTGCAAGTCCTCGTTGGGGGCGGCCAGCTTGTTGATAAGCGCGCCCTCGCGCAAGTTTGTTTCCGGCACGATGACGCTGGCGACGTTGGTTATCTCGACGAACATTTTGTAAATCAAAAGGCCGATGCGCAATTGCGCCGCGTCGGAGTAAGCGATTTTAAAGCGCGCGAGACATTCCTCTATTGAATATTCTTGAATTTCGTCAACAAAGTCTATGAACTTTTGCCGAGGCATTTCCCACAAAAAAGTCGATATTGGCCGGCCAACGTTAAGCGCCGCCACTTGCGCCTGCTTTCCGACGGCGATAAAACTTTTTAGCTTTAGGGAATTGAACTCCTCGCTTAAAAGGGTCTTTGAGTTTAGGATGAACTGCTGGATAAAGCGCCGCGCCGTGTCGCTCTCCCCGCTTTGGCCGATTTGGCCCTCGACGCGAATCGTTCCCAAGCGGAAGGAGTGGGCGCTCACGATGCTGCCTTTTTTTAGAAGCATCATTTCGGAAGAGCCGCCGCCAGCCTCAAGAATAATGTAGTCGTCGTTGGCCAAGTCAAACTTTGAGTCTTTGAAGCATTCGCGCACGGCAAGGTACATCAAACGGTTTTCCTCTACGCCGTCAATCACGCGGACGACAAAACCGGTGCGGATGAAAATTCTGTCGATGATTGAATCCTTGTCGCGGCTTTCGCGCAAGGCGGCGGTGGCGATGACGCTTGTGTCGGCGGCCTCGATTCCCCAGGACTTAAGCTGTTCCTTGTAGCGGCTTAAAATTTGAATGCATTGGCCGATGGTGCTTTGCTTGACAGAACCGCCGGTAAAGATGTCCATTCCCAAGTTGACCGGCATGTCGGAACGGTCAAGGGTGTTCCAATGTCCGCTCGGCAAAATTTCAACGACGCTAAGACGGATTCCTGTAGAGGCGATTTCTATTATGGCTTCCGGCCTTACTTGCGGAACTTGTTTTTTTTGCCTTGCGCTCATTTCCTATAGCTTGTCAATCAACATTGAGCAACGGCCGGAAGGAATCGGCAGAGTCTTTTTCTTTTGCTCAAGAATGTTGATTGTAAAGTAATAAAGCTTTTCGCTTTCCATTTGAATTTCCCAACCACGGTTTGACTTGTTGGACAAAATCGTGATTAAGTTGCGTTTGAGCGAAAGGTTTTCAATTCCCATGATTTCCAAGTTGGGAATTATCCAGTCAACCGTTTTGCGCGGAAGGCTTATGAGCAAGCCGATTACGTTTTCAATCATGACGGCGATTGTGGAAAGCGCGACGGTCTGCAAATAGCGGGGACGCGGAAAGTTGGGCTTGCCTTTGAGGGAAGCCTTTCCTTCCTTGCACGGCATGTAGGCTTCGTACAAGTCGCCCTTTTCCTTGCGGTTTTCCGGAGCGAGAGCTTCAAGAATATAGTAAAGGTGGCGAATCGAACATTCGCGCGCCAAGTCGTAGCGCTGGTATTTTTCCAAGCCCTTGATGACCATAAAGTTCATCGCGGGGAAAACGCTTCCCTTGTAGCCCTCTCCGCTTTCCTTGAAGTCGTGACTGTCCATGCTCAAGGTCGGGAAGGGATGGTCGGCGCCAAAAGTTTTTTTGTTGGTAAGATGCGCGATTAAAGTTTCGGCGCGGTCGGCGTTGGGAATTTCGGCAAGCAAGGGCCAGAAGCCAGCGATTGTCTTTTGCGGAAGAATTTTTTCGTCCTTGTCCAGGTCGTGGTAAAAGCCTGTCTTTTGGTCCCACATCATGCCGTTGATTCTAGTCTTGAGCGAGAAGTAGGCCTTTTTGTACATGAAGCTCAATTCCTTGTCGTTCATGATGTCGCCAAGGGCGGAAAGGTGCAAGACGTTCAAGGCCATCGCCGAGTTGAAGTCCACGGGGTAGACGCACTTGTCGCGCGGGCTGTTGAACATTCCGCTGGCCACGGCGGGAGCGGCGTAAAGGCCGTTGGGCTTTTTGAATTTTTTGTCAATCCAATTGACGTATTTTACAAGATACGGAATGACTTCCTTTACGCGGCGCTTGTTGGCCAATTTATGGTAAAGGTTGAACTCCGCCCACGCCAAAAGAGGGAGGGTGACGCCTTCCGGATTTCCCTTTTCGGAGATAGGCTTTCCTGTCTTAAGGTCGTACTTAAAGCGAATGGCGCCGTCGCGTTCCTGACGGGTATAAAGGTAGTCCAAATTTTTGCTGGCGGAATAGTTGCGGTTTGAGTAAACCAAGAAAAAAGAGGAGAAAATCGAATCCAAGTGGTTTAAAACGTTCACGCCGTCTTCCGGGTAGACAAAACACCCGTCGTTTGTCTTGGCCCCTTTTTTAGGGTCAATCCAATAATCTGCGATCCAGTTCCAAGTCTTGTTGTAAATATCGACAAAATCCTGGTCATAAAAATGGATTTTGGGGAAATCTCTTTTGTTCATAGTCTGTCCATTATAGCACATAAATTTAAAAAACGCGCAAAAAAATTAAAAAATTCTTGAAATTTTTTACCGCTGTTCGCGCGAGTTTGGCTACGAGCGCGAATGTTGCGGCTTATGCGCCTAACAATCAATTTTAGGCTTTCCAAATATAAATTTTGGCGCTAAAAAAAACGCGGCCAACATCTTGACAATGTAAAGATTGCGCGTTAATCTAGGCAGCGTAAAGATTAATCAAGGGCAAAAGGAGGCGGGCGTGGACACTTACCACCACAAAAACTTAAAAAGCGACTTGATTGAGGCGGGAATCGCCTTGGTGGCAAAGGAGGGGCTGGACGCCTTTTCCTTGCGCAAGGTGGCGGGCCTTTGCGGGGTTTCGCACGCGGCGCCATATTCCCATTTTGGGAACAAGGACATTTTGCTTGAGGAAATGCAAAATTACGTGAGCGAAAATTTTTCCGCCCAGTTGGAAGGAACAATCGAGCGATGCAAGGACAAGGAGCGTCTTTTGATGGAACTGGGCAAGGCCTACCTTAACTTTTTTACGGCCCATCCAAACTACTTTGCCTTTCTTTTTGGAAAGTCCAAGCTCGCGCTGGATTTGACCGAAGGCGCCGATCCGCAAAAAAACTACAAGCCCTACGAAATCTTCAAGGCGGCGGCGGAAGATTTTTTGGCGCGAAAAGATTGCCCAAAGGAAAAATGGAACGACATCACGATTTCGCTCTGGGCCTTTGTCCACGGAATCACGTCGCTCGCCACAATGCGCGGCGTAAAATGCGGCTTCAAGTGGGAGGAAAAAATATTTGATTTTATGCAAGCGTTCCAATTCTAAAGACTGCGAACGTAAGCAAAACCATAACGCGGCCGCGACAAAAAAGGCTTCACATACCTTAACGCGCGCGGACAGCCGTAATAATAGGAGGACTAGCGGCGACGAGCTTGCTCGCAAGACCATAATCTAAAGACGCCGCATAAGCGGCAACATTCGCGCTCGCAGCCAAACTCGCGCGAACAGCCGTAATATTAGGAGGACCAGCGGCGACGAGCTTGCTCGCAAGACCTAAATCGAAAGACGCCGCAGTATCCGCAACATCCGCGCTTGCCAACTGGCGCGCGCGGACAGCGGCATAATAAGGAGGACTATAAATGAACGTAATTTATTTTTGCGGAAGCGGGAACACAAAACATTGCGCGGAGCTTTTTGCAAGCGCGACCGGCGGAAAGGCCGTCTCGATTGAAAGCGACGAGGCCTTGGAAATTCTAAAAGGCGGAAATTGTTTGCAAGACCATAAGGCGGGCGGCCAAGAGGCTTTACAGACCATAACGGAGGCCGCCGAAGTTGCGCAAACCAACGAAGTTGCGTTAGCCTACCCCACCCACTACAGCGACGTTCCGCTAATCGTAAAAAACTTTATCGCCAAAAACAGCGCGCTCTTTGCCGGAAAAAAAGTTTTTGTCATCGTGACGATGGGCCTTTTTAGCGGCGACGGAGCGGGAGTCGGAGCCAGGCTCTTAAAAAAGCAAGGCGCCAAAATTCTTGGCGGCCTTCACCTAAAAATGCCCGACTCAATCGGCGACGTTCCTATGTTAAAAAAGCCCATGGAACAAAACCTTGCGACAATTAAACGCAGCGAACAAAAAATAGAGCGCGCGGTTGAGTCCACAAAAAACGGCCGCTATCCAAAAGACGGCCTTTCTTTTTGGCATTTCCTTGCAGGCCTTTTTGGCCAGCGCTTGTGGTTCATTCCGACTGTAAAAGCCTTGAGGTCAAAGCTAAAAATCGACGCGCAAAAGTGCTCCGGCTGCGGAGTCTGCGCCAAAAATTGCCCAACAAAGTCAATCGCGATTCAAAGCGGAAAGGCCGTCTTTGCGCCCGGTTCCTGCTCGCTTTGCTACCGCTGCGTAAACCACTGCCCCGCGCGCGCGATCACCCTTATCGGAAAGCGCGTCCTGGAGCAATGCCGCTTCGATTTGTACGAAAAGGAATTGCATAACTAAAGGGCTTCACAAGACCAAGACTTGTTGCAAGACCTTAACGGCGCGGGCGGCGAACTAAAAGGCTTCACTAACCATAACGCGGGCGCGGCCCGCCCCAAAGGAGACAGCATGAACAAAAAAATTTCGATCGTAGCGGCGGCAATCTTGTGGACCTGCGCCTTTGCTTTTGGACAGACCGCGCCACAAACGCAAGCCAATAAGCGTTCCGTCCAAATCACGATAACAAACATAACGACATCAAGCGGAACAATCGTCCTTAGCGCGCACGACAGCGAAGAAAGCTTTAAAAAGAGAAAG
The DNA here is from genome assembly GCA_946411505.1 of uncultured Treponema sp. Classification (GTDB taxonomy): domain Bacteria; phylum Spirochaetota; class Spirochaetia; order Treponematales; family Treponemataceae; genus Treponema_D. The sequence continues at coordinate 135,748 of CAMKEG010000005.1, read as the reverse complement.
CCCGTCCAGACCGTCCGCGTCCCGGCAAAAGTTCCGTCCGCGACAATAGAGCTAAGCCTTGAGAGCGGCGAATGCGCCTTTTGCGTTTTTCACGACACAAACGGCGACGGCGACCTTAACGCGGGCTTTATGGGAATTCCAAAAGAGCCATTTGGCTTTTCAAACTACGACGGCAAAGGCCCGCCCGGAAATTTCAAAAAGCACAAAGTCGCCATTCCCGCAGGAACGGAAGCGCTCGCGCTGGAAATTCCTTTGGTTAAGTTTTAGGCTTAATGCAAGAACAAAGCGTCTCTACACCATGGCAAACGTAATATAAATACAATAATAAAAATGCTCCCAGTCGCGGCTGCGTCAGATCGGCGCCGCTTGATAACTGCGCTACACGCGCATTGCGCCTTGAAACTTTCTACGTATGCCGCTATCGCGGCATGCGCAATGCGAGTGTCGCCGCCAGCCGCCCCGCTCCCTCGCGCATTTTTTACTGCTTCCATTTCGTTTAACCTGCTTGCAAGACCTTAACGTGGACGGCAAAAAGCGCTAGACTTGACGTATGACAAAAGGAAGGTTCGCTCCGTCGCCCAGCGGAAGAATGCACTTGGGGAACATTTACGCCGCGCTCATCTCTTGGCTGTCCGCAAAAAAAGACGGCGGCCAGTGGCTTTTGCGAATCGAAGACCTGGACAAGCAGCGCTGCAAGCGCGAGTGGGCCGACCGCCTGATGGACGACCTTTTGTGGCTGGGCTTGGAATGGGATGAAGGCCCTGGCAAAAGCTGCGTTCAAGACCAAAACCGCGCGGCAAACGAAGGCCCGACCAAAATCGCTGGAGGCGCGGCGCGGGGGTTGCAAGACCAAAAAGCGGCGAAACCAGCAGGCTTCACTGACCAAAACTGCGCGGCGGCAAAATCATACTACCAATCCGAGCGCGATTCAATTTACCAAAAATACTTTAGAGCGCTGGAAGAGCGCGGCCTTGTCTACGACTGCTTTTGCCGCCGCGCGGACTTATTGGCCGCCTCCGCTCCGCACGCAAGCGACGGAACTCCAATCTACGCCGGAACTTGCCGCAAGCTTTCGGCAGCCGACCGCGAGCGGCTTTTAAAGGAACGTTCCCCCGCAAAGAGAATACGCCTTCCAGACCGCGAATCGATTTTTGTTGACGGCCATTACGGCCCGCAAAAATGCAAGCTCGCGCGCGACGCAGGCGACTTTATCATTCGCCGCGCAGACGGAAATTTTTCATACCAGCTTGCGGTGACCGTTGACGACGCGCTCATGGGCGTGACCCAAGTCGCGCGCGGCCGCGACCTGCTTGCATCAACCCACCAGCAATTGTTTTTGTACGAAGCGCTGGGCTTGCAAAAACCGCAGTTTCTGCACTTTCCGCTTTTGGTTGACAAAGAAGGCCGCCGCCTTTCAAAGCGCGACAAGGACTTGGACATGGGCTATTTGCGAACGCGCTTTTCGCCCCAAGAAATCATCGGAAAACTTATGTTTTTATGCGGCATGTCCCCGTCCTGCAAGCCGATGGATTTGCAAGAGGCGGCGGCCATTTTTGCCTGGAACAAGTTGCCGCGAGAGGATATCGTTGTGGGGAAAGAATTTTAGAACGCAGCATAAGCAACTGCTTGTACCGCAGGCAGCTTGACTGCCTGTCGGCTTTGAAAATTATGTTATACGATATTTTTTACAGATTTTACAAATCTATAGTTTCACATTTACTACATTTCAAAACTTTGTTCTATTGACATTACATCAAAAACGCTTTATATTCTAAGTTGTAAGGTTAATAGAACAACATTTTACAAAAAAACACTAATTATGGGTAACAGATTTACCCAAGGAGAAGTCACATGAAAGTAGCTGTAGTTTGCTCAAACGGCAAAGTAGGAAAATTGGTTGTTGCGGAAGCTCTTGCGGCAGGTTTTGAAGTTACAGGTTTTGCGCGCGGTGAAAACAAAAGCGAGGCAAAGAATTTTGCGCAGAAAGACATCTTTGCTCTTACAAAGGAAGATTTGGCAGGTTTTGATGTAGTAGTTGATGCATTCGGCGCATGGGTAGAGAACGAATTGCCTAACCATGGAAAATCGCTTGCCCATCTGTGCGACCTTCTTTCTGGTACAAAAACTCGTCTTATAATTGTAGGCGGAGCAGGTAGCCTTTATGTAAACAAGGAGCATACAGTCCGTGTCATGGACACTCCGGATTTTCCTGATATGTTCAAGCCTCTTGCAAATGCGATGGGTAAAGCCTTGGATGACTTACGAAAAAGAAGTGATGTTCAATGGACATATATCAGCCCTGCAGGAGACTTTCAAGCAGACGCTCCAAAAACTGGCAGCTGGATTTGGGGCGGTGAAGAACTTACCCTTAATTCAAAAGGGGAAAGCATCATAAGCTATGCAGACTACGCGGCCGCTTTGGTTGAGGAAATCAAAAACGGAAAGAACATTCAGAAAAGAATTTCGCTAGTCCGTAAATAAAGATTGGGGCGGATTTATCCGCCTTAATTTATCGGATTGCGCTATAATGGAGTTTCGTATGGAAAATAAACTGACAATAAATGACATAGCTTCATATTTGGACAAAGTGGGTCTTCAATACCTTGCGACAATCGGACTAGACGGAAAGCCTAAAGTTCGTCCCGTTCAGTATATGGTTACATCTGATAATAAACTCTGGTTTTGCACAAACTGCGAAAAAACAATGTATGCAGAACTGCAAAAAAATCCTTATGTAGATTTGTGCGCAAGCAAGCTGCAAGAAGATGAAATCACTACCGCATGGATTCGTTTTAGCGCCGAGGTTGTTTTTCCCGATGAAAACGAGGAAATCCTAAAAATAAAGAAAGCAATTATGAAAAAAAGCGCAATTGTTAAAGAACTTTATAATGACAATCCTAAAAATCCTATTTTCAAAGTCTTTTATCTTAAGAATATACAAGGTTCGCTTTCAAATCTGGGACATGTAAAAGGATTGAAGGAAAGAGAAAATTTTTCGCCAGTCCTTAAGTTTAAATTTTAATACGAGGTAAAATCATGACACAAAAAGAGCGAAGGGAATTTTTAATTCAATATCTTCTTGAAGAAAATCCTAAGTATGAAAACATTGAAATTCCTCAAAGCGATGATGAACAAAAATATCTTTTACGCTCCCTTGTAAATGTCCGACCGCCACTTCCCGCAAGCGAAGATTTTTTGACTGTGCAGGATGAATATTTAACGGAAGAAAACAAATCCCGGGGAATTACAGATATTAAAGATTTAGAGAGCGTTCCTTTAGGAAGCGATTTGTATCTTTGGCGAGGCGACATCACCACATTAAAAGTGGATGCTATCGTAAATGCGGCAAACAGCGGTATGACAGGCTGCTGGCTTCCAAACCATATTTGCATCGACAACTGCATTCATACATTCGCAGGAATTCAGTTGAGAAAAGTATGCGCAGAAATTATGGAAAAACAAGGGCATGAAGAGCCAACGGGAAAAGCAAAAATCACGCCAGCCTTTAATCTTCCATGCAAATTCGTGATTCATACTGTAGGACCCATTGTAGAAGGAAAACTCACCGAATCTGACTGCGATTTGCTTGCTTCATGCTACAAAAGCTGTCTGGACTTGGCTTTAGAAAATGAGTGCGCTTCAATCGCATTCTGTTGCATCTCCACCGGCGTATTCCGCTTTCCTCAAGAAAAGGCGGCAGAAATAGCGGTTAGAATTGCGCGCGAATGGAAAGAAAATACCGGCGATAAAATGAAAGTTATCTTCAATGTTTTTGGAGAAAAAGACGAAGCGATTTACAGGGGGCTTTTATATGACAGAAAAAATTAGCGAATTAAAAAAAGCGCTTTCCTCTACGGACTCCGTAATCGTTGGAGCAGGAAGCGGACTTTCTACTAGCGCAGGATTCACCTACTCAGGAGCGCGCTTTGAAAAATATTTTTCTGACTTTGCAAAAAAATATGAGTTTACCGACATGTACTCAGGGGGCTTTTACCCTTACAAAAGTCTTGAAGAACACTGGGCGTACTGGTCACGCTACATTATGATAAACCGCTACATGAATCCAGCAAAAAATGTCTATGGCGATTTGCTCAATCTGGTTCGCGACAAGGATTATTTTGTCATCACGACAAATGTAGACCACTGCTTTCAGAAAGCGGGCTTTGACAAGAAGCGGCTCTATTACACACAAGGCGATTACGGACTTTTTCAGTGTTCAAAGCCTTGCCATCAAAAAACCTACGACAATGAAAAGCAGATTCGCTCGATGTGGGAAAGTCAAAAAGATGAAAACGACAATCTTATAAAAATGCAGATTCCTACAGAACTTATTCCCCACTGTCCTGTATGCGGAAAACCTATGAGCATGAATCTTCGCGCTGACGATTCTTTTGTTCAAGATGATGGCTGGTATGAAGCCGCGGAACGCTACGAAAATTTTTTGCGGACACGACATGCGGAAAATGACGGAAAAGTTCTTTTTTTGGAACTTGGTGTCGGTGGAAACACTCCGGGAATTATAAAATATCCCTTCTGGCAAATGACATTAAAAAATTCTAACGCAACCTATGCCTGCGTAAATTATGGAGAAGCAATCGCGCCCCGTGAAATCGCAGACAGGGCAATATGCATAAACGGCGACATTGGCGAAATTTTGGAAAAAATGGTATAATAAGTTTATGAAAATCAGCGTTCGTTTTACAGCGGCAGTGCATACGCTTTTGTGCATCGAATATTTTGAAAAAGACATGCGCGTTACTTCGGAATTTATTTCTGCAAGTACAGGCGTGAATGCCGTTATCATAAGAAAGATTCTCTTGCAGTTGCAAAAGGCAGGCCTTGTGGAAACAGCAGCAGGGGTCGGAGGCTCTCACCTTTCTCGGAGCGCAGACAAAATCACCCTGCTTGACATATACAAAGCAATCAATGAGGGTGAAGAGGAACGGGAAGTTTTTAATTTTCATCCCAATCCAAACAACAAGTGTCCTGTAGGAAAAAACATTCATAAAGTCCTTGATCCTGTTTTAGCCGACGCTCAAAAGGCAATGGAAAAGGAGATGAAAAAAACATGTCTTGCCGATTTAATTAAGGAAATTGAAGGCTAATAATTTTTGCCTGCTATGGATTTTTGTGTTTAAAAAGTTTTATTCTTGCACTTTAAATGGCGCAAAAAATACATCTTAAAAGGAGATTTTTAAATACTTAAAATCCGCGGCTCAGTGAGCCGTGAGCATAACAACTGCTTAAACCGCAGGCGGACAGAAATTGGACGAAAAAAAGTTAAAGGCCATCGTACAATTAATGGAAGCGATGTAAATTAACTCTCCTTCTTGCAAGCGTGGGGGCGGCTGCCCCCTTCCCTTACTTCTCCCCCAGAATCTCCCGGGCACGCGCGAGCGCCGCGTCGATGTTGGCGCAGACGTTTTCTTTGCCCAGCTTGGAAAGCATTCCGGTTTTTTCGCAGAGCATGTAGGGCTGCGTGTGGATGCCCGAAAGGACGATCGTGACGCCGCGGCGGTCGCAGGCTTGCTTGGTTTGCTCCAAGGCGCGGATTCCGCCCGCGTCAAGGTAAATCGTGTTGCGCATTCGTAAAATCAAAACCTTGTAGCTGACTTCGGCCTTTTCGACGGCCACGTCAAATTTGCGCACCGTTCCAAAAAAGAGAGGGCCGTCGATTTCGTAGACCATCGCGCCCTTGGGAATGTCCAAGGTCTCTTGGTTTTCGGACGAGCCGCTTATGCCTTCGGTCAAGTTTTCGCGCTTGGCCTGAACGTTTGAAAGGTCGCACATTTTTTTGATGAAGAAGAAGGCGGCCAATCCAAGGCCAACTTCAATCGCGACGGTAAGGTCGATGAAGACCGTGATCAAGAACGTCGCGATAAAAACAAAGCTGTCGCTCTTTTGTCCTTTGACCAAGGCGCGTATGCTTCCAAAGCCCGCCATGTTCCAAGCGACGTTTATCAAGACCGCGCTCAGGGCCGCCATCGGAATGTAGACGGCGAACCTTCCCAAGAAAATCAAAATCAACAAGAGCGTCAGCGCGTGAACGATTCCGGCCACCGGAGTTTTGGCGCCGTTCTTGATGTTGGTGGCAGTGCGCGCGATGGCGCCTGTCGCGGGGATTCCTCCAAAGAGGGGGCTTGCGATGTTCGCGATTCCCTGTCCGATCAGCTCCATGTTGGAGTCGTGCTTGCTTCCAATCATGCCGTCGGCGACGACCGCGCTCAAAAGCGATTCGATGGCGGCAAGGACTGCGATTGAAACGGCAGTCGGAAACAACGCGCGGATTGAAGACAAGCGCAAGTCGGGCAATTTTGGAAGCGGAAGCGACGACGGAATCGAGCCGTAGCGGCTACCGATCGTGTCGGTGACAAGGCCAAACTTTTCGCGCGCGATGACGGAAGCGAGCGTGGCCAAAATGATTACGATAAGCGAGCCTGGAATTCTTTTTGTGACGCGCGGCCACAAAAAAATCAGCGCAAGGCTCACCGTCGCGAGCGCGAACGAGAACCAGTTGACCTGGCCGATGTTAAGGCAGTATGTCTCAATCTTTCCAACAAAGTCGCCGGGCATTTTGTCAAAGCCTTTAGGAAAGGTCGTTATGGACAGGCCCAAAAAGTCTCCGATTTGGCCGGCGAAAATCGTCACCGCGATGCCGGCGGTAAAGCCCGTCACGATTGTGTATGGAATGAATTTTACAAGGCCGCCCATCTTAAAGGCGCCAAGCAAAATCAAAAGAACGCCGGCCATAATCGTCGCCGTCGCAAGGCCTTCGATTCCAAACTGCGCCACGACTCCGTAAACAATCACGGCAAAGGCGCCAGTTGGCCCGCCGATTTGCACCTTGCTTCCGCCAAAAGCGCTGATAAAAAAGCCCGCGACAATCGCGGTAAAAAGGCCGGCCTCTGGAGGAACGCCGCTCGCGATGGCAAAGGCGATGGCCAAAGGAAGCGCGACGATTCCGACGATGACTCCGGCAAGCGCGTCGGAGGCGAATGTTTTTGCTGAATAATTTTTTAGGCTAGAAAAAAGCTCTGGTTTTAACATAATGCGCTATGATACCGCAAAGGAGGAAAAAATACAATTAGGCTTGGGAAAAACGCTGAATTTATAGAATTTGCGCAAATTTAGCGTTTATAAACCTTAATATTTGTGCAAAACCTCTATTTATAAACCTTACAATTTGTGCAAATTTGCTATTTACAAACCTTAATATTTGTGCATATAATGAGAGCATGACTTTTAAGAGGAAGATTTATAAAGAATTCTTGCGTTGGAAAGAAGACTGGGCCGACAAGCGCGCTCTGCTTGTCCAAGGGGCGCGTCGCATCGGAAAGTCCACCATTGTCGAGGAATTTGCGAAACACGAATACGACTCATACATCCTTATAAACTTTCAAAAAGACATGTCAAAGGTCAAAAGCCTGTTCGAGGACTTGGCCGACCTTGACTCTTTTTTTAGAACCATATCGCTGATTTACGGAAAAAGACTAGTTCCGCATAAAAGCCTAATAATATTTGACGAAATACAACTGTTCCCTTTGGCGCGGCAATCAATCAAGCAGTTTGTGGAGGACGGCCGCTTTCATTATATCGAAACAGGCTCGTTGATAACGATAAGGCAGAATGTGGAAAAAATTCTTTTGCCAAGCGAAGAAAAATGCATTGACATGTTCCCTATGGACTTTGAGGAATTTCTATGGGCCAAAGGCGACGAAGTCACCATTGATTTGATTAGGGAAATTTTTTTGCAAAAAAAAACCTTGGGCGACGCAGTTCATCGAAAGCTGTTAAAAGACTTTCGCCTTTATATGGCGGTTGGAGGAATGCCGCAGGCCGTAAACGAACTGTTGGAATCAAACGACTATTCGCGAGTGGACGAAGTCAAGCGCGACATAATAACGCTGTATCACAACGACCTAAAAAAACTTGACGCGACTTACAAGCTTTCCACTTCATTGATTTTTGACGCCCTTCCATCGGAACTGTCATCCCATTCAAGGCTTTTCAAGGCCACCGCGCTTGGAAAAAACGCGCGTGTGTCGCGCGCCTACAGTTCCTTTGAAGCCATAAAAGATTCTATGATTGTGAATATCGCCAACAACTGTTCCGACCCTAACATCGCGTTCAACTTGAGCAAGGACATAGCGAGCCAAAAAATCTTTATGGGCGACACAGGGCTTCTTGTCACGCAAATTTTCATGAACTCAAAGCTTCCGATTCAAGAGTCAATCTACAAGCAGCTAATCGTTGACAAGATAAGCATAAACCTTGGAATGGTTTTTGAAAACGCAATCGCCCAAACGCTGCGCGCCAATGGCTACGATTTGTACTTTCACAAGTTTGACCACCACGAAATTGACTTTATGCTTTCTTTTGGAAAAAAGATAATTCCGATAGAAGTAAAGTCTTCGACTTACAAAAACCACCGCTCGCTTGACTTGTTCTGCAAAAAATACTCAAAGCATGTTTTTGACCGCTATGTGATTTGCGCCAAAGACTTGAAACGCGAAGAAGGCGTGACATTCATTCCCTTTTACATGGCGATGTTTTTGTAAAAAAAAACGGCCTCCCCGCGATGGAGAAAGCCGTCGGCTCGTGTTTACGAACGCAAGACCTTAACTGTTGTTTCGAGCCGTTTCACCGCGTCCCTGCGGGCGCTATCGCACAGGTATGCAAAGCGCGGGCACAATACCAGTATCTCTGCCACTGGTACTTGTGTCAGTATCAGGATTATTGATATCAGCTCCGGTATACACTCTTCCGTCATAAAGAACTTTATCAACAAAGCAATAATTTATCTGTCCGCCATTATACCTATACGTAGGCGTACGAGTGTAATGGTCGCCGGGATAACTTGGTCGGAAACCGGCATAACGCGCATATGCAAAATCAGTAGGATAGCGCTGGCGATTGTTGCGCTCGTATACAGTTGTGACGCGAGCAGAAAAATCTCCAAAGCTATAAGCACTGTTAGTCCATTCGCGCGAACTTAAAAGGAATATTCTGTCATCAGTGTCATTACAAGTACCGCCGTTATCCTGACCTTGGCTACCTTCGCTAGTCCCTAATTTCTGGGCTGCTGAATTGTCAACATGGGTTGTGATTATTTTTCTGATTGCCAGTGTACTGAATGCTGTCTGCAAAAAGCCTTTGTTAACATACGATTGATTAAGTTTTGCCTTATAAGTGTCCTCGAATCCGTTGTAAAAAGACAGACCGTTTAAGAACGCTCTTATCTGGCTGGATTCGTAATTACTGGGCTGATCCTTGTTTCGATCTCTCCAGATGGTATCAACGTAGAATGGTACATTTGCGTCAAGTATAGATTCTGCAACCAGAAGCTGGCCTTTTTTACTTCCGCTTGTTCCGTCAACGTCATAACTGTCTGTAAGGACACGCCACTTTATGGGCATAACCTTAAAGTAACGCCATGAATTATTTTCTGTGTAAGTTCCATCTACATATTTGGGGCAATTCTTGCCTTTATAAGGTGTCTCTGCACAAATACGCACGTAATAGTTTCCGTCGCTTGCGGGAATGTAAGTAAGGCTGCCTCTAGTAATGGCGCGGCTTTCGTCAAAAATAAGCTTGGCTTCAAGTGTTTTGCTTAAGACATTCTGCGGATAGTCGCCAAAGTAAACATAGGTTGAGCCAGTTCCGTTCGATCCGTCTGTTCCTGCGGGCAAGACTTCCGGCGTATCGTGGAAGGTGTACTGTGTTATTGCTGTATTCCACAAAGCTGTTAGCGTGACATTAGCCGTTCCCATCGTAAAGGTTTTTGTTCCCGTGCTTGTGTAGGTCGTCGTTCCATCAGTCCAGCCGGCAAATGTGTAGCCGTCGCGAGTTCCGACTCCGTCAAACTTGACCGTGACAGTGTCGCCCATGTGGTACGCCTTTGAGTCTGTTGGAACTGCGATTACAGCGCTGTCAACGCCGTCCGCGTATGTTACAGCGTAGTCTATCCATTTGTAAGTCGCCGTTATGCTCACTTTCTTTGCAGGCATTACAAAAGTCGTTGTTGAATTTGTTTCATTGTTACAAGTTACGCCTTCTTTTGTGGTTGTCCACCTGTCAAATACTTTGCCAGCTGGAACGTTTGCGATTATGGTGATTATGCTTCCTTCGCTGGCGCTTGTTATAACCTTTCCATCTGCGTTCTTTGCCGTTCCGTCATGAACGCTGATTGAATACGTGTTTGGCACAAGCTGCGTAAATGTCGCGCTGACCGTGACATTCTTTGCGGGCATGACAAAAGCGCCGCCTTCAACCGTCACTGCCGCGCCGTCAGAATCCGTAACGCTCCATTCGCCAAACTTATATCCGTCTTGCGGTTTCGCCGTAAGGGAAACAGTGTCTCCTTGCGCGGCGCTTGTCTTGTCCGCCGTTATCGTTCCATGCTCTATGTCCTGGGCAATCGTGATTGTGTAAGTTGTCGCATTGCCTCCGTTTCCGCCGCCAGTTGTCGTTTCGACTTTTGCAATAGTGATAGTGTCGTTTGCATCCTGTGTGTTGGCGAGCGTTCCGTTTGTTATGTCGCCGGAATATGTTTTTGTCGTTGTGGTGGAGGCGCCGTTCGCGTCTGTGGTCGTCGTGGCGATTGTGACGGTCACGTTGGAAGTTCCCGCTCCTTGCGCTTGGACAGTGATTGTCTGGCCGCCTTGGGTGATGGTGACTACGCCGGAACTGTCAACCGTTCCCACTTCCGTCTGCGTTCCGTTTTGCGTGACGGTCACTTTGCCGTCTTTTACGGTGTATTCAGTTCCGCTGATTGTCCATTTTGTTTCTGTCGTGTTTTGCTGGTTTTGTCCGCTGCCAGTGTTGTCGCCGCCAGTTCCGCTTCCGCCGCCATTGTTGTCGCCGCCGGTTCCGTTTCCGCCGCCCGCTCCAAACGCCGCCAAAGGCGCGCCGTCGCCAGAAGAATTGCTGCAGCCAGCGAGCGCCAGAGCGAACGACGCGAGCAAAGCAAGCGCGGCAATCTTAAATGTCTTTTTCATAAACTCCTCCGATTTGAATGGATTTTTTATAAAAACAAAAAGCCCGCGTCGCAGGGACAAAAGCGTCCTTGTTTCGCGGGCTGTGTTTTAAGGTTTTAAAGACTATTCTTCTATTGATTGATTGATTGATTGATTGATTGATTGATTGATTGTGCGGCAAGCGGCGATTTGTGTCAAGCCCCTCGGGGTTGTCGCGCCGTTCTGCGTGAGACGATTAAATTTTTTTGCGGATGTCGCAATCGTTTGCATATTGTTAATTTTATCACAATAAACTGCAAGCGTCAAGGTTTTGCAGCGGCTATTGCTTCCGTTTTCCTGCCAAAACATAAAGTTCGTTGCCGGCTCAAGCGCCAGCCTACTTCTTTATCACAATCCTTCCCGCGCCTTCCGGCTTTTCGTAATTCAGCAGATAATTTTTGTAAGAAGCCAGCGGGCTGTTCTGGGAAGAAATCTCAGGAAGGCCGTTCGCTCCCGCCTTGAATTTCTTGGCGTACTCGGCGCAAACCATAAAGTCTTCGATAGAAGAATCCATGACTTTTTTGGCGCCTTCAAACATGTCAAAGCCGTCGCCCTTTTCTTGCAGGAAGAATGTCGCTCCTGCGACAGCGTAAACTTTTTCATAGTCAAGCGGCTTCCATTCCGCGCCCTCTTTGTCGTAAACCTGAACGTCCGACACCCTGTAAGGGCCAGGACTTGAAAGCCAGAATTTTTCCGGGCTTGTTTTTACCGCAGACGGAATTGTCGAGTCAATTTTGTAGCGCAAGCCGGCCGCGTGCATAAAGCCGCCGTTCTCCGCGGAACCGACATAGCGCGCGCCAAATTCCAGCGCGTCAAAAATTTGCCGGCCCGTCAATTCAACAAGGCAAATGTCGTTTCCAAAGGGCATCACGTTTTTTAGCGAAGTGTAAGTGATCTCGCCAGCGGGAATGTCCGTCCTAAGGCCGCCGCCGTTGCAAAGCGCGACATCGCAATTCATTCCGACCTCATGGTTCAAGTAATAATAAAAAGCGTCAGTCGCAAAGTCGCCCAAGTTTGTCTCTTGCTTTCGACGGCACGAGTGGCGGCCTCCCCGCAATGGGGAAGCCGTCCGCGTAAAGCGCCTAATTCGCTACGCACAAAGCCGGCGCGATGCCGCCACGATCGTTGTTGACGATGTTGGGGGAGTCGGCTTTGCCATGGTAGTCGACGTAGAGCGCGTTGAGGCCGATATGATAGTAAGGAGAGCGCAGCCACCACCAACCGCCCATGCCCGCGTTGGAGTCCTGATATGCTCCCGTCGCCTTGGCAAAGTCCGTGGTCACGAGGATGCGCGTGGAACTTGTCGTTCCTATTGAATCCCCGACATACTTGTCATACGCCGCAAAGCCGTAGGCGCTTGTCGTTACTTCCTTTTCGCTCAGCAAGAAAATCTTGTCGCTTGTGTTGTCGCAGGCGTATTGGTTGTTGCCAAAGTTCCAGTAGGCTGCGTGCGCGGCGGGGTTTGTGGAGCGCTCGCTGTTGTCAACTGTGGTTGCCAGTATCGATGACTGCTGGGCGGCGGTAAAGGCGCTCTGCAAAAAGCCGTTGTTTAGCCATGCTCGGATTTCAGAATCCTTGTAGTTATTCTTGTTGTCATCATAGCGCTTTCCAATGAGAATGCTCTCCGCAAGCAAAAGCTTATTTTCGCCGTAGTTGGTCGCAAGCACGCGCCACTTTATTGGCTCCACCTTGAACCATTTTTCGCTAGTTCCGCCCTGCCCTGCAGCAGTTCCGTCGCTGTACTTGTAGCCGCTTTCACAAGCTTTCTCGGCTTGTTTTACGTACCATTCGCCGTCGCTTCCCTTGCAGTAGGTAAAGGCGCCGTGAGGTTCAGTAACGCTTGTGTCCACCGTCACGCTGTCCGCCTTGATTGTTTGCGGCCAGAGGCCAAAGGTGACTATGTCGTAGCTCAAACTGAATGTCGCCGACACCGTGACATTTTGCGCGGGCATAGTAAATGTCCGGGTGTTGCCAGTTCCGCTAGTAGCGACGGCGCTGCTGTCGGCGGCGGTCACAGCCAGCGTTTTCAAATCATACCAGCTTGCCGGAGTCGCCGTAAGCGTCACCGTCTCGCCCGCCGCAACGCCGCTCGTCTTGCTTGCGGCCACAGTTCCATTGTCAAAAGTTCCTACTGACACGGTGTAAGTTGTAGCGATTGGCGCGGCTGGCGCAGGACTGCCAGAACTGTTTGAACAACTAGCAAGCGCGGCGCACTCAATCAAGGCCGCCAACAACGCGGCAATTTTTAAAAATTTTTTCATAATGCAAACCTCCTTAAACAGTCCTAGAATTTGGGGTCAGTTCAATTGCGAGAATTGAATGTTTTGTCCTTGTATTTTTTGCCAACTAAAATAGCCCGACAAAAATATGCGGGCATAGTATTCGCTAGCGATGCGATGCGATGCGATGCGATGCGATGCGATGCGATGCGATGCGATGCGATGCGAATTTTAACGCAGTGAAGATTTGCTGTCAAGCGGTTTTTTTCCGCAATTTTTACTCTCTCGTTCACGGCGTTGCATTATAGCATAGTTTTGGCGGATTGTCAAAAAAAACTTACCTCTTTATCGCAATCCGTCCCGCGCCGGTGGGGCTTTCGTAGTTCAAAAGATAATTTTTGTAAGAAGCCAGCGGGCTGTTTTGGGAAGAAATTTTGGGCAGCGCGTTGGCGTCCATTCCGCCGTTGGCAAAGGCCTTGGCGTAATTTGCGGCGATGATAAAGTCTTCGCCCGCGTAATTTTTTATGGCCTTGACGCCTTCGAACATGGCAAAGCCGTCGCCCATTTCGCGCAAGGTAAAGCTAAGTCCGGCCACGGCGTAGGTCTTTTCCATGTCGAGCGGAACATAGGCGGCGCTTTTTTTGTCGTAAACCTGGACATCGCTAACGCGATAGGGGCCGGGATTTCCAGTCCAGAATTTTTCGCTGTTTGTTTGGACGGCGGAAGGAAGCGTCGCGTCGATTTTATAGCGCAAGCCGGCCGCGTGCATGAAGCCGCCGTTTTCCGCCACGCCGACATAGCGGGCGCCAAATTCCAAAGCGTCAAAAATTTGGCGGCCGGTAAGCTCCACAAGGCAAACGTCGTTCCCAAAAGGAAGGACTGTTTTAACGGCGCTGTATGTCACGTCTCCCGCGGGAATGTCGCTTCTCAATCCGCCGCCGTTTGCAAGCGCGATGTCGCAGTCAAGGCCTTCCACAAAATTAAAGTGCCAATAAAAGGCGTCGGAAACAAAATCGCCCAAATTGCTTTCTTGCTTTCGGACAAGGCGCTCGTGATTTCCGACCGGCGAATAGGCGCAAAGGGGAAAGTCGCAGGACGCGATTTTTGTTCCCATTTGTTTGTCAATTTGCGCTTTCCAATCTTGAACCAGCGCGTCAACTTGCGCGTCGGAAGACTTATACTCTTTTATCAGGCGCGAACTCTTTTGGCCGCCATTCAGTTCCACAAGGCCAATCGCGTCAAAGTAGCAGCCGGTCTGCGTCAAAAGAACTTCCTGGCCCTTGTCGTTTTTGACAAACTTTTCTTCCATCACCGTGTGCGAATGTCCGTCAATAAAAACGTCGATGCCATGCGTGCGCGCGATTACGTCTTCGCTTCGCCATGGGGCGGCACTTTCGTCAACGCCCAAATGGCCAAGGGCAACGACATAGTCGGCCTTGCGCGCGGCCTGGTCAACCGCTTTTTGAACGCTCGAATAAAGTTCCTCCGAATCGTCGCAGCCATAAATTTTGTAAAGAAAGGTCTTTCCGTCTTTGTCCATAAAATGTTTGGGCGAAGTCTTTGAGTAAGTTTCGGGCGTCATGATTCCGACAAAGGCCACGCGCGACTTTCCAAGCTTTAAAATTTTATAGGGCGCGACGACAGGCTTGCTGTCCTTGGCGTGAACAAAATTGCAGGCGACAAGCGGAAATGCCGCCTCTTTTATAACGTCAAGCGCGCGCTCCATGCCGTAGTCAAATTCATGGTTTCCAAAAACGGCAAGGTCGTAGCCGGCGGCGTTCATAAACTTGACGACATTGGCGCCCTGGTCCATCGAGCCGAAAACCGTTCCCTGTATAAAGTCGCCCGCGTCAACGAGCGCGACGTTTTTTCCTTGCGCAAGCAGGTCTTGTTTTAACGCGGCCACATTGCCGTAGGACAAGTTCTTCGTTATGTAAGAGTGAACGTCGTTTGTGTAAACGATGGAAACTTCGCCGCGACGCCCGCACGAAGCGAGAACAAGCGCAAACGAAAGAACAAACAATGCGAATATTTTTTTCATAACAACCTCCAATGTTTACCGCCATTACCGCTGTTCGCGCGAGCGCGTTTGGTCCGCCAGCGTGTTCCGTTCCCAAAAAACGCCGTCAGCGTAGCCTTGAATGCTTGTGTCGTCTTCCGCGCGCTCAAGGCGTTTTTGCGCCCACAAGCAATACTCTTGGTTTATTTCTATTCCGCAAAAAGCGCGGCCCAATTTTTTTGCAGCGACAGCTGTTGTTCCGCTTCCCAAAAAAGGGTCAAAGACAATTCCGCCTTTTGGGCACGAAGCCAATATCAACTTGGCGCAAAGCTTTTCGGGCTTTTGCGTCGGATGGTCGGTGTTTTCGGGCATCGACCAAAAGGGAACCGAAATGTCGTCCCAAAAATTGCTGGGATGCGTAAGCCTAAAATTGCCGGCCGCGGCGCGCTCCCAATCTTTTGGCTTTCCGTCCTGCGTGTAGGGGGCCAAAACTTTTCGCTTTTGCATCACGGCCTCAACGTCAAAATAATAGTCGTCGGGATTCTTCACGGCAAACCAAATGTCTTCCATCGCGTTTTTCCAATTGCTTTTTGCGCCGCGGCCTTTTTCGCGCTGCCAAGTGATTCTGTTCATCACCGTCAATTCTTTGGCCACCGCGCGCTGCAAGGCCGACGAGCACTTCCAGTCGCCGCAAATGTAAAGGCTTCCGTTGGCCTTTAGTTTTTTGCAAACGGCCGGGAACCACGACTCAAGGTATTCGTCGTAGGCGGCGTCGGAGCGGCCCGCGAATTTTAGGCCGCCAAAATTTTTGCTAAGATTGTAGGGCGGATCTATTATTATAAGGTCGGCAAAAGCGTCGGGAAGCAGCGGCAACACGGCGAACAAATCCGCGTTTATGATTTTGTTTTTTATTGTGTCCGCGGAGATGCCGCCGCTTTTTGGGCTTGCGAGACTTTTTAGGCCGGCGGCCGTCAAAAGACGCGCACGCAAGGCGGGAATTTCTTCCTCATTTAAAGTGAGCGTCCGATTGTTTTTTGCCCGCTGGGTTTTCATAGGCTAAAACAAGCCGCCTTGCTCGCCGGAACTGGAGGCGGCCGCCTCGTTCGCGCCCGCGCCGTCTTTCGCGCTGGCCGCCCCTGCCGCTCTTGACTTGTCTTTCGTTCCCTGCGACTTTAGCGCGGCGAACTTTTCGGTCATCGTGGGGTTTCCGCGCGTAAGGCTTTTTATCGTAAGGTCTTCGGCCTTGTTGTTGGCAAGGCGCAAGTTGTTTTCGCTTCCGATTAGGGCGGTCTTTATTTTGTTCAAGTGGTCGATCGTCTTGTCAATCTCGTCAATCGCCGTGGCAAACTTTTCGCTGGCCAGCCTGTAGTTTTTGTCAAAGCCGCTTTTAAATTCCGAAAGCCGCGACTCGAAGTTTGTTATGTCAATCGACTGGTTCTTTGCGACTTCAAGCTGTCTCTGCCATTCCAAAGAATTTTTGGCCGCGTTGCACAAAAGCGTGATGAGCGGAATGAAAAATTGCGGGCGTATCACATACATCTTTGGGAACTTGTGCGAAACGTCAACGATTCCGCCGTTGTAAAGCTCGCTGTCTTTTTCAAGCAAAGAAACAAGAACGGCGTACTCGCATTTTTTTTCGCGCCTGTCCTTGTCCAGTTCCTTAAAGAAAGATTCGTTAGTGTGTTTTGTCGCCGTTTCGTCGGCCTCGTTTTTCATCTCGAACATAATCGAAATGTACTCAACGCCGTCAGCCTTGTCGCGGAAAATAAAGTCGCCCTTACTGCCGGACGCGCGCGAAACTTCGTTGTCCTTTTCAAAATAAGCGTTGGGCATGACAGGCCTTAGGTACTGCTCAAAAAGAGTCTTGCAATGGACTTCAAGCGACTCGCCTATCATCTTGGTTGACATCTTGGCCTTTAAGTCCTTGTAGTAGGCGATTTGCTCGTCCTTTAACTTTAGCTGGTTTTCAAAATTTTGCTTTAGGCTGTCCTCGTTAAGCTTGGCCTTGCTGGCCGCGTTTTCAAGCTGGTTGGAAAGTTTTTGAAGCTCAAGATTTTTTTCGCTTTGAACTTTTTGCAATTGCAGCTGGCTCTGCGATTCGCCCGCCGCAAGCTTTTGCTTTAGGTCGGAAATTTCAGAATCTTTTTTGGAAAGCGCTTCGGCCACCGCAAGTTTTTTTTCGTTTTCAAATGAAGAAATCCTTGCGTTAAGTTCCGCAATGCGCTTTTGGCTTTGCAACTCAAATTCGCTCTTTGCCGCGCGAAGCTTTTCTTGGTAAACCTTGTCCGCCCCGGCGGCCAGCGCCTTTTCAACCAAGCCCGTGTCCACGGAATTGATTTGCGCCAAGTCAATCCAGTCGCCCTTTTCGGCGGCCTCGTCCAGCACCAGCTTGTTCTTGCTTTCTGCAATCACGCGAATTTGTTTCATGCTTGTTCCTTTGCGTTATTCCGCGGCTTCTTCTTCCTCGTAATCCTCAACAACGTCGCGGTAGTAGAGACGCACAACTTCGTGTTGGTCGCGGTGGCGGCTCTTTAAGAGCAAGCTTTGCGCGGCGGAACGGTAAATGTAGCCCGAAGAATTGTAGATTTCAAAGCGCGGGTCTGTGCGGAAATCCATGTTGTAAATTTGAATGCGCAAGAAGGGAGCGATTCCTCGGACAAACATGTAGTGGGAAAGTCCTACAGGAAAATCGATGTTTAGCGAAATCGTCAAATTTTCGTCGCGCGAATACTGAATGTTGGAAGCGATTGTCCACGCCCAAACATTCTCGCCTTCCATAGTCTTAAGCAAGACGTAATGAGGATAGTATGCGTTTCCGTGGACCAAAACCGGATACAGCTCGGCCATCGAGCGCAAGTCAAGCGCGGCGGTGTCTCCCGCGTAAGAGTTGACAATCAAGCAGCCGCAGTTTTCAAGCGCGCTTTGGCTTGTGTATTTTCCGTAAGACACGAGCGCGTCGCCAGCGGTCGCGGCCATATGGACGGAAAGCGGAGCGTCGTTTTCTATTAACAAAACTTTTTCTCCGTCAAGCGAGCAAGCTTGGACAATCCTTTGCGCGCACAGTTCCAGCACAGGCTCCAAGGGTTTTGCCATCGATGAATTCTGGGACTGGAAGTATGCCCACGAGCGCAAGATTCCCGCCGCTTGGTTTACGGTCAAATTCAATTCCGTCATGGAAGCGGGAAGCGCCACAAGCAGCGCGACATTTCCTCTGTTTCCTTGCGTGTACATATAGGCGGCCAAATTGTCCACAGTCCAAATGTCAAGGTTCCTCTCTTGAACGGCGCGCATAATCATGTTGTCAAGGTTTTCCACTTGCATCGTGAGCGTGGGAAGCAAGTCGGCCATCGAGCCAAAGTAAGGCGCCGACTGGTAGGTGCGGCGGTTTCCCTTTACAAAATTTTCAGGAACGGCGTTGAGGCCCTCGTTGTAACGGCCGGCTTCGGCCATCGCCGCCACAAACGAAATGACGGTTTGCTCTCCCACGGAAAGGGAGAAATTGACTTCGTTTTGAGCCGCCGCCAAGAATGAATTTATGATTTGCGTTTTTAACGAGGCGAGCGTTTGCGCGTAAATGTCCTTTGAGGCGAAGGCCAAGTCGCCGATGTCGTCAAGCCGGAATTCGCTCTGCTTTGTCATCATAGAATAGTGCGCGGACTTGGAGCTTTTTTGGAATGAAATCTTGTCGCCGGACAAGGCTGGCGCTATCAAAGAATACGAGTTTGTCTTTCCGGAAAAGATCGCGGACTTGGCCTTAAGTTCGCCGACCGAAAAGCCGGAGAACGGAGAATACCTTACGTTGACCGAGTTGGCCTCCGGCGGCATTTCCGCGGCTATCCATAAAGAGGCCGTGTCGGAATCTTCGCTCAAAGAAAAAGTAAGGCGGACTCCGTCGGAAAAATTCAAGGCGTAAGAAAGCGAGTCGCCCTCGTCAAGGGAAAGAAGGCGGACAGGAACTTCCGTCATGTCATTACGCGTGTATGTCACAGGATTTTTTTCGTCGGCGCTGAACAAAAGGCCGTTAAAGCTGAGCTGGAAATTGTTCTTCAAAAAAGACTGGCCGCTTTCATTTTCCGTCTCGGAAAGCGTAACCCTCATCGTCCTGATGTTTTTTCTTATTAGGGAGTCGCTTCTAAACTGAGCGACAAAAATGCCGACAATAAAAATGGCGTAAAGGGCGACTAGTCCAAAAAATTTACGAATGGGTTTTTTAAGCATATTGTAAGATTTTATTCAAAAAGGCGCTTAAATTCAAGAGCGTTTTATGATACAATCGAACAATTGCCATACGGAGTAATTATTGTGAAAATGACAAAAATGCTTTTCGCGGCGGCGTTTTGCGCGGCTCTTGCATGCAATCTTTTTGCCGCCGACCTTTCAATGACAGAAAGCCAAAAGGCTCCCGCGGACGAGGCCGGATTCGCGCTCCAATTGCAGGAAAACCTGCAAAAGGGCTCCTTGGAAGGCGCCATAGCGCTCTTTGACTCGATGCCGGATTCATTGTCGTCAAACCAAGACTTGCAAAAATTGCGGGCCTCACTTTTAATCAGCGCCGGAAAAACAGCCGAGGCGCAAAAAGTCGTTTCCGAGCTTGAGCAAAAAAATCCCTCCGACATCGAAGTGAAGGAAATGAAAATGCTTTTGGCCAAGGCGTCAAAAAATTCTTCGGCAAAGAGCGCGGCCATAAAGGAAATCCTAGCCATCAACCCCACCAACCCCAGCGCCAACATAGAGCTGGGCCAAGAGCGGGTTCTTAAAAAAAAGTACAAGGAAGCGCGCGGCTACTACATGACCGCGCTCAAGGGCGATGAAAACAACCAGGACGCGCTTTTTGGCTTCGGACAAACTTCCTACTATATGAACAAGCTTGACGACTCGCGCAAGGCCTTCAACAAAATTCTTAAGCTTGACCCCAACAGCGCCATCGCCTACGCCTACATCGGAAAGCTTTACGCCGAGGACGAAAACTACAAGCTTGCGGAAGAGAACATTCTAAAGGCGATAGAGCTTGACCCCGCCGCCTACGACTTTTACATGGACTTGGGAACGTATTCAAGAATGCGCGGAAAATACGAGCAGGCGGAAAAGGCCTGGACGGCCGCGATTAAAATCGACCCCAATTATTTTCTGGCCTACGCGCACCGGGCCGGCCTTTACGACGAGCAAAACATGTACGCCAAGGCGCTGGACGACTACCGCATGGTAATAAAGACAAACCCAAAATATTACTTTGCCTACGAGTCCTTGGGAATCTTGGCCTGGCATGAAGAAAAATACGCAGAAGCCCGCGCCTCTTTTGAAAAGGCCTACTCGTACTATCCGCAAAACATTTCATATCCGTTGATAATCGCGGCCTGCATGTACAAGGACAAAAAGGCCTTTGAAGTGAAGCCCTTCCTTCAAAAGGCGATGAAAGCCTACGGCGAGCATGACTCGCTTGAATACTTGATGCTCAGGCTTTACCACGACCTTGGGCCTTCCAACGCGGAAAACCTCATCACGCAAAAAATCATCAAGGAAGACAATTCGACCAAAAAAGGAAAGATGAGCTTTTACATGGCGCTTTATGACGAAATAAAGGGCAACAACGAACTTGCGAAAAAAATGTACAACGAAGTCGCGTCGCTTCAAAGCCCGATGTTCTTTGAATTTCGCTTGGCGGAATGGAAAGTTAAGTAAAAAACGCGCGAACCGCGTTTTTTACTTGTCGAGTTTCGTTCGCCTTGCGGCTCTCGAAACTCGCGGCGAATTGAACCAACAAATAATTTTTTAGGAACCATAAATGGCAACAACATCAACGTCAACAAAAAAAGTTTTGGAACTTAACGGCCGCAAAATAACGCTAATCGGAACGGCCCACGTCTCTCCGCAATCGGTGGAGGAAGTCAAAAACGAAATCGCGGCCACACCGCCGGAATGCGTCGCGGTTGAGCTTGACTCGGCCCGCTACGAATCGATGACAAATCCCGACAAGTATCGGGAGCTTGACATAATCAAGGTCTTGAAGCGCGGCGAGGCGCTCTTGATTTTGGCCAACTTGATTTTGGGCTCCTTCCAAAAACGCATGGGACAAAACGTCGGCGTCAAGCCCGGCGACGAGATGCGCGCGGCCATAGACATCGCGCAAGAAAATCGGATTCCGTTTGAGTTGGTTGACCGTCCTATAAAGGTAACTTTAAACCGGGCCTGGGCCAAAAATTCACTTTGGGGAAAATGCAAGCTTTTGGCCGCGCTCATAGCCTCCGCTTTTGGCGGCGAGGAAGTTAGCGCGGAAGAAATCGAGTCGCTCAAAAAGGAAAACGAATTGGATTCAATGATGGGAGAGCTTTCGGAAACGCTCCCGACCGTCAAGGAAGTTTTGATTGACGAGCGCGACCGCTACTTGGCCGCCCACATTTGGGAATGCAAAAATTCCGGAGGCGAAGCGGCAAAAAGCGTAACGGCAGTTTTAGGAGCGGGGCATCTTCCGGGCGTCCAAAAGCATTTGGAAGCCATCGCCTCCTCGTCAGAGCAAACCGACACAAGCGACATTTCAAGCGTTCCCCCAAAGGGAATCGGAGCGAAAATTATCGGCTGGACAATCCCCGCGCTAATCGTAGCCTTAATCGCCTTAGGCTTTTGGTTTGGCGGAAAAAAGATGGGCGGTCAGTTTGTAGGCTCCTGGATTGTTTGGAACGGAGCGCTCGCCGCAATCGGAACAGCAATCGCCGCGGGACACCCGCTGACAATTTTGGCCGCCTTTGTAGGAGCGCCGATAACTTCCCTGTGCCCGCTTGTGGGCGTAGGATTTTTGACAGGAATTGTCCAAGCCGTCGTAAAAAAGCCTAAAGTCGGCGACATCGAAACTTTGATGGACGACGCGGCGACAGTCAAGGGATTTTACAAAAACAGAATCACGCGCGTCTTGTTAGTCTTTGTCCTTTCTTCTTTGGGAAGCTCAATCGGAACTTTCGCGGCCGGCGCCGCAATCGTAAAAGAGCTGACCGCAAAAATCATGAGCTTGTTCGCCTAGGCCTTTCGGCTGAACATCGCCGCGACAAGGCCCTTTATGTCTTGGACAAAAAGCGCGCCCTCGCATTTTTCGGGGGCGACAAGCTTGTCGTAGCCCAAGCTTTTTGCGGTCTTCACCCTTTGCTTTATCCTTGAAACAGGCCTGATTTCGCCGGCCAAGCTAAGCTCGCCGACAAGCGCGCTGCCGTTTGGCAAAGGCAAGTCGCTTCTGGCCGAATAAAGCGCCGCCGCCAAAGCCGCGTCAATCGCGCTTTCGGTAAGGCGAATGCCGCCGGCCACGTTAACGTAAATGTCTTGGTCGCTGAACCTTACTCCAACTCGCTTTTCCAAAACGGCGGCCACGCGGCTTACCCTGGCGCTGTCGATTTTTTCCGAGTAGACGCGGCTTAACGAAGCCTTTGCGGGCACGGTGAGCGCCTGTATTTCCACCATAAAGACGCGGCTTCCTTCAAAGACGGCGGCGCAGGCGATTCCGGCCGGCTGGTCTCCGTCGCGCCTGGTTATGAACATCGCGCTTGGATCCTTTACCGGAAGGAGGCCCTTGGCGCCCATCTCAAAAATGCCCAGCTCGTCAACCGAGCCAAAGCGGTTTTTTAGCGCGCGCAAAAAGCGCGTCTCGTCGTTGTTGCGCTCAAAAGAAAGGACAGTGTCCACCATGTGCTCCAACGCCTTGGGGCCGGCGATGTTTCCGTCCTTGGTGACATGGGCGGTCATGACCAAAACCGAGTCGCGCTCCTTTACCCAGCCTATAAGCTCGTTGGAGCAATACTTCAGCTGGTTGACCGTTCCGGGAATTATTCCGCCTTCAACCGAATAAACGGTTTGAATGGAGTCCACGACGACAAAGGTCGGGTTAAGCTTGTCCAGCGCGGACAAAGTGTCTTCCAGCCGCATCGCGCAAAGGATTTCTATTTTGGAACAGTCCAAGCCAAGGCGGTCGGCGCGGCTTTTTATTTGGGATGCGGACTCCTCGCCGCTGACGTAAAGGACGCGGCCCGCTTGATTTTGGCTTATGTTTGCCGCCGCTTGAATCAACAATGTGCTCTTTCCGATTCCGGGCTCGCCGCCAAGCAAAATGGCGCTGCGCTTTGTGGCTCCTCCGCCCAAAACGCGGTCAAACTCCCCTATGCCGCTTAAAAGCCGCTCGCCCTCGGACGCTTGGACTGTGGAAAGGGGAACCGGCTTGGCCACTTGCGCCGAGTTAGAGCCCCGCAAGGCGGCGGCCGCTGCGTTGGGGTCTTCCACAAATTCCTGCAAGGTGTTCCACTGGCCGCATTCCGGACAACGGCCCAACCATTTTGGATGCGCGGCGCCGCATTCCGAACACTTGAAAACTATCGAACCTTTTTTTGCCATAAATCCCCTGCCTAAATTGTTGATTTTTTCAACAATTTATATTTTTACTAAAATTTATTAATGTTTTTGCGCCAATATATATTGACTATTTTTGGCCCACGATGTATATTAAAAACAAGCTTGTAAATAAGCTGATAAACTCTCTCCGATGTCCAGCTTGCTGGACGGCAGGACTTCTTGGCGGGGTTGCCGTTGGGAAGCCCTGTTTTTTTTTTATCCCCCAAAAACTTGCCTTTAATTCCTTGTTCCAGGCGGAACGGATTCAATTATCCAAGAGTTTCCGGCTATCACGCTGCCCTTTCCGATGACAGTCTGGCCGCCCAAAATCGTGGCGTTGGAATAAATTATAACGTCGTCCTCAATCGTCGGGTGCCGCTTTTTGTCGGTCAATTCCTTTTGAAGGCTGAGCGCGCCCAGCGTGACGCCTTGGTACAATTTTACGTTGTTGCCGATTACGGTAGTTTCGCCGATTACGATTCCGGTTCCGTGGTCGATGAAAAAGGACTCGCCGATTTCCGCGCCCGGGTGGATGTCGATTCCGGTTTTTCCGTGCGTGTGTTCGGTCATGATTCGCGGAATTGTGGGAACGCCGGCCTTGTAAAGAAAATGCGCGATGCGGTAAACGATTATCGCCTCCAAGCCGGGGTACGACAAAATCACTTCGCCAAGCGAGCGCGCGGCCGGGTCTCCGGCGGTGATTGCGGCGGCGTCCTTTTTAATCGTCGCGCGCAAGTCTGGAATGGCGGCGATCAGCGCCTCCACGGTTTTTTGCGCCAGCTTGTAGCAATGCGAGTTCTTGAAATTTTCGGCGCGCTCTTCCAACTGCCGCTCGTCCTCTTCCTCGCATTTTTGGGAAAGCGCGCGCAAAAGCGCCTTTTGGATTTCCGGCGTAAGAATTGAGATGACGCGGTTGACGTGCTTTCCGACAATATAGCGCAAGTTTTCGCTGTCCAGCTGTTCGTCGTACTTAAAGCCCGGAAAAATCAAGGCCTGCAAGTCGCTCAAGGCGCTCACAACGTTGGCGCGGTTTGGAAGGTTTTCCGCCCCGCTGCGGTTGATGCCGCCCAGCGTTTGGTAGGAGTCCATTATATTGTCGATAAGCTTTTCAAATTCCATGCGGAACATTCTATCATAAGCCAGCGGCGTCTGCAAGACGCGGCGAAAGCGCTATGGATTCAATAACAAAAAATGCTCCCAGTCGCGGCTGCGTCAGATCGGCGCCGCTTGATAACTGCGCTCCACGCGCATTGCGCCTTGAAACTTTCTACGTCTGCCGCCCCGCTCCCTCGCGCATTTTTTTACTGTTTCAATTGCGTTTGCTTTACCAAAAACGCCCGGCGACTGGCAGCGTTTTTTTTACATTTGCGCGGCCCTCTTGACAAATGGAAAAACACGCTGTAAACTAAAAATTGCTCAACCGGTTGAGCAAAACGCGGCCAAACTGCCATTCACGCCTAAGGCTTGCGCGCAGCCGCCGGTTCAACATAACGCCAGGAGGAAGCAAATTATGTATGACGAAAGCTTTTCTTACACGCCCGACTTTTTGACAAAGAACGGCCAGGCTTGGTTCCCGATTATGGGAGAGTTTCACTATTCGCGCTACCCACAAAAATTTTGGCGCGAGTCGCTGTTAAAGATGAAGGCCGGCGGCGCTAACATCGTTTCGTCATACGTGATTTGGATTCACCACGAGGAAGAAAAAGGCGTTTGGGACTGGAGCGGCCAAAAAGACTTGCGAGCCTTTGTCCAGCAAATAAAGGAATGCGGCCTTTACATGATTTTGCGAATCGGCCCTTGGAGCCACGCGGAAGTCAGGAACGGAGGCTTTCCCGACTGGCTGCAGCATAATTACAAGGTCAGAACGAACGACGCCGCCTACCTTGCGGAGGTCCGCCGCTTTTACGAAAAAATTTTCGAGCAAGTAAAGGGCCTTCAACTAAAGGACGGCGGCCCGATAATCGGCGTTCAAATAGAAAACGAGTTTGGACATTGCGGCGGCTTGACCGGCGAAGAAGGCGAGCGCCACATGAAGACGCTTCAAGCGATGGCAAAGGAAATTGGCTTTGACGTTCCGCTTTGGACGGCCACCGGCTGGGGCGGCGCGGTCACGGCGGGAATGCTTCCTGTGATGGGCGGCTACGTCGACGCGCCCTGGGACCAGCGGCCAACGGAAATCGAGCCAAGCGGAAACTACGTCATCACCTACGAGCGCAACGACCACAACATCGGAAGCGACTACGGCTTTGGCCACGGAATCACTTTTGACCCGGCAAAGTTTCCATACGTTACGGCGGAACTTGGCGGCGGCCTTGAACCGACTTTCTTGCGGCGAACTGTTCCGACAAGCGCCGACATCGGCGCCTGCTCGCTTGTAAAGATGGCAAGCGGAGCCAACCTTTTGGGCTACTACATGTACCACGGCGGAACAAATCCCGACGGAAAGCTTTCGACGCTGCAAGAAAGCAAGGCCACCGGCTCCCTCAACGACTTGTGCGAAAAAAGCTACGACTTTTTCGCGCCCGTCCGCGAGTACGGACAAATCAGCCCCACCTACAAGGAGCTAAAGCTCTACGCGCTCTTTGCCGCTGACTTTGGGGAAGACTTTTGCAAAATGAAAAGCGTGATTCCGGCAAAGAATCCTCTGGACCCCGCCGACACAAAAAACCTTCGCCACTCCTTCCGCGTCGCGCAAGATGGCGGCGCCGGAGCGAACGGCGCGGCGGGCTATCTTTTCGTGAATAATTACGTGCGACACCAAAAGCAAGCGGAACACAAGGGCGTGACGCTTGTAGTTCCGGCGGAAGCGTCGCAAGGCCAAAAAGCCGCGCCGATAAAATTCGGCCCCTTTGACGTAAAGGACGGCGACTATTTTTTTCTGCCCTTCAACATGAAAGTCGGCGACGCGCTTCTAGAAACGGCGACCGCCACTCCCCTTTGCAAGATAAACGGCGACTATGTTTTTTACGCGCCAACGCAATCGGACGCAAGCCCAAAAAGCGCCGCGCCTCTTGGCCTTGCAAGCGATTCTGGCAATAACAAAAATTGTTCGCAAGACCAAAACGCCGCCGCCGCTTCGGCCCGCTTTAACTTTAAGGACGGCAAATGGCCCACGACAGCGCGCGTAATTTTGCTAAGCCGCGAGCAGGCATTGAACGCCTACAAAATCCGGCGCGGCCCAAAAGAATGGCTTGTAATTTTTGACGGCGAGATTGCAGACGACGGCGCGGCCGTCTCCCTGCGCGGCGAAAAAAAGGCTTTTACTGAATTTTATTCCTACCCGGAACTTCCGGCCGCCGGCTGGACAAAAAGCGCTTGCGGCCCGCTGACCAAGTACGCCGCGCAATCGGACGCAAGCCCAAAAAGCGCCGCGCCCGCAGTCACCGTAACGCCAAACGCCAAGCAAGAGCTGGGCAAAAAATTCTACGCGCTCACAATCGGCGGCTGGAAAGCCCAAAACGGCGCGGGCGCGTCCAACGACAACGGCTCGCCAACCGCGCGCGGCGGCGTTATTGGCCAGGAAGGCCTTCCCGCGCTCGACGACGCGCTCATCGACATTTACTACAAGGGCTCCTACGCGCGCCTTTACAAAGACGGCCGTCTTGTCGCCGACAACTTGTTTTGCGGAAACGACGTTCCCTGGCAATTGGCGGTGCGGCGCTTTGAGCCCGGCCAATACGAGTTGGAAATTCAAGAATTAAAGGAAGACGAAAAAATTTACTTGCAAGACTGGCCCAGCTTTACAAACGGCGCGGCCTGCGACTTTGTCAAAGTTGAGGTCACGCCGCTTTACAAGCTAATATGCCAGCTTGATTAAGTCAAACAAGTCGTCGCTTGTCATGCTGCGCGGCAAATAGTTGACCATGTCCAGCTGGCCAGCGTCCTCGGCGGCGAGCGCAAGCTCGTCCATGCTGAGCGACAAGTCCTTGAGGCGAGCCGGAAGGTTCGCTTTGGCTATGCGCTCGCGAATGTTTTCGGCGTAGGCCGCGCAGGCCTCTTCCACCGTGGCGGTTTCCGGCGCGGCGCGCAGGATTTTTGCAAGGCGGGCGATTCGTTCCCCCTTGAACTTGGCGTGGTCTTCGATGATGTAAGGAAACAAAATCGAAGTCACGAGCGACTGGGAAATCTTGTACTTTGTGTTTATGCTCAAAGCCAAAAGCGTGGCCGCTCCCTGCGACGCGATTGAAGACGCCAAGCCCGCCATGCAGCCGCCTTGGCTAAGCAAAACTTCGCTGGGCGTGGTGATCATAAGACTGGGCGCTCCGTCGCGGCCGTAGCCCGTAAGTTCCACCGCCTTTTCCGCAACCATGTCGCTAAAGAAGGACGCGCGCGGAGAAAGGTAAGCTTCGGTGGCCAGACACAAAACTTCAAGCGCCATCGAAGCGATTTGGTTTTCGGTAAGGGAGACGGTCAAGTTTGTGTCAAAGACCGCCAGCTTGCAAATTGAATTTTTGCTTTTGATGATTTTTGTCGACTTTGAGCGCGAGTCCACGACCGGCGTGAAAGTTGAGAACAAGTAGGGGCTTCTGATTGTCGTGGGAACGCAAACCAAGGGCAGCGGAGCCACTCCCGGAACGGCGCCTTCGACAAAATCGTACAAGTCGTGGCTTTCATAGTAAAGGCCGCAAACGGCTTTTGAAACGTTCAAAACCTTGTTTCCGCCAATTCCGATGACTCCGTGAACGTGAGCCTGCCTGGCAAGCGTAAGCGCCTGCTCGATTGTTTTTGTGGCGGCGCCTTCGTTCACTTCCTCAAAAACAAAATATTCAATGTTGTGGTCGTCAAGAGATTTAGTGGCTTTTTCGGCAATTCCAACTTCGCGAAGCATCGGGTCAAGTATGACCATGAATTTTTTTCCGATTTCGCTGGCAAACTGTCCCAAACGGCTAATCGAATAAGAGCCCAAAATGATGTTGGGCGACACTTTAAAAATAAAGTCTGCCATGACAATTCCTTAATCTTTTTTCTATAAAAAAGGCGGAATGTAAATTCCGCCTTAAGTCAAATTCAATCTGAACAAGAGAATGCAAGCGCCGGATTATATTCCGTAAGCCTGCATGATTCTGTCGGCTGTGGCGCTAATTGTCTGCGGATTGAGATAATTGGCGTCCTTGATTTTTTCCTTTATCTGCGCGACCAAATCGGCGCGAACGTCAGGAGTCTCGTCGGCGATGCCCTTGAGGTAATAGGCTTCGGCCATCTCCTTGGCTTCTGCGGATACGGAAATTGAATCGGGAGCTGATTTTACGCCGCCGGTTCCCTGAGTCCGCTTAGTGTTCTGAATGTTGTTGAGAGGATTGATTCCTCCAATTTGATCTATTCTCATATTGCACCTCTACAATTTTTTCGCGCCTTAAAAAATGACTCTTTTGGGGTCATTTTTAGCCTTCTTACATAAATTATCGGCCTTTTTTTACGGCAAGTTGAGCGTTTTTTTGCGATTTTTCGCAAATTTTACGCTACTCGTCGTCCGACGGCCTTCCCTTCCCCAAAATTCCGGCGACAAAAACGGCAAATTCGCCCTTTATCGACTGCCTCGCCGCAAAATCGTCCCTTACCTGAGCCGCCGGGCCGTCCACAATCTCCTCGTGGAGCTTGGTAAGCTCGCGGCCGACCACAACTCTCCGCTCGCTGTCAATATCGGCGATATCCGCCAACAACTTGACGATTCTAAAAGGCGATTCGTACAAAACAAAGGCCTTTTGACTCTCAAAAAGCTCGCGGAGGCGCTTGCGGCGCTTTCCGGGGCTTGGCGAAAGAAAGCCTTCAAAAACCAGCGTTTTTCCGCCCGGGCCGGCAACGCTGACCAAAGCGGCGAAGGCGCTCGCTCCAGGAATCGGAACCACCTTAAAGCCGGCCTGCCTGACTTTATAGGCCAAAACCGAGCCTGGGTCGCTGATTCCCGGCGTTCCAGCGTCGCTGGCGTAGGCCACGTTCTGGCCTTTTTTTAACGCCTCTATGATTTTGCCGGCCGCGACGTCCTCGTTTTGGGCCCGGCAAGAAAGCATCGGCTTTCGTATCTCAAAGTGCGTCAGCAGTTCCAACGTATGCCGCGTGTCTTCCGCCGCAACCAAGTCAACGGAGCGGAACGTTTCCAACGCTCGCATAGTTATGTCGCCCAAGTTGCCGATGGGCGTTCCAACAATATAAAGGACTGCCACAAGTCAATGTTAGCGCGCTTTTTCAAAATTTTCAAGGGAATTTTACGTGCAAATCAAAGCAAGGGAAAATTCTACAGCCTTCTTGAGCTCAACTTCAGATTAACGGGATTGCTTAAAGTCTTTTTTTACAATGATTTCAACTTTGTCGCCCTGAAGATTGACAAGCACATTGTCGGCGATGTTGGAAACTATTGATTTTTCAAGTTCGTCCCACTGTTCCCCTTTTTCTTTGCGCGCCTTGTCTTGATAATCATTCAATGACCATACAACCGACGATGTGTCTTTGTCATCTTTTAAAACCTCGTCATATATGGCAGGAATTTTCATTCTGCCCTGCTGGTAATCGGCAAGCATAAATTGCGCGGCAAGCTTTATTTTTGCCATAACTCCGACAGCCGCCGAATTTTTTCCGTCGGAAGAAACGGATATAAGTTTCTTGCGTTTTTCCGCATTAAGAAATTCATTGGGACAAAGCGAAACGTGAAGCTCAAACTTTTTTCCTTCGCTTTCAATCCAAAAAAATCCGTCGGAAAATCCAAGCAATTCAGGCAACATTCCAACAAGCTCTTCCGCAAGCAGGGAAAGGCGCGTCGTTTCCTTTTTATCAAGATTCGCGCGCTCCGCCGCGTCCTTTGTTTCTGTCAGCAAGGCCGTCAGCGAACCTATATCTTTTGAAAGTTTAAAAACTTCTGATTTCATTTTTTTCTCCTCGTCATTCAGAATAATCGTAGTCCACAGTGATGGAAACGTCATATTCTGGAAAGAGTTTTTTGACCCTTTGCGCAATCTCGTCGCGCAGCGCCTTTTTATTTTGAGCGTCAAAGTCAACCACTATGTCAAACTTGACAACCATGTCAACCTTGTCCTTATAAAAGCCATGCATCTGCAAGACGTCTTTATATTCGGAAAGAACGCTTTTTACTTTGTTTTTGTCACTTGCCGCCTCTTGGCTTCTGCCGTTTGTCGCATACACCGTTATTCCCGAAAGATTGACTCCTGTGTCCTGCAAGACTTTTTGGGCGATGTTCCGTTCAAGCGAGTCAAGATACAAAGCCGTCAACGACTCGGGGACCTCAATGTGCGCGGATCCCAAAAGCCGATCTCTTCCATAATCGTGTATGACAAGGCAATATACGCCGTCAACTTCTGGAAACGTTTTGATTGATTCTTTTACAGCCTTTGACAATTTTACAGGAACACGTTCGCCCAAAATTTTGCTGACCGTGACATCAAGCGTTTCCAAACCCGCTTTAAGGATTAGCACGGAAAACACCAGGCCTAAAAAAGCTTCTACATTGAGTCCTGTTAAAATAAAGACAACGGCGACTACAATAGTTGAAATTGAAATGAAAGAATCATTTAGCGCGTCTTTTCCCGAAGCGACAAGAGACTCTGACTCAATTTTTTTTCCCGTTTTTATTGTGTATAGACCAAGAATCATGCGCGCGGCAACGGTCACACCTATTATTACAAGCGCATGAGCGCTGTAATTTGGAACCGCGGGATGAACAACCTTTTTAATCGATTCAACTATCGAAAACAACCCCGTACAACTGATAATCATTCCTATGGCCATAGTGGAAAGACACTCTATTCTGCCATAACCATAAGGATGCCGCCTGTTAGGATCTTTAGCCGACATCTTTACACCGATAATCGTTATCAGAGGAGCCAATGCGTCAGTTAAGTTATTAACAGCGTCAAGCGTTATAGACGTTGAACCAGAACGAAGGCCAACGCCCAACTTCAAGGAAGCCAAGGCTATGTTGGACGCTATTCCTATAACGCTTGTTTTTATTATTTCCTTCGTTCTGTCCAACTTATCGCCTCTATTCGCCATCGCCTGCGCCATCATCTTTGTAGAGCGACAAAAGCACGGAACTTAAGAAGATCGCTCTTATAGATTTACAACTTTTGAAAGGACAGCGACAATTGTGTTGATTGCGTCTTTCTTTTCGAGTTCTTTTGTCTTGTTGTTCTTTGCAAAAAGGACCTGCGCCACGTCAGAAATCAAAACGCCCAAATCTTCAAAAATGTCAATTTTAGAATCTTCAATATTCTCCAAATCCTTTACGGCCGCATCGACGCGAGAAAGAATTTCCTTAATCTCTTTGTTCATTGATGTCATACACACCCCCATAATTAAAAAAGCATGGATATTATACTCCGAGCGTCTTCTGTTTGTCAAGTTCTAAAAAAAACTTGACAAACCGTCAAGCATACAATATCATACTAAGTACATCATTTTACAAGGAGGCTTACATGGCTGGAAAATTCATTATCGACAAAGCAAAGAACGGCTTTAAATTTAATTTGGTTGCTGGAAACGGCGAAATCATCGCAACTTCAGAAGTTTATGAGTCAAAAGCAAGCGCGGAAAACGGCATTGAGAGCGTTCGCAAAAACTCTGCCGCAGAAATTGAAGACCAAACTTTGGAAGGCTATAAAACAATCGCAAATCCAAAATTTGAAATCTACAAGGACAAAGCCGGTGAATTCCGCTACCGCCTAAAGGCTTCAAACGGAGAGATCATTGCAAGCGGCGAAGGCTACACCACAAAACAAAGCGTCAAAAACGGCATCGAGTCAATCAAAAACAACGCTCCAGAGGCCCAAGTCGTAGACAAAACAGTTGAATAAAGCAGACTGACCGCAAAGTTAAATTGCGCATAAAAAAAGGCTTCCGATTGGCTGTCGCATTCTTATCGCTACAAGCGAAAGGCGGCGGACAAGGAAGCCTTTGTCGTTTTTTCAAACAGCGCGGCGCTTGCGCAAACGCCTGAAATACAATAAGATAATTTAATGGACATAGCCGCAAAATTCAAGGAAACCGCAAAATCGGTCTTTCCTGTCATTGCAATCGTTCTCGTGTTGGGGCTGACAGTCGTTCCGTTGGAAAAAACTTTGCTGACCAGATTTGCGCTTGGCGGCTTGATATTGATTTTTGGCTTGACAATATTTTTGATGGGCGTTGGAATAGGAATAGAGCCCATGGGCGAACGTTGCGGAGCGTCTTTGCTGGCTAAAAAGAATTTGCCGCTCCTCTTGTCTTGCGCCTTTGCAATCGGTTTTATCGTGACGGCCGCCGAGCCGGACATACAAGTTTTTGCCGACCAAGTTAAAGAAATCTTTCCTTATGTGAACAAGTTGGTCTTTACCTTCGCCATCGCTGGCGGCGTAGGAATCTTTTTACTTTTAGGCTTGCTGCGAACCATCCTAAATTTTCCAATCAAGATTTTTTTCTTTGCCTTTTACACCTTGCTATTTGCGCTGGCCTTCTTCGCCCCGCAAAACTTTTGGCCAATCGCCTTTGACTCAGGCGGAGCCACAACAGGCCCAATGACAGTTCCATTTATAATGTCCTTAGGCTTGGGCGTTTCGGCAGTTCGCTCGTCAAAGCAAAACGACTCGTCCTTTGGACTTACAGGAACGGCAAGCATAGGCCCTGTAATGGCCGTCTTGGTCTACTCAATCTTTTTGCGAGCGCCACAAAACCTTTCGCAAGAAATCGCGCAAACCCAACTAGACGCATTGTCCGCAAGCGGATTTTTTGCCCAAACATTCGTCCCCTTTATAAATGTCCTTCCGATTTTTTTGCGGGAATCGCTTTTTGCAATCGCTCCGCTTTTTGTCTTGTTCATAATATTCCAAGTGACGCTTTTAAGGATGAGCGCCCGCCAAGCGATCCGCATTATCATCGGCTTTGTTTACGCCTACGCCGGGCTTTCGATTTTTTTGACAGGAGTGAACGGAGGTTTTAGCGACGCCGGCCAAGAGCTTGGAAAAACTCTTGGAAACTTGGCGATGCAAAACGGAGGCGCTTGGCTTTTGCTATTGATTTTGACAGGAGTGGCTTTTGGCGCGGTCATCGTTTGCGCGGAACCGGCGGTTTGGGTTTTGAGCGAACAGGTGGAACAAGTTTCAGGCGGAACGATAAAACGCAAGGCTCTATTAGTTTTTCTTTCAGCGGGAACGGCAATCGCCATAGCGATTTCATTGCTGGCAAATGTCTTTAACTTTAACATCAAATGGATTTTAATAATCGGATATTCGCTCAGCATGTCGCTGATGATTTTTTGTCCGTCCCTTTGGACTGGAATCGCCTTTGACTCAGGCGGAGTCGCGTCAGGCCCTCTTACTTCCACATTCATTCTTTCCTTCACGATTGGCGCGGCCGCGACAAACCCGGCCGACTCTTTTGGCGTAATCGCTCTTGTGGCCATGATGCCATTAAGCGCGATTCAAATAATGGGAATAATTTACAAGGCCAAGCAAGCTCAAAAAAAGAGCGCCGCTTCCAAGGAGGCAAAGTAATGTTTAAAGAAATTATAAGCGTCATCCCTGTTGAAAAAACTCAAAGCGTTTGGCAAGCGGCAAAAAAAGCCGGTTCCCCAGGAGGAACAATTTTGCCAGCCACAGGCAGTTCAAGCAATAGCCTCCTTTCAATCTTGGGCTTTGGAGACACTCCAAAAGACATTCTTTTAACCATCGTGCCTGAATCCGCCGAACAATCCGTCCGACAAGCGATTCAAGACGAATGTCAAAATCGAAGCCAACATCGCGGAGTAATATTTTCGTTGAATGTTCCATGCTTTATAAAAAGCGGAAGCAAAAACAATCTTTCTGCGGAGGAAAAATCCATGTCAAATGAAAAATTCCAAATGATCAATATCATCATGAACAAGGGCTATGCCGAAGACGCAATGGCCGCCGCAAGAAAAGCCGGAGCCGGCGGAGGAACTGTGCTTAACGGACGCGGAACAGCAAAAGAGGGCGACGCAAAATTTTTTGGAGTGGAAATCGTTCCTGAAAAAGAAATGCTCATAATTTTAGCCCCAACCGAAAAAACAGCCCAAATTATAGAAGCGATAAACAACCTTGCCTGCTTTTCAAAAGACGGAAACGGAATTATTTTCACCGCAGACGCAACCGGTTTTTCCCTGCTTGGAAAAAAATGAGCGCCTAGCCGCCCGAGTCAAGGACTTGCAAGACATAAAAGCGGCCGCGGCGTAAAAACTCCATGAACTTCATTCACTTTAAAAAAATCGATTCAACAAACGCCGAAGCGCTTCGGCGAATTGAAGGCGAAAGCAAAAACGGACAGGATTTTTTGCGCGCCCTTGACCAAACCGTCCTTGCCGCCGACGAACAAAGTTCAGGCCGCGGCCGCCTAAAGCGAGCCTTCTATTCTCCCGCCAAGACCGGCGTTTACTTTACCGCGATTTACGCCCCTCAAAAAGAAATCCAAGAGCCCGCGCTGTTGACCGCAAGCGCCGCCGTGGCGGTTTGCCGCTCGCTAAAAGAATTTTTTGGAGCGGACGCAAAAATAAAATGGGTAAACGACGTTTACGTGTCTGGCAAAAAAGTTTGCGGCATATTGGCGGAAGGCCACCTAGGCCCGGACGGAAAAATCGACGCGGCGGCAATCGGGATTGGAATAAACATTTATCCAAGTGACTTCCCGGCGGAGATAGCGGGCCGCGCGGGCTCGGTCCTATCCAACAATTCTTCGCAAGCCCAAAATTCGGGCGGCGCTCACGCTGACATAAGAAAGAATTTGGCGCAGGACATTTCACAAAAACTTTTTGACATTCTCGGCGACGATTCCAAAATCCGCGCCGCCCTTGACGAATACGCCGCGCTCTCATTCATCGTTGGAAAAGAAATCACGGTTATTCCAGTAATCGGCGACGAAAATTCCGCCTACGCGGCCACAGTCCTAGGCATAGACAAAAAAGCGCGCCTGCTTGTCCGCCTAAATAACGGAAGCGAGCGCGCCCTTTCCAGCGGCGAAATCTCGATTAAGATTTAAGCCGCGGCTCTAATAATTTTAGTTGGACAATCACTTCTCTTTGTGCCTTCTATCAAGCTCGTCCAACACGTCCTTCCAAGAAACCTTTTCCTTGTACATCAAAACGCTCACAAAGTAAAGCAAATCGGCGGCTTCCCAAACCGCTTCCTCGCGGTCGGGAGCCTCGCACAATTCGCCGGCTTCTTCCATGACCTTTTCGCGGACGCGCTTGTCGTCAAGCGTGGCGGTGTAAGAGCCGGGCTTGGGATTGGCGAAGCGCTCGCTGATTGTTTGGTACAAGCGCTCAAGGCTGGACGCTTCGTCGGCTTCCGCTCCAAAGCAAGAAAAGCTTCCTGTGTGGCAAACGCCTCCGTGCGGAACGACGGTGGCCAAAACCGTGTCGCGGTCGCAGTCGACGCGCAGTTTTTGGACTTCCAAAAAGTGGCCGCTCGTTTCGCCCTTGGTCCAAAGAACGTTGCGGGTGCGGCTCCAGAATGTAAGTTTTTTTGTGGCGAATGTTTTTTCAAAGGCCTCGCGGTTGGCGTAGCCCATCATCAAGACTTGGCCGTTGACACTTTGAGCGATTACAGGAACCATTCCGCCGACCTTTTCCCAGTCAAGGCATTCCATAAAGGAATCCTTTAGCGAAACCTTGTTGGTGTAAAGCGCCATTCCAAGCTGAACGTCGCAGCCAAGCTTTTCCAATTCCGCGATTTCTTGAACGGTGGAAACGCCGCCGGCAACGACAACCTTGCATTTTACGGCCCCGCGCAATTCCTTGGCGGCCTGCATGTTTGTTCCCTGCATGCAGCCTTCTTTTTCAACGCAAGTCCACAAAAGCTCCGAGCAATATTGTTCGGCGGCCTTGGCGGCGGCGACTAAAGGTATGTCGAGCGTTTCCTTCCAACCGTGAACGGCAATCTTTCCGTTTACGCTGTCCACCGAAATTATGACGCGCTGCTTTCCAATCGCGCCGCAAAGCTCTTGCAAAAAATCTTTGTTAAGAATGTCGTCCTGGCCCTTTGCTTCTTTGTTGAAAGCGGCGCTTCCGACAATCACTTTTTCGGCGCCAAGGCTAACAAGCTCGCGGGCGCGCTTTACGCTGCGAACGCCGCCGCCGGTCCTGACGTTGCCCTTTCGCAAAAGGCTTTTTAAAAGCGGCGTGTTGACCGTGTTGCCCTTAAGGTCTGTGTGGCCCATCGCGGCGTCAAGGTCTATGACCGCCACGTCTCCGTAAAAGTTAAAGTCATTGATAAGCGCGTCCGCGTCGTCGCGCTGCAAAACCAAGTCCTTGCCGTTCTTAAGCTGAACGACATGTCCGTCCTTCAAATCAATAGATGAAATAACCATAATTATTTTTTCTCGCTCGCCTCGGCCAAAGCCTGCTTAAGGCGAATTTCCTTTTCCTTTTCTTCAGTGAT
Organism: uncultured Treponema sp.; assembly: GCA_946411505.1. Taxonomy (GTDB): domain Bacteria; phylum Spirochaetota; class Spirochaetia; order Treponematales; family Treponemataceae; genus Treponema_D. The sequence continues at coordinate 98,778 of CAMKEG010000005.1, read as the reverse complement.
GTTTTGAACGGCGCAAATGGCCAATTCAATTTTATTGTTTCTGTCCTTTGAAACGACAATCAAATGGCAACGGCACCACATTCCGGTCTTTGTAAAAAAGTCGCATGAAAGCAAATTGGAATTGGGCAGGCGCTTGTCGATGTCGCGCGGCTCCAAGAATTTTATAAAAGTTTCGGCGTATTCAGGAGCCACCAAATTCTGCGACATCATTTGAATTGTTTGCCGCAAGTCGCCGTTGACCTTTTCAGCAAAATCCTTGTAGTCTTCCGGCGCTTCGATTACATGGGCCAATTCCGAATTGATGTCAATTGAAAATGAAATGAAGTAAATGTTTTTGAAGGCGCGCAAGATTGACATTTCGCGCTTGAGGCGCGCGTTGGTAATTGTAAGCTCCTCGCGCATTTTTTCATGCTCGCTGATAAGCTCGGTTATGTCAGTCGTGGCCACAACCACAAAGCGCACTTCCTCGCCAGGCTGCATGCAAACGGCCGTCAAAGCCATTCTAAACCAGCGGTCAACGCCGTCAATTTTTCTGCAATAGTCAAATTCCTCCAAGTGGCCGTCGGCCAAAGATTCCTTGAGCCACTCCTCGTCCAAATGCTTTTGAACCAAGGCGCGGTAGGGATCTTCTTTGTCAAACTTGGAAAGGAAGACAGGAACCGCGTCGACGATTTTTCCGTCGGCGGCCCAAAAGCCGGGAGTCGTGCGAGCGACGCTAAAGGCATGGTACTTTCCCGTCTGAAAGTCGAACAAGTATTCGCTTGAATGAAGCCTGTGGACGCCCTCGCGGTAGGCCTCATACAAATACAACTCGTCCAAATCATCTCCGGCGATGTCGTTAAAGTCCTTTCTCTGGTCCTGATCGCTCATCTTCAACCACGCTCCTTGTCACATGATTGAAACATCATATCACATTTTCTATGATTTTTCTAGTGGAAGCTACAGCTGTTTGACGACGGCCAGCATTATTGCTCCACTCAAATGCGCGGCGGTCTCCTCATTGAAAGTGTATGTCGTTTCCTCGTTGTCGTCGGCCATGTCGCTCAGCGTTCTGATAATCACAAAGGGAACGCCGCACAAAGAGCAAGCGTGCGCGACAGCCGCGCCTTCCATCTCAACGCAAAGGGGATTGACGTTCCTAACGATGCGCGCCTTGAGTTCCTTGTCCGCCACAAACTGGTCTCCCGACGCGACGCGGCCAACGGCAAGCTTGTGGCCCTTGGCTTCCGGCAAAGACGGAAAAAGCTCTTGGATTTTATCGACCATTTTTTTGTCGGCCTCAAAGGAATAAATGTCCATTTGCGGAACCTGGCCCACCTTGTAGCCCCAAGCGCTGGCGTCCATGTCGTGATAGACCGCGTCGCTTGAAACGACAACGTCCAAAACGCCAAGGCCCTTTCCAATCGCGCCGGCGATTCCAGAGTTTACGATAAAGTCCGCGCCAAACTGCAAAATCATTCTTTGCGCGCAAAGGGCCGCGTTGACTTTGCCGACGCCGCTCCTTGCCAAAACGATTTGCTTTGCGCCAATCGCGCCTTCGTAGTAAAGCGTTCCGCCGGCTTTTGTCTCTTTTACTTCGCCTTCCGCCTTGAGCGCGTCAAGAATGATTTTGTTCTCAACTTCCATCGCGCCGATGATTCCAAGCTTTTTCATAATCCACTCCTTCGTCAAATAATACCGCTGTTCGCGCGAGCCGGGTTGCGAGCGCGAATGTTGCGGCTCATGCGGCAATCATCCATTCTTGGGCTTGACTCCATTTTCATTGCCGCTATGCCGCTGTTCGCGCTAATCAAGGCAGACGCTGTCGACGGCGGCCTTCAATTCTTCGTCGGTGATTTTTTCGGGGAAGGTGTCCAAAACCTTTTGGTAAAAGGCCACCGTCCGTTTTCCGTAAACTTCAAGCGAAAAGCCCTTGGCCACCTTTTTGCTGTAGTCGCCAAAAGCGGCGCGCTTCTTTGCGTCCGCGGCAAGCTCCAAAAAGTATTGGTCCATTTCCTCGTCGCTGTCGGCCATGTAGCCGTTCTTTCCTTCAAAAATCGTGTCGCTAAAGCTAGTGTCGCGCCGCGCGATTATCGGAAGGCCTGAAATCAAGGCTTCCAAAATCGTCATCGAATGCATTTCCGAAAGCGAGGCCGTGATGAAAACGTCGCCCAATTGGTAGTAGGAGTGAACTTCTGTCCACGGAACGTAGCCGGTAAAAACAATCCTGTCGCTTACGGGCCGCGACTTTTTTTCCAACGCTTGGACGGCGGGGCCGGCGCCAACAAACAAAATTTTTATCTTGGCGTTTTTTTGAATGACGCGCATGCAAATGTCAAGCAATTCCTCAACGCGCTTTTCTTCGACAACGCGGCCCAAGAACAAAAAGACTATGTCGTCCTTTTTTATTCCCCACTGCTTTCGCACGGCTTGAATTTCCTTTTCCGAAATCGAGCATTGCAAAAAGGAGTCGGAGTCAAGCGCGTTGGGAATTATCGCCGACGGAGTGTTGGGCAGCATAAAAGGCATCTTAAAATAGTCGCGCGCCTTTTGCGAAACGTTTATCAAGGCGTAGAATTTTTTGTACAAGCGCTTGACGATTTTTCTAATCAAGCGGACAGGAATCAACCTTCCGGCAAAAAGATAATACTTGTAAAAGTCTTCCCAAAGTGTGTGCGTCGTGGCGATTACAGGTATATGCAATTTTTTTCCTGAAAGCTTTGCCGCGTGAGCCACAAAAAATTCCGTGTGGGAATGAATTATCTGAACGTTGTGCTTTACCAAAAATTTTAGGATTTTCTTTTCGTGCGGAAATCCAATGTATTGGTCTGGAACGCCCAGCCAGTCTCCGCGCACGGAGCGGATGCGCAAAACGTTTTCGTCCTTTTCGCGCTCGGCAATCGCGCTTTCCTCTTCTTTTGTATTGACTGTGACGACGACAACATGGTGGCCCATGTCCTCAAGCGCTTTTCGCAATTGCAGGACAACGGTGACAATTCCGCTTTTTGTGGGAAGATACGAATCAGTAAAGAGCGCGATGTTCATGTTTTCTATTATATCAAACTTATGCCAGTTTTTCTAGTCCATGCGTCCGTCGCGCTTCATCGAAAACTTGTCCATCGGATAGTTTTTCAAATTTTCCAAAACCATTCGCCCGTCCGCGCCCTTTAAAAGCGTCTCGCGGGCTCTCGAAATTTCGGCCTCGGTCTTGTGGCGGGAAGGGCCTCCGACGCAGCCGCCCGGACAAATCATTCCTTCTATAAAATCTTCCTTCAACACGCCGGCCTTTAGCTGGGTCAAAGCCTTCTTGCATTCGTCGCCGCCCGCGCAGCGCAAAAGCTTGATTCCCTCAACGTCCTCGCCGCGCTCCTTCATGCATTCCAAAACCGCGTTGGCCACTCCTCCGCTGGACGCGAATCTCTTTCCCCAAACTGACGCCTCTTGGTAGCCGGCCTCGGCCTCTTCAAAGTCCAAGTCCCTTGAGCGCATCATCGCGCGAAGCTCGCCGTAAGTCATAACGTAGTCAGCGTTGTCGGGAATCGACTTGTCGTTGGCCTCGGATTTTTTTGCGATGCAGGGGCCGATGAAAACCGTCACGCAGCCGGGCCTTGTATATTTTAAGTAGCGCGAAACCGCGCACATCGGCGAGACAGTCTCGGACTTGTTTTTTTGGTACTGCTCGGGATAATTTTGCCTAAGCAAGTTGATGAAGGCCGGGCAGCAGGAAGTGGTCATCTTTCGGCCCTCGGAGAGCGCTTCCGACCATTCCTTGGACTCAAAGGCCGCCGTCATGTCGCCGCCAAGGCCCACTTCCACCATGTCGCTAAAGCCCAGCTTCAGCAAAGTCTTTTTGATTGAAGCCATGTTCACCTTGTCGCCAAACTGGCCTTCGGTGGCCGGCGCGCACATCGCGACGACTTCTTTTCCGGCCTTGATGTCTTGAATGATGTCGGCCAAGTAAGTCTTGGATCCGATGGCGCCAAAGGGGCAGTTGTGGATGCAGTGGCCGCACTGGACGCATTTTTCTTCGTTGATTTTGCAGTAACCCCAGTCGTCGTAGGTAATCGCTCCGACAGGGCAGGCTTTTTTGCAGGGCCGCTCCAAGTGAACTATGGCGCCGTAAGGGCAAGCCTTGGCGCAAAGGCCGCACTCCTTGCATTTGGCGGAATCGATGTGCATCCGCACTTCTCCGGGCGCGATCGCGTTAAAATGGCAGGCGCTAAGGCAGGGACGCCCCATGCAAAAGCGGCAGTTGTCGGTGACTGAATACGCCGAAATCGGGCAGTCGTCGCAGGCCGCGTTTATCACTTGAACCACGTTTTGGCTAGGCGGCATGTCGGAAGGGCATTCGGCGCAGGCAAGGCGGATTCGCTGGCGGACAATCTCGCGCTCCTTGTAGACGCAGCAATACTCGGACTTGGGGCCGGGAACCATTTTGTAAACCAGCTTGTCCTTTTCATCTTCGTTCAGCTTGCCTTCCCACGCAAGGCGACAAACTTCTTCCATTATTTTATGCTTGAACCATACAATTCCAGTGTCGTTTGTAACCATAGGCGCATTTTACCATATTTTGCGGAACAAAGCAAACGCAATATGGAAACAATAATAAAAAATGCTCCCAGTCGCGGCTGCGGCCGTTCGGCGCCGCTTGATAACTGCGCTCCACACGCATTGCGCCTTGAAACTTTCTACGTCTGCCGCTATCGCGGCAGGCGCAAAGCGAGTGTCGCCGCCAGCCGCCCCGCTCCTTCGCGCAATTTTTTTACTGCTTCCATTGCGTTTGTACTGGAGCGGCGGCAATTGGCGCTAGCAAATTAGCGGCGAATGTGATACAATTAAAGGCATTACAACTTTCCGAGGTGAACTATGGGACAGACATTGATTCAAAAATATTCTAAAAACTTTGCGGCTCTAAAGGAAAATTCTGTCGCGGCGGCCAAGATTGACGAGTCGAACATTTACCAACCGGCAAACATTTCAAACCGCCCGATGATGTGGGAAATCTTGGACGAGGTTTTGCTTCCCGGAAGCGGCCTTGGAAACTTGGAAAATTTCAAGGACTTTTACGAGCAAGTCAAGGCCGGAAAGTCAGGCTTGATTTTGTCGGAACACTACACAAACCTTGATTTGCCCGAAATCGTCTACTTTTTGGAAAAGCAGGGAAGCGGCTGGGCCAAAGAATTTTCAGAAAAAATCGTCGCCGTCGCCGGAATGAAGCTCAACGAAGCCGACCCGGTTGTCCGCGCCTTTACCGAAGCCTTCACCCGCGTCGTAATCTATCCTACCCGCTCGCTTGACAAGCTTAGCCCTGAAGAAAAGGCCGAAGAGGAAGCGCGCGCCAGAAAAATAAACTTTGCCTCAATGCGAGCGATGGACGCTTGCAAAAAGCGCGGCGAAGTGATTTTGGTCTACCCGGCGGGAACCCGATACCGCCCCGGAAAGCCCGAAACAAAAAGGGGCTTGCGCGAAATCGACAGCTACCTGCGCTTGTTTGACATTATGATTTTGATTTCCAACAACGGAAACTGCCTGCGCATAAATCCCGAAAACCCGGAAAACATGCTCTTTGACCTAGTTGAAAAAGACTTGGTCTTGCACACCGCAAGCCCCGTAATCAACTGCAAGGAATTCCGCAAGGGCGTTTTGGATTCCCTTCCCGCCGACGAGCCGGATCCCAAGCAAAAGACAATCGACCGCGTCATGGAGCTTTTGCAAGAGCAACACGACAAGGTTGAGGAAGAACGCTTGAAGAAACTTTAAGTTTTTTGCGTTATTATTGCGGCGCGAAAATAAAACTCGCGCCGCAAAAGGAACGAGTCAAGGCCTTGAGCGAAGCGTGCCTTGACCGTTCCTACTGCAACAAAATCCTGTCGCTGTTAAGGTCGCGCTTTTTTATCTCGCGGAACTTTTGGACAAGCGAATCCATCGTAAGCTTTTCTTTTTCCTCGCGGCCGATGTCAAGAATAACCTCGCCTGAATCCATCATCAAAAGACGGTTTCCGTATTCCAAGGCTTGGCTCATGTTGTGCGTTATCATCATTACCGTAAGGCCGTAGTCGGCGGCAAAGCGGCGGGTAAGCTTCATGACCAAGTCGGCGTTGGCAGGATCCAGCGCGGCCGTGTGCTCGTCAAGCAAAAGAAGCGCGGGCTTTGACATTACCGCCATAAGCAGGGTAAGCGCCTGGCGTTGTCCGCCTGACAAAAGCTCAACGTTGTCGTTAAGGCGGCTTTCCAAATTCATGTCCAGAGCCTTTAGTTGCTCTCTAAAGGCCGCGCGGAGTTTGTTGTTAAGGCTTATCTTAAGGGACTTGGAACCCTTTTTGGAGCAGATGACCATGTTGTCTTCCAAGCTCATTTTGCCCGCCGTTCCCAAAAGCGGGTTTTGGAAAATGCGGCCGATGTAGCGGGCGCGTTTGTATTCAGGCTCCTTTGTGACGTTGCGCTCCTCGTAGAAAATTTCTCCGGAGGAAGCCTTGTAGGTGCCCGCGATTACGTTCATCAAAGTGGACTTTCCGGCTCCGTTGGAACCTATCACAGTGATAAAGTCGCCTTGGTTGATTTTTAAATTTATGTTTTTAAGCGCGCGGTTTTCGTCGGGCGTTCCCGCGTGAAAAGTTATGCAAACGTTTTTAAGCTCAAGCATTTTGGCCCTCCTTTGCAGGGCGAGTCAAATGCTCGCGCAAGAATTTCGCTATGTCGTAATTTGAAATTATCAGGCACAAAATAATCAAGAGGCCTGTGATAAGCTTTAGGTCGTTGGAGTTCATTCCGATTACGTAGCCGTAGCGGCGGCCAAGGAACATAAGCGCGCGGTAAATTATCGAGCCCACCAAGACACGCAAAAGTTGAAGCGAGATTCTGTTGGAGCGCAAGACAAATTCCCCAAGCATAAGAGACGCAAGCCCCGAGACCACGACGCCGGTTCCGCTTCCGACATCCGCAAAGCCCGAATGCATGGCGAAGAGCGCGCCGGAAAGAGCGGCCAGCGCGTTTCCAAAGCAAATGCCGACGCCGCGCATGAACTTAACGTTTACGCCTTGGCTTACGACCATTTGCTCGTTGGCGCCAAGAGCGCCCATCGTAAGGCCAAAGTCGGTGTTGTAGAACAAGTTCAGCAAAAGGCACAAAACAAGTACGACCGAAAAAACGTAAGCGGCGATAGCCCAGTCCGGCGAAAAGGACGCTTGCGCTTTTTGAACGGCTGAAATTATTTTTGAAAATATAGTCGGTATTTTTAAAAAAGAAACGTTGGCGTGGTTTGACATGATTCTCAAATTGATTGAGTAAAGCATCGTCATAACCAAAATGCCCGCGAGCAAGTCCGGCACGCGAAGCTTTGTGTAAACCAAAGTCGTCACAAGGCCCGCGCATATTCCGGCGCAAAAGGCAAGCAGCAAGGCGACCGAAGGCGCGATTCCGTGGGTAAGGCAGGCCGCCAAAACGCAGCCGCCCATCGGAAAGGAACCGTCAACGGTCATGTCGCAAAAGTTGAGGACTCGGAAAGTCATGAACAATCCGAGAACCATTATTCCGTAAATCAAACCTTCAATTAAAACGCTTGCGAGCATAACTTTGTTCCGAGCCTATTTTTTGGTGAGCTTTCCGTCTTTGATGATTTCGTTGGCGCTGTCAAGCAAGTCCTGGGGAATCGTGATTCCGCAGGCGGCGGCGACGTCCAAGTCAAACAAAAGGTCGCTGTCGCTTGGCTCAGTCATAAAGCGCACGGGCAAGTCGGCGGGCTTTGCGCCGTTCAAAATCTTAACGACCATCTCACCCGTGGCGCGGCCGGCCTTGTAGTAGTTGAAGCCGCTTGCCATCAAGCAGCCGCCCTCTTCCGCGCCTGTAACGTCGGCGCTGAAAATCGGCTTTTTGGCCTGGCCAAAAACCTGGACCAAGCTGCTCAAGGCGCTGAACACCGTGTTGTCTGTCGTCAAATAAATTCCGTCAACGCGGTCAACGATTGACTGGGCGGCGGACTGGACTTCAGAAGAGTTCGTAATCGCCTGAGTGACAATGTTGATTCCGGCCATTTTGCAGCCGTTCTTGACTTGCTCCAAGGCGCTGATTGAGTTGGCTTCGTTTGAAGTGTAGATGTAGCCCAAAGTTTTTATTCCGGCAACTTTTTTGAAAAGCGCGATGTGCTGTTCCGAGGGAATCGCGTCGCTCATTCCGCAAATGTTGTTCTCTCCCTTGTCAATTGAAGAAACCAATCCGGCGCCCACAGGGTCGGTGACAGTTCCGAATACGATTGGAATGTCCTTGATTGAAGTGGCCAAGGCAAGCGCGACAGGCGTGGCGATTCCTACGGCGACGGCGACGCGCTCGTCCTTGTATTTGAGCGCGATTTGGGCGGCGGTGTTAACGTCTCCGTTGGCGTTCTGCAAGTCGTAGTCGGCGTTAAAGCCGTTTTCGTTAACGACGTCGATGACGCCTCTTTCAACCGCGTCAAGGGCCGGGTGCTGGACAATTTTTGCGATTCCGATTTTTACGGTTTTAGAAGACGAATCTTTTTTGGCGCAGCCAAAGAGCATGGCGCAAACGGCAAAGGCCGCGAAGAATTTTGCAACTTTCATAGTTTCTCCTATATTCATAAATGATACTATTGACAGAAACATTTTGTCAAGCCCATTTTTGCTACGGCGGACTTGACAAAATTCCGTTTTTCCACTATATTTAGATTGTATACAATTCTGTTTTGTCAAAGAGGAATTAAGGAGGCTAATATGGCTGAGATTACACTCACCTCGGAAAACTTCAAGGCGGAAGTTTTGGAATCAAAAGTTCCCGTGCTGGTTGACTTTTGGGCGACTTGGTGCGGCCCCTGCCAAATGATGGGCCCTGTCGTTGAGGAGCTGGCCAACGAAAGCGACGGCTCTTACAAAGTGGGCAAGGTGAACGTTGACGAGCAGGGCGACTTGGCTCAGGAATACGGAATCATGAGCATTCCAGCCTTCTTTGTCTTTAAGGACGGAAAAGTCGCCGCCTCCACAGTAGGAGCGCAGGGAAAAGACGCCCTCCTTGAAATGATAAAGAACTAACGCTAAAATTGTTGCATGAGATGTTACAAATGCTTTAGGCCGGACGGATTTTGCCTTTGCCAATACACAAAGCCGCCGGTCCAGTCTGGCCTTAAATTCATCTTTCTCATGCACCCAAAGGAAGCCAAGCGGCAGCGCACCGGAACCGGCCGCATAAGCCACCTGTGCCTTCCAGACTCTGAGATTTTAGTCGCCTTGGACTACACAAAGGACAATGTTCCCGGAAGGCGGCTTTTTGAGCTTTTGGAAGACCCCAAATACCTTCCGCTTTTGCTCTATCCCGGTAACGACGCATGGAACGCGGCCAACCCTAACTTTAAGAGCGCGGCTCGCGGAAAAATCTTGATGCCGATAATCGTTGACGCCACATGGTTTTGCTCGCGGAAAATCTTGCAGCATAATCCTTTTTTGCTGGACCTTCCCAAAATGTCCTTCACAAAGGAATATCGCTCAATTTTTACCTTCAAGCACGAGCCGCGTCCTGAATGCGTTTCCACCGTAGAAACTTGCTACTATCTAATCAAGGAATTGCAAGAGGCTGGCCTGGCAAATCCAGAGGCCAACCCGGAACCGCTTATGACAGCCTTTAAGAAAATGATAAGCGACCAGCTTCGCGCGGAGAACGAGCGCGTCCAAGGCCTTCGCCCCAGCACCCACGGCTACGACTGGAAATACACAAAGATTAAGGAAGACCCGTTCGCGGCGGAAAAATAGACCGCGCTCCAATTAGGCGCGAGCCGCCTTATGCGAGCGCCGTAATTGGAAGGTCCGCTCGATTGACAGTTCGCGCAAGCGAACATGTGTATAATTTCCTTAACAAAGCGATGCAAAGCATCGCAACATACGATTATGGTCTTGCATTAACCAACACGAGCGGCTAGTTCCTCCCAGCGCGCGTACTTGGCGTCAAGGGCGGCGGACAGGGATTGGTACTCGTCGTTCCAGGCACGGATCTTTGCAAAGTCGCTTTCGCCGCTGGAAAGAGCGGCCTCAAGCTCTGTCTTTCGCGCCTCAAGCGTTTCTATGTCGGCTTCCAAGGCGGCGAATTCTTTTTGCTCTTTGAACGAAAGCTTTTTTGGCTTGCCAGCAGGCGCAGCCTGCGGCGCCTCTTGGCCTTGGCTGGAATTTGATGAGCCGCCGTTTTTCGCTTGGCCGCCGTTTTGGCCGCCGCCCGATTTTTGGGCTTGCTTAGAGTCGCGGGCTGCCTCGCGTTCCTTTTCCTTTAAAAGCTCGATGTACTCGGAACACTTTCCGACAAAGCCCGCCACGCTTCCGTCGTCTTCCAAAATAAAAAGCGTGTCGCAAACCTTGTCCATAAAATAGCGGTCGTGGCTGACGACCAAAAGGCAGCCCTTGAACTGGGTCAAAAAGTCTTCCAAAATGTTCATCGTCCAAATGTCAAAGTCGTTGGTCGGCTCGTCAAGGATGATGAAGTTGGGGTTTGAAATCAAAAGTCGCACAAGGTAAAGGCGCTTTCGCTCGCCGCCGCTCAACGACGAAACAGGCGAATGTTGGATTTTCCCTTCAAAGCCAAACTCGTTCAAAAAAAGCGCGGCGCTAAGTTTCCGTCCGTCGTTGAGCTCAATCCATTCGGCCGCCTCTTCGATGTATTCAAGCGAGGTCATCGACAAGTCTTTGAATGTCGGGTTTTGCTCGTAGTAGGCGATTTTTGTGTTCACGCCAAGAACGATGTTTCCGCTGTCGGGAGGAAGGCGGCCGGCTATCATGTTCAGCAGCGTCGTCTTTCCGCTTCCGTTGTTGCCGTAGATTCCGATTTTTTGGCCCTTGCTGAATGTGTAGGAAAAGTCTTTTAGGACGGGAGACGTCGCGGCGGCCGCGTTTTGGTCTTGCGAAGCGTTTCCGCCCGCCACGGCAAAGCCTTTTGGGAAATTTTTTGACAGCCGGTGAAGCTCCAAGATTTTTCCGCCCAGGCGCGTTTCCTTGGTCTCAAAGCTAAAGCCCTTGTCTTCCTGAAATTTTTCGTGGGCAATCAATTGTTGGTCGCGCTGGATTCGCGCCTTTGCCTTGGTTCCTCGCGCGCAGGGGCCGCGCAAAAGCCAGTCGCGCTCAAAGCGCAAGACAGACTCAATGCGGCGGTCGGTGTTCTTGGCGATTTCGATTTCCTTTTCTTTCTTTTCCAAATACTCTGAATAATTTCCGTGGTATAAAGTAAGCCGCCCGCGTTCCAGCTCGTAAATGTCGGAGCAGACGCTGTCCAAAAAATATCGGTCGTGCGTGACCATAAAGACGGCGCGGCTAGTGGAGCGCAAATAATCTTCCAGCCAAGAAATCGTCTTTATGTCCAAATGGTTTGTAGGCTCGTCGAGCAAAAGGATTTTTGTGTCTTCCACCAAGACTTGGGCCAGCGCGACTTTTTTCGCCATGCCGCCGCTGAGGGTTTTCATCTTGCGGTCAAGGTCGTGGATTCCAAGCGTTGAAAGTATCGAAGAAATTTGCGCCTCGTAGTTCCACAAGTCGCCGTCGTTCATTTTCTTTTCAAGCGCGTCGTAGCGTTCCGCCTGCGCCTGGCTCAAGTTCCCCAAATTGACGCAAAGGCTTTGGTACTCGTTTATGATTTTTAGTTTTGGGGAATCGCTTTTAAAGATGTGCGCGCGAATCGTGTCGTCGCCGTCAAAGGCCGGCGTTTGCGCAAGATAGGAAAATCCCGCTTCCTTGTTAAAGACTACGCTGCCCTTGTCTGGCGCCAAAACGCCCGCGACGCAATTAAGCAAAGTGGATTTTCCGGCGCCGTTCTTTCCGATGAGCGCGGCCTTTTGCCCTTCGTCCAAACCAAGCGTCACGTCGGTAAAAAGCGGCTTTTCGCGGCCGATTTTTGTGAGATTCTTTATCGAAAGCAAGTTCATTTGTCTTCGCTCTCGCCTTCGGCGAAGGCCTTGGAGTAGTCTTCCTCGTCGCGCGGATGGCTTTTTATGATTGCGTTGATGTCGCTGTCAAATTTTTCGCGAATGTACTTGTGGACAAAATCCTTGTTCTCGCCAGAAAGCGGATTCTTAAAAAGCAAGACCAATTTTTCAACGCCGCCCGCGGTGAATGTCGCGTAAACGGCCACCTCGCCTACCGAAATTTGCTTTCCGGCAAGCGAAAAATTCATCGAGCTGATGACAGTTCCCTTTTGAAAAAGCTGCGCGAACTTGGGCTCAACCGCGCAAGCCGTGCCTACAATGCTTATATCGTGCATCTTGAACTTGTACAAGCGGCCGTCCATTTCCGCAAGGGCGATCGCCTCCCTGTCATCGGCGCAAGAAACGCGCACGTATTGGCGCCTTCCCTTGGCGTTCTTTTCTTCCAGCTGCAGCTCAATCGCTTGCGTCAAAAAAGCCGTCCGTGGGTTGAAGGCTATGACGCCTTCATAGCAAGGCTTGGCCTCCTCAAGCGCCTTCTTTTCCTTTATGTTCAAGTCGGAAGTCAATAAATAGAAAATTGTGGAAGTTAACGAGCCGTCCTTGGAGCATGAAACGATGAAGTTTATCATCTTGCGCTTGGCCGTGGCTTCGTCGGCGTAAACAATGCAAATCGAATCCTTGTATTCGCGCAAAACGTTTTTGGCGTCGCGGTAATTATCGATAAAATAAACTTCGTATTCGTCCTCGGCAAGTTTTTTGAACACTTCGCCGTGGCCGGGAAAGTCGGGATTGAGAAAAATTACCTTGTGGCCAAACATCGCCTGCTGGTTTTCCGCCATATTATATAGAATACATCAGTTTTTTAAATTTGTCAAATAAGCCGGCCGCGGCGGGGCAAGGCTTACAAGGACGGACACAAGCAAGGGCGGACGGCGGTCGCAAGCGAGGGCGTTTTTATCTAGCCAAAAGCGCGAACATGCGCTAAAATAGAAAGAATGAAAACCGTCTTGATTGAATTGCTGGCCTTTGTCTTGCTTTGCGTTTTTGGCGCCGCGGCCGGCGGTTTTTTTATAATGATTTACCATAGTGTCGCGTCATTTGTGGTCGGCTCACAATTGAACGTTTTTTCCATAGGACATTTTTTAGTCGGAGCCGTCATTTTCTTTCCGATTTTTTTGCTTTTTGTTCCGATGTTTTTGTTCTTGACGCTTGTCCGCCATCCCAGCTACAACAAAATTGCGGGAGCCGTCACAATAGCGGTTCTTTCCCTGGCCACTTGGATTTTCGCGGCGCCGTTTTTTTACAAGGCCTCGCAGGAGCAAGGCGTCCTTCTCTTAAACTCAACTCCGGAGAATTTAACTTCCGGCTACTTTAGAAAAATAAACGGAAAGCTCAATTACTTCACTTTGGTCTCGGGAAATTTTGTTAACGGAATGCGAGTCAACGAGTCCTATTTTTCCGGCAACAGCCAAGACCGTTCGATAAAAATTTTGGACAACAACTACATCAACTTCAAGAGGGACGAGCTAGGCTTTTGCGATCCGCTTGTCGGCGAAAACCTTACGCCGCCGCCCGTCCTGTCCAACTTTCTAAAGGGAACTTCCGTCATCCACCAAAAGGCGTTTGAGTCTTGCATGACGGGAACGATTCAATGGCTTTTATTTTCTTCAATAATGGCGGCGCTTGTGTCGATTGGCGCAGTGATAAGCGCGAGCGAATGGAAACTTGCGGACGCCTTTTACATCACCTTTGACACTTTTGTGATACTGACGCTAAACTATTTTTGCTTTACCGACCGCGTCGAGCCGCTTGCGGACGCCCTTAAATCTTTAGGCGGAATTGGCGCCGCCCTAAGCGGACAAGTTCAGCCGCTATTAAACGGAGCGATAATTTTTCTTTTGGCCCTGTTGGGAACGGTAAAGGCGCTTGTGCACGCGGCGCAAAAGCGAAGGAGCGCCGAATGAAAAAATTTCTTCCTGCGCTTTTGTCTTATTCACTGTTCACGGCGGCGACGGTTTGGACTGTCGGATTTTTCCTTTTGCCGTTGGAGAGCGTCAACCAAGGCTTTGAAGCCGCCTACAAAACGGCCAACGCCTTTTCCCTGCTTTTTGAACTTTTGCCTTCAATCTTGCTCACGGGCTTTTTGCTTTCGTGCTCGCTGGCATTCGCGGATTCCGAAAAAAGGGCCGCCGGCCGCTTCAGCCCGGAAATCGCGGCGCTTCTAAAAAAAATCATGGCGGCCGCGCTCGCGACAACCTTTGTCGCCGCAATGGGAACTCTGGTTCTCCTGCCGTTTGAAAATTCCAAAAAAAAGGCGATGCATGAAATTCCGTCGCTTTTGAGCGACTACTTGGCCACCGCGACCCAATACCGCTTGCAAAACAATCCGGACGCGGCCATTCAATACATAAAGCGCGCCGCGGTTCTTGACCCCAACAACAAAAACTTGAAGGCTCTTGAAAGGCAAGTGGAGGCCGAACTTAAGGAAAAGGAGGGAGAGCTGCGCGAGAAGCAAAACAAAAGCTTCGCAGAAACCGACTTTTCTTCCGTGAGCAAAACGATAAAGGCCTTTGACGAAAGGGAAATGAACGCCTTGCAGATGATTGAAAAGGCGCGCGAGCTGTACGCCGCCAAAGACTTCTTCGGCGCCCACTACCTTTCCGTCCAAGTGGAAAAACTTTGCGGCCCCAACGACCCAAACATTTACGAGGCCAAGGACATCGCCAACAAGGCGTGGAGCGGACTGCAAGCGGCGCAAAGGGAAGAGCTGACGGCTGGAAACATTTTCTTCAGAAAAAAATGGGAAGGCTACAAGGCGCTCAACAACAAAAACTTTGAGGAAGCCTATTACATTTTCAACGACCTTTCCTTGGAAGACGCAAGAAAGGCTCGCGACCCGGACGTGGCGCGCTACCTTAAAATCGCCCGCGAAGAGCTTTTGGAAAAATATTTTTTCATCGACGAAACCTATGACGCCAACCGCTTTGAAAGCGCCAAAAACATTTACTTTTCCATCAAGCATCCAAAAGGCGGCTACGACATAGTTTTGATTCACGGCGTCACGGAAGTTGACGGAACCGGCGGAAACCTTAGATACCTTCGCGGACTGAACATTTATTCCTTTGACGAGTACGGAAAATTCAAGTCGTCTATTTCAACTCCCTACGCAAAGATGAAGTCATATTCGGTGAAGGCTCTTGGAAAAAGCGAATATGAAAGCTTGAACTTGGATCCGTCAATAAAATCAATTCCGTATGTCATGCTGCGCTCGGTAAGCAGAAATTCCCGCGAGCAAAAAAACGAGCCGACATACAAATTTGCGCGCGAAGAGGACGCCCAAACGCTAGAGGCAAAAAACCAACTGTTCTTCCCGATTCCCTACGAAGACTTTTCGTTGATTTTGCTTTCGGCCGCAGGAAAGGGAAACCTAAACCCCTTCTCCTTGAACCGCTTGGCAAGAAAGGCGCCAGACTACGGCTATTCAAGCGAAGTTTTCAGCGTGGAGTCCTTGAACAGAATTTTCTATCCGTTCATGCTCCTGATAATTTTCATTTTTGTCGCAAGCGTCGCGTGGAACTACAGGCTGGGCGAAGGCTTGATATTCAAGTTCAAGTGGATTTTCTTCCTGCCGGTATTGAACATAGTCTTTTACTTCATCGTGCTCTTCATCGAGTACTTGATAAAAATCCTAAACTTTGTTTTCATCGCGATGGCCGGAACGCGCATGGCGCTCCTGGCCGGAATCTGCGTCTACGTCTTTTTGCTGGCGCTGGTCAGCGTCGTTTTCCTTTCAAGGAAAAACGACTAGACCTCGACGCATTCAATGTGGGCGCCCAAGGCCTTTAGGCGCGGAATCAAATTCTCGTAGCCGCGTTCGATTTGGTAAACGTTGCTGATGGAACTTTCGCCGCGCGCTATCATCGCCGCGATCACCATCGCCATTCCGGCGCGGACGTCGGGCGACACAAGCTTGTCGCCGTGAAGGACGCAGGGGCCTGAGACAACCGCGCGGTGCGGGTCGCACAGCGTTATGCGCGCTCCCATTCCAATCAACTTGTCAACAAAGAACATTCTTGATTCGAACATTTTTTCAAAAATCAAGACGCTGCCTTCTACTTGTGTCGCCACAACCGTCATGATGCTGGTCAAATCCGGCGGGAATCCCGGCCAGGGCGAGTCGTCGATTTTTGGAATCATGCCGCCGAGGTCTGGGTTTACTTTCATGTCTTGGTTTGCGGCCACTTCAAGCGTGTTTCCTGTTATGTTCCAGCGGATTCCAAGCTTTCCAAACGCTATGCGCAAGGGCCGCATGTCCGGCGGGTTTATGTTTTCTATTGTGACCGAACCGCGCGTGGCGGCGGCAAGCCCGATGAAGGAACCGATTTCCATGTAGTCCGGGCCGATGGCGAAGTCGCCGCCGTGAAGCTTTTTTACGCCGTCGATTATCAAAATGTTGGAGCCTACACCCGTGATTTTGGCGCCCATCGCGACGAGCATTTTGCACAAGTCCTGCACGTGCGGCTCGCTGGCCGCGTTGGTGATTGTAGTGCGGCCCTCGGCAAGGACGGCGGCCATCAAGGCGTTTTCCGTCGCGGTGACCGAAGTTTCGTCCAAGAATATGTCGTCGCCGACAAGCTTGTTGGCGCTGAACTCAAATTTTCCGTCGATGTCAACGCGCGCTCCCAATTCGGTCAAAGCCAAAAAGTGGGTGTCCAAGCGCCGCCGTCCGATTACGTCTCCTCCGGGCGGCATCATGCTGGCCTTTCCAAAGCGGGCGATTAGCGGGCCGGCGAACAAAATCGAGGCGCGGATTTTTTTTGAAAGTTCCGGCGGAATCAAGGTTGCTTCTATTTTTTGCGCGGTGACTTCCCAGACATGCTTTTCGACTTTTTTAACGGAAGCGCCAAGGCCTTGTAAAATCTTGAACATGACGCCCGCGTCTTCGATTTCGGGAATGTTCCTGAGAGTGACTTTTTCTTCAGTCAAAAGAGTGGCCGCGATGCAAGGAAGCGCGGCGTTCTTGTTTCCGGCGGCGGTGATTTTTCCCTTTATCGGAAATCCGCCTTCAATTCTGTATTCGTGCATAAATCGCTCCTAAGTTTACTATAATATCGGCGGCGGCCAGCATTTGCTCAAGGCTGACCCATTCCCGCTCGCTGTGATAGTCATGCGCGCCCGTCCAAATGTTGGGGCACGGGATTCCCATCTCGGTAAGGCGCGAGCCGTCGGTTCCGCCGCGAATGGGCTTGAAGACCGGCTCCACGCCGCTGGCCTTGCAAGCCGCGACAAGGCGCTCCACCACAAATGGCGTTTTTTTTATTCCCTCGCGCATGTTCAAATACTGCTGCGTGTGCTTAACCTTTACGCTCGCGCCGTAGGAAGAAGCGGCGGCCTTTGCAAGCTGGGCCACCGTTTTTTTTCGCGCCTCCATTCCGTCCGCCTCAAAGTCTCGGAGCAAAAGCGACACGCGGGCGCTTTCCATCGTTCCGCCAATTTCTAACGGCGCGTAAAAGCCCTGCATGCCGTCGGTCGTCTCCGGAGCTTCCGTTTTTGGCAAAGACTGAACGAACAAGGAAGCGGCGCTGATTGCGTTTACCATTCCTGCCCGGCGGGCGTCGCCTGTGTGGGCCGCCTTTCCTGTAAAGACGACTTCGCTCTTGTAAGCGTTGAAGCATTCGCATTCAAGCTCGCCGATGTGGCCGCCGTCAACCGTGTAAGCGGCTTTGGCTTTTATCAAGTCAAGCGGAACGTGGTCCATTCCGTGGCCGGTCTCTTCGTCAGGCGAAAAGCAAATCTCGATTTTTGGATGGGCGATTTTTTTGTTGGAAAGCAAATAATGCAAGGCGGTCACAATCGCGGCCAGGCCCGCCTTGTCGTCTCCGCCCAAGAGCGTCGTTCCGTCGCTTGTAACAATAGTCTCGCCGCCGCGTTTTTTTACTTGCGGCTTGACGTTCTTTCCGGAACATTCTTCCACCGTGTCCAAGTGGGCCAAAAGGCAAAAGGGCTTGGCCGAACTTTTTGGGCCGCCGGCCGTTCCTCCAGCGCCTAAAGCGCCAGCCGCAGGATTGGCCGGAATGTAAGCGTAGACGTAACCGAACTTTGTGACCTGGACGCCTTCAAAGCCCAGCGCCGCAAGTTCCGCCGCGATTTTATCGGCAAAGACGCGCTGGCATTCCGTCGAAGGCTGGACGCCCTTGTCGGCGGCCGCGCTTGAAGAAGTGGAAAAAGTTTTTGCGTAATCTATAAAGCGCGCGAGAAGCTCCTCTTCCCACGCGGAATCTTTTTTGAGATATTTCATTGATAAAACAATAGCGCTTTTAGGGCAAATTTTCAAGCAGAACGCGCAATCGCGAGGCGTGGGCTGAATTAACAATAATAATCGATTTTTTTATTTTTTCATGACGCGCAAGTCGTCGATTATTTGCTGAATGTGAGGAATGTATTTTTCCTTTAGGCCGGTGATTTCCAGAAATTTGCGGGAGTCTTCGCCCAAAAGATAGTCGGCGCTTACAGAAAAAAAGCGGGAGATTTTGACAAGCATTTCGATTGACGGCAGAATGTTGTCGTTTTCCCAATTTGAAACGCTCTGTTTGGAAACGCCCAATTTTTGCGCCAAATCAACCTGGCTCAACCCTCGTTCCTTTCTAAGCCCTTTTATGCGCTCGTTTAACAAAATAGTCCGTCCGTCAAGTAAATTGATACTATTGTATTGATTATCTTGACATATATTAAATACTAAAGTATTGTGTTATTTGACCATTGCAAAACTAACGTTCATTAAAGCGCAACTTTAATGACAACGAAAGTTTGGCAAACTATAATAATCAAAAAAAGACAAGGAGGCTCTTATGAAAAGAGCGGCATTGGCGCTTTTGTGCGCCGCATCGTTGGTTGCGTTCTCCGGCTTGTCCGGATGTTCGAACAGCTCGGGGGGCGGAACTCCGTTCGCCACCCAAACGACCACCACAAACCCGACAGGCGGCGGGCTGCCCGCCGCGTCACTCCCCCGCGACGCCGCGGGAAAGAAGTACGACGCCATGTCCGGCGAGTGGGTGTTCGACAGGTCGATATGCCCCTGGAACGACTCGGACAACGGCACGGCGGCTTTTTACTTCGATGGAAGCCAACCCACATTCGATTACGCAAAAAGCTATCCCGACCAGAACGGAAACACCCCCAAAAGCCTTACGATAGCGGACAGAAGCTACACCCTCGTCGTCCAAACTTCAAGCGGAGAAGACAAAAGCCTCTCGTGCGGCTCCTTCATGGCTTTCGACGAGCTCGGAACCCGCGGCAGCCCCAGCGTCAAAAAGTGCGCGAAGGACCACCTCAACGTCAACCTCGAAAGCGACGACGTGTTCATCGGAACGAAAAGAAGCGACTACGACGGAGCCTTCTTGAAGCTAATTTCGGGCGAGCTCTATTTCATCTGCGACTACAGCTCCAGCGTCACGAGCACGGCGTGCCTCGTCTTCCGCAAGAAGGGCTCTTCGACGTCTGGCGGCGGCTCGGGAACCGTGTCGTTCTCCCTCCAGGGAAACTGGAAGAAGAAGGGCGACACGCAGAACGGCCGCTGGATCCAAATCAAGAGCGACGGAACGTTCGACTTCTACAAAAATGGAAGCCTCTACAACCTTTACACAGACAGAACTTTCGCCCAAAGCGGCTCGTCGGTGACGGTCGGCTACACGGCCAGCGTCCTGTCGGTCTCCGACAAGTTCGCGGTCTCCGGCTCCGCCTCCGAGATGAAGTGGACGCTCGAAAAAAGCTCTTACGTTACCGGAGGGCAGACATACGAGGACACGACGAGCTCCGCGGCCTTGCAGGCCCTTTGGGACATAATGGGAAGCGAGGTCACGCTCGTTCCCTATGAATGACGAAGTTTGAAGCAAAAAAAATGGCGGGGCATATCCCCGCCTGTCGGTGGACCCAGAGCGCAATTGCCACACGCCGCAATTTATGCTACAATGTTCTCTATGCGTTTTACAAGCACGAGAGACAAGACAGTTGACATAAGCTTTTTGCAGGCGGTCATGGATTGCATGCCGGCGGACGGGGGCCTTTACGTTCCCGAGGGAAACGCCGACTTGCGCCGCTGGATTTTATACACGGACGAGACGACTCCGTTTTCCTCGATAGCGGGAACGTTGACAAGCGCCTTCATCAACACGGAATTTTCACCAATCATTTGCGAAACGATAGCGACAAAGGCCTTTCCTTTTGAGCCGGCGCTTAGGCAGCTGGACGAAAATTTGTTCACGCTGGAACTGTTCTCAGGCCCCACGGGAAGCCACCGCGATTTTGGCGTGTCGTACTTGGCGGCCTGCATGGAAACGATTTTGACATTGAACGGAAAGCGCGCGACATTCTTGGACTTGACAAGCGGCCCGCACGGAGCGATTCTAAGCCGTGAGCTTCGCGGAAAGGAAAGAATAAAATCCGTCCTGCTTTTTCCAAAGGGAAAAGTGCGCGGCTTGGACGAAAGCGACTTTGTTTGGAACGGCGGAAACGTTTACCCTGTAGAAATTGACGGCGACCTTGACTATTGCCGCCGCTTGATTCAAGAAGTATTTTCGGACAGGGAGCTGGTCAAAAGATTCAACTTGACTGTTTCCACTACAGCCAACATCGGCCGCCTTTTGCCGCAAGCCTTTTTCTACACATACGCATTTTCGCGCCTAAAGGAAAAGGTTTCGGGCGACATTTACTACGCGATGGCGCCGGGAAACTATTCCAACTTGGTTGCCGGCCTTTACAGCTGGCGCCTTTGCCTGCCCTTGCGCGGCTTCATCGTTCCCACAAGCGGAGCCTTGGGCGCGGACGTAAAGGGCTATCCTGTAATCACGGATTCGCTCGTTCCGCTAAAGGACAGGCCGCAGGTAAATCCCAGCGACCCCTCAAACTTGGAGCGCCTTGAAAACTTCTTCACCGACTATTCGGCGATGATTAAAAGCTTCATCTATCCGGCCAAGGTAGACGCGGACGCGACGGAAGACGCCGCAAAAGAATTGTATAAAAAATACGAGCTGCTCGCGGACTTTGAGACCGCGCAAACTTACGGCGCGATAAAGGCCAACAAAAGTTTGGGCGACGGCTCGGGCGACGCGGTGGTCTTGATCCAGCGCGACCATCCGGCCTACTCCGCCGACTTTGTCCAAAAGTCTTTGGGAGAGCGCGTTGAAGTTCCGCAAAAAATTCAGGAAGTGCTTAAGCCCTTTGACTTAAAGCGGCCTCTTGCAAAGACAAAGGAAGATTTAGTCAAGGTTTTGGAGCAAGTCCAATAGCTGGTCAAAGCGGTCGATTTTGGCCGCGAATTCTTGGACGCTTCCAAAGCCGTAGCCGGCCCAAACAAATTTCACTCCGGCCTCGCGGCAAGCGTCCGCGTCGCCTTGCGTGTCGCCCACGTATACCGGCGCCTTTATTCCGTTCCTGCGAACAAGCAGGCGCAAGTTGTCGGCCTTGCCAAGACCGGTGTCGCCGTAACATTCATGGTCGCTGATAAAATCCGCGATTTTGTTTTTTTCCATCGTAAGCTCGATGTAGCCGGACTGGCAGTTTGAGACAATGTAAAGGCGGAACTTTTGGGCCAGCGCTTTTATCGTGTCGCGGACTGCGGGATAGGAAATGTCTTCATGGTTTTCTTTTAGCGCTTCCTGCTCGCGGACGCAGCACTGCTTCATCAAAAGGTCTTTTTGCTCTTGCGAAAGCGCTGGCCACAAGTCGTCGGCGATTACGTTCATCGGCTTTCCGAATTCTTTTTGAAGGCCGCTTGCGTTCACCTGGTCCGCGTCAAAGCCGCAGTCGGCGATGGCCATGTTCCACGCTTTAGCGACAACGCCGGTCGTGTTCCACAAGGTTCCGTCTATGTCCAAAATTATTCCGTCGGTCTTTATCATCGTTCCGCAATATTATAATAGAACAGATTGAAAAGCAAGAGCCCTTTCGCTATAATAGATGAGGTTATTTTTTATTGCTTCGACAGTTTTTCAGGGCTGGCCAAAAATTCCACAAGGAGAAAATTATGGCGGAAGAGATTAAAAACGAATACGACTTTATTTCAATCGGAGCGGGAGCGGCGGGGCTTGCGGCCGTCCAATACGCGGCGCGCTCGGGACTAAGCGCGTTGGCCCTTGACCTTTCAGTGGCGGGCGGCCAAGTCCTAAAAATCGCGAGCCTTGAAAACTATCCAGGAATTTTTCCTCCGGCCAACGGCTACGCCTTTATCCAGGCAATGCAAAAGCAAGCCGAAGCCTTTGGCGCCAAAATCACAAGCGCGAGCGTAAAATCAATCGACAAGGTTCAGGACAAATTTGAAATTGAGACAAGCAAGGGAAAATTCGCGGCAAAGGCGATAGTCCTTGCGACCGGAGCCGAGCACAGAAAGCTTGGCATTCCCGGAGAGAAGGAATTGGAAGGCCGCGGAGTGAGCTACTGCGCGGTTTGCGACGGCCCGCTTTTTAGGAACAAGACAATTTTTGTAATCGGGGGCGGAGACGCGGCTTGCGACGAAGCCAACTATCTTTCGCAGCTAGCCGAAAAAGTTTACTTAGTCCACCGCCGCGACCAATTGCGCGCCCAAAAGGCCGTCGCCGACAGGGTTTTGGCCAATCCCAAAATCTCGGTATTGTGGAACAGCGCGCTTGAAGAAATCAAGGGAACGCAAAAAGTCGAGGCCGTAGTCATAAAAAATGTCCAAAACGGGTCACTAACCGAAATGCCCGCCGCGGCTGTCTTTGTCAGCGTCGGAATGATTCCGCAAAACCAATTGCTTTCCACGCTAAAAACTGACGAGGCCGGATACATCGTGACCGACGAAAAAATGCGGACAGCCGTGCCCGGCCTTTTCGCGGCGGGCGACGTGCGCTCAAAGCCTTTCCGCCAAGTTGTCACGGCCACAAGCGACGGCGCCATTGCGGCCTTTGAGGCGGCAGACTACATTCGGAGCCTAAGTTAAAAATGAAAGCCGCCATAACAAAAATGTCCAAAAGCAAAAATTATTTCCAGACCAAAAAGTCCGCCGCCCCGTTAGCCACAGCGCTTTTTTTCACGCTCGCGCTTTTGCTTGCGTTCCCAAAAAACGCGGCCGCGCAGGACGACATAAACTTTTGGAGCGACTACCCCAACGAGGAATTGGCCGACGCGCTCGTTTCGCGGATGAGCGACGAAGAGCTTTACGCGCAAATCCTGATGTTCGGCTGGGCGGGCGCGGAGCCTAGCGACCTGTTGAACGAATGGGTTTTGTCGCGCGGCTTGGGCAGCGTGAAAGTTTTTGGCTGGAACACCGACAACACGACGCTGGTGGCGCGCTCGGTAAAGGCGCTGCAGCAAAAGGCGCAAAGGCGGCGCTTGCAAATTCCGCTATTCGTGGCAACCGACCAAGAGGGCGGCTGGATCCGCCACGTAAAGGGAAACACATCCATCACGCCCGGAAACCTTTCGATTGGAGCCTCAGGCTATCCTTACGACGCGTATTATTCGGGCTACTACATCAACCGCGAAATCGCCGCGCTAGGCATCAACATGAATTTCGCGCCGACAATCGATTTGTACACCGACAAAAATTCCACGATAATCGGAACGCGCTCATTTGGAGAGAACGCCCGCATCGCGGGAATTCTTGGAGCGGCGTGGGCAAAGGGCTGCCTTGACGCGGGCGTGATTCCGACGGCAAAGCATTTTCCCGGCCACGGCGACACGCAAAACGACTCGCACATATACTTGCCCAGCATCAACATCGACCAAGAAACTTTTGAAAAACGCGAGCTTCTTCCCTTCAAGCTGCTGATTCAATCCGACGTTCCCGCGATAATGAGCGGACATTTGAGCTTTCCGCAAATACGGCGGAACGGCGAGCCGGCCTCTTTGAGCGAATATTTTTTGACGGAAATCCTAAGAAAAAAAATGGGCTACAAGGGCCTTATCATCACAGACGACATGATGATGAACGGAGCCACGATGTACGCAGGCTCGGTTTCACGCGCCTTTAGAATGGCTGTGGAGGCGGGGAACGACATCGTCATTTCTTCAACCACCGCGCAGCTGGACGAGCCGCTTTGGACCAACGCGATAGCGCTGATGAAAAGCGACTCCAACTTTCGCGAAAAAGTTGTAAACGCGGCGCGGCGCGTCATTCTTTCAAAGCTAAAGTATTACAAAAACCAAAAGCCCGCGCCCCTCTACCCCGACGAAAGCGCGATAGACCAATTCATTCCCGACAAGGAAGGACAAAAATTTTTCTTGGACCAGGCTTGCCGCTCGATAACGGTGTCGCGCGCAAAGTCGCTCCCCTTTACAAGGGAAGCCGCCGGAAAAGTTTTGCTTTGCGGAAGCGAGCCGCAATTCTTTAAGGCAGGAAAGGAACGCTGGCCCAACGCCGGAGAGTTCCGATTCAATTACGCGATGGGACCAAACGAAACGCAATGGGCGGCGGACAACATTCCGCAAACCGCTCAAGGCTACGACACAATCATAATTTGCGTGGCGGACAAAAACTCCGCGGCCGCCGCAAAAAGCTTGGAAGGCCTTGCGCGCTCCGGGAAGAAGGTCGTAATCTTTGCGATAATGTCTCCGGTGTTGGTAAAAGACTTTGACTGGGCCGACACGATTTTATTGGGCTATTCCTATTCGCCCTACGCGCTGGAGGCCTTGGTCGGCGCGGCGGCCGGCGAGTTTGAAGCGCCCGGCGTTGAGCCGATTGGCGAGTGAGCGAAAAATCGTTCGCAAGACCAAGAAACGGCGCGGCCAGAGTCGTTCGAAAGCCTAAGAAGCGCTGCCCTTCCCCATCACCAAGGCGCGGCTTTGTTCCGTGAGCGAGCGCAAAAGGTCAAAGTCCGTCGCGCTTGTAAGCAAAACCGTTATCCAATGCTTTTTGTTCATGTGGTAGGCGGGAAAGATTGTTTTTTTGTCGGCAAGCTCCGCGACGCGCTCCGGATCCGCCTTTAGGTTTACCGCGAAAACTTTTTTATCGTTGGACAGGCCAAGATTCTTGTAGGTGATTTCCATCACAAGCGCGAACCATTTTTTGTTTGGGCAGCGGAAAACCGCCGCGTCTGAATAGCGCTTGGCCGCGCCTTCTTCTTGCGCCCACGGAAAGTCCGCCTTGCAATTAAACTGGCGCTCGATAAAGTCAAAGTATTTTTTGTGAATGTCTTCCGACTCAAAGCAGCGCTCGTAAAAATCGTCAACGATTTTTTGAACCTCTTCCCTGACGGCGGCCACAAAAGAACCGCGGGCGCCGCGCATGTCAAAGGGCGCGTAAATCTCGTCCGTCGCCGCGTCGTAAACTTGCGCCGTCAAAGTCTCTTTGCCAAGCTCAAGCAGCGCGTAAAAGTCTCCGCCAGAGAGCGTCTTTTTGCAAACACAAGAGCCGCCGCGCTTTTTAAATCCAAACGCCGCGAACTTTTCTTTTATAGGTTTTGCGGAAGAAAAAATGTAGCTGTAGTCCATAGGAAATTACGCGGTGACGGAAGCCTGCGCTTCTTTTTGAAGTTCCAACACTTGCTCAAGGTGAAGGCCGACGGCTTGAGCGATTTGTTCTGGAGTTCCAAGATTCATGTTCAAAAGATTTTTGGCACTTTCAAGCGCTTGCTCTTCCTTACCCTTTTTATATGAGTAAGTCTTTTCGCGTTCCCAGTCCATATACTGCTTCCTCCATTGAGCGTTGCGCTTGGCGCTGTCCACAAGCCTCTTAACCTTGTCCGTAAAAGCGTCGCAACTTTTATTGCTTGCGACCATTTGCAAAAACGCCCTTTGCCTTTTGTCCAACAGTCTATCACAATTTTTGGAAATAAAAAAGTATTTATAGGCGGATTTTTTTCTTGACAAAAAATCGATTTAAGGAAGTCCCCCTCTTGATAAAGATAAAATTGTATGTTATAACAAGGATGTAAAAGGATGTGAAAATTGCGATATATCGGAAGCAAGATTAATTTACTCGATAAAATAGAAAACTGCATAAACCAAAATATTCACACCCAACAAGAATCTTTTTGCGATATTTTTAGCGGAACAGGAATTGTAGCACGACACTTCAAACCTGTATACAGAATCATTTCAAATGACTCACTTTATTTTTCATATGTAATACAAAAGGCATTTATCGAAAATAATAAAACTCCTACATTTTCACGTTTAAAAAAAACGGTTGAAAATCCACTAGTCTACCTTGAAAATGAAGAAACACCTCGCAAGCACAACTTTATCGAAGAAAACTATTCGCCAACCGGCAAGGCTGGTCGAATGTATTTCACCTCTGAAAACGCACAGCGAATTGACTTTATTCGCATAACAATCGAAAATTGGAAGAAAGAAAAAAAAATCACTGAATCTGAATATTACTACTTACTTTCAAGCCTGCTTGAAGCAGTTCCATCCATTTCAAACATAACAGGCACCTACGGGGCATATCTCAAAAAATGGGATAAAAGAGCTTTTAAGAAGATTGAATTACCTAGATTCTATCCTGAAAATAACAACAAAAAAAATGAAGTATATAATGAAGACGCTTTCGATTTAATCAAACACATCTCTGGCGATATACTGTACATTGACCCTCCTTACAATTCACGACAATACGCTCCTAATTATCACGTTTTGGAAACAATAGCACAATATGACAATCCCAAACTGAATGGCATTACCGGTATGAGACCTTATGAAAATCAAAAATCAGCTTTCTGTTCAAAAAGCCAAGTAAATGATGCTTTTGAACAGTTAATAAAAAAAGCCGAATTCTCACACATTGTAATGAGTTACAGTTCTGCGGGCCTTATGTCTTCAGATTTTATAGAGCGAATACTTAAAGACAACGGAAA
The DNA here is from genome assembly GCA_946411505.1 of uncultured Treponema sp. Lineage (GTDB taxonomy): Bacteria > Spirochaetota > Spirochaetia > Treponematales > Treponemataceae > Treponema_D. Next base: position 72,084 of record CAMKEG010000005.1, on the reverse strand, counting down.
AAAAACAACATTTTCTTTACAAAAAATTCCATATCGAAAGTATAAAAGTAAAATTTACGATGATACAGACCTATGCGAATATTTATTTTATATACAGAAAAAAGAACAAAACAATATTTATATAATCAAACATAATACACCCAAAAATTATGAAAGATTAAAAATTGCGGACTCAGCTCTTAAATACTCAAAATATATAAAAAGTCCGCTTAATTACATTGGTGGAAAATACAAACTGCTGCAACAAATTCTTCCATTTTTTCCCAAGAATATAGACACTTTTGTTGACTTATTTTGTGGCGGTTGCAACGTTGGCATAAATGTAAATTCAAAAAAAATCATTTTCAATGATATGAACACAATACTTACGGAAATGTTCGAAACATTTAAAAAAAAGCCACTAAACGAATTAATTAATATGATTGAGGAACAAATCAAGAAATGGAATCTCACTCTTGAAAATGAATACGCCTTCAAAAAATTCAGAGAGCACTACAATATAACTCGCGACCCAATTGAACTTTATACACTTTCTTGTTTTTCATTTAATTACCAATTTAGATTCAACAGCAATCATGAATACAACAATCCATTTGGACGAAATAGAAGCCAATTTTCAAAGACAATGAAAAATAATTTGATTCGATTCGTTAAAAAGCTACAAGAAACCGATGCACAATTTACAACTTATGATTTCAAAGATTTTCCAATTGACGATTGCAAAAAAAATGATTTTTTCTACTGTGACCCTCCATATTTAATAACAACAGGATCGTACAACGACGGCAAAAGAGGCTTTAAAAACTGGTCACAAGAATCAGATATCGCATTATACAATTTTCTTGACAATCTTAACAACAAGGGCATAAAATTTGCGCTCTCAAATGTATTCACTCACAAAGGCATAAGCAATGACTACTTGATAAGATGGGCAAAAAAATACACAGTCCATCACCTAAAAAACGATTATTCAAATTCATGTTATAACACCGAACGAAAAGGAAGCGACGAAGTTCTAATAACAAATTATACGTCAGAGGTTGAAAAATGATTGATATTGTAAAAACACCTTCAAAAGACACTCGCGCATTCGGTTGGGTTCAAGACGCAAGCAATATTAATAGCCTTTGTGATGTTGTAGCATTATTTGATTCAGAAAGCGATTTTCACAATCGTCTAATTTCGGAATTGATACCAAATCTTGTTTCCGAAATCGATGGCAAAAGCAAAATGATTGATGCCTTAAACTCAAAACCCCTATCGCTAAAATACAAATTGCTTACTGGAACAAGTTTTACCCCCAGAGCAACTTCCCGTTGCAATGGGATAATTCAAGCTGCCGTAAAAGGGCAAAAACGCCCTTTTCTTGGTGATTGGCCGGCAGACAATTATGTTAGATGGGCACATGCTGTGGGATTTATAAAATATAACTATGCTGATGATAGCTTTTCAATAACCCAAAATGGACTGAAACTTACACATTCGACCACTCCTGCAGAAAAAGAAACCATATTGATAGACGCAATTTTATCATATCCACCTGCATATCGCATTTTGTCTTTGCTCAAAAACCCAGACACCCGACTTACAAAATTTGAACTTGGAGAAAATCTTGGTTTTAACGGGGAAGAAGGTTTTATATGCTATCCTGTCCGAAGCATAGTAGCAGCCCTTGCAGAAAGCAACGATGCAAATGAACGTGCCAAAATACGGTCAGATTGGGAAAGCTCCTCAGATAAATACGCCCGAACAATCTCACAATGGCTCGGACACTTGGGATTGGTCAACAATTGCAAAAAGGATGTAACTGTTGAATATGGACATAATTTATATTCAGCAAGCCTAGGAGCATTTTGCATAACCCCAAAAGGGGAGCGAGTATTACGGAATTTTGATGGAAATAGTAAACACTCTAAGACTGAAAAAATTGTTTCTTATGAAATATTTGCAACAAAGGGAAGCGATCGAGAATACTTACGACTGCGAAGATCTTTAATTATAAAATGTATTGTTGAAAACAAAAATAAAGCGACATATGAAGAAATTCAGAAATTCTTAAAAACACATAACATAGACGATTCCATTGAAACAATAAAAGATGATGTATTAGGTTTCATAAATCTCGGCCTAAACATTGTAGTTTCTAGTGATTCAGCATTCTTAAACGACAAAATTGCGGATTTTTACATTCCATTATACAAAGACTTAACATCTAAGTCGGAACTATCAAAAGAAAAAGATGAAATCCGCAAACAATTGAAAAACCTCTCACACGATTACCTTTCTCTCATGGATTTAGCATTTGACCCAAAACAAAATCGCTTGTTCGAGATAAAAGCAATGGATTTATTTTTAAACGAGTGTGGTTTTTATGGCCGGCATCTAGGCGGCGCAAACAAACCAGACGGTGTTTTATACACGGAAGAAACATATTCGATAAAATCAGAAAATAAAAACTATGGAATTATTGTTGACATGAAGGCCTATTCAGGAGGATACAATCTTCCCATCGGTCAGCAAGATGAAATGAAACGCTACATCAGCAACAACCAGAAGAGAGATGAAAAAATTAATCCAACAAAATGGTGGAATGAATTTCCTAACTATCTAAATAAATTTTACTTTATGTTTGTTTCCGGAACATTCAAAGGGGAAATAGCAGATAAACTAAATAAAATTTATCTTGAAACAAAAACTTCTGGAGTCGCTATGCAAATTATAAGTGCCTTGCTTATTGCTGATAAAATGAAAAGCAATGAAATGACTTTAAAAGATTTTGAAAACATTTTTTGTAACAAGGCATTATAATCCCTCCCAGCGTTAGGGATGCGCAAGGCGCGCAGCGTTGCGAAACGCAGTGGAGCAATGAAGCGGAAGCGGAACCTGGAGCAGCCCGGCGGCGTGAGCGGAGCGAACGTCGCAACGCCCGAAAAAAATCTCTTGCCCACGCCTCCCCTCTTGCGCTAAAATATTTCCATGAACGAAATCTACGACTTCATTAAAAAATGCGGGGTCTATTACCTTGCCACGGTGGACGGGGACCAGCCTCGCGTGCGGCCTTTTGGAACGATCGACTTGTTTGACGGAAAGCTTTACATTCAGACCGGAAAGTCAAAGGACGTTTCAAAGCAGTTGGCGGCCAATCCCAAGGCGGAGCTTTCTTGCTTTGACGGAGCGGCTGGAACTTGGCTTCGCGTTGCGGGAACGCTCGTAAACGACGACCGCGTGGAAGCGAAAAAACACATGCTTGACAACTACCCCGACCTTCGCGGACTCTACGACGAAAACGACTCCAACACGCAAGTCCTTTACTTTAAGGACGCGACAGCGACGTTCTCAAGCTTTACCGCGGAACCAAAAGTCGTGAAATTTTAAGCGCGATGATTTTTGACCTAAGCGTCGTAATAAAGGCGCAAGAAGAAAGCGACAAAAATTTAATTCAAAAAAAACTCAACGCGGCGCTCCGCCAAAAATATTCAGGCGGCGAGAGCGCGGAATTTGTCTTTGTAAAAAAATCGGTTGACGCGCGGCACGGCCAGCTAAAGCTATGCCTGCGCTACAAGGCGTACGTCGGCGAAAAACCCGGCCTTGCCCAAAAGGAATTTTCGTGGCGCAAAGCGGACGGCTCAAAGAAAGTCGTAATAGTCGGAAGCGGCCCCGCAGGACTTTTTGCGGCTCTTAAACTTTTGGAGCGCGGCGTCCAACCCATAATAATCGAGCGCGGCCGTCCAACCAGCGAGCGAAAGCGCGACATCGCGGCGATAAGCGTAAAGGGAATCGTGGACGCGGACAGCAATTACTGTTTTGGCGAAGGCGGGGCCGGCACTTTTAGCGACGGAAAGCTTTACACTAGAAGCAACAAGCGCGGAGACATCGGCGAGGTTTTGCAAACATTCGTTCACTTTGGCGCAGACCCAAAAATCTTGACCGACGCGCATCCCCACATCGGAACCAACAAGCTGCCCCAAATCATAAACAACATGCGCGCGAAAATCATAGAGCTGGGAGGAGAGTTCCACTTTGAAAGCCGCGTCGTGGATTTTATAATTGACGGAACAAACGAAGGCGGCGCCCCCGCTTTTGGGCTTGCAACCGACGTTAACCGCGCCACAGCTTCTGGCCCTGCGACAGTCCGCGGAGTCGTCGCAAAAACAGCGGACGGAAGCTTAAAAGAATTCCTTGCCGACGCGGTCATTTTGGCCACAGGCCACTCCGCGACTGACATTTACGAGCTTTTGGCGCGCGCGAACCCGCAATCTTTGGAAGCAAAAACATTCGCGGTCGGCGTCCGCGCGGAGCACCCGCGCGAACTGATAGACAAAATCCAGTACCACGGAAAGCGCGCCGAGGCCAATCTTGGCGCCGCCGAATACAGGCTTACGGCGCAAGTTGAAGGCCGCGGCGTTTACTCATTTTGCATGTGCCCCGGCGGCTTTGTCGTTCCGTCGGCGAGCGGCCCGCAAGAGATTGTGGTCAACGGAATGAGTGCCGCCGAGCGAAACTCCGCTTGGTCCAACGCCGCTATTGTCGTGGAGACAAGGCCGGAGGACGTCGCGCAAATTATGGCCGGCCAAAAAGCCGCGGCCGGAAGTCTTGGGCTTGCGTCCGATATTGGTTCAAGTCAGGAACTTGCGGCGGGCGGCCCAGTCTTGGGCTTGCGCTTTAGGTCTTGGCTGGAACGGCTGACTTACCTTAACGGCGGCGCGAGTCTTGGGCTTGCAAAGAATGGCCAAGGCCAGTCGGCGCAGACGGCTCCGGCCCAGCGCATGGTTGACTTTTTGGCCGGACGGCAAAGTTCCAGCCTGCCCCGCTCAAGCTACACGCCGGGCCTTGTGGCAAGCCGCTTGGACTTGTGGCTCCCGCCCTTTGTCGCGCGCCGCCTTGCGGAGGGCTTTAAGGCCTTTGACAAAAACATGAAGGGCTTCATCTCGCCCGACGCGCTTTTAATCGCAAGCGAAACCCGCACTTCAACTCCAGTCCGAATCTTGCGCGACAAAGCGACTTTTGAATGTCAGGGACTTGCCCGCCTTTACCCTTGCGGCGAAGGAAGCGGCTGGTCGGGCGGAATCGTGTCCAGCGCGATGGACGGCCAAAATTCCGCCGCCGCGCTCCTTGACCAGTTAAGCATTTAGCCCGCGCGAGCGGACGGTTGAATGAATTTCCTCTAGCAAAAGCGCATGAAATGCGCTATAATCGTTTCATTGTGTTAAAGAAATATTGTTGGACAATTGTCTCATTTTTATTATTGAACCTTTTCCTTACATTTTTTCTTTTGCAGGAAAGGGAGTTTTTAGACCAGTCAAGGGAAATCGCCGTTCAATTTAAGGCGAATTTCTTAAAGGATTCCGTCACAAACTTCATTCACGAATTTGAGCGAAACAAGGCCGACTCCATTGAAATTTTCGACTTCACCGTTTTGGAGCGGGAAAACCTTCTGCAAGACAGCTTGGAGAGCGTCCGGACTTTGCAAGGCGCGGAACGGGTCATAAAAAGCATCTTCACGCCAAAGGATCCGCGCGAAATGTGGGGCTATGTTTTAATTGCGTATCCGGAAGACACTGTGGCGCTAAGCCAAAACATGCCGGCGGACTGGGACCGTTCCGACCGCTCCTTGGAAAACATTTTTTGCGCTTGGAGGGCAATAGAGCTTCCATACGGAAAATTCTATTTTGGCGTCACGCAAGAGCGCCTTTACAATACGATGGTTTCAATCGTCAGCTCAAAAATTCACAACTCGCACTTTGTCGAAGAAACATACTATTGGATAAATGAAATCAGAAACTACAAGGGCGGAAAAGATTACGCGGTCCGCTTGATTCACCCCAACCCCCGCTCGTCGGAAGGAATGCTTCTTTCCACAGACATGCAGGACGCGGTCGGAGACTATCCTTACATGCGGGAGCTTGAAGGCATCAACGAAAACGGAGAGTCGTTCAGCACGTATTACTTCAAGAAAAAAGACTCGGACAACTTCGCCAGAAAAATCACCTACGCAAAATTATACAAGCCCTACAATTGGGTTGTCTGCATGGGCTCATACTACGACGACATCTACGACTCAGTGAACGCCATCAAAAAGGCCAAACAAAATTCGCTTAACCGAATCATAGTTCCGTTCGCGATATTGCTGGACTTGATTTTAATCGTCTACATGTCAATGCGTTTTTATGAATACAAAAAGGAACGCGAGGCTCTCAACGAACAAACGGACATCGACCCGCTGACCGAAGCCCACACAAAAGATTTTGGAAAGCGCGAGCTGCGAAAAAAATTCATGGCCTACAAAATCACAAACGACAGTCCGGCAGTAATGCTTATGGACATCGACAACTTCAAGACCATAAACGACAGCAACGGAAAGGACGCGGGCGACTACGTCCTTTCGCAGTTGGTCAGCATTTTCTCCGAGCAAAGCCGTCTGAGCGACATTTTGATTCGCTGGGAAGGCGACAAATTCATGGCGATTTTTGACGGAATGAAAAAAACGGCTTGCTGGCATTATTCACAAAAATTGCTTGAGACTGTTTCCTCCCACACTTTCAATTACAAAGGCAAAGCGATTCAAGCGACTGTCTCGCTCGGATTCGCCTTCTTTGATGAGACCGACAAAAATCATCTGCAAATCGTGGAACGCGCGGAAAGCGCGTTGAAAGAAGCCAAGGGCGCGGGAAAAAACCGGGCCCGAGTGAACTAACGGAGAACAAATATGGAAGAGGATACAAGTCAAAGCGTCCCGCGCGAAAAAACAATCGCGCGGACTTCGGCGATAAGCATTTTTGCCAACATCATGCTAGCCGCCTTCAAGGCGCTGATAGGCATGGCGTCATCGTCAATTTCGATAATCTTGGACGCGGTCAACAACCTTTCCGACGCGCTTTCTTCAATCATCACAATCATTGGAATAAAGCTGGCCGCAAAAAAGCCTGACAAAAAGCATCCATACGGCCACGGACGGATTGAATACATAAGCGCGAGCGCGATTAGCGTAATCGTCCTTTACGCCGGTCTTGCGGCGCTAAAGGAATCCATTGTAAAAATAATCCGTCCGCAAAAGCCCAACTACACAAGCGCGACAATCATCATTTTGGCGGCGGCCATATTGGTAAAAATCTTTTTGGGCTTTTACGTCAAGCGCGTCGGAAAAAAAGTTTCCAGCAAGGCGCTTGAGGCTTCCGGCGACGACGCAAAAAACGACGCGCTCCTTTCCGCCTCGGTTTTAGCCAGCGTTTTGGCGCTCAAATTTTTCGGCGTTTCGCTTGAGGCCTATGTCGGAGTCTTGATTTCAATTTTCATCATTAAAAACGGAATCGAAATATTAAAGAACACCTTGGACGACATCTTGGGCGCCCGCGTTCCGCGCAAAACGGCGATTGCAGTAAAGCAAACAATTTGCGAAACGCCGGGCGTTCACGGAGCCTACGACTTGTTTCTAAACGACTACGGCCCGGAACGATTGCAAGGCTCGGTCCATATTGAAGTTGACGACACAATGACAGCGCAAGAAATTGACGAGCTTTCAAACCAAATAATTTTAAATGTCTACAAACAGCACCGAGTTATTTTGACGGCCGTTGGAATTTATTCGCGCAACACAAGCGAGCCGGAAGCGGTGACGGCAAAAGAAAAAATCATTTCGATTTTGGAAGGCCACAAAAATGTCTTGCAAATGCACGGATTCTATTTTGACAAGAAAAAGAAAATCATAAAATTTGACGTGATAATTTCTTTCGACTCAAAAGACCGCGAAGCTGAATGCGACTCCATCCTGCAAGCGGTTCTGCAAGAGTTCCCCGGCTACAGCATAAAAATCAATTTGGACAGCGACATGAGTGACTGACGCAAGCGGAATATGTCCGGTCAAGGCACGCTGCGCTCAAGGCCTTGACTCGGCCGTTTTGAGGCGCGAATATAATTATCGCGCCTCAATAAAAAAGGCCCGTCCCAGGAGTAAGGCGGACCCCGATATTTTTAACTTTTATTTTAGGCTAGTCTTGCAGCGCCTCGTAGCCTTCTTCGCCGGTACGGACTTTGACTACGTTCTGAACGTCGTAGACAAAAATCTTTCCGTCGCCGATGTGGCCGGTGTACAAGACTTCCTTGGCCGCGGTGATTACAAGGTCAACCGGAACTTCGCTTACGACGATGTCAACCTTAATCTTTGGCAGCAAGCTCATTTCCATTTCAACGCCGCGGTACTTTTGCGCGTGTCCGTGCTGGACGCCGCAGCCCAAAACGTTTGTGACTGTCATGCCGGTGACGTTGATGTCGTTCATCGCGCTCTTAAGCTCGTCGAACTTGCTGGCGCGTGTGATGATTGTAACCATATGGAACTTGGCGCCGGGCTTTTTTGAAGCCTTTGAGACAGGAACGGCCTTTTCCATCGGAACGTCGCCAGTGACGCCTGAAACGTTGGCGGCGCTAAGGCCTCCGATTCCAGCCTCTCCGCCTGTCATGACTTGCGGAGCCATGATAAAGCCGCCGTAAGCGCTGTCGATTCCGTGCTCCAGCTTGTCAAGGCCGATGACTTCTTCCTCGCGGCTTGCGCGAAGTCCGTGGAACTTCTTGATTAAGGTGAACGTTATCAACATGCACACAGTCGTCCAGGCGACGATTGTAAATTCTCCAAGGCACTGAACGCCAAGGTGCTTAAATCCGCCGCCGTAGAAAACGCCGCTCTCAACGTTGAACAAGCCGTCGGACAAGGTTCCCCAAATGCCGTTTGCAAGGTGGACGCCCACGGCTCCAACCGGGTCGTCGATGTGAAGCTTAAGGTCCAAGCCTTCTACAACGATTACCACTATGATGCCGGCTACGATGCCGATGATTGTCGCTCCAAGCGCGTCAACCGTGGCGCAAGTCGGAGTGATGGCGACAAGGCCGGCGAGCGCGGCGTTCAAGGTCATCGAGACGTCGGGCTTTCCGTTCTTGAACCAAGTGAAGAACATTGTCGTGATGGCGGCAACGGCGGGAGCGATTGTCGTAGTCGTGAAAACGGCGGCGAGTCCGCCGACGCCTTCCAACTTTGTGCAAGCGGCGCCGTTGAATCCGTACCAGCCGAACCACAAGATGAAGGTTCCCAAAGCGCCAAGAGTGAGCGAGTGGCCGGGAATGGCGTGGGCCTTTATGACCCTGCCGTTTTTGTCGTAGTCGTACTTTCCGATGCGCGGCCCAAGGAAAATCGCGCCAATCAAAGCCGCCACGCCGCCTACGGAGTGAATCGCCGCGCCGCCGGCAAAGTCAACGAATCCAAGCTGGACCAGCCAGCCTTGGCTGTTCCAAACCCAGCCGGCTTCAATCGGGTAGACGACCGCGCTGATTACCGCCGAGTAAATGCAGTATGCACTGAACTTAGTGCGTTCCGCCATTGAGCCGGAAACGATTGTGGCGGCCGTGGCGCAGAAGACCAAGTTAAAGACAAAGCTTGACCAGTCAAGGTCGGCAAAGTTTGTGAAAAGCTGCAAGTTGGGCTTTCCGATAACGCCGAACAAATAGTTCTCGCTCATCATAAGGCCAAAGCCCAAGAACATGAACATCGGAGTTCCGATGCAGAAATCCATCAAGTTTTTCATTATGATGTTTCCCGCGTTCTTCGCTCGCGTAAATCCAGTCTCAACCATCGCAAAGCCGCACTGCATGAAGAACACAAGGGCGGCGCCGATTAGGAACCATACGCTCCATACTTCACTCATAACGTTTCCTCCTAGAGTAAAAAAAATGACGGAGCCAGACCTCCGCGCCACGCGTTCGCGCGAAAAGTCCGGCCCCGTCGCCGTTTAAAGAAAAAAGGTCGCGGGAACATAAGTTCCTGCGACCTCATCGTCTTACGGATTCGATTTATAGCGCCAATAAAAAAAAGTGTCAATAGGTTTTTTAAAAAATTCCGCTTGACAAAAAATCGAATTTGTTTTATAAAATTGCAACTATGTTGCAAAAGTCATACCACACCAAAACAAGCGGGCTGATATCGCAGTTCATCCAGACAAAAATGGACAAGGGCTTTACGGCCGCGGAACTGTCTGCGTTCCTTGAAAAAAACGGCGTGAGCGTGAACAAAACGACTGTCTACCGCAATTTGGACAAAATGACCGAAAGCGGAAAACTGACAAAACGCAAGTCGATGGTGTCGGACGCTTTTGTCTACCAGACCGCGGAAGAGGACGGCCACTGCGAGGAACACATTCACTTTCAATGCAACAAGTGCGGTTCAGTAATCCATCTTTCCGACAAAAAGACCGAACAATACTTAAAGTCCATTTCAAAAGAGCTGGGGCTTCAGATAAACCTGAACCAATCATCGCTAAACGGATTGTGTCAAAAATGCAGGAACAAAAAATAAAGAAGCGCGCGCTTTTAATTGCCGCCGCGCTTTTGGCGCTTACATTTTTTTCGATTTTCTTCTCCACCTCGGAACGCTTCCACGAATGTCACGGCGACGACTGCCCTATTTGCCTGCTTTTGCAAATCGCGGAACAAAACATAAAGCTTTTGTCGTTGGCCTTGTTTATTGCCGTCTCCGTCGGAGGCGATAGATTTAAAAAAATTCAGGACGCCTCGATTGTTTGCGGGCCGCTTCTTAAGTCCAAAACGCTGGTCTCGCAAAAAATCAGGCTTAACGTTTAGGCAAGCGCAAACATCCAAGCCGCGCCCATCGCGGAAATATTAAACAAAGAAATTCAATTGAGGTATAAAATGAACAAGACAATCAAGACAATTATTTTTGCCGCGGCCGTCGCGCTTTTTTCATGCGCCTTCGCCGCTTCCAAAAAATCCATCGTTTGCGTGACTTATCCCGAATACGATTGGGTGATGAACATTCTCGGCGACAAGGCCGCAAGCTTTAACGTCACGCTCCTTCAAAACAACGGAACGGACTTGCACAGCTATCAAGCCTCAATCAAGGACATCGCGAAAATTTCTGTTTGCGACATGCTGGTGTTTGTAGGCGGCGAAAGCGACGAATGGATAGAAAAAGCCGTCGCCGAGGCCAAGAACAAGAACATGATTGTAGTGAACATGATGGAAGCCCTTGGCGACAAAGTAAAGGAAGAGGAAATCGTCGAAGGAATGCAGGCCGAAGAAGAAGAGGAAGAAGACGAGCATGAGCATGAACACGCCGACCACGATGACGACCATGACCACGACGGCCGCCATCATCACCACGACGAGGTTGAGTACGACGAGCATGTTTGGCTTTCTTTAAGGAACGCCGCCGCGCTTGTGGAAGCGCTCGCGCAAAAAATCGCCGAGCTTGACTCCGCCAATGCCGCCGTCTACAAGGCCAACGCGGACGCCTACGCAAAAGAGCTTCTTGACCTTGACGCGCAGTGCAAAGCGACTGTCGCGGCGGCCGCAAAGAAAACAATTTTGTTCGGCGACCGATTCCCCTTCCGCTACTTGGCCGACGACTACAATCTTAAGTATTACGCGGCCTTTGTAGGCTGCAGCGCGGAGACGGAAGCCAGTTTTGAAACGGTGATTTTCCTTGCCAAAAAAGTTGACGAGCTTGGCCTCAACGCCGTTCTTACGATAGAAAAGAGCGACAAAAAAATCGCCAAGACAATCGTTTCCAACACAAAAAAGAAGAGCGCCGAAATCTTGGAAATGGATTCCCTCCAGTCCATCACCCAAAAGGACATCAAGGCCGGCCGCTCGTATCTTTCGGCGATGAAGAAAAACTTGGAAGTTCTTAAAAAAGCGCTGCGTTAAAGCAAGCGCAAGGAGGCAATGCATGAAAAAAATATTTTTCGCAATCGCGACGCTATTCTTTGCGGCGCTTTTTGCCCCGGCAGCGCAAGAAGTTCCCTTTGCGTCGCGGCCTCCAAAAATGTCTCCCGGCCAAAAAATCGACTGGGACTTTACCAAAATGAATTTCAACATGGCAAGCGGCCTTGTCTTTGACATGATGGTTGACCCGCAAAAGTACAAGGACAAGACTGCCAAAATCAAAGGGCAATTCGCAAGCGACGTCCACCAAGGAAAGCGCGTGTTCGCCGTCTTTGTTTGGGACGCCACTGGCTGCTGCCCGACCGGCCTCAACATCCTTCCGCTTGCAAACAAAAAATACCCAACCGACTTTCCCGCCGACGGAAGCCTTGTCACCATAACCGGCGTTTTGGAAATGGCAAACCTCTTTGGCCAAGAAGACCTCTGCCTTGTGGCCGAGTGCTGGGAATAGCGCAAAACTAGACACGCCAAATCATTTTATTGTATTATATTTAAAAAAGGAAAAATATGAAAAAATTTTTTACAACCGCATTCGCAATCTTATTTTCCGCCCTTGCCCTGTCATGCCAAGAAGGCAAGTCCATTTACGATTATGGCTTTGGCAGCGCAAAGGAAAACCACTTAATGTACAAAGGCAAGCCTGGTTACGAAATTTCGGAAAGCCCAGCGAATGACATTCAACAAAAATGCGGATACAACAAGCGCTACACTGTGATGAGCGAGCCCATTTCCATCACTTATTTAAAAAATTGGAAGGGAGAAACGCTTGCCAGCGTTATCATATTTGAAAAAACCGACTTGCATCCGCTTGGCGCTTACATCGGAAGTTCCAAAGAAGAATTGTTAAAAGAATTTCCCCTTGGCGACAACGACATCGACTCAGAAAAATCGACTTTCTTTAAGTCAGACAAAAAACATAGAATAGAAGTCGGCGCGATTTACGTTGACGGCATTGTGGATGGATTTACAATTCTCAATTGCGAGTATGTGGATAAATTCCACAAAGTGATGGACTCGAACGGCGCAAAGGCGGACTAATTGCCAATCGCCGTCATGCGCGTCTAATTGAACGTCACGTTGATGATTCGGACAATCGTTTTAGCGGAATCTATTCCGCCGACATTTTTATAAACGTCGCCGTTAGAACCGTTGACAGAGCCGCTTCCCAAAAGTTCCAAGGCCACTTCCTCCTTTTGTCCCGCCGGAAGAAGGGCCTGGTAGACAAGCGAAGGCTGGCCGTTTACGCCGGAATTCTTTTTTGTCCAAGTTGAATTGTAGTCAAAGCTGGCGTTAACTTCCACCTTTATCACGCAAGACGCGTCGTCGATTTTTTGGTTAATGACAAGGCCGCCTTTTGGCGTGGCGCTTGTCACCGCGTCGATTTCTTTTTTGTCCGGGGAACTGTTTTGCGCGGCGGATTTTTTTGAGTCATGCTTTGAAGCGTGGTACCACACAGGAAGCGATTCGGGCCGTCCTTCTTTGGGACCCAAAAACCAAGAAAGGCCGCCAGCCTTTTGGGTGACGTAAAGAGTTTTTATGTAGCGGCCCTGCTCGTCCTCAAGCCAAACCGCAAGCTGCGGCCCCTTCCAGCCCTCGCCCGCTCCAATAGAAACGGTCACGTCCCTGGCGTACAAACTTGCGGCCAACGCCGCGCAAAATGCAAACAATGCGATAAACTTTTTCATTGAGCGGATCCGACGAAACACATGCGTCGCGCTTTCGCGCTCCGCGTGTTGCAAGGAAACTATTCTACGTGTAGGTTCTGCGCCTACTGCGCAGAACCTACTAAACACATCCATTCAGCTTGGGCCGCCAACTCGTCGCCGACGAAGGCTTGTCCGGACTGCTTGATCATGCGGTCGCTGACGCGAAGGTTTTTGATTTCCATTCTAACGGTGTCGCCTGGACGAACCTGGCGGCGGAACTTTACCTTGTCAACGGTTCCCAAGAAAAACAGCGAGCCTTCCTTGAACTTCTTTTGAAAGCTCAAAGCCGCGCCGCCGGCCTGCGCCATTGTTTCCACCAAGATTACGCCGGGAACGACCGGGTACTGGGGAAAGTGGCCCTTGAAGAAAAAGTCTTCGTCGGTAAACTTGCGGGTGCTTACGCTGCCTTCGTCGTCGGCGCTTACGATTTCGTCAACGAACAAGAAAGGCTTTCTGTGGGGCAACAAGGCCTCGATGTCATTTGTAACGCTCATATAAAAACTCCTAGTTAATCTTCTTGATAACTACAACGCCGTTGTGGCCGCCAAAGCCAAGCGTCGCGCTCATCGCGCAATCGATGTTCATTTCGATTCCCTTGTTGGGAGTGTAGTCCAAGTCGCAGCCGCCTTCGTAGTCCTGGTTGTCCAAGTTGATTGTAGGCGGAACAAAGCCCTCGACGACGGCTTTTGTCGTGATGATGGCCTCGACCGCGCCGGTGGCTCCAAGCATGTGGCCTGTCATGCTCTTTGTTGAAGAGATGTGAAGCTTTTTGGCGGCGTCGCCAAAAGCGATTTTTATCATCTGAGTTTCGCCTGAGTCGTTTTTGTGGGTGCTGGTTCCGTGCGCGTTGTAATACTGAACTTGGTCGGGAGAAACGCCCGCGTCCTTCATCGCCTCGGTCATGGCGGCGGCGCCCTGAACTCCGTCCGGGTTGGGGGCGGTCAAGTGATACGCGTCGTTGGATCCGCCGTAACCTGCAAGCTCGGCGTAGATTTTGGCGCCGCGTTTTTTGGCGTGCTCATACTCTTCCAAAATAAGAATGCCGCTTCCTTCGCTCATTACAAAGCCGTCGCGGTCCTTGTCAAAGGGGCGGCAGGCTTTTGTCGGGTCGTCCACGCGGGCGCGCGAAAGAGCCTGCAAGGCCGCGAATGAGTCAACGCAGTAACCTGTGATTGTGCTTTCAGTTCCACCGGCAATGCAAACGTCGCGGCGGCCGCATCTAATCAAGTCAAGCGCGTCGCCCAAAGCGTCGGTTCCGCTTGAGCAAGCCGTGGCGATTGTGTGGCAGGGGCCGTGCACGCCAAAAGCGATGGCGATGTTTCCGCTGGCCTCGTTGGGAATAAGCTGCGGAATTGTCATAGGGTTCACGCGCTTTTTGCCGGACTCGTACCATTTGACGCAATTGTTTTCGGTTACTTCAAAGCCTCCGATTCCAACGCCCAAGTAAATAGCGGCCTTGTCCAAAACCTCGGCGTTGCCGGTCAAGCCGGCGTCGTCAAGCGCCATCTTGGCGGCGGCCACGGCGTACTTGGTAAAGCGCGCCATCTTGCGGGCGGCCTGAGCGTCCATGTATTTTTCGGCCTCAAAGTCTTTGACTTGTCCGCCGTACTTAATCGCGCTGACCGACGTGTCGTAATATGTGATTGGGCCGATGCCGCTCTTTCCGGCCTTGATTCCGGCCCAAGTCTCTTCAACAGAATTTCCAAGCGGAGTGACCGCTCCCAAACCAGTAATAACAACTCTTCTCATTTTCTCATTCCTTTATAATTATAGAATCATCGACAGGATGTCGCGTCATCGGTTACTTCAAACAATTTGCGAGAATTTGCGACAGCAAATTCTCGACCTGTTAAAATGCGCATGGATGCGCATTTTAACATCCCATTCCACCGTCAACGCCAAGAACTTGCCCCGTAATGTATGTGGACAAGTCGCTGGCCAAGAACAAGACGGCGTTGGCAACGTCGTCAACCTGGCCCGCGCGGCGAAGCGGAATCTGCGTAATCCAATTTTCGCGAATCTTTTCGTCAACGGCCTTTGTCATGTCGGTGTCGATAAAGCCGGGCGCGACGGCGTTAACGCGGACTCCGCGGCTTCCGACTTCCTTGGCCAAGCTCTTTGTGTAGCCAATCAAGCCCGCCTTGCTGGCCGAATAGTTTACCTGGCCCGCGCCGCCGTGAAGGCCTACGATGCTTGTCATGTTGACGATTGATCCATGCTTTTTGTGAATCATGTCGTTGGAAACGATTTGCGTGGCGACAAAGGCGCCGGTAAGGTTTACGTCCAAAACTTTTTTCCAGTCGTCCATCTTCATGTGGAACGAAAGTCCGTCCTTTGTGATTCCGGCGTTGTTGACCAAAACGTCAAAGGCGCCGGCTTCCTTAAGCGCGGCTGTGACAACTTCCTTAAGCTGCTCGGCGTTTGAAGCGTCGGCGTAAATTTCGTGGAAGGCGACGCCGTTGTCGGCGGCAAGCTTTTCAAGCTCGGCCTTTCCGGCGCTTTCCTTTGTGCAAAGGCCCCAAACTTCGGCGCCGTTGGCCAAAAAGACTTCCGTGATTTTCTTTCCGATTCCGCGGCTAGAGCCGGTGACCAAGGCTTTTTTATTTTCCAGTAACTTCATTTTTTTCTCCTTAACTCTTGAATTACCGCTGTTCGCGCGAGCTTGGTTGCGAGCGCGAATGTTGCGGCTTATGCGGCGCCTATCTCTTGTAGGCTTGCAATCATTACAAATCGCCGCTTAACGCTTCCGCAGAATTAACCGGAACGCACTTCAAGCTTTCGGCGTAGGCAGTCTTGGCCCACAAGCCGCTCAAAACCTGGCCGGGACCCGGCTCAAGCAATTTCCATTCGCCGCCGTCGGCCTTGACAAGCGCGGCCAAAACGTCCTCTTCGTCGGTCCAGCGAACCGGGTGGGTCAAGTGCAATACGGCGGACTTTTTGGCGTTCTCGCCGCTGGTCTCTTCCTTTCCGGTAACGTTGCTGAACAATTTAATTGTAGGATTGTTGAATGTGACGCCGGCAATGGCTTTTTCAAACTCGTCGGCCGCGCGCTGCATCAAGGGGCTGTGGAAGGGGCCGGCAACCTTAAGGCGCACGGCTCTTCTGGCTCCGGCTTCCTTGGCGGCGGCCTCGGCCTTTTCGAGCGCGGCTTCAGTTCCGCTTATAACAGTCTGAACGGAAGAGTTCAAGTTGGCGGCGTAGGCGTCGGGAATTGACGCGGCGATTTCCGCAACCTTTTCCGGCGGCAAGCCAAGAATCGCGCTCATTCCGGGCGCGTGGCCTTCGTTCTCCGCGGCGATTTTTTCGCAAACGGCCTGCATGATTCTTCCGCGGTCAAGAACAACCTTTATTACGTCTTCAAAGCTCAAAACGCCCGCGATATGCAAGGCCGGAAATTCTCCAAGGCTAAAGCCCATCGCCGCCGTTGGAACGATTCCCTTTTCCTTAAGCGCGGCGCAAATGGCAAGCGAGGCCGCCGTGATGGCCAGCTGGCTGTTGTCGCTGCGGGAAAGCGTCTCGGCGTCGGACTCCCACAAAAGCTTTGGAACATCCGTTCCGGCAATCTGCGAAATGTCGTCCAAAACTTTTTTCGCGGCAGGAAACGCCTCCGCGACATCCTTAATCATTCCGGGAGTTTGCGCTCCCTGTCCGGGAAACAAAAACGCGTGCTTAGCGGCCATAGTCTTCCTCTTTTTGTTGAATTTGATAAAATGACAAAATTTGTGAATATGTCATTTATAGGTATTTTATCATATTTTTGGGGAATGTGTCAATTAAATTCGCGCTTGAAACATTCCGTTAAAGTTGTTATAATCTAACCCAAATTTCGCTTTTAAGGAGATTAATATGAGCTTGACTCTTGATGACATCAAACACCCAAAAATCAAAGCTTGGGTCGAAGAATGTATCAAAATGTGTGAGCCGGACAACGTGGTTGTTGTCGACGGTTCTGACGAAGAATATGACCGCCTTATGCAGCTTTGCGTAGACAAAGGTCTCGCCACCCCGCTCAAGAAGAAGGAGCACTCTTTCCTTTTCCGCTCGCTTCCTTCTGACGTTGCGCGCGTAGAAAGCCGCACGTTCATCTCTTCCGTCAAGGAAGAGGACGCCGGCCCGACAAACCACTGGATTGACCCCGTTGAGCTCAAGGCCACAATGAAGGGACTTTACACAGGCTGCATGCACGGACGCACAATGTATGTTCAGTGCTTCTGCATGGGACCCCTCGGCTCTCCGATTTCAAAGAATGGCGTGGAAGTCACTGACTCTGAGTACGTTGTCTTGAACATGGACATCATGACTCGCGCCGGAAAGAAAGTTTTGGACATCTTCAACAAGGACCCCAACGCGGAGTTCGTTCCCTGCTTGCACTCAGTTGGAAAGCCGCTCAACAACGGCGAAAGCGACAACGGCATTTGGCCCTGCGCTGACGTAGAGCACAAGTACATCTCCCAGTTCCCGGACGAGGGCCTCATTTGGTCTTACGGTTCAGGATACGGCGGAAACGCCCTTCTTGGAAAGAAGTGCTTCGCTCTCCGCATCGCCACTGTTCTTGCCCGCAAGGAAGGCTGGCTCGCCGAGCACATGCTCATACTTAAGCTCACAAATCCTGAAGGAAAAGTCAAGTACGTCACAGGCGCCTTCCCGTCAGCCTGCGGAAAGACAAACTTGGCCATGCTTATTCCGACAATCCCCGGCTGGAAGGTCGAGACTGTCGGCGACGACATCGCTTGGATGAAGTTTGGCGACGACGGACGCTTGTACGCCATCAACCCCGAAGCCGGCTTCTTTGGCGTGGCTCCCGGAACTTCTGCCGAATCAAACAAGAACGCCCTTGTTTCAGCTGAAAAGAACACAATCTTCACAAACTGCGCCCTTACAGAAGACGGCGACGTTTGGTGGGAAGGCATAGGTTATCCAGCTAAAGGTGAGTTAGTGGATTGGAAGGGCGTTAAACGCCCCGCCCTCCCCAAGGACAAGTCTCCCAAGGGAGAAGAGTTCGCCCACCCCAACGCCCGCTTCACGGCCCCGGCCAAGCAGTGCCCCTGCATCGCAAGCGACTGGGAAGACCCCAAAGGCGTTCCGATCAGCGCCATCTTGTTCGGCGGCCGCCGCCCGTCAACCGTTCCGCTCGTTCACCAGAGCCGCAGCTGGAACCACGGCGTGTTCCTTGGATCTATCGTTGGATCGGAAATCACAGCCGCCTCTACAATCAACGCCGCCGAAGTCGGAAAGATTCGCCGCGACCCCTTCGCCATTCTTCCCTTCTGCGGATACAACATGGGCGACTACTTCCAGCACTGGATCGACGTTGGCAAGGCTGCCAAAGACCAGGACAAATTGCCTAAGATTTTCTACGTCAACTGGTTCCGCAAGGACGAAAACAACAAGGATCTTCCCGGCGGATTCATGTGGCCTGGATACGGCGACAACAGCCGCGTATTGGCTTGGATCTTCGACCGCTGCGACGGAAAGGACAACGCCGTTGACACGCCGATTGGACTTATGCCCAAAGAAGGCGCCATCAACACAGAAGGCTTGGCCGACTACTACAAGAAGACGTTGCCTGAGATTCTCAAGGTTGATGTCGAAGGTTGGAAGAAGGAAGTCAAGGACGTTCGCGAGAATCACTATCCCAAGTTTGGAAAGCACCTTCCCAAGGAATTGTCCGAGATTTTGGACGACCTTGAGAGCCGCTTGAACAAGGCCTAATAGGATTCCCGCTTGCGCGGGAACCGCGAGTTTCGCCTGCGCGAAACTCGACAAGCGGTTGCAAGACCAACAAAAAGCCCGCGGCAACAGCCGCGGGCTTTCTTTTATTGTTCTAGATTTTTGGGGACGCAGGCTTCCACTTGCGCTTTTGGGATTGAAACGAATATGTCCACCAATTGCGTGTCAAACTGCGTTCCGGCGCAATCCTTAAGGATGGCGACTCCCTCTTCGTATGTCTTGGCCTCCTTGTAGGCGCGCCTCATCGTTATGGCGGAATAGCTGTCGGCGACGCAAATGATTCTGGCCTCAAGCGGGATTTCCCTTCCTTTAAGGCCGTAGTATCCGTTGCCGTCGATTCGCTCGTGGTGGTACCTTATCCACGGCTTGATTATGTCAAATGACTTTATCGGGTCCAGCATTTTAACGCCGGCGTTGGGGTGAGTCTTCATGACATTCCACTCGTCTTCGTCAAGGCTGGCCGGCTTGTTCAATATTGACTCAGGAACGGCAAGCTTTCCGACGTCGTGCATAAGGGCCGCGTACTCAATGCTGACCGGATTTATTTTATTCTTTAACGAAAGCGGAAGATGCTTGTAAATCAGCATCGTAAGGTTGCGGACGTAAATGCTGTGGCCGCTAAGATTGGGGTCGCGCGCCTCAATCACGCCGATGAGCATTTCCGAAATTTCAAGCGTTCGGTTTTTTACGATGTCAGTAAGGTTGAACATTATGTTCAGCACAATCCAAACGAATATGCTTCCGCCGAACAAAATTCCGCCCATCATAAAATCGGGCTTGCCGAAAATCGCGGTGAACAAATAGCCGAGCAAAAAGAACATCAAAAGCGCAAGGCCTGTGACGCGCAAAAGCGTGGATTTGCCGTCGCCCGACGAAATGACGTCGTTCATTCCTCTAAGAAAGACCGCGTAGCGTATGATGTTCCACTGCATCAAAAGCGCGCCCGCTATAATCATTAGAAAAATTATTGTCCGCGAATCAACAACCATAACTTCCTCTATGCGTTAACCAAAAAAGCCCTGTAGCCTTTTAGGGATTCGTAAATGTCAACCTTGCTGGTGATTTCCCAGGGCGCGTGCATGTTCAAAACGCCGACGCCGCTGTCTATCACGTTCATGCCGTAGTTGGCCATGATGTAGGCGATTGTTCCGCCGCCGCCTTGGTCAACCTTTCCTAGCTCGCACAATTGAAAGCTGGCTTCGGCGTCGTCAAAAATTTTTCGTACCTTGGCCACAAACTCGGCGTTGGCGTCGTTGGAGCCGCTCTTTCCGCGCGAGCCGGTGAACTTGTTGAGCGCGATTCCCCTGCACAAAAAGCAGGCGTTCTTTTTTTCCATCACGTCCGGATAGTTGGGGTCAAATGCGGCGCTCACGTCGCTTGAAAGCATGTTGGAATTGGCCAGCGCGCGGCGCAAGGCAAGTTCGGAATAGCCTCCGCAAAGCTCGTAGACTTCGGCGACGGCGTTCTCAAAAAAGCGCGAGTGCATTCCAGTGGCGCCAACCGAGCCGATTTCCTCCTTGTCCACCAAAAGGCAGACGGCGGTCCGCTCGGTCTTGGGCAAGCCTTGGATCGCGCGCCACGACGGGTAGGCGCAAACCTTGTCGTCCTGGCCGTAAGCCATAATCATGGAGTTGTCCAAGCCGTAGTCGCGCGCCTGGCCGGCTGGAACGGCCTCAAGCTCGGCGCTCAAAAAGTCGGCCTCGTCGATTCCGTACTTCTTTTTTAATATTTTTAGAATGTTTTCCTTTACGGGATTTTTCTTTTCTTCGTCCTTTGAGCCTTTCGAGGCCTTTGAAGAATCCGCCTTCAACGGAATGCTTCCGACCAAAATGTTAAGAGCCTCGCCTTCGACAACCTTGTTGCCGCGCTTTTCCAACTGGTCGGCGCTAAGATGGATCAGCAAGTCGCTCACGCCCAAAACGCCTTCGCGCTCGTCCTCTCCAATCACCACATTGACCACAGTTCCGTCCTTCTTGGCCACAACTCCGTGCAAGGCCAGGGGAAGCGTGACCCACTGGTACTTTTTTATTCCTCCGTAGTAATGCGTGTCCAAAAGGGCCAGGCCGTTGTCCTCGTAAAGGGGATTTTGCTTTATGTCCAATCGCGGGGAATCAATGTGCGCGCCCAAAATGTTCATTCCCTCTTCGAGCGGCTTTTTTCCGATTTGAAAAAAAGCGACAATTTTGCCCATCGCGCTGGCGTAAACCTTGTCGCCCGCCTTCAGCTTTTTGCCTTTGGAACGGGCTTCCTCTATAGAAATGTATCCGTCTTTGCGGGCCTGCTCGATGAAGAAAGCCGCGCATTCTCGTTCGATTTTATTTTGGGAAATAAATTTGCGGTAGTCTTCCGCAAAGTCCATGATTTGCTTTGTGTTGTCGTATTTTAGCCAAGAGTTTTTGTTTTCCATAGGAACAGTGTAGCGCAAAAAAAAAACAACGGCAATAGAATCATAAAAAACGCTCCCAGTGCGTCGCTTACGCTCCGCTTTGCTATAAGAAATTTATTAAACTACGCTCTTACGAGCGTAGGCAATCGCGGCTGCAGTATAGATTTGGCAAATTGATTGCCCGCGCGCGTGAGCGCCGCAAGTAGATAATTTCCTTAAGCAAAACGGAGGGCGTGCCCGACGTAGAGTTTTCGCCAGCCGCCCCGTTCCTTCGCGCGTTTTTTACAGTTGTTCTACCATAACATTTTGCGCTGACTTCAACCCCAAACGGCGGCGTCCAGCGGACGCGGTGAAAGCGCATGAAAACAAGCCCGCTGTTCGCGCGAGCCTGATTGCGATTGCGAAACGGCAGCGTCCAAGGGACGCGGTGAAACCGCTCGAACTAACATTTGTGGGCTTGCTTTCAAAAACACGAGCGGAGATTTTCCACAAGTTTTCCACATAAAAAATTTGTTTTTTTTTATAAATTTTTATTTCTTTGTAAAACCGCCAGTTAGCCAGATTTTGTTATTTCCACAGTTGACAGTTATAATTCCTTATAATACAAGAACTTACAAATGCAAAAATTTTATGTCGCCTAATATTATTATGAATAAACAAAAGAATAGGTATTGACACAATTTTTTTCAACAAAATTTCCACAATTTTCCACAAAATTTTCCACAGGAGCGGTGGAAAATTTGCCGCCTTGCCAGCCCTTCCTCCGCCAAAAAACGTCCTCAAACAAGCGGCTTTTTAAAGATAAAAGTCGTGTAGTCGCGGCCCGGGCTGGAAAAGGGCGCGTAGACTTCCTGCGACACAAGAAGGTAGCCGTGTTTTACGTACCACTTCCAGTTGCAGTCGCTGTCGGTCCACAAGTACAGGTTTTTGTAGCCCTTGGCCGCCAAGCGGGGAAGAAGCTTTTCCAAAAGGGCCGCGCCCATTCCGCGCTTTCGGCTGACGTAGAGCGAAAGCTTTATGTCGTCGCTTTTCATGAAGGAAAGCGCCTTTTTGTCCATGTATTCAAGGTAGGCCTTCACCATCTCAAGCGAGGCTTTTTGCGAGTCCGAGCATGCGCGGGAATTTTCCTCAAGCCAAGCGCGGGCCGTGTTTGCGCCGTCCTTTAGCGTAAAGAAGGCGGCGGAAAGCAATTCGTTGTCTGGGGAACGCTTTTTGTCGGCCAGTTGGAACGAAAACCTGGGCTGGTAAATGTTGTTTCGGACGATGAACTCAACGTCTAGCCTTGCAAAGGCTTCGTCGTCGGAAGGCGGCGCCCAAAGGGGAAGAACGACTTGCACCACCTGCGGAAGGTTTTTCATGTCAAAGCGCGAAAGCGTGACCCATTCGTCTGAAAGCTCCAGCTCGTAGGCAAATTCCTCGCGCTCTTCTTCCGGCGCCAGCTTGTTGCGGCGGCCGCCCGCGCGTCCAACCCGCTTCATTCCAAGATTTTCCATCGTAGTCCAAGAGGCGATGTTTTCAGTGTCGCAATGGGCAATAAAGCGAGTCACGCCAAAAGTTTTGTTTGTCCACTGGATTAGCGCGGCCGCCGCTTCCTGCGCGCATCCGCTTCCTTGCGCCGATTTTTTTAGGCACCAGCCAAGCTCGGCGGATGGGGTCGATTGCGCCGAGTCGGTGGAGGCGGCGATGGTTGGGCGACTGTTATTGGTGGAGGCGGCGGCGATTTTTTCACAACCATTATCGGTGGAGGCGGCCGCGGCGACAGAAAGCTCTTCCTGGCCAAAAACGTCCGGCCCGCTCAGCGTGACGCTAATGCCGCCGATGTGTTCGCCGTCGCGCAAAATGGCGCACTCAAAGTCGCGCTGCGCCGGAGAATTCCATTCCTCTTCCGCCCGCGCCAAAAATTGTTTTGTGTCCTCAATCGTGTCGTTGGGAAGGTAAATCATGAAGCGCATGTTTTGCCTGTCGGAGGCGTATTCATGCGTCGATTGCAAATATTTTAGGCTTTGCGGAACTATCGTAAGCCGCTCAGTTTTTAAGCAGAAACTTGTGTTATTGTTCATAGGCGAGATTGTAGCGCAAATTAAAAAAAGTGTCTTGCCCCAAAGCGCTTGACAAAAAGCCCCACCGCGCCATATACTGCAAACATATGAACAATTGTTCATATGTTTAAGTGTAACCAGCCACAATGGAGGAGCGCATGGCAAAGAAAGCGGCGCAAACGCCTGACGAAAACACGCTGATCGACTTGTCGGAGCTTTTTAAGATTTTCGGCGACTCGACGCGGATAAAAATACTCTTCACGCTTTTGCGGGGGGAGCGGCCTGTAAACGAAATCGCGGCGGAGCTAAACATGACCCAGTCGGCCATAAGCCACCAGCTGCGGATTCTAAAAACCAGCCGCCTTATCAAGGCCGAGCGAGCCGGAAAGCTTAGCATTTATTCACTCGCCGACGCGCATGTCGCGTCAATCTTAAGCCAAGGCTTGGACCACGTAAACGAATAAAAAATTAGGAGGAATTATATGAGTTGTCACTGCCACGATCACGAACACGAACATAATCACGAACATGAGCGTCACCACGATGGCGGCCATTGCTGCTGCCACTCACATGAGCATGAACATGGCCACGACCACGGCTGCTGCCACGGCGAGGAAGAAGGCGGACTTAAAAAAATCATAATCGCCGCCGTCCTTTTTGCCGCAGCGCTCCTTTTGGAACACCTGCCCTTCTTCAAGAACTTGGCGGAAGCCGGAGCCGGGCGGCCCATTTTTGGCCAGTCTCTCGTCTTTGGACAGCCCTTCGATTGCAGCCAAGCAATCAACGCGCTCAAGCTGCTTCTCTTTGCCGCCGCCTACTTGCTTTGCGCAAAGGAAGTCCTTATAAACGCCGTCCAAAACATTTTGCGCGGAGAGATTTTTGACGAGCAATTTTTGATGGCCGCCGCATCAATCGCCGCCATCGCGATTGGCGAATACCCTGAAGCGGTTGGCGTGATGCTCTTTTACCAAGTGGGCGAATGGTTTGAGGACTACGCTGTTGACAAGTCGCGCGGCTCAATCAAAAGCCTTGTCGGCTTAAGGCCCGACAAAGCCTTTGTCCTTCGCGACGGAACCTTTGTCCAAGCGGCCCCGGAAGAAGTCCAAGTCGGAGAGACGATACAAGTAAAGCCTGGCGAGCGCGTTCCGCTTGACGGCGAAATCGTTGAAGGCAATTCCTTTGTGGATACAAGCGCCTTGACAGGCGAAAGCGTTCCCCGGCAAGTGGCAAGCGGCTCAATTGTAATGGCCGGCTTTGTGAACGAACAAGGCTTGATAACCGTCAAAGTCACAAAGAGCGCGGAAGAATCCAGCGTTTCAAGAATTCTCAAGTTGGTGGAAGACGCTTCGGAAAAGAAAGCGCGGGCGGAAAAATTCATCACGCGCTTTGCAAAAGTTTACACGCCGCTTGTCTGCTTGGCCGCCGTGTTGGTGGCGATTGTTCCGCCGATATTCGCAAACGCGCAATGGTCAACTTGGCTTTACCGCGCGATAATGTTCTTGGTCGTTTCATGCCCATGCGCTTTGGTGATTTCCGTTCCGCTTTCATTTTACGGCGGAATCGGCTTGGCTTCAAGCGAAGGCGTTTTGATAAAGGGAAGCAATTACATCGAGCTTTTGTCGCGAGCAAAAATCGCCGCCTTTGACAAAACCGGAACATTGACGCAAGGCGTTTTTGTGGTGAGCGAGATTCATCCAAGCCCGGAATCAAAAATCAGCCAAGAGGAATTAATCGCCGTGGCGACCCACGCCGAAAAATATTCCGAGCACCCAATCTCAAAGTCGCTAAAAATCGCCCACCACTGTCCAAAATGCGACGACCTGGAGCTTAAAGAAATTCAAGAGTTCCGAGGAAAAGGCATCAAGGTCGAAATCGAAGGACAAACAATCCTTGCCGGAAACTTAAAATTGATGCAAGAGTTCGGCGTCCAAGAAATAATTCCATGCCCAAAAGACGACGCCGGCACGGTGGTTCATGTGGCGGTCGACGGAATCTACCAAGGCCACATCGTCATCTCGGACAAAATAAAGGAAGCCAGCCGCGCCGCGCTCGCCGCCCTCAAAAAAGCCGGAATCAAAAAGACCGTGATGCTGACCGGCGACACAAAACAAGCCGCGGACGCGACCGCCAAAGTTTTGGGCGTGGACCAAAGCGCGGCGGAGCTTTTGCCGGAAGACAAAGTAGCCCGCGTCGAGGAATTGCTAAAAGAAGGAGTCGTGTTGTTTGCAGGCGACGGAATAAACGACGCGCCGGTTCTTGCCCGGGCCGACGTAGGAATCGCGATGGGAGCGCTTGGCAGCGACGCCGCCATCGAAGCCTCCGACGTCGTGGTGATGAACGACGACCTAAACAAAATTCCCGCCGCGATAAAAATCGCAAAGAAAACGATGGGCGTGGTTTGGCAAAACATAGCCGCTTCGCTTTTGGTAAAGTTTGGAATAATGGCGCTCGCGGTGCCAGGAATAGCCAACCTTTGGCTGGCAGTGTTTGGAGACGTCGGAGTTTTGTTCTTGGCGGTGCTGAACGCCTTGCGCCTCTGCTTTTTCAAGAGAAAAGTCAGAGCTCAGAGGTCTTAAGATATTTTTCGATTTTTGGCCTAATCTTCATGAAGCAATCGACCAGAACAGGATCGAAATGCTTGCCCGAAGCGTCTTGAATTATTTGGAACGCCTCATCGCACGAGAGTGGTTCCTTGTAGCAGCGCATTGAAACGAGCGCGTCAAAGACGTCGGCCAAAGCCATGATTCTTGCGCAAACAGGAATGTCCAAGCCTTCCAATTGCTGCGGGTATCCGGAGCCGTTCCATTTTTCGTGGTGGCAAAGCGCGATTTCCGCGGCAATTTTTACGTACTCAGGATCGCTGTTGTCGTCAAGAACCTCGTGAACGATTCTGGCGCCCTCGATGGTGTGGCGCTGGATTTGAAGAAATTCGTCAAGGGTAAGCTTTCCTGGCTTTTTCAAGATTGCGTCCGGAACGACAATCTTTCCGATGTCGTGCATAGGCGCGGCCTTAACCACAAGCGCTATGTACTTGTCCGTCAAGATGTTCCTGTATTCAAGCGTCTTCTTCGCCTCTTCCGCCAGCAGCTTGACGTAGGCGCTCGTCCGCTTTACATGCTCGCCGGTGTCAACGTCGCGATTTTCGACAAGGTTGGCCATCCCGATGATTGTGTTGTTCTGCATCTCGATTACGCGGGCGTTTTGAATTTGAATCTTTTGCGCCTGCTCGTTGATTTCGGAAATGTGGGCCGTCTCAACGAACAAGATGAAAAGCGTGAACAAAGTTATTAGCGCCAAAACAACGATTACAAACAAGGACACATTGACTGTCGTTATGGCAAAAAGCGTCTTTGGATCCAAAACGTAAATCGGCTCAAAGCGAGGCCCCATGACTTCAACGACAACAAAAGCGGCGCCTGAGATTCCGCCCAAAAACATCGAAGCCCTGGGCTGGTTGGTGAAAATGATGAACGGCAGCAAGCCCATCAGCAAAATAAAATAGTGAAAATTTGTCGCCGCTCCAGTAAAATATTCAGCCAAAACCTGATGTACCACAACCTCAAAAAAGCAAAGCGTGTACATCCAAAAGGCCGGCTTATAGGTCAAAACCAAACTGTCAATGATTACAAAAAGCAAGACGCTTCCGATGTTAAAATAAAACATCTGGATCACGCCCAGCGAGTAAAAAATCCACATCAAGGAAAAATGATAGACAAACGCGAACGAAGCCACAAACGCCGCCAAAATTTTGGAGCGCATGGATGTGTCAAGAAGAGGCTTCATTTTATTGCGCAAGCTTTCTAAGTTCATTATACTACTATTATAACACATTTTTGAAAAAAGTGAAAAAATTTGCGCGAAAAATCACATTAGGCATAAACATTCCTCTTTGCGTTTTTTTGGGAACTTTAGCCGCCTTTGCGGTTAAAGCCTTTGTCGTTGACTTTTACACGACCAGCGGACATTCAATGGAGCCGGCGATAAAGGACGGCCAAAGCGTCGCGGCCAACAAAATTTGCTACGGCCTGCAAAACCCGTTAAAGGCGGAACTGCTTTTTTCATGGAACAAGCCCAAAAAAGGCGAAATAATCCTTTACATGTACCAAAACTATTGGGTCATAAAGCGTTGCGCGGCTCCTTCAGGAAGCCCTTTGGAATGCGTCGAGGAAAACGGCGAATATTTTTTGCTTGCGGCCGGAGAAAAAATCCCGCTCACGTCGATTCAATTCCATAAAATAAGGACAAACAAGGCCGTTCCCAAAGGCTACATTTTGGCCGTCGGCGACAATTACGGGCTTTCCCACGACTCGCGCGACTACGGCTTTGTTCCCGAAAAAAACGTGGTGGCCCGCGCGATTCCGCCGCGCCTAAGTCGCGCCGCGCGACGATAGACTAACAGCGAAAAATCTTGTATAATGCAATTTGGTGGGATTTCAATGAACGGCTTTTTTCCAAAATGGCGAATCATAGTCTTTTCTGTTTTTAGCGGCCTGTTGACTATCGGCCTCTTGGTCCGCTACGCCCGCTTGTCCGTCGCCCAGCCGGAGCGAATAGTCCAGCAAATTCCTCAAGTTGAACGCGGCTCCATCGTGGACAGAAACGGAAAGCCGCTTGCGGTGGAAACAAACTTTTTCCATATGGGAATCAATCCCCACAAAATCAAGAGCCCGGAAGATTTTGCGCGCGACGTCGCTCCGATTTTGGAAATGGACAAAGACGAAATTCTTGGCATAATCCGAAAAGCCTTGGAAAAGAAAAATTCCCGCTTCGCCTACATCAAGAAAAAGTTGCCGTTGACGACTTATGAAGCCGTAAAAAAAATAACCGACCAAAAGCAATACAGGGCCGCCGTAAGCTACGACAAAATTCCCGGCCGCATTTATCCCGAAAACACTTTGGCCTCGCAGCTAATCGGCTACATGGGCGACGACGGAAAAGGCTTGGCTGGAATCGAGTACTCAATGCAGCCGATTTTGCAGCCCCAGGCCAAAGCGGGCGAAACAAAGCCCGAGCAAGGAAAGAACGTTTACCTGACGATTGACGCCAACTTGCAATACAAGCTGGAAAAAATCGCCCGCGAGGCGCTGGAAAACACGCAGGGCGCCAACTTAATGCTCTTGGCCGCCTACGCCAAGACCGGCGAAATTTTGGCCTACCTTAGCTTGCCAGAAGCCAACCTCAACGATTACGGAAACGCCACGATAGAAGAAACGATTGACCGCCCGGCGATGACCTTTTACGAGCCAGGCTCGGTCTTTAAGGTATTCAGCATCGCGGCGGCCTACGACGCGGGCCTTTTCAGGCAGGACGAGTCTTTTTATTGCGACCGCGTTTTTGAAAAAGTTTTGCCCAACGGAGAGCGCGTCCACATCAACTGTTTGTCAAAGCACGGCTACTTGACCGCGCGCGGCGCCTTGGAGCAGTCCTGCAACGACGTCACCGCTCAAATCACCGACAGAATGGACACCGACGCATTTTTGGCAAAACTGCGCCAATTTGGCTTTGGCCAAAAAACAGGAGCGCAGCTGCCCGGAGAAAGCGCGGGAATGCTGCCCGGACGGACAAGCCGCTTTTGGTCGGCGCGCTCAAAGATGACAATTTCAATCGGACAGGAAGTTGCGGTCACGGCGCTCCAAGTGATGCAGGCGGCGACGGTTTTGTCCAACGGCGGCTGCCCGATAAAGCTTTCCGTCATTTCAAAAATCACCGACAACGAAGGAAACATAATTTTCCAACACAGGCCGGAAAAAAAGCCGCAAATCGTTTCCGAAGAGACAGCCGCCTACATCCTTAGCTGCATGCAAACCGGCGCCGAAAAAGGCATCGGTTGGCGCGCCGCTCTTGGCGACATAACGATTGGCGTAAAAACAGGAACCGCGCAAATGGCCGACCATGAACACGGCGGCTACAGCGACACGGATTTCTTGTCCGACGTGCTGGCGGTGTTCCCGGTGGAAGACCCGGAAATAATTTTGTACATCGTAATACAAAAGTCGCGCGGCATAAACTTCGCAAGCCGAATCGTCGCTCCGGTAATAAAGGAATCCGCCGACGCCATCATAGACCATTTGGGAATGAGCCGAGGCGACGCGGCTTCGCTCGCCCACTCCGGCCGCATTTCAATCTCCTCAAAAGAAGGCGTAAAGCTTGGAAAAGTTGTTCCCGACTTTACCGGAATGTCAAAAAGAGATTTGCTTCCTCTCCTAAACCGAAAGGACTTAAAGATAAACATTTACGGAAACGGATGGGCCGCCAACCAAGCGCCCGCGCCAGGAACGCCAGTCACGGAGAACATGGAAATTGACATCTATTTGGAATGAAAATTTTTCTTTGTTCACGGAACGCTTCGACGCGCTGGCAAAAATCCTCGAAAGCCAAATTCCCGAAATTCTAAAAAGCCAACCACAGAACGCAAATCAAGGCCAAGATTCCGCCAGCTCTGACCAATCGCAAACGCAAAAACGGGCCGCCTTTTTAAACAGCGTCTTTCCGTTCTATAATTTTTCCCTAGCCAAAAACGGCGAGCTTACCGCAAGCGAAGGAGGCTTGGCCCTTCATTCAAACTACAATCCGCAAGCCGAAGCCCAAAAAACCGCCGCCGCCGCGCTTCAAGACGGCAAGGACATTCTTGTCTTTGCGGGAATCGGCTTGGGCTGGCTGCCAAACGCCGCGGCAAAAATCCAAGGCGCCGACGAAAAAACATTCATCATTTTGGAGCCCGAGCCCCAGCGCTTTTTCGCGGCCCTGGCCAGCCTTGACTTTTCGGAACTTTTTAAAATTCCAAAATTATTTTTCGCGATCGGAGCCACTTGCGAGCAAGCCGCGTCTTTAGTCCAATGCGCCGGCGGCTTTGAAAAGGCAAAAATTCTTTCGCAAAAAACCCAGACTGCCGGCGCCCAAGAATGGTTCGACGGCTTTTTCAAGCGCGCCAAGGAGCAGTTGGACAAGGCTCAAGTAAACACAAACACTTTGGAAAAATTTGGCCGCTTGTGGCTAAAAAACGGCGCGCGCAACCTAGAACAGATGCGGCGGCTTGGAGGAGCGGCCGCATTTTTTGGAGCGGCGGACTTTTCGCAAGGCCCAAACGCGGCGCTTCCCGCTTGTGAAAGCCAAGGCTCTTTGCCCAGCGTCTTGCTTGCCGCCGGCCCTAGTCTTGAAGAAATTCTTCCGCATCTGCGGCAAATAAAAGACCGCGCGGTTACAATAGCGGTGGACACCGCCCTCCGCGCATGTTTAAGGGCAAACGTCCAGCCTGACTTCATAGTCTTGACCGACCCGCAATATTGGGCAAGCCTTCATTTGGCGGGCTTGTCCGCGCCCCAGTCAATATTGGTCGCGGAAAGCGCCGCTTATCCAAGCGTCTTTAGATTTGACTGCAAGCAAATTGTCTTGATGTCCTCGCTTTTTCCGCTTGGAAAATACATCGAGGCGCGGCTTGGCAAAAAAGGCCAGCTGGCTTCGGGCGGCTCGGTGGCCACGAGCGCCTGGGATTTCGCGCGCGCGATTGGCTCAAAAGAGATTTTCGCGACCGGCTTGGACTTGGGCTACCCAAACATGCAGACTCACATAAAAGGAAGCGCCTTTGAGGAAAGAATCCACATTAATTCAAGCCGACTTAACGGCGCGGAAAGCCAAAGCGCGCGAATTCTTTTTTCCGCCAAAAATCAAGCCGGCCTGGATTACGACGGCGGAAAAATCATCACCGACGAAAGAATGAAACTTTTTGCATGGTGGTTTGAAAGGACGATAGCCAACGACACAAAGACAAAGACCTTCACATTTTCAAAAAAGGGCCTTGCCATAAAAGGAATCGAACATTCGCCGCTTGACTTTTTTTTGCAAAGGCCAAAAATCACAAAACAAAAAAAAGAATTTTTTGAGCGCGCCGGGCGAGCCGCCTCGTTCTACGACACGGAAAAGTTCAGCGCGGTTTTGCTCCAGCTTAAAGACAGCCTAAAAAAAATCGACTCGCTCGCAAAAAAAGGAATCGCGCTTTGCAACGACATTCTTTGCGGAGACAGAAGGGCCATAGAGAGAATCGGCGGCCTTGACCTTATAGACAAAGAGATTCTGGGAAGCGAGGCGAAGAACGTGGCCGAATTGGTGTTTCCCACTCCAAGACAATTGGAAAGGATTTTTTCCGCAACCCCCTTTCCAAAAAGCCCCCTGCAAGCCAACGCCGTAAAAAGCAAAATCATATACACTGAATTGTCCAAATCAATTGAAGATTTTTTAAAAATCTGCTAAACTAATTTTGACAGCTCCCGATAATATAAATGTAACGAGTTCAAATATACGGGCGTAACGACATCCAGACGTCTGTATGAACTGATAATGCATCAAAGTTGGAGGCTGTGTGAGGTTTCCAACTTTTTTTTTGAATGAGGCCCATTAAAGAATGAACGCATTTGAAGTCAACGCATTAAAGCCCGCGCTGATTTTTACAGAACACTTGACTCTCGACAAACAATTTCTCGTTTTGGGAAAAGGCTACCCCGTAACTCAAGACCTCATAAACGAATTGAAAAAATGGGGCTTTTCGTCTGTTTCATGCGAAGGAACAATTGACGACGGCACGCAAGACAAAGACATAATCAACCGCGACACCGACGACATCATCTCGGAAACACAAGCCGAAGAAAGCGAACGCGCGAAAGAGCGCGCCAAAAAAAATTCCGAGCTCAACGACAGCATAAAGGACGCCACAAAGCTAATCCAAACATTGAACACGGAAGCCTCGCGCCTTGAAATGGCCCACAAGGTATACCAAAAATACAGCGATTACATTGAATCGCTGTACACGCATTACGCCACCCACAAGGAAATTGACAAAGAAGAATTGGCAAAAATTGTCCAGGAGCTTATAATCTTTGTCCGTGAAAACCGCCGTTTTGTCCTCCGAATAAATCCAAGGGCCGAACAAACCGACAAAAAATTCTTGGTTAACCACGCGATGCGCTCAACCGTAATCGCCTTGACAATCGGCGCAAGGCTGCGCTTGCAGTTCAACCAAATGGTGGAATTGGGCGAGGCCTGCATTTTGCATGAAATCGGAATGCTGCGCTTGCCGCCCCAGCTTTACATAACGGACAAAAAATTGCAGCCACAGGAAAAAGCCAAGCTTGCCAGCCATCCGATTTTGGGCTACGAGCTTGTAAAGGAAGTCGGATTTCCCCTTCCAATCCAGCGCGCGGTTTTGGAGCACCACGAAAAGGAAAACGGCTCCGGCTATCCGCGCCATATCGCCGCCGACGACATTTCAACATACGCAAAAATCATCGCCGTCGCCTGCGCCTTTGAGGCGATTACCGCGCCGCGCCATTATAGAAGCGCCCGCCCCAAATACGAAGCGATGCTTGAAATCTTGCGAAACTCAAGCAAGCAGTATGACGAAAACGTCATCAAGGCGCTTCTTTACTCGTTCTCAGTTTTCCCGATTGGCGTCTACGTTTACTTGGCCAACGGAAAAATCGCGCAAATCACAGACACAAAGCCGGACGACCCAAAGCACCCAATCGCGCAAATTCTTGGCGAAAAGGCGGCGGACGGCGACCCGCGAACCGTTGAAACGGACGAAGCCTCTAACAAGGTTGTCCGCGTATTGAACCAGCAGGAAGTTTCCGACGTTTTAAAGTCTTTGGGAATAAGCGAAGACGAGTAGACCGCCGCCGGCCGCCCGCGATTTTTGGGCTTGCGGCAAATTAAAGTTTTAATTAAAGAAGTCGCGGACCTTTTCAACTTCCGCCTTGAACTGCTCGTCGATTACCGGCGGATGGTCGTTAAAGTAAAGAATCTGTTCCAGCTCTTCAAGGTTTCTGACACCCCAAAGGGGAACTACGTTTTCAAACTGGTAAAGGTAGCCCAAAGCGAGCGGCGTGTTTTGCACCAAGCCGCCGTAAAGGGGTTTCATCGCCACAAAGCCGATGTCTTTTTGGGCGGCCTGGCGCGCAAGCCGCTCGCCTTCTCCGTCAACCAAGATGTTGAAGGGAGCTTGAACCGTTTCAAAAAGTCCAAAGTCCAAGGCCTTTTGCACGATGTCCAAATTTTCTGTCGCAAGGCCAAAATGGCGGATTTTTTTGCGTTCCTGCAAGCGCTTCATTTGCGCGCAAATCTCGTCAAAGTCGGCCAAGCCCTTTTCGTCAACTTCGTATTGGAACAAGTCAACGTAGTCGGTCTGCAAGGCGTCAAGGCTGGCCTCCAAGTCTTCGGAAAGCGAGCGCGCGTCCAAAACGCAAGCCTTTGTGCTAAGAATCACATTTTGGCGGATTCCGTGCAGGCAGGCTCCAAGGCGCTTTTCGCTTTCGGGAACCGTGTGCGAAATGTCAAAAAAATTCACGCCGGCGTCGTAGGCCTTGTGAACGAGAATCGCCGCGTCTTCCTCGCTTTCGATGTCCTTTAAGGACATCGCGCCAAAGCCGACGCGGCTTGCCATTAAGTTTGATTTTCCCAACCCAACGTAATCCATCTAAAAAATGCCTCCTGCATTTTTTAGATACGCTTGTAGTTGCGGATCGCGTTTTGGATGTATGAAGTCAACTCGCTTACCTTTACGCGAGCCTGTTCCATGCTGTCGCGGTCGCGGACTGTGACTGTGTCAAAGTTGGGCGAATCCTTTGTGATTGTGTCGTAGTCGATTGTTACGCAGAAAGGAGTTCCAACCTCGTCCTGGCGGCGGTAGCGCTTTCCGACAGTTCCTGAAACGTCAAAGTCAGTGGCGAACTCTTCCTTAAGCGTGTGCTGGATTTCCTTGGCGCGTTCGGCAAGTCCGTCCTTTTTCATCAACGGAAGAACCGCGACTGTTATCGGAGCCAGCTTTGGATGCAAGTGAAGGACAGTGCGGTAGTCTTCGGCGCCGTCCTTTCCAACGTTCTGCTCCTCGTAGGCTTCGCACATAAAGGCCAAGAAGTTTCTGTTCAAGCCGGCCGAAGTCTCGATGACATAGGGCGTGTAGCTCTTGTTTCCGTCTTCCTGGTCGATGTATGACATGTCCTTTCCGCTTGTCTTTGTGTGCTGGCTAAGGTCAAAGTCGGTGCGGTTGTGGATGCCTTCGATTTCCTCAAAGCCGATCGGGAAGTTGTACTGAATGTCGTAGGCGTCCTTGGCGTAGTGGGCCAGCTTGTCGTGGTGGTGCCACTGCAAGTTCTTTTCGGCGATGCCGTACTTAAGGTAGAAGGCCCAGCGGTACTTGCGCCAGTCCTCAAAGATTCCGTCGTCCGTTCCGGGCTTGCAGAAGTACTCCATCTCCATCTGCTCAAATTCGCAAGTGCGGAAAATAAAGTTCTTAAAGATGATTTCGTTGCGGAAGGACTTTCCAACCTGAGCCACGCCAAAGGGAAGCTTCATTCTTGAAGACTGAACGATGTTCTTGAAGTCGGTGAAAATTCCCTGGCAAGTTTCAGGGCGAAGGTAAATCAAGTGCGAGTCGTCGGCTACGGGGCCTTGGTATGTCTTGAACATAAGGTTGAACTCGCGAACGTCCGTGTACTTGCGGTTTTTGCTTCCGCATGTCGGGCAGTTGATTTTGGCGTCGATGAAGGCCTTCATCTCTTCGTGGCTCATCGTGTCAACGGGCTTGTCCGTCTTTTCGTTGTGGGAATGGCAATAGTCTTCAATCAACTGGTCGGCACGGAACCTGGCGTTGCATTCGGTGCAGTCAATCATCGGGTCTGAAAAGTGCGCGACGTGGCCGCTGGCAACCCAAGTCTTGTGGTGCTGGAAAATCGCGCTGTCAAGGCCAACAACGTCGTCGCGCAGCTGCGTCATGTAATGCCACCATTCGTTTTGAATGTTGCGCTTAAAGTTCACTCCGAGCGGGCCGTAATCCCACGCGCCGGCCTGTCCGCCGTAAATTTCCGAAGCCTGATATACAAATCCCCTGCGTTTGCACAAAGAAATGATTTTGTCCAAAGTGCATTCGTGTCCTGTTTGGTTAGCCATATAAATTACTCCAATTTCATTAAGTTATAATTAAATTAGTATAACAAAATCAATGGATTGTTTCAATACAGAAAACAAAAACGCTCCCAGTCGCGGCTGCGGCGTTGCGGAACCGCTAGCTAGCGTCGCTACACGCTGTTTGCGCTTGAAACTATTGCGCGCTGCCGCTTTTGCGGCAGGCGCAAACAGAGTGTTTCCGCAAGCCGCCCCGCTCCTTCGCGCGTTTTTTTGCTTGCCGAACATAACTATTGAATACATTCCCAAAAAGCGCTATACTATTATCCTATGGCTATATTGGAATTGCAAAACGTCAGCAAAATCTACCAAATGGGAAAAATCTCCGTGCGCGCCGTTCAAGAGGCGACATTCTCCATAAATGCCGGCGAATTTGCGTCCATTTCGGGTCCCTCCGGTTCCGGAAAGTCAACCCTCCTTAACTTGATGGGCCTTATCGACTTGCCTACAAGCGGAAAAATCATCGTTGACGGAACAGACGTCTACGGCGACCGCAACTTGGCCAGCATAAAATCAATTCCCTCAAGCCTTGACCGCCACATGACGGAATTGCGCCGCCTTAACCTTGGCTTTATTTTCCAAAACTTCAACTTGATTCAAGTTCTCAACGTCCGCGAAAACGTGGAGCTGCCCCTAAAGCTTGGCCGCCTTCCTCAAAACCGCGCGATGAGCGCAAAGGAAGCCGGCGAATGGGTGGACTATTTGATTGAGACTGTCGGCCTCACCGACTGGAAAAACCACAAGCCGGCTGAACTTTCCGGCGGCCAGCGCCAGCGCGTAGCGATTGCCCGCGCCCTAAGCGCAAAGGCGCCTGTAATCATGGCCGACGAACCCACCGCCAACCTTGACTCAAAGAACGGCGACCAAATACTTCAATTGATGAAAAAACTCAACAAGGAATTGAACACAACTTTTGTCTTCTCAACCCACGACCAAAAAATCGTAAGCATGAGCGACCACGTAATCCACATCAAGGACGGCGTCGTCACCGGCCAAGACTACGAAAAAAAATAAAAGCTAGTACTTAAGCTTCAAGACCAACTCAAATATAAGGCCGTACTTTTCTTGGCTGCCGTAATAGACAGGCGCGGACGTCTTAAAGTCAAGGTGCGGAAGAATTTCCTCAATCACTATGACAGGAAAAACAGTTCCATACTTGTTTCCTGTGTCGTGAAACCACTTGCATCCAAAAGTCCATTTCTTTGACAAGAGAAAGCGCGACCAACCGATTTCGGCCGCGAACAAATGTTGGATTCCCTTAAATTGGCCGATTGTTCCGTCGACGGAAATTTCTTTGCTGCCCCATATTCCTTGGTACTCAAACGAAAGGCCAAGCATGATTGGATTTTCAAAATACTTATAAATTCCCGCGGTCCACTTTGTGCGGCTGATTCTGCAAGAGGCCGGAGAAATGTGCGCCAAGCACTGGACAAACATGTTGGAATTTTGTCCGAGCAAAGTTGAAATGACTTCCATTCCGACGCAAGGGTCGAATCCCTTGGTGTCAGCCTTTGCCCATCGCTTTCCCAAAACGCTGACAGAAAATTTGCCGATGTTGCCCTCAAGCTTTCCGCAAAGAGAAACATAGTCCGGCATCTCAGTCTCGATTGCGTTGCTCTCGTATTGAGCCAAGCCTTTTATCGAGCCATAAGACAAAATCGGAACAGTCGCGGACAAGGTAAACTTTGAGTCAGTGGTTTTTCTCTTGGGCTTGTTGGCGGCGTCTTCCGCGGAAATCACCGAACATTTTTCGTCAATGATATTTGTCACCAACATTCGTGAAAGGCTCCAAGAAATGTCGCGCTTGCCGGCGCTTATGTCGGCCGTTCCAAACAATGTGTAGTCAAAATAAAGCTCGTAAACGCCAAAGTCCATAGCGGGAAACTGCGTCAAAAATGAGCCGTAAACATAAAAGTCCGTTCTGGGGCGTCCAATGAACTTTAAAATGTTGCTGAAAGTGGCAAGCGGCTTTGTGCTTTCCCAAGGATAGAACCAAAGGTATCCGCCCAGTTCCGCGTTTAAGTCTCCGCTAAACTCCACAGGCTTGTTCTTGGCGTCAACCTTTACGATTTCAGTTGTGGGAGTGGTGACAGGAGCGTCAACGTCGCCTTCAGACTCCTCTCCGAACAAATCGTCTATGGCGTCGGCTTCCTCAATGTCTTCCGCGTTGGCCGCGTTCAATTCGGCCAAACGTTCGCGCTCCAACTCGTCCTCAATCTCGGCCTCTTCGTTCAAGCGCTCAACTTCCTTGACGTCTTCGTCAGAAATGCGCTCCATGATGATTCCGTTGTTTGTTACATATGTTTGCGCGAAAAGGCTGCCGTTATTAAAGAAAATGAGAAAAAAGAAAAAAAAGGCGAGCCCAAAAACTCGCCTTACAAATACACTTTTAAAGACTATGCACATTTAAAGGCTCATGTTTTCAAGATATTGCTTAGAGTATACAACATCTCCCAACTTTTGAAAAGATACATTGGACACAGTTATCTGCGTGCTCTCATACTTTATCTTTCCATTAATCTTTTGGCCCCGCAAGCGGTCTTGAATGACCATCTTTGAAGGAACGGAACGGCCCTCCACCTTTTGATAGCTGGGAATGGCGGAAACGCGCAAGAGCTGGCCGGAAAGGCTGTAATCCTCGCGCTTTCTAGTAAGGCAGTCGTCCTTTGTCGCCCAAACTTTTATTGAAGGATAGTCAACTTCGTTTGACGACGATTTTTTTGCGCTCAAGCTGAAGCACACGCAGTCAAGCTTTCCCAAGTCAACATATTCAGCGTCCACAATGTCATAAAGGTCTGAATAATGCTGGGGGCGAAGGTCGGAATTATTTACGTTTGTGTTCTGAAACTTGTCCCTTGGCGCGGTAAAAGTGAACTGCTTGTTGGAGGGGTCATAGAACCAGATGTTCTTGTCAAACTGAACGTAGCCCTTGCCCTTGTCGGAGTCTGGGCCGGTGATGCGGATTGTGCACATCGACTTTGAGTCGCGGCGGTGCATTATCGCGCTTGTGATGCTGTTTCCCTGGCCGGGCTTTTCTTGGACAAGGACATATTCGCCGGTAAAGTCGCTGCCAAAATATCCTGTGGAAAGGTCAACCTTCTTTAGAATTTCCTGGGCTTGAGCCAAGGGAATCTTCTGCGCGAAAAAAGGCGACGTCAAAACAAAAAAAAGAGCTATTCCAAAAATCTTCTTCATATCAATCTCCTAAAACATCCGGGGCGTCAACTTACAGTGGCAAGGGCGCCGACCGGGCTTATGTGAACTAGCTTTCGTAAAGTAAACAACACGGCGCCCAAAGTGGTTACGAATATAATTCCTACCAAAACGGCGGCTTCCCCAGCATAAAGGGATGGCGCCAGGCGGCCGCCGGTCAAAAATAGGTCAAAGCCGGAGATGAACGAAAGGTTGTAAGCGGAGGCCGCTTTGACAATCACAAGCGAAGCGGCAAAACCAACAGCCGTTCCGGAAAGCAGCAAAAGCAAAATCTCGGCAAAATAAAGGGCCATAAGTCCGCTTGGCTTCATTCCCAAAGCGCGGAAAGTTCCGCCCTCCACCGCGCGCTTCAAGACAATCACCCTAAACGTGCTTGATATTCCGACGGAAATGATTGCCACAAGCATGACCACGACAAGAGCGACAATCGCGCGCAAGGCGTTTGAAAGCTTTTGCAAATCGGAGACATTGGCAGCAAGAGGAATCATCGCAAACACTCTTTTTTCTTCCGGAGTTTCATAATTTTGCCAATCACTTTTGTCAAAACTAAAAGGAAACATATCAAAGCGTTTTTGCAATTCTGAATAAACCCTCAGCAACTCATTTTTGCTCGGAGCTCCGCCGGGATAATAAACGCAAACCTTGTCTATCATTTTATATGACAATTCCGGCGTGTCATAAGCGGCAAAGCCAAGCGCCTTTCTAAAGGCTTCATAATCCAAATACGCGGTGTACATTCCAAAAACGGAAGAATCTTGAAAAATTCCTGTCAGCACAAGGTCGACTGTATTTTGGTAGCCGAATGGCGTCTTTAACAACAAAACGACGTTGTCGCCAATATGAACGCCCAACTTGTCCGCGGCGGGCTTTGAAATTAAAATCGAATCATGCTCCGGCCTTTCTTCC
Organism: uncultured Treponema sp.; assembly: GCA_946411505.1. GTDB lineage: Bacteria > Spirochaetota > Spirochaetia > Treponematales > Treponemataceae > Treponema_D. Next base: position 32,428 of record CAMKEG010000005.1, on the reverse strand, counting down.
GCGCCGCCTTCAACAAAATTAAAATTATCAAAAAGCGCTTTTTCCATTGCAAAATTGACGCCTTGCAGGGAACGTTGGCGGACGCTGGCTCCCTCAAAAAACAAGCTTTTGTCACCCGAGTCCTTTTTGTCGCGATAAGAAACTTCCGCGTCTTTTGGAAGAATCTCCCGCAAGGCCTCCATAACATCTGTATAATTGCTCAAAAGAGGATTGTCGCTTAAAATCATAAAGTCGCCGCCGTAATACTGGCGCATTTTTTCTGTCATCGAATCAAGCATTCCGTCCGTGACCATCAAGACAGAAAGCATCACGCAGACGCCAACGGCGCAAACGGCAAAAAGCGACTTGTACTGCTTGGCGCGGCAGGCCAAAGATTTAACGGCAAAACTAAAGTAAAGGCTTTTCATTAACGGACGGCCTCCATCGCGGCGACAGGGCTTGTGTTCAAGGCAATTTTGACAGGATAAATCCACGCCACAAAAGCAAGGAGCAAGGACAAAAGCATTCCGCTTAAAATATTCGAAAAGCGGACAACCGTTCTCAAAGTGTCGCCGCCAAAAAGCTGGATTAAATAAGAGTTGCTAAAATGAATTGAGCCGTTGGACAAAAAGCAGTTTCCGACAACTCCCAAGACGCAGCCTAAAACGCCGGCCGCAATCGTAAGCATCAAAGTTTCGGCAAGGTATTCAAAGGCCACAAAGCGCCGCCCCGCTCCGATCGCCCTAAGCGCTCCGGTTTCCTTAGAGCGGTCGAGCGCCGCGATGACCAAAGTGTTGTTCACGATGATGAAGCCTGTTCCGATTATGACGATAAGGCCGATGTTAAAGATAAGGCGCATCCAGTAAATGTATTGCGCGGCCATGCCCGCGGCGGCGCGCCAGTCAACCGCTTGGACGGGCCACTCACGCTTGGCAAACTCGCGGTTAAGCTTTCTAATCGCGTAACGGGCGGGAACGCCGCTTGCTGCGGAGCATACGATGTAATTCCAAATCGTCTCTTCGTTAACAGCTTGGGCGGGCTCGACAACTTGCGCCGCCGTTTCTTGGGCTTGCGAATCGTCCTGGGCAAAAATTTCGTCCGTCTCAAGGCCGTCGGCGTCAAAGTCCTCGCTTTCGCCAAACAGGCTGTCAATGCCGTCTTCCTCAAGATTTTCAAGCAAGCCGGAATTTTCCTTGGTGAACAAGCTGGGGTCTATTTCCGTCGAGTTCAATCCGATGAGCGGCCTTAGGACGTCGGGATTTATCAAAAGAATTTTATCCTGCAAGTCGTTGTGGACTGCGTATTCATATACGGCGCTCAAAGTGGCCGCGCGCAAAGTGTAAGAGGAGCCGGTAAAGGCGGCCAATTGAATTTGGTCGCCCACCTTTGGAGAGACGCCGCATTCCTCGGAAATTTTTTGAAGCATCGTGCTTGAAAGCATCAAGGCGTTGTCGTCGTCGCCGTAAGGCCGGCCTTCCAAAATTTTAATTCCAGACATCAATTCAACATAAGATTGCGCGTCAACTCCAAAGAAAAAAGCCGCGTAGTTGTTGTCGTCAAAACGCAGAACAGCCTGCCCCGTGATTTGCGGAACGGCTTTTTTTATCAAGTCGGAATTTGAAACATACGAATAAATGTCGGTGTAAGGAATCAGCTGGGGAAGCTCGCTCAAATTTCCTGTAATGGGAGTCTCGTCTCCGAACAAGCTCATCGGAAACTGCGCCTTGGGCCTTATCACGATGTCGCCGGTGAAATTTTGGCTGAAAGTTTTTTCTATGCCGGACTTGGTTCCGTCAAAAACCGCGTTGGCCATGACAAGGGCCGCGATTGAAAACGCGATGAAAAGTATTATTACGAGCGAACTTTTTCGAGAGACAATGTTTTTAAACGCGAACTTTAACGTAAACATAGAGAGAATATTATAGTAAATATCGGCGTTTTAATCAACATGAAAACAGCGGACATAACAAGGCGGGTCCCAGCGACGAAAAAAAGCCTTAGGTGCCCCCCTTGTTATTTCCGCCGTTTTTTCTCGGTTGGCCAGCGGCTTTGCTATAAAAATCAAGACCAAACCAGCCAAAGGAGAACGGCTCCGGCGGCTGTCGTCAAAAGGGTGAAAGGGGCGCCCATTTTTAGCCATGAACCAAAAGTCATCGGATAGCCCTCTTTCTTTACGATGCCCATGGCCACGACATTGGCGCTGGCGCCGTAAGGCGTCAAGTTTCCGCCAAGGCACGAGCCGATTAAAAGCGCGAACATATAAAGTTCCGGCGAGGTTCCGACCGATTTTGCCAAGGCCGAGGCCACAGGGAGCATTACGATTATGTACGGAACGTTGTCAATGAAGCCGGACAAAATTATCGAAACCAACAAAATCAAGACAAAGGCAGCCAACTTGCTTCCCTTGGTACACTTTGCCAAAAAGGCGGCGAAATCCGCCAACAAGCCGGACTCGCTCAAGGCGCCCACCACGACAAAAATTCCTATCAAGAAAAAAATCGTCTCCCAATCAAGGCCCTTTACAAGCCCCCAAATCTCCCTCCACGATTTCTTTTGGCAAAAACGGTGCCAAAGCAGGCCCAAAATTCCTAGCGCCATGACGTAAGTTCCGCTCGCAAAGACAAATTCAATCTTGAGGAACGAAATCGCGGCCAAACCGAAAATCATCAAAAGCAAAAGCGCCGACGGAAGCAAAGAGACAACCTGCGTTTTTTCCGCCTGAACCTTGTCCTTGGCGCCCCTAAAAATCCAATAAAAGAAAAGGCAGCCCACAAGAAGGCCGGCTTGAATGAAGAAGAAAACCGAAATCTTTCCGTCGTGGACAAAAAAGTCGTTGAAAGTGTAGCCCGCGAAGGAGGCGAAAATCATTGAGGGCGGGTCGCCCACAAGCGTGGCAGTTCCTTCCAAATTCGACATGACCGCAAGGCCCATCATAAAATTGACGGGCTTAAGGCCCAGCTTTTTGCACAAGGCCAAGGCGATGGGAGCCATCACCAATACGGTCGCCACGTTCTCCACAAAAATTGAAATGATTCCCGTCATCGCCAAAATCAAAACTATCGCAATCCCGGTGTTGGGCGAAAGGCCTATGATTGCGTCGGCAACCCGCGACGGCGCCTTTGAATAAATGAAAAGCGCGGCGATAATCATGGAGCCAATGTAAATCATCAGGACGTTCCAGTTTATCAAGTCACGCGCCGAATGGCAAAGCGCGAAAGCTCTGCCGCTTCCTTCAAAGACGTCGGCCGGAAAAACGCTTCCCAAAACAATCGCGACGGCGGCGGCCCCCAAGGACCACAATATTTTCTTGTCTTGGAACACAATGACAAGCGCGTACATCACAAGGGCCAAAGCAAGAACAATAAATTTCATTCAGTCAAATCCTTTCCAAAATATTTATTTGAGATGGCCGTCAACATTCCGCTTTGCCGCATGTCGTCAAGGGCCTCGTCAACCGCTTGAATAAAAGTAAGGTTTTTGGGGTCCTTAAGGCACGGCGCTCCGATAAAGTGCGCTTCGTCAATCATGTCCACAATTTTCAACGGAGCGGCCGGATGGCTGGCCAAATAGTCATAAAAACTTACGTCGGCGTTGATGGTCGCTTCGGCCCGGCCTTGCGAAACCAAATCCATTTCCTCCTCCAAGGAGTCGATTATAATCAAATAGGACTCGTATTGCTCGGCCAAAAAATTATACCAGCTGTTGGAGGCGTTGGCGCAGCTTTTGCCCTTCAAGTCGGCGAAGGACTTGATTTCATAATTGTCCTTGTGGGTGATTAAGACGGTATGCTCGATGGCGTAAGGCTTTGTGAAATAAAACTTTTCCTTGCGCTCTTCTATAATATTGACGCCGTTAAAGGCGATGTCATAAATGCCGCTCTCAATGCCGGGCAATATTCGTTCCCATTCAACCTCGACAAACCTTGGAGCCACTCCAAGACGACGGCAAACATTTTTAGCGACTTCGACGTCAAAGCCAATCAGCTCGCCCTTGTCGTTATGAAAAGAAAAAGGCGGCCAAATTCCTTCCGTCGCGATGACAAGCTCTCCCTTCTCCTTTATTTTGTCAAGCAAGTTTTTGCGTCCAACGCCATTGCATGAAACAAAAAGCAAGCTAAAAGCCGCAAAGATGAACAAAGCGATTTTTTTCATACATTCCCCTACTTTTTTATAAGACTTTAATTATATCCACATTGCCCGCTGAAGTTCAACCTCTTCCTGGGGAGAGACACTCCTGGCGGCCGGCTTAAATTTAAGCTCCTGGTTTTTAATGCTGACGATTGTTTCCGGCGCCACCGACTTTGTCACAAAGGTGTTGCCGCCAATCACCGAGTTTTTTCCTATAACTGTGTCGCCGCCCAAAATCGACGCGCCCGAATAAATTGTCACATTGTCCTCGATTGTAGGATGGCGCTTGACGCCCTTTAACTGCTGGCCGCCGTTTGTGCTCAGCGCGCCCAAGGTGACGCCTTGGTAAACCTTCACATGCTCGCCGATGACGGTGGTTTCGCCGATGACTATTCCAGTTCCGTGGTCGATGAAAAAATATTTTCCCAGCGTGGCGCCGGGATGGATGTCGATTCCCGTGCGGCTGTGGGCGGCCTCGGTCAAAATTCTGGGAATCAGCGGAACTCCAAGAACAAAAAGTTCATGGGCAAGGCGGTTGACCGCGATTGCGTAAAAGCCGGGGTATGACAAAATTATTTCGGTCTTGTCAAAGGCGGCGGGGTCTCCGTCGTAGGCGGCCTGCAAGTCGCTTTCCAAAAATTCGCGAACGCGCGGAATTCTGTCAAACAATTCATGGGTAATCAAAAGCGAGCGCTCGCGGAGCTTTCCTTCCGCAGCGCCCTTGTTTTGAGGCAGCTTTTTGAGAGCCAAAAATATTTGCTTGTTCAAGGCCAGCATGACTTCGCGGCACAAGACGGAGATGTAGTTTTCCAAATCGCTCGCCTTGTATTCGCGCTCGCGGAAATATCCGGGAAACAAAATCCTAAAAAATTTTTCTATCAAGCCCTGAATCAAAACAACGTCAATTTCAACTTCGTCGTCAGTCTTATTGATGAAAAATTCTTCTTTTTTGTAGTGCTCGATTATTCCGCGAATCGCCCGCGTCTCAAGCTGCCCGGCGCTTTCTGACATTCTTTTAGAATAGCGCAATAGAAATTATTTTTCTAGTCTATTCACAAGGAACGGAATCGCTTTTTCAAACTTAACGCCGTAAAAATGCGAATCGTCTCCAAGCGTCTTTTTCATCGACTCAAGCACAAAGTCGGCGGCGATGGCGGCGGCTTCCAAGACCGTCTTTCCGCGCAAAAGGGCGCCGGCAAAGGCGGACGCGTAAACGTCTCCGGTTCCGTGCATGGCGGCGGGCAGGCGGTCGTTAAAGTAATAGTCTATCCTGCTTCCGTCGGAAACGGCCACGCCCAACTTTGAAGGCTCAAAGCTTACGCCTGTCAAAATTACGTTCTTGGCGCCCAGCTTGTGGAGGCCGGCGATTGTCTTTTCAATGTAAGCCTTGTCGTAGCCGCTTTCGATGTATTCCTGGCCAAGCAAGAAGCTGGCTTCCGTAAGGTTGGGAAGCGCGTAGTCGGAAACAGCCACAAGGCGGGCCATCTCCTTGGGGAAGTCCGCGTCAAAGCCGGCGTAAAGCTTTCCGTTGTCGGCCATCGCCGGGTCTACGATTTTGACGGCGCCTGGACGGGCGGCTTTTTGGAATATGTCAAGGATGTGGGGAATTTGGGCCTTGGAAACGTAGCCCGTGTAAAAGGCGTCAAAGTCAATTTTTTCCTTGAGCCACTGGTCAAGAATTTTTGGCATTTCGTCGGTAAGGTCGCGGAAAGTCCAGGCGCCAAAGCCCTTTCCAGTATGGTTGGAAAGAACCGAGCTTGGCAAAATCGCGGTCTCTATTCCGCAAGCGCTGACGATTGGAAGGGCGACAGTGAGCGAGCACTGTCCCACGCAAGAAATGTCCTGAATTGTAAGAAGTCTGTGATCCTGAGCCATTTTTTAATCTCCTATGCTTGTAAATCTAGCGAAAAACTGGTATCATTCATATACCCAATTTTAATAAATTTTTATAATGCCAGATGATAACGATTGATTTTAGCAAAAGAAAGGGCCAAGGCCTTTCCGACTTTTTGTACAGCTCTATAAAAAGGCAAATCGTCTCCAACAGCATAGCGGCCGACGAGCGCCTGCCTTCCCGCCGCGCCCTGGCGCAAAACTTAAAGGTAAGCGAAATCACCGTGCAAAACGCCTACGCCCGCCTAATAAGCGAAGGCTACATTTATTCGGAAGAAAAGCGTGGATACTTCGCGCAGGGAATTCCTTCAGGCGGAACATTCTTGGCGGACGCGGCGCGAAAAATTCCGCAAGGCGCCGAGGAGCCGCAAAAGGGCAAGGACGCCAATTGGCTTGCGGACTTTAAAAGCAATTCCACGAACTTTGAAAAATTTCCATTCAGCCTTTGGGCCCACCTTATGCGGCAAGTCTTGAATTCCGGCGACGAGCGGCTCCTGCAAAAAATTCCAAGCGGCGGCGCGGACGAATTGCGCAAAGCCATTTCCCGCCACTTGCGCCGCTTTAGGATGATTGAGGCCAGCCCCGAGCAAATAGTCATCGGAGCGGGAACTGATTTTTTGTACACGCAGCTGGTCCACTTTTTTGGAGCGGACAAAACATACGCCGTGGAAAATCCCGGCTACCGGCAATTCGCTTCCGTGGCAAAGCTGTGCGGCGCAAAATGCGTGGCGGCCAGCCTGGACAAAAGCGGAATAAAGACAAGCAGGCTTAAGGACGCGCAAATCGTCCATGTCTCTCCCCTGCACCATTTTCCGACAGGAATCGTAATGCCCTACGCCCGCCGCTTTGAGCTTTTGGAATGGGCGGCGAGCGAAAAAAAGCGCTTCATAATCGAAGACGACTACGACTCGGAATTTCGCTTCAACGCAAAGCCAATAGAGCCGCTCTTTAGCGCGGCGGCCGCCTCGGAAAAAACGCGCGGACACGTGATTTACATCAACACGTTCTCAAAGACGCTCGCTCCGTCAATAAGAATTTCATACATGATTCTGCCGCAAAACTTGGTTCAAGAATATTACAAAAAAAACGGCTTTTATTCCTGCCCTGTCTCCGCGTTTGAACAATACACGCTCGCGCGCTTCATAGACGAAGGCCACTACGAAAAGCATTTGACAAAAATGAAAAACCATTACCGCAATCTTCGCAACGACTTGATTCGCGCCTTGAGCGCCAGCCGCCTTTCAAAGAGCTGCGAAATCCTTGAAGAAAATTCCGGCCTGCACTTTATTCTGCGAATCAAGTCAACTGAATCCGGCAAGAAGCTCCAGGGCCGCCTGTCGGAAAAAGGAATAAATGTTGCCTTGCTTAGCGATTTTTATTACAATAAGCCAAAAGACCAAAGCTCGCGCGCGGACTTTGTGATAAACTATTCGGGCATTCAAAAAAACAAAATCGCGCAAATAGTAAAAAAAATGGAGGCGGCCCTTTGTTGAAATTTAACGTTCTCTTCCAAGACCAAAACATCGCCGTCATTTGCAAAAGCGAAAACTTGTTGAGCGTGCCCTATCCCGGATTTCGCGGAAAAACGGCGCTCGGCCTTTTGGAAGAAAACATGAGGAAGCGCGGAACTTATTCCGCCAAGCATAGGCCCTTCGCCGTCCACCGGCTGGACAGGGAAACCAGCGGCGTGATGATGTTCGCGCTAAACGAGAGAGCGCAAAAAACGATTATGGATTCTTGGCAAGTCATGGTCACCGAGCGCCTCTACCGCGCCGTGGCCCAAAATCCGCTCGGAAAAAACGCCGCCCTAAACGCGCTTCCCGACTGCGGCCTCATAGACAGCCCCTTGGCCTACAACGCCTACAACCAAGCCTTCGTTCCCAAAGGCGGCTCGGCCGGAAAATTCAAGACAATCCCGGCGCGGACAAATTACAAGATAATCGCGCGCGGCGATCGCTACACGCTTTTTGAGCTTTCATTGGACACCGGCCGCAAAAACCAAATTAGGGCTCACCTTGCAAGCCTGGGCTATCCCCTGTGCGGCGACAAAAATTACAGGGCAAAGGCAAACCCTTTTGGCCGCCTTGCCCTGCACGCGCGCACGCTTGAATTTATCAATCCGTGGACAAAAGAGAAAACGCGCTTTGAAATTCCCGAGCCGCCGGACTGGCAAAAAAACATTATGTAGCGTCCGCAAGGACGCGGCGAAACCGCTCGATTGACAGTCCGCGCAAGCGGACATGTGGATAATTTCCTTAACAAAACGACGCGAAGCGGCGTAAACAACGATTGTTGTCTTGCCTACATCGGCACGAGCGGCTATATCTTGTAGCTCTTTATCAGCTCCAAAACTTGGTTGTTAAGCCTAGTGTTGTTCTCCGACTCGTCCGAAGACTTTTTGGCTTGCGCCAAAATCGCGCCGACGGAATTCTTGACGCTTGCCGCAAGAATCGTGATTTCGCTGGCGGATGTCCTAAGCTCGTCCATGCGAGAGAAAACTTTGTCGCTCTGCTCCTGCATCTCGTTGCTTGCGGCTTGAATCGAACGCGAAGAAGAGTCCACGATTGACATTGAGTCAAGCAAGCCTTTGGCGCCTTCCTGCTGCTCGTCAACGCTGGCAAGGACTTGCGAAAGCATGGACTGAATCTCTCCGATTTTTTCGTCAAGGCTTTGGAAAGAATGCAGCGAAAGTTTGGAGGCGTCGACAATTCCGCCAATCGCTTCCGTAATCGACTTGATAAGGTCGCCGATGCTCTTTGACTGCTTGGCCGAACTTTCCGCCAAAGAACGGATTTCTCCTGCGACAACCGCGAAGCCCTTTCCCGCGGAGCCGGCGTGCGCGGCCTCGATTGAAGCGTTCATCGCCAGCAAGTTTGTTTGGCTGGCGATGCTGCGAATGACCGAGTTGGCTTCCTTAAGCCTTCCCGCCTGCGCCTGGATCTCGCCAACCTTGTCGACGACCGTCATCTGGTCCTTCTGGCCAGTCTTTGAGTCGTTGACCAGCTGTCCGTACCTTTCTGAAATCTTGGAAACGTTTTGGTCAACGCTGTGAATCTTTTCGGAGATGACCGTGACGCCGGAAGAAACTTCGTTGATGGCTTCGGACTGCATTTTTATTCTTGACGTCAAAAGCTGCATCGCCTTGCTGACATTAGAGCTGCTGTCCGCAACCATGTCCATAGTTTCGTTTTGAGCCTGCGCCCTGGTACTGATTTCCTGCACGCGCTCGGTTGTGGTCTCGACGTCGCCGATTGTGGATTGCGTATGCCCCTCGATTTCCGTTCCCGTGTAGACAAGAGAGGCCACGGCTTCCTTTATCGTTCCGAACATCTTGGCAAGGCTTGCGGTAAGCTTGTTGCAGCCTTCCACCAGCAAGCCGATTTCGTCCGCCCTGGCGACAGGAATTTTTTGCGACAAGTCGGCCTTGCCTTCCGCGATTTCGGTAATCTCTTTTGTGACCTTGTTGATTTTTCCGAACAAAGAGCTCAAGGCAAAGTTGATGGTGAAAATCGCGGCCGCCTGCAAAAGGACGGCGACAATCAAAACATTGATTGTCAGCCAAATTATTGACGACCTTAATTGCGTTACGTCGTAGTCGGCGGCCACAAAGCCGATGGCCTTTCCGTTGTCGATGATTGGACAAAAGACGGTGATGAGCCAGCCCCAGCCTTCCTGCTTTTCCATTTTGCTTGCCTGAGTTTTTCCGGTGGACATCGCAAGAATGGCCGGCTCGCCGTAATTGTCCTTGGTCTCCAAAGTTCCCAACGGAGAAAAGTTTTCCGAATCGCTTGGGTCGCAGGAACCGTCAATTACGTACATGTATTCATTGTCGTTGGCCGGAATCATCGTGTAAAAGTATTTTGCGGAGGACGCTTCCTTCATGGCCAAAAGGCCTTCGCGCAACATTCCGTACCTCAAGGAGTCGGGATTTTTGTCCTCTATCACCCTTTTAAAGTTCACGATGTTTTTGTTCAGATAGTCCGCGCCGTGCTCGACAAGCGGCGTTCCGTCGGCAACAAATGTGTCCACGCAAATCCTGACAGAAGCGCGAATCGCGAGCGCGGAAAAGAAAACCATGGCAACCGCGAAAAACGCGGAAATAAAGAGGGTGTATTTCAACCTTAACGAAATTGTCTTCATAGAAAAAATTATATATCTTAAAATTGACTTTTTCAAGTTTTTTTTCAATAATAACAAAATGATAAATCCAAACAAATTGTTCCAGTTGAGCGGCGGCCAGCAAAGGCGAAAGCTGGCGCTTTGCTTCGGAGCCTTGGAGCGCGACATTTTGGGAATCGCGGAAAAAGGCTCGGAATACAATTTCTCCACAATGCCCAGGGCGGACTACATAAAGGCCTTGTGCCGCGTCTTTTTGCAAGACCCAAAAATTTCGGCGGACGCGGCAAAAAAAATTTCCGCCGCTCTAAATGAAAAACAACTTGACGAAAGGCTTGTCTGCAACTTGGCCCGCAACGAGCTGCTCGCGATTTTGGGAACTTTTCCCGCGGAATGGGATTTGATAATCGCGCCCCACCACAACGCCGGGCCGGACGGAACAGTGTCCAAGCGGGACTTCTTTCCGGGAGTCGCGGTCTACGCGGAGGACATACGCTCGCCCTTCAACCTTGGCTCAATCTTTAGGACGGCAGAAGCGATGGGCGCCGAAAAAGTTTACCTTTCCCCGGGCTGCTGCGATCCCGAGCACCCCCGCTCCGTCAGAAGCGGAATGGGCTGCGTGCAAACGATGGGCTGGAGCCGCGCCTCGCTGGACGAGCTTCCTGAAGGCGCGAAAATTTTTGTCCTGGAAACCGGCGGAATTCCGATTGAAGAATTTGACTTTCCAAAAGAGGGAATTTGCATAATCGGCTCGGAGGAACTAGGCGTAAGCCCTCAAGCGCTCGCAAAGGCAAATTGCGGCCGCGTCACAATTCCGATGAAAGGACTTAAGGCGTCGCTAAACGTCGGCGTCGCTTTTGGAATCCTAATGCAAAAATGGGTTGAAAGCCTGAGTTAAAGACAGGGAAAATAAAAACGCGCGAAGAAGCGGGGCGTCGGGAGTTTTTTGCTATTGAGGCGCGATAATTGTAGTCGCGCCTCAATAGGAACGAGTCAAGGCCTTGATTGCCAGCGCTCGCAAGAGCGCAGTTGTATAAATTTCAACTAGCAAAACGGCACGTAGCGTAGCGTGCCTTGACCGTTCCTACTCTTCTTGTTTGTTGAACGCTTCAAGCAGCTGGTCTGAAATTTTCTTGAACTGGCCTTCGTTGGTCAGCTTGAATTCTTTTAGGACGTCAACGTCGATTTGATAGAAGGCGACGTCTTCCTTTTGGTAATGGGTCATCAAGTCGGCCAAGTAAACCACGGAAACCAATTTTTTCACTTCGACAGGAGCGCAGTCCGGCGCGTGGTGATAGCGAATCGCGCTCACGATGACGTCGGGGAAATTCCAATTTTCGGCGACGCGCGCGCCAATCTCGGCATGGTTCACGCCGGCCAAAAGCTTTTCAAAAATTTCGGCGGAAATGTTTTTCTCCACGCTCATCTTTCTGACGCCGTTGATGAAATCCGGGTGGCTGGTCTCAAAAATAATTTTTCCCATGTCGTGAAGAAGGCCGCAAACGTAAGCGTCCTCCACAACGTTCCTCTGTCCGTGGAAAAAGTTACGCGCCAAGTTGTAGGAATAAAAGGCGACCTTGTAGGCGTGCGTCCACAAGTCCTCGGTGTTTCCGCCGACCTTGGCGAAAGACTGCACCGCTCCGATTGAGAAAAGCAAGTTCTTTATTCCGCGCAAGCCCACAAGCTTTACCGCGTCGTAAATGCTGGAGCAAGGGCTGGCCAAGGCGAACGCCGCCGAGTTGACCATCTTCAAAAGTTCGGCGCTGATGGAAACGTCGTTTGATATGTGCATCGCGATGTCGCTCATCTTTGAATCAGGGTTGCTCAAGAGGCGGTTTATCGCGGAAATGTTCTCCGGGAACTGCGGCAGCTCCTCAATCACTTTGACAAATTCTTCGGAGATGAAGTCAATTTCGCTCTGTGTCTTTTGGCTGAGCGGAAGTATGATGCGGGTGATTGTCTCGCCGTTTTCGCAAAGGACTTGGAAATTCTCTTCGGTCAGGCCGATTTTTTCCAGCATCAAAATCATGATGATAAGGCCAAGGCCGGCGCCTTCCGAGTTGTCAATCACTTGGTCCAAGGCTTGCTCGATGGAAGTGTATTGCTGCGCCCTGGAAAGCTTGTCGTGGATGCGCTTGTATTCAAAGACTGTCAAGTCGGAATTGTTGCGCACTTCGATTTTTATCTTGTTGTTGCGGAACTGCAATATCAGGCGGACGTAAAGGCCGGCCTTTTTTTGCAGGCTAAGATAATAGTTTATGTCGTCAAGGGTGTCGGACTTGAACGACTTCATTCCCTGCTCATAGTCCGCCAAATTTGAAATGTCCAGCTTCTTGAGCTTGAAGTAAACGCGCTTTGTGTTGGCTTTTTTTGCGTTTGTGATAAGCTCGTTAAGGCAGTATGAAAGATACTCAATCATTTGGTTTTGATTCAGCTCTTCCAAAAAAACGCGCAAGATGTCGTTCATATAAACTTCCATTTCATGAGGAAGCGTATATGTCGTTAGGGAAAGAGGAATTCCCGCGTTTATCGCGGTTCTAACTTTGTTTCTGTCAACCTCTACTTTTTTGCCCTGCGTTTCCGCCATCTAAACCCAGTCTCCGTAAATGTTTATATATCCTACAATATTAGCGCAAAACGACGACAATGTCTAGATTGCAAAAAAACGGCGCGCCTTGAATTTCTTTCCAATTTTCTATATAATGGCCCTTATGGTCTTAAAACTGATTTTTACAATCGCGCTTTTGGTCGCGGTGGCGATATTCAGCGGCTTCAACTTGGACAACCGCTGCAACATTTGGCTTTTTGGAAAGGTTTTTACAAACGCGCCGATATTCATGAGCATTTTGGTTTCATTCGCTGCGGGAATTGTTGTCACGCTTCCGGCCGTGTTCTTGCGCGGCGAAAAAAAAATGACGGCGGAACAGGCGCGCGCCTTGGCCGAGCGCCTTGAGCAAAACGAAAAAAAGAACTTGGAAAAGCAAATCGCCCGCAGGCAAAAGTTGGAGGAAGCCAAGGCCAAGGCGCAAGGCGTTCTTGCCAAAAAGCCGGCCTTTGGAAAAAAAGAAAAAGACGGCAAAAACAACTCCCAAGCCACAGAAGCGGCCGCTCCGCAGGAAAACAAATGAAGCGCTCTTTAATCGCGGCCGTCTTGGCCTTGAGCGCGGCGCTTTTGGCCGCCCAAAATTCCGCCAAGGAAATAAGCGCCAAGGCGTTGGACTATTCCAGCGCGGGCGAATCGATTGACTACCTAAAAAAGCAAATTCCCCAACAAAAGGACGCCGCGCAAAAGAGGGCGCTCTTGGCCTTCTTGGGCGGCCTGCAGGAACAGTTGGGCGCCTACAAGGACGCTTCGGCATCCTACGCGCAGGCGGCCGGCATTTCCGCGCCCAACGTTGACGGAATGCCCAAAAAGACCAGCCCGCAATTGGTTTTGGACGCGGTCCGCTGCGCGCTTAGTTCCGGCGATTCGGCCACGGCGGAAAGCTATTTAAACTCCGCCGTCCGCAATTCCCAGGACGAAACGGTTCAGGCTTACATAAAGCTCTACGAGGTTTGGAGCCGCCTTTGCAAAATTGAATCCAATTCCCAGCTGGACGAAAGCGTCGCGCTTTTGACGGCTTACTCGGACTTTCCTTCGATGAAGGCGGTCCAGCCCAGCGTCCTCTTGACGCTTTGGTATGTCACCGGCCAGGAAAGCTGGGGCAAAAAGCTCCGCGCCGCTTTTCCAAAAAGCCCCGAGGCGGCGATTGTGGCGGGAAGCGCGCAAATGACGCCCGCGCCCTTTTGGTACTTCATGCCCAAAAAAGGAAGCGCGCTTGAAGCCGCCGCCGAAAGCGCGGCCGAGTCGCAAAGCGTTCCGATGGAAAAATCAGACGACTCAAGCGCCGGCGCGGGCGCGGACGACAGTTCCCAAAGCGAGGGCTCGGAAAAAATTAAGAAGCAGCAGCTGGGCCTTTTTAAAAGCCGCGACAACGCGCAAGGCCTTTGCGACCGGCTAAAGGAAAAAGGCTTCAAGCCCTACATCACCGAGGAAACCCGGCCCAGCGGCACGACATACTTTATCGTGGTCGTTGACGAAAACGCCAAGGGAAACATCGGCGAGCAGCTTAGAAGCGCCGGCTTTGAATGCTATCCAATCTTTTAGTGTTTGTGAAGCGATTATTTTTGAAAAAATAAAATATATATTTAGATAGAGGTAACAATTATGGAAAACAAAGATCCGCTCCTCTGCCACTGGGCCGACCAGATGGCCGACAAAATCATCGCCGAAAAAGGCGAGCGCGACTCCTACACTTGCGCTTCAGGCATCACGCCTAGCGGAACCGTTCACCTTGGAAACTTCCGCGAAATCATAACCGTTGACTTGGTTGTCCGCGCGCTTCGCGACCGAGGCAAGAAGGTCCGCTTCATTTACTCTTGGGACGACTATGACGTTTTCCGCAAGGTTCCGGCCAACATGCCAGACCCCGAAACGCTCGAAAAATATTTGCGCTACCCGATTACGATGGTTCCCGACACGACAGGCCGCGACGAAAACTACGCGCGCCACCACGAGGTTGACATCGAGACCCAGCTTCCGCGCGTGGGAATCGCTCCCGAATTTTTGTACCAGGCCAGCCGCTACCGCGCCAACCGCTACGCCGAGGGAATGAAGAAGGCCTTGCAAAACCGCGACCTTATCAAGGAATGCCTTAACGAATACCGCGACGAGCAGCACAAGATGAAGGCCCAGGACGTTTACTGGCCCGTAAGCATTTTCTGCGGAAAGTGCAACAAGGACACGACTACAATCACAGGCTACGACGGAGAGTACGGCCTTACATACAAGTGCGAGTGCGGCTGCGAGGAAACCGTCGACATCCGAAAATTCCAGGGCGCAAAATTGGGCTGGCGCGTTGACTGGCCGATGCGCTGGAACGAAGAGAAGGTAGTCTTTGAACCGGGCGGAAAAGACCATATCAGCCCGGGCGGAAGCTACGACACGGCCAAGCTTGTCTCAAAAAAAGTTTACGGCTGGGACGCTCCCATCACAATGCGCTACGACTTTGTCAACCTTAAAGGCGTTCCCGGAAAAATGTCCTCCTCAAAGGGAAAGGTAATCGCGCTTCCCGACGCGCTTGACGTTTACCAGGCCGAAGTCCTCCGCTACATCTTTGCCGGAACAAGGCCCAACACCGAGTTTGCCATCAGCTTTGACCTTGACGTTCTTAAAGTTTACGAAGACTACGACAAGACAGAGCGCATTGTTTACGGAATCGACAAAGCCAAGAGCGACGACCAGTTCAACAAAGAAAAGCGCATTTACATTCTTAGCCAAATCGACGGAAAGATTCCCGACACGATGCCGTATCAAATTACATTCCGAATGTTGACAACCCTTTTGCAAACATATTCGGGCGACATCGACGCTGTGATAAAGTCCCTTGGAGACGTAAAGCAAGACCAAGAAGAACGACTTCGCCGCCGCGCCGCTTGCGCCTGGTTCTGGATCCAGCACTCGGCTCCCGACTGCGCCCCGGATTTTTGCTTTGCCCTCCGCGACGACGGCTCAAAGCCCCAATTGTCCGACGAACTTTTAACCGCCGTCCGCCGAGTGCGCGACGAAGTCGTTCCCAAGCTGGACACATTTGCCATTGACAAAGAATGCCAGCAAGCGATTTACGACGTGGCGACCAGCATGGGTATGGAATCAAAGGCGCTCTTTGGCGCGCTTTACCAAACCCTGATTGCAAAGGACCAAGGCCCGCGCCTTGGCTCCTTCTTGCGCATCATCGGCAAAGAAAAATTGCAAAAGATTTTGGGCGCGCTGGGCTGAGACTGATTGCTGACCAAAAAGCGCCGCGCGGCTTTCAAGACAAAAACCGCGCGGGCTTTTAAAAGCCTAAAATCGCGGGCGACGGAGATTCTATGATTGGATTTTACCTAAAGAAAAACTTTTGCGACGGCTGGGACAACATTTTCTTTTTGATTGTTCCAAACATCATCGTGACCCTTTACGCGGCGCTGGCCTTTTTTATCCTCAGCGTCGTGTTCAACATTGAATCGTCTTTCGCGCTGCCCTTGTCGTGCCTTGCCTTTATCGTCTTGACGGCGCTGGGAATGGTTTTGGTCATGGCCAACAGCGAGAACGCCGCGGCCATCGCCAACTTTCAAATGCCTTCGCTCGCCGCGTATTTTAAGCAAATCCCAAAAGTTTTTTTTGACGCGGTTCGCTACGGAGCGCTTTTGGGCGCCTTGGCAGTCGTTGCCTTTATCGGAATCCCCGTTTATTTTTCGGCCGGCGGAGTCTTGGGCTTTGCCTTGTGCGCGACGCTGATTTTTTTTGAGGCGATTTTCGCGCTGGCGCTGCAGTGGTTCATTCCGCTAAGGGCGCTCTTGGGCCGCGGCTTTGTCCAAACGATAAAAAAATGCTTCGTGCTTTTCTTTGACAACACGGGCTTTAGCGTCTTTGTCTTTTTCTTCAACTTGTTTTTGCTGGCGTTGTCCTTTATGATTTTCTTTTTGGTTCCGGGAACCGCCGGCGCCGTGTTGAGCGGAGTCAACGCCCTCCGCCTTCGCCTTTACAAGTACGACTGGCTTGACGCGCACCCGGAAAACAAAACGCCAAAGCTCCGCAAAAAAATTCCCTGGGCCGCTCTGATCAAAGAAGACGAGGACAACCTTGGCCCGCGCGGCTTTAAGTCCTTCTTCATGCCTTGGAAGATTGATAACTAGTCAAGGCACGCTCCGCTTAAAGCCTTGACTAGTGTCTATTGCGGCGCGAACAAAATTGTCGCGCCGCAATAGCTAACCCATAAAAAAAACCGCTCCAAAAGGGGCGGTTTTTAAGTTTTCGCCACTTTTTTTCCTCAAAATTTGCCGAATTTTCCCCAAAAAAACGCGAATTTCATAATTTTTTTACGAATTTTCTTGACAAAACAAAAAAGCGGGCTTAAACTTAAATTAGTTAAACGGCAATAGAAATAGTTTAACAACCATTAAAACAAAGGAGGACAATTATGAGGAGATTGTCAAAAATTGTTGGAGCGGCCTTATCCCTGGCGCTCTTGACCGGCTTTGTTGGCTGTAAGGCAGGAAAGAACTCATCTTCGGGAACAACAAAACTCACCTTTTGGACATTCCAAAACGCGCACGCGGAATTTATGCAGGACGCGGCAAAAACATGGAACGCGCAAAATCCAAGCGAACAGATAGACCTTTCTGTCGAGGTTCTTGGATATGACGAAATGCACAACAAACTTTTGATCGCGCTTCAGTCCGGCACAGGAGCTCCCGACATTTCCGACATCGAAATCGGAAAATTCGCCAACTACATT
The DNA here is from genome assembly GCA_946411505.1 of uncultured Treponema sp. Classification (GTDB taxonomy): domain Bacteria; phylum Spirochaetota; class Spirochaetia; order Treponematales; family Treponemataceae; genus Treponema_D. Next base: position 14,994 of record CAMKEG010000005.1, on the reverse strand, counting down.
AAGGGCAAGAACCCGCCGCTCGTAAAATTGAACGGCATGCTTGACATGGACCACCTTATCAAAGGCCGCTTCAATCCATACACAAAAGACGGAAACATTTACGGCGTTGACTACCATGTAGGCGCGGCCGTCATTTACTACAACAAGGAAATCCTTGACGCGGCGGGCGTGAGCGCCGACGACATCGCCACATGGGACGACTTCTACCGCATCGGAAAAATCGTAGTCCAAAAGACAGGAAAGCCGATGACGACTGTTGAGTCAACCGAGCACTGGTCTTTCTACCCGCTCATCGTCCAGCAGGGAGGAGACTTCCTTGACAAAAACGGAAACGGCGTTCTTGACAGCGAAATCAACATCAAGACTCTTGAGTTCATCAAAAAGCTTGTTGACGAAGGCATCGCCCAAATCGCGCCGGCCGGCTTCCACCACTCGGAAGAGTATTGGTCATTCATGAACAATTCAGGCGCCGCCAGCGTTTGGATGCCGCTTTGGTACATGAACCGCTTTACAGACTACATGCCCAAGTTGAGCGGAAAGATTATCGTTCGCCCGCTTCCTCGTTGGAAGGCCGGCGGCGCCCGCTCAGCCGGAATGGGCGGAACAGGAACCGCGATTCCTTCACAAGGAAAGCATTCAGACTTGGCCGCCCGCTTTATGGTTTACGCCAAGGCCTCAAAGGAAGGCTCAATCAAGACATGGACATTGCTTGGCTTTGACCCGATTCGCTGGGACGCTTGGACAGATCCGGCCATGAAGGCGCCCAACAAGTTCACCGCTTACTTTGGCGACGGAGTGTTTGACATGCTGGTTAGCATCAAGGACGAAATTCTTGGCACAAACGGCGGCGACAAATTCCCCGAAGCCCAGAGCCTCGTCCAAAAGAACGTAATGTTCAAAGTTCTTGGCGAAAAATCCGCGACTCCAAGAGACGCTCTTGTAGAAGCTAATAAAATTTTGAACAGCAAGTAACATAAGGGGCCTGCCGACGCCGCGCAAACGCGGCGACGGCGGCCCCTTTTTTTCGCGCCAGTTGAGGAGGCTTTATGATAAAAAAGAAATTGCAAACAATTTCAAGGGCTTTGATAAACCAAAAAACGGCGCCTTGGATTTTTGTGTCGCCCTTTATAGTTTCTTTCCTTTTCTTCACCCTGTATCCGCTTGTCAACACTTTCATAATGAGTTTTCAGGACATAGCGGGTTTTGACGACGTTACTTTTATCGGACTAAAGAACTATAAAAATTTAAACAACGAACAATTTTTCCACGCGTTGGAAAACAGCGCGATATACACGGTTCTAACAATCGCCGTGTTGATTCCCTTGCCAATGGTTCTTGCCGTCCTTATCAATTCCAAGACGACAAGATTTAAGAACATATTCAAGTCGGCGTACTTTCTTCCCGCGCTGACATCAGTTGTTGTCGCCGGCTTGTTCTTCCGCTATTTGTTCAGCGAACAGGAAACGGCGTTCATCAACTCGGTTTTGATAAAGTTGGGCGCCGCGCCAAAAAAGTGGCTGTTCCAAAGAGCCACGACAATGTTTGTGCTTGTCCTTTTTTGCACATGGAAATGGATTGGCGTAAACATGATTTATTTTCTTTCCGGTTTGAACGCCATTCCGCAGGAACAATACGAAGCCGCCGACATTGACGGCGTGAACACTTGGCAAAAATTTTGGTACATAACCGTTCCAAATTTAAGAAACGTGACGGTCTACGTAGTCACAATAAGCGTTTACGGCGGCTTCGCGATGTTCGGCGAAACCTACACAATGTTCGGCTCGGCGGCTTCTCCGGGAGACATCGGCTTGACTATGGTTTCATACATCTACCTTGAAGGTTTTAACTACGCGCGCCTTGGAATGGGTTCGGCAATCGGCGTCGCGCTTTTCGCAATCATAATGATTGTAAATGTCATCCAGCTTTTCGCGACGGGAACGTTCAAAAAGGAGAACAACTAATATGAAAAGAAACAACATAATCTTGGAATATTTCAAATACATTTCGCTTTTCTTGATTTTTCTATTCTGCGTAATGCCTTTTGTTTTCTTGACGCTTTCATCCTTAAGGCCCGGCGCGCAAATGGTCCAGAACGGACTTACGCTGGACTTCAACATAAAGACGATGAGCCTGCACAACTTCAAGGCCTTGTTCAACTACAACAACGGAATGTTCTTTCTTTGGTTCAAGAACAGCGTCGTGTTGACAGCCTTGCAAACCGCCCTGTCGCTTTTGTTTTGCGCGATGGTTGGCTACGGCCTTAGCGTGTATGAATTCAAGGGACGCAACATTATATTTCTTGTTGTCCTTGCCGTAATGATGATACCGACGGAAGTTCTCATCCTTCCGTTGTTCAAACTGGTTGTAAAGATGAAAATCATCAATACAAAAGCCGGCGTAATACTTCCGTTTGTCGTGTCGCCGTTCGCGGTCTTTTACTTTAGGCAATACTGCCTTGGCTTGCCAAAGGACTTGATTGATTCCGCCCGCATTGACGGCTGCAATGAAATCAGGATTTTCTTCAACATCATGTGTCCGGTAATGCTGCCGGCTTTTGCGGCCATCATGATTTTGCAGGCAATGGGCAGCTGGAACAGTTTTGTATGGCCGCTAATCGCCTTGCGCTCAAACGAAAACATGACATTGCCAATAGGACTGAACGCGCTTCTTACGCCGTACGGAAACAATTATGACGTTCTTCTTGCGGGCGCCGTTTTGTCTGTAATTCCAATCATCATTCTTTTCTTAATAAATCAAAGGGCCTTCATCACTGGCTTGACAGTGGGAAGCATCAAGGGGTAACAAATGAGCAAAGCTTCAATCATCATCGAAAAAAATTTCAAAGTCGCCGACGTTGACGACAGACTTTTTAGTTCTTTCATCGAGCATCTTGGACGCGCGGTCTACACGGGAATCTACGAGCCAGGCCACAAGGAAGCCGACGAGCAAGGCTTTAGAAAGGACGTTATAAACCTTGTGCGGGAACTGAACGTTTCGCTCGTCCGCTATCCGGGCGGAAATTTTCTTTCGGGCTACAAGTGGACGGACGGAATCGGGCCGCGCGACCAGCGGCCAAAGCGCTTGGACTTGGCGTGGAAGACAATCGAATCAAACCAAATCGGCATTGACGAATTTTACGATTGGTCTAAAAAGGCGGGAACCGGAATAATGGGCGCCGTCAACATGGGAACGGGAACGCCAAGAGAAGCCGGCGAACTTTTGGAATACTGCAATTTTCCGGGCGGAACGGCATGGAGCGACCTGCGAAAGAAAAACGGCCACGCAGAGCCATACGGCATAAAGACTTGGTGCATTGGAAACGAAATGGACGGCCCTTGGCAGATTTGCCACTTGGACGCGGTCGATTACGGAAAGAAAGCCTGCGAAACGGCAAAAATAATGAAATGGATTGACGACTCGCTGGAACTTGTCGCGTGCGGCAGCGCCACGACATTGCTTCCGACGTTCCCAGAATGGGACAGAATCGTGCTTGAGCAAACTTACGAGCACATCGACTATCTTTCTTTGCACAGGTATTACGAAAACCTTGGCAACGACGACGACTTCTTGGCTTCGTTTGTCGAGATGGATTCCTTCATCCACAGCGTGACCGCCACAGCCGATTATGTTAAGGCGTTAAAGCGCAGCAAAAAAACGGTGAACCTTTCGTTTGACGAATGGAACGTTTGGTACCAACAAAAGCAGCAGCCGCACGGCTGGGAAGAAGTTCCCGCGCTGCTTGAAGACCGCTACTCTTTGCTTGACGCCTTGGTTTTTGGAGGACTCGGAATCACACTGCTCAACAATTCCGACCGCGTGAAAATCGCCTGCCTTGCCCAGTTGGTCAACGTAATCGCGCCAATCTTTACGATGAAAGGCGGCAGCGTAATACGGCAAACGATTTTCTGGCCCTTCAAGCACCTTTCGGTCTTTGGCCGCGGAACTGTGTTAAAGCCGGTGGTAAAGGCCGCGACAAAAGAAACCTGCTACGGCGAAACTCCGGTTTTGGCGACGGCCGTAGTTCACTCGGAAGAAAAGCAGGAAGTCACAGTCTTCTGCTTGAACATCGACAAAAACCAAAGCCAGGAATTAAAGCTTGAGCTGCGCGACTTCCCCCAGATGAAAATGATTGAGCGCATCGTCTTGACAGGAAACGACCTAAACGCCATCAACAGCTTTGAAAATCCGGACAATGTCGTTCCCAAAAACCTTCCGCCCGTCAACGGCGAAAACGGCGCGTTCAAGCTCAACATCGAAAAGCTTTCTTGGAATGTCTTGAGATTCAAATACTAGATTTAATAAAAACAAAATTCCAAAGCGGGCCAAAAAGAACCTCCAGCTTTTTGGTCCGCTTTTTTCACTCTTTTTCGGTGAACAAGGCGCGGACTTTTATGTCTTGGTTGTAATTGCCAAAGCCTTTTCCGAACAAAGTGCAGCCTCCGATGTTGGCCGCGCTTTCAGGAACGCTGATTCGCAAAGTGATTGTGTCGTTCGCCTTTAAGCGCAAACCGCTGATTGTAACGTCGGATATTTTTCCGCCGTCAATGAAAGTTCCGTAATCGTTTATTACAAGCAGCTTTAGCAAGCCGTATGAATTCCAATGCTTGTCCCACCAGTCCGGCGTAAAGAGGCCCTTGCTTTCGCCAAAATCGCCTGGGCTTGTCCAATACCCGATTTGCGTTCCGTTTATCGAAAAGTAAATGTCGCTCGGCCAATTCTCGCAAATGCCGGGGGCTTCGGAACTTATTTCAAAAGAAAACTGAAGCTCCTTTAGAATCTGGTTGCGCTCAAGGTAATTTGGAATTCTATATTCGACGAAGCCTTTTGTAAACCAAAGAATTCCCGCGTCCCTTACGCCGGGGTCGTCAAAATATCTTGGCGAGTCCACTTCGCCGATAACCTTTTCTTTGCTTGCGATTCCGCAAGTCGGATAAACTTCGTATTGGGTAAAATTGCCAACTGGAATTTCGGTTTCATAAGCCTTGGTGTCGTCGTTTGCGGTAAGAATGTCTATCATGAATTGATAGTCTTTTATCGTGCAATTTTTTTGCGAACCTCGAATTCCCTGCGAATACATCAATTCAACAAGATTGGCGTCTTGCAATATTTTCATGTGGTGGGTCACGGCGCCGTTCGTTATTTGGCAAGCCTCAGCCAGTTCATTTAAATTTATGTTGCGGTTGTTCGCGATAAGCCTAAGCATTTGTATCCTGGTGGGCGATATCAAAGCTTTGCAAAGCGCCTCTATCTCAGATTCTGTGTTTATAATTCTCATGCCATTATTATAGCAGATATTAAAATATTATGCAAACTGATAAAACAAAAAAAAGCCGCCCCATAACGGAGCGGCTCGTTTTAAGATAAACTTGCGAGTTTTGCCGGTTTTTGCAAAGCAAAAATGCGAGCCTTTCGGCGAGCAAGGCAAAACTCGACAATGACAAAATGAGCGTCAGCTCATTTTGTCATTAACATCGTCTTGGAATCCAAGTTTACGCTGCCAACATTCTCGTTTGAATGTTCCTTAAGAACGTTCAAGCTGAGGTTTCCGCCGGCGGCTTCGATGTGGGCCACGACGGCAAAGTAAGAAACGATTTCCGAGCGGACGCTGTCAAGCAACTTGTTGCTTTCCTTTGTGTCGCTGAACCATACGGTAATCTTTTCGTCCTTGGCAAAGTCGGCGACGGCGGCGATGTCGTTCTTGGAAATCTTGTCCAAGTCCAAGCCGTCGATTACCAAAGCCTTAACGTTGATTCCGCCGCTCTTCAAAGCGCCGATAGTGTTGATTACTTTGGGCAAAGTGAACGATTCCTGGTTAAAGTTCAAGATCGTGCGGTCGCGCATGATTTCGTCCTTCAACTCGGAAGCGTTTGAAATGTTCTTTTTCTTGGCGATTTCGCTGAACACGCTTGAGTACCAAGAAATCACGTTTGACGAGTGCTGGTCAAAAGAAACGTGAACCAAGGGATTTCCGGCCAAAAGCGAATCCATTCCAAACTGAACCAAAACGGAAGTCTTTCCCAAGCCTTTCTTCGCCGTCACCAATCCAAGCTCGCCTTCCTTAAGGCCGCCGTTGGAAGCGGCTTCAAAAAAGCGGATGGGGCTTGATTTATACAAATCATTCTTATCCATAATAGTTAATCCTTAATATAAAGTTTGTCAAACATCACGCGAGAATTGAACGCAAAGCGGTCAATTCTCGCAGCTCAAAAGTGACAGAATGTCACTTTTGAGCTGCCTTGCGCTCTTCCTGATACTTCTTCTTCAATTCGTCAGAAACGGCGTTAGGAACTTTTCCGTACTTGAGGAATTCCATCGTGAACTCGGCCTTGCCCTGTGTTGAAGAACGAAGGATTGTAGAGAAGCCGAACATTTCAGAAAGAGGAACTTCCGCGTTTACAGTAGAAGTGTTGTTCTCATCGGTTGTGTCGATGATAACGCCGCGGCGCTGGTTGATAAGGCCGAACATATTTCCCTGGAACTCAGTCGGTCCTGAAATTGAAACCTTCATAATCGGTTCCAAAATGCAGGGGCCGGCCTTTTCGTAGCCCTCGCGGAAGGCGCCGATGGCGGCTGTCTGGAAGGCGATGTCGCTTGAGTCTACCGGGTGGTACTGACCGTCGTTGATTGTGCAGCGAACGTTGACTACAGGAGCGCCGATCAAAGAGCCCTGCTGCATCGCGCGCTTAAAGCCCTTGTCGCAAGACGGAATGTATTCGTTGGGAATAGCGCCGCCCTTGATAGAGTCGACAAACTCGTACTCTTTCTCTTCGCAAGGCTCCATAAAGCCGGCAACGCGTCCGTACTGTCCCGAACCGCCGGTCTGCTTTTTGTGTGTGTAGTTGAAGTCGGCTCTCTTTGTGATTGTCTCGCGGTAAGCTACCTGAGGAGCGCCTGTCTCAACCTCGCACTTGTATTCGCGCTTCATGCGCTCTACGTAAACGGCAAGGTGCAACTCGCCCATTCCCTTGATGATGGTCTCGTTTGATTCGGGATCCATGTATGTCTGGAATGTCGGGTCTTCCTTTGTAAAGCGGTTCAAGGCCTTTGACATCTGGGCCGCGGCGTTCTTGTCCTTGGGTTTGATAGACAAAGAGATAACCGGGTTGGGAACGTACATAGAAGCCATTGAAACGTTCAATCCGCCTGAAGTGAATGTGTCGCCAGAAGCGCAGTCAACGCCGAACAAGGCAACGATGTCGCCTGAGCCGGCTTCGTTGATGTCTTCCATCTGGGCGGCGTTCATGCGGACAAGGCGGCCTACCTTAAAGCGCTTGCGGCTGCGAGTGTTGTAAAGCTCGTCGCCCTTTACGATGCGGCCCTGGTAGATGCGGGTGTATGTAAGCTGACCGTACTGGCCGTCGTCCAATTTGAACGCCAAGGCGACAGTCGGCTTGTTGTCGTCGGAAACCAATTCGATTTCGGCTTCGTTGTTGTCCAAGTCAAGGGCAACGTTCTTTACTTCCGTCGGATCGGGAAGGTAGCGGATAACGCCGTCAAGCAAGGGCTGGATGCCTTTGTTCATGTGGGCTGAACCGCAGAACACGCCTACAAACTGCTCGGCCAAAGTGCCTTTGCGGATGGCGGCGATGATTTCTTCTTCTGTCTCAGTTCCTTCAAGAACATGCTCCATCAAAGTGTCGTCGAACATAGAAGCGGCCTCGACCAATTCCTGGCGATACTTCTCGACGTCGTCCTTCATGTGGGCGGGAACTTCGGCGTAGCGGAGCTCGTTTCCGTCGTGGCCTTCAAAGTAAATGGCCTTGCGGCTGATGAGGTCAACGACGCCTTCAAGCTTGTCTTCCAAGCCGATGGGCAATTCCATCATGTAAGCGTTGAGTCCCAACTTTTCGCGAATCTGCATGCGGACGCGAAGCGGATTGGCTCCCTGGCGGTCGCACTTGTTGACGAAGGCAACGCGGGGAACATGATAGCGCTTGAGCTGGCGGTCTACAGTGATTGACTGAGACTGAACGCCGGCGACAGCGCACAAAATCATGATGGCGCCGTCAAGAACGCGCAATGAGCGCTCTACTTCTACCGTAAAGTCTACGTGGCCGGGGGTGTCGATTACGTTGATTGTGTAATCCTTCCACTGAACCTGTGTGGCCGCTGACTGGATTGTGATTCCGCGCTCGCGTTCCAATTCCATTGAATCCATAACAGCGCCGACGCCGTCCTTTCCGCGGACTTCGTGAATCTGGTGAATCTTGTTGCAGTAGAACAAGATGCGTTCCGTTGTTGTGGTTTTTCCAGAGTCAATGTGGGCGCTGATACCGATATTTCTCATTTTAGAAATATCCATAGTATTACCTCTCAAAAAAAATTTCTTAAAAGTATAGTTAGACAATTATAGTGAATTCGGGGCTTTTATTCAAGTCATTGACGATATTTTTGTGAAAAAACAAAAGCGGACAAGCAAGGGCGGGACGCAGAAAAAAAAGCCTGGAAGGACCCGTCTGCGAAGGCTTGGCCGCAGGCAACAAGCCGGAGCTAAGGACGGGAGGCTCCAGACTTTTTTTTCGTCGCTGGGACCCGCCTTTACAGTCCGCGCTTTTTTTACCAAGTGAGCGGAAAGGCCGCCGACACGCTGGCGTTCAGGCGGACATTCCGCATCTTGAACAAAAAGCTGGCGGCGGCGGACGGCTCAAACTTGCGCCGCCCTTCCTTTTGGCTGGCCGCAAAGCCCGCTGAAAAAGAGCGCAAAAAAAGGCCTTTTGGATAAAGCGAAATTTTCAGCCTTTCCGTCCACTCGCCTTTTTTCCAGCCAAAATCCGGCTGCCAAGAGGCGCCGCCATAAAAGGCCAGCCTAAAGCCGCGCTTTCCGCCAAAAGACCGGGAATAATAGGCCGCCGCCCCGATTTTTGGCGGAAGAGGCTCCTTTGACTGCAAGGGTTCCTGCCAAAAGACGAGGTTTCCGCATGTGGCGGAAATTTTTAGCGAATCGCGCTTTGAGGCCGCCGCAAGGCCAAGGGCAAGCTTTGCCTCAAGCGTTTGCCGCTCGGACTTTTTTTCGTAGTCCCTGATTTGTTCCTCCAAAAAAGCGCCAAGGCCGACTTTCAGGCGGGAAGAGTTTTTTAAATTGAACGCAAGCTGGGGCGTCATTTTGGCCTGCCATACTTTTTTGCTTTCCCTTCCGTTGGCCGCCGTCCAAGGCTTTTTTTGCGGCTCAAAAATATAGTCGCTTGCAAAAAAGGCCGCCGCCAAAGAAAAGCGCCCCGCCTCAAACAAAAGCTCCTGCGCGAAGGAACAACGCCCCAGGCTTTTGGAACTTTCCGCAAGCGAAAAAGTCGAGCGGCTTTTTAAGAAGGGAATTTCCCAAGCCAAGTCCGCGGAAAAAACGTCGCGAAGAGATGACTTAAAAATCGGAACTTCCGCTATCCAGTCAATGCCGGCAAAAAGCCTTTCCTCCTCATAATGGCGGCCCAACATAATTCCGCCAGAAAGCTTAAAATAATTCATGTAGAAAAATCCGCCGCCAACGCCTGCAAAAAAGGGCGCCTTGGACTGGTCGCTTGAATTTTTGACTATTGCAAAATCCGCCTTCAAGGGCATAAGGCGAAGCCGCTCCGTTCCAAAATTTTTTACGACAGGAAGCGCCGCGCAAAAATAAAGGGCGTCGTCCTGCTTGGCCGAACTTTTTGTGGGTAAGGAAACCTGCAAGCCCCCCGAATCCCCCAGGCTTGAGACAAAGGGGCTTGCAGCAGGCGCGAAGGGAGCCAGCCTTTTTTGCGAGTATAGTTTTAGGGAACCGGCCGCGCACTTAAATTGAAAGTTTTCCGAGACCCGCGACAAATCCAAGGAAAGGCTGTAGCGGCGCTTTTTGAAAATGGCCTCGTAATCGCCAAAGGAATCCACGCCAAAAAAATCGGCGCCGCCGGTCTTGGGGCAGGAATTAAAATACCTTGCCTCAAGCGCGCCAAAGTCCAGTTTAAATCCATGCGCAAAGGCATAGGAATAATCCAAGGGAAAGCCGCCCTCGCAATTTTTTGGCGCGTAAAGGTTGGCAGCCCAGTAAAGGTCAAGCGCAAGCGGCGGCGCCTTTTTGGCCTTGCAAACAAGCCCCGGAAAAACGCCTCCGTTTCCGTCAGCGGCGGCCGCCGACAAAAAAAGCGCTCCCATAAGAAGCGCCGTAAAAATTATTTTTTTCATGCCTATAAGATAGACATTTTTGTCAAAAAATTAGCGATTTTTCAAAAAAAATTTTGTTTTTTTTTCCGTCCGCCCCTAGTTGTTCTGGACAAACCTAAAGCCGGTGCGAGGGCTGGCGCGGTAGGGAACGCTTGAGCCTTGATAACTTACATTGCAGAGTTTATTTGTTGAATTTTCAACGGAAATTGAATTCCCGCCTTTTTCGCGCCTTTTTCCGCTGGAATCAGCCAAATCATGGCACCATTCCGAGTTGTTTCCCAGCATGTCATAGATGCCTCGAGTGGTTGGATCCTTATGTCCAACACAATGCAAAACGCTATCTGAATTTTCGTTATACCAGGCAACTTTTTTCAAATCCGACATATTCGAATACATAGTGTATTCGTAAGACCATGCAGCATCGGATTGCCTTTCGCCGCGCGCGGCAAATTCCCATTCGGCTTCTGTAGGAAGGCGCGCGCCGTTAGCGGTACAGTTTGCCATGTCAGTGTTGCCGTTTGCGTCAGCCTTTATATACGGGCAGTCCTGTCCTCCAGGAACCGAAGAATAACCGTCCGTGTCATTGCAAGAGCGCATGGGCGTTGTGTAACTTGCGTCAGTGTAATAAACAGGAGTCAAACCATTGAACTCGCTGTAAGCGTTGCACCAAACAACAGCGTCGCGCCAGCTTACATTGGTAACGGGCCTTTGTCCGCCCCTGCCTTCTCCGCCGTTTACAAGCTCTGTTGTAGGAGGCGCGCTTGTCGTTACTTTACCCCCGCTGCCCTCGGGGTTATCACCTTCTTTTCCGCAGCTGCCAAAGGTGTATGGGTTTGTCGCCTTGTGTATCGCCCACTGGTAGACGGCGTACCACAATTCGTAGGTCACTTCGTATCTCGCCATTTTTATTGCCTTGACAGTGACAGGCGTAGTTTCGGCATTTTTAAAGGCTCCATTTCCAACATTTTCTGAAACAGTTCCGCCAGACACGTTATTTAGCGCGGGAGTCTTTAAGTATAACACGCCCTGCCCCGTCGCCACTGAAAGCTGGCATACATCTTTTGTAGAATCACCGAGCGCAAAATACGCGATGTTTGTCGTGTTCGCGCCGCTAGAAATGACGGGAGTTCCGATGACGCAGCCTGAGGCCATGTTGGGCGCTAAAATTATGTTTCCGCTTCCGCTTGCCTTTGAAAGGCTGGAAAGTTTTATGCCGCTGTTGGCGTTGGCCAAGCCTATGTCTTGCGCGGCGCTTGTCGTTCCAAACTTGCAGGCGCCGGACAAGGTGAACGACTTTCCGCTTGCCGCTCCTTCGTAGTAAACGGCGGCGCCTAAATCGCCGGCGGCGTTTTGTTCAAAGGCCGCCGCGCTTACAGAAAGCGTTCCGGCGTTGTAAATGCCGCCGCCGTTAGCCTCGGCGTAATTGTATTGAACGATTGAGCCGTTTTTTAAAGTGACGGTTCCGCCATTGTTGTAAATGCCGCCGCCCTTTTTTGCCGCGTAGTTTGAGCAAAGCGTTTCGGACGAAGCGGCGGCGGACGCGCTTTCCGCTCCGATTACGCAAGAGTCCAGAGTCGCTTTGGCGCTGGAGCCGTTAACGAACATGGCCCCGCCGCAACCGTCGTAACTGCCCGTGCCGGAAGGGGATTTGCATCCGCTGATTTCCGCTCCAGTAAGGTTGACCGTTCCGTTGCAGGATATTCCGCCGCCTTTAGCGCTGGAGCAGCCGCTAATCGTCAAGCCTTGGCTGGATTCTAGTTCCGCTCCGGCGGACACCAAAAAGCCGCCCTGCGTTCCGCCTGTGACGCTTGAGTCGTCAACCGTGAGTTTTCCGTCGGACACCTCTATGACGCTTAGCTTGTCAAAGTTTAGGTATTGAAACTTTACGGCGGCTCCGCTGGAAGAAATTTTGTATGTTCCCGCCGAACTTCCGCCGCTGACTTTGTAGGGGCTTGCAGTGTTTGTTCCGATTACGTTGACTTTGGCGCCGCTGTTTATCGTGGCGGTTTTGTTGGCGCTTGTTCCCGCGTCAACGTTTCCTTGCACGTTTATCGTGTATGTTTTTGAGGAATCGAGCGCGGCCAAAGAGTTGGCTATGGCGCAGGCGCGTTGCAGCGTGGCCACCGGCTTAAAGCGCGTTCCGCTGTTGGAATCGTAGGCCGCGCTTCCAGTAAGGCCGCTTCCGCCAAGCCATATTCCGTTTTCCAAAACTGATTTTTGGTCTGCGACCATTTCGGAAGAAATTGTCGCAAAGCCTGAGCCGCCAGAAGCGATGTAGTCCGCGTTTCCGTAAGGCATAGAAGAAGCCCAGTTTGCGTAAACATTGGCAATATCTTTTATGGCGTAAAGCGCGTCGCCCGAGCCATTGGTGGCGTTGTAAAAAACGATTTTTACATTGTAAGCGCCCGGGGTCAAACCGCTCACGTCCTTTGTTATTTTTCCGTCACTGACGTTCACCACTTTTCCTCCGGGTAAGGAGCCTCCGACAGGCCCGCAATAAACAACGGCGCTTTTAATTCCGCTTGCGCTGTCAATTGGAATCGCAAGGCTTACAGAGCCCGTTGCGGCGGAAATTGCCGGGTCCGAAATGTAAGTGACGGAAAAGTCTTTCGCGCTTTCGCCATAAGCGATTGTGTCAACCGCTCCAAGAAGAATTGTGGTCGGCGACGAGCTTTGTCTTCCATATACATAAAGGGTCCATTCGTCGCTTTCGGAACTAAAGGGCAGCGTAACACTGTAAGAGACGGAGCTTCCGCTTTGGGCGACGGTAGCCTCTATGTTGTCCTGGCCCGCGTGTTTTGCGGTGACTGTGTACTTGATTCCGACAGTCGTTCCAATAATCGACGACGGCGGAAGAAGAGTCTTTGAGATGCCGTCCGCGCCAGCCGCTGTGTCGCCAGCGCTGGACTCGCCGCCGTCCGCATCGCCAAAAAATCCTTCGGGGAAAATTCCGCTCGCGCCAATCGTTCCGCCGACAGTTTGAACCGCCCAAGCGCCGCCCGCAGTTCCGCCAGAGTCTCCCGCGCCGGCCTGCCCGCCAGACGCGCCGCTAGATTGCGCTCCCGCTCCGTCCTGCAAGTTGGAACAAGACGCCAGCAAAAGCGCGACTCCCGCCGCCAATGAGAAAATCTTGAATGCCATAACTCTCTTAAAAAATGACATAACCATATCATTTTAGCGCGGAACCCGCGAAAAAGCAACATAAAAGCCCTTGCGCCAACAATCTTTCGCAAGCCCAAAAAGCGGGGCGGTTACTGTAGCAAATTCAACAAACCAAAATTCGCGCGAAAATTCCGCAAATTTTCTACGATTTTTTTTCCAAAAACGCTAAAAAATGAACTAACGCGGCAACCTTATTGCATAGCGGCCAATCGCGCCCGCAACGCTCGCGCAAACAGCCGTACTAATAGCATTAAGGAGTTCTCTATGTCAAACCAAAAGCTAATGGGCCGCCCGTCGCCGACGGCCATCTTAAATCCACGATTGGACGTCAACTTCAAGGCGCTCTTCACCCAAGGAACAAAGGAGTCCGACGCGGCCCTGCAGTCCTTCATCTCGGCGGCGATCGGAAGGAAAATACAAAGCCTCAAGCTTGACCCCAACGAGCCGCCGGCGGACACGCCAAGCCAAATGCAAATGTCGTTCGACGTGGCCGTCACCTTTGACGACGGCGAGAAGGCGGACATCGAAATCCAGGGCCGCGACCGCGAGTACGACTTCAAGGCCAGGGCGGAGATCCAGGCCGCCCGCCTTTTGAACAACAACGCCAAGAAAGGCGCAAACTACGGCGCTAAAAAAGTCTTCCAAATTTCCGTGCTCAATTTCCACGCCTCAAGAGATGACAAAAGCCAAGTTTCGCGCTACACTATGAAAAGCCAAAGCGGAACGGAGCTGGCCGGGCGGCTCAACGTGGTCTTCATAGACTTGCTTGAAATCAAGAAGCTTTTCGGAACGCCTGTCGAACAGCTGACGCCGCTTCAAAAATGGGGCCTCTTTCTTTCGTACGCCGACGACGGAAGCAAGGCCGACTATATAAGCCAAATCGCAAAAAGCGAGGAAGGAATTATGGAAGCCGACAGAATAGCGCAAAGGATGAGCGAGGAGGACGCCAACTGGTTCCGCCAAAATTCAATCGACATCGCCCGCCGCGACTACAACTCCACGATGGAGCATTACCAACAGATGGGCCTGGAAAAAGGCCTTAAGCAGGGCCTTGAAAAAGGCTTAAGGCAGGGAATGCAACAAGGAATGCAACAGGGCATGCAGCAGGGCGCCCAGCAAAAGGCCGTTGAAGCCGCGCTTGTCGCAATAAAAGATTTTGGCGCGTCCCCAGAAGCGGCGGCGGAAAAGATGGGCGCTCCCTTGGACTTGGTTCTTGAAGCGCTAAAAGCCGCGCGCTCCTCCCCCGCAAACTAGGCTTGCCAACAATCTTTCGCAAGCCCAAAAAGCGGGGCATCCAACCATACAATACAAATACTAAGTAAATACCGCAATCTTGACAAGCCGTCAAAACCATGCTACACTCAGACTGGCATTCGCGACATGGGTGTCAAGCCCCCAAAACTCGACTGGCCGCAAGGCTGGAATAATCGAATTGGAGGCTGCTATGGATTTTTATGAAATTTTGACGCTGGCGCTCGCCGCCGCTCAACTTGTCATTCAAATCGCTCAGCTCCTCTTCCAAAGACGGAAAGGAAAAAGGAAATGTACGTCTGGTCAAGGCACGCTTCGCTCAAGGCCTTGACTCAGCCGTTTTGCAGATTGAAAACAATTTTCAATCTGCAATAAAAAAATAGCCCACCCTGTCTAGCTGAAGTGTACCCCAAAAATTGGAATATAATTTTTGGAGGTACATTTTTTTATGCC
>CAMKEG010000004.1 GCA_946411505.1 uncultured Treponema sp. | reverse complement strand
AGGAACGGCGACCATCACCGCCACGGTGGCGGAAAGCGACGCCTGGGCCTACGCCGAAAAGATGGCCAGCTACACGCTGACGGTGAAAAAATACGCGGGCAGCATAAGCTATGCCGAAGAAACAGTCAGCAAACTGCCCAACGCAGCCTCTTTCATACACCCGCTCAGCAACAACGGCAACGGAGCTGTGACGTATTCTTCGTCCAACACAGGCGTGGCCACGGTGGACGCGGCGACAGGCCAAGTTACCATTGTGAGCGAGGGAACGGCGACCATCACCGCCACGGTGACAGACAGCCAGACTTACGCCTACGCTGCAAAGACTGCCAGATACACGCTGAAGGTAGAAAAATATGCAGGCATCATAAGCTACCCAACCGAAAAAGTGGGAAAGACGCCTGGCGCAGCTTCTTTAAAAGACAATCTCAACAACAACGGCAACGGAGCTGTGACGTATTCTTCGTCCAACACAGACGTGGCCACGGTGGACGCGAAAGGACAAGTTACCATTGTCGGCTCAGGCGAGACGACAATAACCGCCACGGTGACAGACAGCGAGACTTACGCCTACGCTGAAAAGACCGCAAGCTACACGCTTGTGGTAAAGGAGCTGACATTCAAAAGCAAAAATGACGTGGTCGCAGGAGACATAGCGGTGAGCGGCGGAGAGTACGTTTCTGCCGAAGAATGGGAAGAGTATGACTATCTTTACTCACAAAACGGCCACGGGGCTACGGGAGTGTGCGTGGACAACAGCTTCATGGTTAAAGCTCCGACCAGTATGGGTACGACGATAATTTGTGCAGATGCGGTTGACAAATTATTGAAGCCGGATGTCTTCCACCTCCAACTTCCCACAATCGAGCAGTTTGACAAGATTTATGAGAATCGGGTTGCGATTAACAATAGCCTTGGTAAAATAAATGGAGCCAGTGATATTAAAAATGATTTCCATTGGTCGAGAGACTTAGACTTGCAAGAATCCACTCCCAAACCCTATTTGAAAATTTATTATTTCGGCAGGGGGGGGCAAGCAACCGAAGTACCTCCTAGCAATAAAACATATAAAGGATATTGGTATATTCAAGTCCAAGCTCTAAATTAGCGGCATTTTCCGGCAGGGCAACTTCCCGCAAGGGAAGTTGCCTTTGCTTTTGGCAGGACCGACAGTTTGACTTTCGTAATCGGGCCTTGCCCCTTCCTACTTTATCAAATCTGCGGGAATCTCAATTCCCAATTCGTCGGCGACTTCCTTGTTGTAGCTAAAGTCGCAGTTTTCCAAATACTGGATCGGCATGTCGGCGGGATTTTTTTTGTCCTTCAAAACCTCAACGGCCATCTTGGCTGTCTGCAAGCCAAGCTCGTAGTAGTTGATTCCGTAAGTGGCCAAGCCGCCGCCCTGAACCATTCCTTCCTCGCCGCAAATAACCGGAATCTTGTTGGGAGTGGTCACAAGCGCGACAGTCGCGAACGACGAGGCAATCATGTTGTCCGTGGGAGCGTAAATCGCGTCAACTTTTCCGACCAAGCTCTGGACTACTTGCTGAACTTCGTTTGTGTTTGAGACCGTCGCCTCAACAAAGTCAAGGCCTTCTTTTTGGCAAGCGGCCTCGGCAAGGTTGGCCTGGAAGCGGGAGTTCTCTTCGCTTGAGCAAAAGAGAATCGCGACTTTTTTTGCGGAAGGAACCAAGCGCTTGAGCAAGGCGATTTGCGCGGCGCAAGGAGTCAAGTCGGAAGTGCCGGAAACGTTGGTGCCGGGCTTTTCGTTTGACTCAACAAGCTGGGCCGTTTTGGGGTCCGTCACCGAAGAAACCAAAATCGGAATGTCGCTTGTCATGTTGGCCACAGCCTGAGCGGCCGGAGTGGCGATGGCGAAAATCAAGTCGCTCTGGTCGTTGACCAATTTTTGCGCGATGGTCACGCAGTTGGCCTGCTCGCCCTGCGCGTTTTCGTAGTCAATCTCAATGTTCTGTCCGTCAACGTAACCGGCGGACTTAAGCCCGTCAACAAAGCCCTGATAGTTTTTGTCCAAGGCGGGGTGCTCCACCAATTGGATTACGCCGATCTTAATTTTTTTGTCTTTCTTTTGGCAAGAAGAGAACAAAGCCAGCGCGGCAACCGCGGCCGCAAAAACGATGATTTTTTTCATATAATATTCCTTACTTTTATTAAAAAAGTGAAGTATATTTTAATGAATTTGAGGAAAGAATTCTAGCGCTTTTGTTGGAGTTGAAGGACTTGCTCTACGGAAAGGCCTGTGATTTGCGCGACTTGCTCGATGGTTCCAACTTTTAAATTCAGCATATTCCGCGCGGTTTCCACGGCTTTGGCTTGGGCGCCCTGCTTTTCGCCTATAGCAATGCCTTCTCTCTCTCCAATTTTCATCATGTCTCTGTCATGCAAATTCATGGCTAGATATTCCCTCTTGAATTTTTCGTTTGCGCGCGCTTTGACCACAAAGTCCTCCAACTGCCTTGCAAAAGAATCCTCGCCGGGCTCGTTGGTTTGGATGAATCTCAAGAGCGCTCGGACTTTTGGATCCTCGGCCTTTTCATACGCGCTTGAATTATATATTATTTTTAGGCATTTGTCATCCAAATTCACCAAAGAGTTCTCGGCGCAAATGTTGCGGAACGTGTAGCGATAAAGGCCACGCCCCTGTTTCTTTTCATCGCGAAACGGATCGAACTTGCAGATGAACAGAATGTAGCTGTCCTTTAGCTCTGTGTAGTCCTCTCCCTTCATGAGGCTGTCGATGTCCACCATGCTTTGGTAGTAACGGGTTCGCTTGCCAAGCGCGTCCATATCATAGGTTTGCAGCTCCACGTCAATGATTTTGTCCTCGTCCTTTAGGTACACATCAAGGCGAACTCCCTTTGTCGCGTAGTATGGCGCGATCTTTTTTTCAAGTTTTGGGTACTTTACGCTTTTTACGCGCACGCCCAAAAGCCGCTCCACCAACTCCGCGCTGACTTCCGGGTTTTTCATGACGGCCTGAAACATTCCGTCGTCCGCAAAGTTCAATTCTTCAAATGGCTTTCTTGCCATAATTCCTCCTTAAAGCGCGGCCTGATTTTTTCCGCCGCAACTATAAGGTAGGAATTTTTTTCAAGAATTTAGTCTTTTTTTGAGAAAATCGTAAAAAAGTTTTAGTTATTTTTGCAAGGAAGGCTTGCGCTTTGTATGGGGAAGGGGCGGAAAGCAGCAAAACGGCGGCGCTATCAGTCAGCCAAACTACTTCCTAGCGACTATGACCATTGCCAGCGCTCGCAAGAGCGCAGTTGAATAAATTTCCTATAGCAAAACGGAGCGCAGCGACGTATCGTACTCATATTCTGGTTGTAAGGCTCAAAGTTGTAGCCGCCGTATTGCCAGTAGTCCGCGCAAGCGGACACGTAAATACTTCCACTAGCAAAACGGCGGCGTGACTAGCCAGACAATTTACTTTCTCGCTACTATAACCATTGTACTCATATTCTGATTGTACGGCTCAAAGTTATAGCCGCCGTATAATTCCGCGCTGGAAAAGCCGCTGGCCAAAATCAAGCGCTTGAGTTCCACCGCGCTGTAGAGGCGCTGGACAAATTCGTGCTCGATGCGGCCGCCGTCCTTTCCAAGCAAAATCCACTTGGAGCGGAGGCCTTCCCACGCGCCTTCAACGCTAAACTGGGTCAGCACCGTCATGCCGGCGCGCTCAAACCATTCGCCTTCAGTCCAGAACTTAATCGCGGTTTCGCGGCTTACGCATTCCAAGATAAAAAAGCCGCCGTCCTTAACGCAGTCGCAGATGCGGCGCAAAATCTGGATGTCCTCTTCTATCGTGTCGCAGTAGCCAAACGAAGTGTAAAGGTTTATCGCCGCGTCAAATTTCTTTTTGCTGGTGAATGTCCTAAGGTCGTCTTTTATCCATTCGATTTTGACGCCCTCGTCGGCGGCGCTTTCCTTTGCCGCGTCAAGTTCCGACTGAATCAAGTCAACGCCGGTGACCTTTAGGCCGCGCAAGGCAAGCTCGATGCTGATTCTTCCCGGACCGCAGCCCGCGTCCAAAACGCTCGCCCCTTTTGAAAGGCCCGCGATTTTGCAAACCGCTTCCGCCACGCCCGGAGCCTCCGCCCACTTTGGCGCGTCAAACATAATCGGCCCGTAATTTTTCCAAAAAGACTCGTTTTCAAACCAAGAGCGTTCCGCCATAAGACCTCCCCAGCGTTTTGTCCATTGTAAATATTATAGCGCGGCTTGGGAAAATTTTCCAGCAAAAACTAAAAGCTCGCCCCGCCCGAAAAGCTGTACTGAATGCGGTTTTCGTTTATGTTGTATGACGCGCCCATCGCAAAGGCGGGAAAAGCCAGCTTGGCCAAATAAAGGCGCACGCCCGCCTCTGGGCCGTGGCAAGCGTAAAGGGTCTTGTTCCAATCGCGCGCGACCGCGACTGAGTAAAGGCCGTAGACTGTCAACATTCCAAACTTGGCTTTGGCCACCACCGCCTCCAAGCCGCTCAAAAGGCCAAAAATTTGCGGAGTCGCAAATTTGCCCGGAAGCAAGGTCACGCCGGAACTTCCCCTGCCCGTATAATTGGTCACATACAAATCGTTTGAAAAAAATCCGCGCGCGTTTGTCATCAGCCTGATTTTTGGAACGACCGTCCTTTGAACCTGCCCTTCAAAGTTAACAGTTTGCGCGCAATGTTGCTTTGGATTGTCGGAAAAAAGAATTTCAGTTCCAACTTTGAATGAATTTGAGCTTACAAAATATCCATTCCATGAAGAATCGGAAATTCCCCAAGAGGCCGATACACTCCATTGATTGATTGTCGGAATGCTGGGCGAGTCAATCGGCTTTAGGAACGAATATCCGGCGCCGACGCTGGCATAAGTCGCGCTCGAAGGCTTTAGCAAAAGATTTGTCCTTACGCCGCCATAGTAATTTTCATATTCATAAACTCTGTAATTAGCGGCGTTGGCGATTTGATGGATGGACTTTGAGCCGCTTCCGGAAATAGCGAAGCCCAACTTTCCTTTTTGCACAGGAGCCTTTTGAAAAGCGAACGCGCCCATAATCGAGCTTGAAGAATACAAGCCGCCAATCGTCGCCATGCAATGCTGGCCAAGAGCGTTCATGTCCAAAACAAAAAGCCCCGCGCCCAAAGTGTCGCCTGTGTAATAGCCGATAGGCATCGGCAAAAAGCTCCACTTTTCTTTGAACGAAATGTTCACTTCCGCTTCGCTTTCCGAAACGGCGCGCGCCGACAATTTTATTTGGTCGAACAAATTTTGCGCCTGCAACTTTGTGTCGATTAATTTCATCACGCCGGCAGAGACGGGCTTTCCAATAAAGTCGGCGAGCAAACTGTCCATGTAAGAGCGCTTGGTTCTTTTCAAGCCGTCGATGTTAAACTTTGCTATTAAAAGGTTTTCGGCGCCGACGACGCTTGAAGCGTAATCAGGAGCGGCGCCATTTTGGTTTTGCTCTTGAGGAAAAAGATTTGTTAAAAAAAAACAAAAGAGCGCAAAAAGAAATACACTTTTTTTCATAAGCGAAACAATTTTACATTTTTTCAGCAAATTTTACAAGTGAACCTAGCTCCCGGCCAGTCATCGTCTTGAAAAACAGGGCTTTGCGCGGTCAGCGTCAACTTATGGCGGGCGGCGATTTCCCTGGCAATCGCAAGTCCCAAACCGCTTCCGCCCTTGTTCCGTTCCGAAGACTCTTTTTTAAAGCGCTCAAAAACATGCGGCAAATCCTCCGCGCTGATTCCGCTTCCTCCGTCGATTACCGCAATCTCGCCGTCGCCGATTTTCATCACAACCTCGCCGCCCTCAGGCGAAAACTTTACGGCGTTGTCCAAAATCGTCATGAACATTTGGCGAACGCGGCCTGAGTCTCCTTGGATTATTTTTTGGCCTTCAGTCCGCTCAACTTTTATCGCAACATTTTTGGCTGCGGCCGCTTTTTGAATCGCCCGGGCGGCTTCGCAGGCGGCTTCCTTTATGTCAAAAGGCTCGCTTTCGATTTTAAAGCCAACTGTTTGCAAGCGGCTAAGCTCCAGCAAGTCGTTTACCAAGCGCTGCAAGTGAATCGTTTCCTTTAGCATTTGCCCTTGGTATTCGGCAACGTCATTTGGCGAAGAAACCACGCCGTCAACAAGCGCCTCAAGCGAGCCGCGAATGACTGTCACCGGCGTTCGCAATTCGTGCGAAACGTTTGCGATAAAGTCGCGGCGCATCTTTTCCAAGCGAGCGCTTTCTTCGCTGGCGTCCTTAAGCTGAGCGGCGAGCGCGTCAAGCGTGGCGGCAAGCTCGCCCAACTCGTTTTTGTCGGCGACGCCTGTCTTTATTGAATAATTTCCCTTGGCCAATTCTTTCGCCGCGCCGTTCATTTTTTCTATCGGCCGTGTGAAGGAACGGCTCAAAAGCGCCGCGGCCAAAAGGGCAAGCAAAAAAGCGCTGGCAGCGCTGGCGGCTAAAAGGCGTACGCTTTGCAAAATCGCGCCACGCAAGCCCACAATCGGCGAATGCAAAAGCAAAACCCAAACAATATTGCCGCCGCGCTCGTAAACCGGCGTGGCCGCGGTAAGGGATTTTATTTCCAAAACAGGGTTAAAAACTTCTGTCACGGACGCTTCGCCCGCAAAGGCTTTTTTCAGCACCTCGTCCGCGCCCGGCGGCAATTTTGTTTCTTCCATCGGCCGCGGCGCGTTTTGGTCTTGCAAAGGATTTTCATTCCGCGGCGCGTTTTGGTCTTGCAAAGGATTTTTGTCGCGAGCCGGCCTCGGCGGTATTCCGTGCCCCGCCATCGTGACGACGTTCATCTTTTGGTCGATAAGCCACACGTCGGCCAAAGAAATTTCATGCAAGTTGCGGATAGCGAAAACCGGATTTCGCCTATGGTTCCCAGAAGACATTTCGTAAATGCGCGAAAGGGTTCTGGACATTACTTGCGCCCGCCGCGTCAAATCGTTTTTAAAGATGGCCGTCGTGTGGCGCGCGATTAAAAAACAAAACAAGCCGCCTGTCACCGCCGTGGCCAACAAAAGCGCCGTCAAGAAAAACAAAAAAAGTTTTACGGAGATTTTCGCCTTTAAAATCCTAGCTTTCAAATTTATACCCCGTTCCAAAGACCGTAGTGATTTTCCAACCCTCGCTTTCCGCAGCGTCCAGCTTGGCGCGCAGGCGCTTGATGTGTTGGTCAACCGCGCGCGCGTCGCCGTCGTAATCCATTCCCCAAATGTTGTTCAAAAGTTGTTCGCGTGAAAAAACGCGGTTTTGGTTTTGCAAAAAAAACGCGAGCGTTTCAAATTCTTTTTTTGTCACTGGAACATTCCGCTCGCCGACAAAGACCGCGCCGCTCTCCAAGTCAAGCGAAAGATTTTTGGCGCGCAATTTTTTTTCTACCGCGCCCGCGGGATTAGAGCGGCGCAAAATGCAGCGAATGCGCGCCATAACTTCCTGCGGCGAAAAAGGCTTTACAATGTAGTCGTCGGCGCCGATGTCAAGACCTAAAATTTTGTCAAAGTCTTCGCCACGCGCGGTGACCATTATTATCGGAACGTTGGAAGACCTTCTGATTTGCTTGCAAACCTCAAAGCCGTCAACCTTGGGCATCATCACGTCAAGCAAGACCATGTCAAATTTTATTTTTTCAAAATAATCCAAGGCCTCTTGTCCGTCATGCGCGGCGGTCGGCTCATAGCCTTCCTTTTGGGCGTAGGCGCAAAGCACCTTAACAATTTGTTCCGTGTCGTCGGCGATTAAAATTTTCATATCATCATTATAACATAAAGAAAAAATTCCGCCATATCTTTTTTGCGGAACTTTCAAAATGTCACACCTTTGACACAAGTAAATTCGATAATAAAAGTGTAAGGAGCAGGAAATCTTTATTGCGGAACAATTGTTCCAAGGAGTTTAACATGAAAAAGACAGGAATCATCATCGCTGCCATCGCCCTAGTCGCCGCGGCAGGAATCTTTGCCCAACCCAGCGCCAAGGCAAAAAACGCCGACGCAAAGAACGCGCCCAACTTTATGGAGATGCCCAAATTTGAAAAGCCCTCCAACGCCGACCTTAAGGCCTATCACGACGCAGAGCTTCAAAGCTACAAGATTTTGCTGGACGCGCAAGTCAAGGCCAAAATGGTCACGCAGGAATGGGCTGACGCCCGCTTGGCCGCGCTAAAGGCCATGCAAGCCGACTGCAAGGGCTTTTGCTTTTTCTTCAAAGGAAGCCACATTTACATGGCCGACCAAATTGGCCGCCCCCACTTTGACCACAAGTTCCACAAGCGCCATCACCACGACGGCAAGCCCGACTGCGGCCCGCGCATAGAGCGCCATCATGACCGCTCGCCAGCCCCGCAAGACGAAGACAGCGCGATAATAAACGAGCGCTAAAAACGAATCAAGGCGCGAGCCATCGCGCCGCAATTCAGTTGTGGCAAAAACAAGCCGGCCCTTGCGGGCCGGCTTGTTTTTGCGTATGACGCATTTAACCGTTGTTCCTTCTCCTAAAACTCGCGGATTGCCCGGATATGGTTAAAGTTGCCTTTGTAGTAAGAAAGCAGAGAGACATCGGGATCTGAGTTTTCGTTTCTTGCGAGGCTTTCGCTTCTTGCGAGCCAGGCTTCGAGTTTATTTCCTGAAACCGCAGATGATGACCAATAATAGTCCTCTGAGCCAAACGCGCTGATTATTGTCTTTCCGTAAACATCGCTAATGCATCCGTTTACCCATCCGACCTTCTCCAAAAGATACGTCAGCTCCGCGATCGTCGGCAAATACCAGCCGGTTTGATATTTTTTATCCTCAATCCATTCGAGGCGGCTTCCATCCTGGTCTTTGTATTCCTCGCAATATTTGAACGCTTCCATTTTTTCTGGATGACAATCATTTCCCAGGTAGTTTTTTACTTTAGAAAAGTTGTTGGTTCCTCGGATTTGTCCGTCCATCGCTCCAGTGAATGTTACCTCTCTTTCCCTTTTAGGATAACCAAACACAGGCACTTCTTTACCGAACTCAGCGCGCGTTACAGGCTCGCCCCATCTTATCGGGTTGGCGGTAATTTCAGGGATTTTTACATAAGACGCTACTTCTGTATCGTAACACCAATTGCCAATGCCCTCGGCCAGTCCTACGCCAAGCACACAGTTGCCTAAATCAGTGGACGCCTTGCCGTCGTAAAAAATGACCGCAATTGAGTGCCACTTTTGTGTTTCTGAAAGCTTGCTCCTATTCTCATAGGCAACAGCCGTTCCGTCTTCAAGCACAATATCGCCAATTGTATCGGGCTTTGGCTTAACGGGCGCTTTTACATTTATTTCTACATGCGTTTTACAGTCCGGCATGACAAAGCTATAGTCTGTATCCGTACGGGAAGTAAGCTGAATATCCTTACCCTGATTCCATAGTTCAGGATGCTCCGTAACATATTCTGTCACGTAGACTGAACTAATCACGTATCCGGCAGGAAGGCCATCAGACGTAACGACTGTTCCAGGCGCAATTTTACTGCGCAAGCGTTCTTCAATAGTTTTAGACGTGCCATCCAACTTAATCCAAACATATACGTCGCGTTCTTCTCCATTGAGAAATTCCGCGCTTACAGAAACGTCGCTGTCCGGCATTATAAATGTATTGTCGGAAACAGCAACTTCCGAACCGTTTGTTGTTACGGTAAAACTATTAAGTTTATAGCCGCTGGCAGGAGTTGCCATAAGCGCAACCGTGGAACCGGGCATAACTCCTGTCGTTTTGGCGCAAGAAACGGAACCGTGATCGCTTGGGTTAATTGTAATGCTGCGCCCTGTCGCTCCAGGGGTAAACGTCGGTTTAATCGTAATGTCCGCTTTAGGCATCTCAAAGCAGTAAAAGTCGTCGAGCGTCACACTCGCGCCTGTTATGGAAATATTGCTTTTATTTGAAAGCTTATATCCATCGTCAGGCGTTACAAAAAGACGAATTTTTTGGCCCAGATGATTTCCGCTTGAGTTAAATCCCGTTATCGAGCCGCCTGTAATGTTATCGGCCAGCTTAATCGAATATGTTTTTTCCGCAAATTTCGCTCTTACTTCAATAGCGGTGTCGGCATCAGGCACTGTAAACGTAACTTGTTCTCCCGCCTTGTCAATAGGAATGAGGATTGTAGACCAATTGTACACTAAGCAAAGCTTTTCAACAACATAGTCTTTTCCGCCTGTTGTTGGCGTTACCGTTACCGTTACTTTCTCTCCTTCTCTAGCATATTCTTTGTCACAAGTAAGCGTTCCGTAAGGAGAGGTCGTTTCGTATTTATCATATCCATATTCATCTTTTTCACCTGTATTGCATTTCGCGCCAATATAATATTTAGATTTTTCTTTGAATGTCGCGCTTATCGTCACATCGCTTTGCGGCATGACAAACGAATTCTTTTGCTTGCTCGCGTCAATTCCGTCAACGCCAGTAATAGTAAAAGTGTCAAGCTTGTAGATGCTGCCGCTTTCCAGAATCGCGTCGTATACAATTGTTTCTCCGGCAAGGGCGGTTACGGTTTGAGCGCCGTCATTTGTTGTCCATCTGCCCCTTGGAGTTTCAACGCCGATATTTCCGTTTGTCGGTTTGTTTATTGTTATCGTGTAGATTTTTTTGAAAACGGCAGTAACAGTAACATCGCTTTCAGGCATTGCAAAAGTGTTTTGCATTACCTGAATTTCCTTTCCGGAGGCGTCCTTTACCGTAAGAGAATAAAACGCGTAGCCGCTGTCTGGCGTCGCTTTAATAGCAACCGTTGTTCCTTTTGCGACTGACAGTGAAGTCTCAGGGGATCTGCTGCCCACGGAAAACAAAACATTTCCGTTTTGTGTTTCTGAAGATTTGACAGTGTATGATGACGCGCTCGCCTTAAAAGTCGCGCCTACCGTAACATCCTCTTCCGGCATTGCAAAAGTGTTTTCGTAAATTGTCAGATTTTTGCCGGACGCGCTTGTTGCCGTAAGCGTGTCAACTTCAAAGCCTCCATTTGGCAGCACAAGAATAGAAACCGTCGTTCCTTTTGAAGCCTGCAATGAATTCTGCGGGGAATTGCTGCCGATGTAAAAAGAAATCTCTCCGTTTTCTATTTCTGAAGATCCGACAGTGTATGTTGATGTTGATGCCTGCTCTTTAAAAGAAGCGCCGATGTACACGTTTTTGTTTGGCATGACAAACGAATTGTCCGTCACGTCAATGTTTTTAGGAATATCGCCCCCGTCATAATACTGGCAATACAGTTTGTCCAATTGATAGTTGGTGTCGGGCGTTATGGTAAGATAAATCTTTTCGCCCGGGGCGATGCCTGTGGTCTTGCTTGCAGTCACTTCTCCGTGGTCTTCCCCTGAGCCGTTTTTGATGTAAGAAATTGTAATTGAGTGCGAACCGCTGACTTCCGGAGTCGCTGGACTTCCCGCGTTATAAATTCCCGCGTTATAACTTCCCGCGTTATTGCCGCATGAGACCGCCACAGACAAAATGATTGCAATCGCGCACAATTTAAAGAATTTGACCATAATACATCTCCTCCTTCAAGCAAAAATCTAAAATTTTAGGGAAACTTTAATAAATGAAATGAACCGCAGAACCACGGCTTCCGACAAGTTTTTTATATTATAACAAAAAAATAAGCGTTTGTCAACAAAAAAAAGCCGGCCCTTTCTGGCCGGCTTTTTTGTCAAAAGATTGTCGGGTCGCGCCCGACAATGACAAGTTATGTCATTCCCGCGCTTGACGCGGGAATCTTTTTATTTCTTGCCTTTCTTGGCAGCGGGCTTTTTGGCGGCCGCTTTCTTAGCGGGAGCCTTTTTAGCCGCGGGTTTCTTGGCGGCTGCCTTCTTGGCGGCGGGCTTTTTGGCGCCAGCTTTGGCAGCCTTTCCAGCCTTGGCGGCCTTGATTACAGCCTGAGCTCCGGCCAAGCGGGCCAAGGGCACGCGGAACGGAGAGCAAGAAACGTAGTTCAAGCCAAGCTTGTAGCAGAGAGCGATGGAAGCGGGGTCTCCGCCGTGCTCGCCGCAGATTCCAAGGTGCAAGTCAGACTTGACTGAGCGTCCCTTTTCTTCCGCGATTCCCATCAAAGCTCCAGGACCGTCTTCGTCCAATGTGGTGAAGGGGTCTTCGGCCAAGATGTTCTGCTTGAGGTAAGAGTCGATGAACTTAGAGTAGTCGTCGCGGCTGAATCCGAACGTTGTCTGAGACAAGTCGTTTGTTCCGAACGAGAAGAAGTCGGCGTACTCGGCCAACTTGTCCGCTGTAAGGGCGGCGCGGGGGAACTCAACCATAGTTCCAATCTCAAACTTGAGCTTGGTTCCCTTGGCCTTGTTTACCTTCTCGATTACGGCCAAAGCCTGCTCGCGAATCTGCTTGACTTCGTTGGCGCTCACTACGTTCGGGATCATGATCTGAACGTTGTGCTTGACGCCTTCGCGGTCCAAGCGGGCTGTGGCCAAAGCGATGGCCTCAACCTGTGTCTCGTAAATCTCAGGATATGTGATGGCCAAGCGGCATCCGCGGTGGCCAAGCATCGGGTTGTGCTCGTCAAGGGCGGCAACCTTTTCGGCCAACTTGTCGCGGTTAACGTTGAGCTTCTTGGCAAGAGCCTTGAGCTCGGCGTCTGAGTGGGCCTGGATGAATTCGTTGAGCGGCGGGTCAAGCAAGCGGATAGTAACCGGGCGTCCTTCCATTGTCTTGATGATGTCGTAGAAGTCTTTTTCCTGCAACGGAAGAATGGCCTTGAGGTTTTCCTGGCGCTCTTCTGTCGTGTCGGAAATAATCATCTTCTGGAAAGAAGTGAGCTTGGGCTCGTCAAAGAACATGTGCTCTGTGCGGCAAAGTCCGATTCCGGCGGCTCCAAAGCGGAACGCGTCTTTTGCGTTCTGCGGAGTGTCTCCGTTGGCGCGAACTTCAAAGCCGGCGACTTTCTTTCCGCTGGCTGTTGTGCGAACTGAAGCCTTGCGGATTTCGTCGGCCCAGCCCAAGAACTTTTCGAGGTCCTTGCTCAATGTGGCGGGAGCTACAGGAACAACTCCGTCGTAAACCTTTCCTGTCGAGCCGTCGATTGTGAGGAAGTCGCCTTCCTTGTAAACGTGGTCGCCGATGACAACCTTTCCGCCATTGAACTTAACCGCGGCGCATCCGCAAACGCAGGCTGTTCCCATTCCGCGGGCAACAACGGCGGCGTGTGAAGTGCGTCCGCCAGTAGAAGTCAAGATGCCCTGGGCGACGGCCATGCCGGCGATGTCGTCCGGAGAAGTTTCCTTGCGAACCAAGAGAACCTTCTTTCCTTCTTTTGTCCAAGCGACGGCGTCGTCGGCTGTGAACACGATCTGTCCGCATCCGGCTCCCGGAGAAGCGTTAAGACCAGAAGCGATTTCTGTGGCCTTCTTGACGGCGGCGGGATCCAACTGCGGCAAGAGCAACTGGTTCAACTGAGCGGGCTCTACGCGGAGCAAAGCCTCTTCTTTTGTGATGAGCTTTTCGGCAACCATGTCAACAGCCATCTTGACGGCGGCGGCGCCTGTGCGCTTTCCGTTGCGGCACTGGAGCATGTAGAGCTTTCCTTCTTCTACTGTGAACTCCATGTCCTGCATGTCGTGATAGTGCTTTTCCAAGCGGTTGCGGATTGTGCAAAGCTGGTCGTAAATCTTCTTGTTTGTCTTTTCAAGCTGAGCGAGCTTCTGAGGAGTGCGGATTCCGGCAACTACGTCTTCGCCCTGGGCGTTCATAAGGTATTCGCCCATGAACTCGTTCACGCCAGTTGAAGGATCGCGGCTGAAGGCAACGCCAGTTCCTGATGTGTCGCCCTTGTTTCCGAATACCATTGACATTACTGTAACGGCTGTTCCCTTAAGGGCGCCTTCTTTGATTCCGTTCAACTCGCGGTACTTGATGGCGCGGGGGTTCATCCAAGAGCCGAATACGGCGCCGATGGCTCCCCACATCTGCTTCTGCGGATCCTGGGGGAAGTCCTCGCCCTTCTCTTTCTTGTAGAGAATCTTGTACTTGCTTACGATTTCCTTAAGCTCGTCCGTCGTGAGCTCTGTGTCCTGCTTGATTCCGCGGTGAGACTTGACTTCGTCGATGATTTTCTCGAACTTGGCGTGCTCAACGCCCATGGCCACGTCGCCGAACATCTGGATAAAGCGGCGGTAGGCATCCCAAGCGAAGCGGGGGTTGCCTGTCTTGGCGGCAAGGCCTTCAACAGACTTGTCGTTCAAGCCGAGGTTCAAAATTGTGTCCATCATTCCAGGCATAGAAATGGCGGCTCCAGAGCGAACTGAAACAAGGAGCGGGTCCTTTTCGTCGCCGAGCTTTTTGCCCATGACCTTTTCCAACTTGGCGAGGTACTTGGCGACTTCGCCGTTTGGTCCTTCAAGGCCTGCGGGATACTTTCTTCCCAACTTGTAGTATTCCTGGCACACGTCCGTTGTGATTGTGAATCCAGGGGGAACAGGAAGGCTCAAAGGGGCCTTAGCCATCTGGGCAAGGTTGGCTCCCTTGCCGCCGAGATCGGCGCGCATCGACTCATCGCCGTCCGCGTCGCCATTACCGAAAAAGTAAACATACTTGGTTTTTGCCATGGTAGGTAACACTCCGTTAAAAATAGATATATAGAGAATATTTTACTTTAAAGGTTGCTTATTGTCAATTGAATTTGCATCATTTTTATGATAGAATTAGCGGAATGGAAACTGCAAAAAGAGAGACTTTCAAGTCAAGAATCGGATTCATCATGACGGCGGCCGGATGCGCCATTGGATTGGGAAACGTCTGGCGCTTCCCCTTTATAACCGGACAGTACGGAGGCGCGGCCTTTGTCTTGTTCTACCTTTTGTTTTTGGTCATTTTGGGCCTGCCCGTAATGACGATGGAATTCGCGGTCGGCCGCGCCAGCGGAAAGAGCGCCGTCCGCTCCTTCCACGCGCTGGAGCCAAAAGGAAGCCAATGGCACCAATACGGCCACTTCGCCGCCGCGGGAAACTACCTTTTGATGATGTTCTACACCGCCGTCGCCGGCTGGATGTTCGCCTACACGCTAAAGAGCGCGCAAGGCCTTTTTGCCGGAGCCGCGCCCCAACAAGTCGCCCAAGCTTTTGGCGACATGCTGGCCAATCCCGGCGAGCAAATATTTTGGATGGCCTTTGTGACGCTGGCCGGCTTTTTGATTTGCTTGGGCGGATTGAAGAACGGCGTTGAAAAGGCGTCCACGATAATCATGACAAGCCTTTTGGTATTGATGCTGCTTTTGGTGGCGCGCGCGGTCACGCTTCCCGGCGCCGGAAAGGGCTTGGAATTTTACTTAAAGCCCGACTTTTCAAAGATGGCCAAAAACGGAATCGGCGAAGTGATTTTCGCGGCGATGGGCCAGGCCTTCTTTACCCTTTCTTTGGGAATCGGAGCCATAGCGATTTTTGGAAGCTACATCGAAAAGGAAAAGTCATTGGCCGGAGAGGCTACGACCATCATCGCGCTGGACACCTTTGTGGCGCTCATGGCGGGCTTCATCATCCTTCCGACTTGCTTTGCCTTTGGAGTGAACCCGGGCCAGGGACCGGGACTTATTTTCATCACCCTTCCAAACATCTTCAACACAATGCCTTTGGGCCGCTTGTGGGGAACGGTTTTCTTTGTCTTCATGTCGTTCGCCGCGCTTTCTACGGTCATCGCGGTTTTTGAAAACATCATCGCATTTTCGATGGACGCGCGCGGCTGGTCAAGAAGCAAGGCGGTTTGGGTGAACATGGCCGCCGTCTTTGTTCTTTCGATTCCGTGCGTGTTGGGCTTTAACATTTGGAGCGGCTTTTCCATTCCGGGCATTGGCGGAATCCAGGACATCGAGGACTTTATCGTATCCAACAACCTGCTTCCGCTTGGCTCGCTGATTTACGTAATCTTCTGCGTTTCAAAGCGCGGCTGGGGCTGGGAAAACTTCATCGCCGAAGCCAACACCGGAAGCGGAATCAAATTTCCGCGCGCCCTCCGCTTTTACGTCAAATGGATTTTGCCGCTAATCATCATCGCCATCTGGCTTGTCGGCTACGCGCAAAAGTTCTTCTTAAAGTAAAAAAATCGGCGGCCAAATGAATCGGACCGCCGAAACCGCAAAACAAACAAAAGGCCCCGCAAATCGCGGGGCTTTTTGTATTTTTGACAAAAATGGGCAAAATCGACTTGTGTTTTTGACAAAAATGGCTAAAATTCGCTTGTATTTTTGACAAAATGGCCATGTTTTTGGAAAACACCAACGGCAGCCTTGTGTTGGAGGAGATGTGATGTGGCGAAGAGTAAAAAATGTGGATTCTAAATTTATTATGTATATAAGTTTTTCTGAATCTCTCCATTAACTTTCGCATGAAACATATCTTTTATACTGCCTGAGGCAATTATATTATTCTCTGAAAAAAACAAGCTTACTTCCCCTTTAGTTATCTTCCCCCTTTTTCTATATTTTTCCACACAATCGTCTACTAGGCTCCAAATATTATTCATATACTCATCATCAATTTTCTTTTGTAAATCTGTAGCTAACTTTTTTGAAATTTTCCAGAATTCATCATACTCTTTTGAACCATACAAGAAATTCGTATCGATATCTTTAGTTCGCAGGAAATTCATTGAATTGTCATAGTAAGATATGTTCTTTTTTCCATAAACCATATTAGAATGTTCAATAAGGAAAATAGCAAGTTCCTTTTTCAGTTTATCTTTGTTTTTTAATAATTCTTTCAATTGTTCTTTTGATTGTAATTCACCTTCATTAAAACGCCCAAATCTTGACATCTCTTCATAATCATTATCCATCTCATCATCATTTTGAGAAATCGATTCACCATATATATAACCAATTCCTTGAGTATTCCAATCAGTGAATAATTGAAAACAGCTATCATCTGATGAAACTGAATAGAATACATTTTTTAGTTTATTATCAGTACAAAAAGTTATAAAATCATCAGCAGAAGTTAGCACTATCTCCATATTGTATTCTTTAGGCTCTTGAGCTGAATAGCACCTTATGTTACTTTTCTCTAGTTTGTCCAGACATTCTTTTAAAATTCCATTCATTTTTATACCTCAAAATAAAATATTACTTGACGCAAAGCGTCTTATAAGAATTGTTTTAGATAAATCTCAAGAATCTCACCTGAACACCGCACAAGTTCAAAGTCACGCTCAACATTTGGACTTTTACTTCCGTGAAATAGGTTGCACCGAACTTGGTACATTGTTTGAAAAAGCGCAAGTGTCCGCTCATATTCATCAACAGAATATTTTAGAACATTGTAGTTTTCCCTATTTATTCTTGTCGCATGTTCTTTTCGCATATCATCAACTTCTTTTTCCATAAATATATCAATAAGGGGAGATTTAAAAACTTCATCATATATAGATTCCAGTTTCTTTTTTCTCGCATCACACCATTCGGTTATTTTCATATATTCCACACCATCTATTTGTTTACTATTTCTATCCAATCGTGGATTTCCATTGTCATCACGCAGTATTCCTGGATAGTTTTTATATTCACAATTAAACGCAAACCACAATGTCATAAATTTCACAAAAAAAGGATTATTATGCTCTATGCCGAACTTATACCAAGTGTCCAATTCAGAATCAACAACACTATAAGCAGAAATACGTTTTTCCTGACAACTTATCTTGCCATTTTCAATTTCATTTAAAATACATAATAACAATTCTTCATCATTATATGTTTTGTGCGATTCAACAAATTCTGCAAGTTGCACATAATACTCATATTTACTAAGATAGTCATAATTCACATATGGCTTTAAAGTTTCAATCAACCAAATGACAGCGGAAGCATATTTTGTTTTCACAAGCTTTCTAGATGGACTCTCAGCCGTCCATTTTTCCAAATCAGTGTTTTATCATCTTGATATGGACACAAAAGAGGCTGTGGCGAATAAAATAAGACAATTGTGCGACGAGCGCGGAATCACGCCCAACGGCCCCAGCAACTTGGCGGCAGTTCCGCAGGCAACGATAAAAAGCATTCTCAATTTTGAAAGCAAAAACGCCGGCGTAGTCACGCTCAAGAAGATTTGCGACGGTTTTGAAATAACTCTTGGAGAATTCTTTTCCACGCCCGAATTCGACAGTTTGGAACAGGAAATAATCTAAATTATTGTCCTTTTATCAAAAACGCGCTATAATAAATTTAATATCTATAACAGGAGGCGCAATATGTTGAAAAGTGTTCACGCATATTATGACGGACGCAAATATGTAACACAAGGAAATATCGCGGTAAAACCGAATCAGCGCGTAATAATAACTTTTCTTGATGAATTTGAGCCGCCAAAACGCAACTTAAAAAAATATGTCGGCAAAATAAGCGCGTCTGATTCTATTTTAGTGTCAAAAGCCGTAGCGGAAGGCCGCATGGTAGATTCCAATGAATGGTAAAATTCTCGACACAAATGTCATCATTCGCTACATAAACGACGAAGGCAATCTTGATGATATTTTTGAAGAGGAGAATTTATATTTTTCTTCAATCACGCTCGGAGAATTGCTTTTTGGCGCTGAATGTTCCCAAAAGAAAAATGAAAATGCAAAAGTCTATTCAGACTTTTGCCGCGAATTGGAAGAAATCAAGCCCGATTCACAAATCGCGCCATTTTACGCAAAAATCAAAGCGCAACTAAAAGTCGACGGCCACCCAATTCCTGAAAACGACATTTGGATAGCGGCATGCGCAATGGCCAATAATATATCCGTTGTCACAGCCGACAAACACTTTTCCTTTATAAAAGGAATCACTGTAGAAAATAGGTAGTTTCCGCCCGCAACTTGCGCCGACTTTTTCGAACGCAAAACGGCGGGCTTGCCCGACTTTTTCGAACGCAAAACTAAGCAGCGTCCATAGGACGCGGCGAAACCGCTCACAGCCCTGCGCCGAGTTTTGCGAACGCAAAACTCGTTAAGTTCGCCGAAGGCGAACGACTTACTCCTTAAACACAGCCTTCAACTCTTTGGCGTAAAGCTCGCTGATTTTGTAGCGCATAAGCTCCTGCTTGGCGCTAAGCTCGCGGCCAACCTCAAAGGGCTTGGACAAAAGCGCGAACCTTGGAATGCGCTCAAAGGCGCGGAATCCGTTCTTGGCGCTGATGATGTCGCGGACGATTGAATCCAGGAATTTATAGGTTTCCTCTTTTTTAAGCAAGTCCTCAAAGTCGGAGAAAGCGACGTTGTTTTGCTTGGCCCAGATTTCAAGCTCCTCTTGGTTGGGAAGAATCAAGGCGCCCAAGTTGCGCTGGTCCTGGCCAAGAACGACGGCTGTTTGGATGTAAAGCGACTCCTCCAATTTTATCTCAAGCGGAAGCGGCTCCACGTTCTCTCCGCCGCGCAAAACAATCGTGTCCTTTACGCGGCCCAAAATCTTAAGCTCGCCGCCCATGCCAATAATCGCAAGGTCGCCGGTGTCAAGCCAGCCGTCTGAATCGATGGCCTTTGCGGTAAGCTCGGGGCGCTTGTAGTAGCCCTTCATTACCGTTCCGCCCTTAATCTGAAGCACGCCTTTCTTTCCCTTGCCGACGTCGTTTCCTTCCATGTCGACTATGCGGGCGTTGATGCCGTAAAGCGGCTTTCCGATGCAGCCAAAGACCGGCTTTGTGATGTGGCGCACGCTGACAATCGGAGCGGTTTCGGTAAGGCCGTAACCTTCGACGATTTCAATGCCGAGCGCCCAAAAGTACTCGTCGACGTTTTTGGGATAGGCTCCGCCGCCCGCGATTCCGGCGCGGAAATTCTTTCCGAGCATCGCGCGGATTTTTTTAAAGACAAGCGCGTCGCCCAAAAGCTTTAGCGGAAGCAAAAGCGTCCACGGAATCAAGAACAAAATCCACCAAAGCGGAGTGATTTCCTGGCGCGGCATGAAATTTTGGCGGAGCATTTTTCTTTGCATCCTCGAATGAAGGATTGCGACGCGGACAAAAAAATTGTAAAGCTTTAGCGTGATTCCGCCAGTGCGGCGCATCTTTCGCTCGATGCCTTCCATGACCGCTTCAAAGACGCGCGGAACGCCGGGCAAGATTACGGGGTTTGTCTTTAGCATGTCCTCAAGCAAAATCTTTCCAATCGGCTTTGAGTAAGTCATCGCGCAGCCCTGGCTTAGGATTACGTATTCAACCTCGCGCATGTAAACGTGCCAAACCGGAAGGATTGCGAGCGCGTTCTCGCCGGGATAAAGCTTGATGCGGTCGGTCACTTCGACAAGCTGGGTCAAGAAATTTCCGTGGCTTAAGGTTACGCCCTTGGGAACGCCTGTCGTTCCGCTTGTAAAGATAATCGCGGCCGTGTCGTCCCAGTTGCCCTTGGCGATTTCATCTTCAAAGGCGGAGGGGTTTTCCTTGTTGTAGGCGCGGCCCTTTTCCAAAATCTCTTCAAAGGGATGGACAACGATTCCGGCGGCCTTTGCCAAGTCCAAGACTTCCTGGCCGGGCTGCTCGAACATTACAAAATACTTAAGGTCGGGCAAGTCGGCCTTAAGGTCAAGAATTTTTTTGGCCGCGGCGTTTGTCTGGACAATGCAGATGCGGCATTCTGTGAATGACAAAATGTATTTTAGGTCGGAAGGGCTGGCGTCCGTTCCGCGGGGAATGTCGACGGCTCCGATGGCCAAAAGGCCCAAGTCGGCCTGCTGCCATTCCTTGCAGTCTTCGCTGATAAGGCCCAAACGCTCACCGCGCTGGACATTGTAGGAAAGCAAGCCGCCGGCAAAGTCAATCGCGTTCTGCCACATTTGGCTGTAGGTCAAGCTTTCAAATTGGCCCTGGGCGTTCTTTGAATATTGCGCCGGCGCGTCGGGATTCTTTTTTACCACTTCTTGAATCAAGCGCGGCACTGTCTTGTCTTTAACGTCCATCATAATCGGGCCTCTCTTTTTGCAATTTCTTTATTTTGTCAAAATGACAAAGTTTGAGAATTTGTCTAAACCGTAAAAATTGTAGCGCAACTTGAAAAGAAATTCAAGTTGTTCTATAATAATTTTCATGAGTGGGAAAAATTCAAAAAAAGCCAAGCGCAACGGCATCTTTGCCGCGGTTTGGCTGCTCCTTATCTTAATCCTTATAATCGTGTTCCTCGTAAAAAAAGACGACTTTGCCAACAACCTCAAGTCCACAAATTTTTTTGAGCGCGTCGTCGGCTCAACGCCGGACTTCATTCAAAACTACGAGACAAAGAAAAAAGAGAACAAGTCAAACGGCCTTTTGGACGTGGACGTGGCTCCCGTTCCCGGCCAAAAGGAAACGCAAGACCCCGGCACATACGACTTGGACGATTTAGCCTCTGAACAAGGGCAAGAGCAAGCTGCGGAAAGCGCGGCCGAGCCGGAAAAAGAGAGCGCCCCGGAAACGGCCGAGCAAAGCAAGGCAAAAGAGGAAGCCAAGGAAATCGCGGAGGAAAAGCCTCAGGAAAAGAAAAAAGCCGGCCCCACGACAAACGCCAAGCTTTTCTTTGTGCAAGTCGACGCCGACGGAAACGTAAACCGAAAAAGCGTCGTCCGCCAAATTCCAAAAAGCGACTCTCCGCTCACAGACACAATCAAGGCGCTTTTGGCCGGCCCGCAATCTTCGGAAAAATCGATGACCCTGATTCCGGAAGGCACCCGCCTTTTGAGCGCCACGGTGCGCAACGGAATCGCCGCGCTCAACTTTAGCGAAGAATTTGAATTCAACGCGATTGGCGCGGACGGCTACCGAGGCCAGCTTATGCAAATCGTGTTCACCGCCACAGAGTTTGCCACCGTGGAAAGCGTCCAGTTCCTAATAGAAGGCCAGCGCAAAGACTACATCGGAAGCGGCGAAGACGTCTGGATGTGGATCGGCAGCCCCTACACCCGCGGCTCGTTTAATTAAAACACAAAGGCATTTTTCAACAACAATTTTGGTAACTGAAAAAAAAGCGCGGAGCGGGAAGGCCGGACGGGGCGAACTTAGGACGCGTTAAGCTTTCGCTTTGCCCTAAAAGCACCTCGTTCGCAGCCGTACGGATTCCCGCGGGAGCGCTTTTTTTATTTTTAGGTATTGACAAAACTTATTTTTTTTACTAAAATGCCTTTACTGTTTGGGGGTGTAGCTCACCTGGCTAGAGCGCTTGCATGGCATGCAAGAGGTAGTCGGTTCAAGTCCGATCATCTCCACTAACAAGACGGCGTGAACAACGCCGTTTTTTTTTCTGATTTTTTTTTGAGAGATGAAAAAGTTATCAGCCTTAATCTTTTTTCTATTTATAACGCTCTTTTGCGCCTTTGCCAACATAGAAACGCTTCCAATTGAAAAACGCCCAAGACAATGGATTCAATTTGACTTTGGAAGCTCCTTAAATCGCGGCATACGCAGGAACCAGCCGTTCGCTTCCGTTGAATACAACTTTGACTGGCAGCCATTCCAAGCCACGACCGGCTTTAAAATCGACTCGCGGACAATCGACTTTACGCTGCGCAGTTCTTACCTTCCATTCGCGATTTATCAGGAAAAAGGCGTTTGGCGCTTGGGCGCGGCGACAAGCTACCACATGCAGCGCTATTCCAATTCATTTTTTGAGCGCGACATCTTTGAGGAATTTGAAGCCCGCTGGATTTCCAAGCGCGGTCTGACCGTCGCGGCGCGCATAGGCTATTCTTGGCGAATAACGACTTTTGACGCGCTGAAAAATTTTTTCATTACGGACGCGGATCCTGTAATTTGCGTTGAGTTCGACAAGCTTTGGCCAAACGGCGTGGAGCTTTTTGCCGCGCTCGGAAGCTACAGCTTTTACCGCTATCCGC
The DNA here is from genome assembly GCA_946411505.1 of uncultured Treponema sp. GTDB lineage: Bacteria > Spirochaetota > Spirochaetia > Treponematales > Treponemataceae > Treponema_D. Next base: position 270,933 of record CAMKEG010000004.1, on the reverse strand, counting down.
TTTTCTTTTGCCCCCAATGGACTTTTGGCGCGGCCTACAACATAAAGCAAAAGGTCCGCCTTGGCGCCGAAGCGGAATTGAGCATGACGGATTTTTACGCTTCCGTAGCGCACGTAAACCAAATTGTCGTAAAATGCAACACGAGGTTCATGTTTTGAAAAAGTCATTGTTTGCCGCCGCCATTTTTATTTCCGCGCTTTTATGCTCGTGCAACTACGGCTTTCCGCCGTTTTTGTTCGGAGAGGAAGAAGTTGAAAGCAGGGCCTCCAGCGCGCTTGTTCTTTCCGGAAAAAACATTCCTCAAGTTGGAAGCGGTTCAAAATACAGTTTCATCGTTTTTACGGACAGTCATTTTGGAAACAGCCACATAGCCAGAAAGGAAGAGGCATTTCTGCAAATCTTCAAAAGCCTTTTGAAAAACCCCGACCCCGCGCTGCGTCCCCGCTTTATGGTGAACATAGGCGACACGCTTGACGGCGGCCATTCCTCGGAAGCGGATTTTTTCAACGCCACCGCCTCCCGCTGGATTGCGGCCGCAAACGACGCGCTTGGAATAAATGATTTTAAGGTTTACTCAATTTTGGGAAACCATGACTTGTACAACAACGGCTGGGAAACATGGCGTACGCGAATTTATCCATACACATCCTTCTACACTTTCACGCTGAACGCCGGCGGAAAAAACAACTTTGACTTTTGGTTTTTGGACACAGGCAACGGAACTTTGGGCGCCAACCAAATCGAATTCTTGGAAAACGCGATGGCCGCGAGCGCGAGGCCAAAGATTGTTTTCATGCACTACCCGCTTTACGCAGGCGGAATCTTTTACTTTGCGCTTGGCGACGTCACCGAACGCGCCCGCCTAATCAGCGACTTTGCGCGAACAAACGTAAAGTACGTCTTTGAAGGCCACAAGCACGACCCATTAAACTACGACTTTGGAAACTTCAAGGAAGTGGTCATCGGCGCCTATTTGGAAGACAAAGTTTTTGGCCTTGTGACCGTGGACGAAACGGCGGGCAGCGTGTCGTTTACAAGGATGGGGTATTAGGGAGGAGCGCGAGCGGAGACGGATTTTTTACTCCGCCAATTTCTCCAATTGTTTTTTCAGTTCTCCGATAACAAAATCAACATTCTCAGAACTCACTTTGACGCCAAATAGTTCGTCACCTGCTTCATCTCTGATTTGTTGACGATCTTCTTCAGAGCCAAAAAGGTATTTTTCAATTATAAGGCCTAGGGCAGGACAATAATGCGAGCCTTCCAAAAAATATCTTTCGCCCAAAGTATAGTTGTTTAATGTAGAAAAATTGTAGAACTCGCAAGAGTTGGCGACCAAACGCAAAAAGTCAAAATAACCGTCCCTTACGCTGTCCAAATATGTCGCTTTGTACAAGGGATTTGTAAACAACACAAGTTTTATTCCTTTTTCTTGACAAAGCTTGGAAATTTTTTCTATATCCATATGCGCGTTTTTTTGCGTATAGGTCGACGTGTGGAATGATTTGAACTGTTCCATTTTAGGATTTTCCGTAAGCGAAAAATCCGACCCCCAAGTGTCTCCATAAGAGTAAAAAGATTCTGTCTTGTCTTTGTATTTTTCAGGATCATACAAAAGAACTTCTTTCATTATGGAAGGAGCCGTAAATTTTATGAGATAGGGCTTGTAAAAATTAAATTTGTTCTCCTCGTAAACTTTATAAGGAATCGTCAAAAGCAAATTATAGTGATGCTCAATGGCAGAGAACATCGAAATGTCGTCAAAGGCGAGCAGAATCATCTTTATGTCCACTCCATTTTTTTCAAAAGTTTGAATTGCATAATAGTGCTCAGAGGGAATCGCGTGAGGATTGGTCATGTTGTACCAACGCAATTGATCGCCGCCAAGAGTTTTAGGAAGCGCGTCTTTTGGAATCGCTCCGACGCGAGACGAACCAAAAACAAAGGCATTGAATTTTTTGGGATTGTGAACGATGTATTGTGTCTTAATATAATTCTTATTAGGGTCAGCTTTAGTAAAACGAATGTTCTTCCAATGAAAAACGTTGAAGGTATCAAAGTAAATCGCGCTTAAAGGAATCGATGAAATCGCAAGCGCAAGAAAAAAGACTTTTATCAAAAATTTCTTTCTCATAACATACCTCAACTAAAAACTTTGGTAAATGAAATTTCCAGAATATGACGATGACATAAAAAACATTGTCGCAAACGCCAAAGCCAAATAAAGCGTCCATCTGACCACAGTCTTTTGTCCGCGAACTAGGTCAAGCCCCGGCTTTTTTAAAGTCGCAAGGCTAGCGACGACAAATGACGTGAGCAAACAAATTGTTTGCGCCATGCCCTTTGTCGCGCCGCCAGATTCTGTCACCATCGAAAGCATTTTGTGCAAAGCCTCTTTAAGGCCTTCCGATTTAGCCAAACTTATAAACGGAACTATTTCTGTTGGAGCGACGGCGATTTTTTTTATGACAGCGGCGGCCTCGGCAAGATTGCGCGCGCGAAAGAAAATCCACGCGAACGTGACCAAGAAAAAAGTCACAACAACATTCAGCCAGGAGGGAATTTTCATTCTTTCCCGGATTTCTTTTGTCATCCTCTCCCCACACAAAAAAAATCCATGCAGCAAGCCCCAAATGACAAAGTTCCAAGTAGAGCCGTGCCAAATTCCGCTCGCCAAAAATGTGGCAATGAGGTTTATGTAAACGTGCGGAAGGGCGACACGGCTTCCGCCAAGAGGAATATAGACATAATCGCGCAGCCACGAACTAAGCGATATATGCCAACGCCGCCAAAACTCGCCGACAGACTTGGACAAATATGGATGGTCAAAGTTTTTTCCTATGTCGAACCCCAAATAACGCGCGGCGCCCGCGGCCATATCAGTATAGCCCGAAAAGTCGCAGTATATTTGGAAAGAATATAAGAGAGTGGCCAGCAATAAAGCGAGGCCGTATTGCCCGGCGACATTTCCGTAAACATAATTTACATAAAGGGCGATTCTATCGGCAATGACAAGCTTCTTGAACATTCCCCACGCGAAGAGTTTAAGGCCGTCGGTAGCGTCGCCATAATCAAAGCCGTGGACTTTATTGAATTGCGGGATAAGGCTTCCAGCGCGCTGGATAGGGCCGCTTGTAACAGTTGGAAAAAAGCATACAAAAAGCGCGACATCGAGCGGATTGCGCTCAGCCGTTATTTTTTGTTTGTAAATGTCCGCAATATAACCGACGCTCTGAAATGTGAAAAAGGATATTCCCAAAGGAAAAATGACGTTTGGATGAAATTCTCTCGGCGCATATTTAAAGAACAACAGCGGCGCGAGACAAATGGCGACAAACAAAAATAGGTGAAAACGTCTATGCCGCCTTCGTTCCATACACAGTCCGCCTAAATAAGAGACGGCAATTGCGTAAGCGAGAAATGGAACAAAGCGCAAATCCGCCCATGCATAAAATACAAGGCTCGCGACCAACAAAATAATTTTTTGAGTTAAGACAGAATGCTTGCCAAACTGGATGGCTGCGCGGTACAAAATTACAAGAACTAAAAAAAACACTGCAAAAGAAAGCGATATGAAAGACATGGGATTGTTCAATTACCTCGCTTATTAAATTTAAAAAACTGTATACAAATACTAGTAACGTTAACTATAACATAAGGTAATTTTTTTGTCACTATAATTTTTGATTTTTTCCTTAATTCATAAACTATGTTTTAAAGTCAACGCGCAAATAACCCTTGAATATTTTTTTCATAACAAGTAAAATGAATTATGACTTTTGACAAAACGATAAACAGTTATGTAGATAAAAAAATTTTAGGCGCCATTTCTGAATTTGTGGAAGGAAAAAATTTCGTGGCGGCGGCGGACACGTTGGCCGAAGCGTTTGGCGCAAACAAAAATCTTTTTTCCAAGGAAGCCGGAGAGTTTGAAAGCAAGCTCGCTTCAAGCTTCCAAAAAAATCTTTCGCTCTTGATTCAAAAAACATGGATAGAAAAATCTGACGCGGAACTAAAGGAAAACGTTCTTTACAAATTGAACGAATACTGCGAGGCGATTTCAAAAGGCGAATGGAACAAATCCTATCCAACGCTTTTGCAAATCGTCGGCGACGTGGTTTACTTGATGTTCGGAAACCAATCCAAAAACGGCGACTTTGAGGAATACTCCTTGCGCATAGATCCGGAGTTCGGAATTTTCTGGCTTTACATGAACAGCCTTCCAAAAGAGCATGAATGGGAGCAAAAGAAAGCCCGCGTGGCAATGCTTTTGGGAATGTTCTTCTTGGCCAACTACTAAGGCGCGCCTATGGACCTTGAGCGAATTTGCGGCGGACTAAAAAGCGCCGCCTCCATTCTTGCCCTTCAAAACGCAAGCCAAAAAAACGCCGCGCTTAAAAGCGTTATCGATTCGATAAACAAAAACCGCGCGGCAATCTTAAAAGCCAACCAAATCGACGTGGACAACGCGCGCAAAAACGGAACCAGCGAGCCGCTAATCGACCGCCTAAGCCTAAACGACGCGCGACTTGATTCCATTTGCCAAGGCGTTCAAATCGTAATCGACCACGAAGACCCAATCGGAAAAGTCGAAGGCGGCTGGGAAAGCCCCAAGGGCCTTCAGATAAAGCGCGTCAGGGTTCCGCTTGGAGTGGTTTGCATAATTTACGAAAGCCGCCCCAACGTTACGGTTGACGCTTTTTGCCTTGCCTACAAAAGCGGAAACGCGATTTTGCTTCGCGGCTCTTCGGCGGCTTTGGAGTCAAACAAAGCGATTTGCGCCGCGATAAAAGAAGGCCTTTCTTCTTGCCAGGACGGAGTCGCGGCTGCGATTGAGCTTTTGGAAAGCCAAGACCATTCCGACGTTGACAAAATATTGAACGCGCGCGGCTTGATAGACGTGGTTCTTCCCCGAGGCGGAAAAAAGCTTATCCAAAGCGTCGTGCAAAACGCCCGCATTCCCGTAATCGAAACCGGAAGCGGAGTCTGCCACCTTTATGTTGACGACCAAGGCGACCTGGACATGGCGCTTGACATCGCGGAGAACGCTAAGATCCAACGCCCCGGAGTTTGCAACGCGATAGAAGCGATTTTGGTAAACCAAAATGTTTTGGAAAAATTTTTGCCCGCGCTTGAGGAACGCTTTGCAGGCCGCGTGACTTTTCACGCAGACACTGACTGCATCGGAGCGCTAAAAAGTTCCGCTCAAAAAAACGGAAGGCCCGACTGCGTCGTAGAAGCGACGGACCAAGATTACGGAAATGAATTTTTGGATTACGAATGCGTCGTAAAAAGCGTAAAAGACGTTGACGACGCGATAGAATACATAAACGCCCACAACACCAAGCACAGCGAATCGATTGTGACCAACAACAGGGCGCGCGCCCGCGCCTTCCAAAGCAAAGTGGACGCGGCCTGCGTTTACGTCAACGCCTCAACGCGCTTTACCGACGGCTTTGAATTTGGCTTTGGCGCCGAGCTTGGAATCAGCACGCAAAAGCTTCACATCCGCGGCCCGATGGGCCTTGAGGCTCTCACAACCGTAAAGTACCTCATCGACGGCGACGGCCAAATCAGGGGTTAAGCGAATCAACAATATCGCCAATCCAGCGCCAGTAGGTAGCGTTCTTGCGGTTGTCCGGCTCGCGGCTGGAAAAAGTCACGACAAGATTTTTTGAAGGAAGGACGGCGATGACTTGCTCGCCCCAACCGTGCGCGAAAAATCCGCGCGCCTCGCTCTTTCCAAACCAGCGGACCCACCACTGAAATCCGTAGCGCGCTTGCTTGGGAACTTGAATCTTTATTGATTCTTCCACCCATTCCGCGGGAACGATTCGCTTTCCCTGCCAAACGCCGCCTTGCAAGTACAAAAGGCCAAAGCGGGCCATGTCGCGCGCGGTCATGTGAAAACCGTTCCCGCCGTCGCCAACGCCTTCAGGCCCCGCGTCAAAGCGCGCGCCTTGCATGCCCAGCGGCTCGAACAAAACTTTGCGGCCGTATTGGTCCAGGGATTTTTTTGTGGTCCGCTGGACGATCGCCGCCAATAAGTGCGTGTTTCCGGTTGAATACTCAAAGACTTTTCCAGGCTCATGCAGCATCGGCCTGTCGAACAAAAATTTTATCCAGTCGCCGCTGGCCCTCCACTGGCCCCAAACGGCGCTGTCGGTTGAGACAAGGCCGCTTGTGTTTGTAAGCAAGTGTCGCACGGTGATTTTTTCAAAAAGCGCCTTTGACTCGCCCCGGCAAACGGCCAAGTTTTTTGCCTCAGGAAAAAACTGCGAGATTGCGTCGTCCAAATTAAAGTAGCCCTGCTGAATCGCGATTCCTACAATCGCGCTTGTCACGCTTTTGGAAACCGACTGCATGCTAAAAACGGAATCCGCGCCATAGCCCGCCTTGTAATATTCGCTTGCGATTGTTCCGTCCTTAACGATGACGCAGCTAGTCACCAGCGTGTCTGGAAGCTCCGCCAAAAAGGCCCCGATTTTTTTCTCGTCCAGCCCAAGGCTTTTTGGAGACGCGGACTTCCATTCAAATGAGCCTTGCGCGGGCAAAGGCCAGGCCAAAAACAGCGTGACGGCGAATAATGAGGTTGTAAAAAGATTTTTACGCTTCATAAAAGGTCCTTGTCATAAATCTCCTTGCCAGAAATCAAATTATATTCCTTTGACTTGAACGAAAATCCAGAGGAGCAAACAAAGCCGATTCTATTGCAATTAGGCTCCACAAGAGCGCGAACCTCTTTTTCTTCCGATTCACATTCAGATCGGGGCATAGGCTTTTCATAAAACTTGACTTCGTAAAAATCGTAGCCGCCTGCATCTTTTAAAACGCAATCAAACTGACCATTCATGCCTTTTTTGGGGTCGTCATACCAGTAAGACCCAAAATCAGTCACGCCCCGCAGTTTTCCATTTTGCGCCAAACGCTTAAAATACTGGTTTGCAATTCCTTCAAACCTGTATGAAACAAATGTATTCAATGCCGGCGCGATAATGTTTTCAAAAAAAACGGCACGGCCAAATTTTGAAATCAAGGCTTCATTCGCAAAAATAAAAGTAAAGTAAAATCGCATCAAGTTGTCCTTGATTTCATAGAACTGCTTTTTTTTGTCTTTAGGCTTATTGATTGGAAAGACTTTTTCAACGGTTTCCATGCCCATAAGATTTTTAAGCTGCTTGTCCAAAAGCCCCGAATCATTCATTCCAACAAGATTTTGGATTTCATTGTAGCGCTTCTTGCCGTTTCCAATCGCCTCCAAAATTCTCACATCATAGTTTTTCTGAATTTCGCGAAGCATAATGTTTTCGATGTACGAACGCAAAAGGCTGTCTTGCGAGATAAGGTTTTTCTTGATGTTTTCTTCAAGCGGCTTCTTATAATCAAGGTTCGCAAGAACATACGGCGACCCTCCAAAAACGGAATAAAACCTGATTTTTTCCCGGACGCTAAGGCCAGGATAAAAGCGCGCGGCGTCCAAATAATCAAATTCTTCGATTCGCAAAACTTTTGTAAAACGGCCAAACAGCGGATTGTCCTCTTGCAAGAGCTCTTTCATGACTGAAATATAAGAACCGCAAAAAATGATTTTTATATTGTTTGGAACAGAGTCTACAATGCCTTGCATATAGGAATCCACCTCGCCATTTTTTCGCGACTCCTTAAAATATTGATACTCGTCCAAAACAAAAAGAATCCGTTTTTTTTGCTTTTGAACAAAATCGAATAAGTCAAAAATCGTGTCAAAACTTGTCGTAGAAGGAAAATTCAAGGCTGCCATAACGCTGCGGCACAAAAGCGCCAAATTGCCTTCATACGAAGTTCTCGAAAAAAGATGGCTTACTACAATTCCGTCAAAAGACTTTGCGGCTTGTTCAACCAAGGACGACTTGCCTATCCTGCGCTTGCCGTAAACAAGAATGGCGGATTTTTTCTTAGTCTTTAACTCCGCGCTTAATTCCGCCAATTCCAACTCTCGCCCTAAAAACACAACGACTCCTTTTATACGCTTTATACTGAATGAATTTTCACTGAATTATTATTCAGTATAAAACATAGAAAGAAAAAAGTCAAGAAAAAACAAAACACGCGAAAACGTCGCCGCAATTACTGTCCACCCATAAAACGCTTGCTTTGCTTTAGGATTTGGTAAAACTGGCCGAGGGATTTGTTTTGGCCTTTGAGGCGGGCGGGCTTTGGGGAGAGAGCGTCGGAAGAAATGTCTTTGTACAAAAGCGGGTCGTCGTCAATCGCTTGGCCCATGTAAATCAGAATTTTGAGCAGTTTGGCTTCGGCGTTGGTAAAGTCGTTTGTGACGCGGCGCTTTCCGATGGAAAAACTTTTTTTATTTAAAAATATTTCTCATTAAATTTGACAAATCCACATGCGAATCTTTTTCCAAGTCGATAATATCCGCAAGAATTCTATAAACACAATCCTTTTGAAATTTCACTCCATTTGGATTTTTGGCAAACCATTTGTGAACATTTGTATCCTTTACTAGACGATACCCCTTCCCTACGCAATACTTTTTAAATTCATCTAAAAACACTTTACGCTTTTTTTGAGCCCCATAAGTTATAACGCCGTTGCTTTCACAATGGACTTCTGCATATACAAAACCGTCTTCCAAACGAATTTCATAATGCATTGGATAAACGCCAATATCATAATCATCTGTTGCTATCCATATAAAATCATTACCCTCGCCTGTGGCGTGTAAATGGGCAGGCAAAATTCGCCTTACATCTTTGCACAAATCCTTAAAAGTATATTTTATTTTCGCCATTTTGAACCTACTACCTAATTACAATGGTTCTTTCTTTAGAGTTCCAGTAGAATAGTCTGGAACGGCCTTAAAAAGCTTAACTTTGTCAGCATTCATATAATTTTCGGAGACAATAGTTTTTATAAGATTTATTTCGTCCTCGCTGGTTTTATAACCAAAAGTTATGCTATCCAAAACTTCTTCTTCATAATAAAGCCGCCCACAAAAATCGCCAGGTTCCTTTCCGTGAAAAATGCCTCTGCATTCCGCTTCCGCTTGCCAGCATAAATCTTTCACACGCAAATTCTTCCAAATAAATTCATCAATCGCGTCATACATATTCGACGCCAACATATGCTCACTTGCAATGCAATTATACTCTTTACGCTCATTTGAATACTCCACATCGTAGACATTCAAATACACTCCGTCTTGCGTTTTATTGAAATATCTCCATTCTGCAAACTTCTTTTCTTTAACTTTTAAGCCATAATACCTTTCCGAATCTTTAACAAATTCCTCAGCTTTATAACATACGCACATTCCCCTATAAGAATCTGCGTATGCCCCCCATAAAACTTTGTTCAATTCTTTGCTTGAGAGACTTAATACATAAAATCGCTCAAGGTCTTTTTTCCGAAAAAGGTCATTGGTATATTTATCAAAACAACCATTGGCAAAGGCCGTTTTTACATCATCAACAGAATAAAACGGAAAAAGCATATCGTTTTGTTTCGCCGAGCTTCTATTTGTGTTTATCCATTTTTTAATGAACTCATCCCGCATATCATGCTTTATGGGCACATGACAATCAAAAGGATCATTCAACTTGGACAAAGGAGAACAATAGAAATACTTTTTTTCCAATGAATCTTTATAATAATCATTTATGCATGAATATTTGTATAAAAACATATATTTCAACTATTCCTCTTACTCCACATACCAAGTGTAGTGATCATCATTACCATAAGTCGTATTAATCGCCCTTAAATTCTCCTCAGGCGTACCAGACATAGGGCCATATTCTGTTCCGCCAGTATAATTCCTGTCCTCAGTGCGATACCAAATGCTGGTTGTATCTTCAAAAATCAATCTTTTAACTCCGGGGTAATACCCGCGAGAGAATGCATCATGTCCAATTTTTTTTACGCTGGCAGGGATAGTGACCGTTTTTATCGACCTGCATTCATCGAATGCATAATAGCCTATGCTCGTAACCCCGTTTGGAATTTCAAGGTTTTCAATTTCAAGATTTATGCAACGCTCGAATGCATTCTCACCTATACTTGTTACGCCGCTTGGAATGTTCACGCTTCTTAATGATGTACACTCACAAAAAACATGACTGTTTATGACAGTTACTCCGTTGGGGATAACAATCCCCTCAAGTGAGCTGCATCCCCAAAACGCGCCCCCCCCTATTTCTGTGACACCGCTCGGCAGATTGATGTTTTTAAGTTTTTCACACTTTCTAAAAGCGGCATAGTCTATTTTTGTAACACCATTTGGAATGTTTACTGTTTCAAGAGAAACGCATTTATCAAACATACAGGTAGTTATAAGTGTAGCGGAGCTAGAAATCTGCACATTAGTTAAGGAACTACAATTAGAAAATGCAAACCCGCTATTTTTGTTAACCTCACATTGTCGAGCATCTATAGCTTCAAGCATGCCGCATCCAGAAAAAGCGCCAGAATGTAAAGTTCCGCCTGTAACAGTAATTTTTTTCAATGATTCTGGAATATAGTAACCGTTATATTTCTCCAAAAGATCGTACTGTTGCTGTACATAAACAGAACCAGAATAGCTTTCAGTTCCAAAAACGAAACCAAACTGCCCTTGATACTTGGTTTTGCCAACAAATGGAATTGTCATTTCTTTTAGAGAAGAACATCCAAAGAAAATTCCTTCAGGCAGGGTTGTCACTTTGTCAGAAATCTCAATTTTTTCAAGCGAGCTGCAATTGCGGAATGCGTTCTCGCCGATGCTTGCAACATCTGCGGGAATATCAAAATTCTTTAACGAAGAGCAATTACAAAATGTCATGGCAGGAATAGCTGTAATGCCGCTTGGAAGATTTATATCTGTGACAGAGCCGCATCCAGAGAACGCGCCGTACAACAGTTTTCCGCTTGTAACAGTAACTTTTTTCAGCGACACAGGAATGTAATAATTTTTAGACGATGTTGCGTCAAAGTTTTGCTGCGCGCAAGCCGCGCCAGAATAATCTTCATCTCCAAAAATATAGCCAAACAAAGTTGATTCGCTCGCCGCCGTTGGATTAACAGTTCCGCCGATAAAAGGAATTTTCATTTCCTCAAGAGCTGAACACCCATTAAAAGCTGACTTTCCTATGCTTGTAACGCTGCTAGGAATCTCTATGCTCTTAAGAGCGCTGCAGCCCATAAAAGCGTTTTCGCCAATGCTTGTAACAGTATTAGGAATCGTGATGCTTTCAAGAGAACTGCAGCCCTTAAAAGTATTCGCACTAATGCTTGTAATGCCGCTCGGGATATTGACTTTCTTTAATGAACTGCAACCCATAAAGGCCGCTTCGCCTATGCTCGTAACGCCATCCTTGAGTTCAATCTCTTCAATCGAATCGCATCCAGAAAAAGCGCCGTACAACAACTTGCCGCCTGTGACAGTGACCTTTTTTAAGGTTTTTGGAACATAATAATCGCATGAAGAAGTTGAAGAATAATACTGCTTTACATTATTATGAATTCCAGAAGCAAATATAAAACCAAAAAGAGTTTTTTCGCTTGCGACAGTCGCTGTTCCAACTTGGCCAACAAACGGAATAGTAATTTCTTCAAGCGGGCATCCACTAAACGCATTCTCACTTATCCAAGTGACACTGCTAGGAACCTCAACATTTTTTAACTGAGAGCTTCCGAATGCATTAACGTATATCACTGTAACCCCATTTGGAATGTAAATGCTTTTTAATCCACTTAGATAAAAGGCACCCGCGCCGATGCTAGTAATTTTGCTCGGCAAATATATTTCTTCAAGACTGCGACATTTTTCAAAAGCGTCCTCACACAAGTCCAAAGAAATGTCACAACTCTTGAAATCCAATGCAACCTTTATATTCTCGTCTATCGAATATAGTAAGCTAATATGAAAACGTACTTTCTTAATAAGATCAGCGGACCACGTGTCGCCAAAGGCCTCGTCCGCCTTAAGTATATGCAAACAAGCGGAAAACCTTAACGAGTTTATTTTTTCAATGATTGTCTTTCGCGTCACATAAAAAGTATTCCATTTTGCATACAAGACAACATCTTGCTTTATCGGAGCGTTAAAATCAAATTTATTTGCAATGTCATTCGCCGCGTACCAGCCGTCAAAGCCGCTGCATTCTGACGCAATGTCTTGCAGCGTGACAGCCGACACCTTTTGACCAGACTCCACAATTTTGGCGGAGATTTGCGTTGAACATCCCGTCACAAAAGTTACAGTGTATTTTTTTAATCTGAACGCCGCGCTGACGCAAACCTTTTCTTCCGGCATTGTAAATGTGTAGACCTTATTGTTATTCGCGTCTGCAATCGCGCCAACAGCGTTTCCGCTTTCCGCCGTAACAGCAAGTGTGTCAATTTCATATTCATCGTTTGGAGAAAGATTTATCGTCACAATACTCCCCACCGCGGCAAACTGAGCGCTAGCGCTTACAATGCCATTCTCCGCAGAAGCGACTTCTATTTCATAGGTCGGAACAGTCGCCAAAAGCCATTGGGCGTACAATGTAAGATTTTCTTCAAGCTTTAAATTTGAGCAATCAGCGTAGCCAACTCCGCTTCCGTCGCTCTTTGTGTTCCATCCTGTGAACACGTATCCATCAAGAGAAAAGCCATTGGCCGTAAGCGTTATTGAGGAATCCTTAAGCCCCGTCATAGCGGCCATAGTTCCTGTTGCGGCTTCATTGTTTGCCACAAAGGTGACAGAGCAATAAACTGGTTCTGGTTGCTGGGCGGCCGGATCCTGCGTTCCCGGTCCAGTCGGATTGGTCGGACTTTGCGTTCCGCCGCCGGAATCTGACGAGCCTCCGCTTGGCTGCATATAAAGCGTAAGGTTGGGGCTGTCCGCTCCCCCAGAGCAAGACGCGACAAAAAAACCAAAAAGAACCGCAAAGACAGCGGCAAAACAAAGCGACGTTTTTTTCATAGACAACTCCCTTAATTGACCGATAAGGTTATATATTCTTCTATATTAGACCTAAAAAGTTTAGTTGTCAACAAAAAATGAACGCAATAAGTAAAGTTTTAGACATTTTAAACATATTGCGTAATTGGAAAATTCACCTTTTCCCTTATCATTAAGAAATGAGCGTGAAGCAAATTTTTGGACAAAACATCCACCAATATAGAAAAGAAAAAAAATGGTCGCAGGAGCGGCTGGCCGAGATGCTCGACATTTCTATCAAGCATTTAAGCACCATAGAAACCGGCAAAGTGTTCGCCTCGGCGGAACTGATAGAAAAAATCGCGCGCGCCCTTGACGTTTCCGTCTCCGCCCTTTTTTACACCGCCCAAGAAAAATCCTTTGATTCCAGCGACTTTTCCAAAATAGAAAAAATCATCGAAGAAGAAGCCCAAAACGCCATCGTCGCCATAAAAAACCGCATCCATAAAAGATAAATTCCACTAAAGGATAGTGAAGCCGTGACATCAGTTTTTTGCTCAAAGGCTCGCGAGAGCGCAGTAAATACTACCCCTAGCAAAATCAAACGAAGTTTGATATTGCCAGTCGCGCTCGCGAGAGCGCAGTAAATACTACCTCTAGCAAAACCAAACGAAGTTTGGTATAATAATATTTTCTTTTTACTATTAAATAAGGAAGGCATATATGGCTTTGAATTTGCGCGGAAGAGATTTTTTGACGCTTAGGGATTTTACGCCGGAAGAAATTGTCGGCCTCTTGGATTTGGCGGCGGACTACAAAAAAAAGAAGAAGCGCGGAAAGCGCGTGGACACTTTTAAGGGAAAGAACATCGCGCTGATTTTTGAAAAGACTTCCACCAGAACGCGCTGCTCGTTTGAAGTTGCGGCGCACGACTTGGGAATCGGAACGACATATTTGGCGGAAGGCTCGCAAATCGGAAAAAAAGAAAGCATCGCCGACACAGCCCGCGTTCTTGGCCGCATGTTCGACGGAATCGAATACCGCGGCTTTGAGCAGTCAATCGTGGAAACGCTCGCAAAGCACGCCGACGTTCCCGTTTGGAACGGCTTGACCAACGAATACCACCCCACGCAAATGCTGGCCGACATGCTGACAATCCGCGAGCATTTTGGAAAGCTAAAGGGCCTAAAGCTGGTTTACTTTGGCGACGCTCGCTACAACGTCGGAAACTCCCTTTGCGTCGTGTGCTCAAAGCTTGGACTAAACCTTACGCTTTGCGCGCCAAAAAAATATTTTCCGTCGGCGCAGCTTGTCCAGGACTGCGAGCCGTGGGCAAAAGAAAGCGGCGGCTCCATCACTCTTGAAGAGGACATCGACAAGGCGGCCAGCGGCGCGGACATAATTTACACCGACGTTTGGGTCAGCATGGGCGAACCGGACGAAGTTTGGGCGGAACGAATCGCCGACCTAAAGCCGTATCAAGTCACAAAAGAAGTGATAGCCAAGGCAAAGCCCACGGCGATTTTCATGCACGACCTTCCGTCCTTCCACGACCTCAACACGACGATCGGAAAAGAGATAAGCGAAAAATTCGGCATCAACGAAATGGAAGTGACCGACGAAGTTTTTGAAAGCGCGCAATCTGTCGTCTTTGACGAGGCGGAAAACAGAATGCACACAATCAAGGCCGTCATCGCCGCGACGATATAAGGCTTTTAACAAGGAACGAACATGAGCGAACAAATAAAGGATGCGATAAAAAAAGCGCGAAAGATAGTCATAAAAATCGGAAGCAACACGCTGGCCAAAAGCGACGGAACGCAAAACACGGAATTCATGGCGGCCTTTGCCGCGCAAGTCAAAAACTTGATTGACAGCGGAAAGCAAATCGCGGTCGTGTCGTCCGGCGCGCAAGTCAGCGGCGTAAGCGCGATAAAGGAATGGGCGCGCAAAAAGGATGTCCACTACAGGCAAGCCTTGTGCGCGATTGGCCAGGTTGAGCTTATGAGCCAGTGGCGAAAAGCCTTCGCCGAATCGGGAATCCACATCGGCCAGCTTTTGTTCGTAAAAGAAAATTTTGAAAACAACTTGCAAACGCTCAACATCCGCAATACCTTGTTCACGCTTGTTGACGAAGGCGTAGTTCCAATCATAAACGAAAACGACAGCGTTTCGTTTGAAGAAGGCTCCATCGGCGACAACGACAACCTTAGCGCGCTGACCTCGATTTTGTGGGGAGCGGACTTGCTAGTTTTGTTCAGCGACATCGACGGAGTTTATTCCGACAATCCCAAGACAAATCCCGACGCAAAGTTGGTTCAAACCGTCGGCAACATCGACGAGCTGCGAAAGGAAATCACAATCGGCGAGACAAACTCTTTTGGCACAGGCGGAATCGAAACAAAATTGCAGGCCGCGCAAAAATGCTTTGCCTACAACATTCCCGTAATCCTTGCAAACGGCGGCCGCGAAAAAATCTTGGACAAGCTTGCTGACGGAAGCGCCGACGGAACGCTCTTTTTGCCGGAGGAATGATTTTATGAAATTGGTGATTCTTGACGGCCACGCGCTGAATCCCGGCGACCTTAGCTACGACGTGTTCAAAGAATTTGGAACGCTCGAATACTACGAGCGCACTCCGGCAAATCTTACGGCGGAACGCATGCGCGACGCGGACATTGTTTTTTTGAACAAAGTTCAAATCACAAAAGAAATTCTTTTGCAATGCCCAAAGCTAAAATACATCGGCGTATTCGCAACCGGCTACAATGTGATCGACACGGCCGCCGCACGCGAACGCGGAATCACCGTAACAAACATTCCTTCATACAGCACGATGGCCGTGGCGCAAGCGACGTTCGCGCTCTTGCTTGAATTGACAAACGGCGTCCACGCGCACAACGATTCCGTCCAAAATGGCGGCTGGATAAAAAGCCCCGACTTTTGCTATTGGACGCATCCGCTTACGGAACTGTTGGGAAAAACTTTTGGCATTGTAGGCTTTGGAAGCATTGGCCAGGCCGTGGCAAAAATCGCAAACGCGCTTGGAATGAAAGTCATCGCCCATTCAAGAACGGCAAAAAAAATCGACGACTTTAGCAAAGAAAATTTCACGGTGGAATCCGTAAGCCTTGACGAATTGCTGCAAAGAAGCGACATCGTATCCCTACACTGCCCTCTTACCGCCGACAACAAGGGAATGATAAACCAAGCGGCGCTCGCCAAAATGAAAGACGGCGCCATCTTGCTAAACACCGCGCGCGGCCCCTTGATTGACGAGGCGGCAGTCCGAGCGGCGCTGGAAAGCAAAAAACTTTTTGCCTTTGGCGCCGACGTTTTGTCGCAAGAGCCCATGTCCGCCGGCTGCCCGCTTTTGGGCGCCCCCAACTGCGTCATCACTCCCCACGTGGCATGGGCCGCAAAGGAAACCCGCGAGCGCTTGTTGGGAATCGCCGTGGACAACCTGCGAAAGTTTTTGGCGGGAACGCCGGTTAATGTGGTGAATTAAATGGGAAACAAAAAGGCGGCTTGTTACAGCCGCCTTTTTACATTCTCCAGTTAAGGGGCGGAGCTTCCCCACGCATTAAATATACTCTAATGGTTAGGTTTTGTCAAATTTTTTATTGATTGTTTATCCTTCTTTTTCAATCGTAGATATTAAAACTGAAGACAGTTTTAACTGTTTTTGATTCATACGGGAAAGCTTTTCGGCAAGAGCGCAGATTTGGGCGCTGTAAGGCGGGCGACTATTTTTTGATGGAACGGAATCTTTGCCGGTCACCAAATATTCAACCGTAACATTAAGGGCTCGGGCGATTTTTACAGCGTTCTCCGCGATTGGCGAGGCGCTTTTTTCCGCAAGATAATGGTCAATCGTTCCTTTGGGAACGCCGCTCTTTGCCGCCAATTCCTTTACCAAAACACCCTGATATCTTAGTTCGTCCTTTAAATTTTCCTTGAATCCCATAAGACCATAATTACGCAAAAATGATTATTTGTGATTAAAACTTGACGAATATGCATAATCGTGTTAAACTATTAATCATAGTTGCGTAATTTGAAAGATTAACGCTCAAACGTGATTTATTGGAGATGAAAAATGGAAATAACAAACGCGGATTTACTACGGTACTATTTTGCGTGGGAAGAATATGAAAAGTACGATTTGGAAAAAATCGAAAACGGCGATGTAGAAGCCTTCTATAAATATCTTGTTGGAATGAGAATCGCAAGAAATTTCAAAGCTGGCAAATATAAAAAAATCTATGAAACAGCAAAAGTCTTTTTGGAAAAAAATCCAAACTCAACAGATGCTGACAAACTTTCACAAGATTTTTTTAAGAACAAATTGCTACGAGATGGAATAAACAACGCTGTTGTCGCCGCATCAAAAATTCTTTGGGCATTTAACCATAAAGCAATAATTATTGATAACCTAGCAAAAAGACATCTTGCAAAATTGGCTGGCAAGAAAATTTGTAAAATGGATGACTATAATTTCTTTTGTAAAATATGGGAAGAACAATACAAAGTGTTCGAGCAAGAATACAAAGACAAACTGGAAATAACATGCATAGGAAAAATTGACACAATATTCAGAAAAGACTGGTTTATACGCCGAACCTTTGACAATTATTTGTGGGCAGGAAAATTTCTCAAAGACAAAAATTAATCTCACCAAATGATATTTCCGCAAGGTAATATATAAAAAAAATTCTATAGGAGGATTTTATGAAAAAGATTTTATTGATGACAATGTTAGTGATGTTGGCGATTGGTAGTGCTTTTACACAAGGAGGGGAATTCCCGGCTGACGAATTTTTTAGCAAAGATTTCTATGCTGTAGGAGGCAATGTTTACAAAATCACAAATATATCATTACATGTTTCAGCAAAGAGAAAAATTGAACTAATTATACATGGCGAAAGTTATCAGTGGAAGACTCTTTCAAAGTTTTTGACAAGTGATGAAATATCAAGAATCGAAAAAGCTGAACAATATGAAGCATTTAAAAGAAATTACATTGTTTATATTCAAAAACCATACGACCCATTTGCAAGCTCAAATGCTTTTATTCCTATTCGGGAACTAAACAAAGTTGATATTATCAAAATTGAGAATATTCCCACAGAGGAAGACATCGAAGCGGAAATAAGGAGACCAGAAGAAGAGCGCCTTGCTGCAGAACGTGAAGTAGAACATAAAAAGAAAATCGAAGAAATGAAAATTAAAATGAAAGCGATTGCGCAAAAAGACGGCGGTTATGACAGTATGCCTTGGGAAACGACATTTGAGGATTTCTCGTTCTTATATCCAGATGCAAAAAAACAAGAAAACGAAGGTTCTCTGGTAGTGTATTCCAGAAAAGGAACTGCAGAAGATTCAGAGATGTTTTACAAATTCTTTGAGAACAAACTTGTTGGTGGCGTTACAGTTTTTTCAAATATTTCTGATCAAAAATCAACGGACATCGCCACTGGATTAAAGCAATTATATGGAGAGCCATCAGTCAGCAAAGATTTGTCAAAGCACAAGACCGAAACTTTTTCTGGGATTTCGCTTTCTTATCAAGACACACACCTTCTTCTAGTTTGGAATAAATCTCCGACATTTAAAATTCAAGTGGATTTGACAGCCAAACAACTTGATGATGGATATGGAATTGACTTTATGACAAAGGCTATGTTCAACCAACCTTTAACAATAACCGTCACTTATTCTAACGAGAAAAAAATGGCGGCAATAAAAGCAAATGACGAAAAGCAAAAAAAAGCCGCTGATGCGGAAGCGCAAAATAAGCGGATCAATAATTTAGGATTGTAGAACAAGAAACACTTTATATTATTAAACATACCCGCGTCTCGGCGCGGGAATTTTTCCGCAGTTTTTGCGTTACCGCTTAATTTTTTCCTTCGCATTCTCCCCTCGACGCAACTCCCTAAAAAACAGCAGCAAATAGGGAATCGCGGTGAGGGCGCTTAAAATGTCGGCGCAGGCTTGGGAAATTTCCACGCCTGTCAAGCCCATAATTTTTGGAAGGACAATCACAAGGGGAATAAAATAGATTCCCTGCCTGTTCAATGACAAGAAAGTGGCCTGCAATTTTTTTCCGCAGGACTGCATAAGCATATTGATGGAAATAATCAAGGCGTGCAATGGAAATGAAAGGGCCTGCGCGCGCAAGGCAAAAACGCCAACGCTCACAACCCGATCGTCGTTTCTGAACCAACGGACGATTTGCGGCGCGAAAGCAAAAATCATGCCGCCAAGAAAAAGCAGAAGGCAAGTTGAAACAAGCGCGGTCCACTTCCAAGCGGCCTTTACCCGCTTGTAAAGGCAAGCGCCGTAATTGTAGCCGGCCACCGGCGAAAAGCCTTGGCCAATTCCAATCATCAAGCTTCCGCAAAGCATCACTACTTTTGTGGCGATTGTCATCGCGCTTATGGCCGCGTCTCCGTAAAGGCCCGCGCTTGTGTTCAAGAAAATTGTGGCGACGCTGGCCAAGCCTTGCCTAAAGAGCGAAGGAATTCCCATTGTCATTATGTCAGCGTATGTTTTTAGTTTTAACGAAACATATTTCACGCCCAGTGACACTGTTCCCTTTTTGCGGATAAAGAATTGGATAAAAATCAAAAAGCTTGTCGTTTGGCTTACGACAGTGGCCAGCGCCGCTCCGCTTGTTCCCAAGTTGAACTTGTAAATAAAAAGCGGGTCCAAAAGCATGTTCAATATTCCGCCGCTTGTCAAAGCCACCGCGCTGAATTTGGCGTGGCCTTCCGAGCGCAAGATGTTGTTCATCACAAAGCAAGAGCAAATTATCGGAGCGCCGACCAAAATCCATTTTGCGTAGTCTTCCGCAAAGGGAACGATAGTCGGCGTTGCGCCCAAGAGTTCCACCAAGCCTTCCAAATGCGAAAGCGAAATCACAGAAAGCAAAACGCCAAAAAAAATCGCGGACGCAAAAGCGCTTGAGCCCGAAACGTTGGCGGCCTCAAGATTTTTCTCGCCAAGACGGCGCGATATGATGGAGCCGCAACCCATTCCCAACGTAAAGCCCACCGCCTGTATTATCGCCATCAGCGAAAAAACGATTCCGACCGCGGCGCTGGCGCTGGTTCCCAACTGCGACACAAAGTAAGTGTCGGCGGTGTTGTAGACGCCGGTTATCATCATGCTTAGCACAGTGGGAACGGCAAGGCGCGGAATCAAGCGGCGTATCGGTTCCGTCGTCATCATTTTAAATTGCGGGTCTTCGTTACGTTCCATAGCGGCGCTTTTTAGTGAATGAACCTTCTTAAGGTGATGGCCTTTTGCGGACAAATCTCGTGGCAGCAAAAGCAATGCAGGCATTTTTTCCAATCTGTAAGAACGGCTTTTCCGTCTTTGCCCGACATCTCTACGATATGCGCGGGGCATATTTGCGCGCAGCGTCCGCACTTGACGCATTTGTTTTGGTGGAAGTGGGGAGTCCTGGTAAAGATAAATTTTGCAAGGCCGTCAAGCCAGCCGGGAAGCATCGCCGAAAAGTCAACGCTTCCGTCTTTAACGATGCGGAAATTTTTGTTGGCGCATTCGTCAAAGGACGCGCCCAAAATTTTTATTTGCTCAGGCGAATCAAGCCAAACTTTTCTTTCCAAGGCGTCGCGCAAATTTTCAACCGCTTGCGGCTTGTAACCCACAAGGCTTGAGCACACCCAATCCAGCGCCAAGATGTTGTCGCTTGCCGCCATAAAGCCAAGCCCTATCGGGTCGCCGCTTCCAGGACCGCCGGGCCCGTCCATTCCGACAATCGCGTCCATCACGGCGTACTGCGCTTTTGCCGCAAGGTTAAGGTCGGTCAAAAATTCGCCGAACTCTCTTTGTGTTGAAAATCGGTAGTGGCACTGCGCCTTTTCCAAGCCAATCATAAGGCCAAAAAGGTTTTTCATCGCGCCGGTGTATTTCATAAGCTGGTGGCTTTTTAACTTGGCGGCGCTTACAAGAATGTCGGCCTGGCTAAAGGCGGCGGCAAAGTCAAAGCTGCGGGCACGCTTTCCTTCAGGGCATTCAACTTGAACCTTGTCGTGAAAGTCAACCCACTCGCCGCCGTTTTTTTCAACCTGTTCCAAAACGCCTGACGCGCGCGCGGCGGAAGTCGAATTGGCGACGGCTGGAGACTCGCCGGCCAAAACTTTTTTTGCGCCCAACTCAACAAAAATTTTCACCAAGGCTCCTACAACGACTGGATTTGTGCAAACGCAGTCTTCGGGCTTTCGCGGATACAAAATGTTGGGCTTAATCAAAACGGTTTTTCCGCGCGGATTCGGCGGCGGCGCAAGGCGAGTCAATTCCTTTAGCGCGGCGTAAACTTTTTCAAAGTCGTATTCGCCGCATTTTGCGAGCGCTACATTTGTGGTCATGGATATAGAATACACCGCGCGCGCGGTTTTTTCAAGCCCAAAAGCCGCCCCCTTCCTGGACCCCTGACAGCCTCACGAGCAGGCCTTGTTCAAAATCGCAAGCAACTCATCGTACTTCTTTTTTAGCCGCTCGGAACTTTGGTCAAGCATGTACTCGATTTCGTAATGGAAGATTCTGTCCTTGGAAGAAACCGGCATGTAGTGAACGTTGGTTTGAGTGTAGTAGTGTTCGATGCAGCCACGGCGCAAAATGTAAACGCGCGAGCATTCAATCGCGGCAAAAATCAAGTTGGCGAGATTTATGATTTGGCCGAGCGACGCGGCCAAGGGGAGCGGAAGCAATTCCTCAAGGCTCTTCCGTTCCAGCGTGACGCCCATCAAAACGACGGTTTTGTAGGTGTCCAAGTTTTCGGGATTTTCGTACTTGGCGTAAAGGCTTTTGACCTTTTCCACAAGAATGTCGATTTCGGGATTCACCGAATGGTTCACGTCGGCCAAAAATTCCCCGACGCCGCCAAGGTAGCGCTCCAAGCGGATGATTAATTTTTCGAGCGTGATTTTTTTCGCCAGCTCCTTTTTGGTAAAGAGCGAGGCGTAAAAGCCATCCTGCTTTTCGCGCTGGGCTTCCAAAAAATCGATTGTCCTTTGGTCGGCGCAAACTTCCTCGCGAAGCTTTCCGCAAAAAAGAGAGTCCAAGTCGGTGATGATTCTTCCATCCGTCCCCAAAAGCGAGCACACTTTAAAGAAAACGCCAAGCTCGTCTTTTCCGCCAACGTCTATCACGCCTGTTCCAGCCGAACCGATTTTGCTGTCGACGCAAGACAAGAGGCGCGTGAAAATTTGCTGGTCGGTGTAGCCTTCCACAAAAATTTGCCTGTCCGAAAAAAAGAACTGCTTGTGGTAAGTGTTGAAGCGCGGCAAAAAGCGGCGGAACAATTGTTCGTCGTAGTCGCTCAACGAGTCTATGCTGGTGGGCGCGCGGTTTACATGGCAGGCCACGACGCCAAGCAAGTCCTCCGAAAAGTTAAGGTCGATAAAATAAGGCGAGTGCGTGATTATGAAGAAAACGCGCTTGGGCTCGGCGGCGCTGGCCTTTTTTATTTCGTTCATAAAGAATTGCTGGAACTGCGGGTGCAAGTGCAATTCAGGCTCGTCCAAAATCAAGCAATTTTTTTTGTTGCTGGAATTGCCGTAAAGCGCCACCAAGAGCGTAAGAATTTCCTTTAGGCCGTGGCACTCGCCTTGCTTTAAATTGTATTCAACGCCGCGCGCCTTGTTGACTACAATCGCGACAAGCCTGCCGCCCGGAGCTTCCTCAAAACGGATGGCCTTTGCGAACATGTTGCTAAGCACGTCCTCGATTTTTTGGCGGACGGCTTGGTTTTCGCGAATCGTTCGCATCGCCGCCGCGTTGTCGTCGGCCTGGCGTTCGGCGCGCAAAAAGTTTATGTCGTAGCCTGCGTCGGCAAACTGCCGCTCAATTTGTTCGGCAAGCAAAGTTTTTCCGCTGCCGTTTGGACCCACAATCAAATTGACGTTGGCCCAAGAGCTTTTTTCAAACGAAGCCTTTCCCCAGAGAAACGGAATCTTTGCCTTTACGTTGACTTCTATCATAAAAATTTACCGAGCCTGCTCCAAAACAAATTTCAAAAATTCGTCCTTGTCTTCCTGCGTCTTTGCCTTGGCCATGTACATTTGGTTTCCCATCGTGGCCGCCATCACTTGCGGCATCCGCTCGTTCATCACAAGGCGTTCGCCGTAGCGCTCGACGATTTCTTGGTTGGAATGGACGTAGCGGCGCTTGTCGCGGCGGGCGGCGTAGACGCAATAGTGGTGGTCGCCGGAATCTTTCAACAAGCGCTTGTCGGAGCAAACCATGTCGGCCCAGATTTGATAAACGTCGGTCGAATGCGCGTAGTTCATCATGTCGGGGGTGTAGCCGCCCGCCGGCCTCATGTTCACCTCAAGGCCTACAAAGTCGCCAACGGCGCCCAAGCCTTTTTTGGCTTGCGTCAGCCTAAAAAATTCCATGTGGACAAAACGGTTTTTTACGCCAAAAGATTTTAGCGCGGCCCGTCCCAGTTTTGCCAACGCTTGGGGAACTTGCGGAATCGTCCAATAGCTTAAGTCCTCTTCCTTTAAAACGATGTCCATAATCGACGGCGGAAAAACGCTCGACGACTCAAAGAGCGGTTCGCCATGGGAATCGCAAATCGCGTCGTAGGAATAAATGTCGCCCGTAACAAATTCTTCCATCACATATTGAACCGGAGGAAGATGGTCAAAGAAATTGTCAAACTCAACTTGCGAACTAAGCTTCCAAGTGTCGTGCGCTCCGACTCCGTTGTCTGGCTTTACGATTACAGGGAACTGAACTTCGTCCACAAATTTTTGGGCGGCTTCTTTTGTAGTGATGCGATGGCAGCGCGCGGTCGGAATCTTTCCTGCGGCGTAAAATTTTTTCATGTCAAATTTATTTTTCCAGCCCGCGATTTGCTCCGCCCTGACTCCGCTTGCAATGTTAAAGTCACTGCGCAAGCGGGCGTCGCTTTCAAGCCAATACTCGTTGTTGGATTCAATCCAATCGATGCGGCCGTACTTAAATGCAAAGAAGGCCACGGCGCGATACATCTTGTCGTAGTCTTCCATGTTGTCGACAAAATAATATTCGGTAAGGCAGTCTTTAAGCTGCGGCTCAAGGCAATTGTAGGGAGCGTCGCCAATTCCCAAAACGTTGGCGCCGTTCTTTTTTAGCCGGTCGCAAAAATTCCAGTAAGTTCTGGGAAAGTGCGGCGAAACAAAAATAAAGTTCATGCGAATATTGTAAATCCGCTCGGCAAACAAGTCAAGCGTTTGCGCGTTTGGAAACCGCAATGCCGTCGCCGTCGGGATAAAATTCGGTTTTGAATTCTTGGTTGTCTTTTAAAAACTGAATGTACTTGCGGATTTTTTTTATCAATTTTTTTGTCGAATAATTGTGCGTAAGGCTTATGTCTTCCACCATTCCGTGGAACGAAAGGTTGTCGCTGATTATCGCTCCGCCCTGCACCAAATTGTTTTTGTAACGCTCAAAAAATTTTATGTACTGCGCCTTTGGCCCGTCGATGAAAATCAAGTCAAACTTTTCCTCAAAGCTGAATGTGGCCGCGTCGCCCAAAAAGCAAGTCACGCGGTCCATCAAATTTTCGTCGTGAAAATTCTGCACGGCCTGATGGTAGCGGTCGATGTCCGCCTCTATCGTGAACACCTGGACATCCGGCGACGCGAGCGCGAATTTTGTTGCCGAGTATCCAATCCCCGTTCCGATTTCCAAAACGCGGCGGACCTTGTTTTGCTTGATGTAATTTAAAATGAATTCCATTCCGCTGTCCTGCATTATCGGAACGGCGTTGTCAGCGGCGGCCTGCTTGATTTGGGCGACGATGTCTGTTGTGTTTAAAGTTGCGGAACTTGTGGACATGAGAGCATGTTAGCGCAAACTTTTGGCTTATGCCATAGCGCGCCAGGCAAACAAAAAAATCTTTCCACGCTCTCTGTTGCTTTCTTACGAATCTTTTGATATAATGCGTCAATTGCAAAGGAGAGAATCTATGAATGACGAAAACTCTGTTCCTGATTTTTCAAGCCTTACGCCGCTGACAAAAGACAAGTTGAATAAATTTGTGAACTGCGCGGCAAACGGTTTTCTTGGCTACTCACATTCTGACTGGAGCATGGGCGGAAATGCAAGCGAAGAAAAACTGCGCCGATTTTGGAACGCGATTTTGTTGTCGCAGACAAAAAAATCGCATATTCTTGCGGATTCCCCGGACGTTCGCGGAATTTTGATTGCGTCAAAAACGGCGGACTCAGGAACAAAAACGCTATCTTTTTTGATGAACGGCGGACTCAAATTTTTTTCTTGCATTCCACGCCTGCTTAGCTATGAATCATATGCGGGGAAAATTCGTTCAAAGCACGCGGGCAAAGACACTTGGTATATTTTTACCTTGGCAGTTGAAAAGGCGTCTCAGGGAAAACATGTCGCGACCAGTCTCATGAGCCCGCTTCTTTCATATCTTGACCGCGTCGGCGCGGACTGCTACCTTGAAACTCACGACAAAAAGAACGTTCCCATTTATGAGCATTTCGGCTTTGCGCTTGTTGAGACAGGAACCGTTCCCCACAGCAAGCTCACCCACTACGCCATGCTCAGAAAGCCAAAAACCTCAGAGACGAAGACGCGCTAAGAGCGGCTGTTGCGACATAAATTTTTATCGTCAAAATTCAAGACCCAGCCTCGGCATCTCGCGCTTCCAAATCTGGGCCATAAAGTCGTACCCCGCTTGATTGGGATGAACTCCGTCCAAGCACATTAGGGTCTTGTAGTTTGGGTGGGCCAAAAACTCGGAGCGGATGTCCACGATTTGGACATTGAGGGAGCGCGCGATTGCGGCGGCTTTTAGCGAAAAGAGCTCTTGGTTTTGGTAAAGGCGCATGGCCGCCGCGTGTTTTAGGTCTTGCAAGCAATCTCCGGCAGTCGCTTTTTGGTCGTGAACACATTTTTCGTTTGCGGCGGCGCAGTTTTGGTCTTGCAAGTACTTCTTGTTTATAAATTTTATTATCGCCGCCTCGTCGTTTCCGATGCAAATGTTGTTAAGCCACCATTCGGGGACAAGCGGCGTGGGAATCATGATTACAGGCGTGATTTTGTTTTGGCGGGCCACGGAGACGGCTTCTTCCATCAGGCGCGAAAAGTCATCCAGCGGGCAGCGCTGCAAGTGTTCCGCGTCGGGATTGGCGGACACCGCGCTCCAGTCGTAGTCAGAGTCGTTCGTTCCCGACTCGATGATTCCGATTTGGGCGCTGGCTCCATTCCGCAAGCTTCTGTCCTGGGCGCGGCGCGTCTTTGTCATCCACGAGCCAAAAACGCTTTTGTTGGCCAGCTCAATTCCAAGCGCGGCGCAAGCCTGGCTTAGCGAATCTTTTTCCGTAATGTCAAAGCGCTTTGAGTCGCCGCCCGACACGACGCCTTTTAAAATCGAGTCTCCCCATGCGATAATAGAAGTCACCATGCTTTGATTTTAGCGCAAAGCCCCGCTCCGCGCAACAAAAACGGCCAAGGCCGCGCGCCCCATTCGCGCCGCAAACCTCCTTCGTGTCCCGCCTCCTTCCAGCCGCGCGACGCTTGAACAAGAACCGATTTTTTCGTATCATTGAATTTATGAAAAACTTTTTTACGCTTTTTGCGCTCGCTTTTGTCGCGGCGCTTTTGTCGGCCGGCTGCGCCACAACAAACAAGCTTTATGACTTGAAAAACAAAAACCTCAGCGCCCCCGCGCAAAAAACTGTCCGAATGTGCAACACCCTAACTTGGATTTACAACACAAGCTCGGATTTCAACGACATGGACGAACTGTTAAAGGAAATCGGAATCACGCGCGAAGAATTGCAAACGCTCAGGTTCAACGGAAGCTATGAAAAGCCTTTCGGCCGTCAATTTTCTTTTGAGGCCAACAGCTCTGACGACGAAAAAGCGGTTTACTCCAGCGCCAAAAAACAGGCAAAAAAAATCGCGGGCCTAATGCTAAAAAAATTGCCGCCCGAAGGCGGCTCAACAGAATAATACAAGCGGTCAAGGCACGCTTGCGCTTAAAGCCTTGACTCGCTTGTTTTGCGGCGCGAATACAATTATCGCGCCGCAATAACGCTGTTCGCGCGAGCTTGGTTGCGAGCGCGAACGTTGCGGCTTATGCGGCAATCTAGCATTCAAGTCTTGCTAGATATTGTTTTTGCCGCTATTACATCTTTATCTCAGTAACGTAGCTCTGCGTGTCCTTAAAAAGGTCAATCTTGCAAACGCGGGTCTTCCAATATTCGGCCTCGCTCTTTGTCGTGTAAGGGCCCACGCGCACGCGGTAAAACAACTTGTCCTTGTTGTCCTTGTAAGTGAAAACTTCGGCGGGAATCTTGTTGTCGTCAAGAGTGGCGCGCGCGTTGTCGGCGCTCTTCTTGCTGGTGAACGAAGCGGCCTGAACCCAATACTTAGATGAAAGGGCAGGCGCCTTCTTTGCCGGAGCCGCGGCGACTTTTTTGGCTGGAGCCTTTGCGGGAGCGGAGGCGACGCTCTTTGAAGCCGCGCTTGTTCCCGGATTTCCAGTGTAAATCGTAGAGGCGGATGACTTGCTTCCGGCGTTGGAAAGAGCTTCCTGGCCGGCGCGGCTTGTGGCCGTAACGTTGCTGGAAGTCTTTGTGTTCAACTCGATTGTGGTATTGGCTGGAGCCGCGGCGATTTTGGCGCTTTCATCAGCCGTTTCGGCGCTTTGGTTTGCCAAAGGAGCGCTATCGGCCGGCTCGCCTGATTCCAAGCTTTGGAAGGCCAATGTGTTTGAATCCAGAACGGTGTCCGAGCTTGTCGTCTCAACAGGAGTAATGACAGGCTCCTCAACTTTCGCCGTTACAGGAGTCGTGTCAACAGTTGTTATTGAAGCTGTCGCGGGAGCGCTTGATGAAGGCGCGTTCAACAAAAGAGCCGCGCCGATTACAACCAACAAGAAAACTCCGCTGGCCGCGATAATCCATAAAGTCTTTTTCTGTTCCATAATTTGACCTCAAATTTTTTCTAGTCTTATACTCATATTTTCGGAATCTCAAAAAAAAACTTTATACTTAATAGAACAACAAAAAAATGCTTCCAGTGCGTCGCTTATGCTCCGCTTTGTATAGGAAGTTATCCACTCGCACTCTTACGAGTGCTGTCAATCACTGTTGCGACAAGGCGATTGCCTGCGCGCGTGAGCGCGCAAGTAAATAATTTCCAAATGCAAAACGGAGGGCTTGTCCCGACGTAGTGTCGCCGCCAGCCGCCCCGCTCCTTCGCACATTTTTTTTACTATCCTCGTTGCCCATCAAAGCTTTTGCGCTTGCAATAACGGTGGCGGGATTTAATCGAAAATCGCGGACTCAGGAATTTCAACCTCGACGCGCTTGACTTTTCCCTTGCGCTCAAACAAGTCGCGGCTCAAGCTTTCGCTCAAGCTCTCGCCAAATTCGTTTGAGTCGACCGATATTTTCACCTGCGCGCCGCCCAGCTTGTATTCAAACGGCGTTCCAAAGCGCGTGAACGAAAGCTTTCCGTCCGCGCCAAATTCCTTTTTGAGCAAAAGCGCCGGATTGATTTTTAGCTTGCCCTTGTTGATTTCCATTCCCAGCTCGCCCCAGCGCGTGATGACCTCTTCCTTAACCTGGCCGGTCATGCCGGGCTGCTTGGCGCCCTGGCCGCTCGGCGTGTGCGAATACGGATCGACAGGAAAGGCCCCGTAAAGCTCGGGCGTCTTGTTGAACGAAAGTCCGTCGCGAATCTTGTAGTAGCGCTCGCCCAATTCCTTGGCGGCCGGATCTTTTGCGTTGACGGCGGCAAAGAAATTTTCCTGAACCGCGAGCAAAAGCTTTGAAACCATATGCCAGTAAATCGAGCCGATTCCTTCAAAGGCGTAGAAGGTTCCGCTTCGGCCCGTGAACTTTTTATGGTCAAAAGTTTTTTCGTAAAGCGCGGCCAGCTGGTCCTTTTGCTCCTGCGGCAAGTCCGGATAAACGCGGGCGGCCGCCTCCAGCATGACGTTGGCGTTCCTAAAGTCGGGGTTAAAGTGAACGGAATTTTTGTCCATGGAATCGTTGTAGACAAGCGAGCCGTCGTCGGGCGCCGTGTAGCCGCGCTCCAATTCCGCCTTAAGGACTTCAATCTTTTCGGCGTCGGCCTTGGCCACAAAATTCTTCTTTACAAAGCGCGGAAGCTCCTTTGACGGATAGAGCATGTAGGAATGCTGGCGCTTTTCGTACATCGCGCTTTTTTCCAAAGCCGCGCACAAGTCGGCGCATTCGCGCGCGGAAAGCAAGCCGCTTGAAAGAACGGCCACCTGGCCTTCGAGCATTTCCTCCAAATATCCGATTTCCATTCCGTCCGCGCTGACGGAAAGAGTGTTGTATGAATGGTAAAGGCCGTCGCTTCTCTTGTTGGCCTTGATTGAATTTTCCGCCGCCGCGATAAAGGCGTCAAAGGCGCGCAAGATTTCGGCCTTTGAAATGTCAAGGGTTTCCTCCAGGCGCGAGCCTTTCTCGTAAAAGGCGAAGCGCTCGTTTTGGAAGGCCAAGCCGCATTTCTTGACAAAGTCTTTTTTTGCGGCGGGATTTTTCAAAGCCGCAAGGTCGGCGTTTTTGTACAGTTCCGAAATTTGGTCAAAGAAAGACTTAAGCGCAATCGGCACAGTCCAGCTTTCGTCGTCGCTCTTCTCAAAAAGGCCGCGGGCAAAAACCATCATTCTGCGCAAGTAGCACAAAGTCACCACGCTAAGTCCGTAACCGGCAAGAGCGTTGTTGGCGTCGTTCCATTCAGGCCGCTGGGTGTTGAGCCAGATTCCGCCGTAAGGAACAAAGTTGGCCAGCTTGGTCAGAATCAGCTGCAGGATTTTTGCCGCCATCGTCATAAGGAATGGGTTTCCGTCCTTTCCGCAAAGCTTGGCGTCGCTTCCGTACTTCTTGGCGTCGGCCAAAATCTTGTCGTTAAGGTCGCGCATGAATGTGATTGTGTCGCGCGGATTTTTTTCGATGTCGGAATACATTTTGATGTGATACGGAACGTTGGCCGCTGTGAAAATCTTTTTGTTCAACAATTCGGGCAAAACCTTGGCGTCGTACTTGTCCTGCAACTCCAAAAGCTTTGCAAGATAAATGATTTGGTGGTCGTTCCAGTAGCCGATGTTGGCCCAAGGATTGTTGGGCTCCGGGATTTCCCAGTCAAGGCCATTCCTTGTGATGCGGTAGGGGTTAAAGCCGTCCGCAGTCGTCGCGTTAAGGAATTTTGAAATCATTCCCGTGATGAAAACCGGGTAGCTCATCGCGAGCGCCTCCCAGTTTTGGAAAATGTCGCGCCAGTTTCCCTCGTAGTTCAAAATCGGCTGGCCAAGGCTGTCCTTTAAGTTGATTGAAAATTTGTTCCACGGACGGCTTGGGTCTCCGTGCCTGCGCGAGAACGAAAGCGGAAGGTATTCCAAATACAGGCGCTCCAACTGAGGGTCGCGCGTTTGGCGGACTATGACGCCCAGCTCGGCGTAGTCAACCGTATTGGGCAAGTTAAGCGCCCTGACGTCCGACGACTTTGAACGGTTTCTTGTTTCCACAAAATTAAGGAAGTCCGCCGACTGGACCGCGTTGTTTTGGACAAAGACGCCGCCGCGCATAATGTTGAACATGACGTTTGCCTCATGGTGCATGCAGGCGATTGTGTCGGCGGTGTTTTGCAAGCCGTCGGCGGCTGCCACGTATTCTTCAAGCAAGGCGCGGGTGGCGCTAACGTCGTCCAAGACTTTCTTTTCCAAAGCGGCGCGGTCCTTCAGCGCGAAAATCAATTCCTCCGCGCGGCTTACCTCAAGCCTTGTGTCAAAAACTTGAAGCCATTTTTCCGCTCCGCCGGCGGCAAGCGCAAATTCCTGCCTGATAAAGCAAGAGGCCCGCTCGCCCTTAAGGACATCGTCAACCAGCAATTCCGCTCCGCGCCTGAACAAGTCGGGCGTTTTTGGCGAAAGGTAAACCTGCGCCTCTTTTGTAAAATAAGAGACGTTTGAGTAAAGCGCTTCGCTCGGCTCGGCGCGGTCGGTCAAAACTGACGACATTGAAAAGAGCGCCAAGCCCGACGGGTCAAGGTCGGTCTTTTTGTAGGCGTCAATCAAGTTTGAGGTTGTGGTCTGAACGTCGGAATTGGCGCAGGCCGGCATTATGTTTTGGGCGCCGTCAAGGACGACCGCCTTGCATTCTTTTGAGCCAGCGTTCTTGATTGAACAAATTCTCACCAAGCCGTACTTGTCGCTTGAAGTCCATTCGGTCCGCCAAGCAAGCTCCAGCTCCTTGTTTATCTCCTCAAAAATCACGTGGGAGCCGCTCGCGTTCTTGTAAAGGTTCCGCTCAACCCTAAATTCCGCTTGGTCGGCGAAAGGCTCCCAAACCATGGTTCCCTTGTCGCATTTTACCTTGACCGCGCTGAAGCTGCCCGTCGTGTTCTTCAAGTCTAAAATCTTGTCCGCTGTATAGTAGGGAAAAATCGCCCTGCTCGCGTCCTTGCGGCCGGCGCTCAAGGCTCCGTTGGACCAAATGAAATTCCAAGCGTCGCTGGAACTTGTGATTGTCATAAAGAACGGCGGAATTGAGTCGACGTTGGCGATTTTGTACCAAGTCTGGCCGTCAAATTTTTCAATTGAGCCTGCGGACTTTTCCGCCTGCATTCCCGCGATTTCTTCCACAAAACGCATAAAAACCTTTCCTTATTATCTTAGTATGCGATGTTTTGAGACGGAACGGCTCAAAACTCGTAACTTTGCAAAAACATTGTTTTTGCAAAGTAGGCAACCGATTGCCTTGACCATTTCAGCATAAGGGGGAACGCATTTTTAGTCAAGCAAAAACTCCGCCGCCGCGCCAAAAAATCGCGCTAAATTTCACGGCAATCTCGTTCCTTGCCATATTCACAAAATGCCCGGACAAAACATATTATAAGCAAGCCAAAACGCTCCCAGTTGACGTGCGGTCGGCGGAACCGCTCGATATCGTCGCTACACTCTGCTTGCGCTTGAAACTATTTTACTCCGCCGCTTATGCGGCGGCGCAACCAGGGTGTTTCCGCCAACCGCCCGCCGCCTTCACGCGTTTTACCACCTTCCGTAACGGTTTGCCTGGACTTCCGCATTACAAACGATTTTAAAACGCGTAGCGGAAAGGCAAACGGGGCGAACATAGGACGCGTTATGCTAATCTCTTTGCCCTAAAAGCACCTCGTTCGCAGCCGTTTGAATTTCCGCGAGAGCGTTTTTTGGTTGTCATAACATAATGCGGAAGTCCGGACAACTCCCGCGGTCTTGAATTTATCCCCCGCTTGCGCTAGAATATCCCTTATGCGCGCAAAATCGCGAAGGGATCCGAGATTTGAAGTTTTGGGCCGCGTCCAATGCCAGGAGATTTCCGCCTTGCCGGGAAGCCTCATCGACATCAGCGCCAACGGCTGCAAAATTTTTTATTCGGTGCCAGTCACAATACATCTTGAAGACGACTATACTCTTGTGGTTCAACTGGCGGACAACACAATCGGCGACCTCACGTTGATTTGCCATCCCGCCTGGGCCAACGAAGATTCAGGCCAAACAATCGTAGGAATGTCAATCCTCCGCTCCCCCGACTCTAAAAGCCTCAAGGACTTTGTTGAATCCCTAAAAAGCAAAAGCCAAGAAGGCCAGGGCGGCCAAAGCCAAATCGTGGACTCTAAATGCCAGTTTATATAGAAGAAACAAGCGGAAAAGCTTTTTTGCCCTTTGAAGGCTGCGAGCCCTTTTTGGAGGCGGAACTTTCCGAGCGCCTTGGCGTCAGCTTGGACTGCGAGCGCTTTGGCCGTCTCCTTTACTTCAAGGATTTTCCCAAGGACGCGCCGGAGCCTTGGTTTGCCCAATGCGTCATGCAAAAACCCTTTTTCCTGCATTTTGACTCCATCGGCCAAGCCGCCTCCGAGCTTAAAAAAATCCAGCGCAACTGGGCGCCCTATTCCTATCAATTTTTCCGCCGCGCCGCCTTAATTCAAGAAAAGCTTCCATACATAAACTTAAAGGACAGAACTTTTCCGGTCCAAATTCCCCAAACGCCGATGGGCCTTTACGCCTTGACGGAACAAAACGCCATTTTGGCCAGCGCCCAAACTTCAAGCCCCCTGCCGGCCGGAAAGCTTTCCTTTGTGGAGGACCACGTAAACCCGCCCAGCCGCGCCTACCTAAAGGTTCAAGAAAGCCTTACTTTGGCCAACGTCTTTTTTGGGGCGGAACTTCCCAAGGCCGGCCAAAAATGCTTTGAGGCCGGCGCCTGTCCAGGCGGATGGACTTGGGTTTTGGCGGGCTTGGGAGCCAACGTCCTGGCCGTGGATCGTTCACCCTTGGACGACAGGCTTATGAAAAAGCCGCTCGTCGCCTTCCAAGCCCACGACGCCTTCACGATGCCCCCGGAAGAAATCGGCCCCTGCGACTGGGTCTTTAGCGACGTAATCTGCTACCCCGACCGCCTTTACGAATGGGTCCAAAAGTGGCTTTCAAGCGGCCTTTGCAAAAACATGATTTGCACGATAAAAATGCAGGGCGGCATCGACTGGGCCGCCGCCCTCCGCTTTGAGCAAATCCCCTCAAGCCGCGTCGTCCACCTAAACTACAACAAGCACGAGCTCACCTGGATTCACTGCCAGGACTAGCAGCCGCAAATTGACACATTCCGCAAATTTGTCAAACACCGTCTTGACACTAAAAACACATTTCTTTACAATATAACAGTTTTTAAAACAATTGGGATGGGAAAAGGGTCTAACTTAAATAGAGGATTTGCATTATTATGAAACTTTTTAAACGCTTTTTCCTGCTAAAAAGCCTTGGAGCGGCGGCATTTTCAATTGCCTTGCTCGCGTTCAACTCATGCGCGGAAATGACAAGCGCCCCGCCGCCCACAATGGTCGCCACAGCTTCCAAAACGCTCTACGCGCCCACCTTTCCGGAACACACTACTGACAACGAAGGAAATCCCATCGCGGTCACATACGCCGAGCGCTACTATACCGTAAGCCAAGGCCAAAAACGCAAAATCAGCCTTTCTTGGACGCCGGTAGGAATAGCAAAATACTACGAAGTTTATGCGGCGGAAAACATAACAGACACATTTGTAAAAGTCGGCGAAACGACTAAGACAGAATTTGACGACAGCGTCGGCTCCGGAAAAACCTATTATTATAAAGTGCGCGCGGCCAATTCCAGGGGCGAATATTCCGAGTTCAGCTCCGTAGTCAGAGGCACAAGCCTCGCCACGCCCGCAATCACGGACATATCAATTTTGGACACAAGCGCGACTATATTTTGGTACATGGGGAACGTGAGCCTTGACAGCTACGTAAAAAATCTTGTCTATGAAATTCACGCCTTTAAGGGCAGCGAAGAAAAGGTCGTCACCTTCGAAGCGTGGGACGCGGCCAACGAACGCGCCATAGAGGAATACACTTTTGAAAACCTAAGCGGAAATTCTGAATACATGTTTAGAGTTGACGCGTACACAAAGGCCGACACAAGCAAAATCGAATCAAGCCCAAAGGTCTCGCAAAAAACGCTGTCGCTGTACAAGCCGGTTTCGCCTGAATTCACGGCCAGCCAAGGCGAATCAGTCCAAAGCGTAAAGCTAAGAATAAACCTTCCGACAAAGATACAAGTCCAAGAAGAAGCTGGCGTAGAAAACGATTACCCAATTTGCTTCAAGGTTCAGCGCAAAAAGAACAATGAGGAAGAATGGTCTACAATCGTCCCTTGCCTCTACTTTACTGGAAAGCTCGCGGCTCCGTCAAAAGATGACTATAACTCCTATAAAGAAGGCGATGTAATTGAATGGGAAGATTCCGTCATCGCAAGCGCCAACTCAATAAAACGAGGCATAAAATACGATTACCGCGTCATTTCATGCGTGGACTTAAATTTCAGCAAGGTAAACACATATAAATTCAACTCCACAGTGGAAAGCAAGGAAAAGGACGCCAACATCGCCACTGGCTGGGCCGCTTACGAAGCGGCTTTTGCCGTCAAAGAAATACAGCGAACTATAAATCCAAACAACAGCGATTACATCTCAAATGTCGCGGTAACATTTACCGCCAGCTGGGACGCGCTTGGAAAAGATTCGCTCTATAAATTTGCCGTCAAGCAGGACTTTAAGAGAGCCAGCGACAACGCGGAAGGAAGCGCATGGCTTTCTGACGCGCAGGGCAATAAAATGTTTGACACTGCGGAAGCGGTAAACGCCTTGGTCGCAAACTACGACTTGACATCGGGCGCGGAATTCTTGTGCGGAACTTATGAATACACGCTTTACATAATTTCCAAGGAATATACAAATCCGTCAACCGCCATTGACTCAAACAATTACTTGACATGCACAAAAGACAGAAACAAAGTTTCCGTTTCAGAAAACGCGAATCTTCCAAACGCGGACTTGCAGGCTGAAGGCGGTTGGACCAACAAGGCAAAGCTTTCTTGGTTTGCGGAAAGCGGAGTGTCTTACAAATTGTTAAAGACCGACATTACCGCCGGAACGGCTGAAACGACTATAGACAACGACCAAATTTTGACAGGAATCGGCGCTACAGAATTCCCGCTGGGAGCGCAAACCAATTTTTATGACACGGATGTTGTAAGCGGACACAAATACAACTATACCCTTGAGGCGGCAAAAGGCTCTTCAAAAAGCGTTTCTTTGGCTCAAACAGTGGAAACTCTTGGAACCGCCGCGCCTATCGTAAGCCGCCGCTATTACAATCAAATCGTCGTTTCTTGGCCAACAGTCATGGCCGCGCAGCACTATGACATAACGCTTGGAAAGAAGAACGATTTTGGAAACGGCGCCAGCATCACATTGGATCAAGCAGGCCAAGTGGTAAGCTCAAGCCTCTCCGACGGCTCAAGCGCCGATGTTGAGCTTGAATCAGACGTAATCACCCTTACAATCAAAAAGCCATACGGCTTTAACGACGCGACGCTTTCTGGAAAGGCTTCGGACATAGAAATAGAATCAAGCAGCGAAGTTGGAAAGGACACGACTAAAGCCAAAAAATCTGTTTGGACCATCGGCCCCGCCACTACGGCGATTGCCGGAACCGACACTACGCAAAGAAACGGCGACAAAATCATAGTCACATGGAGAGGCTTGGAAGGCGCCGCAGGATATGCGGTATATAGAACCCGCCAAGCGATACCCGGAAGCGTTGATAAAGACGGAAACGTTTCAAACCTGGCCGCGGAAAAAACCGACGTTTATTATGTAAGCGCCGACGCGACCACTGTAAAAGTCAACGAAACAGCATCCGCCGGAAGCGCGGCGGTTGTGTCAAAAACGGCCGACAGCGCCGGCGCCACATACACGCTTACCGACAATTACACAGCTTCGGACGATTCCGACCAATGGAAGACAAGCCAATCATACATAGGCCTTGGCATAAAATACACATACACGGTTTTGCCGGTCTTGGAAGAAAGCGACGCCAAATCCATTTCCGACAACCTTATGGAAGACTGCGCCGTCGCGGGCGAACCCTACAAAAACTTCTCAAAAATCCAAACTCTTGGATATACGACAGGCTTTGGCCTTAACCTTGAGGCGTCAAAGGCAGAATACACGGACCGCGTAGTTCTTACATGGGACGCGCCTGCAAACAACGACAAAAAACCGCGCGATCCGACAGTATATTATAAGGCCAAGAAAGATGCCGACTGGACAAAAATCGCTGACTTGGATTCTACAATAAATTACTATATATTCAAGAAAGATATCTTGCCTGAGGATACAAGAGAAACTGATTGGAATAACGTCAAATTGGAATCAATGGAGTTTGCGGTTACATACAACGGAAGCTTTGCCACAACAAAAACAGCAGCCATAGACAGCGCCTACAAAGATTATTTGGCAAAAATAGAAGACGCTCGAATTGTTACAGGCGAAGCTAAAAACGTTGGCTACCTGTTCACTTTGCCGGAATTGCAAGGATCTAAAAAAGAAGAAGCTGACTGTTCTGAAACAGCCACTTGGAAAACATACAACACGGAAAGCAATGTGGACCGCGCTGTCGGCCCGGAAAGCTACAGCTTAAAGCTAAAAAACCTTAACAACAACTCTGACTACAAAACATTGGTCACCTACGACGCAAACGGCGAAAATGGAACTGCGCAAAATTACTCTTGGGGAGACGCAAGCATTACGGCAGAGGCAGCGTCAGGAACAGAAGCAAGAAAAGTCACTGTAAAGCCAAAGTTCATGGATAACTCTGCCGGCGCCGGCGTCCACAACGGCTTGCTTAAAGTTCAACGCGACTACAAGCACTATTATCAGATTGTGGCCACAAGGACAAGCAAGGCGGACCTTTATAAATTCAGCGAATTTGACGACAGCGTGATAGAAAAGCCTGATTCAACAGTGACGGCTTACAGCGAAGACTACGCTTGTCGTAAAATCACAAACCAAGAATTTGCCAAATGCGTTTCGCTGATTGTGGCTGACGCTTTGCATAAGGTTAGCGGCAAAGAAGGAACGCTAGACTCCAAATATGGAAGCGGAACCTTCAAAATCGAAGTGCCGTATGCATATACTGTCCCTGCTATGTATCATATAAAATATACATTCACCAACTTCAAGAATATTTTTGCAGAACTTCCTGGAAGCGATTCTGCGCTTGAAAGTAGTTTTATTCTAAATGGCGCCTCTGATAATGATACTGGCTGGACATACGATAACATAATATATCAACTGGGGTCTTGCACGATAAATGTTACCCATGACACAGGTTTGCCATCTTATCAAGGCACTGTCACTTTAGCGGCTGGAAATTATTATTATGATTGGGGACGCAAAACGAAATGGAATTTGTCCTTGAAGTTTAAGAACCAATCAACAGGCGCGACAGAAGAAACAGTTCCAGCAAATGATAACTCTACTACATTTAAGTTATGGTTCCCATTCGCGCTTTGGACAGATTTGGGCGAAAAGCAAAACAACGGTACGGGAGATTTCCCGACTATGAGCGGCACTTGGTGGGAGAAGCAATAAATGAAAAAGACAACGTTCACAAAATGCAAAAAAATCATTTCTCTTGCCGCGGCCGCTTTGTCCGCCGCGCTGTTGGCAGGCTGCTCCGATATGTTCCAGGACCGCGTGCCCATGCAGCAAGCCACAAACGGCGCCACGCTCAGCAAAATGTTTGAGGCCAAGTTGGAGATAGAAAAGCTCGCCTCTCCAAGCCAAATCTTTGTGACAAACGGCGAGTACAGCAACAAGATTGTCATCAATTGGGAAAAGGTTCCATACGCCCGTTCATATCGCCTTGAGCGCGCCATAGCCACGGAAAAAAACGCGGACGGCTCATGGAAAGTTCCGGACGAAGGCGCCTTTGAGTCTTTGCCGCACTCAACTTTCATCGTGGACACAAGTTTTACGGACACAATCATTGACGATACGCCCGCCAACCGCCTAAACTACTCCAACGAAGCCTACAACAGCGCTTTTTTTTACAGAGTCCTTGCCGAAAACAAAATCGACAAATACGAAGAAAGCGAATGGTTTCCAAACTATTACAAAACCGATGAAAACGGAGACCCGGTTCCGCCAGAGCAAAGAGACCCTGAAGCAAAAGGAATCCTTTTGACGCCGCCTTCCGGCGTAAAGGCAAGTTGCGGAAAATATACTGACGCTGTTGAAATCAAATGGGAAAAGGCAGTCGGCTCAATTTCAAGCTATAAAATTTTCCGCAGCCTCAACAGCGACGGAAGTTCTGGAACGCAAATCGCCGCGGTATACGGCAACCAAAAAAACTTTAAGCTTGAAATCGACCCGTCCAACCAAGGCAAAGAATATTATTTTACAGTCGTTTCTATAGGAACAAGCGGCAATGAAAGCGTTGCAAGCCCAGTGGCTCTTGGCTACGCGCTAAAGCCCGGCGCTCCGTCGCAAGTGTCAAATGTTGTTGTAGAAAAAGGACGTGGAGAGACAACAACCGCCGGCATCACAATTTCTTGGGACGCGGCAAGCGGCGGCACAGGCACATTGAAATACAAAGTCTACCGCTACTCGTCAGTCGACTCAACTCAAAAAATGGTTGCCAAAGAATTGACTGATTGCTCTTATACAGACACAAAAAACTTAAAGCCAAACCAATTCTATTACTATCAAGTTCAAGCATGTTGCATTGACGCATCTAGCGAAGAACTAAAAGGCGCCATGTCCGATTCCGGCGACGAATCTGCCAATCCAGCGGAAGCCTATCTACTTAGTCCGCCGCAAAGCGTGGCCGTAAAAAAGATTCAAGGCGACATATCGCAAAACACAATAGTCTTTAGCGCCGCCATTGGAAGCCAAGACTGTGTCCACAATACAGCCGCCACAATTAAAAAAGCGGACTGGAAGTCTTACACTTATGTTGTGTACGGCGGAGACAGCGCCGCCGGAAGCTTTGCGCAAATAGCTGAGTTTACCTCTCCCACAAAGTCAACGGAAGAAGGCATGTATGAAGAAAAAGTGAGCGCCTACAAGTTCTACAAAGTTTCTGTCAAAAACGGAACGGAAGAAAGCGAACCGTCCGCGGCCATAGCGCCGGCGCCATACGCGGCCAAAAATTTGGTCGCGACAAAGAACGCGGCGATTTCCGGCTTGACCAACGACGACGCCAACGCCAACGCCAACGGCGTTCACGCCATAAAGCTTTATTGGCAGGCTCCAGACGGCGGCGCGGACGGCGGCTACAACATTTACCGCTCTACAAAAGCGACGTCGGGCTTTAAGAAAATCAACGAAAGCCCCATTACAGACACGTCTTACATTTACAAAGACGAGCAGGCCAAGGCCGGAAACTACTACTACTACCGCGTCCTTTCGCTCAACAGCCTTGGACAGGGCGCCAACTACACCGACCCCCAAGTCGGATACGGCGCCTTGACCACATACCAGTATGTGCGCGAATACATCAAGACCACGCTCAACTCACAAAAAAAGCTTACCCTTATGCACAAGAGCGGCAACACCGCCAAACTTGGAACGGAAAGCGCTCAAGGCACGATAAGCGGCTCCCTTAGCTATGACGCTCATATTTCAGGCGTTTCAGGCCGCGTAATCATGCGCTACACCAACTACGCGGACTTCTACATCATGGACGACAAAGCGCTTGGCGTTTACTTCTTGCTTGACGGCAACACCAACACAAGCGCCGGCATGGACACCAACGGCACCATGGACGGAACCGTCACAGTTCAAGGAATGTATCCGGGAAGCGTAGTTTATGATGGAATTAAAATTAAGGGCGGCTCTGCCGGCGGCGGAACCTATGGCGTTACCCGAAACCTTTCCGTTTACAAAGACGACGGCTCGGTAGACGCCGGAAAAACTGAAAAAATCACAGTTCAGGCCGATTGGACCTGGGGAGAAAAATAAAATGAAAAACATTAAAAAATTCGCTTTGGTTGTTTTATTTGGAACATTGTTCGCGGCCTTCTTTAGCGCCCTGTGCGTTTCCTGCTACAAACCCAGCCCTCTTTACGGCGCTTGGTCGGACAACGCCGGCAACAAAATCTCATTTGCCGACGACGGCAGTTTTAGCGCCACAATAAGGGACACCAACGGCGACACAAAAAACTATTCAGGAAACTATACTGTCATTGAAAACATAATAAGTTTTTCAAAGGACGACGGAAGCATCAACAGCGAATGGGACATTCGCGGCGGTCTCCTTTACTTGACTTGGTTTGACTCTTACGGCGCTCAAATAAACCTTAGTCTTTACCACAACTGATTGGAGAGCCAGTCGATGAAACTTTGCCATAAAACTAAAATTGCCGCCGCCGCTCTTCTTTGCCTTGGCGCTCTTGCCTTCGCAAAAGACAAGACGATAACTGTTTTGCACACCGGCACAGGAACAAAAATATCCAACCCCATTCCCGACGAAGAAACGCCGGGCCACTGGGCCACAATCCAAGAATTGGTGGAACAAAAGGGCCGCAAGTTTGGCTTGCTTCACAATTGGGGCGTGACATGGGCTTCCATCACAAGAATACAAAAGCAGTCCAACCGCTCCAACTTTGTTTGGAACGACCAAATGGCGGGCGCCTATTATGAGATGACGACAAACAATTTTTTGGTCTTCGGCAGCCGCATAAACGTTGACTTGTTCGCCCGCAACGCCTTTTATTATCCATACGCCTACACTTTCAACAAGGTAAAGCAAGTCACCACCCAAAC
Organism: uncultured Treponema sp.; assembly: GCA_946411505.1. Classification (GTDB taxonomy): domain Bacteria; phylum Spirochaetota; class Spirochaetia; order Treponematales; family Treponemataceae; genus Treponema_D. The sequence goes on along the minus strand of CAMKEG010000004.1, from coordinate 229,830 downwards.
TCTTTTGTACAATTTTGACCTTTTTACCGGCGCCAAATTTTCAATGAATTTTTGGGATTGGGTTACGGTAAGCGCAAAGCCTGGCTTTCACGTCCTTTACCAGCTGCACGACAAATGGCATTATGTCCATGTAGGCGCGGGCCTCGGCCTGGAAGCGGAGTTCCCTATTTCAAGCCGTTGGTCGTTCAACATCGGCGGAATGTGGACTTGGGACAACGCCAACGTCGGCTCCAACCGCAGGATGCGGCCCTTTGACTTTTCATGGGAATATCAGGCGCAATTGGGCTTCCGCTACTCAAAGAACAAGCTTAACGTCAAGAGCTTTGTAAAATACTCTCCCCGCCCGCCCAAGACAAAGAAAGTCCGGGTTATAAAGCCAAAAGAAAAAGAAGAAACTAAGAATTGACCGCGGCCTGCCGTTCGCGGATTAGGTCAGAAATAGTCTGAATCAGCAGCACAGGGTTTATGGGCTTGGACAAGTGGGTGTTCATGCCCGCGTCCAAGCATTTTTGGATGTCCTCTTGGAAAGCGTTGGCGGTAAGGGCCACAATCGGGATAACCTTCGCGTCCTCGCGTTCTATGTTGCGCAAGTGGCCGGCGCTTTCAATTCCGCCCATTACCGGCATCATTACGTCCATCAAAACAAGGTCGTATTCACCCACGGCGCTTTCAGAGAACCTGTCCAGCGCCACCAAACCGTTTTCGGCGATTGTGACTTCCATTCCGTTCTTTTGAAGGATGCGGCGGGAAATTTCTTGGTTGAGCGCGTTGTCTTCGACCAAAAGGATTTTCTTTCCTGTAAGGTCGATAAGCTCCGTCCGCTTTTTCTCTTCGCTCGGCTGCTCCGTGGCGCCGTAGACCGCCTCGACAATTTCCACGTCAAGGTTAATCGTAAAGGTTGTTCCTTCGCCAGGCGCCGAATCGCATTTGATTGTTCCGTCCATAAGGCGCACAAGGTTGTTGACGATGGAAAGGCCCAAGCCGGTTCCTTGCTTGTTGATTGAGTTGACGTCCTGGGTAAAGGCCTCGAACATTACCTTTTGGAATTCCTTTGTCATTCCGCTTCCTGTGTCGCGGACGATAAGCTCCAAGCTTAGCTTTTCGTCAGTCTTTGAAAGAATGTTTATAAGGAATTCTATTCTGCCCTGCGGCGGCGTGAACTTTGAGGCGTTGGACAAAAGGTTCATTACGATTTGCTGCAAGTGCATCTTGTCAACGTTGACCAAGTAATGCATCAAAAGCTTGGGATCCCTGTTGCAGTAAAACTCTATCTTTTTGCTTTCGCACAAAGTCTGCGCCTGCGTGCATATAAATTCCAGCATTTCGCCCACGCTGGACTTGCTCTTTCTAATCTCAAGCTTTCCGCTTTCAATCTTTGACATGTCAAGAATGTCGTTAAGAAGGCTTACCATGTACTTTGACGACGACTTGATTTTGCGCAAGTCTTCCTTTATCGCCTCGGGCTTGTCAAGCTCGTCCTCGGCAAGCTCGGCGATTCCGATTACGCCGTTCATAGGAGTGCGCAAGTCGTGGCTCATTCGAGAAAGGAAGTCGCTCTTTGAGGCGTTGGCTTTTTCCGCCTGCTCGATGGCTTTTGAAAGCTTTTCGTTCTGCAACTTCTCGAACAAAGTGATGTCCGTGATGTCGCGGCAAATGAAAACGATGATGTTTTGGTTTCCGTTCAAGAAGTAAGAGTGAACCTGCTTGATGGCGATGCGCAAGTTGTCGGTGATGATTTCAAAAGTGCAGTTGGCCGCCTGCTTGTCCTTTAATTTTACGGTAAGGTACTTTAGCGCGAAAAAGTCCTCAACTTGCGGGCGGTCCTTGCTGCTGACAACATCGTTCAACATGGTCTCAATCATCGAATAATACTCGACGTTGTCCTTCTCGGCGGGCAGCCAAGAAATGTTTTGCGCGCTGTGGATGAAGTGGCAGTTTGCGGTGGACAAGTCCAGCCAGAAAATGTATTCAACTTCCTCGTCCAAAACGGAGTCCTTGGAAATCGACATAATCTTTGTATTGGTGATGTCGCGCAGGTAAATGTTGGCTTCGATGCAGTTTGTGTGCGGGTTTGACGTAAGCTCGACGCTAAGGCTGAACCAACGAATTATGCCCGTCTTAAACTCGTAGTAAAAATCCCATTCCTTTGAGCGGTTTCCGTTCATGAACATTGTGAGCAATTGCTTTCTGGTCATGGCGGCGGGAAGGTTTGAATTTTGTCCGTGCGTCGTGGCTATGCTGGCTATGGCCTCAAGCTCGTTGTCGGAAGTGGTGTCCACCATCGCTCGGCTAAGCTCCGGCACGTTGACCATCTTTTCCATTATGACGTTGCTTGTAAGGTTCAACCTTGTGTACAAAGGATACTCTTTGTTGATGAAGGAGCGGTAGGACATCTCGCCCTCGTACTCCTCTTCCGCGTGCTTTCTGTTTGTGATGTCAATCGCGGTGGCGATGGCCTTTGTAACCTTGTCGCCTTTTTTCTCTATGATTTTATAAACGATGTGCTTCCATCGCGTCGTGGTCAAGTGGGTGTGAATGTCTTCCTGCAAAAGCGGCAAGTCTATGGAAACGCTTTCCTTACCGGCCTTAAGCTCGCCTATCATTTCATTGTACTTGTCCAAATACTCTTCGGGAATGATGCCGCTGTCAATCCATCCCTGCGCGATGTCGCCGGTAAAGGAGCCGTCGCTGTCCTCGGGATAGTCGTCCGCCAAAAAGATTTCGTCCTCGCCTCGGTCAAAATAACATTCCCAAAAAAGCGCGTCGCTCTGGCTGACAATCGCGTTAAGCTTGGAGCGCTCTTCCCCGACCAAAGTCTCAAGGCCCTTGACCCTATTGATGAACATCACGGACAAAATCGCGATGGCCGTCAGCAACAAGGCCATTATAATCAACAATGTTATAAGGCGGTTGCGGCTGTTGACAAAGTTTTGGTTGTCGTTTATGTAAATCGTCTTTACGTTAAGCGAGCTTTTTGTGATGTTGAACTTTTTCATTTGAACGGCGTCAAAGAAGTATTCCGGAGTCAGCGGTTGGTTGACGCCATAAGTGTTGGCCATGCGCTTGTAAAAGCCCAAATTCTTAAAAATGAACACAGCCGACTCGCAAATTTTTTCTTGGGAAACAAAATAGCCGCCCAAAATTCCTTCGCCAAAACAAATGTCGTGGCAAGTGAAAATTGGATTTTCGGAATTGTTGGCCAAAATTTTTACCGCTTCGTCGGACTTGACCAAATTGTAATTTAAGTCCGAGGACGACGGCAAGAATAAAATCGAAGACTTGTCAATCGACTTTGCGTAATCAACAAGCTGGTAGCGGGAAAGGCCGGAAATGTTCTTAAACTCGGATTCAATGTCAAACTTAATTTTAACGGCGTCAATCAGCCGTTCCTGCCGCTCGTTGTTTCCGATAAAAACAATCTTTCTTCTTCTCGGAAAAAGCGAATTAATCAGCTTGATGTTCTCCTCGACATACGGCTCGTCAAGAACAACATGAATGTTTGACATCCGCATCGCGCTGTCATAGCGCGGGCCACGCTCAATTCCCAACGCGACAATCGGAACGCCCTTGAAAAAGTCATCCTGGCTTTGCTGAATAAAATCCAAGGCCGAATTGTCGGCGGCAATTATAAAGTTAATTTCCGGCAAAGCGGCGCGCTCATTGTAGAAATTATAAAAAAGCCTGAAAAGTTCCGAGTTAAAACTAATGTCGCTGTTTATAAACTGGCTGTAAATTCTATAATTTGACGGAAGTTGGCTTTTAAAGCAGTTGATTTGAGTTTGGTAGTATTTTTCGGAAGCGTCGGAAGACGTCAGGAACAAGACGTTCTTGTCCTCCAAATCAATGTCGTTGTCCGCGACCTTTGTAACGGCCGGAAACGCTCCGGTGGAGAAAATTAGAAAGCCTGCGGCCAACGCGAGTATTTTAGTCCGAATTCTGCCCATAGTATAACTCAATAATTATACCATGGAATTTAAAAAATGTAAAATTAAATGAAAAAGATTTTATCTTAAAATCAAGTTAAAGACCGACGAATGGCTGTAAGTCAACGGGTCGGACTGCATGTAGAATATCGTTCCGTCCTTTGGGCTTACAATCGTGGACACCACTTCATCTGTATAGGGGTCGCGAATTTCGGCAAGCAAGTCGCCGGCGCTCACCTCAAAGCCCACCTTTACCTTTGGGGAAAAGAATCCGGCCGACGGCGCGCGCAGGGCCATCAAGTCGGTCTGGGAATTTATGATTTTTGTTTCGTAGCCGCCGGGAATGTCACTCGTGATTATTCCGCGCGCCTTTAGGAAAAGCAAAATCGAGCGCAAAACCGTGTGCGCCGAATTCTTGTCGATGTAGTTTGTGGCGCTGGAATACAAGCTGAATCCTTGCACGCCGTTCATCTGCCAGTTGTAGTTGAGCGTGGTCTTTTCAAAGGCGCGGGCGCTTCTAACTTGGACAAAGGGCATCTTAAAATCCTTGGCGCTTTGCTCGCAGTTCAATTCCGTCTTGAATATTTTTATGTGCGGCATGAAAGTTCCGCTGATGTAATATGAAGAAAGCTGGATGCCGTATTGGTAGTTTTTTGTCATTTGAAGAATTTTTCCGGCAAAGCGCTCGGTGCTCGCTCCGTCCACCTCTCCGGGAAAGGAGCGGTTTATGTCAAAGTTGTTGATTGGCCAAAAGCGCTTTCTTGTGTTAAAAGAATACGTGTTGGCGCAAGGCAAGACCAAAATTTCGTAGCCGTCAACCAGCTCGCCCTTCGACTCGATTTCCTTAAGGCGGCTCACCAAGCGCGCGGCTATGAATTGCTGCTGGTATTCGTTTCCGCGCATCGGGCCTACGACGCAAACAGATTTTTTTCCGCTTCCAAAAACAAAGCCGCGGACGCGGTAGTTGTCCCGGTAAAGGGCGGGCGAATCGATGACGCTAATTTCCTTCATTCAAGAGCCTCCCCAAAGTTGAGCCGATTTCCACAATCGGATATTCGCGCAGAGTGAACAAAAGGCCCGCGCGCGGCGATTTTATTTGCGCCAAAACTTTTCCTTCCAAGGGGCTGATTATCTCTCCCAAAAGCTGGCCCTTTTCAACGCGCGCGCCGCACTCAACCTTGCGCGCGAAAAATCCGGCGGTCTTTGAGACCAGCATCGTCATGTCGCTCTCTTGGTCGGAGTAAACGGGCTCGCGCGGCTGGATTACCTGGCCGGTCCACATTCCCATTTTGGCCAAAAGGCAAAAGATGCCATCGGTCAGCTGTTCGGCAAAATCGCTTGTGTAGCTCATGCCGATTCCCATGTCGATTACGGCGGCCGGCGTTCCGTTTTGGTTGAGCGTGTAAACCAAAGAATTTTCTTGCACCGAACCGTTTTTGTGAACCCAGAGCAAGTCCATGTTAAGGAGTTTGGCGCTATCAATTATTTGTTCCTTGAACTCAGGCGGAACCCTGACTTGCGGAAGTTCGCGGACAAAAATGTTGCTGGCGTGCACGTCAAGCGCGAAGTCCGCGCCGCTGGCGTCCTGCAAAATTTTTGACGCGATGTATTCGGTCATCGTTCCGTCCGCCTCTCCCGGAAAAGTGCGGTTCATGTCCAAGTCAAAGGCGGGAATGCCGCGCGTGATTGAGTCGATTCCGAGCGGATTAAGCGCCGGATAGATGTCAAGCGTTCCGTGGAAATTTTGCGGCTCGGCGTTTATCCGTTCCTGAACTTTGTAGCAAACAAGCTGGCCTTCCAACTCGTCGCCGTGAATGCCGGTCAACAAGCAAAAGCGCTTGTCGCTCCCCTCGCCCTTAATCGTGTTCTTTTTTACCGTGAGCTTTTCGTCAACCGGCAAGTCCACGCTCGCTACAATCGTCACCATTTTAAAGCCCTTTCAATTTTTGTAAAGACAAGCGGCGTCAAGTAGACCGCCGCAAACGAAAACAAATAGCCTTTTATAAATTTTGCAAGCCTCTTGTCAAAGCAACACTTTGCCGCCGGGTAAACGACAAAAGTTATTGCCAATGCGAAAAACAAAACAACGGCCAAGCGCAAGAGGCGCTTTTTTGCGTTAAGGTTGTCGGTTGAAAACTTGATGAAGCGGCGCTCCAAAAACCAAGCGTGGACAAACCCCAACGCGAACGAAAAATCAAACATCGCGTCGTTTTGCATTACTTTTGGGTCGACTAAAATTTGCCCGGCCGCGTCCATGTCAACAGGATACGGCTTTACAAAAACATATGCGACAAGCGCGGCAAACATCGCGCTCGCGGCCACAAGGATAACTTTGTCGGCGCCTTCTTTGTCTTCCGCATGCTTTGCCAAAGCGGAACCGGCGACAACAGCAAAGGCCGCTTCGGCCAGCGCGAACAAAATGTCTTGCGGCGTGTGGCAGCCCAAAAAATTTCTGGAAAAGGCCACAATTAAAACATAAAGCGAAAGAAGCGCCGCCAAAATTTTTTTACCTCTGTACTGCCAGATTATTCCCAACGAACAAGAAGCCGCCGCCGCGGTGTGGCCGCTTGGAAAAGAATAGCCGGTCGCCGCACCCAAGGAATTTTTTGCAGGAACGATTCTGGGTTCGCGTATCCACGGCCTGTAAACGCAGGCGGTGATTTTTACAAAGGCGTTGACGGTGACGCAAATTGAATAGCAAAACAAGACGCGATAAAATTTCTTTTTATCAACCAAAACGCAAAGCGCGCAAGTCACGGCCACAAAAAAAGCCGCTGAATCCGAAAGCGCCGCCATGATTATTTCTATTGTTGGTTCCGCTTGCATTCTTATGCTTTGAAGCCAAAGCAAGTATTGCATATCCATATAATTATGGTAGCGCATTTTATGCGCGTTTGCAAGACAAAGACGCGCGAACAAAAAAAACCGCCCCGTAAGGGCGGCTTTCATTGACTTGCGCTTTGCGGCGCGACAACTTATTTTTTGGCTCCGTTGACCAAGTCCTTAAGGGCCTTTCCAGGCTTGAACTTGGGTGTCTTGGCGGCGGCAATCTTGATTGTCTCGCCAGTCTTAGGATTGTGGCCTGTGCGGGCGGCGCGCTTTGTAACGGCGAACGTTCCGAATCCAACCAAAGCGACATCGTCGCCCTTCTTAAGAGCCTTTGAAACAACGTCTACGAATGATTTTACAAACGCTTCTGTGTCTTTCTTTGAAAGTGATGTTTCCTTAGCGATGGCATCTACAAGCTCTGTTTTGTTCATTTTTCTTTCCCCCAAAAAATGTTCTTTAAGTTATATCGTCAATTTTACAAGAAAACAAAATAATATGTCAAGTGCCGACCAGAGTAAACGTATTATTGCTTCATTAACAAAAAATGCTCCCAGTCGCGGCTGCGTCAGAGCGGCGCCGCCAGCCGCCCCGCTCCTTCGCGCATTTTTTTACCGCTTTCATTGCGTTTGTCCTGCGCCATGTTGTCCTATTTTCAAAACTGCGCTACAATAGCGGCATGACTAGTTCGCAAAGAAAAACATTGTCCAGCGCGGCCAGCAACTTGAATCCTCTTGTAATAGTAGGCCAGGGCGGCTTGACCGACGGCGTCGTTCAAAAAATCGCCAAGGTAATCGACGACCACGAATTGATAAAAGTTAAGTTCAACGAATTTAAAGAAGAGAAAAAAGATTTGACCGCGGAACTTTGCGCCAAGACCGGCGCCGAGCTTGTGCGCATAATCGGAAACGTCGCGATTCTTTACAAGGAATCAACAAACCCCGACAAGCGAAAGCATTTGATTTAAGCCAACACATTACCGCTGAACGCGCGAGTATTGCGAGCGCGTTTGTTGCGGCTCACGCGGCGTCCAACAATTTTTGGCTTGCGTCCAATTTTCGCGCCGCTAGTCGTCCGCCCACTTTTGCGCGCGGACCACGGCCTTTTTCCAAGCGGCAATCGCGCGCGCCCTGTCGGCCTCTTCCATCGCCGGAACGAATTCTCTGTCGGCCTTCCAAAACGAAAGTATCTCTTCCTTGCTTTCCCAAAAGCCGACGGCAAGGCCCGCCAAAAAAGCCGCGCCCGTTACTGTCGTTTCCGTGTTCTGAGGGCGAATGACTTTTGCGTTTAAATAGTCCGCTTGGATTTGCATAAGAATGTTGGAGGCGCTGGCTCCTCCGTCAACCTTGAGCGCGCTTATCTTAATGCCGGAGTCGTCCTCCATGCACTTTAAGCTGTCCGTAACCTGAAAGGCTATCGCGTCCAGCGCCGCACGGCAAATGTGCGCCTTGTTGGTTCCGCGCGTAAGGCCAACCAGTATTCCGCGCGCGTAAGGGTCCCAGTAAGGCGCGCCTAAGCCCGTAAAGGCCGGAACCAGTATCGCGCCGTTCGAGTCGGGAACGGTCGCCGCAAGGCCGTCGCACTCTTTTGAGGCGCTGATTATGTTCAGCTCGTCGCGGAGCCATTTGACGACCGCTCCGCCCATAAAGATGCTTCCTTCAAGCGCGTATTCAACTTTTCCGTTAAGGCCAATCGCGATTGTCGTGAGCAATTTATTTTTAGAAAGATAAGCCTTGCTTCCCGTGTTCATAAGCAAAAAGCAGCCGGTGCCGTAAGTGTTCTTGGCCTCGCCGGGCTTGAAGCAGCCTTGGCCAAAAAGCGCGGACTGCTGGTCGCCAATCGCGCTCGCGATTGGAATTTCAAAGCCGCAAACGTCCTTGTCGGTAGTCGCGTAGACTCCGCTTGAATCGACTACGCGCGGCAAAATCTTTTGGGGAATGTTAAGCAAATGCAAAAGCTCTTTGTCCCATTCAAGCGCATGAATGTTAAAGAGCATCGTGCGGCTTGCGTTGGTGTAGTCGGTTACATGCGCCTTGCCGCCGCTCAGTTTCCATATAAGCCAAGAATCGATTGTTCCGGCCAAGACTTCGCCGGCCTCGCAGCGCGCGCGCAGGCCCGGAAGGTTTTCCAAAAGCCATTTGATTTTTGTGCCGGTAAAGTAGGCGTCGGGGATAAGGCCGGTGGCCGCGCGGATTTTTTCGCCGTAGCCTTGCGTGACAAGGTCGTCGGCGATTTGCGCGGTGCGGCGGCATTGCCAAACGATTGCGGGACAGACAGGCTTTCCGGTCTGCCTATCCCACATGACTAAGGTTTCGCGCTGGTTTGTGATTCCGAGCGCGGCCACCTTTTGGCCTGCGTCCGCTTTGGAGATTCCCGCCTTTTGCAGAGCCGCGTTAATCGTGGCCATCTGCGTGTCGAAAATCTCCTGGGCGTCGTGCTCAACCCAGCCCGGCTTGGGATAGAATTGCGTGAATTCCTTTTGCTCTACCGCGACCATTTTGCAGCGCTTGTCAAAAACGACGGCGCGGCAAGAGGTCGTTCCCTCGTCCAGGGCCAGGATGAATTGTTGCATGGGCGCTCCAATAATGCCGCTGTCCGCCCGCGCCAGTTGGCAAGGGCGGATGTTGCGGCTTAGCCTACTGTGACTTCCAGGCTGACTTCTTTTTGGCCGGCCTGCGCCTTTACGATTGTTCCGTCAACGTCGGCCTTTCCGTTTGTGACAACGATAGAAACAGCGCCGTCGTTCTTCTTGTTGATGACGTTAATCTTGTATGTCACTCCCTGGAACTTGCGGACAAGCTGGGCGTTCTTAACGTGCTCCGGCAAGCGGGGCTCGACTTCCAAGCCCTTCCATGTCGGGCGCAAGCCGCAAAGGTACTGCGAAAGCGTCACGAAGTTCCAAGCCGCCGTTCCCGTAAGCCAAGAGTTCTTGGCCTCGCCAAAGCGGCGGGCGGTCTTTCCGGCAATCATCTGCGCGTAAACGTAAGGCTCGGTGCGGTGAATTTCTGAGATGTCCTCCAAGTAAGCCGGCGCGATTTTCTTGTAGTGCTCAAAGGCGTCCTGCGGGCGGCCGTTGACAACCTCGCCGATGATGACCCAAGGATTGTTGTGGCAGAAGATTCCTCCATTCTCCTTGTATCCCGGCGGATAAGAAGAAACTTCTCCCAATTCAACATGGTACTCTTTGTAAGGCGGATCCAAAATGACGATGCCGTACTTTGAGTCAAGGTATTTCTTTACGCTGTCCAAAGACTTTTCTGGATAGCCCTTGTCCTTTCCGATTTTGGCCATCGTTCCAAAGCCCTGCGACTCGATGAAGATTTTTCCGTCCTCACATTCCTTTGAGCCGATTTTCCTTCCGGCGTCGTCAAAGGCGCGCACATACCATTCTCCGTCCCAAGCGGCGTTGCAAATCTGCGCCTCCATCTTGGCGGCGGCGTCTTCGGCGCGCTTGGCTTCCTCTTCCTCGCCCATCAAGCGGCACATCTGAACGTAGTCGGGAGTGACGTAAACGAACATCTCGGCGATCATTACTGATTCCGCGTTCTTTCCTTCCTTGTTGGTGCAAGTCTGGAACGAGTCGTTGGGGTTGGTGGAGAAGCAGTTGAGGTTAAGGCAGTCGTTCCAGTCGGCGCGGCCGATGAGCGGAAGTCCGTGCGGGCCCATGTGGTTGGGAATGTAGTTGTAAGAGCGCTTTAGGTGCTCGAACATCGTTGCCTTGTTGGTCTCGCTGTTGTCAAAGGGAACGTCAACTTTAAGGAAGTCAACGTCGCCGGTTTCGCGGATGTAGTTGCCTACGCCAAGGATAAGCCAAAGCGGGTCGTCGTTGAAGTTGGAACCGATGTCTGCGTTTCCGCGCTTTGTGAGCGGCTGGAACTGATGGTAGGCCGAGCCGTCCTCAAACTGCGTGGCGGCCACGTCGTAAAGGCGCTCGCGGATGCGGCTTGCCGGAAGCTGATGCGCGGCTCCAAGCATGTCCTGTGAAGTGTCGCGGAAGCCAAGGCCGCGTCCGATTCCGCTCTCAAAGTAAGAGGCCGAGCGGGCGAAGTTGTAAGTAACGACGCACTGGTACTGGTTCCAAACGGCCATGCGGTCAAGCTTTTCGTCGCCGCTCTTAAGGGTAAAGTGGCTCAATGTCTCGTCCCAGAAGGCGTGCAAGTCGTCAAAGGCCTTGGCGACTTTTTCGGGCGTGTCAAACTTTTTCTGAAGCTCGTAGGCCTTTTCCTTGTTGATTACTCCGCTGGCAGTGTTGGTGCGCAAGAGGCCGGCTTTGAGCGCGGCTTCCTTGTCGGCGTCGGAAAGGAATTTTTTAGCGTCGTCGTTTTCGATGTAGCCCAAAACAAAAATCGCGGTCTTGGACTCGCCGGCCTTAAGAGTGATTTCCAAGCGGTGGCTTGCGATCGGAGACCAACCGTCGGCGACTGAGTTTCCGCTCTTTCCTTCCACGACAGTCTTTGCCTGGCCCAAGTTGTTGTAGAGGCCCAAGAAAGTTTCGCGGTCTGTGTCAAAGCCGTCAATCTTTTGGTTGCAAGAATAGAAAGTAAAGTGGTTTCGCCTCTCGCGGTATTCGGTCTTGTGGTAAATCGCGCTGCCTTCGATTTCAACTTCGCCTGTAGAGAAGTTTCTCTGGAAGTTCTGGCAGTCGTCGCTGGCGTTGTAAAGACACCATTCGACAAAAGAAACAAGGCTGATTTTCTTTTCGCTAGAAGACTTGTTGGTCAAAGTGATTTGCTCGACTTCGCAATTTTCGTGAACGGGAACCATGTACAAAACATCTGCGGCGATTCCGTTCTTTTCCGAGGCGAACTTTGTGTAGCCAAATCCGTGGCGGCACTCGTACTTGTCAAGCGGAGTCTGCGTGGGCTGCCAGCCGGGGTTCCAAACTGTGTCGCCGTCTTTGATGAAAAAGTAGCGGCCGTTGTTGTCAAGCGGAATGTTGTTGTAGCGGTAGCGGGTCAAGCGGCGCAAGCGAGCGTCGGTGTAAAAGGCGTATCCGCCCGCTGTGTTTGAGATGAGCGAGAAGAATTTTTCGCTTCCCAAGTAGTTGATCCAAGGATAGGGCGTCTGCGGAGTCGTGATGGCGTACTCGCGCTTTTCGTCGTCAAAGAATCCAAATTTCATAGATTGCTCCTGTTTGGTGATTTTTTCAACCAACTTGCTTTGATGGTATAGGAACAGTGTAACCGCGCTTTTGCCTTTTGTCAAGGAAAATCGGCGGTTTGGGGAAAATATCAACTAACAGAAAACCAAGCGAATGCAGGCTCTCAGCGGAATCCGTCTATCTGCGCGCGAGCTACTTTTAAGGCAAAGAGATTAGCTTAACGTGTGCTAAGCGCGCAGCAGCCGGCCTTCCGCTTACGCCTGCCTTCGCTTAATTGGATTACCTAGAAGGAAGCCCCAAATCGCCCCGCACAACAGCGGCCGCCCCGCGCCTTCGCGAATTTTTCCATCGTTCCATCTAAGGCCAAAGATTGGGCCTAGTCCAAATGCCAAAAGACAGTAAAAAGCAGGATACGCCAGAGCGCAAATTGCAAGAAGGCTTTTTTTAACCGTCTTTTGGTCAAAGACAAAAAAATGCGAGACCGTCAAAAGCGGCGAAATTACATGAGCGCAAAGGCTCGCGCAATGAAAAGTTTTATAGGCGCCAAAAAATCCGTTTTTGTTGGTCGGCGCCAAAACCACAAGGTAAACCAAAAAAGTCACCGTTACCGCGATTGCCGTCACAAACTTCGCCGCAAGATACGCTCCTGATGGAAACTCATCCTTTTTTGCCAAAAGTTCCGCCGCCCTCCAAGCCATCACAATCGGAACAAAGATGTTTGAAATCGTGGTAAAAAAACTAAATGTTTTAGGCCCGTAGAAGACGCAATACATTACAATCGCGTAAACCGAAGAGCAAAAGGCCGCCGCGCAAACCATAAAATCAAGCTTTCTATTCATACGGAAGATTATAACACACTTCGTGTGTTTTTGAAAAAAAATCATTGACGCTCACGTCTCGCGGCGCCCAAGGGGCTTTGCAAGGCCCAAAGTCGGGCCGCTTGAAAGAACGCGCGAAAAAATATATTCTACAAGGCGATGAACATTTGTCTTTTTACGCAGGAAGAAATATCAAAGCCTCTTAACGCCGACGACCCCAGAGCCCAGCACATAATTAAAGTTTTGCATAAAGGCGTCGGCGACAGTTTTTACGCTGGCGTAATCGGCGGCCAGGCAGGAACGGCGACCATCACTAAGATTGGCTCGCAAGCCCAAGACGCGGCGGACGCAAAACTGTCGCAAGACCAAGACGCGGGCGCGGAAACTGCTTCCACGCCTAAAAAGGGCGACGGCGCGATTCACTTTACATTTACGCCCCAGTCCGACGGAAAGCCGCTTTTTCCGCTCCACATGATTATCGGATTTCCGCGCCCCATTCAATTAAAGCGCCTGCTTCGCGACATGGCCGCGCTTGGCGTTTCCAGCGTCCGCCTTTGCGGAACCGAGCTGGGCGAAAAATCCTACCTTAAGGCAAGCCTTTCCGATCCTGCGGAAGTCTACAAAATGCTTTTGGACGGAACTGTTCAAGCCGCAAGCGCGCACGTTCCAGAGCCTTTCGTTTACCCAACGCTCGCGGCCTGCTTGGACGCGCTGGACGCAGATGCCGCGCAATCCTCGCAAGAGAATTGTTCGCAAGCCAAAAACGCCGCCGCGCTCCCCCAATCCGACGAAAGCCCAAAAAACGCCGCGCCCCTTTTGCTTGCCTTGGACAACGTAAAGCCCGCGCAAAGCTTGGGCGCTTTTTTGCGCGCCAATCCGCCCGCAGGCCGCCCTGTCTTTGCCGCCATCGGAAGCGAGCGCGGCTGGTCGCCCGCCGAGCGCGCCCTTTTGGAAAAGCGCGGCTTTGTCCGCCTAGGCATGGGAAACAGAGTGATGAGAACAGAAACCGCCGCCACTGTCAGCGCAAGCTTGATTTTGTCCGCGATGGGCGCGCTGGAGTAAGCCCTCCCCCGCAAAAAAACAGGGCGGCCTGTTGGCCGCCCCTTCTTGGTCTTACCAGCAATCTCCGCCGCTAGCCAACCGCTAGTCGTCGTCGCCCAACCTTTGCGCGGTTTCGATGAAAGCGTCGGCGCTGTCGCCCCACATGTAGCCAAGTACTGCGTTTCTAGTGCCGTTGCCGTAGACATCGCCGTAGTTGCCGGTGGTATTCATGCCGGAAGCGACGTGGCAATCGGATGTTCCGACCGCGCCAGTCTCCAAACCGTTCTTGGTGGAATACGCAAGCTTTCCGCCAGCGTCTTTCCAAACGCCAACATTGATGTTTTGCTTTACCTTATTCGCCCCGTCGCTTACGCGGACGGCTCTTTGAGTTGGAACGTTGGTCACTTCCCAATTGCCGGTAAAAGAATCTTTATCGTCCGTGCCTTGCATTTTGTCCGCGGTCAGTTCAAATATGTTGCCCTTGGCGGCGTTCCAGCGCGCGAACTTGGGGCGCGTGCTCTTGGTTGAATAATAGCCGATTTGCGGAATGGGCTTTGGGTTAGTCACAGTGCTGTCCGCCGCAAGAGCCACATCTATAGTAAGATATTCTCCCGTACTGCCGTATGAATCAACCTTGCAGACTTTAGCGTTTTCGGGCGCAGAGGCATCAGCCAAATAGGCGTACCAAATGTCCATACCCTTTTCGGCGTAGGCCGCGATGTGAACGCCGCCAGCCGCGTCAACCGCTATCTGGCACTTGCAGTCGCCGCCTTTGACCTTTCCGCCAAAGATGTCGTCAACGATAGTCCAAGCCGCGGTCAATTTATTATTAGTTGACGCCATCGGATTGCCGGTAGTATAAGCGTAGCTAACCTTGCTTCCGTCGCACCAAACCATTACAGCATGGTCGCTGGAAATATCAGCGCCCTTGCCGTCAATGGCCGCTATGCACACGTTTGGAGTGGCGCTTGTAGATACAATTTGAACGTTTTTAAGCGAATCGGCATAGGACATAGTTTCGCCAGTCGCTTGGTTTTTAAAGTATCCGTTCTTAAATTCCCAATATCTTGAATCTTTGCTTTCGGGAGCCCAAACACTACTCGTTGTAGTCTTCTTAAACGCCCAATCATTTGCCCAAGTTCCTGTCATGGCGCCAGCCCTATAGCGTATGACTCCGCTGGCCTTATCGTAATAGGCCATGTACAAGCCATGCGTCGTCGCCGCGATGCTGGGTGACTGGATTCTGTCCAAACGGCTGGATGCATGATCACCGGTTAATGTAAGAGTTTCAAGTTTGCATGCAGAGTGAATTTTTGTGTCACGAGGAAGATGCACTCCGCTTGTTCCAACACCGCCGTTCTCGCGCCAGTGGGTCGATTCCAAATAGAATATGTCGCTGTTACCATCGCCGTTTACGTCTTGGCCCGCCGCGGAAGACCAAGCATAGCCCGCAGGGTCGTAAGCCAAGGCCGTGTGGCGTATATTGGTATAGCCGTAATTCCAGTAAGTCCAAGAATGGTCGCTGTTGGGCATGCTAAAGGCGCTGGAGGCGTTGGCAAAAGCAAATCCGATTTTGCCGTCCGTCGTAACATTTCCGCCGCCGCCAGGTACAAAATTTTTATCATCTACAACATCGCCAACTCCACCATCAACCTTTGCCTGTTTTGTGACAGTCTTTCCAAAGGGCTGTATTTTCATCTGCGGGTCTTCAACGTTGCCGTACATAGGAGCGGCGGCGTAGGCGTTAAGCTGCCAAACGTCAAAGGCGATGTCGTCGGTCAAATTGTTGTTGTTGGCGTTGTTGGGCTGGCGGTTATAGTAGTTTTTGTAAACATCGTAGTCGCCGCCGTCCTTCGTAGTTGTTTCAGAATAAGAGCCGTGGGCGTCATTGTCGTTGCTGTTGTTGATTGTGGCAATTCCGCCGACTGTCAATTCAAAAGCGCCGGACGCTACTTTGGAGCTGTTTATCGTAACAATGTTTTTCGCCGGATCGTAGCTTGCGTCCGATGTGTCGCCGTACTTTGCTCCCTTTAGGTTAAAGCCGTAAATTTCAACATCCTCATTTTTCTTGGTGACAGAATCCGTAATACCAGTTAGCGTAGAATTCTTGTAAACAAAAACCGGATAATGGCCAAGGCTGCTGCGGTCTGTGACTCCGTTTGTGGCGCTAACCGCGCTAAGGCTTGTCTTTACGCGAGTGATATACGGAACAATGTCCATAGTGTAGTTAGCGTCCACAGGTTTTGTGCCGGCGTATTTGTTTACGCCTGGAGTGTCGCTGTCAGACGCGGCGCCGACAGAGCTAAACTCGTCGGCGTTGTAGTCTGCCGCCACAAAGCCTTCGCTTTCGTCGGCGGCGGCAAAACGCTCTTCCGCGTAGTACTTGCCTTTTGCAGCCTGCTCGTCGGTGGCGTAGACAGTAATGGCTGGGTTCGTTGTGGCACTAGAAGCCTTGTCGTTCTTGTCTATAATTTCAAGAACAAAATCCACGTTATTCTTTGCGGGCAAGCCGGCGGCGTCAAACTTGGCTTTTTCGGTGTCCAGCTCCAGCGTCCATGACACAAAGTGGCCGGTGTTGGTGTAGCGCTCCTTTACATTGCCGCCTTCGTCCGCGTCAAGAGCAAAGTGATAGCCGTCTGTCGCAAGATTTCCCAACGCCGTTTGAGTCCAGCGCGTCGCAATGTCAGTTTTGGTAAAGTCGCATTCCGCGGCCTTAGTCGCCGTGTTCAACAAGCCTGGAACTGTAATATTGATTTTCTTGATTCCGGCGTTGTCAAAAGCCGTTCCTTTTATGACAATCTTTCCGCTTACCTTGGGCCTTTCATCGCCAAATGTCGCTTGATCTTCCAATTCGATGTGGCCCTGCAAATCCGCATGGCTCTTGGCCGCGCTTGAACCGTAAACGCTGTTGTTTGTAAGGCTCTTCCAATAGAAGCGCTTTGTCTTTGCCACAGGCGTCTCTGCGTCTTTGACGTCGTTCTTCATATAAAGGTTTATCACAGCCTTTTGAGCGCCGTCTTCGGTTGAGTCAAGCACATTGATTTCATACAAGCCAGTTCCAGCGTCCGCGCCTTTAAGAGAAATTTCGTCTAGAACAATCGTGTTTACCTCTCGCTTTTCGTTCTCCACAAGCGGCGTGTCAGTTGAAAGCGGTTGGGCAGCGGACGGATCCGCGCTTCCGGCGTATTTGCAAGTCCAAGTCAAGGCGCCGTTTCCGCCTAAAATCTCAGGGGTCACGCGCGTCGCGCCCTTGGCCGAAATCCAAGGATGCGCCGCGCTTCCCAAATCCAAGGCCTTGTAGGCGTTCTTCCACTTGGACGGTTTTTCGCTGTCAGTAAATTTAGCGCGGCTTTCGCCTGCGTCAGTGTAAACGCCGTTATAGTTGTGGTCGCTGGCCACAATAACATTAGCCAAGCGCGGCGCGTTGTTGGACACATAGGCTCCGGTAACGCTTCCTGTGGTCACGTTTCCGGCCTTGTCAAAGACAGAGTAGTAAATTTCCACGCTTCCGTCAGGAATGTTCCTTGAGTTTATTTTGGCGCTCAAGTTGCATGTCGTTCCCTGAATGTTGGCCCATTCCTCCATAAGGTCGCCGTCATCGTTGGCTATGGTCTTTGGATAACCGTAGCCGTAGCCGTCAGCCAAAGAAGTTTGGCCGTTTCCAGTTTCCTTTTTGTTGTTGTCA
The DNA here is from genome assembly GCA_946411505.1 of uncultured Treponema sp. Classification (GTDB taxonomy): domain Bacteria; phylum Spirochaetota; class Spirochaetia; order Treponematales; family Treponemataceae; genus Treponema_D. Next base: position 212,436 of record CAMKEG010000004.1, on the reverse strand, counting down.
ACCGACTCTCCGTAGGCAAAGTAGGCCGTAGTGAACGACTCCTCCACCTGGCCGTCGAGAGTGATTAGCTTTTTGCCGGCGTCAGTTCCGCTTCCGTCTGCGACGCCTGTAATTCTGTAATAGGCTCCTCCAATCTTGACTAGGCGGCCCGCGTGAATGTGGGCGCTAGCGTCGCCGGAAGAAAGCTTTATTACATTGAGGTTCGCCGCCTCGCGCTCGACTGTCTTTTGCGCCCAATAAAGGCCGTCTGTCACAGTCATGCCGCTTACATCCACCCAGTTGTCGGGATTTGCGGCGCCGCCCTTCTTTTTGGAAATCATCGGGTCAAAGACCTTGTTTCCGCGCTTAAAGTAAACTACAAAGCGCTCAAAGCCCGACTGGTTGTGGTTGTCGTAAACGGCTTCCGTCACCTTGGCCTCGATTGAATAATAGCTGTCGGAATTGTGAACGTCTTTAGGAATGTTTGTAGATGCGACCGCAGGCTGTACGTTGTCGTAATTGATGTTAAAGGCCTGGGTTCCGGAATTTCCCTTCATGTCGGCAAAAATGACATACAGGTACTTGCCTCCAACACCGCTTGCGGTGGCAAGGGCAATCTTGGCGTGATAGTTTCCGGCGGAGCCTGTCACTTCGCTTGGAATCACCTTGTGGTCAACAGGAGTTGTGTCGGCGGCCTTTTGCGCCGCGGCGTCATCCTTTGCCTTGGCCGCGCTTTCGTCGCTCTTTCCTATAAAGACTTTGGCGATGTCGTCGCCGTCCTTAAGGTCAAACTCAAGGTTGCTCGCGCCCTTTACATAAACGCCGTTTGTGTAGGCCTTTGAGGCCGTAAGGACAGAGCCGGAGTCGTACTGCTTTATGAACATGTCGCTGATTGTGGGGCTGTCGGCGTCAACAAGCATTTGCCTGTACTGCGGCGAGTTGTCGTTCATCTTGCTTCCATTGGAGGCGTAGGCGCAGACAATCAACTGGTTGGTTCCGCTTTCGCCAACCTTGGGGTTAAATTCGCCGCTTCCGTTTATCCTAAGGCTCCAAGCGCCGCCCTTAAAGTCAGCCACAACGCCGTAATCGCTTGCAGTTCCGCTTCCGTCCCAGATTGTTTCCGTTGTCGGGTAGTCGCGCATCTTGACAACCTTGTAGCCCATGGCCTTTAGGTAGTCCATATCGTTGGCGCTTGGCTCAAAGGCCGTTACCTTTCCGCCGGAATATGTCGCCGTTCCCCAAGCCCATCCGTCTGTGTTGTATGGAGGAATATTGTGCTGTTTGCTGATGATTTGCAGGAACACGGCCTTCACTTCGCCTTCCTCGCAGTCAGAGCCGCCGTAAAGCTTCACTTCGCCGCCCACGCGAGCCTCGTTGGCTTCCGGGTTTCCAAACGTGACAGTGGGCCGTCCTCCCTGCGGGTCAAATTTTATTTGATGCGGCTTTTCGTAAATGTTTCCAACATCGTCAACGGCCTTTATCCAAATGTAAATGGGAACAATCGCGTCAAAGCTTTGGTTCCTGATGTTCTCTTCCGTGGCCTCAACTTCAACGTGCTTGGAATTTTCGGCCTTTACATGCTTGGCTATGATGTAAGACTCAAGCGTAACGGCGTGACTTTCCTCCAGCGTGGAAACTCCGCCGTCAAGGTAAACGAACCAAGTGTTTCCTACGCCGGCAATGCCTTCATAATCGCCGTCGGCGGGCTTTTCGCTTTCGCTAAGGCTAAGCGCGTATTTCATCGAATTTGAGCCGTCGACAGTTCCGTAAACCGTTACCAAGCCGTGGACTTGGTTTGAGTCCGGGCTAAGCGGATTGACCGCAGGCGGAGTGTTGTCCACTGTAAAGGCGATGTTTTCCGTCGTGACGTCGCTTTCAAAGGAGCCTTTTATTTCAAGCTTGGCGGCGTAAACGTCGCTTGCAAGCCCGCTCACGTCCACGGCGCTTATTTCGTACGAATAGCGCTTGTTCACGATGTCATAGGCGCCAACGGTTCCATCATATTTTACGCCGTTCAAAGTCAGGCTTACGGAATTGATTCCGTTGTCGTCCTTTGCATAGAAATTCATCTTTACAAATTTCTTTTGGCCGCCGACAACTCCCAGCTTTTCGGGCAATGCCGTCGGAGTGTATGTTCCGCTTGCGGAGTCGCTTGTAGAATATGCCAAGTCGCTGTATTCAGGGCGCTTTGTGTCAACCTGCAAGTAAAGGTACGTGTCGCCTGTTGAGAACGTCGCGTCTGTTCCGGCGATTACAGGAGAAAGGTAAATGTTCTTTTCGCCAGTCTTGGTCGATTCAAAGACCGCGCCCGACTTGTCGGTGACTCTAAAGCGCACGGCATACTTGTTGTCGGCCGGAACGTCAAACGACCAGGCTCCGCCTGAAATGCTTGAAGTGATGTCGTCCCACGCGGACCAATCGGCTGCGTCTTGCGCCTTGTACGAACACTCAAGCTTTGTGATTCCGTCGTCGTCCTCAATCGCGCCTTCCAACTTTTGCTGGCCGTAGGGAACGTATTTTGTCGGAGACATTCCGCTAAGGGCGCCGGACGTAAGGATGATTTTTGGCCTGTCGCCGTTGGGGTCGATGGTGTACTTGCTGACCTTGACGGCTTGGTTGGCGGCCTTGTCGCGAGCCAAAATCTTTATGTAAACGTCCTTAGACTCTCCTGTGTATTCGCTTCCGTCAACAAAAGTGATTTTGTCGTTGGCGTTGTCGACTACGCTCATGGCGTAGTTCTTTATGTTCCAGCTGTATGTTCCGTCCAAAAGCGCCGTTCCGCTTCCGTCCACGATTTCGTGGTCAGGGTTCGCGGCGCGGCTTGGGTCAATAGTCTCGCTTGAGTCAAACGACCAATAGGCCTGGACGCCTTTAAGCGCGGGGTCGTCGACGGCGCCGGTAAATGTTACGCTTCCGTTGACCACAGCGTTTACGTCGGGAGACATCACGCTTATCACAGGAGCGTCCGTGTCTATGTGAATCATGAACTTTCTTTGCTCTGTGACGTTTCCCGCGATGTCAGTGGCGACGGCGTAAAGGTCAACGTCGCCTGTTATGCCAGAAAGCTTTGACTTGTCGATTGTGGCCTTAAAGCCCGTGTAAGCCTTGTTGTCCGCGCTGTCGTAAGGCGCCCAAGCCGTTCCGGGATAAATGTATGAGTCCATGCCTGTGATTGGATCCTTTGTGTAAAGGACATCGCCGGAAACAACGGCGTTGTTCATCTTTAGGACAAGGCTCTTTATGCCGCTAAGCTTTTCGTCAAGCGTTCCAAAAACGGTCATGTCAAGCAAGCCGTTTGACATTACGGTTCCGGCCGCCTCGGTAAGGTTCACGCCATCGTAAGTGTAGTAGGCGGTGTTGACCAAAGGAGCGGTCGTGTCAACATTAATAGTGTATGTTTCTGTGGTGGAAGAGTTTCCGGCAAGGTCAACGCCCTTTATGGCGATGGAGTTGCTTCCTTCCTTAAATCCAATCGGGCTTAGCGTGTACATAACGTCGCCAGCGGCCGAAGAGACAAGGCCGCCAACGGCCTCGCTTCCGTCTACAGGAGTGGCCGGGCTTGGCGGAGTCACAGTGTAGTCAACCCTGTCTAGGCCGCTCGTCCATTCCTTGTACTTTCCCTTTATGGCAAGGTTTTCGCTGTTGTGCCAATCGCTGTCGGAACCTTCCGCTCCGATTGTAATCATGCGGTTCTTGCTTGCGTCGCTGTTTGTGTATTGGTAAACGCGCTCCGGGGGAACGGTGTCAATCGTAAAGGCAAATTCGGCGGCGCCAACGCGCATGGCCTTGTCAGTTGCGACGGAGCCAAACTGCCATTTTCCGTCGCTTGTAGCGTCGTCCTTAAGCGTAATCGTGGCTTTGGTCTTGTCGTCGGCTATAACAAGCGTGTATCCGCTTGCGCCGGGAGTCACAGGCTCGTAGGCCTTTGTCGCGGCGTTGTATTTCTTTGCCGTTACGTCAAGGCTCTTCAAGCCCGACTCGTCCAAAACGTTTATGACAAACGGGTATTTTCCTTCTGACGCGTCAGCCTTTGTGTAATACTCTTTTACAACAGGCGCGGTTACAAGCGGAGCGGCAAAGTCAAACATAATGTTGCTGACTTTTGTCACCGCGCTCATGTTTCCTGTTTGGTCAACGGCCACAACATTCAGCGTTCTTCCGCTTGAGTTTACAGCGGGAGCGCTTTGGTTCCAGTTGGCCTTGCTTACGCTCTTTGGCGCGCCGCTTATGGCCGTCCATTCGCCTCCAAGGCTTAGAGTGTACTTGCCCGCGACGCTGTCGCCCGCCTTGATGCCGGTGTCGGCAAGGTAAAGGCCTGTCGCGCCGTCGCCTGCCTGCTTTGTGTAGTATGTAACGCCTTCGACGGCAGTTCCGGCCGCGGGCGTCCAACTAAAGGCGGGAGAAGCGGGCGCGTCCCATGCGCAGAAAATTTCGCTTGTTCCGGAGCCGCTTATGTCGCTCCAAGTTCCGCGCTTTGTGTATTCGTAAGTCTTTGCGGCCGCGCCTGTCGGAGTAGTTTCGTTTATGTTCTTGTCAGTCTCAAAAATGTAAATCGGAACGCTTTCGCTAGTTCCAGGCTCGCGCGCGGGAGCGGTGACGGCCAAAGCTGGAGGAGCCGCGTCCGCCCAGAAAATGTAGGTGGTCGCCTCCGACGTCGCGCCGATGTTCTTTGCCTGAACTTGCATGGCGACTGTGTAGTTGTCGGCCGTGTTGGCTCCAGTCAAATCAAATTCGTTCATTGGGATTTCAACATAGAAATCGCCCGGACCATTCTTTTTTATAAGCGAGGAACCTGACAATATTATCTCTTTGGGGCCCTGCAAAAGGTCGCTGTCTGACAAATAGCCCTTTGTCTTTGCGTATCCCTTGTACAACGAAAGGCGGACCTTGACCCAGTTTCCCTCTTCCTGCATCGTTCCCTCGCCTTCGGGAATCGAGCCGCTTCCTGTCTTGTCAGTGATTTGAACCGTCGCCTTGTAGCCGGCGCTTTGGGTCTTGTCAATCGCCCTTGCGTTGATAAAGAACTGGTCGCCAAAATCAACCTTTGGCGCGTCGCCAGTCGTGGCCACCATAAAGGCGTATGTTCCTGTGCTGTAAAATTTGTTTCCGGCCACGTCCACGCCGCCCGCCGTCATAAGATAGTGAACGCCGGCCGATAGATTGTCAGGCAAGACAATCTTGTATGTGGCCGTTGAAACTTTTGTGGAGTCCGGCAAGTCCTTCACTTCGTTTTGCTCGCTGTCATAAACCTTAAAGGCTTTGGCCGCGTCGTCGTTATCAGATGAGTAAGAGGCTGTGGACAAAATGTTCAGGTTGGCGCCAGGACGCAAATTCAAAGTGTCGGAACATTCCCACAAGTAAACTCGGACCGTGTTGGCGACAATTTCGTTTCCGTCAAGGCCGGCGCTGACCTTTACGGAAATCGTTCCCTTGTTGGCCACTTCGGCGAACACAAGGTCGTTTCTGTCAACGCTAAAGCCGCCAAACTCGTACATAGGACTGTTGTTGGCGTTTACGCTCATCGCAAGCGGAGAGTTGGCAGACACAGCGGGAGCCTGTCCCTGGGGAAGGCATGCGTAATACAAATAATTTGTTCCAATAGAGCTTTGGTCGTAATCGCCGTATAGAATCGTCTTTACAGTCTCAACGTCAACCTCGTCAAGGCTGTAGCTTCCGTTCAATATTTTCTTAAACTGCGCGGTCTGCAAGGAGTCGCTTGTCGTGTCAACATTGCAAGCCTTTGCGGTAAGCTGCTTTAGGGAGCTTTGAATGTAGCACTTGTCGCTCACGTTTCCAGCCGCGTCAGTCAAATACGGGAATATGTAAAGGTTGACTGTGTCGCCGACTTGCGCTCCCAAGTCGCTGTACATGGCCTTATAATTTAAGTAAAGAGGATAGTCGTCGCTTGTTGCGGGCGGAATTTCCGAATCAGGGAAAAATTTCGCGATTGTCACTTCAGTTCCGCCGGCGGTCTCAAAGCCGCTAAAAGTCGCCTTCCTTAAGCTGCTTGTAATTTCTGTCGCCGCGCCGCCTTGGACTTTAAACACACGGATGTCCATTTGCTTTACGGCGTGGTCGTCGGCTATTTCGCCCTTTATCGTAACGTCGCGTCCATATGCGGCGGGATCCGTTATGCTAAGGGAGTTTGGTTTTGTGACGCAAAAGACTGGCGGAGTGCTGTCAACGTCAAAAACACGGCTGGCCACGCCGCTTTGACGGCCGGCGGCGTCATAACAAATGGCGTTTGCGGAATATGTTCCGTCAGTCAAATTCTTCACAGCCAAGGTCCACGTGTTTCCAACTATTGCCGCGTTATAAACGCCGGCTTGAACGCCGGTCAAGGTATTTGTAACAGTGACGGCGACGCGTGCGACAGCCTTGTCGTCTGTGCAAGATCCGCTGATGTTTACGGTTCCGCTCAAAACAGCGCCGCTTTCTGGCGAGCTGACAGTTACAACCGGAACGCTTGTGTCGATGGACTCTCCCAAGCCTGTGTCGCATGAGGCAAAGACAAAAATAAGGGCAAGAGCTCCAAAAAGCCCCGCAAAAAGAGAACGCATGCCAAAAAATTCAGACTTCTTCATCTTTCTATTTATCGTCATTTTTGCCCTCCTTCATTAATACGCTTCTTCCGGCGTTCCCGTAAGCTGCGCGGTTTCGATGTAGCCTCGTCCACCATCCACGCGCTTGTAGCCCAAAACGGCGTTTTTGGTGCCGTTGCCGTAGCAATGACTGGCGTCTGATGCTGTTGCAGTAGAATTCTTTATGACGCCCGCGTCTTTCCAAACGCCAACATTCATGTTGTCTTGCGGAACGGAGCTTGTCGTCGGAACAAAGCCCACATCCCATATTTCTGTGTATTTTCCTTCGTCGTCAACACCATCGCCCAAAACGCCGGCTTTTGCAAGGCGCGCAAATTTTGGAAGCTTGTCAGCATAAGCGTAGTAGCTTATGTATGGCACTGGGTCTCCGCCAGCGCTGGCCAAAGCAACGTCAATGTCGATGTTTTTTCCTACGCTTTCTGTGTCAACTCGGCAAACGGCTACGGTTTTGTTTTGATCCCATGCGTCCGCGTAGTTTGCAAGATATGCGTACCAAAGGGAGCCGGAAGACGAATCTTGAGCCGCTATGTGAACGCCCTTCTTTGCGTCAACCGCCACTTTGCAGTAATATCCGTTGGCTTTTCCGCCAAAAATCTGTTTAGGAGTTTTCCAACCGGCTCCAACAGTTTGGCCTGTTCCAACGCGCGACGTGCTGGGCGTGTCGTTGTAGCTGTACCACATGGCGTTTGCCTGTGAGTCATACCAAACCATAACGACCACATCGTCCGCCATGCTGCCGCTCTTGGCTATTGCCGCGATGCTGACGTAAGAACCGCCTTGCGGATTTTCGCTGGAATTTTCTTCCGCCACAATTTGGCAATTAGCAACGCTTTTGGCGTATGAGTGTTCTGAAACCTTATATTTATCGTATCCTAAATTCACAAAATTGCCAGTGTTTCCATCTCTGTTTCCATTTTTAACCTTAAACTCTTTGCCCAAACTTGACCTAAAGCGAATCTCCTTGTTAAAGGCGTCGTAGTAAGCAAGGTAGACATTGCTTCCAGCCGCGGCGATGCAAGGCGACTGGTGTTTGGTGGTTTCGCCGGTATAAACAGTCGTCGGGTTTGTTTCGCCTTTTTTGCCATTTTGTCCTGTCATTTCCAATTGGGCTGCGCGGGCTGCATTATTAATAACACCGTCGTCTGGGTTTGGCCATAGGGAAGAATGGAAGGTAAAGAAGTCAGCGTAATCTTCTGACGAGTCGGCGTCTGCAATCGTCGCAAATGAGTTTCCGTTTGCGTCAAAGGCCATGGAAAGCGAGTTTTTCGTGTCCGATCCCTTATGCCTTTTTTCATAAGAAGTTTCCTTTCCTGGCATGGCAAAATGGTTGTCGCCCTTGCCGTACTTAAAGGCAAAACCTATCAATCCTGCATCGCCGGGCTTGATTTTCATAATCGGAGTGTCAATCTCTTGGTCTCCCAAACTTGCCGCGCTTGGAGCGAGCTGCCAAACGTCAATGTAAACGTTGTCAGTCAAACGGTTGTTGTTCTTGCCGTTAGGCTGGCGGTTGTAGGCGTTGTCGTAGTCGGTTCCGCTCAACTTTGCGTCGTTGTTGTTTATGTTGTTCAATGACATGACTTCATGTTCTGTCGCGCCCTTTGTCACGACAAGCCAGCCGCTGGCCGTCATTGACTGGCCGGCCAAAGCGCCATTGCCCTTGACAAAGTTAAAGCCGTTTACAACAAACTTCTCGTCCGTTCCGGCTCTTTCGTAGACCGGCCAGTGGCCCTTGGCCGTTCGCGTGTATTCAACGCCATTGGCGCTAAGCGTGGTTGTAAGCCCGGTAATATACGGCACAACGTCAATCTGCAAGGTGTCGGGCTTGTTGCCGGCTGTTGCCGCTGTAGAGCCGCTTACGTTCTTTTCTTGCGGAGCGGGAGCGGTGTATTTTGCAGTTCCGTTAAGGCTTGTGTAAGCGCCGCCCGCGTCAACCGCGCTGGTCAAAACCTGGTCGCTTGCGTAAACGTCAACCGTGACGTCAGCCGCGGCCACATTGTTTATGTAGCTTGTGTCCCAGACAAATTCCCAGTCGGCGGTGTGTCCGCTGGCCTTTACCTTTCTGTCCGTCACGGTAAACTTGATTCCGTAGCTAGAAAGCGTTGCGTCCGTCGCGACTGGCGTTGTCCAATCGCCGGCAGAGGCATTGTAAGTGGCCGCCATGTAGCCGTAAGTCGCGTTATATCCAAAGTTCGCGTCCACGTTTTTCGCGGCCGCAAACTTTGTGGACATCGCGGGTATCTTTAGATAGATGTGGTAAAGCATCTTGTTGTCGCTCACTTTTCCGCGAAGGACAATCTTTCCGCTGGCCTTTGAGTCGCGGTCCATTTCGGCGGCGGGATATGTGGTTCCGTCCTTGGTATCGGTATAGGCCGTGGCGCCGGTCGCCTTGAATATGTCGGGCAAGTCGGCGCCAAGGTCGATGTGTCCAAGCGGCGTAGAGCCTTCCCAAGCGACGGAGTTGTTGTTGTTGCCTTCGTCGTCTGTCGCGCCCTTTGCCTTCCAGAAAAGGTCTTCGCGCGTGGCCTTTGGCTCTTCCGCGTCGGCCATGCTTACGGCCATGTAAATTGTGGCGCTGGCAAGGTCGCTTCTAGTGTCAAAGCCTGTCGCTCCGTAAGCGGGAGCGCCTTCGGTCTGGTCGTAGAAGGTAAATTCAACCTTGTGCGGGCTTGCCGCTCCTGTGTCGGGGATTCCGCCAGTTCTAAGCGTGTTAGTGGTCCAGTCGCCCGCTTGAATCGTTATGTCCGCCAAGCGAGCGCTTTCGTTGGCCATAGGATTGGCGATTGTTTGCGCCTCGGTTATAAAGGCCGTGGCGTTGTTTCCCTTTGCCAACTCAGTTCCGGCGGCATTGGTAAACTTGTAAGCGTAGAAAATGTTTCCGTTTCCGCCAAGGATTTCGGGCTTGATGACCGTCATTCCCTTTGCGGTAAGGTAGGCGTTGGAGGCGCTTCCAAGAACGGCGTCAGGCTTGGCCGTTCCGCTGTTGGTGTCCTGGTTCCAAGTCAAAGAAGATGCCTTATTATATGGAACAGACCATTCGCCGCGCGCGCTCTCCGTGGCGCCGTTGTAGCTTCCGTCAATGGCGTTGTTACCATTAAGGTCGGTGCCCACGTAAAGGTTTGCGACGCGCGGCCTGTTGTTGGCCACGGCAGCGGCGACAACCGGCGGGTCTGACACAGTCGTTTCCTCGGAATTGACTCCGCCCGCCTGCGCCCAGTTTCCGGCCTTGTCAAAGGCGACATAGTGAATTTTTACCGGTCCGTCGGCGATGTTCTTTGAGTAAATGTTGGCGCTCCAAGTCCAGTCGGTGTTGTCGTTCACCACGGTCTCAACCATTAAGTCGCCGTCGTCGTTTGACGGACTGTCGTAGCCAAAGCCGTAGTCAGTCACGCGGCGCGCGCCGTAAGAGCTTTCTTGAATTGTGTTGTCCACAACGTTGGCCACGGCAAAAAGCGCGGCAGTGGCTTCTTTTCTTGGCTGGCCGTTTATGGTCACCTTTGAGCCGTCTATGCTCATGATTCTATAAACGGCGCCGTCAATCTCAGCAAGGCCGCCAACATGGATGTTGGAGTCGGCGCTTATTGTAAGAACGTTAAGGTCGTTCGCGTCGCGGCCTACAGTCTGGCTCTTCCAATAAAGGCCGTATTTCTTTGTAAGGCCGGATGTAGAGATTCTGTTTCCAGTCGCGCCCTTCTTTATCATCGGGTCAAATATTTCCTCATTGGCGCCGGTTCCGCGCGTAAAGTAGAAGGCCACGCGCTCAAATCCAGACTGGTCGGTGACGCCCTGCTTGGGCTCGCTTACCTTTGACTTGATTGTGTACCAGCCGTCGGATTGCTGGACTGGCAAGGGGAAGCTGTACTTTTCGTCGGCTTCCACGGCCAAAGCCGGAGCCTTGTTGTCATAGCTTATTTTGTAAGTTTTGGCGGCCTGGTCGCCTCCCTTTCCAGAAGAGTCTTCATAGTAAACGTAAACATATTGGGTTCCGCAACCGCTGGCAGTGTCCAGCGGATACTTCACGTTCAGCTTTTTATAATCCGAACTGGCCGTATCCCTTGTAACAACACCATAATTGGCGCCTGTTTGCGTCGGGTCTGTGTAATCCTTTTGGACGCCGCCATCAAGTCCTAAATATGTAAATTTGGCGCTCTCCGCCGCGGCGGCAGTGTTTCCCTTTCCTATTTTTACAACGCCCATGGCTTGGCCGTCGTTAAGGGTAAAGGTCAAGAACCACTTTCCGGTTACATACATGTCTTCCACGTATTCCCTTGACGCCGTCGCAGAGGCTTCAGTTCCGTTCAAGCCAAATTGTTCAAGCATCAAGTCCCTAAGCTGCGGCGTGTCCGAGTCAACTATAAACGCCCTGCTTTCGGTAGAGCTAAAATGAACTCCGTCGTAAGATTGGATGCGAATCGCCGCTAGGTTGGTCGTGGCTTCTTGTCCAGCCTCGGCAGCCTTGGGGTTAAGCTCGCCCTTGGCGTTCAACTTGATTGACCAAGAGCTTCCGTTGGGAGTGATTGGAATTCCATACTTGACGGCGTCATCGTCAGTGTTGGAAGAAGTCCAAGGGGTTTGCGTGGCGGGATATCCATCCATCTTGTAGACAGGGTAGCCGGCCGCCTGCAAGTAGGTCCAGTCGTTTGCCTTTAGCGTAAACGCGGTGATTTTCTTGGCATTAGGGTCGTAGCTCAAAGTTCCCCAACCGCTTGCCGGCGGCGTGTAGCTTGCGTCCTTGTATTCATGCGAATTTGTAATGATTTGCGCAAAGACGGCTTTTATGGTTGGATTCGTCTTGTCCTTTGACCTGGCGCCGCCGTAAATCTTTATTTCTCCGCCCATAGTGTCGCCGTTGGCGGCAGGATATGAGAACGAAACTTCTGGCTTGTCGCCCTGCGGGTCAAGCAAAACCTTGTAATGTTCGGTCTTTACGTTTCCAACGGCGTCCTCGGCCCTTGCCCAAAGGTAGATGACAACGCCGCCCGCCTTTGTAAAGGTTCCGTTAGCGATTGTCGCTTCGCTTGCAGTTACGTGGTTAATAGTGGCGCTATTGTCGCTGAGGTATTTGTTGAGCGTGACTGCGTGTGTCTCTTCTTCAGTCGAAACCCCGCCGTCAAAGTAGACGTACCACATCAACTTGCTCTTTTGCTTTATTTCCTTAAAGGCGCTGTCTGCCGGCGTGGTGGTGGCGGCGGCAGTGTCGTTATTGTCGTCTTCAAAAGTAAGCGCGTAATAAAGCTTTGTGCCGCTGTCGGCGCCGCTTACAGTTCCGTATGCGTTGACGCTTCCGCTGACTGTCTGGCTTGAGCTTTGCGACGGATTTATTATCGTAAGCTCCGGCGCGTCGTTGTCAACTTCAACGGGAATCGTGTCGGTGTTTTCCAAGCCGGCATTGTCGGTCACTTTAATCGTTCCAGCATAATTGCTGCCAGAAGGAAGGCCGGCCACGCTTATGTCCTTTACGGTAATCAGTGAATAGCCAGGCATAGCGGGGTCTGTGGAAGCGGTCACTTCTTTTGCGTAAGTCGTTCCGTTGAAAACAAAAGTTGTCTTGGTTAAGTCAAGGCCGCTTTCGTCCTTGGCGTAGAAGTAAATGGTAAACTTGTCTTTCTTTCCGCCCAAAAGTCCAAGGGTTTTGCTGGAATTTTCAACAGAGGCGGATGCGCTGTCTCCTACAAAATAGCTCTTGTTTTCTATTGCAGGCTTCTTTGTGTCGATGGCGATGTAAACAAAGCAGTCGTCGCTGTCGCTCGCGCCAAAGAAAGTCTCGCTTGCGCCTGTTCCGGCCTTGTGGATTTTTGGACGCAGCCATGTATTGTTGGTTCCGCTTCCGTCGCCTGTAACAAAGGTCGTTCCCTTTGCGTCCTCAACCTTAAACTTAAGCTTGTGCTGTCCGTCATGCTCGTTTGTGTCGCTAAAGATTTCAAACACGCCGCTTGTAAGTCCAAGCTCGGTCCACTTTAGTCCGTCCGCGCTGCTGGCGTCGGCCTCGCCGTTGTCGTTGTACCAAAGCTTAAGGCCAGTCAAGCCGTCGTCGTCCTCAACCTTTCCGCGCAAAAGCGCCGAGCCTTTTTTAAGCACATAGGCAGTCGGCAACATGGCGCTCAAATCGTCGGGCGCGCTAAAGGTGATTTTTGGCCTGTCGCTGTCCGGGTCCACAGTATACTCGTAAACAGAAATTGTCTTGTTGTGGGCCTTGTCTGTGGCGGCGACCTTTATGTAAACAGTCTGCGCGTGTCCATCATATTCAGTTCCGTCGGCAAAGAGGAATTTTGTCTTTTCGTCGTTCAGTTTGCTAAACTCGTATTGAGCCACATTCCAGTTGTAAATCGAAGTTCCCGTGTCATCTATCTTGTGGTCAGGATTTGCTCCCCGGCTTTCGTCAATGGAAGCCGTTCCGTCAAGCGACCAGTAAACTTCAGTCGCGGAAAGCTCTTTTTCGTCGTCTGAGTTTCCGGCAATCTTTACGGTTCCGTTGACGCTTGTCGATGTCGTCGGAACAGTAGAGCCGTCGGGCTTATCCGTAGGAGGTGTGGTGGAAGAAGAACCGGCGGCCGTCGCGTTGTACGATGCAATCATAGTGTCCGGCGTGTTCATGTTTATCGTAGGAGCGACCACGTCTTTATCAATAGTAAAGATTTGCGTCTTGACGGCTTTCTCGGCCACATTCTTGGCAGTTACATAAACGTCTCCCGCGTCAAGCTTGGCCGCCGCAATCACGGCCATCCAACCTGTCACCTTGGACTTGTCAGTTACGGCGCCGGTCCCCAAATCCTTCCATGTTGCGTTTGCATAAGAGGCCGCGTCGGTCAAAGCGGCGGCGGTGTATTTGATTGTCGGCGCAGGGTCGGTGGCGTCTCCTCCGGCGGCGGGCGTTATCTGCCAGTCAAGGCCGGCCACGCCGCTCAAGGGGCTTGAAACTGTTCCGTAAACCGTCATGTCCTTTGTTCCGTCAGAAACAAGGCTTCCTTCGGCCGCGGCCAAATCGCTTGCGGCGGGGTTTGCAACATAAGTGTACCAAGCCGCGGCAAAGAGCGGCTGGCTTTGGTCGATGTCTATCGTCAATATTTCTTTGCCAGAAACATTTCCGGCCTTGTCGGTCACGCTTATGTAAAGGCTGTTGCTTGTCAAAGCGCCTGTGTCCGAGCGGACGCTTTGCTCAAAGCCTGTAACAGTCAAACTAAACGAAACAAGGCTTCCCTTTTCGCCGGCACGGGTTTTTTCGCCGTTCAATTCTTGCGTGGCTCCGGCCGGGAGCAGAGTGTACAAAATCTTCGCCAGTCCGCTCGTCTCTTCCTTAAAGTTTCCGTTAAAGACAAGGCCGGTGGAAGAATGCCAAGCGCCGTTCCAATCCTTCCACGTTGACTTATCGCCGCTTCCGACAACGATTTTCTTTCCCTTAATGGCGGCCGGCTCTGTGTCCGGAAAAACTTCAAATGAAGGCGCCACTGTGTCGACGATTCTGCCAAGCTCATAGCTTTGGGCGGCTCGGCCGGCCGCGTCGTTGGCGCTTACAGTCCACTTCCATTCGCCGTCGCTTGTTCCGCCGGAAGTCAAAGTGATTGTCACCTTCACGGCCCTGGGATTGTCGGCGCCGGACGCGTCCTTGGCTTGCTTTATTTCGCAAGTATAGCCGCTAGTTCCGCTGGCCGTGTCAGAGCCGTTTTTGGTCGCCGCGACAGTCACGCCGGCCGCGTCGATTTTATAAGAATCAGTCGCTGTAAATTCAACAGTCAGCTTTCCGCCTGTCGCGTTGGCGGCGTTGTAATAGCCGTTGCTGGCGGGCTCGCTGTCAAGCGTGATTTTCGGCTTTTCAAAGTCGTATTTAAGGCCGGTTCTTTGGACAACCGCGCTCAAGTTTCCCACAGCGTCAACGCCGACAACACGGAAGATTTTTCCAGAGCCTTCGACGACATTTATCTTTTGTTCCCAAGTTGTTTGGCTTGCGACTTGGCTTACGCCGCCAACTTCCGTCCAAGTTTTTCCTGCCGCCGAAGGAGCCAAAGACAGCGTATAATAACCGTCCACGCTCGTTTCGCCGGCGACAAAATTGTCGGTGTCCAAAAGCGCGTAGCAATCTTGGCCCTCAACTTGGCGCTCGTAATAGTTTGTTCCGCGAACGTAAGTTCCGCTGGCGGCCTGCCAAGAAAGGCTGGGCTGCGCGTCGTCGTCAACCGTATACCACAAGCGGTGGGTGGAAGATCCGTCAAGGTCGCTCCAGTTTCCTGTCGGCGTGATTGACGTTCTTTTTAGGGCGCCTTCGCCCTCGCTTTCATAACTTGCAAAGCTTTCGGTAATCAAAGCCTCTCCATCTTTTGGAGAGCCAATCGTTATCGCGGGAGCGGCCGCGTCAACCCAAATCAAGAAAGTGGCGGGGCTAGAATCCGCCATATTGCCATTTTCATCCAGATAATGTCCAACTGCCTCAAGGACAACCGAATAATTTCCGTCCGCGGATACTGTCGCAAAGTCCTTCAATGAAATGTCAATGTAATAGAAGTTCGCGGACGCGCCGTCTTTTATGGCAGGCGCGCTTGTTCCATTATAATTTTTTATCAATCCTGCGGGCGCTGGGTAATTCTTTATGTAGGCCCTGCCCGGAATATGCTTGTCATACAAGTATCCGGTCACTGTTATGCCGTTTGTCTTTATCTTGTCGGATTCGTCCTTGATGTTAAGCCTGACTTTGTATCCGCCAGAAAAAGCTCTGCCGCTTACATATACCAAGTCGCCGCAAGTAAACGACGGCGGCGTGATGGCGGACGCGACCTTAAAGCCGTACCAATTTCCTCCGACAGGAATCAAGTCCAAATCGTTTTCGTCTTTTCCGCCAGCCTCAAGAATGTATTTGTTTCCGGATTTCAATGAAGGGAGCGTGACGTAATAAGACTGGTTTGTGACGGAAGTCTCGATATTTTTTGTCTCCGTGTTTGTGGCGTCTTTTATAAAGACAGTCGCGACTGAAGTCGGGTCTTTAAATGGATTGGAACTAAAGGCTATGTCGCCAGTTGTTTTTGTTCCGTGGTCATCGCACTCGTAAAGGTTCACTTCAAGGCTTGAGGGCAAAATACCCCAAGCGTCGCGACCGGCCTTTAAGGTGATTGTGATTGTTCCGCCGGTGTTGACGCCAATCCAACCCTCGGCGTTTGTCGTCGGATTTTCGTAGCCATTAAAGTCGTAGGTCGGACTGTTGTTGGAGTTTACATTGGCCGCGAAGGGGCTGCGCTTTGTGGCGTCCTCGTCGTCGTAATAGCAATAGTAGGGCTTGTCGCCGGGCTGCAAGGCGTATGTTCCATTCATTATGGAAAGAACCTTCGTCCTTTGCTCTTGGTTAAGCTCCTTTAAATTGTAAGTGCCGTTGTAAATTTTCATCAGCTGCGCGGTCTGCAAGGAGTCAATCGTTGTCTCCACGCCGCAAGAAGCCGCGATGATTTTTTTCATTTCTGTAGAAACATAGCTTTGCTTGCTTGTGTTTCCGGCGATGTCCGTAAGCGTTGGAACAACGTAAATGAAAACGTCCTGTCCAAGAGTCACTCCGTCGTAAATCGCCATGTAGTTTTTGTAAAGCTTGTAGTCTGGGTTTTCGCTTCCGTCGGCGTTTGTGGCGGCCGGTTCCGCGTCAAAATATTTGGCGATGTAAACTGTCGTTCCGCCTGCGGTCTCAAAGTCCTTAAATTCTTTCTTGGCCAGCTTGTCGGTGATTTCCACGCAGCTTGTTCCGCTTGCGTCCGTGCGGAACACGCGGATTTCCATCTTGGCGATGGCGTGGTCGTCCGCAATCTCGCCGCTTACGCTGACCGAGCGGCCGTATTTGCGCGGATCGCTTATGTCCAAAGAACTGGGGCTTGTCACGCAGAAAATCGGCTCGGTGTTGTCAATGTCAAAGGCCGTGCTCGAAGTTCCGCTGCTTCTTCCAAAAACGTCGGTCGCCACGACATCGGCCGTGTAGGAGCCGTCGGGCAAGGGGTATCCGGAATTCTCAACCAATTCGTTTATGGTCTTTGTCCAGTTCTTTTGGTCCTTGATTTCCGCGTAGTAGTTGTACTTCGCTCCGGTCTTGGTGTTTGTCACAACAATTTTTACGGAGGAGATTCCCTTGTCGTCGGAACAAGTTCCTTCAATCTTAACGGCCTTGGCGCAAACGGACGAGGCGGCTGGAGAAGTAACGGAAACAGATGGAGCCATTGTGTCAACCGCTTCGCCAAGTCCAACGTCGCAAGTTGACCAAACAAAGGCCGCGGCGGCCGCTCCAAGAGAAAGCCCGATTTTCTTAAAAATAGTTTTCAAATCCTTCTTCATGCCTATCCGCCTCCGCTTAGAATACGTTGGTTCTAAAGCCAAACGAAGTTTGGAACACAGCCCGTTCTATGTTGACGCCCGACGTGTCGGATGGAATGAACCACAATTGGAATTCCGTGTAAGCGCTGAGCGTCTTAAAGCACTTCCATTTTTCAAAATGCATCCTCGGAAACTCAATCTGAGAAATTACGGCGCTCAACATCTGGCCGCTTCCCGAAGCCGACTGGTTAAAGTACTTAAAGCTGGCTCCAACCGCCAAATTGGCGCTAAGCCAGTCCCAGTCATGTCCGAACATCCAGCCAAAAGGCAGGCTGGCCACGTTGGCGATAATCTTAAAGCCAAGAATCGCGTCGCCGCCGTAACGCATAGCGCTGCCCGGCTTGAATATGTCGCGCTGCGCCTGCGTAAACTGTCCCCAGTTAAACTGGACGCGTACGTTGTCGTCAAAGAACGTAAGGCCTACGCCAAGGTCAAAGAGCGTGGCTCCCCAGAAGCTTGTGTCGATGTACAAGCCTTGGATGAACTTAGGAACGCCGTAGCTGTTCTTGTCGCCCTTTCGCAAGGCCAAGGTCACGGAAGACAAGCCTACGTTGTCGTTGCTCAAGCCGCTAAAGAGCAAGTTTTGGTTGTAACGGCCGCCAATGCCGGGCGCGATGATGCGCACAAAGGGCGCGGTCTTGTCAATCTGGACGATGCAGCGGCTTATGGCGATTTCGCCGTTGGCCATTCTTGCCCTGAACAAGAGGAAGTGGTAGCCTTCCGCCAAGTCGTCGTTCTCAATTCTGTAAGACCATTTTCCGCTCTTGCTGATTTGGCTGAACGTTCTTCCGTTGTTCAAGCTAAGGTCAACGCTTACAACCTTTCTTTGCGCGATGTCTTCCTTAAGGTCCTTTCCGCCCTTCTTCTTAGAGGCGATGATTTCGGCGTCGCTGATTGCGTATCCGGCGCTACCCTTGATTATAGGACGGTCGTAGGCAAAGTCGCCGTAGTCAAAGTTGTCGATTCTAATCCAAGCGCCGTAGGCGTTGTAGTCAACGGTCTGCGTGATTGAGTTGATTGTCGCGCCGCCTTCAAGCGTGGCCTGAACGTAATACTTGTGAATTCCTTCCTCGTATTTTCCGGCGTCAATCGGGAACTTGTAGTAATTCGTTATGCTCGGCTCCGTCTCGGCGACATTCTTTCCGTCAACGAACAAATTCAATTTTTCAATCTTTCGTTCGGCGCGCACGGCTCCAATGATTGTAAAGGCGCCCTGCTTTCTCTCGCCGTTAAGCGGATAGTAAATGTCAACGTTCGCGGCCGCGATTCTCTTGTCAAGCGTTATGTTGCGGCTCACGCTGGTCTGGTTTCCAGCCGCGTCAACGCCGGTAAGCTTTACGTTGTAAAGGCCGTTCTCAAGCGGAGTCATGTCAATCGTCTCGGTGATTACGCGGTCTACGCTCATCTTCCTGTTTCTAAAGGCAACGGGAACAACGCGGCCCTCCAAACTAGTGATTGTCAGCGTAAGGTCCTCAAGGCTGATGTTGTCCAAAGTAAAGCCGGAGAAGAACAAGGGGCCGGAAGTCTGCGAGTCGTCAAGCGGCAACTCCAAGTTGATTTCTGGCTTGGTGTTGTCCGTGTTGATTTGAGAGGAATACAATGAAGTTATGTCGTAGTTGTCCGTCGTGCGCACAAAGACTACGTGCGTTCCGTCGGGCAAGACGCGGGTGTCAAAAGTGTAAGTCCACTCTGTCGTTCCCTCGGCCAAGTTGTAGCTGTTGCCGTTGTCCAAAGAAACTTCGACGCTCTTTATGCCGTTCTTGTCGCTGGCCCTTCCCTTAAGGCTGACGATTCCCTTTTGCGTGGTTGTGATGTCGGGGGCGGTCATTTCGCAAACAGGCTCGGCAAGCGACACGCGGAACTTTTGCTCCACAGTGCGGCCGCGCACGCCGTTGATGTCTATGGCGTACATAAAGATTGTGTGCTCGTTGTCGGTCATTTCCGAAATCGGAACGTCAATCTTAAAGCTGTATCCAGCCTCGCCGCCAGTGGGGCGGAATGGGCCGGAGTCAATTCTGTAAGCGACCATGCAAGGGCCGTCGTCGTCAAGAACAACGCCGGAAATGGTGAAGTCCTTTGTGATTACCTGGTTTTCAAACGGCAGCTGAATTTGAACTACCGGCAAGTCGCTCTCGCGGTCAACCTTAAATTCAAATTCCTCAATCTTGGTTTCGTTGCCGGCCGCGTCGGTCACGATGAACGACATAGTTTGGTCAAGGGCCAAGTCGTCGTCGCCGACAATCGTGTGCGGCATAATTGTAAGCGGAATGGGGCTGCGCCGCACGCCGGCGCGGCCGTCCCTTGACGTCGGAGAGCCGTATTCGCTCTTTGCCAACGCGCCGTTGTCGCTCGCAAGAATCGCTATTGTGTTGATGCCGTTCAAGATGGACTCAGGCTCGGGCACAACAATTTTTGCGTCCGGCGGAGTCACGTCCCTTGTCACGGCGCTTCTGTAAAAGCTTACAAGGCCGGAAGTGTTCTTGGCCCTGATGTCCACAGGAATCATGCCCTCGGGCCTTTCGGCCGCGTTGATGTCAACATAAATGTTTACGTTTTGCGCTCCGGTGCGGAATGGAATCGGAGTCCAGTTGGCGCCGTTGTCGATTGAATAGTCAAGCGCGACGACGCCGGACGGGTCGGCAACAGTTCCCTGCAAGCGGATTGAATCCCTAACCCAGGCAAAGCCTTCGGGCACTTTTATTTCAAACGCGGGGCCGTCCTCGCTTACAACCAAGTTGACGGCGGGGCTGTTGTACCTTTTTCCGTCAGCGTCGTTGGCGCGGACTTGGACGCCCCTATGGTTTCCGCCGTTTTCGCAATTCAATGTAACGACGTTGCCTTCCACGCTGACATTCATTCCGGCCAAGCCGCCGATTACGTCCGCGCTAATCGGGCCGGGCGCGTTCACATAGGCCGTCAAAGTTTTGTGTGGCAAAACATAGGCGTTGAATTCATCGCTAAAGTAAGTGTCGCCGTCGGCCACCCAATAAAACTTCTTCTCGTCCTCAATGTCGCCGGCGTCATGCTCGCGCGCCACAAGAATCTGGCCGCCCAATTTTCTTGAGTAGTCCTTTCCAAGGGAAACGGTAATTTCAATGTTGTTGGCGCGCGCGGGAAGCGCCGGTATGTTCAACACGGCCTTTTGCTCGGAGCTGCCCTTTTCAACGCGGCTTGTAGTTATGGCCTTGCCTTCATAAACTTCCTTCTCGCCGGGCCGGGCCTTTCCAAAAATTCTATAGCTTACAAGGGCGTTCTCAACCGCAGAAAGCTCCAGCTCCATCGTAATGCCGCCAAGCTTGGGGTCGCCGCTGGAAACAATTCTCATTCCGTTGACAAAATCCTCGCCGTTAATCTTGGCGATTTTTGCCGTAAGCCGCTCGTCCTCGATTGTTTGGTCAATCTCAAAGCCCGGCTCGGCCTTAATGTCGGTCAAGTTGGAAACATAAACGCAAGTTGAATAGTCGGCTTCGCGTCCAAGCGTGTCGGACACATGGAACTTCAAGTCAACCACGCCCCAAGGAAGCGTGTTGATTGGAATTGAAAAAACCTTCTTTGACTCGTTTCCGCCAACCGTCAGAATTCTTTGCTCGCCCTTGCTTCCGGCCTTTGACGCCGAATACCAAGCGTTGGCAAAACCGGCGGTCGTTCCTGCCTCAATCTCGATGTTGCCGCCCTGCTCCGGGCTGATTGTCTGGCCATAAAAGAGCGGTCCGGCTCCCGCTCCGCCAGAAATCTTAAGGCCGTTAAAATAAGGCTTGTCGCCGATGGACTTAAACTCCACCGTTGTCGCCGGACCTTCCACGCCGTAAATGTCAATCGCGCTTACGGAAAGCTTGTGGTTGCCGCCGCCCAAAGCCTTGTTCTCAATCAAGCTCTTGTAAAAGCCGCCCTGCGTCTCAACTACGCCAATCTCGCTTCCGTCCAATACAATCCTCACCGACTGGACAGTGTCGTCGTCAGTCGCCAAGCCTCGGACAAAAAGCTCCTCGGGCTTTCCATAATTCATTCCGGCTTTTGGCCAGTCTATCGCTACCACAGGCTTGTCGCCTACAGAATCAATTTCAACGCTTCTGCTTTCCGAGCTTACGTTTCCGGCCGTGTCCTCGGCAAAAATCGTAAGCTTTCCGTTCTTGTTCTTTTTGGCTTCAGGAAATTCAACAACCCAGTAGGGGTTTCCGGCTATAATCTCAAAGCTGCCCTTTTCGCCGTTGTATTCCCAACTGAGCGACTTAAGGCCTACGATGTCCTTTGCGGAACCCGCCGCGGCAAAGGCTCCCTTAACCGGAGTTTTTTCCGGCGGAAATGCGATGTTGATTTTTGGCTTTGTGTTGTCCACAAAAAGCAAGAAGGGATAAAAGCCTATCGAGCCTTGTCCGTCATGCGCGAAGAACCACATTACGGCCGGACCGTCGGGCAGCTTCTTTGTGTCCAAGGTAAAGCTGAAAGTCGCGGTCGTTCCCTTTTTGTTGCTCTTCTTAAGCTTGATGTCCTGAAAGCTTGCGCCTTCGTCCACCGAAAAGTCCATCGCGGTCACGCCGTTTCCGTCTTCAACAGTTCCCTCAAAATGAACGTTTCCGCTCACCAAAGTTCCCATAGTCTGGTTGGTCACGGCGCTCAAAGGCTCCTTGCGGTCAAGGCACCAAACGTTCTTGACGGACTCGCCCCTTACGCCGTTTATGTCCACGCCGTAAGCCTCAATAGTATGGTTTCCTTCCTCAAGCTTGGTGGTGTCGACAAAGTATGACCAGAATTCCTTTCCCTTTGCGCGCACGGGCTCTCCGCCGTCAAGAATCAACTCAACGTAGTCAACGGCGTCGTCGTCGATGCAAGTTCCTACAATGTTCAAGTTGCCGGGAACGCGCAAGTTGGGTTCAGGGTTTGTGATTCCGATGATGGGCAAGTCGGATTTTGGGTCTATGAAAATATTGAATGGGCCGCCAAAGGTGGTGTTTCCGCCCTTATCCTTTGCGGTAACGATAACGTTATACTTGCCCTTTTTGTCGTTGATGTCAAAAGTCTCCTGCCAGCTGTTCATGTTTTCGACAGCCCGCTCGGTGACATCACGGGCAAATAAATTTGCGGCGACGGTGAGCGCCAAAAGAGAAAAACAAATTTTAAGCGTCAATTTTTTCATAGTTCCAACCCATTTTAAATCCCGCCCCAGACTCCCCACCAAAGCCATGCGGCGACAATAAACCCATTCTCCCTTTAATAGTATTAGACATTTTCGAGATTTTGTCAAACAAATTCGTCAAAAATTTTGTCTAAATTCCACTTATTCTCTTAAATCATCGGATTATTTTCACTTTTTCTTAACAAAGCGTTAAAAAAATTGAAGAATTGTAACATAACAATATGTTTAAAAATAAAAAACGCGGCCCTAAAGCCGCGCCGCGCTTTTTTTTTATAATTGGTAGACTTCGCAGCCCCGCTTCCCCTTTTCCTTGACAGCGTACAAGGCCTTGTCCGCCCTGTCGTAAAGCTCCTTGCTAAAGCCGCAGTCGGAAAAGGCCACGCCCACGCTTATGGAAACAAAGTGTTCCTCCAGCTGCGAAAGCCGCTTGTTTATCCTGTCGATTTTTTTCTTGATTCCGTTGGCCGCCGAGGGCTCGCAATTGGGCAGAATGGCCGCAAATTCGTCTCCGCCCACGCGGGCCACATAATCGGTGTCCCTGAAAGTTTCGGAAAGCGCCATCGCCAAACTTTTTAGCGCGTTGTCGCCGCCGATATGGCCGTAAGTGTCGTTGACGCTCTTAAAATTGTCCATGTCAATCAAAAGGAGGGCGATTTTTTGCTTTTTCTCCGCCGAACTTTCGCAAATCTGGTCAAAGGCGCGGCGGTTCAAAATGCCGGTAAGGGAATCGTACTCCGCCTTCTTAAGCAAGGACCTGGCGGTTTGCGCCTTGATTTCGTAAATTTCGTTGTAGCTTTCGGCCAAACTCTTAAACTCAAGCGAGCCGATTATTTTAAGCTTTTCGTCGTTCTCTATTGAATTCTTAAATTTTCCAAGCGGAAGAATCACAAGGTAGCCAAAGGCTATGAAAATAAGGACGTTGACAATCAGCAAAACCAAAAAGAGAGCCCGCAAGCGGTTGATGTTCTCGCCAAGGCGGTCGGCGTTAAAGCCCAAATTCTTCTTTATTTGCTGCTCAATCGCGGTCACCGTCAACTGGCAGTTGGCGTTAATCCTCAGCTTGTAAATCATGTAGCCGTCGCCGAACAAATTGTTCACGGCGGTTTCCTTCATTTTTTGCGGGGAATTTTTTTTGTCCAGGTCGCTGATTTTTATGGAGGCCATCTTTGGGGGCAAGTCTCTTATGCCCTCCGCTTCGCAGACCAAGCGCATGGCGTACAGTTCCATCTCATTAAGGCCGTTCCCCTGCTCCAAGGCTATCCTAAGCCTCTGCAAGGCCAAGTCGCTTTTCGAGCAGACTTTTTCCAAGTCCTCCAAAGACTTTTGCTGGGTCTTGGTTTCCAAAATTTCCTTTAAGTAGGCGTCCAAATGGTCGCGGTTGCAAGTGACCACAAAAAGGCGCGCCTGCTCCGTCAAATAATTGGCGCTTTCCTTTATCATTTCCGAGCTTTGCTGGCAAAGGATAAATTTATACATGGAATCGTTCATGTCCCTAAAACGATTCTTTACGTTGTTAGAGATAAAGAGAATGAAACAAAACACTATAGCCGTTAAAATAGTAAAAAACAAGTTTACAAAACTTATTTTCACTCCGCGCGCGCTTTCTTGATTCATCATTTCCTTGAGTAAGCTAGAATTTTGGCATACAAGGAAGCGTCAACGCTCGAAGCCTCCTTTATGACATCCGCGCAAGCCTCTTGCCAAGAAGAAACGTCTTTGACGTCAGTTATAGTCGCTCCGTTGGCAATAAGCTGTCTTCTAAATTTGTCTTCCTCCTCCTGCGAAAGTTTTCTGCAAAAGTCGCTGGCGTACTTTCCGGCTTCGAGCAAAATCTTTTGCTGCCTCTCGCTAAGGGAATTCCAAGCTTCCATCGTTATGACCATTTCCATCACGCCCAAAGTGTGGCCGTCCAAGACCATGTAAGGCGCGACTTCGTAAAAATGATTGGCAAAGTAGTTGGCGATGGGCTGCTCGGCCACGCTAATGACGCCTGTTTGAAGCTTTGCGTACAAGTCGGCGTAATTAACGGGAACGCTGGTGGCGCCAAAAGCCTTTATCAAGCCCTGCATCGCGGCGTCGTTAGTTCCCCGGACATTAAGGCCCTTAAAGTCATTCACAGAAGTTATTTTTTTAGTTGAAAAAAAATGCCTGAAGCCTTCTTCCGCAAAGAAAAGGCCCTTGACGCCAATTGTGTCCACAGGCTCGTCCAAAATTTGGCGCGCGATGTCCGACTGCACGAACATCCAAAAGGCCTCTTTGCTGGCAAAAGTGTAAGGGATTCCCAACAGCGAAGATTGCTCGCAGCCGTAGCTGGCCATGTTCACCGCCGACATCCTATGAATTTGAATCGTGCTGTTGGGCTTCATCATCAAAGCCATTACGGAGTCCACGTCGCCCAGTATGCCGGAACAGTGCAGGTCCACTTTGATGTTGCCTTCGCTAAGCTCCTCAACCTTCCGCTTGAACGCCTGGTCCATTTGTCCGGCAATGGTTTCGGCGGGATTCACCTCCGCCATGACGAGCGTGACGTCGCGGTCCGCCAACAAACTCTTTTTACAAGACGCAAGAGCGCCGGCAACTGCAACTAAAGCGCAAACAACAAACAGCGATCGCCGCATAAAATCTCCTAACATTATATTATATAATAAATTTTCTTGCTTGAACATTAAAATAATGTTATAATTTTTACATGTCCAATTACATAGAGGAATTGCAAAAAATAATAGACGGTTCCAGCAAAATCGTCTTTTTTGGAGGCGCCGGCGTTTCCACCGAAAGCGGAATCCCCGACTTTAGAAGCCAGGACGGCCTTTACAGCCAAAAATGGAAGTATCCGCCCGAAACCATCATCAGCCGCTCTTTCTTTGACTCCGACCCCAAGGAATTCTACCGCTTTTACCGCGAAAAGCTCATTATAAAGGGAGTCCAGCCCAACGCGGCCCACTACAAGCTGGCCCAGCTTGAAAAGGCCGGAAAGCTTTTGGCCGTCGTCACTCAAAACATAGACGGCTTGCACCAGGCCGCCGGAAGCCAAAAAATCTACGAGCTGCACGGCTCCACCCTGCGAAACTTTTGCATGGACTGCGGCGCCCCCTACGACATAGACTTTATCGCAGCCTCGGCCGGCTCTCCTGATTCCCTTCCCCGCTGTACAAAGTGCGGCGGCCTTGTAAAGCCCGACGTCGTCCTTTACGAAGAAGGCCTTGACGACAACGTCATAAACGGAGCCGTCCAAGCCATCGCCGCCGCCGACACCCTAATCATCGGCGGAACCTCGCTTGTGGTCTATCCCGCCGCCGGCCTGATAAATTATTTTAGGGGAAACAAAATCGTCTTGATAAACAAATCGGAAACCGCCGCGGACAGCAAGGCCGATTTGGTAATCCACGACTCAATCGGAAAAGTGTTCAGCCAAATAAAAGTCTAATAAGCCATCTCGCGCGCCGGGTTAAAGCGGCGCACGCTGGACCTGTTCACATACTGGGCGGGAACGCGGACAATCTCAGGGCTTGGAACGCCGGCGATTTCCTGCAAAAGCATCTCGCTGGCCAATTGCGCTATCCTGTCCCTGTCCTGCCTAAAAGTGCACAAGGTCGGGGCGGCCTTAAGCACAGTCGTGTCGTCGTCAAAGCCTATCACGCTTATGTCTTCGGGAATGGACTTTCCAATTTCAAGCAAATATTTCATCGCGCCAAAAGCCAGCGCGTCGCACACCACAAAAACGGCCGTCAAATCCGGGCAGCGCTCCCAAAGCCTTTTCATTCCCTCGTAGCCGGCCCCTTCCCACCAGGCGTCGCAAACTTCCATGTAGCGCTCGTCAAAGTCGCTTCCATAAGACACCAGCTCCGACTTAAAGCCCTTGAAGCGCTCCAAAGCCGCCGGCGAGTTTTCCCTAAAGGGGGCTCCCAAAAAGCCAACCTTTGTGTGGCCGGCGTCGTAAAGCACGCGCGCGGCGGTGCGGCCCGCATCCTCGTTGTCGGTGACAACCGTGCAAACGCCGGGGATAAATTCATTTGTGCTTACGCAAGGAATGCCGCACGAGCCGAGGGTCTTCATTTCCTCGTCGTCGTCAATCGGGTTTACAATCAAGATTCCTTCCACGTCGCGGTAGCGGCAATGGTCTATGTAGGACATGCCTTCGTTAAAGTGCTTTGAAAGAAACAAAAGGTCGTATCCGGCCATCTCAATCTCGTTGCGGAACTTGTTCAAAAGACCGCCAAAAAGCGGGTGCTCAAAGCCCCTTTTCATCGAGACGTCTTCCAAAATTACGCCGATAAGCCTTGAATGTTTGGTTGACAAAGATTTTGCGGCCATGTTGGCCGTGTAGCCGGCTTTTTTGGCGGCGTCAAGAATGGTTTGGCGCGTTTCTTCGCTTAGCTTTCCATTGCCGTTAAGAGCCTTGGAAATTGTCGGAGCGGAAAAACCGGTTTGTTTCGCCAAATCATATATTGTAATCATACGTCCTTGCTGTAGGTAAAGTATTCAAAGTCCGCGTAGTTGGAATATTCAGCCATGTCAACGCAGAACATTCCGACAAAGGCGCCCGTAAAGCCCATTCCGCCGTATTCGTCGGTCAGCTTGTTGACGTCAAGCAAGGGCCTAATCTGTCGCCAAGCCTTTCCGTCAAGCGAATAGGAGAACACGGCCGTGTCGTAGTTGGCGCTCACCTTAAGCCAAAGCGGGCCGTCTTTGGGAACCGCAATTTTTTGCCCTTCCCTGTAGTCGCCCAGCATGAATGACTGGAACTGAATCACCTTTCCCAGCTCTTCGTCGTAGGTAACGCACAAATTGTATTGGGTTGTCTCGCTGTAGCGGTAAGTCAATCCGGCCAAATGCTGAAAGTAAGTCGGCTCAAAGTAAAGCTTGGTCTCCGCCTCAAACACAAAGTCTGTCTGGCGGCGGCACAAAATTCCCTGCTCAAAGGTTGAAATCGGCGACTGGCCGCCGACGATGCGCAAAAAGCCCTTTCGCGCGCTTATGCTAAAGCGCTTGCTCTTTTTTCCAAAAATCGGAAGCCGCAAGGTCTTAAAGTCGGCCAAAAAGTCCAAGTCGTTAAAAGTGTATTTGGTCACGCGGCAATATTCGTCGGCGCGCTTGCCCACCAAATTGCGGTCTTTTTCGCCGGGCAAAGGCTCCGCGCTTCCAGGAACTTCAACATAATCGGGCGGAGTGTTTTGAAGGCTGCCGTCCGCTTGCATTACCCACGGCCAATCGTCCTTCCACTTTATTTCGGCAAAGGAAGTTTCGCGGCCTAGCGGGCAGTTTTTTGTTCCCGGCAAGGGACGGCCGCAAAGGTAAACCAAGTATGTCTTTCCGTCGGCGCCTTCCGCCCATTGGCCGTGGCCGGCTTTTTGGATTTTTAGTTCCGGGTGGCCGTACGCGCTAATCAAGGGATTTGTCGGATGCAGCTCGTAGGGGCCAAAGACGCTTCGTGAGCGGCCTACTGTTATCGCGTGCTCGTAGCTTGTTCCGCCCTCCGCGCTAATTATGTAATACCAGCCGTTCCTCTTGTAAAGGTGGGTTCCCTCAACGCAGCCAATGTCGCTTCCGGTAAAAATCTTTTTGGGCTTTCCGATAAGGCGCTTTTTTGTGGCGCTGTATTCCTGCAAAACGATGCCGGTAAACTGGGGCGCGCCGTCGATGTGGTTTGCACAAGCCTTGCGGTAGTCCCATTCCATGTTAAGGTACCAGTGGCGGCCGTCGTCGTCGTGGAACATCGACGGGTCAAAGCCCGAAGCGTTCAAGAAAACCGGATCCGACCAGGGGCCTTCGATATTTTCCGCCGTAGTCAAAAAATTGGGAGTGTCCTTCCAAGGGCCCGCGTTCCAAGAGCGGACGTTGGTGTAGATAAGCCAAAATTTTCCTTCAGAATATGACAGGCAGGGCGCCCAAATTCCGCAGGACTCAATGTTTCCTGCCATATTCAAAAGGCGCTCCTCGCTCAAAGGAGAAGGAACGCTTGTCCAATGAACCAAATCCTTTGACCTATGCAGCTCCACTCCGGGATACCATTCAAAAGTTGAATTGGCTATAAAATACTCGCCGTTTACATAACAAATGGAAGGGTCGGCGTGAAAGCCGGTCAAGATAGGATTGAATGCTTTGGACACTTTTTTTTCCTCAAAATGGGAATTTTAAACAAAAACCGCGATGTTTGCCTGCCATGGAAAATGACGGGCAAACTCGCAAGCCTAAAAAAAACCGCGCTGCCGCGGTTTTTTTTAACGCCATTACTCTTTGACGCCGCCCATTGAAACGCCCGAGATGATGAAGCGTGACATGAAGCAGTAGAAGATGATAATCGGAATCAAAGAAACGGCGATACCCATGTAGATGGCTCCGAACTCCGTTCGGTAAATGTCGCCGCGAAGCAACTGAACGAAAATCGGCAAAGTCTTTTTGCTGTCGGTCTGGAGCAAAATCATAGGAGTTACAAAGTTGTTCCAAGAGCCAACAAAGCCAAAGATTGACTGGGTGGCCAAGGCCGGCGACATAATCGGAAGAACAATCATGTTGAAAATTCTAAACTCGCCCGCTCCGTCGATGCGGCCGGCGTCAATCAATTCCAAAGAAAGAACTGAAGCCATGTACTGTCGCATGAACAAAACGGTGGCCGAGCTGGCGATTGCCGGAATAATCAACGGAATGAAGCTGTCAACCAAGTGGATGCTCGACATGAACTGATAGAAACCGACGAACGAAATTGAAGCCGGAATCATCATAACGAACATGATGAAGGCCCAGATGAAGGCGCGTCCCTTGAAGCGGTATACGTGCAAGGCATAGGCTGTCAAAGAAGAGAAGTACACGTTCAATCCGGTTGAGCAAATCGCGATGATGGCCGAGTTAAGGAAGCCCTGCCAAATCTGGAATTTACCGGCCTTGAAGAAGATAATCCAGTCGCCGATTTTGGCGAACTTTCCGGCATACTCTTTGGCGTGCTTTGTAAGCTCGTCAATCAAGCGTCCGCCGGCGGCAACCTTGAGTCCCGAACCGGTCGTAATCAAAATATTCCAGTTGTTGATGAGGCTTTTGCCGGGGAACAATGTCACGCCGGCGTTTATTTGCTCGGTTGTTCTTGTGGCGTTTACAAGCATCAACCAAACGGGAATTACAGCAATCAAAATAAACAGAACCATGAAAAAGTAAACTACGCTCTGTTTGGCAGTTTTAGCCGCTTTATAATCCATTTTTTACCTCCTACCTTTTGCCCTTGGGTTCTGAGCGATCCTGCATGAAGATGAATACCAACGCGGAGAAGAACATTGTAATTACAAATACACCCATGGCTATTGCCGAAGCGTAACCGTATTTGTTTACGCCCTGGAAGGCAGTGTTGTACATGTAAAGAACCATAGTTCTGATTCTATAGTCAGGTCCGCCGCGCATGTCGGTGAGCAAGAAGGGGATTTCAAAGAGCTGCATTCCGCCGATGATTGAAGTTACGAGCAAGAAGAGCATCATCGGGCGCAAAAGCGGCAAAGTGATGTACCAAGTCTGCTGGCTTTGGGTGGCGCCGTCAACTACGGCCGACTCATACAATGAAGGAGAAATCGAAGTGATGCCGGCCATCAACATAATCAATGTCTGTCCGCACCACATCCACCACTGGATGAAGGAAACAATTCCGCGAGACCAAGCGACGCTGCGGAAGAAGTTGATTCCTTCCTTAATGACTTCGCCGTCGCGAATTGTAGTGGCCTGGATTCCAATCTTTGTGAAGAACTGGTTTACAGGTCCAATAGGATATGCAAAAAGGCTTCGGAACAAAATCGCAACCGAGGCCGCC
The DNA here is from genome assembly GCA_946411505.1 of uncultured Treponema sp. Taxonomy (GTDB): domain Bacteria; phylum Spirochaetota; class Spirochaetia; order Treponematales; family Treponemataceae; genus Treponema_D. Next base: position 182,600 of record CAMKEG010000004.1, on the reverse strand, counting down.
GTAAGCAAGTTTGGAAGATAGAAAATAGCGCGGAAAGCGTTCTTTCCTTTAAGCCCGCTCATTCCCGGGTCAGTGAAGATAACCGCGAAAATAAGGGCTATTCCCAACTGCGGAGCGAAGTTGAAGCCCCACATGATGAATGTATTGATAACAGCTCCCCAGAAGTTTGAGTCCTTAATAAGGGCCGCGTAGTTGGCTCCGCCAATCCAGTCGGCGTCCTTCAAAGTGTCAAACTTGTTAAGGTCTGTGAATGAAAGCAAAATAGTATAAATTGTCGGCCATAGGTTGAATATGGCGTAAACGCAAAGGAAGGGCAGAACAAAGAACACGCCGTATTTTGCAAGACGCGCTTCGGATCCTTTCGCTTTTTTAGTTTTTAATAAAGGCATGTTTGTTACTCCTAAAACCCATTTTGTGAATCCGTCGTTTGAGGGAGGGGAATCACATTTTAAAACACTGGCTGTTTATAATTGTAGTTTTAAAAAATAAGTTAAAAAAAGGGCGCAGGCGACAAATCGTGCAGATTAATCACACCGCGCCCTTTGGCGAACGCAATCCGCCAAAAGGCGAACCGCGTTCAAAGGTTTAAGTTGGATTAGAATCCAAGCTCGTCGGCTACGTGCTTCTTGAAGTCAGCCAAGGCGTCAGCCTTAGACTTCTCGCCGTTTACGTAAGATCCAACAGCTTCGCCCCAGAATCCTTCAACAGCCTGGTCAGTTCCCTGATTGAGCTTTCCGTCTACGTTGTTGGCCATGGCGGCGAACTCAGCGTAGTGGTTCTGTCCGTTAAGGAAGGGCTCGTTGTATGTGTCTTTGATGGCGTTGATAACGTTGTTGTTAGAAACAACGTCGCCTGTGTCTTTGGCCCAGCGTGTCAAGAAGCTGTCGTCTGTGGCAACGTACTTGATGAATTCTTTGGCCAACTTGGGAACCTTTGTTCCCTTGTAAGCGGCTACCCAAGTGCCGCCCCAGCGGTAGGGAGCGGGTCCGGCGATCATGCCCCAGTCACCAGCTGTGTTGCCGGCGTTGGGCTTAAGAACGTAGTGAAGTCCCCATGTGGGCAAGAATGTTCCGAATACTTCAACCGGCTTTCCGGCCTCGTCCTTGAGCTCGCCCTTGAATCCGGCGAACCAGCCTTCTGACCACTGTCCCTGGCGTCCTTCAAGTCCTTCGTCCTTGAGAGTCTTGGCCATATCCATGTAGTCTTCCATGGCGGGGTCAACTACCAACTTTCCACCCTGGATCCACGGTCCCTTGCGGGCGCCCTGGAAGGGCTTGAACAAGTCGCCAGTTGTAGAAAGGATTACGCACTTTCCGCCAGAAGCCTTTTTGATGGCTCGGGCTGTGTTGAGGAATGTGTCCCAGTTGGCGAATGACTTCTGAACTGTGGCGGGATCGTCAGATCCGAGGTACTTCTTGGCCAATGAGCGGCGATAGAAGTAGGCGCCAGGAGCGGCCTGCCAAGAAAGTCCGTAAACTTTTCCGTTGTATGTTCCAACTTCGGCAGGATACGGAATCATCTTAGACTTAATCTCGTTGTAAACGTCTGTCAAGTCAAGCAAAAGCTTGTCGCCCTGCTCGATGTACTTGCGAACGAAAGCGTCTTCCAAAGCGAAAACGTCGGGAGCGCCGTTGCCTGAGGCCAAAACGGGGTCCAACTTGTTGGGGAACTGATCGGTCGGTGTGAGCGAGTAGTCAACCTCGATGTCCGGATGATCGACTTTGTAGTACTTGTCAATCATTGTCTGAAGTTCGTCTGTGAACGACCATACAACCAATTTCTTGGCTTCTTCTTTGCTTGCAGCCTTTCCGCAGCTTGTTACAGAAAGGAGCATTGCAGCGGCGGCAACCGATGCAAGAATAACGTGACTTTTCTTCATATTTCCTCCAGGATATATGATTTAATAAAATAACTGGGAGCGACTGTCAAGGCAATCGGTTTCCCTTTTTCTTATATTATTATCACGCGGTTTTTTCAGTTTGTCAACAAAATTCGTAAAAAATTTTAAAAAAAACGCCCAAAAAGCGTTTTTGGAGGCTTTTTGGGCGTTTGGAAACCGCTTGCCGCGCCTTTTTGCGGCAAGTTGAGGCGTTTTTTATACTTTACAAGCGCATAGACGCCCTATTTTTGAGGAGTCAGGACAAAGTCGTCCACGCTGCCCCAGGAACCGGCCAGCCCCGAAACATCGGCCCCGACTTCGCAAATTCCGTCAGTTCCTACTATAATGTCGCTTATTGACGGGTTGAAAAAGTTCCTCCAGCCGTCGGTGAAAGCGGCCGTCTTCCATTCCTTGCCGCCGCTTTTGGCGAAGAGGAATATCTTTTGCTTGTCGCGCGGCCCGTTGTCGCCGCCGTGAATTTGCATCGAAGCCTTGTAGCGGCCCGGCTTTAGGCCCGTGACCTTTTGCGACACAATAAAGTGAACTTCCTTTTCAGACCACCAGTGCAAGGCCTTTGTTCCAGTCTTGGCGTCGTCGGCCTTTTCCACGACCAAAAGCTCGTTGGCGTTTCCGTTCAAGTCTTGGATTTGCCACATCGAAAGGTCGCGCTCGTCAAACGAAGGATTTTCTATATAATTTAATTCTATCGCCGCGACGCGCGCCAAGACAGGAACGCCGGAACCGCTTCCTGACAAAGAAGCGCCCGCCTGTCCGTGAACTTTATAGTCGCGCGGCCCGTGGGAAGTGAGTTCCGAAAGGGGAACTCCGTCGTCGCTCTTGTCGTTCCATACGACCGGGACTGTGGCCGCGCTTCCGTCGTTGTTGGTCACCGCTACCTCTTTGGGCAAAACGACCGGCTCTCCCAGGCGGGCGCGGACTTCTATCGGCTGGGCGAAGTCCGGGCGGACGTCAGTTTGGGCGCCGACGGAAACAAGGCCCCAAGCCGCCAAGGAAGCGAGCGGCTTTCCTTCAAAGTCAAAGAGCGCCTGATTGTCCCAAGCCGAGCCGCCGTAGTACTTTCCGGCGTCGTCGGGGTCGTAGGCCGCGGCGTAGCTAGAAGCCCAGCCGGATCCGTGTTTTTCCCAAAGCGCCTGCCGCTCCTCCCTGCTGTTTCCAGGAACAGGAATCCAGGCCGGCTCCCACCAAAAGACGCCAAGGCATTTTTGGCCAAGAGCGCTCATGTCGTTTATGTAGTCGTAAATGACGTCGGCCTGGCCTTGGACGCTGACCGAGTATCGCTTTTCGCCGTAAAAGTAGGAGTCTTCGCCAATCGAGTTTCCGCTTGAGTCGCCGTCCGCGTATGTGTAGGGCGCGGAAAACTCGCAGACCATGACTTTTTTGCCGGTCTTGTCGGCGATTTTGTCCAAGAGCGCGGCCAAGTTTTTTGTTCCCAAGTGCCAGTAGGGATAGTCGCTGGTGCCAAAGACGTCGTAGTCAACCTTGTTGTGGGCCAATATGTCCGCGATATGCTCGTATTCGCCGGCCTTTTCCGGGTTGGTGAAGTGGACGACAACTTTTATGTCTTTGGAAATTTCGCGGACGGCCTTGGCGCCGGCGTTCATAAGCTTGCAGACGTTCATCCAGTTTTTTTCGCCGGCCATGCCGGTTGTCGTTTCGTTTCCGATTTGAACCATGCCGACGGCGGCGCCGCTTTTAAGAATTTTTTTTAGGCTTTCTTTGGTAAAGTCGTGGAGCGCCTTTTGCTTTTCTTCCATATTCATGCTGGCCCAGGCGCGCGGCACCTTTTGCTTGTTGGGGTCGGCCCAAAAGTCCGAGTAATGGAAGTCTACAAGCAAGGGCAAGTCGTACTTGGCCGCGCGCTTTGCGATTTGGACTGCCGTGTCAACGTCGTTGTGTCCGCCGCCAAAGGAGGCGCCGCTTTCTGTCCAGGGATTGTTCCACACGCGGACGCGGATGTAGTTGACTCCGTTTTGGCGCAGGGTCTTGAAAAGGTCCTGGGGATTTCCGTCGCGGTCGCGGTATACGACGCCGCTTTCTTCTTGCGCGATTACGGTGGAAACGTCGACGCCCCGGATAAAGTCAGGCCGCGCCGTGGCGCACTTGGGCAAAAAGATTCCTGGATTTTCTTGCGGAACCTCAGTGTATACGCGCGCCTTTTTTGCGCAACTTGTTGCGCACATTGCCAAAATAAAAGCGGCCGTTGTCGCCGCGACAGTTTGCATTTTCATTTTTTCTCCAAAAAAATATAAATATAAACCGCTACAACCAGGTTGCGAGTTTTGACTCGCGGGTCATTGCGGGTGTAAAATTTTTTACACCCGCAAGTTTTTCCATTCGTCCGCGAGAATTGAGTCGCGACAGCGTCTCAATTCTCGTTAGTCAAAGAATAAAATTGCCTTGCAATTTTATTCTTTGACAGCCCCGCCACCCATGCTCATCATCATGGCCTTTTGTCCAAAGATGAAGAAGATTACAAAGGGAATGGCGATTATCAAAGAGCCGGCCGCAAAGGTCGTGAAGTCGTTCTTTTTGTCGGTTACAAAGCTGAACAAGCCCAAGGCCAGCGTCTGCTTGTTGACCGAGCGCAAAACCATTTTTGGGAAGACAAAGTCCATCCAAGGTCCTGTAAAGGTCGTGATTCCCAAGAAGGTGATGATGGGCTTGGCTACCGGCATTACGATTGTGGCCCAAATCCTAAAGTGGCTGGCTCCGTCGATGCGGGCGGCTTCGTCCAAGCTTCTGGGAATCGTGTCGATGTAGCTTTTTACCATCCACACGTTGTATGGAATGTTTCCAGCTACGTAAACCAAGACCAAGCCCCACAAGGTGTCAAGGCCGCCGATGCGGAGCAAGATTACATAGATGGCAATCATTCCGACAAACGATGGGAAGACTTGCAAAATCAAAAGGCTCATCAAAAGCGGCTGCTTGATGGTAAATCTAAAGCGCGAAAAAATGTAAGCCGAAAGCGATGTTATCACCATTGTGATGACGGAAGTCGCGACGGCGATTTTTAGCGTGTTCAAGAACCACAATCCATACTGGCTTTCAAAGAACAAGTACTTGAAGTGCTCGAAAGTGATTCCCTTGGAAAACGGCTTGGGCTCCATATCCGCGATTGAGTTTCCTGGAGTGACCGCTCCGGAAACGACGTAAATCATCGGATAGATTACAGAAAGGGAGACGACGATGAAAAAAGCCACCATAAAAACTTTTATGATATATTGCGTGGTTTTGTAGTTTTTTGCGGAAGCTCTCAATTGATCTGCTGTCATAGATGACCCTCCTTATAGGACCTAGTGTTTCTGAACAAGAATATGGCGAACGGCGCCATGACGACAAAAATCAAAACCGCGATTACCGAAGCGTAGTGGTACTTAAGCAGCGTAATCGTAAGCTTGTAAATCCAAGTGACCAAAATGTCCGTCGAACCGGCAAGAGTGGTGGACGAGTCTTTGGCCGTGGGAGCGCCGCCGGTAAGGAAGAATATGATGCCGAAGTTGTTGAGGTTGTGCGTGAAGCTCATGATGATTTGCGGCATCGTCTGATAGAGGACGAGCGGCAAAGTGATTTTTCGCAAAACCTGTCCGCTGGAAGCGCCGTCGATGCGGGCGGCTTCGTAAAGGTCGCCGCTAATCGCGGTCATCGAGCCCATTGAAAGCATCATGAAGTAGCCGAAGCCCGCCCAAAGGTTTATGACGATGCACATTATTTGCGCGAGGACCGGCGAGCCCAGCCACGGAATCGGCTGCGAAATCAAGCCAAGCGCCATGAGGGTTCTGTTGACCGTTCCGAAAGTTCCGTTGAGCAAGTTCCTCCAAGTAATCATCGTGATTACCGCCGGAACCGCGTACGGAAGAATGAAGATTACTCTAAAGACGGAGCCGAACTTTATTTTGGCCTCGTTGAGCATCACGGCGATAATCAAGCCGCCAAAGTAGCAAGTGAAAGTGGCGCCAAAGGCCCAAATGACCGTCCACAAGGCCACGCGGCCAAAGCCGACAGACCAGTTGGTTCCGCCCGAAAGCAGGGTCTTGAAATTTGAAAAGCCGACCCAGTCGACAGTGTTGCCCGGAGAAATGTGGTCGGGCGCGGAGTAGTTGGTGAATGCGACCGCCACCGAAAAGACCAGCGGAACGACGACAAATATGATGAGCATCACTACGGCAGGCGCCAATCCCAAAACGGTGAATGAGCTGCCGGCAAGCTCTTGAAGCGCGTTCTTTTGGTCTGAGAAGCGCTTTAACGCGCAATATTTTTTATAAGACTTTTCGGCGCTTTTCACCGAAATAACGTAGACAATTGCGAAAATCGCTATTAAAGACAAAAACAACATTCCGTCAATCAGCATGAAAACAGAGTTGTCGCGCTGGCGGACGGGAAGCTCGGGGTGAGGGTCGCCGAGCGTAATCATTTGAATGATTTTTGTGACAGAAGTTGGAAGCAGGCAAATGAACAAAATTTCAAGAGCCGCGAACAGGGAGCCTTTTACATATTCCCTCAAATAAAGCAAGTGACTAAGGCCCATAAAACAGCGGGACGCGACTTTTATTTTTTTCAGCGCGCTTCCGTCTGTAGGCAATTCTTTTGCCATGATTCCTCCAAATTTAAAAACAAAAAAATCGCGCGAGTTTCAAGCCGCGCAAAGCGGCTTGAAACTCGACTGTTGACAAAAATCGCTACAAGCGATTTTTGTCAATCCTTACAGTCCAAGGATGGCGGCGTTGGCGGCGTCAAGCTCTTTCTTAACGTCGGCTCCATCCCAAATGTTCTTTGAAGCGTTGCCCATGGCGTCCCAGAAGGCGCCCATCTGCGGGATTGACGGCATCGGGAAGGCGTAGTCAAGCTGGTTGAGGAAGCCCGGAATGTAGGGGCTGTCGACCTTTACGTTGACGGCGGGCATGGCTCCGGTGATGTCAAAGCGAAGCTTCTGCATTTCGGGAGTGAGCAAGAAGGCGGCGAAGTCCGCGGCGGCTTCCTGGTGCTCTGAGTAGGCGGAAACGAACATCGCGCGAGTGCCTGAGAAAGAGGCGCAGGGCTTTGTGTCGCCGGGGAGCGAAGGAAGCGCGGCAACGCCAAAGTTGATTCCGGCGTCAACGAAGGGCTTGATGTTCCAAGGTCCGGTGATGTGCATGGCGGCGTTGCCTGAAGAGAAGGCTGAGTCGGCCATAGAAGTTGAAAGGTCGGCGGCAGGAACGTTCAAAGCCGGACGCAAAGTCTTCTGGAAGAACTGCATTCCTTTTATAGAATCGGCTGAGTTAATCTTTGTGTCGGTTGTGTCTGTGCCGGAAGCTCCGAACAAGCGGTTTCCGTTGGCTGTCGTGAACACGATTGTGTAATAGGCGCTGCCGATGTCCATTACAAAGCCGTACTTTCCGGGGTTGGCGGCGTTGAACTTCTTTGAGAAGGCGGCCAAGTCTTCCCATGTTTTGGGAAGGTCGCTTTCGCTGATAAGGTCCTTGTTGTAGAACAAGGCGTATGTTTCGGCGGAACTCGGATAGCCGTACATTGTTCCGTTGTAAGTCAAAGCCTGGGCGCAGGCGCCGAGAACTTTTCCCTTGACGTCGTCGGGATTGACAGTCGCGGCTACATGGCCTGAGTTGACCAACTCGCCAAGCTTGTCGTGGGGAGCGGCGAACAAATCGGGGCCGACTCCGGCAGGTCCGTCAAGCGCGATCTGGCCGGCGGCGTCGCCAAGCTCAACGTGAACGTATTCGATTGTGACGTTCGGGTGAGTTTTTGTGTAAGCCTCTCCAGCCTTCTGAATGAACTCGTCCGGTCCCTTGTCAGATTCCCAAACTTTGAGAGTGATCGGACCTTCGTTTTTGGCGGCCTTCTTTGAGCAGCCAGCAAGAACCAAAGCCGGAATCAAAGCGAACAATACCGGTACCAATGACTTTTTCATAAAATATCCTCCTTATGAAAATTAAAGCCAGTTTTTTTTCAGCCCGCGTTGTCGCGGAATGAACTTCTATACAAAACCGAACTCTTCGCGTAATTGCGAGCTTCCGGATTTTTGCCGTCAATTATGTCGATGAGCAAATCGCCGGCCCTTTCGCCGAGCGCCTTTGTGTCGACATGAAGCGCGGTGACAGGAACATCGTTGTATTCCAAGTCTTCGCTGTCAAAAAACGAAACCACTTTTATTCGCTCCGGAACGGAAACGCCGCGCCTCCTCAACGTTTCCATGACCTTCAAGCAGAGCAAGTCGTCGGAGCAAGCCACGCATTCAATTTCGGCCGCCAAAATTCTTTCCAGAACTTCCTCAAGCCTGTCTTCCGAATTCCAAAAAACAAGGCCTTCGTCAACCTTGCGGCCGGACAAATCAAAAGCCCGCTCGTAGCCTTCGTAGCGCAGGCGCTCGACGTCCATTTCCTTGGAGCCGGCGAGCAAGGCGACTCCCTTGGGACTTTGGGCCAGCATTTGGGCCGTAAGCTCGCAGCAGCCGTCCTTTTGGTCGCTGTCTATTTGGCAGACGTCCTGCCTGGAATCGCTTCCAACCAAGACAAAGGGCATTTCCTGCGAGCGCAAGTAGGCGGAAATTTTTCCGCCCTTGTCTCCGCGCGTCAAAACAAAGCCGTCCACGCGGCGGCCGTTGACCAGGCGCTCCAAGCGGCTGATGTTGTCGTTGTCGTACGAGACGACGGCCAAAACGGTGTCGTAATCCCTGCGCGCGGCCGACCGGCTGACTCCCAAAAGGCAGTCCTTGAAGAAGGGGGCGCCGCCGCGCTCGTCCGTGTCAGGAACGACGACGCCTATGTTGTATGTCTTGCTTCCGGCCAAAGCCTGCGCCATTGAGTTGGGCTTGTAGCCCAAGGATTCAATGTATTTGAGCACCCTGTCGCGCGTTTCAGCGCCAACCCTTCCCTTGCCTGAAATGGCGCGGGAAACTGTGGTCTTTGAAACCTCAAGCTCTTTGGCGATTACGTCCATCGTAATCTTGTCTGAATTGCGCAACCGGTTGTTCATACTCTCCATTGTCGCACGGCTTTTGCCTTTTGTCAAATTTTTTTTTGCAATTTTTTTCAACGAACGGCGGCAGGCGCCGGCATTGTTGCAAAAAACATAACTATTTTTCAGTTTTTCTTGATTATAAGGGCATTTTTGCCTAAAAGATATAACGATATTCACTATTTTTGCGCAACAAAAGCGAATTTTGGAAGAATTTTCGCATAAAAAATAAAAACGGAAAAGCGGCTCCCGACGCTTGCGCGGCCTGGCGGAGACCGGCTCGTTCCTTGACAAAGGGCAAAAAGCGCTTTATACTTTTTGAATACTATGGCCGACTTGAAACAGCAGATTAAGGAGTTGATAATCAGTTCGCTGGAACTTGAGGACACGACTCCGGAAGACATCAAAGACGACGAGCCCTTGTTCGGAAGCGGATTGGGCTTGGACTCTATCGACGCGCTTGAATTGGGCGTGGCGCTAAAAAAGAAATTCAACGTAAAGCTTTCCGCCGAAAGCGACGACAGCAAAAAGCATTTTGCCAGCGTCAACGCCTTGGCGGAATTCATCAATTCCGAAAGCGGAAAATAAACTTTGGAGGAAACGAAATGACAAAAGAAGAATTGTTCGGAAAAATTCAGGAAGTTCTTGAAAGCGACTTTGAAATCGACAAAAGCGAAGTAAAGTTGGACTCAAAGCTTTTTGAGGACTTGGACTTGGATTCAATCGACGCGGTCGACTTGCTTTCAAAGCTCAAGCAGTACATGCCCGGAAAACAGATTGACCCGGAGATGTTCAAGAACGCCAAGACTGTCGAGAACGTAATCGACTTGCTCATCGCGTAACCATGAAAATCTTGCTCGCCATAGCGGGCGTCTTATATCCTGTACTGGTCTTTGTTCTCCTTGCGGTTTTCAAAGCGCCGGTCAGGATTATTTCTTTGTGCGCCGTCGCGCTGGCCCTTGTCCTATTTTTGTCCGCCACGGGCAACGCTTCCAAGGGCAGGGGCGGAAGTCGAAAGCTTAATCCTAAAAATTTAATTTCTTCGATTTTCTTTTTGCTGGCAGGCTCTCTTTGCTTTGCCACAAACTCGGCGCTGTTTTTAAAGCTTTATCCGCTGGCGGTGTGCGGAACTTTTTTCTTTGTCTTTGCGATGAGCCTGGCCTCGCCGCCCAACATAATCTTTAGGTTCGCCACGCTGCAGGACAAGTCGATTTTAGGCTCGCCGTTTAAGGGCCGCGTGGAAGCCTATTGCAAAAAGGTGACGCTTGTTTGGTGCGGCTTTTTTGTGTTGAACAGCCTGGCCGCCGCTTGGACGGCCTTTTACGGAAGCGAACGGGTCTGGGCGGTTTACAACGGCGGGCTTTCGTATATAATAATGGGACTGATTTTTGCTGTGGAATTTTTTATAAGGAAGAAGGTGAACAAAAAAATGACAGGCTACTTTCCAATCACAAATTTTAAGGCGGACAGCCGCGCGGACGATTACATTCTTTGCTACGACGACGTTTGGTCCAAGGGCCAATACAAGACTTGGCTGGACTTTTTGACCGACAGCGCGCGGATGCGAAAGGTCATCGCCGCCAAGAACGCCGACGAGTTCATTTTGCACTGCAACGACTACTGGCTTTTTTTGGTCACCTTTGTCGCGCTCTTGCAATGCAAAAAGCAGGTAATGCTTACCGCAAACATCACGCCGGAATTTTTAAAGGAAATGCGAAAGCCGGGCTACGCCTTTTTTACCGACTCGGAAGGCGTCGCCGACTCGGACTTTATTCCCGACTTGCTAAAGAACGCTCCGCAAGTTACGGAGGAAGAAATAAGGACGGCCCCGAAAATTGTCGCCGACGACACGCGCATCCACATGTTCACTTCGGGAAGCACCGGAAAGCCCAAGGACGTGATCCAGCGCATGACCGAGTTTAACGAAGACAACGCGTTTGTATTCAGCAAGTGGGGAGCGGAATTCCAAAAGCGAAAGCTTGTCGCCACCGTAAGCCAGCACCACATCTACGGCTTTTTGTTCACTATCGCGCTCCCCTTTGCCGCCGGAGTTCCGTTCCGCAGGAAGAGAATAGAAATTCCAAACGAGTTTGAAAAGCTTTCCGACGAGCGCTACATTATTATCGCCGTTCCAGCCTTTTTAAAGAGAACCAACGAGGTGGAAGAAAAGCTTCCCTTGAACGACTGCTTTATTTTTACGAGCGGCGGCGTCCTTTTGCCCGAAGTTGCCAAGAAGACCAACGAGGTTTTTGGCTTTTGGCCGGTGGAAGTTTACGGCAGCACAGAGACCAGCGGCATTGCCTACAGGCAAAGCAAAAACGGCTTGGAGTGGACGCCCTTTGACAACGCGCAAATTTGGAAGAACGAGGACGGCTGCCTTGTAATCAAGTCGCCTTACATCAAAGACCCGGCGGGCTTTGCCACCGCGGACTTGGTAGACATCCACCCGGACGGCCGCTTTATCATGAAAGGCCGCTCGGATTCAATCGTTAAGATAGAAGAAAAGCGCGTTTCTTTGACAGAAGTGGAGAACCGTCTTTTGCAGACCGGCCTTGTCCGAGACGTTTGCGTCGTCGCGATGAATGACAGGCGCCAGTACTTAGCCGCCGCGATTCAATTCAACGACGCGGGAAAGAAAAAATTTGAAGGCGCCAAAAAGTTTGACATCAACATGTTCTTCCACGACTTTTTGATGGACTTTTTTGAGAACGTAGTCATCCCCAAAAAATGGCGCTTCCTTGACGCTCTCCCCAGCGACTTGCAGGGCAAGCACAAAAAGCTTGAAATCCAGGCGCTGTTTGCAAAAGAAGAATAAAATGGACCAAACAGAAAATGGTTGCAAGACCAAAAAGCCGGCCATGAACCCGGTGGCCGCGCTTGCCTTGTGCGCGCTCTTGTGGAGCTTTGGCGGCCTTGTCATAAAATTGATAAAGTGGGACGCGCTTGCCATCGCCGGCGTCAGAAGCCTTTTGGGAATGCTAACGGTGACGATTGCCTTTAGGCGGCCGCCAAAACTTTTTGTCCGCCGCGACGAAAATAGTTTGCAAGGCCAAAAGGCGGGCAACGAAAATCGTAGGCAAGGCCAAAAAACGCGGCCCAAAAAAATCGACTGGCGCGCCACGACAAACCTTTTGCTCGGCGGATTTTTTTACGCGGCCACAATGCTGCTATTTGTTCCCGCGACAAAAATGACAACCGCCGCCAACGCAATTTTATTGCAATACACAAATCCGATTTACATAATAATTTTTGGACCGCTCTTGGCCGGCGAAAAAAGCGACTGGATTGACATCGCCGCTGTGGCCGGAATCTTGGCCGGAATGGTCTTGCTTTTGTGGGGCGACCTTGGCGGCGGCCAAATGGCCGGAAACATTTTGGCGCTTTTGTCGGGAGTGACTTACGGCGGAACCACGATTTTTTTGCGGCGGGCAAAGAACACGCGGCCTTCCGATTCGTTGAATTTGTCGTGCCTCTTGTCGTTTTTGTTCGCGATTCCGTTCATCGTAAAAGCGGGCCTTCCGCAAAGCGCCATGTCATATCCCGCCCTCTTGTGCCTGGGCGTTTTTCAAATAGGCTTGCCCGCCGTCCTTCTTTCCATCGGAATAGAAAAAGTTCCCGCGCTAAGCAGCGTAATCATCACGATGATAGAGCCGATGATGAACCCGGTCTGGGTCGCGCTTTTTGCGGGCGAAGTTCCCAGCGCGTCCAGCGTTTTTGGAGGGCTAGTGATTTTGGCCTGCATCGTTGCGCACGTGGCCTTAAAGCGCGCGGCGGCGGTAAGGAAGATGCGGAGGTGAGGCGCGCGCGATAACCTCAAACGGACTAAAGACCAAAAACGGGGCGGCGGGATGCCTAAAATTTATTCCTGACTAAAAAGCGGCGCGGCAAAGTTCCGTGTAGGGCTTGCAAAGCGCAAGCGAAAGAGCGGCGACTCGCGACGACTGGGGAAGAACAAAATCGGACGCAGGCCCAAGAAGCGGGGCGCTGCAATCGGACGCATGCGCCAGAAACGCGACGCATTTTTTAAACTGGTCGGGCCTTAGCTTTACGGCAAGCGCCGCGTGGGGAAGCCAGCGCTCCGGCAAATAATTTTTGTTACTTCCCGCTTCAAACAAAGGAAGAAATTTTTGGTGCAGGATTTCGTTCAGCGTTTTTAAAGAAACAAAGCTTGGCGAATCTTTTTTTGCCGCAAGAAAAACCACCTTGTCCAAAAAAGAATCCGCGCCGGCAAATTCCAAATCAAAGCCGCGCTCGCCCAAAACGCCGCGCGCCGCCTGTGCAAAACCGTCAAAGGCTTTTTGCAATTTGGGCAGAGCGCCGGGCTCCGCGTGAAAGGCTCCCAACGTGACGTGCGGCGGAACCGAATGTTCGATTAAAAAATTGTTTCCGCAAATTTGCGCAAGACGTTTTTGCGCGTCCACAAGGCGCTGGGCCGCCGCGCCGTCAAAGCAAAGCGAAACTGTGTAGGTGGAATGCTTTGGCGTCAAAATGTTTTGCATAAACAAATGATAGCGCCGCAAAAAATCGTTTGCAAGACCAAAAGGCGCGGGCTACAAGGCCGCGGCCACCTTGTCCAAAATCGCCTCGTCCGCCGGAAGCCATTTGACAGAGCGCAAGTCGTCCGCGCCAAGCCATGCCGCGCTTTGTGCTTCCAGCAAGACCAAGCCGCCTGAGACCAAGGCGCATTCAAAGCATTGCATGCTAAGGTGAAAGTCCGGGTAGTCCCATTCAACGTCCGCGATTTTTTTGCCGACGCTGATTTCCGACGCAAGCTCCTCGCGGATTTCGCGGACAAGCGCCTCCTGGGCCGTTTCGCCCGCCTCAATCTTTCCGCCCGGAAATTCCCACCAGCCCTTCCAGTCGCCGTAACCGCGCGCCGTGGCAAAGACCTGGCGCTGTCCTTGGGCAGTGGCGCGGAATATGACTGCAGCGACGACGCGGAGGGTTTTCATTTTGAGAGTATCTCCGAAAGGCTGGGTTCGCCGGTTGCTTGGATGATTTTTGGCGAATATGGACTTATCGCAATATTGCCAGAATCTATTGTCGTAAATTTATCGCTTGAAACATTTACAGCGCGAATATTCCTTAAATGAACCAAATAATAAAATTGCGCTTTAAAGTTTTTCTGCTGAATATAACCATTCCCATTATTCATTTCTTTCAATTTTAGGGCTAGAATTTCTGAAGAAACCAATTCCGTTGATTCTATTTCCGCAACCCACGGTTCAATTTTTAAATCAGAAATTATTTTATGCGTTCCAAAATCTGTTGTTGATGCGCAAAAATATTTTGCTTTTGCTATATTCTTATGAAGCGGATACACATACCCGTCTCGAATCGCGTGATAATAAAAATATATTCCGTCATCCAACTGGAAGAAATTTGAATCATCAGCAGATAACGGAACAAGATGATTTTGTTTTAGCCAATCAGAGTATTCGCTTCGCATAAAACCAAGCATATACAAGTTTGAGTCGTTTTTTGTGGAATCAACAGAATTGCTTTCGCTCGGTGATTCTGCTATCATCTTTTCAAAATAATCTGTCCTTGCATTACGGCTTGCAGGATTGGCATTAAACTCAACAACTTCCTTTATGAAATTTTTGACGGCTTTTTCGCCAGCATTTAGCTCTCTATTAGTTATATCGCCTGGACGAATTGCAAAAGCGCCGACTCCCGGCAGAATCTCTTCGTATACAGAAAAGCGTTTTCCATCTTTATTGTCTATTCCAGGATATAAGACATAACTTCCGACAGACCTGCGGATTGCGTCATTGTAGGTGTGCATTTTTAGTAAATCACCGCGTTTATAAGTATTCATCACGCTGTCGCTTTTTTCCGCGATGATTTCTTTATTGATTTCATCTTCTGATTCTTCGTTATTTATGAACGGACTCAAATCTTCCAGCCGGTATTTTGCGTCAAAGTGAATATAGCTTACAACGCCATCTTCCACAGCTTTATTTTCATCCGCATAAGCCTTGGGATAAATTGCAATCGTGTAATCCGGACGGAACGGGCGAGAATATGAGCCTTCGTACTTTGATTTTTCAAAAGCCTTGTGGCTGAAAGTTCTGTTATAATACAAATCAATTTTCTGATTTTCTGTTTCAAAATGTTGAACTGATTTTTTGTCTTGGCAAAGAGAAATTGCAAGGCCGTCATTTTCTTTTATAAATGAATCATTCTCATTTTTTATGATTGGAGAACAACCTTCAATTTTAGATATAATCTTTCTAAGCTCAAAGAAAAGCCAGTATTCATACAAAAGCGCGGTATTCTTAGACTCACCGGAATAAATATCCTCTTTGCCTTTCCAGTCAAGTTGCAGAGCCAAATCCACCATAGAGAATGCGTTGAAAATCTGCGAATAGCCCTCACGCTTTTCCAGAACCTGATTGTTTACAGGCATTAAGGTCAAATCTTGAACATCATCAAAGAAGGAATCCTGAAAAATATTCTCAATATGATTTTTTATTTTGGAAGCTTCGCTATAATACACGGAAGATTTTTCAACATAGACTATGATATTTTCGCAAATCTCCAGAAATGCATTCAGAGCAAACTTCAAGAATCTGTTTGCAGGTGTATCAAGGCTTTCACATTTATGAGTAACTGCAATTTCAGAAGGAAGAAAGACGCCGTTACCCGAATCATTCCAATTACGGGAATGTGAAAACGGATTTGTGAAAAACCGTTTAGACGGCACACCCTGTTCAAAAGGCTTTAGTTCATCTTCTTCTATAAGAATACGGTCTGGATTACGTTTAATTGAAGCAAAAAGGCTTTCGATGTTATCTGCATAGCAGAACTGCCGCAAAAAAATGAATTGCTCCAATGCAGTTTTCTGCTGCTTTTCAGAATCTTGAGAAAACGAAAGCGATGTTGGGCTTGAATATTCTAAAAGCAAAGCAGAACATTCTTCTGCAATAGCTTGTGTAAGGTTTACATAATCAGTTTCATAATTGATTTTATCAGGCACAATTTCAAAAGAAAGAGCTAACGGCTTATTATCTGTCTCAAAGCACAGCTCGGACTTTCCAAGATAATTTATGAACTGAAAGACAATGCTTTTCTCATCGTCTTTTTCTGTTTTCAAAAACTTGTTGCTTTCATTCTTAAAGTGAAGCTTATAGTTTTCTTTTTTGTCTGGATTGTCAGAATCTAAAATCTGGCACTTATAGCGGACAGTTTCTTTTAAGCGAAGGGGATTTATATTGTAGTCGGAGTCTGTTGAATACTCCACATAGGATTTTTCGCTTGCTCCAGAATCTTTTAAAAGAAAAAAGTCAAAGTTTCCGTCAGAAAAAGCTATGTTGTTCCAGTCAATCTCATTATGCTTTCCTGCGGGAAAAAGTTTTAGAGTAAGGGAATTGTAATGATATATAAAACCTGCAAGTTTTTTCATAAAATCTAAGTCTACTATCCTTTTTAGATATGTTAAAAAAAACAAGTTTTTTTAACATTGTAAGTTTATTATGTTAAAAAATTTCAATTTTTTTAACATACACCTGATGAAATGTATAAAAATTCCCAATTTTTATACATGTTCTTTATACAAATCAGCCTGATTAATGAACAAATCTACTAACTGCTGATTTATATAATAATTGCTGTTTCCAATACGCAATTTCTCAAGCAAGTTATGATCAACTAATTCATCAAGATACTTAGATGCAGTCTGCCTTGTTACTTCCAAATCCCGCATTATATATTCAATCTTAGTATAGGGGTGGCGAAAAAGATTATTCAAAAGTTCATGATTGTATTTGGAGCCAAACAAAGGGCGCATTTTCTGTTTGTAGTCTTGCATAAGTTTTTTAATTTCCTGAACTAAAATTACAGTTTCGTTTGCAGTAACTTCAATTCCTTTTAGCATAAATATAATCCAATTTTCCCAGTCACTTTCATTATAAGGAGCATTATCCCTGACTCGCTGAATCAGCCTGTAGTAATCGGCCTTATTGTGATTGATGTAACGGCTCAAATACAAAATCGGCAAGTCCAGAAGGTCATTTGCCACAAGATAAAGAATGTTGATTATCCTTCCAGTCCGGCCGTTTCCATCATAAAAAGGGTGAATACTTTCAAACTGATGATGAATAATCGGAAGCTTTATAAGCGGGTCAAGCTCACAAACAGTTCTGTCATTGATAAATCGCTCCAGATTGCTCATTAAGCGTTCAATCTCGTCTTTTGTCTGCGGTGGCGTATAGACGGTTTCATTGCTGTTGTTTTTAAGTTCTGTGCCGGGAACAGAACGAAAGCCCGCCGTATTTTCTTCGAGTTCCTGTTGAATCTGTTTTATAACGGCATTTGTGAGAAGCTTATTTTTTCGCACCAAGTCAAAGCCTGTGTGCATTGCCTGTCTGTAACGCAGAACTTCCTTTTGAGCTGTTTTTGTGACGGTCTCTACCATATCCAAATCAGCCTGATACACTTCATCCTGAGTTGTTACGATATTTTCAACCTCGGAACTGTCCTTAGCTTCTTGAAGAACAAGAGTGTTAAGCAAAATGCTTTCATTCGGTATTGTCTTTGCAACGCCTTTCAATTCCGCAAGAGCGCGGGAAGCAAGAGTCAGTTGTTTGTACATTGCAAGAGATTCAAACTTGAATTGCAGAGGAAGGTCTGGAATTTGGTAAATATTACTCATCTACAATACCTCCAACAGTTTAAATAAAGCTTGCGTACTGGAAGCGGTTCAATCTGTCTTTCATCTGGCAGATTTTTGAAAGGCTTTCTTTTAGTTGATTTTCATCGCACAATTTTTCCAGTTCATCAAGGAGACTTCCTATCTGCTTTTTGTTTCCGTGAATTTTTGGAAGGATTTTCTGCAAAATCTGAATATCGGCAATCTCTGTGGCAGTTGGTTTTTCTCCCTCGGCGGTTTTGTAGGCTGCTATTGCATACAGGCGGATTTCTTTTACAGTACGGTATGCAAATTCAAAACCGCATTTTTCAAGCTCTTTGTAGAAAGATTCCAGAATCAGCTTTATTCCTTCGAGAATTGGTTGCACTTCTGATGGAATAGTACCAGAACGAACTTCGTTGGCAAGCTGCATAAAGCCTTCGGCAACACCAGGTTCTGCAATTTTATCATCATCACCATTGGAAGTTTCAAGCAAATTGTTAAGCACATCGTTCATCTCCGGCTTAAACTCAATGACATTCGCGCGATCAAGAACCTTTGGGCTGAACATATAAGTTGTCTCGTCGATGTTCACCGTGCCAGTAATGAAAAGATTTTTAGGCAGCTCCAGTTTGCCGTATCCCGGAATGTCAAAGAAAACCGGCTCGCTGTTTTCCTTATAGTCCAAAAGTTCCATCTTGCTCAAAAAGTCAGAGAAATACCGCTCCACATGCGAAAGATTCATTTCATCAAGAATAAGGAAGAACGGAATTTCAGGATTATCAGATGCTGTTTCAATAAATTCCAGAATCTCAGATTTTACATACTCGCCCTTTCCGTCATTAGCAAGAGGATTGAAATAACCCAAGATTTTTGTGTTGTCAGTCCAGTCTGCACCTACTGGGATGAGGAGATGATTTGAAGTATATACGCCTTTTCTTTCTTTATTTTCATAATCAAGTACAAACTTTGCTATTTTTTCTATATGTGTAGTATCCCAAGAATATGATTGTCCATCATATTTTCCTTGTTCTTGCATATCAGAGCGGGCAGGATTACTTGCAATCCCATTTTGGGCATACCAGTCGATATATTCCTGAATAATGCCGAAAGAAATACAAATATATTTATTCTTTGTGTTATATACTTCAACTGCCGTCTCAGAAACAGATTTTAATTTCACACCATTCATATCATAATCATGCTCAAGAATATACTTACACAAATCTTTTAGTGATTTACTGTAATCTGGAATACTAACAGAATACTGTTTTGAAAATTTACAAGCAATTCTTGTTTTTCCAGTTCCTGAATTTCCACTAAGAATAACAAATGGTTTTGCGAGCATAGAATTAATATATCTTCTTTCAAAATATGTTTTACAAAAATTATGCAAATAATTCATATGTACCTCCTTTTTTATTTTTTTATCCAATCTTTTAAATCAGAAAATGGAATAGATTTTACTTTTTCCAAGTTTGAATCAAATTCAATATTGAAAACACCATTTCCAGAAGTTTGTTCAACCTTTGGAATTTGATTTGCATTAATAAGTTTCAAATTGTTAATTGTATATTGTTCATTGAACTTTAGATTTTTTAATTCTGGATCAGTAGTCTTATAAATGAATTTTTCTATATGTGTAATAAATAAGAAATTATTTGCAAAGTTATTTTTACAGTATTCAATTAATTCGTAAAGTGATAATCCTTTATCATCTTTTCTTAATAAATAAGAAAAGATGATAATGTCATACATTAAAGTATTAACTTGCTCTTGTCTAAAGTGATGTATTCTTTCAGATCTCTGAGTACTTTTTATTTCTATTTTCTTAATATCTGAAATTGAATAATCAAATTTCATTTTATCCTGTGATTGATAAAATGAAGATAAATCTAATTGTAAAGTTTCATATAGATATTTTACAGTATAAAGTTCTGTGTATAAACCTTGTAATTCAATTTCTGTTTTCTGAACAGAGTTTGAAAAGATTTCTTTAAGTGATAAAAAATAATCATAGAACTTTTTATCAGAAATTTCAGGTATTATAGATATAGAAAGTCTAATAAAAGTTTCAATTAGTTTTTTGTCATCAGATTTTAATGAAACAACAGATAAATTCTTTTCTGTTCCATCTCCAATTTGAAATACTCCATTTATATATAAACTTAAGAACTTTGTATCTTGTATAATAGGTAAAATAGAATGATTATCAACTTTTTTACCAAAAGAATAAAAACCATCATAAGATTTTCCAAAATATACATTTTCTATCTCTGTAAATATATAACCATTTTCAGGTAATTGAAGAGAATCAATTTTTTCGATTATAGAATTAATATTATTAATCATTCTTTTGTCCTACTAAATCCTTTGCATATCCATCTGGTATATATATCGCTAAAGCTGGAGAATAATAAGTTCCTTTTTCTTCATTCACAGGTTTTACATAGTGAATTTGAATTTGGATTCTATCTGGGTGCTCATCACATAATCTTGCATCACCTTTATATTTTTCGTTATAAGGCTGAAAAATGTTATTAAATGTAAAATCAGGTCTTATAGTTCGTGATTCTCTTTCTTGTATACGAAGCCAAACAATATCAGCTTTACAATCTTCCTTTTTGTTTTTTCTTATTTCACATATTTTTTTTAAGACATCTATTCTAATATTTTCATCAGAATCAAAAATGAAATTGTCAAAATATTTTGTTAGTAATTCAGAAAGATTAACATCATAAGCAAACAAATCTTTTTGAGCAGCACCAAAATCTCTTAATGTACATATAGGCTCTAATTCTGTTTTCATTCTTTCTAATAATTCTAGATTATGATTTGCCTTATCCTCATCTTTTTGATAATACTTTTGTTTTTTCCATTCTGTCCAAGATACTTCTTCTGTTTTAGCAACACTTGGTCGTGTTAGTCTGAGTTTGTGACTTGCATCATTTTGTAAAATAAATAATCTAGCCATTTCCTTAAATGATTTACCAGAAGCAATATGTCTTGAAATACTAGCCCACATATCTTCATCTGATTCTGCAATAGCAGAAAAATCATCTATGATTGCTTTTGTTGCCCAAACTCTACAAATATCTATATATTTACTTTTATAACCGAACCATCTAGCTCTTTGTTCTGTATTATCTACATTGGCAGTACCTTTTGCACGGCGTATTATATATGTAATAGCTAAACCATCAATAGTAATTCCTCTATCAAGAATTGTTCCACCTAAATAAATTCTTGTATTAAAGTTTTCTGCATCCTTTTTTGCATTTGAATTATCACTATTGAAAATTAAAGCTTTTGAAGATTTACGTATACATTCAAGTATTTGGTCTTCTAATTCGTCAAATGATAAAAGTTTTAATCCATCATCTTCGTACATTTGATAAGCTTTTAATAATTGTGGCTTTAATCCTTTCTGATATGAAAGATCAGATTTTCCGTATAAAACAATTTCTTTCCAATTTTTAACTAATTTGTTTACTTTTTTTGCGACATACTCATGATCAAATTTTTTAACACTTGGATGTATTAACATTGAGTGTGTTTTATCATCACCACGAGATCGTCTTATTGCATTACTTACAAAGAAAGCGGCCAAAGCTTGTTTAAATGAATCAGGTATACCACTATCTGCATCGATAAGAGAGTCTTCATTATCCGGTATTTCTTTTATGTATTTTTTTTGTTCCTGCCCATGAAAAACTGCAAGTCCACAATACCCCTTTCCTGGTGGTATAAGGCAACAAAAATCCGGTGATAGTATATCATCTGTTTTAATAAGAATATTTGCTTGTGGTGTTGCTGTAACTGATAAAAAGCAATGTCTTTTTATTTTATTTTTAAATTCAATAGCTACTCTATAAGTTGAAGATAATCGTTTAGTTAATTGACTATCTGACACCTTCTTCGAATTCGCAAAACTATTAAGTGTTGCTTGGTCTCCTTCATCATCAATTATTAACGTAGTTTGATTTGATAAAAATGGATCATCAAAAATTTGAAGAACCTCTGACATATGTTTTTTATTTTTTTCTTGCGGAGATTTTAAACACACAATAATTACTTTCTGCCCATTTGTTAAAAAATCTCTAACATCATTTGAATTTATTAGTTGCTCATTTTCTTTTGAATTCAAAACAACCAAGTATTCTTTATTCACATTAAAAGATGAACGAATACGCTCTGTATTTTGATTTAATAATTCAGTTGTGTTACCACCAATAACGATTCCTATGTTATAACCATTATCAAATGCTAAGGCTAAAACAGAAATAAAATTACTTGTTTTTCCACTCTGAACTTTTCCAATCATTAATCCGGTCTTTTTTATTTCACCTTTATCAATTGGATTTGGACAATGATTTAATACATCAGCAGCATTTGAAATAATAGAATCTACAGCCTCATCTGTAAGATCTTTGTTATCTTCTTTCATTTTTCTGGCTACATTGGTAATAAAGAATCCATCTGTTTTCATCCTGCCAAAAGAAGAATTATTTATGCCAGATTTCAAAACAGCTGTTATTTCATCACTCATTTTTTATCCTCTACTGTAAGTTCTTCAAGTATTTTTCCCATTTCCATTCGTATAGTAGATGGTATAATCATTCCCTCTGTGGCAGTATCATAAGATTCAATTTCTGCCATAAATAAAGCAACTGCAAATTTTGCTAAAACAACCAAAAAATCTTTTTTATTGATGAATGGATAAAAGAAAGGATGTTGTGTAAAAATAGTAATACTTTTTTCTGGAGAAACTTCGCTACTATCAAAATTTGCCCAGCCTGTTGGATGGTCTCCGTCATCGTAAATTATTCTAAAGACATACGGTACACCATCATGCTTAAACTTAATCAATAAGTCTTGATTATCTTCTATATCTACACCGATACCAGTACTCCCTTCTGTATTGGTATCATCACTTTCCAGAGTAAAATTATCATCCACATTAATTGTTGTATGATTAGCTGGACTGGCAATTTCTACAGTTACTTCAGATATGTGTTCATTTTGAGGGATAGTTACAGCAAGAGCTTTTCCAACTTCTTTGATATTTGTTTTTTCACGAACTTTAATGGATTCTGCTTTTGCTCTATAACCTTTTGACTTTACAATTTCTGCTAATTTCTCACGGAATTTTTCTTCAAGATCTTCAGTTTCCCAATCAAAATTATCCTTGGCTTGTGTAACAGGCCAATTATCCATTTTTAATTCACCATATAATCTCTGATATTCAAAAGAGTTTTGGTTTCCAACAATATCTTTATGTCTATAATTTTTATTAGGTCCACCAATAATAACTCTATTTCTTCTAAGTAAAGTAAAACCAGCATGCTCAAGACTTCCAGGAATTCTAATAGCGATATAACCTGTTACATTTAATTTTGTGCCATTATGATCGATAGAAAATGAAATATCATCTTTCCAAACTTTTCCATCTTCATCAACATATGGAGTAACTTCTTGAAAAGACAATTTTATTCCATTGTAATATATTTCAATATCTCCTGTTCTTAAATCTTCACGATAAGTGCTTGAAAGTAAATCAAAAATTTTCTTTTCAGATTTTTTTCCTTTTATTTTTTGATTTAATTTCTTGATAGTGATAATTGTATAATGAGTATCTTTTTTACATTCATCTTCATCAATTTCAATTTCTTTATTTTTATATTCTGTAAGTTCATCAATATCAATTTCAGCTTTATATTTATAGGGATTTCCATATTGACTAGATTCAACGGACCAGTATCTACCAAACCAACAAGCCGCAGTTTTTAATCCCATTCCGTATTCATTTCTACTATTTGGACTTACATTTTTTGGTGGTCTATCTAGAATAATTGCACGTGTAAAATTTTCATAATCCATTCCATAAGCATTATCTTTTATTGTAATAGTATCAGATGTTTCATTGTAATCAATTCTAATTTCAAGATTTGCCTTATGAGATGGAGTAGATAATTTATCTTTATTATCAAAAAAACTTTGAGTCGAATTATCAAGAAATTCTGCTAAAGCTGTAGAAGGTACATAACTTAATCTACGATAAGTTGAATATACACTTGTATCTGGTCTAATATCCAATTTCTTTTTCATAGTTCATCCTCTTATTTTACAGCTAACAATTGCTCTGCAATCTTTTGTACAACTTCTACATTAACAGCATTACCAAAAGCTCTAAATGCTTCAGCAATTGTATCTGGATAATATTTTAAATCTTCCATTCTTTGAAGTTTAGCAGCTTCTTTACGAGTCATATATCGACCTTCATCACCTTTCGATGTTTTTACCCATGGAAAAATTGGAATCTGTGTAGTTGTTAGAACTAATGCAGGAGAATATGTTGGAAGTTTAACCCTTATACCTGATGCTCTGAATTGTATTATTTTATCCCATAGTATTGGTTTTACATTCTTATCACCACTACAGTTCCATTCTAATTTTTGATGGCTGTTTTCAAAGCCTGGTTCCTGTATTTCATGCAACCAAGGATCTATAATTTTTTTATACTTTGCATAAAACGCTCGATTTTGCTTTATGTAAGTCTTTTTCCAATCTGGGAAGTTATGATTTTTCTCAGTTTTATTTGTTTGTGCATATATTGGCAAACATTGGAGGAAATCATCTTTTGAATTTCCATGTACAAGTTCTCCAAATTTCCCGTGTTTTCCTTTTAATGATTTTTCATATTGATAAAAAGGTGCTATTCCTTCATAGCTATAATCTGCTCCCCATTCCATCGCCCATATAGGAAATGTTGGTATTGGAATATCATTTTCGGTCAATATATTTAGAAAGTGCTGCCATGCTTTTAAATGTTTTTTTGTCTGTTTTTTTAATGTCATATAATCGGTATCATTAGGATCAATAATGTCATTTATATTACATTGTGCTTCTTTATTATATTCTGGGAATCTGAAGTTTTTTAATCCACCAAGTTCTTTTAGTCGGCCAACTATATAAATTCTTGTCCTATGTTGTGGAATACTAAAATAATGAGGTGAAATAATATCATCTTTTATATCATACAATTTTGATAATTCTTCGGATATAACTTTATAAGTATTTCCTTCATCGTGAGATTTTAAATTCGGAACATTTTCTAGAAGAATATATTCGGGTGTCTTTTTTTTAAGTATTTCCAATATTTTCCAAAACAAGTTTCCTCTATCCTTATCATCATAAAAACCTTGTTGTTTTCCAGCTTTTGAAAAAGGTTGGCAGGGAAATCCAGCACAAAGCATTGTAAATTTTTGGGGTATTTCATGTTCAATATCAATTTCATTAATATCCCCTGCACAATCTATTCCAAAATTTTTGTAATATAATTCTCTTAAATCTTCTTTTAATTCACTTGCAAAAACACATTTTCCGCCAAGTTTTTTCATTGCTTGATGAAATCCACCGATACCTGCAAATAAATCTATAAAAGTAAATGTGTTTCTTTTAGTCATAAATATAAAATCCCAATATCTTTATAAAAAAAACTGGACGGGAGCATTATTTACTTCATACGTCTCTTTCGCTTCCAGATCCAAATCCACGCCAGCAATGACATCTATACCTGCCTGAATGAGTCCGTTTGTCATGCCTCCGACACCGCAGAAGAAGTCAATTGCGCGCAAGATACAATACCCCCAAATTTTAATCCTAACTATCGTATTATACCACAATTAGGGATTTTTTGCACTATTTTTGACAAAAATATTAAAAATGTCACACATTCCCTGTAAACTGTATCCATGCATAATCCATTTCAAACCGTTGAAAAGGCAAAATCTATTGCCGAACATATTTCCATAATTCGCGATTATCAGCAGATGGGGCTTTTTGACAGACCAAAAGCTCTGGAAATTTACAAAAAATTCAATCGTGAGCATGCGGATTACTGCGTGCTTATGAACACAACTGCAGTTGCCACTATTTCATCCCGACTCCCGCATCCCTCCGTCAAGTTCCCCTTCCCATTTATCTTGATAAGCTCCCCTGATACATCAAGATGAAATCTCCCAAAACCCCTGATAAATCCGCATAAATCGCCGCAAATTCGGGATGAATCCGCGACAAAATATGTACTTGGCATCAAGCTTTACGTACTCGGGTTTAGCAAGTTTTGCGTTATTTACGCAGAATCGTCAAAACCAGCAGTAAAACATTGCAAAAATCTATGCTCATTTTCTGCCATTCTCTTTGTTAAATATATGCCAAAGTCTGTATCTGATATTTGACAAAATCTGTATTCCCCGATATAATGAAATAATGGAGTATAGTAAAAGACTCGCAGATTCAATTCTCAAGGAAATGCTCGAAGCAAAGGGGGCTGTGCTGGTGGAAGGCGCAAAGTGGTGTGGAAAAACGACCACCGCAGAGCAGATTTCAAACAGCCGTCTTTATATGCAGGATCCGGCAAAAAGAGAGCAGAACCTGCAGCTGGCAAATTTGAATCCGTCACTTCTGCTTGAAGGAAAAACTCCCCGCCTTATTGATGAGTGGCAGCTTGCGCCCAAGCTTTGGGATGCCGTCCGTTTTGAAGTTGACAGACGCAATGAATTCAATCAGTTTATATTGACGGGCTCCGCAGTCCCTGCATCTACTGACGAAATCTCACATTCTGGAACAGGAAGAATAAGCAGATTATTGATGCGGACAATGACTCTTCTGGAAACAGGAGATTCAACAGGAAAAGTTTCACTAAAAAAACTGTTTCAAAACGAAACAGACATCGCCGCAAGCAACGAAACGGATCTTAGGAAAATTGCCTATCTTATATGCCGCGGAGGTTGGCCAAAAGTTCTTGGTACTTCAGAAAAAATCGCATTAAGGCAATCAATAGACTATTATGACGCTGTAGTTAATTCTGACATTTCCCGGGTTGATGGCAAAACACGGAATCCAGAAAGGGCCAGACTCCTGATGCGCTCGTATTCACGGAATATTGGCACCCAAATAAAATATGAAGACTTGCGCAAGGACATTCTGGGAAACGACATCGAAAGTTTCAGCATAGAAACGCTTTATGATTACGTTGATGCCTTAAAGAAAATTTTTGTTATCGAAGACTCGCCTGCATGGAATCCAAATCTCCGCTCAAAAACCGCCATCCGAACAACGGACACAAGATACTTTGTTGATCCATCCATAGCCACCGCATGTCTTGGTATTGGACCCGAAGATTTGATAAATGATTTGAAGACAATGGGCTTTCTTTTTGAAAATCTATGCGTCAGGGATTTAAAAGTCTATGCGCAGACACTGGACGGATTGGTTTATCACTATCGAGACAGAAACAATCTTGAATGTGATGCCGTTGTTCATTTGCGTAATGGCTCTTATGGACTTATAGAAGTAAAACTCGGAGGCGACAAACTTATAGCGGAAGGCGCAAAAACCTTGAATACCCTCGAAAAAAACATCGACACGTCCAAGATGAAACTGCCGAGCTTTAAAATGATTCTTACCGCAGTTGGCGATTATGCATATAAAAGGGAAGACGGAATACTTATAGTTCCGATTACCTGCCTTGGAAATTAAGGTGGAAAAAATCCTCCTATAATCAACTAATCAACGAACCCCTCTGTCGGTCAAAAAGCAGCCTCAACCATCTCCCGCATTCTCCTGGCGTTCTTGGCCCCGCTGCCCTTGGGATGATTGTTGAAGTACATCTGCACTTTCTTTCTCTCGCTGTTTGCCTGCCTTACGATTGGGACAAAACTTGAAAGCTCGTCGTCGGAATATTCGTAGCAGTAGCGTGAGCTTCCGTTTTGACCTTCGGCATTATACCAGGCCTCTTCGTTTCGTCCGTGCATTCGGATGTATGCGTTGCTTCCGACAAACGGAGTCTTTGCCAAAGTGCCGTCAGGAAGATTTTTCAGCTGCGGCATGTCACAAAAGACGATTGAGGCATTTCGTTTTTCAAGCCCCTCAAAAACGGACGGGCGGACCCATTCGGCGTGGCGGAATTCCACCACCACAGGAAGGCCTCTAAACTGGGCCAGCAGCGCGGAAAGATACATGCGGTTTTGGTCTGTGTAATGAAAGCTTTGCGGAAACTGAAAAAGCGCGGAGGCAAGGCTTTTGTTTTGGGCCAGCGGCTTTAGGGCGGCAAAAAATTCTTGGGCGGCGCTTTTCCAGTCGCGGCCAATTTCGTGGGTCAAAAGCCTGTTGGCCTTTACGCTGAACTTTAGCGCGCCCCCGCTCCGTTCCCAAAAACTTAGCAAGCGTTCCGCCGTGGGCATGTTGTAAAAACTGTTGTTAAGCTCCAGCGCGTTGAATTGCGTGGCGTAGTAAGGCAAAAAGTCCGCGCGCTTTAGGCCGGCCGGATAAAATACGCCGCGCCATTCCGGGTAGTCGTAGCCGCTTGTTCCGATTAAGATTTCTGGCATCTTACAGTCTAATTCTGCTGATTTGCGCGACGGCGGGAAAGTCGCGCAGTTCGATTTTGCTTCCGTCGGCGCGGAGGACGCTTCCGTTTAAAAAGCCAAAGACTGTGTCGTAGCTGGCGTTGACCAAAATAAAGTTGGCCTTGCGCGAATATGAGTTTTGCGGAACAAAGGACAAGTCCACCATGCTTTCGTAGTCTTGCGCGTTCCAGTCTTTTGCGATTCCAAAGGGGTGCGTTATGCATACGGGCGGAAGCGGAGTGAACGAGCCGTCAACAAAAAGCGAGTTGTCGTTGTGCCGGCTGGTGTTGGCCGCGTCAAGGCTTGTGGTGGACAGGCGCAACGAAACGCTCTTTCCGTCTATCACGCCGCTTGCGGTGATCGACTCGCCGCGCGTGATGAATTTGTAGTAGGCGCGGTTCACAAAAAGCAGGCTGTTTCCCTTGGCGCTTTCGGCGGCGACTTTTTCAACGCCCTTAACTTCAAACTTTGTCGTTATCGGAACGGATGCGTACCAGCTGGCCGAGCAGCGGCGCGTCGTCGGAGCGGGCTTTACCGAAACTATTTCCTTTGAGGCCGCGTCGTTAAAGTTTCCTTGCGAAAAAATTTTTATCTCCGGCCTGTGGCTAAAGCCTTTTACGTTTACGGCAAGAAGCAAACGGCCGCTTTGATGGTTCCACGAAAAGCGGATGCGCCTTCCTGGCGTTCTGGTGGAGCAACGGCCCGCGCCCAATTTTGTCGGAATCATCTTGCGTCGCACGCCCAAAAATTTTCGGTAAACGTATTTGGTTCCCCGCTTGGTGTTCCACAGCGCGAACTCGGCCATGTTCAAAATTTTATTGTCAAAAAACTGGACCACGCCAACGTAGTCGCCCACGCTAAAGACGTAAACCGCGCGCGCTCGAATTCTTAGCCGCGACAAAATCGGCGGATACGGAATTCCCGCGTAAGGCGTAGTCACGCCCTTTATGTCAAGCTTTTTGGGAAGGCTGTCGAACGTTCCAAAAACCGGCTTTCCGTTTTGAATCAATTTTTCGGGGGCCGGCGTTATTTCGCGCGTATACATTTTTCATTTCTCCAAAAATTTCATAAGCCGCTTTTGAAAGTCGCGATAATATGGCGCTTCGACAAAAACGACGTGCGAGCCGCCCTTTATCATCTCTAGCCTTGAGCCTTTTGGCAGGCTCTTGAGCGACTTTTTCACAAGCTTGTAATTTAAGTAAGGGTCTTTGTCGCCGCAAATCACAAGCGTTGGATTTTGTATTTTTGCCAAGTCAATCAGCTCTTTTGCCTGGGGAACGCAAATGTCGCGCCTGCCGCCGTTGGGACTTTTTTCGCCATCGTATCTCCAGCAGCTGGAGCACCAAATTTCTATCAGCTCGCGCTCGGCAATCGAATAGTCAAAGGCGCCGTCCTTTGTCCGGGCAAAGTCGTCCGCGGCGTGTTCCCATGTGTTGTGGTGGAATGGCTCGGCCGTTTTGGCGTCTCCGATTCCGCTCAAGATTGGAGCGTACAACACAAGCTTGTTTACGCGCTCGCTGTGGGCGGCGGCAAAGCGGCTTGCTGTCACCGTTCCCCAAGACCAGCCAAGGACGTCTATTTTGTTCTGCCCGGTCAACTCCACGATTTTTTGGACGGCGGCGTTTATGTCCAGCGCTGCGTAGTCGGAATCAGGCATAAAGCCGTCGGAAACTTCCTGCGAGCGGCCAAAGCCCGCTATGTCCAAGCGCCAAACCGCCCAGCCTGAGCGAGCCAACTTTTTGACAAGGCTGTAGTCCTTGTAGTCGATGTCAAATTCATGCGAGGAGTATGTCACGCCGTGAACAAGCAATATGTTCTTTTGGTCTTTGTCGCTTTTGGCGGAACTTTTTTTGGCAAGCTGGACGCAATCCAAATGCAGCGCGATTCCGTTCCGCTCCAAAGGAAATTCTTTATAGTCGTAAAGCGCGTTGGAAGCGTTCCGTCCGCAAGAGAAAAAAATTTGCGCGGCAAAAAAAAGGGCCAGCGCGGCGGCAATTTTTATGCTTTTTGCATTGCGTGTCATTTGCTGTTTATTGTACCGCATTTCGCGATTTTTTTCTACAGCATTCGCGTTTGCTTTTTGTATTCGTCAAAGCCGGGCTTTCGCGACTGCCTTTTGTCGGCAAGAGGAACGCTGACGAACAAAAAGAGAGCGGTGTTGGCAGCCGCTCCGGCAAGCAAGGGCAGGCGCATGTCCAGCGCAAAAAAACTTGCAAGGCCAACGCTCCACCACATCAATATTTCGCAAGCGTAGTTTGGATGGCGCGAGCGCTTCCACAAGCCGTCGCGGCAAAAGCCTCCGCTCCCGCGCTTTCTAAAGCGATGCATTTGAATGTCCGCGATTCCTTGGAATGTCGGAGCGGCAAAAGCCAGCGCCAAAAAGACTGCGCAAATCGGTTTAAAAGCCGCTCCCTCCAAAATCACCGTTGCCGCCGGCAAAACGCAAAGGTAAACCACAAGCGTCGGAAAAAGATGGATTCCCAAAAAATTTATCAGCGGATAAAAAACGCCGGTCCGCTCCTTTAGCATGACGTAGCGCCAATCTTGGTATTCAAAGCTTTTAAAGTTGTAGCACCAGTTGGCCGTAAGGCGGATTCCCCAAAACAAAACGGCCGCGAACAAAATCCAGGCAAAGGGGCTTCCTCCCCGCCGAGACAAAGCGACAAGCAAAATGACCGGTGGCTGGACGCTCCAGTAAGGATCGTAGACCGAAGCGTTCCCAAAAATCACGCTGAACAAAAAGACGAAGACGGTTGCAAAAACGTCCGCCGCCAAAAGAGAAAGCTGCCAGCAAAAATAATGTCGCGCGCAAATCCAATCGTAGCAAAAAATCCCGCCCGCGATGGCCAAAGCGTACACCGCCGCAATCACGGCAAAAGACAATGTTCGGTTTTTAATCATATTTTCATTCTACCGCGCTTTGCCTTCTAAGCAGGTTGATTCAAGCGATTTACGTCCGTGATTCCCAAAAGCAGATTAGGAACATACAAATCTTCGTCAAGGCTGTTCCAATGGATTCCGACACCGCCGCCGCTGAGTTCATAGGCGGAACGGCTTTCGGAATTTGCGTTGGCAAGTTTTGGAAAAAAAATCAAAGGTATAGAAAGCTGTCTTCCGTCAAAAAGCAGGAGCCAAAGATTTTCCGCGTCGCACCAAACTTTTTGCGCCCGAGCGTTATTTAAAGAAAAATCCATTCCAAGCCTCCTTGATTTTAGATGTATTCGCGTTAATGATGTCAGCAATTTCACTCAATTCTTTTGCCGTAAAGCCATAGTTTTGAGCTAATGAACAAGTTTTATCCACCCAAAATTTTGCCAACGCTCCATTCTTTCTAACATGAATATGACAAGGCTCCAAAGGGTTTCCTTCGTTTGAGAAAAAAAAGAATCTGTAGCCTTTTTCATTTAATACCGTCGGCATATTATTATTATAGCGCGCTTTGCGCGCTTTTGCTATATGTAATACTGTCAGCGGCGAAACGATTTACATTCCGGCAAAAAGTGAAAAAAAGGCCTGGGGTGAATCTTCGGGCTACCGAGCAAGAAGAACACGAGGAGTTTATGTCCCGCTACGGAAATTATGCCGAGGGAGCGCCGTTGATTAGGAGATAGTTGTATCGCCTTCCGTAAAATTCCTACTCCAATATCGTAATCTCGACGCGGCGGTTTTGCGCCATGCCTTCCTTGGTGGAATTGTCGGCGACGGGGTACTTGCTTCCGCTTCCGCGGCAAAGGAATTTGTCGGCGTCGATTCCGCGCTTGCAAAGCTGGGCGGCGACTTCTTTTGCGCGCTCAACGGAAAGCGCCATCTCGCCGCTGGGGTTTCCGACGCTGGCGGTGTGGCCGTTTACAAGCAGTTTGTTTTGGCCGGTCTCTTTTAGGATCGCGGCGATTTTGTCCAAGAGCGCGGCCTCGCCCGGCAAAAGCTGCGCGCTGTCGGGCTTAAAGTGAAGGTTTTCCAGCGTGAGCATTATGCCGCCAGCGGTCTCCTTGATTTTTACGGAAGATTCTCCGGCGCCGCCCGACGTTCCCACAACGCGGACTTTTTCCAGCCACTTGCTTTCGTTTAACGGAGGCCGATCCTCGCCGCCGCCAGTTACCCCGGAACTTTTTTGCTTGCCGGAAGCGCCGCCTTGCGCGCTAGCCACAGTTCCGCCTGCGTTTGTGTCGGCGGCTGCGACGCGGTTTATTGCGGGCAAAAGCTTTGTCCTGTCAATCGCCGGCGGATATTCGGTGAACAAACTAATCGTTCCCTTAAACGCGACTTTGCTTCCGTCGGAAAATTCGTACAGCTCGTCAACGCTGTCCCGAATCACGAGCGCGGCGCAGTCGGCTTTGCGGATGTACATCGTGGCGTTGTTGGAACCATTGGCGCGCAACAAGTCCGGGTCGCCGTTGGGGTCGACTTCCGAATAGCCGTAGCGGGTGGCCCAGCGCGCGCTTAAAACATAAACTTCCTGTCCGCCAAAAAATTCGTCGCGCAAGTAAGTGTATTCAACATAAATCGGAACGCGGGTCGGCTTTCCTTTGCTAAGAGGATCCATCGCGCGGACGGCGCGGGCTTGCCATGACTGGCCTTGCTGGATTTTCTTTTGCGGAAAGGTCGGAAAGCTTCTAAAGCTGGGATAGCCGTTGTCCTCTATCATCGTAAGCGTTCCGTCTTTTCCGATTTTAAAGACAGAGCGAATGCTGTCGTGAATTCCGTTCACTACGATTTTTTGATTGTGAACTGTGTCCTGGTGAACAAAAAAATCGCCGTCGTAAACGCCGTCCTCGCATACAATAAAGGAACGCGCCTCGCGGCTCATAAGGCCAACGTATTTTCCATTGTCGTATCGGCGCAAGTCCGTCCGTTCCACCAAAGAATAATTTTGACTTCCCGAATACACAAACTGCGTGTCGGCCGCGAACAAAGCCGCGCCAAAAACAAAAAGCGCGCAAAAGCAAATCGCCGCGCGCGGCGCCTTGATTCTTTTAAACATTCTCGCTCCTGGAATGCCAAGCGGCCTTGTCGTCGTACATCAAGCAGTCGGCCTTGTGGAAGACGGCGTTAAACTGCTTGTCCGCGCCTTTTTCGTAAACCGCCGCTCCCTTGGACACAGCCAAAGGCGTCTGCTTTTCTCCGTTTCGCAAAAGGCCGCCCCTGTCAGCAAGAGCGCGGTCTATCAAGGCAAAAGTTTTTTCAAAAAAAACTTTTCCGGAATTTTGGGCAATGGCGACAAACTCGTCGCCGCCGATTCTGTAAAGCTTTCCTTCGACGACGCATTCCTTTAAGATTCCGGCTATCGTCCTAATCAAAAGGTCTCCAAACTCATGCCCCAAATTGTCGTTGGCGCTTTTTAGTCCGTTGATGTCAAAAACGGCCACAGAAAAATTCGCCCTTCCGCTTACGATTTGCGCGTCAATGCGGTTGATTTCCTCAAAGTAGGCGTTCCTGTTTCCAAGCCCCGTAAGCGCGTCGGTGTAAGCCATCTCGCGCGCGTCGTTGATGTACTGCTTCAACTCGTCGCGTATAAAATGCAGCTTGCTTTCCAAAAGCTCAAAATCATCGTCATACTTTGGCTTAAAATCCTCCATGCGCTCGTTGTAACGGCCCGCTCTGGACGCAAGCCGCAACTCGCCCGCAAGAGCTTCCACGTCCTCGCCAAGCCGGCTCATTTCTTCGCTGATTGAAAAAAAGCGCTTTCTGACTTTTGCGATAATAAAAAGGACAATCGCCGCTCCGGCCAAAAGCGAAATCAAGCAAACAACGGCTGTCGTGTAAACGTTTCCCCGCAACTGGTCCTCGTACCAATTCGCGTCTATGTCAACCGCCACGATTCCCGCGACTTTTCCGTCGGAATTCAAGACAGGACTGTAGGCGCTGTAAAAACGTCCCCAATGGTCTTCGTAAGGCTCTTCATCCACAGAAGGAGTTCCAAGACTGGCTTGGTACAGCGCGTCTGTGTATGTGACGGGCTCGCCAAATTCCCCCGGGTCTTCGACGGTGGGGTCAATTGTAAAGGTGAATTTTTTTCCGCCCATGTCGCGGATTCCGTAGATGTATCGCAGCTCCACCTGCTCTTGAAAGGAACGAAGGACTCCCAGAGCCTTTTGGTAAGGCTCAGTTTCTTTGTCCTCTTTTTGAAGCTTTTCCAAATCGTCGCCGTCAAGCAAGGCCGCCGCGCTTTTCGCTATGTCCAACATTCTCTCGCGCATGTGCTTTTGCAAAAGGTTCTTTGACTGGCTTATCAACAAAACGGCCAAGACCCCGATAACAGCGACCAAAAAAGCAGAGATAAGCATGACAATCTGTTTAGAGAATCTGTTGTTTCTTAACATAATTCAAGCCTGACTTATATCCTTATCATTATATTATGGAAAGGAACATAAAGCAAGAAAAATTTTTGCATGCGCAGGCCGTGGCGCTTGCGGCAATTTTGCGCTAGAAAAAGCAAGCGCAATTTGTTACTATAAAAAAATGTACTACATTATCGCAAACTTGCTTAGCGGAAAGGGCGCCGGTAAAAAGTGCCTTGAGACCGCGGAAAAATTCCTGACGCAAAACAACCTTCCATTTAAAACAGAAATCATAGACGGCCACGGCTCCGGCCGCGCGCTGGCCCAAAAGGCTTGCCAAGAAGCCAAGGCTCTGCAAGCCCAAAACGCGGCCGCCTCCAACGATTCAGGCTCGCTCCACACTGTAATCGCAATCGGCGGCGACGGCACCTTCCACGAAGTTTTAAACGGCATGGACTTTAGCGCCGCCCGTCTGGGCCTTGTTCCGGCCGGCCGCGGAAACGACTACGCCGTCGGAGCCAAAATTTCCTTTGACCCCAAAGAGGCTATGCAGGCGATTGTCCACGGAAAGCCTGTGGACCGCGACTACATCCAAGTGGGCGAGCGCCGCTGCCTTAACGTTTGCGGAACCGGCCTTGACGTGGAAGTGCTAAAGCTTACCGAGGAGAACAAGAACACCTACATTTTTTCGCTTTCAAAACTGCTCTTGAACTACAAGCCCTACACGGTCCAAGTTGAGCGCGACGGCTTTAAGCAGGAATACAAGTGCGTCATGGCGGCCTTTTGCAACGGAACGCAATTCGGCGG
Source organism: uncultured Treponema sp. (assembly GCA_946411505.1). Lineage (GTDB taxonomy): Bacteria > Spirochaetota > Spirochaetia > Treponematales > Treponemataceae > Treponema_D. The sequence continues at coordinate 147,620 of CAMKEG010000004.1, read as the reverse complement.
CGGAATAAAGCTTTGCCCGCCGGCCAAAAACGACGACGGCAAAATGGACTTGATGATTGTAAAGCCGCCAAAAGGCCCGGTCCTTATGGCCATGCCAGCCTTTGTGGCCGGCCAGCACATCGGAAAGCCTTGGGCCGAGCACGTCGTCTGCGACAAGGCCAAAATCACGGTCCTCAACGCGGCCGCCATAGAGATTGACGGCGAAATTTACAACGACAGCGTCCTTGACGCGCGCATCGTTCCCGGCGGCTTCAAGACCTTTGAGCCGCTCGTGTAGTCGAACTCAAGACCATAACTTTTGTTTCGAGCGGATCTTCCAATTACGCGTCTCGCTTACGGGCTCGCCGCTAATTGGAGCTTGTTTTACAAGCGGCGCTCGCTTCTAATCGCCTCTGGCGTCGCTCCAAACGTTTTCTTGAACTCGCGGATAAAAACCTTGTAGTTTGCGATGCCGCATTCCTCCAAGAGCGCGGAAATTTTTTGGTTGGTGTTTTGAAGCGCCTGGTAAAAGGCCGAGATTCGCAGCGACATAAGGTATTCGTTAAAGGTCATGTCGGTGTATTTTTTAAAGAGCCTGCAAAGGTGCTCGGGCGAAACGTTTATAATTTGGGCGGCGTCGCCCAGGCTGATTTTTTGGCGGAACTCTTTTTCTACGTAAGCCAATACCGGCGAAATGCGGTTGATTCCGTAATAGCCGCCGGCGGCCCTCTTCCGTTCCGCCTGAAAATCGCTAAGAATGACGTAAAAGAACTCGTACAAAAGCGAGACAAATTTCACCCTTTGCTCGGGCTCCTTTGAGTCCACGCATTCCAGCATACGCTCAAGGAAGGGAAAAAGCTTTTGGCTTTCGTCGGAGGAAAGCGCTTCCTTGAACACGACGCTTTCCATGTCGTCGTAGATTCCCTCAAAGGCGCTTAGCGGAACTTGCAGCAAAATGTACTTGGCGCGTCCGTTCAGCTTTGACGAATGGATTTTTTCGGAATTGACGATTATCATGTCGCCGCCTTCCAAAAGATACTTGCGCTCCTCAACCTTAAAGCCAATCTTTCCGTCCAAAACGTAAAGCGCCTCGATGTGGTTGTGCCAGTGGAAGGGCGAATAAAAGTTCACGTCGTCAACCACCTCAAAGCGGATTGAAAACTGCAAGTCAAAGTGCCTTTTGTGAAGGATGTTCTCGTGCTTGTACTCGTTCACGTCAATATTCTATATCATATTTTAAAAAAACGCTACTTTTTTTGATTAAAAAATCAAAATCAACATATTCAAGGGCAAAATCGCCGCTTGAAAATTCTCCGTTTGGCGCTAAATTCGACCTAACAAAGGACAAAAAGGAGGTCTTTTATGAAAGTTTTAGGAATGACAAACATCGCGGGCGTTTTCACAGCCCTTGCCTTGGCTCTTCTAACCGCCCCGTTTGCATCTTGCGCGAAAAAAGAAGCCAAGATTGATTTTGGAAACGGCGTTTCAATCGGAACCGTGGAAATCCCCGGCAACAATTTTTGCATAACAAAGACAGAAATCACCCAGGACGTCTACCAAGCCGTCACCGGCCAAAACCCTTCAAAAGAAAAGGGCGACAAGTTCCCAGTTGAATCCGTAAGCTGGTACGACGCGATTGTCTTTTGCAACAAGCTCAGCGCCATTCAGCAAAAGACTCCCTGCTACAGCGTGAACGGCAGTACAAACCCAGACGACTGGGGCTACCTTCCCCACCAAAACCAAAAAATCGAAGGAAAAATTGACTTTGACCCCAGCGCGGACGGCTACCGAATTCCCACCCTGGACGAATGGGACGTCGCCATTCGCGGCGGCGAAAAATACAAGTATTCAGGAAGCGACGACTTGGACTCGGTGGCCTGGACCGACTGCAACTCTGGCGGCAAATTGCACCAAGTGGCCCAGCTAAAGCCCAACGCCTTTGGAATCTACGACATGTCGGGCAACGTCTTTGAATGGGTTTGGAGCGAGCGAAACGACGGAAGCCGCTACTATTGCGGCGGAAGCTTCTTTGACGCCGCCCGCGCCGGAAAGTGCGCCAACAAGGAGCTCAACTACGCTTCGGGCCAGTTCAAGAGCGTGGGCTTCCGCGTCACTTGGAACAAACCCAACGCATAAACAGCTCCCAGTCGCGGTCAGCATCGCGGAACCGCTAGATATCGTCGCTCCACGCAGGTTGCGCCTTGTAACTATTTACACCTGCCGCTCTAGCGGCAGGCGCAACCTGAGTGTTTCCGCAATGCTGCCCACTCCTTCGCGCCGTTTTCGGTTTTTTATTGATTTTATACGAAAAGCGCGCTAGAATAGTAAACTAAGGTAGTTTATTTTGCTTAAATTTACAATCACTGACTTATTGGATCCAGATTCTCTTCAAATAATTCAAGACGGCTTCGCGCGTTTCACAGGCTTGAACGCGCTTGTCACGGACACTACGGCAAACCCAGTTACGGAAGGAAACGACTTTTCTGACTTCATAAGCAAAATTCTTGTCTATAACGAAGACGCCAACGAGCCTGTAATAAAAAAAGAAATAGCGCAAATTCTCCGCTCTGGAAAAACCATCACGCTAAAAAACGACTTTGGCTCCCTTGACGCGGCCAGCCCTCTTTTGCTTGAGGGCGATTTAATCGGCCTTTTTATTTGCGGAGCTGGTTCCGACGCGGAAAAAAACATAACAGAAGCGCAAGTGGCCCACGGCTCAAAATTTTTGGCCACAATTTCGGAAGCCCTATCGCAAATGGCATACACGAGCAACCTTTCCTTAAACAACTCGCACGCCATGCAGCAAAGCGCCCTCAGCGCCTCCGCCGCCGTTACGGAAACGGCCCTCAAGATGAAGCAGTCAATGCAGGAATGGGTTGAGGTCATGAGCGAGGCGCTGGAGTCCAACGACTTGGAATTGATTAAAAAGCAAGTCGAGCAAATCTTGGAAACAGGAACGGACGTATACACCGCCGTAAGCGATTCCGTGCAAAACATTCAGGACAAAATCGGCTCCACGCATTTGGTCGAAACGGAATACAGCGTCCATCGCTTGGTTCCCCACTACGTCGAACAAGCCAAAAAAGTCATGGGCCAAAAATCCCCGGACTTTTCATTTGCGATTGACGAATCAGTTCCCCTGTATCTCTTTGGCGACAACGACAGGATTTCGCAAATAGTCTATCTATTGTTCAAAAGCAGCGCCAGGCAGCTGGAAGCCGGCAAGGCAAGGCTTGAGCTGACTGCGGAAAAATATTCGTACTCGACGATGTTGATTTTTAAATTCACGGACACTACGCTGGGCTATGAAGCCGAAGAGCTTGAGGCCTTGCAAATGTTCATAGAGACCGGCGACCAGTCCTACTTGGAAGACACAAAGATAAAGGGAATGGGCTATAGAACCCTTGCCAGAATCGTTCAGCAAATGTTCGGCAACATAAATTTTGAAATAACGTCCGACACGGAGATGGAGTTTTTGATAAAAATTCCACAGCTGGAAGTTGAGGTGGAAGAACTTGGAAGTTGACGTATTGGCGCTCTTTCCAGAAGCGCTTAAAAATGAAGAATTTCTCGTTTACTACCAGCCAAAAGTTTCATTAAGAAACTACCGTTTGGCCGGAGCGGAGGCGCTTGTCCGCTGGAAGCACGGAGACACATTCATTTTTCCCGACCAGTTCATTCCGCAGTTGGAAAAAGACGGCGCCATTTGCGAGCTTGACTTTTACATGTTGGACCATGTTTGCCAAAATTTACGCCATTGGCTGGACCAAGGCCGCCGTCTTTTTAAGGTCAGCGTAAACCTTTCGCGCGCCCATTTGCGCGACGACAAATTGGTGGAGCGCATCATACAAACAATCGACAAGCATAACGTTCCGCACGAATACATAGAAATTGAATTGACCGAAACCACCACCGACGTAGGCTTCGCCGAACTGCGCCGCCTTATCGAGGCGCTCCGCGCCCAAATGATTTCAACCAGCGTTGACGACTTTGGAATGGGCTACTCTTCGATGAATTTGATTCGCGACCTACCTTGGGATGTCCTCAAAATCGACAAATGCTTTTTGCCAAAAAGCGAAAACGACCACCGCCAGTACGTAATGCTAAAGCACATCATTTCGTTGGCGCAGGACATCGGCTTGGACACAATCGTGGAAGGCGTTGAGACAATCGAACACGTAAAAATGCTCAAAGAAAACAACTGCTTTTTGGCCCAAGGCTACTTCTTTGACAAGCCGCTACCAATAGAAGAATTTGAAAAGCGTCTGGAGTAGTTCCAGACCAAAACGCCCGAGCCTCCCCGATTGACATTTTAAGAGTGTTTTAACATACTCCTACTTTATGAACCAAGCAAAAGCGGGACGCGGCGCGCTCCCAATGACAAAGCTTAGCTTTCCTCTTATCGTCGAACAATTCTTTAGAATTCTTGTCGCTTCAATCGACACCGTCATGCTAAGCTTTTATTCCGAAAAGGCGGTGGCCGCCGTCGGAATGATGACCCAGTATGTTTTTTTCATAAACATTCTTTTTAACGTAATCGCGATTGGAACGTCCATCGTGCTTTCGCAATTTTTGGGCGCCCAAAAAAGCCGCGACGACCTAAACGCAATCGCAAAGTCCAGCGCGATTATGGTGACGGCCGCCGCCGCCGTGATGACGCTGGCCGTTATCTTTGGAATAAAGCCCCTTCTTGGCCGCTACACTTTGGAAACGGAAGTGCGCCAGTTTGCAAACGACTACTTTTTGATTTTTGGCGGAGCAGGCTCTTTCTTCATCGCGTTCGGACTTTTGCAATCTGCGATATTGCGTTCCTACGGCTACACAAAGGAAGCGATGGTCGTGACTCTAGCTTCAAACTTAATCAATGTCGTAGGAAACGCTATAAGCCTTTACGGATTTTTCGGCCTTCCGGTTTTTGGCGTAAAGGGCGTCGCGTGGTCGTCGGTAATTTCGATGATCGCCTCTTGCGTGATTTTGCAAGTCATCATCGCAAAAAAGAAAGACATTTCTTTTGACCTTTTTTGCCGCTGCAAAATTCCCGGACGCTTTTACAAGCTTATCCTTTCTGTCGGAGTTCCAACGGCCAGCGAAAGCCTTTCTTACAATGTCTCGCAAATCGTCATCATGGCGATGATTTCCACTTTGGGAACCTTCGCGATGTCGTCGCAAGTTTACACGGCCACGATTTGCCGCTTTGTATTTGTGATGGCGATTGGAATCGGAAGCGCCGTTCAAATCAAGACAGGCTGGAGCGTGGGCGCGGGCCAAGAGGAAGAGATTTACAAAAAGGTCTACAAGTACGGCGCCGTCGCCACCTCTTGCTCGGTTTCGATGATTTTGCTGATAAACCTATTCCGCTCGCCAATCATCGGCTTTTTCACGCGGCAGGAAGAAGTAGTCTCGCTTGTAAAGACCTTGCTCTTGCTTTCGATTTACTTGGAATTTGGCCGCTCAAAAAATTTGATTTACATCGGAGCGCTAAAAGGCGCCGGCGACATCAAGTTTCCGGTCCTTTACGGAATGTTCTCCAACTGGGTCATCATGGTTTTGGGAAGCTACATCTTGGGCCTAAAGCTTGGCCTTGGCGTCGCCGGCTTTTGGCTTGGCATCGGAACGGACGAAACAACCCGCGGCCTTGTAATGATGCTGCGCTGGAAAAGCAAGCGCTGGATGAACAAGGCTTTGGTCTAAGCCGCTCGCAAGCTTTGATTACAAGACCTTAACTGTTGGTTCGAGCGGTGCCACCGCGTCCTTTCGGACGCTGCGTTTGCCGCTCGCGCGCTTTAGTTGCAAGCCTAGGACTGCGGCGCGGCGACTTTTAGCCCCGCAAGCAATTCTTTCCTTTCGTCGCTAACCTTAAAGCTTTCACGCGCTTTTTGAATGGCCTTGTTGTGGGTCCACGCCTCAAGCCGCTTTGCTTTTATGTACGGAAGAGCCGCGTCCCACTGCTTGGCCAAGGCCTCGGCAAAATACCAAGCAACGGCCATTTTGATGTAATACTCGTCGCTCTTTACCGCGGCGGCCATTTTTAAGAATTCCGGCTTAAAATCCTGGTCCAAGAAATGCCGCATAAGGTTTACAATGCCAAAACGAATGGTGTAAACAGATCCGCTTTTAATCCAATCCATAATTAGAGGCAAAAGCTTGTCCTTATTGTTTTTAAAACATATGGGAGAGGCTTGGTCGCAAGTGGCCCAGTTGTCGATGAACGGCAAAAAGCGCTCCAGCTCGGCGACGCACAGGTCAAAGTCCTTTATGCCGCTTACGACAAAGGCATGCAATTGGTTTTCCTCAAAATACTTGTGCGGAAGGTCGGAAAGGAATTTTTGCGCGGCGCCTTTTGGGCCTTTTAAAAGTTCCTTGGCTAGAGCGCGCAGTTCCGGCGTCTTTATGCCAAGAATGGTTTTTGGGTCAACGGTGGGAATTATTTTTACGGTAAAGGCGGCGGTCTTTGGGTCGGCCATTTGCCGCAGCGTTTTTGCGATTGAGTCCATTTTCGCCCTCCGTCGCGCCGTCCTGGCGCTGAATCCCAAAAATCGCTGCGCATTGCTCGCGATTTTTGGGACCGTTCGCTCCGCTTCGAATCGGCTCGTTCGACCAAACTTAAACAAAAAAAAGGTTCATCGTTTGATGAACCTTTTTTATGAGACTGACACGATTCGAACGTGCGACCTCCACCTCCGCAGGGTGGCGCTCTAATCCAGCTGAGCTACAATCTCATGCAAGCAGAAGCTTGTAAAACGGAAGCGACAGGAGTCGAACCTGCCGGGCCCAAATTGGAACCCACGGATTAGCAATCCGGCGTATTACCGCTCTACCACGCTTCCAAAAAAAACGGAGCGAGAGGGATTTGAACCCCCGGTACCTTGCGGTACAACGGTTTTCAAGACCGCCGCGTTCGACCACTCTGCCATCGCTCCAAAATGTTCTACGATAATATCACAAAAAAAAGACTTTTGTCAATAGCCCGCGCCAAAAAAATTACAGCGCGTTAAAGTCAATCGCCTTTAGCGCGGCGATTGTTTCGTCGTAAAGCGCGAAAAGATTCGGCGTTTCGGCAACAATCGTCGCCTCGTCCTTGTCTCGGGCGGCATGCTCGCACTTTTCGGCAAGGTTTCCCAAATCCATTCCGCCAACCAAGCGGGAATTGCTCTTCAGGCCGTGAACCTTGATGCGGTAGTTGTCCCAGTCCTTCGCGTCAAAAGTTCCCTTGATGTCGGCCACATTTTGGTCGCGCTGGTCGATAAAAATGGCGACCATGTCCTTGTACATATCCTTGTCGTTCATGGAATATTCCATTCCGTGAGCCGTGTCGATGGCGTTCATGTTTCCCCCATAAAATTAGTACGGCCGCTTAGGCTTGTTGGCGTCCGCAAGCTTTTGGAATATGTCAGCGATTTTTTGAACCAAAATTCCAGGCGGCGTATTTTTCAACAAGTAGCCAACAGGCTTTGCCTGAATCACTTGGCGGACAATGTCGCTGTCGTCGTTGGCGGTCAGGAACACAACTGGAATTTTAGCGGTTGAAGGGTCGGACTTAATAAGCTGGAACACGTCCAAGCCGGAAAGAACAGGCATTTCGTAGTCCAGCAAAATCATGTCAACCGTGTAGTGCGACAAAAGCGCGATGGCGTTTGTGCCGGATTTTTCCGTAAGAACGTTGTAAGTTTTGTTAAGCCAGCGGTCCATCGCGTGCAGTTGAACCTGCTCGTCGTCAACGACCAAAATAGTTTTCTTTGACGGATCCAAGTCGTATTCTTTTACGCCGTCGGAAAACGAATAGTCGCCGCCGTCTTTTTCCAAAGTCTTTAGGAATTCTGGCATTTCGACTGGCCGCTCAAAGGCGTACTTTACATACTCCCTATTGATGAATTCGTAGGCCATGTTTATTTCGCCGGCGTTTCCGATAAAATAAAGGCGGCACTTTTTTCCTTCGCCGGTCATAAATTCGTTGACCCATTGGAAAAAAGCGTTGTCGCCGTCTTCCAAGCGCTCAAGGAAAAGAATCAAAATTTCCGGCGCGTTTCCAGAAAGCATGCGGGCGTTGACATAGTTTCCCTCAGGAGGGCAAAAGGCAACCTCATACGAAGCCCCGGTTAGATTTTTTATCAAAGCCTTTATCAGAAAACTTTGCTCGTTATTGCCGATTAATAAAATTCTTTTGCTCAAAAAAAACTCCTAGCAAATGCAATGAACATTATACACCATTTTTCGTGAATTTTCAAATAAAAACGCAAATTTTTTGCAAAAGCGCGCAAAGCGTGGTACAATGGAAGAATGAACAATTCAAACTACTTTTTGGGAATTATGACGGCAATCGTGGGCTTGATGATGCTTTTGGCGGCGGAATCGATGGTTCAGATTTTAGTGATTGTCCTGGGAATTTCCGCGATTTTGAACGCGGGCTTCATTTTGGCGGCGGTGGCTCCGCTTAGCGCGGACAAGACATTTAAGACGGAGTGCTACATTCGCGCGGTTGTGGGAATCATTGTAGGCCTTGCGTGCGTGGTCATCCCCATTCGCGTGGCGGAATTTGCTTGGCAAACCTTGGTTTACGTCTTTGCCATTTACTCGCTTTTGGCCGCGCTTGTGGAAATCCCCATCGCGCTGACCTTGCGCAAAGACGGCATTCCCGCCAAGCGCTACGCCCTGGAAATCGCGGCCTCCCTTGCCCTTTCGGTGATTTTGTTCGCGCTGCCAAGCTCTTTTGGCTTTACGATTATCCGCATTGGCGGAGCGCTTCTCCTTTTGGCGGGAGCGGCCATCACCTTCTTGGCCTGGAAAAACCGCGACATCATCGCGGACGACGCAATTGTAAGGGATGAATAGGAACGGTCAAGGCGCGCTTCGCTTAAAGCCTTGACTCGTTCCTTTTGCGGCGCGGACAAAATTGTCGCGCCGCAATAAAAATCGCGGACTTTAATAGCGGGTACGACGGACAAGCCGTCGTTTTGTTATAAGAAATGATACAACTGCGCTCTCACGAGCGCGGACAATCCCAGCGACGAAAAAAAGAGACGGAGCCTCCCGTCCTTCGCTTGCGGTTTGACGCCTACGGCCAAACCGCTTCGCTGACGGGTCCTTCCGTCTCTTTTTTTCTGCGTCCCGCCCTTTTTGTCCGCTTTTAATCAAAGCGGACAATTGAGGTCGTCTTTATGCCACTTCAATCGCGATTTTCTTGGGCTCGGGGAGGGCCTTGCGGGCCATCGTTACGTTCAAGACGCCGTTCTTAAAGCTGGCGGTGACTTTTGTCTCGTCAATGTCGTCCGGAAGAGTGAATCGGCGGGTAAACTGGCTCTGAACGCGCTCGCGGATAAGCCACTTGCCTTCCTCTTTCTTTTCGTTCTTTTCGTTCTTTTCTTCCTTCTCGGCGGTCTTGACGGAACTGATTGTCATGACGCCGTGGTCGATTTCGATGTCAACGTCTTTTTCTGTGGCTCCAGGCAAATCCATTTGCAAGCTGTAGCTGTCCTTGTTTTCCTTAACGTCTACCTTTGGCAGGCGGGCTGTTTTCCATGTCAAATCCGGCATTCCGCAGTCAAACGCGTTGTCAAAAAGTGAATTGAAAAGTGAAAGTTCGTTCATAATAAACTCCTTCGCGCCGTTACAGGCGGCCGCGTTTTTAATTAAGTTTTAGAAGCCTCAAGGCTCCTTTCACAAGATAATATAGCAAAAAGCGCGCCAAGTTTGAAAAAAATGCGAAATTTGCGGAATTTTTAAAAGAAATTAGTTGAAAGCCGACACAAAAATTGCTCGCAAGACCTAAAAGCGGCCAAAAAACATTCTTTTTACTGGCGGAACGGGAGCCAATGGCGGAAAAGTGTGGCAAGGCCGTGGCTGCCAGCGGCCAAAAAGTTTGCAAGACCATAACGCAGGCCGGCAAAATGGGTCAAAATTTCCCAAAGTCTGGGTCAGAATTTTTACATAGGTGGGTCATTTTGATACAGCAGATAAATAAAAGACAAGGAAACGGGTTATTTGTGGTAATGGGTTCCGCATTGAATAATCTCAACATGCTTTTTTCCAGCAGTTTCCACTATTCTATATACAATGCGGTTGTAAGCGTCAATTCTTCGGCTCCAGTAACCGGACAAATCGTCTTTTAATGGCTCCGGCTTTCCGATTCCATCATACTCTCCGCGGTCTATGTCCTTTAAGAGGGCGTTTATCTTTTTTAAGGTTTTCTTGTCGGATTGAAAAGACAATAAATCTTCCCACGCTTCATCTGTCCATAATTTGTCCATGTCAGATTACCTCGGACAAATCATGCTTTGTAAGTTTTCCAGCCTCTGCATGGGCAGCGGAAGCTTTTAGACGGCTCAAGTTCTCCTCGCTCCAAAAGGGATCGCCCTTAAGCTCAAAAGGAATGCGATTTTCACGCAGCGACACTTTCATGAACATATTAACCGCCGCCGAGACCGTAAGCCCCAGCGATTCGCAAAAGCCCTCAAAAGAATATTTTGTTTCATCCGTCGTTCTAATGCTAAGTGTCGCCATATAAATCTCCTACAATGTCGTGTGTTGTATGGATATTGTAATACAATGTATGGGAGTTGTCAAGGAAAATTATGGTGTGTCTATTCCGCGTATTTTTGCAGGAGGGATTCAATTTGAGCGTCAACAGCGTTTTTTAAGCCTTGCGAAAGTTCCGCCAAATCTTCATGCAGTTGAACGGAGGCGTTTTTGTCTTCTTCGGGAACCAGCAACTGATACGGCTTTATGCGCAGGGCCTTGGCCAATTTTGCCATAGTTTCCAAAGTTCCCCATTTTTTGCCGCTTTCCAAATCGCACAAAAAGCCTACGGACAAATCGGCCGCAATCGCCAGCTCCATTTGCGTCATTCCGTTCAGCGTCCGGTATTTTTTGATGTTCACGGTAAAAACTTTTTTTATTTCGCTTGGCTCCATATTTCAATAATATCGCTATTGGCGAGCCTTGACATATTCAATAAGAGAAAATATAATTTTCAATTAGAGAAACCTATATTTTCAAATGGAGAAACAAATATGAAAAAAACTTCCACAAAATTTTTCACGCTTGTCGCTTTATCGACGCTTGCGTTTGGATTCACCGCTTGCTCTAACAGCTCTGACGGCGGCGCCGCGCTTCCGTCACTTGTTACGACAACTACCAACGGCGGAACAAGTGGAGCGCCCAACAGCGACAATACCGGCGGACAACCAAACGGCGGATCAGGCGGCGCTTCCGCCGAGGCGAACATATTCGCAGGAAAAACTTTCAGCAGGAAAGACACAGGGGGGTCAATACAAACATATACATGCAAATTTGACGCGCAAAAATGTACGTTCACACGACTGGTTGATTTTAACATTCCAGGAGCATCAACGACAGCGCCCGCCACAGAACATGTCTACAACTACGAGTACTCTTACAACAAAGAAAAAAGGCTATTGTTTCTAAAGCCCTCCGCGGAAGGCCACTACAAAGCGCACGTAAAAAACGGCGTTAGAACAATCGAGCCGGACGCTTTTTCAAACGACGCGGAATTTGTCGTCTTTGTGAAAAAAATATATAATACCGACGACGCGCAAATAATAAATAGTAATCGCAGTACATTTTTCAATCAATACGGTTATTCGGTCAATACCGGTACCGGAGCCACGGAAGTTTCCAATGAAGTGCTAGAAAAATACAAAGCGGCAAAATTGGAAGAAAAAGCAAGGAGCGCCAAACTTTGCACAACCATGGCGTATGAACTTTCCGGCCAAACATTAAAAATGGCGCAAGACTCAAGAGTTCCAAAAGGCAAAAATTTGAACGAAATTTTTGGCGTCTACAATGTGCAATTGCCAATAGCTTCTTCTAACTACACATTGCGCTATACCATAAATTATTATACAAAAGGGCCAGACATTGTTGAAATAAACAACCTATCAGGAACTACATATTACAAGGTGGATTCAATAACTGAAAACGCGATTAACATTTCCGCCACAGCGACTAACAGCATGAATATATCGGCAGCCACCGGCGTTTGGACATACACGCCGGCGGCGCAATCATTCAGCTACACCACAAGCAAAACAGAAACAGGCGCGACATTTACAATTGACACCTTGGGAACAATCACTGTGACCTACGAATCGGAAAACAACTTTCCAGATTTGACGGCAAATTTTCTAGACGGAGCATTTGGCGGAACTTTTACCCAGCAGCAATAAGCGCCAACACATAAGCGCAAATTAAATTAAATCAGGCGGCTTTTACATGCTAAAAGCCGCTTTTTTTATGTCATTTTCCCTACAAGAGATTTTTGCAACTTTTAGCGCTTTTCTCTTCCGTCCACGCCCAACCCAAACAGCGCGTAGTCGGCGCGGGCGGGGTCGCCGGGGAACGCCTCGGCCATCTTTTGCGTCAACTCAATCGCGGTCTTTGCGCTGGCCGCCGCGTTTGGCGCTATCAAACCAAGCCGCGCGCTTTCTTGCAAAACATGCGTGTCCAGCGGAATCAGCAAGTCCGCGGCGCTTGCCCAATCCCACAAGCCCAAATCCACCGGCGAGCCGCGCCTAACCATCCAGCGCAAAAACATGTGCAGCTTTTTGCAGGCGCCTTTTGGATTTTGCGAAACGCATTTTACGCCCGGAAAAAGGCTTATCAGCGCGGCCACTAGGCGCAATTCTTGGGGAAGGTTTTCCTGACCATAACGCGCGGCGGCTCCTTCGTTTTTTGTCGCGCCGTCGCTTTTGGCATTGCCGCAATTATTGGCAAGACCATAACGCGCGCGGACGGCGGCGCCGAGCGAGCCGTGTTCCTCCACGATTCGCGCAAGGCGGCCGCACAAATCCGCCATGTCGGCGTAAGAAAAAAATCGGTAGAACTTTTTTTGGCTTTTTGGAAAAAACTTTTTGTAGCCGCCAGTCGCAAGCCAATCGGCAAACGAGGCGCCGCCAGTTTTGGGCTTGCAAGCGCTTTTGGCCGCGCCCGCAGTTTTAGGATTTCCGCAGTTATCTGTATCGTCCTCAGTTTTTGCCGCGCGAACAATTTCGGTCGCGCGCGTCTTGGGCTTGCCATCGTTCCCGCGCGCCCAGTCGTCAACCGCGGCGAACATCGCGTCAAGCTTTGCGATGAACTGTTCCCGCTGGCCAAACGAAAGCGTCGAAACGACAAAGGCCGCAAGCTCCTGGTCGCGCGGCTGGGAATAACGGCGCAAAAACTGGCTGGGGTCGCCGTCCATAAAAGAGGCCGTTTCGTATTTGTCGGCGAGCGAGCGCAAAAGGGCCGCAAGATTATTGTCAAGCATCGCGCAATTTTACCGCGCATTTCATTCTGTGGCAACAGCCGCTCGCATTCTTGCTTGTAAAACGATAAGCGTTTGTTCGAGCGGGTTCGCCGCGTCCTTTTGGACGCTGCCATGTCCTTGAATTTGGCCTTTGTTCGCGCTATAATTTTTTTATGAAGAAAAACTCAGCCTTTGACATGCAAAAATTCGCGGAAGACAAGATTTCCGCCATAGACGCAAAATTTGAGGCGCAAAAAATCGCGTTCGCGCCGCTTTGCTTCCAAGCCGTCCGCGCCCTGCTTGAGCTGGGAATCATGCAGGCCATAAGCGACGCTGGCGACGCGGGAATCAGCGTCCAAGACCTTTGCCAAAAAACAAAAATATCGGAATACGGAATCAAAGTCCTTAGCGAAATGGCCGTCGGAATGAACGTTCTTAAATTGCGGAACGAGGGCGGCGCCGAAAAACTCTTCCTTGGAAAAATCGGCTGGTTCCTTCTTGAAGACAATTTGACAAAAGTCAACTTTAACTTTACGAATGACATTTGCTACAAGGGCGCCTTTGACATGATTGATTCAGTCAAGAACTCAAAGCCCGAGGGCCTAAAAGTTTTTGGCGACAAGTGGACGACGATTTACGAGGCTCTTTCGACGCTTCCCGACCGAGAAAAAAAATCTTGGTTTGACTTTGACCACTTTTACAGCGACATAGCCTTTCCGCAAGCGCTTCCAATCGTTTACGCGCAAAAGCCAAAAACGCTTTTTGACATCGGCGGAAACACGGCCAAATGGGCCATCGCGTCCTGCAAATACGACCCCGACGTCAAAGTAAAAATAATCGACTTGCCCGGCCAAACTGCCGTGGCGGAAAAAAACGCCGCGGACGCAGGCTTTGCCGACCGCATCTCCACTTACGCCGGAAACATTTTGTCGGAAAGCACTGTTCTTCCGCCCGCTCCCGACGCTGTTTGGATGAGCCAATTTTTGGACTGCTTTAGCCTTCATCAAGTTACAAAAATCTTAAAAAAAGTCCACGAGGCCGCGACCGACAAAACGCTCGTTTACGTTTTGGAGCCGCTTTGGGACCAGCAGCGCTTTGAGGCGGAATCCTACGCCTTGCAAGCCACAAGCCTTTACTTTACCTGCATGGCCAACGGCAACAGCAAAATGTACCGCTACCAAGAATTGGTTGACGCGATCGAGGCCGGCGGCTTTGAGCTTAAGACCGCCCACCACAATTTGGGAAGCAACTGCTACTCCCTGCTTGTCTTCAGGAAAAAATAATGTTCGTAAGCAAGCTTTGCGTTTGGGAGCCGCCGGCGGACGACCTTGCCGCTTCTCCCAAACTTGAATGGACAGAAGCTATATTTCGCCGCCGCTTAAGCCAGCTTACAAAGATGACCGTCCAAGTTGTCCACGACATATTTTCCGACGGAACGCTGGACAAAAACACAAAACTAGTTTTTGTTTCTTTCCGCGGCGAGTTGGAGCGGGAATTTAAAGTGAACAAAACGCTCATTCAGGAAGAGTCGATTTTGCCCGCCGCCTTTTCTTTGTCTGTCTTTAACGCCGCCATCGCGCAGGCCACAATCGCGCTGGGATTAAAGGGCGGCTACACTTGCGTCTTTCCAAGCAACGCGGATTTTGCAAGCGGCGTTTTGTCGGCGGCCGCTCCCGTTTTGGCGCAAGGCGGCGACTCAAAAACAATTTTGGTTTACGCCGACGAAAACGTTCCCGACTATTACAAGGAATTTTTAAAAGGCCCAAACGAGCCGCTGGCATTCGCCGCGCTCCTTTCTTCACAAAAAACGGATAATAGTATAGAATTGGATTTGGAAAAGATTCCGCGCTCGCCGCGAGAATTCATCAACGCTTTTAAACGATAGGAAAATTATGAACAATAACGATTTGCCGCCAATAACAAATTACCCTGCTTGGATTTGGCGCGTCATCAGAAAAATTTTTGTCGAACTAGTTTTTGCGATAGGAAGCCTCGCGCTTGGCTTGATTGTTTTTCCACTCTTGCGCGTTTTCAACCACAATAAAATTTCGTACCGGCGGGCCGCGCACAAAGCCGTTTCCTACGCGCTGGATTTTTACATTCATTTGATGTCGTTGGTTAGGATTTCAACCTACAAAATCAACGACTTAAAGGCTCTGCGTTCGGTAAGGGGCTGCGTGATTGTGGCCAACCATCCGTCCATGTTGGACGTCATTTACATTTTGGCCTTTGTCCGCGACGCGGTTTGCATTGTAAAGGCCGGCCTCAAAAAATCCTTGGTCAGCCTTATCGTCAACGCCCTTTACATCACCAACAACATTGACTTTGAGATTATGCAAAAGGAATGCGTGGAAGCCTTGCAAAGTGGAAGCAACTTAATCATTTTTCCGGAAGGAACGCGCACTCCCCGCCACGGAACAAACCAATACAAAAAAGGCGCGGCAAGAATCGCGCTCGCGGCCGGCGCCAATGTCCAGCCCTTGCATATCGGCGGAAACGACAAGTACGGTTTGGGCAAGGGCGAATCCTTGCTTTGCGTGAACCACACCGAGCGCTACAAATACGAGTTCACCGTCCTGCCGCAAATCCCGCCGTCCAACTACGCCGGCCTCAACGAGTCCATCGCCGCCAAGCGCCTGACGGATGACATGAGAACAATAATAGAATCCGTAAACTAAAAAAACCCGCCGTTTGGCGGGCTTTTTTTGCGCAACCTCAATTATTGCGCCGCAATCCTTTATCCAATCAACTTATTCAACTTCTTGACGAAGTCGGCGGGGTCCTTTATTTCGGCGCCGCCAAGCAAAAGCGCTTGGTCAAGCAAGACCGTCGCGATGTCGCCGATAAGGGCCTCGTCGTCGGTGGCCTTGACCTTTTGCAAAATCGCGTGGTCGGCGTTTACTTCCAAAATCGGCTTTACCATGCTGGGCATTCCCTGGCCCATCGCCTTCATCATGCGTTCCATCTGGAGAGACGGATCGTTTTCGTCGATGACGATGCAGCAGGGGCTGTCGGTCAAGCGGTTTGAAAGCTTTACGTCCTTTACGCGGTCGCCCAAGGCCTTCTTAAGCTTTTCGACAACCGGCTTAAAGTCTTTCTCTTTCTTTTCGGCTTCGGCCTTGTCAACGCCAAGCTCTTCGTCGCTTCCGGCGCGGTTTACGGCCTTAAGCTCAAAGTCCTTGTATTTGCCGTAGCCCGGAATAACGATTTCGTCAATGTCGCCGTCAAGGATAAGAACTTCAAAGCCCTTCTTTGTGTAGGCTTCCAAAAGCGGGCTCTTTCGCAAGTTGTCCTCGTCGCCGCCTGTGATGTAGTAAATTGCCTTTTGGTCGGGCTTCATGCGCTGAACGTAGTCGGCAAAGCTTGTCCACTTGTCCTCGCCGGTTCCGCTTGCGTCGGTTGACTTAAAGCGGATGATTTCGGCGATTTCGTCGCGGTTGGCGTAGTCGCCGTAAAGGCCTTCCTTCATCGGACGGTTGTAGTTCTTTACGAACTTGTTCCATTTTTCAATCGCCTTCTTTTCGTCGTCGGTCGGCTTTTCCGCTTTGCGCGCCTTGTCGGCTTCCTCGCCCATCTTCTTAAACTCGCCCAACAATTTTTTTACCGAAGCGGTTTTTATCGTTTCAAGAATTCTGTTTTGCTGCAAAATCTCGCGGCTTACGTTGAGCGGCAAATCCTCGCTGTCGATGATGCCGCGCACAAAGCGCAAGTAGGCCGGCAAAAGCTCGCGGTCGTCGTCGGTGATAAAGACGCGCTTTACGTACAACTTTACGCCGCTTTTGTAGTCGGCCTGGTACATGTCAAAGGGAGCGGTTTGCGGAACGTAGAAAAGCGTCGTGTATTCCTGCGTTCCTTCCGCGTGTGTGTGAACGTAGTGAAGCGGATCCTGGCCGTCGTGGGCGATTGTCTGGTAAAAGTCGTTGTAGTCCTTTTCCTTAAGTTCCGACTTGCTTCTCTTCCACAAGGCGCTGGCTGAGTTCACTTGGTCCACTTTGTTTTCACTAGAAGTGACGTTTCCCTTGTCGTCGTACTTGTTCTGAACATAATGCAAGTAAATCGGGAAGGCGATGTGGTCGCTGTAGCGCTTGATCAATTCCTCAATCTTCCAGCGCGCGGCGTATTCCTTGCTTTCGTCGTTCAGGCGCATCTCAATCGCCGAACCGGTTTTGTCGGCGTTGTCAAAGCCGTACTTTTTGGCAGCCTCGCTGTCCGCCGCGACTTCTTCAATCTCGTAAGAGTTGGTGCCGTCGCTTGACCACTTGTAAAGCTTTTTGCTTTGGTCGCCGGCGCGGCGGGTATAAACGACGATTTCTTTGGCGGCCATAAAAGCGGAGTAAAAGCCAACGCCAAACTGGCCGATAAGCGCCGAGTCCTTGGCCGCGTCGCTGGAAAGTTTTTCCAAAAAGGCCTTTGTGCCAGAGCGGGCGATTGTTCCAAGATTGTTGGTCAAATCCTCTTCGTTCATTCCGATTCCGCTGTCCTGAACCGTAAGAACGGCTTCCTTTTCGTCAAAGGTGATGTCGATGCGGGGGTCAAACTTTATCTGCTTGTAAGCGTCGTCGCTTACCGTAAGGTATTTTAGCTTGTCCAAGGCGTCGCTCGCGTTTGACACAATCTCGCGCAAGAAAATGTCCTTGTTGGAATACATTGAATGAATGATAAGTTTAAGAAGTTGGTTAACTTCTGTTTGGAACTGATGTTTTGCCATTTTATGCCTCTGATGGATTTATGATGTTATACTTTAAAGGTAATAAAATTTGCTGGAATCGTCAAGAAAAGGAAAAAACAAAAGCGCGAACTAAAAGGCGGGTCCCAGCGACGAAAAAAATCCTCGGAGCCTCCCGTCCTTCGCTCTCGGCTTGCTGCCTACGGCCAAGCCGCTCGCTGACGGGTCCTTCCAAGTCTTTTTTTCTGCGTCCCGCCTTATTTTGTTCGCCCTTTCAATTTATCTTAATAATCTAAATTTATCGGTTCAATTCGTACAAGATGACGCTGGCGGCTTGGGCTACGTTGAGGCTTTCCACCGGCGCGACGTGGCCTACAAAGCGGGCGTTTGTGGGAATTACGACAAGCTCGTCGCAGGCGGACTTTACCGCGTCGCTTATGCCGTGCTCTTCGTTGCCCAAAATTATAAGGCTGGGCTTTTGTCCGCAAATCAATTGAAGCTTTGAAAGCGGAGTCTTTGCGTCAACGGCGGTTCCAACGCGGACCATTTTGTCCTTGACGGCTTCCAAAAGCGCCGGTATGGACTTGATTGAATAAACATTGACAAATTCCATTCCGCCCTCGGCGACGCGGTAGCTGCTGGTTGTAATCGAGCTTTGCGCCTCGTCTTCGGGAATGATGATGTTCTTCATTCCAAAAAAAGCGGCGCTGCGGACGATGGCGCCAAGGTTGTTGGCGTTTCCAACGCGGTCAAGCAAAAGCGCGCTCTGCTTTTTTTCTATCCATTCGTCAACGATGTCGGTGTTAAGGCGGACAATTTGCGGCGCCTCTATCATCGCCACAACGCCCTGATGGTGGACAGTGCCGCTAAGCTTTTCCAGTTCGGACGCGTCTTTGACTTGGTTGTAGGGAGCCTTGCGCGCGGCAAGCTTTTTGCACAAGCCGCCAAAAAGAGGAGCCTTTTCCGCCGTAAAATAAAGGCGGGTGATTCTGTCGGGATTTTTCTTTTCCAAAGATTTGACCGCGGCGAATCCGCAAACAGCCAACTCGTTATTCAGCTTGTTCTTCATTGTTCCTGTGATTGGGAGGCTTCAACTTCCTCCGCCGGAGCGTCAGCTCCCTTTTTCTTGTTCTTTTTATTCTCTTTGCTTTTAGCCTTTTTTTCCGCCTTTGCGGCGTCGGAGGAACTTGGCTTAACCTCAACGATATCCGTAAACACAGACTTCGCGTACTCAGACACAAGCAAGTCAAGGCAATTTGGCGCGCTTGGATTCTTTTTGTTTTTTCTAATTTTAAGGCTGGACTTTAAAAGCGGATTAAAATCCCTGTCATAAAGCAAAACCAAGGCGCTCACGCTTTCTGGAATGTTGTCAAGATTTTTGTCCGTCCATTTTTTTACTTGGAAAGTCCAAACATAGTCATAGCCCACTACGGCTTCCTTGGGAATAAATTCCGCAAGCTTAACCATGCAGTCAAAAGAATATTCGTCCAAAGCGGCGCAAAAAGCGTTGCCAAAATCCTGCGTGTCGTCAAAATTGCGGTTCACGCAAACGATGGACTTTGAATTCTTTTTTAGCGGCAACGAAAAGCCTTCGCTTGTCTTTGTGAAAATTACCGGAGTTCCGGGCGATATGTAAAAAACGGAGAGTGTCTGCGCAAGAAATGTCGGAAGGGCGAAAGAAGCGGGGGCGGCAAAAAAAGAGAGCGCCAAACAAGCAAGCAAAACAAAAGTCTTTTTCATAAAACCGCCCCCGCAACCTAAATTAGTCCTTCGCGCGCTCAACAAACGAACCGTCGCGAGTGTCGATTACGATGCGGTCGTTTGTGTCGCAGTAAAGAGGAACCTTTACTTCGGCGCCTGTGTCAAGAGTGGCCGGCTTCAAAGACTTTCCTGAAGTGTCGCCCTTGATTCCAGGCTCGCAGTATGTGATAACGCGAGTGATGTTAATCGGAAGCTTAATGCCGACGGCCTTCTCGTTGTAATAAGTAATCTTTACTTCGATGTCTTCGTCATCGGGAGAAATGTAGCCGGCATAGTCGCCCAAGTCGTCTTTTGTGAGCGGAATGTCGTCGTATGTTTCCTGGTCCATGAAGTGATAGTCGTCGCCGTCGATGTAAGAAAGCTTTACGACCTTTTCAACCAAGTCAACTTCTTCAAACTTTTCGCCAGCGTCAAGACCCAAATCCTGTGTTGAGCCGGTGACGATATTCTTTACGCGGAGCTTTGTTACCATACCCGCGCGGCCGCCCTTCTGGCCAAGCATGCGCTGAACGATGAACGGAGAGCCCTCAAACATAAAGGCTGTTCCAACTCTGATTTCGTTTGTAGTAATCATAATCTTTTCCTCAAACTTTTAAAAGTGTTCTATTATTTTAGCGTATTGTGAAAAAAAATTCAAGCATCCGCCGCTCGTGTTATTGGATACAATACTATAATCGTTATTTCGAGCGGTTCCGCCGCGTCCGTTGGACGCTTCTTGGCGCTCGTGTTATTATGCGTCCAACAGTTCCTTAGCCTGTTCAAATTCAAGCGGCCGGCTCCAAATGTATCCTTGAATGAAATCGCTGTTGTTTTCCTTGAGCAAATTCAACTGGGCTTGGCTTTCCACGCCTTCGCAAACAACTTCGCATCCCATCAAGTGGCCCATGTAAATTACCGCGTTCACAAATTGCTGGATTTTTTGGTTTCCCTCGATGTCGTCCACAAGAGTTTTGTCTATCTTCAAAAGATTTATCGGAAGCTTTTCCAAATATGAGAGGGAAGAATAGCCTGTTCCAAAATCGTCCAAGGCCACCTTTACGCCCATTTCGCGCAAGGCCGTGATGTTTTGAATCGTCTTTTCAAACGATTCCAGCAAACAATACTCGGTTATTTCTATCTCAAAATTCTTTGCCGGAAAATTTGCCCGCTTCAATTCATCGCGAACTTGGAAGACAAAATTTGGGTTTTCCATATTTTTTGAGGAAACATTTATGGAAATTATTATGTCCGTTCCCCTGATTAAGTCGGCAAAAGTGTTGAGCGTTTTCTTCAAGACCCAATCGGTAATTTCCAAAATCAAGTCGTTTTTTTCCGCCGCAGGAATAAATTCGGCGGGCGAAAGGTTGTTGCCGCCAGGCTCGTTCAGCCTTAACAAAGTCTCAAATCCGCGAAGCTTTTTGCTTTGCGTGGCAAACTGCGGCTGAAAAACCAATCTAAAGCGGTCGTTGGCCAAAGCCTTTTTGATGATTTTTTCAACCACAACTTGGCGATTCAGCTTTTCTTCCATGCCGCGCTCAAAGAACACGATTCGCTCTTTTTTTAAGATGGCCGCCTGGTTGACGGCGATGTCCGAATACTTCATCAAAGTTTCCGCGTCCGCCGCGTCGTCGGGGCACTTCGTTATGCCGGCGTAAGCTGTAAGGAAACAGTCTATTTCCGCCTCGCCTTTTTTGACGGAAATTTTTTCGCATATGGAACGAATCACTCCGGAAGCGACTTGCAAAGCGTCGCAGTCTCCATTGAGGATTATCATAAAGCTGGATCTGTCCATGCAACCGGCGACGCCGTGGCCTTTTATGACATATTTGATTCGCTTGGTGACGATTTTTCTTAGTTCGTCTCCAAAGTCAAAGCCGTAATTGTCGTTGAGGAATTTAAAATTTTCAAGCTCGATGTAGATGACAAAAAAATCGTCGTTGTTGTAAATTTTTTTGGTCAGAGTCAAGACAAGGCCGCGGCTGTTGTTCAAACTTGTAACATAGTCCGCCACCATTCGCTTGTCCAGCAGCTCAATCTGATAGCTTAAAAGGGTAGCCATCAACGAAAAGAGGATTATCATAAAAAAGCCGGGAACGGCCGTGTTGTTCCTTTGCGTGACTATCGCGGAAACCAAGAAAAAGGTCGAAATTGAAATGCAAGCCCAACTTAAATGGCGGCCTTTCCTGCTGTTCACCTTAATCATCAAAAGCAAGAAGAAAAATTGAAAGCAAACGACAACTCCGTTGTATATGCCGTAACGGGTCCGGCCTAGATAAAAAGTCAATCCTTGAAGGGAAAAATAACACAGACACAAAAACACCAAATAGGCGTTTTCTATCATTTTTGTTTTTAATCCGTATTTCACTTCACTCATAAAATTTCCATATACACCAAGGCAAATATAAACATGTAGTTATTATTATAAACCCGCTTTGAAAAAAGCGCAAACAAATATTGAAAGAATTTCTCTTTCCTTTTATGATAAAGGCGCGCGACAGGCGCGTTCAAGGGATTTTTATGGCAGACAAAAATAGCTCCAAAGAAGAATTGGCGCGGATTGTCGAGCGGCTGGACGAAAGCGGCGCGGCCAGCGTCATTGCATTTGCCAAACGCTTGGCTTTCGCCGGCGAAAATTCCGCGCAAAAAACAAGCCGTCAAAAAATGATGGATCGCCGCCTGCTGGATTTGCGCGAAACAGTTAGAAAAAACCCCGAAAAATGGACCGTGGACGCGATGGCCGAAAGCATAGGCCTTACAAGAAGCCGCCTTTCGGTTATTTACAAGGAAAAATTCGGCGATTCCCCGGACAAGGAAAAACGAAAATTTCTAAACCAAAAGGCGCTTGACTTGCTTAGTTCCACCAACAAAAGCGTGCAAAAAATCGCCTCCGAATGCGGCTACAACGAATGCGAAAACTTCATCCGCGCCTTCCGAAAAAGCAACGGCATGTCGCCGCTGCAGTTCCGAAAAACGCTAGATCTTCAGGGCAAATGAATATTAATAAAAAACAAAACGCTCCCAGTCAAAAAGGCTCGCCTTTCTCGTGACTGAGGCTGTTAGGTAAGATATACATATACTCCAATTTTGCTTCGCAAAATTGGCAGCCTCAGAACGATTGCCCGCGCGCGTAAGCGCGCAAGTAAATAATTTCCTTACGCAAAACAGAGCGTAGCGATGTAGCGGCGAGCCTTTTTTCCTTCGCGCGTTTTTAATTATTTCCGTAACATTTGCCCTGAATGACCGTAAATCGAAAAACAAAAAACGCGCGAAGGCGGCGGGTGGTTGGCGGAAACACTCAGTTTGCCCCTGCCGCGATAGCGGCAGACGTAAATAGTTACAAGGGGCAAATTGCGTGTAGCGACGTTATCGAGCGGTTCCGCCGACCACACGCCAACTGGGAGCGTTTTTTTGTTTTCCTTTATTTTTTGTTCTTGCGTGAAAGCACGACGCTTTGGATTACCAGGAACAGACAAATCATAAAGGCCACCGTGATGTTGGTCCACCAGGCGTCGTCCAAACCCAACGAAGAAACGATGTTCTTGATTGTCGCCAAAGACATCACGCCAAAGAAGGTTCCGACAATGTTTCCAACGCCGCCCGTGAGCATCGTTCCTCCGATAATCGAAGAAGCGATGGCGTTCATTTCCGCTCCGTCAGCGTGAGACGGCGAGCCGGAGCCAACGTGCAGGAAGTAGACAAAGCCTCCGACAGCGGCCAGCATCGAGCAGATAAAGTGGGCCAAGAATTTTGTCCGCTTTACGTTGATGCCAAGCATGTTGGCGCTTTGCTGGTTTCCGCCTACGGCATAGAAGCTGCGGCCAAGCTTTGTCCAGCGCAAGACAACAAAGAGCAAAAGCACGACGACAATCGCCACCACCGCGCCTATTTCAACATAAGCCGGAACCCACTTGCCCAGCTTGTTCAACGAGCCCACTCCCGGAACATAAATGCGGGTTTCGACCAATTTGACGAAGGCCTCGTTCTCAACGTTGAACTGCGTTGAGTTTACAATCGTAGTCATGCCCTTGGCAAAGAACATTCCTGCCAAAGTTACGATAAAGGGCTGGATGTCCAAGTATGCCACCAAGTAGCCTTGAATAAATCCAAAGGCCGCTCCGATTATCAGAGCCCACATAATGGCAGTGCCGACGTTTCCGCCCTTAAAGTCCAAATTGACCGCGCAAGTCATGCAGATAAGGGCCGTCATCGTTCCGACAGAAATGTCTATGCCGCCGGTAATCATGACCAAGCTTAAGCCGCAAGAAAGAATCACCAACGAAGCGTTTTCGTTGAGCATGTTGAAAAAGGCCTGGGGCTTTTTAAAGCCCGCGCCCAAGAACACAATCGCGCACAAATACATAAAGGCAAAAACTATAATCGTAATCGCCAAAAGCAAGTTTGTGTCGCTAAGCGGCTGCCTCTTTTTTGCAAGCGGCTTGTTCAATTGAACTGTATTTTCCATATTAGTTGCCTCCCTGCGCGGCGGCGGGCGCTTTTTTCTGTTTGAATTTTTTTGAAAGTTCCTTCATTTTTTCGCGGACCGACGGCGTGCTCAAAACAACCAAAATAATTACAACGACAGCCTTGTAGGCCGGAAGCGCGGTTGACGCGACGCCAAACTTAAAGAGCGTCGTGGTCAGGAACTGGATTACATAGGCGCCCAAAATGGAGGCCCACATGTTGAACTTTCCGCCGCTCAAAACATTTCCGCCCAAGGCGACCGCAAGAATGGCGTCCATTTCTATGTCCTTGGCGATTACGGAATAGTTGATTGTAGAAAAGCGGCTTACCTTTATGAAACCGGCCACCGCGACGCAAAGTCCCATAATCACATAAGTCAAGAACTTAACCAATTGCGGGTCAACGCCGTTAAGCCTTGTTGAATTGGCGTTGATTCCGACGGCTTGGGAATACAAGCCCAAATTGGTGAACTTAAGAACCAGCATTATGACGGCCACGCACGCAATCGCGATGAAGACCGGCGTTGGAACCGGAATGCCGGGAATGTAGTTGCCGAAGTATCCGAACACAGGCTCGCTTACGATTGGGAGCGTGTTGTTGTTAATCCAGGCGCCGATTGAGCGGCCGGCCGTGAACAAAATCAACGTCGCCACCATCGGCTGGATTTTAAAGTAAGCGACCAACATTCCGTTAAAGGCGCCAAAGAGCATCGAGACGACGCACGCGATTAAGAAGGCGACGATTATCGGAGCCTGCATCGTTTCGGGCCTGGGATCGTCTCCGCACAAAACGCGCAAAACTACGCTTCCCGCAATCGCGATAACGGCGCCGACAGAAATGTCCTGTCCGCCGGAAGCCGCCGTAACCAGCGTCATTCCGATGGCCAAAATCGCAAGCTCGGAAGCGTTGTCCAAAATTGTAATCAGGTAGCCGGACAAGACCGGATTTCCGTCGCTGTTCTGTCCAAGAGAAATCTTGAAGAATGAAGGGTCCGCAATCAAGTTGAACAAGACCAACACCAAAAGCGCCGCAAGCGGAATGAAAATCTGGTTCCTGAAGACGCCCAAAAATTTTTCTTTGCTTGTGTTTGCAGAAATCATTTGTTTCCTCCCGCAATAGTCGTCATAATCTTTGCTTGCGTCAAATCGCCGCCGGTAAGCTCGCCGACTTGCTTAAAGTCGCGCATAACGACAAGGCGCGTGCAAGTGCGGAGCATCTCGTCGATTTCGGAAGAAATGAAAGTGACGCTCTTTCCTTCCTTGGCCAGCTTAAGGACCAATTCCTGAATTTCGGTTTTGGTTCCGATGTCGATGCCGCGCGTGGGCTCGTCCAAAATTAGGTATTGAGGATTGGACAAAAGCGCGCGGGCAAGCAATACCTTTTGCTGGTTTCCGCCGGAAAGCGACTTTATCGGAGTGTCCGTGCTGGCGGTCTTTATTTCCAAAAGCTTGATGTATTCCTCGGCGAACTTTTGCGCCTGCGCCTTGCTGAAGGGCTTAAAGAAGCCTTTCATAACTTGCAGCGCGAAGATGATGTTGTCGCGGACGGAAAGGTCGCCGATGATTCCGTCGGCCTTGCGGTCTTCCGACAAGTAGCTGATTCCGTTTTTCATCGCGTCGCGCGGCTTAGTTATTTTTACAGACTTACCGTTAATCTTGACCTTGCCGCCGGTGATTCGGTCGGCGCCGTAAATCGCGCGCACGCTGTAGCTGCGGCCGCTTCCAAGCAAACCGGCAAAGCCGTTGACCTCGCCCTTGTAAATCGCAAAGTCAAAGGGCTTGATTCCCTTTACCGAAGTCAAGCCTTCCGATTGGTAAACCGGCTCTTCGTTAATCGCGTGACTAAAGGCCGCCGGCCGCTTGACCGCGCTAAGGCCGTCCAAAGCCTTGCCGAGCATTTTTGAGACAAGCTCGACTTTTGGAAGCTCGGCGACCGGATACTCGCCGACCAACTGGCCGTCGCGCATTACCGTTATTCTGTCACAAACCTCGTAGACCTGGTCCAAGAAGTGGGTCACAAATATAATGCCCACTCCCTTGGCCTTAAGGCCGCGCATAAGCTTGAACAATTTTTGGACTTCCTTGTCGTCAAGGGAGGAAGTCGGCTCGTCAAGAATCAGGATTTTGCATTCCATGTCAACCGCGCGCGCGATGGCCACCATCTGTTGGACCGCGATTGAATAGCTTGAAAGCTGGGCCGTAGGTTCCGCCGGAATCTCCAGCTCGTTTAAAATTTTCGCCGCGCCTTCGTTGCGTTTTTTCCAATTGGTGAAAGCGCCTTTCTCGCGGCCTATATATAAGTTTTCCGCAACAGTCAAATTGTTGCAGAGGGTTATTTCTTGGTAAACAGTGCTGATGCCGGCGTTTTGCGCGTCTTGCGGCGAGCGAATGTTCAAGGCCTTTTCGTAGCCCTTTACGTGAACGGTTCCTTCGTCCTTTGTGTAAACGCCTGTCAAAACTTTTATCAACGTAGATTTGCCGGCGCCGTTCTCGCCCATAAGGGCGTGAATCTCGCCCTGCCTTAAAGTAAAGTCAATGTTTTGCAGAGCCTTTACGCCCGGAAAGCTTTTATAAATTCCGCGCATTTCCAAAACTGAATTTTCCTGCATGGATTTTCCTCCGACGCCAAGAAAAGGCGCGTAAAAAATTATTTATAGTAAAAAAAAAGGGGTGCCCGCAAGGGGCATCCCCTTTGAATCTAACCTAGATTAGATGCCGTACTTGGCGACGTCGGCCTTTGTGATTGTGGCGGCGTCGAAGCCTTTTTCTGTCATGATGACTGTCTTCTGGGCAGGAGCCTTTCCTGACTTGATAATCTGGTCGATGTAAGAAGCCTGGAAGGGGTTGCACTGGCCGTCATAGTTCCATCTCTTGGCGAGCAATTCTTCCAACGCCCACTTGTTGCAGTCAAAGCCCATGATGATTACGTCTTTGCCTACTCCGTGGCTGATGTTGGCCTTGTCCAAAGCGGCTACGGCGCCCTTGGCCATGTCGTCGTTCTCGGCGTAGATTACGTTGAACTTCTTTCCAGAGTCGATGACGGCCTGAACAATCTGCTGGGCTGTCTCGGCGTTCCAAGAAGCTGTCTGCTGAGTCACGATGTTCCAGTTCTTGTCGGCCTTAACTTTGGCGTCCAAGGCGCCTGAGCGTCCAATCTGAGCGGCTGAGCCCATAACGCCCTGAATGTGGATTACATTGTATTCCTTGAGGTTCTGAGAGGCCAGCCAGTCAACGGCCGTCTTTCCTTCCTGAGCCATGTCGGAAACGATTGACGCTTCGTAGAGGCTTGAGGGCGCGTCGATAGTGCGGTCGAACAAGATTACGCGAACGCCGGCGTCCTGCGCGTCTTTAAGAACGTTGTTCCAGCCGGAAGTTCCGGCGGCGCTGATGAGCAAGTAGTCAACTTCGTCCTGGATGAACTTTTTGGCGGCGGCAATCTGCTCGTCGTTCTTGAGACTGTAGGCGAAAGAGGCTTGGTAGCCGTTCTTCTTTGTGAACGTGGCCTTCATGTCGCGGTCGTTGGCCGTGCGGTAGCCTGATTCGTTGGGGTCATTGTTGATGATTCCAACTTTGATTGTCTTGGGTTTGGCCGCAAAAAGCGATGTGGCCAAGAGGGCAGCCATGGCTGTCAAAATTACCTTCTTCATAATTGTTCTCCTGTATTTTTTTGAAGTTTGCGGTATCGATACCGCAACTATTATTATTGAGCCATTCTTTAAAAAAAGATATAGTCATTTTGTTTTATTTTTGCGAAAATTCTATCATTTTGTTCTAAAGTCGCTCAAAATATGAAAGTTCGGCGGAAGTTAGGGGCAAATCGTATTTGTGTCCGCTCATATAGTAGCGGGCGGAGTTTCCGCCTTGCAAGTTCATTTCCATAAGATTGACTTCGGCGTTGGAAAGTGCCTTTCCGCCGGCGGCCGCGCTCCATGTTCCGGCCACGCGAATTTTTTCAAGCGCCATTTGGACCGCTTTGTCTTTGGGGAACAGCTCAAGGCTCCAGGAATTTTCGTCCGAGACAAAATTAAGGCTGGCGGCGGATTGGACGGCCTCAAGGTTTCCGGTCCAAAGCGCGCTGGTCAGAAGGGCCATTTGAAGGTAAACAGGATTTTGCCTTCCGTCAATCTTGGTCCGCCTTCCGCTGGCGGCTTCCGTCAAGGAAAATTCTTTGGCGACGACCTGGACGGCTTTTATCGGCTTTTCGCTTTTCCAAATGATTCCATAATCCGATGCGATGACAAATTTTCCGCTTGACTTTAGGACGCGGCCCTTGTTGGCCGCCGAGCGCTCAAGGGCAAAGTCGCCGCGAACAGTCTTGTTCTGGGCCAAGGCCGCCGACACTTGCTCCAAAGACGGCCCCGCTCCTTCCGACTGCGCCCAAAGGCCGGCCGCCGCAAAAAAGACTGCGGAAAAAACAAAAAATTTTCGCAAATGCCAAAAGCGCGTCACAGCAATATTTCCCCGTCGTCGTCGGCGCGCGCGTTGTTGGCCTTAAGAATCGCCTCAACCTTGTCGGTCAACTCTTTTGGGCATACAAAGCATGTTTCGCCCTTGGGCATTTTTACCGCCATTTGGGTTGTTTCGGCTTTTGTCACAAGTGCGCCGTCGGGGGCCAAAATTTCATACTTGATTTTAATGCGGTTTTCCCATTCAAGCAAGGAGGCCCTTACTGTGGCCGTCTGCCCAAATTTTAGCGAGCGGACATACTTTACGTTGAGCGTCGTGACAGGGAAAACATAATTTGTGGCGCGCATCTGGTTGTAGCCGTAGCCAATTTTGTCCAGCAAGTCGCAGCGGGCCACTTCCAAAAATTTTATGTAGTTGGCGTGGTAAACCACGTCCATGCTGTCAACGTCGTAAAACTCGACGCGGACTTTTGATTCCGAACTAATTCGCATTTTGCTCTCCATTTGGAAACATCCAAAAGTCAAAAAAGTTATACCACTGGTATGGATATTTTTGAACAAAATATTCCAGCTTTTGGACGAATTCCGCGCACAGGGCGTTCATCCGTTCCTCCCTGCCCTTCCTTCCGCCGCCAAGCTTTGCCTTTGACTTGATTACGAACATTTCGCAGTCCCTGCGCAAAACGATGTTTCCGCGCCTAAAGCCCCAAACAAAGTAAACGGGAGCGGCCACCAAGTCCGCCAAAAAAAACGCGCCGTAAGAAAATGGCGCGGGTTTTCCCAAAAACTTTTGGGTCAAATAGCGCTCGCTTTTGTTTTTGCTAAGACGGTCGCCCGCGCAAACGACAAGGCCGCCCTGGTTGATTGTGTCCATGATTTGTTCGATTGTGGCCGGCGTGATGTCGTTTACGTTTATCGTGTTCAAATAAAAATGCTTGTTGATTTGCGTCATCGCCTTTGAAAAGTTAGAGGAAACGTCGCGGTCGGAAAAAACGGCGATTGGAATTGTTCTTTTTATGCCGATTTCATTTTTGTTGGCCAACGAGCGCAAGACTTCGGAATCGCCCAAATGCGAAATTACGATAAAGGCGCCCTCTCCTTGGTTAAGCTGCTCTATCAAGGCCGGAGCGTCGTCGTCGCTAAAGCGGATGTTCTCAAACGGAATCGGATTTGTCCAGCAGTCGATTTTTTCCACGACCGTGACCGCGAACGTGGCCACTTGCCTTAAGGGCTTTATCTTTTTAAAAGTCGGGCTGTAGGCCTTTAAATTTTTTTGGTAGCGGACGCTTTCAAGGCGGCAGCGTTTGTCAAAGATAAAAAAGTAGAGGGCGGCGCAGTAAGTGATAAAGTTGACAAGCCAGCGGGGAAAATGCTTGAGGCACCAAAATGTCAAACGGTAGGGCCTTGTGGAAGTGGACGCCTCTTTTTCCACATACCATTCTTTTCCGGCTTTAATTTTTTTCATTTCGCTTCTTTCGTTTTATTTGGCGGGCCTTTAGCCAAGGATAGCGCAGGCACATTCCGAACGTAAGGCGCGCGAATGTGAACGAAATGTGAATGTTGTCGCGCACAACTCTAAAATTGGACTTTCCTCCAACGGGATATGTGACTTTAACCGGCTTGTAAATTACGGGAACGTCCGCCCAAATCAACCTTACCAAAATCTCCGCGTCAAAGCCCATATGGCTGTCAATCCACGCGCTCTTGCAAATTTTGTAAAAAGGCTCCACCGGATAAATTCTATAGCCGCACATGGAATCCAAAATTTTTTTGTCGCTCACCGAAACAAACTGCGTGTAATTGTTGCTGATTTTTTTAGCCACCACGCGCGCGGGCGGAATCGACGAGTCAAATTGCGGGCAGCCGCAAATCAACGCCTCTGGATGTGCCTTTGACTCCTCCAAAAATTCTTTGCAAGTGGATTGAGTGTCGTGCTGGCCGTCAGCGTCGATTTGGAACAAATGCGTTATTCCCATTTCATGCGCTTCTTTGACGGCACGGCAAACGGAATAGCCTTTACCACGGTTGCGCTTGTTTACGATTACGGTGACATTTTTGTTGGAGGCGGCGACGGCTTGGATAAAATTTTTGTTTTCTTGATTGTTGCCGTCGTCAACAACTATGACGGGAAGATTGTACTGTTCCAACGCGGAAACAACCGCTCCAAGCGTGTCGCCGTGATTGTAAACTGGAATTACAAAAGCTTGCCGCATCGAATGTCATTCTCCAAGAGAAAAAGTTCCGCTAGAAAAAGACTTGCTTTCGTCGCTAGTGGTAAATTTGTAGGCCAAGGAATTTTTCTCGGAATTGTATTTTACGCTCAATCTAACTGTGTAGCCAGGAAAAATCGGGGCGCCAAATTTTGTCCGCTTTGTGGCGATTGCGTATCCCTTGTCGCCAAAATACTTTTTGGCAAAATGCATCATCAAGTCTATTTGAGCCACGGCGGGAAGCAAGTGAATTTCAGGAAAGTGGCCGTCAAAAAAATCGCATTCCTCGGTGACTGTAAATTCAACGACAAAAGAGTCGTCCGTTTTGCTGATTAACGTTTCCGGCGCGATTTTGTGGTCTTCTAAATACATTCTGACATTATAACGTTTTATTAGGATAAATTCAACTGTTTAGCGTTCCCTGCGGCGTTCGGAATAGCCGCGAACGGTAAGCTCGTTTGTGACTCGGCGCAAGATTTCGTCGCTTATGTCTTTGGAAGAATTTTGTATGACCTTTTTGACGCTGTCGTTTATCGCAAGCTTAAGCTCTTTGTCAACGGAAAAATTCAAGTCGGGGTCATTGTAAATTTCGGCGGGCTTTTTGTTGAACAAGTTGCAAAGACTGGCGAGTATTTCATCGCTGATTCCGGTCTTGCCGCCTTCGATGTTTGCGATGTGGGATGTGGAAAAGCCGAGCCTTTCGGCCATCGTTTCCTGAGTGAGGCCTGCCTCCTCACGAAAACGCCGGATATTTTTGCCGACGGCCTTTCTTATACTCTGGATGCTAGTCATACTACTAAAGTAAAACATCGCCCCGGAATTTAGAATAGACTATGACTGTTGCCGCTATGACTATTACAAATACGTCCGGTCAAGGCACGCTGCGCTCAAGGCCTTGACTCGGCCGTTTTGAGGCGCGAATATAATTATCGCGACTCAATAAAAAAGGCGGGCCTTAAAGCCCGCCGTATTTTTTACACTCGCTTGAAAATCAGCGACGTGTTCACTCCGCCAAAAGCGAAGTTGTTTGACATCACGATGTCGGTTTGAATCTCGCGGCCGCTTCCCATGATGTAGTCAAGCTTACCGCATTCGGGGTCAAGGTTGGCTTCGGTCAAGTTGAGCGTCGGGTGGAACCAGCCTTCCTTCATCATGTTGATGGCGACCCAAGCCTCAATCGTTCCGCAGGCGCCGAGCGTGTGGCCCGTGTAGCTCTTTGTGGAGCTGATTGGAACCGCGCGCTTGAAGACGGCTTCGGTGGCGGTCGTCTCGGCGACGTCTCCGTGGCCGGTTGCCGTTCCGTGCGCGTTTACGTAGCCGATTTGGTCGGCGCTGATTCCGGCGTCGGCGATGGCAAGCTCAATCGCCTTGGCCATAGTCGTCGGGTTGGGAGTGGTGATGTGCTCGCCGTCCTGGTTGGTGCCAAAGCCGATGATTTCGGCGTAAATCTTCGCGCCGCGCGCCTTGGCATGCTCGTACTCTTCCAAAATAAGGGTTCCGGCGCCTTCTCCGATTACCAAGCCGTCGCGTTCCTTGCTAAAAGGACTGGGGCTTGTCTTGGGCGCGTCGTTCTTTACGCTGGCCGCAAAGAGGGTGTCAAAAATGTCCGAGTCGGCGGCGCTCAATTCTTCCGCTCCGCCGGCAACCATGATGTCCTGGAAGCCGTAAGCGATTTGCTCATAAGAGTAGCCGATTGACTGGCTTCCCGAAGTGCAGGCGGTGTTGGTCGTGATGATGCGGCCGCGAATCTGGAAGTAAACGCTAAGGTTTGAGGCGGCGGTTTGCGGCATCGCGCGGACGTATGTCGTGGCGTTCATCTTTGAGCAGTCGTCGTGCTCAAGCATGTGGCAAAACTCCATGTTGGCGTCCATGCTTCCCATGCAGGAACCGTAAGAAATTCCCGTGCGGCCGTTGTGCAATTCCTCGGCGACAACGCCGTCGGCGGAAACCAATCCCGCCATGCGAAGCGCGTCGTCCGTGGCTTGCAAGGCCAGGCGCGAAACGCGTCCCATTGAGCGGGTCTTCTTGCGGTCGTACTTTCGCAATTCCTTTGTGTAGGGGGCGGCCAAGCGCGTGTTCATTCCAACGCCGTAGCGGTCCCAGTCATCCATGCGGACGACGCAGTTTTGCAAGCCCTTGAGGGTCGTCAAAATTTCAGGCCAAGTGTCGCCGAGCGACGAGCAAATTCCGGCTCCTGTAATTACAACTCTTCTTTTATTCATATTAGATGATTCCTCCGTTAACATTTATCACTTGTCTTGTTATGTACGACGCTCCCTCAGAAAGAAGGAAGACGGCGGCGCTGGCGATTTCCTCCGGCTTTCCGGCGCGCTGCATCGGGATTGTCGGCAAAATCATGTCGAGCGGCGCGTCCTTAATCATTTCGGTTTCGATTACGCCTGGCGCGATGCAGTTTACGGTAATCTTTCGCTTGGCCAACTCAACGGCCAGCGCCTTTGTCGCGCCGATGATTCCGGCCTTGGAGGCGCTGTAGTTTACCTGGCCGCGGTTTCCCATGACGCCGCTTACAGACGCGATTGTGATTATGCGGCCCTTCTTTTGGCGGCACATCGGCATCACGAGCGGCTGGATCACGTTGTAAAAGCCGTCAAGGTTTGTGTGAATGACGGCGTCCCAACTTTCGGCGGTCATTCCGGGAAAGGCGGCGTCGCGGCAAATGCCCGCGTTCTGCACGATTCCCCAAAGCGCGCCGTTGGCTTCAGTCCAGGCGTTAAGCTTGGCCTCGCAGTCGGCGCGGTCGCTAAGGTTGAACTGAATCAATTCGCCGGAACCGCCCGCCGCCTTTATTTGCTCAAGGACGGCTTCGGCCTTTTCCTTTCCGTGATTGTAGTGGGCGACCACGTAATAGCCTTCCTTGGCGGCGGCAAGCGCGATAGCCGCGCCGATTCCGCCAGAGGCTCCGGTCACCAAAACTTTCTTTCCAACGTTCTCTTCGCTCATAAGTTTATAACTCCTTATAGTTCGGCTGTTCGCGCGAGCTTGGTTGCGAGCGCGAATGTTGCCGCTTATGCGGCTATCTAGCATTTTAGGCTTGGCAACGATTTCATTGCCGCTACTAGTGCGTGTACAAAATTTTAAGGTCGTCGGTTTCCATAACCGTGACAATCGTAGAGATGACAGGCTCGCCGGGCATCTCGCTGTAGTAGGCCTCGCCCGAATAAGTCAAAATGTCTTCCATCTCGTCTACCTTCTTGATTTTTACATGGACGCTTGTTCCCGCCTTAAAAAACGGAACCTTGGCCGTGTAATTCAAAAGGCTCAGCAAAAAACCGGGACGCGGCGGCTTTCCGATTTCGTAGCCGGTCACGCCGCTCAAAGCGCTTATGCTTTGGGCAATCATTTCAAAGGCCACATACGACGGAACTCCGTCAATCTCTTTATCATAAAAGATATGCTCCTTTGTTACAAGGGAGTCGCTTTCCAGAGTCCGCGCGTCCGTGTCGTGCTGGGTCAAGCGGTCAAGCAAGAACATTTTGCTCTTGTGCGGAAGCAAATTAATCAACTGCTCCGCCGGAACAGTTTGCGGCAATGCGTTAAGTTTTTCAGCCATTTGTTTTTCCTATAATTAAACTTACGTTGCATCCGCCAAATCCAAAGGAGTTTGACATGCAAACGTTTATTCGCTTGTTGAATTTTGTCTCCGGCCCAATCAAGTTTAGGCGGGGAAGATCCGGGTCGTAATTTCCGTCGTAAACATGGAGCGGCAATTTTATTTCGGCGGAACTTTTTTTGTCGTTGTTGACAATCGAAAGCCAGCAAGCGGCAAGCTCCACCGCGCTGGAAGCGCCAAGCGTGTGGCCCGTCATCGGCTTTGTGGAACTTGCGGGAACAGCGGCGGAAAGCCTTCCAAAAACCTGGGCCACAGCCTTGGCCTCCATGCTGTCATTCAGCCTTGTTCCAGTGCCATGCAAATTTACATAATCAATTTGGCCGGCTTCCAAAGCGGCGCAAGCCAAGGCCTCTTTCATAGCGCAAAAGGCGCCGCTTCCGTCAGCAAGCGGGGCGGTCATGTGGCTTGCGTCGGCGCTTTCGCCCCAGCCCAAAAGCGCGACCGGGCAATTGTTTGCAAGCCCAGAATCGGTAGAGCCGCCGCAGCCGGCGCGGGCCAAATCCTTGTCCTTTGACAAAAGAAAAAACGCGGCGCCTTCGCCAAGCGTGATGCCGGAACGCGCGGCGCTAAAGGGATTGGTCTTGTTTTCGCTCACCGCTTCCAAAGAGTCAAAGCCCAATAAAACCGTGTCGCTCGCCACGTCAACGCCGCCGCATATCGCCGCGTCAACGATTCCCGCTTGAACCAACTGCGCCGCCTTGATTGTCGCGCTTCCGCTAGACGAGCAGGCGGCGGCAAAAACATAAGCCGGCCCCGCAAGGCCAAATTTTTCCTTTATATATGTGGCCGGATAGTCGGCGCCTTGAATTTCCAGCGAATAGTTTTTGGGAAAGGCGCCTTTTTCAAAATACTCGCGGTGGCCGGCCACGGAAAACTCCGAGCCGTTGTCGCAGCAGCCCACGCAAACTGCAATGCGGGAGGCGCCGTATTTTTGCTTGGCGGCCTGGACAGCCGGCGCGATTTGCTCCAACGCGGCGTCTTCTATTTGAATTGCGCGCATGTCGTAGCGGGCGGAAGTCTTTTTGAGCGCGCCGCCTGCGATTTTCGCCGCGTAAAATTCGCGCCCAGAATGAGTCTTAACTTTAACCAGCCCGTCTTGGCTTCCTGTCGTAAGCGAGCGCCAAAAATCGGCGGCGTTGTTTCCAGCCGCGCAGGCGATTCCCGGTTCCGACAAAAAAAGCGTTTCTTTCACGCGGGAATTATACAAAATCCGGCGGAATTATGGAAGAGCACGGAAAATGGGCGCGCCTGAGAGCCTAAAAAGACTCAAGCAATCGGGAAAGTTCCTTTTTAAGGTTTACATATTTTGAAAAGTAGTTGTCGCGAGGCTCGCTTGAACTTTCAGAATTTGAGTCGCCCGCCAAAAATTCAACTGTAGTACCCAACGCGGCGGCGATTTTTACAGCTTCGCTAGCCCTTGGTTCTGTTCCCGCCTTTCGCATGCTTGAAACGGTCGTCTCGGACACGCCCATCTTTTGGGCAAGCCAACGGTACGAGGTGTTTTGCTCTTTGCGCAAGGTTTCGACATTTTCCCAAAAGGTCATAGTTTATTATAACGAATATCGAAATGCGTAAGCTCGTATTTTTGTATTGAATAATTTGAATATCCGTAGTATAAATAAGTAAAATACGAATATTCGGAGTTTATGACACAAAATTATGCTTTTCAGTTCTTTTGAATTCATCTTTGTTTTTTTACCAGCGGCGCTTGCGGGATATTATATTTTTGGCAAAAAAAGCCAGCGCGCGGCAAAGGCTTGGCTTTTGTTCGCTTCGCTCTTTTTTTACGGTTGGTGGGATTTGAGCTATGTTCCGCTTCTCGCCTTTTCGATTTTGTGGAATTACGCGGCCGGTCTGCTTATCGGCAAAGCAGAAAGAAAATGCGTTCTTAAAAAAATCATTCTCTTTGCCGCTGTGACTATGAATTTGGCGTTGCTCGGATATTTCAAATACACTGACTTTTTCATCAAGACGGCGAACCGCGCTTTTAACTTTAATTGGAACCTAAAAAACATCATTCTGCCGTTAGGAATTTCGTTCTACACATTCCAAGCCATATCGTATGTCGCCGATGTTTATCTTGGAAGAACCAATGCCGAAAAAAAGCTTTTGAACCTTGCCCTTTACATATCGCTTTTTCCGCAACTCATAGCTGGTCCGATTGTAGACCACAAATCGATGATTCCGCAATTTGAAGACAAAGAGCGTGGAAAATTTAACGCAAAGAATTTTTCCGCTGGAATAACTCTTTTCTCCTTCGCGCTTTTTAAAAAAATCGTTATCGCTGACAGACTTTCACCTGTTGTTGCCGATGTTTTTAGTCGCCCAACTTCTCTCACAATGTTGGACGCTTGGGTCGGCGTTTTGGCATACGCATTTCAACTTTATTTTGACTTTTCGGCATATTCCGAAATGGCGATTGGACTTGGCAAAATGATGAACATCGATTTTCCAACCAATTTTGACTCGCCTTATCAAGCGACTTCAATTATAGATTTTTGGCGGCGCTGGCACATGACGCTCGGAACTTGGATAAAAAATTATGTATACATTCCTCTTGGAGGAAACCGCAAAGGGCAAAGACGCAAGTTGCTGAACCTTTTTGTCGCGATGGCGGCCTGCGGTTTTTGGCACGGAGCGGGCTTTCGCTACATTGCGTGGGGAATGGGACACGGATTTCTTCTAATCATAAATCATTGGTGGCGGAAATTTTCAGAGGAACACAAACTTAAAATTCCAAAAGCCCTTGCCGCTGCAATGACCTTTGTTTGCGTCTGCATGGGATGGGCAGTTTTTAGAGCTACCAGTTTGCGTGACGGACTTAGAATAATAAAACGAATGTTCAACATCCACAAATTCGCGCTTCCCGCTGGTGGAAAAATCGAAAATCTTTTTTCGTTCTTGCATTATTTTAAAATCCAATTTATAAGCGCACCCAATTATCCTTACACTCTGCTTTTGCTTCTTTGTGTCCTTGCCTTTTGCCTTCCAAGCACTCAAAGAATCGTAGAGGAGAAATTCAGGCCAACTTGGAAATGGTTGTTCGCGGCCTTTTGCGCGCTGGCATACTCGCTTTACACAATGGCAGGAAACGCGAACCTTTCGGAATTTTTGTATTTTCAGTTTTAGGAGATTTATAAATGAACAACACGCGATATGCAAAATTTTTTATCGGCTTTTTTTTGACAGTTGCGACCATAGCGGTTTTTCGCTGGGGGGTTTTAAAAAATACGCAATTTGAATACATGGACGGAGAATTTCCCTATTGGATTCAGCAAAAAGATTATGTTCAAGCGAAAGATGACGAAAACGAAGTATTATTTTTAGGCGACTCGCGGATGAAAGCGGCGCTCATTCCGAACGAGCTTTGCGAAAACGCATACAACCTAGCCTTGGGCGGCGCGACCAGCGTTGAAATGTATTACACTCTCAAGCGGTATTTAAAAAATCATTTAAAACCCAAAGAAGTAATTGCGGCATTTGGCGGATTTCATTATCAGCTTGAAGATTGCTTTAAACCAAGAACCCTATATTTTCATTTTCTCTCATTATGGGAAGAGTTCGAAGCCATATCAACCGACGGAAAACTGAACGCGTGGAAATTCCAGCAAATCAAAACAGAAATCATCAATGCGTTAAAATACGATCTGCTTTTTCCGCAAAAATATACAGCAGCATGCATAAATTCAAAATTCCAACGAGGGGATTTCAATCACGGCCAATGTCAAGCTCTTGTCAATAACAAAGGTCATATGTTTTTTGGTCTGGAAGAAAGCGCGCCGTTGAACACAGAAGCGGAAGCTCCGCATTTTACAGTCGCGCCACGAATTGACTTTTATCTTCGCAAAATAATTTCGCTTTGCAAAGAAAACGACATTTCTCTTTTTATTGAACAGCTTCCGATGAATTACAGTTGGGACAAAACTAAAGCGGGGGAATGGTACAAAGACTTTTTCAAATATTTTTCAGATTTGGAAACGCAAACAGGAATAACGATTGAAAAAGAAATCCCTTGCTATGAGCCTGATTTTTTTGGAGATCCCTCCCATGTAAACCCGCACGGTGCCAAAAGATTCACCGCATACATAAAAGAAAAATATGGGCTTTAATTAGAGCAGGATTTCGTTGCGTATTTAACTATTCGCTAAATAATTCTATTTCATAACGGCCACAAACGCTCTCTAATATTTTTAACTGTTTTTTGGAGAGCGAATTGTAAACCTCTTTTAATTTTGAAAAATGACGCATATCATTTTTTATATGATGCAATAGCTCTTTTACGGCTAAAATATCTTTAGTGCGTTTTGCTTCCGGCTCGCGAGTTGGATTTGTCAGTATTTTTTGAACTATATATGCGGCAGGCTCTGGAACCGTCAATTCATACATAGTTCCGTCGTCAAATCTTTTTTCAACAATACATGGAAATTGTGAAAGAATGTTTATTACTCTAAGTCCTTCCGAAGTAATGCCTAACGGCTCTATTTTTATTCTGCGTTCTGTTCCCGCGCCCAAAATTCTTGTAAGGAATTCAAGTTCCAAAAAATCTTCTTTGTAAAACCGCGAGATGCCGTCAACCTCATCATAAACATATCCAATTTCTTTAAGTTTTTGGACCAGCGGAACTTTTTCTTTTGGAACTTTGACATTCCTGTAAAAGAAATCCACATCGCGAGTCCTAAGGTTTGGATAGAAATCCGAATCGAACAACGATGGATAAAGATATTCAGCCCAGCTGCCAATTATCATTATGTTTGCAAGTATTCCAAGCTCATTAAAAGCCTTTATCGTTTGCCAAAACGCCGTTTCCTGCTCTTTCGTCATTTGCCCAACTCCTTTTCAAGCCCTTCCCTTTCAAGTCGCAAACGCTTTAAAAGCGCGTTTAACTCTTTGCGACGTTCTAACTGCTTTTGAAATTTGTCCGCGTCAAAAGAATTTTCTTTTCCTAAAAATTTTGACACGACTTTTTTGCCCTCACGATAGTTCAAATAATAATAACGCTGGCTGCCTATTTGCCGAAGAAAAAGCGAGCCTTTGGGAAGTTTTTCAACTTCCGCTTCGTAACGAGAAACAAGCCGTTTATTCCGTTCCAATTCATCAATGAAAACAGATTTTATAACATCAGATTTCATAAAATGTCTTACACTACAAAATCATTATTTTTAAGTATTTGTAGTGTAAGATAATGATAGTGTCAAATCGGAAAAAAATCAAGCCATATAATTGTTTTTACCCGTTCTTGACACAAA
The DNA here is from genome assembly GCA_946411505.1 of uncultured Treponema sp. Classification (GTDB taxonomy): domain Bacteria; phylum Spirochaetota; class Spirochaetia; order Treponematales; family Treponemataceae; genus Treponema_D. Next base: position 108,042 of record CAMKEG010000004.1, on the reverse strand, counting down.
GCACCCAAAAAACTAATATTCTGTAAGTCTATAAAAAGGAGACACTTATGAAAAAAATTATCCTTTCATTTTTGGCTATTGCCATGATTTTTGGAGCGGCCTCTTGCTCTAAAAAATCAAACAAAGCCGCAAAAGGCGGAAAGACATGGATTGTCGCCACTGACACAGCCTTCCGCCCCTTTGAGTACACAAACGACAAGAACCAGTTTGTCGGAATCGACGTAGACCTTTTGGCCGCCGTCGCCGAGGACCAGGGCTTTGCCTACGACTTGCAGTCATTGGGCTGGGACGGAGGAGTCGCCGCCGTTCAGGTTGGACAGGCCGACGCCTTGATTGCCGGAGCCACAATCAAGCAGGAACGCATTGATTCAGGCTGGATTTTCAGCGACGGCTACTACAACGCCACTCAGACTTTTGTCGTCGCCAAAGACTCCTCTATTGAAAAGTTCGAGGACCTCAAAGGAAAGAGCGTCGCCGTAAAGAACGGAACCGCCGGAATGGACTTTGCCCTCTCGCTCAAGAACAAGTACGGCTACAAAGTCACCGTTTTTGAAGACTCGCCCACAATGTACCAAGACGTGGTTTTGGGAAACAGCGACGCTTGCGTTGAAGACACTCCGATCATCGCCTCAAACATCAAGGAAGCCAAACTCCCGCTCAAGATTCCCGCCGAAATGGAAAGCGAAGGCGCTCCCTACGGATTCGCCATCATGAACCCCAAGAACCAGGAATTGCTTGACATGTTCAACAAGGGCTTGGCCAACATCCGCGCCAACGGAACTTACCAAAAGATTTTGGACAAGTATTTGAAGTAGGAACGGTGTAAACTATTGCGCCGCGATAGTTTACGCATAGACGAAAAAACCGCCTCCGTTTGGGGGCGGTTTTTTTGTGTCAATGTCGCTTCATTTCCTCCAACAAGGCGATTACTGATTTTTGGTCGTTTTGGGAAAGGCCGGCAAAAATTGAAAGAAATTTTCCGGCGGCTTCGGACTTATGGACTTCCTGAAAATTTTTGCGGCCCTCGACAAGCTCTTCGACCGTGGTGTTCAAGGCCCGCGCGATTTTTACTGCGGAATCAATGTTTGGAAGCGCGTCGTGGGCGTTTATGTAGTTGCGCAAAGTGTTCACGCTTATGCCAGTTTTGTCGGCCAATTCTTTTGGCTTAATGTCCTGAAATTCCATCTCTTCCCGTAAATTTTCTTTAAATCCCATGCCTAAAAAATAATCTAAAAAGACTAAAAACCACTTGAATTTAATCTTATAAGATATATAATAAAGGAACAAACGATTAGATATAATCGTTTATACAGTCTAAAAAGACAAAACAATAACATTTTTGGAGGCTTATTGTGAAAAAAGTTTCACGCAAAATTTTTGGTCTTTTGGCAGCGTCTGCGCTTTTTGCCGGTGCCTTTGTTTCATGTTCAAACGGAAGCGATTCTTCTTCCGCTCTGGCGCTTGCCATGACTTCTACTGGCTCTAATTCTTCCAATGGGCCAACAGCGACGCTTTCAGATTCCGCCACTGTGTCAGAAGCAGCCGCTGTCACAACATCAGGAATTTCCGCATCAGTTAATGGCAGCGTAGCGACGCTTTCCGCTTCTAACGGCAAGTATGTTTTGACTGGAACAGCCGTTCAGCCAAACATTGCCATATCGGCTTCGCAAGCGCAATCTATCGGCGGCACATGGAAATTTATCGAAACTGGCAAAACAATCGCAAAATACTCAGGAAGCTATACCGGCAACATTTCGACAATTGGCACTTCCAACACGACTTTAACTTTGAAGGTTGAAAGAATTCTTAAAAACGGCTTGCTGACCGCTGTTGTAGAAGCAAAGTCTATCAACATGACAGTTCCAACGTCAGGAACATTTGACGCGACAATTCCTGCCGTAAAGGTAAGCAGCGTAACCACTTATGTTTCCGCGAAGGTAAACGTACGGTATGATTCTGCAGAAGCTTATAATATCGGTTCTACTTTTGAAAGAATTGATTTGTCTGACGGAAAAATCACTTCTTTCATAGTTGGTTCCCAAAAAAGCAATACAATCAATAGGGATGACAATTCACATCAATTTTCAAGCGGAACTTATGGTATCGCTGACGGCAAGCTTACATTCATTCTTAACAATGAAACCAAAACATATAACATTAATGGCAATGGCGATCTTACGGACAACACAGGTGACATACAATTTAATCTGACTAACGCAAGCGGCAAGCTTTATGCAAATGCAGTAACGAAACTTGACGGCGATAGTTCCTATGCCCAGGTTAGACTTGTTTGGCTCAAGGACGATTCAGGCAAAACCGGACAACTTATGGATATAAATAGAACTAAGACTACTAGCAAAATAATAAACACAAAGGATGTTACTTATGAAATTAGCGGAAATACAGTGACATTGACAGGCGCTGGCGATAGCGCAGGCCAAACTAAGACTGCGACACTTTCCGATGACGGCAAAAAACTTACTCTTGACGGCGTTGAATACCTCAAGATGTAATCTTGAATTAAGCTAATTTTTACCGCGCCGCCCTCCATCCCGAGGGCGGTTTTTTGTTGCTTGAATTTATTTATTTTTAGATATATAACAAGGGAACACATCTTTGGAGGTTTATTGTGAAAAAAGTTTCACGCAAAATTTTTGGTCTTTTGGCAGCGTCTGCGCTTTTTGCCGGCGCCTTTGTTTCTTGCTCAAACGGAAGCGATTCTCCTTCCGCGCTTGCCGCTACTGGGACAACACAAAATGGGACAACAACGCCTCTCGCAGATTCCGCCACAGTAAAGGAAGTTGCCCAGGTCGCCACGTCAGTGACTTCCGCGTCATATTCTAGCAACACAGCGACGCTTTCCGCTTCTAACGGAACTTATGTTTTTACAGGAACAGCCGCGCAGCCAAACATTGCCATTTCTGCAGATGCCGCTCAACCAAGCAGCGGCGGCACATGGAAATTCACAGAAACCAACGCTACAAGCCCAAAATACATGGGAAGCTATACCGGCGACATTTCGACAATTGGCTCTTCCGACACAGCATTAAATTTGAAGGTTGAAAAGATTCTTAACAACGGCTTGCTGACCGCTGTTGTAGAAAAAAAAGATATCAGCATGACAGTTCCAACGTCAGGAACATTTGACGCGACAATTCCTGCCGTAAAGGTAAGCAGCGTAACTTCTTATCTTGCGTCAAAACTGTGGGCAAGCTATAATAGTAATCAACATTATGAAGTCGCTTCTATATTTGAAAGATTGAATGTATCTGGCAACAAGATTGAATTGACGCAATTTGGTTCCCAAAAAAAACTAATAGACGGCAAGCAAGACGACAAAAATAATGATTCATTATTTGCAAGCGGCCCCTGTACTATCGCCAACGGCCAGTTTGAAGGCACTCTTTTTAACAAGACCAAAACATTCAAAATTGACGCTGATGGAGATCTTGTAGACGATAAAGGTGATAAATATTATATCCTGACTAGCGGAAGCTATATGGTTTATGCCAATGCCACCGTGACATTGGACGGCGCAAATTCTGTTGCCAAGCAAAAAGTCGTTATGCTCAATGACGATTCTGGCAAAACCGGACAGGTTATGGACAGCCAAAGAACTGTGAACGCATCAAAAACCATAAATCTAAAGGATATCACTTATTCAATTGATGGAAACAAAGTGACATTGACATTCTCTGACAAATCTACCCAGACCGCGACATTTTCCACCGATCGCAAAACACTTACTCTTGACGGCGTTGTTTACACCAAGCTGTAAACTTGGATTGCGGCGCGACAATTTTGGTCGCGCCGCAAAACGGCCGAGTCAAGGCCTTAAGCGTAGCGTGCCTTGACCGGACGTACTCTGCCCCGGCGCGTTTTGCTGCCGGGGATTTTTTTTCTCTAGCCAATTCGCGCGAATCGTGATAGTATAAAAGGCAGGAGACGCTCCCCATGCCAACGATAACAAAAAAAATAAACGGCGCGATAATTTTCTTTACGCTCGCAAGCCTTCTTATGAACGTTGTGTTTGACTACTTTGCCGTAAGAAAAATTCTTAGCGAAACTTACGACACCTTCTTGACGCAAATCGCCTACACTGGAGCGTCTTACTTTAAGGGCGACAATCTGGAGCGATACGCGCGCGACGGCCTTAAGTCGGCGGAATACAAGGACACGCTCATAAAGCTGGCCAACCTTACCGAGAACACCGACATCAGCTTTTTGTACGTCATCATTCCCGACATGCCGGACTGCAAGTACAAAACTTACGTCTTTAACGTAGTGAACACAAAGCTGCGCAACAAATACAACCCATACCACGCCGGCTACAGGGAGAACACGTCGGACGAATCCGCCGCGCGCTTTAAGCGCTTGATGGAAAAAGGCGGCGTTGAAATTGACAGCTCAATATTTTCCCATTTAGGCGCCAGGACGCGCATTTCGCTGGCCTTGCGCGATTCCAGCGGAAAAAAAGTCGGAGTCATTTGCGTTGAAAAGCAGCTTGAAACAATCAGTTCCATTTTGCGCGGCTATGTGCGTTTGGACTTGCTTTTCGCGCCTTTCGTGTCGCTCTTGTTCTTCTTGTGCTTTGGAGCCTTCATCAGCAGAAAATTCGTAAAGCCGATTGTAAGCATCACAAAAGAGGCCGACGGCTTCGCTTCGCACGACGCGCATTTTTCGGACAAGCTTAAGGAGATTCACTCCAACGACGAAATTGAAACGCTCGCGCGCTCAATAGAAAAAATGGGAATCGACATCCAAGTTTACATCAAGGACTTGATGCGCGTCACCAGCGAAAAGGAGCGCATAAGCGCGGAGCTTTCGGTTGCCAGCGGCATTCAGGCCGGAATGCTTCCCAAAAACTTTTCGCCCTACCCCGGCCATCCGGGCGTACAGCTTTACGCCAGCATGATGCCGGCCAAGGAAGTCGGCGGCGACTTTTACGACTTTTTCTGGACGGGCAAAAACAAGCTTTGGCTTGTAATGGGAGACGTAAGCGGAAAAGGAGTGCCCGCCGCCATGTTCATGGTGATAGCCAAGGCGCTTATCCGCAACGAAGCCACGCTGGAATACGAGCCAAGCGAAATTTGCGAGCGCGTCAACGAGCAGCTTTGCGAGGAAAACGAGCAGGGCCTCTTTGTGACATGCTGGCTTGGCTGCGTGAACCTTTCGACCGGAATAATGAAATTCGCCAACGCCGCCCACAATCCGCCGGTCTTGTACGACGGCGACACCTACAAATTCCTGGAGCAAAAAAGCGGCATAATGCTGGCCGCGATGGAAGGCAGCAAGTACGTCCAGCACCAAATTCAGCTTAAAGAAGGAAGCCGCTTGTTCCTTTACACGGACGGCGTGACCGAGGCGCAAAACAAGGACGGAGCGCTTTTTGGAGAGCCGCTGCTTTTTGGAGCGCTGGCCAAGACCGCCGCGCTTTCGGCAAAGGACGCGATAAACGTGGTCAACGCCGAAGTGGAGCGCTTCGCAGACGGAGCGGAACAAGCGGACGACATAACGGCGCTGGCTTTTGGCCTTGACAAATTTAACGCCGCGGAAAGCGCGCCCAAGACTTTGCAAGTAGAGGCCGACGACCAAAAGCTTCCGCAAGTTTTGGACTTTATCAAAAGCTGCCTGCCGGCAAACCTTTCGCTGGAATGTCTTAACAAGATTGACTTGGTGGCGGAAGAGATTTTCGTCAACATAAGCCATTACGCCTACGATGGCGGCGCGGGCGAAGCGCAAATCGCATGCGAACTTTACGAGCCTGGAAAGTTCAGGCTTTCGTTCATTGACTGGGGAAAGGAATTCAATCCGCTTGAGCAAGAAGAGCCGGACTTGACCCTAAGCATCGAAGAGCGGCGCCTTGGCGGCTTTGGAATTTTCCTTACAAAGAAATTTATGGACAGCGTTTCGTACAAGCGCCAAGACGGCAAAAACATTCTGACGCTTGTAAAGACATTCGGGTAATCGCGTGCCTATTGCGGCGTGATTATTGCGGCGCGATAATCGCCAATCGTTCCTATTTTACAATGTTAAGAAGCTTGTCCATGCTGGTGGCTTCAAGCACTTGCATTACAAAGTCGGAAGGCTTTTGAACGACAAGTTTTCCGCCGGCGCCGCCCATGATTTTGTGGGCCAGCAAAATGTCGCGCAAGCCCGTGCTCGACATGTATTCAACGGCGCTCAAATCCAAGTTCATGACTTTTGAGCCGACAGCGGCTTGCTTGATCGCGGCTTCAAGCTGCGGAGCGGTGTTTGTGTCCAGGCGGCCGGAAACAACAAGGTCAACGGTCGTTCCGTTTTTATTTTGAGAGATGTCCATGGTTATTCCTCTGTTTTTAATTATACAACAAAAACACTTTTTTTTGAAGAGCAAGGCGCTTTTTTATCGAAAAAAAATTAAAAATGCGCTATAATATAGGCCGAAAGCTCATCTTAACCAAAAAGGATTTTATTATGCAAAAATGCGTAAAATGCGCCGCGCTTCTTATTCCCGGCGCCAAGTTTTGTTCAGAGTGCGGAACGCAAATTGAAAAGCCCCACGCCTTGCATCCCTGCCCCAACTGCCATTCAGGCATCACCGACGACATGGCCTTTTGCCCTTGGTGCGGAAAAATGTACGAAAAAGTCGTGGAAGTCAAAAAGAACATTAAGGTTGCCGAAACTATTCCAGACATGGTTGTTGTCGGCGGCGGAAGGTTCTTTATGGGAACCGGCGACTTTTCCCACAGCGTGGAGCTCACTTCGTTCAAGATGTCGGTCGCTCCCATAACGCAAAATCAGTATTATTTTGTAGTGGGTCAAAGCCCGTCAAAATTTATCGGCGGAGACTTGCCGGTAGAGGGCGTAAACTGGTGCGCCGCCATCCGCTATTGCAACGCCCTTAGCAAAATGATGAACTTGACTCCTTGCTACACAATCGGAAGTTCCGGCGACTTTTCAAACATTGAGGACACCAGCCCGGTTTGGAAACGACTTGCCTGCGATTTTTCCGCCAACGGCTACAGGCTTCCCACCGAAGCGGAATGGGAATACGCCGCCCGCGGAGGAAAGCATAAGAACGACTATTTGTATTCAGGCAGCGACGACCTCAACGAGGTCGGCTGGTTTGGCGAAAATTCCGAAATCAAAACCCACGGCGTTTGCGAAAAAAAGCCCAACGCGCTTGGCCTTTACGACATGTGCGGAAACGTTTCCGAATGGGTTTACGACGAATACGCCGAATACGAAAAAAGGCCGCAAGTCAATCCCTTTGGTCCCGGCACAATGACGGGCGTTCACGTAAAGCGCGGAGGCTCTTGGCTTGACGACGCTGAGCAGTGCAACGTATTCTTTAGGAGCGCAAGTCCTATGGGCGGAAAAAGCTCCAGCCTAGGATTCAGGGTTTGCTGCTCCCTTCCGCCTGTTGAAGAAGAAAAAAAATAGGAAATAAAGTTTTATGTTTGTAATTTTTAAGCAGTATCTTTTTATGTTGCTGGCCTCGTTGGGCAACACGCTTTTGCTGGCCTTGTTCGCGTTGGTTTTCGCCATGCTCATAGGCTTGTTTTTTGCCTTGCTGAACGTTAGCCGCAACAAAGTTTTAAACGCAATCGGAACGGTTTACGTTGACGCGATTCGCGGCGTGCCTTTGATTGTCTTGGCCTTTTTCATTTACTTTGGCGTTCCGCAGGGAATCAAGGTTTTTGTGGACGGCTTTAGGCTGCCCGCCTTGCAGGCCGGAACAATCGCTTTGGCGATGAACTGCGGCGCTTACATGGCGGAAATTTTCCGCGCCGGAATCGAAAGCATCGACAAGGGCCAGATGGAGGCGGCCCGCTCCTTGGGCTTGCCATACGGAACCAGCATGAGGCGGGTAATTTTGCCGCAAGCCTTTAAGGTGATGATTCCGTCAATCATAAACCAGTTCATCATAACGCTAAAGGACACGTCAATCCTTTCTGTCATTGGCTACCCGGAATTGACAAACACGGGCCGCACAATCGCGGGAAACACTTTCCGCAGCTTGGAAACTTGGGCGATTGTCGGAATTCTTTACATGATAGTAATCGTAAGCCTAAGCCGCGCGGCCAAGGCCTTGGAACGGAGGATTAAGATAAATGAAAAATAGTTCGGAAGTAAAAATACATGTAGAAGGCCTTAAAAAGACTTTCGGAAAGCTTGAAGTGTTGAAGGACATCAACATCGACATAACGCAGGGCGAAGTGCTTGTAGTCATCGGGCCGAGCGGCTCGGGAAAGTCAACGTTCCTCCGCTGCCTTAACAGGCTTGAAACAGCCACCAGCGGAAAAATCATCGTCAACGGCGAGAACATCAGCGACAAAAAGGTCAACATCAACAAGGCGCGCGAAAACATCGGAATGGTTTTCCAGCACTTCAATTTGTTCCCCAACATGACCGTCTTGCAAAACGTGGCGCTCGCTCCGGTGGAATTGAAAAAAATGAGCAAGGAAGAGGCCAACCAAACCGGCATGAAACTGCTGGCCCGCGTAGGCTTGGATTCCAAGGCCCACAGCTATCCCCAGCAGCTTTCGGGCGGCCAAAAGCAGCGCGTGGCAATCGCTCGCGCCCTGGCCATGAATCCTTCGATTATGCTCTTTGACGAGCCGACAAGCGCGCTTGACCCGGAAATGGTTGGCGAAGTCCTTGCGGTAATGAAGGAGCTTGCCAAGGGCGGAATGACGATGATTGTCGTGACCCACGAAATGGGATTCGCGCGCGAGGTGGCCGACCGCATTGTGTTTATGGACGGCGGCTACATCATCGAAGAGGGAACGCCCGAAGAGATTTTGAAGAACCCCAAGCAAGAGCGAACGATAAGCTTCTTGAACAAAGTTTTGTGAGGCGGCGCGATGAAAAAGATAATCACTATAAGCCGGGAATTTGGAGCGGGCGGCGGCGAGATTGGCCGTCGCGTGGCCGACGAGTTGGGATACGATTACTGCGACAAGGAATTGATTTTGCGCTCTGCCCGCGACGCCAACATCGACATAAACCAAATATTGGCGATGGACGAAAAGCCGCCGCTAGTCTTTGGCTTTACCCAAAGCTTGTTCGACATGTACAACGCGCCACTTGACGAGCGCGTGTTTAGCGCCCAAAAGGAAATAATCCGAAAGCTTGGCGAGCGCGGAAAATGCGTCATCGTAGGCCGCAACGCCAACAGCATTCTAAAGGATTTTGACAATTCCCTGCACGTCTTTGTTCACGCCGACCAATACTGGCGGGCGGCGCGCCTGCAAAAAGAAAAAATGCCGGACAAGACCGAAAAAGAAATTTTGGACGACATAAAAATCGTAGACAAGCGCCGCCAAAAATACTGCTCGCATTACACCAACACGGAATTTGGCGTAAGCAAGCATTACGACTTGTGCCTTTCAACCTCGTCGCTTGGCATCGACAAGTGCGTCCAAATTATTTTGGACATTGCGCGGAACTAAAAGCGCGCGGAAGTAAAATTGCCGGGGCAAGCCCGGCAATGGCAACTAGTTAAGAGACTCAAAAGCGTTGCTCTTGTCGATATTCAACGTTGTCGTTTCTATTGGAACAGTGACCGTAAAGTAATTGGTCTTTGTCGGGTGCTTCTCAATTTTGGGATAGGAAAGAGTAGAAGCAGGGGTTGTTGTCGCGTTTACTCCAACCAAATTAAATTTATTTCCACTAGCAGGAATCGCTTCAAAAATGATGACGGCATATTTCTTTTCGGAGTCAGCGTATTTTCTTGGCTCTTCCTGGTCTCTTTCAGCAATGTCCCCTTTGTCTCCAGATCCATATATTTTCACACCGATGCTAATAAGCTTTGTATATTCCGCAGCTTCCCTCTGTGTTCTGGCGGCTTCAATATAAGCCGCGACAAGTTGAGAATTGTCCTCGCCCGCGCCGCAAGAAATAAAAAGTCCAAGGCACAAGGCAAACGAAACGGCAAGCGCCGCTAAAACAACAGTAATTTTCTTCATAGCAATCTCCTATTTCTTTCTATTATACCCCCCCCCCATCACGTTTGTCAAGTTTTCGTTTTTTTTATAAATTGTCAGAAAAGCTGTTTAGTATCTCGTTGACCGCTTGCATGATTTTGCGCTCGCTTTGAGTGCCTGAAATTTCTTTTTTGCGGATAAAGCCGACGTCGTAATATCCAAGCGCGTTTCCGGCTTCGTGGATTACAAACTTTCCCTTGTAAGGGCCGTTTTCCAAAACGATTCGCGGAACCAAGGCGATTCCCAGGCCCAGCTGCGCGATGGCCAAAAGCGCTTCGTTGCCTTCTGTCTCGGCGGCGATTTTTGGCTTTACGTTGCGGCTTTTGGTCCACTTGTCAAAGCGCTTGCGGGCAAGTCCTGTTTTGGGAAGAACCAAGGGCGCGCTTGAAACTATGTCCTGCGGCGAGCCGTCAAGCTTTGTCCACGGGCCGTCCGCGCTGGCCGCGTAAATCAAGGGCGTTTTTATGACGCTGGTGGATTCTATCGCCGCGTTTCCTTCTTCGGGAATGGCGGCTACTGCCAAAAGGACGCGGCCTTCTTTTACTGCGTTAAAGGCGCCCGCCTCGCCGCCGGTTTGCACCGACAAGCGCACGGCCGGATATTTTTGGGAAAGCGCTTTGATGAAGGGCGGCAAAATAGTGTAGCAGGCGGTGACGCTGGCGTAAACTTTTAGGTCGCCCGAAAGCAAATCGCTTCCTTTTGAAAATTCTTCAAGAAGGCCCTTTCGTTTTGTCACCGCCTCGCGCGCGAAGGCCAAAAACTTTTTTCCGCGCTCGGTCAAGGATACCCTGCGGTTGTCGCGGTCCAAAAGCGCCGCGCCCGCCTCCTCTTCCAGCCGCGCCACCATTCGGCTTAAGGCGGAAGGGCTCATGGCGCATAAATCCGCCGCCTTTGAAAAGTTCAGCGTCTCCGCAAGAGTGATGAAAGCGTCCAGTTCATAAAAGTCCATAAACGGATTTTAGCGCCAATCGCCATTTGTTCCAAGCGTTCTATGCGTTTATTCCATAGCCCGCAAGATGAGTCTTGATTTTTTCAAAAAGTTCTTGAGCGCTTTCCGCTAGAAAAAGCTCTTTCTTTTTCCGTTCGTCTTTAAAAAGTTCGATAAAGGCGGCTATTGTCTTAAGCTCTTTGTAAGAAACCGAAGGCCAAGCCGTGAGCAGGCAAATTCGCTTTTTTTGCGTCACGGCGATAGAAGCGCAAAAGCGGCTCACGCCCTGCGACTGCGCGTGGGGCATTGAAACGTCCTCTCCAATGTCAACGCTTCCAAGAGCTTCTCTGTTCAACAAGTCTGTCTTTAAAATTTTCTTGTCTCTAACGCAACCTGTTCTTTCCAACAAGGCTATCATTTGGTCAAGGACAGCCTCTCTTCCTGCGTCACAAACAGTCAAAGACACGGATCCCGGCAATATCCAACATTCGTTATTTTGAGTCATAAAATCCTTCCTAAAATTTTTTGTAGATTTTTTAGGAAGTGTTTACGGAAGGCTTTGAATTGCAATTACTGACTTTATGTAGCGCGAAAGTTTTTTTTCTGAAAGTTGAAGCGGAATAAAGAGAGCAAATCGTAGATTCTTTTTATATTTTATTGTATTCGCTTTAAATGGCAACGCAAAGAAATTCTTTGAAATCAAGGAAGACGCTTCTTGTTTTAAATTCTGCCTAATTTCCGGAAAAACACAAGGAAGCTCTTGCAAAGCAGACAAAACGAACGTGTCTTGAATTTCTGAATTTTGAATCCGTTTAAATTCTGGCCCGCATTGGAGCGACAAGCCTAAAAAAAGTAAAAGCGCGAACAAAAGCTTTACGGACTTCATAAAAAAGATTTTAGCGCCCAAAAGCCTAATGGTCAAGCAAGCCCAAACCTGGGGGCAAGACAAACGCTGGCGGCCAATTCTTCCAAAAAAGCGCGGATTGTGATACAATTGATTCATGAATTTAATTTCAATTAAAAATTGCCGAATCGACGACTCAAAATCAACAATAATAAAAAATTTTTCTTGGTCCATGGACTCCGGCGAGGCCTGGCTTGTGATTGGCCCAAACGGCGGCGGCAAGGCTGACTTTTTAAAGGCGCTTTGCGGCCAGCTAAAAATTGTCCCCAACGCGGACGGACTTTATTCAAACATTTTTGACGGCTCGGTTGAAATCGTGTCGCTTGAAAGGGCCGCCGCCTTGATACAGGAAGAGCGCGCCAACGACGAAAGCGAATTTTTGGAAGGCGGCGTGGACCACGGAAGAAGCGCCCGCGTCTTTTTTGCGGAAGCCTTGACCGGACAAAAAATCAAGCGCGATTCCAAAACCGGCATTTACGACTTGCCGCCGGCCGCAGCGCGCTTGGAAAGCGACCCGCAGGTAAAATTGTGCGGCCTTGAAAAAATTCTTGACCGCGGCCTAAAGTATATGTCCACCGGCGAAATCCGCCGAACGCTTTTGTGCCGCGCGCTCTTGAGCGGAAAAAAGCTTTTGATTTTAAGCGACCCCTTTGCCGGCCTTGACGCGCAAAGCCGAAAAATTTTGTTGGACTTTTTTGACAGCGTGGCCAAGCGCCAGCTCGCGCAGTCGGAGGCGGCGCAAAATGGCGGCAATCAGTCGAAAGACCAAAATGCGGGCGGCGGCAGTTCCAGCCATGAAAGCGCCTTTCCGCGAATAATTTTGGGAATGGAGCGCTTCCACGAAATTCCAAACGCGATAAACAAGGTTGTGGAATTTACTGACGGAGAAATTTCTTTTTGCGGGGAACGGAGCGAATACGAAAAAATTTTGGCTGACAAAAAAGCCGCCGCGCAAAAATCCCGCGAATCTGATGTAGCCGCCTTTAAAAGCCAATTGTCCGCCGCCAACCAAGAAAGCGCGGTTTTGCAAAACGGCAGTCCGTCGCAAAGCCAAGAAGCGGCGCTAATCGAAATGCGCGGCGTCAATGTGGGCTGGGGCGAAAACAGCGTCTTGCAAGACCTTAATTGGACGCTGCGCAAAAACGAGCACTGGCTGATTCGCGGCCCCAACGGTTCCGGCAAAACCACTTTCCTGGAACTGATTACCGGCGACAATATGCAAGTATTCAGCAACGACATAAAAATCTTCGGCGCGCGCCGCGGCTCTGGCGAAACGATTTGGGACATAAAGAAAAAGCTTGGAATCGTTTCCTACCGCCTGCACGTCGAATATAGAATGGTCGGAGCGAGCCTTTTGGCCGTAATCGTTTCGGGCTTTAAGGATTCAATCGGCTTGTACGAGCAGGCGACTGACACGGAAATCGCCGCGGCCAAAAAGTGGCTGGCGCTGGGCGGATTTGCGGGCCGCGAAAACGAGTCGTTCAACACGCTCAGCTACGGCGAGCAGCGCGCGATTTTGATTTTGCGCGCGGTGGTAAAGGCGCCGGAAATCCTGATTCTTGACGAACCCTGCCACGGCCTTGACGAAAGCTTCCGTCAAAAAATTTTGGACTTGCTTGAAATCGTCGCTCAAAGCGGAACGACCACGCTGCTGCACGTTACCCATGACCCGACGGAAGCGTTGGCGGCGGAAAAGCATATTTTGGAATTTCACCCCGGCGAATCTCCGATGTACAAGATAATCGAATTATGAAAAAAATAAAAGTCTGGCGAACGCCGCCGCGCGTTATTTGTTTTGCAAACATTTTCGCGGCCCGAATTTTTGGGCTTGCCGCAGTTCTCATTCTGGCGCTTATGTCGCGGCCTGCGTTGGCCAAGGACGCGAAGCTGGCGGTGGAAATTCCAGCGGGCCAGGGCCTTGAAATTTTTGAAGAGAAAGATTTTCCGGAAGAAGTTGAGCATGACAGTTATTCGCACCCATACCGCTGGAACAAGCTTGACGGCGAAAAAGTTCAGTTTAAGGAAATATGGGGCTACCTTGTAACAAACCGCCTTAAGGATTTTGACAAAAACGCGCCGCTCACCGACTTGGCGCTTTTTGGCGTGGACGTAGATTGCTACGGCAAATTGGAGACCGCTCCAAAAAGAAATTTGACGGCGGGCTTTAAAGGCCGCGTTCACCTTGTGGCGGTGTGCAATTCCACGTCAACCACGCACTTTGTCCTTGACCCAAAATACGGCTTGCGCGGCGACTTGGTGAAGGACTTGATTTTTGCCTCGCGCGAATTTGACGGCCTCCAAATCGACTACGAGCTTGTTCCGCAAAAAGACGGCGAAAACTTTTTGGAATTCTTGCGCCAGCTAAAGCGCAAGCTTGGCGAAAAGCCGCTGACCGTTTGCGTTCCCGCCCGCGTAAAAACTTTTGCCACCGACGTTTACGACTACAAAAAAATCGCGGCCGTTGCCGACAAAGTTATGATTATGGCCTACGACGAGCATTGGTCCACAAGCGGCCCGGGTTCCGTCGCCTCAATCAATTGGTGCAAAAAAATCGTTGACTACGCGCTTGGCGTTTTGCCCGCCGACAAGTACATCATCGGCGTTCCATTTTACGGCCGCAGCTGGATTGACCGCTCGCTCGCGCAAGCCTGGTACTTTAACGGCGCCAACCGCATCATGCACGAAAACGACGTGAAGCAATTAAAGCGCAAGGACGGAGTTCCGCACTTTGAATACGAGGCAAAAGCAAAGGTGACGCTTTGGTTTGACGACGCGACAAGCCTCTTGCAGCGCGCAAGAATGTACAAAAACTACGGCTTTGACAGCATCGCTTTTTGGCGCCTGGGAATGGAAGACGCGGCCTTTTGGGAATGGATAGAGCCGCTCGTGCCGTTGAATGAAAAACCTTAACGCGCGCGAGTTTTTGCGAAGCGAAAACTCGTTATAAAATGGGCGAAGCCCATTTTATGGCATGTGGATGATTTCGCGCGGCTTGGAGCCGTTGGCCGGACCCACTATGCCGCGGGCTTCCATCTCTTCCACCAAGCGGGCGGCGCGGTTGTAGCCGATTTTTAGCCTGCGTTGAATGTAAGAGGCGCTGGCTTTGCCGGCTTCCACCACAATGTCCAAGGCCTTTTGATAAAGGGGATCGTCGCCTTCGTCAAAAAGGCCCGGCTCTGGATTCTCTTCGTCCTCATCGTCAACAAAGATTTCGTCGTCGATGTATTCCGGGAAACCGTATTGCTTTACGTAATTCACTACGTTCTCAACCTCGTCGTCGCTTACAAGCGTTCCCTGAATTCTTATCGGAACTGGATTTACCGCGCTTACAAAAAGCATGTCGCCGCGGCCCAAAAGTTTTTCGGCGCCAACTTGGTCGATGATGATGCGGCTGTCCATCTTTGAGGCTACGGCAAAAGCGATGCGGCTTGGAATGTTCGCCTTGATAAGGCCGGTGATTACGTCGACGGATGGGCGCTGGGTCGCAAGAACCAAGTGGATTCCGACGGCGCGGCTCATAGCGCAAAGGCGCGCGATTGTGGACTCAAGCTCCTTTCCGGTCGTGGCCATCAAGTCGGCAAACTCGTCGATTATGACAACAATGTACGGAAGCTTTTCGCTCGCTATGTGGCGCTCTTCGATTCGCTTGTTGTAACTGATGATGTCGCGCACGCCCATTCCGTCCAAAAGCGCGTAACGGCGTTCCATCTCGCACAAACAATACTGCAGCGACTGGAGCGCGCGCTTTGGCTCGGTGATTACTGGCGTAAGCAAGTGCGGAATGTCGTTGTACAACTTCAATTCTACGATTTTTGGGTCAACCAAAATCAGCTTGACTTGCTCGGGCGAGCGCTTGTAAAGGATTGAAAGAATCAGCGAGTTTACGCAAACCGATTTTCCAGAGCCTGTTGAACCGGCGATAAGCAAGTGCGGCGTTTTTGAAAGGTCGATGACCTGCGCCTCGCCCTGGATGTCTTTTCCCAAAATTACGGGAACGGCCATCTTCTTGTATTCAGGCAATTCCTGCTCTATGATTTCGCGGAAGGCGACGACGGCGCGCTCCTTGTTAGGAACTTCAATTCCCACCGCTCGCTTTCCGGGAATCGGCGCGACAATGCGGACGGATTTTGCCGCCAAGCGCAAGGCGATGTTGTCCTGCAGCGTGACGATTTTGCTAAGCTTGACTCCAGGCGCGGGCAAAATCTCGAACATCGTTACTACCGGGCCTTTTCGGATGCCGGTGACTTCCGCGCTGATTTTAAATTCCTCCAGCGTTTCCTTAAGCTGGGCGGCGCTGGCGTTGGTTCCTTCGTCAATGACCCAGTAATCAGAGTTTTCAAATTCATTTAAAATTCTGTCAGTGGGAATTGCGTAAACGCCGCGCGTAAATCGGGAGTCGATTATTTTTGGCTCAGGCCTTTCTACGGGAATAGGCGCGGAAAGCGCAGGCGCCGCTTTTTCCTGCAAGCGCGGGTTTACGGCTGTCAAAGTTTTTTCGTCGTTGATTGAAACAGGCGCGCTGTCCTCGCCGTCAGTTTCTGGCGTTACGTCAACTTCAAATTCTTCGCCGTCAGTCTCGGGCGTCTCGTCAACTTCAAATTCGTCTTGCGCGCCGTCGTCTTGGTCGGCATCTTCCTCTTGGTCGGGGGCGGGCTCCTCCTGCGCGTCGTATTGCGCCACCGCGTCGGAAAGCGATTCTTCTTGGGCTTGCCCCTCGTCGCTGTCGGCTTCTTCATCTGAAACTTCTATGTCAAAGTCGCCGTCGTCCGCGGCGGCTTCCTGCTCTTGCGAATAATCTTCAACCGCGTTAAAGCCTTGGCCGCCGTCAGCTTCTTCGACCTCGTCTTCCTCAACGTAATTGGGATAGTCGTCCGCGTCATACTCGTTTTCGTCAACTTCAATCCCGTCAGTCGTGACGGCGACGGGCTCCACGGGAACTTCTTCAACCGCGTTCTTTGTCTCGCGGGAAACCACTATCGGCTCGGAGACAGGCGGCGCAGTTTGAAGCTCAGGCTCCGGTTCGGGGGCGGGTTCGGAAACCGGCGCGGGCTCCGGCTCAGGCGCAGGTTCTTCTTGGGCTTGCGGAACGGAAGTTTGATTGTCAGCGGCCTTTTCTTCCTTAGGCTGGAATTTTTCCGGAATCTTTATGCCCGTCAATTGAAGGTCGTCAAACTCATGCAAATACTTTTGGCCAACTTCGGCGGCTTTTTGCGCCTGCAAGGCGGAAAACTCGTCCTCAACCTCGGCGGCCGGATTTTCAATTTTTTCAACAGGCTCTTCCGCTTCTTCCTCAATTTTTTCTGTCGGCTTAAATTCTTCCTCCAACGAATCAAGCCGGCCGCCGGACTGCGCCTCCTCCACTCCATAGAAAATTCGCTCGGCCACAATTCCGGCCAAAAGGTATTCAATCACGATGACCAAAAGGCCAATCACAAAAGTCAAAATCAACTGGAAGGCCTTGAATGAAGAAACCCCTTCATAGCCAAATGAAATCGCGCGATAAAACTTTTCAATCGCGACGGCGGTAAAAAATGGAACCAAGCTAAAGCTGATGTAAACGCATTTTTTAAAAGTTCTTTGTCCGCTAAAAGCAGTCAATGAAGCGGCGAAGAAAAACACCGGAATCAAAACGCTGCAAAAACCGTAAGCCGAAGCCAAAATCTTTCCGGTTCCAAACAAAAACCTCAACGCAAAAGAGCTCCGTTCCGCAAAGCCAAAAAGATGAACCAAAAGCGCGAATGAAAAAAATGAAGCCAATGCGAACAAAACCGCGCCGGCAACTTTTGACGATATATTAAATTTTTTCATAAAACCCCAATAGAGAATATTCCGCTTAAATTATCGGATTTTTTTAGATTGATTTTAGCGAAATTTTAACGCCATTCTTTCAATTAAAATAGTAAAATTATTTTTCAAAAAGCCGAAAATCTAAGCATGACAAAGTCTAGAAAAATTTTTGCATTAATCGCCGTTTCTCTTATCTATGTCGGCCATTGCGCCGCTAAAACAATGTCTACGGAACAGGCGGCGCAAGCCAGAAAGCAAATCGTCGCCCAAGCAAAACAATACATCGGATGCCCGTACCAATCCGGAGCCATCGGCCCGGACGCCTTTGATTGTTCGGGCTTGATTTTTACGGTTTTCCGCGAATCCGCCGGCGTCCAAATGCCCCGCTCGGTAAAAGCAATTTACTCCAGGGCAAAAATAATAAAGCTTGAGGAAGCCGAACCCGGCGACTTGGTTTTCTTTAAGACAAACGGCGACGGCTCAATAAGCCACCTTGGAATTTACATCGGCAAAAATCAATTCATCCACGCGGCAAGCGACGGCGGAAACACAGGCGTCATCGTTTCCTCGCTGAAAGAAAAATATTACCAAAACACTTTCGCCGCCGTAGGACGCGCCGTTCCTTCCGGCAGGGGCGAAAAAGAAGACGTCGCCGACAAGCCCGACGACGAAATCGTGAGCGAGGAAGACATTCCCGACTCGGAAAGTCCCGACGGCAACGAAGACGCGATTGTATTGGGCGACTCGGAGGCCACGTCAAAAAGGTGGCAGGACAACATTATCTTTGACGCGACGCTTTTTTGTGACTGGAATTTTTTTGACACCGCCCGCTTTATGCTAAACTGGCGGGGAATCTCGTTGGAAACAAACGCGCGATACGCCGCTTGGAAATTGCAGCCTGGCGTAGGAACGATTTTCCGCTACAATCACGGAACAAGAAATTTTCAAATTCCGATTGTGCTTTCGCTTACCTTCAACGACTACGTAAAAGTTTACGCGGGCCCCGTAATCAATTTTGGAAACCCAAGCTTGCCGGGCCGCGACGAAACGGTCAGGGGCTCGGTCTTCCCTGGCATTTTTGGCTTCTCTTTCCAAACGCCAAAAATCAAGGCCGGCAAGGCAAGCCTGACTTTTGTGCAAGACATTTCTTATACAGTTTACAACGATTGCGACGGAGCGGCGTTGGCCTTTTACAAAAGCGCCGGCTCGGGCATTGCGCTTTCAACCGGTTTTCGTGTAACATTGCCCTTGTCCGCCTTTTTATAATATAGGAACTAAATTATTATGAACAAAAAAATTTTTTTCTCCGCGCTTTTTATTTTTGCCGCGACGCTTTTTCTTTGCGGCTGCCCTTTAAAAGTAACCGTCAATTGCGACAAAAACGACAAGCTTTCGATAAATTTTTCCTCGCAGTTGGGAACGGCCTTCGTCGAAAATTTAACGCAAATTCAGCAAATTTCGGACGAAAACGGCGAAAATTCAGCGAATTTGGACGAAATTGCGAAGAAAATTCAAAGCGAGTTGAACGCAAGCTTTTTCCAAAACGCCTCGGTCAACATCGACCAAAAATCTCTTTCCGCCGGCGCGCAAGTTTCAAGCCTAAAAAAATTCCCAAAGGAATTCATCGACATTAAAAAACAATCCAACGGCAAAAAAACTTTCGCCCTAACCTTGAATCCAGAAACTTTGGCCGCCTCGATTTTGCAGGAAGACAGCGCCGCCAAAACCCTTGCCGACATTTTGATGGCCCCGCTCATTTCCGGCGAAGAAATGTCGCTCGATGAATACAAGGACTTGCTTACGGAAATCTACGGCGGCCGCTTGGCCTCGGAACTTCTTTCCGGAGACCTCGTGGTGGAATTTGTCGCTAACGGCCAAAAGCAAGTCCAGCGCGTTTCCGTCTCCGACCTGCTCCTGTCCGCCAGCGGCAAGCAGTTTGCGTTTGAGTATTAGGGAGAATTGACGCCGCACAAGCGCCGCTCAAATAGTAAATTTTTCATTACATTTTTTGTAAATTCTAGTTGACGTGTCCAAATACGCGCTGTATAATGTCCGCATGCATAAGACCCTTTTAAATCTTAGAATTCAGAACAATTACTCGCAGGCGGCGGTCGCTTCCTTTTTGGGAATCTCGCGGCAAATGTACATCAAGTACGAAAGCGGCGAGGCCGTTCCTCCGGTAAAAACCGTCGTAAACCTTGCCAATTTTTACCATGTTCCCTACGACGTGATTTTGGACGACCAGCTCAAATCCTTTGGCGAGGAGCAAAACGAACATCCTGAAACGTCCTACGAAATCGAGCGAAAGGAGCCGGAAAGCCTCGCCGTCCACGATTCCGGCGCGGGAGCGGACTATTTGGCGGTTCGTCGCGCTCCTTCCTACTATCTTAACGCAATCCTCCAAATGCTCCCCAAGCTGGTCTACCAAGAGCAGCTAAAGGTGCTGGCAAAGATTTCCGGCATGGTCCAAGCGGCTACCGAAGAAAAGCTCAAGCCCGACAAGCATATGCAGGCGTATCAAAAGCTTCAAGAATTGTCGGAAAAATACCATCCAAATTCACACGGTCAAAAATGGACTCGGGAGGAACTTTATGAAAGATAAGCAAGTTAAGTCAGCCGAAGGCAAAGTCTTTTTTGACACTAATATTCTTGTGTATTCCGCGGACGTAAGTGACGCTCGAAAACAAAAAATCGCGACTGCCCTTATAAATAGCGCGATTAATTCCGGAACCGGCGTGATTTCAACGCAATGCTTGCAGGAATTTTTTAACGTCGCTCAAAAAAAATTAAACATATCAAAGGAAGCCGCAAAAGAATATGTGGAATTTTTCGCCGACAATTTCCCTGTTGTGGAAATCTCCGTTCCGCTGATTCTGTCCGCCGTGGACATAAGCATAAAAAGCCAGTTTTCGTTTTGGGACTCGCTGATAATTTCGGCGGCCAATGACACAGGCTGCGCCACAGTTTATTCCGAAGACTTGAACGACCAACAAATCATCGCCGGCGCCAAAATCCAAAACCCCTTCGCCGCCTAAAGCGCGCGTCTGGGACCCGCCCCATTTTGCCCGCGTTTTTTATATTTCTTGAACTTTTTTCTATTATTTAATATAATTCACAAATTGGAGTAATTTATGCCAAAAATAGAAGTAAACGAAAAATTGTTTTTTGACGCTGTTGGAAAGCGATACGACTACGCCGCGCTGGAAGACGTTCTGCCCTGCGCAAAGGCCGAGCTTGACGAAAAGCCCGACACGACGCTCCCCGAAAGCGAGCGCGCAATCAAAATCGAATTGAACGACACAAACCGCCCTGACCTTTGGTCCACAAACGGCGTGGCCCGCCAGCTAAAATTGCACGCGGGCGGAAAAACCGCCGACTACTACAAATACATGTCCAACATGGGAAACGACAAGTACGGCGACCGCGTCGTGACCGTTGACCCGGAGCTTAAGGACGTGCGCCCCTACATGGTGGCCTTTATGATTTGCGGAAAAGCCATCGACGACCCCATGCTAAAGGACATAATCCAAACGCAAGAAAAGCTGGCCTGGAACTTTGGCCGCAAGCGCAAGTCCATTTCTATGGGCGTTTACCGCGTTGACCAAATCAAGTTCCCGGTAAAATACCACGCCGTGGATCCCGACAAGACATCGTTCGTGCCTCTCCAGTGCGACGCTCCGATGACTTGCCGCCAGATTTTGACCGACCATCCCAAGGGAAAGGATTTTGGCTGGATTCTTAAGGACTGCAAAAAGTTCCCGCTTTTGTCGGACGCAAAGGACGAAGTAATGTCCATGGCTCCGATTATCAACAGCGCGACGCTTGGAGCTGTCCAGGTTGGCGACAAGGACTTGATGGTTGAGCTTACAGGCGACAACATGGAAGGCTTGATTTTGAGCGCCAACATCGTGGCCTGCGACTTCATCGACCAGGGCTACGACATTAAGCCGATTTTGGTAAAGCATCCCTACGACACAGGCTTTGGAAAGGACATCATGGTTCCCTTCTACTTCCAGCCCACGACAAAGGCCACTCTTAGCGCCGTCAACAAATTGCTCGGAAGCGACTTTGACATTAAGAAGGTCGTCGACGCCCTTACCCGCATGGGAAGCAAGGTTGAGACAAAGCAGGTTGGCGGCGACTGGGAAATCGTTCTTAGCCCGGCGCCCTACCGCAACGACTTCTTGCACGAGGTTGACGTAATCGAAGACGTTATGATTGGCTGCGGCGTAAAGGACTTTGCCCCGCAAAAGCCCAACGCCTTTACAATCGGAAAGCTGTCCGACCTTACGGTTTACAGCCGCAAGACAAAGGAAATCATGGTGGGCCTTAACTACCAGGAAATGATTTTCAACTATCTTGGAAGCAAAAAGGACTACATCGAGCGCATGAACGTAAGCGCCGACAACGCGATTGAGGTGGCCAACCCGATGAGCGAAAACTACCAGTTTGTCCGCCCGTCAATCATTCCGTCGCTTTTGCGCGCGGAAGCCCAAAGCGCCAACGCGATTTTCCCGCACAAGATTTTTGAAATCGGAAAAGTCGCCTACATTTGCCCCGAAGAGAACACAGGAACGCGCACCCGCCAAGCTCTTGGCTTTGTCACCGCGGCCTCCAACGCCAACTTCAACAGCGCGGCCAGCGAAGTGTCGTCGCTCCTTTACTACCTTGACCACGAGTACAAGGTTGTGGAAACCAGCGACCCCCGCTTTATTCCAGGCCGCCAAGCCGGCGTCATGGTCAACGGAAAGCAAGTCGGAATCTTTGGCGAGCTGCATCCGCAAGTGCTGGAAAACTGGTCGATTCAGGTTCCCTGCATCGCCGGCGAGCTTGACCTTGAGGAATTGATGTAAGCGATAATTACTTGCAAAACTAAAAGGCGGGCCGCGATTCCAAGCGGTCCGCTTTTTTTATATTAATGCAAGGGCTTGTACTATTAGTCGATGGCGTTTTTTCCAATGCGCGCTAGCCTTGATAACAAGGAGGGGAATTATTTAAAGAAAGACTGTGCCAGACAAAAATGTTTTTCTAGTTTAATTCCGCAAACCTGGAGCCGCCCAAAAGGGGCGGTTCCTTTTTTCGTCCATTCCGCTCCTTCCGCCTCAAAAGTTCCGCGAAAAAAAATAAATTTTTTTTTAAAAAACTATTGACAAAAATATAAATTCCGCGCATAATAACACCATAAACCTACTGACAAACTAGGTTAAACACTTTTCCAAAAGGAGGCGCAGGATGAAAGTTTATTTTGAAAAACTCGTAAGAGAAAATTTCCGTAACGGACGCATGCGCCCCTGTTGTCTTTTCTGTTAGGCTGAAAGACCTTTAGCCAATAATCCAACGCTATTTTATTTTGGATTTTGCCGCGGCCATTTTTTACGACCGCCCGCAAAAAACCGCTTGGCTTTTTTAGGCCAAAGCCGAACCATTTATTTTCATAGGAGAATATCATTATGTCTAATTATAAGTTTGAAACATTGCAGCTGCACGTTGGCCAGGAACAGGCCGACCCCACGACAGACTCTCGCGCGGTGCCGATCTACCAAACGACGTCGTATGTCTTCCACAATTCCAAGCACGCGGCCGACCGCTTTGGCTTGGCCGACGCCGGAAACATTTATGGCCGCTTGACCAACTCAACCCAAGACGTGTTTGAAAAGCGCATCGCCGCGCTCGAAGGCGGAGTCGCGGCCTTGGCCGTCGCTTCCGGAGCGGCCGCAATCACCTACACGATTGAGGCCTTGGCCCAAGCCGGCGAGCACATCGTCGCGCAAAAGACAATCTACGGCGGAACTTATAACTTGCTTTCGCACACGCTAAAGCAGTTTGGAGTTGAGACAACTTTTGTCAACGCCCACGACCTTAAGGAAGTCGAAGGCGCCATTAAGCCCAACACAAAGGCCGTTTACCTTGAGACTTTGGGAAACCCCAACAGCGACATTCCTGACATTGACGCGATTGCCAGCATCGCCCACAAGCATGGAATTCCCGTCGTAATCGACAACACTTTTGGAACCCCATACCTTATCCGCCCGATCGAGCATGGCGCCGACATTGTCGTTCACTCCGCCACAAAATTCATCGGCGGCCACGGAACGACCCTTGGCGGCGTGATTGTAGACTCAGGCAAGTTTGACTGGAAAAAGAGCGGAAAGTACGCGCCAATCGCCGCGCCCAACCCCAGCTACCACGGAGTTTCTTTCGCGGACGCAGTTGGCCCGGCCGCCTTTGTCACATACATTCGCGCGATTCTCTTGCGAGACCAAGGCGCTTCAATCAGCCCCTTCAACGCCTTCCTTTTGTTGCAGGGAACGGAAACGCTTTCGCTGCGCTTGGAACGCCACGCCGAGAACACAAAGAAGGTTGTCGAATACCTTTCAAAGCATCCCAAGGTCGCCAAAGTCAACCATCCGTCTTTGCCCGACCATCCCGACCACGCGCTTTACCAAAAGTACTTCCCCAACGGCGGCGGCTCGATTTTCACCTTTGAAATCAAGGGCGGAAAGGACGCGGCTTGGAAGTTCATCGACAATTTGAAAATCTTCAGCTTGCTTGCCAACGTCGCCGACGTAAAGAGCTTGGTTATCCACCCGGCCACAACGACGCACAGCCAGCTGAGCGACGCGGAGCTTGCCGACCAGGGAATCACCCAGAGCACGATCCGCCTTTCTATCGGAACGGAGCACATCGACGACATCATCGCCGACTTGGAGAACGGCTTTAACGCCGCCAACTAAAAAACACAAACAATAATTTTAAGGAGATACAATTATGAACGCAAAGAATTTTGGAAAAATCACTAAGACGCTCGCCGCCGCCCTTATCGTTGCCGCGGCCGCAAGCCAGACAGTTTTCGCCAAGCCCGCCAACGGACGAAGCGTTGCCGAAATCAAAAAGAGCAAGACAATTAAAATCGCGGTCTTCAGCGACAAAAAGCCCTTTGGCTACGTTGACGAAAACGGCGAGTACCAGGGCTACGACGTTTACTTTGGAAACCGCATCGCAAAAGATTTGGGAGTAAAAGTAAAGTACGTTCCGGTGGAAGCGGCGGCCCGCGTCGAGGTTTTGGCCACAGGAAAAGTTGACGTCGTTCTCGCCAACTTTACCGTAACGCCCGAGCGCGCGCAAAAAGTTGACTTTGCCCTTCCCTACATGAAGGTGGCCCTGGGAATCGTCTCGCCCAAAAAGGCTTTGATCACAGACCCCGCCCAGCTTAACGGAAAGACTTTGATTATCGCCAAGGGAACAACCGCCGAGTCCTACTTTTCAAAAAACTATCCCAAAATCAAGCTTCTAAAGTTTGACCAGTATTCAGAAGCCTACAACGCGCTTTTGGACGGACGCGGCGACGGCCTTTCAACCGACAACACGGAAGTCCTTGCCTGGGCGATTGAAAACCCGACGTTCGCTGTCGGAGCCGGCGCCGACTCAATCGGAAGCCTTGACGCAATCGCTCCCGCAGTCCAGAAGGGAAACAAGGATTTGCTTGACTGGCTCAACAACGAGATTGTCCAGCTTGGAAAAGAAAAGTTCTTCCACGCCGACTACGAGGCCACGCTCCGCAGCGTATACGGAAAAGATTCCGACGCTGACAGTCTTGTAGTAGAAGGCGGAAAGTTGTAAAATATAAAAGCCGTTGGCATGCTATTAATTGCCCGGACAAACCGGGCAATTTTTTTTTGCCAAACCGCAGGTTGTGATGGATTTTGATTTTATAAAAAAAGTTCTTCCGTTGTATGTAGAGGCCGCTTGCCTTACGTTGCGGATTGGCTTTATAGGAATAGCGCTTTCTTTCTTTGCGGGAATTTTCTGCGCCCTTGTCCGCTATTGGAAGGTTCCCGCCTTGTCTTTTATCGTTCGCGCCTACACGGAACTGTCGCGCAACACGCCGCTTTTGATTCAATTGTTCTTTTTGTACTTTGCCCTTCCGCGCTTGGGAATAAAGCTTTCCGGCGAACAATGCGGCGTCATCGGCCTGACTTTTTTGGGCGGCTCTTACATGGCCGAAACTTTTAGAAGCGCCTTGGAATCCGTCGGCCGCGTCCAGTTGGAAAGCGGCATGTGCGTCGGCCTCAACAAACGGCAGCTGGTGGAATATGTCGTGCTCCCGCAAGCGGCGGCGCTTTCCGTTCCGGGAGTCGTGGCCAACATAATCTTTTTGCTAAAGGAAACTTCTGTCTTTAGCGCGGTCGCCTTGGCCGACTTGATGTTTGTCGCAAAGGATTTGATCGGCCTTTACTACAAGACCGAGGAATCGCTTTTGCTTTTGGTCGCCGCGTATTTTATTATTCTGCTTCCAATTTCCGTTTTGTCGCGAATCATCGAGAGGAGGTTAAAGCGTGGACAATATTAACGCGGCCCAGGCGATTTCCACCGCCTTTAGCGTCCTTTTTAAGGGAAAGAATTTTGTCCGCCTTTTGGGCGGCCTTGGCGTGACGATTTGGATCGCGGCGCTTTCTGTAGCCATCTCTATCTTTTTGGGCTTTTTGTTCGGCATTCTTTTGACGCGCAAAAACCGCGCGCTAAAGCTTTTGTGCGCCGCCTACTTGGAATTCATGCGCATAATGCCGCAAATGGTCTTGCTATTTTTGGCCTACTTTGGATTGGCGCGCGCCTTTGACATTTCTATTTCGGGAGAGGCCGCGTCTGTAATCGTCTTCTCGCTTTGGGGAACGGCGGAAATGGGCGACTTGGTTCGCGGCGCCTTGCAATCGATTCCCCGCCACCAATACGAAAGCGGCCGCGCGATTGGCCTTACCGAGCGCCAAATATTTTTTTACATAATCATTCCGCAAACGATAAAGCGCTTGGTTCCGCTCAGCATGAACCTTATCACGCGAATGATAAAAACAACTTCGCTTGTGGTTTTTGTAGGCGTAATCGAAGTCGTCAAAGTCGGCCAGCAAATCATCGAGGCCAACCGAATGAAAATCCCCACCGCTTCAATCGCGGTTTACGGAATAATTTTTTTGATGTATTTCATCGTTTGCTGGCCGCTTTCGTTGGCCGCCGACAAGCTGGAAAAGAGAGGATAACTGTATGCCGATATTGCAAATTAAAAACCTTGTAAAGTCATATAAAGAAGCCGGCGGCGTTTTGGAAGGAGTTTCTTTGGACGTTGAGCGCGGCGAAGTTGTCGTAATCCTCGGCCCGTCAGGCTGCGGAAAATCAACCCTTTTGCGCTGCGTCAACGGCTTGGAGTCAATACAGGGCGGAGAAATTTATTTGGACGGAGAGTTGATTTCCAACCGAGTAAAGGACATGCACTTGATTCGCCAGCGGATTGGAATGGTGTTCCAAAGCTACGACTTGTTCCCCAACATGACCGTCCTGCAAAACGTTTTGCTTGGCCCTATAAAAGCGCAAAAGCGCGACAAGGCGCAAGTCGCAGAGCAAGCCAAAAAACTTTTGGAGCGCGTCGGCCTTTTGGACAAAATCAATTCCTACCCCAAGGAGCTTTCGGGCGGCCAAAAGCAGCGCGTGGCGATTGTCCGCGCCTTGTGCATGAATCCCGAAGTCCTGCTCTTTGACGAAGTCACCGCCGCCCTTGACCCTGAAATGGTTCGCGAAGTTTTGGACGTAATGATGGACTTGGCCAAAGAGGGCCGCACGATGCTGATTGTGACCCACCAACTGGAATTCGCCCGCGCCGTCGCCGACCGAATCGTGTTCATCGACCAAGGCGTCATCGTCGAAGAAGCCGCGCCCGAGCAATTTTTTACCGCGCCAAAAACCGAGCGCGCCAAAAATTTCTTGGACGCCTTTAAGTTTGAAAAGCGCGTCAACTACGCGGAAGGAATATAATCGCCACTACAAACACCTAGTCTTTCTTCCTATAGCAAAAGCCCAAAATGCGCGCTACAATGTCTTTATGGCAAACGAAATTTTTAACGACGACACAATTTATATAATCGACTCATACGGCCTCATTTACCGCTGCTACTTCGCATTCATTTCCAGGCCGCTCACAGATTCCAACGGACGCAACATCAGCGCTCTCTTTGGCTTTTTTAGGAACCTGCGCGCGATGATTGAGCATTACAAGCCCAAGACCTTGATCGCCGCCCTTGACTCAAAAGGAAAAACCTTCCGCCACGAAATGTATTCCGACTACAAGGCCACTCGCCCCAAAACTCCCGAAGACCTACACGCGCAAATTCCGTGGATTGAGGAAACTTTGGAAGCGCTTGGCGTTCCTTCTTTGCGGGTGGAAGGCTACGAGGCCGACGACGTCATCGCCACCGTCACGCGCAAAGCGGTGGAGCAAGGAAAAAGCGTCCGC
The DNA here is from genome assembly GCA_946411505.1 of uncultured Treponema sp. Lineage (GTDB taxonomy): Bacteria > Spirochaetota > Spirochaetia > Treponematales > Treponemataceae > Treponema_D. Next base: position 80,173 of record CAMKEG010000004.1, on the reverse strand, counting down.
ATACTTTCGGGCGACAAGGACTTGATGCAATTGGTCGGCGAGCGCGTCCAAATCCTTAAGCCCGACCACGCCGATGTTTGGAAAGTCGTGGGAGCGGAAGGAGTGAAGGCCGAGTGGGGCGTGGAGCCGGAGCGCCTTTTGGACTTGCTTTCGCTTTACGGCGACACCGCGGACAACGTTCCCGGCGTAAAAGGCGTAGGCGTAAAAACCGCCTGCAAATTTTTGGACCAGTACGGCTCGCTCGAAGGCATCTACGAACACGCGGACGAAATAAAAGGCGCTATCGGACAAAAGATTCGCGACGGAAAAGACAGCGCATTCTTTTCCAAAAAACTGATCACCCTTTGCGACACGGTTCCCGGCCAGGAATTGGAAAACGTCGCGAAGACAGAATTCCACTACGCCGCCGCCGCCCAAAAGTTAAAGGCCTACCAAGCCTTTCAGCCGGCCAAGCAATTCGCCGCGCTGGCGGTTGAGGCTGGAGAAAAAGTTTTGGACGACGCAAATGGCGCGGACGGACTTTTTGGCCAAGAAGGAGATTCCGAAAAAAACGGCTCCAGTTTTGGTCGCGCCGCAAGTTCTAGTAAAGAAAAAGTTTCCGCCTCGTCCAACGCTTCTGGGCCAGCTTCCGATTCCGCGCAAGACCAAGAAGTGCCCGCGCCTCTTCCCCTGCGCAAAAACCAGGGCGACTACAAGGCCGTCACAAGCGCGGACGAGCTAAAAAAATTGGTGAACGGAATCCTTTCCTCGCCGCAAAAAATCGTCGCCCTGGACACCGAAACCGATTCCTTAAAGACAACCGAAGCCCAGCTTGTGGGCTTTAGCCTTTCAAACAAAAACGGCGCGGGCTTTTACATTCCCGTGGCCTCGCAAGGCGACTCGCTTTTTTCTGGCGACGGCGTAAGCGTCTCGGACGCGGTGGAACAAATCTCGCGCTTGTTCAAAGAGGCTGACTGGACGCTTGTTTTGCACAACGCAAAGTTTGACTACGAAGTTTTGCGGACGGCGGGCCTGCGCGAAGACGACTGCAAGGCAAAAATTTTTGACACGATGATCGCCGCCTGGCTTTTGGACCCGGACAAAATCGGACATTCGCCCTACTCGCTTGAAACGCTTGGCCAAACAAAGCTCGCGCTTGTCGGAATCGAGTTCAAGGACTTGGTGGGCAAGGGACAAACATTCCGCGACGTTCCGCTTAAAAAGGCCGTTCCTTACGCCGCCGAAGACGCGGACTTTACCTTCCAGCTTTACAAAATTTTTCACGAAGAGCTTGAAAGGAAAAACTTACTGGAGCTTTTTGAAACAATCGAAATGCCGCTCATAAAAATTCTTGGCGAAATGGAATTGGCTGGAATCCACTTGGACTCGGCGGCGCTTGATTCCTACAACAAGGATTTGCAAAAAGAAATTTCCTCCGCCGAAAAAGAAATCTACGAGCAAGTCGGCCACGAGTTCAACATCGCCTCGCCCAAGCAATTGCAGGAAGTTTTGTTCACCGAGCGCGGCCTTCCGCACGGAAAGAAAACCAAGACAGGCTACTCCACCGACACAAGCGTTTTGGAAGAGCTTGCCGAGCTGGACCCCGTTCCGGCAAAAATACTAAAGTTCCGCGAGCTTTCAAAGCTGCAGTCAACCTATGTTGAGGCTCTTCCAAAACTGGCCGACAAGCAAGGCCGCGTCCACACATCGTTCATGCAAACAGGAACGGCGACAGGCCGCCTTAGTAGCCGCGACCCCAACTTGCAAAACATTCCGGTCCGCAACGAAGCGGGCCGCAAAATCCGCTCGGCCTTTACAGCCGTTCCGGGAACAGTCTTGATAAGCGCCGACTATTCGCAAATCGAGCTTGTGGTCCTCTCGCACCTTTCGGGCGACCAAAACATGCGCGCGGCCTTCATCAACGGCGACGACGTTCACAAGGCCACGGCCTCGCTCATTTACGGAGTTCCCGCCGACCAAGTCACGCCAGAAATGCGGCGGACGGCAAAGACAATCAACTTTGGCGTAATCTACGGAATGAGCGCCTTTAGGCTTGCCGCGCAGCTTGGAATCCCGCGAACGCAGGCGCAAAGCTTTATCGAAAATTACTTTAAGCAATATTCCGCCATCAACGCCTTTATCAACGACACCATAAAAGGCGCGGAAGATAGCGGCTATGTCCAAACGATTATGGGCCGCCGCCGCCGCGTCATGAACATCAACAGCAAGAACAAGGTGGAAAAAGCCGCCGCAGAGCGCGTAGCGGTCAACACGCCCGTTCAGGGAAGCGCCGCCGACATCGTGAAAAAAGCGATGATAGACGTTTCCGCCGCGCTAAAGGAAGCCAACAACGGAGCGCGCCTTTTGCTTCAAGTCCACGACGAATTGATTTTGGAATGCCCCGACAAGCCGGAAGTCGTCGAGCGGACAATCACGCTCCTCCGCCAAAAAATGGAAGGCGCGGTCCAGCTTTCGATTCCCCTGCGCGTGTCGATAGAAAGCGGCTCCAACTGGGGAGAATTCCACTAAAAAATTTGCCAAAATCTCCATTTTGCGCTACAATTGATAGATATGGCAGAGGATTTTTCAGGTCCTTCCAAGCCCAAGGCGGTTTGGGAGCCAGGCACATTGGACGCTACTCGCAAGAACATCGGCGCGATTGACAAGGAAGAAGCCGCCCGCATGACCAAGGTTTTGGGCGGCGAAATCATGACCGAAAAGTCCGTGCCCATCGACTACTCAAAGCTGCCCAAGCGCGCGCCAAGCCATCGCGTCGTCAGGCCTACAAACGTTTCGGCGGCGGCCGGCAAAGGCTCCTCGTCCTCGGCAGGCGGCTCGTCGTCAGATTCCAGCTCCGAGGAAAAAGAGCCCAAGCGCAAAGTCACTCGGGCGGCCAACCTGCCCACAATTTCGTCCAAAGACAACGCAAAAATCGACAAGCTCATGATGAGCGACGCATATTCAATCAAGCCCAACTACGGCTTGTTCAACTTTCTAAAAAAATTGGCCAAAGGCGGTTCGGAAAAAGTCATTCCGGAATTTGCAGAAATAACCTTAAAGGCGCACTTGGACCACATCAACGCCTTTATTTCCGTCCTAAAGACAATCGTGCAAATCTCGCCCGACACCTACAAGGCCCGCGTTCAAAACGAGGCCGACATGAAATTTCGCTTTTTGCGCAAGGTCTCCGAATGGTCCACCCGCGACGCAAAACTGGCTTACGTCAACCTTGGCGCCTTGCAGGAAGCGCCCGTCGTCGCAGACTTGGTTCCAATCATAAAATCCATTTACAGGCAGCTTATCACAATTTACTACGTCGGAGAGCCGGCAATCATCCACGCAATAAAGGACATTTACGCCGACTTGCTCCACTACCCCAACGCCGACAAAGACAAAATTTCCCGCTTCGCCAAAGAAGCCATCACCGAATGGATGTACCTCTACACGCAAATCATCAAGGGCCTTTATCCGCTTTTGATGCGGATGTGCGGAACTCCCTTCGACGAATTTCCGCATTTCTTTGTGGCGCAGGTAACGCCCATCCTAAATTTTTTAGGCCTAAAAAAATTCGACCTTCTTCTTCCGGAAAAGAAAGTTGACCCCGAAGAAGTCCGCAAAGCCAAGGAAGCGGAAAACAAGGCAAAAGAGGCGGAGGAAAAAAAGAAGGAGCAGGAAAAGCAGGAGCTTGCCCAAAACGAAATGGTCGAAAAAGGCCTGGCTCTTCTAGACCGCCTCTTCCCCGGAGCGGGCTTCAAAAAGCTGGACACGTTCCCGGACATGTGGCCTTACTTTGACCCCCTTTACGACTTTGACGAAGCCTACTTGATGCTGGCTCCCGAAAACCCGGTTCAAATTACAATCGCCCTTTGCGAAATTTTGCAAGACCTTTTCCGCGCCTGCAACAAAATGCAGTTCAATGTAGAAGGCAATCCAACGTTCACTTCGCGCGAAGACAACCTTACAAAAGCTTTAAGCGAGTGGCCTGTTTATGTTGACACTCTATTTAGCCGCGATTACGGCGAGCAATTGAAGCAACTTGTCAACCAAACCTACACGCAGGCCAACTACATCACGACCCGCGCGGGCAAAAAATGCGTCACCGACATTCTTTGGATGACAAAATACAGCTTCCTTCCGCACTTCACTTTTGAGCAGCTTTTGTTGGAACGGCCGATTAACAACAACAAGTACTTGGCCTTGTTCATAAGAACGGCTTTCTTGCGCGACGCCTTCAACGACCTTACAAAGCAAATCGCCCAAAGCGAAAAGAACCGCGGAACAATCGGCGGCCTTAACAATCCGTGGGCGCACTACGACTTTGAGATTACCTCGCCAATTTCAAAGCGCGTCGACGTTCTTCTTAACGGCAAGGACAAAAGCGAAAACACAACCGCCAACAACGCCAACTTGATTAAGTACATTTCATTGATTGTTTCTGTATTGGATTGGTGGATAAATTCCCGAACGTCGCCCGCATACAAGGCCGACTCGCGAAAAATTTACCGCACGATTCCCGGCACCCAGGAACCGGCGTTCTCCATCGAGCCGCGCGAAGACCAAGACCAACTTTTCGCCGCAGCAATCCGCGCCGCTTTCCAGAAGAAGTAGGATTGCCAGCCCCGCCGTAACGGTCAAGGCGCGCTTCGCTAATTTTTGTTCTCAAAGGCCACCAAATGCTCCTGGCCGTACATTTTGCGCAGCTTGGGCTTTTCGATTTTTCCTGTCGGATTTCTCGGAACCGGCGCGAATATGATTTTCTTGGGCCGCTTGTAGCGGGGAAGCTCCAAACAAAATTCGTTGATTTCCTCTTCGGTCGCGGTCATGCCTTCCTTCAACTGGATGACGGCGCCCGCGATTTCGCCCAAGCGCTTGTCGGGCAAACCAATGACCGCGACGTCGTGAATCTTGTCGTTCTTGCGCAAAAAGTCTTCTATCTGCACAGGATACAAGTTTTCGCCGCCGCAAACGATGACGTCCTTTGCGCGGTCAACAAGGTAGTAAAAGCCTTCGGGGTCTTGCATGGCGACGTCGCCGGTGTCAAGCCAGCCGTCGTGAAGGACTTCCGCCGTGGCCTCCGGGTTGTTGAAGTATTCCTTCATCACGCCGGGGCCTTTGACGTAAAGGATTCCGGCCTGGCCCTTCTCCACTTCCTTGCCTGTTTCGTTGTCGACAATCTTGCATTCCCAGCCGTAACCGGGCACTCCAATCGCTCCTACCTTGCGGACATTTTCCACGCCAAGGTGAACGCAGCCAGGCCCGATGCTTTCAGACAAGCCATAATTGGTGTCGTACTGATGGCAGGGGAAATATTCCAGCCAATGCTTTACAAGGCTTGGCGGAACAGGCTGCGCGCCGATATGCATAAGGCGCCATTGGTCCAGCTGGTAGTCCGCCGCTTTTATTTTTCCGCTGTCCAAAGCGTCAAGAATGTCCTGCGCCCACGGAACCAAAAGCCAAACAATCGTGCATTTTTCGCGGCTGACGGCGCCCAAAATGTATTCGGGCTTCGTTCCCTTTAGCAAGACGGCGCGGCTTCCCGACACCAAAGAGCCAAACCAGTGCATTTTGGCGCCTGTGTGGTAGAGCGGCGGAATGCACAAAAAGCAGTCCGAACGGTTTGTTGAATGGTGCTTTTGTTCTACAAGCGCGGCGTGCATAAGGGCGCGATGGGTGTGCAAAATCGCTTTTGGAAAACCCGTCGTTCCGCTGGAAAAATAAATGGCCGCATCGTCGTCGTCAGCCAACTCAATTCCCGGAGCCTTGCTGGGATAGTCCGCCACCAGCTCGCGGTAGCTTTCGGCAAAAGTCGGGCAGTTTTCGCCGACGTAAATCAAAAGGCGGTTCTTGTTAAGCTTTTCCTCTATCTGCTCAACGCGGCCGATGAACTCCGGACCAAAAAGCAAAATGTCCACTTCGGCCAAATCCGCGCAATACAATATTTCGTCGGCGGAATACCTAAAATTCATCGGAACCACAATCGCGCCGGACTTCAACACGCCAAAGTAAATCGGCAGCCACTCAAGGCAGTTCATCATCAAAATGGCAACCTTGTCGCCGCGTTTTACTCCACGCGCCAAAAGCATGTTGGCCATGCGGTTGGCCTTTTCGTCAAAGACGCGCCAAGTGATTTCGCGGCGATAAAAAGTCTTGTCCGTCGGCTGAATCAAGTCGTAGTCTTTCCAAGTAATCTTTCTTGTTTCTTCCTGTTCGGGATTGACCTCTACAAGCGCCACTTCGTCGCCGTAAAGCTTTCGGTTTTTTTCCAAAAAATCTGTAATTGCCATTAAAGTTCTCCAAAGTTGAATGTTCTATTATATCACGCTTCGCTTGAATTTGCAAATCAATGCCGCTTGTATAGCCCGCGTTTTTTTGGTAAAGTCAGCTTATGTTCTTAAAGTATCTTTGGGTCTTTTTCATCAGCATGGTTCCGCTAATTGAGCTGCGCGGCGCAATTCCGGTTTCGCAAGCGCTGGGCTTGCCGATAATTTCTTCTTACGCGGTTTGCATTGTTGGCAACATGATTCCCGTTCCAATCATTTTTTTGTTCGCGCGCCGATTTTTGGAGTGGGGCCAGGACAAGAAGTACATAGACAAGATTTGCAAATTCTTTTTAGTCAAGGGAGACGACGCCGGCAAAAAGATGCAAGCCAAGGCCGGCCGCACTCTTTTTGTCGCGCTCTTTTTGTTTGTAGGGATTCCCTTGCCAGGAACAGGCGCCTGGACAGGAACTTTGGCGGCCAGCCTTTTGAACATGAAGTTCAAAAAAACGGTCATCGCCGTCACGCTCGGCGTTTTGCTGGCCGGCGTGATTATGATGTCCTTAAGCTTTGGCCTCTTCGGCGCCATTCTCGGCTGATTCGGATTCCGCTTCTTTTGCTTCTTCTTCAACCTTAAACATTCCGATTTCGCCGGAAACGCGCTCAATGCTTTCGCTGTTCTCCTTGGTAATGTTGTTGACTTCCTGCATTGAGTTGTTGATTTCGTTTACGCCCACGCTGATTTCGTTCATCGCCGCGGTAATTTGCTGGCTTACAGATTCCAGCTTGCCCATTTCGGCAAGCATCTCCTTTTCGCCCTTGCGCATTATTTCGGCGCTTTCCTTTACGTCGGCCGTAATTGTATTGATGTCGCGCATGGCCTCAAGAACTTGCTTTCCGCCTTCGGTCTGCTCGTCCATAGCCGCCTTGATTTCGTTTTCCTGAATGCTGACGGTCTGCGTGTTGCTGAAAATCGTGTCGAACTGCGCCTGCGTATGGGAGGCGTCCTGAACCATCAAGTCGATAAGTTCGTGCATGTGCTTCATCACGTTGCTGATGTTTTTGCCCTGCTTGTTGGAGTCCTCGGCCAGCTTTCTGATTTCGTCGGCAACTACCGCAAAGCCCTTTCCGGCTTCGCCGGCGTGCGCGGCTTCGATGGCGGCGTTCATGGCCAAAAGGTTGGTCTGGCGCGCGATGTTTTGGATTACCGAGCTGGCCTCAATCAAGCCGGCGGAATCTTCGGCAATCTTCTTGGTCATCTCGGCGCTCTTGGAAACGATTTCCTTTCCGGTGGCGGCGGAATCTGAAAGCAATTGAACGCTTTGAGAGTTCTTGGCCAAAATGCTGTTTACGGAATTGATGTTTGAAACCATTTGCTCAACCGCCGACGACGAGCGGGAAACGCTTTCGGACTGTGAGTTGATGTTGCTGGTCAACTTTTCAATGCTTTCGCTCATTTCGTTGAGCGTGACGTTGGCTTCTTGCACGCCGGTAGATTGGTTGCCTACGTCGTTCTTGATGCTGTCGATGTTGGCGCTGATTTCCGTGATGGCTCCGGCGACGTCGTCCATGTTGCTGGAAAGGTTTCGGCCGATGTTTTGCATGTTGCCGGATTCCACGATGATGGACTTCATCGAGCTGGCGATTTTTTCAATCGTAAGGTTGAAGTATTCGGACAAGCGGCCGATTTCATCCTTTGTCTTTACCGGCAGGCGCACGGTCAAGTCGCCGTCGCCTTCAGAAATGTTCTTGAGGATGCCGGTGATTTCGATGATCGGCTTTGTAAAGCTGCGCGCCATCAAGCTGGCGACCAAAATGGAAATTATGATGCCCAAAACCAAGGCGACAATCACCGCTTCGATGATTTTTGTCGTTCCGCCGTTGATGACGGACATCGGGATTACCAAAACATAGTCCAAGGAATAATAGTCGTTTGACGAAGGAAGCGCGCGGATTTCGCACTTTGTTCCGTCAAGCATCTTGTCGCGGGAAGTGTTGTAGGCGCCGGGCGCAAAATTCTCCACGCTCTTCAAGCCGATGTCGTTGACTTTTTGAAAGGTCAATTCGTCGCTGAAAGGGTTAAGCAAAACGTTGCAGTCTTGGTCAACAAGGATGTATTTGATGTCGCCCATGCTGGTGGAGTCTCCCAAAAGGATTCCAAAAAGGCGCGCGTCGATTTCATAAGCCGCCACGCCGACCATGTCGCCGTATTCGTCGGTGATTGTCTTGGAAGCGGTAAAGGCAAGCTTTCCGTCGGGCAGTTCGTGCAAAGTTGAAAAACGCGCCACGCCGTCATAGTCAACCGCCTCGATGTACCAGTTTTCTTCTTGCGGATTGGCGGGAGCGTAGTCTTGCGGATAATAATAGGACTCGCCGCTTTCCAATGTAATCGAAGCCGCCAAGACCGTGTCGTTGTTTTCAACAAATGAACTTTCGTATTCAGTCAGCGCTTCTTCCATCGTGTCGGGGTTGTTCTTTGCCATCAAGTATGAATTTCCAAGCAAAGAAAGTTCCGCGTCGGAACCATTCAAAAAAGCGGAAATCGTAGTGTCAGTAAGGCGCATTATGTTGCCCAAGTTTTCCGTGAACTGAATGTCGTTGATAGATTTTTCACGGATGAAAACCATGATTCCAAGCGCCAGCAAAAGCGAAATAGTCATAAGGTTTATGCCCATGACGATTTTGCCGGCCAATGTCTTTTCTTTTCTTCCTTTCTTTTTTTGCGTAGTTTCCATAAGATCCTCTCAAAAAGATACTGCGTTTATTCTATAGATTATAACATGGAATTTAAAAATAATAAAGTATTTATTGTAATTTTTTTAAACCTATGCTATTATATACGTATACAGACAGTCCAGCCCAAAAAAAATCCGCTGGCTGCCAGGAGAAGAATTATGAAGAAAATTTTTGCCTTGCTTGCGGTGTGCGCCTTGTTCGCTTCTGTCGCTGTTGCGGAAGACGCGGCTTCTATCGCCAACAAATCCGTAAACATCACTCCGCCGGAATTCACCACAACAAACATCAGCTTCCAGTTTTTTGACAAAAACGGAAAGCTTGAGCGCGACTTGCTTGTTGACCAGTTTGGCCGCAACCGCGCCGATTTGGTAGAAACGGTTTTCGCCTTTACAGCCGACGCGGACATCAAGAACACCCGCTTGCTCCAGGCCGAAAAGAAAGGAAAGCAGGACGACAAATGGATTTTCTTGCCGTCTGTAGGAACCGCCCGCCGCGTTTCATCAGCCGAACGCCAAAAGTCATTCGTCGGCTCGGAATTCGCTTTTGACGACATGTCATTGCGCGCCGCCGAGTTGGACACGCACACAATGATTAACGAGAACGTTTCAAAGAAAGTAGGCCCCGCCACTTACACTTGCTGGCAGATTGAATCAGTTCCGATTAAAAAGGCTGACTCAGGCTACTCAAAGCGCGTTCAGTTCATCGACAAAAAGACTTACTTGCCCGTTTTTGTTGAATACTATGACCGCAAGGGCGCCCTTCTCAAGGTTTGCGGAATCGAAGAAATCCGCACAGGCACAGGAGTAACGGGAAAGGCCTATCCTATCCGCTGGAAGGTTCGCATGGAGAACAAGCAGAACGGCCGCACAACGTTGGTAACTCTCAGAAAGCAGACAATCGACAAGCAAGTTCCTGACAAGACATTCACTCAGGGTTGGCTTGTTTCAGGAAAGTAGGAACGGTATGACGCAGAGCGTCATTTTGCTATAGGAAATGATTATACTGCCCGCTTACGCGGGCTGGCAATCAAGGCACGCAAAAACAAAAAACCGCGCGGTCAGCGCGGTTTTTTTTATGCCTATGTCAAAAGATGTCCGGGTCAAGCCCGAACATAAAAATCACTTAATTTTCTTCACCACGACATTCTTAATCACAACGTCCGCCGTGGAGCCTTGGTTTCCCATGTTAAACTCAACGCGGCCCATCGCGTCCGTTTTGTCCTTCATCGTAAAGTTGAATGAAAAATGCCGTTCCTTTTTGGTCAGCTCCACCTTTGTGTCCTTAAAGTAGCGGATCCAGTTGCGTTCGGGGGCGGACACGGCGGCTAGAATCGTTCGCGGCGCCGAGGCCTTGGCGTCAAACGAAAATTCGTAAGTGCAGCCTTCCTCAATCGGAATGCCGGTGTGGAAAATTTGCACGCTGTATTCAAGCGTTCCAGCATTTTTTGTCTTGACTTTAAGCTCGCCGCCGCCGATTGTGGCCGAGCCGACACCGCCGCCCGCCGTGTAAAAATCCCAGCCCGTTCCGTCGTTCATGTTTTCCTTTTCCTCAAAGCGCGGATTTTGGACATAGTTTCCGTCCGCGTCGGGCTCGCGAAGGACCACTACTTTTTCAGGCATCGTGACGTTTTCGTCGTATTCCTTCTTTTGATATACGCGGACATAGTCAACAACAAGCCGCGCGTTTTCGGCAAATTTGGCGTTGGCGGGCGGATTTCCGGGCCAGACTCCGCCTACGGCCAAGTTGAGTATTATATAAAACTGTTTGTCAAAAGGCGCGGGATATGGACGCGGCTTTCCGGACGCGGTCTTTGTGTACCATTCGCTTGTCTTGTAGTAAAGCTGACCGTCAACATACCAGCGGAATTCCGACGGCTCCCATTCAAGCGCAAAGACGTGGAAATCCTTTGAAAAGTCTCCGTCAATGTTTTTCTTGCCTTGCCTTTCCGCGTGCGGATCTCCGTAGTGAATCGTTCCGTAAACGCGGCTTGTGTCGTCGCCAAGCACTTCCATAATGTCGATTTCGCCGCAACGGGGCCAAGGGCCGTAATAGCCTTCGCTCACTGGCATCATCCAAAAGGCCGGCAAAAAGCCCTTTCCGTTTGGAACCTTTAGGCGGGCCTCAAAGCGGCCGTACTTGAATCCGCGCTTTCCATAAGTGTTGATGCGGCCGGAAGTGTAAATTCCGCCCTTTTTCTTTATCGCCTGAATCACCAGGCAGCCGTCCTTGACATAAGTGTTGTCCGTGGACGGTCCGTAGCTCTGCAATTCCTTGTTGACCCAACCGGCCTCGTGGCTTTCGTACTTCCAGTTGTCCATATTAAGCTGGTCGCCGTCAAAGTTGTCCTCCCACACCAAGTCGGCGTCGGTGTAAACGTCGCTTTGCAAGCCGGGCGCGGGCGTCGAGGGCGCGATCGCGTCATTTTTTTGGGCGCAAGCGGAAAAGGCAAAAACAAGCGCCGCCGAACAAAAGGCCAAAATTTTTTTCATAATTCCTCCAAAATTTTACGCTTTTCATTATAGCGCGGAATTTGGCCGGCGCAAGAAAAAAATTGACGGCAGGGTAAAATTCCTGTAAAATTAAGGAGTTTAGGAGGCACAATGAAAGATACCCCCTTATTTTGGCGCGTCTTGGCGCCATTCGCGCTCGCGGCCCTTTTTAGCTTGGCGGCTTGTCAAAATTCCGGCGACACATACATTGTCAACAACATCGTTCAAAACGACGCCGATGGAAAAATTTACCCGATTCAAGTCACGGAACTTAATTTAAAGATTACTCCTTTGCGCTTCTATGACTCAAGCCGGCAAGAAACCGTGGAAGAGCAAGTTCCGCTTGGCTTCAAGCCTGGAAACGACGACATTCCTTACATATTGTTTGACGGCGCCGCCGCAAAAAAAATGCTTGGCCAAAACTATTCCGTTTCCCAAGTCACTGCGGCCACAAAAAAAGTTGAAGTGACAAACGCGCTTACAAAAGCAAAGGCCGTAATCGACCTTGAGCGCCGCAAGCTGGCGTTTGACAACTACGACGCCTTTTTCCAAAAAGACTTGTCGATATATTGGGACCCGGCCGACATACGGGAAACCAGCTTTTACATGAAAATCGACAGCGTTTCCAACATCGCGGGAAGCCCGGTTTTGGTTGACTGGGGCTCGCTTGGGCTGGAAATGTTCATTTGGAAAAAAGACGGCGGCTATTTTTTGGCGCTTCCGCTCCAAACAGTGAACGACGTTTTTTTGGCCAACAGCTATTCCTGCTACCTTTATAATGGAAAAACTTTGTACAAAGACCGCAGCGACAGCGTCCTGGAGGCCGAATATTACACGGCGGCCGCCACGGGAAGCAGAAGCCAAGCCTTCGCCGACTTTTGCTGCGCCGAACTGTGCTTGAATTTAGGGCTTAACTACGGCTTGAAGAAGATTCACGGAATAGACAACTTTTCAAACTTCATGGAATATTTTTCCAACTTGGGAATTCTCGGCAGCCTAAAAAGCGTTGACCAAATGACTTTTTCAAAGGCGGTAAAAGACACGTGCGAGTTCTACTTTGGCGACGGCCATTCCCTCTATCTAAAAAATTCATACATTCTTGGAGAGGACACGGAAGTTACGGGAACAAAAATTTCCGCCTTTAAGAAAAATTACGACGCCAACACAGACAGATACATTGGCGCGCGCAACAAAAAAATCGGCTCAGACTATGGAAATCCCGTATGGTCGTGTCCATGTTACGAACTCTCGGCCGACAAAAAAACCGCCATTGTCCGTTTTGACGTGTTTACCGCTGATTTTGAAAGCCGACAAAAAATGCTGGATGAAACGGAGCTCTTTGACGTTTGGGCGGACACTTACGCAGGAAGAGACAGATATAATCCCAGAAATGACACAATCACGATGATTCACGCGGTCAACCAACAGATAAAGGAAGCCGACAAAACGGCGAATAAAATTGAAAACGTCGTCCTGGACCTTTCTTGCAACGGCGGCGGCGCCTTGCACGCGGGAGCCTTTGTCCTGGCCTGGATGCTTGGGGAAGGCTCGATCAACATCAACAACCAAATTTCGGGCGCAAAAATATTGGCCAATTACAAGGCCGACGTAAACTTTGACGGCGCTTTCGGCGACGCGGGCGACACGATAAAAGACAAAAACTTGTTCTGCATAGTTTCGCCGCTAGGCTTTTCGTGCGGAAACATGGTTCCAGCGATGTTAAAGGCGTCGGGCCGGGTAACCATGCTTGGCGCGCCTTCCAGCGGCGGCACCTGTTGCGTCCGAAATTACTCCGCGGCGGACGGCACCTATTTTAGAATGTCATCAAAACATGCGATGAGCGTAATCCAAAACGGTTCCGCCTACGACATTGACAAAGGCGTGGAGCCGCACTACTACATCAACAAGCCGGAAAATTTCTACGACATTGAAAAAATCGCCGCTCTGGTCAATTCGATAAACGAAGCCAAAATGGCCGCCGCCAACCCCTAAAATCCGCAAAATAAAAATTCAAATAAATTTTTTAAAAGGCGCTTGACGAAATCTCTTGAGCGCCTTATAGTATGTTTATCTGTTCAAATATTTGAACGGATAAACCAAAACACTTGGACGGAGTTTTTTTATGAAAAATCTTCTTAAGCATCCAAAGCTAATTGTTTTCCTTTGTTTTGCGATTACAGTAGCTTTTGCAGTTCCCCTAGTTTCAGTGTCAATCGAAAACACTGTTCGCCGCTACATGCCGCCTAAAAGCGAGTCCTACACCCGCTTGATTGGAACCGAAGACCAGTTTGGCAGCATGATTTCCATCGGAATCTCGCTGGAAACTGACAACGAGACGATTTTGACATCGGAATACATCGACGTTATCCGCCAGATAACCGACCAAATCGACGCTCTTGAGGGAATCAAGTCAATCAACTCAATCACAAAGATTGACTACGTTTACTCGCTTGACGGAGGACTTGCCGCCGGCCAATTGTTGGACGACGACTATACAGGAAGCAAGGCCGACATTCAAAAAATCAAGCAAAAAATCATCGACTGGCAGGACATGTACAACCGCGTCATCATCGACGACGACTTCCAGGCGGCCCAAATCGCGGCCACAGTAGACCCGGAATTCGGCTCAACGCAGCAAATCGAGCTTTTGCACAAAATCCAAAAAATCGCCTACGCCGCCATCGAAGGCCACGACCTTGAGGTCCGCTTTTACGGCGACCCGGTATTGAGCGACAACGCTTCCGACTACATGATTCACGACTTGCTCACGCTCATTCCGCTCGTAACTCTCGTGGTTCTTCTTTCTTTGTACTTCTCTTTCCATACTTTCAGCGGAACTTTGCTGCCCTTGATTTCTGTCTTGATGTCCACAATTTGGTCTTGCGGAATCATGTCGTTGGCGCATGTCACGTTCACAATTGTGGCCAGCGTAATCCCAGTATGCTTGATTGCCTGCGGCTCGGCTTACGGAATCCACGTAATCACCCACTATGAGGCCGCCGTCAAGAAGATTGAGGGCGAAATCACAAAGGAAAAGCACTTGGACGCCATTTGCGCGGGATTGAAGGACGTTTGGATAGCCGTTTTGTTGGCGGCCATAACGACAATCGCGGGCTTCATTTCTCTTGTCACAAGCCCCATCGAGCCGCTAAAGAGCTTCGCCATTTTCTCCGCGACGGGCGTGGCTTTCTCGCTGATTATTTCAATCACATTCATTCCCGCCGCGCTTTCATTGCGCCCGCTTGACCGCATTGGAAAACACCGCTTTAACCAACTTTCAGAAAAAATCAAGGCGAAAGTTTTGCGGGAGCGCGAGCGTCTTGGCGGCCACAAGAACGAGGCCCGCGGCCGCACTCTTTACAACATTTACCACTTCTGCGCCGGCACAAAGCCCCGCTTGGTGATTTTCTCAGTATTGATTTGCTTGTTCTCCTTCCTTGGCGTCAAGCAATTGGTAATAAACACGGCCTTGGTCGACTACTTCCCGGCCAACAGCAAATTCCGCGAGGACATCAAATTTGTAGACGAAACCTTCGCCGGAACCAACGACGTTTACTTTGTAATCAGCGGCCAGGAAAAGGGCGACATGACAAAGCCCGAAATTCTCAAAGCCGTAGACGACTTGCAAAACCATTTGTTGGACGACTATCCTGAACAAATCGGAAAAGCCGTTTCGTTCACAACTTTCATCAAGAGAATGAACCAAGTCATGCACGCTCCGATGCTGGCCGCTTCCGACAGCGCGGAGGATTTTGCCGCCGCGGACTCAGGCTCCTACGCCGAAGACGACTGGGGCGATTCCGGCGATGACTGGGGAGACTCGGCCGGAGACGAATGGGCCGACGCCGGAGACGACTGGGGAGACTCGGCCGCCGATGACAGCGCCGAAACAGCCGTCCCGACAAAAGAATGGGTTGACCCGAACATCCAGCACGCAAAGGACTTGCAGCAGCAGGTAACAGTCCAGCAAGCCTTGGAAATGTTCGCCACCGCCTACACGGCGGCCGGCGGAAAGAACGCCACCGTCCAAGGAATGGTTACAGAGCTTGAAAAGCTTTTCAACTTCAATGGCATAGACTACTACGAAGTTCCTTAC
Source organism: uncultured Treponema sp. (assembly GCA_946411505.1). Classification (GTDB taxonomy): domain Bacteria; phylum Spirochaetota; class Spirochaetia; order Treponematales; family Treponemataceae; genus Treponema_D. The sequence goes on along the minus strand of CAMKEG010000004.1, from coordinate 64,616 downwards.
GACTTGGACAAATATCCCGCCGCCACCCGCGAAGGCTTGGCCAACCTCGTAAGCCAGTACCTGCTTCTTTACAGCGGCTCGCTCGACAGATTCAGCGACGACCAGCTTGCGCCAAAGACAATCCGCATGCAGGTTCAGCTTAGATGCCACGACACCCACAAAATCAAGGAAATCATCCAGGAAGCGCAGGATTACGCAAAAGCCAACTTCCCTGTAGGCTACACATTGGTTGCTACAGGAAACGGCGAAATGGAAGTTTCCATGACCGACATGGTAATCTCAAGCCAAGTCACCAGCATCTTGTTCTCAATCTTCATGGTATTTGTAATCATCGCGGTTTCATTCAAGTCGCCGGTAGCCGGTTTGCTTGGAGCGGTGCCGCTGGCCTTTACAATCATCCTCAACTTTATGACTATGGGCCTTACCGGCATCCAGCTTGACTTGGTTACCAGCATCATCGCCAGCGTCGCGATTGGCGTAGGCATCGACTACACAATCCACTTTATGGAAAGCTACAAGGCCGAGCGCGCCAAGAGCGACAACGTTGAGGAAGTCACGATGAGAACCTTTGCCGTAAGCGGCTTGGGAATCGTGACCAACGCGCTTGCCGTAGGCTTGGGCTTCTTGGTCTTGCTCTTCTCAAACTTCCAGATTTTGAGATGCATCGGCTTGCTGGTCGCCATCGTAATGTTCTCCAGCTCTTTCTTGGCAATGACGGTAATCCCCGGCGTTCTCAACGCCTTTGATCCCAAGTTCATCAGGCCAAAGGAAGAGAAAAAGAACTAATATTGTAATGTCATTCCGCCGCTTTTAAAAAGCTGGCGGAAAAACTTAAATAAACTATTTACCTTAAGGAGGGTAGATTTATGAAAATGACAAAAATTATCGTAGCGGCCGCCGCCGCTCTCACAGTTGGAACAATGGCTTTCGCCCTTGACGGAAGAACAGTAATGCAGAACGCCGACGACGTCAAAAAGCCGGCCTTCACACGCGCCCAGGTTCAGATGATTTTGATTGAAAAGAGCGGCGCCAAGGAAGTCCGCGTAATCGACGAATGGGGAAAGAACGAGGGCGGACTTTCAACAGTCGTAATGCAGTTCAACACTCCCGCCAGCGTAAAGGGAACCCGCTTTAGCCAAAAGGAAAACGCTTCCGGCCCGGACACAAAGTTCATCTTCTTGCCTGACGTCGGAACAGTGCGCCCGGTTGCCGCCAGCCAAGGCTCAAGCTCGTTCATGGGAAGCGACGCCACATACGACGACATGTCAACACGCGCCGTGGACGCCGACACCCATGAATTGCTTGCCGAAACGGAAGCCAAGAACGGATTCGCCAACTGCGCCAAAGTAAAGTCAACTCCCAAAGACCTCAAGGAAGCCCAGTACGCCTACCGCATTTCTTGGGTTGACAAGGACACTTGGGTTCCGGTTTACGTAGAAATGTACAGCAAGAAGACAGGAAAGATTTGCAAGGTTTTGGAAGTGAAGAGCCTCAAGGTAATCAAGGGCTATCCCACTCCGCTTGTCAACGAAATGACAAACCTTGAGACCGGCCACAAGACCCAACTTGTCATGAGCGAAGAGCGCCTCAAGTTTGACGAGCCTATAAACCCCGCTTACTTCAGCAAGGGCTTCTTGCAGAACGGAAAGGTTTCAAAGTAGGAACGGTCAAGGCGCGGGACATTCAGCCCGCGCCATTTACAATATACCGCAAAAAACGCTATAATTTTCCTATTAATAAAAGTAAAAATCTACATTACAGTTAAAGGAGATGATTATGACTGTATGCAAAAAGATTTTCGCTGTAAGCTTGGCCTGCGCCTTGTTGGCGGCGAATGTTTATGCCCAAGACGATTGGGGAAGCGACGAGTCCTCTGTTGAGGAAACATCTGAACCGACATTTTGGGACCGATTCAAAATTAGCGGAGACGCCAATTTGGCCGGCCGCGCGTATGTCGGAAAATATGTAGAAAACAAAGCTGTAGAAGGCGCCGACACACCGGTTTACGCCATTCCAAAACTAAAGCTTGGCTTTGACTACGAAGGCAACGCAACAAAGTTCAGCTCAAAGTTGCGCTTTGACGAGCAGACCTTGCGCTACGACAATGAGATGATTCTCGACGAATTCAGCGCGGACTTGTTTGTAGGCAACTGGGTTTTGAGCGCCGGAAAGATGAAAGTCGTTTGGGGAAAAGGCGACAAGCTTCACGTGCTTGACAACTTCAACTCCAACAACTACTACGACTTCTTGGTTCCCGACTACCTTGACCGCCGCAACTCTGAGTACATGTTCCGCGCGCAGTACAACAGCCCGCTAGGCTTCCGCTTTGAGGCAATTTACACCCCGATTATGCACGGCGACACATACGCTTCAAAAGGTCCGTGGAAACCGTCGAAAGTTGACACTTTAACAAAAAAAGTGACCGCAATAAAAACATCGCAAGCGCTTTACGCGGCAGGCTGCGGCTTTAATGAAGACTCTTTGACGCCTCATACTAATATACGCTACGGCACTGACGGCGGCTCAAACTTTTGGATTAACTATGGCAATGGAAGCTTGAACCAGAAAAGCCTTGGCGTATTGAGTCAAGTTTCTTCATTCTCAGCCGACGACCTTTACCCCAACACAAACTCGCTTCGCTACGGCCAGTTCGGCGGCTACTTTAACTTCACTCTCGGCTTGTTCGACTTTGGCGTTTCTTACTACAACGGTCGCTACAAGAGCGTAAGCGCCAACGGCCAGGCGTACGCAGACTCTCAGGCCAACATTGGAGCTGCGTTACAAGCGTATTCCGGCTACATGCAAGCCTACGCCAAATACACCGCCGCAGGACAAGCCGCCGCTGCCGCTGCCGCTTTAGCCTCAGCTCAAGCCGCTTTGGACAACGGACCAAAATATTATGGCGACATTACTCTAAAGTATGACGAATTGCAGTCATTCGGCCTTGACATGCAGACCGCTCTCGGACCTTTCACAATCCGCGCCGAAGGCGTTTACAACATGACAAAGGACTTTGACGGCTCCGACCCTTGGACACGCAACAACAGCATTGGCTACCTCTTTGGCTTTGACGTAGGCCTCCCAATTCACAACGTGACTCTCAACGTTCAGGGAACGGGAACTTACATCTTGGGCGGAACTTCAAACGTAAAGGCTTTTATAAAGGGCTATGGATATAAGGAAATCGCCGGCTCTTACACCAACGACGTTGACTACGATCCCGCGGGCTATCACACAAACCACAAGATTGTAATGCAGTTGCAGGACACCTTCTACTACGAGAAAATCACCGCGACAGTCAAGGCGATTTACGGAATCGAGCACTACGACTTGATTGTAATGCCCGAACTTTCGTTCAAGGTTCGCGACGGCTGGAAAGCCTCGGCCAGCGGCATGATTATCCACTGCTTCGACAAAAACGAATACAGCGAGTTCTACGGCTGGCTTGACAACAGCTTTGTGCAGTTGGCCGTCAACTACACATTCTAATTTTTCGCAGGCGACTTATGAATCAGGAAGAAGAACTTTTAACTTTGTTCAAAAATGTAAATGATTTTATTCCCATTTTTCAGGCTCTTGCTGATTCAGAGCGCCTGTTGATTCTGCTAAAGCTCTTTTACGCCGGTTCCAAGGGAAAGAACGTGACTGAGCTTAGCGGAAAAACCCGCCTTTCGCGCCCGGCCGTAAGCCACCACCTAAAGGTGCTTAAGGCCGCGCGCATCATCAATTCCCGCAAAGACGGAACGCAAGTCTATTATTCGTTGGACGCCAAAGACAAAATCGCAAAGATTGAAAACTTGGTCAATGTTTTGCTTCAACACCTAAAGACTATTGACGCAAACCAAGACGAGGTTATAGAAGACGCGGCCTTGGAGAGCTTGGTCGCCAAAGCCCGCGACATGATAAAATCCGCGTAGCTTATTGCGGCGCGAAAATTATATTCGCGCCGCAAAAAGAACGAGTCAAGGCTTTTAGCGAAGCGGGCCTTGATTGCCAGCCCGCGTAAGCGGGCAGTATAATCATTTCCTATAGCAAAATGACGCTCTGCGTCATACCGTTCTTAAAGCCCGGTTCCTTCGTCGATTCCCATCATAATGTTAAGGCACTGAACCGCGGCGCCGCTGGCTCCCTTTCCCAAATTGTCAAAGCGAGAACACAAGCAAATCCTGTCGTCGTTTCCGTAAACAAAAATCTGCATGTTGTTTGTTCCGCTCAAAGTGTTGGCAGGAATAAAGGCTTCAGGCAAAACGCCTTGGCCCATCAGCGGCGCCACCTTTACGAATCGGCATCCGTCATAGTGGGCGGCCAACTGGTCGCGAAGATCCGCCGCGCCAATTTTTTTGGCCAGCAGGCGGCCGTGCAAAGATACCGTGACGGTCATTCCGCTAAAGTAATCGCAAACATAAGGATTAAAAATCGGCTCTTCCGCAAGGCCGCAAATTTGCTTCATTTCCGGCAAGTGCTTGTGCTCCTGCGTAAGAGCGTACTGGCGCGGCGATTTTAGCTCGGGATTGCGGTTGGGGTCTTCGTATTGCGCTATGGCTTTTTTTCCGGCGCCGCTGTAACCCGAGACCGCGTGGCAGACAAGCGGATAGTCGGGCGCGATTATTCCATGCTGGACAAGCGGGTAAACCAGGCTGATAAAGCCGCTCGCGTAGCAACCCGGAACCGCTACGCGCTTTGAGGAAACGATTTTGGCGCGATGGGCCGCCGACAATTCAGGAAAACCGTATGCCCAATCGGGATTGGTTCTGTGGGCAGTAGAAGCGTCGATGATTCTTGTGTTGGGATTTGTACAAAGGCTTACGGCTTCGCGGGAGGCCGCGTCGGGCAAGCACAAAAATGTAAAGTCCGAAGCGTTGATGCATTCGGCGCGGGCGGCGGGGTCCTTTCGCTTGTCTTCGTCTATGAGGATAAGCTCGATGTCCTTGCGTCCGGCGAAGCGCTCGTATATTTTTAGGCCGGTTGTGCCTTCCTTTCCGTCAATGAAAATTTTGTACGCCATAAAAATGTTCCTTTATTTTGAATGAGCCGCCCGCGCGTTTGGCGCTAAGGCAGCAGTTTTTGTTTATAGTAAAATATCAAATTAAAACAAATTGTTCAACAAAATCCGCGATTCCGTCCTGGTCGTTTGTGAGCCTGGTCACAAAAGCGGCCTCGTCCTTTATCTTGTCCAAGCCGTTTGACATGGCCACGGAAAGGCCGCACTTTACAATCATAGACTCGTCGTTCATGCTGTCGCCAAAGGCCATGACATCCTTCATGTTTATTCCAAGGCGGCCGCACAAAAATTCCAAGGCCTCGCCTTTTCCGCAGTTAGCCGGAAGAATTTCCAAAAAGTAGGGCTTGCTTATCAAGACCACGGCGCGGCCCTCAAAGCGCGCGGCCAGCTCCTTTTGCAAGCCGACCAAAATTTTTGGGTCGCCCGGAACCATCATTTTGGCAAAGCCGCTTTTTACAAAATTTTCAAAGTCAGGAACCACTTCCGAAGGAACGCCGGTAAGCTTGGAATCCATTCTTGTGTATTCGTTGTCCACGCTGGCGTAAACCATTGAGCTGCTGTAAACCTGGCACGGAAGGCCAACCTTGTCCGCCGCCTTCTTGGCCTGCGCCAAAACGTCTCCGTCAACCTTCGCCGAATATATTTCCTCGCGCTTGTGCAAGTCAACCACAACCGAGCCGTTTGAGGCGACCGCGTAACGGCCTTGCTCCGTTCCCGCCAAATCCAGGCGGCGGACAAAGGGCAAAATCGCGCTTGGCGACCTTCCCGAACATATCACGACGTAAATATTTTGTTCGGCGGCTTTTTGCACGGCGGCCACCGTTCTGTCAGAAATCAAAAGCTCGTTGTTCAAAAGGCTGTCGTCCAAGTCAAGGGCGACAAGCTTTGGAGCGACTTTGCCATTTGGTAGTTTTTGCATTTTTTCCTCTTATTGTTTTTTATTCCGCCTTTTGCCTGCCGGTGTCGCGAATCACGCCGGGAATGTATTCCGGGTCTTTTGTCCGGACAATCGTTCCAGCCTGCAAATCGTATTTAGTGTAAATGACGCATTCGTGGCCGTCGCACGACCAAGAAAGCTCAAGGCCTGTTTCCGGGTCGACGAAAAGCCAAGAGCCTTTTTGGCTGACAAGGGCCGTGACGTCCGGGCTGACAAATTCAATCTCTTGTCCGGCCTTGACCATGTTCATCGGCTGGTACTGGTAGGCCTTCCATCCGTCGCGGGCGGCGACGGCGGGCGGCGCCTTTTCTAGATGCTTTTTATAGTCGGCCAAGCGCGCCTCGCGGGCGGCTGGATGCATTGAGTCTAATTCTGTTTGACGCAATTTAATTGTGTCATCGCCTTTTTGCAAAAGTGCGGCAAGCTCGCCGGCGGACAAGCGCCGTCCGATTGTGGCGGCCAAATCGTATGGGCTGTCGCTCGCGCCTGTGGTCGTTTGGTTGGCGTCGGCCGCGTTGTAGTAAAAGCCGGTGGTCGATTCTCGGTGGGCAACGTTCTCCAATTCCGCCACAAAGGGAGCGGCTTCCTCTTGGCTGATTTTTCCTTCAAGCGCGTCCAAGGCCTTGCGGTAGGCCCGCGTTACAAGGGCAACGTAATAAAGGCTTTTCATGCGGCCTTCAATTTTTAGCGAGTCAACGCCGGCGGCCTTGAGGTCGGCCAAATGCTCTATCATCCGCAAGTCCTTGCTGGAAAGTATCGCGGTGAAATTTTCGCCCTCAAAAATCGGATGGAATTCGCCCGGCCTGGATTGTTCCTCCAAAAGAAGAGCGCCGCTTTGGGCTATTTGTTTGGCGCTTTTTTCGGTCAAGCGGCCGTCGCTTCCTAACTCAAAGTTCCACCTGCAGGCGTGGGAACAAAGGCCGCTTTGCGCGCTGCGGTTGGTCAAATAGGCGCTCATAAGGCAGCGGCCGGCGTATGCGATGCACATCGCTCCGTGGACAAAAACTTCCAGCTCCATGTCCGGGACCGCGTCCTTGATTTGGCGGATTTCGGCCAAGCCAGCCTCGCGGCCAAGAACCACGCGGCTAAAGCCCATCGACTTGTAGATTTTGACGGCCTCGCGGTTCACGCAAGAAGCCTGGGTGCTAAGGTGCAGCGCGGCGTCGGGGAAATGCTTTTGCAGTATCGGAACGATTCCCAAATCCTGAACGATAAAGGCGTCTATCGGATATTGCTTAAAATAGTCCACGCTGTCCAAAAGCGCGTCGATGTCCTTGTTGTGGAATATTATGTTCAAGGCGCAATACAGTTTTTTTTGCGGAAACTCTTCCTTTAGCGCCTGGACGCGCGCGATGTCGTCTTCATAAAAGTTGTCGGCCTTGGCGCGCAGCGAAAACTTTTTTAGGCCGATGTAGGCCGCGTCGGCGCCGTACGCGTATGCGTAATAAAGTTTTTGCGAGTTTCCCGCCGGGCTAAGAAGTTCCATTTTAGGCCTCGACCGTTATGCTGTTTTCCAGCGTCGGAGAGCGGGTCAAAGTTTGCTCGTCCTCTTCCTCTTGTTGGAACGTGACAAGCTTTCCAACGCGTTCGATTGCCAAATGGGAAGCCGCAAGGTATTCGTCCGCCATTTGAAACATGAACATCATGTTTGGCCAAACGTCAAGCTCGCAAACACTTCCGGCTTTTTTCATGGCTTTCTGAAAGTTTTTCGCGTCCTCAAGAAGGATTTCTTTTTCTCCCATTTGAATGAAGACCGGCGGAAAATTTTCCAACGTCTCTTCCGAAATAAAGAGCGGGGAAACCATGGGATTTTCCAAGTTTCCGGAATATGTGTAAATGTCGCCGCTTCGGCGCAAGGCGTCTCCGCTCATAATTTCATCGCGGACTTTTTTGTTCTTTATCAGCGGGGAATTTGGGGAAAGGTTCAACCAAGGCGAAAACAAAATCACCTGCTTTATGCAAGACCTATATCGTTCCCTAAGCGAAAGTATCAAAGCCAAGGCTTGGCTTGCGCCGGATCCGTCGGCGGCGACAATCACTTCCGGCGATTCCTGCGTCTTTCCGTCAACAGAATCTAGGGAGCAAGCGACTTGTTCCTCCATAAAAACATTTCTAAAAACGTTCTGCAAATCCTCGACAGACGCAGGAAAAGCGTAGGCGGGGGCCAGCCTGTATTCCGGCAAAACAATTCTGCAAGAAGTCGCCGCCGCCAAAGAAGAGCAAAAGCCTTTCCACGCAGTTCGGGAACCGCCAACAAAAGAGCCGCCGTGAACGTAAATCATAATTCTGTGCAAGGAATAAATTTCGGGAATTAAAATGTCGCACTGGACATTGGCGTATGTTTGCTCGGAACATTCAACATGGTTGGGCAAAATTCCGCAAGAAAACCTTTTGTCCAAGTTTTTTCTAAAATCTTCCACCTGCTGCTTTGAAGAATAAACAAGCGTCCGCAGTTTTTTTACCGCGGACTTTCTATCGTCGGATTTTTTCATAATTCCATTATACTGACTTTAAAGGGCTTTTGCTAGTGGACGCGTTTTTTGGACAAAGGCGGACAAGCGGCAAAAAATAAAAAAACAAAATTGACTAACTACCATTCGTTTTGCTTTTCATTTACGACCGTTTGTTAGTTTGACATACGATTTTATTTTTTAAAAATTTCATGTTTCACGTGAAACAAATAAATTTTATGGCCTTCACCAAAAGAAAAAAAATTCCACAAATCCCACAAGATTTCCACAATCCTAAAAAATATGTTTCACGTGAAACATTTAAGTCCAAGAAAACTTTTACATTTCTTTTTCTTACATCAAGAAAGTTGAGTTTTAAGCGCGGCCTTCGAAATCGTTATTTTGTTTCACGTGAAACATTGCAAAAACCATCGGCCGCTCCCCTACTCTAAAATATTAACTTTCAACAATTGTGGAAAACTTGTGTAAAATGTGGAAGTCGAAAAAACAAATACACTACGCTATGTTTCACGTGAAACAAAAAAAAACCGAGGAGCAAGTCCTCGGTCGCCTGATGTGTTTTCTTTGATGCAGAACAATCTGCATTCCCCTCGATGGTTAGTATATTATAAAAACTTTTTTTTGTCATCACAAAAAGTATAAAAATAACAAAAAATTCAAAGAAAAATTTTTGTTATCTATACTTTTGTAAAATTATATATTATAAAGAGTTAGATAATAACTCTTTATAATATAGGTTTTTATACCTACTCGTCGTCCTGAGGAATTTTGTCAACGCCAACCAAAAAGTCCGGGTCGGAAATCTTGACAACCTTAACGCCGGTCGAGCCGGTTCCTTGCTGGTTGATCGTATTGACGCTGACGCGCAAGGTTTTTCCCTGGCTGGTCATGCAGACAATTTCGTCGGAGTCCTTGACGGAAAGCAAGCCGATGATTTCGCCGCGCTCGCCGGTGTTGCCAAAAATCTTTTGTCCGCCGGTGCCGCGTCCGTGAGGCTTAAAGTCCTCAAAGGCGACTCTCTTTCCGTAGCCCTTCTCTGTCAAAAGCAAAATGCTTTCGCCTTCGGTATAGGTGATGGCTCCGCTAACTTCGTCGCCTTCGCTAAGCTTCATGCCCTTGATGCCGCAGCTGGCGCGGCCCATCTCGCGGACGTCGGCTTCGCTAAAGCGCAAGGCTTTTCCGTTGCGGGAAATCAAGAAGATGTCCGACGAGCCGGCTGTCGGAATCGCGCTTACCAATTTGTCGCCTTCCTTAAGCTTAAGGCCGATGATGCCCTTTACGCGGGCGTTGGCAAACTCGCTGGTCTGGACCTTCTTTACCACTCCGCTGGCCGTCGTCATAAACAAGTATGTGTCGTCGGAGAATTCCTTAAGCGGAACGACCGTCGTGATTTCTTCGTCGGCTCCAATCGCTATCAAGCTCTTGATGTGGGTTCCGCGGCTGTTCTTTGACATTTCGGGAATTTCATGAACCTTAATCCAATAGGCGCGGCCCAGGTTGGAAACGAACAAGATGTAGTCGTGGGTGCTTCCGATGAACAAGTGGTTCACGTAGTCGTCCTCGATGAGCGCCGTGCTGTTGCTTCCGGTTCCTCCCCTGCCCTGCTTTTTGTAGCTGGTGACGGAGGCGCGCTTTACGTAGCCAAGCTTTGAAATCATAACGACCATGTCTTCTTCTTTTATCAAGTCTTCGACGTTGATTTGGTCAACCTCGTCGCTTACGATTTCCGTTTTGCGGTCATCGCCGTATTTTTCGGCCAGCTTGTTGGTCTCGTCCTTTATAAGGCCAAGAATCTTTTCGTGGTGGGCCAAAAGGTCTTCCAAGTGGTCAATCAGGGCTTGCAACTCCCTAATCTCTTTTTGCAAGTCTTCTATTTGAAGATGGGTCAAGCGCTTTAGCTGCATGTCTACAATGGCTTGGGCCTGCTCGTCGTCAAAGTCAAAGCGCTTTTCAAGGGCAAGCTTAGCTGCTTCCGTGTCGCGGCTTTCCTTGATGATTTTAATCACTTCGTCAATGTTGTTGATGGCCGTAATGAGCGCCTGCAAGATGTGCATTCTGTGCTTGGCAACTTTTAGGTCGTAAATCGTGCGTCGGGTGATTACCTCGTCGCGATGGTTTACAAAGTGCTGGATCAGCTGCTTTAGCGTCAACACTTCCGGCTTTAGATAAGTCTTGGGAAGCGTGAGCATTCCCGGCTCGTCGTAGCGGTTTCCGCCGTTTTCCAAAACTTGCGGAACAAGAGCCAAGTTGATTACGCCAAAGTTTGACTGCAAGTCGGTCTTGGCAAAAAGCTGGTTCAAGACCAGTTTTGTCACGGCGCCGCGCTTTAGGTCAACAACAAGGCGCATTCCGGAGCGGTCGGAAGACTCGTCGTTGGCGCCGGAAATTCCTTCTATCTGCTTGTCGCGGACAAGCTCCTTTATGCGGCGGATTATGTTGGTCGTGTTTATTCCGTAGGGAACTTCTGTAAAGACAATCGACTCGCGGCCGTGTTTGTCGGTCTCGACCATAAATTTTGAGCGAATCGTTATTTTGCCGCGGCCAGTCTTGTAGGCTTTTTTGATTCCGTCACGGCCGTAGATTACGCCGCCGGTAGGAAAGTCGGGTCCCTTTATGTAGCGGCAAAGCTCGTCGATTGAAATTTCCGGGTTGTCGATGTAGGCCGCGATGGCCGCCGCCACTTCCCTTAAGTTGTGGCTGGGCATGTTGGTGGCCATTCCGACCGCGATGCCGGTCGTTCCGTTGCAAAGAAGGAATGGAAAGGATGCCGGAAGAACCGAAGGCTCTACGGTGGTGTCGTCAAAGTTGGGCAGCATGTCAACCGTGTTCTTGCTGATGTCGGCCACCATCTCTTCGGTAATCTTTGACATCTTGGCCTCGGTGTAACGGTAGGCGGCGGCCGGGTCTCCGGCAATAGTACCAAAGTTTCCTTGCGGAGTTACGGTCGTGTAACGCTGCGCGAAGTCTTGTCCAAGGCGCACCAAGGCGTCGTAAACCGACATGTCTCCGTGCGGGTGGTAGTGACCCAAAACTTCGCCGACGATTTGGGCGCATTTTTTTGTCTTTCCGCCGCTAGTAAGGTTAAGTTTGTCCATCGCGTACATGATTCTGCGGTGAACGGGCTTTAGTCCGTCGCGAACGTCGGGCAAGGCGCGCTGGACAATTACCGACATCGAATAGTCGATGTAAGCTTTTTTTACTTCGTCCTCAATCGGAATTTGTATTACAGTTCCGCCCTCAGGCGTTTTGATTTCTTCCATATCTCTTTCCTAATCTTTTATATATCCAAATTGGCGTAGCTGGAATTGCTTTCGATGAATTCGCGGCGGGGTTCGACTTCCTCTCCCATGCAAACGCTGAAGATTTTGTCGGCGGCTTCCGCGTCGGGAATCGTGACCACTCGCATCTTGCGGCGGGCGGGATCCATCGTCGTTTCCCAAAGCTGCTTTCCGTCCATTTCGCCAAGACCCTTGTAGCGCTGGACGTCCGCCTTTTCGCGCTGGTCACCCAAGGCCGCCAAAGCGTCGTCTCGCTCCTGGTCGGAGTAGCAGTAAACGGGCTCCTTCTTTCCAAGCTGCACCTTAAAGAGCGGCGGCATGGCAAGGTAGACGTAGCCTCTTTCTATAAGCTGCGGCATATATCGGAAGAAGAAAGTCAAAAGCAGAGTGCGGATGTGGCTTCCGTCAACATCGGCATCGGCCATGATGATGATTTTATGGTAGCGCAGCTTTTCGATATTAAAGTCTTTTCCAAAGCCGGCGCCAAGGCTGGCGATTACAGGCTCCAGCTTGTCGTTGTTCATAACTTTTTCAGGGCGGACTTTCTCAACGTTGAGCATCTTTCCCCAAAGCGGCAAAATGGCCTGGATTTTTGGATCGCGTCCTTTTTTAGCCGAACCGCCGGCCGAGTCTCCCTCGACTATGTAGACTTCGCACATTTCTGGGTCTTTGAGCGAGCAGTCGGAAAGCTTTTCGGGCAAGCCAAAGCCGTCCGACAAAGATTTTTTGCGGCTGGCGTCCTTGGCCTTTTTGGCCGCGATTCTGGCCGTGGCTTCGGCAAGAGCCTTGTCCAAAATAGCTTCCAAGACGCTGGGGTTTTGTTCAAAGAAGAGCGTCAGCTTTTCCTTTACAAGCGCGTCAACGATCGTTCGAACTTCGGTGTTGCCGAGCTTTTCCTTGGTCTGGCCTTCAAACTCAGGCTCAGGCACTTTCATTGAAACAACAAGGACGATTCCCGAAAGTATGTCCTCTATGCGGAGCTTTTCGTCCTTGTCGGCTTTTTCAAGGCGCTTTTTGAACTTGTCGTTTGAGTCAAGGAATTTGTTCAAGACAAAGTTTATGGCGTTCTTAAAGCCGTCAAGGTGGGTTCCGCCCTCGCGGGTGTTGATGTCGTTTACGTAAGTGTTTATGCTTGAAGAGTAGCCTGAGTTGTACTGGAAGGCGCATTCGGTGATGACGTTGTCGCGCTCTCCGGTAATGTAAATCGGATTTTCGGGAAGGTAGAACTTGGAAGTAGTCTTTTGGTTCATTTCCTTGACGTACTGGGTGATGCCGCCCTCAAACTTGTAGACGGCCTCCTTTGGCTCCTCCAAGCGCTCGTCGCGGAAAATAATCGTTATGCCGTTGTTCAAAAAGGCAAGCTCGCGAAGGCGCTTGGCCAAAACGTCAAAGTTGTATGTCGTGGTTTCCTGGAAAATAGTCTTGTCGGCCTTCCAGCGGATTGTCGTTCCGTGTCGGTCGCTGGGTCCCAATTCTTCAACCTTTGTAGTGGGCTTTCCTATGCTGTACTTTTGCTGGTACTTTTTTCCGTCGCGCTCTACAACCGCTTCCATCCAAGTGGAAAGCGCGTTGACGCAGGAAACGCCTACGCCGTGCAAGCCGCCGGAAACCTTGTAGTTGTCCTTGTTGAATTTTCCGCCGGCGTGAAGCTTGGTCAAAACCAATTCCAAGGCGCTGATGTGTTCCGTCGGGTGAATGTCAACAGGAATTCCGCGTCCGTTGTCCTCTACGCGGCAAATGTCGTCTTTTTCCAGCGCGACCGTGATTGTGTCGCAAAAACCGGCCATCGCTTCGTCGATGGAGTTGTCAACGACTTCGTAAACCAAGTGGTGAAGGCCGTTTGGTCCGGTGGAACCAATGTACATGCCTGGGCGCTTTCGGACAGCCTCCAATCCTTTAAGGACTTGAATGTTGCCAGCTGAATAATTTTCGCTCATTTTTTATTCCCTATAAAACTAATTTAAAATAGAAAAAAGACAATCATTTTATTATACTAGTATTGAAAAAAAAAGTAAAGTAAGTTTATAATGTCAGTAAAGGCAAATTATGAGCGACAACAATTACAAAGAAATATGGGTGGAAGCTTTAAATCAGCTTAGAAACCAATACAAGGAAAACGGACGGGAAAACGAATTTAACCTTTGGTTCAACCTTGATTATGTAAGCGACCAAGGAAACGAAATCACCGCCGCCGTTCCAAGCGGATTCATGCTTGATTCCATGAAAAAGCGCGGAATCATTCAAACTATAAAGAACAAAATAAAGGAAATCAGCGGAAGCGACATAGAAATTAAGTTTGAAATAAAGAACACCAGCATTTCTACGGAAAAAGAGGAAATAAAAGAAGAGAAGGAAATCCAAAAGCCTTTAAAAATTCAAGAAGACGAGCTTAGCCATCATCCTGACTTAAACGAAAATTTCACTTTTGACACTTTTGTTCCAGGCGAAAACAACATGTTCGCCTACAAGGCATCAATCGCGGCGGCGGAAGCCCCAGGAAAACAATACAATCCTATTCTTTTGTATGGAGGAAGCGGTCTTGGCAAAACTCACTTGATGCAATCGATAGGAAACTACATCTATAAGGCCAAAAAAGGAAAAATCAAGCTGGCCTACATAAACACCGAATCCTTCATGAATGAATTCACCGAATCCCTTGCCAAAAAAAAGGCCCAGGAATTCAAGAACAAATATAGAAAGCTTGACGTATTTTTGCTTGACGACATTTACTTTTTGGAAGGAAAGGACGCCATGCAAGACGAGCTTTTTTACACCTTTGAAGCCTTGTACCAAAAAAAGGCCCAAATGGTCTTTACTTGCGACCGTCCAATAACTGAATTGAAAGGAATAAAGGAGCGCCTTAAGACAAGGTTTAACAACGGCTCTTGCATAGACATGAAAGCTCCTAAATACGAGACAAGAAAAGCCATTCTTTTAAAGAAGCTTTCTTTGATGAACAAGACTCTAAGCGACGACATTGTTGACTTTATAGCCGCCAACATAGAAAGCGACGTTAGGGAACTTGAAGGAACCTTAAAAAAGGTCGTCAACTACGGCGATTTTATGATGGAAAAGAAAATCACGCTTGATATCGTAAAAGGCCTTTTGCAGGAAAACATAAACGCCAACCTTGGAGGAAACATTTCCATAGACACTATACAAAAAGTTACGGCTGATTTTTATGGAATATCAATTTCCGAAATCAAGAGCAAAAAGCAAAGCAAAAAAATAGCCTTTCCCCGCCATGTGGCCATCTACATAGCCAGAAAAATCACCGAAATGTCTTTGACTGAAATTGGCGAGGAATTTGGAGGAAAGGACCATTCCACTGTAATGAGCAGCTGCAAAAAGATTGAGGACATGATAAAGATTGACGCAACTTTAGACAACACCATAAAAAATTTGATAAAGGAAATTAAGAGCAAGAGGTGATTTTTTAACAGATTGAAAAGCCTTTATTTTATATTAAATTTATATAAATTTAATAATAGTAATAATAAGGCGCGCCGAAAAGTTGAAAAATGCTATAAGTCTTTGATTTTTAAAGAAATGGAGAGTTAAAAAGTGAAAGAAATTTTCCACAAAATTTTAACTTTTCCACAATTTTAAAAATTTTCCACAATTTTCGAACAAAGAAAAAACAAAAAAGTCTATGCAAAAGTTAAAAAGCGCGCTAAAATAGAATTCTTAAAAAAGTTTTAAGGGAGGCTTAAAAAATGAAATTTCAGTTTGACCGCGACGCGATGATTAAGGAAGTGGCGATTGCCCAGGAGATTATCGCGAATAAAAGTCCTATATCGGTGCTTTCCAACGTTCTTCTAATAGCCGAAAACAACACTCTTACAATAAAAGCTTCTGACTCAACCGTGGACTACATAACAAAGATTCCGGTGGAAATTCAGGAAGAAGGAAGCACGACAATTTACTGCGACAAATTCATGAAAATCATTTCAAAGGCTCCTCAGGGACAAATTGAATTTGAGCAGAGCGACATAACGGTTACAATCCGCCCATTGAAGGGACGCTTCACATTGAAGAGCATCGCCAGCGACAAGTTTCCGGAAATCAACTCTTTGGAAGGCGGCTCTTACTTTGAGCTTCCCGCAAAAGAATTGAAGGAAATGATTCAGCAAACTTCATTCGCCGTCAGCGAGGATGGAAACCGCCACTTTATGATGGGCGTTCACTTTGAAAAGCAAAACGACAATTTGATTATGGTTGCCACTGACGGCCGCCGCCTTTCATACGCCGAAAAAAATCTTGGCGGAATTCCTGACTTTCCTTCGGCCATCGTTCCTACAAAAATTTTGGACTGCGTCGTAAAGCACGCCAGCGACGAAGGAAACGTTTCTTTGGCCATCATCGACAAAAAGATTTTCTTCAAGTTCGGCAACTACGAATTTTCTTCCCTTTTGTTGGAAGGAGAATTCCCCAACTACCGCCGCGTGATTCCGAGCGACTTGGACAAAACTTTCCAAATTCAAAGGTCTGACTTGCTTGAGGCTATGGACCGCATCGGCATTTATGTTGACAAAACTTCATTGAGGACAATCTTCAAGTTGTCTCCCGGAAAGCTTACGATATTCTCTCCTGAGCTGGACTTGGGAAGCGCCGACGAAGAAATTCCTTGCGAGTACAACGGCGAGGAAATTATGCTGGCCTTTAACTTCCGCTACGTTGAGGAGCCCCTTAAGTTGACGTCCGCCGAAAGAGTGGCCTTTGACTTTACGGACGCCAACAAAGCCGCCATCATGAGAACGGAGCCTAAGTCTGATTACTTCCATGTAATCATGACGATGAATTTGAACTAACCGGCGCCGCTGCAATTTAATGGCTTTTTTGTCGCTGTCATTTTATAATTTCCGCAATTTGCAAAACGACAAAATCGATTTTGATTCGAAGGAAATTTATTTTGTAGGACAAAACGGCCAGGGCAAAAGCAACATTCTTGAATCACTTTATTATTGCGCCTACGGAAATTCATTCCGCACCCACAGCGACACGGAAATCGTAAGGCGCGGCGAAAAAGATTTTTCCATTCGCGCGATGTATCAAGAAAGCGGCGGCGGAGCCAGAAGCGTTAACGTCATTTTCAAGGACGGCAAAAAGACAATCGAAAAAAACGGCAAGAAAATCAAGGACAGAAAAGAATTGATAAACACGATGCCTTGCATTCTTTTTTGCCACGACGACTTGCGCTTTGTTGAGGGCGATCCAAGCGACCGCCGCTTTTTTTTGGACCAAAGCCTTTCGATGTACGACGTCTTGTACATAGACTTGTTGCGCCGTTACAGAAGCTCCCTTAAAAACCGAAATGTTTTGATAAAAGAAAACAAGCGCGAAATGCTGGACATCTACGACATTCAGCTTGTCGAGAACGGCTTGGAAATTCAAAAAAAGCGCAAGACGGCAGTTTTTAAATTCAACGAAATATTCACCCGCCTTTACGAGCAAGTTACGGGAATAGAAGGCGTCACGATTAGTTACGAGCCAAGCTGGAAGGAAGTGAAGGACGGAGTTTTGAGCCGCCTTCCAAGCCGGGACGAAGTTTTGGATTTGCTAAAAAGCAAAAGAGAAAACGACTTTATAATGGGCACGACTTTGAGCGGCCCGCACCGCGACCGCCTGAGATATTCTTGCGGGGGAAAGCCTTTTGTTCCAATCGCGTCGATGGGACAGAGGCGCTTGATATCGCTTTTGTTGCGCGTGAGCCAAGCGGTTTTCTACAGCCAGACGATAAACGAAAAGCCTGTGCTTTTGATGGACGACGTCATGCTGGAGCTGGACCCGGACAAGCGCGAAAAGTTGACCAGCCTTTTGCCTGAATACGAGCAATTGTTTTGCACCTTTTTGCCTGGCGAGCCTTACGAGCGCTACAAGCGGACTTCGACAAAAGTTTTTTTAATAGAGAATGGGGGCTGGAAAGATGAACGATAATGTGATGAACGGCGCTCAAATGATTACGAAAGTCTTCAACAATATTTCCAGCCAGGACATTGAGAACAGCGGAAAAATTTTTCAGGCGTGGAAAACTACCGTCGAAAAAATTTCCGGCAACGGAGAGCAGCTGGCCGCCCATTCTTCCGTCGTGGATTTGAAGAACGGAATTCTTTTGGTTGAGAGCGACCATCCCGGCTGGAACCAAATGCTTCAAATGCACAAAAAATTTATTTTGATTGGAATGAACCGTTTGAGCGGCGGCGTTAAAATTGACTCGATGGCCTTTAGGGTAAGAGGAAGCGGCGCGTCGTTGGCTGACACAGAAGAAATGAACAGGCGGGCCGTTGAAAGATACGCCCAAAAAATTGAGGAAGAGCAAAAGCGCTTGGAAGAAATGGGTTATGGAAAGGAAGACGCCGCCGCGACCGGCGGACAAGGAGCTAAGGGAGGAGCGAGCCAATTGCCGCCGGAATTGAACGCTATTTTTGAACGGATGAAAAAAGGCGCGGGGAAAAAGGAGGAAGAAAAATGAATTCATCAAAAAAGAATCTTGTTATTGTAGCGGCGGTTTATGTTTTGTTCGCGGCGTTTTTTGCCGGCTATCGCGTTTGTTATTTTTATGGCGAATTTTTTAGGACTGTTGTTTTTAAGGCGTTGAGCAGCGCTTGTTTTGTCTTTTTGGCCGCGCTGAATTTTTTTGCGGTCAAAGAAAAGTCCGCGGGATTCAGGCGCTATTCGATAAAAATTTTTTTGGCCTTATTTTTTTCGCTCGTAGCGGACATTTTTATAAAATATAACATCGTCGCCGGAATCTTGGGATTTTTGTTGGCGCAAATTTGTTTTTTCCTTGCGTTCATAGAGTTTAAAAAGCCAACGTTTAAATACGCGCTTTTGGTTTTGGCCGTCGCTTGCGCCTTTTTAGTTTTTGACTGGATTTGTCCTTTAATTGACTTGGAAAAGCTTTTTGTTCCGCTCGCCGCGTATTCATTTTTTGTGGTTGGAAGCGCGCTAAAGTCTGTCGACGCCCTTTCATTTAAAAACAAGGCGTCCTATTTTGTCGTCGCGGCCGGCGTCTTGTTTTTGACTTCTGACTTTACTTTGCAGTTTTCCGTTCACGAAGAGTGCAAGCTTTCTTGGGCGGGCGACCAAATAATGAACAATTTTAGCAACGTCACGTATTACGCGGCGCAGTTTTTGTTCGCTCACAGCCTTGGCAAAGATTTTTTTGAGGAAAAAGCCTAAGAGTCCGCGCGGTTGACAATAAGCGGGAATTTGTCGATAATAGAAAAGTTATGGTACCTGTAATTATTGCGGTTATTTCATGTCTCTCCGTTATCGCAGTTTTGAGCATTGTCGGAGGGAGAAGGTCTGGCGGCGGCGGAAGCAAGGGCGGCAGAGGAAGAAATTCTCTGCAAAAAAACCGCGCGCAAATCATCCGCGACTGCACGAAAAAACTTTCTCACGACCCATACAACACGCAAGCCCTTTTGCCCTTGGCCGACTTGTATTTTAGCGAAAATTTATGGGACAAGGCCGTAACCCTTTACAACACTCTTGTGGATTTGTCGGCGACGCATCCTGACGTTGATCCGGCTTTGGTGACGCTCAGGCACGGAATTTGTTGCGTAAAGCTAAAGAGAATTCCAGAGGCCTTGAAAAGTTTGGTGACAGCCTACAAATTAAAGTCGGACAGTTTTGAAGTCAACTTTTATTTGGCGCAAGCGTGCTACGCCAACAACGACTTTGAAAAAGCCATTCCCTGTTATCGAAAAGCGTACGCAATCAATCCTGAGGCGAGCGGAATCACGGAGCCTCTTGGCATGGCCATGTACAAGGCTAAAAAATACCGCGACTGTCTTCCGGTTTTGCGCAAGGCCTTGAACGACGACCCGCAAAACAAGGAATGCTTGTTCGCGATGGCCGACGCGATGCAGGAATGCGGTGCGGGAGACAAGGCCCTTAAGGTGTTTGTGCACCTGCGTCCTGATCCGGTTTACGGTCCCCGCTCATGCCTTAGCGCCGGAATCATCCACGCGCGGATGGGACAAAACGACTTGGCGGCGCAGGACTACGAAATAGGCCTTAAGCTTAAGGACATTCCGACGGAAACTTTCCTTGAGTTGAACTACCGCCTGGCGCAATGCTATTTTTCCACCAATAAAATTTCACAAGGTTTAACCTGTTTGACTACAATCAACAACACTGTGCCAAATTACAAGGACGTGGCTTCGTTGATAAGCCGCTACAAAGAGTTGAACCAAAACACAAACTTGCAATTGTATTTGACAAGCGGAACGAGCGACTTTGTGGTTTTGTGCCGGAACTTGGTAAGCAAGTATTACGCGCACTCTGTCGTTAAAATTTCCGACGTTGAAGTTCAGCAAGATTCAGTTGAAATTTTGTGCGAAGTCGAGACGCCCAAATGGGAAGACATCGAGCTCTTCCGTTTTTACAGAACGACCGGCGCCGTCGGCGAATTGTTCATGCGCGACTTTCACGCAAAGCTTAAGGACAAGAAGGTTGACCGAGGTTTTTGCTTTACGCCAGGAACTTTCAGCGAGGAGGCTCACAAGTATGTGGAAGGCCGCCCGATTGACTTGGTTGAAAAAGCGCAGTTGATGCAGCTTCTCAAAAAAATTACTTTGAAATGACGACCAAATTGCGCTCGCGGTCGTCGCCGCTGTTGGTGTCGGTCAAGAATGGAACTTCGAGCGCTATCGACTTGTAGTCTTGGGGAGCGTAGCCGAGCGCTCCCATTTCTTCCAAAATTTTTGAACCGCGCGCTTTGTAGGCGGCCAAAAATCCGCCGGGCTTTAACACTGCCAAAAGGCTTTTTAGCATTTTGTTGTCCAGCGGCCTAAAGGCTCTGAAAGTAGCGATGTCGAAAGAGGCGGCGGGCGTTTTTTCCAATTCCAAATTTTTGACGACGACGTTCTTTAAGCCTAGGATTGCCGAAGCGTTTTCCAAAAAGGCGCAGCGCTTGCTCATCCGTTCAACTAAGACAAAATTGTATTGGGGCAGGGCGGCCGCCAAAGGGATTCCCGGAAGCCCGCCGCCTGAACCGATGTCGGCGACAGTGACTGCTTCCTGGCCGGGATTGGCGGGCGCGGAGACTGGTTCCTGACCAAGAAGAGCGGCTCGCTCGTCGGCCAAAGCCTTTATGTGTCGCGCGGCGGAAAGGCTGTCCAAAATGTGGCGGACCGCAATCTCTTCGCGGTCGTTGGTGTTTACAAGGTTGTAGGCCGAGTTGAACAAGACAAGCTCGTTTATGTAGGATTCCATCAAAGGCGCGAGCCGCTCTATCTGTTCCTGCGGAAAATTAAGTTTTTGCAATCCTTGAACAAGTTTTGTCGACATAATTTTTACTGCGCGTTTCCGATGTCCAAAAGCAAGTCGGCCATCGTTCCGTCTTGAAGCAAGTGAAGGGTGACCAAGTTGCCGACGCGCGAGGCGGTCATGTTTTGAGCGGCGCAAAATTTGCTTAAGGGCGTGCCGCAACTTTTGCTTTGCGATATTGTCGGCGTGACTGTGTAAATTGTCTTTGAGTTTTGAGTTCCGCTGGCCTTGAACAAAAGGTAGAAGGTTTCGGAAATGTTTTCGTTTTCAAAAAGGCATTTGGCGTCGCCGGTAAGCAAAAAGCTTCCGTCGCTTTCGCGGTCGCTAAAGTATACTTGCGCGCACTTTGAAAGAATGTCGTTGGCGTTTACGACAAAGCGCAAAATTTTTGGCGGAAGCGACGAGGGCTTTGTTCCTGTCGCGGCGGAAGCCAGGCTGGCGCTTTGTGTCTTTTTTATTTCTTCCAGTTCGGAAAGAATTTGTTTGAGCAAAGTTTGGTTTGAGTCCGCGCTTGTGGAAAGGTGGCGGTTGAAGGAATTGTTTCCTAAAAGCGACGACACGCTTGTGATGGAACCGTTTTGCGCCAGTTGAACCAAATCGTTCGCGGTGAGGCCGGAAAAGTCCAAGCCTTGGCTTCCCAACAGTCCGCTTTCCAATTCGCTTGAAGCCGCGGACTTTTTTGTTTGGCCAGTCGCGCTTATGTCTTGCGCCGCCGCGTCGTTCTTAGTGATGAATTTTTTTCCGGGCGTGTAAAAGGAACTGCCGGCGACGGGCGCGGAAATTTTTGGCATTGACGGCATGGAAAGGCTTGGCGAAAGCGTGACCGGCTGGACAGGAGCGACCGGCGGCACCGGCGCGCTTGGAGCGGCGCTTTGGCTTTGCGCGAAGGCCGCCGTTCCTAAAAGAGAAAGCGCGGAGAAAACTGCGACTGGCGCGGAGAGGCGCGCTTTACATGTTGCCAAGGCTTTCCTCCACGTATTCAAGGCGCTGCTGCAATTGGTCGATTGTCTTTCGCAGGCGCTTGGCTTCTTTTTCCAGCTTTGTCTTGGGGTCGTCTTCTTGGGCCGCGCGGGCCCTTTTTTTCATCATCTCGCTAACGGTGACGGGGCTGGTGCCGGAAAGCAATTGCTGTTCGGCGGCCGCGCGGTCGTCGGCCTTTTTGATGGAGCTTACAAGCTTCATGTTGTCGTAGCCAAGCGCGGGGTTCACCTGGACCGTTCCTACGCGCTTAAGGTCGCGGACGGCGTTTCTTGGCAGGCACAAAATTCTGTCAACATAATCCTCGTAGCGGATGTCGGCCTCCTCGCAAAGCGTGTGGGCCTTGATTAAAAGGCGGCCAAATTCCGCCATCATTTTTCCGTTTGGCTCCAAGTATTCCGACTTGATTTTGTTGGTAAGTTCCACCAGCTCAGGCGAAACAGAAATGTCGATTTTGTAAAAGCCCATGTCCTCGGCGATTTTTAAGAGTTCTTGGAAGCGCGCCCAAAAGGCCGCCGTGTGGCTCTTTGCGTTGGAAACGTAGTCCGGGCCGTAAAGGGCGATATCATCCTCGGTGACCAAGTGGTGGGTGTATTCATGGACGGCGGTGTAAACCAGTTCCGAGTCGCTTTTAAAGTTTTTGTTGTGCAGAATTATTTCGTGCGTGTCGGGCTTGTACAAGCCGTTTACGCGCTTGCTTTCCTTTCCGCTTTGGGTTACGGTAAAATCCAACTTTGTTTCGTGGATTTGCAAAAGCATCTCTTTGATTTTTGCGTTGTCCATAAGGACATTATACCAAACCAAGCGCCTTTTTGCTAGACCTTTTGACGGGGCAATTACAGCCGCCCGCAAAAGGAAGCGACTTGCATTCAATTTTTTCTCAAATTTCCAGCTGATTCTTCCCAAAAATCAAATTTTCGCGCTATAATATCTTCCATGCGCTGTAATGCATTCAGAAAAAAGCAAAATTTCTCAAACCCGCTTGACGCCCATGCGGCGGCGGCGCAAACGACAACAAATTCCTTTTACGCAACAAGCCCGACAGGGCTTGACAATAATTTAGCATTGCCGCAAAATTCACAGCACACAGCACACAGCACACAGCACACAGCACACAGCACACAGCGCACAGCGCACAGCGCACAGCGCACAGCGCACAGCGCACAGCGCGAGTTTTACGCTTTAGCGGAAAACTCGCTAAGCAAGCGCAGCTTGCGACTAGCGCTAGCCATAACTCCGCCCGAAACTATTTATCGGGCCACACGCGTTTTAAATCAGACATTACAACTTTCTCACACAGGAAAAGCGCCGTGACGCAGGTCAAGTTATGTCCCGCTCACGGGCTTTTCATATTATAAATAACTTTTATGGAGGAGAAGATTTATGAATAAATTTTCTAAACTTGTCGCGTTTATGTTGGGCGCGGCTCTGGCATTTGCCATGGCTTCTTGCAGCAATTCGGCGGGAAACGGCGACACGCCCACTGTAAAACCTCCCACCGTCACCTACATCGGCGCCAAAGCCCCCAGCGAAGCGAAAGCGGTAGGCGACATCGTGTTTTCCGACGGAAGCGCAACGCCGTACAGCGCGGACCTTCAGCTCACCGACGCGCAGAAAGCCAAGGCAATCGCCCTGATTTTCTACAAGGGAACAGGACTTAACTCAGGAGACGACACCACCACAAGCCGCACTTTAGGCGTAGGCTTAAAGCACAGCAGCTCCGGACTGGCATGGTGTACAGGCAGCGCGAACGCCTACAGCATGAACATCACCACGATTCAGTGTACTCCAAAGGGAAAAGCGGGCGCGCTCACCTTTACGGGCGACAAGGACGGAAGCGACAACCTTTCGCAAATCGGCACATTCTTGGCAAGCAACAGCAGCGCCGACGACACTGCAACCGCAGCAAATTACCCTGCCTTCTACTTTGCAAAAAACTACAAGAACACAGCAACAAATATTGCCGGAACAGACTACGAAGACGGATGGTACCTTCCAAGCATTGCAGAACTCTTCCAGATTTATGCCTGCCGTGCAGATGCAGAAAATGGTTTTAACATAGACGCGGCAAGCGCTTTGTGCGGTGGCTCTAGTTTTGGCTCGTCAATTTACTGGCAGTCGTCCCAGTTCTATTCCGGCCCTTACTACGTAAACATACTCAAGTTCGACAATGGAGACTGGGTCGTCTACGGCAAGCAAAATGAATGTTCTGTGTGCGCAGTCCGGGCTTTCGACTAACGTAACGAAGTGGAGCGGATTGTCAGTCCGCGAGAGCGGACATGTAAATACAATTCCTTTAAGGGAGCCTCTAAAAACTCCCTTTCAGAAAGTTTTTAGAGGCTCCCTTAACAAAACGGCGCGAAGCGACGTAAACTCCGGTTAAGGTTTTGCTTCCGACAACACGAGCGGTATTGACTAATTTCTCCAATTAATGCTATATTAGACAACCATAATTTTATTTTGGAACATTATTTTTTATATAGGAGATATATGCCATGTTGAGGACATATCAACCAAGCAGAATTAAGCGCAACAGAAAATTCGGTTTCCGCGCCAGAATGGCGACTAAGGGCGGACGCAAAGTTTTGGCCCGCCGCCGCGCCAAGGGACGCCACAAGCTTTCTGTTTGCGACGAGCACAAGAAGTACTAGTTTTTAGTCTGGATTGCCTATGGAAACAGGTTCGGTTCAAGGCGGAAAGTTTAAGCGCGTTGAGCGGATAAAGAGTCCGGCCGAGATAAAGAATCTGTTTAAAAACGGCGGCAGGGAAGGGGTCAAAGGGGCCAAGTTGTTTTTCGCTAAAAACGACCTTGGCTTTAACAGAATCGCCTTTCCTTTGCCGCGCGGTTACGGAAACGCCGTTCAAAGAAACGCTTCCAAGCGCTACAGTCGCGAAGCATACCGATATTACAAAACATTCCTGAACACCGGATACGACATTCTGTTCTTAGTATATCCCGGAAACGATTCGTTCAACTCAAGGTGTGTTCAATTTCGAACATTATGCAAAAAGGCAGGACTGATAAAAGATGAATAAACTTTTGCCAAAGTTTTTCCGCGCCGGAATTCGGCTTTATCAAGTCACAATCTCTCCGCTTTTGGGGCCGTGTTGCCGCTATTACCCTTCATGCTCGCATTACGCGATGGAGGCGATAGAAAAATACGGCGCCAGGCGGGGCTTGTCCATGTCTTTCGCTAGAATTCTTCGCTGCAACCCGCTTTGCAAAGGCGGCTACGATCCGGTTCCGTGAATCCATAGGCCATTCTAATTTGGGAGAAAAAGAATGGATAGAAACACCATTATGGCCGTCGTTCTTTCGGCCTTGGTATTGATTGGCTACACAATCGTTCAGGTTAAATTTTTTCCGAAGCCCCAACAGAGCCAGGCGACGGAACAAACTGCCGCGGACGCCGCGCAAGCTGAGGGCGAGGCCGAAAAGGCCGAGGCCGCCAACGCGCAAGTTCAGTCTTTTGCGCAAGCGGAAGACACAAACGAGCCTGTCATTACAGAACAGCAGTATGTAATCGAAACAAAAAAAGCCCGCGTGACTTTCACCAACAAGGGCGGCGACATCGTAGGCTACGAGTTGCTTGACCACAAGGACAACAAGACGGGCCGCGGCGTGGAGATGGCGGAAAACGTCACCGCCTCAAACCGCGCCTTTGCCCTTAACTTTGGCGGAACGGACGGCAGCGTCGTTAACGACTTGTTCGTCGTAAAGGAGTTCCCCGAAGAGAACGGCGAAAAGAAAATCGCCTTTGCCAAAAAGTATTCGGACTTTACTTTAGTTAAGCAGTACGCTTTTAAAGACGACGACTACATGTTCAAGATGAACGTTGTGGTTGACGGCGGCGAAAACTTTACCGCGCTGGACTTTGCCGCAAAGAGCGGCGGCAACGCTTCCTACACTTTGAGGACGTCTCCGCAAGTGGGACCCCAGTTCAACCCGAAAGTGGACCGCTACGAAAGCCGCTCGTTCATCGCGCTTAACGAAGGAAAGGGAAAGAGAATCCGCCTTGGAACAAACCAATACAAGGAATACAACAAACCCTTCAACATCGCCGGAATCGGCGGAAAGTATTTTTGCGAGCTTGTGATTCCCGCCGAAAACGGTAACTTCCAAACGGCCTGGTATTCGACAAACGCTTCCGGCTCCGTGATGAACGACGCGCAGGCCTTGCTTGTGCGAAAGCCCACAACGCAAAAGCAAACCAACGACGTTTACTACGTTTACGTAGGACCTCGAAACGAAAAGGACCTTAAAAAATATTTGACGGCCGACGCCAACGCTTGGAAGCTTAGCGGCATCCGCTTGACGGACGCTCTTGAGTCCAGCGGCTTTTTGGGCTGGCTTGAGGCGATCCTAAAATTCATTTTGGAAACCCTTTACAAGTTTGTCCACAACTGGGGCGTCAGCATCATTTTGATGACAATCATCCTCAAGATCGCCTTGTTCCCGCTTACGATGAAGTCTTCGCTTGGAACGCTCAAGATGCAGGAAATGCAGCCCAAGCTTACGGCAATTCAAAACAAGTACAAGGACAACCCGCAAATGATGCAGGCCGAGACAGCCAAGGTTTACCAGGCCGCCGGCTACAATCCGATGAGCGGCTGCCTTCCGATGATTTTCCAAATGCTCTGCTTGTTCGCGATGTACAACTTGTTCAACAACTACTTTGAGTTCCGCGGCGCCAGCTTTATCAAGGGCTGGATTGACGACCTTAGCGACGGCGACAGCGTTTATCAGTTGAAGATGTTCGTTCCCCTTATCGGAAACCACATCCGCGTTTTGCCTGTAATCTATTTGGTGTCGCAGTTGTTCTACGGAAAGATCACGCAAATGGGCGGAACGCTCCAAAGCGCGCAAAGCTCAGGCCAGATGAAGTTTATGACTTACGGCTTGCCCTTGATTTTCTTCTTCTTGTTCTACAACGCGCCAAGCGGATTGATTTTGTTCTGGACTGTGAGCAACGTCATTCAGATGATTCAGCAAGTTATCATCAACAAGACAAAGCTCGCCGCCTCCGCCCAAAAGTCCAACGTGGTTGACGTAAAGGCCAAGGTTCACGGCGGCAAAAAAAGAAAATAATATTTTGGGAGAAATATATGACATACGAGTACGAAGGAAAAACAGAAAAGGAAGCGATTGAAAAAGCCGCCCAGGAATTGGGATTGGAGCGCGACCAGTTTGACGTTGAGATTCTTGAAACGCAAAAGAACTCATTGTTCAAAAAAGGCTTTGTGAAAATCCGCGTTCACACCGAAGGAAACACTCCGGTCGCCGAAAAGGACTACGCCGCCGAGCCTCGCGCTCCGAGAAGCCACGTGGCCAACCCGATTCCCCAGGACGAGTTTGAGCAAAAGCTCATCGACTTTGTGACCCAGGTCATCCAAAAGATGGGCTACGAGGTTAAGGTTGAGATTATGTTCCGCGAGGAGCGAAAGATTGGAATCAAGCTGCAGTCTGAAAGCTCTTCAATTTTGATCGGACGCAAGGGAAAGAACCTTGACGCCTTGCAGCTTTTGATGAACGTTTACGCCGGCCATCTTGGACGCGAGGACATCCGCGTTATTTTGGACACGGAAAACTACCGCATCCGCCGCGAGGAGACTTTGGTCCGCTTGGCCTACACGACCGCCGACAAGGTCCGCTCTTACAGAAAGTCAATCTTGCTTGAGCCGATGAATCCCTTTGAGCGCCGCCTTATCCACACGACTTTGAACGACATCCCGGACATTGAAACCAAATCTGAGGGAGATGGTTTATATAAGCAGGTGCGCGTTCTTTACAAGGGCGTCATCTAAGGATTTGCATTGAAACTGTTTTTGAACAAAAAGGCGCTTTGGCTGGCCTGCGCGGCTGCTGTGTTTTGCGCGGCCGCCTTTGGCCAAACAGACTCGGAGCGCCTTGAGGCCGAAAAGAATTGCAAGAGCCGCGTCCTTAGCTTTGAGGACCGCGACTTGCGCCTTTTGCCGGCCGGCGAGTTTTCGGACGCGATTAAGAATTACGTTTTTGGCGCGTGGACGCAAAAGTGCGGACACGCCGTCGAAAAGGTTTACGCCGTTCCCAAGGAAAAGCTGGGCGCGGATTTTTCCATGCAAGACGTTGGCGCCTTGATGCGTTCCATCGGCAAAATGCAGGGAATGCTTTACTACAGCAGAAGCGACCAGGACTGGGGCGTTTTGTACAGTTCCGCCTACAGAATAGACGGGCCAAAGGGCGACAAGGCCGTCCCCGACTTGACCGAAGGAAGCGCCGACGGAAAGACAATCTACGCCTTTATGGACGACCACACCTTTGGAAAGAGCAAGTACAAAATCACCTACAGGCAGAGCGAAAAAGAGCTTGCGATGTTCATGGAGAACGTGTCGCCGCTTTGCTACGGCCCGATAAAGGCCGTGCAGGCCGGAGGATTTAAAATGTGCGCCAACGTCATCGACGCGGGCGACAAGCTTTTGGTCTACATGTGCGACTACGCCGAATTTAAAATCCTAAGCGCGCTAAAGCAAAGGCTTAACAATTCCTTTGACGCGCGGCTTGAGGCGATTTACCTTTGGTTTGTAAAGGAGATTCATGCAAAATGAAAATTTTGAATAAAAGAAATTTGTTCGCGGCTTTGGTTGGAGCGGTATTGCTCGCTTCCGGCTGCGCCCAAAACAACAAGATGGAGAAAAAGACTATGGACGCATTGAAAGGAAAGGAAGGCGTTTTTGCCGTTCTTAAATTGCCCAAGGGCGAGGTTGCCCTTGAACTTTTTTACAAGGACACGCCGCTGACTGTCACAAACTTTGTGGGCTTGGCCGAAGGAACGATGGACGCCGCCAAGGGAAAGCCTTTTTACGACGGACTTAAATTCCACCGCGTAATCAGCAAGGCCAACGGCGACGACCAGGACTTTATGATTCAGGGCGGAGACCCGGAAGGAACCGGCCGCGGCGGCCCCGGCTACAGGTTCGCCGACGAGATTGTAAGCAAGCACACTTTTGAAAAGAAGGGCGTTTTGGCCATGGCCAACGCGGGCCCGGGAACGAACGGAAGCCAGTTCTTTATCACTGTCGCTCCGACAACTTGGCTTAACGGAAAGCACACGATTTTTGGAAAGGTAATAAGCGGCCAGGAAGTCGTTGACAAGACCTTGCAGGGCGACGTGATTGAAAAGGTTACGATTGTCCGCCAGGGAAGCGAGGCCGAAGCCTTTAAGGCAAGCCAAGCCGACTTTGACGCCTTGAACAAGGCCGCCGTGGAAAAGGCGCGCGAGGCCAAGGCCAAGCAGTACGAAAGCCAAATCAAGTTGATTGAGAAAAAGTGGCCGGGCTGCCAAAAGAGCGAGGACGGCATTTACTACACAGTCACCAAGGAAGGAAAGGGCGACGTTTGCGGCGGCGGAAAGAACGTTGCCGTCCACTACAAGGGCTTTTTGCTTGACGGAAGCGTCTTTGACCAGTCTGCCGGTCGCGGACCCTTGGAGTTCGCCACCGCCGGCGGCCAGATGATTCCGGGCTTTGACATTATGGTTCAGCAGATGAAGGTTGGCGAAAAGCGCGTGATTCTTTTGCCGCCGGACTTGCACTACGGCGAGCGCGGATATCCGGGAGTGATTCCGCCGATGTCATACATTGGCTTTGACATTGAACTGTTGAGCGCAAAATAGTATACTCTTAGGGAACGAAAAAAGGCGGCGGCTTTTGGGCTTGCCGCCAATTTTTGGGCGGGAGACTTTTATGGACCAAGCGCAGAAACAGCAATTTTTTACCTCGTTCAGCGAGCGGGTCAACGATGTGGTTGTGGAAGCCAAGATGGCGGAACTTACGGCGAGCGCGCGGACTTTTAGCGAGATGGGCTTGTTTCCGCAAAACAAGCAGTCCCTTTGGGGCTTGATTGTGGTTTGCTCGCGCAGCCTGTATTTTTACGTTCCCTCCGAGGAGATGGCGCTTATGTCGATGATCAGCGCGGGCGCCAGCGTAAAGACCGTGGAGGAGCAAATCTTTTGCTTTAACAACATCGACGGCCTGCAGTTCAAGGCGCCCAAAAAGCCTTGGTTTAAATTCTTTAGCCCGGAAACAATCGAGTTTTCCTTTATCGACAACGGCCACGAAATCCGCGGCCTTTTTAACGTGGCCCAAAACGCCAACGCGCTTTTGGAAAGCATGCTAAAAGCCTACCGCGCGTAACTTAAATACAAAGCGCTTGTAAGGTAAGCCGCGCTCGCGGACGATAAAAAAGCGCGACGAAAGTTTTAAAACAAATCAAGCGATAAAAATATTGGAATACGGCGCGAAGGAGTCGGTCGGGCAGCGGAAACACTCATTTTGCGCCTGCCGCGATAGCGGCAGACGTATAAAGTTTCAAGGCACAAAATGCGTGTAGCGACGATATCTAGCGGTTCCGCTGAACGAATCGGCGACTGGGAGCCGTAATTTTTAGTATTTTATTCAGCTGGGAGCGTTTTTTGTTATTGTCTACACATTCGGCCGACCTTACAATCTTGTGCAAAGTCGTTGATAATTTTGGCGACATCGGCTTTGTCTACAGGCTGGCCAAAAATCTTGTTCAGTTGAATCCTCAGCGCGAAATCCGAATCGCCGTTGACAATTTGGCGGCCTTTAATAAAATCGAGTCTAGGGTTGATCCGGCTTTGGCGGAACAGGTTTTGGAAGTCGCCTGCGCGGATTCTTTGCAAGCCCAAGAAGGCGCGGGCAAGGCGGGGAACGAAGGCAAGCCCAAGACTTCGGGCCGCCTAAAAATCTTTGACGCGACAAACGCCGCCGTTTGCGCGCGCGAATGGACAAAAAAGCCCGCCCGGGTGATTTTGGAATGCTTTCAGTGCGGCCGCCCCGACTGGCTGGAAGCGCTGCTGTTTGACGGTGTGACGCGCGCCCTAATCATAAACATTGACTACCTGACGGCGGAAGACTACGCCGAAGAATTCCACCGCCTAAAAAGCGGCACGCGAAGCCCCCTTGTTCGCAAAGTGAACTTTATGCCGGGCTTTACCGCAAAGACCGGTGGCCTGATATTGGACGCGGCGGCTGAGACTGCTTCCAAGCCCAAGAACGCGCCGGCTACTGAAAACGGATTCATAACTAAAACTGCCGGGCCGCAAATCCTTATGTTCAGCTATCCCAAAGACTTTGCCCCGATAATCCGCGCGATATTGCGCTGGAACAAGGCCGCGCAAATCAACCTTGCCCAGGGCGCCGGAAAGGAAAGCTTTTTGGCGGCAAATGAAAACTGTTTGCAAGAGCAAAATGCGGGCGGCCTCTTTGTCCGCGAGCTTCCCTTTCTTTCGCAAGAGGAATGGGACAAAAACCTTTACGCGCAGGACATTCTTTTTGTTCGCGGAGAGGATTCCCTTAGCCGCGCCTGCCTTAGCGGAAAGCCCTTTGTCTGGCAGGCTTACTTGCAGGACGACAACTACCAGCTGGTAAAAGTCCGCGCGCTTTTGGAGCGGATGCGGCTCCACTTTGCCCCCGAAGACTTTGCCGCGCTGGAAAACTTTTGGCTTTTGTACAACGGCGCGGAAAGTTCCGGCAAGCCTAAGACTGCGGGCGCGGCGATGGAAGAAGCCTGTTATGGGTTTTTGGAACGTTCCGACAAAATGAAAGCCGGCTTTGAGGCCTTTGCGAGAAGCTTGTTTGAGCTGGGGAACTTTGCGCAAAAGCTGGACGAGTTTGTAGGCTCGCAAGAGCTTTAAAAAACAGAACAAATCGCAAGTTCTACTTGCATTTTGTTCTGTTTTGCTTTATAATTTAACTATGGTTCAGATAAAACGGCTTTCAGAAGCGGAATTAAGGCGCTGCGCGGACTATTTTCCTGTTGTCACAGTTTTGGGACCCCGCCAGTCTGGAAAGACGACGCTTGTAAAATCATTTTTCAAGGACTACTCCTATATAAATCTTGAGGACCCTGAGTTTTACAACCTCGCCAAGAATGACGCGAACGCATTTTTTAGCATGATAAAAGGTCCGGCCATTATAGATGAAGTTCAACGCATACCTGAACTTTTAAATAAGATTCAAATAATCGTTGATGAAAAAAAAGCGAACGCCCAGTTCATTCTGACAGGAAGCTTTCAGCAGGGATTAAAATCGGCAATTTCCCAATCGCTTGCAGGAAGAACCGCAATAATCAACCTTCTTCCGTTTTCCATTCAGGAGCTAAAATCCGCAAACATGGATTTTTCAAAAGACGAGTATTTGTATCAGGGATTTATGCCCCGCCTTTATGCGGAAGGCCAGCCAGCGGATTTGCTTTACCGCTCATATTTCCAAACTTATGTCGAGCGCGACGTGCAGACACTTTTAAATGTAAAGAACAAGGCTTTGTTTGAAAAGTTCCTTCATCTTCTTGCAGGCCGTATTGGACAGGTTGTTAATTATGAATCCCTTTCCAATGACGCTGGAGTTTCAAGGACGACGGTTGAGCAATGGATTTCTGTCTTGGAATCTTCTTTCATTATTTTTAAGCTTGAGCCATATTTTGAAAACTATACAAAGCGACTTATAAAATCGCCCAAAATTTATTTTTATGAGCCGGGTCTTGCTTCATATCTTTTAGGAATAAAAAATCCTGACCAGGTTTCCCGCGACCCGCTTGTTGGAAATCTGTTTGAGAATATGGTCATACTCGAAATCTTAAAAAGCCAGTTCAACAAGGGAATGGAAAAAAGCCTGTATTATTTTAGAGACAGCAAGGGCTTTGAAATTGATTTGATAATTGCGGACGGAAGAAAAATCATTCCTGTTGAAATAAAGTCTGCATCAACCTACAACAAGGAGTTTGCAAAAAATCTGAAAAAGATATGCGCCTTTGCCCCAAACGCATTTTCTCCAACAGTTGTGTACAGCGGAGATTTGGAGCTTGAATCTGACGGAGTGAAATACATGAATTACAAAAACTGCGGAAATCTGGTTTAGAGGCAAAACAGGGGAACTTTGCAGAGAAGCTGGACGAGTTTGTGGCGGAGTGGGCGAACTAGGAGACTATAAATTTATTTGAACTAGCGC
Organism: uncultured Treponema sp.; assembly: GCA_946411505.1. Taxonomy (GTDB): domain Bacteria; phylum Spirochaetota; class Spirochaetia; order Treponematales; family Treponemataceae; genus Treponema_D. The sequence goes on along the minus strand of CAMKEG010000004.1, from coordinate 31,667 downwards.
TATAATAAACTGGTTATGGCAAAGCAAAAAAATCCATACGAAATAGATTTTGAAGAGTATATCCGCCACACGGACGCAAGCAAAAAAGAAAAGACGCTGGCTTGGTCTACAGCCATCGGTTTGCAGCAAGTGGATGGACTTACTCCGTCTTCGTATTTGTATGAAACCGCAAGACGCAATATCGAAGGCGACATTTCTTTTGACGAAGCAAAAAGACTTGTCGATTCATATTATAAAAAAAAGACTGCGAGAAATACAGATGAAGACGAACGAACGGAAGAAGCCGATAAAGTAGCTAGCCGAATCGCTCAAATTCTAAGCCAACCGTCTTTTACTTTTGCCCCCTCGCAACTTATCGCCATTCATAAAGAACTCTTTAAAGGCTTATTTAAATTTGCCGGAAAGATTCGGGATTATGACATTACAAAAAGAGAATGGGTTTTAAATGGCGACACAGTTATGTATGGAGCGGCGTACGAATTAAAAGACGCGCTTAATTATGATTTTGAGCAGGAAAGAGGCTTTAATTACACTGGCATTTCGGATGATGAAAAGATAAAGCATATATCGTTCTTTGTTTCCCGCTTGTGGCAGATTCATCCGTTTGGCGAAGGAAATACAAGAACAACGGCCGTTTTTGTAATTAAGTATTTGCGTTCCATAGGCTTTAAAGCAGACAACGACAGCTTTGCCCAAAACTCTTGGTATTTTAGGAACGCGCTGGTTCGCGCAAACTACACAAATGTCGAAAAGGGAATACAGGAAAAGCCCATATATTTGGAACGATTCTTTAGAAACCTTTTGCTCAATGAACATCACGAATTGAAAAACAGATTCACTCATATTGATTATGACGAGTACATGAAAAAAAGTTCACAGAAAGGTTCACAGAAAAGTTCACAGAAAATTATAGAGATGATAAAACAAAATTCAGAAATTACCACTCAAGAAATGGCTGATAATTTAGGAATAACACGCAGAGCGGTAGCCAAATCAATTGCAAAATTACAAGAACAGGGCGTTGTTCGCCGTGTAGGAGCAGACAAAGGCGGCCATTGGGAAGTGTTGAAAACAAAATAAAAACGGCAGACGGCAAAAGCCGCCTGCCGAAAGAATTATGCCGCGATTGTGATTGCTTTGCTAATTGCGGTGACAGGAGACTTTAGCTCTTTGTCGCCGGAACAATAGCGAGTCCGCAATACAATGCAATAAGCGGATTCGGTCAAATCGTCTGGAACGTAAAATTCAAGGGACTTGGGCTTGTTGGCGCTGATGGTTTCTTGGCTTACAGCCGTCCATCTTGTTTCGTCCAAGCAAACCGTTCCGTCGGATTCCAGCGGAGCGAACCAAATGCCAGAACTTTGGCCAAAAACTTTAAGACGCGTGCCTATGATTTTGACTCCCTTTCCCTTCATCAAAACGCGGTCTTCGTTTTGGTTGAAGGTGTTGATGATTCTGTCAAAGACTGGATTTGAATCCGCTATGACGACTTTGTCAACCTTAAGGTTGTCAACGGCCTCTTGTGCCGCCGCACTTGGCGTGAAGCAAATCTTAAAGCCGGGAATGCTGGACTCGCTGGGGTTTTCTCCTGTGACGGTTCCAGCCACTCCGATGTACATTGTTCCTATTCCAAGAACGTCAACAGCGTTGCCGTTTTGGCAAGCCCTAATCATTTCTTTTCCAAGAAGGTTGGCCACATGCTGAACCATGTAAGGGCTTACGCCCTCGTTCTTCTCAGAAATCGAAGCAATTAAGTTTTCAAGAGTTACTGTGTTTCTTGTAACACGTCCAATAAAAGAGTTTTCGTCAGTCTTGAACTGATTCTTGCGCAGAGTCACACTTAAAATGCTATCTGCATTTTTAAAAGTTGTGGATGACATAATATTCTATGCTCCATACAGTAAAATGATTTCTTGCCGTTGCCGGACAACGCCGGTTTTGGGAAAAACTTAAAAGACGGAGCGAATCTTTCGGGCGCCGCTTTTAAGAGGAATTCCTTGACAAGGAGCATAGATTTCTGTATACTAGAAAAATCAATTTTAGGTTCTGTATGCAGAATCTATGCATGGCCCTTTGTTTAACTGCAATTAAACAAGGGGCTTGTTTTTTTGCCGTCAGGTATTGTTTAACCTCCTTTGAATTTGATTTTGCTCCCAGATTTTGGGAGCTATGTTCTTAAAAAAGTTTTCCGTCAAAAGCTTGTGGTGCTTGCAATAGTAGGCGGCAAGGGCAAGCTGGTTTTTGCCTATAAAGGACGAAAAGCCGGCCTTGTCGCCGGTGTCCATCTTTAAAAGTTCCTCTTCGCTAAAAACAAGAAGGGCTGTGAGCACATCCGTAATGTTTTCGTGGATTTGCAAGATGACCATTTTTGAAACGGGATCAAGCTGTTCAAATTCCGGCAGGCCGAAATTTATCTTAAAGTAATTGATGAGGCCCCAATGGGCCACTTCATGGGCTATGGAATACAGGGCGTTAAAGTCTCCGCTCAACGCCAAAAGGTAGACAGATTCCCTGACGCCGATTTCATGGCGCCGCTCGGAATGTTTGTAATAAGCGTTTACGCTGTCCTTGCAATTCCAATCGCTGTCGGCGACTATGCAAAATTCAAACTGCGCGTCCGCATAGCAAAGCTTGTTTTCGGCAATGTTGAGCGCCGGAAACGCTTGCGTCAAATCAAGGCCTAAAAACTTTTTGAACTCAAAGGCCATCTTCTTAAAATCAACAACCATCATAATGAGGGCTGTTCCCAACGCTGTAAACTCTTCCGCCATATAACCTCCTTGCTACATAGGCGCAACCTGTGACTTGATTTCCTGCAAAAGCTCCTTTACCCTTGCAAGCTGATCTCTGTTCATTTGCGACAAGTCGTGCGCAAACATAACAGCCGTGTCCACATATTCAGGCAACAATTCTTTGTCCTGAATGCCCGCAAGGCCGATTTCGACCTTGTTCCTTGATTCCGCGACGAGCCTGGCGAATTCAAGTTTTTGCTCTTCCGAAAGACCGTAGTTTGCAAAAAGCTCGTCTTTCAGTTCTTCCGGCGCAGTCCTCTTGCCGTTTTCTATCGCCGAAAGATACGCGGCGGAAATATTCAATACTTTCGCCATGTCGCCCAAGCTCTGTTCGTTGTCAATGCGCAGTTTCCGAAGAAACTTTGCAATGTCTGTCATAAAAACCCCTTTTACGGCCCAGCCGCAGGTAATTTTTTAAGGTTTAGGCCGCAGCCTAACCTCCACACCTCTTTCTGACAGTTCAAATATTATCACAATAATTTTATTTTGTCAATACTTTTGGCATAATATTTTCACAAATTGTAAACGACACCGAAACAGCCCTTTCCATAGATAAGGAATAACCCCGTTTGGGGGGTGTGGAATGGCCGGAATAGGGGGCGCGGAAAATGGTACTATATAATTTTGTGTAAGTGTGGTATAATATTAGATAAGATAGGAACGCATAAATGCTAGGCAATACACTGATTGATAACTCACCGAATTTAAAACTTGTTGATAAGCTTAATGCAATTATTTCAATGCCTGAAATAAATGAAATCTGTATCGCAACAGGTTATTGGGATTTAAAAGGAACCTCTCTTGTAACTGAATCTCTTATTAATTTTTTATCGCGTAATAATACAAAACTTAGACTTCTGATAGGTAAAGACCCAAATGTTTTCAAAAAAGATTTGACTGCTGATGCCTATAAAACTGCAAAGGTTTATCCGCAAGATTATTTGAAAATTGATTTACAAAATGTTGAAATGAATGATGAGAATTATCAGAAAGCTGCAAAAATGCTTATTGATAATTGCTCTGGTGATGCCCCTAAAATTCAGGTTCATATTTTTGAAATGAATGAAGATGACGAAAGCCAATTCTTTCACTCAAAATGCTATATTTTTATGAGTACACAAGGTAAGACTTGTGGAATTATTGGAAGCAGCAACTTTACAAAAATGGGTCTAGAGGGAAATTCAGAACTCAACTTTTTGGATATAGATTCTTCTCATATTACTGCAAAGCCAGATGAATATAGTCCATTTAAGGGACATTATTATTGGTTTAATGAAAAGTGGGCAATCTCAAAAGATTGGACTAAAGAGTTTGTTATTGAAGTTGGTAATTCTCCTGTAGGAACAAAAGCAAAAGAAAACCCACATTTAAATCCTGCTCCTATAACTTCTGAAAATCTTACTCCGTATGAAAATTATATCAAACTGTTACAAGACAAGTTTGGTATGATAACGGATGCTAATTTTAAATCAATTTTGACTGGATATTTACCTAAAGAAATAAAGCCTTTGGAATACCAGCTTAATGCTGTACAGCAATGTTATTCTTATATGATACAGCATGGTGGTTTTGCTTTAGGGGATGTTGTAGGACTTGGAAAAACGATTGTCGGAATCTTACTCATAAAATATTTTATCGATGTTTCTGCATCATTGAAAAAATCTGATAAGGTCTTAATACTTGTACCACCTGCAATTAAATCTTCTTGGGTAGATACAATTAAGAAATTTGATAAAGAACAAACAGACAAAATTGAAGAGCATGTAAAACTCTTAACAACAGGAAGTCTTAATCATCTTTCAGATGATTTTTCAAAAGAAGAGCTAAGTGATGCCGAAGATGCAATAGAAGTTGATGATGAAGAATTTACTTTGTCTTCTGACGACAAAAAACAGGCAGTAAAAGAAATGACGCCAGAAAATAAGGCATTGACCTCTGATGCCGAAAATTACGGCCTTGTTATCATAGATGAAAGCCATAAATTCCGTAATTCTGGAACAGAAATGTATATTGCTCTATCAGAATATCTTGAAAGCGTTAATGCCCGTACAGGTTATTATCCTTTCATTGGTTTGCTTTCTGCTACGATGCAGAATAATAGTCCTCGCGATATTCAGAATCAGATTTATCTTTTTGAGCATGAGCCAAAGAACTCTTCTTTTGAGAAAGTCGAAGGCCGTGACTTGGAGCATTTCTTTGCAGAAGTAAACAGAAAATACAGTTTGCTTATTCATTCAAAGAAACAAGGCCTTGGAGTAGAGCAATCCTCTTTTGTTTCTAATCCAAATACAAAAAAGGAACTTATTGCGCTTTCAAAAGAAGTCCGCGAAAAAGTTTTAAGTGATATTCTTGTAAGACGTACTCGAACGGATATAAAAAAACATTATTCTGAAAACTTGAAATTCCCTCAGGTTCATGGACCTGAGAATCTTTATTACACAATGGATAAAAAACTTGCACAGCTTTTCTCTGACACAATGAATATGATTGCGCCAAAGGTTGATGACGGAGAGTTATTCGCTTCTGATGGACTTGGCTATTACCGTTATAGGGCAACTATGTTCCTTGATAGCAAATATGACAAAGTTTATTCCGGAAGAAACATGACCGCTCAACGTTCATCTAATCAGCTTGCCCGCATTATGCAGATTCTTCTCGTAAAACGTCTTGAAAGTAGCTTTGAAGCTTTTAAGGAATCTTTGAGAAACTTCCAGAGATATACTCAGAACATGATTACTATGTGGGAGAATGATACAATCTTTATTTGTCCGCAGATTGATATAAATAAGGAACTTGATATTAAAGATAAACAAGCTAAAAACCCCGGAAAAGTTATTACTCTTGAAACTTGTTTTGACGGTATAAGAGCCAAAATCGAAAAACTCAATAAAGAAGGTAGAAACGAAAAGAATCAAAATGCCGAATATAATTGTTCTGATTTTAAGACTTTCGGTGATGATAAGAAAACCTATATTGATTTTTTGAAAACAGATTTGGAAAAAATCAACGACCTTGTAGAGCGTTGGAATGAAAATGACTATGACCCTAAATTTGATAGGTTTAAATCTGCTCTTAAAGAAAGTTCTGGCCTTTTCTGCAAAGAAAGAAACATCCCTCATAAGCTTGTTATCTTCTCAGAAGCAATTAGTACGGTGAAGTCTTTAAGTCGTGCCGTAGAAAATATCACAGGAAAAGAACCCCTCGTAATTACTGCGGCCAATCGTGGTGAAAAAGAGTTAATTATCAAAGAAAACTTTGATGCAAACTATGATAAAGCAAAACAGAAGAATGATTACGATGTAATTATTACAACAGAAGTTCTTGCCGAAGGTATTAACTTGCATAGAGCAAATTCAATTTTGAATTATGATACGCCTTGGAATTCTACCCGCCTTATTCAGCGTATTGGCCGCGTAAACCGTATCGGTAGTGAAAACGAAAATATCTATGTTTATAACTTCTACCCCTCTGCACAAGGTGATGAACAAATAAATCTTGTACAAAATGCTTATACAAAATTGCAGTCCTTCCATACCATGTTTGGTGAAGATGCAAAGATATTCAGTCAGGAAGAAGAACTCTCAGAAGGAAACTTTGAAGCAATTGTTGATGGCGAAGAAAGCCCTCAAGAAAAATATATTGCAGAATTAAAACAATATAGAGATTCTTCTCCAGAACGCTATGATCTTATTCAAAAACTTAAAAATGCAGAAGAAAAGAGCTTTGCGCCTGTTTCACAAGATGAGCAAGGAAATACTTATTTTGCAATAAAAGTAAAAAATAAATATGGTTGTGTTTATGTAAAAGTTGCAAAAGATTTACAGGCTCAGGTTATTAACTACATGGATATGTTTGATTCTTGTAAATGCCATGCTGATACATTTGCAAATCCATTTTCTGATGCAAAGGATATTGAAGCAAAGAGAAAGTCCGCTATGGATGCTTACAATGTTTATGAAAGTAAGTTGAGCAAAGCTAAAAATGCAAAGGTTGATATTACGAACGTACTTATTAAAGCTAATAAATGGATTACTAGCACAAAACTGCCTAAAGAATCTATGAGCTTAATCGGACAGGCTATTAAGTCAATAAAGGGTGGTAACTATACTTTGGCAAAGAGGCTAGATAAACTTCTTACGGAGCTTGGTGAACCTGATAAACTGCTTATTTCTGTAACTTCTGAGGATATTGTAAATATGATTCAACAGGAACTTGGAAACATAACAATTGTAAACACACAGAAGCATGACGAAGCTTATATTTTTGCCGGATTCTATTATTAATGGGAGCAAATAAATGACAAACTTTAGACAGATTTTCGAAAGTGACTGGTGTGGCATTGACAACTTCTTGAAAGAAATTTTATCTCCTGTCTTTGGTGATTATGAACAAGGGTATGATGTTCTTACAAATGATCCAGATGTTCGAGAAAAAACAAAAAATGCAAACATTACAGAAATTCGTCATGCGGCTTCTTTTGATTTCTTTGGAAGTGAACTTAAAGTATTTGATATTACTGTTGGTGATAGCAAAAGGCTTGAAAATAATAAGGTTGGAATTCAGAGTATTGTCCGCCAGTATATAAATCAGTTTGAAGGTGCGTTGATAATCTTCCATCATCATAATGTTGAAAATCAGGAATGGCGCTTCTCTTATGTAGAAAAAAGAGTAAATGTAAAAGATTCAACTTCTGCCAAAAGATATACATATATTCTCGGAAAGCATTTGCCTGCTAGAACTATTTCTGACAGATTTGCATATCTTGAAGACCATAAAGATATTCTTACATTGAAGGATTTGACAGATGCATTCAGTGTAGAAGTTCTTACAAAACAGTTTTATGACGAACTTTTCAATTGGTATGAATGGGCATGTGAAAAAGTTACATTCCCTATAGGTGACACTTCAAAAGATAAGAGTGGAAAATACAACGTTAAACAAGCAAAAGATAATAATGAACTGAATCTTATTCGGCTTATCACTCGTTTGATGTTTGTTTGGTTCATTAAGCAAAAAGATTTAATTCCTTCTTGGGTATTTAATGAATCAGAGCTTAATAAGGTTTTGACAGAATTTAAGCCTGAGAGTAAGAAAGATGGTAATTATTACAATGCAATTTTACAAAATCTTTTCTTTGCTACTTTGAATAAGAAAATTGAAGAACGTGCTTTCGCTGATGATAAGAGTGTTTCAAAAAATAAGCAATTTGGAGTGAAGAATTTTTATCGTGATAATAAGGATAAAACCTTCTTTAAGGAAAACTATGCACAAATAATTGAACGTTTTAAGACTGTCCCATTTTTAAATGGTGGGCTTTTTGAGTGTTTGGATAAACTTGTTGATGACAAAAAGGGAACAAAAAATATCGAAGTCTTTACAGATGGCTTTAGCAGAGAGCCTGCTTGGATGGCGTTTGTTCCAAACAATCTTTTTTGGCAGAAAAATGATAACGAGCATGAGGGCTTGATTCATATTTTGAATCGCTACAATTTTACCGTTGAAGAAAACAGTCCGAGTGATGTTCAAGTTGCGCTTGATCCAGAGCTGCTTGGAAAAGTCTTTGAAAATTTGCTTGGAACATATAATCCAGAAACAAGCGAAACTGCGCGAAAAGATTCAGGCTCTTTTTATACACCTCGCGAGATAGTAAGTTTTATGATTGACGAGGCAATAAAAGCGTATTTAAATAAAGCGGTAAAGAGTATTGATGAGAAAAGTCTAAAAACCATTTTTGACGACGGCGTTGACAATTATGATTTTTCTAACAAAAAGGATATTGTGAATGCCCTTAAAAAAATGAAAATTCTAGATCCCGCTTGTGGTTCCGGCGCGTTTCCGATGGGCGCGCTGCAGCGAATTGTCCATATAATACAAAAATGTGATGGAGTTAAGGGAGGCAAGGCAGCTCTTTATGATCTTAAGCTTGAATTGATAGAAAAATGCCTTTATGGAATTGACATTCAGCCTATCGCTGTGCAGATTTGCAAGTTGCGCTTTTTTATAAGTCTTATTTGCGAGCAGGAAAAGAACGACAATGCAAGCGACAATTATGGTTTTAATCCCTTGCCTAACCTTGAGACAAAATTCGTTGCCGCGAACAGTTTGATTGGAATAACAAAAAAACAAATAATGACGGAAACAAATGAACTATTTGCAAACTCTGAAATTATAAAGACAAAAAAAGAGTTGCAAGACGAGCGGCATAATCACTTTAACGCGCCAACAGCGGAGAAAAAAGCCAATTGTCGAAGACGAGATAAGGAATTGCGTGAAAAGCTTGCAGAGCTTTTGCAAGAAGATAAAATGTATGACAACAAAGAGGCAAGGCTACTTGCCGAATGGAATCCTTATGACCAAAACGCAGTTAGTCCGTTCTTTGATTCGGAGTGGATGTTCAATGTAACTGATGGCTTTGATATTGTAATTGGAAATCCGCCGTATATTTCTACTAAGGGGGTTAGCTCGGAAGCAAAAAAAGCCTATGAAGCAGAATTCGGTTTTAGCGATGACACTTACAATCTTTTTACATTTAAGGGGTTGGAACTAACAAAAAAGAATGGAACTTTAAACTTTATTATTCCTAAAACGTTCTGGACTACGCAGACAAAACGTAATATGCGAGATTTGATTCTTGGAAAAAATATAAAATATATTTTTGACACTGCAAATCCTTTTGACGCTGTAATGGTTGATACTTGCATTATTCAGATAGAGAATTCTAAATATGATAAATCAAATAAGGTTTTATTCCTTGATGGAACTGAGGATTTAAAACAACCGCAGCAATTTGAAGCAATTGATCAAACTGTATATTTAAATACTCAAAATTCAGTGATATTCAAACCCACGGAAAGAAATTTGAAAATCTGGAAATTGTATGGCGAGAAAGTGAAAGACTTGTATAATACTTGGTGGGAAAAAATTGAAACTAGTAAAAAAATAAGTCAGTTTGAACCAGAATTAAAACGGTATCGCGAAAGCCTAAAACCTGGTGATGTTGCTTTATTAGGATGTCTTACGGAGGGCGGACAAGGATTAGCAACTGCAAATAATGGTAAGTATATTGCAGTGCGTAAGAGTTCAAAGTGGGCCAATAACATTATTGAAAGCCGCCCCAGAAAACTAGCGGAAGCAATTAGAAAGAATCCTAAAATTGCAAAGGATATTGGAAATAAAGAGCCTTCAGAATATCTTGATGGTCTATCCGAAAAGAAAATTGCTGATAAATTCGATGAGCTTAAGGAAAAATATGGCCGCGATATTTTTGGACAGGGATATATTTATAAGTTGATTGATGATTCTGAAATTGCAGATGTTGAACAACTAACAGATGATGAAAAAGAAAATGGCATCAATACTAAAAAGAAGTATTATGTTCCCTATGATAAGGGGGATAAAGACGGCAATCGGTGGTATTTGGAGACTCCATTTGCAATTGCATGGTCTAAAGAAAATGTCCAATTTTTGAAGACTAATTCTGGTAAGAAAGGAGCCGGAATGCCTGTGGTAAGAAATCCTCAGTTCAACTTTAAGGAGGGATTTTGTTGGATTCTTACTCTAAACGAAAGTAGTGAATATCAAAAAGCAAGAATAAAAGAAAAGACTGTAAACGATGTAAATGCCATGGCATTGTACCCGTTTGAAGATTGTTCTGATTTGTTGAAATATTTTATCTGTCTTATTAACTCATATACAATATTTGCATATAAAAGGAACTTTATTTCAAGTAATTCAGCATTCCAGATAAACGATGCTAGGCAATTGCCTATTATCATTCCAGATAAAAATTCATTGAAACAGTTTGATGAAATATTTGATAATGCACTAAAAATCAAAAAGCAACAATTTTCATCTGCGATTTCGGCAGAAAAGGCAGATGAAATGCTTGAGCCTTTACAAAGAAGATTAGATGACCTTGTAGAAGAACTATATTTCGTATAAGTTCTCTATAAAATCGTTTATTCTCATTTCGGTCGTGTTTAAAGCTACAGAAATGGCTTCTTCTGTAGCTTTGTTTTTTGCCACAGATTTTTTTAGATTAACTGCATTCTCAAAATCTGGTTTAACTTTTGACAAATCTTCAACAGAAGGAATAATTACAGGGATTTGTCGTATATCATTTATTTGAATATTAACGGTGCAATTTATAAATTCGCGGTAATAGTCAAATAATAACTCTGAATTTAGAAGGCATACTAAATAATAATTTGGAACAAACTCAGATAAAGAACTAAGAGACATAGAACCAACATCATTTACCGAAGCAGATTTCATTTTAGCTTTTAACAGACGGGCATTTGGATTTAAGACGTTATTCCAACAAAATCCCTCCTTAAAAAAGAACGTATACCCCTGATAACGGGCTTTAGGATCCGTCTTCAAAAATTGGAGAATTAACATGAACTAATAAATACCGCGTTTCCATGAATCATTCTCTTTATTCAACGGGTATCGTATATCTGTGTAAGCAAGATAACGATACAACGTACCTTTTGCGATTCCTAAAATCTGAGCAATTTTTGGAATTGATATTCCATTTTGAATTTGTGAAACAATAAAGATATGATTTTCTAAACAGATTTTATTTAACTTGATGTTTCTGGAACCTGACTTTCTACCAAGTTTTACCCCCTGAGCTTTTCGCATGGCCAGAGCTTCCCTCGTTCTCTGGCTTATCAGGTTTCTTTCAATCTCGGCGGAAAGACCAAAGGCAAAAGCCAGTACCTTACTTTGAATATCATCACCAAGTCGGTAATTGTCTTTAATCGTCCAGACTTTACATTCTTTGTTCATACAAATATTAAGGATTTCCATAATCATAAAAAGATTGCGGCCTAATCTGGAAAGTTCCGCGCAAATAATTAGATCGTCTTTCTGAACGATTTTAAGAAGATTTCCAAGTTTTCTTTTGACAAAATTCTTTGTTCCGCTGATGGTTTCCTCTATCCATCCATCAATATGTAGATGTTGTTTCTGGCAAAATGAATTAATTTCAAATCGTTGATTTTCAACAGTTTGTTTATCTGTGCTTACGCGAATATAACCGTATGTCATTTTATGCCTCTGAAAATTTTTTTATTTTTATAATATAATAAAAGAGTGTTTATGACATAAAGATTGTAAATAGATGAATTGAGTTCAATGATGCAGATTTTAATTTTATATCAAGGTCAACCTGTCGGAATTTCCGACAGGTTCAAAAATTATGAAAATGTGTAAAAACGCCAAGGCTGGGGACAAAATGTCCCCGCCCTTTGAAAATTAAGTTACAAACTTAAATTTTTTTATCATCTCTTGCGGTATAATTTTTACCAATATGTTCAACTTTTGCAAATTTTGCGCATACTGAAAAAGGGTAGGTTTATGAGTGGTGGAAGTTTAAATTATTTTTATCATACTTTTGAGGAGCCTCTTGCCTCTATTTCAAAAGAAATAAAATGGGGCAAGAATATATGGACCCCAGAGACTCTTTTGGAATTTCAAAACGCTATTAAATATATGAAGATTGCGCAGATTTATGCTCATAGAGTTGAATGGCTTTTAGATGCTGATGATAGCGAAGATACATTTCATAAAAGATTAAACGAGGAACTTGCAGAAAATGAGAGAAATCCTGGAATAATCGAGCCGCAATTAAAAAAATGTTCCCTCTGCGAAAACTTTAATGGCAAAGAGTGTAAGAACTTTAGAAATCTTAGTTATAGATATTTCGACCATCCAGAATGGGAAGAAATTGACAGGAAAAGCTACGAAAAGAGGCTGACAGATGCTTCAGATTGCTGGAATTTTGAAGAAATTAACGAAGATGATGAAGACTAGAATGCTGGCAATAAATAAAGCCTCTGAAAGATTCAGAGGCTTGAGTGACGCGGCTGAAAATTCAGCGGACAGGGCAACTAAGACACCTCACGTCGGCGGTTTAAGTGTAGCAGACAATTCAAAAATGTCAAGCAAAAGAGGTGATAAAATTTAAGTTGCAAACTTAATTATTTTTATCATCTAATACGTTATAAATCTTGCCAATAAGTTCAGCATGTGCAAATTTTGCGCATGCTTATAAAGGGGGTACAATTTGTACCCCTGTTCAGAAGAAAAACACTATATAAATTTGTTAAAATGTGGTATACTATGACAGTTAAGGAGCTGTATATATGAGTCTTTTGAAAATAAAAAGTTTTGGCCCCATCAAAAACGGTTATTCAAAAGAAGACGGTTTTATAAAAATAACGCCAGTTACAGTTATTTGCGGCGATCAAGCCACAGGAAAAAGCACGATCGCCAAGTTGTATTCTACCTGCGTATGGTTGGAAAAAAAGTTTGACGCTGGGGAATTATCCAAAACAATAACAAAGACTTATTTTAAGGAATTGCTTGCTTATCACAAAATAGACAGTTACTTAAAAAAAGAGACCATAATAGAATATGTCGGGGATACTTGCAAATTCATTTATATGGATTCCAAACCGAAAATTTCTGAAATAAAAGATTCTGACTATGTCCGCCCAAAAATTGTATATATTCCTGCTGAAAGAAATTTCTGTTCATCCATACCAAACGCAAGTTCTTTAAAAGGACTTGCAAAAGATACATATGACTTTCTTTCTGATTACATAACGGCGGCAGGTAGTCTTAAAAACACTAAGTACAAATTGCCGCTGAACGGATATGAATATAGGTTTGACGAAAAGACAAACGCTTCATTTATAGGCGACAATTCTCAAGGATATGAGATTAATATTATAAACGCGTCTAGCGGTTTGCAAGCGCTTTCTCCAATGGCGTTGACAAGCGCGTATTATTCTCATCTTATTGATGACGCCAGTTCTTCTCGGAATGACTTTTCTCTAAATCAAGAAAAGAGATGGAAGGAAGAAATGGCAAAAATAGATTCGCAACTTTCCTTAAATGACGCTATTACACAGTATAGGAAAAAATCAAATAATAGCTTTAAGGCCAAGTCAAAAAATGGCGCAGATATTTACAAACATTTTATACGCATAATGAATTCTCGTTTTATAAACGTTGTGGAAGAGCCAGAGCAAAATCTTTTTCCAAAGTCACAAGCTTCAGTTTTGCATTATCTTTTGGAATGCTTTAACGCGCAGGCTTATAATGCCACTGAGAAAATTGAAAACCAACTTTTAATAACAACGCACAGCCCTTACATATTGTCATTCCTTACTATAAGCGCAAAAGCTGCGGAACTTATAGAAAAAGGTGTTCCCGCGGACAAAATCGAAAAAATTATTCCTGCATCAGCCGCTGTTTTAGGCGAAAAAATCAGCGTTTATGAAACAAAATCTGATGGTTCAATAGAATATGTGAAGCCTTATAAAAATCTTCCTTCAGATGATAATGAGTTGAATAAGCTTCTTGAGGAAACAAACGAAGATTTTTCAAAATTGCTTGAATTGGAGGAAAGATTTTGCAAATAGATTTTTATCAGTATGCAAGTCCCATTTCTCCTGTTTTTGAATTTGGTTTGGTTGATCCTGATGATAAAAATGGTAAAAAGCCAGTTTTTGTAAGTTATGACAAAAATGCTGATAAATGGAATGCAACCGTAATTTGCAACAACCGCTCGGATTATTCTTTTATTCCGGTGGACAATAATATTCCGTTAGTTAAAAAAATTAATGGAAGAAATGAAACAGCAAGCGTTTGTGACGCAATGCTTTATTCAACAAAAACGGTTTGCTTTATAGAGTTAAAAGCCGACAAAAAGGGTAATAATTGGCTTTCCAAAGCGGCGGAGCAGCTTTCAAAAACAATTGAATTTTTTGGAGAGGAACTAAAAAAGTATGAACGCAAGCGGGCTTATGTTTGCAATACACGCCGTCCATTTACAGCGACGTCACATAAAATAGTCCAGCAACAATTTATACAAAAAAATAAAGTGTTGCTACGCATAAACACAATCATAGAGGAATTGAAATGAGTGTAAATTTCAAACAAATAAATTCTTCTTCAAGATATTGCAACAATATTTTTACAATCTGCTTAGTTTGCGCTATAATTCTTGATAAAAAGTTCAACTTGCGCAAATTTAGCGCAAGTTGCCGACAATGGTAAAGCTTACAACTATAAATTCTATGGTCTAAAAGCAGTTATTGCTGTTGGATACAAAGTAAACTCCCAGGCTGCTGTTGAGTTCCCTCATCATGAAACAAACTTAATCCCCTCCCTCATCGCTTGCGCTATAATTAAATCCGCATCCGCGACAGTGAAAGACACTATAGAAATTTGTCAAAATGTGATATATTATGCCAGTTAAGGAAAAATGATTCTGGTATAATCCTCAACTGAAATAAGGGCGCGAAAACCATGAAACTATTAATCGTAATTGACATGCAGAATGATTTTATTGACGGTTCGCTTGGAACAAAAGAGGCTGTGGCGATTGTTCCGAATGTCGCGAAAAAAATTGAAGAGGCGCGGGGCGCTGGCGAGATTGTTGTGTTCACCCGCGACACTCACCAAAAAAACTACCTTGAAACTCAAGAAGGAAAAAATCTTCCGGTTCTGCACTGCGTTGAAGGAACTGACGGCTGGCAGATTTCTAGCAAGTTGGAAGTAGGGAACAGCCGCATTTTTAACAAGCCTTCGTTTGGCTCAATGGAACTCGCTGACTATGCCGCAAGCCTGGACGGATTGGAAGAAATCGAGCTTGTCGGCCTTTGCACTGGAATCTGCGTCATAAGCAATGCGTTCATTCTTAAGGCCAAGCTGCCGGAAGTGAAGATTTCGGTTGACGCAAGCTGTTGCGCCTGCGTGACTCCAGAAAGCCATAAGAACGCGCTAGCCGCCATGAAGCTTTGTCAAATAAATTGTGAATCATAAAATGAAAGCAAACCTTTTTTCTTGCCTTAAAAAATCTCCCGCGCCGCTTGCATGGCTGGCTTTGCACGCCGCCGTGTTTTTAGCGCTGGCCATTTGCTTTGTCGCGGGCAGAAAGATTTTTGTAAACACAAATCTCTTTGACATTTTGCCGCAGTCGTCGGAGGCCAAGGCGGCGGCGAGGGCGGATGACGCGCTGACGCAAAAAAGCGCCAGGCAGTTTTTTGTCCTTGCGCGCTGCAAGTCTTTTGAAGGCGCCAAGAAAGCCGCCTCTCTTTTTGCGGAGGAACTTTTAAAGGCCGACCAAGAGGCCGCCGCCGCGGATCCCAAGAACAAAATTTTTGAGAGCATTTCTTTTGAGGCTTCCTCCTTGTCGCTGGACCAAATTTTTGAATGGCAGTACAAAAACCGCTTTTTGCTTTTGGACAAGGAGACGGTTCAAAAAATAAACCAAGGCGGCGGCGTTGACGAGCTAAAGGAGCTGGCCTTGCAAAAAGCCTTTGGCGCCTTTTCGCTCACTCCCTTGGAATTTGTTGACGGCGACCCCTTCTTTTTGGCTGACTTGGAATTGCAAAATTTAATCGAGCGCCTTTCCAACACCGGAACGTCCCTTGCCTTGCGCGACGGAGTTTTGGCGGCGGAATACGGTGGCGAGCATTACGTTATGGTTCGCGGCGCGTTGACGCAAAAGGGCGCTTCGGTGACGAGCAAAAAAAACGGCGTCCAAACGATTTACGATTGCGCCAACCGCGTCGCCGCGTCAAACAATTTTGGTCAGGAAAAAGTTTCGTTCGTGTTTTCCGGCTCGCCCTTCCACAGCCACAAGAGCGCCACTAGCGCGCAAAGGCAGGTTGCCGTCATCAGCGCGCTTAGCATGCTGGCGGTGGTCGTTCTTTTGCTGCTTGTCTTTAGGAGCGCGCGGCCATTGCTCTTTTCTGTCGGGGCGATAACGCTGAGCGCGGCGTTTGGTCTGGGAACGGAGCTTTTGGTCTTTGGACAGATTCACATTTTGACTTTTGTTTTTGGAACGACTTTGATTGGAACATGCCTGGATTACAGCCTGCACTTTTGGACGCGCGCGTATTTTTGTCAGGAAGCGCTTTTGGGAGCGCAGGCGATGAAAAAGATTTTCAAGGGCTTGGCTCTTTCGTTCGCTTCCACGGAAGTTTGCTATTTGATCATGCTCTTGGCTCCGTTCGCCCTGTTAAAGCAAATATCGGTTTTTTGCTTTGCGGGAATTTTAAGCGCGTTCGCAACAACGGTTCTCTTTTATCCGGCTCTTTCCGTTCCGCAAAAAAAACTTTCGTCTGCCATGCTGAATGGCGCTAGATTCACGCTCTCAGGCCATTTAAAAAAGATTCTGCTTTTTGCCGCGGCTGGAAGCTGCCTTGCGCTGGCGCTTTTCTTTAGGCAAAATTTGCGCTTGGACAACGACCTTAGAAAATTTTACACGATGAGCGGAAAGCTTTTGGAGGATGAAAAACTTTCGGCCAGCGTGATGAACAGAAAAAGCGGCGCCCGCTATTTTATTGTCCGCGCCAATAGCGCCGACGATCTTTTGCAAACCGAAGAAGATTTTTGCGCTCTTTTGCAAGAGGAAGTCGCGGCGGGAAGGCTCGACTCATTTTCGGCGACAAGCCAATTCGTTCCGTCCAAAAAAAGCAAAGAAGCGTCGCTTGCGGCAAGCCAAAAATTGATGGAGGCCGCGCCGGAATTGCAGGAAATTTTTGGAAGCGAGGCGCGGGACTTTGCGCCGGATTTTTTGGAGGCGCGCGCCTTGCTGGACGCGCCGGACGATTCAGGCATGGAAGGCGTTCCGCCATATTTAAAGGACGCGCTTGAAACTTTGTGGCTTGGAAAAATCGGCCAGGAATATTTTAGCGCGGTTTTTGTTTCTGGCGGCGACGCGGAAAATTTGAAAAGCCTTGCCGCGCGCTTTGGCGCTGGAGAGCTAGGCGCGAATGGCGCGGCGGACGCACAGGCGGTTTGCTTTGTGGACAAGGTGGGCGACATAGCCTTTGAGTTGAACCGGCTGACAAAAATCATGCTTGTTCTTTTGGCCGCTGCCTTTGTCGTTTTGATTTTGGCACTGGCGTTTTTTTACAAGCCAAAAGCGTTGGCAAAAGTCGCCGCCGTTCCCCTGCTGGTCTTGCTGTGCGAGGCCGCCGTCATCGCGGCATTTAAAATCCCTTTGGGCTTTTTTGCCGTCACGGGAATCATCTTGGTTTTTGGCTTGGGCCTGGACTACATAATTTACACGGTGGAAAGCGGCGGCGACGCGGTCAATTCGCTTGCGGTCTTGCTTTCGTTCGCCACGACCGCACTTTCTTTTGGCGCCATCGCTCTAAGCTCCTTTATGCCCGTCCACATTTTTGGAACGGTGGTCTTCTTTGGCCTTGTCGCTGCGTGGGGAGCCGCTCGTGTTTTAAAATGAAAGACCAAGATTGTTGTTTCGAGCGGATTTCGCGCAAGCGCGGCGTTGAAGGAAGACGTTAATGTTCCGCGAGGGTTTTAAGGTGAAAGGCGGTAATGGTAGGGAATAATTCCCCCCTCTTGACAAAGCGTACGATATAGCGTACGCTTTAATTTATAGGAGGCATATTATGGCGGTAATGACAGCGACAAAAGCCAGGAGCAACCTTTATTCTCTAATAGACCAAACTAAGACTTTTCACGAACCGATAATAATTTCAGGAAAAAGAAACAACGCTGTTCTTATTTCAGAAGATGATTGGAATTCCATTCAAGAAACGCTGTATTTATGTTCAATTCCAGGAATGAGAGATTCTATTCTTGAAGCGAGCAAAGAGCCTTTAGATGAAAGCGCAGAGGATCTTGGTTGGTAATGTGGATTATAAAATATTCAAAACAAGCCGTAAAGGACAGTAAAAAAATCGAGCAGTCCAATCTGAAGCAATCAGTAATCGAGTTGCTTGAAGTTTTAAAAGCAAATCCATTTCAGAATCCTCCTCCATATGAAAAACTGATTGGCGATTTGACAGGAAAGTATTCCAGAAGAATAAATATTCAGCATAGACTTGTTTATGAAGTTTTTGAAGCGGAAAAAATTGTTCGCGTTCTTAGAATGTGGACTCATTATGAATGAGTAATTTCACCTAATTTTTTTAAGGAATAAAAATGTTAAATCAGTTTTCTAGGACAGAGTTGCTTTTGGGAAAAGAGGCGATGGAAATTTTGGGGAGGGCGCGAGTCGCGGTTTTTGGAATTGGAGGCGTTGGAGGCTACACGGTGGAGGCGCTGGTTCGTTCCGGCGTTCAGCATATTGACCTTGTGGACGACGACAAAGTGTGCCTGACAAACTTGAACCGGCAAATCATCGCGACCCGCTCCAGCGTCGGAAAATACAAAGTCGACGTGATGAAGGAGCGAATCCTTGACATCAACCCCGACGCGGAGGTCAACGTTCACAAATGCTTTTACCTTCCAGAAACGCGCGGGCAGTTTGACTTTACAAAATATGATTACGTCGTTGACGCGGTGGACACGGTGACGGCAAAAATCAATTTGATTTTGCAGGCAAAGGAAGCGGGAACAAAAATCATTTGCAGCATGGGCGCGGGGAACAAGCTGGACCCGACGCAGTTTAAGGTGGCCGACATTTCGCAAACTTCGGTTTGCCCCCTTGCGCGCGTTATGCGGCAGGAATGCAAAAAGCGAAAGATTAAGGGCGTAAAGGTCGTTTACTCCACAGAAAAAGTTTTGCGCCCGATAGAAGACATGTCAATCAGTTGCAAAAAGCATTGCATCTGTCCGCCCGGAGCGCAGCATAAATGCACGGAGCGACGGGACATTCCGGGAAGTACGGCCTTTGTTCCATCCGTCGCGGGGCTCATTATCGCAAGCGAGATTGTAAAGGACTTGACCCAAGAAGCCGCGGCTAGGGCTAGAGCGGCCGCTTTGGACTAGCGCTTTGTCTTAAAACTGAATAGGCTTCTATAAGGCGTTCCAACGACCAAGCGGCGTTTGCCGGGCTTGCGCTTGGCAGACAGGCGCATTCAAGGCCGAAACGCTTTTCGTAGGCGGCGGCGCAATGCTTTTGCCAAAGGTTAAAGGCGCTTTTTCCGGCGCAATAAACGCGGCGGATTTGGCTCTGTTCAAAAATTTGGTTAAAGTCGTTTGGAACGGCGTTTTGTATGCTTGCGTCCGCCGCTCCGCGAATTTCGCATTTTAAGAGAACGTCCCACAGCGCGATTTTGCGCCGCAGCAAAAAGTTTTTTCGTTCGTCGATTGCGGCCGCTAGATTTGCGGCTTGGTCGTCCGCGCCGCGTTTTCCCGCGTTGTTGTATTCAAGCCGTTCCCCAAAGACTGCGGGAAGAGCGCGCCAGAATCTGTTTTGCGGATGCATGTAAAAAAATCCCGCGCCGCGGCTTGCCGGCGACGGCATTGTTCCAAGAATAAGAACGCGGCTTTGCGAATTCCACACCGGCGCGATTGTGTGTTGGACAGTTGTTTTTTGCGTCATGCGGGGGCGGTGACTTTTGCCATCAAGTCCTGAACTTGCTCTAGGGAAAGGCCGGTGATTTGCGCGACTTGTTCGGCGGTCAGATTCATCGCTAGGGCGTTCAGCGCGTCTTCCACGGCTTTTTCTTGCGCGCCTTCTTTGCGGCCTTTGGCCCGCATATAGGCCATCTCTCTATTCCATTCCATAAACTGCTGCCTCCATTGCGTGTTGCGCTTGGCGTTCTCGACAAGGCCTCCAACGCGCCGGGTAAAGTCGTCGCTGCTTGAGTTCTGCGTGACCATGCGCAAGAAGGCCTTTTGCCTTGCGTCCAACAGTTTATCATAGTTTTTGCAAATGTAAAAGACTTTTTGAGCCCTGTCGCCCAATTTTGTTTCCGTGTCTTCAAGGCACAAATTTTCAAAAGTGTACTTGGCCAGGCCTTTTTTGAATACGTCGTCAAGGCAGATGAAGATGATGTAGGTTGTCTTTAGCTCCTTGTACTGCTGGCCGGACTTCAAAAGGTCCACGTCCATGACGCCTTGGTAGTAGCGCGAGCGCTCCGGCAGTTCCTCGGTGTCGGTGGTCTGCATCTCAATGTTGTAGGCCTTTAGCCCGTCCGCGTCCTTGACATACACGTCCATGCGGATGCCCTTGCTGGCAAAGTCGATGTCTACGACTTCCTCCTGCGACATTTCAATCCGCTCGATTTTGAATTCCAAGAGGATTTCCAAAAGCTCCTTGCAAACATCGGGATTATTTCTCATGACCTTATAGAAGATGAAGTTGTTGGCGATTGTAGCCTGTTCCCATTTTTCTTGGGGCGTGAGCGCTTTTTTTGTTTCGTTCATGCGAAACCTCCTTATATCGCGGCCAGCAAATGCTTGGCTGTTATAACTATAAGGTAGGAATTTTTATCAAGAATTTAGCGCAAATTTTTAGAAATCGTAATAAATTTTCGCGTGGTTTCTGGGATTGTGCTATACATTTGTTTTTGGTAAAAAGAATGCGTGAGGGAATGCATTCCTACTCCCTAACATTGCGCAAGCGTTCCATTTATGCTATCATAGAACGCTATGCAAAAATTTTTGGAAGGCGGCGACAGGTATCAAAATCCTCTGATTGTTCAAAGCGACAGGACGATATTGCTTGACGTGCACGCGCCGCTTGCCGACGAGTGCAGGAACGCGCTGATTCCTTTTGCGGAGTTGGAGAGGTCGCCGGAGCACTTGCACACTTACAGGCTTACGCCGCTTTCTTTGTGGAACGCGACTAGCGCCGGCATTAAAAGCGATTCGATTTTGGAAACGCTGGACGCTTACAGTCGTTACGACGTTCCGCAAAATGTCGGAGCGTGGATAAAAGAAACGGCCGAGCGTTTTGGAAAGCTAAAGCTGGTTCCCGCTCCGTCGCAAGAAAACGCGCAAAATGCCGCGCCTGTTTCCGGCGCAAACGACACGGCGGCCACCGCGCCTGCTTCCAGCGCTGACGAGCAAGTTGACGGCGCGCAAGATTCCGTTCCCGCAAAAAAAGAGCCGCGCGTCGAATACCTTTACTTAGTTGCGAGCGACCAAAAAATTTACGCGCAAATACTGAACAATCCCGCGACAAAAAAATTCTTGACGCCCGCTTCCGGCGCCAAAGACAATTTGGCCTTTTTGCTTGAGCTGACCGACCGTGGAATCGTAAAGCAAAAACTTTTGGAGCTGGGCTGGCCCGTCCAGGACGAGGCGCCCTTGAACGACGGCGAAAAGCTTGAGATAACGTTCCGCAAAAAAACGATGGCGCAAAAAGATTTGGAAATCCGCGACTACCAGGTGGCCGCCGCAAAAGCGCTTGTCGGCGACAAAGGGCCGGGCACTGGCTTTGGAACGATTGTCCTTCCGTGCGGCTCTGGAAAAACCGTCGTCGGAATGCAAATTATGGAAATGCTCCAAACTTCAACCTTGATTGTGACGACCAACATCACCGCGGTCCACCAATGGATAGAAGAATTGCTGGACAAAACCAATTTGACAAAAGAGCAAATCGCGGAATACACGGGCGAAAACAAAACCATCGCGCCGGTGACGATCGCCACTTATCAAATCCTAACATGGCGGCCCGACAAGACCAGCGCCTATCCGCACTTTTCGCTTTTTAGGGAACGCAACTGGGGCCTTATAATTTACGACGAAGTCCACTTGCTGCCCGCTCCAGTTTTTAGGGTTGCGGCGGAACTGCAGGCAACGCGCCGTGTCGGCTTGACCGCCACGCTTGTCCGCGAAGACGGCTGCCAGGGCCACGTCTTTAGTTTGGTCGGCCCCAAGCGCTACGACGTTCCGTGGAAAGACTTGGAAAAAACCGGCTTCATCGCAAGCGCCGAATGCGTGGAGCTTCGCGTCGATTTGCCGGTGGCGTTGGAAATGGAATACGCGATTGCCTCGCCGCGCGAAAAGCACAAAATCGCCGCGACCAATCCCGCGAAAATTTTGGCGGCGAAAAAATTGGTGGAGCAAAATCCCGACGACAAAATCTTGATCATCGGCCAGTACTTGGACCAACTGCAAGAAATGGCCGCTCTGCTTGGCGTTCCAATCATCACAGGAAAAACTCCCAATGCCGAGCGCGAAAAAATTTACGGCGACTTTAAGAGCGGCGCGATTCGCGTTTTGGTCGTTTCCAAGGTGGCCAACTTTGCGGTGGACTTGCCGGACGCTTCGATGGCGATCCAGCTTTCGGGAACTTTTGGAAGCAGGCAGGAAGAGGCGCAGCGGCTTGGGCGCATTTTGCGGCCCAAGGAACGCGTTTCAAAATTTTGGACAATCATCACGCGAAAAACCAGCGACGAAGATTTTGGAAGCAACAGGCAAAAATTTTTGGCGGAACAAGGCTATTCCTACAGAATAGTTTTGAACGCCGACCAATTGGCGGCGCAAAATGGTTAAGAATGAAATAGAAAGTTGGCGCGAATATTTTTTGCGGCTGAGCGACAAGCAATTTTTGACCCTCATGCGCCTGTACCTTGGCAAGGTAAAGACGCCCTACAACAAGCAAAAGTTGATTGAAAATTTGGAAGCCTTTTTGCGCCGCGAGGAGACAAAGAAAAATATTTTGGCGTTGCTTTCCGACGCGGACACGCAAGTTTTGTGCGCGATAAAATTCATTCCGGGCGCCACGCTTTCAAAGCTGCAGGAATTTTTTAAGGCGGAACTTTTTTGCGAAGCGCTTGAAGACATTTTGCGCGAACTTAAGTCGCGGCTTTTGATTTACGAGCAGCCGGTGGCCTACGGCCTTTCTAAGGCGCTAAAGATTAATCCATTTTTGGCGCCCGCGTTGGACGACGCCTTGCGGCTGGAGGAACTGATTCCGGAATGCGACGGGCCGGAAAAGCGTTTGGGCGCGGAATGCGTCGGCGCGGAGTTCGTCGCGTCGTATCTGTCTTTTGTGGCCAAGAATCCCAAGCTTTGCAAGCTGGACGGAACTTTTAAGAAAAAAGCCGAAAGCGACATTGAAGAAAAGTTTCCGGGCCGCTTGGAAAAGGCGCGCTTGCTTACACGGGCTTTGGAAAACCTTTTGATTCTAAAGGACAAGGAAGGCGTTTTTGAAGTTGACTGGAAGCGCGCCAAAAGCTTTGCGCAAATGGACGCGCAGTCGCAGGCGATGTATTTGCTCGCGTCGGTTTCGGCGCGCTACAGCAGGACAAAAACCAAGTTTTATTCGCAAGTCTTTTTGGACGCGCTAAAATCAGTTCCGGCCAAGGGCTTTAAAAGCGGAGCCTTTTTGCGCTGCGCCTACTTGCTTTGCTGCAAGGAAAGCGGGCAGGAAGACTCTTTTGTCGGCTCGCAAAGTCGCTTTGCGCGAATCATCCAGTCGCATAGGCAGGAAGAAGCGGACTTGCGCGGAAATTCCAACGGCGCTTTTTTTGAGCGCATGTTGGAGCAGGCGGAAGTTTTTGGCTTCGCGCTTTTTGAAGACGCTGGCGAAAGCGTTTACGGCGGAGCGAGCAACGGCGCGAGCGCGAATGACGGCGACGGCGAAAAAATAGTTTACAAGAATCCGCGTTTTTTTGAGAGCCGCGTTCCGCCCAAAAACATCGCGATGGTAAACGTTGACTCGGGCTTTAGCTTGACTTTGATGCCGGGCTTTGGCCTTGCGCGCGTTTTGGAAATCGCGGTTTTTTCTGACCTAGTGAAGTTTGACACCGTGGTTCAGTTTGAGATAAACCAAAGTTCCGTCATACGGGCCTTTGACCAAGGCCTTGACGCCGAGCAAATCATAAACATTCTAAAGGACAATTCAAATTTCGCCGTGCCCGAGGCGCTGGAATTTTCGATCAAGGAATGGGAAGCCAACTACAAGTCGATTTGCGTTTACAAAGGCTTTGTCCTAAAGGTGAGCCAAGAGCGCAGCGAGGCCTTGCTTCACAATCCAAATTTAAAGAAGCGCGTTTTGGAACGCTTGGCGCCGCAAGTCTTTTTGCTTGACTGCAAGGACGAAGATGAAGTCGCCGCGCTGCTAAAAAATTGCGGCGTGGAGAACATCGGAAAAATCAAGGGCGCGGAAGACGAGCCAGAATTGACGGGCTTTGTTCCGCTAAAAGAAAGCGAGGCGCTTGCGGGCGCGGAAGCGGGCGCCAAAAAAACCGGGCGCAATCAAGAAAGCGAAAAGCGCTTGCAAAAAATTTATTCCCAGATAGAAGCCTTGGAATTGGACGAAGAGCAAAAAGACGTTTTGCGGAACGTAGCCAGCGCCAAAATGATTGTGAACGAATCGCAGCTTTGCGCTCCAGCGATTCCGCTTGAAAAAAATTCCGCGCAGGGAATGGACTACGAAGGAAAGCTTCATGTGATTGACCAAGCGATAAAGGAAGGCGAGCAAATAATTTTTAGGCTTTCCAAAAAGGCCAAGCTTGTCACAGGCCTTCCGATTGGAATCGACAGGAACAGTTTTGAGGACGGCGTTTACCTGAACGTTTTTGTGGGCAAAGAGCAAAAGGAAATTTCAATCGGAAAGATTGAGTTTGTCCAGCGAGTGAAAAAATTATCGATAATATAGATTCAAAAGATAAGGAAGCGATTTATGCAAAAGAAAATCACCACAGCCCTTTTTGACTGCGACGGCGTTTTGATTAATTCGGCGGCGGACATCAGCGACGCGGTCAACGCTACGTTAAAGCGTTTTAGAATGAAGGAATTGTCGTACGCAAAGCTTCGAACATTCGTAGGAAACGGAGCGCGCGTTTTGATTGAGCGGGCGATAAGGACTTCAAAAGGCTTGCCGCTTGACGCTCCGATCCCGGTTGAAGAAAAGCGCTGCCAAGAAATTTTAAGCTATTATTTGGACTACTACTATTCCAACGCAATCATAAAGACAAAACTCTATCCGGGTTTGGCCGCATCCTTGGCGCGCCTTTATGACGCAGGAATAAAAATGGGAATCGTTACCAACAAGCCCACGAACATTTTGCTTGAGATTTTGGAATACTTTAAAATCGAAAAATATTTTGGCGCCTTTATTGGCGGCGACAAAGTCAAAAAGCTAAAGCCCGCTCCCGACGGAATCGTGATGGCGCTAAAGGCTTTGGACGGCCGGCCAAGCCAAGCGGTGATGGTCGGCGACAGCTACACCGACATCGGAGCCGGCCACGCCGCCGGAACATTGACCGCCGCCTGCCTTAAGGGAATGGGCGACAAAAAGGCGATGCTCGCGCAAAAGCCCGAAGTCCTTTTGGGCTACGCCGCTGAAATCGCTCCGGCGATTATGCTGGCCAACGCGGCGGCTCGGTAGGAAAAGCGGCCGATGAAGAAGATTGATTCCAAGCCAAAGAGGCCGGCTAGCAAAACCAAGAACGCGGCGGAAACTGTTCGCAAGCCAAAGACCGCGACGAAAAAAATCGCCCCGGACATACTTCAAAAGCGCATTGACTTTAACATCTCCCTCTGTAAAAAAAGCAACGGAATGAAAATAAATTTGCAGCGCGCCGCGCAAAATGTCGTGGAACTGCAGCGGGGCTTGACTGGAAGCCGCGCCTTGGCTGGGAACGGCTACATGCAAAAGGGCGCGAGCTTGCAAGCCTATTTGCTTTACTATTGGCCGGTGTCTTACGCGCAAACAAAGGCCGCCTTGCAAAAGGCCCCGAGCTTTTTTGAGCGCGTCGCGGAGATAAGCGGTTCGGCAGGAACGTCCGGCAATGCTGGAACCGCTTCTAAGGCCAAAAAGCGGGCGATTCGCGTTTTGGATTTGGGGTCGGGGCCGGCGCCGGCGTCTTGCTCGCTTGCCGACTTGGCTCAAGGCCGGGGCGAGCAAAACATGGCCTTTGAATTTTGTCTTTGCGATTCTAGCGGAGACGCGCTAAGCCTGGGCAAAAAAATCTTGGAAGCGGCCTACGCAAAAAACGCCAGCGTCGAAACGCGCGTCTGCAATTTGGAGAACATCTTCCAGCCCAAAAACGGCGCGGCTTTCTTGGACGGCAAAAAATTTGATTTTATAATCGCCTCTCATAGCCTTAACGAATTATGGAAAGGGCAAAAAAAGCGCGGTGAAAAAATCGCGGCCCTGCTAAAAAATCTTTCCGCCTGCTTGGACGACGACGGCCTTATGCTTTTGATGGAGCCCGCGCTTTTGGCCACAAGCCGCGCCTTGATTGAAGCGCGCGATTCTCTTATTCAAAACGGAATGACAGTCCTTTCGCCGTGCTTATGCTCGCAAGCGCCATGCCCCGCTTTGGAAAACCCCAACGCCACTTGCCACTTTGCCTTTGACTGGGAGATGCCGCAAATTGTGGCTGATTTGGCGGCGCTTGCGGGCCTTAACCGCGCCGACGTCAAGATGACCTATTTTGTTTTTGGAAGGAACGGAAGCCAATGCCAAGAGGTCGTGCAAGACCAAAAGGTCGCGGCCCTTGTCGTCAGCGAGCCGATGCTGAACAAGGCAGGCCGGGTCCGCTACGTCTTGTGCGACGGCAAAGCGCGCTTCACGCTTTCCGCAAAAAACGGAGACCCCAACGCGGCGGCTCAAGGCTTTTTTGACTTAAAGCGCTACGACAAAATAAAAATCGCAGGCGCGCAAGTCCGCAGCCAAAAGGGCGAGCCTCTTTCGCTTGGCTTTGACGAGAACACGCGGCTGGAATTTTTGTTGTAAGTTCGTCAAAAGCCTTTCTATTCTTCCCAGCCCTTGCAGACATCGCACCAGCCGGTGGCGCCAGACACTTCCTCCAGCTCCGACGGAGTGAGCTTTACGGAAGTGAATTCGTTTCCGCCCGCAGGGTGAATGTACTCAAAACGCTTCATCGAAACGTCAAGCCAGACTGGGATTTCTTTTGGAACGTTAAAAGGACAAACGCCTCCGGGGGCGAAGCCCGTGATTGCCTCAACTTGGTCGCGGGCGATCATGCTGGGCTTTGTGTGGAAGAGGGCCTTGAACTTTGAGCTGTTGACGCGGCCGTCGCCTGCCATCACAACGATGACGGGCTTTTGGTCCACGATGAATGAAAGCGTCTTTGCGATTTGCGCCTCGGAGCAGCCGATTTGTTGGGCGGCGTGTTCAACGGTGTCGATTGTTTCTTTGTGTTCGGTGAGCCTGTCCGCGTATCCCTTGGCTTTTAGGAAGTCTAAAACCTTTTCGTTAATCATATGAAAATATATGATACAAATAAGGGGGCAGACAGTCAAGAAAGTGGACATCACTTTCTACGATTCGTTCACCAACTTGCCGGTCATGTGTTCAATTTCAAGTTCAAGGCACTGAACGCGCGGCAGGGCGTTTGCCAGTTCTTTTTCAAGATATTCCTGATCGTCCGTAAACTTCTGAACCAGCTTTGTGCAGATTTTTCGGGTCAGTTCCGGGTCGGTCACAAGGCGGATTTTTCCAAAGACGATCACGCTGTTGATGTTCAGCGCCCATTCGCCTTCCTTGCGGTAGCCGGAATCGTAAACGCAAAAGCTTGCCTTGTCGCAGTTTTTGATGGCGTCGATTTTGTGGCCTTCCTTCGCTCCGTGAAAATAAATCTTATTGTCTTCCTCGCTGTAAAGATGCGACATCGGAAGCCCGTAAGGATATCCGCCGTCTCCGAGCAGCGAAAGAACTCCGCGCTTTTCGTTTTTTAGAATCTCTTTGCATTTGGCATCAGCAATCTGCTGCTTGAATCTTCTCATTGGTCTGAACATGCTGAACTCCTATTGTTTATTGATAAAATACAATCCCACAAGGCAGATTGCGACGCCAAGCGCTTTGCTCCAAGTGATTGATTCATGATAGCCGATAAGCCCCACAAAAATCAGAATGACTGCCAGCGCCGCGTTTGAAACTGTCGCCAGCGTACTGACTTTCCAGCCAGCCTTGTAAGCAAAGATGAAGCCCACTTCAAGTCCCGTAATTACAATTCCAAGAATGATTGTTGCCCAATTGGTGTTGGAAAACTCTTTAAGGATGCTTCCGCCCTTTGAAGTGACAAAGAAAGCGGCTGCCGAAAAAAGCGTCGCCACAGCATAAGTGATTGTCATGCTGGCATAGGTGTTCATTTGCTCAGGGATTCCCTTAGCGCAAATCTGATAAAGCGTGTTTGCAAAAACAATGATTAAAAGCGGCCAGATGTAATTGAACATATGTTGATTATAGCGGGAATGGGGGATTTACTCAACTCGAATCCAGATTCCATCCCGGTCTTTATTCTGATTGGCAAATTGATTGATATTTTTATCCTTGTAAGACTTCCTTCAGCTGCCTCATCATTTCAACCCTGCAGACGGCATAAAACTTAACATTCACTTCCTCGTCTTCAATTGGAACGGCTACACGGCTTGATTTTTTTAAAGCGGGAAGATGGTCTGCCTGTTCAGTGTAATCCGTTGCGAATGCCGGAAGCGTTGAATGCGCAATTATATCCCTCAGGTCTGTAATGTCATCCTGCTCAATAAACTTTGCATCGGGAATTGCATGCTTAACCGCATTGGACCAGAATCCAAGTTCTGAAAGCATTATGAAGGTTTCGCCTGCAAGCTCTTTGAGTTTTACAGATTTACGATTGGCCAGGCTGTGGCTTTTTGGAAGCAATACTTTGAGGTGTTCTTCAAAAAACTCTGTTTCAAAAAAGCGTTCGTCCAAGCGGTTAATTGTTGTGATTATAATTTGAGCCTTGTCTTTTTCCAGCAGTGAAAAAAGCTCACCGTTTTCGTTTTTCATATGGCCGGTTATTTTAGTCTTTGGAAAAGTCTTGTTAAACTTTTGAGTCAAAACATAAAGCGGCATTGGCGCAATTGAAGCAATTTTAATTTCCCGGGTCTTGTTGTAAAAATCAAGAACCTCATTTTCCATCTCGTTCTGAAGCGCAAGAATTCGGCGGGCATAGTCCACGGCAAGTCGGCCGGTCTGATTCAAAGTGATTGTATTTTTCGTCCTGTCAAAAAGCTGCACCCCAAGAATATCTTCCAGTTTTTGAAGGGAGCGGGTAAGAGAGGGCTGGGTTACATTCACAATTTCACTTGCGGCAACAAGCGTTCCACTATCGGCAAAGGCGACAAGATTTTGAAGGATGTAAGTTTCTATCATACTCATATTGTAACACGGCTTTACTATACGCGCAACGCATACAGCAATACAAAACTTTGATTGTTCAAAGCTACCGCCCTTCGGTTATATTAAAAATGCGTTAGGGATTGTAGGGGCGACCGCCAACGGCGGTCGTTGCGAAGCAATGAAGCGCGAGAGCGCGGAACCCCGCAAAGCCCGACCCGAAGGGGAACGCCCAAGAAAATTACAAGGAGCAAACAAATGGCAAAGACACTTATTCTTTATTTTTCAGTATACGATTCAACACGGCGCCTGGCAGAAGAAATCGCCCGTCAGACTGGCGGCGACCTTCTGGAAATTGAACCGGTAATTCCTTACGACAAAAACCGCGACCACTATGACGCGATGGCAGCCTACGCTAAAAAGGAACACGACGAAGACCAGCGTCCTGCAATCAAAAATGCAATTGACCTTTCTGACTACGACACTGTTTTTATCGGTTACCCGATGTGGTGGTACACCTTCCCCATGATTATCTACACGCTTTTTGACACTGTGAATTTCTCGGGAAAGACAGTCGTGCCTTTCAACACACATATGGGAAGCAGAGACGGCGGAACCTACAAGACCGTTCGTGAAAAGGCAAGTGGCGCAACCGTTCTTGAAGGTCTTCCTGTTTCTATGAAAGAAGCAGAAGGCGGGGCCGGCAAGGCTGTAGAAAAGTGGCTTACAAAGCTTGGGCTTAAAATATAATCTGGGCGCAACCGCCGGCAAGCGGCGGTCGGGTGTTCCGCGGCTTACCTACGGACGGTCTGCTATCGCAGACTGCTTCGCACCGCTCCATACCCTTGCGCATCTTACACATAAATATCTAGAGGAAAACTTATGAAAAAGACAATTTCAAACACGGTAAAAATTGCCGCGCTGGCAATGGCAGCCTCACTTACTTTTGCAGGCTGTTCAAAAGGTAAAGACGCTCTTGTTATTCAAAAGCAGGGCGTGTTCACATCTGGAGGAAGTGTAACAGAACCTGTTGCAGGAAACTATGCACCGGAAAAAAGCTGGCTTGACCAGACTCGTGCTGGAAACACAGCCCACATTGATCACGCAAATACCTTCTATCAGATTCCGGCCGGAAAAACAAAGAATCCGATTGTTTACCTTCACGGCTACGGACAGAGCCGCACAGGCTGGCAGACAACGCCTGATGGTCGCGAGGGCTGGAGCGACATTTTCCTCCGCAAAGGCTATTCTGCGTTTTTAGTAGACCAACCGCGGCGCGCTTCAGCAGGCTCAACTTCACGCATGGCAAGCGCAGGCGGAATTGACGCATGGGGCGAGGACGGAAAATCCTATATGCCAGGCGACCAGGCATGGTACACCCATTTTAGAATCGGACTTGTGGCACCTAACCGCTACGAAGGCTCGGCTTTCCCTGCCGGAGAAGAAGCTCAGAATGAGTTTTTCCGCCAGATGACACCAAACACGGGCGACTATGACGAAAAACTTTTCGGAGAAGTGTTGAGCAAGGTTCTTTCTGACGCAAGGGCGATGACAGGCAAAAAGGCAATCTACATCACCCATTCACAAGGCGGACGGGTTGGCTGGCAGACCGACACCGAAAATATGTCGGCTATCGTTGCAATCGAACCGGGCGGAACTCCTGTTGTTGGAAGCGAAGAATATAAGAAATTCCTCGCGGCAAAAATTCCTATGGTCATCTACTTTGGCGACTACATCGACAATGGACCTGAAAACATCATGAGCACAGGCTTCTGGAAACAAGTACGCGACCAGGCTGTAGATTTTGCAGAACACTACAATGCAGACGGAGGAGACGCTACAGTGGTAGATCTTCCAAAAGTGGGCATCTCGGGCAACAGCCACTTTATGTTCCAGGAAACCAACAACAAGGAAATTGCAGACCACATAGAAAAATGGCTCAATGAGCGGGGGCTGTAATATGAAGAAATCCCCTTCGTCAATTATACTGGAATTTTATGTTCCAACGTTCATCCCGACAAACTGGAATTTTTGCGATTATCTTCCGGTTTATTCTTCCATCAAGGATTATGTATTACATTTCTCTT
>CAMKEG010000003.1 GCA_946411505.1 uncultured Treponema sp. | reverse complement strand
TCTTCTGAATCTGTAATTTGATTACAGGCTTTTGAGATTACTTCTGCATAATTTTCTGGAAGTTGTTGCAAGCTGTGGGAATAATAAATTGCCCTGTCTTCTGCCGGAGAATAAAATCCATTCAGATAAAATAAGGCCCGTATTCCAGCTCTTATTGCTGTGTTCAAATTCTCATGTAATTGGATGAATGCATCTCGGCGATACCAGCGGTCTTTCTTGTAATTTGAAATAAGATAATGAATGTAACCAAGCGAACCATTCAGATTATTTTCTAAATCCTCTTTTACAAACTGATTGATTTTTACAAGTTCATTTTTATAGGAATTATTCGGATCGTATAAAATCTGAGATTCAAGTACAGAAAATTTTCTCGGCCCTTCAAACTTAGAAAACATGTCTATATCAATAAAATCGGTAAATAAAATGGCAAACCATATACCATCAAATTTTATACAATGAAAAGGAATTTCCGGCTCTTGATTAGCCCCAAAAATATCTTCTGCTGTAATACTGCTGCCGTTTTTACGCATAACGATTAAATCGACCATGCCGTTGTATTCGGCGTTTTCTTTTTTCTGCGGAAAATAATCACCTCGGGAAACGCTTCCAGAAAGAAGAATTGTTTCAATTTCTGATTTATCTATTGAATTTATGAAAGTGGAGGTTTTATCTTTCATTTCCTGAACAAAATCGTTTTGTTGTTCAATAATTACTTCTTTTGTTTTCATACTTTTTCCCATTTCCAGCCCAGTGGGCTGTGCGTATAACAACTGGTTGTACCTGCCTACAATCGAAGAGCCGTTAAGAAAAATGCGGAAGCATTTTTTAGGCTCATCGAAATAATGGCTCGGAACAATTGATTGTTACGCA
Organism: uncultured Treponema sp.; assembly: GCA_946411505.1. Taxonomy (GTDB): domain Bacteria; phylum Spirochaetota; class Spirochaetia; order Treponematales; family Treponemataceae; genus Treponema_D. Next base: position 296,795 of record CAMKEG010000003.1, on the reverse strand, counting down.
GCGGGCTTGACCCGCTGTCGGCTACGAACCTTTGTTAGGTTGCTTTTATATTAGATTAGCATAATCTCTTTTTGCATAAAAGATTCTCATTATATATACTTCTTTTTCATTATCATCGATTAAGTATAGAGCAATATAATTTTTCTTGAAAAGAAACCTGTGATATCCTTCTGATTGCAATACTAAATCGTTACTTAACGGATACATATAAGGATTATCAGAAATATTATTTTTTTCTTCGAGAAATTCTTCAAGTAAACTTTCGGCAGCTTTTGGATTGCAAAGCTTATCTGTAAAGTAAGTTACAATTTCAGATAAATCCTGCTCAGCCTTTTCCATAATTCGGACATTATAGGCCATGAGTTTTCCTTATTCTTGAAACTGCATCTTCAACAGAAGAATACTTTCCGTTTTTCATATCCTTTTTTGCTTCTTCAAGTTTTCCATATACATTTGCAAGGAACAGGTTCTTTTCATAAGTTTCCATACTCATTAAAACCATGTCACCATATCCGTTTTTTGTAACGAAAATAGGTTCATCATCTTCATGGCATAGAGTTGAAATGGCAGTGGTATTTTTTAAATCTCTGATTGGAACGATTCTAGGCATAAGTGTCTCCTTGTGGGATTATTTTACCACATTTTCTTGTTTTTTGTCTATAAAAAAGGCGGGCTTGACCCGCCGTAATTTATTTATCCCTTAAATGCCACCGCATCAATCTGAAACTTTATTCCTTCTCTTATAAATTTTGTTTCATAAGCTTTTCTTGTAGGATATTCTCCTTTGAAACGATTTTTTTAAATGTCTGGCAAGGCATTTAGATCGGCTATGTTTGCAAAAAGACAGTCCATTTGAATTACAGATTCTAAAGTTAAACCAACTTTTTTAAGTCGTTCTTCTAGAACATCAATTGCGCCATTAATTTGATTTTCAACAGATTGCCCTTCATTTTTCATGCAATAACTTGTATATACAAAGTTGCCTGCTTCAATGATAGTTGAATCAGCCCAAAAGTCATCAGTTTCGATTCTGTTTATTTTACTCACAAAAACTCCTGAATTTATATACGAAAGTGACGCAGCGCGCCATCAACCTAACAACTGGTTGTACCGCAAGCAGCTTGACTGCCTGTCGGCCACGAACCTTTGTTATGTGATTACACACTTACATTGTAAGACTGTCTAATCAAACTTACTATATATTCAATATCTGAATCAGAATTAATTACTAATTCATAATCACCATTACCCCAATGACCAGTATTAGAAACATCTTTAGCTATGTTTTTATTATCGTTTAAAGAGCCTTTTGATAAATTAAGCCAAATTTTCAATTGGTTTCTTTGAATATTTATATCACAGAAATTACCTTTTCTTATAAAAGCAACATATAGTTTTGTAGCTTTTACAGATATATCGTCTCCAATATTTAGTATCATATTTTTTAATTTTTCATATAATTCTTGAATTTCCTGAGAACCAAATTCTTTTCGTTCTTCTTCTGTATATACTTTTATTTCCTTACTTACTTTTTCAACATTTTCATTTGATTTAGAAATAGTTTTTATAGATTCTTTTGAATTTTTTGCAAGAATTTGTGTAAATGAAACTGTATCATTTGAATACTTTTTTATTTCGTATAATTCTATTGGTAAATCTTTAAATCCTATTGCTTCTTTTTGGTAAGTTGTAAAAGAAGGAGCAATAAATACTACTTTTGATTGAGTCCAATCGACATCGTCTCTTTTTAAACTTCCACCTGTTGTTTCATTATATTCCAAAATAAAATCAGATTTATGATTCAACATCACAGACAAATATGCATATCCCTGATCTATTACGCTGAAATTTTTATCTCTTTTATACTCTACAATTACAAAAGAAGATGTCGTTTTATCAAAACCTAAAGAATCAAATCTGAAATTTTCAATGGCAAATTCTGTTTTTACAAAATCACATCCTAGTAATTCTGACATGTTTTCTTCACATAAAGACTGTATATCTTTTTCTAACTTGAAAGGAACTTCTTTTATATATTTTAATTCATTTTTTTGTAAATTATATAAAGACATATTTTTCCTCCAAAAGCGCCCCAGTGCGGGCGTCCACATAACAAACATTCTCCGTATCCGCCGTAAATTTTTTAAAGCCGAAAAACTGTCGGCATAAAATCTTTATGACTTATACTAATTTCATATTATATCACAGTTTCCAAATTCTTTGTTGAATTTTATATGGATATGCATAAAATTCCTAAGTAGACTCAAAAATAATTTGACAATGTGTCACTTTTATGATACAACTTCATCCTGAGGAAAGAAGCTTGTATAATTTATAAGGGAATTTTTTTCCAAATTGAATGGTATTATGACGCCGAAAGGAAAAAGCCAACCTTATGATTATTACGGATCTTGTGATTTGAACCAAAAGCGTAAGTTTTTGATGCTTTGTCAGAGAATTGGTGCTTTTGGAAAAATAAACGACATCACGAAATTCAGAAATGAAGGAGGAAACGAAATGACTACATTTGAAAAATTCTTTAAAGACAATCCAGAGCAAAAAGAAATCTATGATAAGGAATACAACGATTTTCTTCTCTCCGAATTCATGCTTGAGCAAATGGAAGCGCAGCGCATTTCCGTACGGGAACTTGCGAAGCAAGCTGATGTTTCTCCAACTGTAATACAAAAACTCCGTTCAAAGAATTCCCAAAAAGTAAATCTCACGACTTTTACTTCTGTGCTCCGCTGCCTTGGCTATCGAATTAAGCTTGAAAAAATTCCCGCCTTAAAATGACTTCTTTGCGCTAAGACTTATCGCCGCCCTTATCTTCTGTATCCCTTCCAAGACGGCGGCTTTTTTTTGCGGAGTGTAAAAGCGGACTTTTGGCTCAAGCTCTTTTAATAGCGGAACTAGCGCCTTTAGCTTTTCGATGTCCAGCGCGTCGGGGACAAAGGTGGCCAATATGCCGCTGGTACTTTCGTTCCATTCGATTTTGGCGGAAGGGCAAAGGGCGGCCGCGGCATCGATGGCGGCGCAGCGGATGTCTTCGTCGCGCAAGACCTTGTCGCGGAAGCGAAACTTTCCCGGAAAATATCGCCACTCCATTTTACGCCCTCCCTGTTTTTGGTAAGCCCATGCCGTCCGGGCGGTTGGCGTTTTGCGGCTGCTCTTCCAATTGGCGCGCGGCTGCTGGCGCTTTCAAAAAGGGCTTCATCGCCCGCGCCCCGAACATCACCGTGGAGGCGTTGTGCAAAAGGGCGGCCAAAGAAGGCGTTATCGCGCCGAACAAGCTTAGGAACATCAGCGCGGTGTTCACGCCGATTATGTCGCGGTTGTTCAAGTCGATTCGTTCCATCAGCGCGCTTCCCAAGCCGCGGACTTTTAATAAGCCTTCCAAGCCGCCGCCTTCAGGAAGCGATATATCAGCCGTTTCGCCCGCGATGTCGGCGGCGTTTCCCATCGCGATTCCAACGTCGGCCGCGCTAAGGGCGGGCGCGTCGTTGATTCCGTCGCCGACCATCACGACTTTGCGGCCATTCTTCTTTTCCTTTTCGATGAACGAAACCTTGTCTTCGGGGAGCGCCCTCGAAAGGTATTGGTCAACGCCGGCGGCGGCCGCCGCGTTCTTGGCCGCGCCCTCGTCGTCGCCGGTGATCATCGCGCATTTTGTTATGCCCGACTTTCGCAGCGCTTGGATAACGCGGGCGGCGTTTTGGCGCAAGGGATCGTTTATGGCAAAGGCCGCTATCAGGCGTTTTTCTTCGGCAAGGTACAAAAGCGACTCGCCGTTTTCAAGCGCGGACTTTTGAATTTTTTCCAAGCCGGCGTCCGCCTGGCATTTTTCGTCGTCAAAAATAAAATGCCGGCTTCCAATCAAAAGGCGCTTCCCGTCAAGGCTTGTGGCGATTCCGTGGGCAACGATGTATTCAACTTTCGCGTGCTCTTCCGGGTGAAGAAGGCCGCGCTCCTTTGCGGCTTGGACGATTGCCGCCGCGATTGGATGGGCAAAGTGTTCCTCTAGGCAGGCTGCAAGCGCCAAAAGCTCGTCGTCCGTTTTTTTGCAAAAGGAATGGATTTTAGAAAGTCGCGGCGAGGCGCAGGTCAGCGTTCCTGTTTTGTCAAAAACAAGCGTGTCGGCCTTTGACGCTTCCTCCAAAAATTTTCCGCCCTTTACGATGATGCCGTTTTCGGCGGCCTCTTTCATCGCGCTCAAGACGGCGATCGGAGCGGAAAGCTTCATCGCGCATGAATAGTCAACCATAAGGGTCGCCATCACTTTGCGGACGCTTCCGGTAAAAAGGAATGTCGCGGCCGAAAGAATAAAGTTGCACTTTACAAGCTGGTTTGCCAAGTTTTCGGAGCGAACTTGAGAGGACACTTTTAGCCGCTCCGAAGAATCTATCATCGAAAGAATTCCCTGGACTTTTGTTTGGCTTCCGACCGCGCGCGTCTCGACAAAAATCTCGCCTTCCTGCACAAGCGTTCCCGCAAAGACAGAAGAGCCTTGCCGCTTTTCAACCGCGAGCGGCTCTCCGGTTATCGCCGCTTGGTTCACAAGGGCCTCGCCGCTTGCGACAGTTCCGTCAACAGGAATCACGCCGCCGTTTCTAACCGCGACCAAGTCGCCTTTTTTTACAAGGCTTATCGGAACGGTTTTTTCAACGCGCTTTTTGTCCGCTTCGATTTCCACAAGCTGGACTTTGTCGTTCTTTGAAAGCAAGCGGTCGGCCAAGTCGCCGTATGATTTTTTCTTGGTGAACTCTTCTATCGCGTCGCCAACGTTCAGCAAAAAATTTATGTTGGAAGCGGTCCTGGCGTCGCCCGCCAAAAGGGAGGCGAGAATCGCGGCGGAATCCAAGACTTCGGAATGAAAGACCTGCCCCGCCGCAACGCGCAAAAGGCCGCGCGCGATTCTTGGACAAAGCGAAACGACGCGCAAAAGCAAGCGGACGTAAAAAGGCAAAAGCGCCTTGGCGTAATGGCTTACAGTCATCGCGGCCAAGTTGAACAAAAGGCTTTCCTTTTCTTGCGGCTCGCCGACTTCGTCAAGCAGCTCTTTTTTTTGCAAGTATTTTTCGGAGAGCGCCATAAAAAGCGCCTTGATATGTTTTTCTGAAAGAATGGAAGCGTCGTAATAAATCAAAAATGAGCCGACGCAGTAATTGGCGCTGGCGCTCTTGATTCCTTCCTGCGTGGAAAGAAGCTCGGCTGCCAGCGCCGCCTGCCGCGCGGACACTTGGCTTTTGTCGTAGCCAATCCTGACGCGGCCTGGCAAAGAATGTTTGACCCAAAATTTCATGGCGAATTTTTGGCTGGCCCGTCCGGCTTACGCCTTGGCGGAACTTTCGGCCTTTAGGTCCTCAACGTCTTCTTTGAGCGTCTCAAAATATTCTTTTGCGTCTTCCTTTAATTGGGCGCCGCAAGCCAAGGCCTTGGCCGCTCCTTTTTTAAAGGTGTCAGTCTGAACAAAGGCCGCCGCCACCGCTCCGGCCGCGACTCCCCACAAAAATTTTTTCCATCCGTCTGTCATTGTTTCCTCCATACTATGACGCAATACCGCTGTTCGCGCGCGTTAGTTAACAAGCGCGAATGTTGCGGCTTATGCGGCGCCGTTCGATTTAAGTCTTACGAACAAACGCTTCGCCGCTAATATTAGCATAGACTAATTTAAATGTCAATTAGACAACGAGAATTTTACAAGGCAAACGCAATGGAAGCAGTAAAAAAATGCGCGAAGGAGCGGGGCGGCTGGCGGCGACACTCGCTTTGCGCCTGCCGCGATAGCGGCAGACGTAGATAGTTTCAAGGCGCAATGCGCGTGGAGCGCAGTTATCAAGCGGCGCCGATCGGCCGCAGCCGCGACTGGGAGCATTTTTTGTTATTGAATTCATAATGTGTTTGCCCTGTGGAATTTTATGCGGATAACATAGAGGCGGCCCAAGCCTTGCACTTTTGAACGTCGTCGGCTTCGGGCGTAAGGTGGACCATAAGCGGCTCGTCCAAAAGGACGGCGCCCTGGCTTTTGATTCTGTCCGCCCAGTCGCGAAGCCACTTGCCGTCGCCCCAATCGTAGGAGCCGAAGATTCCGATTTTCTTTCCAGAAATCGAGCCTTCAATCGCGGCAAAGAATTCCTCAACGCTGTCTTCCAAAACCTCGTCGCCCATCGCGGGGCTTCCCAAAAGCAAAGCGTCGCAAGACAAGGCGGCGGCCTGGTCCGCTCCGTCGGCGGTCGCGCAAAGGACGTCCGCTCCCTTTTCCTTAAGCGAATCGCAAATGGCGTTGGCCATCGCCTCCGTGTTTCCCGTTGTGCTTGCGTAAATCACAGCAACTTTCATACATGCCTCCAAATATTTTTAAGCCGCCTTGACGGCCTTTTTGCCATAACAAATTATTTCTTTAATCGAAAAGCCCCGCTCAAAAAGGCGCAGGCAGCGCTCCGAACATTCCTTGTAAAGAAGCGAAAGCTTTTTGGCGTTCTCAACGTCGCGGTAGGCTTTCCAAGAGCCGCAGTGGGCGAAGCCCCTTCCGCCGCGCCTTTCAAAGTCAATCACGTCCAAAAGCGGGTAGCCCAAAAGAAGCCCCACCTCGTGCGGAAAGCTTGAGCCGCTTTTTATTTTGGAGCAAACTGTTTTTACAAAGTCTTGAACGGATATCGCACCGCAAGGGCCGCTGTTTGAGTAGCCTTTTTGTAAAAGATATTTTTTTGCGCAAGGGTTTGACAAGATTTTTTGAACCCAATCCGCGTCGTAAAAAATCGCGACAATCCTTTGCCGCCTTCCTTGGACAAAGGCGCTTTGAATTCCAAAAGATTCCAGCGCCGCCGCGCAATCGCAAAAGTCGCGCTCGCAAAAATCGCTTTGCCTTACTGAAAACAAATTTCCCGCCTTGATTCCGCACAAGGCCGGCGCCGCGCACCTTATCAAAGTTTTTGCAAAAACATAGCCCGCCGCGCCTTCTTGGTTAGCATTAACTAACTTTTTCATGCCGTTAAATTAGCATATGCTAACGGAATTGTCAAGCGCCTACGCCAGCGCCACGTCCAGGACCATCATCAGCGCGAAGCCCGCGGCGAATGTTATCGCGCAAATGTCGGTCTTTTCGTCGCGGACGGCTTGGGGAACAAGTTCCTCGATGACAACGTAAACCATCGCGCCCGCCGCGAAAGAAAGCATGTAGGGCAACAAGGGAAGCAAGAGCGCCGTGAGCAAAATCGTAAGGGCGGCGGCGATTGGCTCAACCGCGCCCGAAAGGGTTCCGAACAAAAAGGCTTTTCCCTTGCCGCTACCTTCGCTTAAAAGCGGCATCGAAACAATCGCGCCTTCAGGAAAATTTTGGATTGCGATTCCAAGCGCCAGGGCAAACGAGTCCGCCGCGCTTATCGCCGCTCCTCCGCTCAAAAAGCTTGCCAAAGCAACGCCGACGGCCATGCCCTCAGGAATGTTGTGCAGGGTGACCGCGAAGAAAAGCATCGTCGTGCGGCTTATCGACGCGGCGGGGCCTTCCGGCTTTTGCGCCATCGCGTGCAAGTGCGGAGTGATTTTGTCAAGCAAAAACAAAAAGGCGATTCCCGCCGCGAATCCCGCCAAGGCGGGCGCGAAGGCAAGGCGGCCCAAAGAAGCCGACATGTCCATCGCCGGAATCAAAAGCGACCAAACGCTGGCCGCCACCATGACGCCCGCGGCGAAGCCTAAAAGGCCCCGCTCAAGGCTGTCGTTCATCTTGCCTTTTAAAAAGAAAACCGTCGCGGCTCCTAGCGTCGTTCCCAAAAACGGCAGGGCCAGACCAAAGAAAAGAGCGCTCATAAGCGCATTATAGCGCTGTTTTTAAAATTTTGCCAGCGCAAAACCTGTTGCGCTAATTTAAAAATTTTGCTATAACTAATGGCTGAAAACACCGAAAATAAAGGTGGAGAGGGAATTATGGAGAGAAAAAAAATGGAAACCAAAAACGTTTTGCTGTCTTTGGACAACGAATACTTTTCAGGCTGCATTGACGAGCTTGAAGATTCGCTCGAAGACGGCTGGACTCTTGTTGACCGCGAATACGACGAGATGACAAACACGTCATTTCTTACCCTTGAGCGCGAGCTAGTCTGCGCGTAAGCAAGGCCAACAAAAAACCCCCGCGGGCTTTCGCGGGGGCCAAAAAATCTTAAAATCTTTTCTATTTCGCGTCCCGCTTTATCAAAAGGTGCAGGGCTTCCACCGCAGTCTTAATCGCAAGCTCGGTGTCATGCGCCTGCTTGTTTTCCAAGCCCTTTTTAGCCCGCTCTTGGTTGGCCACCACCAAAAAGCAGGAGCCGCATCTTACCTTTAAAAATTGGCCGGCCACAAAGAGCGCGGCGCTTTCCATCTCGGAAGCCAAGCAACCCATCTTAAGCCAAGCCTGCCACTTGTTTTCAAGCTCGTAGCTAACCGGCATTATTTCCGGCTCGTGCTGGCCAAAGAAGGAGTCCTTGCACTGGACGACGCCAACATGGTGGCGGATTCCCAGGGAGCGTGCCGCGTCCACAAGCGCGGTGGTCACGCCAAAATCCGGAACGGCGGGATACTCAATCGGCGCGAATTCGCGGCTGGTTCCTTCCATGCGGACGGCGCCGGTGGCGATGACTATGTCGCCGCCCAAAACGTCTTCCTGCATTCCGCCGCAAGTTCCCACGCGCACAAAAGTCTTGGCGCCGACTTTGGCCAACTCGTCAATGGCAATCGAAGCGCTGGGGCCGCCGATTCCGGTCGAAGTGACGCTTACCTTGACGCCGTCAAGAGTTCCGGTGTAAGTGGTGAACTCGCGGACGTCGGCCACAAGCCTTGCGTTTTCAAAATGCTCGGCAATCTTGGCGCAGCGCTTGGGGTCGCCGGGCATTATGACGTATTCGCCGACGTCTCCCGGCCCTACTCCAGTGTGATACTGTTTTCCTGATCCTTCTGTGTAGTCTACCATAGTTTAGCTTAATTCAAAACCTCATTATACTTTTCCGCGATTTTCTCCGCGCCCTTGATGGTTGGATGCGGGTCAAACCAAACCGGAATTTTCTTGCCCATGCCTGCTATAAGCTTGGTAATGTCCATTCTTGCCGCAACGGGATGAAGGTACTCTATATGTTCTGCATACTCCATTCCGTCAAACACAGGAGCGACGTCGACAAAAGTGACTTTGTCGTTGCTGGTGGCCACAGTCTTGATGTATTCGTTTATCTGCGTGATGACAGGCTCCGCGTATGCGTTTATCTTTACAATCTTGTTTATCAAAAACTTATAGAAACCATTAAATTGGGCGGCCGGAATATAACGGTCGGGCGTGCTGGTAAAATGCTTGTAGGGGCTGAAAATCGACATTACGTAAACTTGCTGGCCGTTCGCCGTCAACTTCGCGATGATTTGGTCAAACCTGCTCTTAAAGCCGGGCACTTCGTCTTTAAACATTGTGTCAAACTGCTCCGGAGTTTTAGTGATAAGGTCCGTTCCAAAGACTTTAAGCAAAATGTCGTTGGCTCCGATGCAAAGGGTTATGTAGTCGGCTTGCTTCACCGCCTCCATGATTTCGCCTTGCTTTGTCGCGATTGTGCCGTCACGATAATCATCCTTGAGTTTGTCCAACAACATCTGCGTGTTGTCGCCTGACATCGCGTAGCTGTGGAGAGTGACGTTGGAAGACGTCGTGAGCTTTGTTTTGAGGACAGCGGGATAAGCGTATTCGTTGACGTAATTAGGATCTACGCTCTTGTCCTTGCGCCGGTTCATGTACTTGTTGTAGGCTTCGAGCATTTTTGGCTGCTCCAAGTCAATGTCATCAGCGCCTTCGCCTATCGCCTTGGGAGCGTAGCCCGCCGCGATGCTGTCGCCAAGAGCCAGCATATAGAACTCATGAACATACACATCCGCTTTGGCGGTGGAAATGACATTTCCAGAGCCGTCTTTTAGTTTGGCGGTAACTTCTCCTTGGCCGTTGGCGTCGACCACATAATTCAACTTGGCCTTCTTTGTATCGGAGGTGGGAGTTGTAACTGTGAACAAGTTTTCGTCGGAAGACACCCATTCCACAGTCGCGCCTGTGATTCCTACAACCTTAGCCTCAACTTCGTCATCTTGGTCTTTGTTGCAAAGGAAGAAAGACGTGTCGCTCAAGTAAAAGCCCTTTACGGTGACGTCAAAATAGCCGGAGACAATATCGGCGCCATTATAAGTGTCTGTTTCCGTGTCGGTGGAAGTGGCGGTAATGGTCGCCACGCCCGCGGCTTTTGCCGTGACAAGGCCGTATTGGTCAACCGTGGCGACATTCTCATCGGAAGACGCCCATGTGACCGTCGCGGGCGAATCGGACGGATTTCTATTCGCCTTAAGCTGAACAGTCTTTCCAACGTCAATCGGATCCGCGCTTCCAGTCACCGTAATCGAAGAAAGCTTTGAGGTGACCTTTATCGTCACCGCCTGTTTTACGCTTCCTGATTCGGCGTTGACTGTAAATTCTCCTTGCGCGTTGGGCTTGAACTTTACAATCCAAGAATCCTCAATTTGTTCCGGGTTTTCTATAAAAGAAACAATATTGGTGTTGCAATAAACTTTGACCTTTGCGTCGGAAGGAGTCACGGTCACGTTGACAGCGGAAAAGTCCGCCGCCTTGCTTACGGTAAGATCCGCAAAAATTTCCACTGCGGTGGCGACCGCGCTAGAATTCGGATTTATCACCTTCTCCTGATAAGTCAAGTAAGGGGCAACCGGCGCGTTTGAGCCTGAGTCGCAGGCTGTAAAGATGGTTCCGCCCAAAACAAGAGCGGAAGCGAATAAAGCTGAAAATAATCTTCTCATATTTCCTCCGAAGTATAACGTTTCAATTATAAGGTCATTTTTGCCAAAAGTCAAATTTTTTCGCGCTATTGAAAGGGCGGCGGAATTTTAGTATACTCTCTTCCACTATGAGTAAAATTCAAATGAAAAATCCCATCGCCGAACTTGACGGCGACGAAATGACCCGCGTTCTTTGGGCTGTCATTAAAGACAAGCTTCTTCTTCCCTTTGTTGACTTAAAGACTGAATACTACGACTTGGGCCTAAAAGCCCGCGACGACAGCGACGACAAAATCACATACGAAGCCGCCGCCGCCATCAAGCGCCTGGGAGTGGGCGTAAAGTGCGCCACAATCACAAGCAACGCCGCGCGCGTAAAGGAATACAACTTAAAGCAGCTTACCCCTTCCCCCAACGGCATCATCCGCGGCGAGTTGGACGGAACGGTTTTCCGCGCCCCGATTTTCGTCAAGAACGTCCACTGCAACGTGAAAAGCTGGACAAAGCCGATAATCCTTGGCCGCCACGCTTACGGCGACGTTTACAAAAACTGCGAGATAAAGACCCCCTGCGCCGGCAAGGCGGAATTGGTCTTCACAGGTTCCGACGGAAAGGAAATCCGAAAGCTAATCAAGGAAATGCCCGGGCCCGGAATCATCCAGGGAATCCACAACCTTGACTCCTCAATAGAAAACTTCGCGCGCTGCTGCTTTATGTACGCGCTTGACCAAAAAATCAGCGTCTGGTTCGCCACAAAGGACACAATCAGCAAAACCTACGACGGAAACTTCAAGGAAATTTTCCAGCGCGTTTTTGACGCGGAATTCAAGGCCAAGTTTGACGCGGCCGGAATCGAATACTTTTACACGCTGATTGACGACGCGGTGGCGCGCGTGATGAAGTGCGACGGCGGAATCTTGTGGGCTTGCAAAAACTACGACGGCGACGTTATGAGCGACATGATTGCCTCAGCCTGCGGAAGCCTTGCGATGATGACAAGCGTTTTGGTAAGCCCCACAGGCGAGTTTGAGTACGAGGCCAGCCACGGAACCGTGCAAAAGCACTACTACCGCTGGCAAAAGGGCGAAAAGACTTCGACCAACCCGGTCGCCTTGATTTTCGCCTGGACCGGAGCGCTCGCAAAACGCGCCGAAAAGGACAACACGCCCGACCTCGCCGCCTTTGCCAAAAAACTGGAAGAGGCCACCCTTGGCGTAATCGAGGACGGCGTCATGACCGGCGACCTTGCCCGCCTAGCCTCCCCCGCCGCCAAGCGCATTGTCGATTCGTGGGAGTTCATCGACGAGATTGCGGAACGGTTGAACTAAACCTGGAACTGGTCGATTTGGCTTCCAATCATGTTAATGCTGTCGCCGACCTTTGACGAGATTTCGGAAAGGGCGGCGCTGGTGTTGTTCATCTCCTTGGCGCCAACGGTCATTTCTTCCATGCCGCCTTTGATTACGGAGGTGGCGTTTTGCAAGTTGTTCACTTCGTCCAAGATTTGGCGGTTTCCAATCGCCATTTCGTGCGAGGCGTTCTTCACTTCCGACGTGCTGTCGTTCATGATTTTAAGCGCGTCGACAATTTGCTTAGATCCTTCCTGCTGCTCTTCCATCGCCGCCTTTATTTGGTTGACAAGCTGGTCCGTCTGCTGAATTTTTTCGCCTACGCCGGCAAAGCTGGCCGCGCTTTCTTTGGCGGCCACTACGACGGAGCCGATTGACTCGCTGATTTTCTTAAGCTCCTCGCTGATTTTCTTTGATTCCGAAGCGGAAGTTTCGGAAAGCTTTCTGATTTCGTCCGCGACAACGCTAAAGCCCTTGCCCGCCTCTCCGGCGTGGGCCGCCTCAATCGCCGCGTTCATCGCCAGCAAGTTGGTTTGGCTTGCGACGTTGTTGATGGCGACGTTGGCGTCCTGCAAGGCGTTGGACTGCTCTTCGATTTCGGAAATTTTTTGCGAAACAACCTGCTGCCTTTGAATGCCCTCGTTGGTGTTGGCCTCCAAGGCCGCAAAGGATTCCGACATCTTTGAAACGCTGGAGTTTACGCTGGAAATGTTTCCGAGCATTTCCTCGACGGCGGAAGAGGCTTGGCTCACTCCGTGCGACTGCGACTCAATCATCTTTTCAAGGCTGCTGATGTTTTCGGCAATCTCGGTGACGGCGGCGGAAGTTTGCGACACGGACCTTGACTGGCTTTCCACTTGGTGGCCTACGCTCTCGATGTTTGAAAGAATTTCCGTAATCGAGCTTGCGGCGTTGTCAATGCTGGCCTGCAAGTTAATCTTGACGTCGGAAAGGTCGTTCTTTGAATTTTTTACGTCGCTTACAATGCTTTGCAGCTTTTCCATAAATTTGTTGAAGCCGTTGACCAGCTGCCCGATCTCGTCCTTGCTCTTAATCTTAAGCCGCTGGGCGAGGTTGGCGTTTCCTTCCGCGATTCCGTTGACGGCAAAATTGACCGTGTTTATCGGGCTTGCGATGGCGTTGGCTATGAAGAATGAAATGAGAATCGCCGCGACGATGACGAGAATTCCTATCACAACGGAAATCCGCAAAATCGCGCGCGCTCCCGCGTAAAGCTCGCTTGAAGGGCCGACGGTAACCAAGGTCCAACCCATCTCCTCGTTTATTATTTGCGCCGCCACATAATGGCCGCCGGCCGCGCTGGCCCTTACATAGGCTTCGTTCCTTGCCGAAAGAATTTTATCCTTGACCGAAGAAAGCGCCGGATAGTCGTCAAAAAAGTTTGTCTTTAAAACTTTGCCAAAGTCGTCGTTTGTAAGGAACATTCCCTTTGAATCCAACAAAAACGACAAGCCGCTCTTTGAAAGCTTGACCGATTCCACCATCGTGTTAAGCTCCTCAAGCGTGATGTCTATTCCCACAACGCCGGTGACAACGGAATTCTCAACGACCGAACAAGCGACCGTGCTGACAAGCTTTCCGGTGTCTTCGTCCACATAAGGCTCGGTCGTAATCGAACCGTAAGTCTTTGCGGCGGTGGCGTACCATTTCTTGGCCGAACTTGTTGTAGTCGGGGTCTGGAATCCAGCCGTCGGAGGAATAAAATTTTCCGCCGTCGCTAATCGCCACGGAATCCGTCCAGTACAGACATGAAAGCGAAGGATAGTCTTTTACGACAATCTCAAAATCCCTTTGCGCGTCCTCTTGGTTAAAGGCGGGGGAAAGGGTGTAAGGCCCCATCGCCTTTACTATAGTTGCTGGAGTGGCGAAAAAAGTTTGGATGGATTTTTTTCCGGCGTCAAGCATCGTTCCGGCGTTAATCTCGATGTCTTTTTCCAACTGCGCAATTTGGGTCCTTACAACAGGAACGCTTACAAGAAGCGTGGCCGCAAAAGCGATTGCGGCATAGCTCAACAAAAGTTTAGTTTTAATTTTCATAGTTGCCTCGCAAGCCATATTGGCAATAAGAATTAGAGGTCTATTATAACATGGTATTTAAAATTTTTGTGAAAAATCAGTAACTTTTTTTTGCGTCTAAACTGGCCGCAAGGCCAAGAAGCGCGGCATTTTTTTGCGTCATTTACTTGGCCGCGTCTTTGAGAACGCCGCCAAAAGACTTTAGGTAGTCGATGAAGCTTGCGTAGGAAAGCAAAACGCAAACGGCAAAGACGCAGTTCCCCGCGACTTTAAAGGCGGCCATGTCGGTTCCCAAAGAGGCGGCAAGGCCCGACAAGGCCAAAAAGTTTTGGACAAGAACGACAAAGCAGCCGGCCACGTAGAAAACGGTTTTTATCTTGCCGCCCTTTTTGGCCGCGATTGCCGTTCCGCTTTTGGCCGCGACCATGCGCAAAAAGTTTTGGCTGAACTCGCGGTACAAAATCAAGACGAACAAGGCCGGATGCATGTAGCCTGTAAAGACAAAGCAAGTGAACATCGAAAGGTGCAAGAAAACGTCGGCGAAGGGATCGAACATTTTTCCAAAGTCGCTGACCTCGCCGTGGGCGCGCGCGAAGCTTCCGTCAAAGTAGTCGGTGATTTCCGCCGCCGCCAAAAGGGGAATCATGGCCGCGGACAAAAGAAGGCTCGCGGCCGCGCCTTCAGCAAGGCCCAGCCAGCGCGGCAAAAAGTAAAGTACAAAAAGAATGGGAGCGGCGATTATTCGCGCCAGAGTGAACTTGTTCGACGTTTTCATAATAGTAGAATAGCGCTAACAAAGAATTTTCGCAAGACCAAAAAGCGCCGAGGGCTTAAAAGGCGGGTCCCAGCGACGAAAAAAAACATTGGTTCCCCCCGTCCTTCGCTAGCGGCTTTACGCCTACGGCCAAGCCGCGTCGCTGACGGGGACCCCACCAAGTTTTTTTTCTGCGTCCCGTCTTTTAAGCCCACGGCTTGTTGGCATCCCTAAAATTACATTCTACAATTTTACGTAGGTTTTTCCCTCGCCGCCGTCTTCAGCGGGCGCGAAGGAGAAGTCTTGGACGGCGGGCGCGGCCTTGAGGTACTTTTGGACGGCTTCCTTTAGCGCGCCGGTTCCCTTTCCGTGAATGACGCTAAAGTGGTCCAAGCCGTTAAGGACGCACAAATCGATTTGGCGCTCAAGCGCCTTTACAGCCTCGTCGGCGCGAAGCCCAAGCAAGCGAAGCTCGTAGGCGGGCCTTTCCATCGATCCGGCCGCGCCCGCGCCTCTATAGCCGCCGCTTTTGGATCCGCCGGAAGCCGTCGAGCTGTCCGAACCGGCCACGACGTATTGCCAGGAGGGAATCGCTTTGGCGGCGGTATTTTGGTCAAGACGCAAGTCTTTTTCTTTAGCCTTGATTTTTAGCGAGCCAAACTGGACAAGCCATTCGCCGCCCTTTTCCTTTCTAAGCAAGACTCCTTCGGCTCCGGTGGCCAAAGAGTGAACCTTGGCGCCTTCCTCAAATTTTTTGGCCGCCTCCTCAACGATTTCGCGCCGGGCAAGCGTAGGGGTCGCGGTCTTTAGCGCTTCGGAATTTTTTGTCCGTCCTTTTTTTATTTTGTTGCTCTTGTGGGAATTCTTTTTCTTTTCAAATTTTTCTTCGTCGCGCAAGAGGTTCTCTTCCTCCGCCTGCAAAATGTCGGAATGAACTTTTTCCGCCGCGGCAAGGTCTTCTTTAAATTGCTTTGCGGCCAAAGTTTTTTCGCGCGTGACCTCGCCTTCCTTTAGCTCGCGGATAAGATTTTCAAGCTTGCGGCGGGACTCGCGCAAAAAGACGGCCTCTTCCTTTGACTGCGCGGCCTTAAAGTCGTGCTCGCGGCGGCGAAGCTTTATTTCCTTTTCCTCGTTTTTAAGCGCCCGCTCATCCAACTTTTCCTCGCGCTCCAACTGTTCCTGCATAAGGCGGTCAAGCTCCAAGTGCTTTTGGTTAAGGCCCTTGATAAGGGCGCTCACGTCCGCCGCCTGGCTTTGGATGTAGCCGCGCGCTTTTTGAACTATTTCCTTTTTCATTCCTGAACGCTCGGCGATTTCAAGCGCGTGGCTCTCTCCGGGGATTCCCATGACCAAGCGGTAGGTGGGCTTTAGCGCGTCCATGTCAAACTCTACGCTGGCGTTTGAGCAAACGGGATTTGTCCAGCCGTAATTTTTTAGGACGCCGTGGTGGGTCGTGACAAGCACAAAGGAGCCGCGGTCAATCAAGCTGTCAAGCGCGGCCATCGCTATCGCGCTTCCTTCAAGCGGATCGGTTCCGCTTCCAAGCTCGTCAAGAAGTACAAGGCTTTTTCTCGTCGCCTGGCTCAAGGCCAGCGCTATGTTTTTCATATGGGCGCTAAAGGTTGAAAGCGAGGCGTCAATCGACTGCTCGTCGCCGATGTCCGCGTAAACCGCGTCAAAGCAAGGAAGGCGGCTTCCCTCCGTGGCGGGAATCGGAAAGCCCGCCTGGTTCAGCATGCAAAAAAGCGCGAAGGTTTTTATGGCCACCGTTTTTCCGCCAGTGTTGGCGCCTGTGATTATAAGGACTCGCTTTCCGTCCATAAAGCGAATGTCAATCGGAACGGCCTTGTCCTTTAGCAAGGGATGGCGGGCTTGCAAGAGCAAGGGCGGCTCGCCATCGGTCGCGGAAAGCGCGTATGTGGAATTATTTTCGGCTCCCCAGCGCGCGGCCGCCTGCGTCGCGTCCAAGCGGACCATTGCCGGAAGCGCTTCCTCAAATGCGGCAGCGCTTTCCATAAGGCGGGCGGTCGCCTCTTCCAAGATCTTTCGGACGGCGCTTTCAAGCTCGTACTCTTTTTGAATCAAGTCGTTGTTAAGGCGCACCGCCTCTTCCGGCTCGATGAAAACCGTCTGGCCGCTGTTTGAAAGCTCGTGGATGATTCCCTTTACCTTTGAGCGCTCGCCTGTCTTTACCGCAAGCACTTGCCTGTCGTTCCTTACTACCGGGAGCGTTGACTCCAAGCTGCGCGCGAGGGCCGGGTCGGAAAGCAATTTTTTAAAGGCGCCCTCAATCTCGCGGCGAATGGCCTGCATCGCGGCCTTTATTTCCCTAAGCTCGCGCAAGTCCTTTAATGAGCCGTCCTTGTCAACGACCTTGAAAATCTCTTCCTCCGCGGCGGAAAGATCCGGGATTTTTTGCGCGAGCCCGTCAAGGCTTTTAAGGCCCAGCTCTTCTTTTGAGCCAGCGATTTTTTCCTTAACTTCGCGCGCGTGTTGGCAAAAAAGGCCCAGCGCGTAAAGCTCTTGGACTTCCAAGCGCGCTCCGACCGTTTTTAGGATTGAAAAAAGCGGCGCGACGGGCGGCCACGCCTTTAGGCTTACATCGCGCGAGCTTGAAAAGCAAACGCTCCACTCGCGGCTAAGATTTTTTAGGCTTTCATATTCGCTTGGATTTGAAAGAGGCTCGCGAGCCAAAAGGCTTTCCTTGCCCTCTTCGCTTTTGCAAAGACCGGCTATTTGGTCGCGTATTCTATAGTAGTCAAGTTCGGTTAAAGTTTTTTTGTCCATATTTTTTTTGTTTGCGGCAAGGCCGCGCTTTTTGGTCTTACAAACAATCGCCGCGCTTTTTGGCTTTGCGAAAAGTTTTAGTCGCGCCAGTCGCCGGTCTTTATTTCTTCGGTGATGTTCTTAAAGCTTTCGTAGCGGTCTTCGCTTATGACGCCGCTGTAGACCGCCTCCAAAATTTTGCAGCCGGGCTCGGAAGTGTGGCTGCACGACGCGCCGAATTTGCACTTTCCCAAAAGCGGCTTGAATTCCCTAAAGTAAAGGCCAACGTTCTCCGCGGGAATTTCGTTCAGCATAAAGCGGCGGATGCCTGGCGTGTCGATGATTTGCGCCTTGCGGCCTTGCAGGCCTCCTGTAAAGGCTTCGTTTAGGTTTATGTTGAGCAGCGTTCCCTTTGTAGTCGTGTGGGCGCCGCGGCCGTATTTTTTTGAAAGGCTTCCGGTCTTTAGAATCACGTCGTTGTTAAGGCGGTTTATCAAGCTGGACTTTCCGACGCCCGACTGGCCCACAAAGGCGCTTCTCTTGTCGGCCAAAAGCTCGACCAAATCCATAAGGCCCTCGCCTGTCTTTGCCGAAACCTTTTGGACCGTGTAGCCCAAGTCCTCCCAGTTTTGGACGCGCGAAACAAAGTCAGGGTCGCCGGCCCCGGGCAAGTCGAATTTGTTGATTAAGATTATCGGCTGGATTTTCTGTTCCTCGGCCTGAATCAAGCAGCGGTCGATGAAGCGGGGGCGAAAGGGCGGCTCTTCGGGCGTGGTCACCAAAACAAGGTAGTCCAAATTGGCGGCCAGGATTTGCGGCTTTTGCCCCTTTACGTTCCAGCGCAAAAAAAGGTTCTTTCGTTCCAGCAAAGAAATTATTTGCCCCTTGTCCTCGGAAAGTGAGTCAGCCTCGATTTCGACAGAATCGCCCGGAGCGAGCGGGTTGTAAAAGTCCTTGTCGGTTTTGATTTTTTTTCCTTTGATTGAGCAGGAACGAAGGACGCCGTCTTGGCATTCAACAGAAAAGAAATTGTTTGTTCCCGCTATGACAGTTCCAATCATAAAATGAGTTTTATAGTCGGTACGGGAGTCGAACCCGTCTTTAGAGATTGAGAATCTCTCGTCCTAAACCGATAGACGAACCAACCAAAAAATAAGCCGGTCATTGGCCGGCTCTCGTTCCCCAAGGAGGACTCGAACCCCCACAGGCAGAACCAGAATCTGCAGTGCTACCATTACACAATCGGGGAATGTGTAAGAATGAATTTAGCGCAAAAGAAAATTTTTGTCAAGTATTAGATTATATTGAGTTTGTAGGGGGACGCCTCCCCCTCGCTTCCAAGCAAGCCGCTCCGATTTTCTCCGCTTTGTTGCTTGTCCGCTACCCCCTCTGCGGGGACACCCCGCAACGCCCCTATTGCCAGTAGCTCGCGCGAGCGAGCATGTAAATATTTCAATTAGCAAAACAGAGCGCAGCGATGTAAGACCCCGCATTGGATGTTTCTATTTTCTTTCAAAAATATTTAAAATTACGACATGTGTTCTATTTTTGGTGTATAATAATACAAGAAAAGTAGCTTCGAATGTGCGAGGGGTGTGGTTTGATTTCTAATTTTGGTGTATAATAATTTAATCGACCCGCCGGGAACTTGGAACGCGTTGTGGTTTGATTTCTAATTTTGGTGTATAATAATGGAGAAAAAAAATGAAAGTATACGCCGCCGGGTTGTGGTTTGATTTCTAATTTTGGCGTATAATAATATGAGTTTTATAAAACCATATTATTTAACGAGTTACACACTATTACTCACCGTAAAAAGGGGTAAAAGGCTTATTCATGGGCTCTTTTGCCCCTTTTTTTAGAACAATTCAAACTGCTCAACAGGCTTGTCCCTTCTCTTGGCTTTCAGCCCCTCAAAAGTCTTCATGTCGCCAAACTGCTTATCCGTAAACTTCAAAATGCTTGTATACGCTAAACTGCATCATATCAAAACCGTCTTCAATTAACTTCTTCCTAAATTCAGAGGCTCGTTTTCGTTGCTTCTTTGTATTTGTTGGCAAATCAAATAAACAAAACAACCACATAATTCTATACGCGCAAAACCTCTCATACCTCATTCGGTGAACTCCGGCAAAGACAATTTTTCGGCTTCCCCGCTAAAAACCTTTGCCAGAGAAGAACTCGTAATAGTCAACGCAATCATGAGCGGTCGCGTTACATTTCCTATTGAAACATCTCTTGCAAGTGCTTTCATAATTCTCTTTTTAAATTCCATTGTAAGTTCTTCAGATATCTCATTGGTTTTCATAAATTCCACAATTTCATCATCAATATAAGGGCGGTAAGGCTCCATAATGTCGTCAGCAAGAGCGTAAGCATCATATTTGTTATGATGATGAATTCCCAAAGTCGGGAGAAGTCCCGAACCTATCAAAGCCCTCGCCATAGCAGCCCGCAAAATCGCATAACCATAATTTAAAAGATTGTTTGGGTATTTTCCAAAACGAGCGCGCCCCCAATCTACATCATCAACAAGCAAATTCCAGTAAAGTTTCGCAGCCATAGCTTCACGATTTGTAGAATCACCGCTTTTCAACTCCACCGCATAGTTCTTTAATTTTATGGAATCAATTTTATATTTCTCAAGAACCCTTGCCTGATTTTTGATTTTTTGCTCCATCAATTGTTTCCAGCATTTTTTCTTTGTAGGGAGGCTCGCTTCAATCTGGAAGGGAAAAAGCTGATTTTGAATTGAGTTGCAGTCAAGCGGTAGATTCATTGAAAAAGGAAGATGTTTTTCATTGCAAAAAACGACGGCGGCATTATTTTCGGCAAGAGCATTTATGGCTGGAATTGTAATACAGAACTAATTATTTTCGATAATGACAAAACCAATATCTTCTATACGGTACAGAAGATTCTTCGCGAGTCTCTTTATTATGAATGACCAGCTGCTTATTTTTTAGGGTTAAACAAACAGCATTCGAGAAAAACAGTGTTCGTTTAATCATATTTTAAGTATCGGCTAGACAATCAAATTTCCACAGTTTTTGTTAAAAGTGGTACAAATCGCAAATTGAACTTTCGATTTGTACCATTATTCTAATTTTTTGGGATAATTTCGCCAATTGGGGAGATTGTGAAATCTTTGCCTTCGACGAGACCAATAAAATTATTTACCTGATATCTACGAAATTCCACGCCCTCATCTACATCAAAAACTCCGGAAATATACGCCCATGGTTTCGATGACAAAACATGAGACAATTTTACATACGAACGGCCATCTGATTTTGACAAACCAGCAATTCTATACAGTCGTTTCCAAATCAATTCTTTTGGCAACGCAAAAACATTTTCCTCATTAGATTTTTGCAAAATAACAATTTTCCCAATTTTTAGGACTTTGTATAATTCGAGTCCATTCCGTTTCGGTTCATACAAGGCATTTCCATTCTGTTTGTTCTTTATTGCATCTAACAGATTCAACGTTATATTTTCTGACTTATCCTTTCCCTTCTCGTCCTTTCCGCGGTACAATGCAATAAGGTAATTTTCATCATTTACAACATAATAATTCTGCTTATACTCTTTTGGAGTGTGCCCAATAACATTATTATGCTTTTTTAGAACAAGCGGTGACGTTGGCTTTGCCTTGACTCTCACTCGTTTTACATAAACATCTTTTCCGTTCATTTGATATGGCAAGAGAATTCCTTTTTTCTGAATATCGGCAAGCGTCTGTTTGCCGTTTTCAAGATTATTTATGAAAGCGTTACGGATTCCCACATCCACTATTTTGTCGGCGGAATCTTTTGTAAGCTTATAAACAGGCATTCGCAAAACAAAGACTTTCTGTGATTCAGAGTCTTTTTCTGGCGGTGTCATAATACAGCCGTAGAACATGTCTTTGTGCAAAGAACCGCGAGCAGTGTTTCCCTGAATATAGATTTTGTTTCCATTTTTATCTAGTTTAGGCTTTCCCGTACGCGGATCACGAAGAACTTTCTTTGTTTGCCTGAGCGAATTGTCATCCACAAAATGCTTCGGCACAATGTATTGGACGGCAGCGAGAACATCTTTGTCGAATGAATCCCAGGGCTTTGCGAATTTTAAATGCGTTCCGTCGCTACTGTTCCTGATTGCTTCAGAAAGCAGGTTGAATTTTCTTCGGTCAATGCAGGCAATCGTAAGCGCATCCACTGCATGATGACGGTAATTTGAGCGGTCTTTGCTTTCAGCCCTGTCAAGCAATCCCCACTGGCGCTTGAAAGTGTCGGTCATTGAACCTTTTACCGGGAATGTATGCTCAAACACAGACCTAAGATACTGCAAGGCAAACTTTGTAATGATTCTGGTGTCATTCAGCTGGCTGTGTTTGAAGCCGGAAGTGACTTCGTCTGAATTAAATCGACGGAGTTTTCCCCTATAGTAATCTAATTCGAGTTGTGCTTTGTGAAGCCTTACAAGTCTTTCATCTTTTTTCTTCGGATCTTCGTAACCAAAATGTTTTTTGTTTGCATCAATTACTTTTTCGCACTTTTCCTTTGCCTCTTTGTACATATTTTTAAATCGATTCTTCATTATCTCAAAATCTGCAAGCTCCGACGGAATATGCTGTTTCTTTACATTCCTGTTAAAATCAGAGTCACAGAGCGTAAGGTTTTCCATCGAATCGTCATAAGAAAGGCTTCTAGGAATCGTATGCTCAAAGTCAAATTTCGGATGCTTCCCGAACAAATCTGTAAGTTCTATTGTTTTGCCAGTATACGGACAAGTTTCAACACCTCCAATTCTTTGTTCAGTCCAAAGACGGAATTTTCTCAACACATCATCTGTAATATTAAAATTGTCGCCAAATTCTTCACGCAATCTTTTTCGGGCATCTTCATTTTTCTTTTCATTTTCTTTTTGGAAATCTTCAATTGCTTTACGCCAGTTCTTATCATTCACTTCGTTTGCAAGCTCTACATGAACTCTTGTCTCGCCGTCGATTTCGCCTGTTTTGATAAGATAGTTCACGAGTTTTCTGAGCTGAAACAAAGCCCTCATCGCAACTGGATTTTTTACGCTCGGTGTTCTTGGAGAGCCAAGATAAGTTTTGCCATCATCTGATTCTCTCGGTCGTTCCAGATTGTATTCAGTTTCTGACGGATGATAAAGTTTTGCGTTCTTTTTGATTTCAAATCCCTGCTGATTCAAGTATTCCAGAATCAATTCGTCAGTTCGCAAAGGCTTGTACTTATAGTCATTCGGATTTTTTGTGACTGCAATTTTGAGTGTTTCTTCAATTTTTGCAATTACTTCATCACGAATCTCTTTTTGCTCTGTCAGCGGCTTTTCCGCAAATTTCCTCTTCCCGAACAAATCTGCAATTTGATCATCAACAATTGACTTGTCCCATTCTTCGCTGTGGAAATCATGCTTCTCGTCTTTAAAAATTTCTTCGATGCAGCGATTAGCAAGTGTGATTCTGTTATTTTTGTCTTTTATGGTCGAAGTGATATTTTCAACAGCTTTTTCAATTTCTTCGGCATGTTTATTATAAACTTCCTCGCCAATCATCGTCGGGATATTTGCCAGGAAGACTGCATGAGAGTAAACATAACCTTTTTTCAAAAACGGAAGAATTTTTCGGATTGCCTTTAAGCTGAGGTTCGCGTAGCCTTGCTGGAAATGAATCGCACAGAATTTTTCTGCCGTTTCAGAATCAAGATGAAGTTTGTTCAAAGCGAATTCATGCAGTTTTTCATCATCATCAAAATCGTAAAGAACATGCCAGATGTCGTTAATGTCGTAATTGTCAATTTTTACGTTCTTCCAATCGTCGCCAAAAAGATTCTTCAATGCGGTTGATACAGGACAGCCCGCTACATTCGTATCGTCACGATAATTAAAAGTCCATTCACCATTCTTTCCTTTTATTTTCTTTGCTATGTCTTTAAAATCAAACTTTGGCTTGGAAATGCGAAAGAAAAGAGGCTTTATAGATTCAATTTCTTCGTCCGTAAGTTTATAGCCCTTACAATTATTATTTTTAAAATCTTTTAGAAAGCTGTTCGAATCATCTTCTTCTGAATTTCTGCAAACACGAATGCTATTGATAAAAGACAACATTCGGAATTCCTCAAATTCAAAATGAGAAATCGGGCAACGAGGTTTGTCAGTTTCAAAAGTACATTTTCCAACAAGAAATTTTTGTGACTTCAATTTGCGCTGAAAGAAAATCGCCTTGAATAAATCTTCTTTTAGCTGTTCGGAGATTCCTTGAACTTCGCAAATCTTGTTGAACTCTTCCTCGTAATGTTCTTTTCGCGAGGTGTATTTCCCTCGCACTTTTTCACCCGATTTCTTCAATTCATAAAAATACTGGCCGAGAGTTTTGTCACCTTTTGCCTTTGAAAGTTCAGAAATTCCTTCACTAACCTTTCCGTCAGTTTCTTTTGTCGCTTCTTTCCTATTGCTTAAAAATCCTCGTCGTTGCGCAACATGATATAAAGCCCTTCCTATTTCGTAAGGCGAGCATTTTTGCTCCACACATTTTTTTCGAAGGAAATACGGTTCCCAATTTTTCTCTTCGTCGGTTCTGTACCAGTTTATAAAATCTTTTGATGACGGATATATTTTTTCTTTGCGCCACTTTTCAAGTTCATCAAGAGAAAGCGGACACATTCCGTTATTAATTAAAACTTTGAGCGTTTCGTATTTTCGGAGTTTTCTTCTAAACTTTAATCTTCGCGCAGAGCGAAAAGCTGTTCTTTCCGCAGCCTTTGAGTTTATGTTACCTTTTGAATCTCTGTTTGCGCATTCGGGAAAAACATACACCCCGCATTTTTCGATTTTCTGAGCGCTTTCATCAACGATTCCCCAGCCAATTGAATTAGTTCCAATATCAAGTCCTAAAGTTTTCACGAAAAACGCTCCTGCAAAAAAAAACTGTTGCAATTATTATTATAACATGATATTATGAATTTTAGAAATCAAATCACAATAAGGCCATGTGCCGAAGTCGTATTTGACTACAGCCCCGCGTACTCCGCGGGGCTATTTTTATTATATTCCTATCGATTATTTTTGAAAAGATTTTCCTTGACTTATATTTACACCATATGTATAATATAAATATGACTTTTGAATGGGACGACGCAAAGAATGAGCGCAACAAAAAGATTCATGACGGCATCGAATCGGCAAGAAAAGCGACCAAAGAGGAAACAGATGAATACTATGACAACTATGACCTTAGATGACCTTAAAAAACTTCCCCCGCTCACAGAACAGGAAAAGCAAATCATAAAACAAGCAAGAGCGACTCCAACCGACGACTGCCCAGCAATGACTGCGGAAGAGCTAAAAGAGTTCCGCCCCTGGTATGCAAAAAACAAAAAGCCCATCACCATAAACATTGACACAGGAGCGATTTCATACTTCAAGGCCCTTGCCGAAGAAACTGGCATCGCGTACCAAAACTTAATGAACTTGTTCCTTGTCCAGTGCGCCAAAGAAAAAAAGCGGCCCATTTTTTCCTAATCCAACCCACGCCGCGCTTGCATGCATCAAAACGAGCGGCGACCTTGAAAAACAACGAAAAAACATTTATACTATTAATTGTCGCTTTAAAAAAGTTGGGAGAAAATAATGCGCAGTGTCTTGCTGGCCGTCCAATATGCGAGCATTATTGGATTATTCATTGAAAGCTGGATTATTTTTCGCAGGCTGAACAATTCGCTTTTGGCGTATTTGTTTTTAAGCAGCCTTGCGATTTTAATCAACAACCTCGGCTATCTTTTTCAGCTTCTTTCCACGACTCAGGAATCATACATAACCGCGCTTAAATTTTCTTACGCGGGGCGAACCTGGGTAACTTTCTTCCTTTTCCTTTTTACAATTGACTTTTGCAAAATAAAATTGTCCGCGACGGTCAAGAGCCTTTTAGTTTTCGCGCACATAGGAATTTATTTTGCGATTCTGACGGTGACCAAAAACAACTTGTACTACACTTGGACAGCCTTTGACGCGAGCGGAATTTTTCCAATACTGCGCCACGGAAACGGAGTCATCCACCACTTATACATGGCGCTGCAAAGCCTTTACATCGTCGTGGGATTTTTTTGGCTTTTCTCATCCTTGCTCAAGGAAAAGAGTTTAGCCGCAAAAAAGCGCCTGATGGCCGTAATCATGGCGTTCTTAATTGAATGCGTTTTCTTCGCCATAAAGATGCTAAAGCTGATTCCTCTCGTAAGCTTCTACGACGTGACAATCTTTGGCTATGTTGCCGGCATCGTTTTCATGTTCATCGCGTTTTTTAGGTACGACCTTCTTGGCGCCAAGGAAATCGCAAGGGACTTCATGATTGACCGCCTTTCCGAAGGAATCATCGCCGTTGACACAAGCGGAAACATTCAGTATTGCAACAAGCCCGCGCGGGAGATGTTTCCCGACATGGCAATCGAATCCGAAAAAACGCTTCTCGCCATCCAAGGCGCGGTCGCCAACGGAAGCAGCCTAACCGTCCGCGACAGAATTTACACGGCGGAAGAAAACGACCTAATCCACGGCGACAAAGTTTTTGGAAAGCTTTACGTCTTGATTGACGCGACCGAGCACTACGAAAGATTTAAAAAAGAAAAGCGCATTTTGCAGAGGGAACTTAGAATCGACCCGATGACCGGCCTTTACAACAGGACAGGAATGGAGCACTTTTCAAAAAAGCTTTACGACGAGGCCTTGGAAGGCGGCAAGGCGCTTTTCATATGCGTTTGCGACATGAACGGCCTAAAATACATAAACGACAATTTTGGCCACGAGGAAGGCGACCGCGCGATCCGGACGCTTTCCCAAATCTTAAAAAATTCCGCGGACAAAAACGACATGGCCTTTAGGATTGGCGGCGACGAATTTTTGCTCCTTGGCCTTAGGGACGCCGAAAACCTTTCCACAGAAAGCTTCCGCGAAAGGGTTGAGGAAGTCACAAGGCTTTCAAACCAATCGCTCAACCTGCCCTACAAAATCGACATGAGCTACGGCCCGTTGACAAAAAAAATAGAGGGAAAGCCCAACGAAATGTCGGACTTGATGCGCCAGTCCGACAACATGATGTACGAAATGAAAAAAAATCGCGACGCTCACATACGGTAGCCCAGTCCGGAATAGCGCGCTCCCTTTACTTTTTTCAAAAGCTCCTTTATAATAGAAAGAATGGCACTACTTGAAGACGAAACTCTTTGGGCGGGAATTGACATCGGCTCAACGACCACAAAGCTTGTAATTTACGACAATGTCGCGCAAAAAATTCTCCACTCGCAATACAAGCGGCACCACGCAGCGCAAAAGAAAAGCGTTTTGGACGCGCTCAACACGATAAAAGAATTGCGCCCCTCAAAGCCGTTTAAAATCGCGATGACAGGGAGCGGCTCAAAGCCCATAGCTAAAATTTTGGGCCTTCCCTTTGTCCAGGAAGTCGTCGCGAATTCCATCGCTCTCAAAAAAAACTACCCCAACGTAAACACGGCCATCGAGCTTGGCGGCCAAGACGCAAAAATGATTTTCTTTAGCCGCGAGGACGGCCAGCTAAAGACCCGCGACATGAGAATGAACGGAAGCTGCGCGGGCGGAACAGGAGCCTTCATCGACGAAGTCGCTTCAATCCTAAAAGTTCCCATCGAGGACTTTGACAACGTCGCCTCGCGCGGAAAGTGCGTCTACGACATTTCGGGCCGCTGCGGCGTTTACGCAAAGACCGACATCCAGCCGCTTTTAAATTCCGGCATAGCGAAGGAAGACTTGGCCCTAAGCGCCTTTCACGCAATCGCCAAGCAGACAATCGGCGGCCTAAGCCAGGGCCTTGACATTTTGGCGCCGGTTGCCTTTGAGGGCGGCCCTCTTACCTTCAACAAAACCTTGGTAAAGGTTTTTGTGGAGCGCTTGAACCTTGCGCCCGACCAAGTCATAATCCCCGAGCATCCCGAGACGATAATAGCCTTGGGCGCGGCGCTTTCTCTTGACGACTTGTTCGCGCGCTTTGAGCAAAAGAAGTCCTTGGCTGACCTTATAAGCCTTTTGGAGGAAGACCTTTCCAAAAAGCAAGAAATTTCCGCCGGAGCCAAGCCCTTCTTTGACAGCGATGAAGAAAAGGAAAAGTTCTTCAAGCGCCACGAAAAAAAACGCCCCAAGGTTTACACTTTCGCGCCCGGCGAGTCCGTGCGCGCCTACCTTGGAATAGATTCCGGCTCAACGACGACAAAATTTGTCCTCCTTGACGAAGACAAAAAAATCATCGACTGGTTCTACGCGGGGAACGAAGGCGACCCGCTTGTCGTCGCAAAAAAAGCGCTTATCGAAATGCGCGAGAGATACAAGGCGCAGGGCGTCGACCTAAAAATTTTGGGCGCGGGCTCAACCGGCTACGGAGAGCTTTTGTTCAACAAGGCCTTCAACACCGACTATCACGTTGTCGAAACTGTCGCCCACGCAAAGGCGGCAAGCCACTACATCGGCGACGCGGACTTTATCCTTGACATCGGCGGCCAGGACATGAAGGCCATTTGGCTTTCTGGCGGAATCATCACGAACATTCTTGTAAACGAAGCCTGCTCGTCGGGCTGCGGAAGCTTTTTGCAAAATTTCGCCGACACGCTTGGCATAAAAGTGCAGGACATCGCCGCGGCCGCCTTTGATTCAAAGAGCCCCGCGATTTTGGGAAGCCGCTGCACGGTCTTTATGACCAGTTCCATCGTGACCGAGCAGAGGAACGGAAAGCTTCCCCAAGACATAATGGCTGGCCTTTGCCGCTCGATAATCCAAAACGTGTTCACAAAAGTAATCCGCGTTTCCAACATAGACTCGCTTGGAAAGAAAATCGTAGTCCAAGGCGGAACCTTCCAAAACGACGCGGTCTTGCGCGCGATGGAAGAGTACACAGGAAAGGAAGTCTACCGCGCGCCCTACCCCGGCATCATGGGAGCGATAGGAGCGGCGCTTTTGACAAAAGAAAAAATGGAAAAGTCCGGGGAAGCCACAAGCTTTATCGGCCTTGACGCGCTGGACGGTTTTTCATACGAGCAGGAGACAAACGTAATTTGCCCCTTCTGCGCCAACCACTGCAAGCGCACTCTTGTAAAATTTTCCAACGGCGCGCGGCTCATAACCAACAACCGCTGCGAGCGCGGAGAAATTTTGGGCGACCCCAAGGACGCGGCCGTAGTCGAACAAATAAAGGAACAAAAAATCCAAAAGGCGCCAAACCTTTTTAAATTGCGCCAGGAACTTTTGTTCAAGGACTACAGAATCAGCCGCCACGCAAAAAAGCGCGGAATCACTTTTGGCCTTCCGCGCGTCCTTAGTTTTTGGGAAACCGCGCCCTTTTGGACAACGCTCTTGCGCTCGATGGGCTTTGACGTAAAGCTTTCAGACCTTTCAAACCGCAAGATGTACGAGGACGGCCTTAACGCGGTGGCAAGCGACACCGTTTGCTTTCCGGCAAAGCTTGTCCACGGCCACCTTCGCAACTTGGCCAAAAAAGGCGTGGACAGAATTTTCATGCCGATTGTGGCCACCTATGAGTCGCAAAACACAGAGAACACAAGCCGCTACATGTGCGCGATAGTCAAAGGCTACTCTTGGGTAATACAAAATTCCGACAATCCGCAAAAGCGCTGGGGCATTCCGTTTGACGACCCGATTTTCTTTTGGTACAACGACAAGGACAGAAACCGCCAGTTGGAAGAATACTTCATAAAAAGTTTCGGCCTTTCAAAATTCCGCGTGGACAGGGCGATTCACTACGCCGACTTGGCGATGAAGGAATTCCACAAGGCGCTGCAGGACGCCGCTCAAGAAATCATAAACGACGTCACGGCCAACAACAAGTACGCGGTGGTCCTGGCCTCGCGCCCTTACCAAAACGACCCGCTTGTAAACCACAGCCTTCCCGACTTGTTCACGCAATTGGGAATTCCTGTTTTGACCGTGGACTCCGTTCCGGGCATAGAGCAGGTGGACTTAAGCAAGAGCCGTTTGGAAATCGTCAACAATTTCCACGCGCGAATGATAAGTTCGGCGATTATCGCGGCCGAGCACCCGGCCTTGGAATACGTTCAGTTTGTAAGCTTTGGCTGCGGCCACGACGCCTACCTTAGCGACGAAATCGTCCGCTTGATGAAAGAAATTTCGGGAAAGAGCCCGCTTGTTCTAAAGATGGACGAAAGCGACGTGCAAGGGCCGCTTAGAATCCGCGTCCGCTCATTCGCCCAAACAATTCAAATGAAGCGCGAGGCCGGAAAGGAAGAGGCGCCGCGCGACTTGGAAGACCCATACAAGGTAAAGTTCACCAAGGCGGACGCAAGGGAAAAAATAGTCTTGGTTCCAAACACCTCGCACGCCTTTAGCCGAATCATGGCCGCGGCGCTCGCCACGCAAGGCCTCAAGGCCGTTCCTTTGGAAGTGGGCCGCGAAAACGCGATAGCGCTAGGAAAAAAATACGTCCACAACGACATTTGCTTCCCGGCGCAAATCGTAATCGGCGAGGCGCTCGACGCGCTCCAAAGCGGAAAGTACGACAACGCGCAAGTGGCCATCGCCACGGGAAAATACATCGGCGACTGCCGCCTGACCCACTACGCGGCGCTCTTGCGAAAGGCTCTTGACGACGCGGGCTACAAGGACATCGCCATCGTGACAAACGACGACAAGGACTACCACCAGCTGCACCCGGGCTTTAAGATGAACCTAGCAAGCTCCCTTAAACTTGCCACGGCCCTTCCGATGATTGACGTGATGGAGGAGCTTTTGCGAAAAATTCGTCCATACGAAAAGGTCAAGGGAAGCGCGGACGCGGCCTTTGAAAAAGGCATGGACTATATCGTCGACGGAATCGGAAAAGGCATCGGCGGAATAAAGAAGGGATTCGCGAAGGCTGTCGAAGCCATGAAGGAGATTGAATACGACAGGAGCGTTTTGCGTCCGCGCGTTTTAATCGTCGGCGAATACCTTTTGAATTTCCATCCGGGCGCCAACCACGACATCGAATTGTATCTTGAGAAAAACGGCTTTGAAATTATCGAGGCGCGCATGGCCGACGTAATCCAAAAAAATTATTTTGCCCAAAACGCGCAAATAAAGGAAAACGACTTGACCCGGCCTCTTGGCGAAAAGGCGATGATGGCCGTAACCAACGAGTTCTTTGAAATCGCCCACCATTGGACGGACAAAATCGCTTGCGGCCACCCCCTTTACAAAAAAGCCGCGCGCCTCAGCGAAATAGCCAAGGGAAGCGACGGAATAATTTACCATACATTTGACTCGGGCGAAGGAATCTTGATTCCCGGCGAAATAATCCACTACGCGGAGGAAGGCTGCAAGAACTTCATCATTTTGCAGCCCTTCGGCTGTTTGCCCAACCACATCATCGGCCGCGGCGTGACCAAAAAGCTGAAGGAGCTCTACCCCGACACGCAGATTTTGCCGCTGGACTACGACCCCGACGTAAGCTTCGCCAACATCGAGAACCGCCTGCAAATGCTTATTATGAACGCGCAAAAATAATTGGACAAATCGGCAAAACCGCGCTAAAATAAAAGAATGACAATAAGTGAAGCAATACAAAAGTTGATTTCCAAGCCTGACGAAACTTTGGAGCGCTTTTCGGGCAACCAAGAATTTTTGGAAATGTTCCTAAAGAAATTTCCCGAGGACGCCACAATTGAAGCGGTGAGAAGTTCCTGCCAAACGGAAGATTGGGACAAAATACTTGCTGACGTCCACACGCTAAAAGGAACTAGCGGAAACTTTGGCTTTGAGCCTTTGTTCAAGGCGTGTTCGCAAGTTGTCACGGCAATCAGGGCCAAGGATTATGACGGAGCGCGTTCCGGAATTCCTCTTGTCTTGACGGAATTGGACAATGTATGCAAAACATTATCGGAGGTTGAGTGAATATGGGAAAGAAAAAAGTAATGGTGATTGACGACGTTGAGTTGAACCGCGTCATTCTAAAGGAAGCCTTTAAAAACGACTATGAAGTTCTCGAAGCGGAGAACGGAGCCCTTGGCTTGAAAAAAATCAAGGAAAACCAAGACGAAATTTCCGCCGTATTCCTTGACATCATCATGCCGGAGATGGACGGCTTCGCCGTTTTGCAGGAATTGAACATCAGCTCCCTGATTCAAAAGATTCCGGTGTTCTTGATTACAACCGACGCGACAAGCGCCGTCATCGAGCGCGCGTACGACTACGGCGCGGTTGACGTTATTCCCAAGCCATTCAACTTGATGATAATAAAGCGCCGCGTGCAAAACATGATTGAATACTTTGAGGCCAAGCGCCAAAGCGATTCCGACGTAGTTCAAATCGATCAGCTTTTGGCGATGCAGCGCAAAGACTTGAACCAAGCGGTAGGCGCCCTTATCGGCCAGATTTGCGAATCGATAGAAAGCCGCAGCGTCGGAGAAAGCGAGCATGTCAACCGCGTCCGAAAAATGACCCGCGCGCTTACAAAGGAATTCGCCTTGCAGCACCCTGAGTTCGGCCTAAAGGACGACATAATCGACGCAATCGCCAACGCAAGCGTCCTGCACGACGTCGGAAAAATTTTTGTCCGCGAGGAAATTTTGGCAAAGGCCGGCAACTTGCCGCCAGAAGAAATGGCGGAAATCCAAGTCGCGCCGACTTACGGAGCAAAGCTCTTGAACAGGGTTCAGGGAATTCCGGAACCCTTCTACACCTTCGCGAAGGAAATTTGCCGAAGCCACATGGAGCGCTGGGACGGAAAAGGCTACCCCGACGGCCTAAAGGAAAATCAAATTCCAATCAGCGCGCAACTGGCCGGCCTTGCCGAAGCCTACGACGTCTTGATTTCCACGCGCGTCTACAAGCAGGCTTACAGCCACGAAAAGGCCGTTCAAATGATTTTGGACGGCGAGTGCGGAACATTCAACCCCGACTTGATTGAATGCCTCAAAAAAGCCGCGGCGGAATTTGAAAAAATAATTTTGGAAAAATAGCGCGGAATGAAGGGCTCATTTAAAAACGCCACGACGGTCGAAGGCAGCCCTAAATGGGAAGCGGCCGTCCGCAGGCAGTCGGCCCTTTACGGCCGCGGAAACGACATCCGAAGCGAATTTGAGCGCGACTACACCCGCATCTTGCACTGCCAGGCCTACAGCCGCCTAAAGCACAAGACGCAAGTTTTTTTCGCGCCGAAAAACGACCACATTTGCACGCGCATGGAGCACGTCCAGCACGTGGCCAGCGTGGCGACGACAATCTCAAAATACCTTGGCCTTAACACGGAGCTTACAAAGGCCATCGCCCTGGGTCACGACATCGGCCACGCGCCGTTCGGCCACTTTGGCGAGGAGTGCCTCAATTCCCTCCTAAAGCAAAAGGAAGGCGCCAACGCTCCCAAAAAATTTTGGCACGAGCGCAACAGCCTCTTTTTCGCCGACTACATCGAAACGCTTTCCGACCCCGAAGGCGTCCACAGAAACCTTGACCTTACATACGCTGTCCGCGACGGCCTTATAAGCCATTGCGGAGAAATCCACCAACAGGGAATCATTCCCCGCGACGACGCGATTGACCTTTACACGATTAAGCGGCCGGGCCTTTTGCAGCCCTTCACTTGGGAAGGCTGCGTCGTGAAAGTTTCCGACAAAATTTCCTTCCTTGGCCGCGACTTGGAGGACGCGCGCGCTTACCACATTTTGGACATGGGCTCTTACAGAATGCTCCGCGACATCGTTGGAAGCAGCTTGGGCTTTGAAGGAAAGGGAGCCAAGGCCTTGAGGTCCGGCAAGGCCGTCAACACGACAGTCTTGATTAACGACATGATTGTCGACCTTTGCGAGCAAAGCAGCCCCGAGCGCGGAATCACCTTTAGCGACGAATACTTTAAGTTCATCGTGGAGCTGCACAAGTTCAGCTACTCAAAAATATACACGCACTGGAGATTGAAGGAATTCCAAAACTACGCGAAGAATGTGATAGAAACGATTTACAATGTCTTGATGAGAACGCAAGTCTACGCGCAGAGGGGCAGGCTTTCAAGCGCCTTGCGGCACTTTCCCAAACTTCTTGAAAACTTTGAGGACTGGCTCGTAAAGTACACCAACTACGCGCCGATAAAGCAGCCCGACAGAAAACGCCTTTTGCGCTGGGCCACAAGCCAAGTCTTTGACATAACAAACGACGAGTCTTGGCAAAAATGCTTGATTGAATACATCAGCGGAATGACAGACCAATTCGCGATTGGCCTGTACGAAGAAATTATTAGCTTTTAATTCAATGCGTACGGCTGAACGCGCGCGGAACCAAGCGCGTTTGTTGCCGCTTATGCGCCTAACAAACGATTTTTGTCTTTATCCAGTTAATCTTGGCGCTATTAGACCCGGTGCATCGCGGAAAAGACGGCCTCGTTCATGACGTTGATTTCAACGCCAATCTGCTTTCCCAATTCCAGCATCTTGTCCCTAAAGCTGTCGATTGTAAGGTCGGCCTTGTCAAGGTTGAC
Source organism: uncultured Treponema sp. (assembly GCA_946411505.1). Lineage (GTDB taxonomy): Bacteria > Spirochaetota > Spirochaetia > Treponematales > Treponemataceae > Treponema_D. The sequence goes on along the minus strand of CAMKEG010000003.1, from coordinate 262,597 downwards.
CATAAGCATCATGACAAAATTGCCCGACAAAATTGACTGGGTGATGTCGATGATGTTGGCGGAATGTTCCGACAAAAAGCTTGTGACTTTGGCTACGATGCCGACTTTGTCCGAGCCGACTACGGTAATAATCGCGTTCATATTTGCCATTATACAAAAAATGCGCTAGAATGGCAACATGAAAAAAAATTTAGTCAGCTCTGGAATCAAGCTTTCGTTTTTGACGCTAATCTCCCGCGTTTTGGGCCTTGTTCGCGAAATGACAAAGGCGCGCTTTTTGGGAACGTCGTCATTGGCCGACGCTTTTGGAATAGCCTTTTTAATCCCCAACCTTTTGCGCCGCCTTTTTGCCGAAAACTCAATCTCGGTGGCCTTCATTCCGACATTCCGCGGCTACTTGGAAAACAAAAAATCCAAGGAAGAAACTCTTGAATTTGTCCGAGCCACGTTCACCTTAATTTCATTCTTGACCGCCTGCGTCGTAAGCCTTGGAATCTTGGTCGCGCCCTTCATCGTGCGGATTTTCCTTAAGGCGGACGAGGCGGCGCTGATTGCCGAAACCGCCCTGCTTACCCGCATAATGTTCCCCTACTTGTTCGTGATTTCAGTGGCGGCCTGCTTTCAGGGAATTTTAAACGGCGAAAAAATTTTCTTGCCGTCGGGCTTCACCCCGATTCTTTTTAATCTGTGCGTCATTTTTGGAACCTACATTCTTTCGCGAAAAATGGAAAACCCCGCGCGCGCGATGTCGGTTGGCGTTTTGGCCGGAGGAATTTTGCAGGCCGCATTCCAGCTTCCCTTTGTGGCAAAGGCCGGCTGGCCGATTCGCTTTGTGGGCTTGAAGAAGGCCTTTACCAATCCCGGAACGCGGCAAGTCGTCGCGCTGATTGTTCCGACGATTATCGGAATGGCAAGCTACCAAATAAACGACATGGTCAGCACCGCGCTCGCGGGCCGCGCAGGAGAAGGAATCGTTTCAAGCCTTCAATATTCGCTTAGACTGCAGGAATTGATTTTGGGAGTCTTTGCGGTTTCAATCGGAACGGTAATCCTGCCCGACCTTTCGGCATACGCAAAGAGCGAGCGCTGGGAGGAATACAATTCGATGCTGACGTGGGCGGTAAAAATAATCGCGCTGATAACAATTCCGATAACATTTTACTCGCTTGTGACCGGTCGCGAAATAATCCAGCTTGTTTACAAAAGCCGCCGCTTTGACGAAAACTCGGTCATCCTAACCCTTCGCGCCTTTAGCTTTCACATAGCCGGCCTCTTTTTCATCGCGGCAAACAGAATAATCTCGCCTGCCTTTTACGCGCAAGGAAACACAAAGCTTCCGACCGTGGCCGGCATCATCGGCTTTGCGGTAAACATAACGCTTGCCTTTGCCCTTTCGTTTAAATGGAGCGGCGGCGGAATCGCCTTTGCCCTTAGCGCGGCAAGCCTTGTAAACACAATCGCGCTCTTCGCTTTTTTGAAAAAACTAAAAGCGATAGACGTAAAGGCCGCCGTCCACCAAACGATTTTTTACTCGCTAAAGATTATCGCATTCTCAATCATCGCAAGCGTTCCGGCCTGGGTTGCCCACAAATTTTTTGTCCGCCAGTTTGGAGGCATGGGCCGCCTTTTGGGGAACGGAATCCCGCTCGCTTTGACGGCGGCCGTTTTTGGGCTTTTTGGAATTCTTCTTCTTGCCCTAAGCCGCGACAAAATCGCCATGCAAATATTGCGCCGCAAGCGCGGTTTGCGCTAGAATGTGCGGCATGAAAGAAAAAACAAAAGACCAGCTTGCAAAAATATACTCGGACCGCCGCGCGCTCTTCATCAAAAAAATGAATGAAGAGAACATCGACGCGGTGATTTTTGAGGACAGCGAGGACCATCGCGATCCCAACGTGCGGTATTTTTCGGGCCAGCCAAGCGACGCGGCCTTAATCATAAGCCAGTCGGGCGCTTGCGTCTTGATTCCCTGGGACGAAAATCTGGCGCGCCAAAACGCCTTTGCGGACAAGATAATTCCTTCCACCAGATACGAACGCAACACATTGCGCGCCGTCAAGGCCGTCTTGGGAACGATGAAATTCAAAAGCCAAAAAATCGAAATCAGTCCCGCCACGCCCTACCCAAAATTTTTGGAATGCGTCGACGAGCTTAGCGCCTACGACGTTCTCTGCAAGGAAAAAGGCGTTCACGCCTACGCGACAAAAATGCGCGCGACAAAAGACGAATACGAAATCGAGCTTGTAAAAGAGGCCGCCCGCGTCGGAGACCTTATCATCGCGCAAATCGAAAAGCAAATAAAGAGCGGAAAAATAAAGACCGAAAGCGACGTGGCGCTTTTAATCGAAAAGGAATGCCGCGCCCACGGCTGCGAGCGCACGGGCTTTGACACGCTGGCGGCCGGCCCCGCGCGAAGCTTCGCGATTCACGCCTTTCCCGGATACACGGCGGGCGAATGGCCTGGAAAAGGCCTTAGCATTTTGGACTTTGGCGTAGTCTACAAGGGCTACACAAGCGACACGACGCTGACGGTGGCAAAAGGAAAGCTTAGCGACGGACAAAAGGAAATTTTGGCGCTGGTCCAAAAGGCCTACGACGAATGCCTTGAGCTTTACAAAAAGGATGTTCCAGTAAAGGCCGCCGCCGCCAAGGCCGACGAGATTTTCGCCAAGGCGCGCCGTGCGATGCCGCACGGACTTGGCCACGGAATAGGCCTGGAAATCCACGAAGCCCCCTTTGTGCGACAGCGCGCCGATCCCGAATGCGTCTTTAAGCCGGGAATGATTGTCACGCTGGAGCCTGGCCTTTACGACCCGGAGCTCGGCGGCGTCCGCTTGGAAAACGACGTTTTGATTACAGAAGACGGAAACGAAGTTTTGACAAAATCAAAGATTTTTGTCATTGAATAAAAAAAAATGACTAAAAAGGCGGGGCCCAGCGACGGCAAAAAAAGATTTGGCGCCTCCCGCCTTTCGCTCTGCGCTTGTTGCCTGCGGCCAAGCGTTCGCTGGCGGGTCCCTCCAAACTTTTTTTGCCTGCGTCCCGCCCCGTTTCTTCTTGGAATTTTTTATCCAATTCCCGCAAGCGCTACTTGACCAAAAATCGCTTTTCTGTCAAAATAACAAAACTTGACGGGACTCCGCAAAAAGGAGGTGAAAACAATGGCAACAATTTTAGTTGAAGATTCAGAGAATCTTGAAAAAGCGATCAAACGCTTTAAGAGAATGGTTGAAAAAGAAGGCATCATCCGCGAATGGAAAAAGCGCGAATACTACGAAAAGCCTTCAACAATCTTGAACCGCAAGAACAAGACCTTGGCTCGCAAGCTTATGAAAAAGAACCGCAAGCCGCACGACAGCCGAGCGTCTTACTAAGACAAAAAAGCCGTCCATTCCGGACGGTTTTTTTTGTCGCGCCAGCATCCCGCGTCCGCAAACGGCGGGATTTTTTTTCAGCCACACCCTTTTGACTAACAATTAATAGAATAAATTCCGAAAATATAAGCATGACATTTTCCAAACGCGCGGCGCGCTATCTTTCCGCCTTGCTGTACATATTTTTCCTTTTCGCAAGCCAATCTTCGGCGTTGCCAAACGCGGGCTTCAGGGATTTAACACAGGCGAAGGTCCAATGGAAAACGCTGGAGAGGACGCCTTGTCTGCAAGTCGCGGAATACCGCGAAAGGCAGCTTTTGATTCACTGCGTCAAAATCGACTTGACGGCTCCCGGAGTAAAAATACAAATGCTTCCTCAAAAAAGCGGCTCGCAAGACGTTTCATATGTCGAAGACTTTTGCAAAAAAAGCGGCGCGATTTTGGCGTTCAACACCACGCCTTTTTACGTACACGAAAACGGCTCGGAGAAAAAAAACACCGCCGCCGGCCTCTGCCTTAACGACGGGAAAATTTTCGCGCGCCCCTTGGGCGGATATTGCGCGCTGGGTCTTTTTGGATTTGAGGAAGGGGCCGATCCGCAAAACAGAAGGGCAAAGATTTTTTCTTCGCAAACCGACAAGGAAATCGACGGCGCCCGTTACGCGGCCGGCGGCTTTTGGCAAATACTAAAGGACAAAAAGCCGATTCAGTTTAAGGAATTGCGCGACTCAAGGACGGCCGTGGGCTTGGACAAAAGCGGAAAATGCCTTTATGTCATCGCGGTGGAAGGGGAAAATCCCGCGACAAGCTCCGGCCTTACATACATGGAATGCGCCGACTTTTTTCTGGCGCTCGGATGCGACGACGCGATGGAATTTGACGGCGGCTCTTCGACGCAGCTTTGCGTCAACGGAAGGTCAGTTTTAAGCTACAAAAATTACGTCAAGGTTCCGGCGTTGATTGGCTTTGCTCTTGAAGGGGAATAAGCGGGCTCTCCCCGCTTTTAGGACTTTCCTCGTTTTCAAGGCTCCCCTCGTTTTCGAGGCTCCCCTCGTCCACCAACGGCTCAGCTTTCTCCGGCTCCTCAAGCTCCATTTCAATGTAGTAAAAATCAGAAATTCCGTCTTTTACCTGCACTGCGATTTTCACTGTTTTATACCCGCTCTTTTTTATTTGAACCGCGTACCTTCCGGGAATCAGGCCTGTCGCCCGCAACGGCGTCAGGCCGTGATACTCGCCGTTAATGTAAAGCGCGGACTTTGGAACGCTGGTCTTGAAAGTGGCGGAAGTGGAGCCCTCCGGAATTTCCTCAAAACGGTCGGGCTGGAATATTTCTAAAGTTATGTCGGAGGAGGCGGAAGCGATTTCCTCGCCGGCCTCATGTTCCGTCGCGCGCGTGACGCAAGAAAAAAGCAAAAAGGCGCAAAGCCCCGCCATCGGAAAAAACAACTCTGTCAATTTACGCGCGTTCAACATAGCTTTAATTGTATAACATCAAGCGCCTTCTTTCAATAACCCCCGCTCCTTAAAGCTAAAATACTCCCTTCTTGAAACTATTATGTGGTCCAAGACGCTTATTCCCAAAATTTCAGCGGCGGAACACAGCCTTTTTGTCGTCTCGATGTCATCGTCGCTGGGTTGAACGTTTCCGGAAGGATGGTTGTGCGACAAAATCACGGCGCTCGCCCTTCTCTGCACGGCCTCAAAAAGAACTTCGCGCGGATTTATTATCGCGCTGTTGGAGTTTCCTACGGCCACAACTTTTTGGCTTATGATTTCCCGCGCTCCGGAAAGAGAAACCGTTATGAAATGTTCCGAACTTTTGTAGGCGTACTGCTGGATGAACGGAAGCAGGTCGGACGGCTTGTCGATGACGGCGTTTAGGTTGGCCGCCTTGCGCCTTCCAAATTCCAGAGCCGCCGCGACAGCCAGCGCCTTTCCCATTCCGACGCCAGGAATCCGCAAAAGATTGTCCACAAGAGAGCGCGGGTCGCTCACGTCAATCGCGTCGACCATTTTATAGGCAATCTCCTCAACGGGCAGCGCCTTCGTTCCGCTCCCCAGAATAAGCATCAAAAGCTCCGCGTCGCTAGGATAGCTCATGCCCCGGGCAAAAACCCGCTCGCGCAAATCCAATTTTTGTTTTCCCATGCCTATAAGATAGGAATTTTATGCAATAAATTAGCGATTTTTAGAAAAAAATTTAAAAAAAAAGCCGGATTTCACTCCGGCCTTTTTGGAACGATACCTCATTATCGTCCAGAAATTGTCGTGCCGACGTAGGGGGCGCCGTCCAAGATTTTACGAGTGTTCTCGATGTTCTTTCCGGCGGAACAAATCACGGTCAAGCCAAGTTCCGCGGCTTTTTTGCTGGCCACAGGGTCAAAGGGCACGTTCTTTCCGGGAACCCATTCGTCGCCGACCATCTTTCTAAAGTCGGTCCAGGAAATTTCGTCGAGCGGCTTGGCGTCGGGATTTTTCCGGGGGTCGTCCGTGTAAACTTTTTCAATGTTGCTAAGGTTTACGACCGTGTCCGCGCCAAATTTTTCGGCAAGCAAAACCGCGTCGTTGTCGCTTGAAAAACCGGGCTTCCAGCCGCTGGCCACAAGGACTTGGCCCTTAAAGTCAATGTCGGCGGTTGGATTTGTGACGACGTCGTTTTGGCAAAGGCCGCCAAACGAAGCCTTTAAAGCTTGGGCGTTTATTCTAGTGGCCATGACGCCAATCCAGTCGGCGGCGGAATTGTCAAAATCCGAGCCAAGCTTTTGGCAAACTTCCTTGTAGGCGTTTTGATAAACGCGGGCGGGAGCGCCGCCTCCAGCCACCAAAATCAAGCGGCGGCCTGAATCCGCCTCCAGCCATTCCTTGGCCATCTTCACGAAGGCCGCCAAAAAATCAACGTCCGGCTTGTCGGGCGCTATCATAGAGCCTCCGACAGACAAAATTTTTGTAGTCATATAAATACCTCCAAACAATACGGCTGTTCGCGCGAGCTTGCCTCCGTGTCCGGCGCCGCTAGTATATTCCCAAAACCGCGGGGACAATCCAATATGAGCTGTAGCTTTCCACGTCGGCCGTCGACTCTTCCCAAATCGACTGCAATGCAAAAGAGCGCGGCATGCTCACAGTCTTGTTGCTGAGCAAAGATTGCTTTATCGCCTTGTAGGCAAAAGAGAACGCGACCCTTTGCGCGTCAATATTTCCAAAAAAGTATTTTCCGGAATTTGGCTCGCCCTGAAAAGCCTTGAATTCCATTCCGGCGCCTAGCGCCGTGTCCACAGGAAGCCAGCCAAAATTCTCAATGTAAAACTCGTTCCACCAATGGTTTCTAGTCTGCTTGTCCGAGTCAATCAAGACGCCGCTCAAGATTCGGCACGGAACTCCGGCGCAACGCAAAAGCGCCGCGTACAAAACGGCAAAGTCGTAGGCGTCGCCGCGCTTTTTGTCAATCAAGTCCAAGGGATTGGCGTCCCCGTTTCTTGTCTTTGGCAAAATTTTATAGTTCTGGACAAAGTAGTCAAAGACCAACTCCGCCTGTCTGTAAGGATTTTTCACTTGGAAGACGATTTTTGGAAGCAGCTCCAAAACAGCCTTGTCGTCGGCCGGAATTATTTCGTCGGCGCGGGTATAGGCCTTGTAAAGCATCCTGTCCCTTTCCTTGAACAAGCCGACATAATCCTTGTACACTTCCGATTCCATTCCGCAAGAAGTGACGACATAATTCTGCCGCGCGCCCGAATAATTTTTTGCCGAAGTTTTGTCGGCGGGCGTAATTTGAAAAATGGAATTTCCCCGGTAATCCAAGAGCGCGGGCTCGGGATTGCTCTCGGTCATAATCGCCTCGGGCTGCAAGGCGGAAACAATCGGGCGCGGCAAGTGAATCGTGACGGCCGCCGCGTCGCCGCCCTTTATGTTGTGGAAGTCCGCGCCCACTTGAATCAAGTAAGTGTGGCGGCCTGTCCAAGTTTTTTTGCCGACGCGACTCTTGACCAAAAACGGCTGCAAGGCCGACCGCCCTTCGCTTGTAGCCACAAAGACGGAGCCTGACGCCGCGCCGTCGGGAACGCGGACGCGGATTTCGTTCTCGCTCCAATACTCAAAGTCAAAGTCGGCTTCGCTTGGCGTCAAAAAGCCCACATATTTTTGCGTCTCCACTTTAGTGTCATAGCCGTCCAAATTAGGAACGCTCTCCTCGCGCTCGCCTTCCCTGCGCGCGCTGAAGTAAACGTTCGACTCGCCGCGGCTTGAGCCGAAATTTCTTCCGCTAATGGAAATGATTTGGCCGGGCGCGGCTTCCGCCAAGGAAAGCTCCGTTATTATCGGAACGCTGAACATCGGATTTTCCGGCATCTCGACAGGAATGGCCAATTCGTTGGCGAAAAATTCAGGGTTGGACTTTCCGGCGCGGGTGGCCACGTAAACCAAGCCGTCCTCGGTGTTGCCGGGAACGATGACCTTTATCAAGTCGTCGTCCCAAGAAACATAGCCGCTTTCAGTCAGGCGGTTTCCGCACAGCTCGACGTAGCTTGAGCCTCGGGAGGAGCCAAAGTTCTGGCCCCGCAAAACAAGGATGTCGCCCGCGCTTCCGACGCTGGGACTAATTTCAGTCAACACCGGGGAACGCAAGCCAAAACGGGAAAAGAAAGTCAACAAAAAGATTCCCGCCGCGACAAAGAGCGCCAGGATAAAAAAACGGGCCGCGGCGCGCTTTCGCAGCGTGTAAGAAAAACGGTTCACTTTAGAAAGTCCAAAACTTCAAGCCTTGGAGAAGCGACATTTGAAACGTTTGAAGCGGAAATCGAATTTAAGTTAGAAAGCTTTGTGACGCTGATTGTCATTCCAGAATCGAAGGCGTCGCTTTCGCTCTTCAAGCTTTCAAAATCGCTGGCCTTAATGGCAAGCTGGGCTTCGGCGTTCTTGTCAAACGAAACGCTTTGAATTCCGCCGTTGACTATGATGCCGTTGTCCGCGATGGGCTTTTGCGCCTTTACGCTTGAAACGGCAAGGACATTGTCGTCAACGCTCTGGATATTTTTGCTTGAGCTCATTCTAAGGGGAAGGACGAGCGCGAAGGCCGCGGCGGCCGCCGCCGCAAGGGGAACAAAAGAGGCCATGCGGACAACGTTCCTTTTTGGCTCCGAGGCCTTGACCACCTTTGAAAAGCGCATCCGTCCCTGCAAGCGCTCAAAGCTTCGCGCCTTGAAGACAGAGTCAATTTCCAATGAGCGCGAATCCGCCTGGAAGGCGTCGTGAACGGCCTTAAGCTTTTCAAGCTTGGCGCGGCACTTTGGACATGAAGCCAAATGCGCCTCGTAGTCCTTCACGAAGTTTTCCGGCAATTCTCCGTCGAGATAAATTGAATGTATGTCGTTCTCAGGACAATGAAACATCGTCTTCTCCTATAAGCTTTGAAAGCGCCTCTCGCGCCCTAAAGACGCGAACCTTCACGTTGCCTTCGGTTATGCCCAAGGTCTTTCCGATTTCCTTGTAATTCATGTCGGCGTACTCGCGCAAAACCAAAACTTCGCGCAGATTGTCGGGCAAGAGCTTCAAAGCCTCTTTCGCCTTCTCAATCGTCTCCGCCCGCAACGCGTCCGTCTCGCCGGAAGTGACTTGCCTGCGGTCCTCGTAAAATTCCCGCTGCAAGGCTTTTCTCTCGCGTCCCTTCCGCTTGACGTAATTGAGCGACGCGTTTTTGACGACCCGGATAAGCCAGAACGTCGCGTCGTTCATCGTGGGAAAGCGCATTTCCTTTTCGTTTGCCTTGATATACGAATCGTGGACCAAATCCTCCGCCGCCTCCTCGTCGTTCACAATGCGAAACGATACCTTGAACAGCAGGTTGAAAGTCGCGTCGTATATCTTTTTAAAGTCAGCCTCGTTGGCGGCGTTAAGCTCGCCCGCGCAGTTCTGGCTTTCGCTTATATCTTTAACCATCTAAAAGCCTTTAAGTTACAGGTTTCTCTTCCAAATCGCGCCGTTGGGCGTGTCCACAATAACGATTCCGCGGGCGGACAGCTCGTCGCGGATTTTGTCGGCCTTGGCAAAGTCCTTGGCCTTTTTGGCGGCGGTTCGCTCGGCCACCAAGGCGTCGATTTCGGCCGCCTCCGGGTCGCCTTCATGGCCCGCGCCTGTCGAAATTTCGGCGGAAGAGGCGTTTTTTAGGCTCTCCTTGGCCGATTCAACGAGTTTTAAGCCCAAAACGCTGTCCATCTTGGCCATCAAGGCCAAAGTTTCTTCCGCCGGAACGTCCGCGGCCTTTAGGGCGGTTTGCAAAACGCCGAGCGCGGCCGGGGTTCCCAAGTCGTTTTCCATCGCCGCCGTGAACTTTTTCAAGGTCTCGGACGCCTTGTCTCCCAAAGCGCCGGCCTCCTTTCCTCCGGCGGCCTCATAGACCTTGGCCGAGCGCTTGACCAAAGACGCGCGGGAATTTTTGGCCGAATCCATCGAATTCCAGCTAAAGTTGGCAGGGCTTCTGTAGTGCGCGCCAAGCAAAAAGTAGCGGTAGTCAAGCGGGTCGTAGCCCTTGTCCACCAGCGACTGCAAGGTCAAGAAGTTTCCGCTTGACTTGCTCATCTTTGTCGCGCCTTCAATCACCAAAAAGGCGTTGTGGAGCCAGTAGTTGACCCAAGGGCCGGCCGCGCGGTCTTCGGCGCTAAAGGAGCCTTCCGACTGCGCGATTTCGTTTGTATGGTGGACCGGAACGTGGTCTATTCCGCCCGTGTGGATGTCAAAATGCTTTCCAAGATACTTCATGCTCATCGCCGAGCACTCTATGTGCCAGCCCGGGTAGCCCTTGCCCCAGGGGGAATCCCAAACAAGCGCCTGCTCCTCAAATTTGCTCTTGGTGAACCATAGGACAAAGTCCTGCGGGTTCCGCTTGTTTTGGTCCACGACGACGACCTTTCGCTTTCCGGCGCCGGCCTGCAAGTCGTCAAGATTCAGGTTGGCCAGCTTTCCGTAGTCGGGGTATGTCGAAACATCGTAATAGAGGTTTCCGCCGGCCATGTAAGTGTGCCCGTTGGCCTCGATTTTTTTGATAAGCTCTATCATTTCGGGAACGTGGTCGGTGGCCTTGCAAACCACGTCGGGCCTGAGTATGTTCAAGCGGTCGATGTCGTTAAAAAAGGCGTCGGTGTAGAATTTGGCGATGTCCAAAACCGACTGCTGCCTCTCCTTGGCGGTCTTGAGCATTTTGTCCTCGCCGTCGTCTGCGTCGCCGGTCAAGTGGCCGATGTCGGTGATGTTCATCACGTGCTTTTTTTTGTAGCCTAGGAAGGTCAGCGTCCTGTCAAGCGTGTCCAAAAAGACGTAGGCGCGCAAGTTTCCGATGTGGGCGTAGTTGTAAACCGTGGGTCCGCATCCGTAAAAGCCGCAAAAGCCTTGCTGAATCGGAACAAATTCCTGCAATTTCTTGCCCATCGTGTTGAACAATTTTAGCGCCATAAATCCCTGCCTTGCCAAACGCCATTATTTGGAATATAATAAACTGAATGAATAGTATAGAACAAATCGCTGAAAAATTCAAGTCAAAAAAAATCGGCCTTTTTTTTGAGGAAGAGCTTTCCGCCCGCTCGTCGTTTAAAATCGGCGGAAAAGCCGCGCTCCTGGCCGAGCCAAGCGACGAGGAATCGCTGGCCTTCGCCCTTACGGAAATCAGGAACACAAAAATTCCCTATTTTATCCTTGGAGGCGGAACAAACGTCCTTTTTAGCGACTCAGGCTTTGACGGAATCGTCGTGTCCACCAAAAAACTTTGCGGAATCGAGATTGTTGGAAAGCAGCAAACTGAAAGCCCGATGCAAGCCCAAGACTGCGCGGCCAAAAATGCCGGCGCGAAAAACGGCCAAAAGGCCATAATCCGCGCGGCCGCCGGAGAAAGCGTCGCCGCCCTAGTCTCTTTCGCCGAGCGAGAAGGCTTGGCCGGCTTGGAAGAATTCGCGGGCCTTCCGGGAACCGTCGGCGGCGCGGTCTACATGAACGCGCGCTGCTTTGACCGCGAAATGTCGGACGTGGCCGCAAAAATCACTTGGCTTGAATGGACGGACAACGCGCAAGCCCAAGACGGCGACGCGGCCAGCGCTGGAAGCTTCATCGCAAAAAGCGCCGTCTTTGCCCCGTCGGACTGGGACTACAAAAAATCCCCCTTTACAGGAACTGGCCGCGTCGTCCTAAGCGCGGAATTTATCGTCCAAAAAGGCGACAAGGCCTCGATTGCCCAAAAAGCCGCCGCCTTCATTCAAGAGCGCAAGGACAAGGGGCACTACAAGGCCCCCTGCGCCGGAAGCGTCTTTAAGAACAACCGCGCCTTTGGCCGCCCGACAGGAAAAATAATCGACGAACTTGGCCTAAAGGGAGAGAGGCGCGGGGGCGCCCAAATCGCGCCCTTCCACGGAAACATTATCATCAACGCAGGCGGCGCCTCCTCGGCCGACGTCCGCGCGCTTGTTGACTTGTGCAAGGCCCGCGCCAAGGAAAAGTTTGGCATTGACCTTGAGGAAGAAATAATCCTTGTGGACTAGCGCATAAAGCGCATTGTAAAAAAAAACGCCCTTCAAACGAAGGGCGCCGTTGTACCAACCGCTTGCGCGGCTGGTCTTAAATGCGGTTAAGCATTAATCCGGCAAAGGCTATTTGAAAGCCCATTCAAGAGTAATTTCCTTGGGAGATGTAACATCATATGCAGCACGGAATTTCAACAGTTTGCTGTTAGCAGTAGCTCCGTTGGTTACTGTAACATTAGAAACTTCCGAATCGGAAGTAATACCAGAGACAACCTTTGTGTCCGTATTGTCCAAAATTTCTTTTGTTGTATAATCCACGCCAGCATAAACGTCTGTAAGCTCTATATACCCAGCTAATACCGCCTGTCCGTTATACATAACCCCAGAAGGTTGCGATTGGCCCTTGAGAAGCTTTACCGTAATCTTCTTGCCCTTGGCAACTTTACGAGTCACAGTCCTTGTGAAAGCCGGCTTAACAGTGTCAGAGAGCTTATATTCTCCAGCCACTGTAAGAGTCACAGACTCCTTTTCTGTCTTGTTGACAATCAACGCTGCAGCGCCAATTCCATTCGCATCTGTCCATGTAGCTTCGGACTCCGGGGCAGTGGCATGGGCTGGTTCGGCAAGAATCCCGGCAACTGTTTTGTCAGAAGTTGTGTATGTCCAACCCTTTTTGCGTTCAGAGGTAGTCTTAGCTGAATATCCGTTGTAGATTGGAGTGGGCTCATCGAATGAAGCGGTCAAGCCAGGTTTGATAGCCGCATGCTCAGTCGCCGGTTTGAAAGTGCAGTCAGATGTAGTAGCATAATTATCGTATACATAGGGAAAATCAGGCATCCACTCGATGAACTTCAAAGGAACCCTTTCCGCTTCATCTGTAGTCTTCTTAAGAATCGTAACTGTGTACTCGGCCTCGGCCTTTTTGCTTGCATTCGTCGTAGACTGAACAACTACCTTTACTTTGAAAGTCTGATTCGCGCTCTCAACCGATGTGTCGCCACTCTTAGCCTCGACATCCAGACGACGATCATAAACGTTTGCGGGAAGAGGCGCCACATGCTCGATTCCTTCAACGACAGACCAAGTGAACTTGATTGTGTCTGAGCCAAAGTTTGAGGGAAAGGCATAGAGATTCGTACGCGTTGGCTCGTTAGCAAGACTTGTCGCGTAAGCGGCGATAACATTCGAGCCTGTAATTCTTACAGACGGTCCCGAGACAACCGGAGGAACAACCGGCGTGTCGCTTGAATTTGAGCAGCTTGCAAATCCGGCCACCGCGGCGGCGACAGCAAGCGCTGTCAAAAGTTTTGAAATTTTCATTAAACAACCTCCTAATGAAATTTCTACTATATTACCCCCCCCCCCGCTCGCTTTGTCAACACAATGGCGAAATCTTTCTTGCCTTTTTTCCAATTTCATGCTATTATTTGTCTTATGCTGCCGCTTGTGGCATTTTTTTGCTTGAGACGACTTTGCGCGTGTCGCAGTAAAGGCAGCCTCTAAAAACGGCCCAACGTCAGGAGGATTTTTTATGAAAAAGCATACTGTCATTGTGAACCTAACCGCCAGCCTTTTAATGGCCTTGGCCCTTTGCGCCTGCTCCAACAGTTCCGACGGCGGCTTGACGCCCGGACCAACCCCCGCTACCGCTACGGCCAAATATACAGTGACAATTGCAGGCGCAATCGAAAACGGAAAAGTCACCGCAAGCGCCAGCAAGGCGGAAGCAGGAACGGAGATAACGCTCACAACGGCGCCGAACACGGGATACAAACTTTCCCAAATCCTTGTTTGCGGCGAAGATGCGTCCGGCATTGCGGCGCCAGACGGAAAATTTAAAATGCCCGCGCAAAATGTCATTGTAACCGCGCTTTTTACGGCAAAAGATTATACGATTACCTTCAACGCCAACAACGGAAGCCAAACCCCCGCGACTGCGACGCGAACCTTTACCGCCGGAGAGAGCAAAGACTTGCCGGGGATACATGAATTGGGCGAAGGCTTTATAAAAAAAGTCGAAGGGGAATTCGGAGAGCAATATTGGAACTTTGTAGGCTGGTCAAAGTCGCCCGACACAAAAATTGAAGCCTGCGAATGGGGCGATTGCTCGACTTACATTGGATTTGAGGACACAATGCTTTACGCTGTGTGGGGCGAGGATCCCGTCCACAGCATCGGCATTTCTAAAAGCGGGCAAGGAACCGTGTCCTCAGACGTTGTCGGCGCGGATAAAGACGCTGACATTACGCTTACAATAAAGCCGGATGCGGGATATGAAATTGGAACTGTCTCTGCCAATAAAGTTGGCGACAACGGCGAAATAGGCGAGCAAATTACCGTCACAAAAGAATCGGACTACACATGGAAGTTCAAAATGCCTGACACCCATGTCAAGGTGAACGTGACATTCAACGCGATAGGCTACACGATTAAAATCCATACTATTTATAGTGGAAAAGTTTTGTGCGAATGTGAAACAGCCACGGTCGGACAAAAAGTGGCGCTAACGGCATGGCCCGACAGCGGATGGGCGCTTGACTCAATCACCGTCAACAAAGATGGCTCTATCGACCTCATTGCCGTCAACAACAATAACAACAAGTGGGAATTTGTAATGCCCGCAGGCAATGTCACTGTGGTGGCGAATTTTTACGACACCAACAACTGGGCCAGCGGAGGCTATGACGAACTCGCGTCCGGAGAGGACGGAACTGTGGGAACAAGCGGAAAATACGTCACCTTCGGCCGCTGGCCGCAGACAGTAAAAGCCGAGGGCGTTACGGTTAACGAGAAAATAACGCAAATCCATGGCGACTTTACCTATTGCTACGGAAGCGACGGAGCTTGGTATGTCAAAGCCAAGGAAAATGCCTTCATAGAACCTTACGACATGTACCAGACTCCGCGTGTCAAATACAGCGACGGCAGTCTAGCCGGAACTAAGGGAAAATCAGAAAAGTGGTTCAAAGTGGAACTAATAAAGTGGCGCGTCATTACGGACAACTACAGCGGCAAAAAGCTTTTGCTCGCGGAAAATGCCATTGCGGCAAGGCGGTACAATGGCAGCGAAACGAGCTACATTAATTCTGAAATTCGCGCATGGCTCAACGACGCTTTTGTCCAAAGCGCCTTTTTCGGCGGGCAGCTCTCCAAGATAGCGCCAGTTGCCATAGACAATGAAACAACTACTGTCAAAGCGTTCCTTTTGAGCTCTTATGACATCCAAAAAAGCGAGTACGGCTTTTCCAATAATATTTATTCTGACAGCGCTCGCAAGCGCAAGACAACAGACTACACCAGAGCGGGAGGAGCGGAGGCAAGAACTGAATTCGCCGCATATTGGTGGCTGAGAAATCTCGTAGAATATACCACTGTCCCGACGGTTTGCGCCGAGGAAGGCATGTTAACATTTCACACGCCTGACAATACTGAGTGCGTAGTTCCAGCCTTGTGCGTGTCCAAGTAAAGCGGCCTTACGGCAGGAGGATTTTTATGAAAAAGCTTATTGACATTGCGACCCTAATCGCCGCCATGGGAATGACGCTAACCCTTTGCGCCTGTTCCAACAATTCTGACAGCGGCTCTACCCCCACCCCTGCGCAGGAAAAATACGTCATTAAAGTGGCGCAGGGAGTGACAGGCGGAACAGTGACCGCGAGCGCAGAGCAGGCGGACGCAGGAACAGCGATAACGCTCACAAACACGCCGAACATCGGATACATCTTTAACAAATACGCTGTGTGCGCCGCCGACGGAACGGCAATCAAAGTTCAAGACAGTAAATTTACGATGCCGCAAAAAAACGTCATTGTGGCCGCGTTCTTTACGGCACAAGATTATACGGTTACATTCAACGCCAACAACGGAAGCGAAACCCCCGCGACTGCGACGCAAACCTTTAAGGCCGGCGAGAGCAAAGACTTGACGGGGATACATGAATTGGGCGAAGGCTTTACAAAAATAGTCGGAGGGAAAACCTACTACTTTGTAGGCTGGTCAACGAATTCCAATGCCAAGGATATCAAAGGCTGCGAATACGGCGACGGGGCGCTTTATACGGGAAACCAAGACATAATCCTTTACGCAGTATGGATTAAAGATCCTGTTAATGACATCACAATTTCTCCAAGCGAGAACGGAAAAGTGTCCTCAAACGCTTCCGGAGCGGACAAGGACTGCGAAATTACGCTTACGATAACGCCTGAAACCGGATACAAGCTTAATACGCTCAAAGTAACCGCAGAGGGCGACGAGCCGGTTGAAGTCAGCGGAACAGGAAACACGCGAACATTCATCATGCCCGACAAAAATGTCACGGTGAGCGCGACGTTCATAGCAGATGAGTTCACGATTGCAACAACGCCGTGCCAAAATGGGGTAATTATGACTCACAAAACCGCAAAATGCGACGAAGAAGTGTGGCTGTTCTTGCTTCCTCACGATGGATATAAAGCGGAAGAGCCGGTTATAACCGCCGCCGACGGCACAAAAATTTCCCCATACAAGAGCTTTGGTATCTGGACATTTAAAATGCCAGGTCAAAATGTCACAATTAGCGCTAATTTTGTTCCCGCAAACTGACGGAAGGCGTAATGTTCAGGCAACCTTTAAAACTAATTTATTGAGGGTTGCCTTCAACAAAAAAATTTTTTATTGAACATTTCTGCGTTTTATGATAAAATATGATGATATTATTTTGAGGATATTTCGGTGTTACAGCTTTCATTCGTAAATTATAAAAAGGGCGCCGCCATTGTCGTTGAAGGCAAGGCGCAAAGCGACAGATTTTTCATCATACAAGTTGGCCAAGTCCAGTGCGTCAGCGAAGTGAAAATTCCGGGGCAGGAACAAACGATTTTGGGCCCCGGCGACTTCGTGGGCGTTATTCCTTGCATGTCCAACCACTTGCAGATTGAAACTGTAATCGCAATGACCGATGTAACCGTAATCGCCGTAATGCGCGACCAATACCCCGAACTTATCGCAAAAAACACGCCTGTGGCCATGAAAATCATCCGCACTTTCGCCAACCGAATGCGCGTCTTGAACGGAGTGCTCACAAAGCTCACGCTCAACAACGTGGCCTCAGAGTCGCCCGAACAGCTCTTTAAGGTGGCCAGCTTCTACGACAAGGCCAACCGTCCCGACGTGGCCATTTACGCCTACTACCAGTATTTGAAGGCTTGCCCCACCGGCGCCGCCGTAGAGCAGGCAAAACAGCGCTTCATAAAGCTAAAGCCGACTTCCAAAGCCGTTTACTTTGAGCCTACGGAAGAAATGACAAGAAAGTATCCCAAGGGAACGATGATTTTCTGCGAGAACCAATCCGGCGCGGACATGTTCATCATCCAGTCGGGAGAAGTTTCCATCAGCAAAGTCGTTGACGGAAACGAAGTGACGCTCGCGGTCCTTAAAAAAGGCGACATGTTCGGAGAGATGGCCTTGCTTGAAAACAAGCCCCGCTCCGCCTCCGCAATCGCCCACGAGGAATGCGTCTTGATGGTTGTCAACAGAAAGAACTTCGACTTGATGGTAGCCACGCAAGCGCAGCTTATCGCCCGCTTGACAACGACGCTCGCCGAGCGCCTTTGGGCCTTGCACCGCCAGTTGACGAACAGCCAGATAAAAGAATACTCGCACAAATTGATAGACATGCTTTCCCTCCAGTTGGAAAAGGCGAAGCTCAACATCACAAGCACACAGGCTTTCCAGACAAACATTTCCGTGCAAGACTTGGTCACCATGTGCGGAATTCCGACCAGCCACCAGGCGCAGGCTATAAACGAGTTCACAAGCCTTGCCCAGCCAAAAATTGTGGCCGGAAAGATTTTGGTCGCAAAGCCCAACGAAATCATCAAGGCCGCCGCCTTCTACCGCTCTAAGGCTTAGCGGCAATAAATACGGATTGAAAGCCCGAAACAAATTGCTAGCCGCATAAGCGCCAACATTTTTGCTCGCAAAGCTCGCAAAAACAGGCGAATTTTTGTCTAATAATGGCGCCGCCTTTTTCCGATAATTGAGTTATGAAAAAGGCATTTTTTCTTTTGACGGCAATATTTTCGTTAGCGGCTTTAGGAGCTTTTGCCGAGTCCTTGCCCAAGGGCTACGGCGGCGTTGAGCTGGGCATGTCTCTTGACAGCGCCAAGCAGGCCTTAAAAAGCAAAAGCGACTTTGGCTACAACGGCGACCGCGACGTGTCCCTTTTGCCCGGCGACGCGCGCGTATTGATAGAAACCGACTCGCGCAACACTCAAAGGCACGGATTTTTGACCCAGTGCTGGTTTCAGTTTTACCAAGAAAATTTGTATTCGATAATACTCAACCTTAACCCCGAGCGAGTGGACCACTATTCCGTCTACACCGCGCTCGTCAAAAAGTACGGCGAGCCCGACGACTTTTCGCCGGAACGCAGCGTTTGGAAGAACGACAGCGTGACGATGAGCCTTGAGCGGCCGCTCACCTTAAAATACACCGACAACAAGACAATCGAAGACTTGTCGCAAAAGTCGCTCGTGCAAAAGAACGGCTGGGAGACGACGCGGCAAATGTTCCTGGAAGAACTATAATAGCGGCGAGGAAATAGAATGAAAAACCTTAAACGAAAGGCCGCCGCGCTCTTTGTAGTCGCGCTTGTTTGCGCGGCCGCGGCTTCCTGCCAAAAAGGAAATCCAAAGCTAAAGACAAAAACTCTTAGCGTCGCCACGGCTTCGGGCGCGACAGTTTTTGTGGAGGCCGAAATCGCCGACAAGCCCGACACGCGCGAAAAGGGCCTTATGTTCCGCAAAAAGATTCCCGACGGAACAGGAATGCTTTTTGTCTTTGAAGAAGACAGGGTTTTGCGCTTTTGGATGAAAAACACGCCCTCGCCTTTGAGCATCGCCTACATAGACTGGAAGGGAGAAATCAAGGACATTCTTGACATGAAGCCCTTTGACCTAAGCGACGTTTGCGCTTCCAGTTACGTCCGCTACGCGCTTGAAGTTCCGCAAGGCTGGTTTGAGCGCGCCGGAATAAAGGTCGGCGACAAGCTGGCGTTGGACTTTTAGCGGGATAGCGGCGAGATTAATTATTGGCAAGACCTTAACTGGGGCGGCCTACTCCCGCTCCAAGCGCGATAATTCCATCGCGGCGATTTTGTCGTTGGGATCAAATTCCAAAACAGTTTGAAAGTATTTTTGAGCGGAGGAAACGTCGCCGGCTTTTAGGGCCGCGTATCCAAGGTTTGAAATAATCTTTGTGTTTTCAGGAGCCAGTTCCAAGGCCTTGAGCAAATGCGCTTGGGCTTGCTCAAGCTTTCCCTCTTCCATGCAGCAAATGCTAAGCTCGTTGTAGGCGTCCGGATTGGCGTCGCCGCCGCATTCCAAGGCTTTGAGAAAAGCGCCTTCCGCGTCGGCATAGCGGCCCAAGCGCCTAAGGCCCCAGCCCAACATGAACCAAGCGTTCCAAACGTCGGGGTTATGCTGCAAAAAGACGCGGAGCTCCTCCAAGCCTTTTTCTTCCTGGCCGGACTGAATCAACTTGTAGGCGTTCTTAAAGCGCTCGTCGTCCATGTTTCCGTTTTGAATTTCGTTGATGATTTCCTGGGCGCGCTGTTTTTTGTAAATGCCGTTCTCTCCCAGCTCCTCGTCCTTGACGTCGCAAGTCAAGGCAAGGTAGGACTCAAAGCAGCCGCGCGCGTTGAAAAAATCGTGGCGCTTCAAGTAAAAGAATCCGGCGTTAAAAAAAGCGTCGGCAGGCGGCGGGTCATAGTCCATCGCCATTTTGTAATACTCTTCCGCGTCGGAGTCGTAAGCGTCCGCGTCCTCGTTGAGGCCGCTTCTTCTGTAGCTGTCAGCGCGCTGGTCAAAGAAAAGCGCGGTGTTTAAGATTATCGCCACGTCCTCGGGATCAAAGCCCCGCAAGGCCATGAAAATTTCTTCGGCAAGGTCGTAGTCTTCGTTTTTTGTCTTTAGAATGGCGGCCGCGCTCAACTCTTCCTTTAAATTTGGACGAGCGTCCTTTATGATGTTCCTGTAATAATCCAAATGCTCGTTTTTTTTGTCGTAAGCCAAAACCGTCAAAATGCCGGAAAGAATTTGCTCCGAGCTAAGTTCCGACATGTTGAAGTTGCCGCCGGAATCCTTGTCTTTTTTTTGGACAGGAAGCGGAATCGTTTTGTCGATATGCATCGCGTTCTTTGAAAGCTCAAAGTCTTCAGGAAGCGAGACATAGTAAATTGATTCAAGCTGCTTTGAGCCGTTCATTTGTTCTCCGCCGCCGCGGCGTCTGGCGCGGACTCTTCCGGCTTGATTTCTTCGACAGGAGCCGCTTCCTCGGGAGAGGCCGGAGCGCCTTCGGGAGCCTTTTCCGCGGAGGCCGCGTCGTCAGGCTTTGCTTCTTCTTGGGCTGGGGCGGAAGCGGCGGCGTCAGCCGTTGCGGCATCGGCAGGCGCGGAGCCTTCGCTAGCGGCGGCTCCTTCTTTCTTGGCCTTTTCTTCCGCTTCCATTCTTGCCTTTTCGGCGGCGACGGCTTTTTCTTGCGCGGCTTTCGCGGCCGCCAATTTTTGTTCGGTCGTCTCGGCGGGCGCCACGGCGTGCTTTCTCAAGTTTGCGAGATAATTGTTGATTCTGATTTTATAGGCAATCGGAACAGTCTTGTCGCCGAACTTTATTGAAACAATCAAAATGTCCTTGCGGCCTTCGACGGGGCTTGTAGCCACGACAACTCCGCCAACTTGAATGACTTCGCCCGGCTCCTCAAAGCGCATTTGCAAAAGCGCCTGCTGGTTCTCGACATATTTTTGGATGCCCATCATGATGAGCTTGGCTCCGCCAAAAGAAAGGTCGCGGATGATGCAATGCCGGGGCACTCCTTGAATCTGAATGATGGCCTCTTCCTTGGCGAGGCCAAGCTTGCGCTTTACGTCGGCGTTGACAATGATGCGTTCGTCCTTTCTGCGCATCGCGTTGGCGTTGGCGTCGAGCAAGGTTCCCAAGCGCTCAATCAAGTCGTCCGGCGGACGCTGGGTAAAGCTTATGGTGATTATGGAAAGTTCCGCGGAATTCATGTAAGGCTTTATGTCGCTCACCCTTCCGTTGACAAAGAAACTTATCATTTGCTTGTCGGAGTCGCTGAAACAAAAACGGACGCTGACCGGCCCGGTCTCCTTTTGGGAGAGCATGGCGTAGGCGCCGCCCTTGACTCCGACGATGATTCGGCACGCCATTAGCGAAGTCGAATTGATGATGCATGGCCATTGGTTTCCGTTGCATTTGACATAAATTTGGCGGGGGTCGACGTTTAGAATGTTCGTGATTTCCTTGGAGAACGTAATCTCCGAATCGCGATAATGGTCGTAATAATCTTGAAGTTGCTGAGTCGTTACCAATGCCATAATAGTATATTATACTCCATAAACCGATATAAGTCAACCAAGCGCAAAAAAATTTGCTTTTTGCCAAATTCCGTGGTAAAATAATGGAATAATTCGCGTTTGCGAAAAAACAACATTTTGTCGTACGACAAGGGAGTGAATTATGGGAAATTCAGCGAAAGCAAAGTCAATCGGAAGATTGATCCTTCAGTTGGCCTTGGGCTGCATGCTCATCGTGGGCGGAATCTGGGCCTTGCAGGGCGGCGGAGACTTTGGCGCCTTGGCCATAAAGTCTTGGCTGGGAAAGAACTTTGGAGTGATTTTTGGCGTGATTGAATTGGTGGCCGGCGTTTTGCTCGTCATCGAATGCTTCACCAAGGACATCTTCGGAAAGTTCGACAACATTCTTGGCCTTATCATCATGATTGTTTGGCTTGTTGCGATTGTAGTCGGCGACATCATCAAGGGCGACTTTGACCCCTTCTTGCCCTGGCTCTACAACTTCGCGGGCCACGTAATCATCTTGGGAGCCTTGTGGTCGCTCAACGACTAAGCCTTTAATTGCTAATTCTTAATTCGTAATTCTTAATTATGAATTAAGAATTAGCGTTCTTTTCCAGCCCTAGAAAGCGGCCAATTTTTTGTTGAGCAATTCAGTGGCCTGCTTGGGGTTGGCCTTTCCCTGCGACAGTTTCATCACCTGGCCCATAAGCCAGCCGACTACGTTTGTCTTTCCGGCCTTAAAGTCCTGGATGGCCTTGGGGTTTTCCGCCAAAACTTTGTCAACCAAGCCTTCGATAAGGCCCGTGTCGCTCACCTGCTCCAT
Source organism: uncultured Treponema sp. (assembly GCA_946411505.1). GTDB lineage: Bacteria > Spirochaetota > Spirochaetia > Treponematales > Treponemataceae > Treponema_D. The sequence continues at coordinate 240,541 of CAMKEG010000003.1, read as the reverse complement.
GCCCTCTTCCTTTATAATCTCTGAAGGCATTTTGTTTGTGGAAAGCATTTTGGCAAAGACTTCCTTTCCCTGCTTTGAAGTGATTTTGTTTTCTTCCAAGGCGTTTGAAAGCTCTGCGATATGCGCGGGAGTCAAAGCGACTTCGCCGATTGTCATGTTCTTTTCGTTAAGGACCGCCAAGAGCTCCGACAAAATAAGGTTTGCCGTTCTCTTTGCGCTCTTGGAATTTTTGGCGGCCTCCTCAAACCAAAGGCTTAGCTCGCGCGTTGAAGTCAGCGTTTCCGCGTCAAAGTCGCTTAGGCCGAATTCCGCCTTAAAACGGGTTCGCTTGGCTTCGGGAAGCTCTCCGACGCGGCTTCGGGCGCGCTCGATCAATTCCTCCTCAACGCTAAAGGGCTTGATGTCCGGCTCGACGACAAAGCGGTAGTCGACGAAAGAGTTCTTTGTGCGCTGGACGACGGTCTTTCCGGCCGCTTCGTCCCAGCCCATAGTAACCTTAAAGCCGGGATTGAATTCCTGCCTGTCGGTCTTGAACTCTTCCAGCTGGCGGGCGGCTTCGTAGGCGCAAGCCTCGCGGATGGCCTTGAAGGAGTTGAGGTTCTTTATTTCCGAAATCGGAGTGTGGTAAAGCTTTCCGTCTTCCCAAACGTTAAGGTTGATGTTGGCGTCGCATCTCATGTTGCCTTCTTCCAAGTTTCCCTTTGTGACGCAAACGTAGCGCAAAATTTCCTGCACGGTCTGCATGAAAAGCGCGGCTTCTTCCGGGCTAGTCATGTCGGGCTTTGTTACGATTTCGATTAGCGGGGTGCCGGAACGGTTGTAGTCGATGTAGGAATGTTTTCCTTCCATGTGGAGGGATTTTCCTACGTCTTCCTCAAGGTGAATGCGCTCGATGCGCACGCGGCGGTATTTTTTGTCGGCGCTTACGCATGGCTCGCCCTTAAAGTTGTTGGGGCGGAATTTCGCTCCGCCGGGCTGCTCGTCCTTTGGGTAATGGAAGAACGGAAGGTCAACGTAGCCGTCAGTGCAAAGGGGCAAGTCGTATTGCGTGATTTGGTAGCCCTTGGCAAGGTCGGGATAAAAATAATGCTTTCTGTCAAACTTTGTGAAGCGCGCGATGTTGCAATTGAGCGCGAGGCCGGCCACCGCTCCAAGCTCCACGTAGCCCTTGCTTACGCGCGGCATGGCTCCTGGAAGGCCCAAGCAAACAGGGCAAACGCGGGTGTCGGGCATTCCGCCGTAACGGTTTTCGCAAGCGCAAAAGGCTTTGGTTTTAGTCAAAAGCTGCGTGTGGATTTCGCAGCCGATTACGATTTCTGTTTTTTCGATAGGCATAGGAGTTATTATACTAAATTGCGGCGGGCTTTGCAATAACGCGGAAATTGTTTGCAAGCCCAAAAACGCTTGCCGCAAAACAAAATCTATCGCAAGCCCAAAAAAGCGGTCAGGCAGCGTCCATCAGGACGCGGTGAAACCGCTCGAACAAAAAGTTAAGGTCTTGCAAGCAAAAGCGCGAGCGGGCTACGCCTGCCCCGTCAGCTCTTGGGCCTTGGCCTTGACCGCGTCAAAGAGCGCGGCTTTGTCGCAGTCGTTTGCAAGACCGGGAAGCGCGGCGTTTATCGTCCGCACAAAAACGCTTCCCGCTACGACGGCCTCAACGTATGGCGCAAGCGCCTTGGCCTGCTCGCCCTTTGAGATTCCAAAGCCGCCGTAGACCTTGCTTCCGCCAGAGGCGACTTTTTTGATGAAGTCGATTGTGTCTTGGCCAATCGTCGTGTCGCTTCCTGTGATGCCGGTTCGCAAGGCGGCGTAGATGTAGTTAAAGCCCGCGCTTGCCATTTTTTTTAGGCGCTCCTCGCTCATGCTGGGGGCGGCGACGGGAATGTTTTCCATTCCGTTTTCGCGGCAGGCGGCGGTCAGTCCTTCGTCAAAGTCAAAGGGAAGGTCGGGGATAATCATTCCGTTTACGCCTGCTGCGGAGGCGCGCTTGCAAAATTCCTTCACGCCCGGAGTGAAGACTAGCGAGCCGTAGCTCATAAGGTAAATCGTAGTTTGTGGAAACTCGCCGCGGATTTTTTTTATCAAGGCAAGGCCGTCGGCGGTCTTGTAGCCTCGCTCCAAAACTTTTGTGCAGGCTCCTTGAATCGCGGGGCCGTCCGCGCTTGGGTCGCTAAAGGCCAACTGTATTTCCAAAATGTCGGCGCCGCCGGCCACCAAAGCGCGCGCGGCTTCCAACGAAAGTTCGTCGCTGGGGTATCCGGCCACCAAATGCGACATAAGTTTTATTTTAGACATGTTAGTTCCTCCTTAGTTATCATGCACATCGCGCGAGTTCGGCTGTTCGCGCGAGTTTGGATGCGAGCGCGAATGTTGCCGCTTATGCGGCCAGCAAACGCTTATCGGCTTGCGTTAGTTTTTATTGCCGCTATGCGTCGTGAATGTCCTTGGCGTCTTTCAAGCGCTCGATTTCCGCGTGAAGGAAATTGAGCCAAGCTTCTTTGCGGAAGACTGGGCTTGTGATGAAAACGTCCTTGTCGCCGCGGCCGCTCATGTTGATTACAAGCGCTTGGTCGCTTGGCATTTTTGGAGCGAGCTTTATCGCGGCCGCTCCGGCGTGGGCGCTTTCTAGCGCGAACAAGATTCCTTCGTTCTTGGCAAAGAACTTTACCGCGTCCAAGGCTTCGCTGTCCAAGGCGCTTGTGAACTCGACGCGGCCCTTCTCGCCCAAGGCCGCGAGCTGGGGTCCGATTCCGCAGTAGTCTAGGCCCGCGCTGATGGATCTTGTCGCCAAGGCCTGGCCGTCGTCGTCAAGCAAAAAGCGGCTTTTGTAGCCCTGCATGATTCCGACGCGGCCGGCGTTTCCCGTCATGCGGGCGGCGTTTTGCCCTACGTCGGGGCCGATTCCGCCGGCTTCAACCGCGATAAGGCGCGGCTCTTTTTTGTCGATGAACGGAGCGAAAAATCCTATGGAGTTGGAGCCGCCTCCGCAGCAGGCGACCATCGCGCCGATTTTTATTCCGCGCTCTTCGCACTGGCGCTCGACTTCGCGGCCGATGACGCTTTGGAACTCGCGCACGATGTCAGGAAAGGGCGCGGGCCCGAGAGCGCTTCCCAAAACGTAATGAGTGCTGTCGGGATTGGCCGCCCAGTCGCGCATCGCTTCGTTGACCGCGTCCTTTAAGGTGCGGCTTCCGCTTGTGACGGCGCGAACCTTGGCGCCGTACAATTCCATCGCGGCCACGTTGGGCTGCTGGCGGCGGACGTCAACCTCGCCCATGTAAACCGTGCAGTCCAAGCCAAGCTTCGCGCAAGCGGCGGCCGTGGCCAAACCGTGCTGGCCCGCGCCGGTCTCGGCGATGATTCTTTTTTTGCCCATGCGCTTGGCAAGCAGGCATTGGCCGATGGCGTTGTTTATTTTGTGCGCTCCGGTGTTGGCCAAGCCTTCAAGTTTTATGTAGACTTGCGCTCCGCCCAAAAGCCTTGTCGCCGTCGGTGCGAAGTAAAGCGGAGTCTCGCGGCCAATGTAGTCGCGCCTGATTATGTCCAGCTCGTCCAAAAAATTTTTGTCGGCCATGGCCTCTTTAAAAGCGATTTGCAATTCGTCAAGCGGGCGGCGCAAAACTTCCGCCACATACTTTCCGCCGTATCGCTCAAAAAATCCGTCTGTAGATTGCGCCATATATTTTTCCTTATAATAAAATTTTTCGTAAGCCTAAGATTGCGCGCCGCCCGCATAGGCCGCGCCAATCTCCGAAAAGAAGGCCTTTGTTTTTTCCAAATCCTTTTTTCCGGGAGCGGCCTCAAGCAAGCTTGAAGCGTCGATAAGTTCCGGCGAATATTTTTCTATCACGCCCCGAACGTTTTCCGCTCCCAAGCCGCCGGCAAGCCACAAGGGAGACTTTTTCTTGGCTTTTAAAACCAAGTCCTCGGCCACTTGCGTTCCCGTTCCGCCAAGCTTGTCGCCAACCTTGGCGTCAAGCAAAACGCGCGGCTCGCCAAGGTCAAGAAGGCCTTGAATGTTGTCCAGTCCGCCCTCGCCGCTCAAGTTTGCCGCGCAGTAATGCGCAAGAGAAGCGTTCTCTTTGTCGGCAAAAAATTCCTTGGCCGCGCGCTCGCCGTGCAATTGAATGTAATCCAAAACGCCTTCTTTTACAAGCGCAAGCGCGGCCTTTGCCTGCTCGCTTGTCGTGTCGACTACTACGCCGACCATAAAAGGTCCGCTCGTAGCGTCGAACGCAAAACCGCAATCGTTGTTTCGAGCGGATTTCCGCGACGCTTCGTTTGCGGGCTTGTCGCGCGGCGCGGCGTTATCGGCTTGCGACAAGTCTTTGTCGCGCAAGGCGGCGCGGACGGAGCGGACGACACTTTCGCTTGCGTTTCGCGGAGAGGCCTCGCAAAAGACAAAGCCCAAAAAGTCCGCGCCAAGGTCCGCCGCAAAAAGAGCGTCTTCAACATTTGCGAGGCCGCATATTTTTACAAGCGGACGTTTTTTACGTGAGTCCAAGAGCGCCGCCGGGTTTTTAGCCTTGCAACGACTTTCGGTTTTCGCCGCGATTTTTTTCCAAGAAAGCGCGTTTGGCGTTTGACTTCCAGACACAAAGGCTTTGACAAAAGAAGCGGCTTTGCTTGTGTCGCGCGCGGCGGCCTCGCCCAAAAGAAGCCCGGTAAAGCCAAGGCTTCCGGCAAAGGCCGCGGCTTGGGCCGTCCTTATTCCGCTTTCAAAAATGACGGAGCAGGAGCTTCCCATGACGCTTTTAATCCGCTCCAAAAAGCCAAGCGGCTTTAAAAGGTCGATCGAAAAATCCTTTAGGTCGCGCGAGTTCACTCCGCAAACGATTGCCGGAAGCTCTTTGCCAGCCAAAGATTTTGCCGCCGCCAATTTTTTCAAGTCCTCTTCCAAGCGAAGCTCCACAAAAGCTGTGATTCCAAAAGAGGCGCAGCGGCAAAGCATTTTGGCCAAAACGTCTTGGCCAAGAATGCGCGCGATAAGCAAGACCGCGTCCGCTCCGCACTTGTAGGCCACGTCGATTTCGTCCGGGAAGACCAAAAAGTCTTTTCGCAAAACCGCAACGTCAACCGATTGGCAAACGCTTATCAAGTCGCCAAGGTTTCCCTTAAAATAATTTTCCTCTGTCAAGACGCTTATCGCGGACGCGCCGGCCTCTTGATAGGCCAAGGCGGTTTCCGACGCGTTCAGTTTTGGAGCGATGTCGCCCTTGCTTGGAGAGGCGCGCTTTACTTCCAAAACAACTCCCTTTTCTTGAATAAAAGGGTGGACGCGCCTCTCTCGTTCCTGCGGAATCTCGTAGCCAAAGTCAAGGCCGCGCTTTTTCATGTCGGCCTTTCGGCCTTCCACAATCTGTGTAAGAATGTCCGCCGCCATTTTAGCCCGCCAATTCCCGTGAGACAGCTTGTATTTCCTGCAACTTTTTCAGGGCCTTTCCGCTGTCAATCGCGGCGAGCGCCATGTCGTAGCCTTCCTTTAATGTCTTTGTTTTTCCGCTTAGGTACAAGACGGCGCCGGTGTTGAGGCCGATTGACGCGCGGATGGTTTTCTTTCCCTTTCCGTTAAGAACGTCCATCGCGAGCGCGGCGTTGTCCGCTCCGTTTCCGCCCATAAGCTCCGACTCTTCAACGCCTTCGATTCCAAACTTTGCCGGGTCTATCGCGTAGCGCGTTTCGTTTCCGTTTCCGTCGATTTGGAAAACGTCAGTGACCGCGCAGGGGCTGATTTCGTCGTAGCCGTCGCGGCTTGCGATTACCATTACGCGCTTGGCTCCCAAAGCCTTTGCCGTGCGCGCGTATGTTTCAAGCAAATCATGGCTGTAAACGCCAAGCACTTGGTAGTCTGGGCAAGAAGGATTTAAGAGCGGGCCCAAAACGTTCATCACGGTCTTTACGCCCAAGGCCTTTCTTACCGGCGCGGCAAAGCGCATCGCCGAATGGTAAAGGGGCGCCATCAAAAAGGCGAAGCCTGTTTTTTTGGCAAGTTCCGCCGTCTTGTCGGGGCTTGCGCTGATGTTGATTCCGAGCGCCTCAAAAAAGTCCGCCGCTCCAGACTTGGAGGAAACGGCGCGGTTTCCGTGCTTGATCACCGGCTGGCCGCAAGCGTCGGCGACAATGGCCGAAAGCGAGGAAATGTTAAAGCTTCCCTTTCCGTCGCCGCCGGTTCCAACGATTTCGGCGTGGCCCGAAAGCTTTAGCGGGAAAGACTTTTTCTTTTTAAGAAGAGCCTTGGCGCAGCCTGTGATTTCGGACTCGGCCACGCCTTTAGCCGCCATGGCCACAAGAATCGCGGCCATGACACGCTCGTCCATCATTCCGTCGGTCATGATGTCCATAAAGAATTCGGCCTGCTTTTCGGACAAGTCTTTTTTGAAAATCAACTGGTTAAGGTATTCGGCCACGGGAAGGTTTTCGCGGCGGTAGTTCAAAAAGGCCATGAAGAATTTTTGGACGTCGCCGCTTGCGATTGATTCCGGGTGGAACTGAACGCCCTCGATGTCGTACTTTTTGTGGCGGATTCCCATGATGTCGCCGTCGGAAGCGCGAGCGGTGACTTCAAAGTCGTCGCTTAAAGTGGACTCGTCAACGACCAGCGAATGGTAGCGCGTGAACTTTCCTTTTTTTCCGATCGCGCGGAAAAGGCCCTTTCCGTCCAAGTCCATTTCTTCGACGATTCCGTGCTTGATGAACTTGGCTCCGACAATCTTGGCGCCAAAGGCTTCGGCAATCGCCTGGTGGCCCAAGCAAATTCCCAAAATGGGAATTTTTCCGGCAAAATACTTTATCGCCTCTTCGCTGATTCCAGCGTCGCGCGGAGTTCCCGGACCAGGAGACACGACCAAGTAGTCGGGCTTCATCGCCTCGATGTCGGCGACCGTCACCGCGTCGTTTCGGACAACCTCAACCTTTTCGCTTCCGTAAGTTTGCAAGGCCTGGACAACATTGTATGTGAACGAATCGTAATTGTCGATTACTAAAATCATATTAACCTCCATCTATTACCGCTGTCCGCGCGCGTTTGTTAACAAGCGCGGATGTTGCGGCTCATGCGGCAATCCTGCAATTCAGGTTGCCTTTCACTTTTCATTGCCGCTATCGAATGTGGCGATGAGCGCGCCGAGCTTTTCGTTGGTTTCCTCAAACTCGCGCTCGGGAACGCTGTCGTAAACGATTCCGCTTCCGGCTTGCAACGTCCAAACCTTTCCCTGCTTTAAGGCGCAGCGGATCGCGATGCAAAAGTCCAAGTCGCCGTTGGGCCGAATGTAGCCCACCGCTCCGGCGTAAAAGCGCCGCTTTGTCTTTTCCAAGCGAGAGACGATTTGCATGGCCGAAATTTTAGGAGCGCCGCTCAAAGTTCCGGCAGGGAATGACGCGCGCAAAACTTGCACGGGCGAGATTCCGTCGGCGACGTCGCCTTCAACATTGCTTACCAAGTGGATTACGTGGCTGAATGTTTCGGTTTCCATGTACTGAGTGACCTTTACGCTGCCGGAAGAGCAAACGCGGCCCAAGTCGTTTCTTGCCAAGTCAACCAGCATAAGGTGCTCGGCCCTTTCCTTGGGGTCGGCCAAAAGCTGCAGTTTGAGCTTTTCGTCTTCGGCCTCGTTCTTTCCGCGCCTAATCGTTCCGGCGATCGGATGGATAGAGGCGCGGCCGCCGACAACTCGCACAAGGCTTTCTGGAGAAGCGCCCGCAATCTGGAAGTCGCCAAAGTCGATGTACATCAAGTAAGGCGAGGGATTTATCAAGCGCAGGCGGCGGTACAATTCCAAGGCGCTCATGTCGCATTCAAGCTGGACGCGGCGCGAGGGAACGGCTTGCACGATGTCGCCCGCGACGATATGCTTTTTTAGCTCGACGACTTTATCGCAGTATTCCTTTTTGCTTTGCTCGATGTCTGTGATGACCTTGCAGGGCGCGGCTTCTTCTGTCTGCTCCATGTAAGAGAAGTCCATGTTGTTTAGCTTTTTCACAAGCTCGTCCACTGTTTTCTTCAAGTCGATTTGGCGCTCGGCGTAGTTCAGTCCAAAGATGTGGAGCTTTTCGGTAAAGTGGTCAAAGACGATGTAGACGTGGCCCGCTACAAAGCAGCACTCAGGAATTCGCAACTCGTCAAACTGGTTTTCTAGGCGAACGGTGTCGCAGCGCTGGACAAACTCGTAGCTAAGGTAGCCGATTCCGCTTGCGGGGAGCGGAATGTCTTTTACCGGGCATTCGTTTTGGCCGGCCAAGTAAACGAGCGCGTCAAGAATGTCGGCCTCTTTTGTTTGGCCCACGGCGTTTTTGCTTACGACGCCTTCCGCATTAAAGGGCAAGCGGCGGCCGTCAATCAAAAAGGCAACGCCCTCCTCGTCCTGCACAATTTTAAAGGCTTCTTCGGCCATTATTATTGAATAGCGCTCGCGGCCCTTGTTAAAGCTGGCCGACTCCAAAATCGCCTTGGCCCCGATTTTTTTTGCCAGCGAAAAAGGCGTGTAGCGTTCGCTGGACAGGCAGACATAAACCGTGTCGTTTCTCTTTTGCATTTTCTTCTCCATTTTTGCGGAACCTAAGCCAGTCCCAAAATGGCCGCCCGGTCCCGGGAAGCGGTTGTTTCTACACATAGAAACAACCGTTAAGAGAAATATACAAGAGATTTGTGTTTCTGTCAATAGAAACAGCGAAAAAAGTTGAATTTTTTTTGAGGAGAAGAAGGCGGCCTTGTGACGCCGCCATGCGAAAAATCAGGTTAGTTTTTTGCCTTAAGCAAGTCGCGGATTTCTTCAAGGAGAACGGCTTCGTCGCTTTTTATCACAGGCGCGTCTTCCTGGGGCTTTTCCTCTTCCTTTTTCTTAAAGCTTTCAAAAAGCCTTATCACGATGAAGATACAAAAGGCCACGATAAAAAAGTCGACAACCGCTTGGATAAAGCTTCCGTACTTAATCTCGCTTTCGCCAACCGTAACGCTAAGGTCGGCAAAGTTAAGCTTTCCGACGGCAAGGCCAATCAAGGGCATGATTATGTCGTTCACAAGGCTTGTGACAATTTTTCCAAAGGCTCCGCCTATGATTACGCCAACAGCCATGTCAACGACATTTCCGCGCGAAATAAATTTTTTAAAAGCTCCAAGCTGCTTTCCCGCTCCGTTGATTCCATCTTTTAAAACTGACATATTTCCTCCTGCGCGATGCGCTAATTTTTATTTTACCACAAAACAACATTACTTTACCATGCTTTCCAGCGTGGCAAAAAGCGCGTCCGGCTCGACGGGCTTGCTTAGGTGCGCGTTTAGGCCGGCCTGCAGGCTTCGCTGCACGTCTTCGTCAAAGGCCTTGGCCGTGAGCGCGATGATGGGAACCGTCTTGGCGTCCTTTCGGTCAAGCGCGCGGATTTTCATCGTGGCCTCAAGGCCGTCCATCTCCGGCATGTTCATGTCCATCAAAATCGCATCGTAATAATTTTCTTCGCTCTTGGAGAACATTTCAAGCGCCTCGCGGCCGTTCGCCGCGCACTCGACTTGCATTTCGCGCATGTTCAAGACCATGACCATGATTTCGGCGTTGACTTCCATGTCTTCTGCAAGAAGAATGCGCTTTCCCTTTAGGTCGGCCTTGGCCTCCTCCGCGTTGGCCGCCTTTTTCTTTTCAATCGCGCAGCGGAATTCTTCCACCACGTTGGAAGCGAAAAGCGGCTTTGCCAAAAAACTGTCAACGCCGGCCGCGCGCGCCTCGTCGATTATGTCGTCCCAATTGTAGGCCGTAAGAATGATTATGGCCGACTCGCTTCCGACAATCGATCGGATGCGGCGGGTTGTCTCAACGCCGTCCATCTCGGGCATTTTCCAGTCAATCAAAATCAAGTTGTAAGGCGCGCGGCGCGCGTGGCGGATCTTGACCATCTCAATCGCCTGCTCTCCCGAAAGCGCGGTCTCGCACAAAAGGCCAAGGTTTCCCAAAGAAATCTTCGCGTTTTCGCAGGCAATCGCGTCGTCGTCAACGACAAGCGCGGTCATTCCCTTAAAGTCAACCTCGCCCGTCTTTTTTACCGAGTCATTCCTTTCGGAATCCAAAAGCGTTATCGTTACTGTGATTTCCGTTCCCTCGCCCTTCTTGCTCTTTACGGAAATGTCGCCGTTCATCATGTCGACCAAATTTTTCACGATCGCCATTCCAAGGCCAGAGCTTCCGTACTTGTTTACGCCCGCCTGCTTTTCCTGCGCGAATGTGTCAAAAATTTTGGGAAGGAATTCCTCGCTCATTCCGATTCCGTTGTCGCGGACTGTAAAGCGGATCGTAGACTTTCCGGCAAAGCGGGCCACGCGCTCGACGCCCAAATTCACTTCTCCGCCCGTCGGCGTGAACTTGACGGCGTTGCTCAAAGTGTTTATGAGAATTTGGCGCAGTTTTGTGTTGTCGCCGATGTAGTAGTCGTCCAAAGTTCCGTTTATGTGGCAATTGTAGTTCAACTGCTTTTCGCTGCACTGGCCGATAAAAAGCGTGTTGATGCTTTCGATGAATTTTGGAAAGGAGAACTCCTCTTTGTTTAGCGCCATGCTGCCCGACTCGATGCGCGACATGTCAAGGATGTCGTTTATCAAGTTAAGAAGGTGCTTGGCCGACACTCCGATTTTTTCCAAGTAGTCGCGCGTCTTTTCCGAAATGTCGGGGTCGTTGAGCGCGATGTTGTCCAGTCCTATGATGGCGTTCATCGGGGTTCGTATTTCGTGGCTCATGTTTGAAAGGAAGACTGTCTTGGCCTTGTTGGCGTCTTCGGCGGCGGCAAGCGCGTCGCTTAGGGCTTGGTTCTTTTGGAGCGAGTCGCGCATCTCCGCGTCAATGTCCATAAAGCCGATTCCGACTTTGTGAATGTCTCTGTTGTGGTCGTCCTCGTTTCTCTTTACGCCGGCCATCTTTACCATGCCGTAACGGTCAACGCCGCCGCGCCTTGTCACAAAGCGATATGAAATGACCGCCTCTTTTTTTAGCGCGGCCTTGATGTTTTCCTTGCTAACGAATTTAAGGAACTCGTCGCGCTTGTCTTCGCTTATGTAAGCGTTCGCGTATTTGGTGAAATTTTTTGTAAAGGGAAAGGTTTGCCCTTCGTCGACGTTGCCCTTTAGAAACTTGTCCTTTCTGTAGCAAACGCCTTCGTCCTTGTCAAGGTCAACGTAGTAAACGCTTCGGTAGTCCGACGAAAGCGCGTTTATCATGTTGTCCTTTTCTTTTTCAACTTCAAGCGCGGCGTTCCTTTTTATTTGAACAACAATCACCGCGAACATCGCGAGGAAGACAAAGAAAACGATTACGGTCAAGACAAAGCTTCGCGTATGCATTTTCTTTGAGACCGAACTTATCTCTTCGCTTATGACGCTGTCGCGAATCAAGTAAGTCAGCATCCAGTCCGTTCCTTGTATCGGAGCGTAAGAAAGCGTCTCTTCGATTCCGCCGTAGCCAAAGGCGACCGCGCCTTTTTTGCCCGAAGAAAATTCGCCCAAGAATTCTTCGATGGAATAGCCTTCCTTAAAGTCGGCGTTTTTCATCGCCTCCAAAAGATTGTCCTCGCTGGCCATGCCGCCCAAAACCATGTTGGTCAAGGCCTCGCCCCTGCGCGTGTAAATGTTGCAAAATGTTGTGTCGTTGTTGTCGGATTGCAGGGAAACGCCTTGCAGCATGTTGGCCATTCCGATTTCCATAAAGCAAACCATAAGCTTTTTTCCGTTAAGGCTCATGTTCTGGACGGGAATCGCGATGATGACTTTTTTGTCGCCGCTTTTAACGTCCTTGACAGAAATCTCAGGCTTTGACAAAGAGCTGTGGTCAAAATTGTATTCGCCGATGTTTCTTTGCGTTCCAAGCGAAGTGTAAATCAAGCCGTCCTCGTCGACAAAGGCGAACTTTTCAAGGCCGTAGAGCTTTTTCATTCGCGCCTGGTAGGCCCTAAGCCGCTCCTCGCCGCTAAGGTCGGAACTGTCCATAAGGCTTGTGGCCACATAGATTTTGTCGATGTTGTTCTTTAGCGCGGTGGCGACTACTTGCTCGCGGCGGCCGGCCAGCTCGTCAAGGTACAAAAAGCTTACGGCTCGCACGGCCTTTTCGGTGTCGGACGAGGCTTTTTTTCCGACCAAAAAAGTTCCGACGACGATTATAAAAAGCGCGGCCACTCCGCCAGCGATTACAGGAAAAAGCAAATTTGTCTTTTTGTTTCTCATAGCGCCTTCAGTTCGTTTCGTTTTTCAAGGATTTTTTGGACGAGCGGGCTGTAGTCCATTTGCGTCTTGCCTCTCAAAAGCTCGACGATTTCGCAAATCGGCTTGTGAATCGGACTAAGCGCGAGGTTTGCCAAAACGCCCTTAAGCGCGTGGGCCGCGTCAAAAGCCGCGCCAAGGTCGCCTTCTTTTACCGCGCCTTCAAGCTTTTCAAAGGAATCGTTTTGCGCGGCCTTTGCAACCATCTTAAGATAAAATTCCTCGTTGTTCATGCAACGGCGAAGGCCTTCGTCAACGTTGGCCCCAAACGATTTCAACGCCTCGACAGTCATCAATCCTTTCCTCCCAATTCCTTTTTTAAAAGCTCGGCAAATCCGGCCGCCGGAAGAGGCTTTGAAAAATAATAGCCCTGGATTATGTCGCAGCCCATTTTCTTCATCGCCTCAACCTGGCCCGCGTCCTCGACTCCTTCGGCCACGACAGGAACGTTCAGGAATTTCGCGATGCTGATCACAAGCTCCACAAGCTTAAGGCATTTTTCGTCCTTGTTCATGTTGCGCACAAAGCTCATGTCCATCTTTAAAACGTCAATCGGAATCGTCGAAATCATGTTCAACGAAGAGTAGCCGCTTCCAAAATCGTCCATCTCAATCTTAAAGCCCATGTCGCGCAAATGGTTCACGGCCTCTATCAAGCGCGCCGCGTCCTCGGAGTAAGCCGACTCGGTTATTTCAAGGTATATGTCGGCGGGCGTAAGATTCTTTTCCTTTAAGAGCGAGTTGACGCGCTCTTCAAAGCCTTCGTCGTAAATGTCAATGCGGGAAACGTTCACCGACACGGGAACAGAGGCGCCGATTGTGTCCTTCCATTCCCTGATTCTGTCGGCCGCTTCCCGCCATACAAAATGGTCAACCTTTTGTATGAGTCCGTTTTCCTCAAACAAGGGAATGAAGTCGCCAGGGCTTATCATTCCAAGCTTTGGGTGCTTCCACCTTACCAAGGCTTCGGCGCTTTTTAGGACAGGCTTCTCGCCAAGGATTCCGTACTTGGGCTGAAAGTAAACTTGCAAGTCGCGGTTTTTTATCGCGCCCTCGATGTCGTTTATCAAGCGCTCGTGGTAAAGGTCCGCGTCGTTGAGCTCCTTTGTGTAAAAGAAAATTTGCTTTGTGTAGTCGCCCTTGATTCTGTCGCAGGCAAGCTTCGCGTGGTCAAACCATGTTTCCATCGGAGCGTCTTTGTCCACGTTTTGGTAGATGCCGACTCTAAAGTGAATCTTTGGAATTTGCGTCACGCGCGAAAACTCCTCTTGCAGCGCGTTGAAAATGGAAACGTAATCGTCCCTGTGGAAGCCGCACATAAAGAAGTGGTCCGAGTCGGTGCGGCACTCGATGTAAGCGTTTTCAAAGGCCTTCATCAAAAGCTCCGCCGTAGTCTTTAAAACGCTGTCGCCGATTTTTCGTCCGTAGCTTTCGTTAAGGATGTGGAAGTGGTCGATGTTGAGCGCGAGCGCGTCGATGCTCTTGCCCTTGTTGCAGTCTTCCATCTGGTGAATGTATTCAAAAAAGAATTCACGGTTAAAAAGGCCGGTAAGGGAATCTTTTTCGGCGACCTTGATTATGCTATGGGCTTCGTAAAGGTTGATGATTCGCTCGCAGCGCGCCAAAATCACTTCGGGCATGTCAAAGGGCTTTGTGATGAAGTCGGCCGCTCCCAGCTTTATGCTCTTGACTTCGGCGGGCTTTTCGGAAGTCATCACGATTACGGGAACGGCCTTAAGCCTTTCGTCCGCCTGGATTTTTTCCAAAAGCTCAAGGCCCGACATTATCGGCATAAGAAGGTCAAGAAGGACAAGCGAATAATGCGCGTTCCTGTCAAAAAGCTTTTCGAGCGCTTCCTCTCCGTTGGCAGCGTAAGAAACCTCGTAGCGCTCGGAAAGAATGTTCCCCAAAAGCTCGCGGTTAACGTCCTCGTCGTCGACTACAAGAACCCTTCTTTTTAGTCCGTTTTTTTCCATCAAGTCTTCCATATCGCCCTCGTCCTATTTTACCGTAAGCTCAACAATCTTTTCCATTCCCGCTGCGCGGACCACAAGACTTCCCTTGCCCTTCTTTCCCACGGAGCGAACATAGCAGGCGCAAGTTCCCGCGCGGAAGGCCGCCTCGCTTGGGCCGTAGACTTCCACCGCTCCCCGCGCCTCAAAGAAGGCCGGCTCCGCAAAGTAAGGCAAGACGTTTCCGTAATTGTCGCGCGCGCTGACGCGGACCATCGCCGCGTCGTAGCTTTCTTCCTCACGCAAAATGCAAGAAGAAACGTCTGCGCAAAGCTCTATCGACTGGACCGGCCCCTTAAAGACTGTCTTGACCAGTTTTCCGCCCTTGTAAGCCTCAAACCTAAAGACCGAAGCCTCGCCGCCCCAAAGGCCAACGAACTTTGTGTAAAGACCGGTAATCTTGGCGCGGTTGATTCCTCGCGCCAAAAGCCGGACATAAGAAAGCGCCTGGCTAAAGCCCACGGCGTTTTGCCCGTAAAGCGCGATGTGGTTTAGAATGTTTTTCGCGTCCCGGGCGGCGGAGGCGGAAAGGCCTGCTTCGTCGGCCAAACGGTCTCCAACATAGTCGTCAATCAAAATCGGTCCATGCGGAATGTTTTTGTAAGGAGAATCCGCGCGCGAAAATTCATGTATGAATTTTCCGTTAAGGTACATCTTGACCGAATCGGCGTTTGTGAAAATCCAGTTTTTTCCGCGCGCGCTGGCCGGATGCTCGCCCACGTCCATCGAAGAGGAAATTTCCAGGACTGGAATTTTTTCCTGCTGGCTTTGGTAGACCGCCGCCGCCAGCTTGGGGTTCCTGAACATGTCCATCACGCCGTGATAGCAAATGTAGTCGCCGCTTCCAAAATCCTTGTGGGTGTTGTAGTCAAAGGCGCACCAGGCAAAGCTTCCGGCAACGCCTTTAGCGGCGGCGACGGCGTCAAGAACGTTTGCGTGGCGCAGGGCGTGCTCGGTTCTGTGGATTTCGTCGTCAAAATTTTTTGTGGGGAACATGTGGCCCGCGTACTCGGAAATCAAGTAAGGCTTCTTTTTGTCGCGCGCGCGGACGACGGCGGATTTTTTTGAGCAGCCGGCGTTGTTTCCTTCATGGATAAAATCGTTGAAAGTGTAAACGTCTTCAAGCAAATGGGATTTTTTTATGCAGCGCACTCCGCCGGTCGGACGGCTTGGGTCAAGCGCGCGGCAAAGCGCGTTGGTCTTTTGGTAAAGCTCGTCGTCGTCCGGCGACTCGTTTATGCGGACTCCCCACAAAAAAATCGAAGGGTGGTTCCTGTACTGCTCCACCATCTCGCGGACATTCTGGACGGCTTGGCTTCTCCATTTGTCGGAAGAGCCGATATGCTGCCAGCCTGGAATCTCGGTAAAGACCAAAAGGCCAAGCTCGTCGCAGCGGTCGATGAAGTCCTGCGACTGCGGATAGTGGCTTGTGCGGACGGCGTTAAGGCCAAGCTCGTTTTTCAAAATTTCCGCGTCAAGCTTTTGCATGGACGCAGGCATCGCGTAGCCAACGTAAGGAAAGCTTTGGTGCCTGTCGATTCCGCGCAAAAGAGTTTTCTTTCCGTTCACAAAAAGGCCGTCCGCCTTCATCTCTATGTCGCGGAAGCCAAAGCGGACAGTCTTTGCGTCAATCAAAATCTTTCCGTAAAAAAGCTCGACCGTCAAAGCGTAAAGCGCGGGGCTGTCGGGCGACCATAGCTCAACAGGAAGCGCGTCCGATTGCGCGCGGATTTTTTTCTCCGCTCCGCTAAAAACGAAGTCCTTTTGGAAAACGATTTTTTTGTCGTCCGCTTTTCTCAAAGTCGCGCGGACCGAGGCCTCGCATTCTTTGTCAAGCGAAATCTCCGCTAAAAACCTATTCTCTTTTGTCGTGACAAAAACGTCGCTGATGAAATTTTCGTTGGAAACTTCCAAACAAACGCCTCGGTAAAGGCCGCCGTAAGTCATATAGTCAATCACAAAGCCAAAGGGCGGAACGTCAAGGCTTTCGCGCGAGTCAAGCTTAACCGCCAAAACATTTGTCTTTCCCTCAGGCGCGAGATAATCGGTAAGCTCAAATTTAAACGCCGTGTAGCCGCAAGAATGGACGCCAAGGCTCTTTCCGTTAATCCAAACTTCCGCCTCGTGCGCGGCAGCCAGGAATGTGACAAAAACGCGGCGGTTTTTCCAGGACTTTTGGGTCTTGAACTCGCGCCTGTAACCGGAAAGCGTTTGATAGGAATCCGCTCCAAAGTAATTGTAGGGAGTTTGCGCGACGCTGTGCGGAAGGCGAACTTCTTCCAGAGCCTTTTTCAACTTTAAGCCCTTGATTTTTGGAGCGCAAAGCTCTTCTTGAAATTTAGGAGTCCAAAGCCATTGGTCATTTAAATTGATTCTTTCCATAAGACAATATTGTAAATTGTTTGAAAAAATATTACAATAGCGATAACCTTTTTAGCGTTAGCGCGTTTACATAATATAAGGAAAGAAGAACTTATGAAAAAAACGATAGTTATGGCGAGCGCCATTTTTTCAGGAATGATTTTCATCTTTGGCTGCCAGTCCGTTCCAGAAAACATACCGGACGACCTTGACGCGCGCCAGTTGATCCAGCTTGGTCAAGACAATTACGACGCCCACCATTATTTGGCTTCACAAAAATATTTCAACACCGTTCTTGAGCGCTTTGGAGACGACCCCAAGCATTACATCGAAGCCAAATACGAGCTGGGCCACCTTTTCCTAAAGCAAAAAAAATATCGGGCGGCCTACGACATCTTCAACGAAATTCTGGAAATATACGAGAGCGTTCCGATGGGGCTACCAGGCTCTTACAAAATTTTGTGCGGAATTGAATTGGCAAAAATTCCGGAAGACAAGACGGAGGAATTCAAGCGCGCCGCAAAGCCCGAGCCAGCCGCAATCGAGCCTGAAAGAACAAGGCCGGAGGAAACAATTTCCGAGAGCCCGGCTCCAAGCGCTCCAACTCAAGCGGTAGAAGAAAAAGAGGAAAGCGCTCCCGCTCCCGAGCAAAAAGAGGACAACGAGAAAGAGGCGGAATCAAAGCCTGCGGAAGAAAAAACGGCCGAAGAAAAGCCGGCTGAAAAAGCCGCGGAAACGCCCGCGTCCGCCAACTAACGTCCCCGGCGGCTTTTGTCGTCAGGCGTGATGATGGCGGTGACGCTAATGTCCTTTTCCTTGGCGGTCTTCTCAACCAATTCCTTTGAATATTTTCCGCTGCGACGCGGCGTCGGATGCGGTTCCGCGTCGCCAATCAAAATTATTTTCCTTACGGCGTCGTCGCGCCACTTGTAAAATTCCATCGAGGCGTAAAGCGCTTCGTAAACCGCTTCTGGAACGTCGCCGCCTTCAGTTCCTACAATTTTAAATGCGTTCAAGTCAAGCAAAAAATCGTCAAGGTTTTTAGCCCAGTCAAAAAATTTAACGGGAAGGCCTTTGGTCCAAAAATTGTCGCCGTAGTCGCGGTAAAGCAAAAGTCCAAATCTGACGTCGCCAAAAGCGGCAAGCTCCTGCGTCAAGCGCGGAACAAGTTTTTCCCTAAGAAGCTCGATGTCGTCCTTCATGCTGCCTGTCGCGTCAATAGCGAACACGACGTCAACCTTGTCCTTTGGATTGACGGTGGCAAGAACGGCGGAAATGTCGTCAATCAAGCTGTCAGGCCCTTTTGAATAAACCAGCATGTCGGAAAATTCCTTGAACTTGTCGGCGGCCAAAGGATTGTAGTCGTCGGTCAAAACCATTTCCTCCGGCTCAGGCTCAGTTTCCGTTTCCGGCTCAGTTTCTTCCGCGACCAAAACGGGCGGAGGCGTAGGACGCGGCCTCTTCCGTCTTTCCAAGTTGAACATATACGGGTTGTCAAAATAGGCGCCGGTGTAGTCGCAATATTTTTTTTCAAAGCCGCGAATGTTGATGAAAGTTCCCATTCCGACTTGAACAGTTCCATGCCGGCTCCAATCATATCCGTAAACCAACTCGTCGGGAATAAAAATCAAAAACGCCTTGCCAAACAACTCGTCGTCTTGCGGCGTGGAGTCAATCAAAAAATAAAGGCCCTTTTCCTTTGAGTCAAGAAAGTCGCCGTCAAGCAACCTTTTTTCGTCGCCGTTGACAGGGTTCCACTCGCGGGCGCGGTAGGCGTAATTGTCTTCCTTTCCAAGCGGGTCTTTTGTAGTCTCGGTAAGCATCACGGATTCGAGCCCCGGCTTTTTCCGTATGAACAAGTTGCAGCCGCCCTCGGTTTTCTCGATGCGAATGTCGTCAGGAGAAATCAAGAGCTTGTTTTGCTCCGGGCTTTGCGCCGCAAGCGGAAGCAAAAACGCAATCAAGAGAAGGCTGTAAAAAAAATATTTTTTCATGCTTCTATTTTCGGCAAAAGAAGTTAATTGTATGACAAAAATTTCCGATAAAAAAATAGAGGAAAAAGATGGCTTCAAGAAAATCGTTTAAAGTAAATTTTGACGCTTCCGTGTCAATCAGTTTTTGCCTTGCGGCAATTTTCATTTTTTTTCTGGACAATTTTGCCTTAAAAAATTTCAGCTTGGTCCAAAACATTTTCTCCGCGCCGGGAGCCAAGGGCGCTCAAAATCCTTTTAACTTTTCTTCTCCAATTGACTACGCGCGCTTGGCGCTTTTTGTTCTGGGAAACAAAAACTTTTTGCAAGTCCTTTTTTCTTGCGCTTTCATCTTGCCGTTCGGAGCGCTCATGGAGGAACGTTACGGCTCTCCCGCCGTGCTTCTAATGACTTTGCTTTGCTCTATTGTGTCAGGAGTTTTGAACGCGTGCCTGCTTCCGCAAAGCATGTTCGGCGCGGCGTCCGTGGCGATGATGCTGATTTTGCTTTCGTCCATCACTTCCATCGCAAAGAACGAAATACATCTTTCAAGCATTTTGACTTTCATCGTTTGCGTGACAGGAAACCTTTACCTTTCATCGCTTGACGGCGGCCTTACACGCTTTGCAGTAATCGGCCTTTTTGTCCAACTGGCCGGCGCTTTGGCCGGAAGCATGGCCGGATTTTTGACCGCTCCCAAAACAAAAAGAAGCGCTTCCGGCTCGTCAAGCGGATCAAGCCAGACAGCCAGCGAGCGCCTTCGCGAAATCGACGAGGAGTCGCCGCGCAAAAAGAGCTTTTGGGGCAAAAAAACAGCCGACGACGAAACTACTGTCATCGGCTCGATAAACATATAAGCGCGCAAAATCAAATAAAAACAACACAAAAAAAAGGCGGGTCCCAGCGACGAAAAAAATCCTTGGAGCCTCCCGTCGTCGCGTCATGGCTTGATGCCTTCGGCCAAGCCGTTCGCTGACGGGTCCTTCCAAGTCTTTTTTTCTGCGTCCCGCCCTTCTTTGTCCTAATATTTTTATGTTACGCGAAAATCGGGCGGACTTTTGTGACCGTCTCGATGCCGGCAAGGGCGCGGAGGGTTTCTTCGGGAACAACGCCGTCGATGTCGATGATGTTGTAGGCCGTGTCGCCGCGGTTTTGGTTTATCATGCCGGCGATGTTAAGCTTGGCGTCGCCCAAAACTGTCGTGAACTTTGAAACGATTCCAGGCGCGTTCTTGTGGCTTATGCAAAGGCGCGTTCCGTTTTTGGGAATCGGGTTTTCAGTCACGCACTTGGGGAAGTTGACAGAATTGGTGATGTTGCCCTTCTCCAAAAATTCGCGCAACTCGTTGACGGCCATGACCGCGCAATTGTCTTCCGCTTCGGGCGTTGACGCTCCAAGGTGGGGAAAGCAAATGACGTTTTTCTTGTTCAACAATTCTTCGCTGGCAAAGTCGGTCACAAAGCAACGGACCTTTCCGCTGTCGAGCGCCGCCAAAATGTCGTCGTTGTTGACCAAGCCGCCGCGCGCGATGTTGATGATGACAACGCCGTCCTTCATGTTCTTGATTGTCTTTTCGTTAATCAAGCCCTTTGTGTCGGGCGTTTGCGGAATGTGAATCGTCACGTAGTCGGCCTTGCTCAAAAGTACGTCCAAGGTTTCGGCGTGCTTGATTGAAGAGTCAAGCCTCCAAGCGGCGGCAATAGACATAAAGGGATCGTATCCGATTACTTCCATTCCAAGCTTTACGGCGGCGTTGGCGACCAAAGCTCCGATCGCGCCAAGACCGATGACGCCAAGCTTCTTTCCCTTAAGCTCGTGGCCGACAAACTGGCTTTTTCCCTTTTCGGCCAAGTCCGGGATTTCCTCTCCCTTTCCGGCAAGAGTCTTTACCCAATCGGCCGCGTCAAAAACCGGCCGGCTTGAAATCAAGAGCGAAAGCAAAACCAATTCCTTTACGGCGTTGGCGTTGGCTCCGGGCGTGTTGAAGACTACGATTCCCTTGTCGGTCATCGAGTCAATCGGAATGTTGTTGACTCCGGCTCCGGCGCGAGCCACAGCCTTGAGGCTTCCGGGAATGTCCATCGTGTGCATGTCGGCCGAGCGGACCAAAATCGCGTCCGGGTCGTTGAGGCCGCTGGCCGTCTCGTAGTTGTCGCGGGGGAACTCTTCCAAGCCCACCGCGCTGATTTTATTCAAAGTCTGAATCTTAAACATTGTCTTCCTCCAAAAAATGCCGCGCCACCGTTAATTGTTGGACGCAAACTTTTTCATGAACTCAACGAGCGCCTTTACGCCGTCCAGGCTCATCGCGTTGTAAATGCTGGCCCTCATTCCGCCAACCAAGCGATGGCCCTTAAGGTTTACAAGGCCGGCGGCCTCGGCTTCTTTTACGAACTTGGCGTTGATTTCCTTTTCGTTTTCCGCTCCCGCGTATTTTGTAAGAAAAGGTATGTTCATAAGTGAACGGCTGCCAATCAATGCAGTTGCATGATAAAAATTCCCTTCGTTCTTGTCCAAGTAATCGTAAAGGAAGTCGGCCTTTTCCTTGTTGCGCCTGGCCATTCCTTCCGCTCCGCCGTTGGCTTCAATCCACTTGAGCACCTTTCCCAAAACATAAATCGTGTAGCAAGGCGGCGTGTTGTACATGCTTTCGCCCTCAACGTGGGTCTTGTAGCAAAGCATCGTCGGAGTTCCCGGGCGGCAGCTTTCCAAGTCGCAAACCAAGTCCTCGCGGATAATGACAAGAGTGACTCCGGCGGGAGCCAAATTCTTTTGCGCGCCCGCGAACAAGAGGCCGAACTTTGAAACGTCAAGCGGCTCGCTCAAAACGCAGGAAGAAATGTCGGCCACAAGCGGAATCTTTCCGGTGTCGGGAATGTATTCGTAATGCGTTCCCATGATTGTGTTGTTAAAGCAAATGTAGGCATAGTCGTAGTCGCCTTCGATTTTTTCCACCTTGGGAATGTAGGAATAGTTTTTGTCTTCGCTGGAAGCGATTACGTCAACCTGGACTCCAAGATGGCGCGCTTCGGCGGCGGCTTTCTTGGCCCAAACGCCGGTCTGGATGTAGGCGGCCTTTCCTGTATGGATTCCCAAGTTTTGCGCCACCATAGCGAACTGAGTGGAGCCGCCTCCCTGCAAGAACAAAATCTTGTAGTTGTCAGGCACCTTCATCAATTTGCGGACGCGCACCTCCGCGTCCTTAATGATGGGCTCAAAGGCCGCCGAGCGGTGGCTCATCTCCATGACGCTCTGGCCAGTTCCGTTGCAGTCCATCATCTCGGCCGCGCATTCCTTTAAAACTTCTTCAGGCAGGCAAGAGGGGCCCGCGCTAAAATTCCATACTCTGCTCATAATCGCTCCTTATTATCAATTCATAATTCATAATTCATAATTCATAATTATGAATTAACTCTCGCGCAAATATTGTTCAGCGCCAAAAGCGGAGACACGTTCTCCACCGCGACGCCTTCCGGCGCTTCCAAAACCTGGCCCGTAAAATTTACGATGCCCTTCACTCCGCTCTTCACAAGGCGCTCGGCCATCATATTGGCCTGCTCGTCTTCCACCGCTAAAATGGCAAACTCTATTTTCGCCTCGGGAACCACAGTCTCCATCTTGGCCGCGGGGTAAAGCGGAAAGTCGGCGCTCAAAACTTCGGTTCGGTTGACGCGGCTGTCAAAGCCCGCCACAATCTTAAAGGGCGACTCGTCAAAGATTCCGCATTGCATCAAGGCCGCGCCCAGCTTTCCAAGGCCCGCGATGCAGCAAAAGCGCTTTTCTTCCGGCAAAGGAAGCCCCAGCGCCGCGCGAATCGCGTCCAAAAGCTCTTGGGCCTTGTAGCCGTTTGAAACTCCGCCCTTAAAGCCCGCGAGCGAAATGTCCTTGCGAATCAAGGCGCGCTCAACGCCGGTCATTTTTTGCATTTGGATGGATGTGATTTTTTCCTCTTTATATGAAGCCAAAAGCGCGGCAAGCAAGGCAAGCCGCCTTCTTGACGCTTCAGGGATTTTTTCCATCTTCGAGCGCTCCAGCAAAAAATATTTGTGAAAATATTCACAAAACTACAAAATTTATTCTAAAGGCTCTGTGATTATTTGTCAATAAAAAAAGCCCTTTCACGCCGTTTTTTTTGATAAAGGAGGAGGATTTTTTGCGTGAAAGGGCTGTTAGTGTGAAAATTATAACAATATCTACCGCGAAATTACAGGAACAATTTGTTCGCCGTTTTCGCGATAGTGGTCCAAAACTTCCTCGGCAAAAGCCGTCTGCAAGTTGGCCCTGTAGCTTGCGATGCGGCTTACGTATCGCAAAGTGCTGGCCGGAGTTTGGTCGTTTCGGACGCGAGTGACGCCGGCGTTGTACATGGCGACGGCAGTCAAATCGTTTCCCGCCACGTTAAGGCAAAAGCGCAAGTGCTTCATGCCGACTCTGGCGCTTGTTTCCGCGGTGTAAAAGTCGTTTTCGGCCAAGTGGGGAAAACTTCTGTCGTTAAGCTGAAAAAGGCCGCGGTCAATCGAGCCGTTTGAGTTAAGGTTGTAGGCGTAGCGGTTGTAGCGGCTTTCCGTATGGCAAAGGGCGAAGGCCAAGCTAAGGGGAATGTCTTCCCTGTTGGCCGCGTCAAGGACGGCCATCGTCACGTCGCGGTTTCCGGTCACGCGGAGATAAAACCATTCAACGGCCGGCCTGGTGGAAGGATTTCTGTAAAGCTGCAAGCCTTTGTCGGCAAGCTCCGACTTGTCGTCCGAATCAAAAGAAATCGCGTTGAACGAAGCCTTGTTCTCCAGCCAAGAAATGTTTTGGGCCCTCGCGCTAAGCTCCTCCGCGTAAACTTTTTCCTCAGGCAAAAGCGGCTCCTCGATGACTGAAACGGCCTTGGCAAAAACGGGCTCCTCGGACTTGGGCGCGAACAAAAGCGCGGCGACGCCAGCCCCGGCGAACAAAATCAAGAGAAAAACGGCGGCCATCGCCGTCTTGTAAAATTCCGAATGCTCTTTATAAACTTTAACCATGTCGCCAAATCAAAGCGCAATTTATTAAATTATTCAAGAGAATTTTTGAAAATTCTTAAGAAATTTTGCAAATTTCAAGCTTTTTTGTCAGTTTGTTGATTTATACGCAGTATCTAGAACTAATCGCAAAATCTCCATTACCTCCAAAAGCTGTCAGTCGGCAAAAACGTAATGGGGGTGCTTTTCCAACAACTCTGTCTTGAAGTTTTCGACCAGCTCCGCGCCGCGATCCATGTCCCTAAAGACGGGCGGAACAAAAAAGCCCTTAACGGACGCGCAATCCTTTACCCTTCTGGCGCAGTGCTTGTAGGCGGCGGTGATTTCCAAGGCCGCGTCGACGTCCTTGCATTCCCGCTCGGTAAAAAGAGGAAAAAGCATCGCCTCCCCGCCTTTTTCCTCCATAGCCTTAAGCGAGCTTCTAAGGCCGGCCAGCCAAGACTCGTTGGGCGAGCCGTCCGCCAAAACCATTTCCTTGTAAGGAACTTCAACTTTTTGGGCTTCCATATGCTTCCTCATTTAAAACAAATCCAACCTCTGCAAAAGAAGCTTTTACAGAGGTTAGAAACGGCGAGACCGTTCTTAAAAAAGAATGTCGCTGTCTATTCCGTCAAAATTTTGATGACTTCGGCCTTGTCCTGAGTCTCAAGAATTTGCTGGCGCTTGCCCGCGCTCTTGAACAAGAGGCTGACCTCAGCCAAGAACTGAAGGTGCGGACCGGTTTTGTTAACCGGAGAAAGTGTCATAATGAAAATGCGGCAAGGATCCTGATCAAGAGAGTCAAAATCAACGGGATTGTCCGAAATTCCTATGCAAGCGACAAGGTCGCTAACAGTGTCTGTCTTTCCGTGGGGAATGGCGATGCCGTGCTTCATGCCTGTCGACATTTTTCGCTCGCGCTCCAAGACGCAATCGCGGGCGGCAGCCTTGTCCGTGACCTTGCCGGCCTTGACGAGAATGTCCAACATCTCGTCAATGATTTCTTCTTTTGTCTTTCCCTTCAAATGAAGGTTCACCGTTTCTGGTGTAAGTACAGTTCTTAAGTCCATAAATCTTATTGTAGATTCAGTTTAATTAAAAGTCAAGTGAAAAATGCCTTTAAAAAGCGCGATTTTTATCTTTTTCCAAAAGTCTCGCTTGCAAAGGCCAGGGAGACGCGGTAAAATGAAAAAATGGACAAAACGCAAAAATTTTCCGCGGACCTTCAGCGGATAAAAAAAAGAAATCGAAGCGCGTCGTCGTTCAACTTGAACGGGGCGCTAAAGGACATCGAAAGCCTTTTTTCAAGCCAAAATCCCCAATGCAAAAATTTAGCCCTCTCGCTTTTTGACTGGTGGAAAAATGAATATGTCCGAGGTCCGGAACTGGAAGACGCGGCGCTGGAAAAGATAACGGCGCTTGAAGCCTTCCTAAACTGCGAGGAAGACACGCTCTCCCTTTCCGCCGAAGACTGGATTCGCGTCAAGGACGAAGTGGGCTACGAGGCGGAAAACCTTCCTTTGGACTTGCTGAGCGAAATGATGAAAACAATAGTGGAAAAAGGCGGAATAAAATGACGGCCCGACAAAGGCCGTCATAAAAATCATTGTCTGTACAAGTAAGCCGGATATTGAATCAAGGGGCCGACGCTTTGGCTGACGGCCTTCCTAAGCGATTCGCCCGCGATGGAGTCAAACACGCGCCTCATAAAAGGCGGATTGTAAAGATACTCGTAATCGTAGAATTCAAGGTTTTCCGCGTCTTCCTTTGAAAGGTCCGTGGAAATGGCGAGGCGCTCCTTCATTCTGTCTTCGGCGTTTTCCAAAGAGCCCACGCCGTCAATCAAGCCGTTGTCCTTGGCTTGGCTGGCTGTGTAAACGCGGCCGTCGGCAAGGGCCCTGACCTCCGAAAGGGATTTTTTTCTTCCCTGCGAAACAATCGACACAAACTGCTCGTAGCATTCGTCAACCAAAGACTGCATGATTTGCGCCTGCTCTTCCGTCACTGGCTTGTCAAAGTTCAACATGCCCTTGTTCTTTCCTGACGTGAAGCTTGTGGCTTTGATTCCCAGCTTTTCAAGAAAGGCCGTGGCGTCAAAGGTGGGTCCAAATATTACGCCGATGGAACCGGTGAGCGTGTTGCGGTTTGCGTAGACGGTGTCCGCGGCGCAGGAGATGTAATACGCGCCCGAAGCCGCCATGCTCTTGAAGTAGGCCCAAATCGGCTTCCCGGCGTTCTTGTATTTTCGAAGGGCTAAATAAACTTCGTCGGCTTCGTAAACCGTTCCGCCTGGAGAGTCGATTACAAGCATGACGCCTACGTTGTTCTCGTCATTCTCCAAATCTTCGATTGTGTCCAAGAGCCATTCCTGGTTGTAGCTTTCGTTGGCCTCTTCAATCACGCCGGTGATGTAAAGGCGCGCCACGTACTTTCCCCTTGAGCCCAGCCTTCCAAACTTGATGTTCTTAAAGTCAAAGTTTGACGGCCTGACCCGCTCAATCTTGCGGGGGAGCGAGGGGCCAAACTTGACCACTCCCAAGCCTTTTAAAACTACAAAAGCAATCGTCAACAGCGCGACGACAAGGACAATAGCCAAAAAGACGACGCCCCCGCGCTTTTTTTTCTTTTCCATTTTTCCCTCGCTCATACGCTCTCCAAATTATTGAAAATCTTCTATTCTAATTCTTTTTGTGTCCAAAGCCACTTGCTTCAAGGCAAAATAAACGTTTGTCCTTGTCATAGAATAATACGGAACAAACCACAAAAGTCCGACTCCGCAAGAAATCATGCACAAAAAAATCCAAGGAATGAAAGACAAGTCCGTAACAAACAACTCGGCCTTGTAGCCGCGCGTCAGCTCCTTGCTGATGTTCATCGCCTTCATCACGCCAATCTTTGGGTTTTCGGCCATCACATAGAACATCATGGAATACGAATAATATTTTATCAAAGCCGGAATGAAAAACAAGAGGGCCCAAAGAAAAAGCCAAAGGCAGAGCCAAAGATAGCCCCTCACGGCCTGCCACCACTGGTTGAGGCCGTCAACAAAGTCGCTAAAAGTTATGTTCCTGCTTTCGGCGCTCAAAATCATGTGGCAATGCAATTGCGCCAAGGCGAAGGCCGCGATCGCAAGAGTCACGCACCAATAAAGAACGCTGTACAACGACGAATCGGCGACAGAGTTGTTAAAATAAAAATTAAAGCGGCCGTCGCCAGCCTTGACTCCGGCGTCAAAACCGTCGGAAAAAACATATTGCAGGGCGCCGTAAAAAATGGACGCCAGCGCGAAAATCAGCAAAGTTGTCAAAACAGGAATTTTCCAACGGCCCTTAAGCTGCGCCTTGGCCGCTTTTTTGTAAGCTGCTCGATCAAACATTTTTTCTCCTTAAAACAACGCGGCGTCGTTGGATTTTAGGCTTGCCGCCAATTACTTCGCCGCTAATAATTCAGAATAATACTTTTCTTCAATATCATCAAGGGCAAGGCCGCACTTTAACACAAGCGCCTCAAGCTCCGCCCTCATCGCGGCAATCTCTTTTTCGGGAACGTCGCCTTGCGTCACAAATTCTATTTCCAAAAAGTCTCCCAATGGCGGAACTGAACACAATTCCAAATGAGCCTTTCCGCAAGGAGTGTCGGCGTAAAAGCCAAGCGCGTCCTTATGCTTTGTAAAATAGGGAACAAAGCCAATGTCGGAAAAAAGCGCTTCCAAACATTCGGCGTTGTCCAAGGCGCTCTCGTACTCTTGGTTCACCTCAAGCGCGCCGCCGCCCGACGAAAGGCGCCTTTCCTTTTTTTTGTAAGTCAAAAAAATTTTTTCTTCAAGCGCGCGGCCGTTTTGGTCGGCGCTTTTTTCTTGGCGAATGCGCGCGCTTATGTGTCCGTTTGGGGCGGCGGCTTTTTCCAATTTAAAGTAGCGGTCGTCCTTTGAGACGCTTTTGTCAAAGACTGCAAAAGAGCGC
This sequence comes from uncultured Treponema sp., assembly GCA_946411505.1. Classification (GTDB taxonomy): domain Bacteria; phylum Spirochaetota; class Spirochaetia; order Treponematales; family Treponemataceae; genus Treponema_D. The sequence goes on along the minus strand of CAMKEG010000003.1, from coordinate 213,020 downwards.
AATTTTTGCAAGACAGCCTCGCGGTCGCGCGCATGGGCCTTAAGTTCAATTTCCATGTTTTCCATTATATTCAACTTCGAGCATTTTTTCTATAGCGCAAGCGCGATTATTGTTTATCAAAAGAAAACGTGGGCAAAGTGGGGCGGGACGCAGAAAAAAAACTTGGTAGGGTCCCCGTCAGCGACGCGGCTTGGCCGCAGGCATCAAGCCGCTAGCGAAGGACGGGGGGAACCAATGTTTTTTTTCGTCGCTGGGACCCGCCCCGCTTTGCCCGCGTTTTCTTTTTTTTTGTATTGTTTAAAAGCGCGCTTTGCGCTAAAGTAAAAATTATGACGCAACTAATCGCGGGGCCGATGGCGACGCTTAGCCACGAGGCCTTCCGCCGCCTTGTCGAAAAATTTGGCGGCCCGGACGAATACTACACCGAAATGATAAACGCTCCCACGCTTTTGCAAAAAGGCCCCTTTGAAAAATACTATTTGATGAACGGGCCTGTTCCGCAAAAAATCGTTTGGCAGCTTACAAGCAAGGAAGCAGCTTCTATGGCGGCAGCGGTAGAAGTTCTTGCCCCGCTTGGCGGAATCGGAATCGACATAAACATGGGCTGCTCGGCGCCAGAGATTGTCCATTCCGGCGCGGGAATCGCCTGGATGCTAAAGCCGCAAGAAGAAACGCTTTCGATGGTAAGAGGCGTAAAGCGCGCGATGGAAAAAGCCGCGCCGGCCTACCGTTTGAGCGCAAAGATTCGTTTGGGCGCGGACAATTTTAGCGAAGAAAAATTTTACGATTTTTGCAAAGGCCTTTGTGACTCAGGAGTCCAGCGCATAGTCTTGCACCCGCGTACGCAAAGGGAAAAGCTTAGCCGGCCGCCGCGCCGCTATTACGCCCAACGATTGGCCGCCCTCCTAAAGCCGCGCGGAGTTGAAGTAATTTACAACGGAAACGTAAAGGACGCAGCCAGCGCAGCCGCGGCCCTGGCCGACTGCCTTGATTGCGCGGGCCTTATGATTAGCCGGGCCGCGGTTCAAAAGCCTTGGATTTTCGCCCAATTGCGCGGCGACTTTTGCGGCCGTATCGACTTAATGCAAACGGGCTTGGACTACATCGCGCTTTTGCAAGAGTTCCAGCCAAAGGAATTTTTTAAAAGCCGCATGCAAAGATTTTTTTCCTACTACTGCGACAACTTTACATTTGGCCATTACATAAAAATGAAGATGCTAAACGCGGCCACTCCCCAAGCGGCAGAAGAAACCTTCCGCTCCTACTTTGACGAGCAGCCTTCCGACCGCTTTAAGGCTTGACGCCTTCGGCCAAGACATTCGCTTACGGGTCCTTCCAATTATTTTTCTCTGCGTCTCATTCCTTTGGAATGAGGCCTCTGAAGGTTTTGCACTCGCGCTTAAGCGCTCGGCTCGGCTCCCGCCTTTTTTGTCCGTGTTTTTTACCGTTTCAATAAATTTTTCCTAGGCAAACGAATGAAAGCAATTAAAACGCGTAGCGGAAAGGCAAACGGGGCGAACTTAGGACACGTTAAGCTAATCTCTAAGCCCTAAAAGTACCTCGTTCGCAGCCGTTTGAATTTCCGCGAGAGCGTTTTGTTTTACTTATGCTTTCGTTTGCCCAGTTACAATAGCGCCTTGATTTTTTGCGCGGCCTCGTCAAGTTCGGGGACATCAAGGTTTTCGATGTCGCCTGAATCAACGTGCGCGCTGGTTTCGGGCCGCATGGGGATTCTGGCCAAAACCGGCAAGTTGAAAGTCTTGGCTATGCCTTCGATGTTGCTCTTTCCAAAGACGTAGATTTCCTTGGAGCAATCTGGGCACTTTACGTAAGACATGTTCTCTATCAAGCCCAAAATCGGAACGTTCATCATGTTGGCCATCTTAACGGCCTTTTCCACAATCACGCGCACAAGCTGCTGGGGCGAAGACACTACGATGATTCCGTCAATCGGAAGCGACTGGAAAACCGTAAGCGGAACGTCGCCAGTTCCCGGAGGCATGTCGACAAACATAAAGTCAACGTCCTTCCAAACAACGTCGGTCCAAAACTGCTTTACCGCGCCGGAAATGACGGGGCCTCTCCATACGACAGGATCGTTTTCGTTTTGAAGCAAAAAGTTCATCGACATGAGCTTGATTCCGCTTGAAGTGACGACGGGCTCAAGCATGTCCTTTCCGTCAACCACGTCAGCGCGCTTGTCGCTTTCGCCAAAGCTTTCAGGAATCGAAGGGCCTGTGATGTCCGCGTCCAAAATGGCCGACTTGTAGCCCATTTTTTGCATTTTGCAAGCCAAAAGGCTTGTCACAAGCGACTTTCCTACGCCGCCTTTTCCGCTTACAATCGCGATGACCTTCTTTATTTTGCTTTCTTTATTCGCTTCCAATTTTTGGGGAGCGCTTCGTTCCGCGCAAGAGCCATCGGAACAGTGTCCGCAATCGTGTCCGCAATTTTCCGCCATATTAGTTCTCCTATATATTACTTTAAAGATAATCAAATTCTTGTGAAAAGTCCAGTAAATTTTCCGATAAATAATTTATGAAGAAGTATCTTTTTGTTTTTGCGGCCATTTTTGCTCTTTGCCCTCTTTTTAGCTTTGCGGAAAGCGAACGAAAATTCTTTGGATTTCAATTTGCGCTTGGAAGCGGATACACTTTTTACGGAGATTCCGACCTCAACTCAAACATGAACAAAATGATGGACCGCGGCTACGCCAGGCTCATACTTTACACGGACGCGGGAATGACATTCAAGCTGACAGAGGAGCTTTACATTCTTTCCGGCGTTCAATTTATGGGCGACTGCGCTTGGAACGGCGGCTCCTACTCAAACCACGTCGCGCCGACTTTTTTTGGCGGAGTCCAATTTTATCCCGGAATAGCCAACCTTTCGTTTTCGCTCTCGTACGCCTTGGGCTTCCGCCGCGACTGGGACGTCCTTGACTACAATTACGGAAACTACAAAAACGCAAGGGCGTCAAAATGGGGCAACGGCTTTAGGCTTTCGGCGGAATACGACTTTAAGAAGGGAGGCGGAATGGTTCCGGCCATCGGCGCCTGCTACCTTTTCATGCCGACCGGCTGGGACAATTACGACAACACGCTGGCGCTTTATTTTAGACTGGCCTTCCGCTAGGCAAAACAAAAAAAACGCGGCTTCCAGTTGCAGGCGGCATCGCGAAACCGCTTGATATCGTCGCTACTCGCTGTCTGCGTCTTGAAACTATTAACGCTGCCGCTAGCGCGGCAGACGCAGACAGAGAGTTTTCGCAATGCCGCCCGCGCCTTCGCGCCGCTTTTTTCTTTACCTTAAATTGGCCAGTCTAAAATAAAGCGCTTTAAAACGAAAAAAACCGCCCGATTGGGCGGTCTTTTTTTGCTTAAAACGAGAAAACTATTGCGGCGCGAAAATTTTGTTCGCGCCGCAAAAGGACTGAGTCAAGGCTTTAAGCGAAGCGCGCCTTGACCAGTCCTATCTTGCATATTGCCAGCCCGCGCGAGCGGGCCAGTGAATAATTTCCTATGCAAAACGCGACAGGCCTATCTCGCGTACTCCACGATTCTGGTTTCGCGGAGCATCGTCAGCTTTATGCGGCCAGGATAGCGCAAGTCGCTTTCGATTTGCTTGGCGATTTTTCGCGCCAATTCCTTAACCTCGCCGTCGGCGATTTTTTCGTTGTTGACAAGAATGCGAAGCTCGCGGCCGGCTTGAATGGCGTAGGCCTTTTCAACGCCGGTAAAGCCCTCGGCAATCTTTTCAAGGTTTTCAAGGCGGTTGACGTAATTGTCAACAGTCTCGCGGCGCGCTCCGGGCCTGGCGGCGCTGATTGCGTCGGCAATCTGAACGATGACGGCCTCAAGGCTTGAAGGCTCGATGTCGTTGTGGTGCGCTCCGATGGCGTTGACCACTTGCGGAACTTCGCCCATCTTGCGAGCGATTTCCGCGCCGACCTCGGCGTGGTTCTGGTCGCTGTCAGTTTCCGCGCCCTTGCCGATGTCGTGCAAAATCGCCGCGCGCTTGGCAAGCTCGCGGTCGGCGCCCAACTCGGCGGCCAAGAGGCCCGCGATTTCGGCGACTTCCTTTGAGTGGACCAAAACATTCTGGCCGTAGCTTGTTCGGAAGTAAAGGCGGCCCAAGGCCCTGGCCCCTTCCATCGGCATGTTGTGGATGCCCAAGTCGAACAAGGCCTTTTCGCCCTCTTCGTAGATTTTGTTCTGAACCTCGCGCGTGACCTTTTGAACGATTTCCTCGATGCGGGCCGGATGGATTCGGCCGTCGGAAATAAGGCGTTCCAAAGACTGCTTGGCGATTTCCTTGCGGACGGGGTCAAAGCATGAGATTACGACCGCTTCCGGCGTGTCGTCGATTATGATGTCAACGCCTGTCAAAGTTTCCAAAGCGCGGATGTTGCGTCCTTCGCGGCCGATGATGCGGCCCTTCATCTCGTCGGACGGCAAGGAAACTGTGGAGACGGTTATGTCGCCGGTGGTTTCCGTGGCGATTCTTTGAATTGTGGTGACAAGAATGTCGCGCGCCTTCTTTTCGGCGTTGAGCTGGGCTTCCTGCTCAACCTTGTTGAGCAAAGCCTGCGCGTCGTGGCGGGCGTCGTTCTCCAAATTCCTTATGATAAGGTCTTTGGCTTCCTGCACGGTGAGGCCGGAAATGCGCTCCAACTCGCGCCTGTACTCTTCCTCTTGCGCCTGGACAACGCCCTCGCGCTTTTCAAGGGCGGCAAGCTTTTCGACAAATTCCTTGTCCTGCTTGTCGTATTGGGCGGCGCGCTGGTCAAGCAACTCCTCTTTGTGGCTTACGCGCGCCTCATAGCGCTGCACTTCCGCGCGGCGCTCGCGGTTCTCCCGCTCCTGCTGGTTTCGTTCCCGAATGAGTTCATCTTTTGCGTTGAGCAAAATTTCTTTTTTCTGAGCTTCAGCTTCTCTAATTGCATCCTGTCTTAAACGTTCAGCTTTTTGTTCTGACGCAGATAATTGAAATCTGGCATACAGCCAGCGAATTGTCCATCCAAGAACCACTCCAGCAAGCGGGAGAACGATAAACAACATTAGATTAGCCATTTAGTTCTCCTGATTCTGCTTACAGTAATTCTATCCTATGATAACAGACAAGATGAATTTTGTCAAATGATTTTTTCAATAAACTGAAAAAAATTAACTAAAACGCCCGCCGACTGGGAGCGTTTTACTTTTATTATATTACGAGCGGATTACATAGAAAAATCAGATCCAAGGTAGAATTGCCTGGCTTTTTCGTTTTTAAGGATGTCGTCGCGGGGGCCTTGGGCGATGATTTCGCCGTTGTTGATGATGATGGCGCGGTCGGTTATCTCAAGCGTGTCGCGGACGTTGTGGTCGGTGATAAGGATGCCTATGCCGCGTTTTTTTAGGATTTGAATCATCTTCTTAAGGTCGCTGACCGCGATCGGGTCGATTCCGGCGAAAGGCTCGTCAAGCAACAAGAATTTTGGGTCTATGGCCAGCGACCGCGCTATTTCTGTGCGGCGCCTCTCGCCACCGCTAAGGGTGTAGGCGTACTGGCGGCGGATTCTGGTGATTGAAAATTCCTCAATCAGCTCCTCCAAAAGGGCCTTTTTTTGCCTATGGGTCAAGTCGCGGCGGTTTTCCAAAATAGCCCAAATGTTGTCCTCCACCGTAAGCTTCCTAAAGACCGACGCCTCCTGGGGCAAGTAGGAAATTCCCATTTGCGCGCGCTTGTACATGGCCAAGGGCGTGATGCATTTGTCGTCAAGGAAGATTTCGCCGCTTGTGGGCTTGTAAAATCCTACAATCATATAGAAAGAAGTTGTTTTTCCCGCTCCGTTGGGTCCCAAAAGCCCCAAAACTTCGCCGGTTTTGACAAAAAAGTCAACGCCCTTTACAACCCGCTTTTTTCCGAATGATTTGTACAGGCTGGAAACGCGCAAAGTGTGCCCCACGCGCTGGTCCGATTTTTGGTCCATGGACTTGGCCCCCGCCTCAAGCAAGATTTCCGGCGCTTCTTCGTTCAAAAAGGGGCTTTCGACGGCTTGAGGCTCTTGGCCGTTCCGGGCTTCCGCATTTTCCCGCTCAGCTTCGTTTGTCTGGTCACTCATTCTTTTCACCGCCTTTTGAATCGTCTTGGCTTTCGGCCGGGCCTTCGCTTTTTTCGGAACCTTCGCTTTTTTTGCCGTCGTCGGTCACGGAGCCTCGGACGTTTCCGTCCATCGTGATTTCTTCCGTGTCCATGTTGAATGTTATGGACTGGGCGGCAAAGGAGTCGTCATCCTGCACGACCTTGGCGCTGCCGTTAAGCTCAAGCATTTGCTCTTTTTTGCGGTAGACCGCGTAGGCCGAAGTGCAGACGTTTTTCTTTTGCTTAAGGTTCACCTCTATTTGCAAAACGGCTATGTCCGTGTTGGAATTGTACTCTATCATTTGCGCGCCGGCGGTGACTTCGTTGTCCTTGTCCACCAGCTTGACGTCGCCGGAAAGGTTTACCACTTTGGATTCGCGGTCATATTGCAGCTCGGAACATTCAAATTCCAAGTTGGACTCTTTGTACGAGCCCTTTATGTTGCCCGAAGCGCCGACATACCTAAATTCCTTTCCGCTAAGCTCTATCGAATCCGCGGTTATTTCAATCGTCTCCGTGACTACGCGGGCGTTTCCGGACAGCTTGGTGGAGTCCTCTTTGGAGCCCGCCCTTCCGCTCATGGAGTCGGCGCTAAAGGTAATTTCTTCTGCAAAGGAAAACGCGGCCAGAAAAAAAAGAAGGGCGGAAACAAAAGCCGCTTTAGTCATCGGCGGCTTCATTCTTTTCATCTTCCTCTTTGTCGACATATTCGCCGGAAACGCTTGAGGCGAAATTGAATGATTCGCTCACGGCGCTGGCGGAAAAGCCCATGCCCCGCAAGGTGATTCCGTCTTTTTGGATTGTCAAGACCTTGTTCTTTTCGCCAACCAGCTGCTCCGTCTTTCCGTTCCAGCGGAGGCTTTCTCCGTCAATCTTGACGCCGCGCTCCGGGGCTTCTATATGGATTCCTTCAAAAAATTCGTAGACTTCATTTTTTGTGTCGGCTTTCATTATGCCCGCCGAGCCGAAGGAGTTGACTTTTCCGTCGTCGTTTTTTGTCTCAAAGTGAATGTCGCGGGCCAAGACCCTTCCGCTGTCCTTGAATTCCTCCAAGCGCTTGCTTTGAATTTCCGAACTTACCTTGCTGTCCTTGACCCGCTTGAAAACCGCGTCGTCAAGCATCAGCTCAGGAACGGTGCCCTCGGTCTCGTAAACATTGTCGTAGTTTACGCTGCAAGAGGCGCAGGCGGCGCAGAGAAAGACGGCTGCAAAAATTCGGAAGGCTTTCATCCGCTATTTCTCCAAGGCGGCTTGAATGAACGCGGTGAAAAGCGGATGCGGCTTTACCGGGCGCGACACGAATTCCGGATGGTACTGGACGCCGATTCCCCAAGGATGCTCGCTCCACTCAAAGGCTTCGATTTGGCCGTCGGCGGCGCTTGTGGCCGTGACCGCAAGTCCAAGGTCTTGCAAAGTCTCCATGTAGCGGCGGTCAACCGAGTGCTTGTTGCGGTGGCGCTCAAGGACGGCCGTTTTTTTATAGATGGAATTGAGCTTTGAGCCCTTCACGATTTTGACTTCGCTGGCGCCAAGCTTCATTAGGCCCGACGCGCTAAGGCCGGCCTGCTCTTCGGGAAGGCTTACGATTGGGTGCGTCGTGTTTTGGATGAACTCGGTGGAGTCCGCGTCCTCCCACTTGGCTAGGTTCCTGCCCGCCTCGATGGCCATGAGCTGCATTCCCAAGTCGATTCCAAGATAAGGAAGCTTGTTTTCGCGCGCGTACTTTACGGCGTACAGCAAGCCCAAAAAGCCTCGGTTTCCCATGTTGCCGGGAATCACGATTCCGTCAACTCCGCTAAGGGCGGTCTTTGCGTCGCGGCTTCGCTCAAGGCCTTCCGCGTCGATTTTCTTTATTTCAAGCTCGGCGTTGCAAGAAGTGACCGCGGCGTGGAAGAGGGATTCCTTTACGCTCTTGATGCAGTCGTCAAGGTAGTCGCGCTTTCCGATAAGGCCGATTGTCACTTTTTTCTCGGGCGAGGCCAGCTTTGCGAGGAACTGCGTCCAAGGCTTTATGTTGCACTTTAAGTCCGTGAACTTAAGCTTTTTAAGGATTTCCGCGTCAAGGCCCTGCTTGTGGAAGAGGACCGGAAGCTCGTAAATTGATTTTTCAACGTCGGCGCTCGTGAAGACCGCGCTTTCTGAAACATTGCAAAAGAGCGCGAGCTTTTTCTTTAGCGACTTGTCAATCGGAACTTCGCAACGGCACAAAAGGATGTCGGGCTGGATTCCGGCTTCCTGCAATTGCTTTACCGAATGCTGGACCGGCTTTGACTTAAGCTCGCCGCCTGTGATTACCGGAACAAGCGCCAAGTGAATCGCGATTGAGTTTCCCTTTCCAAGCTCGTGGACAAGCTGGCGGGCGGTTTCCAGGTAAGGAATCGATTCGATGTCGCCTACCGTTCCGCCGATCTCAACTATGACAACGTCGGCTCCGCTTTGCGCTCCGACATTTAAAATACGGCGCTTGATTTCGTCCGTTATGTGGGGAACAACTTGCACGGTGCGTCCGTTGTAGCGGCCCGCGCGCTCGTTCTTTATGACTTGGTCGTAGACCTTTCCCATTGTGACGCAGTTGTCGCTGGTAAGGTTCACGCTGGTAAAGCGGGAAAAATTTCCAAGGTCCAAGTCGGTTTCGGCGCCGTCCTCGGTCACGTAAACTTCGCCGTGCTGGTAGGGGCTGATGTTTCCCGCGTCAACGTTTACGTAAGGGTCGCATTTTATCATCGCCACTTTTAGGCCGTGGCACTCCAAAAGACTTCCGATTGTGGAAGACGCGACTCCCTTTCCAAGGCTTGAACAAACTCCGCTAGTTACCAGAATGTATTTACTCATAACGATATATTCTAGCGCTTTTACAAAAGGCTTTCAAGACTAAAACGGGGGCGGCGAAAGGCGGATGGCAAAAAAAATCCCTCGCCGCTTTGGCAAGGGATTTGTGATACCGGAGAAGAGACTTGAACTCTTACGCAGTCGCCCGCAACAGATTTTGAGTCTGTCATGTCTACCATTCCATCACTCCGGCATGGTTTGATTATATTAGCAAAAATCTGTGGAAGCGTCAAGTGGGCGCGCAATTTTTTTTGTTTGCGCGTTCTTACAATACCGCTATTCGCGCGAGCCCATCAGCGAGCGCGAATGTTGCGGCTTATGCGGCAATCCACCGTTTTCGGCTTTGCGTTCATTTATTCTTGCCGCTATTCCCCTTCAATCTCAAAGACGCGCCTGGAGCCGTCCTGCCAGTATTTCTTGAACACGCGGCGGATGTCGGCGGCCGTCGTCTTTTTGGCGGCGTCGGCGATTTTGTCAAAGCCGTCGATGTCGCCAAACGAAAGGAGCGCGTTGGCCGAGCGGGCGGCGATTGAGGCGCAAGTCATTTGGTTTTGATAGACGGACGAAAGGTACTTTTTTATAAAGCCGCCCAACTTTCCGTCGATGTCGCCGGACAAGAATTCTTTTTCCGCTTCGGGAATGTATGAAGCCGCGTTTTTCATGTCGCTGACCCGGTAAAGGAAAATCGTTCCGTACGGCGCGGGGGAAAAGCCGCCTGAAACCGACGGCGTGTAGCAGGCTCCGTATTTTGTCCTGATTATGTTAAAAAGCGGCTCGTTGTACATAAGGGCCGCGATTCTGGCCGCCGGAAGGTCTGGCGAACTGGCGCCCGGAATCGCGAACGCAATCGCGATGTGGCCGCTCCCCTTTGCAAGCGCCGGGCTTTTTAGAGAAACTTTTGGGCCTTTGATTTCTAGCGGCGGAATTTGCGGCTCTTTAAAATCCGCTTCCAAGGCGGCCACAGTTCCCAAAGACTTTTCAAGAACGCGGCGGAGCTTTGAAAGCTTTACGTCGCCGGCGGCCACTACGAAAATTCTTTTCGCGTCAAGAATTTTATTGTAGCGCTCCTTGAGGTTCGCCCGCGTAAGGTTTTCCCGCGACTCGGGCAAGACGGCGACTGAGGCGGAAAGCGGATGGCCCTTGTAAATTTCCTTGTTCATCGTGTAGAACAAAAGGCTTTGCGGGTCGTTTTGCATGCTCTGAAGGCCTTGGTCGCATTCGGTCATCATAATATTGTATTGTTCCGCGTCAAAGGACGGGCGCAAAAAGCAGTCCAAGAGCGCGTCCAAGCCCTGGTCCAAATAAGACGACAGGCACGAAAGAGAAAGATATGCGCCGCAATATTGAGCCGAGTGGCCGATTGAAATTTGCTTTTCGTGGGAAAGGCGGCGCAAGTCGTCGTAGGAATGTTCGCTTCCGCCGCGGCTCATAAGGTTAAAGAGCAAGTCTTCCACGCCGGAAAACTCGCGGCCGTAAGTCATGCTTCCGCCGCGGATGCAAATTATGACGGACGCGATTTTTGTGGAATCGACGCTCTTGTAGTAAACAGGAATTCCGTTCTTCAACTTGAACGCAAGCGCGTCCGCTCCAACTTTTTCCGCGCCGCAAGAAACAAGCGCGAATGACAAGCAAGCAAAAAAAGCCGCGCTTGAAATTACGCGCGCGATTGTTCTAAAGCCTAAAAAGGCCGCGCGATTTACATTTTTCATATTCACTCCTTGCCGCCGTTTTCATGGCGTTCTCCTAAAATACCGCTGTTCGCGCGAGCTTGGCCGCGAGCGCGAATGTTGCGGCTTATGCGGCTATCATTCCCTCATGGGCTTGCCGCCGTTTTCATTGCCGCTATTGAACCAAAAGGCGTTCTCTTTTTTTACTTCCTCAAAGCCCTGCGCGTCAAATTCCGCCTTTAAATTATTGTAGACGGCGGGATTCACGACGACAACAACAAAGGCGTTTTTTCCGACCAGGTACTTGTCGAGCGCGGCGGCGATTCCGGCGTCGTCGGCCTTGTCCATGTTCTTTGCGTAATTGTAATAATAGTCCTTGTCGCAAACCGTCCACCAGTAGCGCGCGTCGCCCAGCATCGACGCAAACAGCTCGGACTTTATCAAGGCCTCGTCGCGGCGGATTTTTTTTAGCTCCTTGATTTTTTTCTTTCCTACAATTTTTTTTGTCTTGACATAATCGGGAATGATTTTTTCCGCCACGAGCGAATAAAAGTTTTTGGCGCGCGTTGGAATCGAGCGTTCCGGCTCCAGCATGACCGCGTAAAAATTTATGGAACTAGTCCGCCGCCTTGTTGAATAGCCGCCGCCGGCGTAGTCCTGCGAAATGACGCGCAAGTCTTGGTCGGCCAAAATCTCTTGGATAAACGAAGAGTCGGGGCCGTTGATGTAGTTTGTGAACAAGTCCAAGGGATAGCTGGAGTCGCGGTCAAAGTCAGCGTCGGGGCCTCGGTAATAAATCATCGTTTGCGCGATTTGCGGAGAAACTTCCTCGTTGGGCATGACAAAAAATTTTGTTTGGTCAAATGGCTCTTGCGTTTGAAGGGCGCATTCGCTGTCAAAGTCAAAGGAGCCGCGCTCCCAATCGCCGAAAATTTCTTGGGCCAAGCGGCGGACTTCTTTTGCGTCAACATCTCCGCCAATAAAAAGCGCGGCGTTGTTGGGAACGTAGTATTTTTCTTTTATCGCCTTTAGCTCGTCAAGCTTGGCGGACTGAACTGTGGCGACCGCGCCGGCGGAATCCAGTTGCCAGGGAGCGTTGGGAAAAAATGTCTTGGTAAAGAAGGCGGCCAAAATTGTTCCCGGCGAATTGTATTCCGCTTGGATTTCGGAAATGACGACTTTTTTTTCTGCCTCAAATTCGGCCTCGTCCAAAAGCGGCTCGCGAATCGCCGCCGACCAAAATTCCATTCCCTTCTTCAAGTCTTCCGACGGAATCGTGAAAAAATAATTCACGCAATGCTCGCCTGTCGTTCCGTTCCAGTCGTCGACGCCAAGCTCGGAAAGCGTTTTTTGGAAGGCTGCGGAATCCTTGCACATCGAGTTCCCTTTGAACATCATGTGCTCGTAAAGGTGGAAGATTCCCGTGTTGTCGCGCCTCTGGGTCACGCCGCCCGCGCGCACGGCGATTTCTATGTACGCCAGCGGAACCTTGTGGTCTTCTCGCACAAAGACGCTAAGGCCGTTGTCCAGTTGGAAATATTCCGGGTAAAGCGACGCGGATTTTTTGCAAGACGCAAAGAGCGACGCAAAGGCAAGCGCAAAAAGCGCGAAAACGAGCGCGGCAAAGCGTCCACGCTTTTTGGCAATTCCACAATTCATTGTTTTGCCTCCAAGGTAAATTTTCTTTTGTTGTACACAAACACAATCGCTGCCATGCAGATGATGACCGCGTAGCCAATCCAGCTTAGCGCGTCCGGGATTTGATTGAACATCAACAAGCCCAGAAGCGAAGAAAAAATAATTTGCGAATAGTCAAAAATCGAAATGTCGCGCGCGGGCGCGAAAAAGTAGGCGTATGTTATGCCGAACTGTCCAAGGCAGCCCGCGATTCCCGCTCCCAGCAGGCACAAAAACTGCGTCGCGGATGGCGCGACAAAATTCAAGAACATGAAGGGCAGGCAAAGCGCGCAGGAAAAGCAGGAAAAAAAGGCTATGACCAAGGCGCCCTTGACTTTCATCGTTCCAAGCTTACGCACGCAAGCGTAGGCAAAGCCCGCGCCCATTCCGCCCAAAAAGCCAGCCAAGGCCGGAAGCGAATGAAGCGCCGACGCGCCGGGCTTTATCACAAAGAGCGCGCCGCAAAAGGCTCCGATTGTCGCGGCAAGAGGAAGGGGCGCGATTTTTTCGCCAAGCAAAAAGAGGCTGAAGACGACCGCGAAAAAAGGCGACATCTTGTTTAAAATCGCGGCGTCGGCGATCGGGATTCTGTCCAAGGCGTAAAAGTTTCCAAAGATTCCGGCGGAACCGCAAAGGCCGCGCAAAATCAAAAATTTTAAGGCGCCTTTTGGAAGCAAGGGGCCGCGCTCTTGGCCCTGGCTTTTGTTCTTGGCCCTTCCCTTTAGCAAGACAAAGAGCGTCACAAAGACCGCGACGATATTCCTAAAAAAAGCCTTTTCCGTAAAGGGCAAGTCTCCCGCCAAATGCGCGAGCGCGGCCATCAGGGCGAAGTTGAAGGCAGAAAAAACAAGGCAGGCCGCGCCCTTGAAGAAGGCGCCGTTAGAGCCGCTCATTTAAAGTCCTTGACCCCGTCCAAGTCCAGCGTGGCAAAAAGGTCTTGGACAGTTTCGCGGCGGCGGATTTCCTTAAATGAACCGTCGCATCGCATGAGGATTTCGCCGGCGCGGAGCTTTCCGTTGTAGTTAAAGCCCATCGCCCTTCCGTGCGCGCCCGCGTCGTGAATGATGACAAGGTCGCCCATGTCGATTTTGGGAAGCGGGCGCTGGACCGCGAACTTGTCGCAGTTTTCGCAAAGGCTTCCGACAACGTCGTAGACTTCCGTTTTGGGCGCGGCCTCTTTTCCGCTGACCGTGACCTCATGGTAGGCGCCGTACATGCCGGGCCGCATAAGGTCGGCCATGCAAGCGTCAACGCCGATGTATTTTCTGTAAGTGTCTTTTTTGTGAATCGCCTTTGTGACAAGCCAGCCGTAAGGGCCGGTTATCGGGCGGCCGCATTCCCACTTGATTTCCAAGCCGTCAAGGCCCGCGGGAACAATCATGCTGTCGTAGAGAGCGCGGATTTTTTTGGCCACCTCGAACAAGTCCACTTTCTTTTGGCCGGGCTTGTAGGGGATTCCGATTCCGCCGCCCAAGTCAAGGAATTCGATTTTGATTCCGAGCTTTTCCTTAAGTTCCACCGCAAGCTCAAAAAGCATTTTGGCGGTGTCCACAAAGTAGTCGGGATTAAGCTCGTTTGAGGCGACCATCGTGTGGAGGCCAAAACGCTTGGCGCCAAAGTCGCGCGACTTTTTGTAAGCCTCGAAAATCTGCTCGCGGGTCAAGCCGTACTTGGCTTCCTCGGGCTTTCCGATAATCGCGTTGCCTTCCTTTAGCGGGCCGGGGTTGTAGCGGAAGCAAATCAGCTCCGGAAATTTTCCGCCCAAGGCGTCGCGCAAAAATTCTATGTGGGTGATGTCGTCAAGGTTTATGATGTTTCCCTGTTTGTATGCAAGCTGGAATTCTTCGGCCGGAGTTTCGTTACTGGTGAAAATCACGCGCTCGCCCGTGATTCCGCTCATCTGGCAAAGCATAAGCTCGGGCAGGCTTGAACAGTCGCCGCCGCAGCCGCAGTCGGCCAAAACTTTTAGCATGTAGGGATTGGGCATGGCCTTTACGGCAAAGTGCTCGGTGAATTTTGGAAAAATCGAAAAGGCTTTGGTAAAGTCCGCCATGTTGTCGCGGATGGCCTTTTCGTCGTAAAGGTAAAAGGGCGTGGGGAATTTTTTCGCCAGCTCCAAAAGCCGCTCATGGCCCAAAGGAAAGTTGTCGCTCATTTTTAAATGCCTCCAATAAAAAAGATTTTATCAAAACGAGCGCGCTTTGTAAATGAGCCGCTTTCCGTCAATCAGCTCTTATAAAGATCCCACCACGCCTTTATGACCTTGCCCCAGCTTTCTGAAAAGCCGGTCCAATCGACGTAATGAAAAATCGGATTGTTTTGTTCAGTGGCGTTGGTCCACTTGCTTCCCACAATCGAAAGGCCGTAGGCGCAAGTCTCCACAACGGTTTTGACGTCTTTTTGGGAAATGAAGTCTTTTTTTCCGGTAAGATACAATTGATCGTCATATGTTTCGCCCCACAAGTAGCCGTCTTGGGCGTTCTTTAAAACGCGCCTGCCGCCCCAAGAGTATATTATCAGCTTGTCGTCGCCGTTTTTTAAAAGTTCAAAAAGCGAGCTGGCGCTTTTCTTGGCGGCGTCGGGCAAACCCTTGTCGTTGGCGATGTCAACGCAAAGCCAGCCCAAATCGTTAAGCCATGCGAAGGTTCCGCAATAGGCAAGGCCCTTGCAGTTTTCAAGGCTGCTTACATCCTGCGCCATGTAATTTAAAAAAATCGAATAAAAAAGATTGGAGTCGTTTTCTTTTATTTTCAGCAATTCGTCGGAAAGCTTGTCCACTCCGTCCTTTAGAGCCAAAGCCTTTTGCACGTCAAGGCTCATAAAAGAGTAAGTGGCGACGGAGCAGCCGCTTGACCTGGAATTTATAGCCGATTCCGCGTCGGCGGGCGGGTCAAGAGGCTCTTTGTAATAACGATGCATGTAGGCGCTTACGATGACCTTTCCAACGTCAAGCGCGGTCATTCCGCTTTTTATGTTGGTGAAAACTCCGTAGTAGTCCGGCATGCAGCTTACGTTGGCCGAAGCGCAATAGTAGTCGGCGCATCCCTTGTAGTTCCACAAAATCTCGGCCGTAGCCTGCAGGCAAAGGTCGTTCCACAAAATCTTTGGCTTGTCGGCGCCAGTGTAGCCCGCGGCAGAAAGCGCGTCCGTTATGTTTTTGCAAGTCAAAAGCCTGCCGGTGTCGTCGCTCGCGTCGGAGCACAAAGAGGAGGAAATCATGGAGGCGTTAGAATCCGTGTAGGTTTCCTTGTGGGTTCCGGCGCCGTGGTCCTGCAGGCACACGACGACGTTGGGCGCCGAGTAGCGGGCCTTTGCCCACTTTAAAAAGTTTGTCAAAGTGGCAGGGTCGGACATAGCGGGCTCTTTAGGAAGCCAGTCGCGCGCTTGAGCGGTCAAGTCCTTTGTGTTGGGACCGACAGAGAATCCGTCGCCAAGCGTTACATAACCTGCGTCGAATTCGTTTCCGCTTTGGGGAACGTAAGCCAGGCTGTAGTCGGCGCCGATTTCGTACAAGGCGCCGTCGGGGTGAATGTATTTTTGATTGCCTTTTTTTTCTTCGCTTATTCCGTCCCAAAGGACAAGAGCGGTCACCGACGGATAGCCGGCTTTGGGGCTTCCGTCCGCGTTGCGCGTTTTGGCAAAGGCGCATTCGATGTCGCGAATGTTTTTGTAGAGGTCGTCGTTTATGACGCTGTCGTCCGCGTCAAAGTAAAACAAAAAAAGCCAGTCGCTGGACTTGGTTTGCGGCGGAACTGGAACTGCGGGCGAGCCAGAAGAATTGCTGCAAGAAAAAAGCGCCAAGGCGCAAAGGGCGGCGACGACCGCGACAATCTTTTTCATAAAGCCCCCAAAAGGCCGGCGGCCTTCAGCTCGCCTTTTTTGACTGCGATTTCCAAATATTTTCTTGCCATTTTTAAGTCTTTCTTAACGCCGTCGCCTTCAAGGTAACGGCGGCCGGTTTCGTAAGCGGCGGGACCGTAGCCTGCGTCGGCGGATTTTTTATAGAAAGAAAAAGCCTTTTTTGCGTTGGATTTTGTTCCCACGCCAACTTCAAAACAATGGCCCAATTCGTAGGCGGCGGGAGCGCAGCCCAACTTGTCGGCCCTTTGGTAATACTCAAAAGCCTTGTCATAATTCTGAGAGCCGCCCAAGTTTCCGTCCTCATACATGCAGCCTAAATTCAAAATGGCAAGCGTGTCGTTTTTTTGCGCGGAAAGCTCAAGCCACCAGGCGGCCTTTTCATAATCCTGCTCGACTCCCCTTCCGTCAAGGTACATGCAGCCCAAATTGTTGGCGGCCTTGTCGTGCCCTTGCTCCGCCGCCTTTTGGTACCAGTAAAGCGCCTGCTCGTAATCCTGCGCCACTTTAATGCCCTTGTCGTAGCAGCGGCCCAAATTATACTGAAAGTTCGCGTTGCCGTTTTGAGCCAGGCGCGTCATCTCGTCGACGGCGGCCGCGTCAGACATTTCCGGCGGAAGCTCCTTTATTTCACTATCGCTTTTGCCTCGGGGAGCGGATTCAACTTGCGCAGGCTCTTTGTTTTTTCCTGAAAAGAATTCCTTAACTTCGTCGAACGTGACTGAAAAGCTGTAGCTTTCGCCGCCGTTAGGATTGGGAACGCCGTTGGGGCCTACAAAAGATTGCGCGAAAAACGGCAACGCCAAAGCAAAGGCCGCGACGGCCGCGATAATTTTTTTCATAACAACTCCTTCTTTTTAATACAATTTTTTTATAAAGGCCGTCAGGCCGTTTTTTTCGGAACGATTGTAAAAGGACCTAAGCTCGGTAAGCTTGTAGTCCGGGCTAACGCCGTCGTCGATGTCCTTAAAGACTCCGTTCTTTTCGGCGCTAAAGCGAAAATGGCTTGAGGTGTTGAAGTAGGTTCCGATGGCGCTAGACGTTGGATAAACGGCGCAAGCTCCGCCGCCGGTCTTGCTTCCAATCAAAGTCGCCCTGCCGGATTCCTTTAGCATGGAGGCCAAAAGGTTTCCGCAAGAAAAAGTTATGTCGGACACAAGGCAAAAAAGGCGGCGGTCGCGGACATTGTCTTCTTGGGTGACTTCGCCGTCAAAGTTGACGTCGGCTAAATAGCTGGTGGCCGACTGGCAGCCGGTCGTTCCGCTTTGTATTTGCAAGTGGCTGAAGCCCAAGAGCCAGCAGGCCACAAAAACTTCCTCGTCAAGTCCGCCGCCTGTGTTGCATGAAATGTCCACGACGACATTCCGTATAGTCGGATCCTCTTGAACGACTTCGTTGGCCGCGTGTATAAGGCCAAAGGTGTCCACTCCGCTTGAAGGATAGTCGCTAAGAATCGCGTCCCAGTCATCGTCGGTCAAAGGCTCTTCAAAATAATCCCTTCCATTGCCAAAAAATTCGTCAAAGGTGACGTAAAGCGTGTCGCCGATTTTTTGGATGCCCGGGAGTCCGTCAGGAAAAAACGAACCGCGCGTTTCCGTCGCGTCCTCAAGACTCTGGTTGATTCTTCTGTATGAAGGCGATGTCGATATGCTTTGATTTTCTTCCCGCTCCTTTTCCTTGTCAAACTTTGCGTAAGGGGAATGAGCCTCAAAAGAGCTGTGGATGTCTCCAAAATACCGGTAGCAAATTTCTTTTATCGCAAGGTCAACTTCGTTCGCGTCCGTTGACGACAGGCGCTCCAAAAGGCCATGCGTCTCAAACCAGTCGGAAAATTTTTCTATGCCGCGCAGTTCCCTAAGGCCGTAGTTCAACTGGAAATTCAAGGCCAATTCCCTCATGTTAAAGTCCGCGAGAGTTTCGTCAACTTCCGAGGGCGCGGCGGAATAATACTTTTTTCCAAGTTCCGTACGCTCAAAAGAGTCGTTGAACAAAGAAGACTTGTCATAAACGTAAAAAATCTCGTCGCCGTTGTAAAGGACGGCGCCATATGTGTTCCCTGACAAAAAAACGTCCACAAAAGTTTGCAAGGGCAAGAGCGCGATGTTTTTGTCAATCGCCATGTCTATTAAAAATGTTCCATAATAGACGGTTATAGGCTCGCCCCGGTTTTCATAGGTCGCCAAGTCGCAGTGGGTGATGATGTCGTCGGTTACGACAATGTCCAAAAGAGAGGCGGCGCCGGCGTTCATTTTAAAAAGGTCGTAATCGGAAAAAGTTATTTCCTTTTTTTTGGGGTCGATGTGGACTTTGGCGCCGTTGTCCTTCCTGACCACCGTAAGGCCCGCTCCGTCTTTTTTGGCGGAAAAAGTCTTGGAGTTGAACAGCTTGTTTAGCGAAGTCACAAGGTCCACATAGGGAACTTTTCCTGTCGCCTCCGAAAAATACAAGTCAAAGCTGTCCACGCTGTCAAGGTCGCCGTAATAAATCTTTGTGGCCTCCAACGAAAAATCCTTGACTTTAAGCGCCCGATTTTGGCCGCAAGCGAACAGACAGACAAAAATCGCAGTCAAAGCCAAAGCCCTTCCGACGCGCGAAATTTTTCTTGTCAACCTTTTCATAATCACCGCCTTAATTCTTTAAGTCTACTATGGCAAAAGCGCGACTGTCAAGTTCCAAGGGCAAACGCATTATAAGCGAACAAAACGCTCTCGGGAGAATCCGTCCGTCTTCCGCGTGACTGAGGCTGCAAGGAAAGATGTACATTTACATCAATTTTGCTTTGAGCAAAATTGGCAGCCTCAGAGCCGCGCGGAGCGCGCAAGCGCGACTGCATTACCATAAAAGGCCTCATTTCCAACGGAAACGAGTACGCTCAGCCGGCGCGGACTTCTCCCTGCGCGTTTTAATTGTTTCCATAGCGTTTGCCCGGCCTTCCGCAATACAAGAAGTAAAAAAAAATGCGCAAAGGAGCGGCTCGGCTGGCGGCGACACTCTGCTTGCGCCGCCGCATGAGCGGCGAAGTATAATAGTTTCAAGCGCAAGCAGCGTGTAGCGCAGTTATCAAGCGGCGCCGCTCTGCCGAGACCGCGACTGGAAGCATTTTTTTGTTATTGAATTCACAATGCGGAGGGCCTTGTTAGTTCCCTTGAAAGCCGCCGCGATTTCCGTTAGAATGAAAGAATGATTCACAACATGCAAAAACTTCAGGAGGCCGTAAAAAAGAACGGCCCCCTTTGCGTCGGCCTTGACACAGACCCGTCATACATTCCGCAGAACGTCGCCCAAAAATACAAGAGCCCCGCCCAAGCGGTTTTGGCCTACAACCAGGCGATAATCGAGCGCGTAAAGTCAGAAAGCTGCGCCTCTTGCTTTAAGGTCCAGGCGGCCTACTACGAGGCGATGGGCTTGGAAGGAATGGAGGTTTACGCAAAGACCCTGCGCTCAGTCCGCGAATCGGGTTTTGTTTGCATTAGCGACGTAAAGCGCGGAGACATAGCCGCGTCCGCCTCGGCCTACGCAAGGGCGCATTTTGAAGGCGACTTTGAGACAGACATAATGACGGTCAATCCCTACATGGGCTTTGAGACGCTTGAGCCCTTCACCGAATACTGCGAAAAAGCCGGAAAGGGAATCTTTGTCCTTTTGCGCACGTCCAACCCCGGAGCGGCGGACATCGAGCAGCTTGAGCTTAAGGCAGGCGGCTTGGCCTTGGACCGCGTCGGAAAGGAATTAAATAGAATAAAGGACAAAATGTCCGCCGCGTTCGCGGGCCAGACTTGCTCGCCCGTGGGAGCGGTAGTGGGCTGCACGCACCAAGCGGACGCGGCGGCCATTCGCGCGGCCTACCCGGAAATTTTCTTTTTGATTCCGGGCTATGGAGCCCAAGGCGGAGCGGCCGACATTTGCGGAACGCTCTTGCAAAAAGCCGGCGGAACGGTGAACTCAAGCCGAGGCATTCTTTGCGCCTACAAAAAGGACGCGGCCCTTCAAGACAAAATCGCGTCGTCCTCGCTTACCCTTGACGACATCGCCTCAAGCGCCCTGCGCGCCTGCGTCGCCGCCAAGACCGAATTGCTTCAATTTGCCGCTTCAAACGGAGGCCAAAAATGACAGACTTTTGCCAAGACGAGGCGCCCGCGATTTTTCAAAAGGCGACGGTATTGGACCGCGTTCCTACGCCGGGAGCGGTTCCCGGAGGCAGCGTCCACACGCTTTCATTGCTTGCGGACGCCGACGCGCTTCCCGCCGCCGGACAATTTTTCATGCTAAGGTCGGAAAAGTCGCAGGAACTTTTGGCGCGCCCCATAAGCGTCTTTAGCGTAAAGCTTCTTGAGGACCAAAAAAAAGCAAAGATAGACTTCTTGATTCTAAAAAAAGGAAACGGCACGCGGGAACTTTGCGCGCTAAAAAACGGCGACCGCGTCGAGCTTTTGGGCCCTTGCGGAAACTCGTTCCCGACGCCTGACGCGCAGGCCAACATTTGCCTTGCGGGAGCGGGAGTTGGAATCGCGCCCATCGCGGGCTTCGCCTCCACCCTTCCCGAATCCTCATATGATTTTTTCGCCAGCTTTAAAAGCGGCTCCTACGGATTGGAAAACGTCCGCGCGAGGGAGCTTGTGATTACCACCGACGACGGAAGCCAAGGCATTCACGGAATGATAAGCGCGGCGCTCACGGCCTCATACTTGCGCGAAAAAAAATACACGGCGGTCTACGCCTGCGGCCCCGCTCCGATGCTCCGCTACGTTCAAGGCATTTGCCGCGAGGCCAACGTCCTGTGCTATCTTTCGCTCGAACAAAAAATGGCTTGCGGAATGGGCGTCTGCCTTGGCTGTACGGTTCAAACGGTGGAGGGCTACAAAAGGTGCTGCAAGGACGGCCCCGTCTTTGTAGGCCAAAAAATAATTTTTGAGGACCCGCTTCCGGCAAAAAAAATTGAGCCGGCCGACAAAGTTGACCTTTCCGCCAGTATCGGAAGCCTGCGCCTGAAAAATCCGGTAATCGCAAGTTCGGGAACCTTTGGCTTTGGCTCGGAATACGAATCCGTCTTTGACGTAAGCTGCTTGGGCGCCATAAGCTCAAAAGGCTTGACATTGGAGCCGCGCCAAGGAAACACTGGAATCAGAATTTGGGAAACCCCGAGCGGCTTGATGAATTCGATTGGCCTGCAAAACCCCGGCATTCCCCACTTTATAAAAGACGAACTTTTGCAAATGAAAAAGTTGGGGACAGCCGTAATCGCAAACCTTTCCGGCTCCACCTTTGAAAGCTACCGCAAGGGCGCGGAGCTTTTGGAGGCGAGCGACGTTGACGCGATTGAGCTTAACATTTCTTGCCCCAATGTTTCCACAGGAGGCGCCGCGCTGGGAATGACTTGCCAGACGGCCGCCGACATAACGCAAAGAATCCGCGACATCGTCACCAAGCCTTTGATTGTCAAGCTTACGCCCCAGGCCAGCGACGTGGCGGGCGTGGCCGTCGCCTGCATAAAGTCCGGCGCCGACGCCGTCAGCTTGTGCAACTCCTTTCAGGGCGTCGCGATTGACATTGAGCGCGGCGTTCCGGTCTTTGACAAAATCAAGGCAGGATTCGGAGGCCCCGCGGTCCGTCCAATCGCCGTCCGTCTGGTTTGGGAGGTCGTTGAGGCCGTCAACAAGCTTCCGGAGAGCGAGAGGGTTCCCGTAATCGGCATAGGCGGAATCGCCACTTGGCGCGACGCTGTTGAGTTCATCATGGCCGGAGCGGAAGCCGTTCAAGTTGGAACGGCCACATTCTCCAACCCATTCGCGATGAAAGAAATTGTCGAAGGCCTTGAAGCGTTCATGAAAAGAAAAGGCTACAAAACTATAGGCGACTTTAGGGGAATCGCGCGCAGCGGCGCGCAAAACCGATAAAAGCCATAAAAGAGGTGTCAATATGAATTTCAAAAACAGGCTCGCCGCGCTTTCAGCGGCGTTCGCAATCTTGTCGGCGTTCGCCATAGGCGCGTCGCTAAAAATTGAAAAGGCCGCGCGCGCCTCAAGCTATCGCGGAATAGGAGAAGGCAGGAACGGCCCGATTGAAGTTGAAATCCGCGTCAAGGACAAGCAAATTGCGTCCGCCCGCGTAATTTCGGAATCCGAGTCGGACTTCGCGAAATCGGCCGTCGAAAAAATAATGGCGCAGGCCGTCAAGAACAAAAGCCTTGAAAAGTTTGACGCGGTTTCCGGCGCCACCATCACCTCCGACGGAACGGCCGCCGCGCTGCGGGACGCTTGGAACAATTACCTTGGCGTCCAAAAAGACAGCGTCCCTTGCTCGGACACAGAATGCGACATCGTGATTGTCGGCGCTGGCGGAGCCGGAATGACGGCCGCCATCGAAGCGGCCAAGCGCGGCGCAAAAGTCATTCTGCTTGAAAAAATGGGAGTTGTCGGCGGAAACACAAGTTCGGCGACAGGCGGCCTTAACGCGAGCGAAACT
This sequence comes from uncultured Treponema sp., assembly GCA_946411505.1. Classification (GTDB taxonomy): domain Bacteria; phylum Spirochaetota; class Spirochaetia; order Treponematales; family Treponemataceae; genus Treponema_D. Next base: position 190,401 of record CAMKEG010000003.1, on the reverse strand, counting down.
TCAATCCAAAAAAAGCTTGGCATTGAAGACACAAACGAGCAGTACTACCAAGACACGATGAAGGGCGGCCACGGCATAAACGACAAGTCGTTGGTAAGAACGATGGTCAACAAATCCGCCGCCATCGTCGACTGGCTTATCTCCTTGGGAGCGGATTTGACCGACGTAGGAAAGATGGCCGGCAGCTCCAACAAGCGGACCCACAGGCCACAAGGCGGCGCTCCGGTTGGAAGCCACTTGGTGAAAGTCTTGAAGGAAAATGTTGACGCGCTTGGAATCGACTTGCGCCTTAACAGCAAGGTGACAGGCGTTTTGAACGAGGACGGAAAGCCGGCCGGCGTCAAGGTTGAGCATAATGGTTCGGCATATTCAATCAAGGCCAAGGCCGTAATCATCGCGACAGGCGGATTTGGCGCCAACCCAAAAATGGTCGTAAAATACAAGCCCAACCTTGAGGGCTTTGGCACCACAAACCACAAGGGAGCGACCGGCGACGCCTTCGCGTGGCTTGAGCAGTTTGACGCGCAAACCGTCGACATGGAGCAAATCCAAACGCACCCGACTGTGATTCCATCAAACGGCTTTATGATTACGGAAGCCGTCAGAGGAAACGGCGCCATCATGGTAAACCGCGAGGGCGAGCGCTTTGGAAACGAGATGGCCACCCGCGACGTGATGTCAAAGAACGTCTTGGCCCAAACAGGAAAAACGGCTTGGCTCCTCTTTGACCAAGGAGTCCGGGAATCCTTGAAGGCCATCGAAGGCTACGCAAAGAAAGGCCTTTTGACAGAAGGAAAGGACGTAGCGGAACTTGCGGCCGCCCTAAAAATTCCAGAGGAAGCCTTGAAGCGGACGCTTGACCAATACAACGCCGCGCAAAAATCTGGAAGCGGCGACGCGGCCTTTGGGCGCAAGGCCAACGAAATGCCCCGCGCCTTGGAAACGCCGCCCTACTACGCCGTGGAAGTCGCCCCGGCCATACACCACACTATGGGCGGACTAAAAATCGACCCAAGCGCCCGCGTCTTGAACAAAAACGGACAGGCCATCCCGGGCCTTTACGCGGCCGGCGAAGTGACCGGAGGAGTCCATGGCGCCAACCGCTTGGGCGGAAACGCGGTGGCCGACATCGAAATATTCGGAAAAATCGCGGCCGACAGCGCCTGCGACTTTATTGGAAAGTGAACTATTTTACAAGCGCGGCCTTGATTTCTTCCAAGACCGCGAGCGCGTTGATTCCGGTTTGGAGCGTGGACTTTAGCGGGCGGCGGCCGTCCAAAAAGTCCACGGCGTTCTGAACCATGTTGGAAAAGTATCCTGTCTTTTTAGGAATCACAACAGACTTGTCGCGGCTTAGCGAATAAAAGCCGGTGTAAAGGCTTGACTCAAAGCGGCGGTAAAATTTCGCGTAGCCGTTTCCGATGCATACGCGGCCTTCCGTTCCCAAGACGTCAATTTCAAAGCCAAAAAAGCGGCTTCTTCCTGACATGAACAAGGAAACTTCCGGACATTGCTTGCAAGAATAATGCGCGCAAAGCTCGCGTATTATTTTTCTGTTCTTGCCGTCCAAGCAAATGCCGGTCAAGACTGGATTCTTTAAAAGGGAACGGCTTCGCGCTTTTTCCCCGCCGCCAAGGCTTTCAAGCAAAAACAAGACTATGTCAACCAAATGCGTTCCGTCGTGGAGCAGGCTGTAGGCGCCGCTCTCCTCCGCCTCGGGATCGTACAGCTTCATTCCGGAAAAAAGCTTTGCGGAAATCATCTGCAGCGCGCCAATTTTCGCGATGTATTCGCTGGCGGCCTTGTAGTCAAAGGCAAAGCGGCGCTCGTGGTTGACCAAAATTGGAACGCCGTATTTTTTTGCGGCGGACTTTATTTTGCCGGCTTCCTTCAAGTTGAGCGCCACGGGCTTTTCCAAAATCACAAGCTTTGGAGAGCGGCTCAAGACGTCAAGCGCGACGTTCAAGTGCGAGCTTTCGTTTACGGCCACTACGACAATGTCCGGCGCGCAATTTTGGAACAATTCTTCCACGGACGAATAGGCGCGGACAAGAGGATTTTTTCGCTTGAACAAAGCGAGCGCCTTTTTGTCGTTGTCCACGCCCGCAATCAGCTTGACCCTTCTGTTGCCTTTCAAGGCCATCACATGGCTTGCCGGCTGCTCGCGCTTTTTGTCAAAGCCCAAAGTCCAGCCGATGCGACCGACTCCGACAACCGCGGCGGTGTATCTTTTCAAGTGTGGCTCTCCAAATATTTTATGAAATCTTCTTCTTTCAACGGGCGTGAATAATAGAAGCCTTGGACATAGTTGACGTCAACGGAACGCAAGAAAGAAATTTGCTGCTCGGTTTCCACGCCTTCGCAAATCGTTTCCTTTCCAAGAGACTTTGCCATCTCGACAATTTTGGCGACGATTTTGTATTCGTCCGCGTTGGGAATTTTTCCGTCCTTGTCAATCCTCATAAACTTTTGGTCAAGCTTCAACACGTCGGCGGGGATTTCCGAAATGATGTTGAGCGAAGACTCTCCGTTTCCAAAATCGTCGATGGCCACGCGGAATTTCTTTTCATGCAACTGCTTCGTCACTTCGAGCAAGCGGTTGTCGCCTTCGCCAACCGAACGCTCCACAATTTCAACCTCTATCAACTGCGGCGGAATGTTGTACTTGCTGAAAAGCTCCCAAAACTTTTGCACAAAGGAATCGTCGCCCAAATGGAAGCGCGACATATTGACCGAAACAGGAACCATGGAAAGCCCGGCCCTGACGCGGGCGTCCAAGAATTCAAAGACCATTTGGTATACATAAAAGTCAAGGCGGGTGATGTAACCGTTCCTTTCAAAGAGCGTGATGAACTCGTCGGGCATGCACTCGCCAAGCTCAGGAGACTTCCAGCGGACAAGCGCCTCCGCGCCGATTATTTTTCCGTTGGTCAAATTGACCTTGGGTTGGTATACGACGTAAAATTCCTTGTGCGAAAAGGCGATTGGAATGTAGCGCTCAATTTTTTTGTCCTTGATGATTCGCGTTTCCATGTTCTTGTCATAGACGGAATAATTTTGCAGCAAGTTGTCCTGAATGATGTGCTTGGCGTAGCTTGTCTTTCCAATCAAGTTTTGGACGCTGTCCTTTTCATAATCCTTTCCGGCAAAAACAATTCCGGTCTTTGTAGGAATTCTTTCGCCGGCGCGGCCCGGAAAATAGTTTCCGTCGTAGAGGAAGGAATCGAATTCGGCAAGCGCCGAGTCCTTGCTTTGGCCGTCCTTGAGCGGATACATCAAGTACAAGTGGTCGATGGCTCCGCGCGCGGCGATTCCGTTTTGCTGCATCGCGATTTGCCCCAAACGCTTTGACAAGGCCATAAGCTGCTCGTTGGCGGCCCCCACGCCCTCCGTCTGCTGAACAATCCTAAAGCCGCGAATGTCGATTCCAAAGAGCATAAAGTTTTTGTTTGGATTGCGCTTTAGGAGCCGCTCGCATTCCTCTTCAAAGCGTGACTCCGTCCACAAGCCGGTCAGTTCGTCAAAGTCATTCTCCTGCTGCAAGGTCAGGCGGTGGGAAGACTTTCCGCGCGAGCCTGAAAGAGTCACAAAAGCGAACAGGAAAATGACCAACAAGGCAAAGAGGACAAAGAAGCCGATTAGCCGCGCGCTTGTCCGCATATAATTTCTGTATGAGGTGGACTCGCTTTCCACAAGTCCGATAATCCAATTTGTGTCCTTGACGCGCGAAAAGGCGATGTATTCAGTTCCCATCATTATGGTGCTCAAGACCAAGGAGCCGGAATCCTTTTCTTCCAAGGCGTCAAGAAATGTGAACAAGGCGGCCTTGTCCTTTTGCGGCATTTTCTCAATGTCGTCATTCCGAGCCTTTATGACGCTGTCAAAGGCAGGCTCAATCAAAAAGTTCCCCAAATCGTCCATGACAAAGTCCGAGGAATTTTTTGCGAAAGGCATGCTGGAAACAGGATTTTTTATCGCGTTCAAGTCAACGGTGTAAAAAAGGACTCCGCGCAGCTTTCCGTCGCCGTTTTCCACCGCGCGCGCGACAGTGAAGGCGGCCTTGTTCATGTAATGATTTTGCGTTTCGCGGGAGATTCCGACTTTAGCCTTGCCTGAATAAAAGGCGTCAAAAAAAGGGTCGCTCCTAAAGTTAAGCTTGCGGCCGTTCTTTACATAGAAGTCTCCGCTCTCGTCCGCAAAGTAAAGCCCAAAGACGTAAGGCGGCCGCTCCATGTCCTCGATTATGGCAAGAGTTTGGTTCAGCTTGGCCAGATTCCTTTCATTCATCAATGGCATTTCAGATATGCGCTTCAAGTCTTCCAAGTAGGAGTCAAGCCTATTTTCCAAAAACGCGGCGTTGGCCTTTACCGCGTACAAGCTGGCTTCCCTGTAAAATCCCTGAACGTTATTTGAAGTGGCCCTAAAAATAAAAACGGAAAAAAAAGCGACCAAGAAAGTCACCGACATGGAAAATATTATTATGGAGCGCCTTCGCATCGAAAGCCTGCTCATTGAGACGCCGTTCTGCCTGGACTTGCCGTTAATTGGGTTCATTTTTTTCCTTAAAAATTATAATAACATATCTGTTAAAATTCCGCAAGAAGAATTTACATTTAATATGGAAAGCAAAAGGCAAGGCATTTTTTTCTTGGAAAAACGCCTCAAGCGCGCTATTATAAAAGCGTGAACGTAATTGAAAAAACTCTCAAAGAAAACATCCTCAACAAAAAAACAGTATTCGTTTTTAATACGGACGTGGCCGCAAGCTCTTGGACAGACTTCATCGTCCGCCAAGACGGAAAGGACGGCTGGCCCGCGTCGTTGGCGCAAGAGCGCTTCTTGGCTTGGGACGCATTCAAGGGCCAAAGCCTGAAAATTCAGGAGGAAGGCCTGGAGGCGATTCCCTCCCTGCTAAGAAAGCTTTTCGCGCGCGGCCTGCTTGAACGAATAAAAAACGGGGAGAAAATTTTTGAGCGCCTGATTAATTCCGACTACAAGGAAAACGCGCTCTCGTTCACGGATTGGCTTTCAAGCCTCTTGCCCTCGCTTGGCCGCTGGAGAGTCTTGGCGCAAAAATTCATGCGGGACGGCCGCTTTGTCGGCGAGCGGAACAACGACGAAAACCGGGACTTCCTAAAGCTTTACGACGAATACTCAAAGTTCCTAAAGGAAAAAAAATTGTTCGAGCCGGCTTGGCAAAAGTCCAGCTTTGCCGCGGACAACGATAAAATTTACATAGTCTTTTTTCCGGAACTTTTGGACGACTTTGACGAATACAAGGAAATTTTGGAGCAAGCGCAAAAGGACGGCAAGGCTCTCTTGGTCCGCATTCCCCAAGGGCTGGAACCGGCCAAGGCGGACTATTGGTCTTCGCTGCGGCTGGAACTAAGGATGGCCGCGCTTAGAATTTTGGACGAAAGCGCGCGGGGAAGCGACTGGAACGACATCGCGCTTTGCGTTCCTGACATAGAAAATTTAAGGCCTTACGTCGAGCGGGAACTGGCGCTCTACCAAATTCCTTTTGTGACAAGGTCAGGAAACAAGCTGGGAAAAAGCGGCGCGGGAAGAATTTTCAGAAAAATTCAAGACTGCGCCTCCAACAATTTTTCATACCAAAGCGTGAGGGCCCTTGTCCTTGACTCCAACATTCCGTGGAAAAACCCGCGCGAACTTGAAATGCTTGTCCGCCTTGGAAAAGAGTCAAAATGCCTTGTCCAATACACGGACGAAAACGGAAGTCTTGTAGACCCCTGGCTTTTGGATTTGGAGGAAGGCGTAAGGAAGGACAAGGACTCGCCCGAATTTTTGAACGCCCAAAAATTTTACGCCGAACTAAAAAAGGCCGCGAAAAAAATTGCGGGCGCCAAATCTTTTAAGGAAATAAAAGAAGGCTGGACAAAATTTGAAAAGGACTTCATTTTGCCAAAGGAAGAAATTTCCGACGACGCCAACAACATTCTAAGCCGGTCAGTTTCGTTGATGGACGAGCTGGCGGAGCTTGAGGAAAAGTTTCCCGAGCTTGCAAAAGGCCGCTCCAACAATTTTTCATTTTTCCTTAACGAGCTTGAGAACACCCAGTATCAAAAGCAAAGCAAAAAGCGAGGGGTCTCAATCTTTGACTACAAGGTGAGCGCCTTGGCCAGATTTAAAAAACAGTTTGTGATAAACGCGAGCCAAGACAAAATCACAGTTGAAAAAACTCCCCTGGCCTTTTTGTCTTCCAAAGAGCGCGCCCTCTTGCTTGAAGGAAAGGAAGAAGACCATTCCGAAGCCTACATAAAGTCTTACGCGATAAACTCCAATTGCGTCTTTAGCGTGGCGCAAGAGGCGCTTGACGGCTTTGCCGTCGCGCATTCGGCGCTCGACGTTCAGCAAAATCCAGTCGGCGCCAATCCAGAAATCGACAAGTCCGATTTTGTGAAAAATGAAAAAGTTTTTTTGGACAAGAGGCAAACGCTTCCGACAGAGCTGGCCCAATGGCAAAAAGACTCTTTTGAAAGTTACTTCGCCAAGAACAAGGCCAAGGAAGGCTTTGACTCCCTTGCCGCGCAAACGCAAAAGAAAGAATTTCTTGCCGCCGTGATTGACGGCAAGACAAAAATTGGCCGCGCGAAAAACGACAAAAAGGCCGACGCGACCCACATAACGCCAAGCGACTTGAAGAACTTTTTTCCTTGCCCAAGAAAATGGATTTTCAAAGACCTTTTGCGCGTCAACGAATTTTCACTTGACACCGACCTTTTTGAAAGCTACGACCAAGGCAGCGTGAACCACAAAATTTTGGAATTATATTTCAAGAAGCTGAAAAACGAAAAGCGGCCGCTGCCTTTTTCATCGGAGGAAAGCGGCAAAGTCGCCCTTGACGGAAACGAAAATTACGAAGAGGAAATTCTCGCGCCGTTTTTGGAAAGCCAAGCGGAGGAAGCGTTCAAGGAAGCGAAGTCGTACAAAAAAAGCGCCTTGGTGAAAGAAGCCTTGAAAAGCCAAAACAAAATTTTCGCGCGGGCGGTGATAAAATTCTTGCGCGAATTTTGCAAAAAGGAAAATTTTGGCGGCTGGTCGGTGGAGGAGTCGGAATGGGGGGAAGGAAATGACGTTGACATTCCGCCGATTTTGCAAGGAAGGATGGACTTGGTCCTTCGCTCGCCCGACGGACAAGTCGCGATAATCGATTACAAGAACACAAGCTTCGCCGTTCCAAAGGGCGACCTGACGCTTAAAAAGCAGGAGACAAATCCAGACGGAAGCCCAAAGGAATTGGACGACTGCCAAATGGCCGCCTACGTCTTCTTGTGGGAAAAGAACAAGCCCGAGCCGAAAGACAAAGTTTCGCGCGCAAGCTTTGTGACGATAAAAAACTACAAGGAAAGCCAAGTGATTTATGAAGACGCGACGGCTAGGTCAGGCGCCGTTCCAAGAGAAGATTTTGAGCCGGCCATAGAAAGCCTGAAGCGAAGAATCCTTTTTATGAAAGAATCTTTGGACAAAAAAACTTTCTCGCTCAGCGAAGTCAAGCGCCACAAGGATTGCGCGGCCTGCGACTACAAGGCCCTTTGCAGGACAAGCTACTAGGAGAACAAAAATGACATACCAAGACTTTTGCTCTGTATTGGACAGGGCGCCGGACGCCGACCAAGAGCGAGTCATTCGCTCCTTGCAAAACACGATTGTTTCGGCGGGCGCCGGAAGCGGAAAAACGCAGACGCTCGCAAGCCGCTTCGCGTACTTGATAACGGCCGACTTGACGGACAAAGACGGAAAGCCGATGGCCAACCCGACCGTAGACAGAATTCTCACGCTGACTTTCACCAAAAAGGCCGCCGCCGAAATGTACCAACGCATTTACCAGACGCTAAAAATTTTCGCGCAAAAATCCCCGGATCCCGCAGGAAAAAAGCGGGCGCAAGACGCGATTGACAATTTTTCAAAGGCAAGAATTCAAACGCTGGACTCCTACAACGTGAGCGTCTTGCGCCAAGCCGCGCCCCTTTACGGCATAAGGCCGGACTTCGCTCCGGGAGCCGACAGCCTTAAGACAAAAGGCTTGGCCTTTGACTTTGTGATGGAAAACAGGAACAATCCGGCCGTCCAATGGATTTCAGACCCGGCAAGGCTGGAAGACTGCGCCGCGCTTTTGGCGGACGCGGCAAGCCAAAACGCCTCGCTCGCAAGCTCAATCAACAAGGAGCGAAAGTGCTCCGTCTTTGCGGAAAGCCTAGAAAGGCAAAAAAAATTCGCCAAGGAAAAATGGCTTTTGGACAATCCTCTTTTAAAAATTGAGGAAACAATCGAACAGCTCAAGGAAGTCTTTCCCGAAGAGCGGCCCAGGCGATATCCTGACTGGCACGACAAAATAAAGGCGGCCTTGGACGTCTGGGATTCGGACGCGGCAAGAGACGCGCGGGACTTTGTAAAAAATTTTGTAAAAGACGGAGAAGTTTTTTTGGACAGCCAAAAACTTTTTGAGCTTGCAAACTCCAAAGAATGCCTTACGGCAAAAAAGGCGCTTCTAAACTTCGACATCAGCAACAAAATTGGCGACGAAGAAACAAGCAACTTGGTCAACAACGTTCTTTTTGGAAGGAACAAGGACGCCGCCGGCCTAGCAAAAGAATTTGTCGGAATGATTTCCTTTTTTGCGGACCTTAAATTTTTGGAAGGCCTGCATCCCCTGCTTGACAGCTTGACCGACAAAGTCAACGCGCTAAAGAGGACTAACGGCGAGCTTACTTTCAAGGACACCAACGAGCTTGCCTTGCTGGTCTTAAAGGAGCAAGAGGCGCTCAGGAAACAAGAGCGCGACGCCTTTGACTTCATAATGATTGACGAGTTCCAAGACAACAACGCCGCCAACCGCGACTTGCTTCTTTTAATCTCAACGGACGACGACAAAAAAATCATGAAAAACCGGCTTTTTTTTGTCGGAGACGAAAAGCAGTCGATTTACAAATTCAGAGGCGCCGACGTTTCGGTGTTCAACAGCCTTGACAAATACATCGCGCCTTGCGTCAAGCTTCCGATGCGCAACAACTACAGGTCAAGCGACATTTTGATTGACGGCTTCAACCAAATTTTCGGCGGCTACCTTCCGTCCGACGGAGACGAGGCGACAATTCCAAACGGCAAGAAGAAAATTTTTAAGAGCCGGACGGAGCGCGACTACGAGGCCAAATTTGACGCAAGCGCCAGGGCCCTTTTTCCAAAGACAAAAACGGCCGAAAAAAAGGACGGCGCTAGAATCCAAATTTGCCTTTACTCATCGGAAGGCAGCGACAAAGACGCCCACTTGGACGAAAGTTCCTCCAAGGCCCTTTATGTCGCGAAAAAAATTTTAAGCCTGCATGAAAACAAAGGCGTCGCGTTCAAGGACATCGCCCTTCTTGTAAAAAGCAGAACGCATTACTCGGAAATCGCGCGGATTTTTTCGCTTAACAAAATTCCTTTCACCTTGGACCAGCAGGACAAAATTTTCACCCAATGCCTGGCCAACGACTTTTACAGCGCGCTCCGCCTTTGCGTCTACCCCGCCGACATAAACGCGTTCGCGACATTCCTAAACTCGCCCTTTACAGGAATGTCTTTGGAAGAAACGGAAAAAATTCTTTCACTTTTTCCGGCCAAGGCCTTTGACCCGGAAATAAATACAGAAGGCGTCTTGAGCGAAGATGAAGCCGGGCGCTACCGGGAGGCGGAAAGTTTTTTTAAGGATTTGGCGGAATTCGCGCTGTCAAGCCCAATCGCGGATTCGATAGACCGGCTCTGGCAAAAGGAAGGATACAAGTTCACGACCGACGCCAACGAGGAGCATTACGACTTGCTCTACGAATTGGCAAGAAAGGCGGACGCGGACTCAAGGGACTTGTCATGGTTTGTCGACCAGCTGGCGCTCCTTAGGGACAAGTACGCCGACGAAGACTCGGAGCTGGACATAAAGGAAAGCAATTATCCCGTCGAAAAGTCGGACTGCGTCAATGTCATGACGATTCACAAAAGCAAAGGCTTGCAATTTGACTATGTCTTTGTTTGGGGAATCGCCGAATCCCGCTCAGGCGGCGGCGAAAGCTCAAAAATATTTCAGAGCGAGGAATTTGGCGCGGTGGTAGCCAACGGAAAGACGAGCCAAAACCTTTTCGCGATTCTTGCGGGCGTCGAGGACGGCAAAAAGGAGGAGGAAGAATTCCGCCGCCTGATTTACGTCGCCCTTACCCGCGCGATAAAAGGCCTTTTCATTGTAGGAAGGCTTCCGTCAAAAAAATCCAGCGACCAGCCCATGCTGGCCTTGCTCTTGGAATACATGGACTCCGAGACTCCGCCGCCTTATGAAATCGAGGAAATGCCGCTTTTCTTGCGCGGAAGCGAAAGGCCCGCGGAAAGCCAAGGACAAAAATCGCTTGAAGAAACGCGGGCCGCCTACCAAAGCGCAAAGACAATCGAGCGGACGCCGGCAAAAAATTTTTGGACAACGCCCAGCGGCCTTGAGGAAAAAGAAACGACGGCCGGAACGGAAAGCCAAGCGGCAAGCCATGCCTACCCGGAAATAAATTCCTTTGTCAATGACTCCGCTTTGGCCAAAAACGAATACGGAAGCCTCTTCCACGCGTTTATGGAAGATTGGGCCAGGAACTTCGCGGATTGGAAAAAAGAAAGCGTCGAGGCTGAAAAATATTTTGAAAGGAATCCCTTGACAAGAAAAATATCGGCGCAAAACCAAAAGACGCTCCTGGAAACATTCTTTAAAATATTGGAAAAATTCCTTTCCAAAAAGGACAACCCGGCGGAGGCCGCCCTACGGGACGGAAGGCCATTCAAGGCGGAATACAGGTTCAAGACAAAAATTTCCTCATACATCATAAACGGAACGATGGACGCCGTTTTCCAAAATTCCGACGGCAGCTGGACTGTTTTGGACTACAAGACCGACTTGAACGAAAGGCCGGAAATCTACAAAAACCAGCTGGCCTGCTACAAAAAAACCGCCGCGGACTTGTTCTCCGACGGAGACCAGGACAAAGTGAAGTGCCTGCTCTTTTTTGCGGAAACCGGCAACTTTGTGGACGTCAGCGAAGAAGCCCAAAAAGCGCTCGACAGCCTGAATGACGAAAAGATTCGCAATTTAATTGAAAAAGCGGAAATTCTGTGATATAATAGAAAAATGTTCAAAGGCATGAAGCTTTTAAAAACAGCTTTTCTTTCGACAATTTTGATTTTCTCCTGCGTTTTAGGCCTTCATGCAAGGGAATTTAGTCCGTCTGAACTTAGCGAAAAATGGGTTCCGCTAAAAGGAAAATGGGACTATTACCCCATGGCCCTTTTGCAGCCCTTCGACTTCTACCCGACAATAAAAAGCGAAAAAAGCGTTCCCGTCACGGTTCCGCACGCGCTGGAGCCCGGAGTGCGATACGGAACATTCCATTACAGGGTCAAAAATTTGGTGCCCAACAAATATTACGCCACAACCATTTACGGCGCCGTCGTCAGCTGCTGCCGTTTTTGGTGCAACGGAAAGTTGGTCGCCACGTCAGGATTTTTGAGCAAGGCGCCGGAAGACGCCAAGGCCGGCGAATGCAACGAATTGATTGACTTGCGCGCCGACCAAAACGGCGTCATAGACATAATGATTCACGTGGCCAATTACAACGGCGACACGGGCGGAATCCTGAAGCCGATTTTAATAACGGAAAAGCCCAACGGCATAAAGACATTCTTCCTTTTCTATTTTTTCAACGCCTTCATTTTGCTCTTTATTTTGGCGCACACGCTCTACAACGCGATTTTGTCAATCTTGACCTTCAAGCGGCGCAACCACATAATTTTGCTTTGTCTTTTCCTCTTGTTGACAGCCTCAACCTTGCTCACCGGCTTTTCATTGACGCAAAGCGTTTTGGCGGAATTCCCTTATTGGCTCCACCGAAAGCTTCCCGTGGCGCTTTTATGCGCCGAAGCCTCGTTCTTGCTTTTGTACGAAGCGTCGCTTTTCAAGATTCCTTACAAGCGAATAATTCTTCTGCACGTCGTTTCAATAATAAACGCAATTCCCATCCTATTTTTGCCGCCTGACATTTTTGAAGCCGCGAAGCTTGTTTTTCCGGGAGTTGCCATTTCGTGCGCGCTGTGCGTGCTGGCGATTCCGTCCCGCTTCATAACAAGAAAAAATTCCGAGGAAAAAGGCGGAACGGCGCAACTGCTTTTGATGCAAAACGCCAAGGCTTTCATGGGCCTTGTCATAGCGGTCCTGTGTATTTTGGACTTCCTTATAATTCCAAACAAAAAGACCACGATTCATTCATATTTCTATTTCAAGCTTGCAATCGCGCTCTTCGCCGTCACGCAATGCGGAGTCTACGCTTTCAACAGGGACTGGACTCTGGCGCGCGTCGACCATTACTCAAGGATATTGAGCGAGAACAACAACGTCCTTTCAAAATTTATTTCCGAGCAAATACTAAAATTGATGGGAGCCAGCGACGTTACAAAAATCATTCCCGGCGAATGCCGCATAATTGACACAATAATTCTTTGCGCGCAGATAAAGCATTACAACCAACTTTCGGAAGCGATAGAGCGAAGCGAGCTTTTTGAAATAACGCAAGACTTTTACCAATCCGTTTCGCCAATCATACTCGACTCGGGCGGCTTCATCGCAAAATACACGATAGGCGGCTTCATAGCGATTTTCCAGCAAAAGAATTCCGACGCCATCACTTGCGCCGCTCGAATGCAAAACAAGCTAAAGGAAATCCGCCGCCGCCTTCGCAAAAACCACAGGACGGACATCAGCGTGGGCATTTCGATTCATTCAGGAAAAGCCGCAATCGGAACGATGGGAACAAGCTTCCGCTTGGACACGGCGGCGCTCTCCAACGACGTTTCGTTGGCTTGCGCGGTGGCGACGCAAACTTCCAAAATGAACGCGCAGATTTTGATTACGGAAGAGGCGATGCCTTACTGCCGCAATTACATTGACTACATGTACGAAGGACATTTCTTCATTATGGAAGGAAGGCAAATTTTGGTTTACAGCGCCACAAAAATTGTCAAGGTAGAGGAAACATACGAAGAGACGTTGGAAGTGATTGAGGACGAAGATGAAATTTAAAGGCATTCTTTTGGCTTGTTTAACCTTAATTTTCTCCAAGCAGCTTGGCGCAAAAAACATCACCAACGGAGTGTTGAATTTCAGCATGGCGGAAACCGGAAAAAAATACATTCCGCTCAACGGCGACTGGGAATTTTACGCCAACCAAACTTTCACCAGCCTCTTGGGCGCGCAGTTGAGGGTTGACTTTATCGAAGCGCCAGCCTCTTGGACAAAAAAGAATCCGCAGGAAAACCCAATCCCTTCAAAGGGCTGCAACACTTACCGCATAATAATAAACGGCTTGCGGCCAAATTTTGAATACGCGATTTTTTCAAGAAGAAGCCCCAATTACAGCGCGATGATTTACGCCAACGGCCAGTTCATCGCGGAATACGGAAAATTCTCAAGGCATAAAGTCAATTACAAGGCGGCCCAAGTTCCCATGTATTGCCGAATAATGTCGAACGAAAACGGCTTTATCGAACTTGTGGTTCAAGTTTCAAATTTCACAGGAAGCAAGGGCGGAATCGTCTCCCCAATTTTCTTTGGCGAAGACGACGTCATTTCCGACGTATTCTTGCGGGTGATGCTAATAACGGCGTCGATAATGGGCACCATCATGTTCACCTTTTTGATGAACCTCTACTTTTGGCTTTTCAACAAGAGCAAAAACACAAACTTATACTTTGCGATTATCCTGTTCTTCTTGGGAATAAGGTTCATAACGCACAACTTTAACGTCCTTGGCCTTATCGGCTTCGCTCCGCCGTTCAACCTGCAATTCAAGCTGCAAAACATCGTCATACTTTCCGGAGCGCTTTTTGGAATTTTGTATTCGCCGGACAAAGCCTTCTCGCTAAAGTATCCGGCGGCGGACAAAATGTTTTCCGCGCTTTCGTTCGCGATTTTGATAATCTTCATTTGTTTGCCGGAAAGCGTTTCGATGTTCATACTTCATGTCTCTTTCGCTTGGGCGGGCCTTTTCGCGCTCTACTCTTTAATCCGAATCATTTACGCGATAAAAAAGCGGCAAACAATCATCGCCATTTACGCGGCCTTTTACATAATGGTCGCGATTCCGATTACGATAGACTACTTTTTCTCGACGCCGTGGACAGACTCGCACTTTTATCTTTCCGAAATCACAACCGTCATAATGCTAATCTTTGACATTACATACATGGCGGCCTACCTTGAAATCTTGCAAAAAAAATCAATGCGCCTAAAGGAAGAGTCGTCAAGATACCATTTTGCCGCGCGCCGCTTCATTCCCCACAACTTGCAAAAATTGACCACAAACAAAGTATTCGCCTCATACGAATTGGGAAACAATGTCGAGGAGCCCATGACAATCATGTTCGTGGGCTTCAACGTGATTTCGCCCGACAACACGCAAATAAGCTTGCGGGACAATTTTGAGGCGCGCGGCTTTTATTCCGCCGCAATCATCGACCAAATCGACCAAAACAACGGCTCCGTAATTTCCATAACAAACCAAGGAATTTCCGCCTTGTTCAAATGCGGAACAAAGTCGCCCTTTGAGGCCGCACGAAAAATCCGAGACTTGGTTCAAGCGGTCAACGCCCGCCGCGCCGAGGATTACTACCCCTGCATAACGTTCAACATTTCAATCCATCAGGGCGACATTTTGCTTGGCCTTGTCGGAGACAGAACTCGCACGGAATTTACGATGATTTCATCAAGCATCGAAGTGGTAGACAAAATGTGCAACCTTGGCTTTGCGATGAACATTCCGATATTAATCTCGGAGCCGACATTAAAAAATTTTGGCGACAAGAGCTCGCTCAAGCTTAAGCTTTTGGGAAAAATTCACTTCAGCGAATTCACAAGGCCAATCGGGCTTTACGGAATGATTTCCTCCGAAGAAGAGGAAAACAGCCTTGAGTCTTTGGAAGAGAACCCCTTCATCACCCAGTACGAAGCCGACAAATACATCAATTTTTAGTTGAAAGTTATGTTCTTTTGCGCTAATATTCCTATATTATGAACAGTTCCACAATTCCAGAAAGAAAAGACGTTCCCGCAAGCGACAAGTGGGATTTGACAACCCTTTTTAAGACTGACCAAGACTGGGAAGCCGCGCTTTCCCAAATTGAGACGGACGCAAAAGCCGTCGCGGCCTTTGAAGGCAAAATGTCCTCAAGCGCGGAAGTTCTTTTGGCCGCCCTAAAGGCCTACGAAAAGCTTTGGAAAAACGTGGAGCTGGTCGCAAACTACGCGGGCCTTTTAAAGACAACGGACGAAGGCGACGAAAAATATTCCGACATGGAAGGCCGCGCCGACATGGCCGTCTCAAAGGCCGCCGCCCTTACAAGCTTTTTTGACTCGGAACTTTCGGCAATCGCGGACGGCGACATCAAGGCCTGGATTGAGCGCGAGGATTTTAAGGACTACAAGATTTACGTCCAAAAGCTTTTGCGCCAAAAAGAGCATATCCTAAGCCAAAAGGAAGAGCGCATCCTCGCGCTCCAGTCGGAAAGCGGCTCGACCGCAGAAAAAACTTTCAGCGTGGCGGAAAACGTCGACATAAACAATTTGTTCGGAACGGTGAACGTTGACGGAAAGGACTTGCCGCTGACCCAAACGACTTGGACGCAGTTTATGGAAAACCCCGACCGCTCCGTCCGCGAAAAGGCATACAAGCAGTTCTACAAAAATTTTGAGAGCCACCAAAACATTTTGGCAAGCCTCTACGCTGGCTCGGTAAACCAGGACGTTTTCATAGCCCGCGCGCGCGGCTACAAGTCAAGCCTAGACGCGGCTTTGTTCGGCAACAAAGTTCCCGAAAGCGTATACAGAAACCTTATCGACACGGTTCACAAAAACTTTGGCCCGTTAAGAAAATACTACTCGATCCGCAAGCGCGCTTTGGGCGTCCAGCAATTGCGCCACTACGACGTTTACGTTCCGCTTGTTCCCAACGTGGAGACAAAAACCAGCTACGACGAGGCCGTTGAAATTTGCCGAGAGGCGCTCGCCCCGCTTGGAAAGGAATACACCGACACTCTTTGCGGCGGATTGAAGGGCGGCTGGGTTGACCGCTACGAAAACAAGGGAAAGCGCAGCGGAGCCTTCTCCAACGGCGGCTACACGGGCTACCCCTACATTTTGCTGAACTACAAGGACACGATTATCCGCGACGTCTTCACGATGGCGCACGAGGGCGGACACTCGATGCACTCATGGTTCAGCGCCAAGAGCAATCCCTTCATGCAGTACAACTACACGATTTTTGAGGCGGAAGTCGCGTCCACCTTCAACGAGGAACTTGTCTTCCAATATTTGATAAAGAAGGCCGACAAGCCCGAAATGCGGACATACCTTTTGGCGATGCGCGCCGCCGACATCATGGCCACCTTGCACCGGCAGACGATGTTCGCCGAGTACGAACTTAAGGCGCACGAGCTTGTTGAAAGCGGAACGCCCTTGAGCGCGCCGGTCTTGCGAAAGCTTTACCGCGGCCTTTTGGAAGAATACTTTGGCCCCGAAATGGTCTTTGAAGAAAATTCCGACATGGAAGGCCTTAGAATCCCGCACTTTTATTCGGCCTTTTACGTTTACAAGTACGCCACCGGAATCAGCGCGGCGATGGCCTTGGCCGACCGCGTCACAAAGGGCGGCGAAGCGGAGCGAAACGATTACTTTAACTTCCTAAAGTCGGGCGGCTCGCGCTATCCGATTGAGTCGCTCAAAGTGGCTGGAGTTGACATGGAAAGCCCGGCGCCGGTTCAAGCCGCGCTGGATAAATTTGCCGCAATCATCGACGAGCTTGACAAAACGATAAAATAAGTTAAAGAATTTGCGTGTTGGCGCCGATAATTAAATAAGGAGAATGGCAAAATTGAAAAAAGAGAATTTTTATCTTTTCATGCAAAGCGTTCCAAAGGCGGAATTGCACATTCACATCGAAGCCGTCATAACGCTCGAATCAATATGCCGTCTCTATGAAAAGCGCTTTGGAAAGAAAATGACCAAGGCCGAGCAAGCGGCCCTTTTTACTTATGAAGATTTGAACGGCTTTATCAAGGCTTTCTTGCAAGTCCAGGACTTGTTCACCGAAGTAAGCGACTTTGACTATGTTTTTGACGACTTTGCCCGCTACCTTAAGGGGAACGGAATCACGCGCTGCGAGGCCTTCTTTGCCCCTTCGGCCTTTGTGAAAAAAGGCTTTGACTACGGCGAGATGGTAAAGAACTTCACCAAGAACATCAACAAAATCAAAAAGGAAACTGGAATCGACATAAAGCTTTTGGTTGACGTTTCGCGCACATTTGGACTTGAAAACGCGATGACCAACTACCAGCTTATGAAAAGCCATCCGTCTTCCGCGATTATCGGAATCGGTTTGGGCGGAGCGGAACAAAAAGGCCCCTGCAAGGATTTTGGCCCGGTATTTGAAAAAGCCCGCGCGGACGGCTTCCACGCCGTGGCCCACGCAGGAGAGGACGTTGGCCCGGAATCGGTTTGGGACGCGATTAACGTTTTGAACGCCGAGCGAATCGGACATGGAATCACTTCGATTCAAGACGAAAAGCTTGTGGACTACTTGGCACAAAAGCAAATTCCGCTTGAAGTATGCCCCACCAGCAACACTTTTACAAAGAAAGTAGTGCAAACAATAGAAGAGCACCCGATCCGCACCTTTTTTGACAAGGGCGTTTTGGTGACAGTGAACACGGACGACCCGGTTTTCTTTAAGGTCACTTTGCTTGACGAGTTCTGGGCGCTCCACAAAAAAGCCGGCTTTACTATGGACCAAATCAAGGTCTTGCTGGAAAACAGCTTTAAGGCTTCGTTCCTTTCGGACGCGCAAAAGAAAAAGGCTATTAAAGAGCTTGACGCTGCCTGGGAAGAGAACATCAAAAAGTACGAGTAAAATTTGAAACTGTAAACTGACCAAGAAGGCCGCCGCAAGGCGGCGTTTTTTTTGATCACTTTAAGTAAACCATCAAAAGCATTATGTCGCTGTTGCGGATTCCGCTGATGCGGCTGGCCTGGCCCAGCGTCAAGGGACGCACGCTTTCCAATTTGCCGCGAGACTCCGCGCTTAAAGAGGGAATCGAGCCGTAGTCAAAGTTTTCGGGGATGTGAAGATTTTCCAAACGATGCATTTTTTCAACGCGGCGGTCTTGCTTTTCTATGTAATACTTGTATTTTACGTCAACCAAGGCGTGCGCCCAAACGTTTGGCTCAAAGCCAGGATTTTGCGCCTCGGGATTTTTTTCCAAAAGCGCGGAAGCCTCCGCCACTTGCTCGTATTTTTTAAGAACAGCTTCGCACTGCGCCTGGCTTTTTAGGCCGGCCTCATAAGCCTTCTTTGCAAGGCGGCGGTCCGCGTCGTCGTAGCGCAACTTCAATCGGTACTCGGCGCGCGCGGTGAACATGCGGTATGGCTCTTTTGTGCCAAGCGTCACAAGGTCGTCAATCAAGACTCCTATGTAGGCTTCGTCGCGGCCAAGAATCAAGGGCTTGTATTCCGGTATCGAATGAAAGCGCGCGAATCCCGCGGCCTCTTGAGCCTCTTTTAGCTTTTTGTTTAGGACCGCCGCCGTTTTTTGGCTTGCGTCGGCCATTGCGTCCGCGTCGGCTTGGCTAAAGTCAAAGCGGGGGCAAAAGCAGCCTGGCTCCAGAGAAGCGGGCCGGCCTCCCATCTCGTCGTCGGCGGGAACAAGCGGGCCGCACAATTCCTTGTGGGCTTTGGCATAATAGCCGGCATTGATTCCAGCGACAAGGCCCTGCCCCGCCGCCTCCTCGTAGCCTGATGTTCCGTTTATTTGGCCCGCGTTAAAAAGGCCCGCGACTCTTTTTGTCTCCAGGCTTGGGAACAATTGCGTGGGCTCCACGTAATCGTATTCGACAGCGTAGCCGGGCCGGCTTACGACGGCCTTTTCAAAGCCAGCCATCGTCCGCAAAAATTGGTCTTGCACGGATTCCGGCAAGGAGGAAGAAAGGCCGTTAAGGTAAATCTCTTCGGTTCCCAAGCCCTCCGGCTCTACGAATATTTGGTGTCGCTCGCGTTCGGCGAAGCGCATCACTTTGTCTTCTATGCTGGGACAGTATCGCGGGCCTACGCCGTGAATCTTTCCGCTGTACAAGGGAGAGCGGCCGATGTTGGCTCGGATTATCTCGTGGGTTTTAGGATTTGTGTAAACGACATGGCAAGGAACCATCGGCCGCTCGATTTTTGGGTCGTCAAAGCTAAAGGGGATTACCTCGTCGTCGCCGGGCTGCTCTTCCAAAACGCTAAAGTCAACCGAGCTTTTTAGGATGCGCGGAGGAGTTCCGGTCTTAAGGCGGCCGGTGGTAAAGCCAAGGCGGCGGAGGCTTGCGGTAAGGCCGTAAGCGCCCGCCTCGCCCAAGCGGCCGCAGGGAGCGTCGTACTCGCCGATGAAAATGCGGCCGCCCAAAAATGTTCCTGTAGTAAGGACGACGGCTCGGACCGGGATGACGCGGCCGCGCTCGGTGACAACGCCTGTCACTTTTTGCCGCATGCCGCCGCGCGCCGAGTCTGCCGCGCCGTAATTGATTGGGCGGGCGCGATTTTGGCCTTGCGAGCCATTTTGGCCGCCGCCATTCGCTCCGGCGCTGGCTTCCGAGCCGGCCGCCGCATTTTGGTCAGTTTCAGATTTTTTGTCCGCGCCGTTCGTTCCGGCGCCAGCGTCCCTTCCTTCCGTCCGCGAGTCGCCGGGAATGCTTCCCGCCGCCGCGCTTGAATCGGAATTGGGCGGAAGGCTCTGGTCGCTTTCTGTCGCGATTATGTCAACGACAGTGTCCATCAAGGTGGAAAGGTTTGGAGTTGATTCCAAGACTTGCCGCGCAAGCTGGGAGTACAAAATTTTGTCGGCTTGGCTTCTGGGCGCTTGCACGGCGGGGCCGCGGCTTTTGTTCAACAAGCGGAACTGAATCATCGAGCGGTCAATCAGCTTTGCCATTTGGCCGCCCAGCGCGTCAATCTCGCAAACGATGTTGCCTTTGGCGATTCCGCCAATGCTGGGATTGCACGACATTCTTCCAATCGCGTCAACGCTTTGAGTGATTACAAGTGTCTTTAGTCCCATCCGCGCGGAGGCAAGGGCAGCCTCAATTCCGGCGTGCCCCGCTCCGACAACGGCGACATCGTAAGAGTCGTAAAAGCCCGGCATTTTTCTTAAGCGTTCCGTTCCGCCTGATTACGCTTTCATGTTGACAATGCTCTTGTCGTAGTCAGTCGGCGGAACAAAGCCCATAAGGTTCATGATTGTGGCGGGCCAAGAAGAAATTCCAAGGCCTTCGTTGAGCTTTGTGTTGTCGTATTCGCCCTTGTATTCGGGATCGTAGATGATTCCGGGAACAGGGTTCAAGCTGTGGCTTGTCTTTGGCTTAGGCTCGCCGTTCGCGTCCTTGGAAACGCTTCCGTCCTTTTTGTGCTCGTACATGTCGTCTGAGTTTCCGTGGTCGGCGGTTATGCAAAGAATTCCGCCGGCTTCCTCGATGGCGGCCTTAAGGCGGCCAAGCTGCAAGTCCATTCCTTCCATAGAGCAGACAACGGCGTTGAAGACTCCTGTGTGGCCAACCATGTCGCCGTTGGGATAGTTAAGGCGAATGTGGTCGTATTTTCCGCTCTTAATCGCCTCGATGACTTTGTCGGTGATTTCGGCGCACTTCATCCAAGGTCGCTGCTCAAAGGGAACTACGTCCGACGGAACTTCAACATAAGTTTCAAGGCTCTTGTCAAATTCGCCGGGGCGGTTTCCGTTAAAGAAGTATGTCACGTGTCCGTACTTTTGCGTTTCGCTAATCGCCATAAGATGAACGCCGCTCTTTGTAAGGTACTCTCCCATCGTGCGGTCGATGCTGGGCGGGTTGACCAAGTACTGCGCTGGCTTGTGGTTGTCGCCGTCGTACTCCATCATTCCGGCGTACTCAACTGCGGGAACGCGCTTTCTGTCAAAGTGCGGAAAGTCCTTTTCCTCAAAGGCGGCGGTGATTTCCAAGGCGCGGTCGCCGCGGAAGTTAAAGTAAACGACACTGTCTCCGTCCTCGATTGTTCCGACGGGCTTTCCGTCTTTCGCGATTACAAACTCGTGCATGTCCTGGTCAAGGACGCCGGGAACTTCCTTGCGGTAAGTTTCAATGGCTTCGACCGCGCTGGCGAACTGGCGGCCTTCGCCCAAAACGTGGGCCTTCCAACCGCGCTCGACCATGCTCCAGTCGGCGTTGTAGCGGTCCATTGTCATGTACATGCGGCCGCCGCCGGAAGCGATTTGGCAGTCCGCTCCAAGACCGGCCAAAAATTCCTGCAAGGGGCCAAAGTAGTCCAAGGCGCTTGTAGGCGGAACGTCGCGGCCGTCAAGAAGAGCGTGGACGCGAATCTTTTTCACGCCTTCCTTTACGGCTTCCTGAACCATCGCCTTAAGGTGGTCGATGTGCGAGTGGACGTTTCCGTCGGAAACAAGGCCGATAAAGTGGAAGGTTGAATTTTTGTCGTTGACGTTCTTGACCAATTTTTTCCAAGTGTCGCCCTGGTACATGGAGCCGGACGCGATTGACTCGCCGACCAATTTGGCTCCCTGAGCAAAGACGCGGCCGCAGCCCATGGCGTTGTGGCCTACTTCGCTGTTTCCCATGTCGTCGTCAGTCGGAAGGCCAACGGCGGTTCCGTGGGCCTTGAGCTTTGTGTTGGGGCAGTTGGCCTTGAACCAGTCAAGGTACTTCATTTTTGACGCCTTCACCGCGTCGCCCTCTTCGTATTTTCCATAGCCCACGCCGTCCATGATTACAAGAACCACCGGTCCACGGCGGCCTTTCCAATTGGGGTTTTTCTGCAAAGGATGCATTGTGTCTGACATATTATATCTCCTATAGGTCTATTGAGTGAAGTTAGTCTATTGTAACGAATTTAAGGAATTAGCGCAATGCGTTTTTTTGGGGCGGAAGGAAAGGGCACGGCGCAAAAAAAACGGCTTCCTCCGCAAGGAAGAAGCCAATTGTTGTAAACGATACGCTCGGCGTAGCGGCTTAGTCCTGCACGCACAATGCGGGAACAACGCCATAATGACTACTGACGCCGAGACCGTGCCCCTCCTTTGCTTTGCCTTCAGTGTGGACGAAGTACGCGGCGCTGGAAGAGTAATAATCTGGAGAACGTAGCCACCACCAACCGCCCATGCCAATTGTCGCGTTCTGCCTTGCTCCGCTGGACTTGGCGCAGTCCGTCGCTTGGCGAATGCGCGTACTTTCATCATGCGTTCCGTCGCCTTTGTATTCGTTGTACGCGTCAAAGCCGTATTCGCTTGTCGTGACTTCCTGCATGCTCAAAAGGAAGACCCTGTCGCTTGTAGCCGTCGCGCTGGCGTAATCATTATTTCCATTCCTCCAAGCTGATTGCTTTTCCGCATCATCAAGGCTGTCATAGTTATATGGCAGAGTCGAACTGACGCTGTTGTCCACGCTTGTGTCAGCGATTTTTAACATTTCCTCAGCGGTAAAGGCCAATTGCAAAAACCCCTTGCCCAAAAAGTCGTTGCAAGCGGCTTGCGCGGAGCTGGAGTCTTCTTTTTTTTGGTAGCTAAGGCCGTTCAAGAAAGCGCGGACTTTTGAATGTTCCCAGCTGTTTGAATAGACTGTTTTCCCGCCTATTGTCCTATTAGCATAACTATCGTAATACTCGCAGGCTGACATAGTATTATCCGCAAGCAAAAGTTTGTTGCCCGTTCCTTTATAGTTTGTCGTAAGGACGCGCCACTTTATCGGCTCCACCTTGAACCATCTGTAGCTGTTGTCGGAACTTTGCCTAACATCGCTTCCGTCGCTGTACTTGAAGTCACTTTCCCATTCGAATTGTTGGCGCATGCCTTTTTCCTGTATGTAGGCATACCACTGGCCGTCGCTACCCTTGCAGTAGGTAAAGTCGCCGACAGCTTTGGACCTACTTGTGTCTACCGTAACAGTGTCATCGTCGGCCTTTACCGTTTGGGGCCACAGGCCAAAGGTCACAAGCTCGTAGTCATCGCCGTCAATTTTTATCTTTCCGATGGGTGTGTATGCGCCGCTTGCCGCGGGAATTTCCGCAAACTCCGCGTTCACGGTGACATTCTTTGCGGGCATCGTGAACGTTCGGCTGTCGCCTGTTCCGCTCAACGACACGGAAGCGCCGCCCTCGGCGGTAACGGTCAATGACTCCAGCTTGCAAGCAAAATCAGGTTTTATCTTAAGTGTCACAATTGTTCCGAAAGTCGCAGTAGCGGGGGCGTCCGTCACGCTTCCGTTTGCAGAAGGGGCAACCGTTATTGAATACTCAATCTCAACGAATATCGGCTTTATGGTCACATTGCCTTCCGGCATGACAAAAGTGTTGTCGGTTACGGTTATTGTATTGCCGTCAGCGTCCTTCACTTCCCAAGAGTCCAAGCGCATGCCTTCGTCCGGCGTCGCAGTAAGCGTCACAGTTTCGCCCGGCGCGGAGCTGGCGGCGTTTGAGGTCACGCTTCCGCCCTCAACGTTTGTCGGCGGGGTTACCGAATACTTTCCGGCGGGAAGCGCCTTAAAGGCGGCGCGGACTCTTACGACCTGCATTGGCATGACAAAGGTTTTTGCGTACACGTTCAAATCGGAAAGCTGCGGAGCGTATCCGTTTGCGGCGACGGCGCTGACTGAATCCAGCTCATAGCCCGCGTCCGCTATAATGACAATCGTGACTGTCTCGCCGGACCTAGCCTTGCTCGCGGAATTCTTGCCCCCCACGATGGCGAACACGGTTCCGTTGGCAATTCCCTCGTCTATGATTAAATTGTACTCGCCTGGAGTGTTGTTTTGCTCTTCGCCGTTTTGATCGGGAGTCGATTGCTTTTTTCCGCCGCCAGACGATCCACCCTGAATAACAAGCACTTGCGGGTCGCTTCCGTTGGAGCAAGCAGCCATTCCAAAAAAGGCCGCCGCGCACAGGGCCAATGCCGCAAAACATTTTGCAAAACTTTTCATACAATTCCTCCGCGCATAAAAACGCCATGCGCGACTTTCATAATGGTACTATTATAGCGAGGAGACGGGGCTTGGGTCAAGGCTGGAACTTACCACGGAAGATTGCGCAAGAACGCGCGTTTGCCGGCGGCGCTTTATTCAAACGTCCGCCGAGCGCTCTTTTTGCCGGACTTCAATTTTTCAAGCAAAAGGAAAAGAAAGCCAAAAAGGATAAGGCCTATTCCTATTGCCGAAAACAAGAGGCAAAGGCCTTTTAGGCTGTGGCCGTTGTCAAGGTTGGTAAAGCCGTAAGGATAATACTGGCTCCAAAGGTCTTGCGGAATGGAGCCGCCAAAGGAAGCGCGCGCGGACACGGCGCGGGGAATGATGACAAAGCACCATGAGATGGGAATGACCATTCCCAAAAACGGAAAAAATATTTTACGCTTTCCAGGAAATAGAATTTCGTCCCCAATCGTAAAAATTGGAAGGACAAAATGCTTGAACGCCGACCCAAATTTCCAATAGGCGGGCGTCCAAATTTTTTCAGGAAGAACGAAGGCGGCGATGAGAAATGTAGCTATCATCATCATTGCGGCGCAAAAATTTAGCAAAGAGTGAAGAACTCCCTGGTCCGAAGCCTGTGGATTCTGAACTCCCTTCGCCTTTTTAAAAATCTCAAAGGCAAGGCTTAGAGCCGCGGCCGCGCAAGAAATCCAGACAGACCAAGACGTAAAAAAAAGCGCCACGGGCCGACCGTCGCCTCCAAGCGACTTTACATGATCGAAGAATGTGAACGCAAACGACACAAGCGCCGCCAAAAACCAAAGGACCCTAAATGAAAGGCGCGCGCGACTTTTTTCCGCGCCGCCATTTTTGTTTTGAACGTCTTCCATAAAACAATAGTAACGCTTTTTTGAGACAAACGCAATAGGCTTTGCGTATTGACTTTCTTTTCGCAATAAGATTATTCTATTATTTGAAGATGAAAGAAAAAAAACATACGAGTTCAACGCGCTGGGCATGACTTACAAAGGAATGGACGGCGAGACTCACGGCCTTTGGAAAAAGCGGACAAACTTGTTCAACGTAAATAAAAGCGAAGGAGATTTTATGACAAAAGCAAAAACCGCATTCGCAGTCTGCCTTATGGCGGCCATGGCGCTGGCCTCGCTCGGCGCGAAAGATTTTTATACCGTGGAGGAATTTTCCTCGGTAGAAATTGATTCCGGCAAAAGCGTGAAAATCGTGGATACCCTTGACGAGGAGACGCAGAGAAAACTTGTGGCCGCCTGCAACAAGCTAAAAGGCAAAATCGCGCTTGACTTGTCCGCCTGCGACTTTGGCGATGACGATGCCAGAATTGACTTTTTTCACATTGGGAACGTCCGCTCATGCGTTTTGCCCGCGCGGACAAAAACCGTCGTCAGCTTTGACTGCGATGATTTGGAAGAAATCAAGCTGCCTTTCGGCCTTGAAAAAATCTCCTGCCACGCGTTTTTTGAAAGCGGCTTAAAGTCAGTTGACATTCCTTCTTCCGTAAAATATGTGGGCGCCTGCGCTTTCGGCGACTGCAATTCCTTAAAGTTCATAAAAACAGGCGAAAACCCCAACATTCAAAACTGGTCTTTGGCTTGGTCTGCATGGAACGGAGCGGCAATAATCCAGAACGGCGCTTGGGAGGAAAAAGAGACAGAGCCTGCAAACAATCCAAACAAAATTGAATTTGACCACAAGGTCTATCATTTAATCGGCGGAAAGATGAACATGAAAATCCGCCTTGGAACCCCTCCCGAAAAAAGCCAAAAGGCAAAGCTATATTTTTACGACGCGCACAACGGCTCTTCCGCCAAAGGCTACATTGCGGCAAAGCTAAAAAAGGGCAAAAGTGAATTTGAGGTAAAAGACTTCCCCGCCTTTCAAATAGGAATCGCGGAGTCAGACTTGTTCCGCGCGATTTACAAAGAGCGCGGCGACTACTGGGTCAAGCTTGTGTGCGAGCTGGAACTGGCGGACGGAACGAAGATTCCATTGGACGGCTCGGCTCGGCTTTACTTTGACGGGATGCCAATGTTGTAATGACAAGACGAATGAAAAAAACGGCCATTATATTTTTTGTCGCGCTTATCTCCTCGGCGCTTCTCTCCTCCGCGCTTGCAGGCTGCTCAAAAAAGCCGCGCTCCATTTTTGACTGCAAGGATTGCGTTTTTAGCGGAACTAGCGGACTTTTAAAAACCGTCGAGCCGGAAGACAACAACTGGTATTCCTTGGTCTCACTTTCAGCCGGAAGTCCCGTCAAGCTTTTGGACTGGAACAAAGAGCGGGAGCGCTTCCACGTTCGCGCCCAAAAAGGCTTGGCGAGCGGCTGGTGCGGCGTTCACGAATTGGAATTCAAGCCCAACGTTTTGGACTTTCTTGACGATTTTATTTTGCAAGACAAGGAACTCTTGAAAAACATAATCCAGCAAATCAAATTTGAAAAGCTTTCTGAAATAAACGACAAGCTTTTAATGCTTTGCGACATTGTTGAATTTGAAACAGAGGAAGACGCAAGGGATTTTTGGAACGGAATCTTTTACTATCTTACAAGAGAAAGGATAAAAACAAACGACTTTGAAAGGCTTAAAGGAAAGCCTTGCGTTTACTTAAAATGGGTTGACTTGGACACCATTCCAGATAGCATAGACTCAAACGCTTCGGCGTTGAACAACTTGGACAAAATCCCCTACGTTCCGATGGGTCAAAACGAAGAGACGCCCTTGATTCGCGCGATGAAAAACGGCTGCAAAAATTATTTTGACGCCGCGCTGCGAACAGAATGGGATTTGACTGTCCAAGACAAGTTTGGAAAAAATGTTTTTGACTACGCGCGCGAGCAAGGCTTTGCGGAAATCGAAAGCGCGAAAAATTCCTCCAACAAAAAGGCCGACTACGAAGAAATAGCCAACAACTGGATTGAATACGCTCCGAAAATTTTAATGGAAAAATTGAACGAGCCAAAAGAGCGGCGCTTTCACAACTCGCAAAAGCTGGATTTGCAATTCCGCGACAAGCAAATTGAAGAGGCGCTGGATTTCGCTAAAGAAAAAACAAAGTTCGACATTGACGAACAAAGCCTTAGCGTCGCGCCTTTTGGCTATTCAATCCGCTTTGGCGCAATCGGCCAGCGCTACTATTCCGTTTGCGGCCAACACATCGTCACAAGCCAAAAAGAAAAGATTCCTGTCGCGGCGATGGAACGATTGAAGGTCTTTAAAGTCCTTCCGTTTGAGCATCTTGTGAAAATCGGCGAAAAAACAATTCGCTCCAACTTTCTTCTTGTCCAAAAAGAGGACGGCCGCATTGGCATGATTGACTCGCTTTCTTTGGCGCACATCAGTTCCGGACGAACGGATTGGTATGTAAAAGAATTTGGCTGGCATGAAGATCATGAGGAAGCGCTTAAAGAAATTCAAAAAAAATATCCACACGCGATTTACACGGACGTATACCAGGGCGGAATGATTGTCACCGGCTACAAAACACTTCTTGCCACTTTGTTCACCGCAGGCAAGGGAAAATCATACATTGGAAACCTTTATCTTGTGGAAGAAAATTTTACGGGAGAAGGACAGTCAACAGACCTTGCCGTCCAGCCAGTTTGCTTTGACGACATGATTGAACTTGCAAACATCAATCTTGACAATCGCGGAGGCGACAAAGAAAGCGTTAACAGCGAGATCAACCTTGAACTAGAAATTTCGGAAAGCGACAAGCCGATTGCGATCGTAAACCGGGAGCTTTGCGTCTTCAAAAACTTTGACCGCTTTATCGTAGCGAACAAAAACGCTTATCTTTTGGACGGAGGCCGTCTTTCCCATTTGTTCACGATAAACGCGTGGCCTGACTACTCTTCCCTTCGCGTCCGATTTTACTCCGCGCCAAAAAGCGTCCTATGCCTTTACGGCGACGAGCAATTTAAAAACCAATACGAGGCCTGGCGCTTTTCCGACAGCGGAGAAATTCTCTCGCACCGAGTTTTTCGCGACAACCTGGAATACGAAGAATATTTAAAAACAATTTATAAAACGGAGGATTCAAAATGAAAAAAGCAATCGCGCTTGCGCTGGCCTTGCTTTTATTTATGATTATTGCACCAGTTTGGGGACTTTCCGTGTACTGGAAGTTTTTTACTTTCGGAATGGTTTTTAAAGATGACCCGACTAACTTAGTGTATTACATTCTTGATGCAACCGCAGAACCAAGCTTTAATTTTTTTGAGAAAAATTTCATTCCGAATATTCCATATCCGTATTATACGGAGAGATTTGCGGACAACCCCAGCGCAAAGTGCTTTTGGAGTGATGAAAATGACCTTCCGCCTTTTTATGAATATTTCACAAGCATCGGCTGGCTCATTCAGACTATACTTTTTGTGCTGAATATTCTTGCCATTTTCCGTATCTGCAAGACACCGCGCACCCCGCCCGCCCTGTAGCGACCGCGCGAAATGTGGCACACTGGGGGAAACACACGGAGGAACACGGAATGAAAAAGACAGTTTTACTAATTACGGCACTATTCGCGCTTCTTGTCGCGCTCGGCTCGTGCGAGAAGAAGAAAAACACTCCCGCTTATGACAATTCATTGTGGGCAGTGGAAATGGAAGAACAATATGTCGGAACATATCTTCCGAAGGAATTCATCGACACATTGTGCACCACAAAGTCGTATGTAAAAGCCATGAGAAGCGAGCCGAACGGAAACCATATAATAGCCGTCGAAAAGAATATTGTGTATGCCAACGACGATTATTATGACCAATACGCTTACCGAAAAGAATATGTGGAAAACTTCGTTTTTGAGAGTGACGGCGATGAGATGGTTCTGACTTATGAGGGGAAAAAATATGTGCGGATTTCGGATTCCCCTGATTACTACAGGGCAATGACACCTTTTGTGCTGAACATAATGTTCGCTGGCTACAAGGACATAAAAATAACCTCATATAATAAAATAGAAATTCAGGGTGAGGAATACAAGTTTTTGCATTCCATAGGATTTTATGAGTATGACATACTCCCCGAATTGTTCTTAGCCGACAGCGAAAGCCAATATTCATGCAGAATACATGACGGGAAAATGGAGCTGCGGAAACTTGAGGAAAAATCTTTGGTGACAAAAAAAGAATCCGAGGAAATTGCAAAGTTTTTTATCTTAACAGAAGATGAAACGCCCGCCCTGTAGCGACCGCGCGGAATGTGGTACAATGGGGGAAACACACGGAGGAACCCACAATGAAAGCCCGACTAGCCAAAATCTGCTCGCTTCTGCCGTTCGCGCTCCTTCTCTCCCTCGTCCCGCTCCCCGCGTCCGCGCAACCCGCATTGCGCTACATAGACCAGACACCGCAGTGCGGCGAGGACATCACGCCGATAGAGCATGACGAGCGGACGGGGCTTTCGCGGGAAACTTACGCTCTCAAGGGCGGCTACACGCTCATCATCGAGCCTACGGTATGGAAATGCTCGGACGGAGAAGAGGTGAGTTCCTGCCGTGTCTGCCTGCAGAAAGGGAACACCGTGCGGGTCATTGAAAATATGCTCGGCTATCTTAACCGAACGAGGTATGCCCCGCGCTACGAGAACACCGACTTCGAGGACTATTTTGTCCTCACTTACTATTTTGACTGTTACTATCATTACCTGATAAAAAAGGAGACGGGCGCGCTCGTCCTTGCATACACGGGCGGAACGGCGGACACGGAGCGCAACCTGCTGATTTACTCGCCCCTTAACGGCGATGATTTTACGGCTGTCGGCGATAACCTGACGGATACCGTGTTTTTGCGCGACCTTTCGGCAAAGAAAGACTACGACCTCATGCCGTACATAGAGCGTGAGTGGGAAAAAGGAACTTATTCGGGCACAAACTGGTGGCTCGATGCCTTTGAAATCACATCGGCGACAGAAGAATCCGTTACCGTCCGCTTCCGTGGCTTTTACGACTGGCAGAGGGAAGAATATGCCGAACTCATTTTCACGGTGCCGCGCTGAACGGCAGAACGCCCCCGCCCGCCCTGTAGCGACCGCGCGCGGAATGCGCTACAATGGGAAAACATACACTAACTTTTTATGTAGAATTCTACAAAAAAAGTTGCTGAATATTGCATTTTACCGCATCTCCTGCTATACTTAAATGACAAAAACTGTAGAATTCTACAAAAAAGGTGATTTTATGATACGGCGCAATAAATACCTGAATCTCTTAATCAATAACCGCGACAACGGCTTTCCCAAGGTGATTACGGGAATCAGGCGGTGCGGAAAATCCTACCTCCTCAAAGAAATATACAAGGCATACCTGCTTGAAAGCTCCGTGGACGAAAACAATATTTTGATTCTTGAGCTTGACGATGACAGGAACATCTTGTTCCGCGATCCGATTGCTCTCGGCGAGCATGTCCGAAAATTCTGCGCAGGAAAAGAAAAATGCTATGTTTTTTTGGACGAGGTTCAGAAAACCTTTCCGATTGTCAACCCCGCGCTGACTGGCGGAAGTCATGTCCTCGCAAAAAAAGACGATGAGCAGGTTATAACCTTTGTCGATGTCATCCTGGGGCTTTCCAGAGAAAAAAACATCGACCTGTATGTGACCGGCTCAAATTCAAAGATGCTTTCAACGGACATCATCACCGAATTCCGCGACAAGGCCGTGAACATCCAGCTTCTGCCCCTTTCCTTTGAGGAGTTTTCCGAATACAAAGGCGGCTCAGAGGCAGACGCCCTGCTTGAATACATGCAGTTCGGCGGGCTTCCCCTTGCTGTCTTGAAAAGTGATGACGAAAAAAAAGACTACCTCCGGAATCTTTTTGAGATGACCTATTTCAAGGACATAATCGAGCGCAACAAGCTGAAAAAAACTTCTTCCCTTGATGAACTGTGCAACCTCATAAGCTCATTGACAGGCCAACTTATGAACGCTGAAAAAATCGCGAACACCTTCAAAACGGTAAAAAAAGAAAACATCAACAAGCTGACGGTGGAAAAATACCTTGGTTTTTTTGTCGATTCCTTTCTGATTAGGGAGGCGAAGCGCTACGACCTGAAGGGCAGGAGCGAAATCGGCGCGCTCAGAAAATATTATTTTATTGACACTGGACTCCGCAACGCGCGGCTTAACTTTGCCTTCCCCGACGAAGGACAGATGCTTGAAAACATCGTGTACAACGAGCTTGTTTACAACGGCTACACGGTGAATGTGGGAACTTTCGACACCGTAGGCAAGGACAAAAACGGAAAGTCAGCGCGCAAGACAAACGAGATCGATTTTTTTGCCAAGCGTGGAACGAATTTGTTCTACATTCAGGTTTGCGCCAGCATGTCAGACGCGGAGACACGGGCGCGGGAAGTCCGTCCCTTTCTGCTGCTGAACGACCAGGTTCGGAAAATCATCGTGACAAACCAGAACATAAAAGAAACGCTTGACGAGAACGGCTTCACAGTCATCGGCGCGCTTGATTTTTTGCTGAGATTTATCAAGTGATATATAATGGTGGAGGAATCAAAATGACCCATCGACTAGCCAAAATCTGCCCGCTTCTGCCGTTCGCGCTCATTCTCGCGCTCGGCTCGTGCAATAAGAAGCCCGCGCCACAAAGCGCGCAGGTCGAAGCGGCGGAGCAGTCCGCACAGGCGGAGCAAATTACTGAAAGCGAGCAGACCGTACAGACGGAGCAAATTTCCGCGTTTGCGCAGACGGCTGAGGCGGAGGAACACACGGAAACGGGAATTAAATACCTTCACCTCTATGACACGGAAGACGAAAAAGCTGTTTTCAGAGCCGTCCATAAAGGCATGGCAACGCCTGTCGCCGTAAATACCTTTGAACTGTACGGTGAGGATGTCAGCATAGTGCTCTGTAATATTACAGAAAAAACCATAAAGGAAATGGATTTTTTCTATACGGTCTTTGATGAAAACGACAGGGAACTTTTTTCCATATCAGAAAGCCTTTCGCATGAAATCAGCCCTTATGCCGCCTGTACATTTTCTATCGAAAATCCTGTAGAAGTTTCGGGGTGGACGGAGACAATACGGAATAAAACTATCAGGATTATATTTGCGGACGGAAGCAAAGCCGCGCTTTCAGATGATGACATACTTTCCTCCATGGAAGATTCCCTCCGCTTTTGCCTTTGCAAAGATGAGAATGTGGCGGTCTGGTGGCAATATAATCCGGCGCAGGGCAGATATTTCATGAGGTTTGAGGCGGAAACGCTCTTCGACTACGCCTATTTTTGTTTCAAGACCGATGAGTATGAAGATTCTTACGGCGCGACTCTGGACAGCATAGAAGGAGCGTTTTTCTGTGACGATGACATTGCAAAGGACGGAGATGTTTACTCGGAAACCATACAAATGCCCAACTATCTTGAAGCGGTGTTCACAACGACAAAATCGCTTGAAATCGACTATCTTGTAAAAACACCAGATGCCCCCGACCGATGGAATCTGCCCGAAGAAGAAAAAAGAAACCTCGCAAAAAAAATCGTCATCGATGACACCGCCTCACTGGAGCGGATACGCTCATACGCCGCGTTTATGGGTATTATGGGATTACGGTAACAGAAAGGAAGGACTATGAAAAAGATATTTCTGATTCTGGCGGCGGCGGTTGCGCTGTCGTCGCTTGCGTTTGCGGAAAACAGAAATCTGAAAACGGCGAATGACAATAAGTCTTTCATTGTCTCAAGAAGAGGAAGCGAAGTTGCCGCAGTTTCTGAAGAGGAAGTTCTTGACAATGCAAAAATCCTGTCACAGACCGACAGAAAAGACCCGACTTCTGTCCTCGTTTCGTTCTTCGTCAGTTATTTTTCCAAGGGCGAAGAATGGCATGATTTAATCGCGCATTATAGTTTCCCAGGCTCTTCGTTTGACGAAGGAATAGCCGCGATGAATGAAGCATGGGAAGGCTTCTATGGGAAAGTTGATTCAGTCCGAGTTACAATCAATCCCTCATCTTTCAAGTCCAACGGCGACGGGAGGGCGTTATACACGGTGAACATTGCCGCTTCTTATCAGGGGGAATCAGACGAGGGTGAAGACCAAGTTGCGATGACGCAGGACGAAAACGGCGACTGGCTCGTGGCGGAGCTGCCGATGTAAAATATCGGACTTGCGCTTTTCCTTGTTTAATTTTTTTTATATAATTTTCTGACAGGAGGATTGGTTATGGAAGAAGGGGTGAAACTTTCAAACGCGGTGGAGCGGTACGCAAAGCGCGACTAGCGGCTCAAATTGCATGGAAATCTTTATGAAAAAATCAATCGCGCTTTTGACAGCCATGCTTTTAGGCGTTTTCCCTTGCCTTGCCCAACACTGGTGGGAAGCGGAAGAGCCAAAAGAAATCTTCGTCAAATATTCCGAGTATGACAAAAACGGAAACGTCACTTACACGGAAAAAGCCTCGGGCTTTAAGGAGTGGCGTGAGTTCAATTCCTTTGGAAAGCTCCAGCATTATAAAAACACAGCCGGCGACGAAGTCTGGTACACATACGATTCAAATGGGAACGCGCTTTCCTACAAGACGCAACTGGGCGACTTGTTTTCCTGCAATTTTAAATACGACTCAAAGGGCAATTTGATTTTAAAGGAATTTTCAAGCGGCAACACAGTGACCTTTGAATACAACGAAAAAAATCTTTTGATTCACGAAAAAGATTCCAACGGAATGGAACGCTGGTACGATTACGATTCCGCAGGAAGAAAAGTCAAAGAAAGGCGGGCGCTTTTAGGCGACGAGGCGACCGCGACTTTTTTCTACGACTCCAACGACAACCTTGTTTTGCAAAAGCAAAAAATCGGAAAAGCGGCGACAGAAGAAAAATTTGAATACAATTCCGCCAACAAAAGGACAAAAAGGCTTCTCAACGGCATTCTAAAAAGCGAGTATTTCTACAACGCGAACAATTATCTTGAGCGGGAAAAAAATTACATCAGCGGCGGGCCGGCCGAAGAATTAAAATACGAATACACATATTACCCCGACGGAAAAATTAAAAGTATGAAAATTTTTGAAATAAAATAAAGCGCTTGCCCAGGGCCTGGCGCGTCGCTTGCGGAAGGCCCGCCTTTTGCGCTACAATGCCTGCGAGGGAAAAAAAATGCTCGCTGTATTCGTAAATTGCGCCGCAATCGTGGCCGGCTCTGTAATCGGACTTTTGTTCGCAAAAAAAATCCCGCAAAAAATCACCGACGCGATTCAACTCGCTTGCGGCCTTGTCTCCTTTGTCATGGGCGTTCAAATGGCCTTTAAATACCAAAACGTCGTTTACCTTGCGCTCGCCTTGATTTTTGGCGGAATCGTCGGAACGGCGCTGGACATTGACGGAAAGATTTTAAAAGCGGGCCGCTTTTTGGAGCGCGTCTTTTTGAAAAAGCCGGAAGCCGCCGCCCCTGCCGTTTCGCGCGCCCCGACCAATTCCGACGCTTCGACCGATTCCAGCTCGCCAACCAAGCCAGACGCCCCGACCGATTCCGCCGCCAAAGAAAGCGCCGCAGAATTTTCCGCCGGAAAGCCGCAAAAGAATTTCGCCTACGCTTTTCTAAACGCGTCGGTATTGTTTTGCGTCGGCGCGATGGCGATTGTCGGAAGCTTTAAGGCCGGAATCGAAGGCGACTATTCAATCATATTCCTAAAGAGCGTTTTGGACGGCTTTATCGCCATCGGCTTCGCGGCCGCGATGGGCGTGGGAACGGCCTTTAGCGCGCTCGCGATTTTTGTCTACCAGGGCGCGCTTACCCTGCTCGCGATTTTCATCCACCAATACGTTAGCGACTCCCTTCTTGCCGAAATCACCGGAAGCGGCGGCGCGCTCATCGTCTTGATTGGAATCAACTTGATGGGACTAAAAAAAATCAAGACGGCCAACTACCTTCCCGCCGTCATCTTCAGCGCGCTCTTTGTCCTTTGCGAGCCGTTTGTCCGCGGCCTTTTTGGCTTGTAAAAAACAATCTGGCAAACTAAAACGCGGGCGGCCGCCGCATTGATTTTTTTCAACATTTCCATTATAGTGGCGGCATGAAAAAGATAATCGTAGTAGGATCGGGCGGCCGCGAGCACGCCATCGCTTGGAGATTGGCCCAGAGCCCGTCAGTCGAAGAAATTGTTTGCGTTCCCGGAAACGGCGGAACATGCAACGAAAAAAAATGCTCTAACGTTCCGCTTGACGAAGCGAAAGGCTTGCCCGGAAATCCTTACGTGGAAATAGCGAAAAAATACGCTTGCGACTTTGCGGTCATCGGCCCCGAAGACCCGCTTGCCGAAGGCTTGGCCGACGAATTTTGGAAGGCCGGAATTCCTTGCGTTGGCCCAAAAAAGGCGGCCGCGCAGTTGGAAGCCAGCAAAGACTTGGCCAAAGCCTTTATGAAAAAATATTCTGTCGCCGCCCCCGCAAGCGAAACATTCACCGACAAAAACGCGGCGCTTGAATACGTAAAAAAGCATGGAGCTCCGATCGTCCTTAAGGCTGACGGCTTGGCCGCCGGAAAAGGCGTCGTCGTGGCTAAGACCTTGGACGAAGCGGTCGCCGCGGTCCACGACATTATGGAAAGCGGCCGCGTCGGCGACGCCGGAAAAAAGCTTGTCGTTGAAGACTACCTTGCCGGAATCGAAATGTCAGTTTTGGCCGCCGTAAGCGTCACTCCCGACGGAGCCAAAGAAGGAAAGGCGGCCATCCGCCCCTTCCTTCCCGCGCGCGACCACAAGAGGCTGGAAGACGGAGCCAAGGGCCCCAACACCGGCGGCATGGGAGCGGTTTGCCCCCTCTCCGACGTGACGCCGCAAATAATGGAGCGGTTTGACAAAGATATTTTGCAGCCGACATTAAAGGGCCTTGTCGCGGAAGGCTTTGACTACCGCGGCTTTATTTTCTTTGGCGTGATGATTACAAAAGACGGGCCAAAGCTTTTGGAATACAACGTCCGCTTGGGCGACCCCGAGACTCAGGCCGTCCTTCCGCTTATGGACTTTGACTTTGCCGCCATGTGCCAGGCAATCGTTGACGGCTCTCTAAAAGACTTTGAGATGAATTGGAAAAATCAATTTGCCGTGGCGCCCGTCGCGGTTTCCGGCGGATATCCGGGAAGCTACAAAAAAGGCTTTGAAATTTCAATCGACAAGGACTTGATTGAAAAAAACGGCGCCAAAGTCTTTGTCGCGGGAGCGATTGGAGAGCGGCGCCACAAGCATGAAGACTTTGGACAGGCAAGCTTGTTCACAAGCGGAGGCCGCGTCCTTGCCGTTTGCGCTCTCGCTCCAACTTTTGACGAAGCTTGGAAAAAAGCCTACGCCGCGATGCAAGGCGTAAAGTTTGACGAAATCTTCTACCGAAAGGATATCGGCCTTCCGGGCGCCGCGGTTTCTGACTAATAGCGGCAAAAAAATCCCGCCAAACGGCGGGATTTTTTGTTTGCAAGCTATTCGCGGCCTACAACCTAAAGAGCAAGTCCTCGTAGCAGGGGAAGGGTTTGTAGTCCTCTCCAATCAGGGGCTCAATCTCATCGGCCACCGCGCGCGCTTCGGCCATCGCCGGAAGAACGCTGTCGGCGTAGGCGCGGGCGCCTTCCATCGCGTCGGACGCGCTCTTTGCGGCAAGATGCTTTTTGCAAAGCTCGTCGGCCTTTGAAGCCAGGCTTGCGGTAAGGCAGTCCAACTTTTCCAAGAGCGCGGCCTGGCTTACAGTCTTGGCGCCGGGAACGACCGCCTTTACGTTTAGCGCGGACTTTGCGACGGCGTCCATGTACTTGTAGGCGGCGGGCAAAATGTCCTTGTTAATCATCTCGAGCATTGTCTCGACTTCGATGTTCAAAACCTTGCAGTACTTTTCCAACTTGATTTCGTAGTGGTCTTTCATTTCCTGCTCGGTGTAAACGCCCATCTCTGTGTAAAGCTCGATATTCTTTTTGTCAAGGTAGTGGGCCATCGCGTCGGGAGTGGAGCGCAAGTTCAAAAGGCCGCGCTTTTCGGCTTCCTTAAGCCAACTCGCGTCGTAGCCGTTTCCGTTAAAGATGATTCTCCAGTGGGCGGTGATTTCGCGCTTGATAAGGGCGCTCAAGGCGCTCTCAAAGTCGCTTGCCTTTTCAAGCTCGTCGGCAAAGCCCTTTAGGACGCTGGCGACAATCGCGTCAAGCGCGGTGTTGGGGCCGGCGATTGAAAGGCTTGAGCCGCAAGAGCGGAATTCAAATTTATTTCCGGTAAAGGCAAAGGGCGACGTTCTGTTGCGGTCTGTCGAATCCTTTGGAATCGGAGGAAGAATGTCGACGCCGATTGTCATCTTGCTCTTTGAGCGGCCCTGCATCGGAGTTCCGTCCTTGATTGACTGGAGGACGTCCAAAAGCTCGTCGCCCACATACATAGAGATGATGGCCGGCGGCGCCTCGTTGGCTCCAAGGCGGTGGTCGTTTCCGGCGCTGGCCACTGAGATGCGCAGCAAATCCTGGTTCTCGTCAACGGCCTTGATCACCGCGGTCAAGAACAAGAGGAACTGCGAGTTCTTTTCGGGGGTGTCGCCCGGCTCCAAAAGGTTTTCGCCTTCGTCGGTTGACATTGACCAGTTGTTGTGCTTTCCGCTTCCGTTAAGGCCGGCGAAAGGCTTTTCATGCAAAAGGCAGACAAGGCCGTGGCGGCGGGCAACCTTTTTCATGACTTCCATCGTAAGCTGGTTCTGGTCGGTGCTAAGGTTTGTCGTTGTGAAAATCGGAGCCATCTCGTGCTGGGCGGGAGCGACCTCGTTGTGCTCGGTCTTTGAATAAATTCCGTACTTCCAAAGGGTCTCGTTAAGGTCTTCCATATACTTAACGATTTTTGGATTGAGCGCGGCAAAGTATTGGTCGTCCATTTCCTGGCCCTTTGAAGGCTTGGCTCCAAAAAGCGTGCGGCCGGTCATGCGGAGGTCCTTTCTTTGCTTGTAAAGGTCTTCGCTTACGATAAAGTATTCCTGCTCGGGGCCGACAGTCGTGGCCACGTGGCTGGCCGTCTTGTTTCCAAAAAGGCGAAGGACGCGCAAGGCCTGCTCGTTCAACGCTTCCATCGAGCGCAAGAGCGGAGTCTTTTTGTCCAAGGCCTCGCCTGTGTAAGAGCAGAAGGCCGTAGGAATGCAAAGCGTGTGCTCCTTCACAAAAGGATAAGAAGTCGGATCCCAAACCGTGTAGCCGCGCGCTTCGTAAGTGTCGCGGCTTCCGCCGTTGGGGAACGAGGAGGCGTCGGGCTCGCCCTTTACAAGCTCCTTTCCGCTAAAGGCCATGATTACCGTTCCGTCGTCCTGAGGAGTGATAAAGGAGTCGTGCTTTTCGGCGGTGATGCCGGTAAGGGGCTGGAACCAGTGGGTAAAGTGAGTGGCTCCTTTTTCTATGGCCCATTCCTTCATCGCGTGGGCGACTTGGTTGGCCAAGTCAATGTTGAGCGGCTCTCCGCCGTCAATCGTCTTCTTGAGCGCCTTGAAAGTTTCCTTTGGAAGCCTCTCCTTCATCGTCTTTTGGTTGAACACCATCGAAGCAAAAAGTTCCGGTACATTTGTTTGGGCCATTTTTTCCTCCTTATTGAAAAAACACGGCAAAAAAGAAAGGCGATGTGGACAATTCTCTTTGAAAAAACAAAAAAAATTGTTCACATCGCCTTTGATGTTTACGCGCCTTTTATACACTTTTTGAAAAAAATTGTCAATAGCCGCCGAGGATTTTTTGATTTTTTTGCCGCCAAAACTAGCAAAAAATCACGGCTTGTGTTATAATAATAGAAGAAATGCAAAAGCTATATATCGCTTGGAACGCAATTTCCATCATAGCGCTTATATTTTTTACCTACTTCGCCGCGAAAAAGAAAACTAGGCTCTCGCCCTTGGTGGCGGCCATGTGCGCCTTGGCGGCTTTTTGCATACTGACATACCTGGCCCAGTTCTTCACTTGCAACGAAAGGCTGGCGCTGACCCTTTGCGCCCTCCACTACATAGGCGAGCTTTTCATAATGTTCATAATATTCGTCTTTGTAATTTCGATGGCCGAAATCTCAAAGCCGCTCACAAAGCCGTCCATTTCAACTTGCGTCCTTTACGCGGTGGCCTTCATTGACGCGGCAAGCCTCATCGCCAACATTTGGACAAGGCACGCGCTCAGCCTTTCGCCGGTTTTTTACGCGGACGGAACGTTCAACTATTGGGACAGAAATTTCTATTGGCCCATCTACCTCAACCTTGCCTTGCAAATCATAATGTGCCTAAAAATTGTGGCGGCCCTTTTGACCAGAACTTTCAAGCTTCCAAATTTTTACAGGAACAAGTTCATAACGATTTCCGCCCTTTTCACGCTTGTGATAGTTTTGAGCAGCGTATATTACTTCAACGCATTTAAATTTGAATTCTCCATTTTGCTTTACTTGCCTTTGGCCGCCTACGCCTTTCAAATCGCCTTCTGGGGAATCAACGCAGCCCTCCTGAACACGATGATTTCCTTGGTCTCGGAGAACATCAGCCACGCGGTGGCTTGCTTCGCCAACCGAGGAGAATGCTTTTACCTGAACAGGGAGGCCCGCTCAATTTTCGGCGTGGGCGTGACGGGCCGCGCGACCGCGGAAGGCTATCGCAACAAGCTTAAGAACCAGTACCCGGAAAAAATGTTCAACTTCCTCACGCTCACCCAAACGATGCAAGTGGGAACGATTACAAGGACATTTGACTGCGAATACAGAATTCTAAGGGACGCGAAAAAACGCGAAGTTGTAAGCTACATAAAGCTTGTGGACACAACGGAAGAGCTTGCGCGGCTTGAGCAGGAAAAATTCCGCTCGGAGCACGACCCTGTCACCAACCTCTTCAACCGAAGCGCCTTTTTCACGCGCGCCTCGGAAATTTTGCGGGCGTGCAAGGACATAGACTTTTACTTGATAGCCACAAACATAATGGACTTCAAGCTTGTAAACAATTTGTTCGGCGAACAAGTGGGCGACGAAGTCCTGCGCCTGCAGGCCGCCTCTTTTTCGACGCT
Source organism: uncultured Treponema sp. (assembly GCA_946411505.1). Taxonomy (GTDB): domain Bacteria; phylum Spirochaetota; class Spirochaetia; order Treponematales; family Treponemataceae; genus Treponema_D. The sequence goes on along the minus strand of CAMKEG010000003.1, from coordinate 150,345 downwards.
CAACCAAAACATGACGGCTTTTGGCCGCATTTCCGGAGACAAGTTCGCGGCCCTTGTTCCAAAAGAGGCTTTTGACCCCAAAACATTTTTGCAGAACAACAACATCATCCAGCAAGCGGTTGAAAAGTACCATTACAAATTGCAAAACTACATCGGCGTCTACGAAATCTCAGACAAATTTGAAAACGTAAAATTTATGTACGACAAGGCCGCGATGACGATAGACAGCATTCGCGGCGACATGGAAAACACGCTGGCCTTTTACGACACCTCGCTTATGGACAAGCAAATTCACGACAAGCGCATAATTTCGGAATTTGACGAAGCCTTGGCAAGCGGCCAATTCGTAATGTTCCTGCAGCCGCAAATCGACGCGGCGACAAACAAGATTCTAGGCGCGGAAGCCTTGGCCAGATGGATTTCGCCGGAACATGGAGTAATCCCGCCGATAGACTTTGTTCCCGTTTTGGAAAAGTCCGGAATGATTCACAAGCTGGACCATTACATGTGGGAGCAAGCCGCGAAGAAATTGGCGGATTGGAAAGAAAAAGGCATCGACCTTTACATCTCAATCAACATCAGCGCAAAAGACTTTTACTACTGCGACCTTTACAGCCTGTTGACCGGCCTTGTAGAAAAATACAAGATTAACCCGCAAAGGCTAAACATAGAAATTACGGAAACAGTCTTGATGCAAGACATCAACGCCCACCGCGCCATCTTGCAAAAATTAAGGTCTTACGGATTCACAATCGAGATGGACGACTTTGGCTCCGGCTACTCTTCGCTCAACACTTTGAAGAACGTCGAGATGAACACGCTTAAAATTGACATGGGCTTTTTGCGAGCCTCCAACGTTTCGCAAAGAATCAAGGACATAATTTTGTCAATAATTTCAATGTCAAAAACGCTGGGAATGAAAGTAATCACCGAGGGCGTGGAAACAAAGGACCAAGTTGACTTTCTTAAAGAGGCCAACTGCGACATCTTCCAAGGCTTCTACTTTTCAAAGCCAATTCCTGTCGACGAGTTTGAAAAGAAACTTTGCGAAGGAGGCGGCAATTGATTTCGCTTGAATTGACATACCACATTCTTTCAGTCGCCGTTTGGCTCATCCTGCTGCTCGTTTTGATAAACCTCATGCGGGTCAACATCAAGGGAAAAATTTTCTACGCGCTGCCGATAGGAATGGCGATATTCACCATTCCCGTTTATTCGCTTTTCATAACGTCCAAAAGTTTTTTTTGGGCGATGCTGTTCGACGGAATTTATTTCATTTGCACCGACTTCCTTTGCTACTTCATGCTTCTTTTCACGCTGTGCTATTCATTAAAGCCCAAAGCCATAAAGCCGGTCGCCCTGGCCTTCATCCCGCCGCTATTGGCGGACTCCGTTTCGCTCATAGCCAACGCCTGGACAAAGCATTCATTTGAGCTGACAAAAGAGCTTTTGGAAGACGGAAACATTTTTTGGTCTTGCTCTTTCACAAGCTTGCATTACATACACTTGGGCTTTTGCTATTTTATGGCGGCGATGGCCGTGGTCCTTTTGATAAAGTCAATTGTTTGCGAGCCGAGTTTCTACAAAACAAAATACATCGCCATATTCACGGCTTTCATACTGCTCATTTGCGCCAACGCCTTCTGCTACTCAAGGAACTTAATCATAGACTTCTCCGTATTGCTTTATCCTCTTTTAGGAATTTTCATCTATTACTATTCCGAATACTCCGCGCCCAGACAGCTTTTGACGCACTCCCTTTCCAACGTCAACGAAAGCATCGACGAGGCGATTTTGTATTTTGACATAAACGACGACTGCATTTACAAAAACTCCAAAGGAAAGCAGCTGTTCAGCAAGAACGGAGAATTTTCTCCCGAAAAGGCGCGGGAATTTTTAATTTACGCCCGGGGAAAGCTGCAAAAAAAGAGCGACGCCCCGCTCGTTGAATTCATCGATGTCGCCGGAGAGGAAAGGCAGTTTGAAATTGAGGCGGAAGACGTTTACTACGGCTACAACTTGATTGGCTCATACTTGAAGATGTCGGACAAAACCGACGAGATAAACAAATACTTGACCCAAAAATTCTTGGCGACCCACGACGAGTTGACCGGCGCCTACACCCGCGAGCACTTTTTCAAAGTTTGCGACGAAAAAATAAGGGACAACCCAAACGTCCAATACATGATGCTTTCCTCCAACATACGCCAATTCAAGCTTTTAAACGACTTGTTCGGCGAAGAAGTGGGAAACAAGGTTTTGCTTTCAATGGTCACGGCCGCCAAAACTTTGGCGATTCACGACAGCGTCTTGGGCCGCGTCGGCGACGACCGCTTTGGACTGCTTGCGCAAAAGCAGTACTTTACGGAAGAACATATCAAGGCCTTCTTAAAGGAGCCGCAAAAAGTTCTCGGAGACTCCGTGTACAAGCTTAACCTTTGCGTAGGAATTTGCGAGGCCCGCGGAGAAAACGAAAGCGCCCAGCTGCTTTACGACAAAACCCAGCTCGCGATAAAGAAGATTTGCGACGACTATCAAAATCACTTTGCGTACTACAACTCGGACTTGATGGACGAGCTCTTGCGCGAGCGCCAAGTTACAGCCGACTTCAACTACGCCCTGGAGCAAGGACAAATTCAAATGTACTTGCAGCCTTTCTTTGACACAAAGGGAAACACGATAGGCGCCGAAGCCTTGGCTCGCTGGCAACATCCGCAAAGAGGCTTGTTGCTTCCGGAAATGTTCATTCCGATTTTGGAAAACTCCGGCTTGATTCACAGGCTGGACACTTACATTTGGGAAATGGCCGCCAAGCAGCTTGAAAAATGGCAAAAGATGGGCTACGACTCAACTTACATTTCGGTGAACGTATCGCCAAAAGACATTTTCTACATCGACATCGCGGACACATTCAAGCAACTGCTTTTAAAGCATTCGTTCAACCCACAAAACTTAAAAATTGAATTTACGGAAAGCGCCTTGACAAAAGACGTCGGCGCCGCGATTGAGCTTTTTGACAAACTCAAGCAGCTTGGCTTTGAAATCGGAATCGACGATTTTGGACACGGCTACTCATCGCTCAACTTCCTGAAGGACGTCAACGCCGACATATTAAAGATGGACATGACGCTGGTTCAACAAACCGAAAACACGGAACGAGTGAAGGTAATTCTAAAATTCATCGTGCAAATTTCAAACGCATTGAGCATGCGTCTTATTTCGGAAGGCGTGGAAACGGAAGAACAATTGGCGACCCTAAAAGATTTGGGCTTCCCCTTCTTCCAAGGCTACTACTTCTCAAAACCGCTTACGGTCGAAGCCTTTGAAGAAAAATATCTCTGAGATTGCGGGCATAAAAAAAAACGGCGCGACAATTTTGTCCGCGCCGTTTTCTGAGCCAAAGCCGCGAGTTTGCCAAGGGCAAACTCGTAGTATGTAAAAATCGCTTGCGATTTTTACATACTTGTATAGCCGCCGTCAACTGGAAGGATTACGCCGGTGACATAAGAAGACGACGGGCTTGCCAAGAAAATCGCGGCGGAGTCCAACTCGCCTTCGTTTCCGTAGCGGCTAAGAGGAATCATCGTCTTTGCGTTGTTCTGGAAAAAGTCCGAGTCAAGAGTTTCCTTTGTGAGCGGCGAGTAGAAGTAGCCGGGGCAAATCGCGTTCACGTTTATGCCGTACTTTCCCCACTCCGCCGCGAGTCCGCGCGTAAGGTTGACCACGCCGCCCTTGGCCGCATGGTAGGGCGAGCAAGGCGCAACCTTGTTTCCGACCATTCCGTACATAGAAGCGATGTTTATGATGCGGCCGTACTTGGCGCCAATCATGGCCTTTTTGGCGACGGCGCGCGACATCTTGAAGGTGCCGCCCAAATCCACGTTAAGCTCGCCGTTAAACTGCTCGTCGGTGATGTCCTCGGCCGGAGCGACGGCGCCAGTTCCGGCGTTGTTGATAAGAATGTCTATGCGGCCAAACTTGGCGACGATTTTGTCAACCGCCTCGTTCACGGCGTTTGTGTCGGTGATGTCGCAGCGGACGGCCAGCGTCTCCACGCCGTATTCGTTGTGAATGTCCTTGGCAACCGCGTCAATCAATTCCTGGCGGCGGGCGATGGCCACGATGGCCGCGCCCTGGTTGGCCAAAGCCTTGGCCATCTGAACGCCCAAGCCTGTTGAGCAGCCTGTAACGACCGCCACTTGTCCTTTAAGGTCAAAGTAAGATTTCATAAAAACTCCTTTAAAACGATTTGCGTTCTCCGCGCAAGTTGTAATCAAATTGTAACATAAATGGAACTTTTGGGCAAGAAAAACGCAAAGGCCGCAGCCCGCGCCAACCGAGCTGCGGCTGGGCGGTTGCTGGGGGAAGGAAGCGTTTTTAGTAAAAGAATCAGCGCGGACAAATAAGGCGGGACGCAGGCAAAAAAGTTTGGAGGGTCCCGCCAGCGAACGCTTGGCCGCAGGCAACAAGCGCAGAGCGGAAGGCGGGAGGCGCCAAATCTTTTTTGCCGTCGCTGGGCCCCGCCTTATTTGTCCGCGCTTTTTTTTATTGCAGCGCGACAATCTTGCTCGCGCTGCAAAAGGAACGAGTCAAGGCTTTAAGCGCAGCGTGCCTTGACCGTTCCTATTTAATGCTTCCTTCCACCATGCCCTTGATGATGTACTTTTGCGCAAAAATAAACAGCACGATTACCGGCAGCATCGCGAGCAAGGTTGATGTCAAAATCAAGTCCCACTGCTTTACGTAGCTTCCGACAAAGCCCATGACCGCGATAGGCAGCGTGCGGATTTTTCCGGCTTGGCCAAGCAAGAGGCTGGGCAAAAGATAGTCGTTCCAAATCCAAATGCCGTTCAAAATCAAGACAGTGATTTGAATCGGCTGCAAGAGCGGCAAGACAACGCGGCCAAAAACGCCCTCGGCCGTGCAGCCGTCAATCGTGGCCGCCTCCTCCAATTCCAGCGGAATGCTCTTGATGAAGCCGTGCAAAATAAAGACGCTCATCGCGCAACCAAAGCCGATGTAGGCAAAGACGCTTCCCTTGTAGCTTTGAAGCAAGCCGATTCCGCTGAACTTTCCGACAGCCCTGTACCAAGACAAAACCGGAAGCATGACGACCTGGAAGGGAATTACCATCGACGCGACCAAAAGATAAAAAATCACGTTGGCCCATTTTTTGTTGTTGTGCTTGACGGAGTTCCTTTCCAAAACCCACGCGGCCATTGAGCTGAACAAAACGATTGTAAAAAGCGAGGCCACCGTTATTATCACCGAGTCAAAGAAGGACTTCCAGTAATTCATGTTGGGGCTGTGGATTACCCGGTTCATGTTGGCGAAAAGCGTTCCCCACTTTTGCGGAAGCGCGAGCGGGGCGCGGATTATTTGGTCGGCTGGCTTTGCCGCGTTGATTACCACAATAAAGAAGGGGAACAAAAACAAAATCAGCAAAACGATTCCCAGCGCCTCAAGAACTTTGTTCTTTACGTTGTCTCCTGCCATCATATTACATTTCCTCCTCTCGGCTCTTGCTAAGCTTAACCTGAACGATTGAAACTACGGCAAGGATAATGAAGAACACGACCGCCTTGGCCTGTCCAAGCGCCCAATGGTTTCTTGTAATCGCGGTCTTGTAAATGTTCAAGGCCTGCAATTCGGTTCCGTTAATCGCCTGGCCCATCATGATTTTTGAGGGGCCTCCGTTGGTAAGGCTAAGGTTAAGGTCAAACTGCTTGAAGGAATTTACGAGCGTCAAGAAAATGCAAATCGTAAAGGCGTGCGCTATCATCGGAATGATTATGCTCATCATTCGCTTCCAGCCTGTCGCGCCGTCAATGACGGAGGCCTCGATAACGCTTGTGGGAATTCCCTGCAAGGCCGTAACGTAAATCATCATTATGTAGCCGGCGTACTGCCAGCCGCTTACGATTATCAAGGCGGCCAAGGCTCCGGCGTTGCTTGTCAAAAGCGACTGGCTGTCCGTAAAGCCCGCCGTGGCCGCGATCGAAGTGAACAAGTAATTGAAGATGAACTGCCAGACGTAGCCCAAGACGATTCCGCCAATCAAGTTGGGAATAAAGTAACCCGCGCGGTAAAGGTTCCTGCCGCGAAGCTTTTGAGTGACCAAAAGGCTAAGGCCAAAGGCCACAATGTTCACCACGGCCACGTTTATTATGGCAAAGGCGAACGTCATTATGATTGAGTTTATATAGTCAGGCGCCTTAAAAAAGTCCATGTAGTTTTTAAAGCCCACAAATTTCTTGACATAGCTTCCGTCCCAATCGGTGAAGGAATAAAAAACGCCCATCACAAAAGGAACGATGATTGTCATCACAAATGGAATCAAAATCGGAAGCAAAAACAAAACGTTGATTACGCTTCTATGCTTCAAAGTCGGATAAAAGTAAAAGCCGAATGCTATCAATAAAAGGCCGATGGAAAGAAAAAGTCCGCGGTAATACAGAATGCCGCTAATGTCTCTTGGCCTGTAGGGAAGCGCGGTCACGCACAAGACCAGCGCGAAAATCGTTGTCGCCGCGCCTGCCGCCCAACTTATCAAAGACACTAGCCTTTTTTTGTTGTCCATAATGTCTCCTAGCGGGCGAAAGCCCGAACAAATGATTTGGAAAAAGAAAGGCTGGCGCGGCTTTTTGGTCGGCCAGCCCCCGCTTTAGCCGCGGCCTTTTGGCGCGCGGCGATTATTTTTAGCGCTTTGAAGGAACAGTCGCGACAGCGTCTGTCACCATCTGGGCAAATTGCTTTGTAGTAATTTTCTTTTGGGCCAACAATTCGTAAATAGGTCCGAGCGTGTCCTGACAGAATCCGTCGGGCATCTTGAACTGCTCCCAAGGATATGTCTTTCCGCGGCTTACATAGTCGGCCACAGAAGCTGAAAGCGGAGTTGAAGGCTTAAGAGTGTCTGAAGAATAGGGAGAGATGCAGCTCATCTTGTTGATGCGGGCGTCGCGTCCCTCGTCGCTCAAGGCAAAGGCGCTCAAGAATTTTTTGGCCTCGTCCACATTTCCGTGCTTGTAAACGGCCCACCAAGAAGGCGCTCCAACCTGGATTCCGTCGATTGTCTTTCCCTTAAGGAAGGCGTGCGGAGCGAAGGCCATTTTAAAGCTGGCTCCGGCGGCCGAGATTGACGGGTCAACCCAGTTGCCCTGGTGCAAGAAAACGGCCTTTTGGTCCGTGAAGGCCTGGAGCTGCTGGTCGTAGTTTCCTGTAAGAAGGATGTTCTGGTCCGAATAGTCCATCAAGAGCTTTACGTAGTCGGCAAAGTCGGCCAAGCGGGCTTGGTCAACCTTTCCGTTAAGAACGTCGTTGATTACATGCTGGTCGCCCTTGTTAAGTCCGGCTGAAAGGTAAACGCCAAAGTTGTGAGTTCCTGTAACCCAAGTCATTCCGGCCGCGACGCCAGCTGTCAAAGAAACAACGGAGTCGATTCCAAGCGCGGCTTTCTGCGAGTCAATCTTTTCAAAAGCGGCCTTGTAGCCTTCGTAAGAAGTAAGGCTCGCGGGATCGACTCCGGCCTTGGCCAAAAGGTCGGCGTTGTAAGCCAAGCCGTATCCTTCAACCGCGTAGGGGAAGCCGTAAACGTGTCCGCCGTCCGTGTAAGCGGCGGCTGTGTCCTTTGACCAATCCTCGCCGTCAAGGATTTCCATGTCGTTCTGCCAAACGGCAAAGTGTCCCGGTCCTTCAAAAACAAAAATGTCGGGCATGTTGTCGGAAGCCTTGTAGCCCTTCAAAATTCCCTGGTTGTCCGCGCCGCCGCCTGAAGACTCAATCTCCACGTGAACGCCGGTCTTGGCTTCGTAAGCCTTGGCAAAGTCCTTGAGCTGGGAGTCGATTTCAACCTTGATGTTGAAAACGCGGATCTCCTTTTTGCCCGAAGCGCCCTTTGAGCAGCCGGCAAAAGAGAACGCCAACAAAGCGGCCGAAAGCGCCGCGATTACAGTCTTTTTCATAAATCCTCCTAATGAAAAACACATTTTATTTTGCCTCGGGAAAGTCACGTTGACCGTCGGCATTGATAAAATCATACAACAGGAATTGGATATTGTCAAAAAGAATTTTCGCAATTTTCGGCCAAAATCATACTTTAGTTATATTTTTGGCGTATTTTAATCGATTTTTTTTTAAGCAGTGATATTTTTTTTAGATTTTTTCATCCACTTCGTTCAAGCGTTGGCTCCAAGCTCAAAGCCGTAGGCTCCGTGGCCCGGATAAACCAACACGTCTTTTGGAAGCTCCTCAAAAATTTTGGCCAGGCTTTTTTGCATTTGGCTTTCGCTTCCACCAGGAAGGTCTGTGCGGCCGTATGACTGGTAGAAAATCGTGTCGCCGGAAATCAAAGTCTTTTCCGACTCGTTGTAAAAGCAAACGGAGCCTTCCGTATGTCCGGGAGTGTGGATTACCCGCCAATGGCTCAGCGCGTTGGCCACGCCCTCGACGTCAGGAACTTCGTCGCCGGTAAAGGCGCTGATTATGTCCTCGGTCTTGAAAACGCTGTCCAAGGAGTCGCCGTCCTTCAACAAAAAGTCGGCGGGCGGCAAGTCCATAAGGTCTTTAAGAAAATCGTCATCTTCCCAAGACATCAATTCAAGGCTTTGCCTGTGAAGCCTTTGCGACTCCGGGCCCAAGTATTTTTTGTCTTCCGTGTGAATGGCGATTGGCAGGTTGGGAAAAGCCGCGCGCAAGGCCTTTAGGCCGCAAACATGGTCAAAGTGCCCGTGCGTCAGCAAAACGCCCACGGGCGCGCAATCATGCTCGTCAAGGACTTGCGCGACCGACTTTTCGTCGCCCGAAAATTCGCAGCCGGCGGGGTCAACCAACAAAACGGCCCGCCCCGCAAGCGGCAAAATAAAAGAGTTTACGTCAAGAGGTCCTGTTTGTAAGGAATGAACTTCCATCAGCCTTCAAACGCTCCTCAAACGAGCGGAGAGCCAAAGCCCTGGTTTTCGGAGGCCTTCTCGGCGGCGGCGTAGGCTTCCGCGTCTTCGCGCTCCTGCTCCGAAATTTCCTGCGAGGCCTGCTGGCTCAAGTCGCTTTCGCTTGAAACGTCCGCGCTGTCGGCGGCGGAGGCGTCGTCAGCCTCGTCCTTTTGGCGCGAGTAGCTTACGGAAAGCTTTCTTCCGCGATAGTCGTATCCGTTAAGGGCGGTGATGGCCTTGTCCGCGTCTTCCGTGAAAAGCTGGACAAAAGAGTAGTTGGCCAAAACGCGAATGTCGCCGATGCGGTCGCGGTCCAAGCCGGCCACGCTGATTAAAAGGCCAACCAAGTCGCGGGGAAACACGCGGCGGTTGCGGCCGATGCCGACAAAAATTGTCGTGGCCAAGGCCGGGTCAATCTCCACGCGCGGATGCGGCTCATGGCGGACGTCGGCTTCGGGAGCGTCTGATTTAAATTCGCGGCGGGAGTCCTCGTGGCGCGAATGGAAATTGTCCTTTGAAAAATTTTCCCTGTTGTTTCTTGGAACAAAGGGACGGCGGGCGTTGCCTGTGGCGACTTTCAGCAAGTAGGCCGCAAGGTATCCGCGCAAAGTCAGCGGAACGTTTTTCTTAAAAACTTTTTTAAGCTGGGCCAAGACGTCAACGTCTTCCTGTGTTTTTACCTGCTGAACGGACGCCTTCAAAAACTCCGCGATTCGTTCGTAATCAATCTCTGATTCTCTTCTGTTATTGTAACGCATTTAAATCTCCTAAAAAGTCCGCGATCCAGGTGGAACCAATTTTTTTGAATCCTGAACGGTTCAACATTCCCTGCATCAAGTCCGGAACAAAAGTGTTCGCAATTATAACCCATTGCGCGCCTGAGGCTTGTAAAGAATCAAGGGCTCGTTCAAAAAGCTCCCTGGCTATGCCTAAGCCCCGGCATTTTTTTTCCACAAACAAGCCCTCAATTAAAACGGCCTTGCTTGAAGATTCAGGACACGGCGACCAAACAACGCACCCGGCAAAATCGCCTCCAAAAGTTTTGCAAACAAAACCTTTTTGCGCCTTGTCGTTGTACTCAAACTGATTGCGCCACACTTCGCCCAAGGCTTGGGCAATGTCGGCGGCTAAATCGGCGCCAATTTCTTGTACGGCTTGGTTTAAAAGTTCCAGCGCGTTTTGCCTGTCCTTTTCATAATCGTATTCGCCAAAAGTGAAATCATCCAGGAGCAAATCTTCTGTCTCCTCAGGTTCGGAATCAAGTTTTTCCAAGCCCCATGACTCACGAAGCGAATTGTACCAGCTGTTGACATAAGATAGAAGCGCTCGGCTCTTAAAATAATGCCACCTGCGTTCTATCAACGGGTACCTTTTTAAAACATCTTTAAATCCTCTAAAAACCCCCTTTCCGGAATGCAAGGCCGCCTGCAAGTCTGTGTAGGCAAGAGGCGAATGCAAGCCGTTTACAAAATCTTCCATCAATGAAAAGCCGTCGGCGCTGTCCCAAGACGGCAGTTCGTAAAAGCGTTCCTCGTCGGAACAATGGTCTTGATTTTCTTCGACAAGGGCGGAATTTTGGGCGTCAACCAAAAACTTTTTGTCTTGGTTTTCAAGAGCCTTTGCAATAGCTTCGCCCAAAGCGTCCGTCAATTCAAAAACCATAGTTAATTATACTATTTAATCTTCATTCCTGCAAGTTCTTTGCGCGATGAAATGACCTTGCTGATAAGGCCGTATTCCTGGGCCTCGCCGGCGGTGAGCCAATAGTCGCGCTCGGTGTCCTTCTTGACTTGCTTTTCGTCCTTTCCCGTCTGCTCGGCGATAATCTTGTTAAGAAGGGCGCGGGTCTTGGCCATTTCCTCGGCTTGAATCTGCAGGTCCGTCGCCACGCCGCGCATTTCCGAAAGCGGCTGGTGAATCAAGTAGGAGCTGTGGGGCAATCCCACGCGGCGCTCCTTGGGAACGGCCAGCAAAATCAGCGCGGCGGCGCTTGCGATAAGGCCGTTTCCAACCAAAACGACGGGCGCGTTGACAAAGCGAATCATGTCAAAAATCGCGAAGCCCGCGCTGACGTCGCCGCCGGGCGAGTCGATGTAAACATATATCGGCTTGGAGCCGTCCGCCTCCAAAAGCAAAAGCTGCTTGTTCACGGCCTGCGCCAATTCCTTGTTGATTTCGCCGGAAAGCAAAATCTGCCTTGTTTTCAAAAATTTTTCGGCCAAGGCGTCCGGCTTTTGCGCCGCTTTCTTTTTTTCGTCTTCTTCGTCGTTAAAAATCATCCTAAAACGCTCCAAAATAAAATCACTTATTTATAATATAGTATAATTTTGCGGAAAAGGCAACATCAACTTTTCTTGAAAACAAAGGCCTTGCTGATGACATAGTTCAAAATTATGACGACCGCCTGGGCCGCCAATTTTACCGGCATCTCCGGCATCTTGAGCCATGTTATGAAGACGGCGATAATCGCCTCCTCCAAAAAAAGCGTGAACAAGCGGCCGCCAAAGAACAAAAGCATTTGCCACAAGAACTCAAGGGCGCCGTTTGTCTTTCCGTCAAAAACCCAAGTTCGGTTTGTCCAAAATTGGTAAAGGACGCAAACAACCCAGCAAATGACGTTGTTCACAAGAGGGTCAAGCGGGGTAAGGCGGTCTATTCCGTAGAACAAAAATATGTTCAAGAAAAAGGCCGTTCCGCCAAAAAACAGGTAGAGCAAAAGCATTTTTCTAGCCTTGTAAAAGGGCTCAAAAATTCTAAGGCCCGGAAGCGCCATAATTCTGTCAAAAATGTCGGGTTGTTCCATAATGGACGATTATATATAAATTGCGGCGCTTTTGCTATAGCAATTAAGCCGCGTTTGCGCTATATTATATAGATATGAGCGAAAAAAACGACAACAAAAAAAATGAAAACAAAGACGAAAACGACCAGTTCGATTTTTTTAAAATTTCAGGCGACGACGACAAAAAAGGCGGCCCGTCCGGACACTCGCGCTTTCCCTTTTGGCTTATCATAATCACCGCGGTTTTGGTTTTGGGCTTCATCAACATTTTCTCTTCCAGCGCCAACGAAAGGATGATTGAATTTTCAGAATTCAGGAAGCTTGTGATGGACGGAACGATAAAGGAAGTGGAGCTTAGCGACAGCTACTTTTACGGCTACACTTCGTTCCAGAGCGAAAGGAAAAACGACGACAGGCCTCCCCTTCCCTTCTTCATGCAAAGCGGCCGAGCGCCGGATTACAAGACGGTCGGAATTTTGTTCGAGGACTTCATCAAGATTTTGGACGAGACCGGCGTAAAATATAAATTCATCCGCCAGCAAAACAACTACCTCCTCCAAATTTTGATGAACATTCTTTTGCCGGTCGGCCTCTTGATGCTGATGTACTACTTCATTTTCCGCCGGATGGGCGGAGGAGCGGGCGGCATGGGCAGCCTCTTCGGAGCTGGCGGAAGCCGGGCCAAGGCCGTTGAGGAAGGCAAGGTAAAGACAAGGTTCGCCGACGTCGCCGGCGTTGACGAGGCCAAGGAAGAGTTGGTCGAAGTCGTGGACTTCCTCAAGTCTCCCAAAAAATACACCGACATCGGCGGAAAAATTCCAAAGGGCGTGTTGCTCGTAGGCCCGCCCGGAACCGGAAAAACATTGCTTGCCCGCGCCGTCGCGGGAGAGGCAGGAGTTCCCTTCTACAGAATTTCAGGCTCGGACTTTGTCGAAATGTTCGTCGGCGTCGGAGCCAGCCGCGTGCGCGACTTGTTCAGGACCGCGCGCGAAAAGGCGCCCTGCATCATTTTCATCGACGAGCTTGACGCGATCGGAAAAAGCCGCGTCAACAACCTTGGCGGAAACGACGAGCGCGAGCAGACGCTCAACCAGCTGCTGGTTGAAATGGACGGCTTTGACAACGAAAAAGGCTTGATTGTCCTGGGCGCCACAAACCGCCCCGACATCCTTGACCCCGCGCTCTTGCGCCCGGGCCGCTTTGACAGGCAAGTCACGGTGGACAAGCCCGACGTGAAGGGCCGCGAGGAGATTTTGCGCATTCACTCAAAGAACGTAAAGCTTGACCCCGCGATAGACTTTACGGCGCTCGCCCACGCCTCAAGCGGCTTTAGCGGCGCCGACTTGGCCAACATAGTCAACGAGGCGGCGCTTCTTGCCGTCCGCAACGGAAGAAAGCAAGTCATCATGAGCGACTTTGACGAGGCGATTGAAAAAGTGATTATCGGCCTTAAAAAGAAGAGCCGCGTTGAAAAGGAAAAGGAGCGCGTTTGCATCGCCTACCATGAAACGGGCCACGCCCTTGTAAGCGCCTTCACTCCGGGAAGCGACCCCGTCCACAAGATTACGATTTTGCCGCGCGGCGCCGGAGCCTTGGGCTACACGATGTACCGCAGCGAAGACGAGCAGTTCCTTTACACAAAGAAGGAATTGCTTGGAAAAGTTGACGGCCTTTTGGGAGGCCGCGCCGCCGAAGAAGTGATTTTTGGCAAGGACGAAATAACCACCGGCGCATCCAACGACATAAGCCGCGCCACCGACATCATAAAGAGAATGATCACCGACTACGGAATGAGCGACAAGTTCAAGAACATGACTCTTGGAAAAAGCGGCCGAGGTTACGCCGGCGGCGCCGAGCCAGAGTTGGTGCGCGAGTTCAGCGAAGAGACGCAAAAATATGTCGACGACGAAATCGCCCGCATAATCGACGAGCGCTACACTTACGCGGTCAAGCTTTTAAAGGGCAAGCGCGACTTGCTAGAAGTGATTGCCAAGCGCCTTTTGGAAGTGGAGACAATGGAAGGAAAGGAATTCCAAGAGATTGTCGACGCGCAAAAGAGATGCGAGCGGCTGGCGCTTGAAGACAAAAAGGCTAAGCGCGCCCGCGCTCCAAAGAAGCCGGCAAACTAACCATCCGCTGTTTGCGCGAGCTAGGCCGCGCGAGCAAATGTCGCCTCTTATGCGGCGGCCATCGCTTACGGGCTTGCAAACAACTAATCCCGCCGCTCACTCGCTGGCGGCGTTCAAAGTTATCGGCCGCCCGGAAATCTCGTAAATCGCGCTTGACATTATCTGGGCCGGCTGCAAGATTAAAACGTTCATGTCGTCTTGAACGACAGGCTTTTTGCCGCGCTGCTTTTCCTTGGCGGTCGGCTCGACGGTCTTTTTTCCGTAACGAATCAAGTAAACGTTTCCGATGTAGCGCTCGCCTGAATGCGAGTTGAACTGAATCGCAAAATCGTCCGCGACTTTGGAAACGCAGTAAACGCCGCTTTCGGCGACGCTTTCGCTTGTGACTGTGTACGAGCCGTTCTTAAAGCTTATCAAGGCGCCGTCAGGGGCCGACCAATTCCTGATTTCTTCCAAGCGGGAGCGCAGGGCATCCAAGTCGGAATTGTCCCGCTCGCCTGTCGGAAAGTCATTTACGCTTTTCATTTTTTTGTAGGAGCCGTTCCACAAGGCGTCGGCGCCGATTCTCATTCTGACGTCGTCGTAAACGTGGACTCGCATTTCGTCCAGGCCGGTAAGGCTTATGTCAAAGCGGCGGCGGAGGTTTTCTATGGAGGCGTTGACGGTGCTTAGGTAAATGCCGTTTCGGTAAAGGTTTGAGTTTTGCCAGTTGTAGACTTCCTGCGAGTCCCCAGCCAAAAATATCACCTCGGAATTTTTGTAGTCCAAGAAAATGTAGCGAATTTCGTCGCCTTCGTTGTCGGTCTTGTACCAAAGGCCGTTCAAGTAATTGGCGAATGTTTCCACCGTTCCGTCCTGGATTTTCGCCAGTTCCGCCGCCGCGATGTTTTTGCCGGCCACAAAAATTTGGCGGACTTGCGTGTATCGCTGCAAGTCTGGATTCCAGTCGTATTCGGTTTGAACTTGGCTCAAGCTTCCAGCCCCTTCGCGCGTGTCGCTGGCGTAAGTCCAAACAGGAAAGCTCCTGCCCGACGACTGCGAAAGCTCGTAAGTTTCCGTTCTGTTGTATTGCTGGATGAAAATCGTTCCGTCGCTCTTAAAGTCGCCTATGTTTACGACGCCCCGGCGGGAACAAAAGTGCATTTGCAAAACCGCGTGGCCGTCATCGGTAAAGCCTTGGTAAACCAAGGCGGTCCTGTGGTCGCCGGTGACGTCCATTCCGTTGTACGAGAAAGACTTGAACTGAGTGATTTCAGTCTTAAGCTCGCTGATTCTGTCGTACAAGGTTGTCTGCGGATTGTAAAGGCCGATGATTAAATAAAGGTAAGGATTTCCGGCCTTTCTTGCCACCAAAATTTCGTCGTCCAAATTGTCGCCGTCCAAGTCGATTCCCATCGAGCTTAGCAAAGTTTCGTCGGGCTTTAAGGGCATGAACGAAACGACGCCGGAATCCTCAAGGCCAAGCGCGTTTTCCGAGTCGGCGCGGCCCTGGGCGCGGCTGTCCTGCTCCTGCCCCTTGTTTTCAGACTGAACGCTTTCCGCTGAGTCGGCGGTCTTTTTTGTAAGAACAATGACAAGCAAGCTTGCTGCAATCAAGACAAAAAAAGCGGCCAAAAATTTTCTCATTTAGTTCTCCAAGTAAGCGCGAATTTTCTGGGCCAACAAATGGCGGCGGGCGGCGGCGCTCTCGCACTCCTCTTCGATTCCGTTCAAGGCGCCGGCGGCGGAAGACGCGGCCCAAAAGCGGACGTCGTCGGCCTGCCTGTCGACGGCTTCCGCGCGGGAGGCCACAGGAGCCAAGAGGCTCAAGTTTGAAAGCTCGGCCTGGACATCCGCGCTGGCTAGCTGCCCTAAAATCAAGGAGGCCTCCTTCTTGCCGGAAAGCAAAAAGGCCGACACTTGAGGCGCTATGATTCCGTGCTCAACAGAATTGTCATAGCGCGGGAAAAAAGAGGAGTTGTAGTATTTTATCAAATTGTACTCGACATTGCGGCGGTCGCTCAAATACATCGCGGCGGCGCCGACATTTCCTTCCTGCATAAAATAGCGAATGTCGCGCGGCGTGGCCTTTGTCCAATTTTTATAAAGGAGGCCCCTTTGGCGCATGGCCTTTATCTCGTCCAAAACGCGGACAAGCTCCTCCGGCAAATTGGCCTTGTTCAAGCCGCTGGCCTCGCGCAAGACGGAAAGCATTTTTTTATAGCCTTCCGCCCCGTAAAGAATTTCGGACATCGCGCTCACAAAGCCAAAAAGGTCTTTGTCCACGCCTCCCGCGCAAATGAGGGGAATCTCCAAATCATTTTTCAAAGCCTCCAAATAGCGCAAAAGGCTTCCGTAATTTTGCGGCTCATTAAGCCCCAGCTTTTCCTTGGCGATTCTAAAATAGGACAGCTCAAAATGGTCCAGCAAAATCGGAAGCGCGTAATGGCCGTCGCCCGCCGCGCGCAAGGCGGCCTTGCGGATTGAAGTTGGAAGGGAGTCAAAAAATTCCTCTTTTACAGGAACAAATTTGCTTTCGTCCGCCTTTGCAAAAAAAGAATTTTTCATTACCGCAATCGAATATTTTTTATTGTAATTTTTGGGAAGGCCTTCCTCCGCGCTGAAGGCGTAATAGCGGACGCGGCGCAAATTCATCTTGTCAATCTGGGTCTTGACGGCGTTTTGAACCCGCTCGTCCAGGCCGTAAAAAGCCACCTTGACAGTGTTGGCGTTTGCCGCCGCCGCAAAAATCAAAATTGCCGCGGCCAAAAGGACGGTTCCCGCCGCGATAAAAATGAAATGTTTCTTTTTTAGCATTCTTCTATTTTATATCAGAACCGCGCGACATTCAAGCCCTAGATTGACAGCTCCGCTCGTGTTTTTGCTCGCAAAACCATAATCGTTAGTTCGAGCGGATTTCGCGCGAGCGCGGCGCGATTGACAGCTCCGCTTGTGTTTTTGCCCGCAAAACCATAATCGTTAGTTCGAACGGATTTCGCGCGAGCGCGGCGCGATAATTGACACGAAAAACCCAATTCAATATAATTGAAAGACTATGACCGCTAACGAATTACGCTCTAAGTACATTGAATTTTTCAAGAGCAAAAACCATGTTGAAATTTCAGGCCAGTCTTTGATTCCTGAAAATGACCCGTCGGTTCTTTTTACCACCGCCGGAATGCACCCGCTTGTTCCCTACCTTTTGGGCGAAAAGCACCCGGCCGGAACGCGCTTGACCGACTACCAAAAGTGCATCCGCACCGGCGACATTGACGAAGTCGGCGACCCCAGCCACCTTACCTGCTTTGAAATGCTCGGAAACTGGTCTTTGGGCGACTATTTTAAAAAGGAATCAATCGCCTTTTCCTACGAATTTTTGACAAGCCCCAAATGGCTTGGACTTGACCCCAAAAAGATTTCGGTCACAGTCTTTGCCGGAGACGAAAACGCTCCGCGCGACGAGGACGCGGCCAACATCTGGAAAGAAAACGGCATGCCAGAGGACAAAATAGCCTACCTTCCGGCAAGCGACAACTGGTGGGCGGCCGGCCCGACGGGTCCCTGCGGCCCCGACACAGAGATTTTCTACTGGGTTGGCGAAGGCCTTCCGCCTGCAGGCAGCAACAAGGGCACCGACCCCGAAAACTGGATGGAAATCTGGAACAACGTTTTCATGCAGTTCAACCGCAAGGACGAAAAGACCTTGGAGCCCCTTCCCAAGCAGAACGTGGACACGGGCATGGGCTTGGAGCGAACAAACTGCATTTTGCAGGGAAAGACTTCGGTTTACCTTACGGAAGTCTTCCAGCCCATCATCAATAAAATAGAGGAACTTTCTTCCTACAAATACGGAAGCAACGAAGAAAAGGACAAGAGCGTCCGCATCATCGCCGACCACAGCCGCGCGGCAACCTTCATTTTGGGCGACCAGCGGGGCGTGACCCCCTCAAACCTTGGAGCCGGATACGTTTTGCGCCGCCTTATCCGCCGCGCCGTCCGCCACGGAATGAAATTGGGAATCGACAAGTCTTTCTTGCCGCAAATCGCGGACGCCGTCGTGGCCAACTTCAAGAACGCCTACCCCGAGCTTGAGCAGAACAAAGACAAAATTTTCAAGGAGCTTGCCGCCGAGGAAGACCGTTTCCGCCTTACGCTTAAAAACGGCGAGGCCGAGTTCCAAAAAATGCTTCCAAACCTTATGAAAAACCCCAAAAAGGAGATTTCGGGCAAGGTTGCCTTCCGCCTTTACGACACATTCGGCTATCCGCTTGAGCTTACCCAGGAATTGGGAGCCGAGCACGGCTTTACGGTTGACGTGGAAGGCTTTAAGGAAGCGGAGCGAAAGCACCAGGAGGCCTCAAAGAGCCTTGACGCCGGAAAAGCCAAGGGAGGCTTGGCCGAGCAGTCTGAAATCACGACAAAGTACCACACGGCCACCCACCTTTTGCAGCAGGCGCTTGTGGACGTGCTCGGCGACCAGGTCGCGCAAAAAGGCAGCAACATAAACAACGAGCGCATGCGCTTTGACTTTACCTTTGAGCGGCCGATGACTCCCGAGGAAATCAAGAAGGTTGAGGACATCGTTAACCAAAAGATTAAGGAAGACCTTCCGGTCACGATGGAAATTCTTCCGCTTGAAAAGGCAAAGGAAGAAGGAGCCAGGGCCCTCTTTACAAATAAATACGGTGAAGACGTAAAGGTTTACACAATCGGCCGCGACCCCAAGACTGACTGGTTCAGCAAGGAAGTTTGCGGCGGCCCCCACGTTCAGCATACAGCCCAAATCGGAGACTTTAAGATTACAAAGGAACAGTCGTCAAGCGCCGGCGTTCGCAGAATCCGCGCCGTTATTAGCGGAGGCTTGCCGCTGGACAAATGACGCGAGTTCGCAGAGCGAACTCGTTAAGCAGCCGTAGGCTGCGACGCGGTCTTCCTTTGGAAAATTTGTAACCAACCGCAACTAAAAAGGTTTATATAACATAAAGGAATATTGTATGAAAAGACTTGCTATTGGAACATTTGTGGCTTTGGCCGGAATCTTCGCGGCGACAGCGCAAGCCTCTCTTTTGCAGACGCTCGCGGTCGTAAAATACACCGACACGGAAGCGGTCACTGTAAAGGAAGTCAAGGACATCGTTGACACCCAGGAAAAGGAAGCCAAACGAAAGCTGACTCCCCAGGAGCGCGCCGACACCTACGAAACAATCATCAACCAAAAGCTTATCCTTCAAGCAGCCAAAAAGGCCGGAATCACCGCCACTTCGACGGAAATCGACCAGGCCTTCTTGACCAACATTTCCCAGCAGTTAAATTTAAACCGCGTCTATTCTGAAAAAGAATTGAACGACCTTGTGATGTCAAACCAAAAGAAGTCGTTCGCCGAGTTCGTCAAAGAGCAGACGGGAATGTCCATCGACGAAGTTAAAAACCAAATCATCCGGCCCGACTTGATTTGGCGCCGCTACCTTATTTCGCAAAACCAGCAGGATTTGACAAGCATCGCGGCCACCGACAAGGAAATCCGCGACTACTACGAGCTTAACAAGACCCAGTTCATCCGCCCGGACAGCCTCAAGATGTTCTTGGTGGCCGTTCCCAAGGAAAACGATCCGGCCGGCTCCCGCGTTAAAATCGAGGGCCTTCTTAAGGATTTTAAGAACGGAAAGAAATCCATCGACCAAATGCGCCGCGAAGGCCAGGATCCCAAAAGTTCCGGCTACGGAGCGGCCGACTTGTTCCTTATGAAAGTGGAGCAGCACGCCGCCCAATTGGGAGTTTCATACGAGCGCCTTTTGAGCATTTTCAAGGAAGACTTGAACAAGCCGTCCGAAATTTTGGAAACAGGAAACGCTTGGGAATTCTACGTTCTCCTTGACAAATATCCTTTCAAGGCTTTGGAAATCAGCGACGTAATCCGCCCTGAATCAACGCAAACAGTTTACGAAACAATCAGGTCGCTTGTGACGCAGTCCAAGCAGCTCCAGTATTTGGAGCAAAAGCGCCAGGAAATCATAAAGTCGCTCAACACGCCCGAATACGTGACGCGCAAAAAGACCGGCGACGACTTGCTCAAGCTTCTTTCGTGGTAATTTGAATGAATAGACACGATTCGCGAGTCGCGGCAATCCAAGGACTCTACTCTTGGGAAATGAACGAAGACAAGGACGCCGCAGACGTAACCAGCTTCAACTGGATTGAAAACAAAAAAGAGGACGAGGACTTGACCTTCGCCCGGCTTATGCTGGGCGGCGCGCTTGAAAACTTGACGGAAATCGATTCGGAAATAAAATCCCGCCTTTCCCCCAAGTGGGAATTTTCGCGGGTCAACAAAGTGGCGCTCTCGATTTTGAGAGTAAGCGCCTATTCCATTCTTTACCAAAAGGATTTGGAAAGCGCCATCATCATAAACGAGGCGGTGGAAATAGCCAAATCCTTCGGCATTGACGACCAAGCGGCCTTTATAAACGGCATTCTTGACCGCATCGCTAAAGAGAAGCGCCAATGAGGCGATTTCTTTGCGTGTTGGCGCTTGGCGCCATCGGAGCGGCGCTAGTTTCATGCTCGTCAAAAAGCAGGGCAATGTCGATGACAAGCGCCCTTGACGAAGCGGACCGCTACATCGCGCAAGGATACCCAAAAGACGCGCTGAGAATTCTTTCTTCCTGCGAAAAAAAAATTCTTTCTCCGATGGACGCAATCGGAGTTTACAAGCGCTACTTGTCGCTTGACGAAAAAAAATCCGCGGAAAAAATTCTAAAGGCGAGCCTGAAGAAAAATCCCAAAAATTTGGAGCTTAACGCCGTCTACGTTTCCTTCCTAAAAAACGGCAAAAGGTTTGACGAGGCCTTCAAGCGCTCGGAACTTTTGAAGGGCACAAAATACGGCTCCCTTTACTCGGAATTTTTTTTCCGGGACTTGATTAAAGAGGAAGCGTCGCGCCCCGTTTCCTTCTACTTGTCCGAAGAGATGGCGGCCCGCTACGTCGACGCCTACAATTCCAACAAGGACAACGCTTGGCTTAGAAACGCGGCCCTTTGCTCGATGTCCGCCGGAAATTACGGAGACGCGGCGGAAGTTTTTCCCCAAGAGATGGACAATTCGAGCGACGCATATTTTTGGGCGCTCGTAATGTACGACAACAAAAAATTTGGCGAGGCCGCGGAATGTCTTCTTGAATCCCAAAGGCTTTCCAAAAAGACGCCAAGCCTTCTTTCCGACGAAAAGATTTCCGCGCGAAAGACAAGCCCGATAGAGGCCGCGTCGCTTTTGTCGGACTCCTACGCCATGATGGGCGAGGAAAAGGAGGCGGAAAAAGTTCGCGGCCAGTTGATAGCCGAGCTTACGCTGGGCGGCGAAAAGGCGGACGTTTCCCCAGAGGAGCTTTCATCTTCCCTGCTGGGAACGATGTACTTGAACAGCGCCCTCTACGCGCTGCAAAGGAACGACGAGCGCGCGGCCTACAATTCATTGCTTTTCCTTGTTCAAAAATGGCCTGACTTTGTTCCCGCCTTGATTGCCTACGGAAACTTCGCCTACAACAGCTCAAAAGCGGTTATGGACGATCCGCTCACAAAGTCCTTGCGCGACGCGGGCGTAGTTTCAACCGACATGAAGCGCTTTGACGAGCGTCCGAGGGCGTCCGTGAGCGACGCGCTCTTGCGGATGAAGGAATCGGTCGCGCGGACCCGCAACGACACCTTGTATGTGGCCGTCTTGGAACTTGAGGACAAGCTTGACGATTCTAGCGACGAAAGGACGCGGCTGGGAAGAATGTACCGCGTGCTGGAACGCAACGCGATAGGCGCGGACTTGTTTCCGCCGGAAATAACCCAATACGCGGTCCACACCCTTCTTTCCCTTGACCATTACGACGAAGCCAAAAGCTTATTTAAAAAATACCTAATCGCCCGCTACAAGCTTGGAACCGAGCGGCCTTTTGAGGAAGACTTGGTTTTGGCCTTGCCAAACATGATTTTGTGGGAAGTTGAATACGCGGGCTATTTTGCCGCGCGCGAAAAAAACACCGACTTGACAAAACGCCTTTACGAATACGCCGTTTACGAATCCGGCTTTTCACCGGCATACGGCGGCGAGGAAATAAGCCCCGCGGCGGCCACGGAAAGCGCGGTCAACTTGGCGATGATTTATTCCAGCACGGGAAACAAGGACAAGGCCTTGGAACTTTACGGGCGGGCGCAAAGCCGCGCGACGGACAATTACACGCGCTCTGAAATTATGTACCGCTTGGCTTGCGTTTACGACGCAAAAAAAGACGCCGCGGCCGCCATTAAATCGCTGGAATACAGTTTGTACCTAGACCCATCTAACGGCAACGCGCGGCTCTTGTTGTCAAAATTCAAGAAGTAGGAACGGCCAAGGCACGCTTCGCTTAAAGCCTTGACTCGTTCCTTTTGCGATGCGAAGAACATTCTCGCATCGCAATAATTACTTTTCCAAAACGGCGATGATGTCGCTCATTTTGCAAATAAGATACTCTTCTCCGTCAATCTTGACTTGAGTTCCAGAATATTTATCGTACATTACGCGGTCGCCCTTTTTAACGGTGATCGGGTCTTTTTCTGTTCCGGGACCTACAGCCTCGACTGTCGCGGTCTGAGTTTTTTCTTGCGCCGCGTCGGGAATGATGATTCCAGAAGCGGTCTTGCTTTCGGCTTTTTCAGCCTTCAACAATACACGGTCAGCTAAAGGTTTAACTTTCATTTTGATGCTCCTTACATTTAAAGATAAGAAATTTTCAGAAAAAAGTCAAATTTTTTTTTCAAAAATCGCGCACGACCGGGCGGGAATAACAAGCCCGTCCTTTTGGGCCTTGCAGCCTTTTTTGCCGCAAAAAACAGGCTTTAGGCCGCCAAAATCGTCCGCTTGCAAGGGCGCGGCCTTTTGCTCTTTGTCAGACAAGTTGAAAAGGCAAAAAAGCGTTGAGCCGTCCGCGCCTTGGATTGTCCAAGCGGCGACAAAAGAGTTTTTGGCGTCAAGAGGGCTGAATTTGCCAAAAAAGGCGGCGGCGTTTTGGCTCCTAAAGTTTATGGCGCTTTTGTAAAAGTTCAAGATTGAATTTTTGTCCGCCTCTTGCGCGTCGGCTGGAATAGTCTTTGCGTTGTACTTTGACTCTATCCACTTTGTCTGCGCCTTGTCGCCGCCGGATTTTCCGCTGTCCGACCAAACAAAGGGAGTCCGTATTTGCTCGTCGGGCTTGGCTCCGTTCATTCCCAATTCTTCGCCGTAATAGACAAAGGGAACGCCGGGCAAAAACAAGTACATCGAAGCGGCGAGCTTTATCGAATCAGCGTCGTTTTTGAACTGCAAGGCAAAGCGGTTTTGGTCGTGGTTGGTCAAAAAGGGCGCGTCCACAAAGGCGGGATTTTTGGCCGCCGCCGCTTTGTAGTCGCCAGCCAAGCCCTTGGCCAGCGCGTTGTTTGAAGCGCCCAAGGCCGCGCCGTTTTTTACGGCCGCGATGATTTTCGCGCCCAAGTCAAAGTGGAAGGTTGACGGAAGGCCCCGCATGTAGTCGGCGCGGACGCCGGCCGTGTCCCATACCTCGCCCACCATGTAAGCGTCGGGCTTTATTCCAAGGACATAAGCGGACATCTCATTCCAAAACTGAACGGCCCGCTCCTGCCCGTCCTTTATGCCGGAAGGAAGCTTGACCGCGTCGTACAAGTGGTTGGCCGCGTCAAAACGAAAGCCCGACGCGCCTTTTGAAAGCCAAAAGCCAAGGATTTTTTTAAATTCGGCGCGGACTTCCGGATTGTCGTGGTTAAAGTCGGGCATTCCGTGCGAATAAAGGCCGCTGTAATAATGGCCGCCAAATTCGTTCCAAACCTTGTGGTTCCAAGCGACGGCCTTTAGGTTGATTTTTGGGTCGTTTTGCGCGGCCCAGCGGTACCACAAGCGGCGGGGGCTTTTAGGATCGGACGATTCGACAAACCATGCGTTGTGGACAGAAGAATGGTTAAGCGGCATGTCCAATATGACGGCGATGCCCCGCTCCGCGCAGGCCGAGCACAAGCGCTCAAAATCTTCCATTGTTCCGTACTGGGGATTTATGCCGTAATAGTCGTCAACGTCGTAGCCGTGGTATGAGTGGGAAGGAAAAATCGGAAGAAGCCAAAGGCCGGCAACGCCAAGACTTTCAAGGTAATCCAGCTTTTTGCAAATTCCGTTAAGGTCGCCGATTCCGTCGCCGTCCGAGTCGGCAAAGGAGCGGACAAAAAGGCTGTAGTAAACTCCGCTTTGCGGATTCAATGTTCGGGATTTTTTCATGTCAAACTTTCCAAGCTTTTCGCAAGAAAAAAAAGGCAAGCAGCAAAGGGCGCAAAATGCCGCGAGGATTTTTCTCATATTGAAAATTATAAACCATGTCTGCGGATTTTGCAAGCGAACACCGCGCAAGCGACAGGCTGTTGAAACAAATCAAAAATATATAATGGCAAAAATAGACAAAGTATGGCACACATTAAGGGAACACGACGAAAAAAACTTAGGAAACGCCTCTCGGAATTGATTTACTCAATCGGCGACAGCTACTGGTATTTTTTGTTCGCCTTCATTACGGGCGTCGCGCGCGCTTATAATCTCCGACCAGTCCAAGGGCGGAACGCAATTGGAAATCGACTCGCGCGCGGTTCTCGCCGTTCTCGCGATAAAAAACATAAATCCGTCGATTTACGTCGCCGCCGAAATCTTTGACTCCAAGTTTGAAAGCCACCTGAACATGGCCCACTGCGACGAAATAATCTTGACGACAGAATACGAGCACAACCTTTTGGCCACGGCCTCAAGCGGCAAGGGAATGAGCACATTTTGCGCGAGCTTGCCGCCGAGAACGAAAGCCAAGGACTT
Source organism: uncultured Treponema sp. (assembly GCA_946411505.1). Classification (GTDB taxonomy): domain Bacteria; phylum Spirochaetota; class Spirochaetia; order Treponematales; family Treponemataceae; genus Treponema_D. The sequence continues at coordinate 125,665 of CAMKEG010000003.1, read as the reverse complement.
TTTCTGGCCGACATTCCCGCAAAATTTGTCGGCGGGCCTTATGAAGAATTCGCCAAGTCTTTGGAAAACAAGGACATCTTGATTGGCGTTTTGGAGAACACGGGAAACTTTTACAACAGAAGGCAGGAGGCGCTCGCCGAGGCGCAAAAAAACCCCAACATGGAAAAAAATCGTCGCCAACTTAAAAAAAGTCAAGACATTGAAGAGCAACATTCCGGTATTCAATCCGCCGTACAGGATTTCCAGAAGAATCGCGGGGGCGCTGCGCCGTTCAAACAAGGACTTGATGCTCCTGTACGAAGCCCTGATTGACGAAGTTCACGGAAGCTGAGCGCTTTTTTCAGTTGATTTTTTTCAAAAAGTGTGGTAATATAACATAATATGGCGACAAGAAAGAAGACTGAATACAAGGTCAAACAGCAAATCGTTTACCCAAGCCAAGGCGTTGGCGTAATCACCGACATTTTTGAAAAAGAATTCAACGGCGAAAAATCCCTTTACTATAAAATCTATCTTGAAGTTTCCGACATGGTTGTCATGGTTCCGGTAAGCCATTCTAAGGATTTGGGAATCCGCCCCATTGTTGAGGCAAAGGAAGCCAAAAAGGCCCTCAACCTTTTGAGCGAGGACTTCGAGCCAATCACTTCGGATTGGAAATTGCGCTACCAAATGAACTTGGAGCTTCTTAAAAAAGGAACGATTGCGGACATCGCAAAAATAGTCCGCTGCCTTTACAACCGCAGCAAAATCAAGGAATTGCCCATACAAGAGCGAAAGCTTTACGACAACGCAAAAAAACTTTTGATTGACGAAATCTCAATCGCTCTTGGAAAGGACGAAAAGGAAGTGGAAGGCATGGTTCACGCAAAGCTTGAGCCGCCGGGAGCCGCTCCTAGAGTCAAGCATCAAATCATTCAGGACGACGACGACGACGACGTGTTCAGCATGGACGACGGCGACTCAAAAGACCGTGACGACGACGATGATGACGAAGACGACGATGACGAAGAGGAATCGCTTGAAAGCCGCGCCGAGGAAGAAGATTTTGACGACGAGGACGACGACTTCAATTAAAAACAGCGCGCTAGTTCTTTTGGCGGCCGGCTCTTCCCAAAGAATGGGAGGGCTTGGCAAAAAAGAATACTTGCCCTTAAATGGCGGCTCGGTTTTGTCTGAGGCCGCCATAGTTTTTCTAAAGACAAAGCTATTCTCCGTAATCGCGGTGGTTCACCCGCCAAAAGCTTTGGCCGCCGCAAAAAAAGCCTTTTACAAAAATCCGCTCACGGCTCAACTTTGCCAAGGCGCAACCGTAATTTTTGTCTCCGGCGGCCAATCCCGCCAAGAATCGGTTTGCAAAGCCTTAAAGGCCTTGGAAAAGGACGCAAACGCCTCGCCGCGCCTTGTCCTAATTCACGACGGCGCAAGGCCCTTCTTGAGCGAGTCGCTTGTAAAACAGACTGTGGCCGCGACAATAAAATACGGCGCGGCGGTTCCGGCCTTGCAACCGGTGGAAACGCAAAAGGAAATGGATTCCGACTCAAGAATATCGCGGCACTTAAAGCGCTCGTCATTGGCCGCGGTTCAAACCCCGCAAGGCTTTTTGTTTCCGGAGATTTTGGAATTCCACAAGCGCGCGGCAAAAAAAAAGGACGCGGTCTTCACCGACGACACGGAAATCTGGGACATGTATTCCGACAAAAAAACGCGCGTAATTCCAGGCGAGGAAAACAACATTAAAATCACCTACCCCAAAGATTTGGGCGCAAAAAATATTGACGCGCCGACAGCGCCTGCATTCCGCGTGGGACTTGGAACGGACTTGCACAAACTGGTAAAAGGACGCCCGCTTGTTCTTGGCGGCGTCGTCATTCCATATGACAAAGGCGAAGACGGGCATTCCGACGGAGACGCGCTCTTGCACGCGATTACTGACGCGCTTCTTGGCGCCGCCTGCCTTGGCGACATAGGAAGCTACTTTCCGCCCGAAGACATGAAGTGGAAGGACGCCGACTCGGCGAAACTTTTGCAGGCGGCATGGAAGGACGTCCGCGCGGCCGGCTGGCGCTTGCAAAACTTAGATTGCGTCGTAAAACTGCAGGCGCCAAAATTTCTTCCGCACAGGCAAAACGTACGCGCGTCAATAGCGCGCGTCTTGGGCGTGGACATAAGCCAGGTTTTTGTAAAGGCCAAAACCGGCGAGCGCGTTGGGCTGGTCGGCCAAGGCTTGGTCGTAGAAACGGAAGCCGTTTGCTTGCTTATGCGCTAGGCCGCCCGATTTCCGTCAAAGAGACGTGTCCAAAATCAATTGAACTTCTGTTTCCGTCAACTTTAACTTGTCGGCGATTTCCTCAATGCGCCAGCCTTGCTGCTTGAGCGTCTTCACGCTCTCGCGCTTTCTCGGCGTAATCGACGAAGACTTTGTGGTCTTCTTTGACGTTTCGGCCTTGGCGATGTCCTCCAAAGTGTTGAACTTGGAGTCGATGTCCTTTGAAAGTTTTGAAAGGCGGTTTTCGCTGTTGACAATTCCCTCGCGGTCGCGGGTGACTTTGTCGATGCGCTTTTCGGTCTCGTCAAGAATTTCCTGCAAGGAATCCAACTTGTCCATCGCGGTGTCTATGCGCTTGGTGTTTTCCAAAAGCTTGTCGACATTGTCCTGCGCCTCCTTAATTTCTTCCGGAAGCGACATTACTTGCCTGTTGGCGTTTTCAAGGCGCTTTTCCAAATCCTTAAGGTTTTCAAACGCCTCGTCCACGTCGCCGGCCACTTGGTCAATCGTCTCGCTCTTTTTGTCGATGCGGTCGTACTTGACCGAAAGGCCTGTCAAATTGTCTTGGAACTGGCGCACCTTCACTTCAAGCGACTGCAAGTCGTCGTTGGTGTCCTGCAGGCTCTTGATTTTTTGGTCCATCGTTCCGGCCAAAGTCACAAGGCGGTTGTAATTGCGCTCAAGCTCGTCGATTTGTCCCTTGCCGGCCTTGAAGGCCTCGATGCGCTCAATGGCGTCGTCGTTCATTCGTTCAAGCTTGTCATACTGCTTGTTGAACAAGTCCGCCGTTTTTTGGAATTCCTTAAGGCGGTCAAAGCTTCCGGCAATTTCAGAAAGCTTCACGTCCAGCTGCCGCTTCATTTCGTTGGCGGTGTCGTAGTTCTTCATTTGGTTGGTCACGGCCGCAAGCTCTTTTTGCAAGTCGTCAATCTTTGTCTGCAAGTCGTTTGAGTCGTTTTGCATTTGCAAAATCAATTCCGTCTGGCGCTTGCGGTTTTCGACGCTCGCGCTTTCAAGTTCTTCGGACAAAGCCCTAATCTTCTTTTCGCTTGAGTCGTTTTGATTTTTAACGCGCTCTTCGGTCTTTTCAAGCATGTCCTGGTACATTCTCTGCAATTCCGACAAAATTGAATCCGACTTTTCTTGGTACTCGTCAAGCGAGCTTGACGTTTTTTCGTCAAGGCTTTCCAAGCGTTCCTCAATTTCGTTTTGGCGGCTGTCCACGGCGTCCTTGAAGGAATCGATGTTTTCCATAATCTCTTGCTGGCGCGAGAGCGCGTCGTTGCGGAATTCCTCGAAGGAATCGTTGACAAGAATCTGCGCGTCGTTTTGCTTGGCCTTTGAGCTTTCCCTAAATTCGTCAAGGCTGTCCATAAAAATTTTGTTGGAGTCTTCAAGCTGCTTTCCAAACTTTTCCTTCCAAGAGCTAAAGTCGGCCAAGGCGTTCTCAATCGTCGCAACGCTAACTTGCTGCTGGGTTTCGCTGTCCTGCTTGAACTTTTCCAAATCCGCCAAAACGGAATCTTGAAGCTGCGACAGGCGTTGGTCGATTTCTTCCGAAAATCTCTTTGTATGCTCCTTGATTTCAACGTCGCTTTCAGAAAGGGTCTCTTGAATGTCAGCCTTGTACGACTTGGAGAATTCCCGCAGGCTTTCCCTAAGTTCCGCCAACTGCTCCTTCAAGTCGCTTTGATTTGTCTGGACAGAAGCGGCCGTTTTCTTAATCTGCTCCTCAAACTTCTTTTCAAAAAGCGCGAGCCGCTCTTTAAGGGTCTCGTTGTATTTTTCCTCAATTCCAATCCTTTCGTTTTCGTAGCTGTTTTGGAAGCCCGCAATCTTGTCGTCAAAGCCCTGTCGCCACGCGTTGAGCTTTTCGTCAATGGCGTCGCCGCGATTCTTGATGTCAATCTCAAATGAATTTTCAAAGCTGGTGAGCTTTTCGGAAGTCTTGCTGACGGCTTCTTTTCGCAAGTTGTCCATCTCGTCTTCAATCGACTGAATCTGCGTGGCGAGCTTTGCGGAATCCTCTCCGATTTTGTCCTCAAAGTCCGCCTGCTGTTTTTTCTGGGCGTCGCTAAAGGCCTTGAAGTCGTCAAAGACGCGCTTTTCAGTTTCGGACATCGCCCTGCGCAAAGACTTTTCCAAACCGTCAACGTCGCCGCCGGAAGACTCAAGCTTTGAGAATCTGTAAAGCATGTCCTTCTTGTATTTTTCCAAATCGGAATCCAACTCGCTCATCGCGCTGATTTGGCGCTCGTCGTAAGAAACAATCGCCTTGTTAACTTCGTCGCTCAAGCGCTTTGTAAGCTCCGCCATCATGGCCTTTGAAGACTTTTCGTATTCGGCAATCTTTCCGCCGGCTTCCTTGTTCCATTCCTCGACAGTCGCGCGGCTTGCCTTGGCCTCCTGAATGGCGGCGTCGCTGACAGCCTTGAGCTCGGCGATTTCTTCCTTGGCTTCCTTGGAAGCGGAAACCGTGTGCTCCTTGAGGTCGGCGACAATCTTCTTGATGGTCTCCTGCATTCCGTTGATTTTTTCCGTTATGCCGGCCTTGTAAGTTTCAACCTTTTCAGAAACGGAATTCTTGTAGTTTTCGATGTTGGCCTTGGCCGTCTCCGTGTACTTGTCGTAGGCCAATTTTTCCTTCTCAAGAATTTTCTCGGTCAGCTCGGAATACATTCCGTCATACTTGGCCTGAACTTCCTCAAACTTGGCCTGCAATTGGGCGCGAACCGCCTCAAGCGACTTTCCGTTTCCGGCGCTTTCCTTGGCAAGCTCGTCGGCGGTTTTCTTTGTCTCCGCCAACGTGGAGTTGACCGTGGCGCGGATTTCTCCAAGAGACTTGTTGGCGGTTTCCTTGATTTCCGAGGCGTACTTGTTGACGGAAGCCTTGATGCCTCCAAGGGATTCGTCAGTCATCCGCTTGACTTCGTTCAAGCGAGACACGGCGCTTGTCTGCAATTCCGAAATTGACTTGTCGTTGGCCGCTCGAATTTCTCCGATTGACTTGTCGGCTTGGTCGCGAGCTTCCTTAATCTTGTCGTTTATGTCCGCGTTGAACTCGTTGATGATTTGCTGGCCGTTTGTCCTAATCTCCGCCTTGTAATCCTCGACGCGCTTCTTTGCCTGCTCGGAAAGCTTGGCGAAGGCCGCGTCCTCAAGCTTTTTGACTTTTTCCGCGGCCGTGGAATAAATCTCGCTCACGGAACTGTTGATTGACTTTAGGACGTCCTGGTTTTGCTTGACGGCATCTTTTGTGGTCAAGTCTATTTGATCGGCGCGGGCCTTTATGCTCGTAACGCGCTCGTCAACTTTTTTCAGAATGTCGGCGCCGACCAAGCGCAATTGCTGGGCGTTGACTTCCTCAAAGTTTTTCACGACGGATGGAATGTGATTTGAAATCTTTTCTATTTTGGCGGCGTTTTCCTTAATGCGGTCGCGGACGGCGTCAACAACCAAGCCTTCCGACTTTACCCGCTTCAAGTTTTCCTCCACGGCGGCGGTCATGTCCGTAAGCTCGCGGATGGCTTTTCCGTACTGCGAAATTCTTTGCTCTATTTGCTCCGCGGCGCTCTTGTCTTTTTGAACGCCCTCGATAATTCGTTGGTAGCCCTCCATTTCCTGGGCAAGGCGCTTTACGGTTGCCACCGCCTGGTCTTTTTTTGTCTCAAGCTCGGCGGCCGCGGCGCGCAAATTCTTGTAGCGGTCCTCGATGAATTTTCCCATGTCGTCTTGCCGCTTGTCCGCGTATCGCTTGACTTTTTCCATTGAATTGCTGTCGCGGTCCATCACGCGAAAAGCGAACGCCACAGCCGAAGAGATGACTACAGAGATAACGATTAAAACTATTTCCATTTTTCCCCACCCGAATTATCTTTTCTATTCTAGCGCAATTTTTTGAAACTGTCGATAATTTCCAAATGAAATGTCAGCGGCCTTCAAAGGCCTATGCAAAACGCGGCGCCACAAGGGCTCCAAGTAAGCGGTTTTCATTCCGGCGTTCTTGGCGCCGTAAACGTCATACTTGACGCTGTTTCCTACATAAAGGATTTCCTCAGGCTTCACGCCCAGCTCCATCGCCAAAACTCCAAAAGGATATTTTGACGGCTTCAAGGCGCCGATTTTTTCCGTTGACAAAATTTTTTCGCAATAAGGCTTAAGGCCCCACAAGTCGCCCTTTTGTTCCGGCGGAAAATCGGAAAGGAGCGCCAGCCTGTAGCCGGCCTCCTTTAGCTTTGCGAAAGTCTCAGGAACGTCCTTAAAGGGCTTTATCGTCTTAAAATATTTCGCAAGTCCAGTGTAGGCCATGTCGTCCAAAAGTTTCATCGCTTCGCCGGAACTCATTTTAATGCGCTCTCCCAAAAGCCGTGCCTGGTATTCAAACAAGTCGCCAAGCGGCGCGGTTCTTCTAAGCTGGCGGCGAATCAAGCCAAAGTGCAAAAAATGGAGCGCGTTGGCAAAAAAATGCCTGACGATTCTTACATTCAGCCTGTACGCGGGATAGAGAGTTCCGTCAATGTCAAAAGCTATGACTTTAATTCCTTCAATCATTTTTATTATCCTTGCGGGCTTCTTGCGGATAAAATTTCGCGCTGGCCTTCACGCGGACCAAGTGCGCGAAAGAGTCGTTGCTTCTTTGCGCCGCGAAAGAATCGCAAAACTGCTGCAAAGAATATTCAACTCCGTCATAAAAAACAACCGTCTTAAATTTTCCGTCCGCGTCAAAGTAAGGAAAAATCGCCGCGGCGTCGTTAAAGACCTTGACTTCCGGCCCGCCGACGCCGCCGCCAGTTTGCCTTATCGCGGACAAATAAAAGTACTGGGGATTGACCGTGGCCAAAACATAAAGCAAGGGCTTCAAGTATTGAATCTTGTAGCCGGTGTTCTTTATGTAACCGGTCTCGCTTTTTACGCCCTTGTCAGTCCAGCGGGCGGCGAACGGCTCGATTGAAACGTCCACGCCGGAATCCTTGTAAAAAATAGTCTTGTTTGAATTTACGCTTAAAACGGCGGCCGCCAAATTGCGCGTCCAGTCAAGGCTGAAGTTGGCGCTGTAGTTGTTTTCCAAAACGCCTTGAGCGCCGGTCGGATTCACGTCGACAGTTTTTTGGACAAGAGGCCTCAGCTTCAAGTAGCTTCCGGAAAGCGGCTCCACAAGGCCGTCGCAAATCCATTTTACAAAGCCTACGGAAGAGACGGAAATTTTATCCTTCAAGTTTTCAGGAACAAAGCGCTCGCGTCCGTTTTGAATTGAAACAGGCCGGCCTTCCTCGTTGTAGGCGGCGTCGTCCGCGTAGGCGATGTCCTTAAGCTTTTGGCGGATTGTTTGAACCATCACAAGAATTTCGTCGCCGTATCCGGCCCTGGGCTCAACATACCGCCAAGGAACGTTGTCTTTTGTAAGCGCCTGGATTTCAGAAAAAGAGGCTGTGTAAAATCTGTCAAAGGGAACTCCAAGGGGAACTCCTTTGGCGGCGTAGTTGTCAAAAACAATCAAGTCCGCCAAGGACGAGTTTGTTCCCTTGTTGGGCCTGAACTGAATGAAGACGCCGGGGTCCTTGGCAAAATAATAACGGACGGACAAGGGCTCGCCGCCCGCCTTTGAGCGGACTAAAATCCAAGAGCCTGGGCTGTCCATGTTGTAAGCGTCCTCGGTCGCGGTTCGCATTCCGCCGGAGCTGTAAATGTCGATTTTCATTTGGCTCTTGGGGGCGACGATTGTTAGAAAAACATCCGGCTGCTCCTCCAAGCGCGTTTGAAACTGGAGCCCAATTTGGTTGCTTCTTATTTCAGAATTTTGGCCGCGCAAAAAGTCAAGTCCGCCCTCAAACCATTCGCGCGAAATTTGCCGCCGCACTTCCGCCGAATCGGGAATCCTGTATGAATTCCAATCGGCAAAAAAAGGAGACGCAAACGCCGCGCCGACAAGAACAAACAAAAACCCCTTTTTTACAAAAACTTTTAGCTCCACCCTAGCCTTCTCCTTTAGTTGGCGTCCAAGACCGGCGGCACGTCGCTTTCCGCGACCGGCTCCGGATCCACAAAAACCGCGCCCTCCGCCAAACGCACTTGCGGCTCCACCTCGCCGTCGGGAGTCCAAATCTTTCCCTTGGGCGTTTCGTCAGGATGCTTTCCGGCGGGCGCGTTGGAAAGCAAGAGCTTCAAGCGGTTCAACTGGTTGACTTCGCTGGAGCCGGGATCGTAGTCTATCGCGCTGATGTTCGTTCCGGGATAGCGGCGGCGCAATTCCTTTATCATTCCCTTTCCGGTGACATGGTTGGGAAGACACGCGAACGGCTGGACGCAGGCGATGCTGGGAACGCCCGAATGAATCAGCTCCACCATTTCCGCCGTCAAGAACCAGCCTTCGCCGGTGATGTTTCCAAGCTGCACGATGTCGTCGACGCCCTTCATCAAGTCGTAAATCGACGACGGAGCGTCAAAGCGGCGCGACTTCTTTAAGAAGCGCTTCATGTCGCGGCGGTAAAGTTCCATGAACCAAACAAAGAGCTTTGCGTTTCGCTCCGTCTTTTTGGGGAAGGCCAACTGCTCGTGGCGGAAAATGCCCGTGCTGAACGAGTAGAAGAAAAAGTCCGCCAAGTCCGGCATTACGCACTCGGCGCCTTCCTTTTCTATCGTCTCGACGATGTTGTTGTTGGCCGTCGGATGGAACTTGACCAAGATTTCTCCGACAACGCCGACGCGCGGCTTTTTGACAGGCAGCAAGGGAAGCGCGTCAAATTCCTTAATGATGTTCTTAAGCAATTTATGGTAGCCGTGGAGCGAAAGGGACTCCAACTGCTTTTCGGCGCGGGCGTTCCACTTTTCGTAAAGAGCGTTGGCGCTGCCCGGAACTTTTTCGTAGGGCCTGGTGCGGTAAAGGACGCGCATCAAAACGTCGCCTATCATTATCGACATCAAGGCTCGGTGCAAAAGCGGAATCGTGATTTTAAAGCCCGGGTTCTTTTCAAAGCCCTGGGCGCTCAAAGACAAGACGGGAATGTTTCCCCAGCCCGCGTCGTTAAGCGCTCGGCGGATAAAGCCGATGTAGTTTGTCGCGCGGCAGCCTCCGCCCGTTTGCGTTATGATGAGCGAAGTGTTGTTAAGGTCGTACTTGCCCGACTCAAGCGCGGCAATCATTTGTCCGGCCACCAAAATCGAAGGATAGCAGGCGTCGTTGTTGACAAACTTCAATCCTGTCTCAACCGCCTTGGGGTCCACCGCGTCAAGCACTTCAAATTTATAGCCTGAATAGTTGAAGGCCTTTTGCACAAGCCTAAAGTGAATCGGAGACATTTGCGGCGCGATGATTGTGTGCTTGTAGCGCATTTCTTTTGTAAAGACCTGCCGCTTGTAGGCGGCCGACTTGTATTCAGGGCGCGTGTGGTTTCGCTCGTGGGCTTTTACGGCGGCAATCAAAGAGCGGATGCGGATGCGGACGGCGCCAAGGTTGGAGCCCTCGTCAATCTTGATGAGGGTGTACATGCGGCCCTTGCTCTTAAGTATTTCGTCAACCTGGTCGGCGGTGACCGCGTCCAAGCCGCAGCCAAAACTGGTAAGCTGAACAAGCTCCAAGTTGGGCATTCCGCTGACAAAGGCGGCCGCGCGGTAAAGGCGGTTGTGGTAAACCCACTGGTCGATGATGCGCAAGGGGCGTTCGATCGAGCCAAGGTGCGCGACGGAGTCTTCGGTAAAGACCGCCAAGCCCAAGCCGTGAATCATCTCCGGGATTCCGTGGTTGATTTCCGGATCAAGGTGATAGGGGCGGCCTGACAAAACAATGCCGTGGACGCCGAGCGTGATTATGCGCTCCAAGGCCTCCTCGCCCTTCTGCTGGATTTCGGCGCGGAATTTTTCCTGCTCCTTCCAAGCCTCGTCAACCGCGCGCATGACTTTTTCAAAAGTGATTTGCGCAAAGTGCGGATGAAGTTCCTCAAAGAGACGATAGGCCAAGCGGTTCTTGTCGTAAATCGGCAAGAAGGGGTCCATGTATAAAATTGAAGAATCTTGGCGCAGCGCGTCGATGTTGTTGCGCAAGACTTCGGGATAGCTTGTGACAATCGGACAGTTGTAGTGGTTTCCGGCGCCGTTGTCCTCCTGCTTTTCGTAGGGAGCGCAGGGATAGAAAATGAATTTGACTCCGGCCTTTAAAAGGCTTTCGACGTGTCCGTGCGATATTTTTCCGGGGTAGCAAACCGACTCCGACGGAATGCTTTCCAAGCCCTTTTCGTAAACGCTTCTTGTCGAGCGCGGGCTAAGGCGGACCCTAAAGCCAAGCTTTGTGAAGAAGGTGAACCACAAGGGATAGTTTTCGTACATGTTGAGGACGCGCGGAATTCCGACTTCTCCCATCGGAGCGTCCTGCAAAGGAAGCGGCGTGTAGTCAAAGACGCGCTTGTATTTCCAAGCGAAGAGGTTTGGAATGCCAGCCGCGTCCGAGCCGTCCAACTTTGAGGCGGCCTTGTTGCTCGCGTCAATCACCGAAACTTTTTCGCCAAGCTCGGCGCCGCGCTCGCAGCGGTTTCCCGTCACAAAGGCGCGCTTTTCTTCCTTTCCGTCCTTGTCTTTTGTGGTGAAGGTGTTTATCGTGAGCAAGCAGTTGTTCTGGCATTTTCCGCAGCGGCGGAGGTCAAGGTCAACGTGGAAGTTTTCCAATTCCTCCAAACTGGCCAAACCGGTGCGAACGTCGTGAACCGTTCCCTCCGGCTCGCCCGGCTTTGGCGCCATCAAGTCGCGCCACTGGTCGCAGGCAATCAAGGCGGAACCGTAGGCTCCCATAAGGCCTGCCACGTCCGGGCGGAACACGTTGACGCCCGAAATTTTTTCAAAGGCGCGCAAAACCGCGTCGTTGTTGAAAGTTCCGCCTTGAACGACAACCTTAGTTCCGATGTCGCTCGCGCGGCGCAGCTTTATTACTTTAAAAAGAGCGTTCTTGATTACAGAATAAGAAAGGCCGGCCGAAATGTCGGCGACCGTCGCGCCTTCCTTTTGGGCCTGCTTCACGCGGCTGTTCATGAAGACCGTGCAGCGGCTTCCCAGGTCAACGGGCTGCTGGGCGGTCAAAGCCTTTTGGCTGAACTCGCGCACGTCCATTCCCATCGTGCGGGCAAAGTTGTCCAAGAAGCTTCCGCAGCCCGACGAGCAGGCTTCGTTAAGCTGGATGGAAGAAATCGCGCCGTCCTTCATGCGAAGGCACTTCATGTCCTGGCCGCCGATGTCCAAAAGGAACTCAACGCCGGGAACAAAAAAGTCGGCCGCCCTAAAGTGCGTGATTGTCTCAACCTCGCCGGCGTCGACGCCCAAGGCCGCCTGGAACAAAGCCTCGCCGTAACCGGTGGAGACGGCGCGCGCGATGTAAACGTCTTTGGGAAGGCGGGCGTACAAATCCTTCAATGTCTTTACGGCGATGTCAACCGGGTTTCCGGCGTTGGCCGTGTAAAAGTTCCACAAAATGCGGCCGTCGATGTCGGTAAGGACAGCCTTTGTCGTAGTGGAGCCGGAATCCAAGCCAAGGAAGACCGGTCCCTTGGCCGCGTCCAAGTCGCCCCGCAAGGCCTTTTCGCTTGCGTGCCTTTCGCGGAATTCCTTAAGCTCTTCCTCGCTCTTAAAGAGCGGCTCCAGGCGCTGGACTTCGTGAAGCTCGGCGCCGACAAGATTTTTTAGCGACTCGCGGAAAGCCGCGATTGTCGGAAAGTTGAATTCCTTTCCGTCGGGGCCGCAAGCGAATTTCCGCTCGGCCGAATAAGCCGCGCCCTGCGCGACGAACAATTGCGAATTTTCCGGAACGATAATTTCATCGTCCTTTAATTTTAGCGTTTCGATAAAGCGGCGGCGCAGCTGCTCCATAAAGTGCAAGGGTCCGCCCAAAAAGGCCACCTTGCCGCGAATAGGCTTTCCGCACGCAAGGCCAGAAATTGTCTGCGTTACGACGGCTTGGTAAATCGAGGCCGCGATGTCTTCGCGTCTGGCGCCTTCGTTGATAAGCGGCTGAACGTCTGTCTTTGCGAAAACTCCGCAGCGCGCGGCGATTGGATAAATCGTCGTCGCTCCGGCGGCAAGCTTGTTAAGGCCCGCGGCGTCGGTTTCCAAGAGCGCGGCCATTTGGTCGATGAAGGCTCCGGTTCCGCCGGCGCAAGTTCCGTTCATGCGCTGCTCGACGCCGCCTTTAAAGTAAGTGATTTTGGCGTCCTCGCCGCCAAGCTCGATGACGACGTCGGTTTGCGGTATGATTTTTCGGACGGCGGTTGTGGCCGCGATGACTTCCTGAATAAAGGGAACGTTAAGCCACTGGCTTACGGCCAGTCCTCCGCTTCCGGTGACCTTGACGCTAAGGGTTTGCCCCGCGCCTTCCGGGCATTGCTTTTCCAAAGAGTCAAGGGCGTTGTTGACAACCGAAATTATTGTCGAGCGTATGTCGGCGCGGTGGCGCTCGTACGCGCTGTATAAAAGTTCGCCGTTTTGGCCAAGGGCGGCCACCTTTACGGTGGTGCTTCCTACGTCAATGCCAAAACGAATGGGATCTATGATTTTCTTGAATGTAGCGCTTTCTGCAAATTCCATATCTTTTTATTGTAGCGCTTATATAGAATATTTGCAAGCGAAACGCACTTTTGCTAGTGGAAATATCCACGCGCCTCTCGCGAGGCGGACTGGCAATAGCGCATATATAGAAAAAAATCAACTATAGCAGCAAAAACAAAAACGCTACGTCGGGCACCCCCTCCGTTTTGCTTATGGAAGTTTATTCAACTGCGCTCTTGCGAGCGCGGGCAATCTCGCGGAAATTCAAACGGCTGCGAACGAGGTACTTTTAGGGCAAAGCGATTAGCTTAACGTGTCCTATGTTCGCCCCGTTTGCCTTTCCGCTACGCGTTTTTTTTATATATTTCACTTCTTTATCCTGAACGAGCTGCCTACGGAAAGGAGGCTGGCGTCGGCGGCGCGGTCAAGGGAAATGTAGTAGTTGTTGTTTGAGAACAAGAGGCTTCCCGTCGCCACCTTGCTGCGGCCGTTGTAAATGTCTATTTTCGTCGTTCCGTCGCGGGTCACGCCCTGCTTCCAAGAGTCGCGTATAAAGACCGCCGGCCCCAGCTCGTTTTGGGGATCCAAGACAAAGCCCGCCGTCTTTTCGTCAACCAAAGAGGAATTCAAAATGTTGACGTAGGCCTGGCTCGCGGCCTTTTCAAAGTCGCGCTCCTCAAAGGCGGCGGCGACCTTGTCGTCGGCTTCCTTAACATGCGCCTTCATGCTCTCGACCTCGTCCTGAATCGCGACGTTTTGCGCGTCCTTGGCCTTTATTTCGCTTATGGCCGCGCGGGCCAGTCCGTTGGCGATTGTATATGAAAGTTTTTTTTCGCCGGACACGACGCTTTTCATCGTGTTGCGCTGGGGAATCGAAGCGGACTTTGAAAGCAAGTACTCCAAGTCCTGGTAGTTCTTGACAGCCGCCGACAAAGCGGCCGAAAATTCCTCGCTTACCGAAGGAGCGTCCTGGCCATACAAAAGCTCCTGGCTAAAGACGCCAAGGGGATGCTGGTTGGCTTCCGTGACGACGCCGCTTGTCTTTGCGTCCTTGAAAACCGGGTCGTAGTTGGCCAGCTCCTGCTCGTAGCGCTTGGCTATTTCGCTGGTCGCGTTCTTGCGGTCCTCAAAGTCCTTTTTGCGGGTTTCCTCCAAAAGGGCCTTCGCGTCGGCAAGCTGCTTTTCGTAGGAGTCAATCAGGCGCTGCTTTTCGATTTGGCGGGCCTGCCGCTCCGAGTCCATCTTGTTCTCCCATTCCTGGGCGCGGGCCACGTTCTCGCTGTCGTATTGCTTAAGCTGCTCCTCGTATTGCTTAAGCTCGGCTTCCGCGACGGAAAGGCGCTCGTCGATTTCGGCGTGGGCGGCCGCCACTTCCTTGTTGTAGTCGCTTTGAATCTTCTTTTTGCGGTCGGCCAAAACGCCCTTTGAAAGGCGGGTGTTGGCCAAAAGCTCAAGGTCGCTCTGCATCTTCATCTTTGCCTGGGAAATGCGGGACTCGAGGCTTCCCTGCAAGGCCGCCTTTCTCTTGGCCGCCGCGTCAAACTGGTCCTGCGCCCTCTGCAATTGGTCGAACAAATTTTGCAAGTTCAAGTCTTCAAACGAAGAAAGGTTCACGTCAATCTTGTCGTTGCTTTTTCCGATTCCGCGAATCGTGAAAACCGTCACCAGCACAAAGACCGCGAAAGTCAAGCCCAAGGTAATCCAAACGGACCAAAGGCGGTTGGCGCGGGTCTTGGCGTACTCGGTCTCAAGGTCGTAAACCTTGACCTTTTTCGAGCGCTTGAGCGGCTCCAACTCGTCGCCCAAGAAAAGAGACAGCTCCTTTATTTTGTCGTCATTGTCCATATTCCTCTCCATTTGTCAGGCGGATTTCCCCTGGCGCCCATGCGTTCCATGAACACGTCGGCCACTTCCATTTTGACTTTTTTGAAAAGCTTTCTGGCGCTTTTCCAATCGCCGTCATAGTAAGCCTTGAGCGCTTCCTCGTAGACTTCAAATCCGTCCATAAGTTTTTTCTGCGCCTCGTTTTCCGTGTCCAGCGGGAAGAAAATTTTCTTTCCTTTTGTCTTGCCCTTAACTTGAATCGTGTCGATTTCGTAGAACTTGTAGCGGTCGGTCTTGTCCTTGACGTCGTCGACGATGTATTCGGAAACGACAATCGGCAAATGGTAGATGCGGGTGACGCCCTCCAAGCGGCTGGCCGAGTTTACGTTGTCGCCGATTACGGTGTTGGTCATGTGCTCGTCGGAACCGATGTTTCCGTAGAAAACCGTTCCGCCGTCAATGCCCACGCCGATGTCCAAAAGAACGGCCTTGTAGACCCTGTCCTCGGCGGCGGTCAGCTTCCTGGTTTCTTCTATCTTTTTGCGCTGCTGCTTCATCTTTTCGCGAAGCTCGGCGGTGACGTAAGTTATGCGCCAGCCGGCGTCGATGGCTTCCAAAGACTTCATCTCGGGATTTTTGTAGGAGCCGAAAATCGCCAAAATAGCGTCTCCAATGATGGAGCCTACTACGCCGTTCTCCTCGTGGACGTCGTGAATGACGTTGTTGTAGTGGACGTTCAAAAGGTCGATGATTTCGTTTCCCAAAGTCTCGGTTCTGTAGGTGAAGCTCTTTATGTCGCTGAACAAAATCGTAAGCTCGCGCTGCATTCCTTCCAATTTAATGGTGTGGTCGGTGTAGGCCTTGGAGACGACGTCCTTTGAAACAAACTTTTGGAAGGTCGTCAAAAGGTTGTTGACCGAAACTGAAAGCGAGTTGAACGACGCGGCCATGTAAGTGACGTCGTCGTTGGGAGCGTCGTCGATGTCTATCGTCGAAAGCTGCGAGCGCTGCTGCATGTCGTAGAGGCTGCTGGTGATTTTTGAAATGCTGGCGAAAACCTTCTTGAACATGTACACGCCGAGCGCGACGAAAACTACGGTAAGCAAAAGAATCACCGCGCTGATGATAAGCATGATGGCCACTTGGTAGCGCGAAGTGTCCTTGCGGGATTCGGCCCGAACAAGGAAAACGTTCCAATCGTCGGAATACTTGTACACTCCGTGAAATTCCTCGCCGCGCAGCTCAAAGGTGATTTGGCCTTCCTTTGTTCCCTTGTCAAAGGCTTCGTTCAAAATTTCCAAGGAACGCTTGTCGGGAAATTCCTGGTAAGAGGAGCCGTTGGCGCTGGACCAAAACAAGCTTTTTCCCGTCCGGTCAAAGCCCATGGCCACGCTTTTTGGATTTCCGAACTCCTCGGCGGCGGCGGACTCCAAGGCGGCCACGCAGTCTTCCTTGTTCTTTTTATAGGAATAAATTTGATACTGGTTGCTCGCCGTCTTGTACAGTTCCTTAAGCTGCGTGACCGTCAAGCGGTTGGTCAACTCCGTAACTTGCCTTTGCGACAGTTGAACGGAAATCAAGTTGGTCATGAAGCTTGACATCAAAATCAACGGAATGAAAATCAAAAGAATTTTAAATGAAATGGGTATGATTGGCGTGTCGCCGACATACTGGAAAAATCTTTTCTTTGCCAACTTTTTCTCCTTAATCAACTATTTTAACTCCATTTTTCCAATTTTGCAAGAAAAATTTTTGAGAAAATGGAGAATTTCGCTCGTGCTGAAAAAAAAATAAGTTTTTTTTTATTTTTTTCAGCAAAAACCGCTAATTTTTGAACAAAAAAGTCTACCTTGTATGTGTAAAAAAAAAACGAGGAGATGTTTTATGAAACGAAAATCTTTTGACGAGCTCACATTTGCCGACGACGGAATGTTTCAAGCGGTGATGAAAAACCCTGAGCTTTCGGCGGAACTGGTGGAGCGCCTGCTTGGCGTCCGCGTCAAGCAAGTTGAGTACCCGGAATTGGAAAAGGCGATCGCTCCCTACTACACCAGCAAGGGCGTGCGTCTTGACGTTTATCTAAAGGACGAGGACAGGGCGATTGACGTGGAGCTGCAGTCCTACCCGCAAAAAGCCTTGGGCAAGCGAATGCGTTACTACCAAAGCATGGTTGACTGCGACTGCCTTATGAAAGGCCAGCCCTACACAAAGCTAAGGGAAAGCTACATTCTTTTCATCTGCAAGTTCGATCCCTTCCACGACGACAGCAAACGCGGCTTCGGACTTCCACGCTACACATTCCAAAACATTTGCGTCGAAGAAAACTCCGTGAATTTGGATGACAAAACCGTAAAAGTGGTATACAATGCAAATGCGTACGAGAGCGTGGAAGATCCAAAAGTCCGCGCGCTCTTGCGATTCATCCAGACCGACGAGCCGGGCGAGGACGACTTTTCCAAGCGCCTTTCCGAGTTCGTGGCAAAAGTCAAGGAAAACGAGAAGTTCAGAAAGGAGTTTGCCAATATGAATTTGCACGATTTTGACATTATGACCGAGGCAAAAGAAGAAGGCCTTGCCGAAGGCCGCGAGGAAGGCGCGCGGCAAAACGCCATTGAAAACGCGCGAAGCTTTAAAGCCGCTGGCGTTGACATTAACATAATAGCAAAGTGCGTCGGCCTTAGCGTCGAGGAAGTTGAAAAACTTTAAGTCCGCTCGCTCTTGCGCTTTATCAAAAACGGCTAGTCCGCAAGATCAGTCTAATCACGGACAAGCAAAAATCCGCCGCGCTTGACTTTTTGGGGGCTTGGCGCTAAATTCTTCCTAAATTTTTCTTTCGGAGGAAAAACAATGAAAATGACAAAGACAATCGCGGCGCTCGGAATTTTGGGCGCGGCCTTGCTGGCATTCGCAAGCTGCAAAGACAGCTCAGGAGACGCTCTCATCACAGGCGCGGACTCCGCTTCTGGAGTGCCAACAAAATACGCCCTTAAGCTGACGGTTGACGCCACCGGCGACAAAATCAAGGTTGGCGACAAGGCTCTCATCGACTCAAACCTCGATACCACAGAAACAATCATCGCCGATGACGCAAGCACAGGAGATGAAAAGCTTAAGCTTTCAAAGACAGGAAAGCGCGCCTTTAATGAAATCACAGGCGGCTTTAACAACACGGAAGGCTTCCGCACGAACATCGTCCTCGACCTAAAGGAAGGAACTTGGAGGAATTCCACATCAAACAGAATCGCAGGAGCGGGAATGTTGTTTGACTTTAACAAATATGAAAACGACACATATGACTTTTTCTTCTTGTCATTCAAGCCGGTGTTTGGAGGCTCAAACGGAGCGTTTAGCGGAGTGACTTGCTACTTTGAGCGCTACAGCGGAGTAAAAAAGACAAAGTCTGGAATCTATTCTGGCCATGCAGCTGCCAGCGCGCTTGGAAACAACTACACTCAGGAAGTTAATACAAAAAACACCTCAACAACCACAAAAAGCGACACTGCAGATTACACTCTTAAGACAGTTGGAACATGGTACGGAGACTTGTACGAACCATCCGCCGAAGCCACTTGCAAAAAAAATCTTTCATCCGTCACTGACTATGTTTACGACTCAACGGCCGGTACAGTCGTAATCGGCGTTGACGTAAAGCAACTTGAAAAAGGCGTTTACACAGTCCGCATCGGAAAAATCAGCTACACAGTCGGCGACACATCTGAGACCGCCCAAGAGTTTAAGCCCAGCATATTTAAACAAAGCTGGCACACACGTTTTGCTCCAGGCACTGAGATGGGAAAAGGCGGCGAAACCAACACAAAAACAGGGGCTAACGGATATATTCCAAATTACACCAAATGGACTCACATAAAAAGCGGCGACAATGATACAAACCTCAAGGGCGGCGTTTTGGTTTACGGCTTCGCCCCCTACGGAACAAAGCCTGTCGCAAGCTACTACACTTGCAACACGCAGTTGCGTTCCGGCCAGACAGACAGCGGCACCAACACTCGCTACGACTACGTAGGCGACTGGAACGTTGCCAACACGCTTGACGCGGACGGCGTGACTGACAAAATCTTCTACGAAGAAGGCAACGTAGTCCACGAGTACATCTACTACTAAAATCCTTGCCGGCCTAGTTCCGGCAGCCTTAAGGCCGCTCCAAAAGGGGCGGCTTTTTTTATTGAAAAAAAATTATAAAGTGACACCGCCGCGAAGAAAAAAAAACAAGTGTATAGCGTAAAGCCAAAAAAAGCGCAAAAATTTATTACGATTTTTCAGAAAAATCGCTAAATTTTTAAATAAAATTCATATCTTATAGCAAACAAAACTATAAGGAGCTTTTTATGGCAAGAAAACCTTTTGAGCAACTTAACTTTGCGGATGACGGAATGTTTCAAGCCGTCATGAAAAACCCAGAAGCCAGCGCGGAGTTGGTGGAGCGGCTTTTAGGCGTGCGCGTCAAGGACGTGAAGTATCCAAAGCTCGAAAAAAAAATCGCCCCCTACTACACCACAAAAGGCGTGCGGCTGGACGTTTATCTAAAGGACGTGGACAAAATAATCGACGTGGAGCTGCAAACCTACGAGATGGACGCGTTGGGCAAAAGGTCGCGCTACTATCAATCTATGGTGGACATTGACAGCCTTATGAAGGGCGAAGACTATTCCGAACTAAAAGACAGCTATATTTTGTTCATCTGCAAATTCGACCCATTCAAGGATAAAAACGGACGGCCGCGCGGTCTTTACAGATACACGTTCCGAAATATTTGCGCCGAAAATTCTTCTGTGAATTTAGATGACAAATGCCTTAAAGTTGTGTATAATGCAAGCGCGTACGGACAGGCAAAGGACCCAAAAATTCGCGCCCTGCTGCGCTTTATCCAGACCAATGAGCCCGGCGAGGATCCATTCGCAAAACAATTGGAAGACTTTGTGGTCAAAGCCCGGCAAACTGAAAAATACAGGAGGGAATACTTAGCCATGAATTTGCATGACAGGGATATGATGAAAATCGGAGAAAGAAAAGGCGCGCAGGAAAAAGCAAAAGAAGACGCGCGAAGCTTTTACGGCAACGGCGTTTCCATCGACATTATCGCAAAATCCCTTAACATGTCCATTGAACAAGTAAAAGAGATTGTCGCCGCCCCTGAAAACTAACGGCCGCGCAAGCGGACACATAAACATTACCACTAGCAAAAGAGCGCGAAATTCATTATAATAGCGCTCTATGAAAGCGATAGAACTAGAAAAAGCCTACAATCCAAAAGATTTTGAAGACAGAATATACAAGGACTGGGAAAGCAAGGGCTGCTTTAAGCCGGCCTCCGACCAGGCCAGCCCCGTCCACGCCGAATGGGAATGCAAATGCGCGGCCTGCAAAGACGGCAAAAAAAAGCCGGCCCTTTATTCCGTGGTGATTCCGCCGCCCAACGTCACCGGCGTCTTGCACATGGGCCACGGCCTTAACAACACTTTGCAGGACATCGTCGTGCGCTACCACCGCATGAAGGGCGACAACACCCTTTGGCTTACCGGAACCGACCACGCCGGAATCGCGACGCAAAACGTTGTGGAGCGCCAGCTTAAAAAAGAAGGAAAAACGCGCAACGACCTTGGACGCGAGGCCTTTTTGGAGCGCACTTGGAAAGTAAAGGAAGAGCACCACGACATAATCGTAAAGCAGCAAAGAAAGCTTGGAAACTCAACCGACTGGGAGCGCGAGCGCTTTACCTACGACGAAGGATTGAGCAAGGCCGTGCGCGACGTTTTTGTCACCCTTTACGAGCGCGGCCTTATGTATCGCGGAAAGCGCTTGGTCAACTGGTGCCCCCGCTGCGGAACCGCCTTGGCCGACGACGAAGTTGACCACGAGGACACGCAGGGCGCGATGTACCACATCTACTACGAGTACGCCGACGGAAGCGGAAAAATCGAGGTGGCCACAACCCGCCCCGAAACTTTCTTTGGCGACACCGCCGTGGCCGTGAACCCCACCGACGAGCGATACACAGCGCTTGTAGGAAAAAAGCTTAAGCTTCCGATTACAGGAAAAGAAATTCCGATTATCGCCGATGAATACGTTGACAAAGAGTTTGGAACCGGAATGGTAAAAATCACTCCGGCCCATGACCCCAACGACTGGGAAGTCGGAAAGCGCCACAATTTGGAAGTGGTCAACTTGCTCACGCCCGACGGACGGCTCAACGAAAACGTTCCGCAAAAATACCAGGGCCTTAAGCCCGAAGCGGCGCGCAAATTGGTAATCGAAGACTTGACCGAAGCGGGCTTGTTCAAGGGCGAAGAAAAGATGGTCCACTCGGTGGGCCACTGCTACCGCTGCAAGACAATCGTCGAGCCGTATTTGAGCGACCAGTGGTTTGTAAAAATGAAGCCGATGGCCGACAAGGCGCTCGCCGCTTGGAAAAACGGAGACATTCAGTTCTTCCCGCAAAAGTGGGAAAACACATACGCGCGCTGGATGGAAAACATCCGCGACTGGTGCGTGAGCCGCCAGATTTGGTGGGGCCACCGCATTCCGGCCTGGTACTGCCAAAAGTGCGGCGAAGTCATCGTTAGCCGCGAAGAGCCAAAGGCCTGCCCCAAGTGCGGCGCGGGCGAAAGCGAGCTTAAGCAGGACGAAGATGTTTTGGACACATGGTTTTCTTCTTGGCTTTGGCCCTTCAGCACGCTGGGCTGGCCGGAAAAAACAGCCGACCTTGAAACTTTCTATCCTACGACCGCGCTCGTCACCGCCTACGACATCATTTTCTTCTGGGTAAGCCGAATGATTATGGCCGGCCTTGAGTTCACCGGAAAGGCGCCCTTCCACGACATTTACATTCACGGCTTGGTTCGCGACAAGCAGGGCCGCAAGATGTCAAAGTCTTTGGGAAACGGAATGGATCCGCTTGAAATAATCGACATGTACGGAGCCGACGCGCTAAAGTTCACTTTGGGCTTTATGTGCGCGCAAGGCCAGGACATTTTGATTGACAAGGATTCCTTTAAGCTTGGAAGCCGCTTTTGCAACAAGGTTTGGAACGCAAGCCGCTACCTTTTGGGAAACTTGGAAGGCCGCAATTTGATTCCCGTGACCGACGCGGATTTGACAGAGCTTGACAAGTGGATTTACGCGCGCTTGGACAACGCGGCCCGACTTTCGCGCGCGGCGCTTGAAGGCTACCGCTACAACGACGCGGCCAGCGCGCTTATGGAATACTTCTGGAACGAGTTCTGCGACTGGTATGTGGAGGCGACAAAGCTTAACTTTAAGAACGGCGACGAGCGCGAAAAGGACAGGCAGGCCAGCGTTTTGATGAACAACTTGGAAGAAAACTTGCGCCTGCTCCACCCCTTCCTTCCTTTTGTGACGGAGGAAATTTACTCAAAGCTTCCGCTTGAAGAAATCGCGGCCAACCGCGCAAAGGCGGGCGCGCAAAAGATTTCTTCCAACAGCGAATACAAGGGAATGCTCATCGACGCGCCCTACCCCGAGCCAAACGAAAACAGAAAGAACGCGGCGATCGAAGAGCGCTTTGACGCGCTAAAAGACTTGATAGGAAAGACCCGCGCGCTGCGCGCTGAATGCGGCCTTGACCCGGCGGCAAAACTGAACATGGCGATTCTTGTCCAAAAGGGAAGCGCCGCCGAAGTCTGCAAAGAAAAGACCGACATGATTGAATTGCTCGCCGGCATGAAGAGCGTTGACTTTGTGGAAGCAAAGCCCGCGCGCGCGATTGGAACGGTTGGAAGCGGCTTTGAGGCTTTCCTTATCGTTGACGAAAGCGTAAACATCGAGGCGCTCAAGGCCAAGTTCAACAAGGAAATAGAGACGCAGACAAAATACGCGCAAAACTCGGAGCGAAAGCTTGGCGGAAACTTTGCCCAGCACGCCCCCGCGGAATTGGTCGAGGAAGAAAAGAAAAAGCTGGCCGAGGCGCAAAGCCGCATCGAAAAGCTTAAGTCTTACTTGCAAAGCCTTTAAGGCGCGAAGGTCAAAAGGAGGCGGCGAATGTCTAAGTATGAAATGCAAGTGAACAGAAGCGGCGCGATGGAGCAAAAGGCCATGCTTACGCTTCGGGACATTTACCTCGCCCCCTACATGCAGCTTGCCACCGCCCTTATCGGAAAGCAGCGCCGCGCGGGCGGAAACATGTTCCGCCACCAGCTGGACACGATGACGATTTTAATCGACTACGGCTACATCGACAGCGTGCTCCTAAAGGCCTCCTGCATTCACGACGTTGTGGAAGACATTCCGGGCTTTGACACCAACAGCATAATCAACGTTGACGAAGAGGGCGAGGACGTTTACCGCCTTGTGCTTGAAGTTACCCGCCGAAAGGACGAGGACAAGCCCGCCTTTTTACGCCGCATCATAAACGAAGGAAGCCAAAAGGCCAAAATCCTTAAAACCGCCGACCGCATTTCAAACATGATAAGCTTGGGCTACGTGACCGACCCCAAGTTCATCGAGCGCTATTGCGACGAGACGGAATTTTTCATCTTTCCCATCGCGCTTGAAATCGACTACAACATGTATCAGGAACTCATCAGCCTTGTGATGACGAGGCGCAAGTACTTGGAAGATTCCGGGTATATTAAGTGAACAAAAAAGCGGACCCCAAAGGCGGGTCCGCTTTTTTATTCTTTACCACAATTAGTTTTTCCCAGCAACTCTTGTTCAATAGACGCGCGGGCGTCGAGGCGGGCCAGCATCAACAGGTCGCGGTCGCGAGCGAGGTCGGCGATTCCCAATTCCAGGGCGCCGGACTGGGCGGTTCCTGTAATTTGACCGGGGCCGCGGAGCTTTAGGTCCTCTTCGGCTATGTAAAAGCCGTCTGTACTTTGGCGCAAAATCTTCATGCGCTCGATTCCGTTTTGGGTGATGCCGTTTCTGTAAATCAAAAAGCAATAGCTTTGTTCCGAGCCGCGGCCCACGCGTCCGCGCAACTGGTGCAGCTGGGCAAGTCCAAAGCGGTCGGCTTGCTCGATTACCATGCAAGTGGCGTTGGGAACGTCGACGCCGACTTCAACTACAGTCGTGGCCGCGAGGATTTGAATCTTGTTTTGCCTAAAGTCGTTCAAGATTTTTGACTGCTCATCTTCTGGAATTTGGGAATGAAGAAGAGCGCATTTATAGCCGGGAAAGACTGAGCGCGAAAGCTTTTCAAAGGCGGCGGTGGCGGACTTTAAGCCGGCCGCTTCGGAAGCGTTGTCAAGGCCAAGACTGCTCGTCTCAAAGTCAGAAATGCCTTCAAGGCCAGAACTGCCTGAGCCAATCGCCGGGTAAACAAAATACGCCTGCCGGCCTTTTTGCAATTCCTTGGCGACGGCGGCGTAGGCGTTGGCCTCGTGGCCCTGCGCAACAAGGTATGTCGTGATGGGCTTTCGGCTGGAGGGAAGGCTTTTTATGACGCTAACGTCAAGGTCGCCGTAAACTGTGAGCGCGAGGCTTTGGGGAATCGGCGTGGCGCTCATCATCAAAAGGTGCGGAGCGGCGTTAAAGCCCGCGACAGTCCTTCCCTTTTCAACAATCGACTGCCGCTGCGTCACGCCAAAGCGGTGCTGTTCGTCTATGACGACAAGCTGCAAGTCGTTGTAAACAGTCGTCTTGCTGAACAAGGCGTGGGTGCCGACCAAAATGTTTATCTCGCCAGCCTTTAGCGCCCTTAAAAGCGGAGAGCGCGCGGCGGCGCTTATCGTTCCGCTTAAGAAAGCGGCGCGGACTCCGACCGGCTCCAAAAGGCGCGCTATTGTGTCCGCGTGCTGCTTGGCCAAAATTTCCGTCGGCGCCATGACCGCGCACTGGCCGCCCCAGTCAATCGCGCGCAGGCAGGCGAAGACGGCCACCAAGGTTTTTCCGGAGCCTACGTCGCCTTGCAAAAGCCGCTGCATTGTCCAAGGCGTTTTCTTGCTTGCAAGGCCGTCCGCCGCGCCGCTTTCGCTTGCCTTTAAAAGCTTGGCGCGCTCGTCGTAGCCCTTGTCTATGTCGGCGTTGATTTGAGCGATCGCGGCCATTTGGTCTTTTGTAAGCGCGAACGGAAGGCGTTCCAAAAGCGCGGCTTGGCGGGGAGAAAAGGAATTTTGGGACGCGGCGTTTTTTTTCTTTTCGTCATTTTCTGCAGCGCCGCAATCTTTGGCTTGCTCATTATACGAACGGCATGTCGCTTCGCTAATTTTGCTAGAGGAAATGATTTCACTGCGCTCTTGCGAGCGCTGGCAATCAAGGTTCGCTCCGCTCAAGGCCTTGACTCGTTCGTTTTGCGGCGCGTCAAGAATTGTCGCGCCGCAATCAGCGGCGGGAAGGGCGCCCTTGTGTTCCAGAGCCCTTTGCAAGACGGTCTTTTGCATGTCGAACAGTTCTTGGTAAATCAAGGTCCGCCGCGCCTTTTCCAGCTGGTCAAAAGATTTTGGCTGGTGGACGGCGCGTATCGCGTCGCGCTTTTGCATTAGACCGCGACGCTCGATTACGGCGTCAGACAAATCGTTGTCAATCGCGGCCCCGCATTGGCCAAGAGCGGCGGCTACAACCTTGCAGATTTTTTTTTGTGTAAGGCCGCTTGTCAATTTGTAAACTGGAATGATTCCGCTTCCGGGAATAGCCGCGTTTTCAAAGTCCTCAAGCGCGCCGTCCTGCGCCAACAGTTCCGCCTCAAAAGACGAAGACTGCAAGGCGTTGTACTTTACAAAAAAAGCGCCGGTGACGGCGATGATTGAGCCGACAGGGAATGACTTTTCCAAAAAGGGCCGGTTAAAGCAAATCAGCTCGGCGCTCGCGGTGGAATCCTTGATTAAAATTTTTAGCGTCTTCAGCTTGCCGTAGCCGAACCATTCGTGGCCCACAACTTTTGCGACGGTGTGGACTTCCTTGGCCGTCTCATGCTGGCTTAAAGAAATTCGTTTTGTCCTGTCCTTGTAGGAACGCGGATAAAAATTGAGCAAGTCGCAAATTGTCCAAACATTAAGGTTGGCGAACTGCTTTTGCATCGCCGGCCCCACTCCGGGCAAAGAGGAAATTGGCGTTTGGATTTCCGAAAGCTTCATTTTTTAGAACGGAATCATGGCGCACATTTTTACAAGTCCGGCCACAATAAAGGCTCCTCCGATTCGCAAAAGCGCGACCAAAACGATTGACAAAATCAAGGCGCTTTTGTAAGCCACCGGCCGTCCGCCTGAAAAAAATCTTGTGATGGAATAGACAAACGGATTAAGGCTGGCGTCAACCTGCGCCCACAAAGACGAAGCGCGGTCCGCTCCGCTCAAAAAAACTATCAGGCGAACCGCAAGAATTATTATCAAAAAAATCAGGACGGAAGAGGCGACCGTCCAAACCATTTGAATTACCAACGCGAGAATCACGCCAAAAGTGACTTTTGCGCCCATGCTTAGATTTTGCATGACATAAGTCGCCATCGACAAAACGACGATGGCCACAAGCGGGGAAAGGTCAAGGACGCCAAACCTTAGCCAGCCCGTTCGGAACAAATTCAAATAAGGGTCGCACAGGGCGCAAAGAAAGCGGCCGGGACCGGTTTCGCACGCGCCTGGAATCCAAGTCAAAATAATCCTTGCCACGCACATCAATGAATAAATCGAAATGGCGGCCGCCATCGTTCTAAAAAAATAAATCATAAAAACCTCATGCAGTCCAGACTTCCTGAACTTGATTCATCAACTCCAACTGCTTTAAGAATTCTTGGTCGCAAGGAACCCGCGCCTGGCTGTTAGCCTTGACGATGTAAGGGCCTTGGTTTGTGTCCAAGTGAAAATACAGGACGCACTGGCCTTGCCGCGAAAAAACAAAGTCGCGCAATTCCTGAATGTTTTTTTCATCAAAACTGTTGTCGTTCAACTTAATGTGAACTTGTTGTATCGAGCGTTCGCGCAAGTTGGCGATGTCCAAGAGCTCGTCCACCAAGAACGAAGGAGTTTCCCGGCTTGCGTCCAGCGTTCCTTTAAGCGCGACGACCTTTCCTTCGGAAATTTGGCCGCGAACGACGCCCCAAGTTTTGGCGAAGAAAGTGACTTCCAAAAATCCGGTCAAGTCCTGCAATTTTCCAAAGCACATGTCGTCGCCTTTTTTTGTCCTGTAAGGCTTAAGTTCGCTTATCATTCCAATGGCGACATAAGACTTTCCAGAATTGCGGCGCTTCCATCTATCGCCTTCGGGAATGGTTTCGTAATACGCTTTGGCGGCCACAGCCTCGCGCTCCAATACGGCGCTTGTAAGAGTCGCGCAGGATTCAATCGCCTTTCGATAGTCGTCAAGCGGGTGGCCCGAAACGTAAATGCCGATGAACTCCTTTTCTTGATTGAGCTTTTCCATCTTGGGAAGGTCTTCCACTTCCTCGTAGACAAAATCGCTGAATTCTTTTTCGCCGGCAATCTCAAAAAGCGACGCGCCCTCCTCCTTGCTCTTTTTCATTTGCTCGACATAAGAGACCGCGCGCTCCATGTTTTGCATCAGCGTGGGCCGGTTTTTGTCAAGGTTGTCAAAGGCGCCGGTCTTTATCAAGGCTTCAAGCGCGCGCTTGTTGACAGTCTTTAAGTCAACGCGCTCCAAGAAATCCAAGAAGTCCTTGTACTGGCCGTTGGCGTTTCTTTCGTCGACGACGTTTTGCGCGGCGCTTTCGCCAACGCCCTTGATTCCCTTAAGGCCAAAAACGATGTGGCCGTCAACAACGTCAAAGACAATGTCGGAACGGTTCACGTCCGGCGGATCGACCGGGATTCCCATGCGCCGCGCTTCCTGAATGTAAACCGGCAGCGTGTCGGTGGAAGTGATTTCGTTGGTAAGGTTGGCCGCCATGAACTCGGCGGGCTTGTGGCATTTTAGCCAAGCGGTTCGGTAGGCCAAGACGGAATAGGCCGCCGCGTGCGACTTGTTAAATCCGTAGCCGGCAAAAGGAATCATTATTTCAAAGATTTCGTCGGCGTGCTCCTTGGTGTGTCCGTTCTTGACGGCGCCTTCCTCAAACTCCTTTTTCTTTGCCATAAGGACGTCGATTTTTTTCTTACCCATGGCGCGGCGCAGCATGTCCGCTCCGCCAAGGCTAAAGCCCGCGATGATTTGCGCGACTTTCATAACCTGCTCTTGGTAAACCATTACGCCGTAAGTCTCTTTTAGCAAGCCTTCAAGCGAGGGGTCCGGGTATTCGATTGTCTCCGGGTGCCACTTTCCTTCCATGTATTTGGGAATGTAGTCCATAGGGCCCGGGCGGTAAAGCGCGTTGAGGGCGACAAGGTCTTCCAATTTTTCTGGCTGAAACTGCTTGAGGATTTTTTGCATGCCCGGAGACTCAAACTGGAAAATCGCCACGCTGTCGCCTTTGGAAAGCATTTTAAAAGTTTCCTCGTCGGATTCGGAAACGTCTTCGGTTTTAAATTCCGGCTCGCCCGGCTTTCTGTGCTTGTTGACGATTTGTTCCGCGTAGCGAATCAGCGACAGCGTTTTTAGTCCAAGGTAGTCAAACTTTACAAGGCCGCACGGCTCGATGATGTCCATCGTGTATTGAACGCCCACTTCGCCGGTCTTGGGGTCTTTGAAGACAGGCGCCCAGTCTGGAAGCGGAGTAAGGCCGATTACCATTCCCGAAGCGTGAAGGCCGGTGTTGCGCTTTACGCCCTCAAGCTTTAGGGCCAGTTCAAAAAGCTTTGTGTAGCGCGGGTCGTCCTTGTAAGGAATCAGGCCGCCGCCCTTTGGATGCTTTTCGGTCGGCTCGGAAAGCGCGTCCTTTAGCTTTATTTTTAGGTCGTCGTCGGGAATGCATTTTTTGAGCATGTTCACTTCGCTGAGCGGAATGTTCAAAATGCGGCCTACGTCGGCGATGCAGTTCTTTGGCTTTAACGTTCCAAAGGTAACGATGTGGCCCACGCATTCGTCGCCGTAAAGGTCGCGCGTATGCTGGATTATTTCCTGCCTAAAGTCGAAGTCCATGTCAACGTCAAAGTCAGGCATTGAAACGCGCTCAGGGTTTAGGAAGCGTTCGAAAATCAAGCCGTAGCGGAAAGGATCCAAGTCGGTGATTTCCATGCAGTAGGCGACAAGGCTTCCCGCGCCGGATCCTCGGCCGGGACCGATTGGTATGTAATGCTTGGGGCAATTGTGAACGGTGTCCGTAAGCGACTTGGCCCAGTGAATGAATTCCCATACAATCAAAAAGTAGCCGGAGAAGCCCATCGTGAAAATCGTGTTCATCTCGTAGTCGGCGCGTTCGCGGATTTCGGGCGTGATTTCCTTGTAGCGCTTTTTGAGGCCCTCTTCCACCAAGTATTTCACGTAGTCGTTTTGGTCGCTCTGGTAGTCTTCGCCGTGCGTGCGGAATTCCGCCGGAAGCTCAAAGCGCGGAAGGCATTCCTTTAGTTCCGGCGTTGAGTATTGCTTTATCGTAAGGTTGCACATGTTGGCAATCTTGATTGTGTTGTCGTAGGCTTCTGGGATTTCGGGAAAAAGCAGGCGCATTTCCTGTTCGGTCTTGAAGTACCAGTTGTCCAAATCCATGTCGCCGCCCATCTTTTGGTGCGGCTCGTTGAGCAAATTCTTAAAGCCGATGCAGCGAAGCGCGTCTTGCGCCTCGGCGTCTTCCTTTTCCACGTAGTGAATGTCGTTTGTGACGACCATCGGTATGTCCAAGTCGCGCGCCATTTTTATCAAGCGCTCGGCGACGATTTTTTGCTCGGGGATTCCGTGGTCTTGCAATTCGATGTAAAAATGGTCGGGGCCAAAAAGCTCCTTGTACTCGCGCGCGATTTTGTAGGCTTCTTCCGTCCGGCCGGCAAGAAGGTATTGGGGAATCTCGCCCTGAATGCAGGCCGAAAGGCAAATGAGGCCTTCGTGCCGTTCCTTGAGCATCTCAAAGTCAATGCGGGGCTTTCCGTAATACAAGGCATGTTCGTCGCAAAAGGCGCGGCTTGAAAGCCAGGACATGTTTTCGTAGCCGGTTTGGTTTTCGCACAAAAGAATCAAGTGAAAGTAATGGGCCTTGTGTCCGTTCCCCTTGGCAAAAGGAACGTCGTTTTGCTCCGTATGGCTTCCGTAGGCGACGTAAAATTCTTCGCCGACAATCGGATTGATTCCGTTTACATGGCAGAGCTTTTCAAAGTTTAGCGCGCCGAACATGTTTCCGTGGTCGGTCAGCGCGAGCGCGGGCATGTTAAGGCGCTTGGCCTTGGCGACCAGCTTGTCCAAAGTGGCGCAAGAGTCCAAAAGCGAATAGTCTGAGTGAACGTGCAAGTGAACAAAGCCCGCTACGGGCGTTCCTTCTGGCGCGGGGTCAAATTTGTGGTAGTCTGCCATACTTGTTTCCTATCTTAGCGCATATCGGGCGCTTTTTCTAGCGCCAATTTTACAGGAGCGGACTATAGCAGACTGTCATATAGAGACAAAAAAGCTTTTTTAGAAATTTCCGCCGTTCCAGCCCCAGTTGCTTGTGCCCCAATATGAGACATAAACGGCGTTGCCGGGAATTCCAAGTTCCTTTTGAAGGATATCGCATAGCCGCGCGGTCATTTTGTCGCTTGAAGCGGAATCCACGCTTCCAAAGATTTTCACTTCGACATAAGCGCCCTTGTCAAGCTTGCTTCCGGCAAAATACAAATCCTGCTTGTCCACAAGATTGACCATCAGATAAGACTCAGGCTTTCCGATCACGCTGACGGCCTTTCCAAACTCGGCTTTGAGAACGTCTCTTTTTTCCACAGGCAGCTCCATGGTCACCTTGGCTTCAATCATTGGCATAATTATTCCTCCTAACGTTTTTCATACTAATTGTAGCGCGAGTTTGAGGATTTTGCAAATTTTCACTTGGCTGTTTGGCGGTTAGCGTTTTATTGTCTTGTCAAAAGCCACAGCTTATTTTACTTGACATAAAAATATTCAAGGGTTTTTGGATTGAATTGAAGACGCATGTCGCAACTCGTTCCGCTTGAATTTTTAGCGCAAAGCAAAAGAGTTTTTTGATGGAGCAAAAGAACTTTGTCTGCAATTCGCGGAACAATTAGTCTAGAACTAAAAGATTCCAGCGATGGCCTGTCGACGTTGTCAGGTGGAATTGTTGTCAAAGCTACAATTGGGATGTCCAGATCTTTTGCCAAGGTTTTTAATTCATTTACATCGCCTTCAAACATCGAATCAAGGTCGTCGATAAAAATTATTTGCGCGTTTTTTTCTTGAACCATATCCGTTGCGAAAGCGGTAAAGTCCGCAAACGAAATGTTGGGCGTTTCGTTTACAAATATAGGAGCGTCGCAAAGTTTTTTGGCGGCGGCTTCCAAGTTATTAAAGTTTTCTATGTTCATCATGCCGGTTTTTATTGAAAAGAAATTGATGCCGCTTTCTTGCGCCAAAAGCCGGCCTCCTATGGCAGCGCCGTCAAGCGTTCCGCAAGTAAAAAGCCCGCACGGCCTTCTCTGGCAAACGGCCAATTGGCGAATCCAATTTAGCGCAAGGTTGCTCTTTCCTCCGCAACGGGGCGAGGCAAGAACGCAAAGCTGCCCTTTTTGAAAATTCAACCAAGCGTCTTTGTATGGATAAAGGCCGTCCTGCTTGGGCGAAAGCGCGATTTCGATTTTATCCAACGCGCTTGTTACAATATCTTTTATAGTTATATTTTCCATGTTGAGCCTCCCAAAAAACCGTCTTGCCTTAAGTCTTCCAGCCAAATCTCAAAGGACTGGTGGGCGCATTCTATCATTTCATCTTTTGTCTTTGCCCTGCGCGCGCCGACAATCCAAGGCCTGTAAAATATAAAGGAATGGCGGTCCGCGCCTTTGTCGCTTTTTGAGTTCCAAAAGTCATGAACATTGAACTTTATGCCGACGCCGTCATAGTCAATGCAAATGTACCGGCGTTGACTTTCAGCGTCTATAAAGTTTGCGCTGACAATTGTCAGTTTTGGAATTTTCTTTATCGCGGGAACTACTATGTCATCGTAAATTTCTTTTCCTTCGTTCAAGCAATCGATGTAGTTTGCAAAGACATAAGGATTTCCATATAAAGCGGCTTTTTCTCCAAACCAAGGTTTGCCGTTAAAATCGCCTTCAAACAAAGCGCTCTTTTTGCCGATTACATTTTTTTCGCAGTCAAACAGCCACAGTCTTAAGGCTTTCTTTGTCAGCTCTTTTAATTGCGCTTCCCTTGTCGCGGTCCTCACTCCGATTATCCAAGGCCGGTAAAAAGCGAATGAACAAAAGTTCCAATCGCCAACACCTTCAATGGAAAGCAAATTGAAATTTATCCAAACATATTTTTTCTCTTTTGTGAATGTCGCGTACAAAACGCGAGGGGCGTTTGGAACTGAAAGGTCCGCCCAAGTTTCCGGACCTGCGTCATCAAAGCCCAATTCCTGCAGCGCGGGAACAATGAAAGACTTGAACAACCAATTGTTGTCTTTTCTGTCATGCTTCTTTAATTTTAACACTTGGTCATTAAACAAAGCCAACTGATATGGATTTGAATAAATCTCTTCGTCCGGTCCAAAAAGCTTTTCGTCCGACGAAATTCCGTCAACATTTTGGAGAATGTCTTTGGCCAGCGCCTTATTGCCAAAGTCGTTCACCAGCTCCAAGATTTTCTGCCAATAAACGACCTTTCCCGCGGCAAGGCATTCGCTTGTATCATGCTGATTGTCAAGCAAATACCCAAGGCTTTCTTCCAGCTTTTGCTTGCGGCTTTTAACAAGGTTTGCGTATCCAAATTCTGAATCGACTTGATTTTCTTGAAAGCCTGTGGAGGACCTGGTCTTTACCTCAATAAAATAGCAAAAGCCGTCATCAAAAGTTATCGTAATATCCGGCTTTCCAAATCCAGTTTCTGCGCTCCCGGTAAATTCCACTTTTGACGCGCCGGCTCTATCCGCAAACAAAGCGACAAAATTCTTTTTGAACGTTTCGTTCTCGCTGCAGAATTCCACAAGCCTGCGGCTCATTTCGTTTTCATCAAGCATGTTAAAACCTCCTTTGTGGGGAGATTCTAACATGCCGAGTCTATCATATGGTGATAAAGTGAAGGGAAAGATTTTTATTTCTTTGCTGACCGTTTATTTTTTTCTAATACCCCTTCAGATTTCAGAAATTTTTTAAGGTTTTCTATGAGCTTATTAGGTGATTCAAATTTATCATTAGGTTCATTATAACAAACCCAAGAGTCATTATCAAAAATATATTCAGAGTCAAGATCAAGTTTAAGAACCTCACACAATTGTTTTCTCAATTTTCGTCTCGTTCCATTTGAACCATTTGAAAACTTTTTATCATCCTTATATGTATAACCAAACTCAAATTGTCCTGTCCAATACACTATATAATTCTTGTCAGTAGAAGTCCATACATAAGACTCCTCTTTTCGCTTTTTTCCTATTTGTTGATAGTTCAATTTCACTGTAGGAAAATCCGATTTTAACTTTTCTTCCAGGAAGTAACGCATAGATTTTTCCCATCCATTGCTCCAAAAATAAACAAAATCATCAGCGGCTTTTGAATGTTTTTTTTCGATTTCCTCTATAAGTTCTTTTTCTGACTCTCTAGATAAACTTGATTTGTTTTCCCAAATATCTGCAAAGTCCTGCGCAAGATTAAAGAGTTTTCTGTCACCATAAATTTTTTTCAATAATTTTACATCATCATCACTCATATATTCAAAACCTCCTAAATGCTCTAACATTATTCTATATTGATCCAAATAAACAAAAGATGTATATAACCCTTCCCGATTCGGGCACCCCTTATCTATGTCCTGTTTTAAAATATCTATACAATTTGTAAGAAATGTCCTTGAGAGAGACTCTCCTTTATCTACGGCATACTTTATTAGTTTGCCATCGTCTTTTAGTCGCTTAAGCTTTTCTATATATTTTCCAAAATCTTTTTTATCATAGTCAGACAATGGCGGTTCTTTATTGTTTTTCGTTAAAACCAGATAAACAACAGAACAATTCTTTATTCTGAGCTTTTCATCAACATATTTCATATATCGAACAAGTTGATTTTCCATATCTGGAGCATAATTAATTTTATTTTCAATTATGATTGCCTGACTTTCATTCTTGATTAATAAATCAATATAACCTTCTTTTTCATGTTTTTTTCCATTTTTATCTTCCCACTTTATTTTTCCTGTTGGGGCTTCCCTTATAACTTCGTATCTCTTTGTATAATTAAACTCTTGCTTTTTTAGACCCAGAAATTTTACAAACTCTTCTATGAAAAATGATTGATGAATTTTCGGAGTTTGTGGATTAAGTATTGTATATAAAATATCGCTGTGAAAATTTTCCCTATAATATAAATCTGAAATTGATTCAAAGAAACTGAATTGCGCATCATCTTTTATGCCGTTACTCTCTAAGACCTCTGTCTTCCTCTTACTATACGGTTGACAAAACTCTGTAAAAAAATCCCACAGACTTTTGTTTTTATTTTTGGAATGTTCTCTTATGCTTTCAAAGAGAACATCTATGTCTTCCGCGTATTTTCTATTATAAGAGTCTACAATGCGTTTTATCGTTTGAAAGTTTTCTGCCGTTGACATACTCTCTCCATTCTACTCCCACCCCAAAAATTTGTCAAATTTTCTCCCACTTTATCACCAAATGATAGTCCGCTTTGCTATAATATGCGCGTATTTTGGAGGCGAACGCATGGACTACAACATTCCCGTAAGCTACAAAAAACGCGCAAAATTTTATGCAAAATATTTATCACTTTATCACGCTGCGATAGACACCACATGCTAGTATTTGGGCATAAAAAATCTTAAGGAGGATTTTTATGAAAATTAAACTTACGCCAGGAAAATTCTTTACCTTGGCGTTTTGCGTTATGGCGATTGTCGGCGCGGCGGGGGTCATGCAATGGCTGTTTTCTAAATCGCTGTATTCAGGACTTTGCGACATTGGAATCATCGTGATGAACGTGGGGCTGGTCTTGGCAACACTTTTTGGCGCGGGCAGACTTTTGAAAAACATTTTGTTTTTCCTGGATTTTGCCGCGTTTGTCGCGATTTTGTATTTCACCGATACTACAAACGAAGTTGGCTCAACATATTTTGTCTTGCTGATGTTCGGCGGATTTTTGGCATGGCTGTCGCATGTTGGCATGGTATACTTCCTGTTGCTTTTAGCGGTTCCTTTTAAAATTCTCGGATATTTGATGGACAAAAAGAAAAGAGCAAACGGAATTTTTGGCGGAACAACATGGATTTGCAAAAATTGCATTGAAACGCCGGACGGACACATTCATTATTGCAATGACAAGACAGTGACATTCAAAAATTCCACTCCGTCTAATATAGATGGCTGCTTTTTTTCGGAGAACGGCAAACACAATTATGTGCCGGCAGGAGCGGGGTCTGACATCAATTCTCAGGTGGGGCACGCTTTGGGATGGCTGGGACTTGCCTTGGGCGTGCTCGCCGCTGCCGGCGCGCTTGTGGCAAGTTTCTTAAAAGGCTGAGCGTGGCGTTCAATTTATAGGACGATGCAGGCTTTTCATGTTACAATGAATTGCCTGCATTCTTACCTTTAAGGAGAAATCAATGCGATTCAACGATTCGGACTTTGTAATAAAAAAGGATTCGTTTAACCAAGAATACATTCTCTGCTCTTACCAAGGGAACAAAAGTGTCGTTGAAATTCCAAAAGGAGTGACAAGCGTGGGGCCTTTTGTTTTTGCGGACGAAGACCATCCCAACGACACGATTGAAAAGATTCTTTTTCCCGACACAGTGACGCAAATCGACACTCAGGCTTTTTGCCATTGCCGAAAGCTTAAGGAAATTCAATGGCCTGACAACGAAGATTTTAAAATCCTAAAATGCTTTTTTGACGGCTGCGATTCATTGGCCCAGCTGACGCTCCCCAAAAGCATGGACAGCATTCCTGTCATAAAGCTTCCGCCAAACATAAAAAAGATAAAGATTCACAGCGACATAAAAAGCGCGAGCCAAAACTCTTTTGTCACTTCATTTGAAGACAACGGCCTTGCAAAAAACGACCTCACCGTTCGGATATTTCTTTCTAATTCAAACTACAAAATAATCGACGGCTTTATGGTGAACGTCAAGCACAGAATCGCGCTCTTCCACGTTGACCGAACAAAGAAAACTGTCCGCGTTCCCGACGGAATATTGGAGTTGGGCGTGTCGTGCTTTAACGAATACGATTACTTTGAATTTGGAGAGCGTATAAACGAATGGTCAAAAGCGCCGCTTGTGCCCATTGAAAACGTAGTGATTCCAAAATCGGTTCACGCGATTCACGCCGGCGCTTTTTTGTATTGCAAAAACTTAAAGTCGGTGATTTACAAGGGAAAGACCAGCGAATTGAAAACTGCCGAAAACATTTTTTGCGAGTGCGGAAACTTTTCCGACCTGGACGCAAAGGTCGCTTGCGTGGACACAGCGGACAAAGGCGTTGCCGCCAGCAACATGAAGCTTCAACGCTTTCTTTACATTCACAAGCGCTTTAAGAGCGGAGCGCGGCTCAACAAAAACGACTTGATAAAAGAGATGATGAAGCGATTTGACCTAGATACGCTTGGCGTCGCCACCGTGACCCGCGACCTGGACCTTCTGCGAGACAGGTTCAACGCTCCGATAAAATACGACCACAGCGAAAAGGCGTATTATTACACTGACCTAAATTTTTCTATTGAAAGCTAGGAGGAACCTTATGCCAATAGACAATGTTTACACTTATTCCGTGGCGCATCCAAGCGACATTTCGCAAATGAATTTTTACGGCTTGCAAATGAGCAATTTGCAAGTCACGGAAGAGTGGCTCAAAACGCAAGCCGCGTTCACGGGAAAAGCCTATTACTACCAGCAGCTTTCCGAACTTCAGCGAGTAAAGGAAGAAGTTGCCGCCTGCCGCAAAGAAATCCTTGAAAAATATCCCTACGATGGCAAATCCACTTTTAAGGAACTTTTGGCAAAGGCGGTTAAAGGGGATTAAGCGACGCGTTGGAAGCGCGCTTGCGCTTTCATTCACCGCACCCCTTGCTCCGCTTTGCGCTCTCCTTTACGCCCCAAAGCCAATTTTTCGGCCGGCGTTTTCCGCCTCAATCTTTTCGCTCTTGCACATTTCGTGGATCTCTGACATGGCGGGCCGCTCGCCTAAAATCACTTCGTTCATGGCGATTTTGCGGACGATGTTGTCTATTTGGCCGCCAGAAAAATCGTAGTCAGAGGCAAAGATTTTGGCCTGGCTTTCGTCCAGCCAAGAAAGCTTGTCCTTCCAAATGCAAGCCTTTGATTCGATTGAAGGGTTTTCAAATTTCACCTTGAACAAAAAGCGGCGCTCAAAGGCTCCGTCCATGTTGCCGGCAAGGTTTGTCGTGGCGATAAAGATGCCCTTAAGGTTTTCCAACTCTTCCAAGATGATGTTTTGAATAGCGTTCTCGGTTTGGGCGCAATTGCCCGCGTTGCTGTCCTTGCGCTTTGAGATTATCGCGTCGGCCTCGTTGAACAATAGAATCGGAATCTTCTCGCCTTTCTTTTTGCAAGCCACGCAAGCGTTCTTGTAGCTGGTGAAAATTTTCTTCACTTGCTTTTCGCTTTCGCCAAACCATGCGCTTTTTGTCTCGCTTATGTCAACGTGAACAACATGCCGGCCGGTCTCGCGCGCGATTTGCAAAACCGACTCTGTCTTTCCTGTTCCCGGCGCTCCGTAAAGAAGAACCGCCACGCCGGTCGGAAGCCCTTGCTCGCCTAGGCGCTCTTGGATTTTTGTCAACGTTTCGTCCTGCAAGGCGTTTTTCAAGCGGTCGATTTCCTTTTGGTTTTGCTGGCTGTAAAAAAGCCTCTTTTCCTTGATTGTCTCCGCCTTTATCAAAAGCTTATCATCCAGAGCGTCCTCAAACAAGAAGGCCTTGTCGGCAAAAACAAGTTTTTTTGCCTTGTCTGTAAGGGTGATGTACGCGTCGGTCAAGTTTCCTTTTTTTGTAAATTCCAACAAGCCCTTCTTAAAAAGAACGTGGCTTTCGTCCATCATTCTGCTTGCCACTGAATAGCGCTCGGAACCGTCGTACAAGTCGCAAATTGTAGAGTTTAAGTTTGAATTTCCACCTTTCATAACATCATGCGCCACATCGTAAAGAAAAAAACGGCTGTTGCGCTCTTCAATTTCGTCGCGGACCCGTTGAATCATTTTAAGTTTTTGATGCTCGTCTTCGTATTTGGAAAGATCCCTTTGAATTTTGCGCGCGCTTATGTCTTCGCCACGCCTTGATTCATAGCGTTCGGCAAAGCAGGTCAAAAAATCCATCTCATCAACTTCGCGCCTTTCCTTTGCGGCAAAGCCTGTGTTTTCATACAGAGAGGCCATATAATCGTTTGCAGGCTGAAAATCATTGTCCCTCCTGTTCCATTCAAGAAAGCCTTTTTCTATCAAAAGCTCAACTTCCTTTTTCCATGTCATAATCGACATTGCCGAAACTTCAAGGACGTCCGAAAAATTGCTCATTATAAAGCTGTCGTCTCGCGCCACATAACGGTCGCAAACCATGCACAAAATCCACACTTGGGTCTGGCTTAGGCCATATAACTTGCAAAGGCGGGAAATCGCGCTTGAATAAGCCTTTGTTTTCTTTACACGCAACTTGGATTTATTTAAGGCGTCAAACACGCAAGACATAGCCTTTGAAACGTTCCATCTGAGTTTAATCATAATGATCTCCATTTTACGCATATAGAATAGCGCGCGGCGCTATCATTTGATGATAAAGTGAATTTAATTTTTACACTTTTTTTAGAATCTTTTTTTGAGCGAACAAATCTTCTTCGCTCAAGCCCAGCTCTTTTGCGGCAAGGCTTAATATTTTTCCGCAAGTCTGAGAATCGGCCAAAGCGTTGTGTGCGTCGTAAACGATTCCAAAACGCTCCGCAAGATGCGCAAGGCGGTGGCTGTCAAAGCCTTTCCAGGCCTTGCGCGCGATTTGCAGGGTGCAGGCGTATTGCGCGTCGGGAACCGGCATTCCGTAATAGCCGCAAGAGCCGCGTATAACGTTCATATCAAAGCGGGCGTTGTGCGCCACAAAAACTATCGGGCCGTCCTTGCGGGATTCCAAAAAAGGCTCCACCATCGTTTGCCAAGCCTCCGGGAACT
Organism: uncultured Treponema sp.; assembly: GCA_946411505.1. Classification (GTDB taxonomy): domain Bacteria; phylum Spirochaetota; class Spirochaetia; order Treponematales; family Treponemataceae; genus Treponema_D. The sequence goes on along the minus strand of CAMKEG010000003.1, from coordinate 86,948 downwards.
GCGGGCTGTTGCGGACGTCGCCGTAGCTTATGCCGTGAATGTCTGTGAAGTCCGGCCTAAAATACATTTTGGCGGGCTTTATCAGCGTGTAGACGCTGTCCTTTTCCACGCCGTCTTCAAATTTCACCACGCCGACGGAACAAGCGCTGTTCGGATATTCATTGGCGGTCTCAAAGTCAATCGCAAAATATTCCATGATTTTCGTATCCTCGCCTTTTATATTAGCGCTCCATTTTATCAAAGCATGATAGAATGTTTTTTTAAATTATGATATAATTCACTCCAACTTTTGCATAGGAGTCCTTTATGAAAAAGAAAGCGACAAAGAAAAACGACGAGCGTGCGTTGAACAAAAAAATGCTCCAGCGCTTGATTTTCATTCACAACGAAATAAAATCTGGAAGATACCCCACTTGCGAAAAACTAAAAGAGCGCTACGAAAAACAAACGGGCCTTGACGTGGGCATCGCGACAATCTACCGCGACATAAAGGCGCTCCGAGTTGAATTTAGGGCCCCGCTTGAATACGACCACGAAAAACTTGGCTACTACTACATCGACGACAACTGGGAATTTTCTGTAAACCAAATCACCGCCAACGACATATTTTACCTTTCGTGCGCAAAAAGCCTCCTTTCAAATTTCAACGGCTCCCCAGTCTACAAGCAAATAGCGAGCGTCATCGACTTTGTGACGCAAACGCAAGTGGGAAACAAGGACGACCTTATGAACCGCGTCGCGATGCCGCCGCTTCCAAAAGTTTGCATAAATGAAGACGTTTGGCAGCTTATAATCGACGCGCTGCGGCAAAACACGCTTTTGCGATTCGACTACAACGGCAGGTGGAACACAAGCACGACAAGCAGATTGGTCCGCCCCTACCAAGTGCTTTTGCAGGACGGAATGTATTTCCTTTTTGGCTTTGACGAGAAAGCCGCAGGCGGAAAAGGCGGCGAGCGTTTGTTCAACATTTCACGGATGAAAAAAGTCCAGGCAACAAGCGCGACGTTCAAGCTTCCAAAAGACTATGACTTTTCCACGCGCTGCGGCGGCGGCCGTTTTGGCGCCTTTAAGGACGAAAAGAAAGCCCGCTACGAAATTGACTTTTACGGCCCCGCACGCCAGTTCGTAAAGGACTGCGTTTGGGCCGACGACCAAAAAATCCACGACATCGACGCGGAGGACACAACGACTATCACATTCACTTCGTCTCAGTCAAACAAAGTTTTGGAATGGGTCTTGGCTCAAGGCGGCAACGCGCGGCCAATCGCTCCAGCAGAATTTGTCAAAAACTGGAAAGAAGAAATCCGCTGGATGATGAAAAACGCCGGAATCAAAAAGTGATTCTAGCAAAGAGCAGGCGCGTAAATATTACAACTAGCAAAAGCACGCAAAATGTGATACAATGCCAGCATGGAAATTCTTACTCCTTGGGTTGGAGAAATTCTCGTGCTCGGAATGCTCTTTGTCTTGAACGCGCGCGTATTTTGGACGCGGCGCACAAGGATTGACGCGCTAAGCATTTTGGGCGTTTTTAGCGTGTTGACGTCAATTTTGGCGGGGCTGGCGTGGGGTATAAGATTCTCAAACTTAGGCATAATGATTCTAAGCCTTGTTTGCGCCTTGGTCAACTATCGCAGCGTGGTGCGATTTTCGCAAAAACTTTTTGTCGATTCATACAGCGCTAAATTTTTTGTCGCGTCGATTTTGCTTTTGGCCGCGACGATTTTTCTTCTTATAATCGAAATCAACGGAAGGCCCGTCCGCCTGCAAACAAGGCGCTACAATGTTGACGTTGAGCGTGAATTTTTTGCGGCTCCCCTTTCCACGGAAAATTTCCCCCTAAAAAAAGCGGAAGAAGTTTACGACAAAAGAAACTTAACCCTTTACACTTTTTTCAACAAGGACAAGAAAACTGAAAACGACGCGGTCATAGTTTTTGTTCCGGATGTCATGGCGGAATCCCTTTCTTACGAGCCTTACTTTATCCTCTTGGCGCGGCGGGGCTGGACAGTTTTGGCGGCAGACTTTTACAAAGCGCAATTTGACAACTCAAAATTTTTCCGCCGCTTTTCGCTGTTGTGGGAAGCCTTTGCTTTGGGCGGAAGCGACGGAATCAAAAAGCAAATGGCCGGCCAATCAAGGGCGCGCCGCTTTCATGAAATTTACGAGAGCTCTTACAGGGCCTTGGCAAAAGTCGCGGAGGAGCGCTATCCCGGCAAAAAAGTTTTTGTCGTGTCGGACGCAAGCGCATTTTTGCCGGAAGCAAAGCTGGAGACTATCTTTCCGGACTCGCGTTTTATGAACTTGCAAAGCATTCCCGAATACACGACGCCGGGCTACGGCTTTGTTGCGCAGACAAACCCGATTTTTTCTTGGCTCTTTCTTGGAAAAAAACGCGACAAGACTTGCTTTGAGCCAAGCTGGTGCGCCACTCAAACGATAAAAGAGCTTGAGCGCTTTTGCTTTGACCGACACGGCAGCGGCAATTAATTATAGGAGAACCGATATGACTCTTTACGAACTTGACGCTTATTTCAACTCGTTCCTTAAAAAAGAAAACTACTCCGCCGACCCCAGCAGGAACGGAATCCAAATCCAAAACTCCGCTCCCGACAAAAAGAAAATAAAGAAAGTCGCCTTCGCCGTTGACGCAAGCCTTGACACAGCCAAAGAAGCCGCCCGCCAAGCCTGCGACGTTTTGTTCGTACACCACGGCCTTTACTGGGACAACTGCGAGATTATGACAGACCTCCACTACCAAAGGGTCGCGACGTTCATCAAAAACGACATGGCCTTGATCGGCTACCACATTCCGCTTGACGCCAACAAGGAAGCCGGAAACAATTACGGAATGGCAAAGCGCCTGGGCCTAAAATCATGCAAAGATTTTTGCCAGTGGCGCGGAATGACGCTCGGCGTAAAAGGCCGCCTTCCAAAGGCGATGACCATCGAGCAGCTGGCGGACGCCGCGCTTGTGGGAGCCAAGCCCAACCAAATTCTTTCTTTTGGCCCAAAGAAAATTACCACAGTCGGAATCGTGTCCGGCGGCGGCGGAAGCGACCACTGGGCCGCGTGGAAAGAAGGCCTTGACTGCTACATCACCGGCGAAATCGGCCACACCGACTACAACCCAATCAAGGAAGAAGGCCTTAACGTAATCGCGGGCGGCCACTACAACACAGAAACCGTCGGCGTTCAGCTTGTGATGAAAAAATTAAAGGAAGAAAAAGGCGTCCAAGGCGTATTCTTGGATTTCCCGACCGAGATGTAAGTTATTGACACAGTTCCCCAAAATTCGCTAATATACCGTTAAACGGCAATGACGCTGTGGAAATGGGATTATTTTGCCCTAAGCAAAGTGGTCCTGTTCCCGCAGCGTCTTTTTTTTTGCCCGCGCAACGACAGGAGGACTAGCGGCGCAAAAATTGCTTCAAGACCGTGAGGTTTTGACGCCGCATAAGCGGCAACAAGTTGCCGTAGTTATAGGAGGACTTAAAATGGGAAAGGCGACCGGCTTTTTGGACTACGAACGAAAGGACAACGGCGACGTTCCGCCCGCCGAAAGAATCAAGAACTTTGACGAATTCCACACGCCGCTTGACGAGGCCGAACGCAAAAAACAGGCCGCGCGCTGCATGGACTGCGGCGTTCCGATGTGCCAAAGCGCGATTTGCCTAAAGGGCATGGTCACCGGCTGCCCCCTCCACAATTTTATCCCCGAATGGAACGACGCGCTTTACAAGGGCCAGTTTGACATGGCCGCTTGGAGGCTTTTAAAGACATCGTCGTTTCCGGAATTTACAGGCCGCGTTTGCCCCGCCCTTTGCGAAAAAGCTTGCAATTGCGCGAGCGAAGGCCAGGCCGTGAGCGTTCACGACAACGAGCTTTTTATAATAGAACGGGCCTTTGAGTCCGGCTACATGAAAGCGCAGGCGCCAAAAAACCGCAGCGGAAAGAAAGTGGCGGTTGTAGGCTCCGGCCCTGCCGGCCTTGCGGCGGCCGATTGGCTTAACAGGCGCGGACATTCCGTAACCGTTTACGAACGCGACGACAGGCCGGGAGGACTTTTGATGTACGGCATTCCAAACATGAAGCTGGACAAAAAAATCATCGACCGCCGCGTGAATCTTATGAAAGAGGAAGGCGTGGACTTTAAACTTAACTCGAACATCAAGGACAAGTCCGACGCCGACAAGCTTTTAAAAGAATATGACGCACTCTGCCTTTGTTGCGGAGCAAAGAAGGCCCGCTCGCTCGACGTTCCGGGAATCCAGGCGAAGGGCGTTTGCTTTGCGGTGGACTGGCTTAAGTCAATCACAAAAAGCCTTTTGGACTCAAAGCTTTCCGACAAAAAATTCATCGACGCCAAGGACAAGGACGTAATCATTCTTGGCGGAGGCGACACGGCCAACGACTGCGCGGGAAGCGCGATTCGCCTTGGCTGCAAGAGCGTCACCCAAATCGAAATGATGCCCTGCCCTCCAACGGAAAGGGCATCCGACAATCCGTGGCCCGAATGGCCGAAGGTTCTTAAGGTTGACTACGGCGCGCAAGAATCAATTTACAAATTTCGAAAGGACCCCCGCGTTTGGAAAACTACGATTAAAGAAGTTTACCAAAAGGACAAAAAAATTTGCGGCGTAAAAACCGTTCAAGTTGAATTTAAAAATGTTGACGGAAAGCGCGCCCTTTGCGAAATCGAAGGAACGGAAAAAGGCTTGCCCTGCGACTTGCTTTTGATCGCGGCAGGCTTTTTGGGAGCGGAAGAAGAGGCGCCAAAAGCCTTTGGAGTTCCGCTTGGCGCGCGAAACACCGTTCAAACTGTGGAGCAAGAAAAGTTCCAAACCCAAGTTCCAAAAGTTTTTTCTTGCGGCGACATGAGGCGCGGACAGTCGCTTGTGGTTTGGGCCATCGCGGAAGGCCGCGAATGCGCTCGCGAGGTTGACCAATACTTGATGGGATACACAAGCGAATAACGCGCGCGAACAGCGGTATTGACAGGAGGAAAAAAAATATGTGTTGCGTGATGGGAAGCTTTGGAAGCGTGATTCCAATGGACGAGTTTAGAAAAGCGTTCGCAAAAACCCAGACCCGCGGACCGGACGCGGAAAAAATCATCGAGCTTGACGGCGCGATTTTAGGCTTTCAGCGCCTTGCGATTATGGGCCTTGATTCAAGCGGAATGCAGCCCTTTAACGTTGGCGAGCTAAACCTTGTTTGCAACGGCGAAATATACGGCGTTTACGACGACGACAAAAAATCCTGCGGCTGGAGAACGGTTCGCGAGCAATTAAAGCGCAAGGGCTTTAACTTTAAAAGCGATTCCGACTGCGAAATTCTTTTGCCCCTTTACAAGGAAATGGGAACTGACTTGTTCAAGGCCTTGGACGCCGAGTACGCGCTCATCATTTACGATTCGGGGAGCAAGTCGGTTGTGGCCGCCCGCGACCCAATCGGAATCAGGCCGCTTTACTACGGCTACAACAAAGACGGCGGCATTCTTTTTGCAAGCGAGCCCAAAAATTTGGTCGGCCTTGCAAAGGAGATTCTTCCCTTTCCGCCCGGACACTATTACAAGGACGGAAAATTTGTTTGCTACCGCGACATGACAAAAGTTGAGGCCGTCGCAACAGTAAGCCTTGACGGAGACGACGGCATTTGCCGCCATATTCACGACAAGCTAGTCGAAGGAATAAAAAAGCGCTTGGACGCCGACGCGCCCTTGGGCTTTTTGCTTTCGGGCGGCTTGGACTCGTCTTTGGTTTGCGCCGTTTCCAGCAGAATCTTGAACAAGCCGATAAAGACTTTTGCAATCGGAATGAAGGACGACGCAATCGACTTAAAGTACGCAAAGCAAGTGGCGAACTTCATCAAAAGCGACCACCAAGAAATCATCATCACAAAAGAGGAAGTCTTGGACGCGCTTGACCAAGTGATTTTGGCGCTGGGAACTTTTGACATCACGACAATCCGCGCCAGCATGGGAATGTACTTGATTTGCAAGGCGATAAGCGAAAAGACAAACATTCGCGTTTTGCTTACCGGCGAAATCAGCGACGAGCTTTTTGGCTACAAGTACACAGACTTTGCTCCCAGCGCGGACGAATTCCAAAAAGAGGCCGCAAAAAGAGTCCGCGAGCTGCACATGTACGACGTCCTTCGCGCCGACCGCTGCATAAGCGCAAACTCGCTTGAGGCGCGCGTTCCATTTGGCGACTTGGATTTTGTGGAATACGTAATGTCAATCGCCCCAGAATTAAAGTTGAACAAGTACGGAAAAGGAAAGTACCTTTTGCGCCATGCCTTTGAAAAGGACGCCGACGGAAAGGAATACCTTCCGCGCGACTTGCTGATGCGCGAAAAGGCCGCCTTTAGCGACGCGGTCGGACACTCGCTCGTAGACGACTTAAAAGAATTTGCCGAAAGCCAATACACAGATTCCGAATTTGAGGAGAGGCGAAAAAAATATTCCCACGCCCAGCCCTTTACCAAGGAATCTCTTTTGTACCGGGAAATTTTTGAAAAGCATTACCCCGGACAATCGCAAATGATAAAAGACTTTTGGATGCCCAACAAGGAATGGCCAAACTGCAACGTCAACGATCCGTCGGCGCGCGTATTAAAAAATTACGGCGACAGCGGAAAATAGCGGAAAGCAAGCTACAGGAGAAACAAATGAGCGACACAACAAAAACCCTTTACGAACCTTCTTTCGAACACGACTCATGCGGAATCGGAGCCGTCGCCAACATCGACGGAAAGGCCAGCCGCAAAATCGTCGACAACGCGCTTTGCATTGTCGAAAAATTGGAGCACCGCGCCGGAAAGGACGCCACAGGCGAAACGGGCGACGGCGTCGGAATCTTGGTTCAAATATGCCATAAATTCTTTCTAAAAGCCGCGGCCGAATGCGGAATAAAATTGGGCGGCGAGCGCGACTACGGCGTGGGAATGTTCTTCTTTCCGCAAGACAAGCTTCTTTGCCTGCAAGCAAAAAAAATGATTGAGCGCCTTTGCCAAAAGGAAGGCCTTAACTTTTTGGGCTGGCGCGAAGTTCCCGTAAAGCAAGACGTTTTGGGAAAGCGCGCCAAGGACAGCATGCCCAACATAACCCAATGCTTCATAGAGCGGCCGAGCGGCGTTAACAAAGGAATAGACTTTGACCGCCGTCTTTACGTTTTGCGCCGCCAGTTTGAAAAGACGCAATTGCAAACTTACGTCGTCTCGCTTTCAAGCAGAACGATTGTTTACAAGGGAATGTTCTTGGTTCAGCAGCTGCGCGAATTTTATTCCGACTTGCAGGACAAGGAATTTGAAAGCGCCTTGGCAATCGTCCACTCGCGCTTTAGCACAAACACGCAGCCCTCTTGGATGCGCGCCCACCCCAACCGCTTGATAGCCCACAACGGCGAAATCAACACAATCCGGGGAAACGTTGACAGAATGCTGGCGCGAGAAGAAACGCTTTGCTCCACAAAACTTTCGGAAGAGGACATCAAAAAAGTTCTGCCGGCCGTAGACGCAAGCGGCTCGGACTCGGCGATGCTGGACAACACGCTGGAATTTTTGATGATGAACGGGCTTCCGCTTTCGCTCGCGGTTTCGATTTGCATTCCGGAACCTTGGAAGCACGACGAAGCGATTGACGAAAAGAAGCGCGACTTTTACCATTACTGGGCCACGATGATGGAACCTTGGGACGGCCCTGCCGCGATTTTGTTCAGCGACGGTGACATTCTTGGAGCGACTTTGGACAGGAACGGACTTCGCCCCAGCCGCTACTACATCACAAGCGACAACGAGTTGATTCTTTCAAGCGAAGTCGGCGTATTGGACATTCCGGAAGAAAAAATCGTAAAAAAATCGCGCCTTATGCCGGGCCGAATTTTGCTTGTGGACACAATTCAAAAGCGCGTGATTTCCGACCAAGAATGCAAGGACACTTTTGCCGAACAATTCCCATACGGCGAATGGCTGGACAAAAACCTTTTGCAGCTTCACGACCTAAAAATTCCAAACAAAAAAATTCCTGTCTACACGCAAGCCGAGCGCGACATCATGTACCGCGCTTTTGGCTGGAATTACGAAGACGTAAACGAAATGATTTTGCCGATGGCGCAAAACGGCGTGGAGCCCACGGCCTCTATGGGCGTCGACACTCCGCTTGCTGTCTTGTCCGAAAAGCGCCCGCCGTTATTCAGCTACTTCAAGCAGCTTTTCGCGCAAGTGACAAATCCGCCGATAGATTCCTTGCGGGAAAAAATCGTGACGGACACAACGGTTTACGTCGGCTCGGACGGAAACTTGCTTGAACCAAAAGACTCCAACTGCAAGGTTTTGCAAATCAACAATCCGATTTTGACCGGCGTTGACATGATGAAAATCAAGGCCTTGGACAAGCCTGGCCTTAAGGCCAGCGTCGTTCCGATTTTATACTACAAGAACACTTCGCTAAAAGAGGCGATTGACGGAGTCTTCAACGAAATCGAAAAGCGCTACCACGAAGGAAGCGACATCATCATTCTTTCAGACCGGGGCGTTGACGAAAGCCATGTCGCCATTCCGTCGCTCTTGGCGGTGTCCGCGGTGGAACAGTATCTAATCCGGGCAAAAAAGCGCACAAAGATTTCAATCATTTTGGAATGCGGCGAAATCCGCGACGTTCACCAGGCCGCGATGATTTTGGGCTACGGAGCGCGCGCTATAAACCCATACCTTGCGCACGAATGCATCGCCGAATTGATTGACCAAAAACTTTTGGACAAAGACTACCACACGGCAATTGACGATTACAACAAAGCCTTGCTTAACGGCATTGTAAAAATCGCGGCCAAAATGGGAATCTCTTGCGTTCAATCCTACCAGTCCGCGCAAATCTTTGAGGCGGTGGGAATCAGCAAGGAAGTAATCGACACTTATTTTACAAACACGATAAGCCGAATCGGAGGAATCACCCTCAAGGAAATCGAAGAGGACGCCAACTTCCACCACAACCGCGCCTTTGACCCGCTGGGCCTTACGGTAAACCCGCACCTGGATTCCGTGGGCATCCACAAAATGCGCCGAGGCCCCACTTGCGAAGACCACCTTTACAGCCCGGAGACAATAATCGCCTTGCAGCAAGCGGCGCAAAACGGCGACTACAAGCGCTTCAAGGAATACACGGCGCTTGTCGACGACGTGAAAAGGCCGCACACTTTGCGAAGCCTTTTTGAATTTAAGTTTGAGGAAGGAAAGGAAATTCCAATTGACCAAGTCGAAAGCGTTGAAGAAATCGTAAAGCGCTTTAAGACAGGCGCGATGAGCTACGGTTCCATCAGCGAAGAGGCGCACAAGTGCATGGCAATCGCGATGAACCGTCTTGGCGGAAAATCCAATTCCGGCGAGGGCGGAGAAAAGCCGGAACGGCTTGGAACGGAATGCAACAGCGCGATAAAGCAAGTCGCGTCAGGACGCTTTGGCGTCACGGAAGAATACCTTTTGAGCGCCAAAGAAATTCAAATCAAAATGGCGCAAGGAGCCAAGCCCGGCGAAGGCGGCCACCTTCCCGGAAAAAAAGTTTATCCATGGATTGCAAAGACCCGCTACGCCACTCCCGGCGTGTCATTGATTTCGCCTCCGCCGCACCACGACATTTATTCCATCGAAGACTTGGCGCAATTGATTTATGACTTGAAAAACGCCAACCGCGACGCCCGCATCAGCGTAAAGCTTGTAAGCGAAGCCGGCGTCGGAACGATAGCGGCAGGCGTCGCAAAAGCCGGCGCGCAAGTAATTTTGATTAGCGGCCACGACGGCGGAACGGGAGCCGCGCCGATTTCTTCAATCCATCACGCGGGCCTTCCTTGGGAATTGGGCTTGGCCGAAACTCACCAAACCTTGATTCAAAACGGCTTGCGCAGCAAAGTGCGAATCGAAACCGACGGAAAGTTGATGAGCGGCCGGGACGTTGTCATCGCCGCGATTTTAGGCGCCGAAGAATTTGGCTTTGCCACAGCCCCGCTTATAACGATGGGCTGCGCGATGATGCGAGCCTGTCAAAAGGACACCTGCCCCTTTGGCGTGGCCACTCAAAGCGAGGAGCTTCGCAAGCGCTTTAAGGGAAAGCCGGAATACGTCGAGAACTTTATGAAGTTCATCGCGCAAGAAGTCCGCGAGTACATGGCAAAGTTTGGCGTAAAGAGCCTTGACGAGTTGGTTGGCCGAAGCGACCTTTTGGGCGTAAAGCAAAACCCCGCCGGCGGCCGCGCGAAGCTTATCGACGTTTCAAGAATTCTTGGAAACGCCGCCGAGCTTTCCGGCGACAAGCGCCACTTTGTTCCCGCCGACGTTTACGACTTTAAGCTTTCAAAAACTTTGGATGAAAAGAAACTCCTTAAAGAGTTTGAAAGCGGTTCATTTGACACGATAAAAGTCCAGAGCCAGGACAGAACTTTTGGAACGATTTTGGGAAGCGTCATCCAAAAAACTTTTGGCGGAAAAATCGACGCGCAAAAATACGTCGTCAACTGCCAGGGCGGCGGCGGACAGTCATTCGGCGCCTTCATTCCAAAGGGCTTGGCGCTAAAGCTGGAAGGCGACTCAAACGACTACTTTGGAAAAGGCCTTTCGGGCGGAACACTTGTGGCGCGGCCTCCAAAAAATTCAAAGCTTGCGGCTGAAGAAAACATCATCATCGGAAACGTCGCGCTCTTTGGAGCCACAAGCGGCGAGGCTTACATCAACGGAATCGCCGGCGAACGCTTTTGCGCGAGAAACTCCGGCGCCACCGCGGTTGTAGAAGGCTGCGGCGACCACGGCTTGGAATACATGACAGGCGGAACGGTCGCGATTCTTGGCCCGACAGGACGGAACCTTGCCGCCGGAATGAGCGGCGGCGTGGCCTACGTTCTTGACCAAAAGCGCGACTTGTACAAACGCGTCAACAAAGAGCTTGTAAGCATGGAGGAAATTACAAGCGGGCGCGACAAAGAGATATTGCGCGGCCTTGTCCAAAAGCACTTTGAGCAAACCGGCTCAGCCGCCGCAAAAAAAATCTTGGACGACTTTGACCAAGCCGTTTTAAAGTTCAAGAAAATAATTCCAAACGACTACAAGCGAATGTTGGAGGAAATAGCGAAGAGCGAAGAAAAAGGATGCGGCTACGACGAAGCTGTCCTGGAAGCCTTTAAACGGGTCACAGCAAGCGCTTAATTCTTTTGCGCGAGGTTCACAAGCCAGCGCTCTTTTTTTAGCCACCAGCTGGCAATCATTATTTTGGGGAACTCAACGGCTTTGACAATGGCGTACATCGCCACAGGCCCGATTGCCGTAAGCTTTGCCATTAAAATGACTCCGGGAAGCGCTATAAAAAGATGGCCCACGCCGTCGACCAACATTCCCATCATCGTGTCGCCGCCGGAACGGCTTACGCTAAACTGCGCGTTTATGTAAACCCAAGCAGGCATGTAAAGCGCCGTCACTAAAACCATTTGCTTGCAAATGCCTTGCGCCTGGCCGCTTAAATTTTTAAAGACATGCGGAACAAGCAAAATCGTCGCCAAGCCAACGCCGGTCATCATCACGCCAAAAACGTTGGCTCCGTTTAAAAGCCAAGTCTTTTCCTCGCGCGCTTTTTCAAGCTCGCCGCGGCCAAGGCGCTTTCCAAGAATCACTCCGGTGGCCGTTATGATTCCGCTAAAGGCCACAAAGAAAAGGTTCGCTATGGCAAAGCTCGCGCTCATGCCGGAAACCACTTCCGAGCCGCCGCGGCCGTTGTACAAGGCGGTCGAAACAGTTTCAACAATCGCCCAAAGCATTTCGCTGCAGGCGGACATCGCGGCCCTCGCGCAAATCTCCCGGTAAAGCTTAAAGTTGACGCGCAGCATGTCCATAAGGCCAATCGCAAACGGCGGCTTTTTTACGATCATGTAAACGACAAAGCAAAGCGTTTCAAAACCGCGCGCGATGACCGTCGCGAGGGCCGCGCCCCTAACCTCAAGGCGAGGCGCGCCCAAATGCCCGTAAATGAAAACCCAGTTAAAGAAAGTGTTGACTATTGTCGCCGCGATTGAGATTACAAGCGGAACTTTAACCTCGCCGATTTCGCGCAAGGACGAAGCGATGACGCTGGCCACGACAATCGGGATTCCTGTAAAGGCGATTATCCAAATGTACTGCTGGCCTTGGTCCAAAATCGCGCTGGCCTGCGAGTTTCCCTTGACCATAAAAGAAAGCGCGAATCTTGGAAGGCCTAAGCAAACGGCCATAAAAACCGCCGCCGCGAAAAGGCCGAACCAAAGCTTAAAGCAAAAGGACTGGCGCATTCCGCCCTTGTCTTCCGCTCCCGAAAACTGCGTCATAAAAATTCCTGCCGCAGTACAAATCGTTGACACAAGGACGATGAAAAGAAAAATAATTTGCCCGCTGATGTTGACGCCCGACATCTTTACGTCGCCCAAGCCGGCCACCATAAAATTGTCAATAAGCGAAACAAGGTTTTGCACCAAAAGCTGCGCCATCACAGGCACGGCGATTTTTAGCGCCTTCCCATAAAAGGCCGCGGGGCCAAAGCGGTTGAAAAAATTCTTATTGTTCAAAACAACTTCCTTAAATCATATGCAAGCCCCAAAAGGCGCCGGCCGCATTTTTGGCCTTGTCTCGCCTTTTGGGCGGACTGCTACTGCGCCAATAATTCCTCGGCCAGCGATTCAAGCGCCGCGATGTCGGCGGCCTTCATCGCGATTTTAATAGAAACTTTTGTTTTGGCAAAAGTTATGTCTTGGCTTTGCTCGAACATCGCGGCCATTGCCTTTGCCGCGGCCGGCGCCCAAGAGCCGTTTTCGATAAAGGCAACCTTTCGCTTTTGGTAGTTGCGGCTTGTCAAATGCTGGATGAACTCGCGCGCGGCCGGAAAGGCTCCGCCGTTGTAGGTCGGCGAGGCGATGACAAGAGTTCCGTATCTAAAGGCGTCCTCGACGCATTCGTAAATGTCCTCGCGCGCCAAGTCAAAGAGCGCCACTTTTGGGCAGCCCTTGTCCTTAAGGATTTGCGCGAGCTTTTGCGCGGCCTCGCGCGTGTGTCCGTAAACCGAAGCGTAGGCCACGGCAACGCCTGGAGTTTCCACGCCGTAGCTTGACCAAGTGTTGTACTGTTCGATGTAGTGGCCCAAGTCCTTGTCAAGGACAGGTCCGTGCAAGGGGCAGATTTTTTGAATGTCAAAGGCCGCGGCTTTTTTTAGCAAGGCCTGGACAGAATCGCCGAATTTTCCGACGATTCCAAAATAGTAGCGGCGGGCCTCGCAGTCCCAGCCTTCTGGGTCGTCGTAGTCAAGCGCGCCGAATTTTCCAAAAGCGTCCGCGCTAAAAAGAATCTTGTCCGCCTCGTCGTAAGTCATTACCACTTCCGGCCAGTGGACGTTCGGCGCGGAGATGAACTTTAGCTTGCGGTCTCCAAGGTCAAGCTCGCTTGAGTCAGAAACGACAATTTGCCTGTCGGAAAAATCTTCCTCAAACATGTTCTTCATCATCGCAAAGGCCATTTTTGAAGAAACGATTTTTGCCTCTGGATATTTTTTTGCAAAGGCCAATACGCCCGCCGAGTGGTCCATTTCCATGTGCTGAACGACAAGAAAGTCCGGAGCCTTTCCGCCAAGCGCCGACTCGATGTTCCCCAGCCAAGCCTGGACAAAATTCGCGTCCACGCTGTCCATGACGCAAACCTTTTGGCCGACGACGGCGTAGGAATTGTAGGCCATTCCGTCGGGAACCTCAAACTGCCCCTCAAACAAGTCAATCACGTGGTCGTCCACGCCAATATATTTTACTGAATCGCAAATTGTCATGCCGTTCCTCCAAACGATACGGCTGTTCGCCCGCGCTGGTTAGCAAGGGCGAATGTTGCCGTTTATTGCATAGCGCTCGCAAGAGCGCAAGTAAATAATTTCAACTTAGCAAAACGGTGGGCTTGCCCGACCGTATGCGGCTAGCAAACGCTTACTGGCGCGCCTGCAATTTTATTGCCGCTATTTAATTTTAGCGCGAAACTCCACTTGACACAAGAGCGATTTTTTTGTAATATAAAAGAACATTTTGCGCGATTAGCTCAGTTGGTTAGAGTACAAGCATGACACGCTTGGGGTCACTAGTTCGATTCCAGTATCGCGCAGAAGAGCCGTCCACTTTTGGGCGGCTCTTTTTTTTGCGGAACGGCTGTCAAAGTCCAAGCGCCTTTTCCAGTTCCGCCTTAAGGGCTTCGTAGCGCAGGCGCTTTTCTTCTTTGGCAAAGTGAACGTCGCGGAACTGTTCCGGGTTCTTTTGGTAGCAAAGCTTTTCGCCGCCAAACTGCTCGCTTGTAAGGTCAAAGAGGCGGTCGCCGCCTGCGGTGGGAACGACATTGTAGCAATGGTAGTTTCCGCCGTCGCGAAGGATGCCGTAGACTTTTCCGCCAAAAATGTCCTGCGCCAAAAAGGCTGTGATTGAGCACTGGCCGAGCGTCTTGTTCTTTGGCGTCCAGTCCTGCCTCATTCGCGGCGCGCAAGTTTGGGCGCTCCAAATTCCAGACAGCAAATCGTAGAGCTGCCGGGGATTTTTTATTTTTGAATAGGCCGGATTTACCGGAGCGCAATCCGCGCCCTGCCAGCCGTAAAATTTGTATTCCATCAGAGACACTTCACCAATTCGCCGATAACGCCCTTCATGCGCTCGTCGCTTAGGCCGTAGTCCATTTGCTTGTAGCTCCAGGCGGCGCGGCCGATACCGCATTCTTTAAACGCGGCGTTTATGTCCTTGTACCAGGCCAGCGTTTGCTCCGGGCTGGCGCGGTCAATCACGCCGTACTCGCCGCAGTAAAGGGCCGCGCCGCGCTCCTGGCAAACCTTGATTCCGGCCTGCCACTTTTGGACAAAAAATTCCGGGCCGTATGTTTTTGAATCGTCCTCGACATGGCTTACAAAATCCGGAAAGCCGCAAGAGAGCGCCGCGTCGTTGTGCTTTTTATAGGTCGTCGGATATTCCAGCCTAAATCCATGCGGCATTCCCGACACCCAAGGCGCGCCTTGGTGCGTGAACATAAGCGGGTCGTAGCAGTGAAAGTTGTAGACGATGTTTTCGTCGGCGGGCGGAAGCAAATCTTTTAGCGCGTCAATCGAATTGTTCCAATAGCCGCCAATCAAAATCTTTATCGTCTTTGAATGCCTTCGGATTGTCTCAATCGCCTTGGCGGAAATTTTGTTCCACGCGTCGCTGTAAGACGGAGAAGTGACTTCGTTTAAAAGCTCAAAGGCCATCATGTCTTCGTATTTAACGTAGCGCTTTGAAAACTCTTCCCACAAAGCGTAAAAATGCGCGTGGAGCTTTTCGTCGGCAAAAAAATTATTCTTTTCTTCGCCCGCGTCAAAGGAATAGCCCAAAGTTTTGTGCAAGTCTAAAATCAAGTTCAGCTTGTATTTTTTTGCCCATAGAATCGCGTTGTCAACGTAGGAAAAACCGCTTTCGATAAAAGTTCCGTCCTCGCGCTGAAAGACCTGCCAGTCAACCGGCACGCGAACATGGTCCGCTCCCCATGCCACAACCTTTTCAAAATCGCTTTCAACAATGAAGGTCTTGTAATGCTCGTCCGTGTACTCCGAGCACTGTGAAAGCCATCCGCCAAAATTAACGCCCTTTTCGTAGTCAAGAAATTTTTTCATAAATGCCTCGCGCTCAGTTTACATTATGGCGGAATTTTAGTCTAGCCGCACCAAACGCACCGCATTGAACCGCGCGCGACTTTCTGCTATACTTATTCCCGGAGGCAATAATATATGGAAGAAACAAGTGAAAAAAGCATTGCCGTTTTGATTGACGCGGACAACACGCCCGGAAAAAAACTAAAGTTGATTTTGCAGGAAATCGCCGTTCACGGCCACATCATAACCAAGCGCGCTTACGGAGACTTTTCTTCGGAGCACTTAAAGAATTGGAAGCGCGACTTAAACGACAACGCAATAATTCCAATCCAGCAGTTCGCCTACACGCAGGGAAAAAATTCCAGCGACTCGGCGATGATAATCGACGCGATGGACTTGCTCTACACCGACAAGTACGACTCAATCGCGCTTGTCACAAGCGACTCAGACTTTACAAAGTTGGCCACAAGATTGCGCGAAAGCCAAATTTACGTTTTTGGCGTGGGCCAAAAAAAGACGCCGCCGTCATTCGTCAACGCTTGCGACGACTTTATCTACATTGAAAACTTGACCGACGACGAAGAGGAGGAAGCCGAAGAAAAGGCCGACGACTCAAAGGCCAAGCACAAGGTGACAAAAGTCCGCAGCGCCTTCTTTAGAAAATCGCCCGGCGACAAAATGACCGACCGCCAGTTTAGGAAAATCTTCAAGCTCTTGACCAACGCCTACGAAAAGTACGCCGCCGAAGACGGCTGGGCCGACGTCAGCGCCGCCGGAAACTTCTTCAAGCGCCAAGACCCGGGCTTTGACACGCTGGACTACGGCTTTAGAAAACTTTCCGACATCATCCTTTACCTAAAGGACGACTTTGAGCTTCAAAAGCTTCCCTCGGAACGCAACAGCCGCTACGCGCGCCTTCAGTACCGGCCAAAGTAATTTTTGTTGGCGACGCAAAACAAAAGAGGCTCTGCAAAACGGAGCCTCTTTTGTTAATATTAAATCTGACTAGCGGAAGGCGGAATTAATTCCAAACCATTTCGTTAGGCTGCACGCGAGTTTCCCAGCAGCAAATGCGAATTTCCGCAGGGATTCCGGCTTTCTTAAAACAATAGAAACTTTGGACATACAATGGTTTTCCGTTGTATGTTCCTGTCATATTGGTTTTTATGTAAGCGTAAAATGGGTCTGTATTGGATATATTCAATGTTGTCGTAAATATGCCCATAGAAAACTCTGATATATACGCTCCGTCCCATAAACTCTCCTCCGGAACCCAGCCTCTTCCTGCAAAAAAATAAAGTAAAGTCCGATTGTTTGTCAAGCCGGATATTCCTCCGGGTATTTTATCGGCAATGACATAATCATTTACAGCCGCCGAAATCTTGTCCGCGGCAACCGTAACCGACACGCTTCCTTCTTTGGGAATCACTCCTAGTCCAGATGAAGCTTTTAGCGTAAGCGACTGTTCAGCCAAACCGGAGTCAGCCTGCAAGTTAATGTTATAAACCTTGTCAGCTGTTACATAAGGATAAAGGCATGTCCAAGCGACGCTGCCGTCCGCCCAGTCAGGACTAAGCCTGACCTCGCTGCTCTCAGCGCCAGTTCCGACGATTTGAACAAAAGGATCTTTTACAGCCCCGGCAAAGGGTTTGATGGTAATCTTGATTCCGCCTTCAACAGCTTCCGCCTTAATGACGCTTGTTTCGGCGACGGCCGCGTTTTCGTCTCCGGCCTTTTGCTTAGTGTTTTGTTTGTTGTTTGCTTCATTTGTCGCTGCTGCGGCTGCAGCCGCTGCGGCCGCAGCTCCGCTATCAGAACTGTTTGAACAACCTGCGAACGACAACGCAATGACGGCGGCAAAGGCCAGCGCCAATCCAATCTTTTTCATAATGACACCTCTCTTTTTGTTTTTTGCGAACAGCAAAAAACATTTTATTGATAACACAATTATATCATTCTAATATATTTATGTCAAACAATAATATATTTTAAAACATAATTGTATTATAGAAGAATGGACGGCAATTTTTGGGAAAGAGTTCTTGACTTGCTTGATCGGCAGGACATTCCCCGCAAGGAATTTGCGGCTCAAGTGGGAATCTCGTATTCCAGCATACACAACGGCGTCGCGCTAGGAAGCGTTCCCAGCGCTGACATCGCCCTAAAAATCGCGGAACGTCTTGACGTTCCAATCGAATATTTAGTTTTCGGAAACGACGGCGGAAAAAAAATCTCAGCGGCGACGGCGTCCAAAAAAGAAGAGCAGTTCCTTTACCGCAAAAACAAGGACATAATCAGCGCGATAGAAAAGCTTTCCCCCGACCTCCGCTCATCCCTCCGCGACTTGATTGTAAAGATTGCAAAAAATTAGCCTTGCTTTTTTGCGTTCCCTGTAATATACTTAATACACGGAGGCGGCGTATGACAAAATTGACGGCAAAAATTTCCCCTGATTTGGCGCGATATCTAAAGACAGATAATGACGGTTCGCTTAATTTAATTGAACGCGCGATGTTGCTTTATCCCGCAATCGCCGACCTCACCATTTCCCATGGGCGCGCGGCAGAATTATTGGGAATTCCAAAGTTGGATTTAATTGAACTTTACTCAAAAATGGGCATTCCATACATCACGCAAACTTGGGAAGAAGTTGAACAAGACGCGCGAAACATCGAAATCGCAATGAGAAGAAGCGCGGAAAGGAAAACAAAAAGAGCATGATTGTTGTTTCCGACACCACGCCCCTCATCTCGCTTCTTAAGATTCGCAAGCTTGATTTGCTAAAAGAGCTTTTTGAAACAGTCCAGATTCCTGACGCCGTGTTTAGTGAACTAACAACAAACAAAAGATTCAAGGCAGAAGCGGAAGAAATCCTCGACTGTGATTTTATAAAAACTGTATCTGTAGACAAAGAATCCGTTCAAAAATTAATCGAGGAAACAGGACTTGACATTGGAGAAACGGAAGCAATTGTTCTTTCGGAAAGCGTAAAAGCGGATTTGACGCTTATCGACGAACGAAGCGCCCGCAACGTCGCAAAACAAAGAGGAATAGTCATAACCGGCACAGTCGGAATTCTTGCAAGAGCCTTTGGCCAAGGCCTTATCAATGCCAAAGAAATTCAAGATTGCGCTAAAATTCTTCATTCAGAAGGAAGATACATTAGCGAAAGTCTTCTTGACGCTTTGCTCAATCTGGCAAAATAATACTCCCTACTTCTGTCCGTAATACGCGTTGGGCCCGTGCTTTCGCTCGTAGTGCTTTTTTATGATGTAGTCCGGGAGCGGCTGGGCGCCGGGATTTATCGCCAGCGTGTTAAGCGCCATTTTGCAAACTTCTTCCAAGACGGCGGCGTTGTAGACGGCCTTTTGCGCGTCGCTTCCCCAAGCAAAGGGACCGTGGCCGCCGACCAAAACCATCGTAACTTCCGACGGATTAAGCTTTAGGCCGGCAAAATGCTCGACAATCGCGTTGCCTGTTTCCTTTTCGTAGTCGCGCTCGACCATTTCTTTGGAAAGGTATGGCGTGCAGGGAACGGCTGTCTGGATGTGGTCGGCGTGGGTTGTTCCAAAAAGCGGAACGGCTTTTAGCGCCTGCGCCCAAGAGACCGCCGCCGTAGAATGCGTGTGGATGATTCCGCCGATTTTGGCGCCGCCTTCCACCGCGAATTTTTTGTACAAGACAATGTGCGTCGGCGTGTCGCTCGACGGATTCAAATTGCCTTCGACGCGATTTCCTTCAAGGTCAAGGACGACCATCGAGTCGGGCGCAAGCTTTTCGTAGGGAACTCCCGACGGCTTGATGGCAAAGACGCCCTTGTCCTTGTCAAAAGCGCTCACGTTTCCCCAAGTGTAAAGCGCCAAATGCTGCGCGGGGATTTGCATGTTGGCCTCGTAAGCTTCTTCTTTTAATGACTGGTACGCTGACATATTTTAGTCCTCCTTATGATGCCGTTCGCGCGGCGCGTTCTAGGCTTGCAAGCAATTCGCGGCGCGTTTTAGGCTTGCAAGCGATTCGCAGCGCGTTATGGTCTTTCAAACAATTCGCCGCCATTAGTCCAAATTTTCGACCGCGGCTTTTTCCACCGCAAGGCCTTTTTTGTAGTTGGCAAAAAACTTGTTAAAGCCTTCAACGTCGGCCGCGTCGGGAGCGGTCTTTGTGACTTCCGCGCTGGCAAAGACAACCTTGTTAAGCCAATCGCCAAGGCTCATTCCCTTTTTGTCGGAAGCGTAGGCGGCCAGAAGCGCCATGCCCCAAGGTCCGCCCTCGCCCGCCGTTTTCATAGAGCTTACCGCGGTGTGCATCGCGGCCGCCATGATTTTGGCGCCCACGCCGGCAGTCTTGAAGAATCCGCCGTGCCCCGTAAGCGAGTCCAGCGCGACTTTTTCTTTTTCAAACAAAATGTCCATGCCGGCGCGCAAGGCTCCCAGCGCGGTGAACAATTGGGCGCGCATGAAATTTTCCAAAGTGAAGTTTGCGTTTTGCGTCCTGACAAAAAGCGGGCGGCCGCTTGCAAAGCCGGTGATTGACTCGCCCGAAATGTAATTGTAAGGAACCAAGCCGCCGCAATCTTTGTCGCCGTTTAAAGCCAATCCCAGCAAAGTGTCGTAAAGCTGGCCCTTTGAAAAATTGGCGCCCAAGGCCGTGGCAGCGCTTCCGAACAATTTTATCCACTTGTCGTATTCGCCGGTGCAGTTGTTGGCGTGGGCCATTGCGGCGGCGCTTCCGTCCGGGGTCTGGACAATGTCTATTTGGTTTTTGTAGGCCGCGCTCAAGGGCTTTTCCAAAACGACCATGGCGAAGACTGATGTTCCCGCGCTGACGTTTCCGGTTCTGGCCGCCACGCTGTTTGTCGCGACCATTCCGGTTCCGGCGTCGCCTTCAGGAGGAGCGAGGAGGCATCCGGCCTCAAAGGTTCCCGTAGGATCCAAGAATTTTGCGCCCGCGTCGGTCAAGCTTCCAGCGTTGTCTCCGGCCAGCAAAACGCGCGGCAAAATCGATTCCAACTTCCAGGGGAAATTTTTGTCGGCCACAAGATTGTCAAAGGCGGCCAGCATTTTTTTGTCGTAATTTTTTATCGCGGAGTCAATCGGGAACATTCCCGAAGCGTCGCCGATTCCCAAAACTTTTTGGCCGCTAAGCTTAAAGTGAACCCAGCCGGCCAGCGTGTTTATGCTTGCGATTTGGGGAACGTGTTTTTCTCCATTTAAAATCGCTTGGTACAAGTGCGAGGCGCTCCAACGTTCCGGCACCGGAAAGTTGAACAAGTCGGTAAGCTTTTCGCTTGCCTCGCCTGTAATCGTGTTGCGCCAAGTTCGGAATGGAACGAGCAAGTTGTCGTCCTTGTCAAAGGCAAGGTATCCGTGCATCATCGCGCTGATTCCAAGCGCGCGGGCCTTTTTAAGTTCCAGCCCAAACTTGCTTTTAACGTCGGCCTTTAGTTCGGCAAAGGCGGTCTGCAAGCCCTTTTGAACCAAGTCCAGCGAGTAAGTCCAAACTCCGTCGACCAAAGAATTTTCCCAGTCAAAGGCGCCTTGCGCGGCCGGGTTGAAAGAGCCGTCAATCAAGACCGCCTTGATTCTGGTCGAGCCAAATTCAATTCCAATGCATGATGAGTCCAATTCCGCCTGCGTCATTTTTAGTCCCCCTTACAATCGGCTGTTCGCGCGAGCTTGCTTGCAAGCGCGAATGTTGCCGCTTATGCGGCTTTCTATAATTTTTAGGCTTAGCGGCAATTTTCTTGCCGCTATTCCTCCATAATGTTTTCCTTAAAGTATATGTCCAAGGGCATGCTGATGATTTTTTGCGCGTCGCTTTGAAGGACGATTTTTTTGTAAATCTCCTTCATCACCGCCTGGCCCTGGCCTTTTGGATCCTGCGAAATAAGCGCGTCGATTTTTCCGTTCCGTATCGCCCCCTTGTTGGACGGAACCAAGTCAAAGCCGGTGACGGCGATCTTGTCCTTAAGTCCCAGCGCCGAAATCCGTTCCCCAACAAAATGGCCTTCGCTGTTTACGATGCAAATGCCGCGCAAGTCGGAACATTCCTTTACAAGCGAATCGACGGCTTCGTAAATATGCTTTTTTTCCGCGCCCCGCGCCACCTTTTGAAGCGCCCTTCCATTGTTCGTTTCCTCAAAATATTTTTCAAAGCCGCGCGCCCGCTCGTTCAAGTTAAAGGACTCAGAAAAAGGCTTTATCGCGGCAAAGGTTCCTTCCCCCTTGGAAAAAAGGCGCGTGATTTTGGCGGCCAAAAAGCCGGCGCTCAAAGGATTCTGCGTCGCGGCGCACAAGGGCTCCGAGCCGGGCACCGTCGAATCCACAAAGCAATAAGGAGACGAAAGGCGCGACTCGCTCAGCAAAACCAAAATTTCTTCCTGCATGACGGGCGCGATGATAAAAGCCGCGCAGTCCGACTTGGCCATTTTCTTGAACTGCTCGTGCAAGGAATTTCTGTCAGGCCTTTTAAACTCGTAAGGGCGGACGCTAAAGCCAAAGGATGCGTAGTCGTTTTTGCAGGCTTCCTGGATACCGTCATAAATTTCCTGCCAGTAGCCGCTCTCTTCGCTGACCGAAGGAATCAAAACGCCGATTTTAAAGTCGCCCTTTTTTTTAAGGAAGCGCGCGATCGGGTCCGGCTTGTATCCGTTTTCGTCTATGATTTTGAGGATTTTTTTGCGGGTCTCGTCGCTGACGCGGCCGCGGTTGTGCATGACGCGGTCTACGGTTCCGGTGGAAACTCCCGCAATTTTAGCAATTTCACTGACAGTCATTAAAAAAAATCCCTTTTTTGCGTGTTCGTTCACGCAACTTTTAACAGAATAACCGATATTTTGCGGAATGTCAAGGATTTTTTTTAAAAGAAAAAAATGGGGCTGCCTTTGCTACAGCCCCGCGTCATGCTTTTTTAGAAGCGTTTAGAAAGCCAGCTCAAAGCTGTCAATTTTTGTTGCGGAACTTACGTTCTGGATGTAGAACTCGTATTTTCCTTTGATGCCGCTGTCGGCAAAAACATTCTTGTTCTTTGTGATGACGTCCTTTATGTGGGCAAATTTATTTTTGGCGACCGCGTCAAGCCTGCTTGAGCCAATCGCATAATAGGAAACGTTCTCGCCCCATGTGGAAACCGTTCCTTTAAGCTTTGTTTCAAGCTTGTCTCTGTCAGTCGCGCCGTCCAAGGCCTTGACCACCATCACGTATTCACCCTTCGCGTTGTTAGGCCTTTTTATATTGTCTTTCCAGGTTGACTCTACGTGATACTTGCCTTTAAGAATAATCCACCTGTTGATTCCTAAAATATTCCACGATTTTTCAAAGCGGAATACTGCGGCTATATCGGCGCCAACAGTTGTCTTCAAAGTCTGTGTTTCAGAGTTGGATTCGCTAGGCATATGGATGACGGAATATGTGTCAAATACCGCTTCTTTCTTTTGAATGTCCGCAACCTCTTCAGGATGGTCCTTTATCCAACAGCTGGGAGAAGGATCAAAAGACCTTCCTGTAAAATTCCATTGCGCCGCGCTGTCATTAACGGTCATTGTTGTCGTGATATCCGGTATGCTGCGTGAACTAGTGTCTGTAAAAGTCGCGCTTGCAGTCGGGGTTAGCGAGGCTCCGCTTCCGGCAAAGCCAAGATTTCCGCCAATAGAAATGTTAAAGCCCTTGGTGTAAGTCGTGCTTCCACTCTGGTTTTGTGGCTCGCATTCAGACGCGTCTATATGCTGCTTGCCCTGCGCGTCCTGCATCGTATTTTTAACCAAACAGCTGTCGAAATATGGGCCAAGCCTGTTAAAGGTACTCCATTGGTCCGCAAAGCCCAACTGCTCGTTATGGCAAATGGCGGAAGTTTTTACAAGATAAATATCCTTTTGAGCGTCGATATCACAAACAGACCAAACCTTTGTTTCGATGCGAATGTTTTCTCTTTTTCCATTGAAGCCGCTAAGACCTAAAAGCATAACCGCTTCGCCGTCCCTATTCGCCGATTGCCAATTCATTTCCACCATAAAATTATGGGTAAAGGTTTCCTGCGCGTTTTTCAACATGTCAAGGGCGCTTGGAGTAACCGCTTGGTTGGCCTGGACAAGCAAAGAGGAAAGTTCGCTTTTTGAAACGTTTGAAGAAACGCTTTCCCTTTGAAGAATCCAATCGGCAAAAGCTGTGACCGAAGCCTGAATGACTTCCTCCGTTTTGTCTTCCGCGGGAGATGCCGTTGAGCTGGCCATTTGCCCTTCAGTTTGAATTTCCGTAACTTGTTCAACAGAAGAATTTTCCGTTAAAAGCAGCTTGGCCAAATTTTGGTCCGTCGGGTGCACGTAGTAAACGTGATTTTTTCTTACGCCAAGCGCTTCGTAAATTTTGGTGTCAAAAATCGTGGGCGGATCTGATTTTTTGTAAACGTCCAAAACGTCGTTCGTCACTTGCGCCAAAAAATCCTTGGGCGACCAAGTGTCGTCGCCGTCCTGCTCAATGGACGCGACAAGCTGCGTGTCGCCGTCATTGACGGCTTTTTCGCGAAGGTTTTCCAACTTTGCGCCAAAGGCTAAAATTTGGCTTGGCGAGCAGTTCAAAATTACAAGCGTCTTTCCGTGAATGATGACATTCACCGCCTGCCTAAACTGCACGTCCGTCATGTTCTGAATCGAGTCGCCCTCTATCAGCAAAACATTCGGCGCCTCTTCCGTTACGGCGGGAGCGGCGTAATTTAACGCGGCGGAAAGCCTTGCTGAATAGCTCTTGCTTTTTAGCAAGGCCAAATAATTTAAGTAAGCCAATTGGGCGGAATCGTCGCTGCCGTTGCTGCATGAAAGAGCGCACAAAGCAAGCATAATAGAAAGAAAAACAAAAAGAGTTTTTTTCATAACATCTCCTATGTTCTTTCTATTATACCCCCCCCCTAAAAAATAAGTCAATACGCGCTATTTCTTTTTATTGGCCGCGACTTCAAGCATCTCAAAGTAAATAGGCTTTGGCTTGAAGTCTTTGTCAAACAAGAGCGCGTTTCCGTAGCCGGGCTTCCAGGCGGGAATCCAGCTGTTTTTGTCGGACACGCCCCAAACGATAAAGCTTTCAACGTTGGGCTCTTCCACGGCAAGCTTCATCAGGGATTTCCAAATTTGCTTTTGCTTTGGCTCAAGTTCCTCCAAGCGGCTTAGCGGAATGCGGACGTCAACTTCGCTAAAGCAAATCTTTATTCCAAGCTCGGCGTAGCGGCGGATATTTTTGCGAATCGCGTCCTCGTCGTAAGGAAGGTCGGCGGCCAAGTGCAGCTGCATTCCCACTCCGTAAATCGGAACTCCGCGCTCGACAAAATCCTTTACCATATTGTACATCGCGTCGGCCTTCGCGTAGCCGGCGGCCTCGTTGTTGTATTCGTTTAGGAACAAGTGGGCGGCGGGGTCAACCTCGTGGGCCTTTTTCAAGGCGCGCTCAAGGTAGCCGGGGCCGAGGGTCCTAAGCCACACCGTGTCGCGGAGGCTTCCGTCTTCGTTGAACATTTCGTTGACCACGTCGTAGTCGCGGATGCGGCCCTTGAATTTTTGCATTACTGTCGTGATGTGCTCGTCCATCATCGCCTCGGCATCTTCCTTTGTCTTGAGGGAATTGATGAATGGCGGGTTCATTTCGTGCCAAAAGAGCGTGTGCCACTTGGCGACGATTTTGTTTTTCTCCGCGAACTTGACAAGGCTTTCGGGGTCGCTCCAATTCCAAAACGTTTTGTTCGGTCGCAAAAGCGAGCTTTTCATGCAGTTTTCGGCCACAAGAATTTTGG
Organism: uncultured Treponema sp.; assembly: GCA_946411505.1. Lineage (GTDB taxonomy): Bacteria > Spirochaetota > Spirochaetia > Treponematales > Treponemataceae > Treponema_D. The sequence continues at coordinate 61,528 of CAMKEG010000003.1, read as the reverse complement.
CCTCCGAAGCCAAAAGCTTTTGCGTGTCTTCCGAAAGCAAGTCGGTGACCGACGCGGCAAAGCCAAAGTCAACGCCTTTTTTTTGAGCGGCCAAAGCGATTGTCTTTTTTCCGCAAGACGAGGCGCAGAAGCATAGCGCGCAAAGGGCCGCGGCTTGGACGGCGGCAAAAAATCTTTTCATTTCATTCCTCCATTTTTAGGCGGAACAAAAAGGCGCCCGCCTATTCTTTCCATTATATCACACCGCGCGTGATTTTGCCATAATTTTTTTAGCGCGATTTTTAATACCAAGGGCGGGGGTCGCATTCGGCTTCCACGCGGTTTTCAACGTCGTCTTCCAAGAGCGGAAAAAAATCCAAGCCGGTGATTTCTTCCGCTTCGTCAACGCTTTTCGCGTAGCGCCAAAAATCGCCCTCGCAAGCCTTGTTGGGAATCACAAAGGCTATCGCCATCACGTCCGCGCAAGCGTCCAAGCCGTCCTCATAAATCGGAACAAGTATGGCCTTGTAAAAAAATTCCGGCGCGGCAACCTTGCTTTCGCCGATAAAAGGATATTCGCTTGCGGGCTTGGAAAGGACCGGGCCAGAAACGACATAAGCCGCGCCGTAAAGCCTTACCCACTCGCGGACCTGGTCTTCCAAGTCCTTCCAGATTCCTCGGTTAAAGGCGGCAGCTTGGGGGCACATGTTGCTCATGTAAAATGTTTCGCTCATCGCCTCGCGGCTAAAAACCATGTCGCCCGCCGGAGTCAAATGCCCCCTGTCGTAGCCGGACTTTTTGTAGTCCGCGAGCGTCGCCGAGCCGCCCTCGATTTGCTGGTCGGGCCTAAAGTCGTTTGTCCGCTTTGCGTTTTTTTGCAGCATCCAGTCGCGCAGGCAATACGCCGACCATTCGGCCTGCTCGTAGGATTCCCGGTAGCAAAGGGTGTAGTATTGGAAAGCGCGTATTTGGTGGTCGGGGGCGGCGGGCTGGCTGCTGTCGGCGTTTTGGTAGTTGTCGCCGGGCGCGTCGGCGGAACTGTGGCCCGCGTCAAGGCCGTCGGAAAGTTCGGCGCAATCGAAGGCGGCGGCGTTGCCCGGGCAACGGGGAATTTCAAGAGCGGGCGGAAGGGAGACTTGCGCCCAGACCGAAAAAGCCGCCGCCAAAAGCGCGATTAAAAAGAGAAGCGCTTTTTTATTGTTCACGCTTGTTCGCTTGAGTTTTCCGAAGAGGCGGCAGCGTCCTTCTCCTGCCAGTGGCGGTAGAAGTTTGCCAGCACGGCGCCGGACAAGTTGTGCCAAACGCTAAAAATCGCGCCGGGAACTGTGGCCATAGCGAGCGAGGGGAAGGCGGTTGAAGCAAGGCTTGTGGCCAGTCCTGAGTTCTGCATTCCGATTTCGATGGAAAGCGCCTTTGTCTTGGACACTTTAAGGCGCAAAAGCTTTCCAAGGCCAAAGCCGCAAGCGTAGCCCAAAAGGTTGTGCAAGATTACGACGGCAAAGACAATCGCGCCTGTCGTGAGAATTTTCTGCGAGTTGCGCGAGACGACCGCTCCGACAATCAAGGCGATTGCGATTACAGAAATCGCGGGCAATATCGCTCCGATTTTTTGCGTGAACTTTCCGAAGAACTTGTTGATGACAAAGCCCAAGCCAATCGGAACGATGACGACCTTTACGATAGAAAGGAACATTGAAACAACGTCAACATGGACGCTCTCTTTTAAAAGCAAGTAAGTGATGGCGGGTGTGAGGAGCGGAGCGAGCAAAGTGTTTACGCTTGTCATTCCGACAGAAAGAGCGACGTCGCCCTTGGAAAGATAAGTGATTACGTTGCTGGCGGTTCCGCCGGGACAAGTTCCCACAAGAATGACGCCGGCCAAAAGCCCAACCTCAAGGCCAAAGATTTTTCCCAAGGCAAAGGCCAAAAACGGCATGATGGTAAACTGGGCAATGCAGCCGATGATGATGTCCTTTGGGCGGGTGAAGACAAGCGCGAAGTCTTCGATTTTGAGCGTGAGTCCCATTCCGAACATGACCAGCATCAAAAGCGGGTTGATCCAAGACGGCTGGATCCAAAGACAACTCTGCGGAACAAAGAGCGCCAGAGCGGCCACGGCCAAGATGATCAAGGCCATGAACTTTCCAAAGAAGTTTCCGATTTTTTCTAAAACAGACATGATGTACCTCTAGAAAGGATTTTACCGCAAAGAGAAAATCTTGACAATAAGCGCTTTTTTTAGTGATATATAAGAATGAGTTTTTTAATCCGGCGCCAGCATGACTTGATGATCGCGCTGCAGGCGATTTGCCTTTTGACAGCCTTTTTGACTTTGCGAACAAACAACCTTTCAAGAAGGAGAAAGGCCGCGATAATTTTTTTGGAACTGAGCGCGGCGGGCATTTTGTCGTCGCAGTTAGCCTTTACCGCATACAGCTTTATGATGAACGGAACGGCAGTTTTCATCACAAGGCTTTCAAAATTCGGCGACTACTTTTTTCCGGCCTTTTTGATTTTGAACTTGAACTTCTATTTCAAAGACTTGTTCCAAAAAGAAGGCGAGCTAAAAAAAATGCCTTGGGAATTTTATGTTGCGGGAATCGTCTTGCTAATCGAAATCGCGCTGGTCATCATTTCTCAGTTCACCGGCCTTTACTACACGATAGACGCGCGGAACAATTACATCCGAAGCCCCGCCCGTCCGCTGGCCTATGTTTTTGCGACAACGGCGCTTTTGCTGCAATTCATTTGCATTCTACGGAACTTTAAAAGAATTCCGCATGAAACGGCCATTCCGCTTTTGCTCTTCATCGCGATTCCAATAGCCGCAAGCGCGATTCAGTTTAAAATGAAAGGCTTTTACATAACGGGAATTTCTTCCGCCGGAATGGCGATACTCTTGTTCATCTTTGACTTAAAGGAAATGAACAAAAAGGTGGAGCGCGCGCACCGCTTGGAAATAGAAATGCTTGCCCGCTACCAAAAGGAATTGGAGCAAACTGTTGACGAGCGCACAAAAGAACTGCGGATTGCAAACCAAAAAGTCGAGCGCCTTTTGCTGAACATTTTGCCCGCCGACGTCGCGCGCGAATTGACCGAGCGGCCCGGCCAAACAATCTCGCGCAACTACCCCAACGCCACCGTTTTATTCACCGACATCGTGGGCTTTACAAAAATGAGTTCCGACATGACCGCCGACCAAACCGTAAGAATGCTCAACAAGCTGACAAGCCTTTTTGACGAGCGGGCCGAGCGCGAGGGCGTTGAAAAAATAAAAACGATCGGCGACTCCTACATGGCCGCGGCGGGTCTGGACGAAAACGCGCAAAACGGCGGCGTTGAAAAAATGGTCCGCTTTGCCCAAGGCCTTTTGCGCGACGTGGAAGAGTTCAACAAGACGGCGGAAAAGCCCCTTCAAATCCGCGTGGGAATAAACAGCGGAGAGCTTGTGGCCGGCGTAATCGGAAAGACAAAATTCATTTACGACATTTGGGGCGACACAGTGAACGTAGCCAGCCGCATGGAAAGTTCCGGCCAGCCGATGAAGATCCACGTCTCCGAGGCCGCGCAAAAGCAAGCGGACGACAAGTTTTCCTGGCAAGGCCCCGTCCAAGTCGAAGTCAAGGGCAAGGGCTTGATGAACGGATATTTTGTGGACGAGTAGCGCGAAGATGGCGAGGCTTGCCGAGAAAAGCTCTAGTCGTCAAAAACTTTTTTAAGCTCTTGCAAATGGCGGCCAACGACTTTTTGGTCGGCGTCGGAAATTTGGCTTCTGGCTTCGGCCATCGGATCGCGGCCCATGCTTTTGATGAGCGCGGCGGCTTCCGGGTCGGCGGCCATAGCTTCGTCATAGCGCGCGATGACATAGCCGTAAGCGATTGCGCGAAGCTTGTCAATGGCGTTGCTTCCGGAAATTCCGTTTTTGTTCAAAATCTGTTCCACGGACTTGTCCGCTCCAAGAGCCATGGCCATTGCCTGCGCGTCGCTCGTGTCAACGTCAAATTTCTTAAAGTCCGCTTCCATCTTTTTAAAGTTCTTGCAAAAAGACTGAACGTCCGAATCCGTCACTCCCGTGGTCTTGGCGCTTTGTGAAAACGCCGCGGCCGCCATAAAAAGCGCCAAGCAAGCGAATAAAATCTTTTTCATTTTTTCCTCCTAATCTACAATACAACTATTATAGCGCGCATTTGCGGAATCGGGGAAAAATTCTCTTGCGCAAAATTCCCCTATGCGCTACATTATTTTTACGCGAGTTTTGAGACGCGCCTTGCGCGGCTTAAAACTCGACAGCCTCGCTAAAATAGCCAAAGGCTTTTTTGGCGAGCGCTAAACTTCAAGGCGGGGTAGCGCCACTGCAATCGTTTCTTAACCGAAACTTTTCGCTCGGCGCATAAGCGGCAATATTCGCGCTTGGCAACGGCCGCGCGCGAACAGCCGTACGTGTCACTGACGCGCCCCTTTTTGAAAGCATAAACTTCAAGGCGGGGCGCAATTCCCCACCGGCTGTATAGCCAGCAAGCGATGGCAACGCCAGAGCATGACGCGGTGAGATTCCGCGGCCGACAGTAAAGTCTGGATGGAAGAAGGAATTATGGAAAACGACTCTAAAGAGCGCTTTATGCGCGCGGCAATTGAGCTTGCCAAAAAAGGCGAAGGCTGGACAAACCCCAATCCCCTGGTCGGCGCCGTCATTGTAAAAGAAAATCAAATCATAGGCCAAGGCTATCATCACAAGTACGGCGACTTGCACGCCGAGCGCGACGCTTTGCGCGACTGCCGCGAGCGGGGGAACAATCCTAGCGGCGCCCAAATTTTTGTCACGCTGGAACCCTGCTGCCACACAGGAAAGCAACCGCCTTGCGTCGAGGCCATCGTCGAGGCCAGAATAAAAAAAGTCGTTGCCGGAAGCCGAGACCCAAACCCTTTGGTGAGCGGAAAGGGCGCCGCGTTTTTGCGCGAACGGGGCGTTGAGGTAGAGGAAGACTTTTTGCGCTCGGAATGCGACGCGCTCAATTTTATTTTCTTCCATTACATTACAAGCAAAACGCCATACGTCGCGCTAAAGTACGCGATGACCGCCGACGGAAAAATCGCGACGGCAGCCGGAAAGTCCAAATGGATATCTTGCCAAGAGTCGCGCGACTTTGTCCACCAATTGCGCAATAAGTATTCATGCATTATGGCGGGAATCGGAACGGTACTCGCCGACGATCCGCTTTTGACCTGTCGAATCCCCGGCGGCCGGAACCCCACGCGCGTAATTTGCGACAGCTCTTTGCGCATTCCGCTTGACTCGCAGCTTGTCCAAAGCGCGGCCGAAGTTCCAACGATTGTCGCCTGCGCCGCCCAAGATTGCGCCGCCCCTAGCGCGGAACGGACGCAAGACCTTAACGCGAGGGCGAGCGGCGAGGCATCGCAAGCCAAAGAGGGCGCCACAAGCGAAAATCGTTCGCAAGCCAAAGACTGCGCCGCCCTCCCCGACCGCGACTTTTTGGAAAAAGAAAAAGCGCTCGCCCAAAAAGGCGTTCAAGTGATTCGTTGCGGCTCGCCTTCCTGCGGCAATCGCGTGGACCTTTGCCTTTTAATGAAAAAGCTTGGCGAGCTGGGTCTTGACAGCGTACTGGTGGAAGGCGGCGGCGCGCTGAACTTTTCGCTATTAAAAGCGGGCCTAGTCCAGCGCGTTTACTCTTTTGTCGCGCCAAAAATTTTTGGAGGCGCCGCCGCCCCCAGTCCAGTGGCTGGAAGCGGCGTTTTGGAAGTGGCCGACGCTTTTAGCCTTTCGCAAACCGACGCGCGCAAAATCGGAAGCGACGTTTTGATTGAATACAAGCGGCAATGAATAACGATGGCAAGCCCATAAACGAAGGATTGCCGCATAAGCCGCAACATTACGGCGTTGCCGTTTTGCGCAAAGGAGTCATTCACTTGCTCGCTTACGCGAGCGGGCAATCGCGCTCGCAAAAAGACTCGCACGAACAGCGGTAATTTATGGAGGACATGTTAATGTTCACAGGAATAATAGAAGAAATCGGAAGCGTCGCGAGCGTGGAGCCGTCGGGAAACGGAGCGGGCGCAAGAATAAAAATCCGCGCGCAAAAAATTTTGCAAGGAACAAAAAACGGCGACAGCATTGCCGTAAACGGCGTTTGCCTAACCGCGACAAGTTTGGGCGCGGACTTCTTTACCGCGGACGTGATGGCCGAAACCTTGCGCCGCTCAAATCTTGGAAGCCTTATGTCTGGAAGCCCGGTGAACCTTGAGCGCGCGATGGCGGCGGACGGACGCTTTGGCGGCCACATCGTGAGCGGCCACATCGACGGAACCGGAACAATCGCGGAAACAGAGCGCGAAGGAAACGCCGTTTGGATTTACGTAAGCGCGCCCAAAGAGATTTTGGATTTGATTGTTCAAAAAGGCTCGATCGCGATTGACGGAATAAGCCTTACCGTGGCAAAGCTTGACGCGGCGCGCTTCGCGGTTTCGGTCATTCCGCACACGGGAGAAGAGACGACGCTGCTTTCAAAAAAAGTTGGCGACAAAGTCAACTTGGAAAACGACATCGTCGGAAAGTATGTCCAGCGGCTTCTTGGGCTTGAGGGCAATTCCGGCGGCGGCAACCGTTCCACCACGGGCATGAGTTCCGCCATAACAGAAGAATTTTTAAGAGAGCGAGGGTTTTAGCGGCAATGAAAACTAAAGCAAGACAACAATTTTTTGTTAGCCGCATACGGTCGGACAAAGCCGCCGTTTTGTGCAAGGAAACTATTTACTTGCGCTCTTGCGAGCGCGGACAATAAGCGGCAACAACCGCGCTTGCCAACCGGCGCGCGCGGTCAGCCGAAATGAATTCAAGGAGAAGATATGGAGATAAAATACAACACAATCGAAGAGGCGCTTGAGGATTTGCGGCAAGGAAAAATAATTCTTGTAAGCGACGACGAAAACCGCGAAAACGAAGGCGACATGATTTGCGCCGCGCAGTTTGCGACGCAGGCCAACATCAACTTTATCGCGACCCACGCCAAGGGCTTGATTTGTACCCCGATCAGCGAGGGCATGGCAAACAGGCTTGGCCTTTACCCGATGGTGGCGGAGAACACCGACAACCACGAGACGGCCTTCACCGTTTCGATTGACCACGTTTCCACCACAACGGGAATCTCAGCCGCCGAGCGCGCGAGAACAATCCAAGCCTGCGTAGACCCCGACTCCACGCCAAAAGATTTTAGGAGGCCCGGCCACACATTCCCCCTTATCGCAAAAAAAGGCGGAGTGCTTGTCCGCGCCGGGCACACGGAAGCCACCGTTGACCTTTGCCGCTTGGCCGGCCTTAAGGAATGCGGCGTTTGCTGCGAGATTATGGACGACGACGGAACGATGGCGCGCGGCGAGAGAGTTTACCAAATCGCGCGAAAGTTCGGGCTAAAATACATAACGATAAAAGCGCTTGCCGACTACTGCCGCGTCCACGACAAGCATGTCGTGCAGGAAGCCAAGGCAAAGCTCCCAAGCGAATACGGCGACTTTGACATTTACGGCTACACCGACGACCTTACCGGCGAGCACCACATCGCGCTTGTAAAAGGCGACATCGGCGACGGCGAAAAAGTTTTGTGCCGCGTTCACTCCGAATGTTTGACAGGAGACGTGTTCGGAAGCCAGCGCTGCGACTGCGGCCCTCAGCTCCAGCAAGCGATGAAGACGATAGAAAAAGAAGGCCGAGGCGTTTTGCTTTACATGAGGCAGGAAGGCCGCGGCATCGGTCTCATCAACAAGCTGAAGACTTACATGCTGCAAGAAAACGGCTACGACACTGTCGAAGCGAACTTGAAGCTTGGCTTTGCTCCCGACTTGCGCGAGTATTGGATCGGAGCGCAAATCTTAAAGGACTTGGGAATAAAGTCCCTGCGCCTTTTGACAAACAATCCGCAAAAGATTTACGGGCTTGACGGCTTTGGAATAAAAGTCGCCGAGCGCGTGTCGATAGAAATTCCGCCGTCAAAGTTTGACAAATTTTACCTTCGCACCAAGAAGGAAAAAATGGGCCACATCTTTGACCATATCAATGTTGAATAGGAGGCTATATGAAATTGATTGAAGGAAAGGTAGTCGCGAAAAGCGGCATGAAGGTTGGAATCGTGGCGTCGCGCTTTAACGCGTTCATCGTGCAAAAGCTTTTGGACGGAGCGGTTGACGGCCTTGTCCGCCACGGCGTCGCCGAAGAGAACATCAGCGCGGCTTGGGTTCCGGGCGCGTTTGAAATTCCCGTCGTTGCGCAAAAGATGGCGGCCAGCAAAAAGTACGACGCGGTCATTTGCGTCGGAGCGGTGATTCGCGGAAGCACCAGCCACTACGACTACGTTTGCGCCGAAGTCAGCAAGGGCGTCGCGCAAGCCAGCTTCAACACAGGCGTTCCAGTCTTGTTCGGAATCTTGACCACCGACAACTTGGAGCAAGCCATCGACCGCGCCGGCGCCAAGAGCGGCAACAAGGGCTACGACTGCGCCCTTAGCGCGATCGAGATGGTCAACGTGATGGAACAGATCTGAATTAACAAGACGCGCGTTGGTTGAGCCGCCCAACAACAGGGCGGCGCGGTTTTTCGTTCAACGCGTCCGCAGATGGGAACAATATGTAACTTAAGGAGAAAATTTTCGTGAACATGAGCAACGAAAAAGAAATAATGCGGGGCGTCAAATTCTTTTTTTTCTCTGTCTCGGCAGGAATCATTGAATTCGCTTCGTTCGCGTTTTTTGACACGCTCACGCAATGGCCTTATTGGCCCAAATACCTGATTGCGCTCATACTTTCAGTCCTTTGGAATTTTACATTGAACAGGCGCTTTACCTTCCGCTCCGCCGGAAACATACCGATAGCAATGTTTAAAGTGGCGCTCTTTTACGCGGCGTTCACTCCCATAACAACGCTGCTTGGAAATTATCTAGTCGAAAGCCTCGGCTGGAATGATTTTCTTGTAACAATAATGAACATGGCGCTTAATCTTGTTTCCGAATATTTTTATGACCGCCACATCGTGTTTGGAAAGACCATCGACACAAACAAATCGTCTCAGAGAAGTGAGGAATAGCCCTCACAAAAACAAAGGCCGCGTCGATCGAGCCGCCCGAGCATGGGCGGCGTTTTTTTGTGCGCGAAAATTGCGCAAAATCTTAAAAATGAGCTATAATAGGAATGGAGACAAATATGGAATACGAAGTTCATTTTACATGGGATTCCGAAGCCAGCGTATGGATTGCCGAAAGCAAAGACATTCCAGGCCTTGTTTTGGAGGGTGGTTCTTTGGACGCTCTTATGGAACGAGTCCGCTATGCCGCTCCAGAACTGTTGGATTTAAATTCCGCTAAAAAATAATTGCCGCTTTGTCCGACACGGCAAAGGCAACCATGACATATATTACAGCCCAATGACACAACGAAATTTTACAGTCGATTCAAAAATAAAATCTCGCCACACCGCCAACGCCATAATGAAGCAAAGCGGAATCGACCATCATTTTTTACTATTCCTTTAGAATCTTGTCCAGCGCTTTAGTCATGGCGCGGCGAACGTCGTCAACAACTTCTTCGGTTATTTGCACGCGAATCCGCTCGTTTTTGGGCGTCTCTTCTATGACAATTGGCTTTGTGTCGTGGGGAACGAAAAGCTGGTAAACTTCAACGCCTAGGGCGGCGGCAAGCTTTACAAGCGTTTCAGGACTTGGAAAGCGTCGCCTTCCTTCAATAGCATTAATTGTTTGATACGAAAGGCTTATCTCTTCGGCAAGCGTTTCTTGTGTGTGTTTACCCGCCCGATAACGCTTAATGTTATAAGCAAGCGTTTCATGCAACTCATTTTCTGTCATCACTTACATTTTGTAGGTTTTTACTTTACTTTTACACTCACTTTGTGTAAAATAATAAATACACCCACTTTCTGTAACACTCGCAAAAAAACTACATTACGTGGGAAGAATTGGCTCCGCCAATGCTTGCAGAGTTGATTTTGAGGAAATAGATATGATTTTTCTTATAATTTTGGCAGCGCTTTTAGGAAATCCGATTTCTATTTTGCTCCTTCTTTCCGCTATGGACGATTTTTCCAGAGCTGATGAAGTTGAACGGATGGAAAGGCAGGCTGAACGCCGACACAAAGAAATGCTTGAAGAACAAAAAAAACCCCAAGAAATCGTCCTGCAAGAAAGCAAAAACAAGAAAAAAATAAACCGAACTCGCCGCATTTTGCGAGATGAAAAAGGCAAATTTATCGCCGCTGAAGAAATTATTGAAGAGGAAGTGTAAAAGGAGAAAAAGAGAATGAAAGATTACTACTATCTTCGCAGCGGTTACTTGCATTGCATTCATCCCATTGACGATGCCATAAAACTTACTGAAACAGAAGACAACGAGGTAAAACAAAAAATTGCGGCGACACCGTCAGAGAAAAAACAAATCTTAGAAAACCTTTGGAACCATCTTATTGGGGAGAATAAAAATAGGGTTTTCAATTTTACAGAGTATCTTGATAAAAAATGCCACGAAAAACGAGAATACTGCAGGAAGCTTGGAATATGAAAGAAAGAATTAATTTTTTGACAATTTCTCTGGCCGCAATCTTGGCAATGCTACTTTTTATTCCATTGTCGATATTGCTTTTTAAGATTTTGTATGTCGCTGATTTTTTGCTTGCGGGGGCAATCTGTTTAATTGGAATTATAAGCGCAATTAAAAAAGCAAACGGAAAACCCACGCCATATTTATTGCTTTATTTTTCGCTCTTTACGCTTGCACTAAACATTAATTCGGCAAGAAATATTCTTCTTTTTGCGAAGGGTGAAATTGGTGAGATTCCAATTATACCAAAGGTTATTGACGAATTATTTTCGTTTGGTTTTGCGCAAGGAATGCTTTTATTTGCAGCAATCATCGCGCTCACTTTCTTTTCATTTTCAATTCCAAATAAGAATTATTGTGAAAACATGAAAGCAACTTTGAGTTTTTGCAGAGGAACGATAATCGTGCATATTTTGCTTTATATTGCGATAACACTGACGGCCTGCTTTATCGCGCATTTTTCAAACGGAGTCGCTTTTTTAGAATCATTAAAATTATACCTTTCATATTCAACTGCGCAATGTTTTCTATTTTTTATCCCGCTGACAGTTTGTGGTGTTGGAATTGCATTTTTAAAATGGGGAGAATGAAATTGAATTACACAGAAGCATGGAATTTCATTGTTGAAGAACGCAACAAATTTTTTAATGAAAAGGAAGATGTCATTCAAAAACGCTGGGAAAGTTATTTTGCTGAAGCGGAATTATTCGGGTACAGCAAATTAAAGGGGGATATAAAAGTCCGTGAAAAACTTCATATTGGTTCAAAAGACAGGGAAATACCTGATATTATTATTTGCATAGGAAACATTGAACAATTTGTAGTTGAATTAAAGCAACTTTCTTTTTCAAAATTAAATTCTTTCGAACTGCAACTGTTGACTTATTTATCCCATCCAAGTTTGAGACTGCCTGTTGGAGTCCTTATATGTGAAAAACTCTATGTTTATTATTATGACCACTCAGATGGAAAAATCATAAATTTGGAAATTCCTTTTGAAAAAGATAACTTAAATGGCGCGAAATTTATTGAATTTTTTCAAAAGTGGAATTTCACACCTGAAAAAGTAAAGAATTTTATAAATGATAACATTCAATACAAAAAAGATATTGTCAGCCTTCAAAATGAAATCAACGAGCAAAAAATAAAGGAAATATTAAAAGACTATTTTGAAAGAAAATATAATATAGATGCGGTTTCTTATGTCCTTTCTGATATGGATATCGATGTAAAAATAAAACATTACGGGGAAAATCCTGTTTATTCGTATGCAAATATTCATGAAGCCATAGAGAGTGAAGAAAAAGTAGAGGAAGAGACAGAAAACTTCTTTTTTGAATGGGATGATATTTCTGCCCTTGCAAAAAAATCTGGAAAAACTGTCTTTTCCAAAGGTGATTATCATTTTGATTTTAATAAAAACATTTTCAAATATAAAGGTAATGATATAAGCCTTAGCCCAGCTGAAAAAAGAATACTGGCAAAATGGTTGCTCGCCCAGAAAAAGAACCACAACACATCTTCTCAACTTTATTTACTGAGGAAACGATTTGGAAAAGATTTTTTAGCTGGCATAGATAAGTATGGGAATTTATTTAAGTAGGAAGCAAGCTTAAAAAATGAGAAATCAGTTGAAAAACTTCAAACTTAATAATATTCGTTCAAAATTTTACATTGCTCTGACAAATTGTGTTCTCTGAAAAACTTAAGAAGTTCGTTTCGATTTTTCCAATTGATTGTATATTTTTTTGTTATTGAACTTTTTTCAACTAAAAGTTTTAGAGCTTCTTCTGTAAAATCTGAAGTCGTCCAATATTCGAATGAAATTTTCTTGTTATTATTTTCGTTTTGTTTTTTTAGCCAATTATAAGTTTTTGATATTTTGTTAATCCATTCACCAATAAGTTTTTCGTCTATATGGCTTTTATAGGCCTTACATTCAATAATTAAAATTTCAGAATTTCCGACAACACACATAACATCCACCTCTGCAAGAATAAGATTTCCCTCATAGAATTTTTTATTGATTTCTACATATCCGCCATATATTTTAAACATTGCATTAGCTACAAGCAATTCAAACAAAGAGCCTTTCAAATTATTAAATTTTCCATCAAGCTTAACAACTTCTTTTAGGATTTTATTTATAGATTCAATACTATCATCTTTGAGAATTTTCTTATTCATATCTCTTAAAGTATCAATAATACTGTATAAAAGTTTTTCATTTTCTTTTCCTAAAAGATTTACTATCGTTGTTGCAAAAATATTGTTTTCTTTTAATTTATTGAATGCATCTTGCGTATAACTTAAAGCAATAAAAATTGGCAAAAAAGGTCTAATATTTCGTTTTGCAGCTACACTTGAAACTTTACTTACAAAGTATTCAACGGCTTTTGCTGATACATTTGTTTGCGGAAAATAATCGACTACCAAAAATCCAGGCTTCACATAATCTGAAGTTTTTGTTATGAATGGTCTAAGATATGTTGGAGCTGTAATATCCCAATAATAATCTGAAAATTCACCATAATGTTCAATTTTGTTGTAACTTACTAAAGAATTCTTCTTAAGCCATTCCTGTAAATTCGCAAATAATACCTCATCTATGACTTCTACAATCTCATCTGCTAATTCATTTTGTTTAGAAAGCGGGGATGATAAAGAAATTTTTTTGTCTTCATAACCAATTTCTTGAATTAAATCAACTGATTTCAATTCTTTCGAAATAGTATCTATAGTTTTTCTTTTTGTTCCAGATTTTGCACCGGCAATGACTCTATATTTCTCTTCACAAATTCTCCCCGCAAGACATTGAAAAGCCGCAACTGTATTTCCAGTCGCGCTTCTAGATTTTATAAGAGCTTCCGTTAAATTGGAATAAAACAGGTCTGTCTTATAGTGGTTTCTCAAGAATAAAAAATACTCATTCTTAGGAAAAGAAAAACTTCGTAACCGTTCAACATTTCCTTTTGCCCTCGAAATTTGCTGTCGGGCGGCATCATCTGTAATATTTAAGGCGCTCTTTAAAATTTCTTTTATTTCAGATGCCAGCAAAGGACCGTTCTGGTCCAAAATAGACTCTACATTTATCATAATGTCACACTCCGCTATTTATAAACAAAATAATTATGATCTAGTTTAATTTTATAAATCATTATAATACAACATTTTATAAATCAAAAAAAATGAATTATGTCACGCTGGATTTTAACTGCCAAGGGCTTTTTTGTCAATAATTTTTTTACATCCACCACCATACAAACAACAAGCGCTCCTGCAACTTTTCCCTAAAAATTCTTCACGATTTTTCCAAAAAAACGCTAAAAAATGAATAAAAATTCCTACCTTATAGTCGGAGGAAAAAATGATTTCGACTATAAAGCCATTTGAAGAGTTGGAGTTCACCGACGACTTCATGTTTTACCAAGTCTTGCAAAACGACGAAATTTGCAAGAAACTTTTGGAGCGCTTGCTCAAAGTAAAAATCGATCGGATTGTTCGGCAAGAGCTTCAAAAAGAGCTCAAGCCTTACTATGGTTCAAAAGGCGTGCGCCTTGACGCGTACATCAAAGACAGCGGGCGGATTTTCAACATAGAGATGCAGCAAGTTTCCAACGAAGGGCTTCCCAAACGAACGCGATACTACCAATCGATGATTGACGCGGACTGTCTTTTGAAAGGTTCCGATTACGAGGAATTAAATGAAAGTTTCATTATTTTCATTTGCAAGGAAGACCCCTTTGGCGCGGATTTGCCGGTCTACACATTCCAAAACATTTGCGCGGAAAAATCCGGGCTTGCCCTAAATGACGGCGCAAAAAAATTCTTTTTCAACGCGGCCTCGGCGGAAAACGAAAAAGACCTTGCAATAAAAGCCTTCTTGAATTATATTAAATGCAAGGAGCCGCAAGATCCGCTCACGGAACAGATTGAAGAATGCGTTGAGCGGATCCGCCTTGCGGAGGCTTCCAAGGGGGCGTACATGTTTGAATCGCTTAGAATACGCGACAGCATTATGGCTGGCAAAAAAATGGGCCGCGAGGAAATGGGCGTCGAATCCGCCAAAAACCTTTACGCCAACGGCGTCTCCATTGAAATAATCGCAAAGTCGCTCGGCATGACGGAAGAGCAAGTAAAAGAAATTGTGAGCGGCGCCGAAGCGTCCGCATAAAACAAAGGCCGTCCGAAAACCGGACGGCCTTCTCATTCCCCGCGTTTCACTCCCCTACCGGGCAGCCGCAGCCGGGATGCTCGGCTTCCCATGCGGCGGCGACGCGCAAAATCTTTGCCTCGCTGAACATGGGGCCGGCAAACTGGATGCCGACCGGCATTGAGTCCGAGTCTCCGCGCTTGGCGGCCGCCGCGAATTCTCCGTCAAAGCCTTTGGTGATTCCGGCTTCGACGCCCGTTCCGCTTGTGTGGCCGGCGGGAACGCTTAGCGACGGAATGCGCGCCAAGTTTACGAATGTCGTGAACAAGTCGCTTAGGTACATCTCCAGCGGGTCGTCGACTTTTTGGCCCAGCTTAAAGGCGGGCGTCGGACAGGTCGGGCAAAGAACTAAATCGTAGCTTTTGAAAAGTTCCGCCATCTCGCGCTGGATTCTCGCGCGCACGGTCATTCCCTTTTTGTAAGTGTCGCCGGAAAACTGTTCCGACAAAACATAGTTTCCGATTACGATGCGGCGCTTGACTTCAGGGCCAAAGCCCGCGCTGCGGGTGTCAACGTAAAGCTCGTCGTAACCGTTTCCTTTGTCGACGCGCGCTCCGTAGCGGATTCCGTCAAAGCGGCTAAGGTTGGACGCCGCTTCCGACAAGGCGATGACGTAATAGCTGGCGATTGACGCGTCCAAAATCGGAAGGTCAACCACTTCAATCTTTGCGCCCTTGTCCTCAAACCATTTTCTTGTTTGCTCAAAGACAACGCCAACGTCGGGCAAAAGACCCTTGCTTTCCAAAAACTGTTTTGGAATCGCGATCTTCAGCTTTGAAAATTCTTCCGCGGTGAACGGAGCCAAATTCTTCAGCTCTTCTTTTTGCGGAAGGTCGACGGAAGTGTCGTCGTAAAAATCCGCTCCGGCCAAGACGCTCAATGTTTGGGCGATGTCGCTTGGCGTGTGCGCGATGATTCCAACTTGGTCAAGAGAGCTTCCGTAGGCCACGACTCCCCAGCGGCTAAGAACGCCGTAGGTCGGCTTAAGGCCGTAAACGCCGCAGTAAGAAGCCGGCAAACGAACCGAGCCGCCCGTTTCCGTTCCCAAGCCAAAGAGCGCTTGGTTTGCGGCGACTGCGGCTGTCGAGCCTCCCGAAGAGCCGCCCGAAACGTACTGGCGGTTTATTGGATTGCGAGTTGGGCCGTAAGAAGAATATTCGGTTGACGAGCCCATCGCGAATTCGTCCTGGTTGCAGCGGCCAAGCGGAATCGCGCCTGCGGCCTTAAGGCGAGCGGTGACTGTCGCGTCGTAGGGGGCGACGTAGCCGCTTAAAATTTTCGAGGCGCAAGTAAGGCGCTTTCCTTTTACGCTGATGTTGTCCTTTACCGCAAAGGGCAAGCCCAAAAGCGGCTTTTTTTCAAAGAGCGCGTCAAGCGTTCCGGCGCCGCGGGCGGCCGCGATTTCCTTGTCGGCCTCCTTTGCAAGCTCCACAGCGTCGTCGTAAATTTCCAAAAAGGCGTTTAGGGGCAAGGCGGAATTTTTGTCCGCCTCAAAAGCCGCCGCCGATTTTTGGACCAGAGCCTCAGAACTGACGCTTCCGTTTTTTAGCGCTTCCCGCGCCTGATTTATGCTAGTCATATATTCCTCTACATTAACTCAATCGTTGCCGCGCAGGACGCGCGGCCAATGCGCTTGGAGAATTGACAAAGGCAATTCTCCATTCTTGAGAAAAACACACGGATGTGTTTTTCTCAAGCCCCTTCTCCCAAGACTTTTGGTACCTGGAAGTAGCCGTCCATAAAGTTTTCGGTGACTTTTTTTACGTCGGGAATGTCAAGGCCGGCGACCACGCTGTCTTCGCGCAATTTTTCGGCTTGCGTCGAAGGATACGCGTCGTAGGGATTTTCGCTGTCGTCGTATTTAGAAAGAATCTCAAAGTAGCCGACGATGTCGTCAACTTGCTTTTTGAGCGTGGCCAAGTCGGTACTCTCCGGCGAAAGGCGCGAAAGGTAAAGCAACTTTTCAAGCGTGTCGCCGTCAACTGTTTTTTTGTTTTCCATAGAAGAACATTTTAGCGAATTTTGCCTTCGGTGGCAATGGGGGAAGTCTCCCCCGCGGCTTCAATTCGTCGCGCAGCTCCTCATTTCCGCCTGCCCCCTCTGCGGGGAGTTCCCCGCAACGCCCCCGCATTGCCAGCGCTCGCGCAAACATGAACACGGCAGCGACCGCAGGTCGCGGTGAAACCGCTCGCAACAACGATTATTGTCTTTACTTCAATAATACGAGCGGCTTAGTTGCTTACGCACAAAGCCGGCACAACACAGCCATCATCCTGGGCGGCGTAGAAGGTGTTGTTGGCTCTGCCATAGCTGTTGACGTAGTGCACTAAGCCGCCGTAAGCAGGAGAGCGCAGCCACCACCAGCCGCCCATGTCTTCCGTAGCGTTCTGATACGCTCCGCTGGCCTTGGCGTAGTCCGTCGGAAAGCGTATTCTCTTGTTGCCCTCGCCTTGAGCGTCATAAGCAGCGAAGCCGTAGGCGCTTGTCGTCACTTCCCGCTCGCTCAACAGAAAGACCTTGTCGCTGGTGTTTGCGCAAGCGTAAAAATCAGCACTTTGCAAATTGTATCCGCTGTCTATGGTGCTGCCGGCGCTGTTGTCAACGGTCGTTTCAACAATTTTGGCAAGCTCCTCGGCGGTAAAGGCCGACTGCAAAAAGCCCTTGTTCAAAAAGTCGTCGCAGGCGGCTTGCTCGGCGCTGCCGTCGGCCTTTTTTTGGTAGCTAATGCCGTTCAAAAAGGCGCGTACTTTTGAGTGTTCGTAGTTGTTGGGGTATACAGTCGCCTCGCTTACAGTTCTATTCACATTGAAATAGTCGTAATACGCGCAGTTGGCCAAAATCTTTTCCGAAAGCAAAAGCTTTTTGCCAGTTCCGTTGTAGTCTGTCGTAAGGACAAGCCACTTTATAGGCTCCACCTTGAACCACTTGTAGCTGTTAGCGGAGCTTTGAGCCACAGTTGTTCCGTCGCTGTACTTGTATTCGCCGTCGCTATATATATATGCGTTTTCCTTTATCTTGGCATACCATTCGCCGTCGCTTCCTTTGCAGTAGGTAAAGGCGCCGTGAGTCTCGGTCTCGCTTTCGTTCACCGTGACGCTATCCGCTTTTATTGTTTGCGGCCACAAACCAAAGGTCACTGCGAATGTCGCGCTCACGGTCACGTCTTGCGCGGGCATCGCGAATGTTCTGCTGTTGCCTGTTCCGCTGACGGCCACGGAAGCGCCGCCCTCGGCAGTAACGGACAGTGTATCAAGTTTGTAGCCAGACGCGGGGCTTATCGTAAGGGTCACGGTTTCGTCCTTCGCGGCGCTCGTCTTGTCGGCGGTCACGCTTCCGTTTGTCATTCCAGACGAAATTGTCACGGTGTATTTTGCAACCGGCACATAAACCACCTGCGTATCGCTTCCGTTGGAGCACGCCGTCATTCCAAAAGCAAACGCCGCGCAAACGAACAAAGCGCCAAGCGCGCGGACTGTTTTGTTCTTAAGAGTTTTCACTTTTATTCCTCCATACATTTGAAAGATTTTAAAAAAAAAGCCCGCGTCGCAAGGGCAAAAGCGTCCTTGCAACGCGGGCTGTGTTTTAAGCATTTAAAGACTATTCCTCTATTGATTGATTGATTGCGCCGCACGCGCGGATTTTTGTCACCCCCTTTGAGCAACTTTTTTGAGAAAATTTTTCGGTGTTCCGCCATGCGCGCGACTTTCATAATGCCGCTATTGTAACGCGGAAACGGGGAGAAGGTCAAGGCTGCAGCTGAGAAGGCCAGCCGCAGCCCCCGCGACGCCGCCTACATCACAAGAACGATTTCTGTCTTTGCCGTAAGGGCCGACGCGGGAATGAAGTTTCCTTCCATCTTTTTTCCATTAACAGTAAGCTCCTTGCAGCCAGACTGAACGTGGTCGGGATTCTTTACCGTGATGTTAAGCTTGCAGCCCCTAAAGTCTTTTTGCGCGGTAAAGCCGTCCCATGAAGAAGGAATCGAAGGCGAAAGCTTAAGGCCGTCAAGATTCGGCCTCATGCCAAGGATTCCTTCGACGCAGCCGACCATAACGGTTGACGCTGTTCCCGTCAGCCAGTGAACGTGCGAGCGTCCAAAATGCGGGCTTGCCTTTCCTTCGGTAAACTGGCCGTAGCAATACGGCTCAAGCTTTCTGATTTCAGCCTTGTCGTTTTGCGCGGACGGAGCGTTTTCCATAAAGTACTGGAACGCCCTGTCTCCGTGCCCGCGAAGCGCTTCGGCAAGAATGATCCAACCCTGGGACTGCGAGAAGATTCCTGCGTTTTCCTTGGCGCCTTGGTTGTAGATTACGGCGAGCGCTCCTTCAAAGGCATGCTTTTGGTAGGGCGGGTCCATCAAGACAAGGCCAAAGTCCGTGTTAAGTTTTTTGTTCACGTTTTCAAGCGCGGCGTCAGCCTGCTCGGCGGACGCGAGGCCTGAAATGACGGCCCAGCTTTGCGGGTTGAGCCACATGTTGGCTTCGGGGTCATTTCGGCTTCCGATGACTTCTCCGCGCTCGGTAAAGCCGCGGATAAAGCGGTCCTCGTTCCAGCAAAGCTTTTGAATCTTTTCGCCAAGCTCCTTTTGCGCCTTGTCAAGGAAGGCGACATACTCCGCGTCCTTTTTGTTTTGGGCGAACTCGCGCAAAATCGTCATCGCGTAGTAATACTGGAGCGCGACAAAAGAAGACTCGCCGTTGGCGCCAAGGCGAAGGCAGTCGTTCCAGTCGGCGTAGAGGCCCGCGGGAATTCCGTGGGGACCAAGATGCTTCATGGAAAAATCGACAGCCCGCTTCAAGTGCTCGTAAACTGTTCCCTGGTCCTTATTGGCAAAGGGAATGACCTCGTCAAGGAAGGCGGCGTTCCCGGATTCCGCGATGTACTTGTAGACAGTCGGGAAAAGCCAGAGCGCGTCGTCGGCCCTGTAAGCGGGGTGGCCTGTCTCGCGAACGTAAGAAGCGTCGTCGGGAGTGTCCTCATGGCCCGCGTTGTGGGTGAACTTAACGAGCGGAAGGCCGCCGCCGTTGTCAACCTGCGCCGAAAGCATGAAGCGGATTTTTTCCGCGGCCATCTCCGGCTCAAGGTGAATCACGCCCTGAATGTCCTGAACCGTGTCGCGGTAGCCGTATCCGTTCCTTAGTCCGCAGTAAATGTAAGAAGCCGCGCGCGACCAAGTGAAAGTCATAAAGCAGTTGTAAGCGTTCCATGTGTTGATCATCGTGTTGAAGTGCTCGTTGGGAGTCTGGACTTGGAAATGCTCAAAGCGGCCGTGCCACTGCTTGACGAGCGCCTCATATTCCTTTGCGCATGTCGAAGACAAATCAGCGTAGCCCGAAAGAATTTTTTCCACCGCGTCGTTCTGCTGCATCGTAAGGATAAAGGCGATTTCCTTTGTCTCTCCGTCAGCAAGCTCGATGACCGTTGACAAGGCGCCGCATGAGTTTTCGTTGTAGCTTGCGATGTTTCCAAGGTCGCCAGACAAAACGCCGACGGGGTCCTTGTAGCTGTGGTAAAGCCCAAGGAAGCCTTCCTTGTCTCCGCACCAAGAAGAAACTTTTGAGCCGGCAAGGGCAAAGGCTCTTTCGGTCGCGGTCTTGTGGTCAACTTCTTGCGGAAGTCCTTCAAGGTTTCCGTGAACGGTGTGGACGATTCTGTTGTCCACAAACTTTGTGCGTCCGATGTAAAGGGAATACTGGAGGTTCACTTGGTCCATCTCGTAATTGCTGTTGTTGGTGAACTCGGCAAAGCCAGTCACAGTGAGGCTTCTCTTTTTTCCTGAATTGTTCGTAAGCTTTAAATTCCAGACCTCATGCTCAGAGTCAAGCGGAACATAGTAAAGCGCTTGCGAATGGATTCCCGAATAATCGGCCATAATCTTTGTGTAGGCCGTTCCGTGGCGGCATTCGCTTTTGTATTCGTTCAGGTCTTTTCCGACAGGCTGCCACGACGCGGACCAATAATCTTTTGAGTCGTTGTCCCTGATGTAAATGTATCTTCCGGGCTGGTCAAAGTTGTTGAACACATAGCGCAAGATTCTTCCGTTGGCGCCGGACTTGGCAAAGCTGTAGCCGCCCGCGTTGTTGGAAATAAGCGCCCCGTAAAGCGGCGAGCCCAAATAGTTTACCCAAGGTCGAGGAGTCGCGGGATTTGTAATCACATACTCTCTTTTTTCGTCGTCAAAATAACCGTATTTCACTTTTTGCTCCTTATTGCGGCCTGCCTTAGGGCCTCGCGTCTTTTCCAAAATTATACAAAAGATTTTAGTTTTTGTCAGTATACGACCGCTATTGAAAAAGCGCAAAAAGCCCATTAAAATTAAAGCATGAAATTTTCCTTCAATCAATTCATCGTTCCAAACTTCGCAAAGCGGCTGGCCTTCATGCTGCCCACCGTGATTTTGATGGGAGTCTTTGTTTCTGTCCTGGTAGAAATTGGCTGGGGAACCGACCCGGCGAGCTTTATGAACTTGAACATCGCCGCCTCTCTGGGCTGGGGCTTGGGGAACACGCAAGTCCTTGTCTACGGAATCATGCTAATTTTCACTTTCGCATTCGGCGCGCAAATGATAGGCTTCGGCACATTGGCCAACATGTTTTTGATTGGCTACGTCGTGGACTTTTGCCGCTGGCTTTGGCGGAACATAGGCTTCGCGCAATTCATTCAAGAGGGAACCTTCGCCGCGCGCCTCGCGACATTTTCAGTCTGCCTTTTGCTCTTTGTCGCCGTAGCGGCGATTTACATGAACGCTCGCATGGGCGTGGCCCCCTACGACGCGACGCCGGTCATCATTAGCGGCTGGATTCCAAAGATTCCCTTTTTTGTCATAAGAATAATTTTTGACTTGTCCGCTGTTTTGGCCGGCGTCATCGCGGGAAGCCTTTGCGGCGGCATCCAAGGTTCCGTCGTCGGCTCAATCGCCATGTCGCTTTTGCTGGGCCCTGCGATTTCCATTGTCGGTAAGCCGATGGAGCGGCTGCTGTAGGGCGGCTTGCGCAAACGCCACTTTTCATCTATAATAATCCATCATTTTTTTTATAAGGAACTGCTATGTCTTTGGAATGTGGTATCGTTGGACTTCCGAACGTTGGAAAGTCCACTATTTTTTCGGCGCTGACTGCCGCTCCCGCCGCGGCGGAAAACTTTCCCTTTTGCACAATCGACCCCAATATCGGAATCGTAGACTTGCCCGACGAGCGCTTGGACTTTATCGCCAGCGTTTTCCAGCCCAAAAAGAAAACTCCGGCCACCGTAAAATTCGTTGACATCGCCGGCCTCATAAAAGGAGCCAGCCAGGGCGAAGGACTTGGAAACCAGTTCCTGGCCAACATCCGCGAGACAAGCGTAATCGCGCACGTAGTCCGCTGCTTTGACGACCCCGACATCATGCACGTCCGCGACGACGCAAAGGTTGAGGCGGCCGTCGATCCCGAAAGCGACATTCTCACAATCAATATGGAACTCGCCTTGGCCGACTTGGACACAATCGCCAAGCGCCAGGAAAAAGTCACCAAGTCAATCCGCGCCCTCGGAAAAGAGGAAGAAAAAAAACTCGCGCCCTGGACTAGCGGCGTGGCGAAAATCAAGCCCCTCTTGCAGAACGGAACTCCGGCCCGCGTGGCCGACCTTACCGACGACGAAAAGCTGGCCCTCTACGACATGCACCTTTTGACGCTAAAGCCCACGCTTTATGTTTGCAACGTTGACGAAGACTCAATCGCCGAAGGAACAAACAAATACGTCGAAATCGTAAAGAAAATCGCGGCCGACGAAGGAAGTCAAGTTGTCGTCATCTGCGGAAAGTTTGAAGCCGAGCTTAGCGACATAAAGGAAGAAGCCGACCGCAAGGAATTCATGGACGCCGTCGGCCTCAAGGAATCGGGACTCAACGTTTTGGCGCGCCAGACCTACAAGCTTATGGGCTTGGCCACCTTCTTTACCGGCGGCCCCGACGAGTGCCGCGCCTGGACGATTCACGCCGGCGACACCGCTCCCAAGGCGGCCGGCGTAATCCACACCGACTTTGAAAAAGGCTTCATCAAGGCCGAGGCCTACACGATAGACGACCTTCGCCAATACGGAACCGAAGCAAAAATCAAGGAAGCCGGAAAGTACCGCCAGGAAGGAAAAGACTACATCGTAAAGGACGGAGACGTTTTGTTCTTTAAGTTCAACGTTTAAGTTGAACGGAACGCGGGCGCAAAAAATGGCGGAATCGTTTTTTAAAAAATTCTTGAACAAAATCAAAGCCTCCAAAAGCTCCTCGCCCGAAAGCCTTAAGGCCGCCGAGGAGTCCATGCTGAACATAATCAACGCCTTTGGAGCGCTTGACCAAAAGGCCAAGAACTTGGAGGAAAAATTTCCCGAGCAGGAAAAATTGATCCACCAATATTTTTCCGACGCCAAAAAAATCGAGTCAAGCGTTTCCGTGCGCGCCGGAAAATTCGAGCAAGCCTTGCAGCAGCAAATAACAAAGGTAAGCTCTTGCATCGACAAAATTTTAGTTGACGGAGACGAGCGCAAATTGGACGAGGAATTAAAATTGCTTGGCCGATACGTGCGCGTTCGGACAAACGCCGATTCGGAAGATGGCGATGAGTAACGACTTTGCGCTTTGCCCGGAATGCGGCTCAAAAAAAATCCAGTTCGTTCAAAATAAAAAATGGACTTGCCCTGACTGCGGCTTTGACCTTTACTGCAACGTTGCCGCCGCCGTCGGCCTTATAATTTGCTCACCTGGCAATGACGTTTTGTTTGAGACGCGCGCAAAGGAGCCGCGCAAAGGATTTTTGGCCCTGCCCGGCGGCTTTTGCAACCCCGACGAATCGGCGGAATCGGCGGCCAAGCGCGAATGTTTTGAGGAAATCGGCTTCAATGTCGACGGCGCGCGGATAAAATACGTGGCAAGCTTTCCAAACACTTATCCTTACAAAAACTTTGTTTACAAAACCTGCGACTTGTTCTTTGAGGCGCGCCTTTCGCAAGAAGAAGCGGACGGCCTTCTTCAAAGCTTGGCCGCCGACGCAAAGGAAGTGAGCGGCGTGGAAATGCGCAAGGTTCAAAGCCAGGCGGACATCGACGCTTTGCCGCTGGCCTTTGACTCGGCCAAAAAAGCGCTAAAAGTTTGGATTGACCAAAACGCCGCCGCAAAAATCGGTTGAAAGACCAAAACTTCGGGCGAACAGCGGCATCATAAGGAGTTATATAATATGGAAACAAAAACAATCGTTCAGTTGGCTTGCCTCGCGGCGACGACGGCCTTTTATTCAATCATGCTCTTCACGCAAAAAGCGCGCCGCGCGAAGGTTTTGCAAAAGGCCGGCGACTGCCTTTACGAGCTTACAAAGCCCGCCAAGTCCAAGACTATGACGACGCTTTTTGCGATTCCTTGCGTTTTGGCCTTTGCCTTTTTGGTTGACTACGGCGCCTACTTTTTTATTTTGGTTTGCGCGATTTGCGCCCTGGCCGTTTTCATTGTTTGCAAGGAAGACGCTTGTTCCGTCAACACCGGCATTTACAAAAACGCGCTGATTGCCGGCGGTTCCTACATTGAATGGAGCAAAATCAAGGAAGTCAAGGAAGGCCAGTATTTGGAAATCGTCCTTGCCGACGGAAAGAAAATCACAATCCAGACTGCGGGAGAAGAAGAAAACGCGCAAGTATTAAAGGCGCTTGACAAGGCGCGCGCAAACTGATATAGTGTAAGAACATTATGGAGTCTTACCCAAGTGGTAAGGGACAGGTCTGCAAAACCTCTATGCAGCGGTTCGATTCCGCTAGACTCCTTCAGGCCGTCCGAAAGGACGGCCTTTTTTATCGCGCTTGCAAGGGAAAAAATGACAAAATTAGAATACCCGTTTGACAGCTCCTATATTCTCAAAAAAAGAAAGTCCATAAAGCGCGAACTTTTGGAACAAATCGAAGCGGCCAAGGCAAACGACTCAAAAATTCTTGAAAAACGCATCGCGATTTTGGGCGGCTCGACAACTCACGACATAAAGGACATTCTTGAGCTATTCCTTTTGGACAACGGAATACAGGCCCAATTTTACGAAAGCGAATATGAGCAGTATTGGAACGACATAATGTTCAACAACGCGGAACTTGTAGAATTCAAACCTGACATAATTTTCATTCACACTTCAACCCGCAATATAAAAAAATTCCCAACGGTTCGCGACACGCGTGAAAATTCAGACTCTCTTTTGACGGAACAATTTTCACATTTCGAGACGCTATGGAATAAAGCCGCCGAAACCTTCAAGTGTCCGATAATACAAAATAATTTTGAGCAGCCCTTCTGGCGCCTCATGGGAAACCGCGACGTTTGGGACTATCGCGGCCGATTGAATTTTGTTTCGCGTCTAAACCAAAAATTCTACGAGTGGGCACAGACACATGACAATTTTTTCATCAACGATATAAATTACATGGCAAGTTGTTATGGCCTTCAAAAATGGGCAAACCCATTTTACTGGCATATGTACAAATACGCGCTATGCATGGACGCGATTCCAGAATTCGCCTTCAACCTTACCAACATAATCAAATCCATTTACGGCAAGAACAAAAAGGCGTTGGTCTGCGATTTGGACAACACGCTTTGGGGCGGAGTTGTCGGCGACGACGGCGCGGAGAACATAGAGATTGGCCAAGAAACTTCCGTCGGGCAGTTATACGCGGAATTCCAAAGTTACATAAAAGCTCATAAGGACTTGGGCGTTCTTCTCACTGTCGATTCCAAGAATGACGAAGAAAATGCGATTGCGGGCCTCAATCGTCCTGACAGCGTTTTAAAGCCCGACGACTTTATCACAATAAGAGCTAACTGGGAGCCAAAAGATAGGAACCTACTTCAAATTGCGTCCGATCTGAACATCGGAAGCGACGCGCTTGTGTTTGTGGACGACAATCCCGCCGAGCGCGAAATCATACGCTCCCTTGGAGGAACTCCAGGCGCTAAAACCGCCATTCCCGAAATGACCGCGCCGGAACTCTACGTCAACACGCTTGACAGAAACGGTTTTTTTGAAGTGACACAATTTTCAAGCGACGACCTTAGTCGAAACGAAATGTACAAAGCAAACGCCCAGCGAGCAAAACAACAAGCGAGTTTTGCGGATTACGGAGAGTACTTGCGCTCGCTGGAAATGAAGGCGGAAATAAAGCCGTTCGCGCCAGTTTACATGAACCGAATCGCGCAACTTACGAACAAGTCAAATCAGTTCAACCTTACGACGCTCCGCTGCAGCCAGGCCGACATCGAGCGCGCGGCCGCTGACGGCAATTGCATAACGCGTTACGGAAAGCTTGAGGACAAGTTTGGCGACAACGGTGTGGTCAGCGTAGTCTTTGGCCACGTTGACGAAAAAGACAAGACTGTTTTTCACATCGACCTTTGGCTCATGAGCTGCCGCGTCTTAAAGCGCGACATGGAGCAGGCGATGATGGATTCCTTGATGGAAGAATGCAAGGCGCGTGGAATCAAGACCGTTAAAGGCTATTACTACCCCACTGCAAAAAACAAAATGGTAAAAGAATTTTTCGCGCAGTTCGGATTTAAAAAAACAAACGAGGATAAAAGCGGAAACACAGTTTGGGAACGCTCGACGGAAGATTACCAAGATTCGAACAGGTACATCAAAGTAAATGAATAGGAGTTTTTTATGACACGGGAAGAAGCATTTGAAAAATTGAACGCGGTTTTTCGCGACGTTTTTGACGATGAAAGCATCACTGTAACCGACAGCACGACCGCCGACGACATTGAGGACTGGGACAGCCTTTCGCACATCAACCTTGTCGAGTCCGTTGAAGACGAATTTGAAGTCAAGTTTTCGATGAAAGACGTTGTAAAAATGAAGAACGTCGGCGAAATGGTTGACAAAATTTTGGAAATGAAAAAATAAGCGCCGCGGACTTCATGAACGAATTCACTTTTGAACAAATAAGCGAGTCCTTAAAAAAAGGCGAAAACCTTGAGCAGTCTTTTTCCGTATCCATCACAGCAAAAATGATGGAGCGCTTTTTGGCAATCACAGGCGACGAAAACCCTATGCACATCGACGCTGAATACGCAAAGCAAAACGGCTTTAAGGACTCGCTGGTCTACGGGCTTTTAACGACAAGCTTTTACTCAACACTTGCGGGCGTTTACCTTCCAGGAAAGCATTGTCTTTTGCAAGAAGTTTCCGCGCAGTTCACAAAGCCTGTTTTTGTTGGCGACACACTCACCGTAAGAGGGGAAGTCGTTGAAGTCAATGACACATTCAAGCGAATCGCCATCAAGGCGCGGATTGTAAACCAACACGGACACACTGTGAACAGGGCAACAATAAAAGCGGGAGTGCTAAAATAAAAAAATGCCTGATAATGAGTTCAATAAAACATATCTTATTCTAGGAGCCTCTTCCGACTTAGGGACGGAACTTGTGTCAAAACTGAACGCCGAAGGTCCATCTGACGAAAAAAAACTTTTTATCGCCCATTACAATTCGTCAAAAAAAAAGCTAAAGTCCATCCCGCTGAACAGCGGCAACAAACTTGTCTGCGTCCAGGCGGACTTGAGCGACATGGGCGCTGTTGACAACTTAATTGAAGAAACAAAAAAAATGACAGACGCGCCAACTCATATAGTCCACCTTGCAGCGCCGTCTTTCAACTACATGAGGCTAAAGGATTTTAACCGCGACGCGCTTGTCCGAAGCATGGACATACAGGTTTGTTCGTTCGCAAAAATCACGCAAGCTTTTCTTCCGATTATGGCAAAGCGAAAGAGGCATGACAAAATTGTAGTCATGCTGACAAGCTACGTCTTAGACATTCCGCCCAAATTTATGATTGACTACGTCACGGTAAAGCACGCGCTCCTCGGACTCACAAAGAGCCTCGCGGCCGACTACACAGGAAAAGGCGTAAACATAAACGCCATATCGCCTTCGATGATTGAAACAAAATTCCTAAAAAACATAGACGAGCGCATTATCCAAATAGCTGCGGAAGAAAGTCCAGAAAAACGCAACGCGACTCCGGCGGACATCGTTCCCATAATTCAGTTCCTGCTTTCAGATGCGGCGAATTACATACACGGCGCCAATGTCAGCGCCACTTGCGGAGGAAGGTAGCGGAAAATGGTTTTTACAACAATATCTTTTGCAGTTTTTTTTGCGATAACCTTTTTAGCCTATTATCTAGTTCCCCAAAAATTCCAGTGGGGCATCCTATTGTTGGCAAATTGTGTTTTTTACGCCTGGGCCTCGCCGCTATATTTAATTTTCTTGTTCGCCACAATATCGGCAACATACTGCGGCGCCCGCCTTATAGAAGCCAGAAAAGAAAAAAATTTTTTTTTAGTTTTGACAACTTGCCTGCTTTTGGGAATGCTGCTTGCATTTAAATACACAAACTTCATTCTTAAAAACATAGAGGCGGCAGCCGCGCTTTTTGGCAGTTCGCTTGCCTTTCCAACGCTGAACCTTATTTTGCCGGTAGGACTTTCGTTCTACATTTTCCAAAGCCTTGGGTATTGCGTTGACGTTTACAGAGAAGTGATTCCAGCTGAAAAGAATTTCTTGAGGCATTCGCTATATGTTTCTTTCTTTCCTCAATTGCTACAGGGACCAATCGGCGACTATTCGCGCTTGGCGCCGCAATTGTTTAGTCCTCATGATTTTTCCTACAAGCAATCGGTTTTTGGATTACAAAGATGCGCGTGGGGACTTTTCAAAAAGCTTGTGATAGCTAACCAATTGTCCACAGCAATCAATATATTGTGGATTCAAGACGGCCAAGAATATTCCGGCTTTGTCTTTTGGTTTTTCGCGCTTTT
Source organism: uncultured Treponema sp. (assembly GCA_946411505.1). GTDB lineage: Bacteria > Spirochaetota > Spirochaetia > Treponematales > Treponemataceae > Treponema_D. Next base: position 32,901 of record CAMKEG010000003.1, on the reverse strand, counting down.
CCTCTATTCGATTCAACTTTATTCGGACTTTTCCGGCTACATGGACATTGCAATAGGCTGCGCGCAAGCTCTCGGCATACAAATAGATGAAAACTTTGAGCGACCTTTTTTTTCGCGCGGCGTCGCCGAATACTGGCGCCGTTGGCACATCACGCTGGGCGTTTGGTTCAAGAATTATGTTTTCTATCCCCTACTGCGCTCAGAGGCCTTGTCAAGATTAAGAAAGCGCTGGCGCAAGTCAAATCCGTATTTATCGAACACGGTTCCCACAGCAATCGCTTTGATGATTGTTTGGATTCTTCTTGGATTCTGGCATGGAGCCGACTGGGGCTATGTAATGTACAGCGTGTATCACGGCAGTTTCTTGGTTCTTTCAACTTTCCTTTTGCCCGTTTATTCAAAGTTCCACAATAAATTTCCAAAACTTCAAAGCGCAAAGCCATTCATTGTTTTTCAAGCCGCAAGGACATACCTCATAGTCATAATAAGCTTTGTGTTTTTCGCGCCTGGAAACATAAGCGTCACGGCAAGCATTTTGCAAAGGATGAAATCAGGCTTTGGATTTTCCCAACTTATGCATTTTATAGCCCAAAACTTCCGCAGTCTTGGAGCTGCTGGACTGGGAACCGTTGTCTTACTTTTTGTAGACTTATTCCACGAAAACACGCAGAACGTAAGCCTCAGGGAAATCATCTCAAAAAAGAACTTCGCAAAGCGCTGGCTTTTATACGCGGCGCTTTTATGCGCGACGTTCATTTTGGGCGCATACGGCGCTCCAGGACTAAACCAATTTGCATACTTCCGCTTTTAAGGAGCCTATAATGAAAACGCTAATTGCAAAAACAATTTGTTTGACGCTTCTTGTCACGACAGTCCTTTTGGCAGCTTTTTTCTGCGCCTATTTTGTCATGCCGCCAACATTTAACAATTCATACCAAAAAGGCTTCAATTACCAATATCATGCATTGGAGCGCGCTAAAAAACAACCAAAGATAATCGTCTTTGGCGGATCATATATGAATTTTTCTGTAGACACAGATTTGCTTTCCCGCATATCTAATCGTCCTACGTACGCATTAGGCATCCATAGTGGAATGGGAATGTCTTATATAATAGAATGCGCGAAAAATTTTATCAGAAAAGGAGATATCATTATTTATCCATTCGATAAATTCGATGAAAACGACTATGGAACAGACTTGATATATTTGTGTTTTGAAAAAGAGTGGAAAATGTTCAAAGAGTTCGCAGAGAAACACCCTTTTGTTATAGCAAAGACTTTCGCGCCAGCAATATACATAAAGCTGTACAATATGTTTCATAGCGCATTCAAGAAAACAATTCTTCACAAAGAGAACATCGAAGACCCTACATATAGAGCGTCAGCCTTTGACAAACGAACGGGAAACTTTATTTTCACGCGTCCATCCACAGATCCTTCTATGCCACTATCAGAACTTGACAAAAAATATACATACAGTGTGTCTGACATTCCCCCTTCATGCATTAACACTCTTAATGACCTATACAATTTTTGCAAAAATAATGGCGCAAACCTATACATTACGTTCGCGCCTATATATAATGGAAGCGTCACAAACTCCGAAGAAGAAAAAACAGCATATGAATCATTCCTTAAAAACAATCTTGACGCCCCGATCATCTCAACACTCTCTAAAAATGAATTCCCAAAAGACTGCATATATAACGGCATCAGACATATGAATGACAAAGGCGCGGAATTATATACGAAGCAACTATATATGGATTTAATTAAGCAATAAAACTTTTGTCGTAAGCATGGCAGAAGACAATGGTTCCATTTGCAAAAAATGATTGGCGACAAAGATATTAGCTGCTACACGCCCCTTAAATTTTAAGACAAACATTCATTTATTAATCTGATTTTCCAAATGTTTTATCACTTCATTAATATTTTCAGAATTAACTTTCATGCCAAAAAATGGATCACCCGCAGCGTCTCTTACTTTTTCACGATATTCTTCCGTTCCAAAAATAAATTCTTGAACAACAAAACCAAGGGCTGGCCTATAATGAGACCACTCAAAGTAATATTTCGGATCTGTTGAATAATTATTTAATGATGAAAAATTATAAAACTCGCATTTCTGCGCAACCTTGCGTAAAAACTCAAAATACCCTGCGTCAACAGCTTGCCTGTATGTCGTTTCATAAACAGGGTTTGTAAAAGCTATCAATTTTATACTATGTCTTTTACACAAATCAAATATTTTTTCTATGTCAGTATAAGAATTTTTTTGCGTATACTCAATTTTTACCGAAGGCTTGTATTCATCCAAATTCGGATTGGTTCCAAGCGAAAGTGTAAAAGGGACATACTCTCCATAATTATAAAAAGCATTAACTTCTCTCAAGTGCTCACTAGGTTGATACGCAAAGACTTTTTTCATTATATAACATGGAACGGTTTCTCTAAGATAACCTATATAAAATTTCAACCTATTTTCTTCATAAGTTTGATACGGTATTCGCACCAATATTTTCTTATGATCTTCGATTGATGAATACATTGCAATTTCATCAAAACCTAAAAGAACCGCCTCTACATCAACATTATTCTCCAAAAATGTTTTGAGTGATAAAAAATGTTCCAAAGGTATCCCCACATGATGCGTCATATTAAACCAATATAATTCATTATCATTGTATTTTTTAGGAAGCATTTCACAATTTATAGCTCCAACCCTAGACGAACCAAAAACAAAAGCATTAAATTTTCTGGGATTATTAACAACATATTTTGTTTTAATAAAATTATTGTTCATCGCTATCCCCAAACTGCGAATTTTCTTCCAATGAAATACATTATATGTATCAAAATAACATTGACAAAAACAAATAAACCCTATAAAAGAAAATAAAATACAAATTTTTATGCCAATTTTTTTCATAGTTTATTCCTTAGAATCCGTTATAAATAAAGTTTCCTGACATTCCAGATTCTGAACAAAAGAAAATCACAAAGCAAAGAACCAGATATAAAACCCAACGAAAAAGAAAATGCTTATTCTTAATATATTCAATGCCTTTTGATTTCCCAACAATTAATTCGCATAAACACATGCCGAAAGCCAAAAGCAATGTTACTATCATGCCCGTAAAATACCCATATGAACCGTCATTCAAACTGAACATATCTTTTATTCGTGTTTTAATTTCTCCCCTCATCGCAAAAAAGTCGGCGGCGCATTTTGGGACTTCCGCGATTTTCCTTACCACAAGCGCCGCCTGCCCAAGGCTTTCCGCCCTGAAGAAAATCCACGCGAAGGTCACCAAGCAAAAGGTGACGAGGATTTTAACGGCGGCGGGAATTTTAGCCTTTTCCAAAAGGGGCTTGGCCGCCCTGCCCGCGCATTGGTAAAGGCCGTGGAGCGCTCCCCAAACGACAAATGTCCAGCCTGCGCCGTGCCAAATTCCTGAGACCAAAAACGTCGCGAGCAAGTTGAAGTAAATTCTTGGAAGCGCGACGCGGCTTCCGCCAAGCGGAATGTATACGTAGTCGCGCAGCCACGACGAAAGCGAGATGTGCCATCTGCGCCAAAAGTCGCCCACGCTTTGCGCCAAATATGGGTGGTCAAAATTTTTTCCTACGTCAAAGCCGCAATACCTTGCGACTCCAATCGCCATGTCGCTGTAGCCCGAAAAGTCGCAGTATATTTGGAAGGAGTAAAGGACGGTCGCCAAAAGCAGCGCGCTTCCGTATTGACTGTCGGCGCTTCCGTAGACGTAGTTGACGTAGGCCGCGATCCTGTCGGCCACGCAAAGCTTCTTGAACATTCCCCACGCGAAAAGCTTTAGGCCGTCCGTCGCGCTGCCGTAGTCAAAGCGGTGGGCTTCCTTGAATTGCGGAATCAAGTTCCCCGCGCGTTGTATCGGGCCGCTGGAGACGACGGGAAAAAAGCTTACGAAAAGCGCGACGTTCAAAAGCGAGAGCTCCGGCTCGACTTTCTTTTTAAAGCAGTCGGCGACGTAGCTTAGGCTTTGGAAGGTGAAGAAGGAAAGCCCCAGGGGAAAGATTATGTCGGGATGAAGTTCGCGCGGAGCGTACTTGAAGAACAGGAGCGGCGCGAGGCACGCGGCGCAAAGCGCGAAAAGGCGAAGGCGCCTATACCCCCCCCCTATACAAAATGACAGTCCGCCCAAATATGAGACCGCGACCGTGTAAGCCAAAAAGGGAACGAAGCGCAGGTCCGCCCAAGCGTAGAAGACAAGGCTCGCCGCCAACAAAAGAATTCTCTGCGCGAGCGGGGCGTCCTTAAAAAAGCGCGCCGCCAAATGATAAAGGCAAACGAAAACAAAAAAGAAAAGCGCGAAAGTCAGGGAAATGAAAGACATAAGGCTCCTAGTAAGCGCGAAAAAACGCTTTAGAAATTATAGCGCAAAAAGTCTTCCTTCAACAATCCCATAACGCAAAGGTTGTAAACAACGCCGCCCTTTACAAAGCCGTTCAACTTTTTTCCTTCGCGCTTAAAGCCAGCCTTTTCCATAACGCGGCCGGAGGCGGCGTTTGGCTCGCAGTAGAGGCCTGTGATTCGGATTATGTCAAGCTGTTCAAAGGCAAGGCCGCAGACAAGGCGCGCGGCTTGGGTCATGATTCCCTTGGACCAAAAATCCGTCGCAAGAAAATAGCCGATCTCCGCGTCGCCGCGATACTTTTGGTCTTTTTCGACGGAAACTTGTCCGACCAATTTTCCGTCGGCGTAAACCGCGCGCCACACGCCTTCTTTTCCGTCGTTTTTTGAAAGCATGTCTATCCACCAGTCCGCGTCTTTTTCCGTGTAGGGATGCGGAAGGCGGTCGGACAAATATTTTCTGTCAACGGAATTGCAGAGCGCGACAAAGTCCGCCTTGTTTTCTTGCGTGATTTTTTTGAGTTCTACTTTCATTTTTTTTTCGGAACTTAATCAATGCCCAAAACTTTGTAGTCTTGCTCCTCTACGGCGGCTTTGAGCGCGTCGTCTGCAACGTCGGCGGAAAGCTCGACTACGGCCTGGCCTTTTTCGTGGTCGGCGTTTGCCGAAGCGACTCCGGGAACTGCTTCCAGCGCCTTCTTGACGCGCGCGTCGCAATGGCTGCACATCAAGCCTTCGATTTTGATTGTCTTCTTCATATTTTTCTCCTTGCCGGCATCTTTAGCCTTGCCAGCGTTATTGCTTGCTCTAAAAAAGTTAAGGCGCAGCGCGTTTGTAACGACGCAAAAGCTCGAAAGGCTCATCGCCGCCGCGCCGAACATCGGGTTAAGCTTCCAGCCCAAAAGCCAAATCCAAGCGCCGGCCGCCAAAGGGATTCCAAGCGCGTTGTAAAAAAAGGCCCAGAACAAATTTTGCTTTATGTTGCGCAAAGCGGCGCGGCTTAGGCGGATTGCAGTGGCGACGCCGGCCAAAGAATTTTTTGCAAGAACGATGTCCGCCGCGTCAATCGCGACATCCGTTCCGGCGCCGATCGCGATTCCAACGTCGGCGGCGGTAAGGGCGACCGCGTCGTTTATGCCGTCGCCAACCATCGCGACCTTGCCTTCTTTTTTTAGGCTTTCAATCGCCGCCGCCTTTTGGCCGGGAAGAAGGCCCGCGAGCGTTTGGTCAACGCCGGCCAAACGCGCCAGATAGTCGGCGGTCTTTTGGTTGTCGCCTGTAAGCATGACGGTTTTTATTCCAAGCGAGCGGAGCTGGCCGATAGCCGCGGCCGAGTCTTCTTTTATGGTGTCGGAAACGGCGATTACGCCAAGAAGCTTTTTTCCGCGCGCGAAGGCAAGCGGCGTTTTTCCTTGCGCAGAAAATTCTTGGGCGGCCTTTGTCGCGACGGAAATTTCCGGCTGCCCAAAATTTGCCGCGCCGCGATTTTGGCCTTGCGCGCAATTTTCGTTCGCGGCGGAATTTTGGCCTTGCAAAAGTTCCGTCACAAAAGCGACGCTTCCGGCAAGCAATTCTTGGCCGTCAGACGAAAGCGCCTTTACGCCGTGGCCGGCCAGCGCCATAAAGTTTGTGACAGGCCGCGCGGCTAGGCCCGATTCCTTTGCGCGCTCAAGAATAGCCTTAGAAAGAGGATGCTCGCTCTTTTGCTCAACGTCAAGCGCGGCCTCAAGCAATTCGCGCTCGCCAACGCCTTGGGCGCAAAAGATGTCAGTCACGCGCGGATGTCCTTGGGTTATCGTTCCGGTCTTGTCCAAAGCGGCGACTTTTATCTTTCCGGCCTCTTCCAAAGCGGCGGCTGTCTTAAAGAGGATTCCGTTTTTTGCCGCGACTCCGCTCGCCACCATAATCGCGACCGGCGTGGCAAGACCCAACGCGCAAGGGCAGCTTATGACCAAAACGCTAATCGCGCGGGCGAGCGAAAATCCAAAATCTTTTCCCGCAAAAAGCCACGCAAAAAGAGTCGCCGCCGCAATCGCGATTACCGCAGGCACAAACACGCCCGAAACTTTGTCGGCGATTTTTTGCGCCGGAGCCTTTGTCGCCGCCGCGCCTTCAACCATTTTTATTATTTGGCTTATCGTAGTGTCCTGGCCTACCCTAGTCGCCCGGCACTTTAAAAAGCCCGCTTGGTTCAAGGTTCCGCCAGTGACTTTGTCGCCCGCCTTTTTGTCAACAGCAAGGCTTTCGCCTGTCAAGGCCGACTCGTCAACCGCTCCGCTTCCTTCCAAAACAATTCCGTCAACAGGAAGGCTTTGGCCTGGGCGGACGACAAAAACGTCTCCGGCATTGACTTCTTCTATTGGAACGGCAATCTCCGTTCCGTCGCGGACAAGCGTCGCGACTTTTGGCGAAAGCTTCATCAAGGCCTTCAGCGCGTTTGTCGTCTTTCCTTTGGAACGGGCCTCAAGCAACTTTCCGACCGTTATCAAGGCAAGAATCATCGCGGCGCCTTCAAAGTAAAGGTCATGCAAAAGCTCATGGGCCGCTTGTCCGCCAAGCGCCGAATGTGAGCCAGCGGCCACGGCGGTCATCTTGAACAAAACGGCGGCGCTGTAAACAAAGCTGGCTCCGCTTCCGAGCGCCACAAGGCTGTCCATGTTGGGGCCGCCGCGAAAAAGCGAGCCGATTCCGCCTGTAAAAAATTTTTGGTTTATGACAAGAACGGCCGCGGACAAAAACAATTGCGCAAGCCCTATCGCAAGCGGATTTTGCTCCAAGAATTTTGGGAGCGGAAAGCCCAGCATCGCGCGGCCCATAGAAAGATACATTAACGGAAGCAAAAACGCGAGCGAAAAACAAAGGCGCTTTAAGAGCGCTGGGCTTTGCGAGTCGGAAAGCTCGTCAGATTCCCGCGCGGCGTTTTTTGGGCTTGCCAGCATTCCGCCGGAGCGCTTCAATTCCGCCCCGTAGCCCGCCGCGACGACAGCCTCCACCACTTTTTGGGAATCGGCCGTTCCTTCCACGCCCATAGAATTTGTCAAAAGGTTCACGGCGCACGAAGAGACGCCCTCGACTTTTTTTACGGCCTTCTCCACGCGCGCGGCGCAGGCGGCGCAAGACATTCCTGTAACGCGATACTGTTCCATATTTTTAAATATAACATAAAAAAAGATTAGCGTCCACTAACCGCTGCCATTTTTGTCTTGCGACTGGTCTTGGACAAAAAAAGGACGGCGCGCGGCCGTCCTCGTTCAGCATACTTTTATAAATGGAGATTGCGCTTAGTCCATCTGAGCGCCTTTGAATGTGATTGTAGCCTGGTGCCTTTCCTCATAGCTTGTGTTGTAAATGTCAATGTTAAGGTCAAGCGTTCCTGATATTGACTTGTTGAACACATACTTGCGATTTTTGGCGGCGCACTCGAACGAAATTGTGACTCCGCTTGTCACGTCATTCTTCTGTTGGAAATTCTGAACGTTGTCCTTAGTGAACTTGTAGTAGACATGTCCAGTTGAAGCGTCAACGAGCTTGCAGAGGGCCTTTTCCGTTGTGTTCAAAGAGAAAACCCAGTTGCAGTCATACTTTTTGTCGTACCAAGTTCCCTGCAATGACTGGGGGACTTCTTCGCGGGCGGCTTCGGCGGCGGCCATGGCGTCAGCGACGGCGTCCTGGGCGAAAGAACCGGCAACGGCGATTGCGGCTACGGCAAAGGCAATAAAAAATTTTTTCATTTGGAACCTCCATTAAATTCCATATTGAATTATTTAAATAAATAATATAACATTTTATTTAGATTATCAAGTCAAAAGACTTATGGAATTTATTTTATCGCTTTTAGGAATAGTCATTCTCATCGCCGCGCTCTCCTACTTCGCGTTAGGACGGAAAACAAAAAAAGCGCCCGCCCCGCAAGGGCAAAAACGCGCTTTGGTCAACTGCCCAATCTGCGGCTCCGGACTTGCCGACGGAAAAAACATTTACAGCAAAGTTTTTCGCCCGATGAACGTTCCGGACCAACGCTGCGTAATCACAGGCTGTCCAAACTGCTATCCGCTTTGCCAACCCGGAGTAAAGCGCGTTTGTCCTGTTTGCTCAAAGCCGATTCCGGCCGACGGACATTTGGTCGCCCGCCTTTTCAACAAGGCGCAAGGAAAAAAGCACGTGATGATAGTCGGCTGCTCTTCCTGCTTAAAGAACGAAGTAAAGTGAAGTCGCGGGAGCGCCGGCGTTTTAAAAAGCGCTAAAATTAAATTTTTATTGTAAGAACGTTCATTCCAAAAATGCTTTGCCATTCAACGCTCTTGGCAAGCTTGACTACAATTTTTAGGCCGACGTTTTTCGCCAAGTCGTTTTGGTCGGAAGCCTTCAATCTTTCAAGCGGGTCAAAGGAGACGCAGTCGTCGCGCGCGCGAAGAATAACGGAACCGTCCTTGTGGACGACCCTTATTTCCAAAGAATGCTTTTTATTGTCCTTGCTAAAGCCGTGCTCGATTATGTTTCCGGCCATCTCTTCCATGGACAAGCCGGCCAAAAAAGCGCGCCGGCTGTCTATGCCGCGTTCAAGGCAAAAGTCCTGCGTCTGCTTGGAAACTGTGACAACGTCCTCCATCGACTTCACGCTCATGTCCAAACGCTCGCTTTCAGGAACGCCAAAGGCGTCCGGCATTACCATAAGGTCCTCCACGCTTTTTAGAACTCGCCTGTTGCAGAAAATCGCGTAAGTCACCAAGAACACAAGCACAAACACTCCGTTCAAAATGTTCGCGATGTAGACGCTGTTCATTCCAAAAGCGGGAATCAGCAAAGCGGTGAATCCCGCCACAAAAACTACGCCGTCCAAAATAGACGCCGCGTGCACAAGGAAAGTTTTTCCGGACGCTTGGCCGTAGCATACAAAGTGCTGCAAAATCGAGCCGGGAGCCAAGGTCAAGGGCAAAAGCCTGAAGCCCCAAACCGTCATCATGTACACTTCGGAATTGACGTCTTTATAGAACAAGTAGGCCAAATCTTTTGCGAATATGATTATGACGACGCCGAGCAAAAGGTTTACCAAACAGAATTTCTTGAACATTACGCGCATGACGTCGCCCACCGTCATCCGGTCCTCGTCGCCAAGGCCTACGCTCATGACCATTCGGGAGACGGCCACCATTCCCGCGGGAACGCACCAAACCAAAGTCATAAGGCTGTTGGCCGCGCAAAAAGCCGAAAGGCCCGCCGCTCCGACAAAAGCGGCAAGCAAATAGTTCACCACCAAGCCGCGAATCGTTTGATAGCCGTTTGACAGGGCGCCGGGATATCCCACTTTTAGGATTTGAAGCAAATCTTTCGCGGCGATGTCCTTGAACGAAAATTTAAACTGGCTCCCCTTTGCCATAAAGGCTTGGGCTTGCGCCAAAAAGTAAATCCACGCTCCCGTCGAAGTGGCCAACGAAAGGCCCCAAACACCCATCCTGTATTTTTGAACGAACAAGTAGTTCAGCGCCAAGTTTACGGCGACATACAAAACGCTGGAAAAGAAATTTCTTTTCATTCTGTTTTCCAAGGAAAGAAAAGAGGACAATTGGTTTCCCAGCAAAAACGGAATCACGCCGACGGACTGGCCAAGCAAATAAATAGAAAAGTCCGGCCGCAGGTCAGGCTCGCGCGCGATGAAACCCACAAGCCCAAAGCGGCCCAAGACAAAAAGCGCGGCGGAAAAAACAGCGCCGATTAAAAGGGTCACGGTCAAGTCAAGGGAAAAAACTCCGCGCATCTTTTCGATTTCGTTCCTGCCCATCATTTTGCCGCACAAAATCGTAGAGCCGCTCACGAGCGTCAAATTGATTGAGCCCAAAAGCATCAGGATTGGCGCGTAAAGGCCCACGGCGCTCATCGCCTTTATGTCAATGCAATTGCTGGCAAAGAGGCTGGAAACGATTCCGTTCAATACGACAATGGCGCAAAGCAAAACTTGCACCGGCAAAAGCTTGAACATCAACTTTCCGATGGTCTTTTCATTGGCGATGGCGGCTTGGCTTCTTTTTCCCATAACGGCTCCTTTAACCACGCCATTATACCACAGTTTTTGCGATTTTGCCAGCAAATAAAATCCGTCGGCTTTTCATATTGACTAGAGCCCGCGTTTTCTGATAGAATGGAATTCCAATTCGGGCCATTAGCTCAGCGGTTAGAGCAGAGGACTCATAATCCTTTGGTCCTAAGTTCAAATCTTAGATGGCCCAGTAGTTTCGTAACGAAGTGAGAAACTACACGTTAATCACTTCCAACAGGCCAAACCGAGCGCTTGCGCGAGGTATGGCCCAAACATTGTCCGCTTTAGCGGACAATGTTATGTATGATAATTTCCAACAGGCCAAGCGGAGCGAACGCGACGCATGGCCCAATTTTTGCCCGCGAAAGCGGGCAAAAATATTTTAAATCACTTCCGCTATGCCTTGGCAAAGTGCGAAGTGAAATACGCCAGCGCGGCGCCCGCGACAAGACAAAGCGCGCAAGCCGCCGCCATAAGAAAACCGTCGACGGCCGCAAAGCCCGGGAACACGGCGAAAACCGAACCGCAGATAAGGCCAAAAATCACCGCGTAAGTGTTGTTGGGAAACTTTTTTAGAAGCCAGCCGATAAGCTTGGCGCCGCAGATGATTCCCAAAAGAACGCCGATTCCGTTAGGAAGCAAAAGGAAAAAGGCGTGGACGCAAGTTTCCGGATTCAACAAGGCGGGAATGCTGGTGATGACAATCGGATATACGCCCATAATCAGCATAAGCAGCGAGCCGGAAATTCCAGGAATCACCATCGCCACGGCGCCTACAAGCCCGGCGACAAAAATTCTAACGGCAAGGGGAACGCCCAAAGGCGGCAAATATCCGAGCGCGTCTTTTTCACCCACATAAATACTTTCAAGGTAGTTGAACAAAAGAATTAGCGCAAAGCCAAAAATAGCGCATAGCGCGATTCCGGCGATTTTAGCGGCGCCAAATTTCTTCTCCGTCTTTTCCGTGGAAGCGTCGGCGCCGCCAGACTCGTCCTTGACCATGTAGACAAATAGCATAGGAACGCTTCCCAAAATCAAGCCCGTAAAAAAGAAGTCCGTCTGCGCCGGAAACTTTTCGTAAAGCGCGGTAATCATCTCGCTGAACAAAAGCACGCCGCAAAGCATTCCCAAAAGAAGGGGAAGGACAAACTTGCGGTTGGCCCAAATTTTTTTTATGTCATACGTAATCGCGTTTATGAACTTGTCATATATTCCGAACACGACCGCCAAAGTTCCGCCGGAAACCCCCGGTATGACATTGGCCATTCCCACCGCCACTCCAATGAGCGCTGTCTTTATAATCTCAAACATTATTTAAATATAGAAGAAATCCGCCTTTTGTTCAACTCGTATTGACAGCCCCGCTTTTTTCTTGGATAATCTTTTCAATGTCCCTTTTGGAATGCAAAAACCTTTGCCTTGGCTACAACAAAAACATCCTCGTAAAAAACCTTAACTTTTGCGTCAACGCCGGCGACTATCTTTGCATTGTCGGAGAAAACGGAAGCGGAAAAACCACGCTGATGCGGACAATTCTTGGCTTGCAAAAGGCGATTGACGGATCGATAGCTTTTGGCGACGGCCTTAAAAAAAATCAAATCGGATATCTTCCCCAGCAAACGCAAGTCCAGCGCGACTTTCCGGCCAGCGTTTTTGAAATCGTGATTTCCGGCTGCCAAGCCTCCGCCGGATTCAGGCCCTTTTACAACAAGTCCGAAAAGCAAACAGCCTTCAAGAACATGAAGAGGCTGGGCATTCTCCATCTGGCAAAAAGATGCTACAGGGAACTTTCCGGAGGCCAGCAGCAGCGAGTCCTTCTTGCCCGCGCCCTTTGCGCGACGCAAAAAATGCTCTTGCTTGACGAGCCGATTACAGGCCTTGACCCCAACGCCGCCGAAGAAATGTACAGGCTTGTGAAAGGCCTCAACAAAAATGACGGCATCTCAATCATAATGATTTCCCACGACGTCAACGTGGCGCTCAACGACGCCAGCCACATACTTCATGTCGGCGCCAACATTTTCTTTGGAACAAAAGAGGAATACCTTAAGAAGCAAAAAAACGGAGGCGGCCTATGACGGAATTGATGGAGCAATTTTCGGTATACTTCTCTTTTCCCTTTGTGCGCTACGCCTTGATTGTAGGCGTTTTGATTTCCCTCTGCTCTTCCCTCTTGGGAGTGACGCTGGTCTTAAAGCGATTTTCCTTTATCGGAGACGGACTTTCGCACGTGGCCTTTGGAGCGCTTTCAATCGCCACCGTTCTTAAAATCAACAACACGATGTTTTTGGTTTTGCCGCTAACGGTTTTAAGCGCCATCTTGATTTTGGCCGCGGGGAACAGGACGCGCATAAAGGGAGACGCCGCCATCGCCATGCTTAGCGTAAGCGCCCTGGCCTTTGGCTACTTGCTGATGAACATTTTCTCCGCGTCGGCCAATTTGAGCGGCGACGTCTGCTCCACCCTTTTTGGAAGCACGTCGATTTTGACGCTGACCAAGGGCGAGGTTCACCTATGCGCCGCGCTCTCCGTAATCGTTGTGGCGGTCTTTGCGTTTTTTTACAACAAGATTTTCGCCGTAACATTTGATCAGGACTTTGCCGCGGCGGCCGGAACAAACGCAGGCGCCTACAATCTTTTGCTGGCCGTAATCATCGCGGTCATAATTGTCTTGGCCATGAATTTAGTGGGAAGCCTTTTGATAAGCGCGCTGATTATTTTCCCCGCCCTAAGCGCGATGCGTTTTTTTAGAAGCTTTTTGTCGGTGACAATTTGTTCCGCCATTTTGAGCGTCGTCTGCTCGCTCGCGGGCCTTTTGGTTTCCATCGTGGCGGGAACTCCTGTAGGAAGCACAATCGTCGCGGCGGACTTGGCGGCATTCATAATCTTTTGCGCGGCAGGAACTGCAAGAAAGCGCATGACCAAAAATTAAGGCGGCATAAAATGAGAATCATGTTCATCCGTCACGGAGAGCCAAACTACGAGCTGGACTGCCTTACGCCCAAGGGAAAGCTGCAAGCCCAGGCCGCCGCAAAGCGCCTTATGTCGGAAGGCATTGAGGAAGTTTGGTCGTCGCCCCTTGGCCGCGCGCGGGAAACCGCCGCCGCCTTTAACGAACTGTCGGGCCTTCCCGTAAAAATCTTGGACTTCATGCGCGAGCTTGACTGGGGAAGCGCGGACGGCTCCGCCCTTTTTGAAGGCGGCCATCCTTGGTTCACCGCCAACGAAATGGCGCGGCTTGACCTTCCGCTAAACGATCATGACTGGAAAAACGGCCCTTACTTTAAGAACAACATCGTAACAAAAATCATAAGCAATATCGAAGAGAACATTGACAAGTGGCTTTTGGACTTGGGCCTTGAGCGGACGGCCAACGGCTACCGCGCCCTAGAAGGGAAAAAACAGGACAAAACCGTCGCGCTCTTTAGCCACGGAGGCTCCTCTTCCGCCGCCATCGGCCACATCTTGGGCATTCCCTTTCCGCAAACTTGCGCGCTCTTTCACTTTGGCCACACGGGAATCACAACCTTGCGCTTTGACCAAACGCCGGGCCTCGCCTCCGTTCCCTGCATAGAATTGCTGAACGACATGGCGCACACATGCAGCGTCCACTAGAAGCCAGGATGCTTTCGCATCTCGCGCTTGAATATTTTTGTTTCTTTTGATAGTATCATTCTTATGAAAGAACTATCTGCATTGATGGGCGTTCGCGAATCAATCCGAGTGATTGACGCGACCTTGCGCGACGGCGGAATCGTAAACGATTTTTTCTTTACCGACGAATTCGTAAAGGAGCTTTACAAGACAAACATCGAAGCCGGCGTCGACTATATGGAAGTCGGATACAAGGCCTCCAAAAAACTTTTTGACAAATCCAAATTCGGAAAATGGAAATTCTGCGACGACGAAGACATAATTAAAGTCATTGGCGACAACGCCGACAAAAAGGTCAAGCTTGCCGTCATGGCCGACGTTGGCCGCTGCGACTTTAAGGAAGACATTCGTCCCAGAAGCGAAAGCCCCGTGGACCTAATCCGCGTGGCTTGCTACGTTCACCAAATTCCCGGAGCCTTGGAAATCATCGAAGACGCAAAAAAGAAGGGCTACGAAGTAAGCTGCAACATCATGGCAATCAGCACCGCCCAGGAAGGCGACATAAAAGTGGCCCTTGACATGATAGGCCAGTCGCCGGTTGACTGCATTTACATCGTCGACAGCTACGGCTCGATTTTCCCGGAACAGATGCAGCGCATTTGCGCGCTCTACAAGGAATACGCCGACAAGTACAACAAGCAGCTTGGAATCCACGCGCACAACAACCAGCAGCTGGCCTTTGCCAACACAATCGAAGCTTGCGGCGACGGCGTTGACTGGCTTGACGCGACTTACAACGGAATGGGACGCGGCGCCGGAAACTGCTTTATGGAAAACCTTTTGGCCTTCCTTAAAAACCCCAAGTACAAGGTTTACGAAACGCTCAAGTTTATCGAAAAATACATGCTGCAGCTTAAGAAGGACGGAGTTGTTTGGGGCTACGACGTTCCCTACTTGGTCACAGGCTATTTGAACCAGCACCCGCGCGCGGCGATGGCCTTTAGCAAGGACAAGCGCACGGACTACTCAAAGTTCTTTGATGAAGTCATCGCTCAGGAATAAGCCGCTCGTGCCGACGATGGCAAGACTATAATTGTTGTTTCGAGCGGATTTTCCAATTACGTTGCTCGCATAACGAGGCTCGCAACTAATTGGAGCCGTATTGAGCTCGCGCGAACAGCCGCACTGATAGAGGTATTAACATGAAGGATTTAGGCGCAAAGACAATGTTGTTCCCGATGCCGGTTTTGATTTTGGGAACTTACGACAAAGACGGAAAGGCCGACGCGATGAACGCGGCTTGGGGCGGAATCGCCGACGACAACCAAGTTTGGGTTTGCATGTCCAAGCACAAGACAACCGAAAATTTGGCGCTCACAAAAGAGGCGACAATCGCTTTTGGAACCGTCGAAACCGTAAAGGCCTGCGACTACGTCGGAATCGTTTCGGCCAACAAGGAAGCCGACAAAATAAAGAAGGCCGGCTGGACCGTGACAAAAAGCAAGAACGTCAACGCGCCCATTTTTGACCAGCTTCCGCTCACCTTGGAATGCCGCCTCTTGAAAATCGTTGACGACGAAAAATACTTGTTCCAAATCGTGAACGTCGTTGCCGACGAAAAAATTCTTGGCGCGGACGGAAACGTTGACCTTACAAAATACCATCCGATAACTTACGACTGCGCGGGCCACGGCTACTACGAGCTTGGAAAGCGCGTCGGAAACGCGTTCTCTGACGGAAAGGAATTGGCGTAAACAAAAACATAAAATGAACAACTCGATTGACATGCTGAACGGGTCCATATTCAAGGGACTCGTTCGTTTTTCTTTGCCGCTCGCGCTGTCGGGCGTCCTGCAAATTCTTTTTAACGCGGCGGACATTGTGGTCATAGGCCGCTTTGGCTCAAACAACTCGCTTGCCGCCGTTGGAGCCGTCGGAATTTTGTGGGGCCTTTTTGGCCATATGTTCAT
Organism: uncultured Treponema sp.; assembly: GCA_946411505.1. Lineage (GTDB taxonomy): Bacteria > Spirochaetota > Spirochaetia > Treponematales > Treponemataceae > Treponema_D. Next base: position 16,909 of record CAMKEG010000003.1, on the reverse strand, counting down.
GAGCCTAGGCGGCGGCGCAACCGTCGTTGCCGGAAAATTCATCGGGGCCGGAAAAAAGTCCGCCGTGTCGTCCGTCCTGCATGTGTCAACCGCGCTCGCTCTTGTCCTTGGAGCGGCTCTTTCGATTTTCGCCTGGATTTTCATGCCGCAGATTTTGAGCGCGATGCAAATACCGGAAGAAGTTTTTGGCCTTTCGTTAAGATACGTCCACTGCTTGATTCCTTGCATTCCGGGCATCGCGGTCTACAACTTTTGCGCGGGAATCCTCCGAGCCAAGGGAGACACAAAGCGGCCCCTTTACTTTTTGCTTTCCGCCGGAATAGTGAACGTCCTGCTAAATTTATTTTTTGTCATCGCGCTAAAAATGGACGTGGCCGGCGTTGGGCTCGCCACAAGCGCAAGCCAATACTTGGCCGCGCTTTTAATCGTCATCTGCCTATTGCGCGAAGAGGGCGAGTTCCGCCTGGAAATAAAAAAGATACGCCTTGACTTTGCGACAGCCGCGGCCATCTTGCGAATAGGCGTTCCAAACGTAATTCAAAACCTCTTGTTCACAATATCAAACCTTGTAATCCAAACCGCCATAAACTCATTCGGCGCCGTCGTCATGGCCGGAAACGCCGCGGCGGGCAACTTGGAAAACTTTACGTGGACCGCGATGATTTCGGTGGAACAGGCCGCGCTTGCCTTTGTAAGCCAAAACTACGGCGCGGGAAATTTTGGGCGGGTCAAAAAAAGCGCCTTGCAGGGACTGGGCTTGATTTGCGCGACAGGCGCCTTTATGGGCGGCCTTACGGTTTTGTTCGCGCGGCCGCTCCTTGCGCTTTGCGTTTCAAACGAGCGGGCGATTTCTGAGGGCGTCATGCGCTTGCGGATTTTGTGCGCGCCATACATTTTGTGCGGAATAATGTCGTCATTGGCCGCCGACATGCGCGGCTTGGGCCACTCAACAGAGCCTTCAATCGTAGTCCTTTTGGGAGCCTGCGGCCTCCGCCTGGCCTGGATTTTCACGGCCTTCCAAACGCCGCGCTTCCACACGACGCTTTGGCTTTTAATCACCTACCCCGCCTCGTGGCTCATAACGGGAATCGTTTTGGCCTTTTGCTTTGCCAGAGTCTTTAGACAAGAGAAAGCGCGGTTTGAACCATCGGCGTAAGCGCCTTTGCGTCGCTTGCGATTCCCTTTTCGGCTGGTTTGTCGTAGACGTTTGTAAGAATGGAAAGCGCCTTTTTTTTGGCAAAGGCCGCCTGAGAGTACAAGCAATAAGTTTCCATGTCCTGCGCAAGGCAGCCCATCTTTGCCCAAGACTTCCATACTTGGTCGCCCAAAGCGTTGTAGGCGCTGTAAGAGTCGCTTGAAAAAATCGGGCCAGCCTCAAAGGCAAGCTTGTTCTTGCGCGCGAAGGCGGCGGCGGCCTCCAAAAGGCCAAAGTCGGCGGCGGGCGAAAGGTGGCCCCTCAAGCCGTACTGGTATTCGTAATTTGAGTCGGTCGAGGCGGTCATGGCAAAAATCATCGCCCCAAGCTTAACCCCCTTTTGCAGGGAGCAGCAAGTTCCAATTCGGACAATCGCCTCGACGCCGTAAAAGTTGTAAAGCTCGTAAATGTAAATGCCCGCCGAGCCGGCCCCCATTCCGCTTCCCATGACGGAAACAGGCTTTCCGTCAAATCTTCCGGTAAAGCCCTTCATTCCACGGACATTGGTGACCATCTTGGCGTCCTGCAAAAAAGTTTTTGCGATAAACTCAGCGCGCTCGGGGTCGCCGGGCAGCAAAACTGTCGGCGCGATTTGCCCCCTCTTTGCCGCGTTGTGCGGCGTCGGCGTTTTGTTCATTTTTTGCAAGTCATTCTTTTTTGCAGGCATTTTCATCTTCCGTAAAAAGCTTGGTTATTTTTTGGGGAGGACAAGGCCAAATTCATTGGCAACCTCTTCGCGAAGCTTTGAGCGCTGGTTCTTGCACTCCTCAGTCCAAGCCTGCAGCGCGTCGTCGCCATAATAATACGTAAGGTCTCCGCCGTTCACCAAAACGCATTTCTCGTCGTTTTCTCCGATAGTGAAAATCGGAAGCGGCTGCGACTGCTCTTTGTCAACGCAAGTGGTCTTTGAAAAAACAGCTCCGTCAACGCAAGACATCGCCACAGTGACCTTTATGTCGGCGTAATCCTTTACGGCAAAAAAGGCAAATTCCTTTCCGTCCTTGCTTTTGGCGACATACATGTCCGTGTAATCGCTGGCAACTTCAAAATCGTTCTTGTCGGCGATTTTAGCCACATCTTTCCAACCGTTCAACTTGGGAGCCTTTGCCGGCTTTGCGAACGCCACAGCGGCCAAAGCAAAAAGAGCCGCGGCCATCAACAAAATCTTCTTCATTATTTTCCTCCTAATGAATGAATGCAATATTAGAATTTTCTAGCGCAAATCCAAATCAAAGTCAACCGCAGGACGGAACAAAAGCCACCACTAGCAAAAGCGCGCGCGGCGTGATATTGCCAGTAGCGCTCGCAAGAGCGCATTCAATATTACCACTAGCAAAACCATGCGCGGCATGGTATAATGGAGCCATGATTGGAATCGTTGACTACAACGCCGGCAACATCAAAAGCGTCGAGCGGGCCTTGGACTTTTTGGGCGCCAAATACATTCTTTCTAAAAATCCGGCCGACTTGGCAAAAGTTGACCGAGTGATTTTTCCCGGCGACGGAGAGGCCGCCTACGCGATGCGCGAACTGGTGATGACAGGCTACGACACATTCTTGCGCGAATGGGCCGCGGCCAAAAAGCACTTGCTGGGAATCTGCATCGGAGCGCAAATCATTTTTGACAAAAGCGAGGAAGGCGGCTCCTTTGAAAACGGAGCGCAAAGCTACACACAATGCCTGGGCCTTATCCCTGGAACAATCCGCCACTTTAGCCGCCTTTGGCATGAGCGCGACCTTGACCCGGACGACAATTCCCGCAAGGTTCCGCACATGGGCTGGAACGACGTTCACTACGCCGGAAGCTGCCCGATCCTAAAAGGCGTTCCCGAAGGAAGCGACTTTTACTTTGTCCACTCCTACGTGATTCAGCCCGACGACCCTTCGGTCATAAAAGGCTACGCCAACTACGGAACGATGGTTCCCTCGGTAATCCAAAGCGAAAATGTTTACGCCTGCCAGTTCCACCCGGAAAAGTCGGGAAAGGCCGGCCTTCAAATAATAAAGAATTTTGTCGAGGGGGACTTGCGATGCTAAAAAAAAGAATCATTGTTTGCCTTGACGTAAAGGACGGCCGCACGACAAAGGGCGTAAAATTCCAGAACAACTTGGACATCGGCGACCCTGTCGAGATGGCTAAAAAATACTACGAGCAAGGCGTTGACGAGCTGGTCTTCTACGACATAATGGCAAGCGCGCGCGGCGAGCGGCCGATTTTGGACCTTATAAGCAAGGTGGCAAGCCAAGTCTTCATTCCCTTTTGCGTGGGCGGCGGAATCGGCAGCATGGATGACATCCGTTCCACAATACTTGCCGGGGCGGAAAAAGTCTCGCTCAACTCGCAGGCGGTCAAAAACCCAGACCTTATAAGCCAAGGCGCCCGCGTTTTTGGAAGCCAGTGCATCGTCCTTGGAATGGACGCAAAGCGCGACGACGAATGCCCGTCCGGCTACAGGGTTTACCTTAACGGCGGCCGCGTAAAGACCGACCTTGACGCCTTGGAATGGGCAAAAAAAGCCGTAAGCTTGGGCGCGGGCGAAATCGTGCTCAACTCGATGGACGCCGACGGAACCAAGGCCGGCTACGAAATTCCGCTCACTAAAATGATAGCCCAAAGCGTGGCGGTTCCCGTAATCGCTTCAGGCGGCGGCGGAACTGTCGGCCATATGGCTGAGGTTTTGACAAAAGGATGCGCGGACGCGGCCCTAATCGCCACGATGGTTCACTCCGGCGAATACACAATTCCTTCTATCAAAAAGGAACTGAACGAGCTGCATATTCCAGTACGCCTGTAAAGACAAAGCCAGGCTATGCCTGGCAAGCAAGCTTTTTCGCTTGCCCGTTTTTTTTTGGCTTATCAAAATATTTGACTTATTTCAAATTCGGCGCTAAACTACAAATTCACACAAATTCTACTTGCATAAGGAGAGAACAATGAAAGCCTCTAAGTTTTTCCAAAGCCTCCAATTCAGGCTTATCGCGATTGTAATCCTAATATTTCTGGCGTCAAACATCGTCATCGTGACAGTGGCCATGCGCCTCTCGACAAAATCTACCAACGATTCCGTTGACGCGCTTTTAAATGCTGTGGCGGAATCCGCCTCGGCAAAAATCAAGGCGCAGGAAGAAAAGAATTTCAGAATGATCAACGCCTTGGCCTTGCTGGACTTCCTAAAGGACGACAGCCTTCCTCTGCGCGAAAAGTGCGCCCAGCTTACCAAAATCGCGAAAGTCAGCGACGAATACGAGAACATAGGCTTTTACGACTTGGACGGAAACGGCTACACCGCCGACGGCCGCGCGATAAAACTCAAGCGCGCCTACATCGACAACGCCGCCGTTGGAAAGACCACCATCACCGACCCGGCGATAAATCCCGTGACCAACATCCTTTTCCAAATTTACGCCGCCCCGGTTTACGGCGACAACGGAAAGCCCATCGGCTGCATAAGCTTGAACGTTTACGGCGACGTCCTTTCTAAGACAATCGAATCGATTTCGTTCGGAAAGTCGGACACCCACATCCAGGTAATAAGCCGAGCGACCGGCCACACAATCGCCTCCAACAACTTTGAGCAAGTGACCAGCTTCCAAAACGTAAACGACGACGCCGACGAAAGCGTAAAGCCCGTCTTGGCCCGCGTGATGAACGGAGAGACAGGCCACCAGGTTTTCGGCCTGCCCGGCGGCGGGAACAAAATGATCGCGGCCTTTTGCCCGATTCCCGGAACGGATTGGTCGGTCTTCGGCGCCTGCCAGTACGAGGACTTTTATTCTGAAATCGAAACGATGAAGAGCGCGATTTACATTCTTTCAATTATAATGATTGCCGTGGCCTTTTGCGCGGTCGGCGCCGCTATGTCAATCAGCCTAAAGCCGCTCAAGACCGTAAAGGCCGCAATCGAGGACGTGGCTTCCGGCGAGGCCGACCTTACCAAACGAATCAAAAAGCGCGGAAACGACGAAGTTTCCGACGTCGTCGTGGAATTCAACAAATTCATGGAAAAGCTGCATGAAATAATCTCGCAAATAAAGGACTCCAACAAAAACCTCGGCGGCGCGGGAGTTTCAATGCAGGACAGCGCGCAGGACACCGCCGCTTCGATTACCCAAATCATCGCCAACATAGAAAGCATGCGCGGCCAAATCGGAAACCAAACCAAGAGCGTAGACCAAACCGCCGCCGCCGTGAACCAAATCGCATCCAACATCGAATCCCTGGAGCGAATGATAGAAGGCCAGTCGTCTGGCGTTACCCAAGCGTCGGCCGCGGTCGAGGAAATGATTGGAAACATCAGCTCGGTCAACCAATCCGTGGAAAAGATGGCCGGCTCCTTCAAATCCCTTGAGGAAAACACCCAAAGCGGAATCGTCAAGCAGCAGGCGGTTGACGAGCAAATCCGCAGCATTGAAAACCAGTCGGCCATGCTGCAGGAAGCCAACCAAGCGATTTCGGCCATCGCGGAGCAGACAAACCTTTTGGCCATGAACGCGGCCATCGAAGCCGCCCACGCTGGCGACGCCGGAAAGGGCTTTGCGGTAGTGGCCGACGAAATCCGAAAGCTTTCGGAAACTTCCGGCTCACAGTCAAAGACAATCGGCGAGCAGCTCAACAAGATTCAGGAATCGATAGAAGCCGTCGTAAAGGCCTCGGCGGACTCAAACCAGGCCTTCTCTTCTGTTTCGGAACAAATCAACGACACCGACCAGCTCATCACGCAAATCAAGAGCGCGATGGAGGAACAGCAGGAAGGCTCAAAGCAAATCACCGACGCCCTCCACAGCATGAACAACAGCGCCTCGGAAGTCGGCGCGGCCGCCAGCGAAATGAGCGAAGGAAACCAGATGATTTTGCGCGAGGTTGCCGCCTTGCAGGAATTCACCCGCGCGATGAACGGCAGCATGGAGGAAATGTCGATTGGAGCCGAAAAAATCAACGAAACGGCCTCCGCGCTCACGACAATCGCGGCCGATGTCAAGGATTCGATTGACCAAATCGGCGGCCAAATCGACCAATTCAAGGTGTAATTTTCTCTTGCTTTTTGGAAAGAGGCATGCTATAATTGTCCTACTTATAGAAAGGAGTTTACATGAAGGTTAAATTATCCCTCAAGATTTTTTTCATTGTGGCTGTGATGGTCATTTTGTCATCGATAACTGTCTGCGCGATTTCCATTCTAACTTTCAAATCACACTTCGCGGAAGAAGTTGACACAAATGTCAAGGTGGCGGGCCGAGGCGGAGAGGTTCTTTTAACGAACTGGGAAGACACGCTCAAGGCGGAAGCAAAGACAATCGCAGGCCTTAACCGCACCACAAACGGCTTGGCCAACGACGACTTGGAGGTTTTGCAAGGAGTTGTCCAAGGCCAGGTTGGCAGCATGGACGCCGACTACCTTTTGATCGCCGACCGAGACGGAAACGTTGTCGCAGGCTCTGTTGGAGTGGGCGGAAACATCAGCGACATCCCAGCCTTCCAAAACGTAATGAACGGCGAAACGACCAGCTATTCTTGGATTCAAAAAGACTGGATGTCATGGGGCTTGGCCTACGCCGCGCCGGTTCGCTCTCAGGGCGAATTTGTCGGCGCGGTCCTTTCGGCCTATGACTTTGTAAGGGAAGATTTCGTAAACTTGGTCAAGGAAGCCCACGGAACGGAATGTACAGTATTCCGCGGCGACTTGCGCGTTTCGACAACCCTTCGCGACAGCAAGGGAAACCCGATGACAGGAACAAGAATCGACAACAAGCGGGTTTTGACGGAAGTTTTGGGAAAGGGCGAGACCATAAGGCTTAGCCTTGTGCTGGGCGGCCAAAACTACCGCGCCGTCTACATTCCGCACAAAAATCCTGACGGACAAATTGTCGGAATGCTCTTTATGGCGGAAAACCAGCATGTAATCACCGAGGCCACAATACAGACGCTAAAGATGGTCGTTCCGTCGATAGTCGTCCTTTTGATTGTCATCTCAATCTTGACGTCAATCGTCGTCCGCATGGTCATCGTAAAGCCGGTTTTGACAGTTCGCGACAGCCTGCTAAAAATTTCAAGCGGAGACGCGGACCTTACCCAGCGCATCGACCTCAAGTCAAAGGACGAGGTTGGAGAAGTTGTAGGCGGCTTCAACAAGTTCATCGAGCGCTTGCAATCAATCGTTAAAATCATCAAAAACCAAAACACAGATTTGGAGTCGGGCGGAGAGAACATGGGCGCCATCAGCCAAGACACGGCCAGCGCGATTACGGAAATCATCGCCAACATCGACTCAATCCACCAGCAAATCGAAACCCAAGGCCAGAGCGTAAACCAGACCGCCGGCGCGGTGAACCAGATTTCTTCAAACATCGACTCATTGAACAAGATGATCGAAGGCCAGGCTTCAGGAATCACCCAAGCCTCCGCCGCCGTCGAAGAGATGATTGGAAACATTTCTTCGGTCAACCAGAGCGTAGAAAAAATGGCCAACTCCTTTGAAGAGCTCAACCAGAACGCCGACATCGGCTTTAAGAAGCAGCAGGACGTCAACGAAAAGATTCAGCAGATTGAAACCCAGTCGGCCATGCTTGAGGACGCCAACCAGGCCATCGCCAACATCGCGGCCCAGACAAACCTCTTGGCCATGAACGCCGCCATCGAAGCCGCCCACGCCGGCGACGCCGGAAAGGGCTTTAGCGTTGTAGCCGACGAAATCCGAAAGCTTTCCGAAACTTCAACCGGCCAGTCAAAGACGATTGGCGAACAGCTGGCCAAAATCAAGGAATCAATCAGCAACGTCGTAACCGCCTCCGACGAATCGGCCCAGGCGCTCACCGTCGTGGCCGACAAGATTCGCGACACAGACCAGCTTGTAATGCAGATTCGCACCGCGATGGAAGAGCAGACAGAAGGAAGCCGCCAAATCAGCGAAGCCCTTAAGAGCATGAACGACGGCTCAATCGAAGTCCGCAACGCCAGCGAAGAAATGACCGAAGGCAACAAGTTGATTCTTGAAGAAGTTCGCCGCTTGCAGGACGCCACTTTGGCCATGAAGGGCAGCATGGAAGAGATGTCTCAAGGAGCCGAAAAGATTAACGAGACCGGCGCCGCCCTAAACGACGTCACCGGCTCCCTCAAGGAGTCAATCTACAAGATTGGCCAGGAAATCAACAATTTTACAGTCTAAATCGAAAACAAGTTTTCGATTTAGACACGAGTTTTCAACCGCTCAACGAGCGGCCGAAAACTCGCAAAAGGTTGAAAAAAAACGCGGTCGCAAGGCCGCGTTTTTTTTGTCCAACTAAAGGTCGGGATAATAGGTCGCGCGGTTTTTATCCGTTTCAAAGACGTCAACCGAATAAAGGCGGATGTCTTTTTTTTCGAGCGCGGCGATGTCTGGGTTTTCCTTTAATTTTTGGCAAATGTAAAGCGCGATGCGCTCGGCGCTGGGATTTTGGTCAAAAAAGGGATTGTCGTTAAGGTTGGTGTGGTCCATGCCCGCCAAAACTTTTTTGAGCGCGGCCTTTAGCTGGGTAAAGTCAAAGAGCATTCCGCCCTCGTTGAGGGCCGCGCCTCTTACATGGACAAAAACTTTGTAGTTGTGTCCGTGCAAGGCCTCGCACTTTCCGTGATAGTCGCGCAAAAAATGCGCCGCCGCAAAATCATCCTCAACTCGTACTTCAAACATAGCCGCATTGTAACATGCCTTGTAATTACTTTCAATATGCGATAAAATAATCGCGCTATGGAAAAGAAGTTGTCTTCGTTGTTGGATTCCTTTGAATGCAAGGCGGTCGCGGCGGACGGAACAAGCCCGCTGGATTTGTCCTTGATAGGCGCGACGCCAATCGCGGGATTGGCCTTTGATTCGCGCGAAGTCAAAGAAAACTATCTTTTTTTCGCCCTTCCCGGAACGCATGTCAACGGAAACGAATTCATCGCGCCGGCCATCGACGCGGGCGCCAGCGTCGTCATTTTTCAGGGCGAGCTTACGCGCGAGGAAAGCGTCCAAATAGCGAAGTCCGTAGTTTGCAGGACGCTAGGCAACATGGGAAACGCCAACAAAAAGCTTTCCGACTTGGTCATGCCGGTTTTGCTTAAAGTCGATGACGCCAGAAAGACGATGGCGCCCGTTTCCTCGGAATTCTACGGCGAGCCTTCAAAAAAACTGATTGTAATCGGCGTCACAGGAACCGAAGGAAAGTCTTCCACCGTGTCGTTCATTTGGCAGCTTTTGCGCCTGTCCGGAAAAAAGGCCGGCTTCATTTCCACCGTTCAGTATTCCTTGGGAGGAGACGCGGTGGCAAACCCGGTCCACGCCACGACGCCGGAAGCGCCAATCATCCAGCGCGAGCTTTATGAAATGGTCCAGAACGGATGCGAGTACGCGGTTGTGGAAAGTTCCAGCCACGGACTTAGCAAAAAGCTTGGCCGCTTGGACAAGGTTCTCTTTGACTGCGGCGTTTTTATGAACGTCACGCTGGAACATTTGGAATTCCACAAAACATTCGAGCAATACCGCGACGACAAGGCCAACTTGTTCCGCGCCCTTGACGAACACAGCCACCACAAAATCGTGAACAACGTCGACCTAGACTTGGCTCCTTGCGCCGTCGTCAACATGAACGACCCTTCGGCCGAATATTTTGCCAAGGCGACAAAGGCGGCCTGCTACGGCTTTGCCGCAAAAGAATGCGAGCCGATAGACGGCGTGGAATATTTGAGCGCGAAAAAAATTGACGCCGCCGAAAAGTTCCTTGAATTTGAAATTGAGCACGGCTCGGCCTTTGACCAAAGCCACGAAAACATAACGACAAAAACAATTTGCGTCGGCGCCTTCAACGCGATGAACATAATGGCCGCGATGATTGCCGTCAACAAGATGGCGGGAATTCCTTTGCGGGAACTGGCCCGCCGCGCGGCAAGCCTAATTCCGGTTACTGGAAGAATGACCAAAATTGAGCGCGGGCAGGACTTTGAGGTAATTGTTGACTACGCCCACACGCCTTCAAGCTTTGAGGAAATTTTTCCGCCGATAAAGGAGCGCTGCAAGGGAAGGCTCTTCGCGCTCTTTGGAAGCGGCGGCGAGCGCGACCTTACAAAAAGGCCCTTGCAGGGAAAAATCGCGGCCAAGTATTGCGACGTGGTCATTTTGTGCGACGAAGATCCGCGCGGCGAAGACCCAAGGGCGCTTTTGGAGCAAATCGCCGCCGGCGCCAAGGAAGAAGGAATGTCAGAAGGCGCCGGGCTTTTCATCGTTCCTGACAGGCCTACAGCCATACGAAGGGCCTTCTCGATGGCAAGAAAAAACGACATCGTTTTATTGCTTGGAAAGGGGCACGAAAATTCAATCATATACAAAGACCGCGTGATGCCTTACGACGAAATCGCCGAGGCAAAAAAAGCCCTCGCGGAATCAGGATACAATAAGGAAGTGTAAAAATGAATCTAGCAGTTTTATTCGGCGGAAAGTCGAGCGAGCACGAAGTTTCTCTTGTAAGCGCAAGCTCCGTCGCCCGCAACTTGGACAGCTCAAAATACAAAATCATTCCGATTGGAATCGCAAAAAGCGGAAAGTGGTATTTGCAAAACGACGAGGAATTGGCCCGCGTTCAAAAGGACGCCAGCGCCTCGTTTAAAATTGAAGAGGACAGTTCAAAAATTGTGAACATAATTCCGGGCGGCGCCAAGGACGCTTTTTTTGTTGCGGGAAAATCTTTGGAAGTTGACGCGGCGTTCGCCGTCGTCCACGGAACTTTTTGCGAGGACGGAGTTTTGCAAGGCCTTTTGGAAGCGGCGGAAGTTCCCTATGTCGGTTGCGGAGTCATGTCAAGCGGAATCACGATGGACAAGGAAAAGACAAAAATTCTTTGGCGCGACAGCGGGCTTCCAATCGTTCCTTATTACTGCTTCACAAGATCGGACATAAACGACAACAAGCGCTACGACGCCTTGGTTGAAAAAGTTATCGCGGACTTTGGATTTCCGCTTTTTGTAAAGCCCTGCAACGCCGGCTCTTCCGTAGGAGCCAGCAAGGCCGCCAACGCGCGCGAATTGAGCATGGCGCTCGGAGAGGCCTTTATGTGGGACAACAAAGTTTTGGTTGAAAAAGCGATTGAGGCGCGCGAGATTGAATGCAGCGTCACCGGAAACGCGACCATCCAAAATCCCGACCATGACTACAGCGTCGTCAAGGCCTACACTCCCGGAGAAATTCTTCCGACCCATGAATTCTACGACTACGACGCAAAGTACAAGGACCCCGACGGCGCCGCGCTAAAAATCCCCGCGGACATCGACGAGACGACGACAAAAATCATCAAGGAGCTTGCCGTAAAAGCCTACTCGGTCTTGGACTGCTCCGGCCTTAGCCGCGTGGACTTTTTCATCGACAAAAAATCCGGCGCGATATACCTTAACGAAATAAACACAATTCCCGGCTTCACTTCAATCAGCATGTTCCCAAAAATGTGCGAGGCCGCCGGATTGCGTTACAAGGACTTGATAAACCTTTTGATTGACGAAGCCTTGGAGCGTTTTGACGCCAGCAAAAAGCTTTTGACGTCACGCTAGCCGCGCGCGAAAACGGCATAGGCAGGAGGACAAAAAAATGAAAGCCCATGTTTACCCTAAAGGTTGTTTTTTTAAAACGCTGGACGACATAAAAGACAAGCATATCACAGTGATGGGCTTGGGCCTTAACGGCGGCGGAGAGGCCGCGGTTCGTTTTTTGTTGAAGCATGGCGCCTATGTTTTGGCCACCGACATGAAGACGGAGGAACAGTTGAAGCCCACCGTAACTTCAATCGAGCAGGACAAGAGCCTTGACAAAGAGCGCTTGACTTACGTTTTGGGCGGCCACAGAATCCAGGACTTTAGGGACGCGGACTGCGTCATAAAAAATCCCGGAGTTAAAATTCAGGGAAACGAATTTTTGGGCGCGGCGCAGGCAATAGAAACAGACATCAGCATGTTCCTGCAATTTTCAAAGGCGCCGATAATCGCGGTGACAGGAAGCAAGGGAAAGTCTTCCACGGTAAGCGCGATTCACCACGGCTTGAAGGAAGCGGGCTTCAACGCCTTTTTAGGCGGAAACATCACGGTAAGCCCCCTAACCTTTTTGGAAGAGACAAACGAAAACACGCCGGTGGTGTTGGAACTTTCCAGCTGGCAATTGGCCGACCTTCGCGGCCGCGGCCTTTTAAAGCCAAAAATTTCTTTGATAACAAAAATCGTTCCCGACCACCAAAACTGGTACGGCAACATGGAAGACTACATCGCCGACAAGCGCTTGATTTACGCCGACCAAAGCGCCGACGACTTTATGATTTGCGACGCGGACAAGGACGCGCTTGGAACCGGCCCGGAAGAAGGCGGCTCCTGGGGAGACATTTTTGCGTCCGAGGCCAAGGCAAAAGTTTTGCGCTACAGCCAAGATTGCTTGGACGACTCGCAATACGGCGTCTGGCTTTCGTTTGACGAAAAAAACGATTTGGAAGCGATTGCAAGAATTCCGGGAAAGACCAAGCCGACAAAAATTTTAGGCGCGGCAAACGTTCCGGGCCGCCACATGAGGCAAAATTTAATGAACGCCGCGCTTGTCCTTTACTTGATGGGCGTGGAGCCGGAAAAAATTCAAAAGATTTTAGGCGAATGGAACGGCATTCCCCACCGCCTGCAGTTCTTCCACCAATGGAAGCGCGGCGGCAATTGTTCGCAAGGCCAAAACGCCACGGCGGATTCCGCTCGAAGCGGCGATTGCCCGCAAGCCAAAAAATCCGTGGCGGCCTTTGCGCAAAAACCAGTCCGCTTTTACAACGACTCTTGCTCGACCGTGCCCGAAGCGGCGGCGGCGGCAAGCGCGGCCTTTGGAAAGCCGGTCGTTTGCATAATGGGAGGAACCGACAAGGGCTTGGACTTTGAGCCTTTGGCCGCCGCGCTGGATTCCAAAAATCCGGCCGCCACGGCTCCTGCGGCCCTATACCTTTTGGCCGGAAGCGGCACGGACAAACTTTTGCCGCTATTAAAGGAACGGGGCGCCGCCTATAACGGCCCCTACAATTCGCTTGACGACTTGCTGGCCGCGTTAAAGAGCGACTTTGAAAATCCTGAATCGGCGGCGGCGAAAAACGACACGGTTGTCTTTTCGCCGGGCTGCACTTCCTTTGGAATGTTCGCCAACGAGTTTGACCGCGGCGAAAAATTCATGGCGGCGGTAAAGAAAATATTTTAACAATATTTGGACAAAAAAAATCGGCGGACTGACCGCCGATTTTTTTTTAGCCTAACGCTTTTTGCCGGACTTGGAGCGGCAATTCTTTATTTTTTCCAGGGCTTGATGCGCAAGTAAGTTTCGTTTCTGTCGCTTCCGACTGAAACAATTCCTACGGGCGTGTTTGTGAAGTCTTCGATGAACTCGATGTAGGCCTTGGCGTTTTTGGGCATCTTGGAATAAGAGCCGCACTGCTTGAGGTCCTTTTTCCAGCCTTCAAACTTTTGCAAAACAGGCTTGGCCTTGTTGAGCGCCGGGATGCTCGCGGGGAAATCGGTGACGATTTTTCCGTCAATCTCGTAGGCGACGCAAGCTTCGATTTCGTCCATGTCGTCGTAAATGTCAAGGTGGGTCAAAACAAGCGAGTCGATTGAGTTTACATGGCAGGCGTAGCGGAGAGCCACCAAGTCAAGGTAGCCGCAGCGGCGCGGACGGCCTGTTGTTACGCCAAACTCGTTTCCTTTGTTGCGGACGTAGTCGCAAAGCTCGCCTTCGCTTTCGGCGTTGAACTCGCTGGGCATAGGTCCGTTTCCGACTCGCGTTTCGTAGGCCTTGAAAACGCCAAAAATTCTGTCCAAGGCGCGAGGTCCGATTCCGGAACCGGTTGACGCTCCGGCCGAGCATGAGGCTCCGCTTGAAACGTAGGGATAAGTTCCGCTGTCGATGTCAAGCATGGCTCCCTGGGCGCCCTCGAACAAAATGTTTTCCTTGCGGAACTCCCACATTTTTTCGGCGATGTTGACGCGCATGGAAAGAAGCTGTTCCATATAGGGCTTAAGGAAGTCCTTGTCGGCCTGGTCAAGGTCGGCCATTTTTTCGTCCCAGTCAAGGTCGGCCAAACGGATTCCGTCGCGCTCCGACTTTTGCGAATATGTGGTTCCGATTCCGCGGCCAGTCGTGCCGATGGGGCGCTTGCGGGCGGCGTCGCGCTTTTTGTCCATCTCGCGGTAGCCGGGCAAAACGATGTGGGCTCGGTCGGAAATGAAAACGCGGCCTTCCCAATCGACGCCGTTGTCTTTGAGCATTTTAAGTTCGGCAAAAAGGGCTTCGGGGTCAACTACCATTCCAGAGCCAAGGAAAACAACTTTTCCGGGATACAAAATTCCGGACGGAACTTGGTGCAAAGCGTACTTTTTTCCGTCAACCACAATCGTGTGGCCGGCGTTGGCTCCGCCCGCAAAGCGCACGACATACTTTGCGTCCTGCGCCAAAAAGTCAACAATCTTTCCCTTGCCTTCGTCGCCCCACTGGGCTCCCATCACGACAACGTTCATTTTACGCCTCAAAAATTCAATAAAATTTGCCGCCCAAGGACGACCATCGCCCCAAAGCAACCGACTTATTATAGCGATATTGCGGAATTTGTTCAACAACGCGCGGCAAAACGCCGATACTGTATGTATGAAAATAGCGGCGATGACGCCTGTAATTTTGGGCGTTTTGAAAAATCCTATAGTCATCATAACGGCGGCGGTGATAATTCTTTACTTGAACTTTGTCTTTTTTGTCGCCCGCTACGTAAAAAAGCCGCCGCGCCCCAAGCGCAAAAAAGTCGCCGCGCCTCCGCCCGCCAAGAAAGAAGGAGAGAAGAGCGAGGGCGAATCTGAAAACAAAGAGGCCGCCGGCGCGGAGGACTAGAAATTTTTCTTTGAGCCGCAAGCTTTCCGTTCCACAAAAAGCCCGCGTCATAAACGGCGCCGCTTTTTTCAAGTTGGTCCAAAATTTCCTTTATGTCGCTTGAATCCCAAATGTTGACTCCAAAAAGCTTTCTGTCGACGGCGTTCAATTTTTTCATCGTAAATTCCGTGACTTCGTTCCTGCCGTAATAATTTTTGTTTTTTCTGACAAAGCCGTGAACAAGCCTGGCGTCCGCCGCGTCGTAAATTTCCGGCGCCTTGAAATTTTTTCCCGCCAATTTTTTTGAGTCGCATATGTCGCAGCCGGAACAAATCGCATTTTCGCCGCCCAAGGCGTCCAGCAAAACTTGCCTTCTGCAGCTTTTGCTTTGGGCGAATTTTTTTAAAACATATTCGCGGCTGTTTTTTGGAAACTTTTCAAAGGCTGCCGAGTCTTCCCAATTCCAAAGCAAAATGGCCTTTGACTTTTTTTTGTCGCGGCCTCCCCTGCCCGCCTCTTGAATGTAGCTTTCCGCCGTCGGGCTTGCCTCCAGATGAACCACGGTCCTGACATTGGCCTTGTCGACGCCCATTCCAAAAGCGCAAGTGCAGCACAAGATTGCGTCGTCTCTTGGGAAAAACCATTTTTCGACGGCGGCCTTTTCCTCACGGCTCAAGCCGGCATGATAAAACCTAACCTTGTCCGCGCCGACGCATTCGCAAAGCTCGCGCGCCATGTCCTCGGCCTTGGCCCTGGTTCCGCAAAAAACAAGCATGGGCTTTCGCTCCGTGGCCGCCAAACGACAGACGGCTTTTTTTTTGGCGAACGCCATCATGACAGAATAATGAAGGTTGGGCCTGTCGCTTTCCCCGCGAACAATGTGAACTTTGCCGCCAAACAAAACTTGGCTGACCCGCTCCAAAACCGACGGAGAGGCCGTGGCGGTAAAGGCGGTCACAAGGCCGACTCCCAAATCTTCTATTATTTTTCCAAGCGTCAAATACGCGGGCCTGAAAGTGTCGCCCCACTCGGCGACGCAGTGCGCTTCGTCAATCGCGATGTGTGAAATCTTCGCCGCCTTAAGGCGCTCCATAAGGCGGCCGTTTTGCAAAACTTCCGGGTTGGCCAAAATCACTTTGGCGCCCGCTTCAAGGCGGCGAAAATTTTCATCCCGTTCCGCCGCGCTTTGTCCGCCCCTAAAGACGACGCATTCAATTCCGTTTTGCTCAAGGCGGCGCTTTTGGTCGGCCATGAGCGCAAGGAGCGGATAAAAAATTAGCGTTGGTCCGGGCAACATGACTGCTGGAAGCAAAAAGCACATTGACTTTCCGGCTCCTGTCGGAAGCAGGACAATTTGGCGGCCCAAGCAAAAAAGGTCGGTCAAGTCGCCGCCGTCGTTTTGGGCTTGCGAAAAGTCCTGTCCAAGGCCGGACGACAAATCAGAGGCCGCGTCAAGAATGTTTCCGATGACCAAACGCTGCCAGGGATAAAGATGGCCCACGCCAAAAACATTTTTGGCGACGGACAAAACTTCGTCGTCAGCCTCGCTGGATTCCGCCTCAAAAATTTTTCCTCTAACTTCGTCGGGTAGCTCGTCCAATGCGGCGCCTTTTTCCGCGCGGACGCCTTTTAAAATTTTAAGAAAGTTTTTCACATATATAAGATAGACATTTTTTTTAATTTTTTAGCGAATTTTTTAAAAAAGCGCTTGACATTTTTTATGAATTAGCATATGCTAACTATGTAAGTTGTAAGGAACTTAGTTCCTGATAAAGTTCTCCTCCAGCCCCCGATGTGAAGTGTACCCCAAAAATTGGAATATAATTTTTGGAGGTACATTTTTTTATGC
>CAMKEG010000002.1 GCA_946411505.1 uncultured Treponema sp. | reverse complement strand
TTCCAAAGAGCTCCGCCCCGTTCAAAGGCGGTAAAAGGGAATGTAGCGCTTTTTGCAAAAACTGTCAAGCGAATTCCCGCTTTTTTTTGATTTTTTTTTGCTTTTTTTTATTGCGGCGCGACGATTTTGTTCGCGCCGCAAAAGGAACGAGTCAAGGCTTTAAGCGCGGCGCGCCTTGACCGTTCCTATTTTTTTTGTTTTTTTTCGCGGGGATTTTATGGCGGGAACCTTACGCGCCGCGCCCGGCTGGAGCCGGGCGGAGGGCGCAGCCCGACTGCGACACCTTGAGAGGCCCCGCTTTCTTTGAAAGCGGGAGCGGCGCGGAGCGGCCCGAGCGCGAGCGAGGGCTGACCGCAAGGGAACCGCGCAAGACGGGTGGCCCGTACGCGCCGGCGCCGGAAGGAAAAACGCGAACCGCCGCCTTACGACTCGCGCATAAAAAAAACGCCGCGGACTGTCGCGGCGTTCGTTCAGCAAAAAAAAAAGAGAGGGCTTGCGCTTAGCCCAGGAAGACCTGGCCTTGACCGTCGATGGCAAGTATCGACTTGCATTCCGAACAGCGGAATCGACCGGCGCGAGTGGCCTTGAGCTTTCTTTGGCAAACGGGGCAGGCGAAAACCTTGGGGAAAAGCGAATTGGTTTGCGTAGAGCCGCTTTTGAAAAATGAGACGGCCTCTTCGGTTGAATTTTTTATGTTGAAGAATTGCGAGAAACCCAGCAACTGGAAAACTTCAAAAACTTTGGGCTGAATTTCCAAAAGAACGATGTCGCCGCCCTTTGGCTTTACCAGCTTAAGGAACGCCGTGAACGAACCGATGCCAGTTGAAGAAACATAGTTGAGCGCCGAGCAGTTGAAAATCAAATTCACAAAACCGGCCTCAACGACCTTGTTAATCCGTTTTTGGAAAAAACTTGAGTTGTACGTGTCCACGTAACCGTTCAAAATGATTGAAACGCAATTTGGAACGTCCTCAATTTTGGACAATGTGATTTTTAAGCTGTCGTCTTTCTCATCGTTAAAACCAGGAACGAGAGTGTTATTGTTTACCATAAGGTCTCCCTCAACTTTATTTCTTTATTCTATCAAATAATTTCTAAAATGTCAAATTTTATATTTGATTTTTCCATATATTTTTTCGGCATTTTTACGCGTTTTTATTAGGCTTTTGCCTTTTTGAGCCCTAAAAAGGGCGTTTTCCGTTGTTGAATCATTTTCTTTTTTCTTCTATAATGGAAGAACGATGGATTTGAGCAAACTTTATGTCGTCCTTTGCAGGCCAGAGGAAAGCAGAAACGTTGGCGCCGCTTGCAGGGCGATGGCCAATAACGGCGTCTCGCGCTTGCGGATTGTGGGAAAACGAGAGGATTTTGACGAAGAGCGCGTAAGGATTTTGGCAATTCACGCGGCCGACATTTGGGAAAGGGCGGAATTTTTCGACACAATTCAAGAAGCCACCGCCGACTGCATAATCAGCGCGGGAACGACAAGGCGCCGGGGCAAAAAGCGCAAGGGAAAGCTCTTTTTGCCGGAGGAATTTTGTTCATTCGTGAAGGAGTCCGACGGAAAAATCGCCGTCGTTTTTGGAAATGAACGGACAGGCCTCACCGACGAGGAGGTCGAGTCTTGTTCCGTCGCGGTCACGATTCCGTCCGACCCAAATTTCATGTCGCTCAATTTGTCGCACGCGGTTCAAATCATTTGTTACCATTTTTTTCGCGCGCAGGATCCAAACCTCAAGGGCTACACAAAAATAGACCTTGACCGGCTTGGAAAAACCGTAAATTGCATCGCGGACAATTTGCAGCGCGTCGGCTTCTTTAAAATCGCCGGAAGGCCGGACATGGAAAATTTTTGGCGCGGAATTTTGGCTCGCGCGAGCCTTTCGGAAAGCGAAGCCAAATACATAGAAAAAACGTTCACAAAGATAGCGGGCCTCGCCTCCAGAAACGCCGGCGCTAAAAACTAATCGCGTCCGCGTCTATAACGCCCGTGTCGCGGGAAAGAATGGCGGCCCTTCGCAAGCACGATTTAAACTGCCTGTAATTTCCAGGCCAGTCGCATTCGGTAATTTTGTCCACCGCCGCCTGCGTTATTGAAAACGACATCGCCCATTTTCTTTTTATCTCCATAAGCTCGTTTTCGACCAAAAGCGGAAAGTCGTCGCGGCGCTCGCGCAACGAGGGGACGACAATCGGGAAGTCCACGATTCTCCAATACAGGTCCTCGCGAAACAGATTCTTTTCCACCATAGAGCGCAGGTCGGCGTTGGTGGCAAAGATTAGGCGGACGTCGCTCTGAAATTCTTCGTCGCAGCCGACCGGCCTGAAGAGACCAGTTTCTATGACCCGCAAAAGCTTCGCCTGGCAATCAAGCGACAGCTCCGCGATTTCGTCCATGAAAAGAGTTCCGCCGTCAGCCTTTTTGAAAAGCCCGTCGCGGTTCTTGGCGTCTGTGAACGCGCCGCGAACATTTCCGAACAAAATGCTTTCAAATAGCTCCTTGTTTCCGTTGGCCATATTTGCGATTACAAACGGCTTGTCCCGCCTTCGCGAAATGTCGTGGACAATTTTCGCGGCCATGCTTTTTCCAGTTCCGCTTTCCCCCAAAAAGACCAACGGCGTGTCGATGTCGGCGACCATCATTATTTTTCGCTTTGTGTCGTTCAGCCTTTCGCAGGAACCAAGCAGGCGGGAAAACTCCGGCACCATTTTAAATAAATCGGCTTCCTTTTTCCTGGCCTTTTGAGATGGCGGCGGCTCGCCTTTCTTTCCGAAAAGCGCGGCGATGTCATTTTTGTTGAACGGATACGAAATGACTTTAGGCGCCCCGAAAGATTTTCCTCCGCCATCCGGCCGTTCAGTCAGGATGAAAATTCTTTCCTTGAAAATTTGAAAAACATTTTTCCACTGGCCTTCGTCTTTTTCGCAAAAGACAGCCTGCATGTCCACAAAGACGCAATCAAAGTCATTTGACCGCTCCAGCAGCCGCGCGATTTGAAAGCCTGAAAAAAGCTCCAAACCAAACTCATCGGACAACACGCCTTTAAGAAAAAGCGCGACATCGTTGTTGGACGACACCAAGGCAATTGAGACATTGTTAACTTTTGAATTCATAAAAAATTACTTTTTAAAAATTCTGTACCAGACAAGTAATATTTTAAAGTATAAATACGGAAAAAGCAAGAAAATTTTTATCGGATTTCGTAAAATTTCGCTCCAAATTTCACGCCCGGCGTTGAAGGTGGCTTCGCTGACACGATGAACTTGGTCGCTGAAAATTCCGATTGCGTCTCGGTAATAAATGAAAACGCTTGAGGAAAAGCGGTTTCGGCGGTTGTAAGGCCAGCAGTCTTTTTCCTTGATTCCTTCGCTGAGCAACACCAAAGACGGCGAGGCTTTGTATATCGCTTGAATTATGTCGTCCTCTTGAGTTTTGGGATAGTAGCCGACATAACGGCCGACGATTCGCAAATTTGGAAAAGTCTTCATAACGTTGCCGACGGACTTTTGGAGAGACTTTTTCTTTCCGCCTAAAATGTAAAAGCTTCTGTAATGGGAATCCAAAATCGAAAGAATGTCTATAAGGCCGTTGAACGGATTGTAGCGGTTAGGAACTTCGCGCTTCAAGAAGGCCGCGGCCTTTAAAATGCTTTTTGAAATCGGAAGGACAAGGTCGGCGTTTTTTACGCATTCGGCGAAAGTGTTTTTTCCGCGAGCCTTCAAGAGCCCCCAAATGGAAAGGAACACAATTTGTTTTGTGCCGGGCTTCGCTAGCAATTCCAAAATTTCGCTCTCAAGGTTTTCAGGCCGGCAAATGTCGACGCCAACTCCCGCTATGTCAATTCTTTCGATAGCCATTTTAGTCCTCCATATATTACGGCTGAACGCGCAAGCCTCGCGCGCGCGTTTGTTGCCGTTTATGCGGCGTCTTTCAATCTTTGGATTGCCTCCGATTTTATCGCCGCTAGTCCTCCATATAATACGACTGTCCGCGCGAGTTTGGTCGCGAGCGCGGATGTTGTCGCTCATGCGGCGTCGTTCAATCTTTGGCGTGCCTCCGATTTTATCGCCGCTAGTCCTCCTACCCTAGTTGTCCAAAGCGCTTTGGATTGCCGCCGCCGCGTAAAGCGACGCGGTCTCGCAGCGCAATATATTCGTGTTAAAGTGCGCGGCCTTAAAGCCGCGCGACAAAAGAAGCTCGCATTCGGCGGGACTTATTCCGCCTTCGCAGCCAACAGCGTAAACGCAAGATTTTGGAGCGCGGCTTTTTGCAAGGCCAAAACTTGCGGCGGCGGCTTCCTGGGCTTTAGAGCAGTCTTGTTCTTGTCCAAAAAGCGCGGCGGAAAGCGGAAGCGTTCCTTCCGTTCTTTCATACAAAAAAAGCCTCAAGGCGGCCGGCTCATTTTTGTCAATCAAGCCAAGCGCGGCCGGCAACTTGCAAGGCGGAAAAACTTGCGTCTCAACTTGCGAGCCGCTTTGCTGGCGCGCCTCGCGAATTATTTTTTCAAAACGGCCGGGCTTTTGCAAGGCTTTGTCAAAACCTGCTTGCGTGTATTCTCCGATTACGGGAACAATCGCGGCCACGCCGCATTCGACAGCCTGGCGGACAATCAACTCCATCTTTTGCGGCTTTGGAATGAACTGCAAAAGAACAAGCCGGGTCCGCGCGGCGGCTTCCTGGCCTTGCGGGCAATCTTGTCCGTCGCGGTTTAGGCCTTGCGAATCGCAAATTTGCAGCTCAATTTTTTTTGCGCCGTCGTCAATCTTGCAAATGGTGGCGTCCTGCAAAACGCCGCCGGGAAGCGAAAGGCTAATCATGTCTCCGGGCGACAAGCGCAAAACTTTTCTAAGGTAATGAAAATCCTTCCCCGTGATTTCCAAGAGGCCTTTTGAATTTGGCGCGACGGCGGAAACAAATTGTCTCATTATTTCTTGGCTTCAGAATCGCCTTGTTCGGCCTTGGCTTCGGCCTCTTCCTGCAACTCTTTCAAAGTTTTTGTGCCCTTCACCAAGTCCTTGAAATTTCCTTGGTCAAGAACGTTCATCGCTTCGACAAGCTGGACGTCAAAATCCAAGTCGTAAAGGCGAGGGTCTTTTGTGCGGCCAACCTCAATTCTAACCAAGCGGCGAAGCAGGCGCAAATCCAAGTCATAGTCCTTTTGCAAAACTTTCGCGTACTCGGCAATGTCGGCTTCCGTCATGTCAGGATGGCCTTCGACATATTTTCTAATCGTCTCGTCTTCGGAAAGCTTTAAGAAGGCCTTTGTCTGCTCTTCCGTGTATTCAGGGCTGAGGGTAATTTCCTTGTCCGGCGGAATTCCGATTTTGTCGATGTTGGTGTCGCTGGGCGTGTAGTAGCGCGCCATCGTCACCTTGATTCCGTCGTCATGCTTAAGCGTCATGACTTGCTGAACGCTGCCCTTGCCGTAAGTGCGCTCGCCGACCAAATAGGCCAAGTGGTTGTCTTTAAGCGCGCCGCTCAAAATTTCCGACGCGGAGGCGGAGCCCTTGTTTATCAAAACGACAATCGGCAAATCTTTTACAATCGTGTTGTCGGCGCTGGCGTTGATTGAGCGCGACTCGTAAGCCAAGCGGCTTTTTGTGCTTACAATCGGGCCTTCGTCAATGAAGAAGTCTCCGATTTTGGCGGCGCTGTCCAAAAGTCCGCCCGGATTGTTTCGCAAGTCTATGATTAGCCCTGAGCATTTTTTTTCTTTAAATGAATCAATCGCTTCATGGACGCGCGGAACCGTGTCCGGGGTGAATTGAATTAGCTTCATGTAGCCGTAAAGATTTTTTTTGCCTTGAAGCGTTCCAAACTCAACTGTCGGAACCTCTATCAAGTCGCGAATCAAAGTTCTTTTAAATGTGACGCTCTTTCCGCGCAAAACCGTGACTTCTACGCCCTCGCCTTTTGGTCCGCGCAATTTTGAAAGGACGGTTTCCATGGACATTTCGGGCGTAGGCTCGCCGTTGATTTCTATCAATTTGTCGCCGGCCTGGATTCCCGCCTTGTAGCCGGGCGTTCCTTCTATCGGAGAAATGACGTCTACGTAAGCCGGGTTGTCGGCGCTGGATTCGTTCCTCTTTGAAATCGAAAGGCCCACGCCGTAAAAGGCGCCCTCGGTCGTGTCGTTGAGGCTTCGCATGTCCTTTGAGTCAAGGTAGACGGTGTAAGGGTCGTTGAGGGATTTCATCATTCCGTCAAGCGCGCCCTTGTACAAAACTTCCGGGTCAACCTCTTCCACAAAACGGCTTTGCAATGTATAGAAGATTTGCGCTATTGTCCGAATGTATTCGCTGGAATCGGCGGCGGAATTCTTTTGTCCGCTCTCCGCAAAACATTTTGAAACAAAAAAGCCCGAAACAAAAAAGCACAGCGCGAAAGCCGCCGCGCGGAAAATTCTCAACTTAGACGAATGCAAATTCATAGTATTTCATTATACGCTTAAAGCGCGGAATTTTCAAGAGCGGCGAAGAGGCGAAAGCCCGACTGACGGCTGCCCCGGCCGCGCGGCTCCGCTTTCTTTACTATTTTTCAATTTTATAGTAGAATAAAAAAATGCAAATCATTCCTGTTGCCAGCGGAAAGGGCGGCGTTGGAAAAAGCCTTTTGTCCGCAAACTTGGCCATCGCCCTTGGACAAGCCGGAAAGCGCGTAGTGCTGGCCGACCTTGACTTGGGCGCGTCGAACCTTCACCTTGTATTGGGCCAGCCTTCGCCAAAACACGGCTTGGGCACTTGGCTTTTGGGAAACGGAAACTTCGCCGACATCATTCAGCCCACCGAATACGAAAACCTAAGCTTTATCGCGGGCGACTCGGAGATTCCGGGCCTCACCGCGCTCAAGGCCCCGCAACGTTCCAAGATAATAAAAAATTTCAAGAACATCGACTGCGATTATTTAATCATAGACTTGGGAGCGGGAACCCACCAAATAATTTTGGACTTGTTCCTGCTCTCTCCGCAGGGAATCGTCGTTTCCGCTCCGGCGGTCACGGCCACGCTCAACGCCTACTTGTTCTTAAAGAACGCTGTGTTCCGCTTGATGAACTCAACTTTTAAAACGTCGAGCGAAGCGGCCAAGTGGTTCCGCGAACTAAAGAAAAGCTCAAGCGCGATGCAAAAATTATACATTCCGCAAATGATGCAGGAACTCGTGAAAGTCGACCCAAAGAATTCCGAAGCGGTCATGCGGAACCTTAAAATTTTCCGCCCGCGCCTTGTGATGAACATGATTGACGACCCCAAGGACGCGGACAAGGCGCTGCGCATCCGCCGCTCGTGCAAGGAATACTTAGGAATCGACCTTGAGCACTTGGGAGTCCTTTACCGCGACTCGCTTGAAGACAAGGCGCTTGCCTCGCG
Source organism: uncultured Treponema sp. (assembly GCA_946411505.1). Lineage (GTDB taxonomy): Bacteria > Spirochaetota > Spirochaetia > Treponematales > Treponemataceae > Treponema_D. Next base: position 405,483 of record CAMKEG010000002.1, on the reverse strand, counting down.
GCTTCCAATCATAATTTACAAGCCGCAAAACATTTTGTCGCAGGCCATCTATCGCATCGCCGAAAAAATTCTTTCAAGCGAAACCTTGGCCTTTGGCGCCGAGTTTGAGCCGCCGGCCGACAACGTCAACAATTCGTTTGACGTGGCCACCGAAGAGGCGGAGGAAGACTACGAGGCCAAGATGGCGGGCCTTCGCGACTTGCTCGGAAGCGGCGCCCTTACCGAAGGCGAGCTGGTCGAGACAATCAAAACTCTTTCCTACGAGCTTACGCAAGTCCGCAAGGAAAACACGTTGCTAAAATCAAAGCTGGTCAAAGCGGCCCAGCAAGGATATAAAGTTTAGCGGCGACGCGCGCGTTTGCAAGCAAAAAAGCGGACGACGCCGCATAAGCCGCAACATCCGCGCTCGCAACCAAGCTCGCGTGGACAGCGGTATTTTATTTGGAGGAGATAAAAATGCTTTACATAAACTATCCGTCCTGGATTCACCCGGAACTTTTTCCCAGCGTTCCCATGCTTGGGCTTTTGCGTTGGTACGGCTTGATGTATGTCTTCGCCTTTGGATTCGCCTACATGGCGCTTAAAAAACAATTCAAGGAAGGCGCCTTGGAAACAAGCGGCCTAAAGACAAGCGAAGACGACGTCGTCAGTTTTATCGCGATGGGAATTGTTTTTTTGCTGGTTGGCGCCCGCGTTTTTTCAACGCTCATCTACGACACAAGCGGAAAATATTTGACAAAGCCTTGGCTGATTTTTTGGCCCTTTGACGAAAGCGGACGATGGACGGGCCTGCAAGGAATGTCCTACCACGGCGGCGCCATTGGCGGAACGCTCGGCATGTGGGTTTGGTGCAAAATCCACAAACGCCCATACTTGCAGTGGACCGACGCGATGTGTACCGCGATACCGATTGGCTACACATTTGGCCGTGTCGGAAATTTCTTGAACGGCGAGCTTTACGGACGCATCACAAAAATGCCCTGGGGAATGGTTTTCCCGGACGCCGAGCGCTTTTCAACATCAATAGACTGGGTAAAAGATTTTGCCGCTTCAGTGGGAATGGAAGTCGGCAAAGGCGCCTTGGTAAATTTGCCCCGCCACCCGAGCCAATTGTACGAAGCTTTTTTTGAAGGAATCGTGCTCTTTTTGATTTTGTGGGCGCTTAGAAAGAAAAAGCCTTTTGACGGATTTTTAAGCGGAATGTACTTGGCAGGCTACGGCTTCTTCCGCTTTTTCTTGGAATACTTTAGAATGCCCGACAGCGATTTGGGCTTTAGAATCGCAAGCGACCCTTCCGCCTCAATCAGCCAAAACACTTCGTTGCTAAACATTTCGACGGGGCAGATTTTGTGTTTTCTTATGGTTTTGGCTGGAGCCGGAATTATTGCGGGAGCGGGAATTTGGGCAAAACGAAAAAGTGAAGGGCGGGAAACGGCAGGAAGGAAAAACTAGCTTTTAAAATTGAACTTCCAAACCAATTTTTGGAAGAAACTCCATCGTAGAACCGCCGCTAGTTCGCGACTTGAAATCATCGTCATTATACGCTTCAAATGCAGCGGCAAAAAAAGTTATGTCCGCGACAGCAAAAAGATGCTTTCCAAACTTATATTTGACGCCCGTTTCAAATGTCCAAAAAATTTTAAAAGTATTAGACTCGTTTATCGTCTTCACGCCCAAAGACGAGCCTTCATATTGATAAGGCTCAAATCCAAAAGCAAAACCGGTTCCGACAAAAAAACGAAAATTTGATTTTACAAACGTGAATTCCGGCATAAAAGAAATTTTATGCGAGAAAGCAGATGATTTTGATTGTAAAGTTGAAAACGAACTGTATGAATATTTCAAAGAGCAGTTATATCCAAAATCAAATCCAAAAAAGCAAATCTCACCTATGTCACAAACAGGAATGCCTATTCCAAAATAAAAATCAGGATTAAATGTAGTTTTTGTATACGGCATTGAAATAGTTCCGCCAGAAAGCGTTGAATAACTGTAAGAAGTTTGTTCGGAGCCTATCGCGCCAACCTGAATCGTGATTCCTGCAGAATCCTTCGCGCTTGCCGCAAAAACATAGAAAGTTATGAAAAACAAAAATAAAAATGACTTTTTGAATAAAGACATAAACGCAACCTCCAATGGCTTTATTAGCGAAATTCTATTATACGCACAATATTTATTATTTTCAAGCATTTTACCCACAGTATTTATTTGAAAATTCACAATTTTTAGTAAAAAATCACTATATGACTGTAAAAGAGCAGGAACAATATATTTGCGACCGCTTGCGCGAGGAAAGAAAGAGCAAAAAGCTCTCCCAACTAGAACTTTCCTACGTCTCCGACGTGTCGCAGAACATGATAACCTATATAGAAACAGGAAAGCGAGTTCCGTCTTTAAGCACAATTCTAAAACTCTGCGACGCGCTAAAAATAGAGCCGGCGTCGATTTTTCCGACAACGCAAGCCTCAGACAAAGAAAGCGCCAAAAAGACTGTTTTGGAGTTAATTAAGCGTTTTATGTAAAAAGCGGCCCGCGGTTGAAAAACCGCGGGCCGTTCGTCTTTAGGCTTGCAACGCCTTTTTATCACATGTCATTGCCCGACTTGATCGGGCAATCTTTTACTTAGCCAACACGGCGGCCAATTTTTCGGCCGTAAAGCCCAAATGCTCGGCGACCTTGTTGGCCGGGCCTGACTCGCCAAAGCGGTTGATTGTGAACAAATCGTCCGCGCTTGTGGCGTATCCTTCCCAGCCCTGGCTTACGCCGGCTTCGGCAACGACAACGCGCTTGGCGCCGCCGATAAGCTTGGCCTTCTCTTCCGCTTTCAAGGCGTCAAAGGCTGTCTTGTCCATTACAGAAACAACGCGAACCTTCTTTCCGCTGACCAACTTGGACGCGGCAAGAGCCATGTTCACTTCGCTTCCTGTTGCCAAAACCGTGATGTCGGGCGTCGCCGCTCCTTCCTGAACGACATAGGCGCCGTTCTTAAGAGACTTCTTCCAGTTCTTGTCGGCCTTTTCGTAAACCGTAAGGTTTTGGCGTGTGAGCGCCAAGCAAACCGGATGGTCTTTTGAAGCCATCGCGATTTCCCAAGCCGCGCAAGTTTCCTCGGCGTCGCCCGGGCGCAAAACGTGAACGTTGGGAATCGCGCGCAAAGAAGCCAAAGTTTCGATAGGCTGGTGGGTCGGTCCGTCCTCGCCAACATAGATTGAGTCGTGGGTCAAAACGTAAATCGTGTTCAAGCCCATCAAGGCCTGGATGCGCAAGTTGGGGCGCAGGTAGTCGCTGAAAACGAAGAATGTCGCGCAGAAGGGGCGGAGTCCGCCGTGCAAGTTGATTCCGGCGCAAACCGCGCTCATGCCAAATTCGCGGATTCCGAATTCGATTGTGCGGCCCTTTTGGTTTTCGTAGCTGTAAGTTCCGTCGTCATGCTTGATGGCGGTCTTGTTGGGGCCCATCAAGTCGGCGCTTCCGCCAACAAAGTTCAAGTAGCGGTCGGCGATGACATTAATCATCTTTCCGCTTGAAGCGCGAGTGGCTTCGCTGTCGCCCACCTTGTACTTGGGAGCGGCCGCCTTGCCAGTGGGCTTTCCTGCCTGGAAAGCGTCCCACAATTTTTTAAGCTCGGGATTCTCTTTTGCCCAAGCGGCGAATTCTTTTTTCCAGTCTTCCTCTTTTTTGGCCCAAGCGTCTTTCTTTGACTCAAAGTACTTGACGGCCTCGGGGTCAACGTAAAAGTCCTGGTCAACGGGAATGCCAAGCTTTTTGCGCGCGGCGATGATTCCGTCCTTTCCAAGAGGAGCGCCGTGAACGTCGGCCGTTCCAGCCTTGGGAGCGCCCTTTCCGATAACGCTCTTAAGCATGATGAGCGTAGGCTTGTCCTTGCATTTTTTGGCTTCGGCGACAAGCTCGACGATTTTCTTAACGTCGTACATGCTGCCTTTGAGAACCTGCCAGCCGTAGGCCTCGTAGCGCTTGCCGATGTTTTCGTCAAACGCGATGTCGGTGTTTCCGTCAATGCTGATTTTGTTCTGGTCGTAGAACACAATGAGCTTTCCAAGCTTAAGATGGCCGGCCAAGCTGCAGGCCTCGCTTGAAACGCCTTCTTCCAAACAGCCTTCGCCGACCAAAGCGTATGTGTAGTGGTCGACGATTTTATGCGCCTTTGTGTTGAAGCGCGCGGCGAGCATTGATTCCGCCACAGCCATTCCGACTGACATGGCCACGCCCTGTCCAAGCGGGCCGCTGGTGTTTTCAACGCCGTCAGTCTGGCCGTACTCCGGGTGTCCCGGGCACTTTGATCCGACTTGGCGGAAATTCTTGATGTCCTTAAGGCTTACCTTGTAACCGGCCAAGTGCAAGATTGAATACAAGAACATCGAACCGTGGCCGGCGGAAAGAACAAAGCGGTCGCGGTCAAGCCACTTTGAGTCGGCCGGATTGTGCTTTAAAATTTCTCCGTAGAGAACGGCGGCCAATTCGGCGGCTCCCAACGGAAGTCCCGGATGTCCTGAGTTAGCCTTTTGAATGGCGTCCATCGAAAGAGCGCGCACGGACAAAGCCGCGGCGGCAATTCCCTTTTCGTTCATAATCTACTCCTTAGATTTTGTTGGCTGCATCGGCAAGTTCTTCCGCCGAAGCGCGACTTCTTAACAATTCCACAAAGGAATCGTCCTTTATAAGACCAGCCAACCGTGAAAGAACCTGCAAGTGGCTTTGTGAATTGCTCGTAAGCAAAACAAACATTGTGTCCACTTTTCTGCCGTCAGGCGCGTTCATATCAATCGGCTCTTTTAAATACACAACTGTAATTTGCTGTTCGTCGCCGCCGCTCAAGAGAATGTCACGACAATGCGGCAGGGCGATTCCTCGTCCTACCGCGGTGCTCAAAACTCTTTCCCTCGCGCTAAGGCCTTCTTGCAAAATATCAGGTGTAACCGACTTTGGCAATTTGATTTTTGTCTTGATTTGTTCGTAAACTTCAAAAGGCGTGTTAGCGTCAATGTTGTTTATGACTCCTCCTCGTAAAATCAAATCCCCTACTTTAATATTCTCTTCCATAACTTTTTATCTCCAACATTTTTAAACGATTGTAAAGTTGTTCCTTTTTTCCGACTCGACGGCGTCGCGCAAGGCGCCCTCGATGTCCTCAAAATTATATTCCATTCCCTCAAGCGAAAGGCTCAAAGTTCCTTGGTCCTCAACCGCCGCGTCCGGATTGTTGTCAATCGACTCAAGAATTCTGTTGATGTGCCCAAAAAGCTGCGACAAAATCACAAGCTCGTTTTGCGGAAACTTGTCAAAATTGGCGGTGGACGCCTCGACATCGTAAACCAACGAACAAACGCGCCTATAAAGGTCGAGCGCGGCGGCGCGAATTTCCCCGACAGGAAAATCGGCGAAATAATTGTACTGCTTTGAAATTATAGCATGTCGCTTTGCGATATGCAACAAAACATAACGTTTTTCGTCAGGCGTAAGGGAAAAATTTTGGGGAAAGAGCGCGGAGACCACAAGGTTCAAGTCCTTTCGTTTGTTAAATTCAAAGTCGCGCAAAAAATTGTCAAGAATGTACTCCGGAATCTTGAACTTCAAATTTGCAAGCTCGCCAGGATCTTTTTTCATGTCGTTTCTGTTCCACTTGCCGACTGCGGGAACGTCCTGGCCCTTGTACCAAAGCCGGGTTTCAACCCCATACAACTCCAAATCAATTTTTTTTGAATGCCGCAAATAATTTTCGACTGAGTCGCAGTTGAACGAGCACAAGGCGTCGATGTCTTCGTAAAAGGCAAAGGCGAGCTGTTCCTCAATCGTGGCGCAAGGGCCTTCGCGTTCCAAAATCTTAATCAAGGCCTTTTCAAAACGCTCGCCCCAAAGAAGGCGCTCGTGGTCGGAGTCATCCAGCTGAACGATTCCGCTTTCCGCGTCGCGCCGCCTCACTTGCGGAAAAAATTCAATCCGACCCTTGTCCCAATCCAAAACCCGGCAAACAATTCTGTCCCCAACCTTTAGGTCGCCCGAGTCGATGAACTGGCTCAAGTCGCAGCCAGTTATTTTTACGTCGGAAGGCAATTCAAAATCCGTGGAGGCCAAGTCATAGCTCACCATCGCAGGATCCGCCGCTATGTATTGAACCTCGTACTCCTCGCCGTAAAGAACGTTCAAGTCGAGCGCCGTCTCCTTTCTAAAAGTTCCCACTTTATGCGGAACGGACTTGCCGTCAAAAATGTAAGTCCAGCTGGCGGGATTTTGCATCTCGTCCACAAAAGGCATAAAGCGGCTTCCGGGAACGAACATCTTGTTTTTAAATTCTTCAGGAGTCAGGGTGAACGAAAAGAAGCGCCCGGTAAAGGCGGCCGCCCGAGTGATGAATTTTCCGTCCTCAATCCAAGAGACATAGGGGCTATCGGCAAGATAGTCCTCACCCTCCCGCTGCGTCAAACTAAAGCCCTTTCGGCTCATTTCGCGGGTAAAGTCTTTGAGAGTAAATGGAGTTTTTCGCGACCTCAAAAAGTCGTCCACCGCCAAGTCTTCCGAAAACTGCATCAATATAGAATATAGCGCAAAAAAAGATTTATGGCAATGCGACGAATTTAATAAAAACGCCCGCCAAAAACGGCGGGCTTTTATTGAGGCGCGATAATTTTAATCGCGCCTCAAAAGGAACGAGTCAAGGCCTTGAGCGCAGCGTGCCTTGACCGTTCCTATTACACGTTCCTGATGTCTTCCACCGGGCACTTTAGGTCGGCGAAAATCTTTTTCACTTTCGCCAGCGGGACGCCGGTAACCTTGAGCGTAAGCGGCCTTTTTTTCTTGTCGCTGGGAGCGGTTGTTACAAGAGAAACGATGTTGCCGCCCGCTTCGGCAATCTTTTGCGAAATCTTGGCCATTTCGCCCGGAGTGTCGTTGGGATACACGACCGCGCGCACGCCCTTTTGCGTCACGCCGAACATTTCGGCGAACATAAAGAACAAGTCGCTTTCGGTAATGATTCCGACAAGCGCGCTGCCCTTTACGACCGGCAAGCAGCCGACTTGCTTTTCAACCATAACGCGGGCGGCTTCCTCCACCACGTCGTCGGGAGAAACGCTGAAGACCTTTGTGGTCATTATTTTCTTTACGTTCAACTTTGAAAGCAAATAGCTTATTTCGTACATGTCAAGCGTCGTGGCCAGGCTGGGGCCGGCTTGCAACAAGTCGTTCTTTGTAATGATTCCCACAAGCTTTCCGCCCTTCACGACCGGCAGCTTTGAGATATTGTTTTTGTTCATCAATTCTTTGGCTTCTGTAACGGTTGTCTCCGGCTCCACCGTAATAACCGATTTTTTCATCACGTCTTTGACTATCATATCATAACCTCCGTAGTTTTAGAATAAAAACTCCCGGTCGCGGTTGCGTCTGCTTTGCGCCGCTTCCTCGCGTTTTTGTCAAAACCTCCGCTAAAATTATACCACGACTTTTGCGTTTGCGCAAATTTTAACAACCAAGCCGCAAGCGCAGCGTTGCGACTCATGCGGCGAAATTCGTTCTTGGTCTTGCGTCCGTTTATTTTCGCCGCTTAACCGCCCAGATAGGCTTCCTTGACCGCCGGATCCTTGGCCAATTCCTTGGCGTCGCCGTCCTTGGTGATTGAGCCTGTTTCCAAAACGTAGGCGCGGTTGCTGATGGAAAGCGCCTTAAAGGCGTTTTGCTCAACCAGCAAAATCGTCGTTCCGGCCTTGTTGATTTTTTGGATAATCTCAAAAATCTCGTCGACCAAAATCGGAGCCAAGCCCATGCTGGGCTCGTCAAGCAAAAGCAATTTGGGCTGGGCCATCAAGCCGCGGCCCATCGCAAGCATTTGAAGCTCGCCGCCGCTCAAGGTTCCGCTAATCTGCGTGATTCGCTCTTTAAGGCGGGGGAACAATTCAAAGACCTTTTCCATGTCGGCCTTGATTCCGGCCTTGTCGCCTCTCGTAAAGGCGCCCATTTCCAAGTTGTCGCGGACGCTAAGGTTCAAGAAAATGCGCCTTCCTTCCGGCACTTGAATCAAGCGGCGGCGGACTATTTGGTCAGGCGCCAAATTTGTGATGTCCTCGCCCTCAAACTCAATCTTGCCACCACGCTTTTTGATGATGTTCGACACGGCGTGAAGCGTCGTCGTCTTTCCGGCGCCGTTAGAGCCAATCAAAGAAATTATTTCGCCCCGCTCAACGTTAAAGCTGATTTCGCGCAAGGCGTTTATCGCGCCGTAGCTGACTGACAGTTTTTGCACTTTAAGCATTCAAAGCCTCCTGTCCAAGGTAAGCCTTAATTACCTGAGGATTAGTCTTGATTTGGTCCGGCGTTCCTTGCGCGATTATGCGGCCGTAATCCAAAACCATAATGCGCTCGCAGATTCCCATGACCAACCTCATGTCGTGCTCAATCAAAAGAATCGTCAAGTTGAACTTTTCCCTGATAAAGGCGATCATGTTCATAAGGTCTTCGGTTTCCTGGCCGTTCATGCCGGCGGCAGGCTCGTCAAGCAAAAGAATTTTGGGCTCGCTGGCCAACGCGCGCGCGATTTCCAATTTGCGCTGCTCACCGTAGGGAAGGTTCTTGGCAAGCTCTTTTTTCTTTGAGTCAATCTTGAACAAAGAAAGCAAGAGGTCGGCTTTTTCTTCCATTTGCTTTTCGTCGTTTCTAAAGCGGCTCGTCCTTAAAAGCGCGTCAACCGGATTTGACGAGCGCAAATTGTGCAAGGCAACCTTCACGTTGTCCTCGACAGTCAAGTTTCCGAACAAGCGAATGTTTTGGAACGTGCGCGCGATTCCCAGTCGGCAGTGTTCCGCCGGATTGAACTTGTTTATCACGCGGGCCTTTCCGCGCCTGTCCCAGTAATTTATCTGGCCTTCGGTGGGCGTATACACTCCGCTCAGCATGTTGAACACCGTCGTCTTTCCCGCGCCGTTAGGGCCAATCAAGCCGACAAGCTCGCCTTCGTAAAGCGCGCAGTCAAAGTCGCTCACCGCCCTAAGGCCTCCAAAAACGATAGAAACGCCGGAAGCCTGCAAAACCATTTTCTTTTCGTCCGCCATCACTTTGCCTCCGCGCCCTTGTTTTTCTTTGTTTTTTTCTGGAGGAACTTTCGCGCCGCGTCAAAGGCTTTCACAAACGACGCCTCTTTTGTTCCAAGCAAGCCTTGCGGCCTGAATATCATCACCAAAATCAAAACGACCGGATAGAAAAGCAAGCGGTAGTTTTGCAAGAAACGCAGGAATTCCTGCAAGTAAGTCAAAACGTAAGAAGCCAAAACGCTTCCGGTGGTGGAACCCATTCCGCCCAAAACGACGAAAATCAAGTAATCGATGCTTTTTGTAAAGCCGGCCTGGTCGGGCTTGATGAAGCCGATAAGGCAAACGTAAAGCGCGCCGCCAATTCCGGCCACAAAGCTTGCCATCACAAAGCCTATCATCTTGTAGCGGAAAACACCGATGCCGCTTGAGTTGGCGGCGATTTCGTCTTCGCGCACGGCAAGAATCGCGCGGCCGTATGACGAGCGTATGAAGTTTTGAATCAAGGCGATTAAAACTACAAGCGTTCCGGTCACAACCGCAAAAGCGATCGCCGCGTTAAAGACCATAATCGTGTTGAACTGAATTCCGTTGGGGCCGCCGGTCCACTGCTTCAAGTTGACCAAAAAGACGCGGATGATTTCTCCAAAGGCAAGCGTGACGATTGCCAAGTAGTCGCCTTCCAAACGCAGCGTCGGAAAGCCGATCAAAAATCCAAAGAAGGCCGTAATCGCGGCGGCCAAAAGAATCGCAAGCGGAAGCGGGATATGCGCGTTTGTGCAAAGCAAAATCGTCGAGTATCCGCCAATCGCCATAAAGCCCGCCTGTCCCAAAGAAAGCTGGCCCGTGATTCCGCAAATGATGTTGACGCTCAAAGCCATTATCGCGTTGATTCCGGCCAAAGAAAAAATCTGCGCCGTGTAAGCGTCAATCGCGCCGGCCGCGATCAAGGCCGCCGGAAGCGCCGTCGCGATGATTCCCACCGCGAACAATATAATTGTGTTTCTAACGTTCTTTGTCATAATCAAACCTTGATAACCCTCTTCTTTCCCAAAAGGCCCGTGGGCTTAACCAACAAAATCAAAATCAAAATGCCAAAGCTTATCGCGTCGGCGTACTGGCTTGGGCCGTAGCCCTTTGTCATCGTCTCGGCGATGCCCAAAATCACTCCGCCAATCATCGCTCCGGGAATCGAGCCTATTCCGCCAAGAACGGCGGCGACAAAAGCCTTAAGGCCCGGCATGTATCCCATCAATGGGTCCACTTGCGGATAGGCGCTGGCGTACAAAACGCCGCCCGCTCCGGCCAAGACGGAACCAATCGCGAACGTCACGGCGATTGTCTTGTTTACGTTTATTCCCATCAAGCTTGAAGCCTGCATGTCGTAGCTTACAGAGCGCATCGCCTTTCCTGTCCGCGTGTAGTTCACCAAAACGTGAAGCGCCAGCATCAACAAAACGCTCGCTATAATCACCAAGGCCTTTATTCCCGGAATCGACACAGGCCCAATCACAATCGCCGGAACGTTGAGCGCCGGAAACTGCTTGGGGTCCGGGCCGGCAAAGGGAAGGACGCGCATCATGTTCTGCAAAATCAATTCAACTGCAATCGCTGTAATCAAGGAGTTAAGGCGCGGCGCGTTTCGCAAGGGCCTGTAAGCCAAACGCTCAATCGCCACTCCCAAAAAGCCGCAGAATACCATCGCCACCAAAAGCGCCGCCGCAAATCCGCCGCTTGTCGCTCCTAAAGCCACCAAAACAAAATAGCCCGCGTACGCGCCCATCATCATGATGTCGCCGTGCGCGAAGTTAATCAGCGTGACAATTCCGTAGACCATCGTATAGCCCAGCGCGATTAGCGCGTAAATGCTTCCAAGCGAAAGTCCGTTGATGAATTGCTGCAAAAACAAAGAACCGCCGTCCACTTTTTTCTCCTATAAAAAAACAAAGAGGAAATGTCAATTTCCGAATTGTTTTTTTAGCGTTCGCGAGAGCGAACAGTCAAATATACGAGTTTCCTTTGGAAACTCGGCAAGCAAAAAGTCCGGCTGTAATAGACGGCTTTTTGCTTATTTCTCCTATAGCAAAAAAAAGCGCCTGCCCCGACCAGCGGAACAAGCGCCTCATTGCGCTAAAATATATTAAAGCATTTTACGTTTTTATTCAAGCCATCACCGCTGGAATAAGACGAGCAATAAGGCGGGACGCAGAAAAAAAAAGGCGGAAGGACCCGTCAGCGAAGCGGCTTGGCCATGAGGCAGCAAGCCGCAAGCGATGGACGGGAGGCTCCGACTTTTTTTTTCGTCGCTGGGACCCGCCTTATAGATTTGTTTTATACTAAGGTTGAACCGTCGTCTTGTAAACAGCGGCCAACTTTCCGTCGTCGCCCTTTACAAGCTCAAGCATAACCGCGGCTTTGATCGGGTTGCGCTTGGCGTCAAACGAAAGGTTTCCTGTAACGTATTCGCCCTGAATTGAGGCCAAGGCGTTCTTTACGGCTGTCGCGTCGGCGCTTCCGGCCTTAACGATGGCGTCCTTCAAAAGGTAAACTGAATCGTATCCAAGAGCGGCAAAAGCGTTGGGGTCCTTGTTGTACTTGGCGCGGAAGGCGGCGACGTACTTCTGGACGGCCGGGCTTGTCGAGTCAACCGCGTAGTGGTTTGAATAGAATCCGTTCAAAACCTCGTCGCCGGCGTTGCTTGTCAATCCGTCCCATCCGTCGGCGCCAACAAAAGCCACGTTGATGCCCTGCGCGCGAGCCTGCTTGGCGATCAAGCTTACCACGTTGTAGTAGTCAGGAAGGTAAAGAACGTCCGGGTTGGCTGTCTTGATTTTTGTCAACTGGGCGTTGAAGTCCTTGTCGTTTGTGGCGTAAGACTCTTTGGCGACAATCGTTCCGCCAAGGGCAACGAATGTCTTCTCAAAGTTTTCTGTCAAGCCGACTGAGTAGTCGTTTCCGATGTCATACAAAATCGCGGCGTTCTTGGTGCCAAGGTTTTCAACGGCAAACTTTCCGCCAACAGTTCCCTGGAAGGGGTCGATGAAGCAAGCGCGGAAAATAAAGTCGCCGGCGTCCGTGATGTCCGGAGCGGTGGCGGCAGGCGCGATCTGAACGATTTTCTGGGCCTGGGCGCGGCTTGTAACGGCCTTTGTGCAACCGGAAGTGAGGGAGCCGATTACAATCTTAACTCCGTCTTTTGTAGTCAACTTCTGGAAAGCGTTGACTGTCTTGTCGGGATTACCCTCGTCGTCTTCGCTGACCAAAACGACTTTCTTTCCGTTAATTCCGCCGGCCGCGTTGATTTCCTCAATGGCCAAGTCAATGCCGTTCTTGCACTCAACGCCGTAAACGCTTACGTTTCCGCTCAACGGAAAAATTCCGCCGATTGTGATGCTGTCCGATTCCTTTTTGCCGCATGAAGCCAAGGCAAAAAGCGCGGCCGCTGTCAAAGCTGCCAATGCAATCTTTTTCATGTCAATCTCCTTTCTTTTTGTTTTAACGCCAGGTCCATCCCGGCATCTTTTGGGAACAATTCTGCTGAATTGAACGCCTTTTGTCAATAGGATTTTCTTTAAAAAAACTTAATTTTTTAAGTAATACAAAAGACAAAAGTCCTCTTCAACGCAAAAAAAAACCGCGCGTACATCGCGCGGTTTTTTATCGGCCAAGCGAGTTTTTGTCATGAAAAACTCGTCAAGCCTAAAGAGCCTTGGGCTCCTTAAAGTTAAGCCTCGGCGGAAGCCGCTTCGGCAGGAGCTTCAGCAGCCGCGGGAGCGGCGGCCGGCTTTTCAAGGCGAGCCTTGTTCTTAAGGTGGGCTTTGCAGAATTTGCAAATCATCACCTTTTTGCCGTCAAGGTCATACTCGTATACAACCTTGATGTTGGGGTTCTTGCAAATCGGACACAAACCGCGGCCGTGATTCACGGTCTTGCGAAGTCCAGTTCCACGATGCGCTTTAGACATTATTTGCTCTCCTTCGCTTCTTTTTTAGCGGGCTCTTTTTTATCCGCCTTTTTAGCGTCTTTCTTTGCCTTTGCTTCGGCCTTTTTCTCTTCAACCTTGTCAAGATTGTAATCAACCAATTCAAGGAGAACTACATCGGCCGCGTCGCCCTCACGGAAGCCCAACTTAAGGATGCGGGTGTATCCGCCGTTTCTGTCCTTCATGCGGGGAGCAATCTCAGTGAAAAGCTTGTTCAAAATCTTTTCGTCAGCGATATACTTTGCTACTTCGCGGCGATTGTGAACGCTGTCAACCTTGGCGCGAGTCAAGAGCTTTTCAGCCTTTCTGCGCGCTTCCTTTGCCTTAGCCTTTGTAGTTGTAATGCGCTCAAATCTAAAAAGAGAAGTAACCATATTGCGCAACATGGCGCGGCGATGCGCTGTCGTGCGGCTCAGCGCGTTAAAACCAGTTCTATGATTCATCTGATTCTTCCTTTTTCTTAGTTAAATTAACAGCATCCTTAAGATAGCTGTAGTCCGTCATACCCAAAGTCAAGTTCCATTCAAGCAACTTTTCTTTGATTTCTGTAAGACTCTTTTTGCCAAAGTTTCTAGTTTTGGCAATGTCATCTTCAGTCTTCTTTGTCAATTCGCCGATTGTGCGGATGTTGGCGTTCTTCAAGCAGTTTGAAGAGCGAACCGACAACTCAAGTTCTTCAACCGGAGTGCTCAACAAGGCGCGGATGTGCTCATCCTCTTCGCCCATATCGTCATCGTTAGAAGAATCGCTGTCGTCAAAATTGATGAATACTGAAAAATGCTCTTTGGCGATTTTGGCGGCTTCGCTCAAGGCGTCGGCCGGCTCAATCGATCCGTCAGTCCAAATTTCAAGGCAAAGCTTGTCATAGTCGTTTCTCTGTCCGACGCGACACGGCTCAATTGAATATTTAACCTTTTTAACCGGGCTGAAAATCGCGTCCATCGGAATCGTGCCGACAACTTCAATGTATTTGTCGTTCGTTTCCGCAGGAACGTAACCGCGTCCCAAGTCAACTTGGATTTCGATGTCAACCTTAGCTCCGTCCATCATAGTGAACAAGAGCATGTCCTTTGACATCACTTCAAGCTGTCCTTCTTTTTCAAGGTCGTTGCTCGTAACTTTTCCAGGACCTTTAAATTCATAAAGAATCGTGTCCTGCTCACTGTCTCCGGCAAGGCGAAGACGTACTTGCTTCAAGCTGTTCAAGATTTCCAATGTGTCCTCGGACACGTTGGGGATAGCCTCAAACTCGCTTGAAATCACGTGAGGAACATTGTCAGAGTCATAAGAAGTAATTCTGATAGAAGTAATCGCGTATCCCTGAATCGAAGACAACAAAACACGGCGCAGGGTATTTCCTACTGTCGTGCCGAATCCGGGTTCAAACGGATAGGCATAGAACTTTCCACAGTTCGGCTGAGAAGATCCTTGATCCTCAAACTTTACGCCCTTAGGTCTCTGAAAACCTTTAAGCAGATTTTTGCGAGCCATTTGAACTCCTTACTTATTTAGAATAATATTCAACCACGAGCTGCTCTTTGACATCGTAGTCGATGTCGCTGCGAGACGGCAGAGTAGTAACCTTTCCCGATAAATTATCCTTGTCTGATTCAAGCCAAGCAGGAACTTTGCGCTCTTCGATTCTGGCAACCAATTTCTTGATGCTTGAAGATGACTTGTCCTTCTCTTTGAATGAAACCACATCGCCGGCCTTAATCAAGTATGACGGAATGTCAACTTTCTTGCCGTTCACGGTGATGTGTCCGTGGTTTACAAGCTGTCTAGCTTCGCTGCGAGTCTTGGCAAAGCCAAGGCGGTATACAACATTGTCCAAGCGAGACTCAAGCAACTGGAGCATGATTTCGCCAGTAATGCCAGGCTTTCTAACAGCCATTTCGTAGTAAAGCCTAAACTGCTTCTCAAGCACTCCGTAAATAAAGCGGAGCTTCTGCTTTTCGTCAAGCTGAAGGCCATATTCTGAGCGCTTGCGGCGAGTTTCTTTTTGATTTCTTTTGCTTACCTTGCCGTAGCCCAAAACAAGCGGGTTCAATCCCAACTTCTTGCAGCGTTTAAGTATAGGTGTTGTGCTCTTACCCATTTTTTACTCCTTGATTACATCGAGCGCGTCTTGCGCGGGCGGCATCCGTTGTGCGGAATCGGGGTAACATCAGAGATAGACTTAACCTTAAGTCCCTGATTTCCAATAGCGCGGACAGCGTTCTCGCGACCCATTCCCGGTCCCTTGACGAACACGTGAACTTCGCGCAAACCGTAGCTTACAGCCTTTTGAACAGCTGTTTCAGCGACAGTCTGAGCCGCAAAAGGAGTAGATTTCTTCGCGCCGCGGAATCCAAGACCGCCGCTCGAAGCCCAAGAAAGCGCGTTTCCGTTCAAGTCAGTAACTGTGACAATTGTATTGTTGAAAGACGCCTGAATGTAAACGTTTCCTTCGTAAACGCTCTTCTTTTCCTTTCTTTTTTTAACAGTAGCCAATTAGTTTACCTCCGCCTTACGCTTTCTTCTTGTTCGCAACAGTCTTCTTCTTACCCTTGCGAGTTCTTGAATTTGTACGAGTTCGCTGGCCGCGAACTGGAAGTCCTTTGCGGTGGCGCTGGCCACGGTAAGATCCGATATCGATAAGGCGCTTGATGTTAAGGCCGATTTCCGAGCGGAGACGACCCTCAACTTTATACTCTTTGTCGATGATTTCACGGAGTTTTGTCAACTCGTCCTGAGACAAATCATTAATCAGCGTCTCTTCCTTAATCTCCGCTTTTTTGCAGATTGTGCGAGCCGCTGAACGACCTATGCCGTAAACATAAGTCAACGCGATTTTAACCTGTTTATTTGGGAGGTCAACTCCCGCAATTCGAGCCATCTGTTACTCCTCAACCCTGTCTCTGCTTGTGCTTAGGATTTACGCAAATGATGCGGACAATGCCGTTTCTTTTGATAACCTTACACTTGTCGCAGATAGGCTTTACGCTGGTTCGTACTTTCATAAAAGTCCCCCTGGAAATGTGATAGATATTTCCCGATTATGGCAATTCGCAATGAATTACAATCGGGAAACACGAGTATAACACATTTCGTCAATTTTAGTCTAGAGCCTTTCTCAAAAAAACCTACAGATTTCTTGATCGGACCCGACCCTTCTTCATAAATCCATCCATATGATGCATTCTCAAAAGGGCTTCAATCTGGCTCATTGTGTCCAAATCAACTCCAACCATAATGATCAAGGAAGTTCCGCCCATCAACATAGCCACGGACTGCGGGAACTTAAAGACCAGCTGGATGATTGTCGGCAATATCGCTATCACCGCAAGGAACAAAGCGCCAGGCAAAATCAAACGGTTGAGTATCTTTTGCAAGTGCTCTTCCGTCTTGTCTGTCCTTACTCCGGGAATGGAGCCGCCGTTTTCCCGAATCTGCTTTGCTATTTCAGTGGGGTTCAGGGTTACCTGAGTGTAGAAGTATGCAAAGAAAATGATAAGGACAACCAACAATACGTTATACCACACACCCGTCGGGTTCAAAATTACAGCCAATTTTTGAACCCATCTTGCAGCGCCTGAGTTGCTAGCGATAGAAGAAACAAGCTGCAAGGGAAGCGTCAAAAACGATGAAGCAAAAATCAAAGGAATGACATTTGACGGATTCACCTTAAAGGGAATGTATGTATTCTGTCCGCCGTACATTTTTCTGCCAACCACGCGCTTGGCGTAGTTGACCGGAATCTTGCGCTCGCCGGATTCTTCGAACACGACAAGGGCGATGATGCCGACAAAAACTACAAGGGCGACGATTACAAAAACAATGTTCAACTGGCCGTTTCTGACCTGTTCAACAAGTTCGGCGACCGCGCTGGGCATTCTGGCCACGATTCCGGCAAAAATCATGATTGAAATGCCGTTTCCGAGACCGCGAGCCGTAATTTGGTCGCCAAGCCAAACTGTAACCATCGAACCTGTCGTTACGGTAAGAATCGCAAGAAGCTTGAAAGCAATCTCGTTGTTTAACGAAATCACTCCGATGTTCTTGGCGTAGATTGTCACCGCGAACGACTGGATTACGCAGACAAGAATCGTTCCGGTTCTTGTCCACATCTGCATTCTCTGCTGGCCGCCCTCTTCCATAACCGCTCTTTTCATAGAGGGGAAAATGATAAGAAGGAGCTGCATGATAATCTGAGTCGAGATGTAGGGCATTACGCCCAACATGAACACAGAGAAGTTTGAGAACGCGCCGCCGACAAAGAAGTCCATATAACTGGCAAAAGCGTTGTTGTTCTGGGCGGCAAGGTTGTTAAAGTATTCAAACAAAGCTGCTGCGTCCACGCCCGGAATTGTAAGAACGCATCCGAGTCTGTAGACCGCCAATACAACTATTGTAAAGAAAAGGCGGGCGCGGAGCTCTTTTACTTTAAACATATTCGCAATAGAATTCATTTATTCCGCCTTAGTCTTTTTTTTCTGTTTTTTCAGCCTTCTTGACCTCAACGACTGAGCCGCCGGCTTTTTCAACCTTCTCTTTGGCAGACTTTGAAACTTTGTCAACGGAAACAGTCACTTTCTTTGTGATGTTGCCGTTGCCCAAAAGCTTTATCAAGAGCTTCTTTGACTTATTGGCCTTGATGAGCTTTTTGGCTACAAGAGTCTCTTTGCTTACAGTCTCGCCGTCGGCGTACTTGGCTTCGATGTCGGCAAGATTCACGACATCAAATTCCGCCTTGAACGGATAGTTAGAGAAACCGCGCTGGGCAATGCGGCGATAAAGGGGCATCTGGCCGCCTTCAAAGCCAACATAAGGGAGCGGAGAGCCGCTGCGCGACTGGGCGCCCTTGTTTCCCTTTCCGGCTGTCGTTCCGAGGCCTGATGAGGAGCCGCGTCCGACAATCTTGCGCTTTTTGTTAGCGCCTTTGGGCGCTGTCAATACTGGATTGTAATCTGCCATTATTGGATCTCCTCAACTTTTACAAGGTGAGCCACAGAGGCCACCGCTCCGCGTACGGAAGGAATGTCTTCCTGCACGACAGAGGAACTAATTTTCTTTAATCCCAAACTGCGGACAGTGGCGCGCTTGGCGGGCTTTTGTCCGATAACGCTTTTTACAAGTGTAATCTTAAGTTTTGCCATGATTAACCCCACATCTCGCTCAGAGTTTTGCCTCTGTTTTTGGCCACAGTAGCCGCGTCAAGCATGTTCTCGATGGCGTCAAAAGTGGCGCGAACTACGTTTACCGAAGCGCTTGAGCCAAGCGACTTGGAAATGATGTCGGTGACACCAGCCGCGTCCATAATGGCGCGAACAGGGCCGCCGGCGATGATTCCAGTACCAGCTGAGGCCGGGCGCAAAAGAACTTCAGAGCTCTTGTATTTGCCGATAACGTCGTGAGGAACAGTTCCCTTCTTGATTGGAAGAGTCACAAGATTTCTCTTGGCGCGATCAAGGCTCTTTTTGATAGCCTCAGTAACGTCGTTGGCCTTTCCAAATCCAAATCCTACGCGACCCTTCTGGTCACCTACAACGCTGAGCGCCGCGAAAGACATTCGGCGGCCGCCCTTTACAGTCTTAGAAGTTCTGTTAAGAGTGACGAGCTTTTCAACGAACTCTTTTTCTTTAGGCTCTTTGTCAAATTTATTCTGGCGTTCCATAGTATCTCCTAGAATATAATACCCGCGCTGCGAGTGCCGTCAGCAAGAGCCTTCACAACGCCGTGGTAAAGATAACCGTTGCGGTCAAAAACCACAGTGGTGATGTTCTTTTCCTTAAGGCGCTGGCCAAAAGCTTCGCCAAGTTTTGTGGCGCCTTCAACCGTCGGCTTGACGCTCGCAAAATCTTTTTCCATCGTCGAAATGGCGGCGAGGGTCTTGCCTTCGTCGTCATTGATTACCTGAACATAAAGGTTCTTGTTGCTGCGAGTCACTGTCATGCGGGGGCGTTCGGCCGTTCCGTAAACAGTCTTGCGAATGTGAACCTTTCTGTGAAGGCGCTTTCTATCTTTGTCGTTAAGTTTTCTAATCATATCGTCCGCCCTTATTTAACGCCAGTCTTACCGACTTTGCGTCTAATAACTTCAGTTGAATAGCGGATTCCCTTTCCTTTGTAAGGCTCGGGAAGGCGCAACTTGCGGAGCTGGGCGCAGAATTCGCCGATTTGCTGCTTGTTGATTCCTGAAACGTCAATCTTTCCAGACGGGTCAGCGGCAACCGCAAGACCTTCAGGGATAACAGCGATGAAATCGTTTGAATAGCCCAAGTTCATCACGAGTTCCTTGCCTTTTACTTCGGCTCGGAAACCTACTCCGTTGATAATGAGAGACTTTGTAAAGCCTGTTGTTACGCCCTTGACCATGTCGTTGATAAGGGCGCGGTACAAACCGTGGTCGGCGTTGGCCTGGCGGCTTGAGTTAAGCGTCTTTACTGTAATCTCATTGTTCTCAAAGGCAACTTCAACATTCTTGCTGAACTTCTGCTTAAGCTCGCCCTTGGCTCCCTTAACAGAAATCTCGTTGTCCTTTACTGTAACCGTAACACCGGCGGGAACGGCAACAGGAAGCTTTCCAATCTTAGACATCTTCTTCCTCCTATTACCAAACTTTGCAGACCAATTCGCCGCCGACCATCTTCTCTGACGCCTTCTTTCCAGTTGTAACGCCAGCGGATGTCGAAACGATTACTGAACCGTATCCGTTCTTGACACGGGGCAGATCTTTATAACCTGAATAAACTCGGCGGCCAGGAGTTGAAATCTTTTCAATTCCGTGGATAACCGGTTCATTCTTGTCATCATACTTGAGGAAGATGCGGATTGTGTTCTTTCCTTCTTCCTGAACTTTCTTGAAGTTTTTGATGTATCCTTCAGTCTTGAGGATTTTAACAATTTCCAACTTCAACTTTGACGCCGGGATATCCACTTTCTCGTGGCGGGCCATCACCGCATTGCGGATTTTTGTAAGCATATCTGCTACTGGATCTGATGCGCTCATATTACTTCTCCTACCACTACCAACTTGACTTTGTTACGCCGGGTAACAAACCTTCACTAGCATACTTGCGGAAGCAAAGACGGCACATCTTGAACTTGCGGAGATATCCTCTGGGGCGTCCGCAGAGCTGGCACCTGTTGTACTGACGAGTCGAGTACTTGGGAGCGCGCTTTGCTTTGATAATCATCGATTTTTTAGCCATGACTTCCTCGTTTACTTTCTAAAGGGCATATTGAACTTGTTGAGCAAAGCGCGGGCCTCGCTGTCAGTTCTTGCGCTTGTTACGATAGTGATATTCATACCCGCAATCTTAGTGATTTTGTCAAAGTCGATTTCGGGGAAAATAATCTGCTCCGTAATTCCAAGAGAGAAATTTCCGTGACCGTCAAAGCCAGTCGCCTTGATGCCGCGGAAGTCCTTAACGCGCGGAAGGGCGACATTGATCAAGCGGTCCAAAAATTCGTACATAATTGATCCGCGCAATGTCACCATAGCGCCAATTTCTGCGCCCTCACGAAGTTTGAAGTTGGCAATCGATTTCTTTGCCTTTGTCTTGACCGCTTTCTGACCTGTGATTTGAGTCAAGTCAGCAACTGCGGCGTCAAGAAGTTTCTTATTTCCGAGAGCTTCGCCAACGCCCATGCTCACCACAATCTTTTTGATTGCGGGAATCTGCATAGGTGATGTATATCCCAACTCCTTGAAGAGTTCGGGAGCGATAGTGTCTTTATAGACTTTCTTAAGCCGGGGTACGTAATTTGCCATTATAGCGCTTCTCCACATTTGCGGCAGACACGAATTTTCTTGTCTCCGTCAAGCTTATAACCAATTTTTACAGGACGTTTGCATTTTGGGCAAACGATGCCCACATTTGAAATATGAATCGGCGCCTCAACCTCAGCGATGCCGCCGGCATCCTGTTGGCTGCGTCTCTTCATAGCCTTCTTCACAAAATTAACGCCAGAAACGATTACAGCGTCTTTTTTGGTGATGACGCGGACAACTTTTCCTTGCTTGCCCTTGTCTTTTCCTGCAAGGACCTGTACTGTATCGTCTTTGTGAATCTTGAACTTCTTAACCATACCTACACTCCTTACAATACTTCCGGAGCCAACGAAATAATCTTCATGTAATCTTTTTCACGAAGTTCGCGGGCAACAGGTCCAAAAATGCGCTTTCCGACAGGGTTCTTGGAATCGTCCACGATTACGCAGGCGTTGTCGTCAAAACGGATGTATGTTCCGTCGGGACGGCGGTATTCCTTGGCCTGGCGGACGATAACCGCCTTCTTAATGGCGCCCTTCTTGATTGTCGACGTAGGAATGGCTTCTTTAATGGCCACCACTACGATGTCGCCGATACCAGCATAGCGGCGGTGAGTTCCGCCGAGCACCTTGATGCACTGGGCAATCTTGGCGCCGGAGTTGTCGGCTACTGTCATGCATGACTGCATCTGAATCATAATCTTAACTCCTTACTTCGCTCGTTCAACGATTGATTCCAAGCGCCAGCGCTTGTCTTTGCTCAATGGGCGGCACTCAACGATTTTGACTGTGTCGCCGATGTGGGCGTCATTCTTCTCGTCGTGCGCCTTGCACTTCTTGCTTCTTGTGACATATTTCTTGTAAAGAGGATCCATGCGCTTTGTAGTGATTGTCACGACGATGGTTTTGTCCATCTTGTCGCTAGTAACAAGTCCTACATAAGAGCGCTTGGCGCTTTTTACAGCTTTCTTTTCTTCTGCCATGGGTCAACTCCTACTTTTTGCCTTCAGAAGACTCCGCTTTCTGGGCGGCGGCCTTCTGGGTGATGAACGTGTTCAAGCGGGCGATTTCTCGGCGCATGTTGCGTTTTTCCATCGGATTGTCTACATGAGAAACAATCATCTTGAATCTCAATTCCATGTACTTCTGCTTAAGCTCATCGCGGCGCGCAACCAATTCGGCATAAGACAGTTCTTTGTCGTTGTTCTTTTTCTTTGAATCAGCCATCTTATTCCTCCATTACGCGTGTGTGGGCTTAAAAGCGATTTTTGTCAAAACCGGCAACTTGGCGCTGGCCAAGCGCAAGGCTTGTTCGGCCAACTTAATGTCCACGCCGCCGATTTCAAACAAAATCATTCCGGGCTTAAGGTTGGCGGCCCAAAACTCAGGGGCGCCCTTACCCTTACCCATACGAACTTCCGCCGGCTTCTTAGAAATCGGCTTATCCGGGAATACACGAATCCAAATATTGCCTTTGCGATCAAGCTTTCGGCTGATGGCAACACGGCAGGCTTCGATAACGCGAGCGTTGAGCCAAGCCGGTTCCATAGCGACCAAAGCGATGTCGCCAAAGTCAATGTGGTTGTCGCGGGTAGCAAAACCATGCTGCTTTCCGCGCTGCACCTTGCGGTGCATTACTCTTTTTGGCGCTAGTGGCATCCTTAACTCCTTGCCTTTGCGACAGTATCTTTTGTCTGCTTTTCAGACTCAGACTTATCAGAAGAACGCTGAGGACGGTCGCGTCTTGGCTTTCTTACCATCTGACCTGCGTCTTCGTTCTGCTCGTGACCGTAATTCATGCCGTTGTAAACCCAAACCTTTACGCCAATCTTGCCGTAAGTCGTAAGGGCTTCGAACGTGCCGTAGTCAATGTCAGCGCGAAGAGTGTGAAGAGGAACGCGTCCTTCCTTGTGTTCCTCTGTCCTTTTCATTTCAGCTCCGCCCAAGCGTCCAGCCAAGCGAATCTTGATTCCCTGGGCTCCGGCGCGCATCGCGTTGGAAGCTGACTGCTTAAGGGCTTTGCGGAACGAGCCGCGTCCCATAAGCTGGCGGCCGATATTCTGGGCAATCAAAGAAGCGTTCAAATCGCCGCGTTTAATTTCCTTAATCTTGATTTGAACTTTCTTTGTAAGCTGCTTTTGAATGTCAGCGCTGATTTTTTCGATTGTAGCGCCCTTCATTCCGATGATGACACCAGGATGAGCAGTGTGGATTACAATTGTAACACGCTGCGGGTGGCGAACAATTTCTATTTCGGCGATATCCGCGCCCTTGCATTCAGGAAGACTAGAAACCAACTTTCTGATTTTGAAATCTTCCAAAACCAAGTCTGCGTACTCGCGAGGATCCGCATACCAGCGGGATTGCCATGTTTTGTTTACGCCCAAGCGCAAACCAATCGGATTAACTTTCTGACCCACTTTTTATTCCCCCGCCTTTTCAGCAACTGTGACGGTAATATGACACATGCGTTTGAGCAACTGATCGGCTCGACCGCGAGCTCGGCACCAAATTCTCTTGAGTCTGGGACCCTCGTCTACGCGAATCTCTTTTACATAGAGCATATCTTCATCCAACTTGTCGTTAGCGACAAGAGCGTTGGCCATGGCAGACTTCAAAGTCTTGCCGATAAGCTTGGCGCCCTTCTGCGGCATGTTCTCAAGAACAGCCACGGCTTTTGAACAAGGCATTCTGGAAATTGCGTGAGCTACGGGGCGAACCTTTGTAGGAGACGCAATAAGGAATTTTGTAGTGGCTACATAGCCTTTTTTCTCTGCCATAATATCCACCTTTATTTAGCCGCGCTAGCCGCGGCAGGAGCCTTAGCGGCTGTTTTATCAGTTCCGCCATGTCCGCGGAAGACACGAGTCGGGGCAAATTCTCCGAGCTTGTGGCCAACGAGGTTTTCCGTGATATAAACCGGAATCCATGACTTACCGTTATGAACAGAAATAGTGTTTCCAACCATTTCAGGAATAATCGTAGAGCAGCGTGAATATGTCTTAACCATCTTCTTTTCGCCGGCTCCAGCCTTATTCATTTCAACAATCTTCTTGTAGAGCGATTTTTCAACAAAAGGCCCTTTTTTAACAGATCTTGACACAGTTAACTCCTAGCCTATTTCTTGCGACGTGAAATAATGAATTTGCTCGATGGCTTGCGCTTGTTGCGAGTTTTGTAACCCTTGCAAGGCTGGCCCCACGGAGTAACCGGATTGCGTCCTTTGCCGGCGCCTTCACCACCACCAAGCGGGTGGTCAACCGGGTTCATCGCCATACCGCGAACGGTAGGACGAACGCCCATCCAGCGACGGTGTCCGGCTTTTCCAAGCTGAACGTTCATGTGGTCTTCATTGCCTACAACGCCGATTGTCGCATAGCATTTGGCGTGTACGCGGCGCAATTCGCTTGAAGGAAGGCGAATGATTACATAGTCGCCCTCTTTGGCCGCGATTTGAGCGCTGGCTCCGGCTGAGCGGGCAAGCTGTCCGCCGCGTCCCAAGTTCAACTCAATGTTGTGAACGGTGAAACCTACCGGAATTGCCGCGAGAGGCAAAGCGTTTCCAACTGTTGGCGCGACATTTTCGCCGGCCATGACCTTCATGCCAACTTTGAGATCTTTAGGCGCGATGATATAGCGCTTGTCTCCGTCGGCGTAATAAATCAAAGCGATATTGGCGCTGCGGTTGGGATCATATTCAATTGAATGAACAGTTCCCGGGATTCCGTGCTTGTTTCGCTTGAAATCAATTATGCGGTACTTCTGCTTGTGACCGCCGCCCTGGTGGCGCACTGAAATGCGTCCGCCAGCGCCGCGTCCGCCGCGGGCAGTCTTGCCTGACGTCAATTTCTTTTCGGGTTTGTCGGCTGTCAGGTCGTCCCTGCGGAGGTCAACACGTCCGCGAGTACCAGGTGTAATTGGCTTAAATACTTTAAGAGCCATCTGATTCCCCTTAGTTATCTATATTGCTCTATTCGAACAACTTAATTGTTTCGCCATCGGCTACGCGCACAATGGCCTTCTTATAGCTTGAAGTCATGCCCTTGCTTCCGCGAAGGCGCTTTACCTTTCCGGCTACATTGATAGTCGTGCAAGAAATAACTTTTACGTTGAAAAGCTTTCTTACGGCTTCCTTAATCTGAATCTTGCTAGCGTCCGGGCGAACGATGAAAACATACTTGTTCTCTTCGCGAAGGGCGTTGGCCTTTTCAGTAACTACCGGCTCAATAAGAATGTCTGTGAATTCCATAATTATTCAGCCTCCTTTTTGTCCGCGAAAAAGTCGCTAAGATTCTTGGCGGCGCTTTCAAGCAAGATTACCTTGCGGCCGTAGAACAAATCGTGCGCTCTGAGGCGGTTGTATGAAAGGAAATGAACGTTGTAAAGATTGCGTCCAGCCTGCTTGATCTTGGCGTCGTCGTCCTTAAGGATGATGACCGTGCGCTCGTCCTTGGCAAAGTTGTCAAGAATCTTGACCAAGTCTTTAGTCTTTCCGCTTTCTACAGTGAAATCCTCAACGACAGTAAGTCTGTCGCTCTGGGCCTGAAGGCTCAAGATGGACTTCATCGCAAGGCGCTTTTCCTTTTTGGGAAGAGAGTAGCTGTAATCTCTGGGCTTGGGTCCAAAGATAGTTCCTCCGCCAACCGTAATCGGAGACTTCTTGTCACCGCGGCGGGCGTTTCCTGTTCCCTTCTGCTTATACGGCTTTTTGTTTGATCCGTGCACTTCGGCGCGGGTCTTGGTGCAAGCCGTTCCAACACGCTTGTTTGCTAATTCGTTTGTGATGGCGTAGTAAATGACGTCTTCATTTACCGGCAGGCCGAATACTTTGTCGTCAAGTGAAATCGTGCGCAGCTCTTTTCCATCGGTTGAATAGACTTTCTTTTCCATAAATCTTTTCCTCCGCCTTATTTCTTAACCGCGGACTTGACGATCAGCGTGCAGTTCTTATTCCCGGGGACAGCCCCGCGAACCATGATAACCTTCAATTCAGGATCGATTTTAACGATCTTAAGGTTCTGTACCGTAACGCGCTCCGTGCCCATGCGTCCAGGCAACTTGATGTTCTTGAAGCTGTGGCCAGGAGTTGTACACTCGCCTGTTCCACCCGGCTCTCTGTGAAATTTTGAACCGTGAGTGGCGCGTCCTCCGTGGAAGCCCCATCGCTTCATTACGCCCTGGAAGCCCTTTCCTTTGGAAGTGGCTGTAACGTCAAGAAAGCGAGTCTGTTCAAAAAGCTCGACGCCGATTTGGTCGCCAATCTTAACTTCGCCTTCAAAATCGCGGAACTCTTTCAATGTTCTTTTGGGAGTAACGTTTTCCGTAAACTGTCCGGCATAAGCCTTGTTCACCTTTGACGGCTTCAAATCGTCAAGGCCAAGAACAACGGCGTCATATCCGCAGTTTTCCTTTTTCTTTGTGGCAACGACTGTGTTAGGCTCAACGCGGATCACGGTTACTGGCGTCAGATTGCCGCTTTCGTCGAATACCTGGGTCATGCCCACTTTTTTTGCTATCAGACCTTTCATCTGAAATCTCCTATAGGTCGCCATCCCGGATCCACGGGACCGTGCCTTTTAATTGCAGCAAGCGCTGTCGGCTTTAGCCTTCAACGCTTACTGTTTAATTTCTACATCTACACCGGCTGGCAGTTCAAGTTTCATCAAAGAATCCATCACATCTGAAGAAGGATTCAAAATGTCAATAAGGCGTTTGTGCGTGCGCATTTCAAACTGCTCGCGTGACTTCTTGTTTACGTGAGGTGAACGAAGCACGGTAAACTTATTGATTCTTGTAGGAAGCGGAACGGGTCCTGCGACCTTGGCCCCAGCTTTCTGAACTGTTTGCACGATGGCTTTAGCGCTCTGGTCAATCAACTCAACGTCAAAGGCGCGAAGTCGGACACGAATTTTGCCATTAGCCATGATTCCTCCAAAAAACCAACCAAAGCGGAGCCAAAAGGCCCCGCCTTGGAAATTAAACTACTCGATGATCTTTGTAACCTGGCCAGAAGCGATTGTGCGTCCGCCTTCGCGGATAGCAAGCTTAAGTCCTTCGTCCATGGCGATCGGGTGAATCAATTCACCTGTAATCTTTGTGTTGTCGCCCGGGTTAACCATCTCAACGCCGGCTCCCAACTCTACAGTTCCAGTGATGTCCGTTGTGCGGAAGTAGAACTGCGGGCGGTATCCAGAGAAGAACGGCTTTGCGCGTCCGCCTTCTTCGGCTGTCAAAACGTAAATCTGGGCCTCGAACTTTGTGTGCGGGTGGATTGAGCCGGGCTTGGCCAAAACCTGTCCGCGAACGACGTCTTTCTTTTCAACGCCGCGGAGAAGAATACCAACGTTGTCGCCAGGAATGCCCTGGTCCAAAGTCTTCTGGAACATTTCGATTCCGGTAACAGTTGTGTCCTGTGTGGGGCGGATTCCAACAATCTGAACGGCGTCGTTCATGTTTACTACGCCGCGCTCAACGCGTCCTGTAACTACAGTTCCGCGTCCAGAGATTGTGAAGATGTCCTCAATCGGCATCAAGAAGGGCTTGGCCTCGTCGCGGACGGGGTCGTCGAACCATGTGTCCATGGCTGTGAGCAATTCTTCGATGCACTTTGTGTTCTCGGGGTTCTCAGACTCGTTCAAGGCCTTGAAAGCTGAACCAGTGATAATCGGAGTGTCTTCAGAGAATCCGTACTTTACGAGAGTTTCCTGAACGTCGGCAACGCAGAGCTCGAGCATGTCGGGATCGGCGATGTCAGCCTTGTTCAAGAATACGATGATCTTGGGTACGCCTACCTGACGGGCGAGCAAAAGGTGCTCCTTTGTCTGGGGCATAACGCCGTCTGTGCCGGCGACTACGAGGATGGCGCCGTCCATCTGAGCGGCTCCAGTAATCATGTTCTTGATGTAGTCGGCGTGGCCCGGGCAGTCGATGTGAGCGTAGTGGCGCTTGTCTGACTGATACTCAAGGTGGCGGGTATTGATTGTAATACCGCGCTCTTTCTCTTCCGGAGCGTTGTCGATTTCATCATACTTGAGGGCGTGGTCACCGTACTTTTTAGCGCAGTACGTTGTGATAGCCGCTGACAATGTAGTCTTACCATGGTCTACGTGACCAATAGTACCAACGTTCATGTGAGGTTTGGTTCTTTCGAACTTCTCCTTTGCCATGTTTTTCTCCTTGCCGGCAAACCTTTTTGCCGACATCTTAAAAAATGTTTTATGTGCTGCGCTTTAAACCAGAACCCTCGCGCTTTCAAAGAAAGAACTCGGATTCGCATACACATCTTTTTTATGCGACTGTTTGGTGAACGTTAATGACGGTAAAAGAAATAATCTCTAACATAACGCTCCATAATTTCGGAACATTTATGGCCGACACCACCTGTTCATTGCCGTCGCTGGCAACCGGTTTGGCGCTCTGAGCCGCGGGCCGCCTTCCTGAAAGAAAAGCCGCCGCAGAAATCCCCGTATGGAAGTTCTATTGCCCTGTTAACAACAAGGCATTCCACCCAAGAACCGCGAAACCTGAAAGCGTTTTGCCGCTAACTTTACGGTTCCGCCGGAATTGTAAATTCCGCCTGACTCTCAAAGAACCAAAGATAGGTTTGAGAAATATATAGAATTTTGGCAGTTTGGTCAATAGGAAACGCAAGTTTTTTTGAAATATTTTTAGGCATAAAAAAACCGCCCCGAAGGGCGGCTTTAAGGAATCGAGTTTTGGCTTTTGCCAAAACTCGCTAAGTTCGGAAAGCCGAAGGCTTCCCGAACGACGACTACCAACGATAGTGGGCGAAAGCCTTGTTGGCTTCGGCCATCTTGTGGGTGTCTTCTTTTTTCTTGTAAGCTGAACCAGTGTTGTTGAAGGCGTCCAAAAGTTCGGCGCTGAGAGTGTCGGCCATTCCGTGACCATTGCGGTTGCGGGCTGCGTCGATGATCCATCTCATGGCGAGGGCTTCTTTGCGGGTGTCGCGGATTTCAACCGGAACCTGGTATGTCGCTCCGCCTACACGGCGAGACTTGACTTCAACTTGGGGCTTAACGTTGTCAAGAGCCTTGAGGAACACTTCCAAGGGGTCCTTTTCGGTCTTGGCCTTAAGCTTGTCCATCGCTTCGTAAACGATGCGTGTGCAGATGTCCTTTTTTCCGTCCAACATCATGCGGGTAACGAATTTTGAAACAACTTGGCTGTTGTATCGTGAATCCGGCGCAACGGGGCGGTTGACAGATTTCTTATGTCTTCCCATCTTATTCCTCCATTATGCCTTAGGCCTTTTGGCGCCGTACTTTGAGCGGCCGCGCTTGCGTCCGTCAACGCCAAGGGTGTCTTTTGTTCCGCGAATAATGTGATAGCGAACGCCAGGAAGGTCCTTAACGCGGCCGCCGCGGATCAATACTACTGAGTGCTCCTGCAAGTTGTGTCCAATTCCAGGAATGTAAGCCGTAACTTCAATTCCGTTGCTCAAGCGGACACGGGCTACCTTGCGGAGAGCCGAATTCGGTTTTTTGGGAGTTACCGTCATAACGCGCGTGCAAACGCCGCGTTTCTGCGGACAAGACTCAAGCGCGGGGGATTTGGTCCTGTTGGCAGCGGTTTTGCGTCCCTTCTTAATCAATTGGTTAATTGTAGGCATCTAAAAATGTCTCCTTTATAAATTGCCGGGCAGCACCCCCGGTTAAATTCATTTACAGCGGTAACGGCTACTTTAACAAAACAAGATAGTTATGTCAAGTATCCGCCCGTTTTTTTGCTTCACGACCATAACGGTTGTTTCGGGCGGTTTAACCGCGTCCTTTCGGACGCTGCATGGGCCGCGACCAGTTTTCGAGAATCGGTCGACGCGGACTGCGGCGGCTGATTCAAATGCCGCGAGTTTTCGAGAATCAACCGACGCGGACTGCGGCGGTTGATTCTCGTTAAGTTCATAAGGCGCCAAGCCTTATGAACGACTCAATCCTGGTCCTCGCTGTCAAAGCTGGCTGTGGCGGCTTCCTTCTCCCTTTCGGCCTCCGCTTCGGCAAGCTCCTTCTCAATTCTGCGCTTCTCGATGATTTCGTTCATCTGGATGTCCAAGTCCTGGTCGCTTGAGTCGTAGACCTTGACGGCCTTGTAATTCCTGATGCCAGTTCCGGCCGGAATCATGTGGCCAATCGCTACGTTTTCCTTTACGCCGCGAAGCGCGTCGACCGAACCGGAAATGGCGGCGTTTGTAAGAACGCGCGTTGTTTCCTGGAACGAAGCCGCGGAAATGAAAGAGTCAACGTTGAGCGAAGCCTTGGTGATGCCCTGGAACATCGGGCGGCCAATCGCAGGCTGTCCGCCTTCGGCTATTACGCGCGCGTTCTCTTCGCGGAAGCGGTATTTGTCAACCTGCTGTCCGAAGATAAAGCGGGTGTCGCCGACAGCGACAATTTCAACCTTGCGCAACATTTGGCGCACGATGATTCCGATGTGCTTGTCGTTGATGCTTACGCCCTGGGCGCGGTAAACCTGCTGGATTTCGTCCATCAAGTAATTCTGCAAGGCGTTTTCGCCCAAAATCGCGAGAATTTCGTGGGGGCTGGGCTGTCCGTCGCAAAGCGGCTCGCCGGCCTCAACCTTGTCTCCGTCGCGAACAAGCATTCGCTTTGAAATCGGAACCAAGTGCTCAAACACGTGGCCATACTTGTCTTCAACGGCGATAACGCGCTTGCCCTTCTTCAAGTCCTTGAATTTTACGGTTCCTGAAATTCCGGACAAAACGCTTGGGCTGACAGACTTGCGAGCCTCAAACAATTCAGACACGCGCGGAAGACCGCCGGTGATGTCGTTTGACTTTTGCGCCGCTTTAGGCAACTTGGCCAAAACGTCGCCCGCCTTAATCTTCTGCTTGTCCTCAACGCTAAGAATGGCGTCGGCCGGCAAGTAGTAGCTTCCGAACTCGTTTCCGTCTTCGTCAGTAATGTGGATGCGCGGCTGCTTGACGTCAAGGTGCAAGTCGCTGATTACGCGCTCCTTAACGCCGGACTGCTCGTCAACGTTCTCTTCAACTGTAGAGTCGTCAATGTCCTCAAAGTGCACGTAACCGTCGTCTTCCGCGATAATCGGCTCAGAGTATGCGTCAAGCAAGGTTCCGATGACCGCGTTGGCCTCGACAACCTGGCCTTCCTTAATCTTAAGAATTGAGCCGTTGGCGATTTCCATCTTTTGGTCAGTTCCCGTAAGATACAGGACTTTGTCCTTTATGATGATGATGCCGTTTTCCTTGGCCTTGATTTCGGTTCCGTTGGATGTCGCCAAAACAGTTCCCTTAAGAACGCGGTCTCCGTCCTTTACGGCGAACTTGGCGTCCTTTGAGTCGACGCTGTCAATCACGCGGGTAAGAATCATGCTTCCCTTGCGGGTGAACAACTGGCCTTCATCAATATTGACGCTGGTTCCGTCCACGCTCTCGATGATTGCCGGGAACTTAAGGACAATGTTGTTGTCCTGGGTTACCTTGGACGCGGCGCCGCCGGCGTGGAAGGTTCGCAGGGTAAGCTGGGTTCCAGGCTGTCCGATTGACTGGGCGGCCACTATTCCGACCGCTTCGCCGATTTCGACAACCTTGTTGCGGGCCAAGTTCTTGCCGTAGCACTTTACGCAAACGCCGTGCTTGGCTTCGCAAGTAAGAACGGTGCGGAGCTTGACTTTCTCGACGCCGGCCTCCTCAATTTTCTTGGCCAAGTTTTCGTCGATGTAAGAGTTTACGTCGCACAAAACTTCGCCGGTAATCGGGTGGACAACGCGCTCAATCGTGAAGTGGCCTTCAATGCGGTCGGCCAAATGCTCGATGATTTCGTCGCCGTCTTTGATTGCCGCGTAATCCGTTCCGTTGATTGTGCCGCAGTCCTCTTCGTTGATGACAACGTCCTGGGCAACGTCAACCAAACGGCGGGTCATGTAACCGGCGTCGGCCGTCTTAAGGGCGGTGTCCGACAAACCTTTGCGGGCGCCGTTTGTTGAGATGAAGTATTCGATAACCGAAAGTCCTTCGTAGAAGTTTGAGCGGACAGGCAATTCGATGATGTCTCCGTTAGGCTTGGCCATCAAACCGCGCATCGCGGCCAACTGAGAAATCTGCTTTTTGGAACCGCGGGCGCCCGATTTGGCCATCATGTAAATCGTGTTGAATCCGTCCTTGTCTTTTTCCAACTGCTCGTACATGACGTCAGTTAGCTTTTCGTTTGTGCGCTGCCAAATGTCGGTTACCTTGTTGTAGCGCTCGTCGTCGGTTATGGTGCCGACCGAGTACTGGCGGACGATTTCTTCTACTTCCTTGTTGGCCTTGTCAACCATTTCCTTCTTTTCTTTGGGAACGAGGATGTCGTCCATAGAAAGGGTGGCTCCGTAGAATGTCGCGTTCTTGTAGCCGACAGCCTTGATGGCGTCGAGCATTTGGATTGTGAGCCAAGAGCCCTTGTCGTGGTAGACTTTCTCAATCATGCTCTTGAGCTTTTTGTCGCCGTACTGTTCGTTGACATAGTTGACTTCGTCGGGCATGGCCTCATTGAAGGCCAAAGTTCCGGCTGTAGTCTCAATCAAGTCGCCCTTCTTGAATTCTCCCTCTTTGAAAGAATCCTTGGGAGCGGGAACCTTGATTTTGGCCTGCCATTCGATGTTTCCGCACTCGGCGGCCATGCGAACTTCGTCCGAAGACGAGAAGCGCTTGCCTTCGCCCTTGGCGTGGGGCTTGACGGAAGTCATATAGTAGATTCCCAAAACCATGTCCTGGGACGGATATACGATTGTTCCGCCGTTGGCAGGGTCAAGCAAGTTGCGGGCGCTGAGCATCAATGTCCAGCACTCCATTTGCGCGGCCTGCGTGAGCGGAACGTGGATGGCCATCTGGTCTCCGTCAAAGTCGGCGTTGAAGGCTTTGCAGGCGAGCGGGTGCAGCCTGAGCGCCTTTCCTTCAACCAAAACCGGCTCGAAGGCTTGGATTCCCAAGCGGTGCAAAGTAGGCGCGCGGTTGAGCATTACGGGGTGCTCGCTGACGACTTCGTCCAAAACGGCGAAAACTTCCGGAGCCTCCTGCTCAACATAGAGCTTGGCCTTCTTAAGGTTGAAGGCGACGCCTTTGTCCATCAATTTTTTCATGATGAAGGGCTTGAACAATTCAAGCGCCATCTTTGTCGGAAGGCCGCACTGCCAAAGCTTAAGCTCAGGGCCGACGACGATTACCGAGCGTCCGGAATAGTCGACGCGCTTTCCCAAAAGGTTTTGGCGGAAGCGGCCCTGCTTTCCTTTTATCATGTCGCTGATTGACTTGAGCGGCCTGTTTGAGGCGCCCTTTACGATGCGCTTTCTCTTTGAGTTGTCGAACAAGGAGTCGACGGCTTCCTGCAACATTCGCTTTTCGTTGCGGATGATGATGTCAGGCGCGTTGAGGGCGAGCAATCTCTTGAGGCGGTTGTTGCGGTTGATTACGCGGCGGTACAAGTCGTTGAGGTCAGACGTGGCGAATCTTCCTCCGTCAAGCTGAACCATGGGCCTAAGCTCCGGCGGCATAACGGGAACGACGTCCAAAATCATCCAAGAGGCCTTGTTTCCTGAAGAGCGGAAGTTCTCGACGATTTCAATGCGCTTGAGAAGGCGCTTGTCGCTCTTGGCGCCCTTTTCAATCATCTTGGCGCGAAGTTCCGCGGCCAAGGCGTCAAGGTCCAAGCCCTCAAGTAAAGTCTTTATGGCTTCCGCTCCCATGCCGGCGGTAAAGGCCTGTCCGTAGCGCTCCTGCGCCTCGCGGTATTCGTCTTCGCTCAAAAGCTGCATCTTCTTAAGGTCAGTCTCGCCCGGGTCGATTACGATGTACTTTTCGTAATACAAGACGGAACGGAGCGAAGCCACTTGCAAGTCAAGAAGCAAGCCCATGCGGCTGGGAACCGAGCGGTAGTACCAAATGTGGCTTACCGGCGCGGCAAGCTCGATGTGGCCGGTGCGCTCGCGGCGAACCTTGAAGTGGGTCACTTCGACGCCGCAGCGGTCGCAAATGACGCCCTTGTAGCGGATGGACTTGAATTTTCCGCAATAGCATTCCCATTCCTTGGTGGTGCCGAAAATGCGCTCGCAGAAAAGGCCGTCGCGCTCAGGACGCAAGGTGCGGTAGTTGATTGTTTCCGGCTTTTTGACTTCGCCGTAAGACCAAGCGCGGATTGTGTCCGGGCTGGCCAATTTTATTTTAATACTGTCAAAATCTTCGATATCGCGCATTATTCATTCTCCTTGTCAAAACCGCTGGAGGCTTTGTCAATCAATTCTTGGTCGCGTTCGGTAAGGGCGATTTGCTTTCCCTTGGCGTCATAAATCGTGAAGTCAAGAGCCAAACCGCGCAATTCCTGAACCAAAACGTTGAATGATTCCGGAACTCCGGCGGGAGTTGAAGGCTCGCCCTTTACGATGGACTCGTAAACCTTTGAGCGGCCGTTCATGTCGTCGGACTTGATTGTCATCATTTCCTGCAAGGTGTTGGCCGCGCCATAGGCTTCGAGAGCCCAAACTTCCATTTCTCCAAGGCGCTGGCCGCCGAACTGGGCTTTTCCTCCCAAAGGCTGCTGCGTGACCAAAGAGTAAGGTCCTGTCGAGCGGGCGTGCATCTTGTCGTCAACCAAGTGGTGCAACTTCATATAGTAGATGACGCCTACAAAAATCGGGTTTACGAAAGGCTCGCCAGTGCGGCCGTCGCGGACGATTTGCTTGCAGTCTTTTGAAAGGCCGGCTTCTTCCAATTTCTTGGCGATTTGCTCCTGGCTGGGAGACTGGAATACAGGCGACTCGAAGAACTGGTTGAGGTACTTGCCCGCGATTCCAAGCTCTGATTCCATAATCTGTCCGATGTTCATTCGCGAAGGAACGCCCAAGGGGTTCAAGCAAACGTCAAGCGGAGTTCCGTCCTCCAAGTAAGGCATGTCCTCTTCGGGCAAAATGCGCGAAACGACACCCTTGTTTCCGTGGCGTCCGGCCATCTTGTCGCCCTCGCGGAGCTTTCTCTTGTTGGCTATCATTACCTTTACAACCTGGTCAACGCCCGGGTTCAAGTCGTCGCCTTCGCTTCTCTTCAAGCGCTGAATGTCGATTACGACGCCCTCGATTCCGTGCGGAACGCGCAAAGAAGTGTCGCGAACTTCCTTGGCCTTTTCGCCAAAGATTGAGTTGAGCAATTTAAATTCGGGAGTTGTTTCCGCTTCGCTCTTGGGAGTGACTTTTCCAACCAAGATGTCGCCGCTCTTTACCTTGGCGCCGACGCGGATGATTCCTTCCGCGTCAAGGTTGTCAAGATTCTTTTCGGCGGTGTTGGGAACGTCGCGGGTAATCTTTTCGGGACCAAGCTTTGTCTCGCGGATTTCAGTTGAGAATTCCTTGATGTGGATGGAAGTGTACATGTCTTCCTTTACGACGCGCTTGCTGATGAGAACGGCGTCCTCGTAGTTGTATCCGTTCCACGGAACGAAGCCGACGAGAATGTTGCGGCCAAGAGCCAACTCGCCGTTGAACGTGGCGGGACCGTCGGCAAGGACAGAGCCTTCGACGACCTTTTCGCCCACTTCCACAGTCGGACGCTGGTGGTTGCATGTGTCGTTGTTTGTGCGCTGGTACTTAAGCAAAACGTACTCGTCAAGCTCGCCGCGCTTTCCGCCTTCCGGCTTGACAGTCACGCATTCGCTTGTTACTTTGACAACTTCGCCGGCGCGCTTGGCCTTTACCAAAACGCCGGAGTCGTAGGCGCACTTCTTTTCCATTCCGGTTCCGACGTGCGGAGGCTCCGGGAACAAAAGCGGAACTGCCTGGCGCTGCATGTTGCAGCCCATCAAGGCGCGGTTGGCGTCGTCGTGCTCCAAGAAAGGAATGAGCGCCGCCGAAACGGAAATTACCTGGCGCGGAGAAACGTCCATGTACTGAACGTCCTTGGGAGCGCGAGTCGTATAGTCGCCGCGGTGGCGGCAAGAAATCATGTCGGTGGCGAAAGAGCCGTCGCTCTTCATGCCTTCGCTAACCTGGCCGATGTAGTACTTGTCCTCGTCCATGGCCGAAAGGTACTCGACCTTGTTGGTGGCCTTGCCCTTTTCGATTTTGCGATAGGGAGCCTCAAGGAAGCCGTAGTCGTTGACGCGAGTGTAAATGGCCAACGAAACAATCAAGCCGATGTTGGGTCCTTCAGGAGTTTCGATAGGACACATGCGTCCGTAGTGCGAATAGTGAACGTCGCGGACTTCGAAGCCGGCGCGGTCGCGGGAAAGTCCTCCCGGTCCCAAGGCGTTCAAGCGGCGCTTGTGGGTAAGTTCGGCCAAGGGGTTGATTTGGTCCATGAATTGCGACAACTGAGACGAGCCGAAGAATTCTTTTATGGCCGCGATAATCGGCTTTGAAGAAATCAAGTCTTGCGGCTTAATCGTGTCGTTCTCTTTGAGGCCCATGCGCTCTTTGGCGATGCGCTCCATTCGGGCAAAGGCGGTCTTGATTTGGTTTGTCATCAATTCGCCCACGGAACGGATGCGGCGGTTGCCCAAGTGGTCGATGTCGTCGCGAACCTCTTCGCCGGTGTAAACTTTAATCAAGAACTTCATCGTGTTTGTGATGTCGTCCCTTACCAAAGTATGGTCTTCCAACGGAGGATTGTAGTCAAATTTCTTGTTGAGCTTGTAGCGTCCGACGCGGCCCAAGTCGTAGCGGCGGTCAGAGAAGAACATGGAGTTCAAGTCCTTTTCCGCGTTCTCGACGGTAATCGGCTCGCCAGGCATAAGGACGCTGTAGACATTGCTCAAGGCGTCCTCTTTTGTGGGCTCGTCAACTTCCGTTCCCTCTTTGGCAAACTTGATTTCCTCGCGCTCAAAGCAGTTGATGATGATGTCGCTGTCAAGGGAAAGGTTCTTTTCGTCCTTGTTCTCGGGATCCTTGCGGGTGTCAAATTTAATGACTTCGATTTCCTTGACGCCGTTGGCAATCAAGTCGTCGATGTCGTGCGGATGCAAGCGGGTGGCGGCCTTGAAAAGCTTTTTCTCCTCGCCGGAATCCGCGTCCTTTATGTAAATGGCCTTTGAAAGAACTTTGCCGACAATCGCCTCGCGCGCGGAGTTGCTGTTCTTTACAGAAACTGTTTCCGTCTGGTAGAAAACCTTGATGATTTCCTCGCGGTTTTCAAAGCCCAAGGCGCGAAGGAAAATTGTTCCCAAAATTTTCTTCTTGCGGTCGATTTTTGCGTAAATCAACTCTTTCTTTTGGTCGATTTCAAACTCAAGCCAAGAGCCGCGGTAAGGAATGATGCGGCTTCCCCACACGCCCTTGTCGTGGTTGAAAATTACGCCGGGCGAACGGTGGATTTGCGAAACAACAACGCGCTCGGCGCCGTTGATGACGAAAGTTCCGCGGTCGGTCATAAGCGGAATGTCGCCCATATATATGTCTTTTTGGAGAATGGCGCCGGTTTCCTTAAAGTTAAGGTCAATGCGCGCCTTCAAAGGAACGGCGTAAGTGAGGCCTTTTTGCTTGCACTCCAACTCCGAAAATTTTATTCCTTCAAAATCCAATTGATAGAATTCATAGTCAAGCGTCATGTCGCCGTTGGGGCTTTCAATAGGGAAGGCGCTTAAAAAAGCTTCCTGCAAACCTTGCCTTTCAAGCGGCTTGCCCTCTTCCAAATTTTTTCTCTGAAGGAAATATTCATACGACGCTGTTTGAATGTCGATAAGATTTGGGACATCCATTGAAGACTTGATGTCCTTTCCATAGTACTGACGGTTGATTGTCCGGCTTTTTGCGAACATTAAGGTCCCCCGTTGTTGAATGGCCGTCTTCTTTTGCTACAAACAGAAACTCCGTTCAGCACAAAAAAAGTCCGTCCGAAATGCGGTTACTTTTTAAAGAACAAAAACGCTCCCGCGAAAAAGCGCGGGAGTTGAAAACTTGCGAGAATTTGGAAGACGCGTTGCGGCTTTCAAATTCTCGTTAGCAAGAAAGAATCGCGAAGCGATTATTTCTTGCTGGCCTTTCCGCCGGCGGCTGTGATGTCGGCAATCCACTTGTCGGCATCGGCCTTGCTCAAGCCCTCTTTGAGGACCTTCGGGGCGCCTTCAACCAAAGCCTTGGCTTCGCCAAGTCCGAGGTTTGTAAGAGCCTTAACGGCCTTGATAACGCCAATCTTCTTGGCGGCGTCGAATGAATCCAAGCTAACAGCGAATTCTGTCTGCTCGTCATCAGCGGCGGCGGCGGCTCCACCAGCGGCGGGACCGGCGGCTACGGCTACAGCGGCTGTTACGCCGAACTTCTCTTCCATAGCCTTTACGAGTTCTGAGGCTTCCAGAACGCTCATAGACGCGATCGCGTCCAAAATCTGATCATTTGTCAAAGCTGCCATATTGTCTTCTCCATAATGTTTGATATTCGCTGCGGAAATCCGCCGCGGCCAAGAGCCCTTCCAAGAAAGGCCCTTGAACTTTTATCCGCAGACAGTCGACAGCTGATGAAGCCTGACTGCGGA
Organism: uncultured Treponema sp.; assembly: GCA_946411505.1. Classification (GTDB taxonomy): domain Bacteria; phylum Spirochaetota; class Spirochaetia; order Treponematales; family Treponemataceae; genus Treponema_D. Next base: position 367,227 of record CAMKEG010000002.1, on the reverse strand, counting down.
ATTTTTAAGAAACCGCCAAGCGCGGTTCTAAAAATGCGTTAGTTCGCCGCGGGAGCTTCGGCAGCGGCAGCTGCGGGAGCCTCAGCGGCAGGAGCGGCGGCGGCAGCGGGGGCCGCGTCGCCTTCCTTAGATTTTTTGTCAACATAGGCCTGCAATGTGGCGGCGAGCTTTTGGGCCGGGCCGTTGATGGCAGACATAAGCATGGCGATAAGCTGCTTCTTTCCGGGAACCTTAGAATAGGCCTCGATTTTGGCAGTGTCGTAAATCTCTTTGTTGACATAGGCGCCCTTCACCTTAAGAGCGGGGGCTTCCTTAGCGAAGTCGAACAAAACCTTGGCGGTCTCGTTTGAATCCTCTTTGGCCATCGCGATGGCGGTGGGTCCTGTGAGGTATTCGGCAACATCCTTTACGTCCAAGCCTTCAAACGCGATGCGGGCAAAGTTGTTCTTGATTACCTTAATCGCGGAATTCTTCTCGCGAAGCTTTCCGCGCAAGGCTGTGATTTGCTCAACAGTCAAGCCGCGATAATCCGCGAAAATGAAGTCGTTGTATTCGCCGAGAGTTTTCTTGGCGGCTTCGATGGCGGCTGTTTTAGCCGGCTGAATTGTCTTTGCGCGAACTGCCATTTTCTACTCCTCGTCCTTGCTTTTAATCCAAACGCCAGGGCCCATAGAAGAGCTGATTGAAATTGTGCGGATGTAATCCACCGAAGCGTCAGACGGCTTTTTGCGCTGGATTTCAGCGACCAAAGCCTCAACGTTCTGGGCAATCTTTTCAGCGTCCATAGAAACTTTGCCTACGGCGATGTGAACAATGCCTGTCTTGTCGGCGCGGTATTCCGTGCGACCCTTCTTAAGCTCGCCAATGGCGGCGGCGATGTCGTTTGTTACGGTTCCTGTCTTGGGGTTGGGCATCAAGCCTTTGCGGCCCAAAACCATACCCAAGCGGCCGACGTCTTTCATCATGTCGGGAGTGGCGACGGCGATGTCAAAGTCAAGCCAGCCGCCCTTTACCTTGTCGATGTACTCAGTTGAACCGGCGAAAGCGGCTCCAGCGTTCAAGGCTTCCTGAACGCGGTCTTCCTTACAGAATACCAAAACTTTCTTCTCGCCCTTAAACTGGTTGGGGAAGACCAAAGTGTCGCGGACAGTGGCGTTTTTGCCCAACTTAAGGTTGACGTGGGCTTCCACTGTTTCGTCGAACTTGGCGAACTTCATGTCCTGAACCATTTTAACGGCTGTGGGAATGTCGTATTTTTTTGTAAGATCGTATTTGGCCGCGGCCGCGCGGTAATTCTTTCCGTGTTTCATTTAGGCCTCCACCTCAACGCCCATGCTGCGAGCGGTTCCGGCTACGATTTTCTTCGCGGCCTCAAGGTCGTTCGCGTTGATGTCGGGCATCTTTGTCTTTGCGATTTCTTCAAGCTGCGCCTTGGTAAGCTTTCCTACCTTGTCGCGGAGCGGATTCGCAGAACCCTTTTCCAACTTGAGGGCCTTCTTGATAAGAACGGCGGCTGGAGGGGTCTTAAGGATGAATGTGTAAGACTTGTCTTTGTAAACAGTAAGAACGACCGGGATGATGAGTCCCTTTTCCATTTTCTTGGTTCTGTCGTTGAATTCCTGCACAAATTTCGGAGCGCTTACACCATGAGGGCCCAAGGCGGGTCCAATCGGCGGGGCCGGTGTCGCAGCGCCAGCGGGGCACTGAAGTTTGATGACAGCGGTTACTTCTTTCTTTGCCATTTTGTGTATCTCCTAATATTGGTGTTAGCGGAACGTAGAAGTCCAACGGACGAGCGTTCCTCCCAAAAATTGGCGTGTCAAAAGAAAGCCGGAAATAGCGGCCGGCCTTCCTGCGGGCTTTTTAGGCCCTAAATCGCTTTTTCCACCTGAGTCATGTTCAACTCTACAGGGGTGGCGCGGCCAAAAATCTGAACGTTGACCGTAAGCTTCTCTTTTTCTTCGTCAATCGCGTCGACAGTTCCGCTGAAGTCCTTGAAGGGACCTTCAGTAATCTTGACAGTGTCGCCGATGGCGTATGTTTGCTTGATGCGGACAAGCTTTTCGCCTTTGATTTCGCCGGAACGCATCAAAATATTTTTTGCCTCGTCGGCGCTGATAGGACGCGGGCGCTCGTTTGAAGCGGTTCCCACAAAGCCCGAAACGCCTTGAATGTGGCGAATTTGGTTGAAAGTGTCTTTCCAGCCCAAATCAGGCAAATCGAGTTCGGCCATAATGTAGCCGGCGAGAAGCTTGTTTTTGCGGACTTTCTTTTTTCCGTCCTTAATCTCAACAACTTCCTCTTCGGGAACTTTTATGCTCTTTACAATGTCTGAACTGAGGTCGCCGTTGTCAAGCTTTTGCTGAATGACGCGGCTGACTTTTCCTTCATAACCTGTATAGGTCTGAACAATGTACCACTCGTTTGCCATCTTTGTTCCTTATTTCATCAAGAGACGGAAGAGCGCGGTGAATCCCAAGTCAAGCGCGCCAAGGACAACAGAAACAATAATTGTGGAGACGACGACAACCTGAACTCTTGACCAAACCTGCTCTCTGGTGGGCCAGACAACAAGCTTAAGCTCGCGCGCGCACTCCTTAAAGAAATTAACTGCTTTTGCCATACTTTCCTCAATAACTGAAAAAATGTCGCTGCGTCAAGCGCAGCGTCCTCTAAAGGTATTGCAGTCAGGTTCAATCCCCTTTTAGGGCATTGAACCTTCCGCACGGATAACAGGGCGGGCAGGACTTGAACCCGCGACAGCCGGTTTTGGAGACCGGTGCTCTACCAACTGAACTACCGCCCTATGGCCTAAAAAGTCCGCCGATTGCCGCCGGCCATTTTAGGCTATAACAACCCAAAAGCCGAAACTTCTGGGCTTAATTAACTAACAAAAAACAAAGTTTTTATTTGACTTTTGTTTCTTTGTGCAAGGTGTGCTTGCGTTCGAAGGGACAATACTTCTTGAGCTCAAGCTTTCCCTGAATGTTCTTGCGGTTCTTTGTCGTTGTGTAATTCTTGCGCTTGCACTCTGAGCACTGCAAAGCGATGATTTCTACCGCGCCTTTCTTCTTGCTACCCATATATTTCTCCTATTCAAAAGTCTGTTAAAGCCCCCGTGCGGAATCGAACCGCAGACCTCAGCCTTACCATGGCTGCGCTCTACCGGCTGAGCTACAAGGGCAATTATCGCAATGATAGTTTAGAGAGTTTATTGAAATTTTGAAATTGTGTCAAGGGAATTCAAGGAATTTTTGCGGAATTTTCCACAGGCGGAAAGGGGCCGCGGGCGGATTGACCAAAGGCGGAGGATTCCATAAACTTTAGCCGCGTTTTCCAAACTCAACCAACGGTTCATGTTAAAACAGCCCAGGACGCGCTATAGTAGCAGGCATCTTTACAGGAGGATTTCCTATGGATTTAATAAAAATCGGAAAGTTCATTGCAACTTGCAGAAAGGAGCGAAAGCTAACCCAGTCGGAACTAGCCGAAAAGCTTGGCATAAGCGACAGGGCGATTTCCAAGTGGGAGAACGGGAACTGCCTGCCTGACGCGGGCAAAATGCTGGACTTGTGCGGCGTCCTAAAAATCAGCGCCGGAGAGCTTTTGAGCGGGGAGAAAATTGAAATGAAAGACATGGACAAAAAGACGGAAGCGCTTTTGGTAGAGCTTGCGCGGCGCGAAGAGACCAAGAACAAAACGATGATTTTAAATATGTATGTGTCGTCGGCCGCGACCATGGCGCTTTATGTCGGAATAGTATTGTTGGCCGCCCGAACGTTAAAGGAAGGCCCGCTTTTGACGGCTATAGTCGCGGCGGCCTCCGTCGTCATGTTGGCCGCCTTGTTCTTCGCGCTCAAGCTTGAAGTTGACGCGGGCCATTACAAGTGCAAGAAGTGCGGCCGCAAGTTTGTTCCGACATACCGAGCGGTTTTGCTTGCCCCACACATGAACACGACGCGCTGGCTAAAATGCCCGGAATGCGGCAAGCGCTCATGGGCAAAAAAAGTGTTGGAGGAAGAGATATAGCGGCAAACCGCGGGAAAGCGGACGGCGCTTTCTAGACAAAAAAAGCTTTGTTTTTTGCCCAGCCTTTTTTATTGCGCAAAGTTGAAAAACTTGTTATTATAGAAGAAAGGCAAGCCAAGAAATGAAAGTGAATCTAAAAAAAATCAGCTTCCTTTTTCTCGCTTTGATTCTAGCCCTGAGCGCCGTTCTAATCGTCAGCGTAATAAAGGTTCCGCTCCTATTCCAAAATTTTGCCAAAAACACGATGCAGTCGCAGAAAATCGCCCAGGCCGCGGTGAGCTTGCAGGAAGCCTCGGACTATTTGACCAACGAATCCAGGCTTTTTACCATCACAGGCGACTGGAGCCATCTTGAGAATTATTTTACCGAAATAGACGAAACAAAAAGGCGCGAAAAAGCCCTTGAAGAAATCAAGGCCGCAGGAGCGATAGAAAAAACCGCCAGCTACATTGAACAAGCGATGAACGAGTCTAAAAAGCTTGAAGAGCTTGAATACAAGGCGATGAAACTTGTCGTCCTTGCAAAGGGCTACGACAAAACCCCTTCATACAAGGTTCCGGCCGCGGTGGAAAACGCCCAGCTTTCCGACCAAGAAAAGGCCCTAGACTTTAACACAAAAATGGCGACCGCTTGGCTCATTTTGTTTTCGGACAAATACTTTTCGATGAAAAACGCCATTTCAAACTACAGGGCCAACGCGGTTGAAGAAATCTTTAACCACGCCAGCGTGCTTAACAGGAACAACGCCGAAAACCTTGAGGCGACCCTTACCAGAACTTTTTTCGAAATAATTTTAATCGTTGTCTTTTCTTTGGCCTTTTTCCTAATCATAATATTCTTTGTTATAAAATCGCTTTACGGCTTTATCGACAACATCAAAAACAAGCAAAAGCTGCAAGCGACTCGAACAACCGAATTGGAGCTGTTAAGGGAAACTTACAACGAAATGTTCGAGATCGCGACGAAAAACGAAAACTATTTGCGCCGACAAGCGGAACACGATGAATTGACCGGCCTTATAAACAGAACAGCGTTCAAGGCGATTCTAAAGGCGCTTAAAGAATCCAACGAAAGCGTGGCTTTTATCATGCTTGACGTTGACAAATTTAAAGAAATAAACGACGAGTACGGCCACACTGTCGGCGACAAAGTACTGAAGACTGTGGCTCAAATTTTGGAATCAAGCTTCCGCTCAACTGATTACGCAGCCCGCCTTGGCGGAGACGAATTTGCCGTAGTGCTTTCAAAGTGCGACGACAACTTGCAAAAAACAAAGCGCGTGATTTCCGCAAAAATAGAAACGCTATTTAAAAAGCTTGAAGAAAAATGCCAGAACGACATTCCGCGCACAACTCTTAGCTGCGGAATCGCAATCAGCAAAAGCGGCTGGAACGAAAGCCTAATCGAAAAGGCAGACGCAGCCCTTTACGAAATCAAGCGCGCCGGCCGCAACGGCTACAAGTTCGCGGAATAAAGGACAACGACAATGGCGCAAAACGCGCGCTAAATCTCCACAATCAAGGCGCCAGTCTTTGCGTCGCGCCGCGGGCGGGAATCGCGTTCCTGGCCAAAATCGCGGCGGCCGCTTTTGGGGCTTGCGAAACTTTCTGTTTCCAATTCAAGAAGGTCGCCGGAGTAAACCCGCTTGCCGCCTTTTGAAATTGCAAGAACCAAGCCTTGCTCGGAGCATGCGTAGTGGCCAACGCGCGGCTTTTGTCCTTCGCGCTCTGGCGGCAGGCGGATAATGTCGGACGCGATCCGCATAAGGCCGCCGCAAGTCTTGGGCTTTCCAACAATCTCAGTTGAGGCGACTTTTTCCTGGCTGGAAAGGCCGCCGCTTTTTGGGCTTGCCAAAGATTTTTGGGCGGCGCCGGCCAGGACAAACGAAATGACGGCGCGCTCTTTGGGGATTCCGGCCTTGGCCGAAAGCGCCAAAAGTTTTTTGGGGGCGTCGTCGGTGTCAAAGGCAAAGTTGCACCACTTGCCCGTGGCGCCGCCTTTGCCTGATTTTCGGCCGTCCATCGGACAGTTTCCTAGATGCGGGCAAGGAGCCAAAGCCAACAAACCGCGCCTGACAAAGGCGTCGCGCATCAGTGAACAAAAACGCCCCGACCCAGGAGTTCCGGGCTCGGCCAAAAAAATCGCGGGCGAGGCTTGTTCGGAAAAATCCAAATAGTTAAAAAGCGCCTGCGAATATTTCTTGGCCAAAAAGTCAGGCGGCTCGCCTCCTCGGCTTTGCAAAAGCTCGTTGAACATGTTGGCGCAAGTCACAAAGTTGGCCTTTTGCTTGACCGGCGTTCCGAGCGGCCCCTTGACGCGGACGATTTTCCACGGCTCGCCGCCTGTGGCCGCCGCGACGGACAAAAAGATTTCCTCGCCCAAAGAAAGCGCCAGCTGCGAAATGTCCATCACATACCAGACAAGTTTTTTTTTCCGCAAGTCGGGGCGCGAAAGCCACAGCGCGCAAGGCAAAGTCAAAGGCCCGCTCCCGATGTCAAGGCAAACGCCGCCGTCGCTCAAAAAATCAAAGTCAAGGTTGGCGAAGAGGCGCGTAAGGCGGACAAGGTTCCACCACATAAAGTAGCGGACATAGGAGGCCAAAAAAGTTTTTTCGTTCATGTAGCCCAGGCGGCGCGCGGCCCGATCGTCGGTCATTTGGTGGCTAAGCTCGCGGATTTGTTTTGGAAGCGCCACAAGCTGCTTGGAGTTGGCCGGCATCGCGGACTGCGCGATTTGGTCAAAGGAGTCCAAAATTTTTTGCGCGTCGGCAGGAATTTTTTTGGGGTCAAAAAGTCTTTGAATTATTTTTGTCGGCATGGCTCACCTTAATTTTTTATCTAAATTTTCTAAGCGCGAAAAACGCTTCGGTCAATTCGCGCCGCGCCGCCCGCAATTGGCCAAGCAAGTCGGCGGATTTTTCAAAAGCGCAAGACTCGCTTATGATTTGATCGCGCGCGCCTTCGATTGTGAATTTTTTTTGGTAAATCAAATGCTTCATACGCAAGACGATTTCCATGTCCTTTTGGCTGTAGAGACGGCGGCCGCCCAAATCTTTTTTTGGAGCGAAGCCCGGAATCACTTCTTCCCAATAGCGCAAGACGTGCTGCTTTACGCCCGTGATTTCTTCCACTTGGCCAATCGTGTACATCAGCGCTCCCGGTCTTCCCACTTTTGGCGGCTGGCCTTAAGTTCCAGCTGGACAGGGATTTTGTCAAAGCCCAAGTCTTCGCGAATGCGGTTCTTTAAGAAGGTTATGTACGTAAGCGGAACGGTGTCAGGCCGCGTCGCGAATATCACAAAGCTTACGGGATTGACGCTTGTTTGCGTCATGTAGCGGATTTTAAAATGCATTGTCTTTGAGGCCGGCGGCGGATACTTGATGAGCCAATCTTTTAGCGCGGCGTTTAGCGCGGCGGTCTCCACCTTGCGAGTCACTTGGCCGTAAAGCTCAAGCGCGGTGTCCATCAATTTTTTCATTCCGTCGCCTTGCAGCGCGGAAATTTCAACGATGGGCGCCCAATTCATTTGACCGAACATTATGCGAATGTTTTCCTCGGCCTTGCGCGCCGGCGTCCTTCCCTTTTCCTGCGTGTCCCACTTGTTGAGGGCAAAGATTATCGGGCGTCCGCGCTCGTAGGCAAGCGCGCAAATTTTTTTGTCTTGCTCGGCAAGGCCTTCTTGCGCGTCAATCATCAAAATCACCACATCGCACTCGTCCAAAGTTTTTATCGCGCGGTTGACCGAATAATACTCAACGTTTTCCTTCACCTTGCTTTTGCGCCTGATTCCCGCCGTGTCCAGCAAAAGGCAGTCGCGACCGTTGTAACGGAAACTTCCTTCGACAACATCGCGCGTCGTTCCGGCGTAGTCGCTTACGATGGAAGCCTCGCTGTGAGTAAGGCGGTTTGAAAGCGTTGACTTACCGGTGTTGGGCTTTCCCAAAATCGCGATGCGGACCGGCGGCTCTTCCTCCTGCCCTTCCTTGACGTTTGAAAAATCCAGGCGGCCCGCGATTTTCTCGGAAAGCTCCGTGATGTTGTCGCCGTGCTCGGCGCTGATAAAAAGCAGTTCCTTAAAGCCAAACTGCAAGTAGTTCCAAGCGACGCTTTCGCCGCGGCCGCCTTCGGTCTTGTTTACGGCGGCGATCACCTTGTTCCAGTAAGGGCGCAGTTGTTGGACAAACTCTTCGTCTTCGGGAGTGATTTCGCCGGCCTCAAGCAAAAGCAAAATAAGGTCGGCCTTCTTTATCATTTGAATCGTCTTTTCGACAACCAAGTCGTCCATCACCGCTTCCATCGTGCCGACGTCGCGCGTAAGCTTGTAGCCGCCGGTGTCCATAAGGTGAACGGGCTTTCCGGCGATAAAGGCCGTGGCCTCAACCGGGTCGCGGGTCACGCCGGGCGTAGGGTCCACAATCGCGATTCGTTTTTTCATAAAGCGGTTGAAGAGCGTTGACTTTCCGACGTTTGGGCGGCCGGCCAAAACCACCAGCGGCAAATTGACGTATGTTTTTTTTGGGTCGTATTCGGGGCCGGCTTCTTGGGCTTGCGAAAAGTCCGCGCCCGCTTCCGCGCCTTGCAAAATATTATCTTCGTTTTCCATCTGAAATCGCTTCCAATTCTTTTACTGTTATTGTAGAAAGTTTTTCCTTCACCAAAGAAATTTGCGAAGGCCCCATGCTAAGGTTTCGGATTCCCATTCCAGCCAGCATCATCGCGCTGTCAATCCGGCTAGCCATCTCGCCGCAAACCGAAACCGGTATGCCAGCCCCGTCCGCCGCCTTGATTGTATTCTGAATCAAGCGCAAAACCGCCAAATGAAATTCGTCATAGCAATCGGCCACGTTTATGTTTTCGCGGTCAACGCACAAAGTGTATTGCGTCAAGTCGTTGGTTCCGATTGAAAAGAAGTCCGAGACCGTGGCCAGACAGTCGGCGATGATTCCGGCGGCGGCGGTCTCAACCATAATGCCAATCGGAACGTCCTTGACTTTTACCCCTTCGTCCAAAAGCTCGTCGCGCGCTTGGCTTGCGATATTGCGGGCCTGCTCAACCTGCTCTTGGCTTGTAATCAGCGGGAACATTATGCGCAAATTTCCGTAAACGCTGGCGCGGTACAGCGCGCGAAGCTGCGTCTTAAAAAGCTGCGGAGTTTGCAAGCTCATGCGAATCGCGCGCAAGCCCATCAAAGGATTTTTCTCCGTTTCGGCGGGAGCGTCAACCATCTTTAAAAGTTTGTCGCCGCCAGCGTCAAGCGTTCGGATTGTGACAGGCCGGTCGCCCATAATTTGCAAAACTTTCTTGTAGGCCTCAAACTGCGTCTCCTCGCTTACCGAGCGGACGCCGCCCTCGCCGGAATTCAACTCGTTCATAAAAAGGAATTCCGTCCTAAAAAGGCCGATGCCTTCCGCGCCTTCTTCAAGCGCGATTTTGGCTTCCTCCACCGTTCCGATGTTGGCGTAAAGATGGAAGCGCTCGCCGTCTTTTGTCTGGGCGGGCTTTGAGCGGAAAAGCAAAAGCGCCTTTTTGCGCTCGGCGATTTGCTCTACTTTTTTTTGGTAGTCCAAGACCGTGCCCGCGTCTGGGTCAACGATTAGCTCGGCGGAATTTGCGTCAAGAATTATGCGCTCGCTGTTTTGGATTTGCTTTATTTCTTTGGGAAGGGCGAATACCGCGGGAACGCCGTAGCTGCGCGCCAAAATGGCCACGTGGCTGGAAAGGCCTCCCTCGACGAGCGCCAAGCCCGACAAGCGTTTTTTTGAAATGACCATCGCGTCGCTGGCGTTAAGCGACTGCGCGATCAAGACGACGCCTTCGGGCACTTGCTCCATGTCAAAGGGATGGATGTTCAAAAGCTCGTTTAGGACGCGGCCAAAAATGTCGATGATGTCCTGCGCGCGGTCGGCCAAGTAATCGTTTCCGCTGTCGCGCAGGCGCTGGGCGTATTCCTCCATCTTAAAGTCAAGGATGAACTCGACGTTAAAAAGGCGCTGGGCGATGCAGTCGCCGACTTCCTTATTAAAGACCGGGTCGGCCAGCATCAACGAATAGGTCTCGAAAATTTCCTTGTTGCCATGGATTTGTTCCAGCTGAATTTTTATTTGCTCGGCAACCGAGTCGCGCGCGTAGACATAGCGCAACCATTCGGAATCCACTTGTTCCGCCGTTATCGGAATCTGAGGAATGACGCGCTGAGCTTGGTCGGGAATTACAAACGCGTTGCCCCGCCCAATTCCGGGCGAAACCGACGCTCCAAAAAACAAATCCATCGCGCGATATTATAATGGAAGGAAGGCCCTTGGTCAATGACGGCGCTTGCCTATTCCTTCCACGCCGTATAGTTGTCGCACTCCAAAATGCGGCGCGCGTTTTGAACCCGTTCCGCCGTAGGAGAAGGAACTCCTTCCAAGCGGTATGGAATGCCAAGCTCCTTGTACTTTGCCACGCCAAGCGTGTGGTAAGGAAGAACTTCGACGCGCTCAACGTTATGAAGCGAGCGGATAAAGTCGCGCGTCCTTTCCAAGTATTCGTCCTTGTCGCTGATTCCGGGAACCAAAACATGGCGAATCCAAATGGGCTTTTTTATTTGGTCAAGGTAGCGGAACATTTCGACGATGTTGGCGTTGTCCTGCCCCGTAAGCTCCTTGTGTTCCTCCGGGTCGATGTGCTTTATGTCCATCAGCAAAAGGTCGGTCACATCCATAAGTTTCTTAAACTTTTCAAACCATTCGCCTTGCTTTGTGAAGGGCGCGCCGGAAGTGTCTATGCAAGTGTTGACGCCCTCATTTTTGGCCAGCGTAAAGAAGTCAAGCAAAAAGTCCAGCTGCATCAAGGGCTCGCCGCCGGACACCGTGATTCCGCCCTTTTTTCCCCAGTAGGCGCGGTCCTTTATGGCGTCCTGCAAAAGGTCGGCCGGAGACATTTTTTTGCCTTCGTCCATTTTCCAAGTGTCGGGGTTGTGGCAAAATTTGCAGCGCATAGGGCAGCCAGCGGTGAACACGATGTGGCGCATTCCCGGCCCGTCCACCGCGCCGAATGATTCTATTGAATGTATGTAGCCGTCAGTCATAAACGCACCTTATCCTTTGTAGTCAAAAAAAGCCGACGACGAAAACCGCCGCCGGCTTTGCAAGTTGTACAACCTTAGTTGCGAGAATTACCGCGAAGCGGGAATTCTCGTTACGCATCGATGTTTACATCGATGCGTGGCAGGTACGGGCGATAACGTCGTCCTGCTGTTCCTTTGTAAGGTTGATGAAGCGAACCGCGTAGCCAGAAACGCGAACCGTGAAGTTGGCGTACTCGGGCTTTTCGGGGTGAGCCTGGCAGTCCTTAAGCTTTTCAACGCCAAAGACGTTGACGTTAAGGTGGTGGGCTCCCTTCTCAAAGTAGCCGTCCATAACGTTGACCAAGTTGTCAATCTGCTCGTCTTCGCTATGTCCCAAAGCGCTCGGATTGATTGTCTGAGTGTTGGAGATTCCGTCCAAAGAATACTCGTAGGGAACCTTGGCGACAGAGTTCAAGCTCTTGACCAAGCCCTTTGTCTCCGCGCCGTAAGAGGGGTTGGCTCCAGGGCTGAACGGAGCGTGGGCGGGGCGGCCGTTGGGCAAGGCGCCTGTGGCCTTTCCGTAAACCACGTTTGAAGTGATTGTAAGGATGGAAGTTGTCGGCTCGGCGTTGCGGTATGTGTGGTGCTTCTTGATTTTTCCGATGAAAGTCTTAAGGAGCCACTTGGCGATTTCGTCGGCGCGGTCGTCGTCCTGGCCGTAGCGGGGGAAGTCGCCTTCCACCTTGAAGTCGTAGGCCATGTTGGGAGCGAAAACCTTCTTTCCCTTCTTGTCGACGATGTCGATGTCGCGGCGCAAAACCTTGACTTTGGCGTACTTGATGGCGCTGAGCGAGTCGACTACGTGGCTGAAGCCCGCGATTCCCGTGGCGAACGTGCGGCGGACGTTGGTGTCGATAAGGGCCAACTCGGCGGCTTCGTAGTAGTATTTGTCGTGCATGTAGTGGATCGCGTTGAGCGTGTTGACGTACAAGCCGGCGAGCCATTCAAGCATCGTGTCGTACTTCTTCATGACTTCGTTGTAGTCCAAGTACTCGCTTGTGATAGGAGCGATGTCCGGTCCAACCTGAACGCCGGGCGTCAAGCCGGCCTCTTCGTCCTTTCCGCCGTTGATGGCATAAAGCAAGGCCTTGGCCAAGTTGGCGCGAGCTCCGAAGAACTGCATTTCCTTTCCTGTCTGAGTGGCTGAAACGCAGCAGCAGATTGAGTAGTCGTCTCCCCAAATCGGGCGCATGATGTCGTCGTTCTCGTACTGGATTGAAGAAGTGTCGATTGAAATCTTGGCCGCGTATCTGCGGAAGTTTTCCTGCAAGCGCTTTGAGTAAAGAACCGTGATGTTGGGCTCGGGCGACGGTCCCATGTTCTCCAATGTGTGGAGGAAGCGGTAGTCGTTCTTTGTTACCATTGGACGGCCGTCCTGTCCAAGGCCGGCAACTTCCAATGTGGCCCAAATCGGGTCGCCGGAGAAAAGCTGGTTGTAAGACTCAATGCGGGCAAAGCGGACCATGCGGAACTTCATTACGATGTGGTCGACGAGTTCCTGGGCCTGCTCTTCCGTGATGAGTCCGTTCTTAAGGTCGCGCTCGATGTAGATGTCAAGGAATGTGGCGATGCGGCCAACTGACATGGCGGCGCCGTTCTGAGTCTTGATGGCGGCAAGGTAGCCGAAGTAGAGCCACTGGAAGGCTTCCTTGGCTGTCTTGGCGGGCTTTGAAATGTCAAAACCGTACATGGCGGCCATTTCCTTCATCTGGCCCAAGGCCTTGATTTGCTCGGCGACTTCTTCGCGAAGGCGGATTACGTCGTCGGTCATCGTTCCGTCGCCGATGTTGGCGAAGTCCTTTTGCTTTTCCTGGATAAGGAAGTCAATTCCGTAAAGCGCGATGCGGCGGTAGTCGCCTACGATGCGTCCGCGTCCGTATGTGTCCGGCAAACCGGTCAAAATGTGGGCTGAGCGGGCCTTGCGGATTTCGGGGCTGTATACCTGGAAGACCGCGTCAGAGTGAGTCTTGTGATACTCAGTGAAAATCTTGTGCAACTCGGCGTTGGGCTTGTAGCCGTACATTTCGCAAGACTGCTCGGCCATGCGGATTCCGCCAAAAGGCATGAAAGCGCGCTTGAGCGGCTTGTCTGTCTGAAGTCCTACAACCTGCTCCAAGTCTTTCTTTGAGCCGTCGGCGAAAATGTAGCCGGGCTTGTGGCTTGTGATGCCAGTAACGATGTCAGTGTCAAGGTCAAGAACGCCAGAGCGCTCCTTTCCGTCAAGGCCGACTGACTTTTTGTTGTGCTCGGCCTTTTGCAAGCGCTGAAACTCGTCAAAAAGTTTCTTTGTGGCTTCCGTAGGACCAGCAAGGAACTTGCTGTCTCCGTCGTACGGAGTGTAGTTCAGCTGAATGAATTCGCGGACGTTGACTTCGTCCTGCCAAAGACGGCCGGCTTTAAAACCGTTCCACTCTTCTCTCATAAAAATGCCTCCATAAAATATTTGAAAGAAACGACATGCAGTCCTTCTTCAATTCTCTTGATTTTAAGTATAAAGCGCATTGTGAAAAAATGCAATAGTTTTTCATAAAAAATTGAATAAAATTAAATTGAATTCAATCTTTTTTTCTATACAAATGTAGGGAAGCGAACGCTAGCGCCGCCTGCATTCATAAATGGAATACACCGTAAAGCCAGTTTCGTCGTCCTCTTCCCAGTATTCATATAGAAACAAAAGGTTCGGGGAAATGTTGGCGGCCTTTTTTTGGGCCTCCAATTGGGAGGCCGTCCTGGCCTTTTCCAAATCCCGGGAGCGGCCTACGCCCAAGACGATTTTTGAATTTGCGGCGACACCAAACCTGCTTCGGACGGCCTTTTCGTTGCCGCCCTTTATGTACTTGAAAACCCACTTGGGCCGCGCCTCAAGGCCATGCTCCACTCCCTTCCAATCCACAATCTCCGAAAAGGCCGGAGCGGCAAATTGGAAGCGGAAAAAAAGAATGGCGGCAAGACAAAGGGCCGCTTTGAGCGTAAAAAGACCTTTCATTGTGCGACCAAATTTTTTAGGTAATCGTTGAAGGCCTTGCCAAAGTCGGCCTTGATTTTGGCCACAAGCGCCTTTTCCGCCTTTATCCGCGCCTCGTTGTAGTCGGTCTGGCTTTCGCGGCCCGTGACGGTGAAGGGAACGATTTGATGGCTTGTCAACGAGTCGTTGATGTAGCTTTCGCAGTTGTAGCGGCAGCGGACGGTTTTTTTGTCCTTGGTGTCGGAACGCTCAAACTCAAACTTGGCTATCAAGACGTAGCGGACGGAGGCGTCGGTAGTTCCACGGAAGCCCGCTTCCGAAATCGCCTGGCTGAAGGCTTCCTTGCATCGGCCATGGTCGTCGTTGAAGGTTTGCACGCAAATCGGAATTTGCTTGGCTATTTCCATCTTCTTTGCGTGAAGGCCCTTTGACGAGGGGCAGAATGACTTTAGTCCGTCCACGGAATCGGGGTCGATGACCGAAAGTTTTTTTAAGTGGCCTTCGTTTTCAATCGCGATGTCCTCCGCAAAGTCGTAGGCGGCAAAGGCGTCAAGCGAAAGCTTGTCGCCCTCTGCCCCTTTTAGGACTGTAGGAATCGCGGCTGCGTTTTTCTTTATCATTGCTGAATAGATGTCAACCGCCTTGGCCTTGTCCAAAAGCGCCAAAGCATGCCAAGTTCCGCTTTTCTCGTCCTGCCAATATTCCTTGATTTCCGCGCCGACCAAGCAGTCAACGTCAACGACACGCTTGACGTCCTGGCTGAAAGCCTGGACGCTTGTCGTGGCCACCAAGCCGCTGGCCTTGGCTTGTTCCATCCTGCTGGAGGCGTTTGACTCGGACTTTACGGACTGGCCGAAAATCGCGGCCAAGCCTTGAAGCGCGCTTGCCTCGCTGGCGTTCCTGTCAGCCGCCGAACCTACATAAGTTATGTAAGCCGAGTTGGGGTATACCAAAGAAGGCTGGTTGACCCAGTCAGGCATTTTTGAAGCGGCGGCTTTTGCGGGCTTTTTAGCCTTGGCCGCGAACGACAGGCCGCCGGCCAGCAAAATAAAAGAGCAAAGGGCAGCCTTTGCTAAAACGTTTTTCATTTTTCGCATAAAGAAACCTCAACGTTGACTTTGCCGCCTTCGACGACGACTTTTTCTATTGTCTTTTTCTCAACGACATTAGGCCCGCTCATGTATTCAAGCGTGACGGCGTAAATTCCAGGGTCGACGGAAAAGCCCGCCGCGCTGGCCTTGTTGGGAAAGTAAACGCCCTGCCTGACGTCGGCCCGCTCAAGGTTGACAATGGCCTCGGAAGCCGCGGCGACCGCTTGGCTAAAAACGATTTGCGCCAGCGTGGACGCGATGGCGTTGTCGGAAGCCTGGCGGACAGCGATTCCGGCCGCTATGACGCTGGCGGCGGCGGCGGAATTTTTTACGACGTTTCGGAAAACGGAACGGCTGTAGGCTCCGCGGGCCTTTTGCGCGACATCGATTTTTACGGCCTCGTCAAAGTCTTCCACAAGGACGGCCTTTTTGGACTCGCCGTTTGAAAGGGTGACGCGCACGGAATCTATGGCATGCTTTTGCTCCTTGAAAACCGGATACGCGATTTTTGTATGGAAGGTGACGATTCCGACTCCGGAAATTGGAAGCGAAAATGACGAGGGCGTTTTTCCTTCGCTGGCGTCGCTTCGCCTTCCTATGGTTCCGGAAAAGGCGACCACTTCAAGCCGGCCTTTTCCCGCCGGAACTTTTACCGCGTCATTCACAAGCGACTTGTCGACATTGTAAAGCGCCGCGAATTCCTGGGCGTGGTCAAAATCCTTGTTGGCCGCGTAGGCCAAGGTTCCCAAATAATTGAAGAAAGGCGAGCTTTCATACTTTGCGGAAGCGGCGGCCGGCTTTGCGTTGACCATGCCGGAAACGCCCAAGTCAAGGCCCGCGCTTTCCAAAGACTCCGCGGCCCGCTTGAATTCGTCGCTGTCCAGCTTTTCCTCCGAGCCGCGCGCGATTTCCTCGTTCTGGGCCCGCAAGGCTTGGATTTCGTCCATGAACGTGCCGACGTAATCTTTCATGATTCCGTTGGCGACGTCGTTTTCCTTGGCGGCCAAAGCGCTGGCGAGCCGCATTGACCAAGCCAAATAGCGCTCGTATTCGGCGCCGTAATACTTGATGGAATTTTCTCCGCCGAGCGACGCGGCCAAGCCTTTTCCGGCAGTCATTTCGGAAACGGTTTGCTGCATCATCGCGTAAGTGTCAAGAAAACTCTTTCCGGCGGTCGTGTAGTTTTGCGTGAAGTAAACCAACATGTCCGCGTCAAGCGAATTTTTTACAAGATTTTTTTTGTCGCCTTTTCCCAACAGCATTCCCGCGCAAACGGCGTAGTCGCCTTTTGCGTAAGCCTCGTCAAAAGCGTCTTGGTCAAACTTGCTTTTTTTTACGGGCTTGGCCTTTTGCTTTTTGGAGGACTTTTCCGACGAGGCTTGGATGTCGGCCGCGTCGGTTTTGTTTGTGGAAACGCAGGACGAAAAGAAAACAAGCGCGGCGGCAAGCGCCGCGCATGCGACGGCTCTTTTTTTCATAATCATTCCTTAAAGAGTCACTTGCTTTTTACGCTTGCCGTTTTTTTCAAATAGTCCTTTGTGGCTTCGGAAGGCTCGAACATCGCGACCGTTCTGTGCGTCTGCAAATCCGCAAGCTCGATGTTGACGATGTATGTCCTTTCCTGCTTTTTGCCGTTGTTTTGAACCATAAGCTTTACGGAGCCGGTGAGCATGTAGTCGGCGGCGTCCTCTTCGTCAAGCTCCTTGGCCTTGTCTTCGGCGCTGTGGTCCTGCTGGCCGATGACTTCGTCGCGCATGTCGTCGCGGACGTCGTAGTTGGCCATGAACTCAAGGACGCCGCTGTTGAGAACGGCGGTCTTAAGGCTGTTGGCGATGATTTGCGTGTCAAAGAATTCGCCGGTCTGGTCCTTGATTTTTCCAATCGTAACAATCGGAGCGCGGCCGTTTTTTTCCTCAAACTTGGCGACGCGGGGGTTCTTTATGACTTGGTCAACTATGTCCTTGCAAATCGCGCGGCAATCGTTGTCGTTCAAGTAGGGAGTGAGGTCCGCGTTGCCGCCGCGCTTTACGGCCTTGGCAAAAGCGGAGCCCGCCAAAGCGAGCGCCGCCGTCAAGATTAAAAGTGTCTTTTTCATTCGGCGGCTCCAGTCTACTCTTCAAAATCGTATTCGACAGACGCGTCCTTGACTTTGTCAATCAAGGGCGCGCGGAGATTTTCGCTCAAGGCCTTTTTCAACAAAACGGTTTCGGAAGCGTTGTCCTCGATTCCGTTCAAGGCGGCGTTGAGCTGGGACTCGTAAATGGCGCGGTTCATCGTGAACACGACATAGTATTCGTAGTAGTAGTCAAAAGAGCTTTCGGGAGACTTCTTTGTAATCTTGACTCCCTGCTTGGGCTTTCTGAACTGAATCCAATACTGGGACTCTTTGAGCAAGCCGTTGATTTCCATCGTGGAAAGAGCCTTTACGCTTTGGTCGATGGCCATCTTCTTCTTGGATTCGTCTCCGCTTGTTCCTTGGAACACGGCGTTGGCGCTCTGGCCTACGGCGATGGAGAATGAGTTGGCTACCTGGCGCTGGACGTCAACTTGGTCCGTCCAAGTCTTTAAGAATTCCAAGTCCTTGCCCTGGTTGGAGAATACGAAAATTTGATAGTCCTTGAGGTCGATTTTCAAAGACTTGGCGATTTTCTTGTTCTCCCCTTCCAACACAGAAACAACCCAATCCGGAATCTCGGTTCCGAGAGCGATGCCGGGGCGGTCCACGATTTCAATTTTTTGCTTGGCCTCTTTTCCTTTTTTGGCCGCAAAAACGCTTGTCGAAGAAAGAACGGCAAGCGCCAAAACAACAACTGCAATTTTTTTCATAATAAACTCCTTAAAACGCAATTATATAATCACGCTCTGTCATTAGTCAAGTTTAAAATAAACGAACGAAAAAAATGTTACGCTTGGACAGGACGGATTTTTTAAAATAGCCATTTTTGATTGACAAAATAGCTATCCGCGAATATGGTTATCGCGGCCTGCAGGTGGAGAATTGGTTGGAGTAATGCAAGACTTTGCCAAATCAAAAGTTTGTGATATAATTAACTTTAAGGAGGAAAACTATGCCGTACTCAACTTTAGAAAAAAAATTGCGCATGGTTCCTGAAAGCGAATTTGATTTTGTCTCGCGTTTTTTGGATTTGGTTTTGAGCCGCAATTCAAATACGGCTCCCGCAAAAGCCAAAGCAAAAAAAACGGAAAAAAAATCCATCCGCCAACTTGGACAATGGAAAGGAAAAGTTTGGATTGCTGACGACTTTGACGAAACGCCAGATTGTTTCAAGGAATATGTATGAAGTACCTTCTTGACACGCATATTTTGATTTGGGCGTTCAGCGACACGGAAAATCTTTCAAAAAAAGTTAAAAAGATTCTCGACAATGAAGAAGGAATATACGCAAGCATAGCCAGTTTTTGGGAAATTGGCATCAAAAAGAGCATTGGAAAACTGAACGTTCCTTTTACGGTAAAGCAACTTGAAGAACAGTGCCTCGCCCAAAAAATTGAAATTCTTCCTATTGAGGCTGCATACATTGACAAGCTTTCAGAACTTCCAAACATTCATTCCGACCCATTTGACAGAATGCTTGTGGCGCAAGCTCAAGCCGAAAACCTTGCAATCATTACAAAAGATTCAAAAATAAAACTTTACGACGTAAAAGTTTTGTGGTAAAAACAACGGCCTCCCCGCGATGGGGAAGCCGTCGGCTCGTGTTTACAAATGCAAGGCCTTAATTGCCGCGCGCAGCCAGGGCCCACCTTAAAAGAGCCGCATCAAATCTTCTATTGTCTCGCGGCGGCGGATAACTTTTACGCTGCCGTCCTTGCAGATTAGAACTTCCGCGGGGCGGGGGCGGCTGTTGTAAGTTGAGCACATGCTCCAGCCGTAAGCGCCGGCGTCAAGGACGCATGCAAGGTCGCCGCGCTTCATCTCCGGCAGCGGGCGGTCTTTGGCAAGAAGGTCGCCGCTTTCGCAGATGTTTCCGGTCACGGTTTGTTCCATAAGATTGTCGCGGGCAACAACTTTTCCGTCGCGGATAACTTCGATGTCGTGCCAACTGTCGTACATGGACGGGCGGACAAGAACGTTCATGCCGATGTCAGTTCCGGCAAAGGTCTTTCCGTTGTTATGCTTTACTGCGTGAACGCGGCCAAGAATCACGCTGCCTTCCGCGACGCAAAAACGTCCGGGCTCGCTTTTAAAAAGCGGCGCTCTTCCGTAGTTGGCGACAAAGTCGTCCAAAATAGGCTCAAGGCGCTTTTTAAAATCTTCCATCGGAAAATCTTTTTCGTCGTCCAGCTTGTGGTAGGGAATGCCGTAGCCGCCGCCAAAGTCGACAAACTCCAAATCCTTAAACTGAAGGGCAATTCGCAAGAGGTTTGAGACCGCGTCAAGATAAGGCTGCGGGTCCATAAAAAGCGAGCCGATGTGCTGGTTGATTCCTGCGATTGTAAGATTGTATTTTGAAGCGATTTCAAAAATCTGCGGAATGAATTCTTCGGAAATTCCAAACTTGGTTTTCTTTCCGCCTGTGACAACCTTTTCGTGGTGGCCGGCTCCGACTCCAGGATTTATGCGGACAGCGACCTTTCCGCCCTTGTTGAGGGAGCCGTAAAGCTCCAGCTGGGCAAGGGAGTCGCAGCTTGTCATAATTCCGTTGTCAATCGCAAACTGCATTTCTTCTTCGCTCACGTTGTTCGGAACAAAGAAAACGCGCTCCTTTGGAAAGCCGGCCTTTAAAAGCATTTGGATTTCGCCAACGCTCATCGCGTCGCAGTTGTTGCCTTCTTCGAACGCAAGCTTAAGAATGTGAATGTTTGTGTTGGCCTTTACAGAATAGTTTGCGGTGTAAGGATACTTTGTGATAACCTTAGCGACCGCGGCCATGCGGCTGCGCAAAATCTTTTCGTTGTAAACGTAGAGAGGCGTGCCGTATTCCTTGGCAATCTTTTCCGGGTCGTTGCCTTCAAAAAAATTTGATTGTTCGATAAATGAGTTCATTGTTTCTCCTACAGCAAATGCGCGCGGATTTCTTCTCCGCTAAGCGGGCTAAGGTAAGCCGGCGCGACGTCGAAGACTGTCTTGCAGCCAAGGCTTCCCTCTTTGTTCATTCTGTAAACCGCGCGGGCGTAAGCCACGAGAACGCTTGAAGTAAAGGCAGGGTTTGAATCCAATTTTAGGCTGTACTCAATCACGTTGTTGAACTCATTGTCCCAGCCGGTCTTTCCGGAACGGATTACAAAGCCGCCGTGAGGAATTCCTGAGTGGTCGCGCTTCAATTCCTCCTCGCTGATAAAGTGAACTGTCGTGTCGTAGTCAACGAAGTAGTTTGGCATTTCTTTGATTTCTTTTTCGATGCGGGCCTTGTCCGCGCCTTCTTCGGCCACAACAAAACATTCGCGCGTGTGCTTTTGGCGAGTTGTCAAGTCAGGATTGCTTCCTGAGCGAACGGCGTCCAAAGCTGCCTGCACTGGAATCGTGTACTGCTTTCCGTCCTTAACGCCTTTTATGCGGCGGATGGCGTCAGAGTGTCCCTGGCTGACTCCCTTTCCCCAGAAAGTGTAGTCCTTTCCGTTTGGAAGAATGCAGTTGGCGTAAAGGCGGTTAAGGCTAAAAAGGCCCGGGTCCCAGCCGCAGCTGATGAGAGCGGTATGCTTAAAGTCCTTTGCAACCTTGTCCACGTTTGCAAAGTGCTCAGGGATTTTTGCGTGCGTGTCAAAGCTGTCGATTACGTTGAAATATTTTGCGTATTCAGGAGTCTGCTTTGGAAGGTCGGTCGCCGAGCCGCCGCAGATGATAAGAACGTCAACTTCGTCCTTGTGTTTTTCAACGTCCGCCACATTGTAAACAGGAACGCCCGCCGTCAAAATTTTTACGGTTGAAGGGTCGCGGCGCGTGAAGACAGCCGTAAGCTCGCAGTCAGAGTTCTGCTTGACCGCGCCTTCGACGCCCTTTCCAAGATTGCCATAACCTAAAATACCGATTTTCATCTTTTTTCTCCTTCGCTTAAAAGCGTGATTTTATCCTTTAATGCTTCCTTCATAACCTCAACGAGGTTTTTTTGTCCGGAATACAAACAGGTGTCATGTTCGTCGCCGGTCAGCTCTCCCGTAAGAACGTAAGACGAATCCGCGATAAAGCGAATCCGGCCCGGCTCTGGCTTTGTCTCGTAGATTTTCGCGCCGCCAAGCTTGAAGCCCTTTGTAAGAAGGACGACTTTTTTTCCAGCCTTCACAAGGCCGCCAAGCTCGGCCTCATAGTCTAAAAGAAGGTCAGACGGAGCCATCATATAAACGCGCAGCTCGGCTTTTTTTAGCATTTGGCGGATTTTGTTCTTGATGTTTTTCGCGCCAATGATTGTGATGTAGCCGTCGCAGGAAACAACCTTTCGCGGCGAATGCTTTTCCAGCCAGGCCGCGCTTTTTTGCAATTCCAGGATTCTGTTTTCCGTAAATGTTTTTATTTCAACCGGGCGGTATTTTGTGGCTTCGCCCTGAACAAGATATGCGGCGCCCTTTTCCACAAGAGCGGCAAGGCCTGCGTAAGCATTGGAGCGCGAAATGCCCGTGTCCTTCGCCACTTCATAGCCAGTCATGTCGCCGTGATTCAGGAGCGCCGAATAAATCGCCCCCTCCTGGCGGGTGAGTCCAAAATCATTCAAACCGTCTATAAAACTCATGTCTGGCATACTAGTAGTTCTGTTTAATACCACTATAACCGTCTTTTTAATTTGTGTCAATCACCTTTCTTTGCATAAAACGCAACAATAACTTGAAATTATTTCACTAGACGCAACACTCCCCGCGCGCTATAATTCCACCGAAAACACAAACCAATCACACAGGAGACAAAAATGGGTGAAAATTATTTTAACAAAATTCCGTGGCGCGAGGCGCGCTTGCAGTTGGGACATTGCCGCTCTATGGCCAAGGAAGAATTCGCCGACGGAGTGAACGCTCTTAAAGGAAAGAAAATCGTAATCGTCGGCTGCGGCGCCCAGGGCTTGAACCAGGGACTTTGCTTGCGCGACTCAGGCTTGGACGTTTCTTACGCCTTGCGCGAGTCGGCCATCACGGAAAAGCGCCAGTCTTGGAAGAACGCGACTGAGAACGGATTTAAAGTCGGAACTTACGACGAAATGATTCCGACAGCGGACTTGGTCGGAAACTTGACTCCCGACAAGCAGCACACTCCCGTTATCACTGAAGTGATGCAAAAGATGAAGAAGGGCTCTGCGCTTTGGTACAGCCACGGATTCAACATGATTGAAGAGGGAATGATTATCCGCCCGGACATCACTGTCGTAATGTGCGCGCCCAAGGGACCGGGAACGGAAGTTTGGCACGAGTTCCAGCGCGGCTTTGGCGTTCCGGACTTGATCGCCGTTCACCCGGCCAACGACCCCGAAGGAAAGGGCTGGGCCTACGCCAAGGCGCTTGCCGTCGGAATGGGCGGAAGCAAGGCCGGCGTTTTGGAAAGCTCCTTCATCGCCGAAGTCAAGTCTGACCTTATGGGCGAGCAGACTATTTTGTGCGGAATGTTGCAGGCCGGAACAATCGTTTGCTACGACAAGATGGTGTCAGAAGGAATCGCTCCTGAGTACGCGACTAAGCTTTTGATGCACGGCTGGAACGTTGTAAGCGAGGCCCTTAAGTGGGGCGGAATCACGAACATGATGGACCGCCTTTCCAACCCCGCCAAAATCAAGGCCAACGCGCTCAGCAAGGAAATCAAAAAGCTTTTGGCTCCGCTTTACCAAAAGCACATGGACGACATCATCAGCGGAAAATTCTCCAGCACAATGATGAAGGACTGGGCCAACAAGGACCACGACCTTTTGACTTGGCGCGAAGAGACCGGCGCGCTTCCGTTTGAAAAGAACGAGGAGTCAAAGGAAGAAATCTCTGAGCAGGAATACTTTGACAAGGGAATCTTGCTTGTGGCCATGGTAAAGGCCGGCTGCGAATTGGCCTTTGAAACAATGGTTGACGCGGGAATCAAGGAAGAGTCGGCCTACTACGAGTCGCTCCACGAAGTTCCGCTCATCGCAAACCTCATCGACCGCAAGCGCTTGTACGAGATGAACCGCGTAATCAGCGACACCGCCGAATACGGCTGCTACTTGTTCAGCCGCGTCGCCGCTCCGATGATGGCCAAGGACTTTATGCCCAACATCCACACGGACGTTATCGGAAAAGGCCTTGACGTAAAGGACAACAGCGTCAACAACACCGAGCTTGTCAACGTCAACGCCGAAATCCGCAACCACCCGATCGAGGTTGTAGGTAGAAGGCTCCGCGCTTATATGACTGCAATGAAGCCAGTACTATAATCAGCTGCGCTGATTATAGTACTTACGAGTTTTTCTTTCGTCGCAATGCTCCGATTTTCGCCTTGCGAAAAACAGAAAAACTCGCGACTGATAGAAGTTTCCGTTATTGGTCACTGACTAGGAAGGCCGCCCTGTTGGGCGGCCTTCTTTGTTGCCGCATCGCCAGCGCGACGCCCGCCGCCACCGAGAAAACCTTGAATGCCATAACTCTCTTATAAAATGACATAATCGTTAATCATACATCGTGAATTATGGCAATGAATTTTTGCGTGACTAATCCTATACAAACAAAAAGGCAAAATTTTAAAATAATTCAAAAATTTATTGCGAATTTTAAAAATTTGCGCTAAATTCTTGAATAAAATTTATACCTTATATGCATAAGGGAATCGCAAAAAAAGCGGTTCCCGATTTTTTTTATGCGAGGTATAAAATGGCGAAGAAATTTGAGGACTTGACGTTCGGCGACGACTGGATGTTTCAGGCGGTGTTGCGCGAACCGAACGTTTGCGCAGAACTTGTGGAGCTACTATTGGGCATCAAGATTAAGCGCGTGGAGTACCCGGAGCTGGAAAAGGTCATCGAGCCTTTCTACACGACAAAAGGCGTGCGGCTGGACGTTTACCTTAAGGACGAGGACAAGGTCATCGATGTTGAGCTCCAGTCCTACGAAATGTCAGCGTTTGGAAAGAGAATGCGCTACTACGAGGCCATGCTCGACATGGACGCGCTCATGAAAGGCGAGCCATACGATAAGCTGAAGGACAGCTACATACTTTTCATTTGCAAGAACGACCCGTTCAAGGACAAAAACGAGAAGTCCTTCGGGCTCCCACGCTACTCGTTTTTCAACACCTTTGCTGAAAAGTGGTTTATTGCCAGTCGCCCGCGAGAGCGGGCACGTAAATATTACCACTAGCAAAACCGCGCAAAGCGCGGTATAATGCTACTGCGTACGAAAAAGAGAAGGACGAGCGCGTAAAAGCTCTGCTCCGCTTTGTGCAGACCAACGAGTCCGGCGAGGACGGCCTTACCAACAGGCTTGCCGCCCTCGTCAAAAAAATGAAGGAAAACGAAGAATTACGGCAGGAGTACATGGCGATGAATTTGCATGACTACGACATGATAAGAAAAGGCCGCAAAGAAGGAGCCGTGGAAGTAGCGCGGAATATGCTCAAAAAAAACTACCCAACATCAGACATCGCCGATATCACCGGCCTCCCACTAGACGAAGTTCTTGCCCTAAAACAACAAATGGCAACCGAAACAGCGACCGCCTAAACCTCCGCGTCCTAGGCTTGCCGCCCATCCAAAGCTATAAACAACAACCCGGGCGGACTATTGCGGGTGTACAATTGTTGGACACCCGCAAAACGGACGAGTCAAGGCTTTAAGCGCAAGCGTGCCTTGACCGTCCGTACTGGTTACTGACTAGGAAGGCCGCCCTGTTGGGCGGCCTTTTTTGTTGCCTCATCGTCAGCGAAGAATTATAAATCATCCACTAAAACAATATTCGCTTCTGAAACTTGCTTAAGCTGGGAATCATTTGTAAAAAAAATATCGCAGTTATAATAAACGCTTGTGGAAATATGAAGCGCATCCATACCCTTCAAAGCTGGATATTTTGCGCGAAGCTTGGCAGCCAACTTTGAGACGGCGCGAGTCGGTTCAAGAATCTGAAAATTAAAGTCGGAAAGAAAAGATTCATAAGCTTGAATTTTTTCAAAATTTTCCATCCTATACGGAAAAACAAGATATTCAGCGTCGGTAATCGAAGATGTCAAATAACTGTCGTCATCAGATTGGTGGTCAAAAATAAAAGAGGCCACCTTGTCGGAAAATGGCTTTTCGTCATCCAAAAAATAGATGAGCGGAGTTGTGTCAAAGTATATTTTGCTCATCTACTCTTCCCTTAGCTGCCGAACATACTCCAAGGTTGAAGCGCCTTCGGGAACAGACTTTGACGCGCCTTTCATATATGATTTTATCTCAACAAGGGAGCGCCGCTTGCGAACTGGAATAAAATCGTCAAGAAATGTTATGATGACTTTTTGGTTGGGCTTTACAGCTACATTTCCCTGAGTGACATAATTGTTTCCGTCATAATAACCGTTTATCGCTAACATCGAGGCCTCCTTGCCATTATTATAGCGCAACCCGCAAAAAAAGCAACCTAACCGTAATCACGGCGCGTTGCGGACCACGCGGAAGCCGCTGCCACCACCACGAGTTACAGGAGTATTAATGTTACGAGTACCAACCGTACAATCAGCGGCATCATAGCTCCAGGTACCTCCACGACTGCTGCGTGTAGTGCTGGGCAAAGCGCCTGTGGGGTCGGTCACATCCTCGTTGGGGTAGCTACCGTTCCAGTCCCAACACCACTCAAATACATTTCCGCTCATATCGTAAAGGCCGTTGCTGTTTTCGGTCTTTCCCTTTACCTCATGCGTCATACTGTCAGTGGCGGTGCCTGAATACCACGCGTAGTCATCTATAGAGTTGCTTCCATTGTAGCCCGCGAAAACTTTTGCGCTTGAGGCGGAGCTGTCGCCGTAGCCGTTCCAGTTGGGATTGTCCTTGTAATCTCCCAACGCGGCGTATTCCCATTCGGCTTCGGTGGGCAAGCGGTAGCCGTCGGCGCTCCAGTCGCATTCCGCGGCGTTCCACGCGGCTACGGTGCTGTCGCTGCTTGATGTCGGAATTTTCGCAAAAGCAAGCGTTTTCCAATCATCCACGCCGCTTACAGTGTAGCAAGGAGTAAGGCCTTCCGCAGCGCTGCGTTTGTTGCAATAGGCTATCGCCTGGTACCAGTTGACAGCGTAGACAGGATAGTTATCGCCTGTTCCTCTGTTGCTTATACCAGCATCGCTTATAAGTTCTGCCTGCGTCACGCTCATTATGTCTTTCCATTCTTTTTGCGTAACCTCGTGCTCGCACATATAAAAGTCTTTGCTTATCGTTACCGTGTACGCCGTGGTGTCGGTTGCTTTAGCCTTGCGCTTAAAGCTTCCCTTCGTGATTTTCTTAAAATCGGCCGGGATTGCAGCCGCCGCCGCTCCGTCAACAGTCTTCTTAATCGTGAACGAGTCGGAATATGTCGTTCCCTTGTAGGTGACGCTAACGTTAAGCGTGTAGGTTCCCTTGGGGAAGGTTTTCTTGAACTTGTATGAGTTGCCTGAGGCTGTGTCGATTTCGTCCGCGCCGTAGTAGACGGTGACGCCGTTCCATGTAAGGCCGCTTGTGATGGCCGAGCCGCTTGAGTCGCTCGCGCTGATTATGACGGTGGTGTCGCTCGCGCTGGTGGCGATTGTAGTGGCGCTGGCCGCAAGGTTCAAGTCGCCTTCGGGCGTGTGGATTACAATCGTTCCGCCGCCGGACGCAACCTGCGCCAAATAGCCCGCGCTGTTCACAGTCCAATTCTTTGTCGAGCCGCCAGAGATTGTTTGCGGCGTAACGGCGAACTTGTCGTAGTTGCCGGCTACAAGACCGGGCGTCGCCTCTGTCAAGACAGGCCCAGTTGTGCCGTAAACGCTCGGAGTGATTGTCACCACAGGCGCGGCCTTGTCCAAGCTGCTTACAAGGCTTATCGCGTTGCCCAAATATACGTCGTTGTTTGTCGTTCCAAGGGGAATGTACGCGTTGTCGCCAAGCTCAAGAGTTCCGACGCTGGTTCCGTCATTATGAACGTCAACGCCGCCGCCATTCGCGGTTGCGGTGTTTTCTTCTATAACTCCGCCGGTCATAGTGAATTTATTCTCAGCAATATAAACGCCGCCACCGGAAACCGCGTCATTTCCGCTGATTGTTCCGCCAGACATTGAAGAGTCGCCGCTGACGTAAACGCCGCCGCCCAAATAGCCGTGGTTTCCGCTGATTGCTCCAGAGTTCATAGCGAAAGCCCCAGCCACTAGCACGCCGCCGCCGCCGCATGCATCACTTTCGTTGGCGTAGTTATCGCTAATTGTTCCATCGTTCATCGTAAAGCTGCCACTGTCCGATACGTAAACGCCGCCGCCAAGACAAGCGACATTTCCGTCAATAAGGCCGTCATGCATTGTAAGCGTTCCGGCGGTGAATATGGCGCCGCCGCCAGAAGATGATGGAACGCTGTTATATTTGTAGGTTCCGCTGGCCACAACAGTTTGCGTGGATGAAGCGGTGTAAATCGCTCCGCCGCGTCCTGCAAAGTTGTAGTAAACTCCGCCGGTCAATGGCTCCGGCGCATTGCTTGTGGCCGTATAGTCGCTGTATCCAAGGTAAAGATTTTTGTAGTTGTAAATGCCGCCGCCATAGCCTGTGGCTAGGTTGGAATGTTTTCCATCGTCCAACTTGGCGGCCTCTCCGGCGCCGGCGTCGCCGATTACGGTGGAGCCGTAAATGTAGCAAGTTCCGGCGTTGTAAATGCCGCCGCCATGACCAGACACGCTAGCGGTTCCAGCGGTGTTGCCGCTTATCACGCAGTCCTTTATTCCAAGATACATTCCGCTTGTCACAAAAATGCCGCCGCCGTTTCCGGCAGACGCGGTGTTGCCGCTGATTGTCACGCCGTCCATCAAGGGATTGGCGCCCTTTTGGCAATTAATGTCAGCTCCGCCGCCGGAGCCAGCGGAATTTCCGGTAATCGCGCCGCCGGTCATCGTAAAGCCCGTAACGCCGGAACTTTCAACATACAAGCCGCCGCCGTTACTGCTTGTAGTGTTGCCGCTTATTTCCGTGCCGCTTATATCCACTGAACCTTTTCTGACATAAATGCCGGCGCCTGTTACAGAGCCGCCGTTTCCGGTGACAACGCAGTCCGTTATCTTTACGGTGGCGGATTCTTCTATGTCAACGCCGCGGCTTCCGCGCGTGATTGTCAAGTTGCTTATGTCCACAGGAATGGCGGCGTTTATGGTCAAGACAGGGCTGGCCTTGCCTACGCCGTCAAGCGTGTTAGTCACAAGCGACGAGGGCTCCTTGTCAATCGTTATTTTTGCCGCCTTTACGCCGTCTGGAATTTCCGCGTAGCCTTTGACAGTTCCGCGGACATAAATCATGTAGCTTATGCCGCTGGCGTCAAAAGCGTTGATTGCGGAAATGGTCTTGTTTATCGTGGCGAATGGCGCCATGCGGCTTCCGTTTCCTATCAAGTCGCTTCCTGTCTGCGAAACATACAAGCTGGCGGGAGCCGTCATAATCGCTTCGCCGGACGAAATGTTTTTAATCACGCTCATGCCGTCGTCGCTTGCAAAGACATCCGAGGGAGCGCTGATTCCAGCCGAGGCAAAGCCGCTGGTGAACGTCGTGTAAAGCGTTCCGTAGTCAAAGAGCGTCACGCCGATTTTGCTTTCGCCGTCAAGGGCGCCGGCAATCCTAATCGGGTTGAAGACCGGCGTTCCTGAATTTTCGCCAATCCAAAGGTTTTGGTCTTTGTAAACGTAAGACGGCGGGTCGCCAGCGGCGGCCGTGTTGATTTGCATTTGGTTGTCTTTTATGACAAGCTTTCCAAGGACGCTGACGGTTCCTGTGGTGGAATTTATGGCCGGGCCAAAAGGCGTGGCGCCGCTTGTGTTGGCCACAGTCTTGTTGCCGGAAATTTCCACGTTCTTTAAGTGGACGTCGCCCTTGGCGGCGATGGCGGAGCAAGATTTGGCGTACATGTTCTTGATGGAACAATCTTCCATCCACAATTCGCCAACGCTTCCCGTAGCATTCTCAACAAGAATCGCCGCGTATTTGTTGGCCGTGGCGGAGCTTTGCGTTATGTCGATGTGGGTCAGCTTTATCTTTTGGCCGTAAGCGACATAAAGGCCTGAGTCGCTTGGCGTGTTGAATGTAAGCGTGACGTTGCTTCCAACAGTTCCGCCCTTGCAGCCGACGATCTCAAAGTAGTAGGCGTTGTTGTCCGCGCCCGCTCCGCCGGTAAAGGTCATGTCGCTAAGAACGTAAATCTTGTTTTCAAAAATCGGCTCGTCCGCGGTTCCGCCAATAGCAGGCGTTTTTTCGGTAAAATGCTTGGCCGCTTCTTGTATCGTAGCGTAGGGAGCGGCCGAACTGCCAGTGCCTGTCGTGTCGTTTCCACCAGCCGACTCAGCGGCAACGTAAATTACAGAGCGCGGCTGCTTTAGAACGCCCTTTCCTGTTACGCTGTCATACTTGATTGTCCACGGGAACTCCTCGACACCCGGCTGGGTCACGGCAAACTTGGCGCATTCGGCGGCGTTCAAAGCCGCGCCTGTAAGGACAGTCGTGCCGAGCGTGTATGAGACAGGCGTGATTGTGGCGACAGGCGTTGTCGTCGAAGTGATTGCCGCAGGAACGGCGACGCTTGTGTTTTCATCCAAATAAACGTCGTTCTTGCCCGCGCCGGTCGTTCCTGCTACGCCGGCAGGGATTGTCGCGGCGCCGCTCATGCTAAAGGAGCATCTTTGGGCAACGTAAACCGCGCCGCCCAAACCGTCGGAGCTTGTGTTCTCCAAAATCTTCGCGTTGCCGGACATGGCTAAAGACGCGTAGCTTGAAGCGCTTTCGGATTCGAACAAATAAACGCCGCCGCCGCAGGCTTTGCAAAGATTGTCCTTTACAACGGCGTTTCCTTCCATCGTAATGGAAGCGCGGTAGGCAAAAAGTCCCGCGCCGCCCATAGGTCCTGTTCCATCGGGACTTGTTTTGTTGGAAGAGACTTCCGCGGTTCCGTTAAGGGTTAATGTCGCGCCGCTGTCCACGTAAATGCCGCCGCCGACTTTGTTGTTGGTTTGGTTGAAGCTTACAGTTCCGCCGCTCATCGTAAAGGCAGAGGAATTTTGAACAGCAACGCCGCCGCCGCCGCCCGTAGTTCCACTTCCGTCGCTGCACAAGTTGTACGCCACGCTTCCCGCGTTCATTTTTACAAGCGAAGAACTGCCAGACGATAGAATTCCGCCGCCGTCAGAGCTAGCGTAGTTGTAGCAAACGCTTCCTGTCCACGCTGCGGGCGTGGAGTCATCGGTGTAGCCCAAGTAAAGCTCGCCGGCGTTGTAAATGCCGCCGCCATACCGCGCTTTGTTGGAATGATAGCCGTCCGCGATTGTGGCGCAGCTAGAAGTTGAAGCGAGGCTTTGTCCAATTGTGGCCGAGCCGGAAATAAAGCATTGACCCGCGGCTCTACCAGTCCCGTCGCTATCGGCAATGTAAATGCCGCCGCCTTGTCCGCCTGAAGTTCCGCTGCCATTGGAAGTCGCTGTGTTGCCGCTGATTGTTCCGCCGGTAAAATTAAAGACGCTGTTATCGCCGACATACACGCCGCCGCCGTTGGTTGTGGCTTCGTTTCCGCTAATTGTTCCGCCGGACATGTTGAACTCGCAAGAAAGGCCTGAGCCATGCGCACACAAGTAAACCGCGCCTCCTTGGGATGAAGTTAGGCCGCTAATCGTTCCGCCGTACATATTGAAGGTCACGACGCCGCTGGAAACAGGGGAGATGGATGAAGAGGCGTATACACAAACACCCGAGCCGTTTTGATTATGCGACACCCCCATGTCGTCTGTAATGGAGCCGTCATGCAAATTAAAGGTTCCGGGAACTGCCACTTCTATGTTTCTGCCGTACACGGTTGTAGAAGAGCCAGCTTGTTTAAATGCATTGGAATCAATTGTTCCGCCCTTCATTGTAAAGGTTCCGCAAACATAAGCCGCCGCGCCGGCAAAAGCTCCCAAACCACTGCTAGAAGTATCGGTTGTTCCGTTTTCCCTAATCGTTCCGGCGTTCATTAAGAATGTCGCGTCTTTTGCCACATACACGCCGCCGCCGCAAACTTTTTTATCATAAGTGTCAGATGCACTGCCAGTAGTAGCAAGAAGCCTGTTTTTATTTATCACGGAACCGCTTCCGTTCATCGTAAGCTTGGCGCCGCTTGCTATGTAAACGCCGCCGCCTTGGTTTTGGGCGCCGTTTTCTTTTATTAAGCAGTCTTCCAGCTCAACTTCTGTCGTGGCGCCAGTTATGTATAGGCCGCCGCCGTATGCGGTCGCGGGCGATGTCGCGCTCAAGTAGCCGCCGGTCACGGCGATTTTTTGCAAGACGATTTTTTTGCTTGAATCTATGTAAAAAACGCGGGCGTTTTTTGCGGAGCTTTTGTTTGCGTCGATGATGTCGATGTTGGCGCCGCTCCAGCCCTTGATGGTTATCATTCGGTCGCAGGCGATGTTTACAAAAGCGTCGTTTTGCGTACTGTAGTCCGCGTCCGCCGCGCCGGTAACTGTTCCGTCAACATAGATTGTGTATTGGCTGGTCGTATCGCCGGCGGCCTGGATGCGGTCAACGGCCTCTTGGATTGTCTTTAATGGGAAGGCAAAGGAGCCGTTGTTTGTGTCTTGGGCTTCCGCCGCCGTTGGGAACACCGTCGTGTAAAAGACGCCGCCCGTTCCGCGAACGTAAAATTCTTTTTGGTTGAATTGCGTCACGCTAAGAGCCGCCGCCGCCGCGCCGATTCCGTCCTTTGTCCACCACAACTTTGTCTCCATCGCGGGATACACGTTGAGGCTTTCGGTCCTGGCGCCCACTTGCGCCGTTCCCTTCATAAAGGACATGAGAAGCGTGTATGTTCCGGCAGGAAGTCCGCCTGTGACGCTTTCTATTGTTCCGCTTCCGCCTGTAAGCGTGAGCGAAGTTCCGCAATCCAAATAGCTTGCGGTCACGTCATGGTTTCCGGAATCCAGCAGGGTAAGCTGAACGCTTGTTACGCTTGTGTCGCTGAATTTTATCGGGAGCGAAAGGCTTCCGTTGGGGGCGCCGCTTTCCAAGTTGGGAGCGAGGGAGACGCTTGCGTCAAAAGCCGTTCCGCCCGCTAAAACCGAAACGTCTTGGCTTCCGCTGGCCACAAGGCTTTTTACAGCGGGCGTTCCGCCGGTGTGGTAAAGATTTACCGTAAGCGTGTAGCTGGCCGCGGCCGCGCTCTGGGCTCCCGCAAAGACAAAGGAGCAAGTTCCCGTCACGCTGTCGTAAGTTCCGTCGGCGCTGTATGTGGCGCCGCCCGCGCCAGTTTGGGCCAGCGTGGCGCTAAAGCTGTAGGCAGGATTCGCCGCGTCCGCGATGTTTGGAAAGGCCGACTTTGAAATGTTTTGCACGACGTTTTTGGGAACGGGAACGATTCCCGCAAGAGACGGCAAGCCCGGAAGCGACACGCTGGCCGTAAGGCAGTTGTCTACCGAAGCGCCGCCTTGGCCGACAGCGCCTTGGCCGACAGCGCTTTGTCCGCCGTTGGCCCCTCCGCTTGAAGGCGCGTAAGCCGGCGATGACACATCTCCGCTAAAGTTTTCGCAAGAAGAGAAGACCGCGCCAAAAAGCGCGACGCCCAGCGTTCCCGCAAAAAGCGCCGCAAAAGAGAATGACCTTAATGTCTTAAAAAAGCCGCTTTTAGCCAAAAAACTCGTCCTTTCTTCTATAATAGAAATATCGGCTATAACCGCATTATTTTAGCGCGCTTTTGTCAAAAAGTCTAGGAATTTGCGCCGGAGCGTTCCCCCGCCGGCAAAAGTTACAGCGAGCCCCTGCGCGAATTCTTGTAAGGATGTCAGCTATGTTCCATATGAACTTTAGTTCCGCCAAAGAGCCTGCGACTGCGGGCGGTTGAATAAACTTATTCTAGCAAAAGCGCGCGAAACGCGTTATAATTTTCCCTATGGAAAAACCATTTGAAGAAATCATCTCAGCTTTCACCCCCTCTGACGACGGACGCTTGGACAGTCTTTTAAAGTTTACCGCGCTGGCGGAACAGATGGACGGCATTTTGCGCCGCACAAAATTGGCCGACGGCTCGCGCAGGCAAAACGACGCGGAGCACTCTTGGCGAATCGCGCTGATGGCGCTTTTGTTCAAAGAATATTTTTCGGACCAAGTTGACGAGCGAAAGGCGGCGCTTCTTTGCCTTGCCCACGACTTGGTTGAAATCTACGCGGGCGACACTTTTGCCTACGACGCCGCCGCCAACGTCGGCAAAGAGGAACGGGAAAAAGCCGCCGAGCAAAAATTGTTCGGCCAACTTCCTGACGACATCGCGCGAAAGCTCCGCGCGCTTTGGGAGGAGTTTGAGGAATTTAAATCGCCTGAATCGCGCTACGCGAATTGCATGGACCGCTTGGAGCCTTTTTTGAACAACTCGCTTTCTTTGACCGGCGGAACCTGGGCCGAAGCCGGCGCGACAGTCGCGATGGTGGAAAAGCGCATCGGCCCTTTAAAAGAAAACATGCCGCGCGTTTGGGAATGGGTTCAAAAGAACATCGAGCGCGGAAAATCGCGCGGCTTTATAAAAGAATGAGCCCGCGCGGAATGCTCGCAAGACCATAAAGCCGCCCGCAAAAAATATGCCCATAACGCTTTCTGACTTTTACAAAAACAAGTTTGGCCGCAAAGTTTACAAGCTTGCCGTCGACGCGGGCTGCACCTGCCCTACCCGCGACGGAACGCTGGGCACGCGGGGCTGCATCTTTTGCTCGGCCAACGGTAGCGGCGACTTCATTCCGCCAAAAAATCTTCCTATCGCGGAACAGCTTGAGCGCGCCAAACTGTTGGTGCAAAAAAAAGCGCATGGCCGCGCCGGCCCGCGTTTTGGTGAACCAAAATCTTTAGACAATGACCAAAAGTTATCGCAAGCCAACGATTGCGCCGGCCCGCGCGTTCCGGGCGTTGAAAAAATTTCCGCAGAAGAAAAAAGTTTGCAAAGCCAAAAAGCGCCGCGCCTCTCCGCCGGGAACACGGTTCCCGCTCCCGCCTACATCGCCTACTTCCAGAACTTCACCAACACATACGGCGACCCGTTTGTTCTAAAGCAAAAATACTTGGACGCGCTCGCCGCTCCTGACATTGTGGGCGTGGACATAGCGACGCGGCCCGACTGTCTTGGTCCTGAAATTCTAGAAGCAATAAAGGAACTGTCGCAAAAAACTTTTGTCACGGTAGAGCTGGGCCTGCAGACCGCTCGCCAAAAAACGGCGGACTGGATGCGGCGCGGCTACCCCACAAGCGTTTACTTTGACGCGGTCGCGGCGCTAAAAAAAGAATGCCCCGCAGTCCACATCGTGACGCAATTGATTTTGGGCTTGCCCGGCGAGGACGACGACGACATGCTTGAGTCAGTCCGCCGCGTTGTCGCCGCCGGCTC
Organism: uncultured Treponema sp.; assembly: GCA_946411505.1. GTDB lineage: Bacteria > Spirochaetota > Spirochaetia > Treponematales > Treponemataceae > Treponema_D. The sequence continues at coordinate 332,577 of CAMKEG010000002.1, read as the reverse complement.
GGACGGAATAAAGCTTACGGTCTTGTATGTTTTGGCCGGAACCGATTTGGAAAAAGAATGGCGGGCGGGCAATTTTAAATGCCTTGCAAAAGAAAAGTATTTTGAACTTTTAAAAAAGATTGTTCCACTATTGCCGCCTGACATGGTCGTGCACCGCTTGACCGGCGACGGGCCAAAAAAGATTTTGCTCGCCCCCGACTGGACAAAAAACAAGCGGCAAGTCCTCAACGAACTCGCCGCCCTCCATTTAATGTGAAGAATAAATTAAGGTATTGAAAAAAATAAAAAACGCTGGCAAAACGGCGCGAAGTGGACGAGCGTCTAGCGAAAACACTCATTTTGCGCCTGCCGCATTAGCGGCAGCGTTCAATAGTTTCAAGCGCAAAATGCGTGTAGCGACGATATCTAGCGGTTTCGCTGGACGCACGGACACTGGGAGCCGTTTTGACCGCGTTTTTTTGTTTTTATAATTCTTCCTTATCTTTATTATCCTTTTCGCGGATTTCGACGCGGCGGATTTTTCCGCTGATTGTTTTTGGCAGCTCCTCGACAAATTCGATGATGCGCGGATACTTGTAGCTGGCCGTCTGGCTCTTGACGAATTCCTGCAATTCAATTTCCAGCTGCTTGTTCGGCTCAAAGCCCTTGTTCAAGACAATCGTGGCCTTAACAAGCTGGCCGCGCTTTGCGTCAAGAACGCCAGTGACTGCGCATTCCAAAACGGCGGGATGCTGCTGCAAAACGCTTTCAACCTCAAAGGGGCTGATGCGGTAGCCGGAACTTTTTATGATGTCGTCCGCGCGGCCCACGAACCAAATGTAGCCGTCCTCGTCCATGTAGGCCGTGTCGCCGGTGTGGTAAACGCCGTTGTCAAAGGCTTCGGCGGTAAGAACCACGTCTTTGTAGTAGCCCGAGAACAAGCCAAGCGGATGCGACTTTTCCACGTCGATTACGATTTGGCCCGTTTCGTTCACGCCGCAAGTGTCGCCGTTGGGCTTTGCGATGCGGACGTCGTAGCCGGGAGCGGGCTTTCCCATGGAGCCCGGCTTTGGCTCCATTCCCGGAAAGTTTCCGACGATGACCGTCGCTTCTGTCTGGCCGTAAGCCTCAAACATTTTGATTCCGGTCTGCTCGTAAAAGCGGTTGTAAACTTCGGCGTTCAAAGCCTCGCCGGCTGTGACGCAATATTTTAGCGAAGACAAATCGTATTTGGAAAGATTTTGCCGGATTAAGTAGCGGTAGACCGTGGGCGGCGCGCAGAAAGTGGTGATTTTGTAATGCGCGATTTTTTGGAGAACCAAGTCGGGCTTAAATGAATCCATGTCGTAAACAAAGACCGCGCTGCCGGCAATCCACTGGCCGTAAAGCTTTCCCCAAACAGCCTTGCCCCAACCGGTTTCGGCGATGCTCAAATGCAAGCCGTCCTCGACAACGTTCTGCCAAAACTTGGCCGTGACGATATGGCCCAGCGGGTAAAGGAAATTGTGGCCGACCATTTTCGGGTAGCCCGACGTTCCGCTTGTAAAATACAAAAGCATGATGTCGTCGTTTGTCGTTCCCTCGGAACCGCTGATGCGCTCAAAAATCGGAAGGCAAAATTCATACTCGCGGTGGAAGTTGACCCAGCCCGGCCTGTCGCCGCCGACTGTGACCAAATTTTTTACTGTCGGAGATTTGGGCATCGCGGATTCGATTTCCTTCATCAACTTGTCGTCGTCAACAGAAACAATCATCTTAATCGAAGCGGCGTTGTTGCGGTATTCCAAATCCTTTTTTAGAAGCATTACTGTCGCGGGAACGGCAATCGCTCCGATTCTGTGCAAGGCCAAAATAAAAAGCCAGAACTCGTAGCGGCGGCGCAAAATCAGCAAAACCGCGTCGCCCTTGCGGATTCCGTGGGCGGTCAAAAAGTTGGCCGTCTTTTTTGACATGTCGGAAATTTCTTTGAAGGTAAAAATCTTTTCTTCGCCGCGGTCGTCGCACCAAACAAGCGCCCTTTTGTCAGGCTCGTCATTTGCATAGCGGTCCACGACATCGTAGGCAAAGTTGAAATTTGAAGGAATCTTGATTTTGAAATGTTCCTTTAAATCCTCGTATCCGTTGAATTCTCTCGGCTCTTCCAAAAACTCTTTATATAATGAAGACATATTTTCCTCTATAAAATTAGACAAAAAAAATTGATTTTAGTTGCGTTTTATTTTATACTATATCTTATATGAAGACAACACCCGACTACAGCGTCATTCACTCCGACGACGACATAATCGTATTGAACAAAAAGAGCGGCCTTTGCGTGGCCGCCGACCGCTACGACGAAGAAGCGCCGCGACTGGACCTTTTGGCGCAGAAAGAGTTTGGCGCGCTTTTTGCAGTCCATAGAATTGACAAGGACACTAGCGGAATTGTTGTCTACGCGCGCAACGCCGAGTCGCACAAAAATTTATGCGCGCAATTTGCCGGAAGGAGCGTTCATAAGGTTTACCATTGCCTTGTTCGCGGCCGCCCCCTTTGGTCCGACCTTAAAGTGACGCTCCCGCTAATGCCCGACGGCGACGCCCGCCACAGAACGGTTGTCAACAAAACGCGCGGAAAAGATTCGGCCACCGACTTTCACTTTATCGGCTCCTGCGGGCCTTTTTCATGGCTGGAAGCGCGGCCGCTCACCGGGCGCACCCACCAAATCCGGGCGCACTTGAGCGCCAACAATTTGTCGATTGTCTGCGACCCCCTTTACAGCGGAAACCAGCGCGGCGTTTATCTTTCGGAACTAAAAAAGCGCTGGAACGGCGACCCGGAAGCCGAGCGGCCTTTGATTGACCGCCTTGCGCTCCACGCTTGGAAGATTTCTTTTACGCATCCGACAAGCGGCGGGCAAGTTGAATTTGTCGCTCCCTATCCCAAGGATTTGGAAGTTACGCGAAAGCAGCTGGCCAAGATTTTTGGCGTCGACCCGCTTGGCGGTGTCGACCCGCTTGGCGGCGTCAACCCGTTGACGGACTCTAACACGCTTGGCGGCGTCGACCCAACCGCGCAATAAAAATGGAGCGTGGCGCTTGAAAGAAAAAGCTCTTGTCCTTTCAACGATTTTACTTTTCTTCGCCAATTTCTTTTTCGCGCAGGAACAAAAGCAAGCCGAGCTAAAAGTTTCAAACTGGACTTTTTCGCTTGAAGGCGGAATGGGCCTTAGAATCGGAACTTACAATGAAATCGTTTGGGCAAAAAGGAGCTATGACAACGAGCGCTACAAGCAAAGCGAATTGGAATATCGTTTGCGTCCCAGTTTTTACACTGCCTTAAATTTTTCCGTCAATTACAAAAGACTAGGATTTAAGCTTTCAAACAAATTTTTCATAGCGTCAAAAGCCGGAACTCTCACCGACTCCGATTGGAGAAACGACTCTTCCTGCCAAAACGGCGACACGACGACAAAGACAGATTTCTCGGAGCACACCCTTTTCTTGAAGGATAAATTTGGCGGAATCGCCGGCTTTGACTTGGAACTCAAAGGCGACTATAAATTTTATCCTACCAATTGGCTTTCCTTGGCGCCATTGCTTTCTTTCAACGTTCAATACATGAGCTTTTTGGCAAAAGACGGATACGGCTATTATGGAGTTCACGACTACAAAAACAACAGAATCTTGCCGTACAACGACATCGCGACAAGGCAGACCTATTCGTTTGAAGGAAAAAAAGTCATTGAATATGAAGCCTACAATTTTTTCATTTGGACCGGAATCGGCGCGAAGTTCACGCCATTTTCTTGGCTGCATTTTGAGCTTGCCAGCGAATTTTCTCCGGTGTCGCTCCTCTTGGATTTTGACAAGCATTTGACAAACTCCAAAGATTTTAAGGAAATCGTCTTTTCGACGCTCTCGGCGTTCAGGCAAAGCGTTAAGGCGGAGTTTATTCTGAAGAAAAATTTTTCGATTTGCCAAACTTGCGTCTTTGTCGTCTCAAAAGAGAGCGAGGGCGCGATGTATTATAAAAAGAGCGAAGACTCTTCCTACCAGCGCATTTCAAAAAACAGCGGCGGCGGAAAAGTGACCTACTTTGACTTGGAGCTGTCGCTAAAATTTTCATGGTAGCGCTCTCTAGCAAAACCGTGAAAACTGTGATACAATATAAAAATCTGAACAAGGAGTTGACATGAAAAAAATCATAACTATAAGCCGTGAATACGGAAGCGCTGGAAGCGCCATTGGAAAGATTGTCGCCGAAAAGCTTGGCTGGAAATACTACGACAAGCAGCTCATCGACCTTGCCGCCGACGAAAGCGGACTCTCGCCAAAGTTCATCGAAAAGAGCGAGCAAAGCCTTTCAAGCGGCTGGCTTTACAACATGATGCTTGGCTCAAACTATTCCTCAAACTACACGACGGCCACAACGCCCAACACGCTGCCCTTGGTTGACCAAATCTACAACGCGCAAAGAACAATCATCCTTAAGGTGGCCAAAGAATCGCCTTGCGTAATCGTAGGCCGCTGCGCCGACTACATTCTTCACACTAGCGAAGAATTTGCTGACAGCGACATACTGAAACTTTTTGTTTACGCAAACCCCGACGACAGAATCAAGCGCGCGATTGAAGCTTACGGCATTCCGGAAAAAGACGCGAAAAAGACAATCACGCAGGTCAACAAGCGCCGAGCCAACCACTACAACACATTCACCGAATGGACTTGGGGCGCCTACGAGCACTACGACTTGCTCATCAACAGCTCTTACGCCGGAATCGACGGCACCGCGGACTTAATCGTAAACGCGGCCAAAGCCTAAAATTTTATTCTGACCGTTTTTATCCTTCGCTGGGATTGGTCTTCGACCACAAAAAGCGCGCGGCCGATTCGCGCGGCTTCCCCGGAGGATGGAAGCGCGTCAAATTTTTCCATTAAAAATCCCGCCAAAGTGTCATAATTTTCGCTTGTCAAATTCAAGTTTAATATGCTGTTCAAATCGTTCAGGCGCATGTCGCCGGGAACCAAAAATTCGCGCGACGACACAATCTTTATTCTTTCTTCCGCCGGAACTTCCTGGTGCTTGTTGCCCGCGTCGCTCATTCTGCCGAACAAGCCGCGCATCACGTCGTCAAGGGTGACAATTCCGGCGGTGCAGCCTTGTTCGTCCAGCGCGACGGCAAAGGAACGGTTTTCCTTTTTAAGCGTTTGAATCAACTCAATCACAGAAAAAGTTTCCGGAACATAAAGCGGCGCGGTCATGTAGTCAACGATAAAAAAAGCGCCCGGCAAATTCTTTTCAAACAAAACGTCCTTGTAATACAAAACGCCGGTGACATTTTCCTTGGAGTCCTTGTAGACAGGCAAATGCGAGTAGCCGGAATTCTTAAAAGCCTCCACGACAGCCGCCCTTGTGTCGCTTTCCTTTATGTAAGTGACAAGGGAGCGGTGCTTCATGATGTTGTGAACCGTCAAATCGGAAATTTCCAAAATTTTATTGAGCATGTTTTTTTCGGATTTTTCCAAGGCGCCGTCGTCCGCGCCCGCTTGAATCAAAGTCTTAAGCTCGCCTTCTTGGATAATCGCGTCGTTGCGCTTCCAAATTTTATTGACGACAAAAGCGGTTCCCTTTGAAATGTTGGAGAAAACCCAAACGACAGGCCAAAAAATCCATTTCAACATTTCAAGCGGAACGGCGTTCCGCGCGGCAATCTTGTCGGTCCTGTCATCAAGGCCGGCCACAGTCTTTGGAACTATTTCCCCGAACACCGTGACAAAAAAAGTTATCAGGGCGGTGGCAATCGCGACGCCCTTGCTGCCGACCAGCTCGATTGCGAGCGCCGTGGCTATTGAAGACGCAAGCGTGTTGATGAAATTTATTCCTATAAGAACGACCGTCAAGACGCTGTCCATGTCGGCGCGAAGGCGGGCCACACGTTTGGCGCCGGGCTTCCTTGCGCGGAGCATTTTGCGGACGCGAATGCTGGTCATTGAAAGAAAGGCCGTTTCGCTCGCCGCAAAAAAAGCTATGAGCCAAACAAGAAAAATCAAAAGTCCGCTTGTCCAACAAATTTTAGCCCAATTCATTCGCCTTCCTCCGATTTAAATAAGGCGGACAATTTTTGTTGCGCCAAAAAAGCGGACGAGGGCTTTTCTTCAGTCGCGTCGCGAATCATTTTAACGTCGGCGATTCTAAGGCCGTCCATTTTTGTTACGATGAAGTTCCAGCCCTCAAAATTTACCTTGTCGCCCGCCTCGGCAATGCGGCCGATTTTTTCCATAATCCAGCCGCCGACGCTTTCGTTAATTTCCGACAGAATGTTTATTCTTAGTGCCTCGTTAATTTCCGAAATGCGCGTCGTTCCCTCCAAATCAAACTCATCCTTGTCAACGGGAATGGCGGTGGAAACATTCGCCGTCTTGGAAAATTCAGATATCGCCGCGCCAAACATTTCGGCGGCGATGTCTTCCTTTGTCAAAATTCCTTCCGTCCCTGAATACTCGTCAACGACAATCGCCATCGTCTGCCGGTTTTCGCGCAAGATTTGCTGGGTGGACGACATGTTTTTTGTTTCAAGAATGAATAGCGGCGGCCGCATGACGTTTCGCAGCGAAAAAGATTTTTTGTCGCCGGAATAAAAAAGCAAGTCCTTGATGTAAACCGTTCCAACAATGTCGTCAATGTCGCGGCGATAGACAGGAAAGCGCGAAAACAAAGTGCGCCGGCTCAATTCCAAAACTTTGTCGTAGCTGTCGTCTATATGGACAAAAGTGATTTTCTTTCGCGGAATCATAATGTCCTGCGCTTCAAGGTCGGTGAACTTGAAGACGCGGTTCATCAAATTTTTTTCGCCGCGCTCAATGATTCCGCTTTCCGCGCTGACGTCCAAAAATGTCTTTATGTCTTCAACTGTAAAAGCTTCCGTATCGTTATTCACCTTGATTCCGCGCAAAAAAAGAATCAAGCGCGAAACCGCCGTCCAAAGCAAAACGACAGGCCGCATCACAAAGACCACAAACTCCACAAAGCCGCTCAAGCCGTAAGCTATCGGATCGGGATGACGGGTGCAAACGGCCTTGGGCGTTATCTCGCCAAAGACCAAAAGCAAAAGGGTTGTGATGAATGTGGTAATCGCGATGGCTTTATTGCCGAAAACTTTTAGCGCGAAGGCCGTAAGAATGGCGCTGAGAAGCACGTTGACCAAGTCGTTTGAGACAAGCAGCGTGTTTATCATTCGTTCCTTGTTCTTCAAAAGCTTGGCGACTCTCAGCGCCCGCTTGTTTCCCGCGCGACATCTTACTCTAAGCCGCAATTTGTTGACCGACAAGAAGGCGCTTTCGCTTATTGAAAAAAGCATTGAAAGCGCGATCAAAACGACTGCGGAAATCACCAGCGCGGGAATGGATATGCCGTAAACAGACGGTGGCTCGTTCATTATTCGGCGGAACTCTCCGCGCTTGGCTCGGCTTCCTCCGCGGCTTTCTTGGCGGCTGTCTCTTTTTGGCCGGCCAAAATTCTTTCTTGGCGCTCAAGCAAAAAGACGCAGCGCTCGGCAAGCTGCGAAGCGGGGTCCAAGTCGCGGGCCATAGTCAAATAGTTGATTATCTTTTCGGAATTCTCAACGCTTGGAGAAGCGTTTCCTGTAATGTAGGCGGCGGCAAAATAGCTGCGCTGCTTTTCCTCAACGTTGAGAAACTTTGACTTCAAGGGCTCCAAGTAGCATTCGACCGCCTTGTCCGGCTCGCGGCGCAAGTAGCATTCCATCGCCTTTGTCGAGGCGCGGGCGAGCAAATGCTTTCCGACCAAGCCGCTTTCGTTCTTTTTGTCAAGCTTGATCACTTCGTCGCTCAAGGCGCGCAACTGGTAGCGGTAATTGGCTTTTGTGCCTTCATAAAGCTCGTCGATTTTTCTAACGCGGTCAAGTCCCTTTGAAGCGTCAAGCTCCGCAAGGAAATTTTCCATTTCCGTTATGGTTCCCCTGTCCGTCTCGATGATGTCAGAAAATTCCTTTACATTTTTGGCGGGCAAGTAAGTTATGTTTGTAATCACATAGCCCTTGTTTGTCAAAACCAAAACGGCGGGCGTGGTTTCCGCCCCGTAAATCACGGCGACTTTCATGTCGCGGTCGTTTTGAGCTTCGTTGAAGCTTTCAGATTTTTTTGAAAAGCGCTCGCGGCTGTAATCGATTTGGCAAGTCTCAAATTCGCCGCCAAAGGTTTCCGCGTAGCCGCTTGAGTGAAGTACGTCGTTAACGATTGTTTCATTAAGGCCGCCGTCCTCAATCTTTGTGAAAAAGAGCAAAATCTTTTTGCCGCTTTTTTTCGCGGCGCCCATAGCCGTGTCAAAGTCCGAATAAATTCCATAATCGTCAATCGCGACTTTTTTTGAGCACGAGGCAAGGGCAAAAAGCGCCGCCAAGCCAAAAACGAAAAATTTAAAAGCGTTCTTTTTCATCGTCCAATCCTATTTAAACCAGCTTACGCCGGCGGCAAAAAGGTTCTGGCAAGAATTTTCAAAATTGTTTGTCAGAGGATTTCCCGCGACATTCTTAATCAAGTCGGCGCTGGCTCCGTTTAGGCCGTTGCCGATTGTTCGCTCGCTGTGGCCCATCTTTCCAAGCGCGCGGCCGTCGGGGCTGGTCATTCCTTCGATGGCGTACATGGAGCCGTTGGGATTGTCAGGCTCCAAAATGGCGGGGTTTCCTTTTTCGTCAACGTACTGGCTGTAGATTTGTCCCTTGCTGAACAATTCCTTGGCCAGGCGCGGGCTGATGATAACGCGGCCTTCTCCGTGGCTAATCGGAACAAGGTGAATTCTTTGGTCGATGACCGAGGCGTTCTTGGCCCAGGGGCTCATCGCGCTTGTCATTCTTGTCCTGACTATGCGGGAAATGTGGCGGCCGATTGTGTTAAAGGTGAGCGTAGGCATTTCGGCGCTGGGCTCGCGGATTTCTCCGTAAGGAACAAGGCCGGTCTTTATCAAGGCTTGGAAGCCGTTGCAAATTCCAAGAACAAGGCCGTCGCGCTTTTTAAGAAGGTTCATTATTTGCTCGGCGACGCGGCCTTCGCGCAAAACGTTGGCAATGTACTTGCCCGAACCGTCCGGCTCGTCGCCCGCGCTAAAGCCGCCGCTAAGAGCCAAGATTTGCGCCTTCTTAAGCGCCTTGGCCAACTCGTCAAGCGAGTCGCTAAGCGCTTGCGGAGTGTTGTTCCTAAAGACCAAAATTTTTGTGTCGGCTCCGGCCAAATTAAAGGCGCGGGCCATGTCGTACTCGCAGTTTGTGCCGGGGAAAACCGGAATCAAAACGCGCGGACGCTTTTTGCAAATGTTAAAGCTGGGATTTGCGCGGGCGTCGCTCAACGACGAGTGAACGTCCTTGGCAAAGTCGGGAAGCTCCTCTTGCGGCTCCACGGAACTTGTCTGCGGGAAAACATCCGACAATGTTTTTTCCCAAGCCTTCTCGGCGTCAGAAAGTTTTATCGTAGAGGTCGAAGACTTTGTCTTTCCGACAACAATGATTTTTTGCTCCTCGATTGTCTTTCCGATAAAGGACAAGGTGTCCTTGGCGAATTTAGCGTCGTCAAGGCTTTCTTCCGTCTCAATCAAAATAGAGCCGTAAAGCGGAATGAACAAATCCTTGGCCTTGGCGGGCTTCGCTATTTCCGCTCCGATTCTGTTTCCCATCGCCATCTTGGTGACGGCCTCGGCGATTCCGCCGGCGCGGACAGGATAGGCGGCGCGGATTTTTCCGGCCTTGTTCAAGGCGAAAACCGTTTGGCAGTTTTTCTTAAAGGCCTCGTAGTCGGGGGCCAGCAATTCTGAATAAGGAAGCTTTACAAGGTAAATGTTTGAGCCGGCTTTTTTGAACGAGCCGCTTTGCGCGTCCTGGACTTCTCCGTGGCCGACGGCAAAGCTTACGAGCGTGTGCGGAACGTTGAGCTTTTCAAAAGTTCCGCTCATGCTGTCCTTGCCTCCGATGCTGGCGGTTCCCATCGCGTTTTGCGCGGTGATGGAACCAAGCAAGGCGGCTGCCGGGTAGCCCCAAGTTTTTGGGTCTACGGCGCGGCCAAAGAATTCCTGGAACGAAAGCCGCGCTTTTAGCGGATCGGCTCCCAAGCACAAAAGGTTGGCCAAGCTTGAAATGACGGAGACTTGCGCGCCGTGCCAAGGGCTCCATTCGCATACGCGCGGGTCAAAGCCGTATGCCATAAAGCTTACGGTGCTAGTTTCGCGCGGCGACATTACCGGAATCTTTGCCGTCATGCCCGCTTCGGGAGTGGACTGCCAGCGGCCGCCGTAGGGGAACAATACAGACGCGGATCCAATCGAGCCGTCAAAGCGCTCGCCCAAGCCGCGCTGGGAGCAGCAAGCCAAGTCGGCCATGTTTTGGAGCCAAGCGTCGTGGACGGCCTTTGCCGTGGAGCCCGTTCCCAATTTTTTTGCGGTGGAATCAAGCGGCTTTAAAAGCGGAGAGCTGGCAGGAGCCGTGGGGCTTTCAATCAAAGCCTTGGCCTCGTGGCGCGCTCCGGCCGCGTCCAAAAATTCTCGGGCGATGTTTACGATTACAGAGCCGCGCCAGGTCATAACCAAACGATTTGTGTCGGTGACTGTCGCGACTACAACAGCGTTAAGGTTTTCGGCGGCCGCGGCCTTGATGAATTTCTTCGCGTCCTTGGGACGGACGACGACGGCCATTCGCTCCTGGCTTTCTGAAATGGCAAGCTCGGTTCCGTTAAGGCCTTCGTACTTTTTGGGAACCGCGTCAAGGTTGATGTCCAAGCCAGGCGCCAACTCTCCGACGGCGACGCTCACTCCGCCCGCTCCAAAGTCGTTGCAGCGGACAATCATAAGGCTCACGTCTTCGTTTCGGAACAAGCGCTGAATCTTTCGCTCCTCGACGGCGTTTCCCTTTTGGACTTCGGCGGCGGCGGTGGTGACGGACTTTTCCGTGTGGACTTTAGAAGAGCCTGTCGCTCCTCCAATTCCGTCCCGGCCAGTTCCGCCTCCAAGCAAAATCACTATGTCGCCGGCCTGCGGCGTTCCGCGGACAACGTTTTTGGCCGGAGCGGCCGCGATAACCGCGCCAAGCTCCATGCGCTTTGCCGCGTATCCGGGATGGTATATTTCGTGGACTTGGCCTGTGGTCAAGCCGATTTGGTTTCCGTAGCTCGAAAAGCCTTGGGCGGATTCGCGGCAAAGCTTTAGTTGCGGGAGTTTTCCCTTTATCGTTTTGTTCAACGGAACTGTCGGGTCGGCCGCTCCGGTGACGCGCATCGACTGGTAAACCCAAGAGCGTCCCGAAAGCGGGTCGCGAATGGCGCCGCCAATGCAAGTGGCCGCGCCGCCAAAGGGTTCGATTTCGGTCGGGTGGTTGTGCGTTTCGTTCTTGAACATCAAGAGCCAGCGCTCTGTGGCCTTCTTTGAAGAGGGGGCGATTTTCCTTCCCTTTTCGTCGGTCGTGTAGTGGACGTCGATGTAAATTGAGCAGGCGTTGATTTCTTCGCTTTGCTCAAGGTCGGAAAGTTTTCCGGCTTTTTTAAGATGCTTGATTCCGATGACGGCCATGTCCATCAAGGTGACGGGCTTGTCGCTGCGTCCGGCGTAAAGGTCGGCGCGCATGTCGTCGTATTCTTTGAGCGAGGCCTTGATTAGTTTTTCGTAAGGGCCCTTCTCTATCTTTATGTCCTTTAGTTCCGTCAAGAAAGTCGTGTGGCGGCAGTGGTCGCTCCAGTATGTGTCCAGGACGCGGATTTCCGTTTCGGTCGGGTCGCGGCCTTCCTTGGCAAAATAGTCCTGCAGGAATTTTATGTCGGCGTAGTCCATCGCCAAGCCCATCTTTTGCAAGTAGGACTCAAGTTCCGCCTTCTTGAATTTGATGAAGCCGTCAACAACGGGAATGTCGCCGGGCTGTTCTGTTTTCATTTTTAAGGTTGAAGGAAGTTCCTCCGAAGCCAAGCGCGAGTCGACTGGGTTGACCAAATAGCTTTGGATTTTTTGGACGTCCTTGGCAGAAATTTTTCCTGTAAGGATTACGATTTTGGCGCAGCGGACACGGGGCGGCTCCTTGCCTGTCTCGACGGATTTTTCCAAGCTCTTTCGCAAAAGGCTTAGGCACTGCTCGGCGCTGTCGGCCCTCTGGTCGTACTGGCCAGGAAGATATTCCCAAATGATTTGGGTTTCGCCAGGCTTTAAATTGAGCTGGTTGTAGATTACGCTGTCTGACTGCGGCTCGGAAAAAATTCGCTGAACGGCGGTCTTGGCCACGGCCGGCATGACATTTTCAATGTCATAGCGATTGAGGTAACGCGCGCTCTTTACAGAGCTTACGCCCAAAAAATTTTTGACGTCGGAAAGAATGCGTCGGGCTTCGTTTTCAAAGCCTTTTTGACGCTCAACATAAATACGGAACATAAAGGCAATTATATAGAAAAAAAGAATGCCTTTCAAGTCAAAGGCCTTGCGCCGGCAAAAATAAATCTGTTTCCTTTTTTTGTTTTTGTTGTTATAATTGCATAAAATCATGCAGTAGGAGGCATAGTTTATGACAACATTTTTTAAGAAAAGCTCGCTTATTTTTGCGACAATTTTGGCAAGCGCCTTGCTTTTTGCGGAACCTTCGTTCTCCGACTATAAGGGCAAAGACGTCGGCGAAAAAGTTCCCGCTTGGCCCGCGCTCTTGGACAAAGCGGCAGGAACAAACGCAAGCGGAATTTTGCAATATTCGTCGGCCACAAAAAAACTTTACAAAAAACTAGGCGTAAAGAACGACAAAGTTCTTTACTACTCAATCCAAGAAGGCGGCGACAACAAAAGCGTTTCCGACAAAGCCCAAAACGCGGCCAAAGACTTTGCCGCAAAGGACGTCCTAAAGTCAGGCCAAGAAATTCTTGACCAAAAAATTGGCGGCGGAAAGGCCAGCCTCAAGCAGCCGTCAAACATCATGGGCCTTGCCGGAGCCGGCGACTTTTGGCTTGAAAAAGCCGGCGACAAGAGCTGCAAAGCCTACTCGGTTTTGCAAATCACCAGCTTGAACAGAGAAGAGGCCGCGAAAAATTTGGCTTACACTTACATGCGCGAAAACGGCTACATCAAAAGCGCCGACGGCAGCGCAAGCGAGCGCTAATTCAAGACGCTCATGTCAAGCTTGTCAAAGCCTTGCAAAAGCAGGGCCGCGACATGCTTGATCTTTTCAAGGGAGCCGGGCGTTGTTCCTTCGATGTTAAGCGGCATCACGGGATCGTGCAGGCTAAGGCGCAAAAGCATCCAGCCTTCCGCGCCGTCGGCTTCCGGCCCGCCCTTAAAAGAAATCCTAATTCCTTCATAAGATTCAGGCATCAAGCAGCCAACGTCGCGGGCGCGTTCGGCGAACGTGGCCAAAACTTCCTTTCCGTATTCCTTAAAATTTTCAGCGTTAATCTTAAAGCGCAATTCCAGCTCGTCGCCCGGCGGCGGGAGTTTCTCAATAAGGCTTTGCAGCTTTTTTCCTTGCTTGGCCGCTTTTGCCAAGGCGATTACAAGCTGAACGGCAAGGAAGGCGCCGTCGTCCAAAAAGTAATTTTCCTTCAATGCGCCGTGGCCGCTTGTTTCCATTGCAAGCGGCGCGTTCACGCCTTGCGCGCATAGCTCCTTTTGCTTGTTTATTACATTCTTGTAGCCGCGCATGTAGCGTAAGTGCTTCAAGCCCAAAACGCGCTCCAAGAAATATGTAAGGCGGTCGCTTGTGACGCTGTCGGTGATGATTGTCGCGCCGCGGTTGTTGGGAGCCAAAATCGCGCTTATCATCGCGATAATCGCGTCGCGGTTGACTTCGCTTCCGTCGTCAAGAACGGCTGACATTCTGTCAACGTCGGTGTCAAAGATAAGGCCCAGGTCGGCGCGGTTTTTTAACACCGCTTGGCGGATTGATTCCATTGCCTCTTTGTTTTCTGGATTGGGAATGTGGTTTGGAAAGCGGCCGTCCGGCTCCAAAAATTGGCTTCCGTCAATGTTGGCTCCAAGGGGCTTCAATACTTTTTCGGCAAAGAAACCGCCCGCGCCGTTTCCCGCGTCAACGATAATCTTAAGGCCTTCAAGCGGCTTTTGGTAGTTGTCGACGCCGTTCATGATGGACGTTCTAAGGTGGCGCGCGTAAAGGTAAATCAAGTCAAAATTTTTCTCTTGCGAAACGTCAACGGCGCATTCCTCCTTTCCTTCCGCGATGGTCAGAATTTCGGTGATGTCGTCATGCTCAAGGCCGCCGTCCTTTGTAAAAAATTTTATTCCGTTGCGGTTGAATGGAAGGTGGCTGGCCGTAATCATCACCGAGCCGTCAAACTGGCTCTGCTCAAAGACAATCGACATGAACATCGCGGGCGTGGTGGCAAGGCCGCAGCACTTTACGTCAACGCCGTTTGTAATCAAACCGGCGCTCACCGCAATCATAAGGTTTTGGCCGGAAATTCTTGAGTCCATTCCGATTCCAACTTTCAACTGGTCCATGCTTTTTTTTGTTTTTGCGGAAAGCCATTGTGCGAAGGCCTGTCCAATTCTGTTGGCGATTGACGGAGTGAGGTTTACGTTCTCGCCTTCAACGCCTTCCAAAGCGACGCCTCTGATGTCGCTTCCGTTCTGCAATTTCAACATTTGTTCGTCCATTTCCAAGCTCCCAATATATGTTAAATAACGTCTCTTAAGATTTCAACGGCAAAAGCCGTTATGCCGCCAATTTTTTTTTCATCGCTGGGAAGCGCGAAAAGGCTTCCGGCGTCGCACTCAGGATTGCGCCTGATTGTCTCTTTTTTTTGCGCGATGTAAGAATCCAGGCGCGACAAAATTCCGTCCGTAAAAAAATTTGCGTGCAAGCGCAAAATCTCGTCCGGTTTTTGCGCGCTTCCCTTTGTTTGCGCGGACGCAATTTTAAAGAACAAAAAACTTTGGTCAAAAATTTTATTTCTTTGCGTCTCGCAAATGTCCAAAAAATTTTTGTTAAAATATTTTTCGCTTTGAACCAAAGTGTAAATTTGAAAGAGCGGCTCGTTCTCATGGCTCTTGATGTAAGCGTCCACGGATTTCTTAAAAAGTTTTTCGCAGTTGGTCGAATTGATTTTTGCAAAAAGCTCTTGCTCAAAAAGATTTATCCGCGCGTAGAAATCAGAGCAATAGGCGCACAAGGCCGCAAGGATTTCTTCTTTGCCGGCAAAATAATTGTAAAGAGAAGCTTTTTTAATTCCCAACTCCAGCGCTATGTCTGCAAGCGAAGTCTCGCCCATTCCGTTCTTAAAGGCGGAAAAAAGCGCGGCTTCGACTATGCTCTGCGCGGAAACCGCTTTCTTTGGCATGCCTAACGACCGTTAGTTTATTTTACTGATACCAGCGAACGTAGTCAACTTCCATAAGGCATTTTTTGACGTCTTTGGGAATGTCGCCGCCCAAGGTTCCGCCCATGGCGACGTTCATAATGACATAAAAGTCGCGGTCAAAGGGCCAAAACTTTTGCGGGTAGTCGGCGTCATGCGGATTCTGGTAAGCCAAAAATTCCTTGCCGTCGTAAATCCAAACGATTTTTTCTTCGGTCCACAAGACGCCGTAGTTATGCCATTTTTTGTCGGCGGGCTTTACGTCCACTCCGGCGTTTGCAAGCGCGTTTCCGCCGCTTCCGCCAAGGCAGTGGCAAGTTCCGTAGGCCTTGGTTCCCCAAAAGTTTTGCGCGTATTCCATCACGTCGATTTCGCCCGAGCGGGGCCAGGTTCCGTAATTGTCGCGGTTGGGCATAAGCCACAGCGCGGGCCATGAGCCTTTTTGCGTCGGAAGCTTTGCGCGGAATTCAATGTAGCCGTATTTAAAAGTTTTTTTCCACTGGCTTTTTAGGCGGGCGCTGGTCCACTTGCCGTCGTCGCCTTTTAGCGCGACGATTTTTAAAGTTCCGTCCGAAACGTAGGAATTGGCGCGGTCCTTGGTGTAGTTTTGCCGCTCGGCGTTTCCCCAGCCGTGGGCGCCCGTGTTGTAGTCCCAATATTCGGGATTGGGCTCGTCGGAGGAGCCGTCAAACTCGTCGGCCCAAACAAGCTTCATGTCCTTTACAAATTCCGGCGACACGCTCTTTTCCTTGCAAGAAGAAAGCAAGAGCGCGGCAAAAAGCGCCGCGAAAAGCGCGGACGCTGGCAATAAAAAATGTTCTCTATTCATAGAGAACATTTTAGCGCGACTCTCGTTTTTTTTCCACAATTTTTTAGGCCGCTTTATTGAACAAAGTCGTAGGGAGTCTCCTGGTAGACGTAGTAGTTGAGCCAGTTGCGGTAAAAGAGCGAGGCGGTGGAACGCCAGCTTGCAAGAGGCTTTTTGCTCGGGTCGTCGCCGGGAAAATAGTCCTGGGGAATTTGTATCGGAAGGTTTTTGTTTTTGTCGCGCCAGTACTCGTCAGCCAAAGTGTTTGTGTCGTATTCCATGTGGCCGGTGACAAAAACGGCGCGGTTGTTTTTTGTCTTTATGATTGAAGGGCCTTCGTCAGATTCCGCCAAAACGACAAGGTCTTTTTTTGCCGCGATGTCGTCCGCGTGAATTTGCGTGTGGCGCGACTGGGGAATCATGAACACGTCGTCAAAGCCGCGCAAGAGAGGGTCGTCCTTTTCGTCCGCGCGCCAGTTTTTGAATATGCCGAATTTCTTTTGCTCCAGGGCGTATTTTGGCGCGCCGAACAAGTGGTAAAGGCCGGCCTGCGCCGCCCAACAAATGTAAAGGGTGGAAAATATGTTTTCCTTGCTCCAGTCCATTATCTCGCAAAGCTCTTTCCAATAGTCAACTTGTTCAAAAGGAATTTGCTCAACTGGCGCGCCTGTTATGATAAGGCCGTCGTACTTGTGCTTGAACAGTTCCCCGGAGGGTATGTAAAAGCGGTCAAGGTATTCCTGCGAGGCGTTGCGGTAGGCGTGGCTTTCCATGCTGATGAAAGAAACGTCCACTTGCAGCGGAGTGTTTGACAAAAGGCGCAAAAGCTGGGTCTCCGTCGTGGACTTTGTGGGCATAAGGTTTGCCACCGCGATTTTTAGCGGGCGGATGTCCTGCGTTGTGGCGCGGCCTTCTGTCATTACGAATATGTTTTCGCTTTCCAGCACTTTTTTTGCCGGCAAGTCGCTCTGAATTTTTATAGGCATGGGTGGAATTGTAGCGCATTTCATGCGCTTTTGCTAGAGGAAGTTTATTCAAACGCCCGCAGTCGCGGGCTTTGCAATAGCGCAAAAAAAAAAGTTTGCGCCATAGGAACGGTATGTCGCTACGCTAATTTTGCTATAGGAAACGATTCAACTGCGCTCTCGCGAGCGCGGGCAATCAAGGCACGCTACGCTACGCGCCGTTTTGCTAGTTGAAATTTATTCAACTGCGCTCTTGCGAGCGCGGGCAATCAAGGCCTTGACTCGTTCCTTTTCGCGTTTGAACACAATTTTCAAACGCGAATAGCGCAAAGCGGCCGATAGAACTTTTTTATCGCAGGCTATAGCCGCAACTTATGCCGCGGAGGCCGCCCCTACCCAAGCCTAGCCGCGCAAACAAAAAAAAGGCGGCCTTCCCTTTTGGGAAGACCGCCGCACAGCGTCTGTAAGACGCGGCGGAACCGCTCGAAACAACGATTGCGGGCTTGCAACCGAAAACACGAGCGGAGACCGCCTAAGGTTTGCGCTAGAAGCGCGTCAGCTTACTGCCAGAAATATGTCAAATCGCCTTTTATGACATCGTTAGGCGTAACTTTGGTATACGGACTTTCCGTGCCGACGCACAAACATTGATCACTCCCATTGAATTTGAATATAGCATGCACTAAATCCACAAGGACGATGGTGCACGAAGTGTTCTCGGAGCGCCCCTTCGCGTCTGTCCATGTGTCGCCGTCACCGTAGTAAAACTTTCCGGCACCGCCAAGATCAATGTACTTCAGAGGAGAGTAGGTATACGGGCTTGTCGCAATGCCGTCCGCATACACTGTGCCACCAATGGTAATTGTGCCGCAAGTGCAGGTGCCGCTGTCGTAACCCTTTCCAACACTCTTAGCCTTCCAGGTTCCAGAGGCACCCCCTGTGGCAGTCACTTTTGTCACAGTGCTGGCGATTGTAATAGTTCCGACAGTTGAGCTAGATCCGCCACAACCAATGCCGGCTCCGCAAGAACCATAACTGGCGCCAGTCGCTGTAACAGTTCCGCCTGTTATACTAATATCTCCACAACTACCGTGACGGCCAGCTCCGATACCAGTACCATGTTGAGTTGAGCAAGTAGCAGTTACTGTTCCGCCTGTTATGGAAATATTTCCGCATGTTTGATTGTTATCATAGCCGTTGCCGCCGGATCCAATGGCGGCGGCTTCATTTACGGTAGAAGCAGTTATTGTTCCGCCTGCTATAACGATGTTTCCGCATGGCAAGCCAACTCCTCCGCCAATTCCAGCTCCTGTCGCGCTCATTCCAGCGCCGCTAGTATTTGGACTGACTGTTAAAGCGCCGCTTCCATTAATGGTCAAAGTTTTTCCGCTTGGAACATGGATTCCAGGATAAGTTATCTTGAATCCCTTTACCGTGTTCGTCGTACCGGCTTCAAGCGTGATTGTAGCGTCGCCCAAACAATTTAGGCCGGCATAGTCGCCGCTTGTCCATGTACAGTCCGCATTTATGCTTGCGTTCTTTAACGTGACGGTCGCTCCGTCTGCAATGCTGATCTTCACATTGTTTGCCAGCGTTCCTGTGATTGTGTAGCCGTCAGCGACTGTTGTGTCCGCAGTTACCGTAGAAAGGTCAAGCGTTGTTCCAGGTGTTGGTCCGGGCGCGGGCGAAGGCTGGTATGTGTACGGGCTTTGACCAAGGACTGTGGCTCCCTCGTTCTGGTAGGCCGCGCCGTCCCAATACTCTGTGCCGCCAATTGTGACCGCGCCGCAAGTCATGTTGTCCACACCGGGGCGGCTAAGGCCAACGCTGTTAGTGGCGCCGCTTCCTTTGCTTGCCTTAAACTTTGTCACTGTTTTCGCGACGGTTATGGCTCCGCACTTGTTGCTGGCGCCGCTTCCAGTTCCCACGCCGGCGGCATACCCGCCTCCAGTCGCCGTGACGGTTCCGCCTGTAATTGAGATGGGGCCGCAAGAAGTTCCTACGCCGCCCGCGCCGGATCCGCCGCCACAGCCAATGCCGGCCGCGCTGTCGCCGTGACGGTTCCGCCTGAAATTGAGATGGGGCCGCAAACTGAGTTACTGCCACCAGAGCCAATGCCGGCCGCCATAGTGCCGCCCGTAGCAGTGACTGTTCCGCCCTTTATTGTAACGCCGTCGCAATCGGATCCGTAGCTGCAGCCAATGCCGGCTGACATGCCGCCGGTCGCTGTGATTGTTCCGCCCTCAATGACAATCGTTCCGCAGCTGCCCTCTTCCTTTGGAATGTGGCTAGAGCTATCAACTGCATAGCAGCCGCCGATGCCCGCTCCGTATCCGTTGGAATTGGCGGCAAGCGAGCCGCTTCCCTTTATGGTAAGGGTCTTTCCTTTTGGAACAAAAAGTCCGGGATAATACTTCAAAAATCCTTTTAACGTGTTTGTTCCTTCAAGCGTGATTGTCGCGTCGCCCGCGCAAGTCAATCCCGCCCACTTATAGCTTGCGTCGTCAGTTCCATTAATCACGGCGTTCTTCAGCGTAACCTTGGCTCCGGGCGCAATGGTGATTTTAACGTTGGCGGCTAGAGTTCCCGTGACGATGGAATTGTCCTGGACGACAAAGTCAGTTGTAATCGTGGAAAGGTCCACAACTGTCGCCGGAGTCGGCGTTGGCCCTGAATAAGGAAGCGGGTCAGAACTGTTGGAGCAGCCAATGTGCGCCAACATGGCGATGATGAAGAGGCTAGCTAATACCCCCCCCTACAAAAATTTAGTAATTTTCTCATGCGTTCTCTCCTTGCATGGTTGGATTCTGCCCGCGCTTCAATTTATAAAGCCGCGCAAACAATGCGTTATTTTAACACGGCTTTTTCCAAAACGCAAGGAATTTTTTATTCTACCGCGCGCAAAAAAATTTGCTCCATCGCAAATTCCGTGTTATAATTATAAAAATACCTTCTGCCTCGATCATCAGGTTCTTAGGGCGGAGCCCTAAGCGGCGCTGGGAAAGAGAGGGGGTTTGGGGGAGAGAAAACCCCGCTTCCGAGTAGAGGGTTTTCTTTCCCCCAAGGAGGAGGAGATTATGTCAGACATTTTAAATGAATACCGCTACGACGGAAGCGAAAAGCTAAACCTAAAAAAGGTTTGCCACGATTCCGGCGGACGCAAGGACAAAAAGGCGGAGCTTGTAAAAAAGACCGAAAAAAACTTGCAGGAAATCGCCGACTTGCAGGAAAAGCTCTACGCCGAGTCAAAGGAATCAGTCTTGATTGTCTTACAGGCCCTGGACGCGGCCGGAAAAGACAGCACGATAAAGCACGTTCTTGCCAGCGTCAATCCGCAGGGCATAATCGTCCACAGCTTTAAAGGCCCCAACTCCACCGAAGAAAGCCACGACTTTTTGTGGCGCTACCACAAGCGCCTGCCCAGCCGCGGCATCATGTGCATTTTCAACCGTTCCTACTACGAGGAAGTCTTGGTCGTCAACGTCCACGAATTTTGGAAGGGCTACAAAATGCCCAAGCGAACGCTGACAAAAGACTACATCAAGAACAAGTACAAGGACATTTGCTCTTGGGAAAACTACCTTTACGGAAACGGCTACCGCATCGTGAAATTTTTCTTGAACCTTTCAAAGGACGAACAAAAACGCCGCTTTTTGGAGCGAATCGACCGCAAGGAAAAGAACTGGAAGTTCAGCCCCAACGACATAAAGGAGCGCGCCTACTGGGACAAGTACCAAGAGGCCTTTGAGGACGCCATCAACGCCACCAGCACAAAGGACTGCCCTTGGTACGTTTTGCCCGCCGACCAAAAATGGTACACGCGCTATCTTGTAAGCGAAGTCTTGGTCCAGACACTGCGCGACATAAACCCCAGCTTCCCAAAATTGCCCGACGACGACAAAAACCGCTTGGCCGACTGCAAGGCGCTTCTTGAGGCCGAAGGCGGAACGGTTCCCGCAAAAAAGGAAGCGAAAAAAGAAAAGGCTGAAAAAAAGGCCGCCGCGCCAAAAGAGAAAAAGCCAAAGAAAGAAAAGAAGGACAAAAAAGAAAAATTGACCGCAAACGCGGCAATTAAATAAATGCCTTGGAGGAATAATATGGCAAAATCAAATTTGAAGGGCTTGAATTGGATTGTAAAAATCCTTTTGGTCATCATCTGCGACATCTACGGAATTTTGCGCCGCGTCACAAGCGGAAGCTTGATTCCAATCGTAATCGGAATTCTGCAAATCGCGTCAGCTGTTTTTGTGACAGTCAACCCCTTTGTCGGAACCGTCGCCGCGATTTTCTGGCTTATTGACTTGATTACAGTCATCTTTAGCAAAGAAGTCACAGTCTTGGCGGACTAAGGCCGCCGTGTTCAAGACAAAAATCGCCGCCGCAATTTGCGCGGCGGCCGTTCTTTTGTTTTCAGGCTGCGAGAGGCGAATGCCAGCTCAGTCTGAATTTGTTTTGGGAACGATATGTTCCATCAATTTATACGAAGATGGAAGCGCGGAGCTTTACGGAAAGCTTTTTGCCCGCCTTCGGGAACTCAACGACATCTTTAACAACTATTCCGACTCGTCAGAAATTTCGCGGGTGAACCGTGAAGCCGCCGCCACTCCGGTCCCTGTAAGCCAAGACTTTTACGTTGTCCTAAAAAGCGCTTTGGACTTTGCGCGTTTGACCGGCGGCGCCTTTGACCCAACCGTCGGCCCGCTGGTAAAGCTTTGGGGTTTTGGAAAAAGTCCGCGCGTTCCCAGCCAAGAAGAGATTAAGGCCGCGCAAAAACTTGTCGGCTGGCAATGCGTCGTGCTTTCCGCGGAACAGGAAGGCTTCACTGACCAAAAAGCCGCCAACGGCAATGGCTTGCAAGACCAAAACGCGGGCGATGAACAAGAAACTGTCACTGACCAAAATCCCGCCGCCGGGCCAACCGTCCGCTTTACAAAAAGCGGAGTCCGCCTGGACCTCGGCGCGATCGCGAAAGGCTACGCGGCCGACTGCCTGGTTGACATTTTGCGCGAGCGCGGAGTAAAGCGCGCCTCGCTTTCCCTAGGCGGAAACGTTTATGTCTACGGAAAAAAGCCCGGCGGCGCCTTGTGGAGCGTGGCCATCCGAGACCCTTCAAAACCGGGCCAAAACGCATTTATGCTAAAGACGCGCGACGCGACGGTCGTGACAAGCGGCGCCTACGAGCGCTTTTTTGAGCAAGACGGAAAAACCTACGGCCACATCCTTGACCCGGCCACAGGCTTTCCAGCCAAAAGCGGCTTGGAAAGCGTGACGATTGTAAGCCACAACAGCATGGTCGCCGACGCGCTAAGCACAAGCCTCTTTGTTTTGGGAATGGAAAAAATCCCCGAAATAAAAAAAAGCGCGCTGGCCGGCGGCTTTGAGTGCGTTTTGGTTGACGCAAGCGGCAAGGCTTACGCAAGCAAAGGCCTCAAAGGAGCGTTGAGCGCGCTTAACGGACAAGAAATCGCTTTTTGCGATTTTTAGTTCACCGCTTTCTTTTTCATGTACAACAAGGTCGCGAACAAGGCGGCTAGTCCGATTATCCAGCTGATGATTCCGCTGGCGACAATTCCCAAGCCTTGCGTAAAGCCCGCCACGATGTAAGTGACGAACGAAACTGCGGCGACCAAAAGCGCGTAGGGCAGTTGCGTTGAAACGTGCTTAACGTGGTCGCAGTTGGCGCCGGCGCTGGCCATAATCGTCGTGTCGCTGATTGGCGAGATGTGGTCTCCGCAAACGGCTCCAGCCATGCAAGCGGAAATGCTGATGATTCTAATCGGGTCGCTTGCGACCGGGAAAGCCGCGATGCAAATCGGAATCAAGATGCCAAATGTCCCCCAAGAAGTTCCGGTGGCAAAGGCAAGTCCGCAAGCGATTGCAAAGATAATCGCGGGCAGCATGTTCTTTAATCCCTGCGCGCTTCCGCCCACAAGGCCGGCGACATATTCCTTGGCGCCAAGCGAGTCGGTCATAGACTTAAGGGTCCAGGCGAGCGTCAAAATCAAAATCGCGGGAACCATCGCCTTAAAGCCGTCGGGCAGGCAAGCCATAATAGACTTGAACGAAATGATTCTTCTGCAAAGGTAGAAGACAACCGTAATCACAAGCGCGGCAAAGGAACCGAGCACAAGTCCAACCGAAGCGTCGCTTGCGGCAAAGGCTTCGACAAAGTTAAGGTAGGCGGGATTGGCGACCATCTCTCCTTCGGCCTCGCCGGCAACCTGGGCGGCAAAGAAGTTTCCGGTGTAAATCATTCCCAAAACGCAGAAGACAATCAAGGCCGCGATTGGCAAAACCAAGTCGATGACAGAAGCCTTTGGATTTTCCGACTCCTCGTATTCTTTTTCGGACTTGTCTTCCATTTCTTTTTCGGCCTTGGCCATAGGTCCAAATTCAAAGTTTTTGGCGGCCAAGAAAAGCGTCATCGCGATTGTGAAGAAGGCGTAAAAGTTAAAGGGAATGGCCTTGCAGAAAAGCGCGATTCCGTTCTCGCCCTCGCTCACAAAGCCGGAGACTGCGGCGGCCCAAGAGCTTATCGGAGCGATGATGCAAATCGGCGCGGCGGTGGCGTCAATCAAGTAAGCCAGCTTGGCGCGCGAAACTTTGTACTTGTCGGTGACCGGCTTCATGACCGAGCCGACTGTAAGGCAGTTAAAGTAGTCGTCGATGAAAATCAAGATTCCCAAAAAGATTGTGGCGATTTGCGCGCCGGCCTTGCTCTTGATGCGCTTTTTGGCCCATTCGCCAAAAGCCTGGGAGCCGCCGGCCTTGTTCATAAGCGCGACCATCGTTCCCAATACGACAAGGAAAACCAGAATGCCGACGTTCCAACTGTCGCTAAGCTGTGCGATCATTCCGTCCTTAAAAATGTGGTTGAAAAAACCGGTAAAGCCCGCGGCCGTTCCCACGGCGTAAAAGGCGCCTCCGATAAGAACGCCGATGAACAAAGAAGAATAAACTTCTTTAGTGAGCAAAGCCAACACGATGGCGACGATGGCCGGAACCAACGACAAAAATCCAAAACTTGCTTCCATTCCGTCCTCCTAGTTGGCAGCCTTTGAAAGGTCGGCTTCCAAGGGCTTTGTCACCCCGGCCTTTTCCAAATGCTCGATAACCGCAATCGCGTAGTGAACCGCGTCCAGCGAGTTCGCCGCGCAATAAGTCTTTAGTTCCTTAAGAACTTTTACAGCTTCCTGGTTTGTCATAAACGCTCCTTTTTTGATTTGCGGAACGCAGACAGCCCGCAGTTGCAAAGCCGCGCGTTCCTTTAAGCATTATGCGCCAAGTCGGGCCGTTTTGCAAGAGATTTTTTTTGCGCGGTCTTGAGAATGATGAAAGTTATGAAATGTTGAAAATTTTATTTGAACCGTTGCGCGGCCTTTAAAATCGTTTTTGAAACTTCCTCCGAAATTGTCTTGGCGAAAAAATCGATTTTGCGGGCGGAAGCGAACGACGCGTCTTTTTTGGACGCAAAAAAAGCGGCCGGCGGAACGTCAAAAAAAGTGGCAAAACGAGCGATTGTTTCGGGCGAAACCCACTTTTTGCAATTTTCTATGTCGTTTATAAAAGTAAAAGCCATTTGCATTTCATTGGCCAATTTTAGCTGCGAAAGCCCTTTTTGCTTGCGAAACGTTTTTAAATTTTCGGCGAATAATTTTCTAACTTCGATGCCTTCCATAAAATTTCACCACTCTATCAGCAGATATTATTATTACACCAATAGATTGACTTTTATGCAAAAGTTTAATAGAGTGGTAATATATATCGCCATCGGCGGATAAAAAAAAGGAGGAAAATTTATGAAATTTTTTAGAAAATTTACGTTAGTTGCAACCGTGCTTTTATCGATTGCTTTTATCGGATGTTCAAATTCAAGCGATTCAAATTTAACGCCATACATTCCGCCAAGTTCAACTGAATGGCTTCCTGTTTCTAACAAGGCGGATTTAATAGGAACGTGGGTTTGCGATTTTGGCTCGACAGAACGAGTAACGATTGTAATAAATTCAAATTACAAAGGCGATATGACTGATGTAATGTCATACGACCTTTCGTCAAAAAGCCAATCTGAAATAGACGCTTATATGAACAAACTGAACAACTCCTTGCTTGACGGAGGTCATGCCACTTATGACAACACGACAAAAAAAATCACAACAATATTTCCGATTGGTTATGACAGAGGATATGGAGAGGGCGCAAGCATTGACACATTTGCCGCCGGCGTACAAATCAATTCGACAAAAGATAAAATAAGAAGTGTCCAAAACACCCAAGCTGTATACACAAAGCAATAATCAATAATACACCAACAAATATTCGCCGCGCGGAACAAAGCCCAGCGACTTGTAGAGCGCCAGGGCGGCGGCGTTTTCTTGCTTGGCGTAAAGGCAGAAACCGTTGAAAGCCAAAGACTGCCGCGCGATTATTTGCCTGACCAAAAAAGACGCGCGGCCTTTTTTGCGCTCGGAGGGAATTGTGTAAACGCCGCCGAGCATGCAATGGCGCAGGCCGCACGCGGAGACGCGGGCCTTTGCGATCGGCCGGCCGCCGTCACACAGCGCGAACGTAAGGCCTTGGCCAAGCTCATGCTTAAAGGCCGCCCCAAGCGCCGCGTCGCTTATGTCAAAAGATTTTGGAACAACTTCCTCGCGCTGGTAGCCCAGCTCTAAGGGCAGGAGGCGCTCGTAGTCCGCGGCCGTCGCTTGGATTACGCGCAAGCCGCCCGCTGCCCCAAAGCCGCCGCCTGAGTTTTGGGTGTGGAAAGCATCTCCGCTATATTGGTCGAGCGAGAGCAAAAAATACTTGTTGGTCACGCTGGAACGCATCGGACTTTTTTTGTTCTTTAGGATGTTGCGCAAAAAGATGGCGCCGGCCGCTTCTCCGTTAATGCAAAAGGGCTCGCGGCTTTCAAAAAAATCCATCAGGGGCCGCTGCGCCTCGCTGCAAACTTTTTTGTCAAAGGCGCTTTTGTATTTGGCAAAGGGCAGGCAAAAGAATAGCGAGCGCTTTTTTCGCAGGGCAAAAAGGCCGGCGAGTTTTTGGCCTTGCAAATCACTGCCGCTGTTCGCGCGAACTTGGTCGTGAGCGCGAATGTTGCGGCTTACGCGGCAATCTAGCATTGCCGGCTTGCTTTCGTTTTCCGTGCCGCTCGTCTGCGAAGCCTCATCGTTATATATGACGTGCCAGCAATCCGTCGTGCCCCGCAAAATTTCCGAGGCGAGGTTGACGCATTCAGATTCGTAAGGCTGTAAAAATAAAAGGGCCTCCTCCTCCTGTTCAGGAAGAAGAGGCTTAATGACGATTGGCATTTGTTAGTCCGCCATCTTTTTGTAGTTGTCAAATTCGGCGAGCATCTGGGCGTCCTTGTTCTTGTCCAAAAGGCTCACTACGACGGCGACAATCAAGTTAAAGACAAAGGCCGGAAGAATTTCGTAGATGTCAAAAATTCCGCCACTAAGATTGTGCCATGCTACAACCGTAACGCCGCCGACAACAAGACCCGCGATGGCGCCCTTGTTGGTGATTCCGCGCCAGTAAAGAGCCAGCAAGATCAGGGGGCCGAAGCTTCCGCCAAAGCCCGCCCAAGCGTAGCTTACCAAGCCAAAGATTGTGCTTGTCTGGTCAAGCGAAAGAACAAAGGCGACGGCCGCGATCAAGAAAACCGTCACGCGGCTGATTTTAAGGACAGTCTTTTCGTCGGCGTTGGGATTGATTAGGCCCTTGAAAATGTCCTGGCTTACGGCGCTAGAGGCGACCAAAAGCTGGCTGTCGGCGGTGCTCATAGAGGCGGCCAAAATCGCGCACAAGAAAAGGCCCGCGATAAAGGCAGGATACATTTTCATCATTGTGACGCTGAAAACGGTTTCCGCCGCGCCGCCCGACAAAACGTTGGGGAGCAAGTAGGCCGTTCCTAAAGTTCCGATGATGAAAGTTCCGATGTAAGAAACGATCATCCAAGTGATGCCGACGCGGCGCGCGGTTGTCACTTCCTTGTTGCTTCTAATTCCCATAAAGCGCACGATTATGTGAGGCATTCCAAAATAGCCCAAGCCCCAAGCCATCGCGCTTATGATAGAAGTTACGCTGAAGTTTTTGTTTGCCGTGAACTTTTTAAGAAGCTCGTCGCCAAAGTCGCCGTTAAGCGCCTTGCCCATAAAATTATGCGCCTGGCCAATAGCGTTCCCCGCTCCGCCCAAGCTGATTACAATCACGATGGAAGAAACGACAAAGGCAACAAAAATCAAAGTTCCCTGAATGAAGTCCGTCGTGCAAACGGCAAGGTAGCCGCCCATGATTGTATACGACAAAATCACGACAAGGCCAATAACAAGGCCCGCGTTGTAGGGAAGTCCAAAGACGGAGTTGAACAATTTGGCGCAAGCGACAAAGCCGCTGGCAACATAAATCGTAAAGAACAAAACGATGAAGACGACCGACACGACCGAAAGCACGCGGCTCTTGTCCTTAAAGCGGTTGGTCAAAAATTCCGGAATCGTGATTGAGTCGCCAAAGGCGATTGAACACTTTCTCAAAGCCTTGGCTACAAAAAGCCAGCTGAGGTATGTTCCCAAAATCAAGCCGAGCGCGGTCCAAAAAGTTTCCTTGAATCCGCCAAGGTAGCAAAGTCCGGGCAAGCCCATCAAAAGCCAGGCGCTTGAATCCGAAGCCTCCGCGCTAAGGGCGGTGAACCATGGGCCCAGCTTTCGGCCGCCCAAGAAAAAGTCCGAGGCGTTGTTGTTCTTGCTGGCGCTCGAAAGGCCTACAAAGACCATCGCCGCAAGGTAAATGACAAACGCCAACAATTTTGCGATTGTAACTGAATCCATTTTTTTAACCTCCTAACGATACGGTTTTATTTTGAAGCCCAAAGGCCGTGCAAGTTGCAGTAGGCGTAGGCCTTGACAAATTTGTCGCCTGACGCCAGCGCAAAGCTTGCCTTTGGCTCTTGGCCAGGTTTTAAATTCTTTATTTGAATTCCCTGCTCCGACTCGACGGCAATCCATTCAATGAAGTGCTTCTCTTCCATCGGGTGCGCCACAGAACCGACCGCGACGGCGACCTCGCTTCCGTTCACAGTCGCCACAGGAACATGCTTTTCAACGGCGGCGTCCGTAGTTCCGGCAACCAACTCCTGCATTTCCTCATCGCAGCAAAAAGTTCCGCACGCGGAAGCCTTTATCACCGCAATCACCTTTCCGCATTTTTTGCATTTAAAAAATTTCACGTTCTCCTCCAAAAAGCGCCAACGCTCAGGCGCATTTTTTTCATTCTATTGGAATTTAACGGAATGCGCAAGGCGCAATGGCAAGAAAGATTTTTAGGCGGGTTAAAGATTATTTTGGCGGGGGCGGCCGCCCCCTCGGCTTCAATTCGTCGCGCCGCTCCTCATTTGCGCCTACCCCCACTGCGGGGAGCGCCCCGCAACACCCCCTCAGCTTCCCAAGGAGGAAAAGGCCAGGATTTTTCGCTTGATTTCGTTGCTGATGATGTTGGCGTCGCGGATTAAAAGGCCGTGAACGATTTGGTCGATTTGGCCAAGCGGAAAGCCAGCCAAGTCGATGGAACTTTCTTCCATAAAGAAGAAATGCGCGGGAACGCCAAGGACGGCGCAAAAATCTTGGAGCAATTCCGCGCTCACAAAGGACGAGCCGCTTTCAAGGGCGCCAATGTGCTTTACGCTTACGCCGGCCTTTTCCGCCAGCTGCTCCTGCGAAAGCGAGCGCTCCTTTCTGTATTTCCGCAAATTTGCCCCAAAAATCTTCTTTATGTCCATCGCCGCAATTATAACCCCAACCTTTAAGGTTAGAAACCAAACCAAATATCCTATTTTTAGGTCTATACCCTAATAAAAGGTTGTGTTTTAGAAATTTAGGGTGTATAATAGGTGGTATTACAGTTTTGGAGGAATTTTTATGAAAAAAATGCCCGCTATTATCGCCGTGTTCTTAATTACTGTCATGACGAGCTCCGCTTTTTCCGCAACGATGGATTCAAAAGTCAGAAGCGTTCCCGCTCCAACTGCGGAGCTTGTGTTCAAAAAACCAAAAGAAGGACTGCCGCAAGTGGTCAAGCACCTAACGGCAAACGCCTCCAGCAATTCCGCAAAAGTAAAAGCGATGCACGACTGGATTTGCGACAACATCGCCTACGATACCGATATGTATTTTTCAGGCCGAGTGAGCAAGCAGGACTACGAAAGCGTGCTCAAAAAGAAAAAGGGAGTTTGCTCTGGCTACGCAAGCCTTATGAACGAAATGTGCCGTCTTGCAGGCATTGAATCTATAGGCATCCACGGATATTCAAAAGGCTTTGGCTATCGCGGAAAGTTGGACAAAACCGACCACGAGTGGAACGCCGTGAACTTGGGAAACAAGTGGCAGCTTATTGACGTTTGTTGGGACGCTGGCTATGTTGACTACAAAACTTTCGTCAAGCGCTACTCCACTGAATGGCTTTACAGAACGCCGGAACAGTTCATCTATTCCCACTTGCCCGAAAAAAACGAATATCAATATTTAAAGGAAATAAAAACAAAAGAGCAATTTGTCCAAGATCCATACATTGCGGGCGCATTCTTTGATTACGGCCTTGCGCTTGGAAAAGTCGCTCCTAACTATTCAAACGAAATCGAAGGCGAAACCATGTTTGACTTTAAGCTGAACAAAACTGGGGTTTCAGTGATTTCCGACTTGTACGAACGCGACGAAAAAAACGCGCTTGTTCAAAACGCGATTTGGACAGACAGAATAGGAAACAAAGTCACTGTCAATGTAGATGTTCCAAATGAGAAACAACATAGAGTTTACCTTTACGCAAGAAATCGCGGTGAAGTAAAAAATCCGCAGCAATTCTACATTCCGGAATTTGAGCAAAAAATTTTGCCGCAAGCGCAACAATTGGTAGCCCAAAAGAAAGTCACCCAAACGGAATATGACTTTTTAGAGGCTGCTTATTTTAAGGTCCAAGAAAACGGCCGATACTATCTTGCCGAAGACTTGTTCGCCTACCCGCGCAACAACGCCGTCACAAAAATTCTAAAAATGCTGAACGAAAATACAGGAAACTTTGAGCATGTCTTTTATTTTGACATAAAAACCGCAAACGGCTACAAGGGTTTTGGAGATGGCGTTGTAAAATATCCCACAACTTACACTTCTTACAATGAAACTAGCAACACGCATGTAATATCGCCAATTGCAGGAATTTTACCGCGCGGCTCCACCCAACGCTTTGAAGTAGAGTCGCAAGACTTTACAGGAATCGGAATTGTAATCGATGGAAGCATAGTTCCATTCGCAAAAAACGGAAACAAGTTTGAATTGGAAACAGAGATTCCCGCCGACATCGACACGCTTTCTGTCTACGGTTCCCGCAACGGCAAAAATTACACTGGCTTATGGTTCTATCAAGTGGAATAAATCATTGAAAAACAAAAATAATAATGATAGGATAAAACTATGCTCAACAACAAGGAACTAAAAAAAGCCGCAAGGAAACAATTATACATAAATAGATTTTTTCTCTTAATAATGTTCCTAGCGCTAAGCCTTGAAACTGGCGGCGCCGGGCTTTTTCCTTCTATTTCGATATTGGCATTATCCGCCGCAACGGCGTCTCAATTGGTAGTCAAGTTAGTTTTTAGAATTATCATTACTTTCGTGATTTCATTTTCAGTGTCGAACATTGTCTATCTAATCAGAGATTCTGTTTATCTTGAAATGGCCAAATCAAAGCTAGCTTTAAAAGTTGATGTCGTTCCAGAAAAAATTGAATCTTTGTGGCTATTGGGATTTTTTGGCGGCTGGATTCTTTTCGCAAAAATAATCTTATACATAATATTTTTTCCTGCCGCCATAATAAAATGGCTAGAATATTCGCAGACATACTTCATTCTTGCCGACAATCCAAAAATTGGCATAAAAAAGGCCATGCTTATGAGTCAAAAAATTACAGAAGGCCATAAAAAAGACCTTGCGCTTTTATTTCTTAGTTTTATAGGCTGGTTTATCTTAACGCTTTCCTCTTTTGGAATTGTTTTAATTTATCTTATTCCGTACATAAGGTTGACTTTTGCAAATGCCTATCTCCTTCTAAAAGAAGAAGCGATAAAAAACGGAAAAATTGATGGCGGCGTTTTGGCGCTTCCTGCAAAAAAAACATTGGGAGAATAGCATGAAAGAAAAATTTAGTTTTATTTTGGATGAATCGAAGAAAATACTGAATTCAACAAAAAGCCGCTTAAATACTTTTAAAGAAAAAATTTACACTGCGATTAACGGCGCCCCAGAACAGACGAATGAGGAAACAATTCAAGAGGAACAAAGCGAGCCTGTAGAAAAGCCTGAACAACCAAAAAGCAAACGCAAAACACGAAGCAAAGAAAAAACGCAAAAAGAAGAGCCAACAAAAACCGACTCCAAAAACAATAACGAGAACAATAAAAAAGAAAGCGTTGAAGAATCAACAGTTTTAAGAACATCAAGGCCAACCGACAAAGAATACTCTACATTCGGAGAGCTTTCGCTGCTATTCTTTCTTGCCATTTTAGACACAATCGCAAGCCTTGTTTTTATAGCGGCAATAATCATAGCGATAAAGCCAGCTCTTATAAAAGGCAGCGTAGATCCTAACACTTACGAGTTCTCTTCCATAATGAAACAAATCGGAAATGTGTTTTTAAGGATTGAATTTACAAAATATAACGGAAATACTAATTTACGAATTTTGCAATCATTTACAACTGGCATTGGACTTATAATCTTTACAATTATAAAAACATTCATTCTCACAGCCGCAAGAAACGGAACAAGAAAAGCCATTTCTGTTTTAACGCTTGCAATGACATTGCTTGCTTGCTTTATAATGTCAGACAAATTTCTGCTTTTCTTAATTTTTATTGTATTGCTCCACATTGTTTTTGAATACTCATGCGGATTTCCATCAGCTTTGGTTTTTGTAAAACTTGGAATTGTTGTGGCCGCTGCAATTGCAAGTTACATTGCAATTCACTTTGCGTTCGATCAAGAGCTTGCGCCAGCATTGCAAAAGATTTTAGACGCAATCAAACTTCCATCATTGCGCTGGTGGTAAAAACACATGAACAAAAAAGACTTTAAATTATTTCTGTCGCTAACTCTTTGGGCTTTGGCTCCTTCCATTTACATGCTCATAAGAATGAATATTGTGTCGATTAACAGCGTTGACATAAACATTCTTGGGCAAATGGAATGGTTCGACTTGATTGACGAAATTATCGTGACAACATTGACTGTTCCGCTTTACTTTTTGCTCAAACCGGAAAAGAGTTCAAGCCTTAAAAACGGCTTGGCTTTTCTTATTTCATTTGGAATTTACGCCGCATTTACAATCGCAATCGCTCTAAAAGTCGGAACGATAGCGGAATTTATGAACGCCTCTTCAGCCACGCAATACTTGTTTTTGGAATCTTTTTCCATGCTGATTTCTTACGTCAGCGCGTTCATGATTATTCTGTTCACGTTGAACGACGACCACAAAACCGTCGGAACATTGATAATTTTTAAACTAGTTCTTCTGGCCTTGTTCGATTATATTTTCATCTCTAAGTTCAAAGACATTGGAGCCTCATATTCAGAAATCATCGTCCATGCCGCTATCGCGATTGCCGCCTTGGCATTGGCCATATACAGAAAATACATCGCTTTTGGAAAATGCGAAATTTCTTGGATCAAGGACTGGGGCAAAATCGGAACGTTTTCTGGAATTCAAATTTTCTTGGACAATTTTATTTACGCTATTATGATTTGCAAAATGGTGAACGCAGTCGCCGAATCAGGCAACTATTGGGTGGCCAATAATTTTATTTGGGGCTGGCTCTTGGTTCCAGTAAATTGTCTTGCTGAAATAGTTAAGAAAAACAATCTTGAAAAATTGACAATGAAAAACACTTGGCGCTACGCAATCGCGATTGGCGCTTTGTGGATTATCACCATGCCGCTTTGGAACTGGTTCATCTCCCGTCCGATGGCTTCAAACTCAACGGCAATTCTTTCAATCGTTTTTCCAGCGATTCCATTTTACTTTGCTTTCATTCCATCTGTCTTAATTGACGCATGGTTTATTTCAAAGGGAAAAACAGTTTACACGATGATAAACTCAATTGCCTGCAACATCGGTTATTATGGAATTCTATTCATTTTATTCAAAAAAGGCGTTTTCACCGCCAACATGAATTTCATAATCCTAATGTTCGGATTTGGCTTAATTTTCCATTTGCTTGTGTCAATTCTTCTATATCAACTGGAACAAAAAAAGGCCAAACAGTTTTCCTCGCAAAGTTAATCAGAGGCCCGCCCGCCGCCCTTGCATCTTTCCCCGCCGCGCAATACAATTCCCTCATGCCGCAACAAAGTCTCGCGCAAAAAATATACGCCGCCGTCCGCTTGATTCCCAAGGGAAAGGTGGCCTCGTATTCGCAGGTGGCAGCTTTGCTTGGAAACTGCAACTTGCGCCGCTATGTGGGAAACGCACTGCACAAAAATCCAAGCAACTCAATCACGCCCTGCCACCGCGTTGTCAACGCAAAGGGCTTTTGTTCCGGCAGCTTCGCTTTTGGCGGAAGCGGCGTCCAGCGGCAAAAGCTGGAGGCCGAAGGCGTGACATTCACTAAAGGCCATGTTGACATGGAAAAGCACGCGATAAGCCAAGACGACTTTGACGCGATGAGCGCGCGGCTGCAAGAAATCAGCGCCAAATCTTAGCGCGGCTTCGCTTTAGCTCGGAGCGAATCTTTTTTAGCTTTAGCTTGCGTTCCTTGCTGGCTTGGGTGGGCTTGGTCTTCTTTCGTTTTTTGGGAATTTTGAGGGCGGTGACGATGCGGTTTTCCACGCGGCTTAGCGCGATCTTTCGGTTGAGCTCTTGGTAGCGCTCGTCGTCCACGTCCAAAAAAATGCAGTCCTGGCTGTTTATGATTGCCGCGAGTTTTTGGCGCAGGCGAATCCGTTCCTCATCGCTGATACCGTTCAAGCCGCTAAGCGGGAGAGACAAGTGGACTTTTGTGTTGACCTTGTTGACGTTTTGCCCGCCCTTTCCGCCGCTGCGCGCGAAAGTCAATTGAGAATTTTCAACTATCGATTGGTGAAGCTCGCTTGCGTTCATTCTTTTGTCAAATCCGAAAATTTTTCCTTGGCGATTGCCCATGCCTCGCGGTCGAACAAAACAATCGAGCAGTCAAGGCCCTGGCCAAATTCTTTTATGGTCTGAACGGCAATCTCAAGCGCCTGCCCTTTTGGATAGCCGTAAACGCCCGCGCT
Organism: uncultured Treponema sp.; assembly: GCA_946411505.1. Classification (GTDB taxonomy): domain Bacteria; phylum Spirochaetota; class Spirochaetia; order Treponematales; family Treponemataceae; genus Treponema_D. The sequence goes on along the minus strand of CAMKEG010000002.1, from coordinate 298,217 downwards.
TATCAAAGGAAAGGCGATTGACTGGCAGCCTTTTTGTCTGGCAAGCTCAATCGAATTTTTGTAGCAGCTTTGCAAAAGCGCGCGGGCTTCTTGCGGCGAATGTTCGTAGTAAACAGGGCCCACCGTGTGAACCACAAAGCGCGCCTTTAAATTGTGGCCGCCCGTGATTTTAGCCTGGCCGGTCTCGCATCCGCCAAGGCCCATGCATTCCTTTAAAAGGTCCGCTCCCGCCGCCGCGTGAATCGCTCCGTCAACGCCGCCGCCTCCCAAAAGGCTTTGGTTGGCCGCGTTCACAATCGCGTCTCCGTCAAACTTGGTTATGTCGCCAGGAATGATTTTCAATGCCGTTTCCATGCCTACATAATAGTTGATTTAGCGCGTTTTTGCTAGCGTCTTGCAAAGCCTCCGCAACAATCTACTATATAAATATTTCCTTAACTAGTTTTTTTAATTTGCCGATAATGAAAAAGTGAAAAAGTCTTTGCGCCTTTTTACATTAATCTTCTTCTCTTTTGCCATGCCGGCGTTTGGGGAAACCTATTATTGGGCGGGCGGCGGCGCGAACGCAAACTGGACAACTGCTGGAAACTGGCGGACTGGAAGCGAAGCGGGAACCGTCGCGACGGCCTATCCGACAACTGGCGACACTGCCTTTATCGCGGGCGACTACACCGTAACGATTGACGCTGACATAACGGTTGCCGCTTTGAACATACAAAAATCCGGCAACACGCAATATGTCGGGACTGACTGGACGACAAAACTTACCGGAAGCGGAAAGCTCACGTTTGGCGCGATGGACTTTAACCGCGCGTCTTCCACTGACGGCGTAATCGGAACGCTTGAAGTTAACTGCCCGATGGAATGTTCCGGGACCATAATAACACATTCAGGAACAACTCTTTCAGTAAAAGGCGGAAAAACTTTAACAGCTCAAAAAATAGAAAATCAAGTAAGTACGGCGACACTCCCCGCTACAATTGAAAACGCTGGAACAATTACTCTCAGCGCTAGCGCCGAAGCTCTAAGATCTTTGGGTCCTGTCACAAACAGCGGTACGATTAAAGCTACAGCAGGCTATATGGCGTTTGCCGACACTGTGACAAACACCGGAACTCTGCAAACAAACGCCGGAGCGATAACTTTTTCTGGCAAAGTCACAGGCGCAAGCGGAACAATTATTACGACAACAGGAAACATAACGACAAGCGCCGCGGACGCGAGCAGCCTTGGAACAGTCCAAAGTTCTGGCGGAACGATATCAAACACAGGAAGCGGCGCGGTCACTTTGGCGGAGCTTCAAATGGGAGCCGACACAAGCGTCACAAACTCAACAGGCGGAGCGCTTGCGATAACAAAACTTACAGGAAACCGCGCCGCAACTTTGACAGGCGGAACAAGCACCATAACAGTTTCAGACTATGACGGTTCGCCAACAATTGAGGTCGCCGCGGGTTCTTGCGCATTGGGAACGGGAACAATCGCCGCGTTGACGGTGGACGCAAGCGCCGAGGCGGCTATCGCCGGAAGCCTTACAGTCACAGGCGCGACTACAAACGCCGGAACGATTTCTGTCGGCGCAAACTCTATCACCTTTGCGGGAGCCGTCGCAAGCACAAGCGGAACTGTCACAATGACTACTGGCGGCGTCACCGTAAGCGGCGCGGCGGCAAGCGCTTTTGGAACAGTTCAATGCGCGGGCGGCGCCTTCACCAATTCAGGAAGCGGCGCGACAAGCGTGGCGGACTTTGTCTTGAACGCCGACAGCGTTGTGACCAATTCCGCAGGCGGAACTTTGACAATGACAAAATTGTCTGGCGCCAGCACCGCCACGATAAAAAGCGTTTTGACCGACGGCGGAATAATGGTAAACTCCTACGACGCGGCGGCAAAAATCACCGTCGCCGCAAGCAGCAAAAACATACTTTTGGCAGGCGGAACGCTAGACAGGCTTGCGATAAGCGGCGGCGCCAAAGCCACGATTAGCGGCGACATGACGACGACAAGCGGCATAACAAACAACGGAACGCTAGCCACAAGCGCCGCTCTTTTAATAAACGGCGCGGTCACAAACGGCGGAACAATCGAAGCCGCCGCCAACGACATAACATTTAACGGAACGACGACAAACACAGGAACAATCAGCGCGACGACAGGCGGCGTGACATTTGCCGGAGCGGTGGCAGGCGCAAGCGGAACGATTTCCACCACAACAGGAAACATAACGACAAGCGCCGCCGCCGCGAGCAGCCTTGGAACCGTTCAAACGACAAGCGGAAGCCTGACAAATTCCGGAGCCGGAAATGTCGCCGTCGCGGATTTTGCGCCCGTCGCGGCGACCAGCGTGACAAACACAGCGGCCGGCTCCATCGCGCTCGCAAAGATCACCAGCGCGGCCGCCACAAGCCTTTCGGGCGACATAAAAGCCGCGTCTTACTCTGACGGCCTTCCGATTATTGTAAACGCGGCCACAGGAACTTCCGCCAACAACGTGGATTTGGGCGCGGGAAAGCCCGGCTCGATTGCGATAAACGCTGGCGGAAAAGCGACAATTTTAGGCGACATTGAAACAAGCGGCGGCATAACAAACGCAGGAACGCTGGACGCAAGCGCCGCCAAAATTACAATGACAGGCGCGTCTGCCGCGCTAACTGGCAACACGAGCGCCGCGAACACAAAGATAAAAGATTTTGTATACGCTCCAACTGACACGACAGGAACGGGCCTTGCGGTCGCCGGCTCAAACACCTTCACAAATTTCACTTGCTTGGCAGACGGCGCGAAAATAACGTTAAGCGGCTCAAACACAATCGGAACGCTTGGCGTGACAAGCGGCGGCGGAACGCTTGCGGTAAACACGGCGCAAACTGTGACAACGCTCGCGCTGGCTGGAACAAGCGGCTCGCCTCTAACTGTGACGGGAACAGGAAGCATAGCGCTCGCTTCCAACCAAAACACAGGAGACTATCTTAGCGTCGCTTACAACGGCGTTTCAATCGACGGAAAGTTTTACAGCGCCAAAAATTCCACCTTTGACGCAGCCCCTTATTACGGCAATCACAACAATTGGATATTGCTCAACAACGCGATGGAGTTTGTTTGGACCGGCGCTACCGACACAGATTGGGGAAAGCCGTCAAACTGGAACTACAATTTGATTCCGGGAACCGAAAAGGAACACGACGGCGTCAACACAAAAACTTACCCTGTCAAAATTCCAGATTCACCAAGCGGCGCAAGATATCCAATAGCGGCCAAAAGTTATACAATAAAAGACTTGCAAATAGGAGAAACGCCTTTATCCTCCGCAAGCCTCACACTAAACATTGGCGCAAGCGAATCTGACAGAGACATAAAGACAAGCGGAACGCTCACAAACTACGGAACGATTTATTACACAGGAACTGACAGAATCACAAACGGAACGGCTTTCATCAATGACGCGGACACAAGCCATAAAGGAACCGTTGAATTTGCGACAGGAAGCGCCGCGGCCGATTTGGCCAACGTAGCCTACTACAATTTAATCGTCAGCGGAAATGGAGCCTTCTCAACCACGGCTGGAAACACATTAACCGTAAAAAATGACATGACCTATAGCGGAGGCGGATCGCTAACCGTAAACGACGCGGCAAACATTTCCAACGACCTTACAATCAGCGGAAGCGGAACCTTTACCGCCAACGCCGCGCTTGCCGTTACAAACGCGCTTGCCGCAAGCGCGGGAAACGTTTTCTTTAACAACGGAGCGGGCGACTCGGCAACAAGCGCTGCGACGGCAACATTCACAACGGCAGAAACAGTCTCGCTTGGAAACAGCGCGGGCGACTCCTTTACCCTCACAGGAGCGCTCGCCTTGCCAACAACGCTTGGCGGCCTTGAGCTGGCAGGAACAATCACGGCCGGCGGCGGAATAACGCTTTCAAAGGACGCAGCGCTCGCCGCGGACACGACCTTCGCAAGCGCGACAAGCCTTGGCGCTCCGATAAATTTAACGGGCGCGTTTACCGTAACGACAAACGCCGAGCTCACAACAAGCGTGACGAACACGCTCGCTCTCACAAACGCAAACCTTGTGAACACAGACGCGGTTACAGACGGCTACATAATTTTTAATGGAACGGCGGCGCAAGGCTTTACGCCCAACGCGGCTTCCACATACAAAAGCGTAAGGATTGACAAATCAGGCTCTTTTAACGTAAATGACAACGAATTGACTGTTGAAAGACTTTCCATAAACAACTGCTCAATCACAAACTTTAACAAAAAGGCGTTGGTCACCGTCTCTTACGCCGACGCGGCGACGGCCGGAAACATAACATTCAACGCCGGCTGCGACTTCACCCCTGCCACGACGTTCAACACTACAGGAACGCTTACGCTTAACGGCGCGACAAATCCTTGCAATTTTACAGGCGGCTTGACACACACCGCAGGTCTTACAAGCCTTTACGGAACGCTCAGCGCGACAAACGCCGCGATCACTCTTGGCGCGACAAGCATTGACGCTGAGACAACTATCGCCACAAACGGCGGCGCCGCGACTTTTGGAGCGACAAGCCTAAACGCAAACCTTGCCGTCAACAGCGGCGCTGGAACGGCGACATTCCAAGGAACAGTTGACGGAGCCTTTGCCCTAGTCTCAAATGGAAGCGGCCTTTTGACCCTTAACGGCGCGGTTGGCGGAACAACGCCTCCGACGCAGTTGACGGCGGCCGGACCCGTCGCCATAAACGCCGCGACAAAAATCAACGGCCCGATAACAGGCTCGGACAGCGCCGCGATTAACGCCGCCACAAGCGCGACAACAATCACAGTTGACGGCGCCGCGACATCTTCCGCGCCTTCAATAACAACAAGCGGCTTGCAGCTTTACAAGGGCAACCTTACATTCAGCGCTCCGTGCGCCGTGACAGGAACAGTCCAGGCGGCGGCAAATGTGGCCACAAGCGGCGCGCATTCCGTGACATTCGCCAATGACGTTTGGCTTTACACAAGCGCGGCGGCGGCCTTGGGCGGAAACGGCGGAAGCCTTTCGGTTGCCGAAAACCTTTACTTTGCCGGCGCGTCAAAAAATGCGGCCGTCGAATCAAATGTTACGGCTAAAAATGTTTTGCTCTTGCACGGAACGGTTGACATAGGCTCGGCCGCGACGCTGGCTTCGTCAAGCGGCGACATCATTTTGCTTGGCGCCGACTACGACATTGACGACGACAAATACGGAGCCGCCGCCTCGCAAGTGACAGGCCTTTTTGCCTACAAGCACGCTTCAAGAAAACGCGCCACGTCATACACAGATCCATTCCCGACAGCATGCCCCGACGGAACTACGATTTCACAGCCTTGGTCGGGAGCCGTCACAACCAACGCGGGCGCGAAAATTTCCGCGGGGCAAAACTTTTACGCAAACGGTCTTGCAATCACAGGAAGCGGCGCATGGACTTTAAATATTCCTGACAATAACTTGCAAACCGCCGCGTTTGCGGAGATTTACAATTCCTCCATATCATACTGCTCGTCAAACCATGACGTCGCGGCGGCGGAAAACAACACAGTGACGGCTTGCGCCAACATTGTCACAAGCCGCCCGGTAATCGCGGAAGCTTGGACGGTTTACGACGACGCGATTTACATTTCATTCAAGGATTCCGCCGGAAATCCAGTGACGATAGAAAACTCCGACAACGAAATTTCCGCCGCGTGCTCCAGCGTCTTCAACTCCGCCGGAGCTTTTGCCGGAACTTATATCGACGCGGATTGCCAAAACTCCACAAACGGCAAGGGCGACATCGCGGACGGTTTTTTCATTAAGTCAAACTACAAATGGAACACAGACGCCATGGGAACAAGCGCGGGCGGCGCGGAATCGACTGACCGCTCCGGCTTGCGCCAAACGACAACTCCCTACTTGAACCTTCCCAAGGCGCTGGCCGGCTTATACGAAACCTTGCGCGACTCAAGCAAAAACAGAATCGCGCATTATTATTCCGAAACGCCCGACACAAGCGCGGCCAGCGCCGTGGCTGGAAAGACCTTTACCGCTGTCGTTGACAAGTGCGCGCCGGTATTGACTCAAGTTTTGACAGGCCAGGAGCTTCACGCCGCGCCCAATCCAAGCGACCCGGCAAGCCAAAAGGACTATGACGCGCACAACTTTGTCGAATTTGTTTACAGCGAGCCGGTCGACATAAGCGGCGGCTCCACAAGCGTTTTGGATTCCGACGTAAACATTCGAGCGGCGGACGACTTGGGCGAGGCCACAAACAGCTCGGGCGGAATCATTTTCGCGGGCCTTGCAAAAATCGCGAGCGGCAATGTCATTTCCTCCGTAAAAAGCGGAAGCGGCTCGCCGCATTCGCTCTACAGAAATTTCTCCAGAAGCTCAAGCGCCCTTCCCCAAGACCAAAGCGCCAGAATCCGCGTTTCAATCGCGGGCTATGTGGACGGAACTGTGTCGGCCGCAGGCGGCGTTTTCAAAAATTGGATTGGCTACATCAGTTCGGCGGCAAGCCCTTCAGGCGCTATAACAAGAATCGCAAACACAAACATAAAGGACAGGTCGCCCGCAAAAAATTCGCTCGACATAAACTCAAGCGAAGGACACCGCTTGCCCGACCTGAGCGCATTCAATTCCGACGACGAGCTGTACGGCGCTTGGGACGTGACGCCGCCGTCATTCGCGCCTGTAAGAATAAACGGCTCCTACAAGTGGGAAAGGCCCGCGACAGACGGAAGCCAGGAATATGAAATTGTAGGCGCCAGCTATTCGACCGGAACGTTGGACGCTATAGAATTGCATTGGTTTGACAACGAGCCGACATACACAGAAAACCGCCAGTGGTTCAGCAGAATCGGATGGGCGGACGCAAGTTCCCCGACGGAATACGGAACCGTGTCAAGCTACGCGGCGGACGTCCGCGGAGGAAGCAAGCCCGACAGTTCCGCAAGCAACGCGACGGCGGGCGGAATAAGATACTGTTCCCTTTACGACGCCAACAACGCTTTCACTTACGCCGTTGACGGCACGAGCGCTTTTTTCAACTTCACTCAAAACATAAAGGCTGGAGCGGAAAGCTCATTGTTCACATACGCGGGAAACGCGCCCGGCGCGGCCACTCATGCGACAGGAACGGAAGACGGCCTTTACTGCAAACTGACTCTGGACCAAACTGGATACAGATTGCAAACAACTTTCATTTTGACTTTCAACTCAAACGACTGCTTTGTCACCGACTTGGCCGGAAACAGAATTCAATGCGGACTGATAAAAATAAAAAGCATCGACAGAACTCCGCCCGCGTTCACGATGAGCGCCGTTCCCTTGGGAACAAAGCAAATGATGATTATTTTCTCAAAGCCGCTCAACACAGACACATTGACATTGTACACAAACCCAACCGACTACACTACAGTTTCCGCGTTGGAATACTTTCCTAAATCTTTGGAACTCACAAGCTCGTCAGGAACGGGAATTCAAATCGACCAATCGGTTCCCGCAAGGTGCTTGTTCAAAACAAGAAACGCCACCGGAATGCTTGTGACGCTAAACCAAAACGCGGTCCTCAACGACGTCACCAAAGGCGTGTATGTCACGGCAAAAAGCGGCGGCTACAATTACGACCCGCTTTCAGGAATCGTCACGCCGATGACATACATTCAAGACGCGATAGGAAACTCGGTCGTGGAAAACACCAAGCACGCATTCAGCGACTTCGCGGTCAACGCCATTCAGCCCCAATACGCATACGACAACAGCTTGACGGACGAAGGTTCCGCCACGGGCTTCGGCCTTTACCAAGACGGCTCGTGGGCCGTGCGCGACTGGAACGCGGAGCAGGCCAACTACGGAACAATTTCCGCCAACAAGGAAATAATAGTCCAAACATCCTTGTACGACGGAACGAACGACAAAAGCGGCGGCTACGATCCCGCGCAAAGCCACATAGCGTTCTTCAGCGCGTCGCCGACAGCCGGCTCCGTCTCAACGGAAATTAACAGAAACGCGGAAAAGTCGTGGCGCGTTTGGCAGCCCAACTACACAAGCGACATCTTCGGAACCTTGGCACAAAAAAACAACATGTCCTACGTTCAAATACAAGGAACGGCAAACGACTCCGGCGTCATGTTCGACATTCCAAAAGACACATCCTCGTCAAATTGGAAAAACGGAGACCAAGTTTCATTCATGTTCAAGATTGGAAATTACACGGTCGACCACTTTGGCGACGGAACGCAGCATCCCCTTTACGCCGTCCGATTGAAAGACTTAAACGACATAACGTCGATTGACTTGTGGTCATTTAAAATTAGGACGACCACCTTGCAGCGCGGCGGCGTTACAATTCTGAACAATGTGATTGACTTGAACAGCGGGGAGAACACTGTGGTTCAAGTTGACATGAAAGAGTCAGGAAACCTAAACGTCATCGTGATGACGCTGGACGGAAACATCATAAAGTACTTGCGCCACGGGCACACCGACGCCGGAACGCATTACTACAATTGGAACGGGACCAACAACGGCGGATCAAAGGTGGCCAGAGGCCTTTACTTTGTCCGCGTCATCGGTCCCGGCATAGACGAAACGCGCAAGGTTATGTGCGTCAAATAGGAACGGGTGTATTTGAGATCATACACCCGCAAAAATTACCTTGACTTGGCTTTGCTGACAAAGCAGGCGATTCCTTCCATAGGATATTTGTCGCGGACCTTTTCAACAAGGTCAACGATTTTTTCAGCCTCCTCTTTGTCGCAATACACCAAAAGCATTTCGTTAAGCTGCGGCCATACGGAATCGCCCAGCTTTGGATTTGAAAAACCCGCGCCGGTAACGCCCGAAATTTTAGTGAAGTGGGCGCCGATTCCTTTTTTCTTAAAGCCGTCCATAAAGTCTTCGTCAACGGCGGCGGAAAGAATTATTTCAACGCGCTTAAGTTTTTTTTCTTTTTTGTCTTTCTTTTCTTTCATTTTGCGCCTCCTTAATTTTTTCCTTCAAGACGTTTTTTTGCCTTGGCCTCAAGCTTGGCCGCCTTCTTCGCCGCAAGCCTTTCGCGGCGGCTGTTGAAGATGTGGTAAACCGCCGGCATCAAGAACAAGGTCATAAGCGAGCCGAATGTCATGCCGCCGAATACCGTAAGCGAAATCGGCTGCATCGAAGCGCTTCCTTCGCCGGGGAAGAAGGCCATCGGCATCAATGAAATTACGGTCGTAAGCGTCGACATCAAGATCGGGCGCAAACGGTTTCTGGCCGCCTCTACGCAGGCCTCGTCCAAAGAGTAGCCGCGTTTTCGCAGCAAGTTGGTGTAGTCAACCAAAACGATTCCGTTGTTTACAATCGTTCCGACCAAAACCAAAATGCCCATTACGGTGACAATGCTAAGCTGGTTTCTTGTAATCGCGTAAATCGCCATAACGCCGATGAACGAAAGCGGAATCGTGAACAGAACGATGAACGGATCCAAGAGCGACTCAAACTGGCTGGCCATTACTACAAAAACCAAAACCGCGGCCATCAAAATAATAGCGCCAAAGTTTACGACGGCCTTCATCATTTCCTCGTAGTCGCCCGAAATGTTTATGCGGACGTTTTCGTCGGCGGGAATGTTGTCGTTGATGATTTTTATCAAGCCGGACTGAATCTTGTCAAGCGAAACGCCTGTTTTCGGCTTTGTGGAAATATGGATGATGCGCGACTGGTTTTCGCGGCGAATAGTTACAGGCGCCAAGGACTGCTCGTAATGCGCGAAGCTTGAAAGCGGAACGCGCATGCCCTGCGAGTTTACGACTGAAATTTCGTCAAGGTCGTCAAGCGCGGAAGTGTCTTCCTTTGAAAGGCGCACAACAACGTCAATGTCGTTGCCCTTGTCAGTGTAGCGGCTGGCCGTGGCGCCGTTAATCGCGCCGCGGATTTCAGAGCCGACATTATAGATGTTCAAGCCAAGCTCGTACATCTTGGCGCGGTCAACCACGATTTCCGCTTGCGGAAGTCCGTCCTCCAAGTCGCTTGAAACTTCTGTCACAAGGTCTCCCGCCTGTTCCTTCAAGAGCTTTTCAACCTTGCGGCTTGTCTCGCGCAAAAGGTTCAAGTCGTTGCACTTGATGTTCACGGACATTCCGCCGGAAGAAGCGTCGTTCATGTTGGTGCCGAATTTCATGTTTGCGCCGGGGAACATGTTAAAGTACTTGCGTAATTTTTCCTTGGCGCTCTTTACGTTGTCCCAGCCCGGGTCGCGCTTGCTTTCTTCGTAAAAAGCGAATACGACTGTCGCGTTGTTGGTTCCCTTGTCGGCGGACCACATTCCCGAGCCGCCTGTCATGATGGCGGTGTACTTGACTCCGGCCAAATCCTGCATCGCGGACGACTGCAATGATTCCGCCACTTGGTTGGTCACGTCGAGCGTCGTTCCCTTAGGAAGCTCCACCTCAACTTGAACGACATTGCTTCCCGCTTCCGGCATAAAAATAAAGCCTACAAATTTTACGGTGAAGATTGAAAGTATGAACAAGCCGAGCAACGCGAAAACGCAAAGCTTTTTGTGGCCCAAAACCCAGCGGACTTTGTTGGCGTAAGCGTCGTCAAGGTTTTTGAAAAAACGGTTGAACAAACGGTTCACGCTGGCAAAGACGCCTGAATAATTCGAGTCCGCGTTCTTGCTGATTTTAAGGTAGCTTGAAGTCAAGACAGGAACAAGCGCGATGGCTACAATCAAAGAGCACATCAAGGAGAAAATGATTGTCCAGGCAAGGCTGTCAAAAATCTGCCCCATCATTCCAAGCTTGCTGTGGAACATAATCATCGGCAAGAAGATGCAGACTGAAGTGAGCGTAGAAGCCGTGATTGAAGTTACCATTTCCTGCGAGCCAAGGACGGCCGCGACCTTTGGCTTGGCCCCGCGCTGAATGTAGGCGTAGATGTTTTCCAAAACTACGATTGAGTTGTCGACCAACATTCCGATGCCCAAAAGCAAGCCGGCCATGCTTATCATGTTGATTGTGATTCCCTTAAAGTACATCAAGAAGAGCGTGATGCAGACAGAAATCGGAATCGCCAAGCCGATGATGATTGTGCTCTTGAACGAGCGCAAGAAGACAAACAAAACCAAAATGGCCAAGAGGGCGCCTTGGATTACCGACTTTACTACTTCGCTGATTGTCTGCTCGATGATGTCCGTAGTGTTGTAAACTTCGGTCATGCTTACGTCGTTGGGAAGGTTGGACTGAATGCCGGCAAAAGCCTTGCGGACGTTCTTGGCGGCGGTGACGGAGTTCTTTCCGCTCTGCTTTTGAATCGTCATGATTACGCACGACTCGTTGTCGACGGACGCCATTGAGTCTTCGTCCTTGTAGCCTTCGTAAACGTCGGCCACGTCGCGCAAAAGAACAGTCTTAAGCTCAACGCCGCCGCTCAGGCCGTAGCTTGAAGGCTTGTAAGTGATGACGGTGTTCTTCAAGTCTTCGACGCTTTGATACTTTCCGCTAGTCTTAATTGAATAGTTTGTGTCGCCGCTGGTAATCGTTCCGCCGGCGCTCTGGATGTTTTGCGCGCCAATCATCTGCGAGATTGAGCTTATGCTAAGGCCGTAGGCCTCCAAGCGGTCGCGGGGAATGTCAACGTTGATTGATTTTTGGCGGCCGCCCATGATGTTGGCGCTGGCGATTCCGTCAAGCTGCTCCAAGCGCGGCTGCACTATGTCCTTTGCGTAGTCGCGCAATTCCTCCGGAGTTCTGTTTCCCTTCAAGGCCAAAACCATAATCGGCATCATCGAAGGGTCCATCTTCATGATAATCGGGCTGTCAGCCTCGTCAGGAAGATAGGAGCGCACAATGTCTATCTTGTCTCGAATTTCTCCGGTGGCCGCGTCAAGGTTGGTGCCGTACTCAAGCTCCAAAATGACAAGGCTGCTTCCGTTTGACGACTGCGACTGCAGCTTCTTCAATCCGCTTACGCCGGAAAGAGAAGATTCCAAAGTTCTTGTAATGCTTTGCTCAATTTCTTCCGGACCTGTGTTTGAATAGCTTGTGTAAACGATGATGTAGGGAATGTCCATGTCCGGGTACATGTCAACCGGCAAGTTGAACACGCAATAAATTCCAAGCGCGATTACAGTCAAAAAGCAAAGCAGCGTCGTAACCGGCTTGTGAACGCATCTTTCTGAAAAAGTCATGCCAAAGTCTCCTTAGTTTTCAGTGACGGCCACGATGTTGACGTTGGCGCCGTCGTTCAAAAGGTTCTGGCCCTTGACGACAATTTCGTCTCCGGCGATAAGGCCCTTTGTGATTTCCGCCTTGTTGTCAACCAAGATTCCCTGCTCAACCGGGCAAAGCTTCACCTTGGCCGGAGTGTCGCCGTTCTTTTGCGAGGCAATCACAAAGAGGTAGGGGGCTCCGTCGCGCTTTACGATGGCGGCGGCCGGAACGACAATCGCGTCCTTGATGCTTTCCGTTATAAGGCGGACGCGCGCGTACATTCCCGCCTTGATTCTCTTGTCCGGCGGATTGATTTTAAGCTTGACGCTCATCGTGCGGCTGGACTGGTCAAGAACGGGGCTCACTTCAAAAACCTTGGCCTTAAAGTCAACGCCGGGATAGGCGTCAAAAGTGACGACCGCGTTTTGGCCCAAACTGATGCGGCTTATAAAGCGCTCGGCCACGCTAACCTTAATTTCAAGCTCGTCCGTGTCGGCGATTTCGGCGACGACAGACGCCTGCGAAACCATCGTTCCGATAGAAGGAATGAACGAAATTACGCGGCCGGAAATCGGAGCCTTTACGGGACTCGCGCTGTAGTCCATGCCCGGACGGCTTGCGTCAACGTAAGCCAAAACTTGGTTCTTCTTGACCATTTGGCCTACGCTCACCATAACGCGGGAAATTTTTCCCGCCATGTCGGGCAAGGCGGCGACCGAAGAAACGGCCGCGACGTCTCCGCCAAACTCCAAGTATTCGTCAAGGTTTCCGGCCTTGGTCTTGTATGTGTTGACGGCGAACAAGGCTTCGACTTCGGCGTTGTCCTTGACGTCGTCCTTTGGCTTTGCCTTGCAGCTTGCAAGCGCGGCGGCAACAAGCGCGACCGCCATAATTTTAATTCCAATCTTTTTCATATTTTAACCTCCTAACTTTCGGCTGTCATTCCTTGTATGACGACAAGTCTGTGTTCAATGTGTATTCCAAATCCATCAACGCGGAAATGTAGTTGAACTTTTGGTTAAGCTGTCCAAGCTTGGCTTGGTTCAACTGGCTTTCCGTGTCGCGCAAGTCCAAAAGCTCCGTGGTTCCGTTCCTGTAGGAGCGGGCGCTTGACTCGTAGGCGCGCTGGGCAAGCGTGATGTTGCGGCCCATCGAATCAATTTGCTCGCGCGCTTGGTTCAACGTGTCAACGGCTTTCTTCACCTGAACTTTCTGGTTTTCCCTGAGCGTCTCCATCGCAAGCTCAAGTTTTTTCAAAGTGGCCTGCAAGTCCTTGGCCTTTTGGCGGTTGGCGCTAAAGGGCAGCATGTTGGTGATGTTCCAAGCCAAGGTTATGCTGAAGGAGCCTTGGTCCGGCCACTTGTCGTCCTCGGACGCGAAAGCCTTTGTCGGCTTGTAGGCGTAGTTGAGGGCAAGCGCGGGAGTGTAGCTGGAAAGGTCAAGGGCCATCAAATTGCACTTCAACATTTCAATGTTGCCTTGCGTGGAACGAATGTCCAAGCTGTTGTCGGAATACTTTTCCAAAAGCTCCTCGCTTGTGACGTTGACGTATTCAGGCTCGATGGAGCCCACAAGCTTGATGTTCGTTCCAACCGGAAGCCCAAGCAAAAAGGCGAATGTGTCCATCTGTTGGTTGACGGACTGCTCGGCGCTTTCGACTTGCGGGCGCTGGTTCTCGTAAGTCACCTGGGCGTTGAGCAAGCGCAATTCGGGAATCAAGCCGTTGCGGTAATTGGCCTCGGCTTGAACCGCGCGCTGGCGGGCGTTTTCCAAAGTGGCTTTTTGGACGGCCAAGCCTTCCTGCTGGATTAAAAGGCCGTAGAACAATTTCTTTATGTTCATCAAAGTTTCTTTTTGGCTTTTTTCCCAAGTGATTTTTCCAACCTCGTAGTCGGCCTTTGCCGCGCGAATCTGCCCAATGTAGGCAAGGCTAAGGTTAAGGCTGGCGCTGACGTTGCCCATCATGGCCCAATGGTTTTTCTCCTTGTCGGTAAGGCTGGGCTGCGGAATGAAAGGCTTTCCCTGAATAGCCGAAGACAAGGCGTTAATCGCGTTGGCCATTTGAATCATGTTGTTGTTCAGAGTCAAGTCCACTTCGGTCGTACGGGCGACGGTAAAGCTTCCGTTCACCGCAGGCAAAAAAACGTTCCAAGAATATTTGGAAGCGCGCTCCTTGATTTCCAAGTCGATTTGCGCGCTCTTTAGCGTTCGGTTGCGCTCTTTGGCCAAGTCGAGCGCCTGTTCAACCGTCAAGGCGACTGTCTCCTTTCCGTCATTTTCTTGTCTTGCGCTTTCTTGCGCGGCCTCTTCCTGCGCGAAAGCCTGGACAAAAATCATTGACGCAAGCGCGAACGATGCGAAAATTCTTTTCATGCTACATCTCCATTATTTTTTATATATCTAATTCCACATTCAATCATTTCAAAAACTGTCGAAACATAAAAGTCCAGCCACTCAGGCGGAAAGTTGTATTTCGTTCCCATCAACATAAAGCCGACGGTCAGGCCCGAAACCCACTTTACGAACAGCGCCGAATTGTCGTTCACCGGAAAGTCAAAAGCCGCCGGAGCGATTCCCCCAATGGAGATGGACTTAAAAAGCTCGGCGGCTTTTTTTTCAAAAGCCTTCGCGTCTTCCGGAGCCAGCGCGGCCTCTTGGAAAATAAAATATCCATGAAGCATTATCACTTGCGGACGCAAGGCAAAGTAATTGGCCTGAGTCCGCATCATTATGTAAACAGCCTCGTCAGGATTTGCGGCGGCCGCCAACTTTTCCTTCAATATCGCGCAAACTCTTTCGGTCTCCTGAAAAAGCATGTTCATAAGATAGTCGTTTTTGTTGGCGAAAAAGGAGTAAATGCTGCTCTTTGCCATTCCCAAGGCCGCCGCGATTTTTTCCACAGTTATTTTGGAGGAACGGTTGTCCTGCATCAATTGGACAAAGGCGTTGAAAAAGCGGTTTGACTTTTCGTCGTTTTCAAGCTGGAGCTTGCATCTTTCGTCCAACTCTTTTTTGCGCTCTTCCGAAAGCGGATTCTTTTTTCTTCCCAAGCCGGAATAAATCAATTCGGACACCTTTGTCTTGTAGCGCTCGATGTCGTTGATTTTCACAAAGCTTTTCATTGAACAGTAAGCCAAAATCAAAAAATGCAAAAGCGTTTGCTGAAAAAAGCTTGGAACCATGTTTTGAGCGACATAATTTTTCTTGTCCTTAAAAACGTCTTCGTTGATGACATTGATTCCGTTGTCCAGCAAAACCAAGTTGACGCCTTCCGTCAAAAGCTCGTCGCTCAAGGATTCTTGCAAAAAATAGGACAAATAGTTGGGATAGTTTTTGCAAAAGTCAAAGACGCAGCGAACCGCTTTTTCGACGCCCTTAAGGTTGTAGGGCTTTCTGGAATCGTCCAGCTGGGAAATCATAAGGGCGAACGCCTCAAAAAAACGCTCGCGCATTTTCTCCATCAAGTCTTCTTTGTTTTTGTAATGCCTAAAAATCGCGGTCTTTGAAATTCCCGCCTTGGCCGCGATTTCGCTCAAGGAAATTTCGGACATGCGGGGCTTTTCGTAAAGCCCAAAGGCGCATTCGAGAATTTTTTCTTTTGTGTTGACCTGTCTAGGCATTCGCAGTCCTTTCTCCCAACATTACCGAACATTCGGTAATGTTAACGAATGTTCGGTAATAAATCTAGCGCGCGCCATCTTTTTTGTCAAGCGAATTTTCGCGCATTTTATTAGACAACTGGACGCTCAAAAACTGTCACCGCTCAGCCTCAGGCAAACGCATTAGGACTACAATAACAAAAAATGCTCCCAGTTGCGGCTGCGTCAGAGTGGCGCCGCTTGATAACTGCGCTACACGCGCATTGCGCCTTGAAACTATCTACGTTTGCCGCTGACGCGGCAGGCGCAATGCGAGTGTCGCCACCAGCCGCCCCGCGCCTTAGCGCATTTTTTTTACTGCTTCCATAGCGTTTGCCCTGTTGACGACCGCTATTTTGCCTTGAAAATCGGCAAAAAATGCGCTAGAATAGAGCGCTATGAAGACTTTGACTTTGCAGCCTGGAAAGCCTATTGGATACGGCGCGATTGTGACGCCGGACGGAATAAATTTTTCAATTTTTTCAAAGGACGCGACAAAAGTGTCCCTGTGCTTTTTTGAAAGCCCTTCCGCCCCGGAACCTTACGCCAAGCTTGACCTAGACCCAATTCAAAACAAAAGCGGCGACGTTTGGCACGCCCTTGTTCCCGAAGCGGCCGCCGGAGACCTTTACTTATATAGAATAGACGGCCCCCACGAGCCGGAGCGCGGCCTTAGATTTGACTACAGCCGCTACCTTCTTGACCCTTACGCCAAGTGCTACAGCGAAGGCTCGGTTTACAAGGCCTACGCGGAATCCTCCACGCGCGGCTTGGACACAATGTACATAAAGGGCCGCGACCCGATGAAGGCGCGCCTTTTTCCAAAATGCGTGGTGGTTGACGACGCGGAATTTGACTGGGAAGGCGACCGGCCGCTCAACGTTCCGCTTGACAAATCCGTGATTTACGAAGTCCACTTAAAGGGCTTCACCGCCTCGCCGTCGTCCGGCGTCCAAAACCCCGGAACCTATTTAGGTTTCAGCCAAAAAATCGACTACCTAAAAGAGTTGGGCGTCACCGCCGTGGAGCTGCTTCCAATCCAAGAATTTGACGAAAACGAAAACGGCAACACCAACCCAAGAAGCGGCGAACGCCTGACAAACTACTGGGGCTACAGCACAATCGGATTTTTCGCGCCCAAAAACACTTACGCGGCGGACAGAAGCCCCGGCGGCCCCGTCCGCGAATTCAAAAAGCTTGTAAAGGAGCTTCACAAGGCCGGAATCGAAGTGATTTTGGACGTCGTCTACAACCACACAAGCGAAGGAAACGAGCGCGGCTACACCTTTGAATTCAAGGGAATCCAAAACGACCAGTACTACATTCTGCCGCCGGACAAGCAGTACTACATGAATTATTCGGGCTGCGGAAACACGTTCAACTGCAACCAGCCCAACACGATGAATTTCATAATGGACAGCTTGCGCTACTGGGTTCAGGAAATGCACGTCGACGGATTCCGCTTTGACCTTGCCTCAATCTTGTGCCGCGACCAATGGGGCCAAATGGCGGGCTTTCCGCCGCTGACCAACTGGATATCGGTGGACCCGATTTTGGCCAACACAAAAATCATCGCCGAGCCTTGGGACGCGGGCGGCGGCTACCAAGTGGGCTATTTCCCCGGAGGCCGCTGGTCCGAATGGAACGACCGCTTTAGGGACGACATACGCCGCTTTGTCCGCGGAGACGAGTTCACCTCCACCGCCGCCGCCACCAGAATGTCAGGCTCAAGCGACTTGTATTTCCACAACGGAAAACTGCCGTCAAATTCAATAAATTACATTTCTTGCCACGACGGCTTTACGATGAACGATGTCGTAAGCTACAACGGCAAGCACAACGACGAAAACGGCGAAGAAAACCGTGACGGAAGCGACAACAACAATTCCTACAACCACGGCTTTGAGGGCGAATGCACCAACGCAAAAATCGAGGGCCTTCGCAAGCGGCAGCTTAAGAATTTCATCGCGATTTTGATGCTTTCGCAGGGAACGCCGATGCTTTTGGGCGGAGACGAATTCCGCAGGACGCAAAAGGGCAACAACAACGCCTACTGCCAGGACAACGAAACGTCTTGGTTCGACTGGTCGTTGGCGCAAAAGAACAAGGAAATTTTGGACTTCACGCGCGCGTTGATAGCTTTGAGAAAGGCGCATCCAACGTTCAGCAGGAAGCATTTTTTTGGCGAAAGCGAGGCGGAAAAAAAGCGCGGCGTGGACGTGGTTTGGTACGACTTTGACGGCCGCATGCCCGACTGGTCCAAGCTGAACCGCTTTTTGGCCTGCGTGGTTTACGGACGCGAATTTGACAAGGACTTTTACCTTGCGGCCAACACCGACACCCACGACATGAACTTGATTCTTCCCACGCCGGAAGACGGAAAAGTCTGGGCCCGCGTCGTGGACACCTCCTTCCCCGCCGGAGAGGAAGTGGCGCAAGAAGGCAAGGAGGAAGTCCTGCAAGTCCAAAACCGCTACGTGATTCCCGCCAACTCTTTTGTGCTTTTGATGGCGGTTGCGAAAAAGTAACAAAATTCACCGATTTTGCTTGAATTTTATATGATTTGCTGGTAAAATTATAATAATATTTGCCTTGAGCCGCAAAGACGGTTTTTGGGAACGCATGAATTATAACTTCCGGAGGAAAAAATGGAATTTGATTCAGAGAAATTTAAGGCTGCCTTGGAGGGCCGCCTTAAGAGACAATACGGCAAGGACATTTCCCACGCCAACATCCACGACTTGTACGACGCGGTAGCCGCTTCCACCCGAGAGTTCATCTTGGAAAACTGGATGGCCACAAGAGCCGAATACGAAAAAAAGCCCGTCCGCCAAGTTTACTATTTGTCGGCGGAATTCTTGATGGGCCGCGCGCTTTCAAACAACCTCATCAACATGCAAATCAAGGACGCGGTGAAAGACGTCCTTAAAAACATGAACATCGACTACAACTTGGTCGAGGACCAGGAGCCAGACGCCGGCCTTGGAAACGGAGGACTCGGACGCTTGGCCGCCTGCTTCTTGGACTCGCTCGCAACCTTGGACTACCCCGGACACGGATACGGAATCCGCTACGAGTACGGAATGTTCGAGCAGCACATCGAGGACGGCTACCAGGTCGAATATCCCGACAACTGGCTTCGCCACCGAGACCCTTGGGAAACCAAGCGCAGCGACTTGGCCGTTACCGTCCGCTTTGGCGGAAACATCGCCTACGGAAAAACTCCCGACGGACAAAACCGCTATTATATAGAAAACGCCGAGGAAGTCACGGCGACCCCCTACGACATGCCTATCGTAGGCTTTGACACAAACACCGTAAACACGCTGCGCCTGTGGGAAGCCACCAGCCCCAACGGCTTTGACTTGCAGCTTTTCAACAACATGGACTACAACCGCGCCGTCGAGCGCCAAAATTCCGCCGAAAACATCAGCCGCGTCCTTTACCCCAACGACAACGGCCCCAGCGGAAAGGCCCTTCGCCTAAAGCAGCAGTACTTCTTCTCAAGCGCGAGCCTTCAGGACTTGGTTCACCACTTTGTGGCCAACTACGGAACAAACTTCCGCAAGTTCCCAGAGCTTCACGTAATCCAATTGAACGACACGCACCCGGTTGTCGCGATTCCGGAACTCATGCGCATTTTGATGGACGAGTACGGAGTGAGCTGGGACGAGTCTTGGGACATCGTCACAAAGACCTTTGCCTACACAAACCACACGATTCTCGCCGAGGCCTTGGAAAAGTGGCCGATTGAAATCTTCCAGGGACTTTTGCCCCGCATCTACCAGATTGTCGAAGAAATCAACCGCCGCTTTGTGGACGACCTCCGCAAAAAGTATCCCGACGACTACGACCGCCAAAACCGCATGTCAATCATCGGAAACGGAAAGGTCAAGATGGCTTGGCTCGCAATTCACGCCTGCTTTAGCGTCAACGGCGTGGCCGAACTTCACACGGAACTTCTTAAGACGCAGGAACTTAAGGACTGGGCGGAGCTTTATCCGGCCAAGTTCAACAACAAGACAAACGGAATCACCCAGCGCCGCTGGCTCTTGAACGCCAACCCCACTCTTGCCGAATTCATCACAAAGAGAATCGGCCACGGCTGGGAAAAGGATTTGACAAAGCTCAAGGGCTTGGAAAAATTCGCCGACGACGAGGAAAGCTTGAACGAGCTTATCAAAATCAAGCATGAGAACAAGCAGATTTTGGCCGACTTCCTCAAGCACACACAGAACGACTTCCTTGACCCGGACAGCATTTTTGACGTCCAGGTTAAGCGCTTGCACGAATACAAACGCCAGCTTTTGAACGTCCTGCACATCATGTACCTTTACAACCGCTTGCTTGACGACCCCAACTACAATCCGCCGGCCCGCACCTTTATCTTTGGCGCCAAGGCCGCTTCCGGCTACCGCCGCGCCAAGAGCATCATCAAGCTTATCAACACTGTGGCCGACCGCGTCAACAACGACCGTCGCGTTCGCGGAAAGCTCCGCGTTGTCTTTATCGAAAACTACTGCGTAAGCATCGCCGAAAAGATTTTCCCGGCCGCCGACGTCAGCGAGCAGATTTCCACCGCGGGCTTTGAGGCTTCGGGCACCAGCAACATGAAGTTCATGGTCAACGGCGCCCTTACCTTGGGAACGCTTGACGGCGCCAACATCGAGATCGTGCGCGAGGCCGGCGAGGAAAACGCCTTTGTCTTTGGCCTTAAGAGCGACGAAATCATCAAGATGGAAGCCGAGCACAGCTACAACCCGCAGGAATGCCTTGCCAGAAATCCGGCCTTGAACAAGGTTGTGGAGCAGCTTGTTGACGGAACCTACGACCAGTCGCGCCAAATCTTCAAGGAATTGCACGATTCTTTGGTTTACGGCGTCGAAGGACAGAGGCCCGACGTTTACTACGTTTTGGCCGACTTTGGCGCTTACTGTCAGGCCCACGAAAAAGTCGTGGCCGCCTACGCCGACCAAAAGGCTTGGGCAAAGAAGGCCCTTATCAACATCGCCAATTCCGGCAAGTTCTCAAGCGACCGCACGATCGAAGACTACGTCCGCGACATTTGGAAGGTTGAAAAAGTCATCGTAAAGCGCTAAAGCGCAAGGCTTTGAAAGACCAAAAAGGCGGCCCCGCGGCCGCCTTTTTTTCGCCCACATTTTAACGCCATTCTATTGACAAAAGTTTCCAATTGCGCTACTCTTCTCTGACTTACGACGCAGGGTGGAGCAGTTGGAAGCTCGTCGGGCTCATAACCCGAAGGCCGGGGGTTCAAGTCCCTCCCCTGCTAACAAAAACGCTTTCCGATTACGGAAGGCGTTTTTTATTTTTAAATCGCTTGCGGTAAAATCAACTAGGACTTGAAACGGAGCGAGCGCGGCGACAGCCGAAGAGCCGCCAAGGACGGCGGCGGCAGCGAGCGCAGGCGGCCTGTAAGGAGCGGACACGATGTCCGCGACTGAAAGGCAAGTCCCTCCCCTGCCATAAAAGACGTTCTCAGTTTTGGGAGCGTTTTTTTATTTCCAAAAGTAACACTTTTCTTTATAATGGTTGTCTAATACTACGACGGAGTTTTAAGGTGAACGCGGCAAAAGCAAACAATGATTTTTCCGAACTCTATCAAAAATACGCCCCAATGGTTTTGAGGCGGTGCCGCGCCATTTTAAAGGACGAAGAAAAGGCCTTGGACGCCATGCAGGACGTTTTTTTGCGCGTCCTTGAAAGCAAGAACGATATAAAGAACGCTTGCGCGAGCCTTTTTTACGTTACGGCCACGAGGGTTTGCCTCAATAAAATCAAGGCCGACAAGATTCGTTCCGGGCCGGATTTTGACAAAATCGCGCAAGTTATGGCGGACGACTTTTCCGACATCGAGCGCGAGAAAATCGAGGCGGCGGCGGTAATTGAAAAAATTTTTGAAGGCCGCGACAAAAAGGACGCGCTGATAGCGACGCTCCACTTTGTTGACGGCCTTACACTGGAAGAGACGGCGGAGCAAATAGGAATGTCGGTTTCCGGCATTAGGAAACGAATTAGGGAATTGCAAAAACATTCCCTAAAGCTTATAGGAGGACTCGCATGATACCGCAGCTATTGTTAGAAGAAATCAATCTTGGCGAAAAAGACGCCAAAGACTATTACGAGAAATACGGAAAAGAACAATTGGAAAGCGCCCTAGCGGAACTGCGAAAATCTGACCAAGAAATTCTTGCGGCGTATCCAGCCGCAAAGTTCGCGAGCGCGCAAAAACAAGCCGCCGCGCCTTGCTCCAACATAGTCCGAATGGGCAAAAAGCCAAAAAACTTTTACGCGACAATAAACAGAATCGCCTTCGCCGCGGCGGCGGTCTTGGCGCTGGCATTTTTCGTCCCAACGCTGGCGGGAACAATCAAAGGGATTGCAGGCTCGCCGTCAACCAGGCTTAAGGGGAACGGCCATCATCAAATACGCCTCTACAAGCAAAACGGAAGCGGCGCCGTTCAACTTAAAAACGGAGAGACCGCCAAAGAAAGCGACTTGGTTCAAATCGCATACATTCCCGGAAGCTACAACTACGGAATCATTTTCAGCGTCGACGGAAACGGCAACATCACGCGCCATTTTCCCGACGCCTCTTGGCAAGCGGAAAAGCTTCAAAAAACAGGCGAGGAAGTTCCGCTATCCTTTTCATATGAACTGGACGACGCGCCCAAATACGAATGCTTTATTTTTGTCGCGTCAAAGGACCCCTTTGACTTTTCTAAAATCGAAAGCCTTGACAAAAAAGACCTTAGCGTTGATTTTTTGAAGAAAGGCTCCTATCTGCCAAAGGATTGCGACGGCTCAATTTTTGTCTTGAACAAAAAATAGATTCAAGTTAAAGTCCTTTATGGAGAGAAACGAAAATGTTTGACATAAAAAAAATTTCATTGATTGCCCTCCTCGCTCTTGCCGCCGCGCCAATGTTCGCGGAAAGCGAAAACGCGGGCGTTGAGCGCTACGGCCTTTACATCGGTTCCAACGACGGCGGAAAAAGCCACCAACGCCTTTTGTACGCGGGAAGCGACGCGATTGCCTTCCAAAAAATAATGACGGACATCGGAGGCATTTCCAAGTCAAACGGAATCCTCCTCCTTGACCCAACAAAAGAGGACGTTGACACAGCCTTTCAAATCATTTCGGGAATGATGGAAAAAAAGCGCGCGGACGCAAAGCGTTCGGAATTTGTATTCTATTATTCCGGCCACTCGGACGAAAACGCCTTGCTTTTAGGAAGGACAAGCTACGACTATTCTTCGCTAAAGGCGGCCATCACCAACGTTCCAAGCGACGTGCACGTCGTCATCCTTGACTCATGCTTTTCCGGAAACTTCATAAGGACAAAGGGCGGCTCAAAGCAAAAGCCTTTTTTGATTGACGACTCCACGGTAGTAAAGGGCCACGCGTATTTGTCGTCAAGTTCCTCGCAGGAGTCTTCGCAAGAATCCGACGAAATCGGCTCGTCGTTTTTTACCAACGCGATGATTAACGGCTTGCGAGGCGCGGCGGACACTTCCGGCGACAAAAAAGTCACGCTCAACGAATTGTACTCCTACGCCTTCAACGAAACTCTTTTAAAGACGGAAAAGACGGCCGACCCCCAGCATCCAAACTACAACATCACTTTGGTAGGCTCCGGCGACTTGGTTCTTTCAGACGTGTCCGCCTCGGACTGCGTCCTTACCCTTTCGCGCGAGCTTACAGGCCGCGTAATTGTGCGCGACAAAAGCGGAAAGTTGGTTTCGGAAGTCAACAAAACCGCGCAAACTCCGATTTATCTGGCGCTGGAGGAAGGCCAATACGGCGTCACTGTAATAGGCGAGCTTTCAACTCTGCAAGGAAACTTTGTTCTTGGCCCGCAAAAAAATTACGCGCTCACGGCGTCCAGCCTTTCTCCTATAGCCCGCGCCGAAAACAGGGCGCGCGGAGACGAAGCGGAAGAGCCGCAAGCCCAAGACCCCGCACAAGCCGCCGCCCAAAACAGCATGCGCGAAATTGAAAGGACGCCCTTTGTCTTTTCGTTCGTCTGCAATGAATTCAACGGAATGGGCGACAAGGACATTTACACAAACATTTCGCTCGCCCTCCTGCGCTCCAGCGTTTACGAAACAAACGGCGCGATGATTTCCTTTGTCGGAAACGAAACCGAGATTTTGCGCGGAGCGCAATTTTCGGCCATTTACAACATAGCCCAGCAAAATGTCTACGGCGGCCAAGTCGCCAACATTTTCAACTACGCCAACAATGTCGTCGGACTCCAAATCGCCAACATCGCCAACATTTCAAACGAGTTGACCGGCGTTCAGCTTTCCAACATCGTCAACGTCACTACAGGAAACGCCAGGGGCGTCCAAGTGGCAAACATAACCAACATTGCGACGGACAGCTTCAAGGGAATTCAGGCGGCGAACATAGCCAATGTAGCGGCAAGCGACTTTACAGGACTTCAAGCCGCGGTGATAGCCAATGTCGCCACAGGAAACGTAAAGGGCGCCCAAGTCGGATTCATCAACATTTGCAAAGGCGACTGCGACTTCCAGCTTGGCTTGATAAACTATTCCCGCAACGGAATTTTTGAAATCGGCGCGTCGTACACAAGCAACAAAAGGACTCGCATTTCGCTTAACAGCGGAAGCAAGTATCTTTACACGGTGTTGGGCGCCTATGTCGATCCGGAAAATTTCAGCATAGACGGAACTGACATAAAAACTGGCACAGCTTTCTTTGGCCTTGGAACTCGCTTGGACGTTTGGAAATTTAACTTTGACTTTGAAGTAATCGCCAACGAAGTTTTGTTCGTGAACACAAAAAAAGACGTGGACAACAAAAAAAGGGTCGAAACCGAATGGTATCCGACAACGAGATTTTCCGTCGGCTTTAAGCCGGTCAAGCACCTAAGGCTTTTTGCCGGCGCCGCCCTGTCGTATGAATTTTCCTCAAACAAAAAAGCTTTTTCCACTATGACCAAAAACATTGTTTGGGACGCGGGAAGGCTCACCGTTTATCCGGAATTTGACTTTGGCCTAAGATTTACGGCCCATTAAAAAATTAAAATTTAAAGTGACAGTTTTAACGGCCTTGGTTGTCTTATAAACAACGAGGTTGTTAAAATGAAAAAGTTATTGGCAATTGTTTTGGCCTTCGCTCCGGCGCTTCTTTTTGCCGGGGAAATCAAAGTTTATGTGTTCGACAAAGACCTTGAAATTCCGCTTGAAGGCGTAAAAGTTTCGCTCGCCGCAAAAGATTCCGCAGGCGCGCAAACCGACGAAAACGGCGTCGCGGTCATTTCCGTTCCAGACAACATTTCTTCCGGCAGTTTGGAGGCAAAGCTGGTTGGCTACAAAAACGCCGGCGCCGCTTTTTCCGCGGCCGACGAAGAAGTCCGAATTCCGATGTCCATTTCCGATGTCATCGAAGGACAAGAGCTTGTCGTAAACAGAGCCTCTCCGGACGGCATAGAAGAAAAGGCCGGCGTGTCGACCGTAATGTCAAAGGAGCAAATGCGTTCCACCGCAAACATGGGCCTCATGGAAGACTGCATGGCTTCGGTAAGGACATTGCCCGGCGTTTCTTACAGCGGCGCTTGGGGAACGGAGCCGTCAATTCGCGGCGCGGAGCCAAGGGAATTTTCTTGCCTTCTTGACGGCATGTACACCATCTTCCCCTGGCACTGGGGCGGCGGCGTTTCAATCTTCAATCCGGCGATGGTTGAAAGCGTCAAGCTTTCAAACGGAATTTTTTCGGCGAAGTACGGAAGGGCGTCAGGCGGAATTCTTGAAGCCACGACCATAAAGCCCGACTTTGAAAATTTTCATCTGAACGCGGGAATTTCAACTGCCAGCGCGGACCTCTTCGCGCAAATCCCCTTTGGAAAAAAAGTTGGCGGAATGATTATAGGAACCCACCTCACATTCCTTGAGCCGTTCATCGCCTTGTACAAAGCGACGGGCGACACAAGCCTGGACATGTTAAAGCGGCCGCCTTACATCCGCGACTTGTTCCTTAAAACTAATTTCAAGCCTAAGCCGGAACTGGACATAGCGTTCACCGGCTTTTTCGGAAGCGACGGACTTTCGGTTGACCAAACGGAAACCAAGGGATTCTACTCGACAAACGGAAAAATGGACTACGACATCTACCAAGTTTTGGCCGGCCTCAACATCAAATATTTGAAAAGCGACAAATTGCTTTTTCGCGGCTCGCTTTCCTACAACGGAATGTTTGAAGACATGAAAATGAGCTCAACCGAATACGGAAAGATTTATTACAACGATGATTTCATAAAAAAATACGGCGGCCGCTTTCCAAGCGTAAAGGCCGGCGCCTATTACGACTTGCCGTATTTGAAAAACGACGGCAACGAAAAAATCGACGCCCACATGCTCACAGGAAGGTTCGACACGGAGCTCCAGCTTTCGGAAAAGAACCATTTGGCGTTCGGCGTCGACGAGTGCATGACGACCACAAAAATCAAGGAGCTGCAGGACAGGTACACCGACATCGGCGACGGCGACGCGCGCTTGTTCAAGAAAACAAAATGGGCCAGCGACATAACTGGAAACAACATTTTAGGAAACGCCGCCTATCTTTCTTGGAATTACGGAAAGGAAAAAGATTTGGTCCAAACAGAAATTGGCGTTAGATTTGAGCACATGAATCTTTTCAACACAAGCGACAATTTTTGCCTCAACTTTGTTCCCGACGTTTGTCCGCGCGCCTCAATCACTTTGACGCCGTTCAAGGACAAAGGCATTCTTGACAAGGCCTCGTTCACGGCTGGAAGCGGCTTGTTCACTTCGACGCCCCGCGACATCATGCTTATTACAAAGAGCATGGGAATAAAAGACTTTGACATGCGTCAAAACCGCGCGATTTTCGCGGTCCTGGGCGCGAACGCCGTTTTGACAAACGGCTGGAGCTTCAAGTTGGAAACTTACTACAAGAATTACCTCTCAAGAATTTATTCTTACAATGTTTCAACAGAAGCGAGCGGCTACAAGGACTCGACGATGTATTACAAGGACAACGGAAAGGGCCACATCTTTGGCGTGGACGCCATGATAGAAAAAAAAGTTGGAGACAAATGGGACGGATACATTTCATACTCGTTCGTATACTCGCGCCTGAAAAATCCATCAGTCGTAGGAAAGAACGACCATGTTGAGTCGATGTCCAATGCGCCGCTTGACGAATGGTTCTATCCCAGCTACCACCGCTTCCACACATTGAACATCGTCAGCAACTGGCGCTTTGGAAGAGGATGGACTTTCACGGTAAAAGGAACCTTGGCCACAGGCGCTCCAAAGCAAAAAATTGGAGACACTTCTTGCTACGCCGCAGTCATGGACGACGGAGCCATAGTCCAGCGCTACTCGCGCTCGTCGGTATACAGCGACACTTTAAGAACTCAGATTTCTTGCCCTGTCGACTTGAGAATTTCTTACCAGTGGAAAACTCACAACGACAAATTCAAGTGGGAATTCTACTTTGCCTTGCAGGACATCTTCGTGAATCTCTACTCGCCAAAGGGAGACAAGTCTTTCAACAGTTACACTGGCGAGCCTAGCGAAAAAGCGGAATCAGCCGACTTCTCAATCGGCGTCCCGATTCCGTCGCTTGGAATTAAGATGAATTTCTAGCGGCGATGTAACAGCGGCGCTAAATGACACCTATTAGGAGGAATAAAAATGGAAAACGGTTTTAGTTTAATTGAATTGTTCAAGCTTGGCGGCCCCTTCATGTGGGTGCTCTTGGCCTTCTCCGTAGCGACAGTCGCGATTGTTATTGAGCGCTGCATCTACCTTTATTGGCACAATTGCAAGGCCAGCCCTACAAGCGAAAAAATCAAGGAATTTTTGCGCGAGGGAAAAAAGGTAGAAGCCGTAAGCTTTTTGAAAAGCTGCCAGCGCAACCAAACAATCGCGTCAATCCTTTTGGCGCTCTTGGAAAACGCGAAGTACGGCGAAAACAGAATGGAAAGAGCCGCCGAGCGCGAAGCCCAGGAACGCTTGCGCAGAATGGAAAACGGATTCAACTACCTTACCGCGCTTTCTTCGCTAGCGCCTCTTACCGGCTTTTTGGGAACGGTGTCAGGAATGATTGGCGCCTTCCGCTCAATCGCCGAGGCGACTGACGTAAACGCGCAGCTTGTCGCCGGAGGAATTTACGAGGCCTTGATTACAACCGTATTCGGCTTGATAATCGCAATCACGGCGCTCGTCGCCTACAACCTTTTGATTCAGCGCGTCGACTCATTCGCGGCCGAAGCGTCCAAAGCCATCGACGACTTGATTCCGGAGCTGATATGATTAAAAGACCGCCGCGCCGCAACACAGAAGATTCCAGCAGTTCCGGCGCGTTAAACGACTTGTCCTTTTTGCTGATAATATTTTTTATCGTAATCGCGGGCTTCAACGTCAACAAAGGATTTTTATTGAACCTTCCGTCAAAGGACAAGCCGCTTGTCGTCAACACAAACGACATACTTAAATGCGAGCTGGACGCAAGCGGCGCTCTTTTTCTTGACGGGCAGGAAATAAAAATCGAAGCCTTGGCGGAAAAAATCAGCGCAAAGCTAAAAAAGCAGCCGAACATGACTTTTTTGCTTACGATAAATCCGGAAACGCATTACCAAAAAGTCATTGACGTAGTTTCAACAATAAGAAAACTTAAGGTTGAAAATTTTTCTTTTAGAATGAAATGAGGAACGGCCATGATTGAAACAGGAACAAAACGCAGGCGACCAAGCGTCGCGACCTCGTCAATGTCCGACATCGGTTTTTTGCTTTTGATTTTCATAATGCTAATTTCCTTGATGAACCAGCGCTATGAAGAAAAAATAAACTATTCGGAGAGCGCTGTTTTGGAAAGAACGCAAGCCGACGAAAATTTTGAGATTTGGGTCCAGAACAACGGAGTCGTTTCCGCCGACGGAAATGTTTTGGACGTGGCTGCTTTGGAAAAAGCGATAGTCCAGGCCATCGCCAACAATCCAAACGTCAGAATCCATATCATCGCCGACAAGGACACGCCGTACAAATACATCAACGGCGTGACGTCAATTTTGCAGAGCTTGCAGCACCGCGTCGTGAGCTTTGTGGCAAAGGAAAAATAAAATGTCCGCAGCAATTATTTCAAACTATTCACGGCTAGCCAGGCCAATGATTTTTATTTTCGCCCTTCTTTTGCATGTGGCGGCGATTTGCTTTTTCAGCATAAAGCAAAAGGAAGAGGACGTTCAAACAGTCGACTTTAGCCAGGCTGACGTCTTTAAGTTGGTTGACGTGCAGGAATACATTCAACCCAAAGAGCCGCAAAGCGAAGAAATTGTCGTCCAGCAGCCCAAGGCCTCGGAGCGCGTTCTTGAGACAGAAAAAAAAGTCAAGGATTTTGACGAAAGCGCCTTTTTGCCCCAGCACAAAATTTCTTCGGTGCCCGTTATTCCAATCCGCGAAGTGCTTTCAAAAATCGAATACCCGCCGATGGCCCTGCGCCAGGGAATCGAAGCCGTCGTCTACTTGGAGCTTTTCATCGACAGCAAGGGAGCGATAAAAAACATCAAGGTCTTAAAAGACCCCGGCCACGGATTTGCCGAGGCCGCGGTCGCCGCGCTAAAAGGAATTGTTTGCGTTCCGGCCAACGCCAACGGAAAAAATTGCGCGGTCCGATACAGGTATCCGATAAAATTCACGCTGAACTAGTCCGCTCGTGTCTTTGCTGGCAAGACCACAATAGATGTTTCGAGCGGGGTCACCGCGTCCGATTGGACGCTTCCGTTTTTTGTTTGCAAAATCGTCATTTTTGTAGTATAATGTAGGAATATGGCGATTAAACTTTACTCACTTGGAGCCGCCGAGGAAGTTACCGGCAGCAAGCACATTTTGGAAGTTGACGGACGATCGTACATGATTGACTGCGGAGCCTTTCAGGGCCATAGAAGCGAGTCCGACGAAAAGAACCGCAACTTTGACTTTGACCATGAAAAGCTTGACGCGGTGGTTCTTACCCACGGACATTTTGACCATTGCGGCCTGATTCCGCTTTTGGCAAAAAAGGGCTACACCGGAAACATTTACGCCACCAGCGCGACGCGCGACTTGGCCAACCTTGTCGTAATGGACAGCGCCCGCATTCAGGCGCGCGACGCGGAATACTTGGAAGAACAAGCCAGGCGCAAGGGAGAGCGCTTTAACTGGAAACCGATTTACGACGAGCAGGACTGCATCAAGGCGATGAACCAATTTGTCACCGTTTCCTACAAGCGCAAGATGTTCATCGGGCCAAACGTTTCGGTGGAGTTTTTTGACGCCGGCCACATATTGGGCTCGTCATTCGCATACTTTACAATCTACGAAGGGAAACCGGAGGAAACGCGCATCTTGTTCACCGGCGACTTGGGCCGCAAAAACAAGTCGATTGTCCGCGACCCTTCGACGGACTTTCCGCCGCCGGACTACATCGTTTGCGAAAGCACCTACGGAAACCGAAAGCACGACCAAAAGGACTACGCGCTCAAAGCCCTCACCAGAATCATTCGCGAAACGATTGACAAAAAAGGAAAAATAATCATGCCCTCGTTCGCCATTGAGCGCACGCAGGAAATCATCTACCAGCTGCACAAACTTGTGGACATGAAAAAGATTCCGCAAGTGCCGATTTACGTCGACAGCCCGATGGCAGTGAACGCGACGGTGATTTTTCAGTCGCACCCTGAATGCTACGACGAAAAGGTTTCGCAAGCCTTCCTTGTCCACCACAAAAACCCCTTTGGCTTCAACGCCTTGCAAATGGTAACCAGCGTGGACGAATCCAAAGGCCTCAACAAAAAGCCCGGCCCGATGATTATTCTTAGCGCGGACGGAATGTGCGAAGCTGGCCGCATCTTGCACCACCTTGCCAACAACATTGAAGACGAGCGCAACACAATTTTGATTGTAGGCTACATGGCGGAAAACACTTTGGGCCGCCGCATTTTTGACGGCGAAAAGGAAGTCAAAATTATGGGCGACATTTACAAAGTCAACGCCAAGGTGGAAAAAATCAACGCATTCAGCGCGCACGCCGACTACGAAGAGGCCACCGAATGGCTGAAATCGGTTGACACAAGCAGGCTAAAAAAACTATTCTTAGTGCACGGAGAAAAAGACGCGCAGGAATTTATGACAAACTATTTGGCGGAAAACGGATTCAAGAACGTTCAATCGTCAAAATATGGAGAAAGCTACGACTTGTAAACGCCTATGAAAAACGACATAAAAAAATTTGAAGAATATTACTCGGCCAACTTCAAGCGCACAAGCTCATTTGTGTCCGGCCTTACAATAATGATTTTTGACGCGGCGGTTCTGCTTTTGTGCATCGGAATCGGATTCTTCCTTGTCAACTTGGCCAACAAAAGTTTCATCAGATTCAGGTCGTTCATAGACTACTACATTTACATTCCAGCGATTCTGGCCGTATTCTACGCGGCGGACTTGTACCCAGGAATTATGAATTCTCCGGCTGACGACGTAAAGCGCCTTTCAATCTGCACTTTCTTTGGATTTTGCGGAATCGCGCTCAGCATCTTTGTTGAAGACGCCGAGGACAAGGTGGCCATCGCCGCCGCGCTTATAGTCGCCGTTCCGTTCGCGACAATTTTGCTTCCCGGAATGAGAGAGGCGGTCCGCCGCTTTTTTGGCTTGTTTAAATTTTGGGGATTGCCGGCGGTGGTTTACTGCTCCGGAAAATCCGGCGATTTGCTTGTCCAACGCTTCCTAAAAAATTCCTACTTGGGATACCGCCCGGCCTTGATTGTAAACGACTCTCCAAAGGCGGACGGCGACTTTATGGGCGTGCCAGTTCTTCCTCCGTCGGATGAATTGTTTGAGGCGATAAAAAAGCGCAAGATAAAAGTCGCGGCGCTTTGCGGCTACAAGAGCGACGTTTTGGAAATAAAAAAATTTTTCCGCTACACAATCGTAGTTTCGGAACAGTTGAACAGCACGATGAGCGGAGCGCCGCATCTTCGCGACATCGCGGGAATCGTGGCCTTTTCTTCCACAAACTATTTGACAAAGATTCAATCGCACGTGGCAAAGCGCGCCTTTGACATTGCGATAATTCTTTTCTCGCTCCCGCTCACACTGCCTGTTTGTTTGCTCACCGCGCTCTTTGTAAAGCTTACGTCGCCGGGCCCTGTTCTTTACGGCCACAAGCGCGTCGGCCACAACGGCAAGGAATTCAAGTGCTGGAAATTCCGCTCAATGTATATAAACGCGGACCAGCAGCTTGAAAAAATCCTAAAAGAAAATCCCGAGATGAGAAAACAATGGGAAAAAGACCGCAAGCTTGAAAACGACCCCCGCGTCACGCCATTCGGAAAATTCATCCGCAAGACAAGCTTGGACGAACTTCCGCAATTGATAAATATTTTTGTCGGCCAGATGAGCTTTGTGGGACCGCGGCCTGTAATGCAAGACGAGCTTGAGCGCTACGGAAAAAAGGCGGACTACATTCTTTCTGTCCTGCCAGGCCTTTCCGGCATGTGGCAAACCTCAGGCCGCAGCGACACCGCCTACGAAGACCGTGTGACGCTTGACGCCTACTATATCCAAAACTGGTCGATTTGGCTTGACATTTGGATTCTAATCAAAACCGTCTGGGTCGTCCTCTGCGGCAAAGGCGCATATTGACAGTCCGCGCGAGCGGACCTGTGGATAATTTCCTTGCCAAAGCGCGATATGGATATGTTGCGCATTAATAGCAGTGGCTTATTGCCAGTAGTCCGCGCGAGCGGGCACGTAAATACTTCCACTAACAAAACGCCACAAGGTTTATGGTCTTGCTACCGTTTAAGGTTTTGCACCATAAGTTGTATTCGCTCTAACGCTATCTTTATCTTATCTACCGCAGTGGCGTAGCATACGCGGATGTGGCCCTCGCCGCCCGCGCCAAAAACGCTTCCGGGAACGACGGCCACGTTGCGCTCCTTAAAAAGCCGCGTGGCAAATTCCTCGCTGCTCAATCCCGTGGCGGAAATGTCGGGGAACATGTAAAAGGCGCCCTTTGGTTCCGGCACCGGAAGGCCCATTTCGTTAAAGGCTTTTTCCATCAAGTTGCGGCGCTGCTGGTAGCTTACGCGCATTCTTTCAACTTCCTTCCAGCCGTTGCGAAGTCCTTCGGCCGCCGCGTACTGGCTAAATATTGGCGCGCAAATTGTGTTGTAGCCGTGAACCTTCACTATTTGCGACAAAAGCTCGTTGGGCGCGGCGATGTAGCCGATGCGCCAGCCGGTCATCGCAAACGATTTTGAAAAGCCGTTAAGGATGATCGTGTAGTCTTTCATGCCCGGGAAGGAGCCGATCGAAACGTGCTCGCTTCCGTCGTAAACCAACTCGCAATAGATTTCGTCGCTGATTACCCAAAACTGATGCTTCTTGGCAAGCTCGGCGATTTTTTTCAACTCCTCTTTGGGAATCATCGTTCCGGTGGGATTGTTGGGAGAGCAAATCATCAAAGCCTTTGTCTTTGGCGTGATTAACTTTTCCACCGCTTCCGCCGTCGGATAAAAATTGGACTTTCCTGTGTCCAGCGGAACGGCCTTGGCCTGGCAAAGCTCCGCGAGCGGA
This sequence comes from uncultured Treponema sp., assembly GCA_946411505.1. Taxonomy (GTDB): domain Bacteria; phylum Spirochaetota; class Spirochaetia; order Treponematales; family Treponemataceae; genus Treponema_D. Next base: position 264,766 of record CAMKEG010000002.1, on the reverse strand, counting down.
ACGTAGTTTACGTAGCATGGCTGGCTTACGATGATTTCGTCGCCGGGATTAAGAATCGCGCGCAAAACCGCGTCGACGCCTTCGCTGGCTCCGACCGTGATGAGTATTTCGTTTTTGGGCTCGTAAGACATGTTGTAGCGCGCGAGGTATTTTGCAATCTCTTCGCGCAATTCAATCAAGCCCCAGTTTGAGGTGTAGCTTGTGTGACCCTTTTCCAAATGGTAAAAGGCTTCCTCGCGAATCACCCAAGGCGTGGGAAAGTCCGGCTCGCCGACGCTCAAAGATATCACGTCGTCATGGCCGATAAGCATTTCAAAAAATTTTCTGATTCCGCTTGGGGGAATCTGCATCATCGAGGCGCTAAGCCTGTCGGGTCTTGTGTTCATTATGCCATCGCTCCTTCGCGGCGGTCCTTTTCGTCCTCAACGTAAATGACGTCATTCTCTTTGTAGGTCTTTAGCACAAAACAAGTTTTGGTGGAACGAACGCCTTCCAGCGTCGCAAGCTTTTCGCTTACGAACAAGCCCACTTCCTTAAGAGAGTCTCCTTCGATGACGACCATAAAATCGTAGCCGCCGCTCATAAGGTAAACCGACTTTACTTGCGGATAGCGGTAAATGCGGTCGGCGATTTTGTCAAAGCCGTGCTCGCGCTCGGGCGAAACCTGAATCTGTATCTGAACGCGCACCTTGTCGTCGGTTCCGTTCAATTTTTCCTTGTTGATGACGGCGCCATACTTTAAGATGATGCCCTCGTCTTCCATTTGCTTTATTATGCCCTTGACTTCATCGGGGCTCTTTTTTGTCATCGCCGCGATATCCTCAACGCTCAAGCGCGCGTTTTGTTCAAGCAAGTTCAATATTTCTTCATCGTATTTCATAGGAATTCATTCTAGCGCTTTTTTCCCATCTGCGCTAGTGGTATTGAAAAAACAAAAATGCTCCCGGTTGCGGTTGCGTCTGATCGGCGCCGCTAGATATCGTCGCTACACGCGCATTGCGCCTTGAAACTTTCTATATCTGCCGCTATCGCGGCAGGCACAATGCGAGTGTCGCCGCCAGCCGCCACGCTCCTTCGCGCATCTTTTTCATTCTTCAATAACGAACGCAACGCATAAACTTCCTATAGTAAAAACGCATGAAATGCGTTATACTAATGGAATGAAGACACCGGCGCGTTCTATTATTTTGTGCGGAATCAAGCACTGCGGAAAATCAACTCAAGGCAAAAGACTTGCCGCCGCGCTGGGCCTTGACTTTTACGACACCGACGACTTGATTTTTGAGCAAACAGGAATGGACGCGCGCGCCATTTACAAGTCGCAAGGAAAGGACGCTTTTATGGCGGCGGAACTAAAGGCCTGCGAATATTTGCGCGACACTTTGCAGGCGGAAGGCTCGCAAGGACAAAATGCGGCGGCTTTTGGCCAGCCAAAAAATCGCGGCGCCTCCGACAATTCATCGCATGACCAAAATGCGGCGGCCGCGAAAAGCGCCGTAATCGCGACAGGCGGCGGCATCTGCCAAAACGAGCCTGCAATCGCCATCCTTAAAAAGCTTGGAACAATCGTTTACTTGGAAGTCCCGGAAATCACCGCCGCCGGCCGCATCGTCCGCGAGGCGCGCTTCCTTCCCGACGGAACGATTCAAAACCTTCCGGCCTACATCGCGAACAAAAATCCCGCCGACCAAAAAGAAGTCCGCGCCATCTTCCACGACTTCTACATGGAGCGGACAAAAAAATACAGGAGCCTCGCCGACGCAAGCGTCCAAGCGCAAGGCTCCCGTTCTGAAAACACAAAAAAGATTTTGTCAGCGCTAGGGCTGGATTAACGCCCGCAGCCGCAGCCTTCTCCACCGCAACCGCCGTCGCCGCAGTCGTTGTCACAATCGCCGCCGCAGCCGCCTCCGCATGAGCCGCAGGAACAACCTCCGCCGCAACCGCAGCCGCCAGTGTAAACCGAACCGGCCTCAACCTGTTCAAGGCTTGCGTTGGCGACATCCTTAACCTCAACGTCAAAGCAAAGGGTTTTTCCGGCCAGCTCGTGGTTGGCGTCAACGGTGATTTCCTTGTCATCGACTTTTGTAACGTGAACGATTACAGGGCCGCCGTTGGATTCGGCTTGGAAGGCCATTCCGACTTTTATTTCCAAGTCGGGGTCAAACTGGTCTCGCGGAACTTTCGTCACAAGCTTGGGGTCGTATTCGCCGTAAGCTTCGGCCGGCTCGATGACCGCGCTGAACTTGTCGCCAGGCTCCCTTCCTTCCAACTGCTTCTCCAGACCGACAATCAAGTTTCCGCGGCCGTGCAAGTATTCAAAAGCGCCCGCCTCGTGCGAGGAGTCCAAAACCTTTCCGTCAGTGTCTTTCAACACGTATTCAATCGCGACAATCTTATTCTTTTCTATCTTCATAATTAAAATCCAAATTCAGGGGCGGGAGTGTCGTTCACAACTTCGGTGACTTCCGGGCAAGCGTCCTTTAGGAACTGCTCAACGCCCATCTTTAGCGTCATCGTCGCCATCGGGCAAGAGCCGCACGCGCCCGTCAACTTTAAGTGCACGCGTTTTTGCTCATCAATCGAAATAAATTCCATGTCGCCGCCGTCAGCCTGCAACTGCGGGCGGAACGCGTCCAACGCTTCCTTAACTTTCGCTTCAAGTTCTTCCATAAATAACCTCCATATATCCAATTAGTTGCGAGCCTGGCGGCCTATCCCAACTTTTCTATTGTTCTGTGCAACTCTATTATGCGGGCGTGAACATAATGGTCAAGCGCGGGCTTTTCCAAAACGCCTAAAAGCTCGTCGTTGTAGCCGACGATTGGAATCGCTTCCGTGTCGTACTCGTCAAAAAGCTTGTAGGCTTCCGGCAGCATAAGCTGCGGCGAGCATGTTACCGAAACCGGATCCATGATGTCCGTCGCCAAAAGATTTTCGGCCAGCTCGCCGATGGCAAGCGTTTCCTTTAAGTGCTCAAGAGAAATCACGCCAACCAACTTTCCGCCCTCGGAACGGACGGCGTAATTCAAATTGTTGTGGCGGGAGAAGGCGTCGAGTATTTCCTTAATCGTTTGGTTTTCCGCGACGATAGACGGCGACTCTTGCGAGCAAATTTTATCGTTGCCCCAGGTAACGTCGGCCACCTTAGTGTTTTTCTTAATGTCTTCCTCAGTGATGTTAAGGCCCACCTCTCCCGCCTTGGTCACGCCGTACTTTACGAAAATCGGGCCGACAAGCTGGACGATAAATGTCGTCGCCGTGATGATGAGCAAAACTTGCGGGCCAATTGAATCGGCAAAGTCGTTTCCGGCCGCGATGGAAAGTCCAATCGCGACTCCCGCCTGCGAAAGCAAGCAGCATGGCAAATATTTCCTTACAGTGGCCGGAGCCTTTGTAAGCCAAGAGCCAAGAATAGAGCCGACAGTCTTTCCAAACGAGCGGCCCAAAACGTAAACGATGGCCAAGACTCCCAAGTAAGGCGTGATGATCCAAATGTCAAGCTTGGCTCCTACAAGAACAAAGAACAATACGTAAACCGGCGGCGTGAATTTTTCGACCAGCGTAAAAACCGGCCGCGTCTTTGCCGGCGCAAAGTTGACCATAAAAAAGCCAAGCGCCATCGCCGCCAAAATGTTGTCCAAGTTCAAAAAGAGCGCGCAGCCCGCGCTCAAAAACAAGCTTCCCAGCGCGAACGAAAGTATGCGGCCGTCTTCGTTCATAATGTTTTTTATCATGAACATCAAGAGCGCTCCAAAAGCGCAGCCCAGCAAAATCGAACCAAAAATGTCGCGGCCTATCATCAAAAGCTGCGCGCCAAGCGAGACCGACGCTCCGTTTAAAAGCGGAGACGAAATTGAATTTGCTATCGCGTACAAAATCAAGGCCACGGCGTCGTCCATCGCGACAATGCCGTAAACGATTGTCGTCAAAGGGCCGCGGGTCCTGTACTCAACCAAAACGTCTGTCGTCGCGGCTGGCGCGGTGGCGGAACAAATCGCTCCCAAAATCAAGCCCATCGCGACAGAAAGCGGCAAGTTTCCGGAGACAGTCAGCGAAATCGCGAAAATGATTCCGCCCACGATAAAAAACGGCGTGATCGACTCAAAAAGCAAAATGCCCACAAACTGCTTTCCGTATTTTTTGATTACGTTAAGTTTTAGCTCCGCGCCAATCAAAAAGCCGATTAGCGAAAGCGAAATAGCGCTCACAGGATTGAGCGAGGCGATGGTGGCCTTGCCCAAAAGCTGCAGGCCGCTTGAGCCGATGATGATTCCGATTACGATGTAGCCCACAACCTGCGGGATTTTGAGCTTTTTGAAAATGCGGCCGCCAAGGGCTCCAAAAAACATTATGATGCCCAAAAGCAAGACAATTTGCGTGGCTTGAAGAGAATAAAAATGCATCGCCTCTGGCAACAGGTCAGAAAAAGGATCGTTCATTTACGCCTCTAAAATTTTAGAATAGATTATACAGAATTCGCAATTGTTTGAATAGATGCGCCGCGCATTGACGCAAGCTGACGTAAGCAAAGCGGCGAGAAGGAGCGGGGCGGCTGGCGGCAGCACTCATATTGCGCCTGCCGCGTCTAGCGGCAGAATAAAATAGTTACAAGGCGCAATATGCGTGAAGCGACGCTAGCTAGCGGTGCCGAACAGACGCAGCCGCGACTGGGAGCCGCTTTGATTACATCAACTCGCTTACGATGTCGCAGGGATTCTTGCCGCCGTAAAGCCAGGCGTACATGGCGGCGGCGCTTACGACGCGGCGGCCGTAGTCGCGGGTTTCGGCAAAGGGAAGGGTTTCCAAGAACATGTCGCTCCACAACTGTCCTTGCGAATTAAGCTCGATTTTGCTGCTTCTAATCCAGCGGCGCACGACCGTTATTCCCGCGTTGTAGGCAAAGAGCGCCAACACGCCGGAATCGTCCAAGCGCTTTTTTATGTGAGAGTAATAGTAAGTTCCAAAGCGAATGTTGGTGGCCGGATCCAACAAATTGTAGTCCTTGACTTTTAGGCGCTTGGCGCAATCGGAGGCGGTGGCGTCCATCAATTGCGTCAAGCCAATCGCGCCCGCGTGGCTCTGGACCTGCGGCTCAAAAAAGCTTTCCGTCCGTATAAGCGCGAACATAAGGCAATCGTCAACGTCAAATTCCTTCGCCGCCGCCTTCACTTCTTCTAAAAAATTTTGCGGATACAAAAGCTCAAAAGCCTTTCGCGAAACACGCGCTCCGTCCAAGTTGGCGGAACGGGCAATCATTCTTAAGCTTTTTGAATAGTAGTCATTGTCGTCGCCAGCCATCCGCCGCAAAAAGTCCGACAAGCGGACGACGGTGTCCAGGTCAAGCGTCCCTGAATCTTTGTCATAAAAGAATTTCCATTCGTCATAGACATATTCGCCAAGCCCAAAGTCCGCGTAGCCCAAAAGCAATTTGCGCGCGGACTCCGCTTCAAGCGGCGGATTTTTTTGCTTGCCTTCGCTTGTCGACCGCTCGGCGGCCTTTGCCTTGCCGTCATTTTTTTCTTGCGAAAAGAACATTTTTTCAACGTCGTCGGCGGAACAGCCCAAGGCCTTGGCCGCCAAAAGTTTGTAGTAAACATAAGTGCCCGGCTCCGTGTCCGCCGCCATACGGTAAAAACGCTCAAGCTTTCCGGCGTCGGCGTTTTTGGTCTGGCTTTGCAATACCCGCGCCGTCAAATAGGCGTACTTTGAAACAGTCGCTTGGCTCGCGCGCCCGTCAATCGCGGCCAAAACTTTTTCAAACAGCTCCCATTTTCCGCCGCTAAAAAGCAGGACGGAAAGCGAGTCAAAAAAATCGTCAAAGTATTCTTTTTGCGAAAAAGACGCCGCGTATTTATTCAAACCGGCAACAGCCTCTTCGGTGGAAATTTTCAGGCAAGACTGCAAGTAATACCAAAGCGCTTGGTCGCGCTCGCTTTCGTCGCCGGCAAAATCAAGGGCGGCCTCAAACTGCTTTAGCGCGCTGCGGCGGTAATCGTCGTTCTTGTTGTACAAGAGGCCGGAATAAATCATCGCGTAGTAGCTTATCTTTTTGTCCCAATAATCGTCTTGAGCCAAGTCGAAAAAAAAGCGCGCGTTCCTTATGTCGTCGTTGTTGCCGTTGACGCAAGCGCGGCCCATGTCGGCCACCAGTTGCCAAGTGAGCGGAACTTTCTTTTGGTCAATAGTCAAGGAACGGATTTGCTCCAACATTTCAAAAGCCGCGTTGTAGTTTCCCCGGTAAATCGCGATTCTAAATTGCAGGACAAAATCCACGTTGACGATATAATCGGAATAAAGCGGCTTTTTTTCGTCCGCGCCGGCAATGACGTCCTCCAATTCGTCGCGAGCGTTCCTTCTATAAAAGTCATAGTGAATTTCGCTTACTCTCCGCAGCGTGAACCAGTCAAAAACCTCTTGGTCAAACCTTGAGTCGTTTTTCTTGCTCAAGGCGGCAAGCCTTATGGCCGCCAAGGCGTTGTCGCATTCGGCAAGGTTTATGCCGTCGGTCGCCTCTATGACCAACGAATATTCCTTGTCCGCCATAAACTCCCGGCAAACCAAAAGCTTCGCGTCGTCGTCGTCGTATTTTTTTAGAAACGCCACGGACTTTTTTATTCTTTGCTGAACGTCGCCCATCGAGCGCAATTGTTGGGCGGAACGCCGGGCGGCCCAATAGCTGCCCTTTTTGGAAGCGCGCAAAAAATATTTTTCGGCCGCGGACAAATCGCCTTCCTTCAGCAGCTTCAAGCCGCTAAAGTAATTGACGTCCGCCCCGTAAAATTTTTCCAAAGAACGCTTGTCTTGGGAACAAGCGGTGAACAAAGAGAAGAAGGCTAAAGCGACAACAACTTTTTTTACGGAAGAAAGCATCAGTCTTCCGGAATCTTAATGTAAGTTCCGGCCACGATGTGGTTGGGGTTTTTGATTCCGTTGTATCTGGCGATTTTTTTGTAGCGCCAAGGATTTTTGTAATAAGCCGCCGAGATGTCCCAAAGGGTGTCGCCCCACTTGATTTTGTAAGTGATGACTTTTGGCTCGCGCTTTTCCTCAACCTTGGGAAGGTCGGGAACAACAATCTCCGCCTCTTCGACGACAACGATTTCGTCTTCCTTGGCCGGAGGCGCCACAGGTTCCGGCGGAGGAGGCAAAGGCTCTTCCTTTTGAACCGGCGGCGCAAGCGTCGCGGCCTGCTCCTGAACAACTTTCTCAGAAGCCTTTGAATTTATCAAATTGAATTTAGACGGAATGATGAACAAAAGAAGCAGCACGGCCAAAACGCAGATAACCGCGCAAATCATGCAAATCACCACAGGAAGGCGGTTTTTCTTTTCATCGCGCTCAACGTCCTCGTCGTCGTAAAGGTCGCTAAAATCCAAATTGGAAGACGAGCTGGAAGAAGCCGGCTCGCCGGAAGAAAGAGGCTCGGCAAAAGGATCGGACTGGCTTGAAGAGTCTTCGCCAAAATCCGGCAATTCAAAGTCGCTGTCGGAAAGCGCGCTGTCGGAAACTGTCGCGTCGTCCGAAGCGCCCGCGGCCGGCTCGTTTTCCTCAAACGGTGGAACGTCAAAGTCGGGCATGTCCAAACTTTCTTCCACCGGAACGTCATTCTGGTCAAAGTCGGGAAGTTCAAAGTCCTGCTCCTTAGGCTCCTCTTCTTTTTTGGCGCGGCTTGCCGGAACGTCAACCACAGTCTCCGCTTCCGGAGCGGGGCCTTCCTCAAACGCGGGAATGTCAAAATTAAAGTCGTCCAATTTGCTGGCGATCTTTTTCTCTTTGGAATTGTCGCGCTCGTTTATTTCTTCGGCGGCCTTAAGCAAGCCTTTTCCGCTGCCGGGATTTTTGTCGCTTTGCAAAAGAACTTTTTGCAAGTCTATTGTGGAGCGGGCGCGGGTCTTGCTGTCTGAATCGACCAAAGTGGCCTCGATGATTCCGTTCTTGTCGATAGAAAGGGCCAAGTTTATGTCGGGCTGTCCGTTGGGCTGCTTTTCCAACTCTTCGATTTTCAATGTGTCAATAAGAATTGCGTCGGCCATCGTTGACTTTTCGCTGGCGTACAAATCAACCTTTACTGTAGTCTGGTTGTCTTTTACAGTGCTGAGCTCAATTTTTTCTTTGCCTGGAACGCCCTCCTCCAAAACCGGAAGAAAGGAGCCGTCGGCTAACTTTATGCCTATCTTTTTCATGCCGCTATTATAACACACTTCGTGTGTTTTTGCTAGAGGAAATTTATTCAAACGCCCGCAGTCGCGGGCTTTGCAATGCGCAAATTCAAAATTCGTGTATATATCTAAACGCCAATCTTTTAAAACACCATTCTCCGCCGGAACAGCGCATTTCAAAGTCGCTTTGGTCTCGGCCGTTGACGACGCCTCTTTCCGTGTCAAAGCCCCGCCTCCGCTCAAAGTAAAACAAGACAAAGAGCGTGTCCTTTTTGGAAAGGCTGAAGACCACAAGGGGCGTCAAGTTGATTCTGCAAAAGTCGCCGTCAATCGACCTGAATTGCGGCGCAAACTGGCTGTCGGAATAAAAGCCGTCAAATTCCGCCTGAAGTCCGAACAAGCTGAGCTTGAGCGGCATTTGGTAGCCTAAAATCATGTTGACGTAATAGTTAGGGCCGTTGACCTTGTGGTAGTCAGCCGCCCAGCACCAAGGATGGCCGTCGGCCTGGTTTGTCATGCCGCTGTAACGAAAGCGGTATGTTGACATAAAGACAATGTGATGCCAGTCGCCCGGCCAAAGGGCGGCCGCGTCAAATTGAAAAGTGGCGCCCAAGTCAAACTCATAGAAGCTGTTCTTAAAGGGGGTCAAGTCCTCGTATTTTCCGCTGGCCGGATTGTAGGAGGCCATGCCCTGCGAGCCCAAGAACTCCCAGCCGGTTCCCAAAGTGATTCCGCCGTCAAAGACCAAAAAGGCCGCCGGGCTATAGCTCATAAAAATTCTTGGCTTTAGCGTGGCCGGCGAGATTTGGAATTCGGCGCCGAGCTTTATGTTGTTGTCTTTTGTGATGGCCGTCGAGCCAGGCATTGGAAGCGTGTAGTCGTAGGCGGCCGTCACCGCAAACTGCAAGCCGTCATACGGGCCTGTCATCGGAGCGAAACGCTCGCCGCTTCCGCTGACCATGTCGCTATAGGGGTAATAGGCGAAATCGGTAAGTATGCTGAAACTGTGAGGCGACGCGCTTTCTTCAGAACGCTTGTCCAGAAGGCTGTCGTCCTCGTCCAAGACTCCTTGAGCAAAAAGCATGCATGCGGCGCAAAAAAGGGCCGCCAAAAAAATAGTTCTTTTCATGCGGCTATTATAACGCCAGCCGCCGCTTTTTTCTAGCGTCCGCCAGCGCTTGCCTTATCAGTGGACAAAAAGCGCGATTTAAAGTATTCTATCCTATTATGAATGTTTACGCGCCGATTATTTTGTGTTTTGTTCCATTTGTGACAATGTTCGCCTTGTTCACGATTTTGGTTCCGGGAATATCCGTCGCCAAAGAATTCATCGCCTCGCTTGCAGGCTTGCTCGCGTTGATTCCAATCACGGTGGCGCAGTTTTTGATTCCGGGAATGCGCCTTTTTGGACAAAGCAGCGCCGGCGGAATCTTGCTCTACTCGATTGTCTTTTTGGGGCTTGTTGAGGAATGCTTCAAGGCGCTTCTGCTTTTTATCGTCGGCTCCAAGGGCGAGCGCGCCTCCCATTGGTTCTGCTATTCCCTTTTGGCGGGAATGATTTTCGGCTGCTTTGAGTCGGTGATTTATTTTTTCCAAGACATTCAGAATATCGGGCACGGAGTCACGCTCAACTTGATTTACTTGAGAATGTTCACGGCTGTTTTGGTCCACGCGCTTTGCGCGGGTCTTGGCGGCTTCACAGTTTACTATTGCAAAAATTTCAGGCTGAACATTTGGCCGCTTCTTAACGCTGTTTTGATTCACGGCCTTTATGACTACTTTGTCTCTTTCAACACGCCCGTAAAATATTTTTCGGCCATCGTGATTTTGAGCGCCGCGATAAAGTGCAGGGTTTGTTTTTTGCAAATCGCGGAAGAGGAACGCGCCAAAAAAGCGCCGGCCAAAAAAATTCTTGACCCCAACAAGACGATTGAGATGCCAAAAAATCCCGCGATAATAATTCCGGTAAAAAAGACGGTTCCCGAAGACACATTGGTTTCAGAAACAGACGTCATCGACGAAGACGCCGTTGACTTTGACCAAATCGAGCGCGAGGCCAAGAGCCAGTTGAAGGCGGCGAAAAAACCGGCCTCGAAAAAAGCGCCGGCAAAAAAGAGCGCGGAAAAGAAGGCCGCTCCCAAAACAAAATCCGCCGCAAGCAAGACAAAGAGCGCGGAAAAAACTGAAGGCAAGACCGCAAAGCGCGCGGCTCCAAGCGCAAGCAAAAAAAGCGCGTCCAAGCCCGCGTCCAAAACTGCAAAAGACAAGGCTTCAAAGCCCAAAACCGGCGCCGCCAAAACAGCGGGCAAGCCCAAAAGCGCTTCCGCAAAGAAAACTTCTTCAAAGACAAAAACTAGCGCCGCCAAAAAGAGCGCGCCCAAAGCAAAAGGAAAAAAGTAATGGCAAACGGACAAGAAGACTTGCGCGAAAAAAACAAGAACAAGGCCGCGCCCTTGGACAAGCGCCAGTTCAGCCAATGGAACAATTTCCAAGGCCGCGAGGACGCGGAAATGCTAGAAGAAAAGTCGTCGCGCTGGAACGCGCAAAAAGCCGCCGCGCGCCGCGACTATTACAAAGATTATTAGCGGCAACAGCCGTAACGGTTGGAGGATATGAATTATGTTATTTACGCCTGTAGAAATTGAAGAGACAGTGAATATGTTCATGCGCCAAAAGCTTGACGTGCGCTGCATCACGATGGGAATTTCGCTTTTGGACTGCGCTGACCCAGACCCAAAAAAGGCCTGCCAAAAAATTTACGACAAAATCATGTCAAAGGCCAAGGACTTGGTAAAGGTTGGCCGCGACATTGAAAGCGACTTTGGAGTTCCCATCATCAACAAAAGAATTTCTGTCACGCCGATCGCGCTTGTGGCCGGAGCCAGCAAGGCCGACAACTACGTCGATTACTGCAAGACCTTGGACAAGTGCGCCAAGGAGTTGGGAGTGAACTTTATCGGAGGCTTTAGCGCCTTGGTTCAAAAGGGAATCACGCCCGCCGACCGCATATTGATAGACTCAATCCCGCAAGCGCTCACAGAAACTGAAAACGTTTGCTCAAGCGTAAACGTGGGCACGACAAAAAGCGGCATAAACATGGACGCGGTGAAGCTTATGGGCGAGACAATCAAAAAGACCGCCGAACTTTCCAAAAACTGTCCGGTAAACGGCTGCGCCAAATTGGTCGTCTTTACAAACGCCCCGGAAGACAATCCCTTTATGGCGGGCGCCTTCCACGGCCCCGGAGAGGGAGACACAGTCATTAACGTCGGCGTTTCGGGCCCGGGAGTAATTTTGGCCGCCGCCCGCGAATTTAAAGGCAAGCCCCTAAACGAGCTGGCCGACGGCATTAAAAAGATGGCATTTAAAATAACCCGCATGGGCCAGCTTGTCGGAACGGAAGCCGCCAAGCGCCTTGGAACAAAATTCGGAATTCTTGACCTTAGCCTCGCGCCCACGCCGGAAGTCGGCGACAGCGTTGCCCGCATTTTGGAAGAAATCGGCTTGGAAGGCGCGGGCGCTCCGGGAACAACAGCGGCCTTGGCAATGCTAACTGATATGGTTAAGAAGGGCGGCGTAATGGCCAGCACAAACGTCGGCGGCCTTAGCGGCGCCTTCATTCCCGTAAGCGAAGACGAAGGCATGATAAACGCCGTAAAGCAAGGCTCGATTTGCCTGGAAAAATTGGAGGCCATGACTTGCGTTTGCTCGGTCGGCCTAGACATGATAGCGATTCCCGGCGACACTCCGGCCACGACAATCAGCGGCATCATGGCCGACGAAATGGCGATCGGCATGGTCAACAACAAGACAACCGCAGTCCGCCTTATTCCCGCTCCCGGAAAAAAGGCCGGCGAATGGGTAGAGTTTGGCGGCTTGCTTGGCGGCTGCCCGGTAATCAACGTCAACCAATTCTCTTGCGCGGACTTCATCAATCGTGGGGGCCGCATTCCAGCGCCGATACATAGTTTTAGGAACTAGGCTTGAAATAGAAGCGCCCACGATTGGCTCTGCAAGGAAATTATTAACCCGCCGCTCTCGCGGCTGGCGGGTCAACCGCGGCGGAAGGATTCCGGCGCCGATACATAGTTTTAGGAATTAGGAGCGGTTCTTATAAAGATTTTAAGTACCCCTTGACTTTCGACTAATTTGGAGTTATACTCCAAATTAGTCGAAATATTTTTAAAGAGGCTTTATGTATATTAACCGCCACATTCTGCCATATTTAAACAGAATGAAAAAACAGTTCAGGGTTCTCTTGGTTACCGGCTCGCGTCAGGTCGGAAAATCCACTTTGCTAAAAGAAAACTTGCTCCCAGATTATGAATATGTCACCCTCGATTATTTTGCGGAACTTGAACTGGCACAAAAAGACCCAGCGTTGTTCTTTAAGAACCATCCGCTGCCAGTTATCGTTGACGAAGTGCAGCGCGCACCGGATTTGTTTTTGCAAATAAAGCTCCTTGCAGACGAAACAAAAAGCAGGGGGCAAATCATCCTAACCGGTTCGCAAAGCTACAAGCTTTTGAGCAAGGTGGCGGATTCTTTGGCAGGCCGCGTCTGCATCATAAATATGGCGGCTCTTTCGCTTAGAGAAATACACAAAATCGATTTTAACATAGAATTTTTGCCGACTTCAGAATACATCGAGTCTCGGAAACCAAAAATAAAGCCATACAAAAACTTGTGGAACCATATCTGGCGCGGGAGCATGCCGGAGTTGGCGGACAAATCAATTGAATGGGAACCATTTTACCGCTCATACATAAGGACATACCTTGACCGCGACGTGGCGGACATAATAAGCCCAAAGAACCTTGTAAAGTTCCACAACTTTATGCAATGCCTTGCGGCTCGTGTTGGAGAATTGTTCAACGCAGATTCCATTGCCCGCGATGTAGGCGTAACAAGCAAAACCATTTCCGAATGGACAAGCATCCTTGAATCCTCCGGCGTAATCCGCCTTTTGCAGCCTTATGAAAAAAACGTTTCAAACCGAGCCGTAAAAACTCCAAAGGTATTCTTTATGGACACAGGCTTGGTATGCTTCCTTGTGGGCTGGTCTTCGGCGACTGTCGCAATGAACGGAGCTATGTCAGGAAGCCTTTTTGAAAACTTTATCGTAAGCGAAGTAATCAAGTCATACTACAACGCAGGCCACGAAACCGAGAAGATCTATTTTTACCGCGACAAAGACAAAAAAGAAATCGATTTGATAATAGAAAAGGACAACACTCTCTATCCGATCGAAATAAAGAAATCGGCACATCCAACGATAGACATGGCAAAACATTTTTCCGTCCTGTCTAAAATCGCAGGTATTTCCGTCGGCCAAGGTTGCATTGTTTGCCAGTGCGGCAAGCCATTGTATTTGAGCGACGAGGTTATTTCTCTGCCGGTTGAGTATGTGTGATGGGGGATGGAAAAGCGGAAAGAACTTTTGATCAAGACTAAGTACTAGAAAAATCTTTTATTCATTATACACTTGGATTCCTACATATATAGTTAAATATATTCAACGATGAATACTTTTTTTCCTGTATAGATCTTAGATGCTTTGAATAATATGGAAATTATAATTCCATCAAAAAAGACCAAAACAAATTTGAATAAATCGTTGCAACTATGAATGCTGATATCTTTAATAAAAGCCTAGAAAATGATAGACTTAAAAATAAAAGAGATACCTTACCACAAAAGTTGATGAACAGGGAGTTAAAACATGAAAATATTAGAAATTCTTTATTATTGTAGTAATATTATTGTTGCTATTTGTGCAGTGTTTGCGTTGTGGCAAATCTTAATCAGTAAACATCAATTAAAAATTGAAAGGGAAAATCAAAAAACACAATTAGAACGTGAAGCACAAAAATATGCTATTGAACAAATTGCATATTTCAACAATACAATAATTCCTTTAGAAAACAAAATTTTTAAAAAGCTAAAAGGGAAAAAAATTTCTTTTTTTGATAATTCAAATATTTTATTTGAAGGAAATAGTTTAAGAATAAAAGCAAAAATGTCAAAAGAAGACAAGGATAAAATATTAGATGTAGCTGAAGAGGTTACAAGTGTAATTAATGCACTAGAAATCTATTCTACTGTATTAACATCAGGATTAGCAAACGAAGAATTTGTATATCAAATACAAGGATATAGCTATTGTCAGACTGTAGAACAATATTTAATCTTTATTATTGATGATTCTAAAGGTAAAACAAAAAAATCTTCAGCCGTAAATCTCTATTTTCTTTGGAAATCAAGATTAACTAAGGAAAAACTTATTTCTGAAAAGAAAAAAATAGAAAGAAGTTTAGAAAATACAACAGATAGAACAATTTCAATAATTGGAACCGATGATAAATAAATATTTTTTTCTAAACTTCTTTGAAATTTATGGTTAAAAATTTAATGCGGAAAGAAAAAATATGTATTCCTTTATTATTTATATTATAGCCATTTCCCTTCAAATATCAGGGGCTGTGCAGTTATCACTGTCTTTTGTTTCAACAAAACGAGATAATGTTATAAGAAATTTTATTGGAAAAAGTATTATTTCAAGAGACAATAATACAAAAACAGTTTATTATGATAAAAAAGCTTACAAACAAGTATTTAAATCAGCTTATTTGAATAAGTTTTCATTTATATATATTTTTTTGGGATATTTACTGGGAATATGGGGAACAATTGAAAAAGAATCAAAACACAAAGCTGCTATCTTTATTATTCTAACGACGATATTAATTTTGACTATTACAAATTTGTTAATTAGCCTCTATGTAAAAAATTCAAAGGAAGTAAACAGAGAAATAACAAACGAAGATTTAGAAAGATTGCATATACGTCCAGATATTGAAAATATCTCAAATGAAGAAATAAATAAACTTTTTAATTAAGGATTTTAAATTGAAACTTTTTATAATTGGAAATGGCTTTGATTTAGCACATGGATATAAAACAAGCTATGGTAGTTTTCGAGAGTATTTATCTGAAAACAAAACTACGTCAGGTACATTTTATATCCATGATATATTCAGTGATGCTTCCAAATCAGATTGGAGTAATTTTGAACAATTATTAGAAGATTATGATTTTGTTGACTGGGGTTCTTCTTACGCATCAGATATCTATGTTGAAGATGATAAAGAACAAGATAGAAACATGTCTTACAACAACCGTCTAAATGATTCTTATCGTGAAATAGCAATTTCATTACCATCAACTATAAGAGCAGAACTCTGTTCTTTTATTGAACAAGCTACATCTCATAAAACTAATACAATTGAGATGGTTGAAAAACTAATTAAACCACGTGATTTATTTGTAACATTCAATTATTCTTTTACATTAGAGGACATTTATAAAATACAAAAAACACAGATATTACATATTCATAAAACAATTTATAGTGAAGATGAAATAATTTTGGGGCATGGAAATCAATACTTAAAACCAAATCCAAATCTTCCAGAATTTGACCTCTCAAATCCAGCTGGACAACTCTGCAAGTTGAATGCCGAATTCAAGAAGGATTATCAAATATCTGCATTGGAAATTTTTTTGGAGAAAAAACAAGTTTCACAGATTATTATAATGGGTCATGGACTAGGAGATATTGATGCAGTATATTTTCAAAAACTGAATACATTATTTCCTCACTTATCACTTATTACGTATTATTTCCACTATGATGAAAACTATAAAAATCCATATAATAAACGAATACCAAAAAATGAACAGATACAAGAAAAACAAGATATTTTATCGGTATTATTTCCAAACCAGGGGATAAAAATAATTGAATGGTAAAAGACAGGCGTTACTGAACGACCAAACATTACGAGCAGATTACACAGCAAAATTAAAATCGTAATTTTAAGATCGCCGACGAAAAATTCCCGTTAATGTTCGTTTTTTAAGGTGAGGCTGTCTGGCTTACACGAAGCCAGCTGGTTAATTAGTATGGCTCAAGCAAGTCCAAAATAAATGAATACATAAAGTATATTCTTGACGAAAATTTAATTGATCGAAAATTACGAACAACTGCCACAGATATAAAAAATCGCATCAGACAAAACATTACAACACGACTCCATCAGCGGGTACCCAAGTTTCTGAAGGAATATATCCGTAAATGCTTTACCATGTGAATGAGCTACTGAAAGTGGTTGGAGGAAACTATTATTGAAAATACAAATTCGTTTATAATTGAAAAAGATTGAAGTAAAGGGGGCAAAATTCCTAATCGGTACGTTATAGCTTTATCTATTTCAACCGCCCCGCAATAATGTCTATTAAATCAAGGTTTTCATCCGAAAGATGATTCAACTTAGGAATCATATTCTGTAATTTTTGCTTTACGCCTTTTTGTTCCTCAGTCTTGCCAGTCACAAGATATTCAAGAGATGTATTCAACTGTTTTGCGATTTTCAATGCCTGTTCAGCGTCGGGCAAACGATCTTTTGTTATCCAAGATTGCAAGGTATTGTAACTGACTCCGATTGCGGAAGCCAATTCTTTTTGAGTTTTTAGGTTATAATCCAATTCTTCCTTTACATTTTTCCAAAAATCCAACATATGATATAAGGATAATACAAATGGATTTTTAGAGAAAAAACTTGATATTTTTGGACTAACACATTATAATATAAATCCATATGGATTGCTATTTAATTACAAATGCGCAATCGGATTTAACAGTTGTTTTCATTGCTTATGCTTAGTGATGAAAAAATGGGGGTATTTATTATGGCAAAAGAAATTGTGAATATTGCGAACCTTGACGCGAACAAGGCTATGTCTATGCTAGGAAATGAATTTCAATATCCAATTGAAATTGATTCAAAAGGACGGTTTGTTGTTTTTGGCGATATTGTCAAAGTATTTATAAAATTCAAGAATATAGGTAATTCGACAGAAATCAAATTTGGCGGTTCCCGTTATGCAAATGGTAAAATTTTTGCAAAATTTCTGTTCATTCCGTTTTATTATATTTATGCAATCATAAAGGGCTTTGAAGAAAACAAATCGCTTGTAAAAGCCGTAGCGGATTCTCTTCGCAATCCAAAAACATCATCAACAACAAACGACATTTCAACAAAACTTTCAAAATTAAAAGAAATGAAAGAACAAGGCATTATTACCGAAGAAGAATTTAACAAAAAAATACAAGAGCTTATTGATAAACTTTAGATTAAAATGTTTTTTGATTTAAATAGTAAAGACATTTTTTTGGAGGAAAGCATGAACAATAAAAAACTGGAACAATTACAAAAAATGTATGAAGATGGTCTTATTACTGAAAATGAACTAAAAGCGAAACGCGAAAAAATCATTTCAGAAATTATTGATTCTGACATTGATCCTGATAAAAAAACTGATTCAAAGACAATTGACAAACCAAAAAAGAAAAATAAAGTTTTAAAAATTATCTTAATAAGTATAGGCGT
Organism: uncultured Treponema sp.; assembly: GCA_946411505.1. GTDB lineage: Bacteria > Spirochaetota > Spirochaetia > Treponematales > Treponemataceae > Treponema_D. Next base: position 247,155 of record CAMKEG010000002.1, on the reverse strand, counting down.
CTTTTTTGGATTTTGTTTCATATGTTCGCTTTTTGATGACAGAAGTGAAACTGAAAATCGAAATACAAAAAACGTGAAAACAGAAGAATCAGTAAAAGAAAACAAAACAGCAAAGGCTGATAAAAAAGCCAAAAAACAAGAGGATAAATTAAAAGAGAAACTAGGAAAGTGGTATAAACTTGATGATAACTACGAAATAAAAATAACAAGTTTGGAAAAAACTAATTACTTCCAATATGGTGATTATGTGTTTACACCAGAAGCTGGAAACACTTATATTTCTATTTGTTTTTCCTATAGAAATATTAGTAATGTGCCAATTGGCCATCTTCTGCTTAGTTCTGATGAATTCAAATGTTTTTATCTACAATCTCCAGATGGAAAAAAATATGAAACGGATATGTGGGGATCAACCGCATTGTTTTATGAAACATTGAGTCTCACTGAAAAATTAGAGTGTGATCTCAACAATGGAAATATTAATAAAGGATACCTAAAACCTTTTTCTGACAGTTTTGAAACAGGTAAAAATGGGTTTGCAATTGAGATTCCAAAAGATAAAATGCAAGAAAAAGGCTGGAAACTGGTTGTAAATGATTTAGAAATGGATGTAACTTTCTAACGAGCAACCTCAAAAAAATACAAAGCGACTAAATACATCCAACAATGCCGCCTCCTTACAGCGGCGTCGCCTTTAGGTAATCCTCCAATTCCTTAAAGAGCGCGTCGCCGTCAAGGTTGTAGAAAAGCTTTACAAGGCAGCCGGTAATCATCGGGTTTATGTCCAGGCCAAATTCAACGGAGCGGGCGTCGGTTTTATAGGCGTAGCAGCGCTTGCCGGCGGCGTAGGCGATTCCAAGCTCCACGCAGGCGCCTTCGTCTGGAGCGCGGCCGTCCAACAGCGTAAAAATTATGTCCGCCTTAAGGACTTCGCTTTCGTCTTTGTCAAAAATCTTTTTAAGCTTTTCCTCTTCGGTCATGTTTTCCAGTTCGGCTGCAAGATAGCCGTCGCGCTGGGGAAGAAATACCTCGTAGCCGTAGCGCTCAAGAAGATGGACTAGCTTTAGATTGAATTCCCGCTCGGCAGCATTAAAAAGAGGTCCCGCAAAATAAACTTTTTTTCCGTCGCCGGGGGCCGACCTTTGCGCGACGGCGTTTTTTGGCTCGGCCTAATTTTTTTGGTTGGAGGCGGCGCTCTTGCCTTTTCCGCAAGCGGAAAGCGCGAACAAAGCGGACGCAATTAAAATAAGTGAAAATATTTTTTTATTCATAAATATTATTGTAACACAGATTCGAGCTTCGCGCAAATTTTACGGGCGACAAAAAAGCCGCCCGCAACAGCGGGCGGCCCATTTTTGGTCTTACGACCGGTATGTCGCTTCGCTAATTTTGCATTAGGAAGTGATTCAACTGCCCGCTCACGCGGGCTGGCAATCAAGGCACGCACTACTCAATCGCTCTCATGTCCGCGATGTCTTTGTTGTAGTCAACGCCTTCAACGTCAAAGCCGTTTGTCACCAAGAAGTCGTGCTTGTAGCCGTCGATGTCGCACCACTGGCGCACGTTGTCGTCGTTGACGGCGGCCATCGCTTCCTGCGCCTTGGCCTGAACGTCGTCGCGGAGCTCCCAGTCGTCGATGCGGATGCGGTGCTCGCTGTCAACAGGAACATCGCCCATCGCGCCGTCGGCGGCGGTGTAAAGGCGCTCGCAGAACAAGCGTTCCATCTGCTCGATGCAGCCTTCGTGGATTTTCATTTCCTTCATAATCTTGAACAAGACGGCGAGGTAAAGCGAAATAATCGGAATTACCGCGCTGCTTCTTGTGACCAAGCCCTTGTTCTCAGAAACATAGGCGGAACCGCCGACGCTCTTTTTAAGCTGCTCGTTCAAGCTGAGCGCCGTCTTTTCCAAATGCTTTTTTGCCTGGCCGATTGTTCCGTCGCGATAAATCGGATGGCTCAATTCAGGTCCGATGTAAGAGTAAGCGAGCGTGCAAAAGCCCTGGGCCAAAACGCCGGCCTTTTCCAAAGCGTCAATCCAAAGCTGCCAGTCTTCGCCGCCCATTACCTTTACGGTCGTTTCGATTTCGGCGTCGTTGGCCGGGTCGGCGCTCATCTCTGTAAGCTTTTCGTTGATGATGTCCAAGCACTTTCCGCCGTATGTTTTTCCAATCGGCTTGATTACGGAACGGTACATGACGTGGGCGCCTGTTTCAGGGTCAATCTTGTCGGGGTCGTTGCGCACCGGGCTGGCCAAAGAGTAAACGAGCAAGTCAATCTTTCCGCCCATCTTCTTAATTTCTTCGATTACGGAAGCGCGCATTTCATTTGAGTAGGCGTCGCCGTTCAATGTGACTGACTTGAGGCCAGCGGCTTTGGCGGCCTTGTCAAAGGCGGCGTTGTTGTACCAACCGGGAGTTCCGCCCTTAGTCTCTGTGGCTTCCTTTTCAAATGAAACGCCAATCGTGTCGGCGCCCCATTCAAAGGCGGCCGTGATGCGGCTGGCCAATCCGTAGCCTGTTGAGCAGCCCAAGACCAAAACTGTTTTGGGTCCCTTTCCGCCTTCGGCCGCGGCCTTGACACCGCGCTTGGCTTTTTGCGCCTTTACGTAGGCGATCTCGCGCTCAACTTCCTTGGCGCATCCAATCGGGTGCGCGTTGATGCAAATGTTGCTTCTGATTTTGGGTGTGATTACCATTTTTTTAGTCCTCCTAAAAATCGGCTGTTCGCGCGAGCTTGGTTGCGAGCGCGAAAGTTGCCGCTTATGCGGCTATCATTCAATTTTGGGCTTGGCGGCAATTATCGTGCCGCTAGTCCTCCAATTTACACGCGCCAAAACGCGCTATTTTATATATTCTCTTACTGGCGCCTGAACGCGCGAACGCTCCGCCGTTCTATTCACTAAACTTCTTGAACACGACGCAGCCGTTGTGGCCGCCAAAGCCGAGCGACGCGCTGGCCGCCGCTGTGATTGTTCCAGTCTGGCCCTTGTTGGGAACGTAGTCCAAGTCGCAGCCGCCTTCAATGTCAGGCTCGTCAAGGTTGATTGTCGGCGGGAAAAATCCGTCGTTAATCGCCTTGATGCAGAACAAGGCTTCGATGGCGCCGGCCGCGCCAATCATGTGGCCCGTCATGCTCTTGGTTGAAGAAATCTTCAACTTTTTGGCGTGCTCGCCAAAGGCCAACTTCACCATTTTTGTCTCGCCCGAATCGTTGGCGTGGGTTCCGGTTCCGTGCGCGTTGTAGTACTGAACGTCTTCCGGCTTAAGGCCCGCGTCTTCCAAAGCGCGGGTAATCGCCTTGGCGCCGCCCGTTCCGTCGGGGAGCGGAGCCGTGATGTGGTAAGCGTCGGAAGAAGCGCCGTAGCCGGCAAACTCGGCGTAAATCTTGGCGCCGCGCTTTTTGGCGTGCTCCAACTCTTCCAAAATAAGAACGGCGCTTCCTTCTCCCATTACAAAGCCCCCGCGGTTTTTGTCAAAGGGGCGGCTTGCCTTGTGGGGCTGGTCGTTAAAGTTTGTGGCCAAAGCCTTGAGCACCATAAAGTTTCCGATTCCAAAGCCTGTGATTGTGGCTTCCGTTCCGCCCGCCACGCAAACGTCAACGCGGCCGCTCCTTACCAAGTCCAAGGCGTTTCCCAAAGCGTCGGTTCCGCTTGAGCAAGCCGTGGCAAGAGTCCAAGCTGGGCCTTCGATTCCGTAAAGCATGCTGACGTTGGCGGCCGCCTCGTTGGGAATGAATTCCGGAGCGCTCAAAGGCGGAATGCGGTTAACGCCGGCGGCGGGGTCAAAGTATTTTTTAAAGGCCGCCTCGATTACATCAAAGCCGCCGATTCCGTTTCCGACCATGATGCCGCACTTTTCGCCGGCCAAATTTTCCTTGTTAAAGCCCGCGTCGCCCAAAGCCTGGGCGCTGGCGGCAACCAAAAATTGGGTAAAGCGCGCCATTTTGCGGCACTCTTTTGGGTCAAGGCCGTATTGGGCGATGTCAAAGTTCTTGACTTCGCCGGCCACTTGAACCTTGTAGTCCGTGGCGTCAAACAAAGTGATTTTTTCAATGCCGCTTTTTCCGGCCTTGATTCCTTCCCAAGTGTCCTGAACGTTGTTTCCAAGCGGAGTCACCGCTCCAAGGCCTGTCACAACCACGCGTCTTTGCGCCATAGCATTCCCCATAAAAAAAATGTCAGCCTTCAAGCCGCATGGCCTTGAATCGCCGCGATTTTATTTTAGACAAATTTTCGATTTTTGTCAACTTAAAGCGGGCCTTCACTTTTAAATTGAAAAAAACTAAAAACTGCGCTATAATAATTTAAAATGAAGCTGTTATACTCGTTCATTCTTGCGGCCATGGAATTGCTTACGGCCTTCACCATAAGCAGAACCATGGACAAACAAAAACGCTCAATTCCCTTGGCAAAAAAAGCCCGCAACATGTTGCTGGCGGCGGCAGTGACCGTCTTGCCAAACATTTTTCTAGCCCTGCTTTCAAGCTCTTGGCCTTACGCGGAAAAAACAGCCACGCTATTGTTCATCCTTTACTACGCCTCAATCGACATCATGCTTTTCTTCTTGCTCTACTTTTGCGCCGAATACGCCTTTCCGTTTGGAATCGCGTCCAACGGATTTTTGAGCGCGTTGATTGCCTTCTTTAGCAACGATATCCGAAAATTGTCCGACTACAAGGAACACAAAAGCTCTTGGTTTGAAAAGTGCATGATAGTTTTGTTCTGCGTGATTATGGCGGACATCTTCAATTTGACGAGCAATTTTTGGACAGGCCATGTGTTCCAAATTGAACGCTTTTATTACGCGGGGGCGTTTTTCTCTCCGGACGTATTTTTCAGAACGACGCCAAGCACGTCGTTCGACCTGCACTTGGCGCTTTGCTATTTGATGATTGTTCTGAGCGTCCTGTGCCTGCTGTTCAAGACGGCCACCGCTCCAAACATTTACAAAATCAAGTACATAAGCTCAATCGCGCAAATAACTTTCATCGTAATATTGAACGGCTTCTATGTTTTCTTTGAACTGCCGGTCGACTTTTCCGTCCTTCTTTACAGCTTGGTTTGCGCCTCCTTCTACTACTTCGCCTTCGCCTATGTTCCGTCGCTGCTTTTGCAATTCACAATTCGCAGGGTAATCCAAGGAATGGACAACGGCATAGCGATTTTTGACAACGACGACCAATGCATTTATGTAAACGACTACATTCGCGAATTGTACAAAATTCGCCCCAACCAAAATCCGATGGAAGTCCTTGGCCCCGTAGTAAAAAGAATTTCAAACGGCCTGCCTCTTTCCGAATTGGACTCCAGGGAAGAGACGATTCACAGAATAGTTGACAACAAAGAGCGCTTTTACCGAATGACTTTTTCAAGGATTGAGTCCAACGACAGAAAGTACATCGGAAGCTATTTCATGATGATTGACACGTCGGAAGAAAACAACCGCGAAAAGTTGGAGCGCTTCCGCAGCACGCACGACCCCCTGACCGGCCTTTACAACAAAAACTATTTTTATGAAAAAGTCGCGGACACGCTGGAGTCCAACCCTGACGAAAAATATTTCATCGTTTGCTGCGACATCGGAAAGTTCAAGTTGATAAACGAGTTCAACGGAATCGCCGTCGGAGACAAAATCTTAAAGTCGATAGCCCAAGAGTTGAAGGAAAAGACGGTCATCGGAGAAATTTACGGAAGAATCGACAACGACCGCTTCGCGCTCTTGATTCCAAAGGACCGCCTTAACTTGCAAATTTTGATTGACGAGAGCCAGCGCATATTTAAGGAAAGCGTCAACCTTTCAATTTTGCCAACCTGCTACTTTGGCGTATACGAAATTGAAGACACCGACATGCGCGTTTCGTTTATGTGCGACCGAGCCTTTATCGCCATAGACACAATCAAGGGCCAGTACGGAAAGCAAGTCGCGTGGTACGACTCAAAGTTGCGCGACAGCGCCTTGCGCGAACAGGAATTGGTCTACCAATTGCCGGAAGCGATTTCAACCGGCCAAATAAAAATTTACTTGCAGCCCCAGTCAACGATAGACGGCAAGGCTGTCGGCGCGGAGGCGCTTGTCCGCTGGGAGCACCCGGACGAAGGAATCGTGTCGCCGGCCGAGTTTATTCCGATTTTTGAGAAGAACGGAATGATTACAAAAATTGACCGCTACGTTTGGCGCCTTGTTTTCCAAAAGCTCTTTGAATGGAAAACCGCCGGCCGCGATGACTTCTACATTTCCGTGAACATCTCGCCAAAAGACTTTTACCTTATGAGCATAATAAACGAGTTCAACGAATTGCTGGAAAAATTCAACATCGACCCAAAGAACCTCCATATAGAATTGAGCGAAGACGTCATGATGGGAGACTTGGAGCGGCAAATCAAGTTGATTGACCAGCTGCACAAAATCGGATTCACGATAGAAATCGGCGACTTTGGCGCGGGAAACACGTCGCTAAAGATTTTGCGCGAATGCAACATCGACATATTAAAGATAGACATCGGCTTCTTGCAGAACACAAGCTCTCCAAGAAACGCCCATATCATCATGAAGGAATTGATTTCGATGGCCAGAAACCTTGGAATGAAAATTTTGGCAAAGGGAATAGAAGCCAAAGACCAAATGGACCTTCTTCACGAAGAAGGCTGCGACCTCTTCCAAGGCTATTATTTCTCAAAGCCGATTGACACAAAATCCTTCGAGCGAATTTACTTGTAACGGACGCCTCTATGAAAAAAATTTTGTTCGTCTGCCACGGAAACATCTGCCGCTCTCCGATGGCGGAATTTGTGATGAAACATCTAGTAAAAAAAGCCGGTCTTGAAAAAAACTTTTACATTGATTCCGCCGCCACCAGCACGGAAGAAATCGGCAACGGCCCCCATTACGGAACAAGGACAAAGCTTTCGCAAATGGGCATTCCTTACGGAGACCATCGCGCGCGGCAATTGGTTTACGCCGACGGCATCGACTATGACTTGATAATTGGAATGGACCAAGAAAACCTTTATTACATGGAGCGCATTTTAGGAAAGGAAGCGCGGCCTAAAATTCATTTGCTCTTGGAATGGGCAGGCCTAAAGCGCGACATAGCCGACCCTTGGTACACAGGAAATTTTGACCAAACCTATGACGACATAGATCTGGGCTGCCGCGCGCTTCTAACGGCGCTTAAAGATAATCAATAGCAACAAAGCAAATTTCATTTTCTCCCCCTACTGCCTCATATGGACAGAACGGCTCCAGTCGTTGTAAAATTTGATGTAAGCGTCGCGGTATTTTTGAGTGTTGTTTGAAAACGTCACTTCGCCGTTCCGTGTGGCCCAACAAATTTCAAACGAATCTTTGTCAACATTCAAAGGAACCAGGCTTGTAAGCCTTGCCGAGCCCTTTTCATATGTGTAGTCGCTTCCTTCAACCGCGACTTTTCCTTCAAAGAAAACTCCGGGCGCGCCGCGCGACGAATCGATTCCCGCAAGGACAAAAACTCCGGGATTGGCCGCCTGCCCGACTATGTGAAAAGCCAATTCGCTAGCTTTATACGGAACGCTCTTAGGCAAAACAAATTTCACTTCGGTCGTTTCGGGAATGTATTTGTAGTCGCCAGGCTCAAGCGGATAGCGCATTCTTGAAATAGGATGTATCGCCGTCACTTCGCTGATTGACTCAAAAAGCAAAACTGTGGAAATTTTTCCGTCGGCCTTGTTCACCGCGGTGTTGACATAAGTGACGACCGGCTCCAAATTGGAGACGACGTCGCTTTCTTCAGCAACTTTTTTGGACGACGCGCAAGACGAAAAAAGCGCCAACAAAGCCGCGCCGACAAAAATTGATTTTACAAAACTATTTTTTCCCATAGCATTATTTTCGGCAAAATGCTATAGTGAGTTTATGAAAACTTTTTTGGCGGGCGACCTTGCTTTAAGCGAAAACGGCAAAATCAAGATAATGGGACGCGCGGCTTATAGCGGCGACGGCGTGGATTTTTTTTGGTCCGCGAGCGGCTTTGAGCTTAACGCCAACGGCTCGGAATTGTGGGCGCAAATCCAGTCTGACTACGACAAGTTTGAAGTGTGGATAAGCGTATGGCTCAACGGCGTCCAAACCGCCCGCCTTATGCTTAACAAGGGCCTAAACGACGTTTGCCTTTACAGAAACTTGCCCGCGTCTAACGTAAAAAACATACGCGTATACAAAGAAACCCAAGCGATGGGCGACGACGCCAAACACCGCTTCCTTCTAAAAAGCCTTTCGACCGACGGCGACCTCCTTCCCGTTCCGCCCCAGCCGCTACGGATAGAATTTATCGGCGACAGCATCACTAGCGGCGAAGGAACTGTCGGCGCCAAAGGAGAGACGGATTGGACAAGCATTTTCTTTGGGGCGACAAAAACTTGGGCCTTCAAGCTTGCGCAAAAGTTGGGCGCCGACTTCAACGTAATCAGCCAAAGCGGCTGGGGCGTGGTTTGCGGTTATGACTGCAATTTGGACCACGCCCTGCCAAAATATTATGGTGAAGTGTGTTCGGTGACCAACCGTTTTGGCGGCGAGCGCGAATGGAATTTTTCCAATTTTCAGCCGGATTGGGTAATCGTAAACTTAGGCACAAATGATCAAAATCCATGCCAAAGCCGCCCGGACATTTCGGATATTTTTGAGACGGGAGTTGTTTCGTTCCTAAAAAAAATTCGCAGGCATAATCCCAAGGCAAAAATCGTTTGGTGCTACGGAATGATTGGCCACATTCTTGCCGAGCGGCTGGAAAAAGCGGTCAACGACTACAAGGCCCAAAGCGGCGACAGTAACGTTCAATACATTTTGCTTCCAAACATTGACATGGAAAAAACTGGCGCGCTTTCGCACCCGACCGAGATTCAGCAGCAAGAAGCCGCGGACTTTTTGCGCTCACAAATCGTAGGTCTTTAAAATATTTTGCGCGGTCGCCGCGCGGCTTTGGCGCATGTCCATCGACTGCTTTTCTATGTAGCGGTGCGCCTGCCGCTCGGTCATTTCAAGGCGTTGGATAAGGACAAGCTTGGCGCGGTCAACCAAGCGGATTTCGGAAATTTTTTCTTGCAGCTTTTTGTTTTCGTCTTCCAACAAACTGATGCGGTTGCGCGCGGCCGTCAAAAGCTTTACGGCTTGGTAAAAGAATTCCGGGGAAGCGGGCTTTGGCATCACAAAGATTCCCATGTCCTCGACGTTGGCGTTTACATCCGACAAAATTTCGTTTTCCACAATCAGGATTATGCCCGCGCTCGTTAGTTCCGCCGCGTGCAAGGCAAGGTCGTCGCCAAGCTCATCGGGAAGCGGAGCGTCAATCACAATCAAGTCATATTCACCGCTAATCAATTCCTGCCTGGCTTGGCTCGCGCTCTGCATAGTTGATATGCGCGAAAATTTTTCCGAGCCAAGCATAAGCGAGAGAACTTCAAAAGTTGCGCTTGTGTTAGAAACGATTAATACGCTGTCCATTTTTCAAAGGCCAAAGGCTTTTAAAGTCACTTCCGGCAGAACCGATTTTATAAAGTCGCTATTCTTGGCGATGTCAATCGCCCCATTAAGACTAGCCGGCAACATAACAAGATTCATTTCCTCCGCTTCTTCATAAGAAATTTCATAAAGGTTGGAATTCACTTCGTCCTGCAGCTTTAACTTTTTTTGTATTCCCTCAAGGCCGGCCTTTAAAATCAAAGTCAAAACCAAGTACTGGTTGCATGTCGGATCCGGCGAGCGCAATTCGATTCTGCGGAATTCCTCCGCCGCGGCTGGAACCCTTATAAACTGGCTTCTGTTTTGCCGGCTCCAAGAAACATATTTTGGCGCCTCACATCTTCCAAGACGCTGGTAAGAGGCGTCTACGGGATTTGTAAAACGGCTAATTTCCAAAGCGCGCTCCATAATTCCAGCCATGAAAGACTTGGCCTCGTCGCTCAAAGGTTCCGATGCAAAAATATTTTTTCCGTCCTTGTAAACCGAAATGTTTATGTGCAAGCCGTTGCCAGGCCATCCATAGCTGTATGCGGGAGCCGGACTAAAGTCCGCGTAAAGGCCGTTGGAATTTGCCACTGTGCTTACGACAGTTTTAAATGTGGAAAGGTTGTCCGCCGCGTTCAACAAGCTTGAATACTTAAAGTCAACTTCCTGCTGGCCAGGGCCGGATTCGTGGTGGGAACTTTCGGGTTGGATTCCCATTTGCTCAAGGTAAAGGCAAATTTGGCGGCGCACGTTTTCGCCCTTGTCCAAGGGAGCCAAGTCGCAGTAGCCCGCCCCGTCCAAAGGAATCTGTGTGCGTTCGCCTTTTTCGTCAAGCTTAAAAAGGTAGAACTCGCATTCAGTTCCGGCCTTGAGTTCATAGCCGGATTTTTTTGCTTCCTCAACGCTTTGCGCCAATAAAGTTCTCATGTCGCCTTCAAAAGGCTTTCCGTCGGGATAGCATATGTTGCAAAAAAATCTGACAACTTTGCCTTGCTGGGGCCGCCAAGGCAAAACAGAAAGCGTTGACGGGTCGGGAATCAAAAACAAGTCGCTCTTGGTGACGTTCAAAAATCCCGGAACGGAACTCGCGTCAAAAGAAATGCCGGACTCAAAGGCGCGCTCCAACTCGTGCGGCTGAATCGAAATGCTTTTTGTGTTTCCAAAAACATCCAAAAAAAACAGCTTTATGAACTTGACTCCGTTTTCGGAAATGTATTCCAAGACTTCTTTTTTTGTATACATTTTCTTCTCCTTTTTTACTCAACGGTTACTGACTTGGCCAAATTGCGCGGCTTGTCGGGGTCGTTTCCTCTAAGCACGGCGCAGTAGTAGGCAAAAAGCTGCGCGGGAATAATCGTAAGCATCGGGGCGAAGGCGCTGTCAATGCTTGGAATCTTCATTATCTCGTCCGCCGTGTCTGAGAAAATTTCCGAGCCGTCTTGGGTAATCACAAGCGTATAGGCGCCGCGCGTTTTTACTTGGACAACGTTGGACTTGGTCTTTTCGTACAATTCCGGGTCGCTCGCGATGGCCACGACAAGCGTGGACTTGTCAACAAGCGCGATAGGTCCGTGCTTGAGTTCCCCTGCGGCAAAGGCTTCGCTGTGCATGTAGCTCACTTCCTTTAGCTTTAGCGCGCTTTCCAAGCAGGAAGCGGAATCAAAGCGGCGGCCAATGTAGAAAATCTTTTCCTTGTTGAACTGACGGCTCGCCAACTTTTGGACGGCGCTCTCGTTCTTTAAAATTTCTTCCATCTTTTGCGGAACGCTTTCCAAAGCGGCCAAAGACTTTTCGTATTCTTCCTTGCCAATTGTTTGGCGCTCCATTCCCGCCTTCAAGGCCAAAAGGTAAAGGCACAAAAGCTGCGTGGTGTACGCCTTGGTCGACGCGACCGAAATCTCGGCGCCGGCTCTAGTGTAAATCACATAGTCGGCCTCGCGGCTTACGGTCGAGCCTACGCAGTTTGTTATCGCAATCACCCTCGCGCCGGCGCCTTTGGCCAAGCGCATGGCCGCCAAAGTGTCGGCGGTTTCGCCGGACTGGCTGATTACGATAAAGATGTCGCTCTTGTTCATGATTGGATTTCGGTAGCGGTATTCGGAGGCGATGTCCACTTCCGTCGAAAGGCGCGCGAATTTTTCAAAGGCGTATTTTGCGATTTGTCCGGCGTAGCTTGCAGTTCCGCAAGCGGTGATGACGACGCGGCCGGCGTTTTTCCAATCGACGTTTTCCTTTAGTTCCTCAAACTGAATGTCTACGGCCTTTCCGTCCTTTTGAACCAAACGCGGCCTAAGAGTGTCGGTCACGGCCTTGGGCTGCTCGTGGATTTCCTTTAGCATAAAGTGGGCGTAGCCGCCCTTTTCTGCGCTGGCCGCGTCCCATTCAATGTGGGTGGCCGCGCGCGAATGTTTCGTTCCGTCGGTGCCGAACAAGTCAACATGGTCGGAATAAATCACGGCAAGCTCTTTTTCTTCCAAAAAGTAAACTTCGCGCGTGTGGCTTAAAAGCGCGGGAACGTCGCTGGCCAAAAAGTTTTCGCCTTTTCCAAGGCCGACAACGAGCGGGCTTTCCTTGCGCGCGGCGATGATTCTGTCAGGATAGTCTTGGCACAAAACGACAAGGCCGTAAGAGCCTTCCAATTTTGAAAGCGTCAAAAGCACGGCGCTAAAAATGTCCGAGCTTTCCGTGTAGTAATAGTTTATGAGGTTTGCGATTACTTCTGTGTCGGTTTGGCTTCGGAACACGATTCCCTGCGCTTGGAGCCATTCCTTTAATTCCAAGTAGTTTTCGATGATGCCGTTGTGGACAACCGCGATCGAGCCGCTTACGTTTGTTTGCGGGTGCGCGTTCACGTCGCTAGGCTCGCCGTGGGTGGCCCAACGCGTGTGGCCGATTCCTATCGAGCCTTTAATCGTTTCGCCGGCGATGCGCTTTTCCAATTCCTTTAAGGCGCCCTTGGCCTTTCTGACCAAAATGTTTTGGCCGTCAAGGACGGCGATTCCGGCGGAGTCGTATCCGCGATATTCCAATTTTTTTAACGAATCAATCAAAATCGGCGTGGCAAGCTCGTTTCCAACATATCCTACAATTCCGCACATACTTTTTTCCTCGCGTTAAAAAGGTTGAGCCTAGGCATACTACGGCGCGCGCTGCATCCGCATACCGTTGCTGCCTTCCGGCTCTGGCGGGGTTTTGCGGCGCAGCGCCGCATAGCGCCTAGGCTCAAGTTTATAATATAGAATAGACATGCTTTTGTCAAGAAAAAAATTGAATTTCGTTACAAAAATATCAAAATTAACCTTGAATTTCGTTACAAAAATGCTATAATAGAATTAGAAAAACGTTACAAACGAGGCGAACCCATGCTAAAACGAAAAGCGCTTGAAAAATTTGCCGAATGGAAAAACTCTTCAGAAAAAAAAGCCCTTCTTGTTACGGGAGCGCGCCAGATAGGCAAAACTCACGCAATAAGGGCTTTCGCGCGGAAAAACTATAAATCGGTTTTGGAAATCAATTTTATAGACACGCCGTCCGCTATGTCCGCTTTTGCAGGCGACTTGAACGCAGACACAATCATCACCGCTCTTACAGCCTTTTCGCAGCAGCCGCTTGTTCCAGGAGAATCTGTAATTTTTTTGGATGAAATACAGGAATGTCCGCGCGCAAGAACGGCGATAAAATTTCTTGTCGAGGACGGCCGTTTTGATTACATTGAATCAGGCTCGTTGCTTGGAGTGACTTACAAGGAAGTTCCGTCTTATCCTGTTGGCTTTGAGCATGTCGTTCAAATGTTTCCGCTTGATTTTGAAGAATTCTGCTGGGCAAACGGAGTTCAAAAAGAAACGCTGCTGCATATCCAAGAATGCTTTGAAAAACACGCGGCTGTAAACGATACGATTCATCAAAAAATGCTTCAGCTTTTCCGCTACTATGTGATTGTTGGCGGGATGCCCGCCGTGGTTCAGTCTTTTGTTGACAACCATGACATAGCGAAAACGGTGATGATTCAAAAAGACATTCTCGCCCTTTACAGACAGGACATCACAAAATACGCAAAAAAAGACAAAGCGCGGATTAAAGAAATTTTTGACAGAATTCCATCGGAGCTGAATTCAAAAAACCGCCGTTTTATGCTTTCCGATATAAATACAAATGCCCGCATGAACCGTTATGAAAGCAGCTTTATATGGCTTAGCGACGCTGGAGTTACGCTTCCTTGCTACAATCTGACAGCTCCGATAATTCCGTTTAAGACAAATGAACAGCGAAATCTGATGAAGGTTTATTTGAATGACACAGGGCTTTTATGCGCAATGACGGTCGGAAACGTTCAGTACGAAATCTTGCAGGGAAATCTGGAAGTTAATATGGGCAGCATCGTGGAAAATGTCATTGCCCAGCAACTTGTCGCGAACGGCTTTGAGTTGCGCTACTTTGACAAAAAAGGCGTATGCGAACTTGATTTTGTAGTTCAAAAAAACAATTCGTCTCTTGCGCTCGAAGTCAAATCTGGAAAAGACTATCGCCGCCACGCCGCTTTGGAAAAAGCCCTTGCCTGCAAAGAATGGCGCTTGCGGAACGCCATAGTTTTTTGCATAGGCAATGTTGAAAAAAATAAAAGCGTTTCTTACTTCCCTTTGTATATGGTTCAGTTTTTAAAGGCAGACTTTCTTCCTAGCAGCCTTGTCGTAGAAGCCTTGTGGTAAAAAAACGGCTTCCCCGCGATGGAGGAAGCCGCCGGCTCGTGTTGCCCAAAAGATTCCCGCGTCAAGCGCGGGAATGCCATTTATACAAATAATCACTTCAAGCACAAGGCGGGAACTACGCCCAGCTGGTTTGTGTTAGTTTGTATACTGCTTCCTCCCGCTTTGCCGGACCAACCAACATCTTGGCAACTAGAACTGGCGCGGGCAGGTGTGCGCAGCCAATAAGCCGCTGCATTGCCATACTTCTGGTAAAACGCCATGTTCTTTTTCCAAACTTTATAAGTTACGCCATTAAGCATGTCCATGTCATCGGGATTTTCGCCATAGTTGTAGGTATCATCGACAGCATAGACCGAACCGTACTTATTGGCTTGCGCAAGAGAATAATCAGTGTGCGTCCTAAAACGATCTGAAGGAGCGCCATATTTATATTCAACATCAAAGCTATTAACAACATAATAAGCGGTTTCTTTAATCGAAAGAATAAAGACTTTATCCTGTGTATCATTGACTTTACGACTAGCTAAATCATCAAACGTTTCAGAAGTAGCTTCTGTTCCGTCGCTATCATAAATCTTATTGTCCAAAGTTGTTGTTGCGATAAGATTTTGCGCGGAAGCTGTAAAGGCGCTTTGCAAAAAGCCTTTGTTTAAGAAGTCCCCCGTGGTTCCATTCAGATAATTACGCAAGTCTGAATATTCCCAGTTGTCGCAATTTGCGCTGCCACCACGATGAAAATAATCTGTTATCAACGAATTTTCGGCTACCAGCAGTTTTTTGTGGCCGCTTCCATAGTCTTCTTTTAAAACGCGCCACTTAATCGGTTCAACCTTAAAGTATCCAGGTATTTTATAATCCGGGCTACCGCTGGAGGGAACTAGAGTTCCATCTGAATAATAATATCTCCAGAATCTAGCCTGTTCTCGCATGGCGTACAAGTTGCCGTCGCTTCCAGGAAAGTATTCAAGGCCACCCATCACAAATTTCTGGCTTTCGTCAATGACAACGCTGTCTGCTTTGTGTGTCTGCGGAAAGTCGCCGAACAAAACGTATGTGGCGTTTGTTCCGTAACTTCCGCTTGTTGTGGACGGCAACTCCTTTACGGTCGTTTGAAAGGCGTACCATTTTGCCGTAAGCTCAATGTCTCCGTTTACCGGGCTTGAAAAGTCGTAAAGCGCGCCGTCCTTGAACCAGCACACAAAGGCGCAGTCGGTTTTTGTGGGCGCGGCAGGCCTTGTGGCCACTCCGCCGCTTGCAACCGGCTGGCTTGTCACGGAGCTTCCGCCGTCAGTGTTAAAGGTCACGGTAAAACCGCTGGCGGGCGGATTCGCGTTTCCGCCGCCGTTCTCATTTCCGCCGCCGGTTGTCGTTTCAACCTTGGCAATCGTAATCGTGTCGTTAGCGTCCTCCGTGTTTGTAAGCGTTCCGCTTGCTATGTCGCCGGAATAAGTTTTTGTCGTGGTCGTCGTGGCGATTGTGACGGTTACGTTGGAGCTTCCCGCTCCCTGCGCGCGGACGGTGATTGTCTGGCCGCCTTGGGTGATGGTTACGACGCCGGAACTGTCAACCGTTCCAACTTCGGTTTTTGTTCCGTTTTGCGTGACGGTAACTTTTCCGTCTTTTACGGTGTATTCAATTCCGCTGATTGTCCATTTTGTTTCTGTCGTGTTTTGCTGGTTTTGTCCGCCGCCGCTATTGTTGTCGCCGCCAGTTCCATTTCCTCCGCCGGAACCTGTTCCGCCCAAAGCCGCGAGAGCCGCGCCGCCGCCAGAAGAATTGCTGCAGCCAGCGAGCGCCAGAGCGAACGACGCAAGCAAGGCAAGCGCCGCAATCCTAAATGTCTTTTTCATTCTTCTACCTCCGATTGAATGAACTTTTTATAAAAACAAAAAGCCCGCGCTGCAAGGACAAAAGCGTCCTTGCAGCGCGGGCTGTGTTTTAAGCATTTAAAGACTATTCTTCTATTGATTGATTGTGCGGCGCGCGTTCTGCTTTGTCAAGTCCTTTGGACTTGTTGCGTAAGTGGAAGTTATTGACGTTTGCGCCGTTCGGCGCATAGGCATCAATTGCCTTTGCGTGAGAAGTTCAAAATTTCTAGCGAAAGCGTTCCGCAACATATCAATCATTTTAATCGCAATTCACGTTTTTGTCTAGCGGGTCAATTTTCTGTACACGGTTCTCTTGGGAACGCCCGCGTCCTCGCCAAATTCCTTCTTTTTCCATTCGGCGTATTCGGACCAGTTGCCCTCAAACCAGCGGACTTCGCTGTTGTTTTCAAAGGCCAGAATGTGCGTGCAAATGCGGTCCAAGAACCAGCGGTCGTGGCTTACGACAAGCGCGCAGCCGGCAAAGTCTTCCAGGGCTTCTTCCAAGGCGCGCACAGTCTGCACGTCAAGGTCGTTGGTCGGTTCGTCCAAAAGAAGAACGTTGCCGCTTTCCTTTAGCATCATTCCAAGGTTAAGGCGGTTCTTTTCTCCGCCGGAAAGCACGCCCACCTTTTTGTTTTGGTCCGCTCCGGCAAAGTTGAACCAGGCGCAGTAAGCGTGGCCGTTGACTTCACGAACGCCGCCTTCAAGAGGCCGGTCCTTTTCGTCAACCGCTCCAAGCTTTACCATGTCAAGGCCGTCGGTGAGGGTGTCGTAAACCGTTTTGTTTTCGTCAAGCTTGCTTCTCATCTGGTCAACGTAAACCAGCTTTACGGTTTGGCCAACCTTAAGCTCGCCTGAGTCGGGCTTTTCGATTCCAGCAATCATCTTGAACAATGTTGTCTTGCCGGCGCCGTTGGGGCCTACGATTCCCACAACCGCTCCCGCCGGAATGTGGAAGTCAAGATTTTCAAAAAGCAGTTTTTCGCCAAAAGATTTTGTAAGGCCCACAGCGTCAATCACTTGGCCGCCCAAGCGCGGGCCGGCCGGAATTGAAATCTGGGTGTCCTTGAGCTTTGTCTTTCCTTCTTGGCGCAGCAATTCCTCGTAGCGGGTGATGTGCTCCTTGTGCTTGGCTTGGCGGCCCTTGGCGCCCATGTGAATCCATTCCAACTCGCGCTGCATTTCCTTGCGCCGCTGGCTTTCGCCCTTTTCTTCCAAAGCCAAGCGGGCTTCCTTTTGTTCAAGCCAGCTGGAGTAGTTTCCTTTGAACGGATATCCTTCGCCGCGGTCAAGCTCCAAAATCCAGCCGGCCACGTCGTCCAAAAAGTAGCGGTCGTGGGTGATCGCGATTACGGTTCCGGGGTAAGTGTGAAGGTGGTTTTCAAGCCAGGCGACGGTCTCCGCGTCAAGGTGGTTGGTAGGCTCGTCAAGCAAAAGGATGTCGGGCTTTTGCAAAAGCAGGCGGCAAAGGGCAACGCGGCGCCTTTCTCCTCCGCTAAGAACGTCAACGACTTGATCGGCCGGAGGGCAGCGCAAGGCTTCCATGGCAAGCTCCAAGTTTGCGTCCAAGTTCCACGCGTCAGCCGCGTCAAGCTTTTCCTGCAGCTCCGCCTGTCGCGCGCCCAGCTTGTCGTAGTCCGCGTCGGGGTCGCCAAAGGCTTCGTTGACTTTGTCAAATTCCTCAAGCAAATCGGTGATGGGCTTAACGCCTTCCTTTACGATTTCAAGAACGGTTTTTCCCGCCGCAAGTTCCGGCTCCTGCTCCAAATAGCCAATCGTGTAACCGGGAGCCAGCGTCGTCTCGCCCGTAAAGTCCTTGTCCACGCCAGCCAAAATCTTAAAGAGCGAAGACTTTCCAGAACCGTTGGGACCAATCACGCCAATCTTCGCGCCATAGTAATAAGAAATGCTCACGTCCTTAAGAACGACCTTCGTTCCATAAGCGCGCGAAACCCTGTCCATCGTGTAAATTATTTTTTTATCGTCGATTGTCTTTGCCATAGCGAATTTTCTCCTTTTACTGATAAGCGCAAAATCGCAGATTTTTCGCGCGCCGTTTTTACAGTTTTATTTTAGCGGAAATGGGGGCGGAGGGCAAGGTGTGGGGGGAGAGAGAACATCTTTATACACGTATATATTTGAGCGTATATGTTGTGCTACCTTGTATACCGGTCACATATTCAAATCTATACTTTTTACAGCATCCATAGCGTTGCATATATTGGCAGGATCCTTATCTTCACATATCCTATCAACAATTGGCCATTTTCGAATTTCTTTGAACGACAAAATTATTTCATCAGCAACATATTTTTCAATATACTCTTCGATGCAATGTGTAATTTCTTCTCGTTTTGTCATATCTTGCAAGACTTCATTATTTCATAATATTATGATTTAATTATACGGAGTATTTATCCATTTGTTTCTAATATTGAATTCAAGGTTGTCCCTAAAAAAGGTCATATGAATTGAATTAAGTATGGGGTGTTCTAAAAAACGAATAGATTCTGCATCACAATGTTTTGCTGCTTTGCCTAACCAATCCAATCCGCTTTCATTTCTTTCTGAATCAAAGCCAAGGCATAACATAATTCCAACATTATATTCAGCGTCAACAAAATCTTGTTCCGCCGCCTTTCTGAACCAATTATAAGCATGGGCTTCATCCTTCTCAACACCAGCACCATTTAAATACGAAATGCCAAAATTATATTGCGAGATATCCAACCCCTGCTCAGCAGCCATGCGCAACCATTTTACAGATTCTTTATAATCTTTTGACACAACTATTCCATTATGATAAAAACGGCTAAGATTATTTTGACCAAAACAATTTCCTTTCTCCGCTGATTGCCGGTACCATTTTTCCGCCTCTTGTATACTCTTTTTTACTCCTTCGCCATTTTCATACATATATCCAAGAAAATTTTCACCATAGGAACTACCCATATCAACTGATTTTTTTATTAAACCAAGTGCTTTTTCATAATCTTTGTCAACACTTTTACCTATTAAATAAAACCATCCCAATCTAGCAAGCCCATCGGCATTGTTCTGAGCGGCGGATAACTTTATCCAATTATATGACTGAAATGATGAATCCAACTGTTTATCATAAAAATATCTTTCACCAATATAAAACTGTATTTGTGCATCATGAGTTTCAGCCTCAAGCTCAATCATTTCTTCAAGAGTTGGCCCATTTCTATTAGAATTAAATCTAAACACTATATTCTCAATTTTGCAATTTAATTCATACAATCGTTGGATTTTTTGTTGCTGCATTTGAATTTCTTTATTTCTTATATATAATTTGCGTATTAAAATTATTGCCAAAATTATAAGAATAAGTGAAATTATAATTTTAACTGTCGTTTTTCTTTTTTTTATTTCTTCTTGTTTCTCATTTATTTTTTCATGTTCTAAAAATTTCGATCTATCTTCAATTAAAGATTTTCCTTTTTTGTAAAAATCATCAAAATTCATTTCTGTTTGCTTTAAAACATTTTCTTTTAAAATATTAAAATCTACGGTTTGGATATCATAAATTGAATCCTCAAAAAGTGTACCAAACAACGAATCAGGAAATTCAAAAGCAAAAAGTGGATGTTCCTTTAAGAAAACTGTAATTTTCTTTGCAATAATTTTTCGTTTTTTTTGATAATCATCAAATTCCTTTTGAAATTTTATACTTGCTTCGATGTCTTTTAAAAAATCATACAAAGCCTTGTCCAGCATATATTTATGTTTCTGCTCGGACAATGACTCAAAAAATTGCGGAAGGTCATCCGTAGTTGAGCAATACTCCTTAATGGCGCTCCCACTCCAAATATCGATTTCTTTTGATTCTGAATTTTTTTGGATTTCCTTAAAAAAACCTTCTTCCGCGTTCAAAATTTTAGGTGCCTGCGGTTCATCTGGAATGTTGTAATTACTTGGTATATTTATGATTTTTTTGTAATCGTTTATTCCTTTTAAAATTTTTTTCGCTGTTTCTATAAATAAAATTAATTCTTTAAATAACGAAAGAAAATTTTGATACTCCGTTTTACCTATACTCTGTATTTTTCTCCATATTGTTGTTTGAACTTTATCAAAATACTCCTTGTCAGAAATTTCTGTAAAGACTTCGCTTGTTAAATTTTCACGGTGAATCGCTGCAAAGAGTTCGCTTCTTTTGTAAAATGCAAAAAGTTTGTCTTCTATCTTATCTATTTCTTCATCTTTCTTCTTGATTTTATAAATCAAATCTTTTGCAAAATTTTGATATTCTTCTTTAGCATCTTTTTTTTGTACATAATAAAATAATGTTTCTAGTTGTGATTCTATATCATACAATATATTGTTATTGTCATATAGTTTTGATGACATTTCATCAGAAATATGTATTTGATTTTTTAGTAGAAAATTACTTCTTTGATTTTCCAAACAATTTAGGAAACTTGTAGAGTTAAGATTGTTTAGGCTGTCTGATATTTTGTGATAGAAAATGTCATCCATATCGTTCACCGCTTTTTAATTAAAGTTTACCTTCAAAATAATCATTTAGAATTCTTCCTAAAGAATTTGTATTTATAGACGCATCTCTATTGGTTCCATTATGATAAGAAAAAATATAATCGCGATGAGTTCTACTTATTCTTATTGTTGGATTTTTATGTATGATTTCCCAAAGTTTTTCAACTATAATTTTTTTCTGCTTTCCATATAAATCATCCCCTGATAATTCTTGAAATAGTTTTACCTTTCGTTCTGATGCAGAATTATAGTCAAAAAAATAATTCTTTCCTTTTAATTTAAATTTTTTCATGTTGAACCTCTTTAATTTAATTCATCAATCACAGTAACAATTAAATTTAATCTTCAATTCTTATTATACACCTATTTTAATTTTATTCAACTTTTTTAACATTAAATTTAATTAAAATAGGCATTATGAGTTTTAAGGAAAGTTTAAAGTCAGAATTGGAGTATCAAGGCTTTCAACTAAAGGACTTTGCCGAAAAGTGCGGAATTAGCAAAAACACTTTGGGAAACTATCTTACAGGCCACAACTCTTTGCCTACCGCCGACACCGCCGTAAAAATCGCGCGGGCGTTGGGCGTTTCCGTGGAATACCTTGTGACTGGAACAAATTCTTCCGAAACTCAAATTTCCGCCCTGCCGCTAAAGCAGCGAAAAATCATGGAAGCTCTTTCTTGTTTTGACGACACTGACCTGGACGCGACGCTCGCCTTGACAGACACGCTAAAAAAACGCTATCCACAGCAAGGGCTTTCCCAACAACACTTCCTCGCAAAGCTGAACGAAATCTTTGCGGAAAAAACCACTGCCGGCGAAAAAGAAGTGACAATAATATCGGGCGAGCTTCACCGCTTGCTTGGCGGCTATCCCGGAACAAACCATCGCATGCCAATATGTTGCTCTGCGATGCGGCAAGTCTTTGACCAAAGCAAAGACGCCGTTCTTCACTCGCCGGAATCTGGAATGGGAGCCACGCTCACAATTCGCTACGCCCTGCCGCGATAAATTCTCGCGTCAAATTTTCTTGACAAATCCTCCGCCATAGTATAAATTTTCAATATGAAAACTGTTGTTTCAGGTCGCACAGTTGAATGGGATGACTATAAGAATGAACTGAACGAAAAAAAACATGGCATTGATTTTTTTACTGCCGCTTTGGTTTTTACAGACAATGCGCGTTTGGAATTTTTTGACGCAAAGCATAGTGGTGAAGAAGACAGATATATTGTTCTAGGAAAAGTTGGCAGGGTCTTGTTTGTGGTCTACACGGAACGAGGAGATTCAACAAGAATTATTTCAGCTAGATTGGCGACTAATGCCGAGGAGAAAATTTATTATGGCGATAACTAAAATCACTGTGACTAAAAACCAATTGCCGACCGCTGAACAGTTGGCTAAAATAGAAAATGCCTCAAAAAAGCCTGTATCTTTTGACGAAGATTGTCCCGAATTGACTCCTGATCAACAAACGGCATTTAAGGCTTTGGCAAAACTTCGTGATGTCAAACGCGCTTAAAATCTATCAAAAATCCCGCTCCTCCCTATCGCTTGTCTTCGCGACTAGTGCTCATCTTTGCGGGGGAACGGCTTATAAAGTCCTCAAAGCTTTGTAGCTTTTCCGTCAGGAAGCGCTCGGAATGCGTGCTAAAGAATTTGACCACGCGGTCTTGGCGAAGGACGGTTTGCATTTTTTGAATGTTGATGGCAGAGGCCTTGTCGATTTGCATGGCCTTTTTGCGCAATGCCGTTCCAAGCCGCAAAGAAAAGGCGCAGTCCACGACAAAAATTCCAAACAAAGTTCCGACGACAAACGAAAACCAAGGATGCTCGATGAACCACATGACCAAATCCAAAAACGGCGGAAAGAGCAAAAAGTAATAGGCCGCCGAAAGCGCCGCCCAAAAGAGCGCGTACTTGGGGCAAATGATTCCCCACAAGTTGCCCCACTCTTCCGAATAATCCCAAAGGCGGATTTTCATTCCCTTTATAAAAATGATTCCCGCGGCAAACTCGATGCCCGTCATTATAAGCGCCATAAAGACAATCATAAGAACATAGTGCGCGGCGCCGCCCTTGTCCAAGCCGCTGATGAACGTTTCTACAAAGCTCATCGCAAAAAGCGAAAGCGCGCCAAAGCCGTAAACTGGAAGCCATGGCCCTGTCAAAAAGCCGGGGTTCACCCAGCGCTTTTGCGGATTCTGGACGCGCTCAAAAAATTTTCTGTAAAAAAGCTCGATAAACCAACCCAGCACCGAGCCGGTAAAAAACAAAAAAGCGGCGATGACAAATATTTTGTAAGAAGTCAACGAGTTGTCCATAGTTGAACATTAGCGCAAAGGCGCCGCGCTTTCAAGGCTTGCGACCGTTCTCCTTGCGCGCTTTCAAGGCTTGCGCCTGCAATTGCTTGCAAGCCAAAAATCCGCGCCGCCCGTGCTTATCGCTCGCCAAAAATCTTTCGTCCGGCAACAAAAGTCGCGACGACGCGGCCGGCCAAAGTTTTTCCGTCAAGCGGCGTGGCTTTTCCCTTGCTGTAAAAGCGCGAGGAGTCCACGCGCCATTTTTTGTCGGGGTCCAGCAAGACCAAGTCGGCGTCGTAGCCGGCCGCGACCAAGCCTTTTTTCAAGCCCAAAATTCGCGCGGGCCTTGCCGACATCAGAGCCATCAGTTTTTGCGCGGGAATCTTTTCTTTCTTGCATAGAACGCTGTTGCAAACTGCGTAGGCAGTTTCAAGCCCGGTAAAGCCAGGAGCGCCGGCGGCCTTGTCTTCCATCGTGTGCGGCGCGTGGTCGGTCGCGATGCAGTCTGCCGTTCCGTCCTTGAGCGCGGCCAAAAGCGCGGCGCGGTCTTGGCTTGTCCTAAGCGGCGGGTTCACGAAGGCGAAGATTTTTGGAACAGCCGTTCCTTCAAGCGCCAAGTGGTGCGGCGTGATTTCAAAAGTGATTTTAAATCCGTTCTTGTAATTTTTTTCTTCCGCCTTGGCGCGGCGGGCGGCCATAACGCTTTTTACGGTGGAAACGTGGCAAAGGTGAATGTGGCAGCCGGCTTTTTGCGCAAGCAAAATGTTTCGCTCGGTGGCCGCGTCCTCGGCAAGTTCCAAAAGCGAGTTGGCCTCTTTTATGTTTTGAACGATTTGTTCAAGAGCGGGCGCGGGAACGGCGGCCAAAACTTTTTTGTCTATCGCTCCCCAAGCGGGAATCTTGTATTTTGCCATAAGC
Source organism: uncultured Treponema sp. (assembly GCA_946411505.1). Classification (GTDB taxonomy): domain Bacteria; phylum Spirochaetota; class Spirochaetia; order Treponematales; family Treponemataceae; genus Treponema_D. Next base: position 223,361 of record CAMKEG010000002.1, on the reverse strand, counting down.
TCTAGAGCGCGCGTCCTGTAAGTTTTTGCAAGCGCGGCAAGTTCCGGGTCTTCGCAGTGGCAGCTTACAACAAGTTTTTTCTTTGCGGCGATTTTCATCGCGTCCAGCATTACGGCGGAACTTGCGACTTCGCGGCCGTCTTCGCTTATCACGGGCGTTGTCTTTTTGTCCAAGCCTTCAAGGTGAACTGTCGTCGCGCCGTCAAATCTTTTTGTAAGGCTTACGGCCTGAAAGACGCACGACATTTTTCGTTCCGCCGCTTCTTGGTCAACCTTTAGCGCCTCGTCTTTGCTAGAGACAACCGGATTTGTGTTGGGCATAAGGACCAGGGTTCCAAAGCCGCCGGCGGCGGCCGCCTTTAGCGCGGAATCCAAGTCCTCTTTTAGCTCCTGTCCCGGATACCTAAAGTGCGCGTGCATGTCGATAAAGGCCGGCGCCAAGACAAGGCCCCGCGCGTCGATTTCGGTCATGCCGGAACTTTTGGCAAGACTGGAATTGCGGCCGGCGCCGGCGGCGTTTTTGGTCTTGTAAGCGATTTCAGTTTGAGCGGCGTTTTTTGTCTTGCAAAGATTCGCCGCCTTTAAAACGCTCTCCGCGCTTTTAAATGTTCCGTAAAAGACGCGCTTGATTTTTTTTCCTTCGATGATGACCGCGCCTTTTTTGTCGGCGCTCTCGTCAACAATCCGCGCGTTGTAAATTATGGTCATTGCCTTGCCTCTTACAATTCCACCGCCTCTCCCTGCGGGCCGGCCTTGTACAAGGTGTCGCAGTATTCGCAGCGGTAAAGCGCGCGGGTCCTGTCAACCAAGTGAAAGCTTTGCGGAACGTATTTTTCGCTTGCGGTGATGCAGCGGGGGTTTTTGCAATGGATTACGCCTGTCACTTTTTGCGGAAGTTCCATCTTGATTTTTTCGACAATCTTTTCGTCCTTGATCACGTTCACTGTGATGTTGGGGTCGATAAAGCCCAAGACCGAATAGTCGATGTTGATGATGTTGTCGATTTTTATGATGTCTTTTTTTCCGCCCTTTTTGGACTGAACGTTCATCACAAGCGCCGCGGTAAAGCGCGCGTTGGCAAGTCCCAGCCAGTTAAAAATCTTTGGGCCGTAGCCCGCGCAAATGTGGTCGATGACCAAACCGTTTTTTATCGTTTCTACATTCAACATCAGAGGGCTCCTGTCAACTTTGCGATGAGGCTCATTCGCGCGTACATGCCAAACTTGACTTGCTTAAAGTACGCGGCGCGGGGGTCGTCGTCAACCTCGTAAGAAATTTCGTTCACGCGGGGAAGCGGGTGCAGGACAATCATGTCGCTCTTTGCAAGCTTCATCTTTTCCTTGTCCAAGATGTAGCTGTCCTTTAGGCGGATGTAGTCCTGCTCGTTAAAGAAACGTTCCTTTTGAACGCGGGTCATGTAAAGGATGTCAGCCTTGTCTATCACGTCTTCCATTCGCTCGGCGCATTCGTACTGAACGCCCGCGGGCTTTAGGATGTCTTCTATCATGTACTCGGGAACGGTAAGCTCCTTTGGGCTTACAAAGATGAACTTGTTTCCGGGATAGCGGCACATCGCTTGCGTCAAAGAGTGAACGGTGCGGCCAAACTTTAAGTCGCCCACAAAGCAAACTGTTTGGTTTTCAAAACTGCCGCGCAATCTCCGTATCGTCAAAAGGTCGGTCAATGTTTGCGTCGGGTGGAAGTGGCCGCCGTCGCCCGCGTTGATTATCGGGCAGTCAGAATATTTTGAGGCCAAGAGCGCCGCGCCTTCCTTGGGGCTTCTCATCGCTATTACGTCCGCGTAGCTTGAAACAACGCGAATCGTGTCGGCCAAGATTTCTCCCTTTGTGGTGGAAGTGTAGCTCGCGTCGGCAAAGCCTTCCACCGCTCCGCCCAAACGCAGCATCGCAGCCTCAAAGCTTAAGCGCGTGCGGGTGCTTGGCTCAAAAAAAAGCGCCGCAAGAATTTTCCCGCGGCACACATCTTTAAAAGAATTTGGATCAACAATAATTTGCTCTGCCAGAGCGCAGATTTCCTCAATCTCCGCAACCGACAAATCATCAGGTTGGATTACGTGACGGCCTTTAAGCATTAATGGCTCCTTAGAATTTTCTTTATTATAACGCTTTTGTAGGTTAGTTGCAAGCGCGAAAAAAGCGGCACGAAGGAGGCGGGCGGTTGGCGGAAACTCTACGTCGGGCAAGCCCGCCGTTTTGCTTAAGGAAATTTATTCAACTGCGCTCTCACGAGCGCTGGCAATCATTTTGCGCCTTTTTATGCGTGTAGCGAGCCGTGCGGAGCGCGTATGCGCGACTGCAATACCTTTAGAGGCCTCGTTTCCAACGGAAACGAGACGATATCTAGCGGTTCCGCCGACCGCCAGCCAACTGGGAGCCGCTTTTTCCGCGCTTACTTTCCCACGCAAAAATTGCTGAATACGCTGTCCAAAATGTCGTCGGCGGTCACGCGGCCTGTAAGCTCGCCCAAAAAGTCCAGCGCGTCCTCAATGTCTTGGACGGCCGCGTCAAGCGAATAGCCTTTTTGCAAGGCGGCGGCGTGGCGCAAGCTTTCCAGAGCGCTTTCAACCAAACGCTTTTGGCGCTCGCTGCCCAAACCGGCCTGGCTTCGCTCCGTTTCCTGGCCTTTTAAAAGCAGGGCTTTGGCCATCGCGACCAAATCCTTTACGCCGCCGCCGTTTTTGGCGCTGACAAAAACTTGCCCGGAAAGCGCGGGGATTTTTTTGCTGGCGGCCTCATAAAATTTTTTGGCTTCGGAGATCGCCGCCTTTTGGTCTTGCGAAACCTTGTCCAGCTTGTTCCAAACAAAAATCACAGGCTCCTTTCGTTCCGCCAAAAAAGCCAGGTCGATTTGATCCTTGGGCAAAGTCACGTCGGCCAAGTACAAAAGCAAGTCGGCCTCGTCGCTCAATTCCTTGGCGCTTTCCACGCCGCGAGCCTCTATCTCGTCGCTGGTGGAGCGCAAGCCCGCCGTGTCAAAAAGGCGCGCGGGGATTCCGTCAAGGCTTATCCAGCTTTCTATCCAGTCGCGGGTGGTGCCTTCGATGTCGCTTACGATCGCGCGCTCTTCCTTTAAAAGGCAGTTGAACAAGCTTGACTTTCCGGCGTTGGTTTTTCCGCAAAGAACCAGGCGGGCGCCTTCTTGGTAAAGCTTTTCGCTTTTCCATGTATGGGCCAGGCGCTCAAGGGCGGCGATGGCTTCAAGCAATTTTGTTTGGTCGTAAGCGTCCGCGATTGTCTCTTCGTCTTCGGGGTATTCGATTTCGACTTCGATTTGCGCCAGCGTGTCAATCAAGGATTTTTGGACGCGCTCGATTTCTTGGCTCAAGTTTCCGGCCAAGCGGCCCGCCGCCTTTTGGCTTGAGGCTCCCGTGCGGCTTTCTATGATTTCGCGAACGGCTTCCGCCTTTGTAAGGTCGGCCTTGCCGTTTATAAAGGCGCGGAAGGTAAACTCGCCGCGCTCGGCTTGCCTAAAGCCGTTTTGCAAAAGCAAGTTGAAAATTTTTGTCACAACCGCAGTTCCGCCGTGGCAAGAGATTTCGGCCATTTCCTCGCCGGTAAAAGATTTTGGCGCGCGGAAAACCGACACCAAAACTTCGTCCACCCGCGCGGCTTTTTGGCCGGGAACGCAATCGCGGGCCGCGGCATTTTGGTCTTGCGAACAATCTTGGCCGCCTCCAACGCTTTCGGTCGCCCCAGCATTTTGCGGCTCAACTATCCAGCCGTAAACAATCGTGTTGCCGGCGGCCGAGGACAAGGCCTTGGGGCGAGAAAAAATTTTTGACAAAAGTTGAATGGAGTTTTTGCCCGAGACGCGGATGATGCCGAGAGCGGCCGGCGCCAGCGCAGTGGCAACCGCCGCAATCGGCTCTTCGGGCGTGTAGCCTGTGTTGTCCAAAGTTAGATGACTTTTTCCAACAAGTCGATGATTTTAGGATCGTAGAATACGCCGGCCTTAGACTTCATCTCTTTTACGGCCGCGTCGCTGTCCATGATTTCGCGGTAGGCGCGCTTGCTTGTAAGAGAAATGTAGCTTTCGCAAACGCGAATCACGCGGGCAATCAACGGAATGTTGGCTCCAGTCAAGCCGGCAAGGTAGCCCTTTCCGTCCATGTTCTCATGGTGGAATTCAGCCGCCTGCAAGAATACCGGACGAATCTGCTCGGGAACAAAGTCAAAGTATTCGGCGGCAGAGTGAACGTGCTCGCGAATCTTTTGGCGCTCGGTCATCGTAAGCTCGCTGGCTGTCAAGATGCTCTTGGGAACAGAAAGGAAGCCCGCGTCGTAAACCATAGATGCGCAGTAGCAGACAAGCGCCACGTCGTGGTTGAGCTTGGCTTCGTTGCAAACTTTAAGAACCAATTCCGAAACCTTGCGGCTTGTTCTTTGGCGGAACGTGTACTTGTCGATTTTGTCTCCAAGGGCAAAGCACTTGTTCTGCAAGTCGGCCAGCTGCTTTCTGTGTTCCACCGTGGAAAAATATTCCATGATTTGCTTTGAAAGCTCTCCGTCCGCCTTTCCAAGCAAGGCCTTTGTGGCCAAAGAAGTTCTCTTTGACTGCTCCGCCGCGGCGGCTGCGGCCAAGTCGGGGTTCTCCTGGAAATCCTTTCCCATGGAAGAGATGACTTCCATCGAAGTTTCAAAGTGAGCCTGAGCCTGCTTGCGGCGCTTGTAGTTTTTGTAAACGATTACTATAAGAATCACGACGACAATGATGAGCAAAACGCCTACGCACAAAACGGCGATTTGCAAGGCGCGGTCCTTTTTGGCCATTTCAATCTTGGCAATTTCCAACTTGATTTGCGCCACGGGAACGCGGCCCGAAACAACGTCAAACAATTCATTCTGCTTTTTCTCAAGATGCTCGATTCTGTTGTTAACCTTGTCCCACGCGGCCTTATTTCCGTTGGTGTGCTTCTGGCGCTCAACCTGAAGGGCGGAAAGCTCGTTTTCAAAAAGCGTCTCAACCAAAGTGAAAATTCTTTGGCTGGCGGCTTGTGGGTGCAGCTCCAATTGCAAGATATAATTGTCAAAAGCCTTGGCGTTGACCCGGCCTCCGTTTGACTGGGCGCCCTTGGCCAATGAATCGATGGAGTCGTAGTATACGGCCTCGGCCATCAAGCGGACGTTTTCAGGGAAAGCCTTTTGATTCTCCTTTAGGTCAATGGCCTGATTGATTGAATCCATCGCCTTAGCGTAATTTCCATTGTTGTAAAATTCTTTTGTTCTCTCCAAAATCTTTTCATTCTCGTTGGATTCTTGAGCGAACGCAGTTCCAAAACAGACCATGGCGGCTGTGAAAAAAGCCGCGATTAACAGACTTTTGTTTTTCATAAAGAACCTTCCTCTATGTCCATTTTATCATACTTCCTTGAATTTTGCAAGACAGAATCGAGCGCGCTCAAACTATTTTTGTCCGGCGGATTCGCTTGCTTTTGCGAGGCGTAAAACGATATCGGCGGGCCTTTTGGGCCGATCGCGGGCTTTCTGAAATTCGCGCTGGCTTCGGGCGAAGGGCCGGTGTATTCGGCGTCGCCGGGGTCGGGCGAAATCTTCACGTAGTTGGCCACGTTGTTCCAGAACATATAGCCTCGGTCGACGCTGTCGCGCACGCCAAAGACTTCCTTGAGCACATAATCCTTGTCATAAAACTGCCTGTCATAAGGCACGTTCAAGAAGAAAGCCTGAACCCAAGGGCGGACCACGACGCGGTCTCGGGCAATCACCGTGTTGCGGTATGTTCCATAGTAGTAAATGCGGTAGGGCCGCTCCTCGTTGGGATAGTAGTTCATGAACTTGTGCTCAAAGTGGCTTGGGTAGAACATCGGGCAAATCACGTCGACGTATTGGGCCAGCGTCTCAACGTCCTGGCCTGTGCGCGTTCCGCTGCGGTACCAGCCGTTGGCGCCGTAAATGTCTATGCCGATCGGGGCGTCGATGTTTTCGCGGGCGTACGAAAGGAAGCTTCGCAAGGCGCCTTCCTTGTCCATGCCCTTGCTTTGCCAACGGTAGCTGGCGTTGTAAAGGTTCTGTCCGTCAGTAGGAAAGCGAATGTAGTCAAATTGAATTTCGTCAAAGCCGCGCGCGATAAGTTCCTTGGCGATGGCCACGTTGTATTCCCACACTTCGGGGCAAAAGGGGTCGACCCACGCTTCGTCGTAGTATTTTGTCTGGGTCGTTCCGTCTTCCAAGGTTTCGGTTCCGCTTATGCCCTGCCACTGGCGGTTGTACTTTTTGTCCCACACGGCGTATTGGCCGTTGTTGTAGTTTGAAAGGTTCCTGTCCTTAAAGACAACGATGCGCGCGATTAGGTAAATGTTGTCTTCTTTAAAAGTTTTCACGAACTTGTCCAAGTCAAGCGCGTACTTGCTTACGACTCCCTTTTGGGTCAGGAGCGGATCCTGCGCGTCAAAGCGCATAAGGCCGTAGTCGTCCTTCATGTCGATTACAAGGGAGTTGAGCTTGTTGTCCAAAATCATTTTCTTGAACTTTTCAAAGCCGCCGGGAAGGTGCGCTTGGTAGGCCGGAACATAAAGGCTTTTTTGTCCGTCAATCTTGGCGGCGTAAGGCGAAAGAATTTTTCCGCTGTCCAAAAGCCAAAGCTCGTTCAAAAGAACGCCGCCAGAAATTTTCAAGTCGCGCGCGTTCTCCGCCGGAATCCAAGCCGCGTTTAAAAGCTCCTTGCTGTCGGCAAATTCCGATATGTATTCCTGCAAGGCGGAATTCAAGTCCGCCGCCGCGTTGGTCGTCATGTCAAAGCTGCCGACTTTTCCTGGAGAGACATAGGAAATTGTGGAACCGTTCTGCCAAAGCGAGTCGATTGTGTCGCATGGCTCCGCGCCCTTGTAAACGCAAGAGCTCTTGTTGGCGTCATAGTCGTAGTGGTACAAGCGCGGCATGAATGTTTGCGCCAAGAAAATTTCGCACCACTTGTTTTTGTCGTCGTCCTGCGCCACGACCGGCAAAATGTCGGAAACTTCGTCGCTGGAATTGTTGGGGTCGCTGCATTCAAGGCCGCCGTTGGCTTCCAACCAATCTGGCTTGGCCGCGTCCGGCTTGTAAAACCAAAAGCCCAAAATTGAGTGGGCCATAAAGACAACCGTTTCCGTTTGTCCTGCGGCGCCTGTTTTCATCGAAGCGACGGCGACGGCCTTTATTCCGTTTGTGCGCAGGCTCGCCGAACCGATGTTGCTCCAAGTGAGTCCGCCGTCGCGCGTAAGGTAAACGCGCTCCTTTGTGGCCGTCACCATTTCAAGCGGATTGAGCGGATTGAAGGCCAAGTCCTTTAGGTCTTGCGCGTGGCTTTCGTGGCTGGTTTCGCCCTGCTTGAATTTTTTGATTATGTATGTCGGAAGGCCTTCGTTCCTCAACTCAAAATTCTGCAAATCGCTTGTGTAAAGTATTCCCTTTGACGTGACAAAATAAAAGGAATTTTCAACGGGAAGAATTTGCTGGACAGAGCCTTCCTTCCAAAGAAAGCTTTGCTTTCCGTTGGGGTTGATTTTTTTTAGGCCGCTTTCCGCCGCCAAAAGCGTGTTTTTTGTTCCTTCAATTTGAACGCGCTTTATAGTCGCGGACTTCTTTGCGACAACAGGGGCGGCGTCCCTTTGCGGCTCTATGATTTTTGGCAAAGAATAAAGCGGCTTGGATTCAAAAGAATCAGTCTGAGCGTAAAACCCGGCTGACAACGTCAGCGCCAACGTCAAAAAGAGAACATAGTTTTTCATGCTTTTATTGTCGGCGTTTTTCGCCCTATTATTTAGAGGAAAGTGACTGGCGGTAGATTTCGTAAAGCAAAACGCCGGCGGCCACAGAAACGTTCAGGCTGTCGATTTTGCCGCAAGTGGGAATGGAAACGATTGTGTCGCACTGTTCGCGCAAGAGCCGCGCGATTCCGCTGCCTTCGCTTCCCATTATGAGGACTGAATTCTTGGAGAATGTTCCGTCTTGGACTTGAACTCCGCCCGCGTCGGCTCCGTAAACCCAAAAGCCGGCTTCCTTTAACTGTTGCGCGGCGCGGACAAGGTTTGTAACTACGCTCACCGGCACCCAAGACGCCGCGCCGGCGCTGGAACGCGCTATGACTTCGTTTTGGGCAACGTCGTTGGCTCCGCGCCTTTCGGGAAGGAGGACGAGCGCGGCTCCAAATTGGTCGGCGCTTCGCAAAATGGCGCCGACATTGTGCGGGTCGGTCACCGAGTCAAGGATTACGACTGTGGTTCTTTTTGCGGCGCTTTCCTGGGCTTTGAATCGCTCAAGCCACACGTCAAAGTCAACAAGATTTGAAGAGCGCGCCTCTTGCCCTTGTATTTCCAAAACGATTCCGCGATGCTCGCGGGCGCTTTCCGGCAAGGCGGCAGCCATTTGGTCAAGCGTCTTGTTGTCGCTTTGCTCGCATTGGATTCCGGCGCTTTTGGCCAGCTCCAAAATTTTTTTCACGCGAGGGCCGGGCTTTGAGAAATATATCCGCATTTTTAAAGCGGCGCCGGAATCTTCCTGCGCCGCCCGCACGCGCTCTTCAACCGCGTGAAAGCCGGAAAGAATCACGCTAGTTTTTTCCGCAGCAGTTCTTGTACTTTTTTCCGCTTCCGCAGGGGCAAGGCTCGTTGCGGCCGATTTTGCGGCCTTCGCGGACAACAGTCGTGGGAGTCATCTGGCCGACGGAATACAGCCACTTTCCGTCAACTTTCTTGAAGTAGGCGGTTTCATGGTGAACGTCGCGAATTCCCTTTTGCGTGTATGTCGCCTCAAATTCAACAATGCCTTCGTCGTCGCCCTCGCCGCCTTTTTCCGCGCGAAGGACTTTCAAGCCGTGCCATGTTGAATTGTTGCTCCAATCCTCAGTGGCCTTGCGGTCAATCTCGGCAATCTTGTCGCCTTGCTCGCAAGTTCCAATGATAAAGTCGATTTCGTGTTTTTCGTACGCCGTGTATCTGGCGCGCATCAAGCTTTCGGCTGTAGGCGCGGGTTTTGCGCCCTTGATAATCGGTTCGCAACATTCTTCATAGCTTTTCCCCGAACCGCAGGGACATAATTTGTTTTCACTCATAGCGGACATTATATATTTTTTATTAATCTAGCGCAATAAGCCGAGCTGACGCAAATCGCCGACCAGTTTTAATGTGAACGCTTCCGCTCCGGCATTGTTCATATGAACAGCGTCTTTGTAATACTCGTGGCGCTTTGTAAAATTTTCGTCGTGGGAATAGTCCAAGTACACAAGGCCAGGATACTTGTCTTGCAGCTCTTTTGTAAAGCGCTCAAAAGTTTCAAAAAAATCGGGGTCATCCTCATATGATTCATTCACAAATTCAACTTCTGGATACGTAACAAGAATTGGCGTCATACCATGATCATGGCACATATCTATCATAAATGAAACTTCTTTCAGATTTTCCGTGTAGCCATCTTGAACTGTATCAGAAAAATTGCTATAAGCGTTGTTCGCGAAACCAACCAATCTATCCTCTGTCATCACGGAATCCCTATCGTAATATGGCGACATTTCTTCTTTAGAGATATCGTGAAAAATCTTAAACTTAAATCGTCCAGAAGAAAGAAGGGGAAATTTGCTGTAGGCGAGCCATTCAGAAAACTTCCAATAATCCATATCCTCTTTTGGCAAAATGCGGTAATAACGCTCCCTGAAACTTCCAACGCGGGACTTGATTCCAAAGTATGGAATCTCTATAAGAATCACAGCGCCTTTTTTAAAATGCTTTATGTAGTTCTTCAAGACCCTGCTGCTCCAAAAATACACCTCGGTGACATTCGCAAAATTCCATGCTTTAATGTCTGGAACCACGTCGTACTTCAACGCGTAGCAGGGCATGCTTGAGCCTACGTTTCCAAGCTCAATGTCGTAGGGCGCGTCGGTATACTTGTTGGCGTAATCCTTTGACTTCCAATAATTGGTGCGTTCGTACAAAGCGTTCATCGCCAAGAAAAACAAAAACACTGGAATCAGGAACAATAAAAATTTAAAAATAAAGCGCTTCATATTCCTTCCTAAAAATTGCTATAAATGAAATTGCTCACAAATCCTGTGTTGTAAAACCAAATCAAAATTATCGCAAGCGCGTAGTAAGAAAGCCATCTTACAAAAGCGGGCTTTGCCTTGACAATCTCAAAGCCGCTTCTTTTTCGGGTGACAAAACTTATGACCATAAAAATCGCAAGCGGAACAAGCCTGTTCACCATGCTCATAAAGCCGCCGTCAATTGAAAAAGTTGTTTTTAGGGCGTCCTTCAAGCCAAGGCTTTTTGTCATTGGCAAAAAGTTAACGACATCAAACGGAATTTTTCCAAGGCCTTTTATAATTGCAAGCGCGTCATAAAAGGTTGGCGCCCTGAAGAAAATCCACGCAAAGGCCACCAAACAAAAAGTAACGGCAACTCTTGCAAAAACAGGAAGGCGCGTTTTTTCCCAAACACCCTTGGTCGCGCGGCCAACGCATTGAAAGACGCCGTGCAGCAAGCCCCAAATCACAAAATTCCAAGTTGAGCCGTGCCAAATTCCCGACACTAAAAAAGTAATTGCAAGATTCGCGTAAATTCGTGGAAGCGCCACCCTGCTTCCGCCCAGAGGGATGTAAACATAATCGCGCAGCCATGTCGAAAGCGAAATGTGCCAACGGCGCCAAAAATCGCCTACAGACGTCGCCAAATACGGATGGTCAAAATTCTTTCCAGCGTCAAAACCCATAAAGCGCGCCACGCCGATTGCCATGTCTGAATAGCCGGAAAAATCGCAGTATATCTGAAAGGCGTATAAAACGACGGCCAACAAAAGCGCAAGGCCGCTTTGCTCGGACAAAGTTCCCCTTGCGTAAACAAAATCCACGTAAACGGCAAGCGCGTCGGCCACGCAAAATTTTTTGAACACGCCCCAAGCGAACTGCTTCATTCCGCAAGTGGCGTTGTCATAGTCAAAATTGTGAAGGCTCTTTAATTGAGGCATCAAGTTGCCCGCGCGCTGTATTGGCCCGGAAGAGATTACCGGAAAAAAACTGACGAACAAGGCCACGTCCAAAATATTTTTCTCCGCCTTGGTTTTATTCGAGCGGCAGTCAAAAATATAACTCAAGCTTTGGAAAGTAAAAAAAGAAAGGCCCAATGGAAAAATTATTCCGCCGCGCCAAGCCTTTGGGGCGTATTTAAAAAACAAAAGCGGAAGCAAGTCGGCCGCGACAAAGGCAATTAAAAGCGCGCGGCCTTTCGCGCCCCTATACCCCCCCCCGTCGAATTTTAAGGCGTCAGAATTAAAGGCGAGTCCAGCAAAGTATGTGACCGCGATGGAGTAAAGCAAAAAGGGAACAAACTTAAGGTCGGCGAAAGCGTAAAAACACGCGCTCGCAAGCAAAAGCAAAATTCTTTGGAGGGCTATGGCGTTTTTCCCACAACGCGGCGCCAAATAATAAAAGGAAACAAAAACAACAAAAAAAATTGCGAACGCAAATGAAACAAACTGCATTGGCGACCCCTACATCAATATTCCGTCAACGGCCAAATTTAACGTGTCGCGGATTGACTCAATTGACTTTTCGCTCAGCACTGAAAGCCTGAAAATCGCGGACTGTATCAAGCCGTAAAACATTTCATAAGCGACATGGACGCCAATTTTTTTAAACTCGCCGCTCTTCATTCCGCGAATCAAAACTGTGTCAATCAATTGGCGCAAGCGGAGCATTCTTCTTCGGACACGTTCCGCCGGATCCACGCCTTTTTTTTGCAAGTTCAACAAATACGAAAGCAAAACGGTGAACAAGCGGCTGTTTCTCTCGCACTCGTCAACGATTTGCATCAGTATTTTTCGCAAAGCGTCCTGGCAAGAAAGTTCTTGGTCGCTTATCGTCGCCTTTAATTTTTCTTCGATGGAGCCGGTAAGCTGCTTTATGCTCCACAAAAATATTTCGCGCTTGTTCTTAAAATAAATGTAAAGAGTGGTGCGCGTGATTCCGCATCTGTCCGCGATTTTTTGAAAAGTGACGTCCTCGTAGCCTTCGTCAACAAAAACGTCAAGAGCCTTTTCAAGAATCTCGCGACGCCTTTTATCGTGTTCAACAACAATCGCCATTACTCATTTCCTTTTTTTTCGGAGCTTGTGTACATATAAAAGCAAGTGTTCAAATTGCCGCTCTTTATGTTTTTCAAAAGGTTGGCGTAGCGGCCAAAACACTTTTGAAAATTTTTGTTGGACGTGATGAAGCCCATTTGCCAATTCTCAAAATTTGAATTCAAGCAAGACATAGAGCGGTAAAGAGATTCCGCTTGCGCTTCGTCTCCTATGCGCTCGCCGTATGGCGGGTTGGCCAAAAGCAATCCTTGGGGGAACGGCGCGGCCAATTCCTTGAAGTCGGCCTGAACAAAATCCGGGCGGCGAACTTTTGCGTCGCTTCCAATCATTTGAAGCGCGCGTCCGGCCATTACGCAAGCGTGTTCGGCGTTAAGTTTGGCTCGGTCCACGGCGGCGGAGTCAATGTCGCTTCCAGCGATATGGAACTCAACATCCGTCCTAATCTTTGCGGCTTCCCGCTTTCTTATTTCTAAACCGCGCGCCTTGTCAAAAATCGGCAAGTCCTCAAGCGCGAATTTTCTTCCCAAGCCGGGAGCGACGTCCATAGCGTAAAGCGCGGCCTCAATCGGAATTGTTCCGCTTCCGCAAAAGGGGTCTACCAGCGGCGTCTTTCTGCGCCACAACATGTACTGCAAAAGAATGGCGGCCGTGGTCTCGCGCATCGGAGCGATTCCGCCGTTAGTCCTGTAGCCGCGCTTGTGGAGCGGTTCGCCGGAAAGGTCAAGCAGCGCGAACACGCGGTCGTTGTCGACGTAAATTCTTACCGTTGCCTCCAAGCCGCTTTCCGGCATGGAGTTCATCCGCCATACGTCGCAAAGCTTTTTGTAGATGGCTTTTTGCGCCATGGACTGGATTGTGTGTTCGGAATCCAAGCGGCTTTTGTAAACGCGGATTTTGTCAACGACGACGCGGGTGTCCTTTCTAAAATAATTTTGCCAAGGGATTGAATAGATTCCGTCGAACAAAAGGTCAAAGTTGTCGGCGTCAAATTCCGCCAACTGAAGGAAAACTCGGTCGGCGGTCCTAAGGCAAAGATTTGAGCGCAAAAGGGCGTCGTCATCGCCCAAGAAAGTCACGCGCCCCGGAACCTTGACGGCGTCGGACGCGGCCAGCTTGTAGCCCAAATGCTTTATCTCGTTCCCCAATATTTTTTCGGCGCCCACCGCACACAATGCCACCAATGTATTCATATTGTAAGAAAATAACATTTTTACATTTTTTGTTCAAGTGTCAGCCGCTCGTGACTTTGCCTCCAAGACCGTAATAGTCATTTCGAGCGGATTCACCGCGTCCTTGCGGACGCTGCTTGCGTGGTCGTGTCTGTTTGGCGCTGCTCCCTCGCGCGGCTTTTCGGTTTACCTGGGAATAATGAATCCACAATATTTTCCCGTGGAATTCTATTGAAAAAATTCCTGCTTGGCTGTATAATTATCCAATTGTCACAAAGGAGATTTCTATGGCAGAAAAACTTGACTTTACAATAGAAACATTGGGGCCTTGCAAATTTGACTCGCCCATCAAACTTTCAAATGTGTTCGGCGACCACAAGGCCAACTACGTTAAGGACGACTCTTACGTCCGCAACACGATCAACGTATTCGACACAAAAAAAGCCGACGACATGACCAGCTCAAACCTCTTGCAAAAGGCCGGACCTCGCGAAAAGATTTACTTTGACCCCGCCACGGTCAACGCCGGCATCTGCACTTGCGGCGGCCTTTGCCCCGGCTTGAACGACGTCATCCGCGCCGTCGTCCGCTGCTTGTGGAAGCGCTACGGAGTGCATTCAATCCACGGCTTCCAGTTCGGCTACAAGGGCTTCTTTGAGGAAAGCGGCTACGACACCGTTCAGCTCAACCCCTACAACGTTGACGACATCCACAAAATCGGCGGCACCTTCTTGGGAACCAGCCGCGGCGGCGGACAGCGCACAAACGAAATCGTTGACACTTTGGTGGCCCGCCACATCAACATGATTTTCATCATCGGCGGAGACGGAACCCAACGCGGAGCCTTGGACGTGGCCAACGAAGTCGAGCGCCGCGGCCTTAAGATCGCCGTAATCGGCGTTCCTAAAACCGTAGACAACGACTTGCAGTTCATCGACCGCTCGTTCGGATTTGAGACTGCCGTTCAAAAAGCCAAGGACGCGGTTACCGCGATTCACATGGAAGCGCACTCGCAAATCAACGGCATAGGCTTGGTAAAATTGATGGGACGCGAGTCAGGCTTCATCGCCACGGCAACCGCCCTCGCCAGCCACGAAGTAAACTTCTGCTTGATTCCTGAAGTTCCCTTTGACCTTGACGGGCCCAACGGCTTCTTGCACTACTTGGAAATCCGCTTGCAAAAGCGCGGCCACGCCGTAATCGTAGTCGCCGAAGGAGCCGGCCAGGAATTGCTTAACAAGACCAACCAAACGGACGCTTCCGGCAACAAAAAGCTTGCCGACATCGGAACTTTCTTGCGCGACAAGATTACCGAATACTTTAAGGAAAAGAACATTCACATCAACCTTAAGTACATCGACCCCAGCTACCAAGTCCGCGCGGCCGTGGCCAACGCCAACGACTCGATTTACTGCGAGCGCTTGGGCAACAACGCCGTTCACGCCGCCATGGCCGGAAAGACAAAGATGGTCGTAGGCTTGGTTCACGACAAGTACGTTCACATCCCAATCGATGTTGTAACTTCAAAGCGCAATGTGGTTGACCCAGAGGGAGCCTTGTGGCGCGACGCGCTCGACGCGACCGGCCAGCCGATGTTGATGGTCAACAACGCGCAGGACGCCAAAGACCGCGCTTCCAACGTGGCCGACGGAAAGGCCAAGAACAACGACTAACAATTTGTCGGGCCGCGGCCCGGCAATTACAGTCAGGACATAAAAAAAACCGCTCCATACGGAGCGGTTTTTTTGTCGGTCAAAAGATTGCCGCGTCAAGCGCGGCAATGACACATGTCATGTTCGGGCTTGACCCGGACATCTTTTATCACACCAATCCCTGCGCTATCATCGCATTCGCAACCTTGATGAAACCTGCGATGTTGGCGCCGGCGACGTAGTCGGTTTTTCCGGCTTTTGTCTTAAGGCCAAACTTCTTGGCTGTCTCAAAGGCGTTGTCATGAATGTTCTTCATGATGCCGTCAAGGCGCTGGTCAACTTCTTCGAATGACCATGAGAGGCGCTCTGAGTTCTGGCTCATTTCGAGGCCGCTTACAGAAACGCCACCCGCGTTGGAAGCTTTTCCGGGAGCGAACAAAACGCCGGCGTCCTGGAACTTGTTTGTGGCTTCGATTGTGCTGGGCATGTTGGCGCCTTCGGCAACCAACTTAACGCCGTTCTTGATAAGCATGTCGGCGTCCTTTCCGTCCAACTCGTTTTGAGTGGCGCAGGGGAAGGCGCAGTCAACTTTGACTGACCAGGGGCGGGCGCCCTTTGTGAACTTGGCCTTGGGGTACTTCTTTACGTACTCGTCAATCTTTTTATGGGCGGCGCGGAACTTCTTTACGTAGTCCAACTTCTTCTGGTCGATTCCGTCGGGGTCATAGATGAATCCGCTTGAGTCTGACATTGTGACAGGCTTTGCTCCAAGCTGAATCAATTTTTCAACCGCGTACTGCGCAACGTTTCCGTCGCCGGAAACAGCGCAAGTCTTTCCCTTGAAGTCTTCGCCGACTTTGGCGAGCATTTCGCGGGCAAAGTAAATCAAGCCGTAGCCTGTAGCTTCGGTTCTGGCCAAAGAGCCGCCAAACTGCAAGCCCTTTCCGGTCAAAACGCCGGTGAACTCGTCGCGGATTCTCTTGTACTGGCCGAACATATAGGCAACCTCGCGGCCGCCAACGCCCTTGTCTCCGGCCGGAACGTCTGTGTCCGGTCCGATGTGGCGCTGCAATTCTGTCATGAATGACTGGCAGAAGCGCATGACTTCCGCGTCTGACTTTCCATGGGGATCAAAGTCGCTTCCGCCCTTTCCGCCGCCCATCGGGAGCGTTGTAAGGCTGTTCTTAAGTGTCTGCTCAAAGCCCAAAAATTTGAGTACCGAAAGGTTGACTTCGGGACTAAAGCGGATGCCTCCCTTGTAGGGGCCGATCGCGCTGTTGAACTGAACGCGGTAGCCGCGGTTGACGTGGGCCTTGCCTTTGTCGTCTGTCCACGGAACGCGGAACATGATGACTCGTTCCGGCTCTACGAAACGCTCGAGAACCGCCTGGCTCTCAAGTTGCTTTTGCATTTTTGCAACGATAGGATCAAGAGTTGTCAAAACTTCCTGAACCGCCTGGAGGAATTCGGGTTCGTTGGCGTTCTTAGCCTGAACGTCCGCCCAAATTCTTTTAACGTATTCGTTTTTCATTGTTACTCCTGCTTTGCGGCCGAGTTTGAAGCCGCAGGCAACTTCAATATTATCAAATTTTTAAGTCTTGTTAAAGTAGTTTATGCGGAATTTTTGGGAAAATTTGAGGAATTTTGCGCCATTCGGAACTGCCGCAAGCCAAAGAAGCGCGGGCAAAAAAAAAGCCCGCCGATTGGGGCGGGCGCTAGGTTCAGCCAAAAGCGGCTTAGTTCTTGAACATCTTCTTGAACTCGACCAAGAGGTCGTCAGTCTCGATGGCGGCGTCTACGTCAGTCAACTTGTTTTTGGCGCGGTAGTAGGCGATAAGAGGCTCGGTCTGCTCGCGGTAAACGTCCATGCGGTGCAAGATTGACTCTTGCTTGTCGTCGTCGCGCTGGTAAAGCTCGCCGCCGCACTCGTCGCAAACGCCCTCAACCTTTGGGGCCTTTGTCAAAATGTTAAAGTTGGCTCCGCACTTTTTGCAAACGCGACGGGTGCTGAGGCGCTTGATTACAATGTCGTCGGCGATTGTAAAGTTGACGCAAGTTACGTCCGGGCAGAATTTTCCAAGCTCGTCGGCCTGGGGAATCGTGCGCGGGAATCCGTCAAGGATAAAGCCGTTCTTGCAGTCGGGCTCTGCCAAGCGTTCCTGAACGAGGGCGCAAGTGATGTCGTCGCTGACCAAGCCGCCGGCGTCAATGATTGACTTTACCTTTTTTCCAAGTTCAGTCTGGTTTTTAATCGCGGCGCGGAAAATGTCGCCGGTTGAAATGTGTGGAATGTTGTAGTCTTTTGCCACTTTTACGGCAAGCGAGCCCTTTCCGGCTCCGGGCGGTCCCAAGAAAATAAAATTCATTTGTGTCTCCTATAAGGGAAAAAATTAATTACCGCTGTTCGCGCGGATTTATTCTATGTAGTATAGCGCGAATTGCGGGAAAATGCAAATTTTATTTTTGGCTGACCACAAAGAGCGCCGTTTCGCTTGTCCAGTCAAAAACGCTTGTCTGGGCCGCCGCAGAAAAAAGCCTTGCAAGCTCGGCGGTTTTGTCGGCGCCGATGGCGGCCTTTATGGCGGAAGCGTAAGGAGAGCTTTCGCTTTCAAACCAGGCGCTGATTTCCTTTTGGCTTACGCGGCGCTTTTCGGTTATCTTGCTTGACTTGCATTCAACCTTAAAGCCTTGCTCCTCAAAAACTTTTTTGACGCTTTCCGCGTTCCAGTCAAAAAGAGGATTTGACTTGTCGCCAAAAAATTTTTCTTCGGCCTCGCCCATTTTTTCCAAGAGCGGCCGCCACGCGTCAAGAATGCCGCCGGCCAAAACCTGCTTTTCAATGACCTTGCTTACCCGCTGGCCCGCGCTGGGGATTTGCTGGCTGATGATGATTTTCCAGCCGGCGGGAATTTTTCCAGCGATTCCCGCTGTTGCAAAGGCGCCGCTCATCGCTTGGACGCTTTCCGCGCTGTTAAAGGGATTCCTAAAAAAGAATTTGTCAAAGACAATGTTTTTTTCAAGATACGCGTCCAAGACTTTTTGGAGGAGCGCCTCGTCCACCGACTGTTGCGCGGCCTTTGATTGCTGGCCGCCTCCCGCGCCTGTTTCCGCGCCGTTCGCCGACGCAGGATTTACAATCAGCACAGGCTTGTCCAAGTCGCCCAAAGTGCGCGCGTATTGCTCCAACACTTCAAGGCCCTTTTGGGAACGGCACAAGCCGCAAGTGACGCCTTCGGGAGTTTTTCGCGCGAGCTCCCACAACAAAAGCGCGTCGTCGGCGTTCCACACCAAGGAGCGGTCGCTTCTAACCAAACGCGCGGCTTCTATCATTTGGTCGCGCGCTTGCAAAAGAACTTCGGCGCGGTTGGAATCCAAGCGCTCGCGCCAAGACTTGTCGGCGTTTTGAAGCGCGTTCTCCTTGCCCTGGTCTTTTGGGCTAAAGGTCAGCGACTCGCCGTTCTTGTCCTTAAACTGCTGCTGCAGCAAAAGCGCGACGTCCGAATTTTTGCTCCCGGTTGTCTGGCTTGAAGTCGGGTCCAGCGCGCGCTCGCCGGTGTCGTCTTCCAAGATGGCCGCGATTTGCAATTCCCTGCGCGACAAAACGTCGTCGCGAATTTTCTTTTCGTAGCCCTGGTCGCTGGGCGTGTAAAAGACGCGGCCAACCAATTGGTCTGGCAAATATTGCTGGGCCACCCAGTGGTCGCGGTAGGCGTGCGGATACAAGTAGCCCGCGCCGTGGCCAAAGCCTTCGGCGTCGCGGCTTGCGTCGCGCAAATGGTTTGGAACTTCGGTGTCTTCCTTCTCAACGGAGGCGAGCGCGTCAAAAAAGGCCATCGACGAATTTGACTTGGGAGCGGTGGCCAAGTAAAGCGCGGCGTGCGCCAAATGGTAGCGGCCTTCCGGCAAGCCCACGCGGTCAAAGGCCGCGGCGCAAGATTCCACCACGCCAAGCGCGTAAGGGTCGGCCAAGCCTGTGTCTTCGCAGGCGCTTATAAGCATTCGCCTAAAAATAAAGTGCGGGTCTTCGCCGGAGCGAACCATTCTTGCAAGCCAATACATCGCCGCATCCGGATCCCTGCCCCGCAAACTTTTTATAAAGGCGCTTATAATGTCGTAATGATAGTCTCCGTCGCGGTCGTAAAGGACAACTTTTTTTTGGATCGACTCTTCCGCCGCTTCCCGGCTGATGAAGATTGTGCTTCCGTAAGAAGGCTGCGGCGGGTTTGCGTCGGGCGCCCACTGGACCGGAGTCGTTTCGACGGCGAGCTCCAGCGCGTTTAAAAGCGAGCGCGCGTCTCCGTTGGCTGTGTCAATCAAGTGCTCCAAGGCGCCGCTTTCAAAGTCAATCCGCCAGTGGCCGTAGCCGCGCTCCAAGTCGTTTAGCGCCATGTAAGCGACGTTCTTTAAATCGTCTTTTGTAAGCTGCTTTAACTGAAAGACGCGGCTGCGGCTTACGAGCGCTTTGTTCACTTCAAAGAAAGGGTTTTCGGTCGTGGCGCCGATTAAGATTATCGTTCCGTTTTCCACCCAGGGCAAAAGCGCGTCTTGCTGGGCCTTGTTCCAGCGGTGGACCTCGTCAACGAACAAGATTGTGCGGCGGCTGTATAGGTTCTTAAAGTCTTCGGCTTGCTTGATGGCGTTGCGTATGTCGGCAACGCCGGTAAGAACCGCGTTCAATGTTATGAAGTTGCTTTTTGTGTGGCTGGCTATGACGCGCGCGAGGGTCGTCTTTCCGCTTCCGGGAGGTCCGTAAAATATCACGGAAGTCAACTGGTCGGCGGCAATGGCTCGGCGAAGAAGGCGGCCCTTTCCAACGATATGGTCTTGGCCGATGTACTCGTCAAGGTTCCGCGGCCTCATTCGCGCGGCGAGAGGTTCATGCGTCTTTGTGTTTTCAAACAGCGCGTCATCCATTACTCACGGTTCCAGTTTCCTCGCGCCGGATAATACGCCCAAAGACCCACATGGTCAAACTGCGCCGAGTTGGAAGAGCCGTTTCCTACGTAGACTTGGCTGGCGTAAATTGAAGTTTGCGTTTCGTTCAACTCAGGATTTGTGACCAAAATTGAAAGCACCCTGTACGCGGCGCCCAAAGTGGATTCGGCGTTGGTTGCAAAAGGAACAGGCAATCCGGGCACTCCCTTGGACAAAATGTTGTGGGTTATTCCAGCGTTGGTTCCTACAAGAATGTAATCGGCGGTCACGCCCAAAGATTGGATTTCGCTCTTGCACTGAACTCCAACCGGATTCACGCTCGTTCCGCCCCACCTTAAATAATTGCCAGAACCATAGCCAGAACCATAATAATACATTGTCGGCAAAGCGCTGTCCGTTTCATTGGTCGTAGAAGCGTTTGAACTGAAAAAATAAACGTTTCCGTCATACCAAACGCAAGAACGAGAAACTATCGCGGCCGTGTTGACAGGCTGCGTGTCCGCGTCCTTAGTTCCCAGAGGAAGATCAATCACGTCAGCTCCGTCCAAACGGTAGACTTTGTTTGCGACGCCGGCTTGGCTTGTCTTAGTGTTGAGCGCGAAGTAGGCTATACGATTTTCTTCTTTTATTGAATTTGTGCAGAATATGTAAGTGTAAACAATCGCTTTTGAATTGTAGGGAATGAGTCCGTTATTTCCCAATCCAGTAACAGGATTCCAAGCGCTTCCGTCGTTGGAATAATAAACGCCTCGGCTGGATCCGACATTGGTTCCTTCCTTTTCGTTCTCCACGGAAATTCCAACAAGGGCGTAAAGGCAATTATTGTCGGCGGCCAACTTTAAGACTTGGCCATTGGGAGCCGCGCCCGGAACCCACGAGCCGTAATACTTCCAATCCTTATGCTTCCAAAAGATTCCGCCGTTGGCAAGATAGTACTTGTCCTTGAACCTGACTATTGAACGAATGTCGCCGGCGATGTTGCCGGATTCCAATTGAACTTCCTTGCGGATTGTGTCAAAAATAACGTCTTGGCAAGAGATGAACGGCATAAGGGAAAGCGCCAAAACAAAAAGCGGCAATATCTTTTTAACAAAAAAAGTCTTCATTCGCTTCCTCCTTAAAAGTGGTACTTGACGCCGGCCGAAACATAGGCAATGTTAAGGTAGTCGTTTTTCTCAGGATGCTTAAAATACCACTGGGGCATGTAGGCAAAGAAGCCTTCGAGGCCGGCGGACCAACTTTCATTTATGCGGTAATAGGCGCCGGCGCCGGCCCGCAACACAAGGCCGGGAAAATAAGTGTTGCTCAAATAGTTTTCCACCGCCATTCCGACATTTAAAGTGATTGGAAACTCAAACTTTTTGATGGCGGGCAAGAAGGTGACGCCGACTGACAAAGGTATGTATGTAAAGATGTTGCTTCCGATTGTAGGATTGTAGCCAAAGGCCAATTCGGCGCCAACCGCGAGCCAGCTGGTCAAAAAGCGGTTGTAGCTTACGTTGATTTCGCCTCCAATTTTCATCTTGTCGCCAAAATTAAGGGGAAAGCCGGGCATTACGCGAATGTTGATGTATTGGTCGCCCGGCGCGTTTTGCAGGTAAACATAATCCGCGTCCTCTTCATAAATGTCAGGAGCGTCCTCGTTGTCCTCGTTTGTTTGATTTTGCGCCGCGCCTTCGCTTTCCTGAGAAAAGAAATTCGCGCTAAAAACAAAAAGCGCCAAAAAAGCCAGAACAATTATCCTTAACTTGCTTTTCATAAATCCTCAATTATGGTAGAATATTATATACTTTTTTACTAAACAAAGCAATAAGACTGCAGGTTACAGGGGAATTTTATGGAATGCAAGGTTATAGACGGAAAGGCTGTGGCGGCTGACATCCGGGCGCAAGTGGCAAAGCGCGTTGAGGCGCTGAAGGCCAAGGGCGTAATGCCCGCCCTAAGCGTGATTTTGGTCGGCGACAACCCGGCCAGCGTAAGCTACGTCACCGGAAAGCAAAAGGCCCTTGCCGAGGCGGGCATGGTTGACAAATCGATTCACTTGCCCGAATCCACCAGCGAGCGGGAATTGCTGGACCTAATCGCAAAGCTGAACGCCGACCCTTCCGTCCACGGAATTTTGGTCCAGCTTCCCCTCCCCAAGCATATAAACGAAGAAAAAGTCACGCTCGCGATTGACCCCAAAAAGGACGTTGACGGCTTTCACCCGGTGAACATGGGGAACTTGTTGATAGGAAGAAAAGGCTTTTTGCCCTGCACTCCCCACGGCGTTTTGATTTTGCTGGAACGAGCGGGCGTCCAAACAAATGGCGCTCGCGTCGCCGTGATTGGTCGCTCAAACATCGTCGGTAAGCCGATGGCGCTCTTGCTTAGCCGCAAGGAATATAATTCCACCGTGACCCTTTGCCACACGGGAACAAAAGACTTGGCCGCCATCACCCGCGAGGCCGACATCATAATCGCCGCCGCGGGCAGGCCCAACACCGTCACCGCCGACATGGTAAAAGAGGGGGCGGTTGTAATCGACGTCGGCGTGAACCGCGTTCCCGACGCTTCCAAAAAGTCCGGCTTTAGGTTGGCCGGCGACGTTGACTACGAGGCGATAAAAGAAAAGGCCAGCGTAATCACACCGGTTCCCGGCGGCGTTGGCCCGATGACAATCGCGCTTTTGATGCAGAACACAATCGAGGCGGCGGAAAATTTCGCCGCGGAAAACGCTTATGCCCAAAAGGCCCCGCAAGCCTAAAAGCGCGGACGGACTAAAAACGCATGACATATTTTTTTGAAACATACGGCTGCCAAATGAACATCGCCGAAAGCGCGGCGGTGGAACAGCTATTGATCGCGCGCGGCTGGACAAAATCGAGCGACGCGCAATTCGCCGACATGGTAATCATAAACACTTGCTCGGTGCGCGCGTCGGCCGAAAGCCGCATCATAGGCCGCCTGGGATACTTTACAGGCCTTAAAGCCGTGCGCGAAAAACGCCCGCACGCCAAGACGCGCAAGATGGAAGAGGCCGCCGCATACGTAAAGGACGGCCCGATTCCCCTTACGCTTGTGGTCATGGGCTGCATGGCCGAACGCCTTTTGGACAGCCTAAAAAAAGACTGGCCCGCAATCGATTACGTTGTAGGAACCTTCGCCAAAAATAAATTCGGCGACATAATCACGGCGGCGCAGGATAGGACGGCGCAAAACGCCGCGGCGGATTGCAAGCCCAAGACTTGCGACGCGGTTCCCGCCGACAAAAATCTTTCGCAAGGCCAAAAAGCGGCCGCGCCCGAAAAGTTCGGCGCAAGCATTGGCGCGACGATTGACGAAAAACCCGTCTACCGCTTTGCTTCCCTTTCGCTTGAGCCGGGCGCCTTTAGCTCCTTTGTTCCAATCATGAATGGCTGCAACAACTTTTGCGCTTACTGCATCGTTCCCTATGTGCGCGGCCGCGAAGTTTCCCGCCCTCTTACGGAAATCTTTGAGGAGATAAAAGTTTTGGGCGAATACGGCGTAAAGGAAATCACGCTTTTGGGGCAGAACGTAAATTCCTACCTTTGCGAGGACGCGGAATTTGGCCGCGTGGACTTTCCGCGCTTGCTTGAATTGATATGCCGCAAAATCGAGGAGACAGGTTCCCCGATAAAATGGATACGCTTTGACTCAAGCCACCCAAAAGACTTGTCCGACCGCTTGATAGAAGTGATGGCGAAGGAAGAGAAAATTTGCAAGCACATACATTTGCCGGTGCAGCACGGTTCCACAAAAATTTTGCAAAGAATGAACCGCCGCTACACGCGCGAACACTACCTTGAATTGGTTCAAAAGATCCGCGCGGCGATGCCCGACATTTCGCTTACCACCGACATTATGATAGGCTTTCCCGGCGAGACCGAGGAAGACTTTGAAGAGGCTTATTCATTGATGAAGGAAGTCGGCTACGAAGACGCCTTTATGTATTACTACAATCCGCGCGAAGGAACTCCGGCGGCGACTTGGCCCGACCAAATTTCTTTGGAGACAAAAAAAGAGCGGCTTCAAAAAATCATCGACTTGCAACTTGTGATTACCCAGACCGAAATGGAAAAGCAAGTCGGAAAAACCATAACGGTCTTGGCCGACAAAACCACGCTAGAAAACCCCAACGAGCTTTTGGGAAAGACCGAACGCGACGAGCGCGTGGCCTTTGCCGCCGACAAGTCGCTAATCGGAAGCTTTGTCCGCGTCCGGCTTACGTCACTTAATGGTCATACGTTTAAAGGGGAACTATGCGCCACGGATGGCGCTCAACGGTAGAAGAAACCAAGCCGCGAGTTTTCGCGCAAGCGGAAACTCGCAGCGCAAAATGGACAAGGACGTTCATTTTGCGCCGCATACGTTTAAAGGCGAACTATGCACCACGGATGGCGCTTAACGGTAGAAGAAGGCAATCCGCGAGTTTTCGCGCAAGCGGAAACTCGTTAAGCAAAATGAGCATGGACGCTCATTTTGCGACGCATACGTTTAAAGGGGAACTGGTGTAATGACAAAAAGGCCCGCAGATTCTGGCGGGCCTTTGTTTATTGCGGCGCGATAATTTTTATTCGCGCCGCAAAAGGAACGAGTCAAGGCTTTAAGCGAAGCGCGCCTTGATTGCCCGCGCTCGCGAGAGCGCAGTTGAATCGCTTCCTATAGCAAAATTAGCGTAGCGACATACCGTTCCTAGCGCTTCTTTGCTTTTGCCTTTGCAGGCGCTTTCTTTGCGGCTGGCTTTTTCGCTGGAGCTTTCTTCACAGCGGGCTTTGCCTTTTGCTTGCTTGCCGCTTTCTTGGCGGCGGCGGGTTTCTTTGTTGGCGCCTTTGCCTTCGCGGGCGCTTTCTTTTCCGCGACTTTTTTCGCGGCGGGCTTTGCCTTCGTCGCAGGCTTCTTCGCTGCAGGCGCCGCCTTCTTGGCAGGGGCGGCTTTCTTCGCTGGTGCCGCCTTTGGTTTTGCGGCGGGCTTCTTGGCCGGAGCCGCGGCCTTCTTTGCCGGTGTCTTGGCCTTTGGAGCGGCGGCTTTCTTTGCCGGAGCGGTCTTCTTTGGCTCGGCCTTTGCGACAGAGCCGCGCTTAATCTTTCGCGTAGTGGTCATCTCAAGCGCCTTGTCCAAAATCGTAATCTTTGAAACGCGCGCGTAAGGCTGCAAGCCCTTGTTTATCTTGTCAACAATCAACTTGATTTCGTCGTAAACCCGCTTGTCTCTGGTGGCGTTGGCGCGGTCGATTTCCAGGCGGGCAAGCAAGTCGTCGGACGGATAAACCAAGGCTTCGATTTCCTCGGACTTGGTTTCTTCGTTGGCGACGTAGCCGCGAACCATAATTTGCTCAACGTCATATTCAAGCTGGAAGGCGTCCTCGATTTCTTCGGGATAGACGTTCTTTCCGCCCTCGGTGACGATAAGGTTTTTGGCGCGGCCGCTGAGCATAAGGTAATGCTCCTTGTCCATCCAGCCCAAGTCGCCAGTCTTCAAAAAGCCGTCCTTCGTGAACATTTCCGCAGTCTCGTAAGGCATGTTGTAGTAGCCCTGCATGACCATCGGGCCCTTTACGGCAATCTCGCCGATGCCCTGCTCGTTGGGGTTAAGAATCTTGATTTCTTCCCAAGGGCTAAAGTCCATGCCCACGCTTTCTATCTTAAAATGCTCCATCGGATTAAGCGCGATGATCGGAGAAGTTTCTGTCAAGCCGTAGCCCTGGATAAAGTCGATTCCCAGCGCGTTGTAGCCCTTGAAAATGCTTGAGGCAAGCGGGCCGCCTCCGCAAATGGCCACGCGGATTGTGGAAATGTTGGCCGCGTCCAAAACTGAATGCAAAAGGTATTTTCCTACGTTCACTCCGAGAACTTTTTTAACGCCGTAGCTTACGCCCATCAGGAACTTAATCAAAAGCTCCACGGCCTTTCCCTTGGCGGCCACGCCCTTTAGGATTCCCGTGTAAAGCTTGTTGTACAAAAGCGGAACGCCAAGCATGACGGTAATCATTCCTTCGCGCAGCTCTTTTAGCAAACGGGTCACGGCCATGCTCTTTCCAAAGACGATTGAACAGCCGGCGCTAAGCGGGCAAATCAAGGCGGCCTGCATCGTGTATGCGTGGTGGATCGGAAGCAAGTTGTAAAAAACGTCAGTGTCGAACAAGACCAAATTTTGCTGCGCGATAAAGCAGTCGCTGACCAAATTTTCGTGGCTCAGCATAACGCCCTTGGGATTTCCAGTCGTTCCGCTGGTGAACAAAATGGCCGCCGTGTCCTTGTCGGAAACCTCTGGATAGGCGGAAAGTTTTTTTGGCGCGGGAAGGTTGTAGACAAAAGTCTTGGGCTCTTTGGGGCTAAGCGAATAGACCTTCACTCCAAGGCGGTTCTTTTGGAACCAGTCGTATTTTTCCTCGTCCACAAAAAGCATTTTGGGCTTTGCGGTCTTTATGAGGTTTGCGATTTCGGCGTTGTGGAGAGCGTAGTCCATCGGACAGGCGATGGCTCCGGCCAGCATTGAGGCGATGAAAACAGTGGCCCATTCCGGGGAATTTTTTCCGCTTACTGCAACGCGGTCGCCCTTCTTTATTCCGTTGGAAATCATCCACTGGGCCAGCGTCTCGACGTTCCGCCAAACCTGCGTGTAAGTGTAAGACTGCTTTGTTCCTCCGTTTCCGTCAAAATCGACAAAGCAAACGTTGTCCGGCCAGCGTTCCACAGAAACGCGGAACATTTGCGGCAGCGTGGGCCAATTGGCCTTAAAGAATTTCCCCCGGTATTCGTCCAAGAATCTCCAGCTAACGTCGCTTCTTAACGGTTTCATACAAAGCCCCTATTTTTATATGGATATAACATTTCTATTATAGCGCGCTTTTTGCGGAATGTGGAAAAATTCGCAAGATTTTTTTGGCTTGAATTCCGCCGCCCATTGGTCAAGCGGAACAACAGTTTTTTACATATCTCCCATAGACAGCCCGGAAACAGCGCATGTGTAACCGTTCAACTTTTGCATAAAGACGTCCGCCTTAGACTGAACTTTTGAAAGGCTGATGTTCTTAGCCTGGCGTTTAATTTCGTAGATGCCGCAGGATTTTTCCAAATCGTTGACGGCGACGATGTCTATTTCGTTCATGGATTTTTTATCCCACCAGCCGCCGATTTTTGTGACATTGCCTTCTTCCATCAGCTTTGCGGCAAAATACCGTTCAAGAGTTTTTCCTGTGAAGGTTTCGTAATCGCGGAGAATGAAGTCTTTTAGCGCGTCGTAATTTCCAAGCTCGATTAAGTCCTGATGCGAATAAATGAAGCGGAAGTAAAAGAGCATGTACTCGTCCACAATTTGCCATCTTGCATTGCGGCTTTCTGATTTAGAAAGCAACGGGCGGATTTGCTCTATGACTCCAAACACTTTCTGAAGGTTTTGCAAATACGCTCCTGTGTTTTTTTGGATGACAGAATCTATTTCGCTTTGGCTTGTGAGTCCTCTTGAAATTGCCTGAAGAATTGAAAAATAGATTCCGTAGTCTTTTCCTATTTCGCTGATTAATATGTCGCGGCCATCCACCAGAAATGGAGAAGCCATATTGCAGACTGAATCTATCATTTTAGCTTTTGTTGTCGCGCCGGCGTTCATCAAGAGGAAGATATATTTTGCCACGCCGCCGCTTAGCATGTAAAGGCAGAGAAGGTCTTCAGCCTTGTATTTTGGATTGAAGTCCCGCAGAATTGTTTTTACAACTGACGGCGGAAACGGCTTTAGGCGCATGTTGTGCGTTGACCGGCCAAACAAGGGCTCTTTTTTGTCCATAAAGATTTTTGTCATAAGCGAATAGATTGAACCGCAGACAATCAAATTTATTTTTGACGACGATTTATGGCTGTCCCAAACATTCTGCATTTGGCTGAAAAAAGCCTTGTTTACATACTCAATGTCTTGGAATTCGTCGATTACAAGCGTAAAATGATTCTTTTGTGAATATGTCATTATCTGTTCAAACAAGTCTGAAAGGCCTTCAACTTTGCCAAAAATTTTTAGTCCAAGGCTTTCTTCCAGAATTTTTTGCCATTGCTCGCAAAGATTTTTTTCCGCGCTGCGTGTCGTAAAGAGATACGCGCCTTTTTTGCCATTGATAAAATGTTTAAGAAGCTGCGTTTTTCCAATTCTGCGGCGGCCAGTGAGAACCGTAAAACAAGCCGTCTTTTTTGCCTGCCTTTCAATTTGCGCCAGAGTTTCAAGTTCGTTTATTCTGTCGTAAAACCTTTCCATTTTACACCCCGCTGTAACGACCATTAATTTAATGGCCATTAAGTTAATGGTTATTATATTATTAAAAACTCCTGAAGTCAATGCCTCTGCCATTTTCTCCGCTTGAATTCCGCCGCCCCTTATGGTAGAATGTTCCGCATGAGCAAGACTTCTGTAAAAAAGGTGGGAATCCTCACTAGCGGGGGAGACGCCCCTGGTTTGAACGCGGCGATTCGCGGAGTTTGCCGTTCTGGAATGGTTCAGTACGGAATGGAATTTTTTGGAATCCAAAACGGCTACCGAGGCCTTGTGCAGGGCAACATGGTTCCGCTTAAGTCGGAGGACTTGCGCGGCATTTTGACGATTGGCGGAACCCTTTTGGGAACCAGCCGCGAAAAGCCCTTTAAGGCAAAGGAGCCCGATCCGGTGGCCAAAATGATGCCGGTTGACGCGATAAAGAAAAATT
Organism: uncultured Treponema sp.; assembly: GCA_946411505.1. GTDB lineage: Bacteria > Spirochaetota > Spirochaetia > Treponematales > Treponemataceae > Treponema_D. Next base: position 194,825 of record CAMKEG010000002.1, on the reverse strand, counting down.
ACAAAAAATGGGGCTTGGACGCGCTTGTCTGCCTTGGCGGAAACGGAACCAACACAACCGCCAGCCTTTTGGCCGAAGAAGGCCTCAACGTAATCGGCCTTCCAAAGACAATCGACAACGACATCGTTCACACCGACATGACCTTTGGCTTTCACACCGCGCTTGACGTGGCGACGGAAGCGATTGACCGCATCCATACGACCGCGCACAGCCACAGCCGTCTTATGGTAATCGAAGTCATGGGCCACAAGGCCGGCTGGCTTGGCCTTTATTCCGGAGTCGCCGGCGGCGGAGACGTAATCCTTTTGCCGGAGATTCCCTACGACATCGACAGCGTGGCCGAAAAAGTCATGCGACGCAAAGAGGACGGAAAGGAATTTTCGATCGTCGTAGTGGCGGAAGGAGCGCTCAGCAAGGCCGAATCCAAGCTTGACAAAAAGTCATTCAAAAAAGCGCGCGCCGAAATGCCCTACTCGATCGCCTACCGCGTGGCCAAGGAATTGGGCGAGCGCACTAACTTAGAGTCGCGCGTGACCGTTTTGGGCTACTTGCAGCGCGGAGGAACGCCTTCGCCATACGACAGAGTTTTGGCAAGCCAGTACGGCTGCGCCGCGGCCGACTTTTTGGCGCGCGGAGAGTTTGGAAAGCTCGTCGCCTTGCAAGACCAAAAAATCGTCGGCGTTCCGTTAAAGGAAGTGGCCGGCAAAGTGAAGAACGTTCCTCTTGACCACCCGATGCTTTTGGCCGCGCGCCACTTGGGAACTTCTTTTGGAGACTAAAATTGTCCGCTAGCTACAAATGCCGCCTTTGCGCTGACTGCGACGGCGCGGCTTGCGCGGGCGAGCTTCCCGGAATGGGCGGCGTTTTTGACGGAAAGAATTTTAGCCTGAACGTAGAAGGCTGGAAAAAAATCCTTCCGTCAATTCCGCAAGAAAAATTGCAAGAGGCCGCCGCCTTAATCGTTCCCCAAAAAATACGACTTGCTCCAATCACCGGCGCCGAAGAAAACGTCGGCTGGCCCGACGAGGAATCCTTTTACGCGCCCTTTTACGCCTTTGCAGCCGGTCTTGGAATAAAGCTCGGCGTCGGCGACGGCTGCCCCGACAACAAGCTGCTTGCCGGAATCGCGGCGGTAAAGAAACTGTCGCAAGACCAAAAAACGGCCGCCTCAAACCGCGCTCCCGATGCAGCGACTCTTTCCACGCCCAAAAAGGCGGCGGTCTTTTTAAAGCCCTACCCGCAAGAAAAACTTTTGGAGCGCGCCGAATGGGCCATGCCCGTGGCCGAATATATAGGCGTTGACATTGATTCCTACAACATCGTCACGATGCGCAACAAGGTTCACCTGGAAAAAAAGACCGCCGCCCAATTGAACGAACTTCGCCGCGCGACAAAGCTTCCGCTTGTAGTAAAGGGAGTCTTTACCCAAGAGAGCCTTGACTTAATAGAAGAGCTAAAGCCGGAAGTCGCTTACATCTCAAACCATGGCGGCCGCGTGGAAACCGACATCGGCTCAACGGCGCAATTCATGCTGGCCAACATCGCGCGCATAAAAAAGAGCGCCGCCGCCGTCTGGGTAGACGGAGGCCTTCGCTCTAAAGAAGACATCGCGGCGGCTTTAGCGTTAGGCGGGGAGGAAGTGTTGCTAGGCCGCCCGATGATTAGCTCTTTTTTGGAATCCGTTACAAAAGGCTCTCAACGCATTTTTCAACCTCGGCCATTTTGGCTGTAGGCTCAAAGCGCGCGACGACGTTCCCTTCCCTGTCAACGATGAACTTTGTGAAGTTCCACTTGATGTCGGGATTGTTCTTGTAGTCCTTGTCGATTTTCTTAAGCATAAGGCCCATCGCGAGCGCGGCGGGGCCTTTTCCAAAGCCTTCAAAGGCTTTTTGCGATTTTAGGAATTTGTAAAGCTCCAATTGGTTCTCGCCGTTTACGTCGGACTTTTTCATTTGCGGGAACTGCGTGTTGTACTTTAGCTGGCAGAACTGGTGGATTTCCTCGTCGGTTCCGGGAGTCTGCCCCGCGAACTGGTTGCAGGGAATGTCGATGACTTCAAAGCCCTTGTCGTGGAACTTTTCGTACATGGCCTCGATGTCCTTGTACTGGGGGGTAAAGCCGCATCCCGTGGCTGTGTTCACAATCATCATCACCTTTCCCTTGCAGCCCGAAAGCTGAACCTCGTTTCCCTTTGCGTCCAAAACTGAATAATCGTATACGCCCATAAATCGCCTCCTTTTCCGCGTTTGCTTTTACAATATTATATTGTGTCAAATATAATTTGTCAAGATGGATTTAATTTTTTTTTGCAAAAAAAATGCCGTCGCGCAAAAAGGCGGCGGCGGCAGGCGCTGGCAAGCCATAAATGGGGCGGCTTGCCAGTAGTTTGCAAGGCCAAAAGGCAGGACCTTTTTTATTTTCCCCAAGTAAGCGTAAGGTCAAAGTAGCCCTTTACGCTTTCATCCCCATCCTTGGGGTCAAAGTTAAAGCGGGTCGGCGTTGCCTGGCCAAAGACAAACTCTTCTGGCGTCATTGAGTTTCTTGAATTGGCGCCAGAATTGTGTTTGCTTTTGTCGTATGTCAGCTTCTTTTTCGAAGCGTCATATAACAAGTCAAAATAGATGTCGTCTATATCGTCGTCGCTTCCGCCATCGTCGACTTCGCGCAAGCGAATGTGAACCGTAAGATGGTGGTTGCTGTTCTTGTCTATGTTGGCAAAAGTCGCCTCGCTTTCTTCGTTTGCAAGAGAATACCAATTTTGCTTTCTTACATTGTCAAAGTCGCCTTCCCATTCCTGCGTGTGGTTGTTTACAATCTCTTCAGCGCCGCTATCTTGCTGCTTCCAGATTTCCCACTTAAGCTCGAATGTGTGGCCGCTGTCGCCAAAGTCGTCAGTAATTGTAAGCATGTTGAATTTTGCCTTGACATTGAATGAGTCAGGCAAATCCGCGATGGCGTTGACCGGGCTTCCCAAAGAGCTTACAGTGATTTTATTGCTGGTGTCTTTACTGTATGTGTAAAAATAATACCAGCAGCCGCTTGACCATTTGATGTGGTCAATGGCAGAAGTTGAATCCTTGTTGTAAACCAAATACAAAGGCGATGTTGAAACATCAGTTTGAGAAGGTGTCCGTTCCTCTGCCGCCACAATCGCGTCATGTTCAGGAACAAAAGACGCGTTTGCGGCGCTGGCAAGAGAGCGCACTACAAGAACTTTTGTGGCGCGGCTGTCGGTAACGCCCGCCCATGAAAGCGCGACCTCCGCATTTTCGCCGTTTCCTCCGGTGACTTTTGCCCTTGCGTTGTTAAGAACTTCAAGCGGAGCGTCAAAGCGAATCACGTACCAAACAGTCTTTTTGCCGTCGGAAGATGTGGCCTTAAGCGCAATCTTGAATTTTCCTATCGGAAGGCTTTGAAAGTTCAAGACTCCTTCAGAAGCGGACGCGGACAAATCTATTTTACTGTTGTATTCAGTTGCCGTCAGGCCGGCGTATGTAGCGTTTCCATAAGTCTTGACGCCCGTGACGCTGTTGTAGCTGTCGTCTTTTTCTGCCCAGCCGTTTATGAGGTAATATTTGTATGTGACGATTCCATAAGGAACTTTTGGCGTAAGGACAAAGGCGGAGCTGGGAATTTCGCCGCCCTTTAGCGCATAGACGATTTGGCTTGTTCCGTCGGAGTTCTTTGCGCTCGTATCAATGGACACAAGGTTAAGCACCTCGCATTCGCTGTTTCTCATTACGGACGAATCCTGCATGCTTATGTCAAGGTTGATGTTCTTGCCCCTGTCATAGGATGCCCTGCTGAACGGCGTGTAGCTTACGGCGACGTTTTCTAGATACGCGTTTGAAAGGATGTTGGAAATAGTCGGATAAGGATCTTCATTATCTTTAAGGCCGTCGCCGTCGGTGTCGGCGAGCGCGGGGTTTGAGCAAGTTTTGATTCCATTGGAAGCAACCGTCCATCCGGTAAGCTCATCGTAATCGCTGATAGTGTCGCCGTCGGTGTCGGTCTTGTCGTCGGAGGTGCCGAAAATTTCCTCCTGGCGAAGAGGAATGCCGTCGCCGTCTTTGTCAACGCTGTACATGATGTTGATGTCGTCTCCGGCGCTGACAAAAATTTGGTCCGCGTTGTAATACTTGTCAGCGGCGCTTGGCCCATAGTATTGGACTTTCGCCAGGCTGTTTTCATAAGAGACATGCGCGACAAACCAGTCGCCTTCCATGTCGGAAGCGTTGGTGAATTTTCCTTCGACGCCGTTTATTTTTTTTATCATCTTATGGCCGCTATCGTCCTCAAAATATTCGACGACATTCGGAAGGCAGTCCGCAATCGCTTGGGTAAGCGTCAATTTGGCGTAAGATTGCGGCGCCGCGCCGGCAATAGAGTCGGGCGTTCGCTTTGTGGCGACTTGAAAGCTTTTTGGCTCTGGAAGGGTTTTTGCAATCTGCATTTTTGTACTGGCAAAGCACGGGCCATAGTCAATCGTCAAAAGCGCGTCCTTCGCGTCAACGGCGGTTTTGATTTTTGTAAAGTCTTTTGTGTCCTCTGAAGAAATTAGCAGCGTGGAAACTTCAACCCTAAAGCCAACAAGCCCGTTCATAATTGATTCAATCGCGCCGACAGGCAATTGGCCTGAGGTAAATTTTATTTCCGCCTCGCCGCCGGCTGAAATAGTCGCGTTGGCCGCAGTTGGATCCGCTCCAGCCGCTTGCGAGCCAGGATAAAGGTTTGTCACGGCCGAGCTGTTCTGTCCGTTGTTTCCGTCGTAGGAAATTTTATAGACTTCAAGCGTTATGTTTTTCACGACATAAGCGATGTTGCTGGTGTTCTTGATTTTTACGGGAACGCTAATGACGCCGCCAGTGTAGTTTACGGTTTGCGTCGCCGATTCCGCCTTTGTTTTGGCGTAGCTTTGGGCAAGGGCAAACGAATCAGTCTCCGAGAATGTCGAAGTGTTTCCGCGAACCCATTTCCAAGACGTGCTTCCGCTTAAAGTCATAGTATGCTTGGCGCCGCTTGTTATTCCCCAGTTACGCGTGTAGGACCCGCCGACAGTAAAGCCGCCCTCATACGAAGTGGTTCTTGACTGGGAATTTGATGTGGATGAAGTTTTAGTTTGGCTGTTGGACTCTGTGACGGACACCTGTTGCGTTTGTCCCTCTGAAATAGTTTTAATCAGCGAAATTGCCGGAGTTGCGGTTATTTCAATTTGAACTTCTGGCGTGTCGGCAATCAAGGGGTTGAACTTATTCGTGTTGTCGTTTTTTAGCGTCACGGCTTCTTCATAGTCATTGTAGCCGTCGCCGTCAGTGTCCGCGTCGTATGGGTTTGTGTGGTGAACGTTCATTTCGTCCGAATTGGAAAGGCCGTCGCCGTCCCAATCGTTTGGATTTCCAGACGTAGGATTAGCTATGGAAATGGGGATGACCGGCGGCGATGATGAATTGTCGCATGAAATTAGCGCCAGCGGCAAAAGCGCTGACAACGCTATGAAAAACAAAAGATTCTTTGTCATAAACTCTCCTCCTTATATAGAAAAATATAACAATGCAGTTATAATCAATACTAAGGGCAAATCCGCGTTTTGTCAATGTTTTTGCGGGCGGAATGCCAGCGGTTTGTAAGGCCAAGAAGCGGGCGTTTTATGCTTTTTACGCCCTTATAAAGTTGGTGAAAACCTTTTTTTCGGCCTGGGGCTGGGGAACGCCGGCGGCCTTTCCGGCTTGAATGCTTTTTAGAATCCAAGCCATGTTGCGGCCGATTGTTTTCATTATCTGAATTCCTTCCTCGTCCTTTAGAACGTCGTTGCCGTTGGAGCCGTGCGTCATGTTCCAGTAGCGGGAAGTGACGACAGGCTGCTGCGCGTAAGTTATGTACTTGTTCAAAACGTCAAGGGTGGCGGTGGTTCCGGCCCTGCGCGCTACAGTCACCGCGGCCGCCGGCTTAAAGCGAAGGTACTTTTCGCCTTCCCAGTAAAGCCTGTCCAAAAAGGCGATCATTTCGCCGGACGGAGAGGCGTAGTAAACCGGCGAGCCCAAAACGATTCCGTCGGCCTCCTGGACTTTTTCCAGCGCCTCGTCAACCAATTCCTTCATCTCGCCCGAAAGAGCGCGGCCGTCAACCCAAAAGATTTCGGCCTCGATTCCGTTTTCGACCAAAGCGTCGGCCACGATTTTTAGCGACGTGTATGTGCTGCCTTTTTCGTTTCTGCTTCCGTTAAAAAGAATTACCTTCATTTTTTCCTCCAAATATAGAGCGGCTTTAGCGCGTCGCTTGCCGCAATTTTTTATTCCTTTCTCAAATACGCCGACGAAACCGGAAAGTCAAAGTAAGTGTCGGGATAGGGCTCGTCCTTTAGCGTAAAGTGCCACCATTCGCAATCAAGCGGAACAAAGCCGTTTCGCGTCATCGCGTCTTGCAGGAACATTCTGTTTTGGAACTGCTCGCGGCTCACTTCCTTGCAGTCGGGGTGGGATCTCTCGCTAAAAAGGTCAAAGGGGCTTCCCATGTCAACTTCTTTTCCTGTCTGCATGTCAAGCAAAGTCAGGTCAACTGTGCTTCCGCGAGTGTGGCTTGAGCGCGCGGCGATGTAGCCTTTTTTGAACAAGTCCTGCTTTTCAACTTCTGGATAAAAGAACTCTTTCATGCGCAAGTCCATGTCTTCCATTCCCCAAAGCTGAAAATGCTTTACCGCGCAAGCGGGCCTGTAGGCGTCAAAAACTTTTAGCCTGTAGCCCTGCGCGCAAAGCTCGTTGGCCGCCTCCCGCAAGGCCCGCGCCGCCTCCCTGGTCAAAATCGCGCAAGGCTCCTCGTAGCCGTCAATCCTGTCGCCCACAAAATTGTAAGTTGAATAGTAGCGGATCTCCTGCACAATCTGCGGAACAAAATCCGCCAACAACACAAAGCCCGAAGAATCCATCGTCATTTTTTCTGGCATAGTTTTTATTCTGTCTCGCGTTCCTTTTTGTCGGCGTATTTTGCGTAAGTCATAACGCAAGCGATGAACGCGCTGATGAGATACGAGAAAATGCGTATGGTGTAAAAGCCGACTGTATGGCTCTTGAAAATAAAATGGTGAGCGAAAAAGCCCAGCCAAATCAAAAGCGCCGCGAGCGAAATGATTTTTGACTTTTGTTCGCCAAGATTTGACGGAATAAAAAGCAGCATTACGCTCGCGAACGTAATCTCAAAAACAAGTACCCAGGCCGCCGCCATCGGCGAACCCTTAAAGTCAATGACCATTCCGTAAGTTCCAGTCAGGACATGGAGCGCGTAAAGGCAGAAAAATCCCTTGAAAAAAACGGCCGCCTTTTTGCTGTAGCCGCTAAAGCAATACACGCTGGCGCTTGCCAACGCCAAAAGATTTATGACCGTTCCGATTTTTGGCATCAGCTTTTTAGACGGCGATTCCGCCAATAGATAAACGTTGCTAACCGCGCACAAAACAATAAAAATCGCCAACACGATTTGAATGATTGTTCTTTTGTTTTTGTTTGTCATAGTTCTCTCCTTTTGAGTGTGTATGGATCTATTATAGCGCGAACTAAGGAAAATGCAAAGAGGAGTGAAAAAACAAATGTATAGGCTAAAGAGAGAAAATGCATGAAAATTTATTACGATTTTGAAAATTTTGCGCTAATTTTTTAAATAAAATTTATATCTTATATGCATAAGGGAATCGCAAAAAACGCGGTTCCTTTTTTTTAGGAGGTACGCTATGAGCGAAATTCAAAAAGAGCAGACGCTGGAAGAAAAGTGGGAGAACGCCACTATTGCCAACAACTTCATCTTTTACAAGGTGATGAGAAACAACCCAGATGTATGCCAGGAGCTGCTAGAGATTCTTCTTGAGTTTAAAATCGAGCGGATTGAAATGTCGCAAGAAGAAGAAATCAACGTTGACTTTGGAAGCAAGGGAATCCGAATGGACGTTTATGCCAAGGACTCGGACGGTCAAAAGGCTTACAACATCGAGCTGCAGGCCAAAGACACAAAGGAGCTGCCTGAGCGCGCCAGGTACTACCAAGGCGTCATGGACGTTGACCTTTTAAAATCGGGACAAGATTACAAGAATTTAAATACCACATTCATCGTGTTCATTTGCGTTGACGACATTTTTGAAAAAGGCCTTGCAAAATACACTTTTGAAAATCTTTGCGTCGAAAATCCAAAAATAAAAATGGGCGACAGAGCTTACAAGTACTTTTTTATTTCCCAAAACTGTGATAAACTGTTGGACGAAGAGCAAAAGGCGTTTTTGAAAATGGTTTCCAACAACAAGAGCTCCAACGCCTTTACCGACAAAGTGAAAAAACTTGTGGATAACGCCAAGCGGAACACGCAGTGGAGGAAGCAGTTTATGGATTGGGAACGCGAAAAGACTTATTCTTTTAATAGAGGCTTGGAGCAAGGCGTCCAACAAAAAGCCGTGGAAGACGCGCGAAATCTTCTTAACGAAGGTGTCGCTCCCGAAGTTATCTCGCGCTGCGTCGGCCTGCCCTTAGAACAAGTGCTGGACTTGCAAAAGCAAGCGCGTTAGCCGCCTAAGCGGAAACGCCCATATATGCCACACCCCGCCCAATCCTTGAACATTCCGCCTCATTCTGATAGAATGTCTTAATATGGAAAAATTGAGCATTCTTTTGGCCAAGGGCCGCATTTATGAATCAGTTTACGAATTGCTGGGAGACGTGGGCATTTCAATTTACTTGCCGGACAGAACCTACTTCCCGATAACCAACCAAAAGGATTTGGCCTTTCAGGTTGTAAAGCCGCAAATCGCAAGCGCGCTTTTGGCGGGCGACAAGGCCGACGTGGCTTTTAGCGGAAAAGATTGGGTTTACGAAAACGGCGTTCAGTCCAAGGTGACCGAAATAATGGACTTGGGCTTTGACCCCGTTAGAATCGTGGCCGCCGTTCCCAACACAGTTGATTTTGAAAAGCTTTCAAAGCAGCCCGTGACCATCGCGACGGAATACCAAAATCTCAGCAAAAAATGGCTTAAAGACAAAAAGATAAACGGAACGATTTTCCGCACTTGGGGAACAAGCGAAGGCTTTGTCCAGGACAACGACGCCTCCTTGGCGCAAATCCTGATCGACAACACAAGCACAGGCTCGTCGCTCAAAGCCAACAACTTAAAAATCGTTGACACCTTGATGGAGTCTTCCACAAGAATGTACGCCTCAAAGGAAGCGCTCAAGGACCCGCAAAAAAAGCAAAAAATCATGGAGCTTAAAATGCTCTTTGAAGCGGTTCTTAGCGCCCGCGACCGCGTGATGTTGGAAATGAACGTTTCGCAAAAAGACTTCAACAAGTTGGTCAAAGGCCTTCCTTCGATGAAGAGCCCGACAATCTCGCCGCTTTTTGGCAACAACGGATTCGCGGTAAAGATTGCCGTTCAAAAGTCGGAAGTGCCCACGCTGCTTCCAAAGCTAAAGAGCCTTGGCGCGACGGACATTTTGGAATACGAACTTAGGAAGGTAATGCAATAGGAATGTGTCAAGGCACGCTACGCTTAAAGCCTTGACACATTCCTTTTGCGGCGCGAAAAAAATTATCGCGCCGCAATGCCGTGAAAAATTGCCAAAGGCAATTTTTCACTTACGAGAATTTGACAGCTCTGCCGTCAAATTCTCGCGGATTTTTGGAGAAATGAAAATGCAAAGAACAGCTACTGTAACGCGAGAGACCGGCGAGACGCAAATCACTCTTACGCTGAACCTTGACGGAAGCGGAAATTGCGACGTTCAAAATCCAATCGGATTTTTTGACCACATGCTGCGCTCTTTTTGCAAGCACGGCTTGTTTGACCTTAGCGGAACAATCAAGGGCGACCTAAACGTCGACCAGCACCACACAATAGAAGACACTGGAATCGTTTTGGGCCAATGCTTTGCCAAGGCCTTGGGCGACTGCGCGGGCATTTACCGCAGCGGCTCGTTTTTGTTCCCGATGGACGAAAGCCTCTTGCGCGCGGCGGTTGACTTTGGCGGCCGCCCCTTTTTGGTTTGCGAGGCCGCTCTTACAGACATTCCGCTTGTGAGCATTGGAGCGGACGGAAAGGAAGCCAGCTTCCAGACAGACTGCTTTGAGGATTTTTGGAACGGCTTTGTCCAGAACGCAAAATGCAACTTGCACTTGGACACAATCCGCGGCCGCAGCGACCACCACAAAATCGAAGGCTTGTTCAAGGCCGCCGCCCGCGCGATTCGCGCCGCGGTGGAAATCGACCCCAGGCGCGGCGGACAAATCCCCAGCGCGAAGGGCGTAATAGTTTAGCGGCAAAAAAATTGCTAGCAAGCCAATAAGTGTTTGCTGGCCGCATAAGCGGCAACATCCGCGCTCGCAGCCAAACTCGCGCGGACAGCCGTAATATTTGGAGGCATAAAATGGCGCATTCAATCGTTCCCGAAGCGGAAGAAATTTTGGACAAAGAATATAAGGTTCTCGACAAAGGCTTTGTTCGCCTTGTGGATTATTTGGGAAGCGACCAAAGAATCGTGCAATCGGCGCGCGTGTCATACGGCAACGGAACAAAAACCGTTTCGCAGGACGCGGGCCTTATCGACTACCTTTTGCGCCACCAGCACACCTCCCCCTTTGAGCAAGTTGTCTTTACTTTTCATGTAAAGATGCCGATTTTTGTCGCGCGCCAATGGGTTCGCCACCGCACTGGCCGCATGAACGAAGTGAGCGGCCGCTATTCAATCATGAAGGACGAGTTCTACGTTCCCGAAACAAAGGACATCGAGCCGCAAAGCAAGGACAACAAGCAGGGCCGCAGCGACGAACCCTTTGACGAGGCCAAGGCCAAGGAAATCCAGGCCGCGCTCCAAAAAGGTCAAAAGGATTCATACGATTCGTATTCAGAGTTGCTGGACACAGGCCTTGCGCGCGAAGTGGCCCGCATCAACTTGCCGCTTTCGCTCTACACGGAATTTTACTGGCAGATGGATTTGAACAATTTGTTCCGCTTCTTAAAGCTGCGCCTGGACGGCCACGCCCAATACGAAATCCGCCAATACGCCCAAGTCATGCTGGAACTAGTCCGCAAAGTTTGTCCGCTGGCCGTAGCCTCATTTGAAAACGACATGAACCGCGCCGTCTCCTTTACCGGCGAAGAAATGGAAGCCCTCCGCGCCGTCCTCAAAGGCCAGCCCAACCCGCTTGACGGCAAAAAGCTGGAGCGGTTCAACGCCAAGATTGAGAGCGGAGTTCAGCTGTAGAGAGGGCGTTGCCGCCGCTATCGCGGCGGCCGGGCTGCTCCAGGTTCCGCTTGCGCTACAGCCTCCTCACTTTGTTGCGGTGGCCGGCTGCGCCGCCTTGCGCATCCCTAACGCAGAAAGTATTCACATAAAAAATTAATGCTTCATTTTATTTATATATTCTTCAACTATTTTTGCAAAATTTCCACAAAATTCGCCATGCCATTATCTATTTTTTTCATTAAGTTCAGATTTCCAAAACATTAAATCCTATCTTTTCTTATCGTATTCTTTCTTGAATTTTCCATCTGTTTTATATTTTTTGTATATCAGATTTTGTTATATCATTTTTCTTAAAGTATTTTTCAAAATCTGTAATAGTATTTTCACAAATACCTATCATACAATCTATATTTTTCAACAAAAAAACTATTCCATCAAACGAAACCAATCACGAATAGTAAGTTTCAGGCGTATTATTTCATCATCAGCCAACATACTACAATGTGCTATTGGTCCACGAAGAGTATTTAAAGAATTCATAACTTTTTCAACAGCTTTTTTGCTTGAAAAAATACTTCCGAAAAGCATCCAATTTGATATTATAATGCAAGAAAGTTCGCCAAAAGTTGTATAATCAAGTTCACTATCAGAACGCACCGTTACACCACTATCTTTCTCCCTCTGTATTCTGCCTGCAACTTCCTGTTTTATATTCTCTGGAATACTAGTTAAATCCCACCAATCCTCTGCATTGTTTACAGACTGACTAAGTGTTTGCGAAACAAGTTCTCTAACTGTTCTTTCTAGGCAATAAAATATCTCATAATATGCACTCATTTTATGTGCATCATTTCGTATTGCAAGTCCAAACTGTGGATAATAGTTTTCAGCTATTTCCTCACTATCATTGATAGTTATTCCTAAATCAATTCCTCGAGTTCGCTGAATTTGCAAAAGGTCTTCTATCAACAATGAATTAGACATTCCAAAAGCACGTATTTGATTTTCAACTTGATTATTAATCATTTTTTAATAAATTTTCCTTCAAACTTTTAAATATAGCATTAAAAACAGACTGGTCATTTGTTGCAGGTAAATTTAAATTTATCGTATAAGATAAATTTAACCCCAAAGATTCTTTGTGCCCTACAGAAAAATGCTCAGCTTCAGTTTCTAGCTCCTGATGCGTTATTGGTAATTCAGGATTTTCCGTCAAAGAAAAATCTGCAAATGTAATTAAATTTTTGAGAGTTGAGAATATTAGTTTTATAGTTGAATCATCCTTTTTTTGTCCCGTAACCTGAACAATCAGAGATTTCAATTCATTATCATTCAAATTATAAAAATATTCATTAACATTCCCCAAATCGGAATAAGAAGCTCTTATTGCATCAGCCATGACCTTTTTTCCAGACATTGGATTTCTAAAAGATTTATAAAAGTCAGTAGGTGTACCATCAGTAGAAACAAAACCTATTTTTTTTAAAAAAGGAACCAGTGCAGAACCAGTACCCCCTTTTATATTCAAAACCGATTGTATAAAATCTATAGTAACTCTTTGTGGAACAGATGCTTGTTGTATCTTTTCTAAACAAGTTCTTACAGAACCAGGTGATGCCAAATATGGTAATGCCATTTTTATCTCCTTACTTATAAAATATATAAAAATTCAACTCAACCGTCAAATTTATTATATATTTTCTTATACAAAATCTCCTTAAAAATAAAAACAGCAATAAAAAAATTTACCATTGCTAAGATATTTTTACAAAGCAAAAATTCTAATCCAATACTTGTTTAATACCGTTTTCTATATCTTTTTTTATCAATGGTTCAATCAATGCTATTATCTTTGTAGAAAGGTTTGAAATAAACTTTTCTTTATCTGATTCAATCACATTCTTATCACACCCATTTTCATCAAATAATTGAACAGGTCGAATTTTTAGAACATTGGCAATTCTGTCAATTACATCTGGCGGCGGAAAAGAAACTCCACATTCAATTCCGTTTATATAATTGAAACTCTTGTCTATAAAAACCGCAAGTTGAGCTTGTGTATAGCCTGCCTGCTTTCTATAAGCTTTTAGATTATTAATAAAAATTTGTTGAGTTGTCATATTGCCGATTTTGATAGTTTTTTTCACAAATTTGACATATTTTTACAAGTATTACTCTGCATTTCTATTGCAAACACCAAGAATATTATGTATTATTACAGAATAATCTTGTGTTTTTAGCAAAATTTCACTCGAAACACAGTTTATTCTTGGGGTAAATTGTATGACTGTTGACAAAGAAAAAGCTATAAGAGCAATTGTAAGAAATGCTGTCGAAGTATATGCAAGTACATTTTGCGAAAAACATATTTCGGAACTTCATAATGAAAATGGCGTTATAAACTCAAAAATTCATAATATCTTTATCTCCGTACTAGGACCAGAAATTCAATACTATTCAGCGTTAGTTCGATCGCTTGATTCAAGCCTAGGCAATATGCTCGAAACTATGGCCATAAATATTGCAACAATTAATTATGATGTTACTCAACATGTTGAAGGAATTCTTTATGGAGAACAAACAAAATATATTGCAAAAATCTTAGAAGAATACAAAAGACATGCACGAATTCCCACAATCAGTGATTATGAAGGAATTACGAAATACTCAAACCCAGCGGATAAAACTACAAAAAGACATGAAAGTGATTATTGCTTAAAAGATCCAGAAACAGGAATGCATTACTTAATAGAATTAAAAATCGGCGGTGACTTAGATAACAAAAAAGCTCGTTCTGAAAAAGAAGCCTTACTTGAACAATATTGTATTCTCACAAATTCTTTGGGTTCAGAAGAAATGGTGAAAATCTATTTTGCAACTGCATATAATCGCTATGGAGAAGGAAACGAATGGAATCAGGGGCGAGTCCTCCAATTCTTTTCAAAAGAAGAACTTCTAATTAGCTCTGACTTTTGGAATATGATTTGCAAAGCTCCAAATGGTTACGACATAGTAATTGATGAATACAGAAAAAACGCGCCTTTAATTATAAATTCATTAAACAAAATAAAAAAAGCGTATCTTCCGCAATCAAATAGGAAAATCAAGTGATTGAATTAAAATCCAATCAGAGATGTCTTTTACGGTGCGGTGACAGTAAAAAACTCATAAAACAAATTCCAGATAATTCTATTGATCTGGTTTTTACAGATCCCCCATATAACATTGGTAAACATTCAACAGGTAATATCCCACTTCCAGGAAGAACTCCTATGAATAATGATGTTGCGAAATGGGATTGGATAGATTTTTCTCCAGAAGAGTGGACGAAAGATTTTATTAGAATCTTAAAACCAACAGGAAATCTTTTTATTTTTACTTCCTATAATCAACTTGGACGATGGTACGCCAGCCTTGATCATCGATTTGATACTTCACAATTTATGATTTGGCATAAAACAAATCCAGCGCCAAAAATTTTTAAAGCAGGATTTCTGAATAGTTGTGAAATGATTTTTTGTTGTTGGAACAAAAAACACACATGGAATTTTATATCACAAAAAGAGATGCATAATTTTATAGAAAGTCCAATATGTATGAAACCCGAACGAATTTCTGAACCAAAACACCCAACTCAAAAACCAGTTTCTATCTTAAAGAAAATAATATCAATTTCAACAAATGAAAACGACATTGTTTTTGACCCATTTATGGGCGTTGGTTCAACAGGGATTGCAAGTCTTGAATTGAAAAGAAAGTTTATTGGTTTTGAATTAGAAAAAGACTACTTTGAAGCATCAAAAAAACGTATTTTTAAATGGAAAAATCTCAATGAAAAATAGAACCTCGGAAAAACTGCAGCCTTTCATAAAATGGGCTGGAGGCAAAGAAAAAGAGCTACCAATAATCCTTGAAAATACTCCTCTAAATTTTATGGATTATTACGAACCTTTCATTGGCGGTGGCGCAGTTTATGCTTCAATCAATGCAAAGAAATTCTTTATTAATGATAAATCCATAGAATTGATTAATCTGTATAACGCAATCAAACAAAATAACACAGACTTTTTTCTATACTCAGAAAAAATTATGAAAATATGGAAAGCTGTGGAAACCTTGTGTAACTCTCATGATGAATTTGAAACAATATATAAAAAAGAACGGAATGGATTAATTACTAAAATAGATGTTGAAAAAGTTTTTTTTGAAAGTTTCTCAAGAATTGAAAATAGACTGTCTGATATTATTAAAACCGAATTCCCATACCATGAATTATTCATAAAAGAAGTGAGAAAAAATCTTTTTGATAAAATTACACGAATGAGTTCTCTTGAAAGAAAACTGCACACACTTTCAGATAATGACTTGCTTTTGAACATTCAAACAGGATTTCTAAGCGGTGTCTATATGTATTTTCGTACTTTATATAATGACGAAGCGCTTCAATCAGAAAACCCAAACCTTGCAACGGCTCTTTTTTTATTTATCAGAAATTATTGTTACAGCGGTATGTTTCGTTACAACTCTAAAGGTCAATTCAATGTTCCATATGGAGGAATTGGTTATAAATGGTAAATCATTAAATAAAAAAATTGAATACTATAAATCTAAACCATTGCATGAAAAATTGTCAAACACAGATATTTATAACATGGATTTCGAAAAATTCTTAAATGATACACAACCAACAAAAAATGATTTTATATTTCTTGACCCTCCCTATGATACTGAATTCAGTACTTATGCAAAAAATACATTTGATAAAGAAGATCAAAAAAGACTTGCTAATTATTTAATTAATAAATGTAAAGCAAATTGGATGCTGGTAATAAAAAGTACACCATTCATTCTTTCATTATACGAAAATGAAAATCTGAATATTCGAGTTTTTGACAAAAATACTTAGTAAGTTTTATGAATAGAAATAATAAAGATGTTCAACATTTGTTAATTACAAATTACTAATATCCGCGATGACGCTTGGAAACTTTTGTCGGAAGTGTTGTGAGTTAAATTTATATTTAAAAACCATCTTAACCAATTCAAACAAAATTCACGCCGAGTTTTACCTAAAAAAACGCCGTAAATTTTTAATAACTCGGCATTGCGGGTTATGCAGGAGCGTGGTTTCTGACGGCCAGCTCTTTTTGCAGTCCCAGCACTTGCTCTAGGGGCAGGCCGACGCAACGAGAAACTTTTTCTGGAGAGTCGCCTTCGGCAAGCATGTTCCGTGCGGCTTCCACGGCTTTTTGAGCAGCGCCTTGTTCGCGGCCTTCGATAATTCCGTCCTCGCGCCAGTTGCGGATTGCGATTTCTTCATTGAACTCTGTCAAACACATGCCGATTATGTTCTCCTTTTGTTCGCGGACAAAGCCGTCAAGCAAATCCTGTTCGCAAGCCCATTCAACGGCTTCGCGCACGGCTTGCCCGATTTCCATGTCATTTCCTTTGTTGTCGGAGATTCTCCCCACAAGCCTTACGTAATCATATAGTGGTTTGCATTTTTTGACAAGGCTTTCGTTCTTGTTGGTGTTGATGTTTATCACATCGGCAGTCCATTCAAATTTGCCGGAGTCGTCCTTTTGTTCAAACGCGCTGGAAAGACGAAGTTCGTAGCGCTCGGCGCGGTCAGGCTCCCCGTTGTAAAAGACGACGAAACGCGGGTTCGGAATCTTTATCAGCGACGAGCGGTGCAAGTCCAGTTTGTTGTCGGATATGAACCTTTGATACAACTGCGAAAAGTAGAACAACCCCCTTAAGGGCATGTTAGCGTTCGGGCGGCTTTGCTGTTCGTAAAGCGTCATTTGGCTATCAACTAAAAAAGACACGTCGTTGTACATAGTGACGAAAATGACGTTTTCGATTGTGTTGAGCTTTAGCGCGTCTGGGTCTGTGTAGTTTGTGCCGTTCAGGACGTTGTACAAGGCCAGCCGCCAGCGCTTGCTTCGTTCGTCGTCCTCGCCAAAGATTGCGATAAAAAGCCTGTCGCGAATTTTGGGCTGCGGCTTTTCTTCGATTGTGTTTTTTGTTTCTGACATTTCTGTCCTCCTATAAAAAAATCGGGAACCGCTCTTTGCAGTTCCCTTATACATATAAGATATGAATTTTATTTAAAAAATTGGCGTTTTTTTGGAAAAACCTTAAAAAATTTTCACGCCATGTCCGGCAATATACAATACATTTGTTCTGCGGCAGAGACAACCATTTTTTTCCTCCTTCCTTACCCCAATTTCCCAACAGCGCTAGCCGCAGTGACAAACTTGTCACGCTTTGCGATCGGTTCATTGCGCGCGGCGGGGCAGCGGTTTTTGGGCGGAGTTTTTTCCGAAGCAAAAATCATCTTTCCGTCGCCCCAGGAAATCATTTTTACGCAGGCGATTGGCTTTCCGTTTTCCAGAACAAGAATGCATGGGCATTTTTTTGCCGCCGCGCGCAGGGTGCCGGCATTCAATTCCGAAAGTTCCAAATGTTCCGCAAAAAAATCTTCCAGAATGTGATTCACCACATTGTCCACGCTTTGGTTTGACAGCGCGGCAAGGCGGTTCAACCGTTCCACCGCGACAGGGTCCAAGTCAACGTCCGCGTCAATCCACCGTTCCAACGGCGTGACAAGTATGTTTTCAAAAGTGATTTTTTCGTCGTCCGTCTGCATATGGGTCTCCTATGTTTGTCTTTTGTCGGTTGAAAAGCCAATTTTTCGCTTGGGCTTGGGTTCGTCAATCAAATTGTTCAAAACTTGAATAATCTGGCTGATTTTTTTGTCCTGCTCGGTAAACTTTTTGTCGCAATGGTCGATGTGAAGCAAAAGCAGGCGGCGGATTTCGGCAAGTTCCGCCTTGTCGTCCGTCTTTACAATTTGCGAGCTTACATAATGCCGCAATTCCACAAAAGCCTTCATTATGCGTATGCTCACCTGGACAGCGGTTTCGCTTCGCAGAACTGCAGAAAGCATCGCGACGCCTTGTTCGGTAAAGACATAGGGGAGATATTTCGAATGCTTTCCACGGAGGCTTTCTTCCTCATTCTTTAAGGTCACAAATTGTGACCTTAAAGAATCATTTGGTCCTTTTGAGGTCACAGATTGTGACCTCAAACATCCATCGTCTTCAGACGCTTTTGAGGTCGCAAAATGCGACCTCAAAAAGTCGTACTCTTCTGCCGTCAGTTGAAAGCGGAATTCCTCCGGAAAACGCTCTAAATTACGTTTTACCGCTTGATTAATGACTTTTGTCTCAACTCCGTAGAGTTCCGCCAAATCACGGTCAACCATAACCTGCTTGCCGCGAATGAGGAAAATCTTGCTTTCTACCAAAATTGGCGCAATTTCTTTGTTTTTCATGCCCCTAATTCTACTCGCGGCGCAAGCAAAAAAAATTAAGTTTCTAACTTAATTTAAAAGCGTTGGCGAAACTTGCCTTTTGGCAAAAAAGGCGTTATCTTTAATTGTAGATATGGCGAATTTTAAAATCAGCCCGACATTCGCTTTTCCCGTAATCGACGCGCCGGCAACTTCAAAGCGGCTCAAGGAGCTGCGCGAAAAACGCAATATTTCGATAGCGCAAATTCAAAAGCTTTTTGGAATGGAAAATCCGCAATCAATTTACATTTGGGAAGACGAGAAAGAAAAGTTTTTGCCCCGCTTGGACAACCTTGTCGTCCTTGCGAAGTTTTACAAAGTTTCAATCGATGAGATGATAGTGACAAAAATGCGGCCCTCAAAAGAAGACCGCATTTGCTCGCGACGGGAGCCGCCCTACGGAATCGCGCAAGAAACGCTGGACTTTATCGCGCAAAACGCAAGCCCCGCAACAATTCAAGCGCTGGAAGAATGGCACGGATGCGCTATTAGTGTCCGTAAGGACGAGGCAAGTCCGCTCGAATAAACCGTTAAGGTCTTGCAAGCAAAAACATGAGCGGCCCTCACCCCAACGCGCGCCTAAAGACCAAATAATTTTCCTCGTCGCGCGGAGAGCAGTAAACGGCAAACTCAATCACCTTAAAGGCGCGGCGGTAGTCGGCCAAGACGTTTTTGTAGGCGGCGGCAACGACTTGAGGCTTGTTGCGGAACGCGCCGCAGCCAAAGGCGCCTAGGATTAGCGCGTCGTTTTGGCCAAAGGCGGCGACGTCCAAAATGCGGCGGGCGCGCTTTTCGTGGAGGGCTTGCAAATCCGCGTCGCTTATGTTGACGGATTTAAAGCCGTCGCCGCTATTGTAGCGGTTGCTGGGCCGGTCTCGCAGGTTGGGCGCGGCGCAAGTTATGACGTTCAATTTTTGCCAGTCGCACTCGGCCAGCAATTTTGGGTAGGCCGTGTCGGACTTAAAGACAACGACGCCGGGCGTGTAAATTATGTCGTCGTTGTGGAGCGGGTTTCCGTCGCGGCGGTGCGGCATGTAAAACTTTTCCCAGTTGGAATTTTCGTTCAAGTTAAAGAAAAGGGTGGAACAGCGGCAAAGGCATTCCTCTTGCGCGGAAGAGCCGTTCACCACGCCGCCGCCGGGATTGGAAGTCGACGCGAAATTAAGGACGGCCACCGCCATTCCTGTGTCTTTGTAACCATAGGCCGCTTCAAAAGTCCGTTTTTTGGAAACGACGATTTTCGCGTCTTGGTCAAAGCGCTTTTTGGCGGCGGCGTTTTTTGGGCTTGCGACCGTTCCGGCAACGTTGTCAATCGAGGCGCCTTCCAAAAAAAGTTTTTGCGCCGCGCTGGATTCCTTTATCGCATTGGCGAGCGCCGCGTTTGTTTTGCAAAGGCGCTCCGTGTCCTTAAAAATTTCGATGTTGTCTTCGCGCACAAATTCTCCTTTCGCGGCGCTTCTTTGGCTTGATTGCAATTATGATTGGCCGCATTTTTAGGCTTGCCAACAATCCCAATCAGCCGCGCAGACTTGGGCTTGCCCAGTCCTAAGCCGTCGCTTGCTCTATACGCAACATATCCATATCGCGTTTTGTCAAGGAAATTATTCACTGGCGCGCTCACGCACGCTGTCAATACGCAACATATCCATATCGCGTTTTGTCAAGGAAATTATCCAACTGCGCTCTTACAGAGCGCTGTCAATTGCTTGCGCGAATTGGTCGGCGCAAGAAGTGCCGCGGCCCTTGCAGTCGTTGCCCCGCAAAATCCCGGCGATTTCCTTGGCGTCGCGGCCTTCGACCAAGCGGCCAATCGCCTTTAAGTTTCCGTTGCAGCCGCCCTTGAATTGAACGTTGTGAAGCTTTCCGTCCTCCAAGTCAAAGTCAAGTTGGACCGAGCAAACGCCCTGCGGCTTGAATGTCACATGTTCCATAAAATACTCCTCGCGCCTATTTTGGCGCATCAAGCGCGTTCTGTAAATACCAAGACTTCCGCATTATGGAAAGACAACAAAAAACGCTCTCGCGGAAATTCAAACGGCTGCTCACGAGGTACTTTTAGGGCAAAGAATTGAGCTTAACGTGTCCTAAGTTCGCCCCGTTTGCCTTTCCGCTACGCGTTTTTCAATCGTTTGTAAAGCGGCAGTCAGGTCAAACGCATTATGAAAAGAGTCAAAACGCTCCCAGTTCAAAAGCCTCGCCCTATCCCACGGTTGAGGCTGTTAGGTAAGATGTACATTTACTCCAATTTTGCTGGCGCAAAATTGGCAGCCTCAAAGTGGGCGGGCGGTCTTTTTCACTTCCGCGTTTTGGCCTTTTTCAGATTCGCTTGCCCTGGTCAAACGCAACTGAATGCAGTAAAAAAATGCGCGAAGGAGCGGGGCGGCCGTCGGCGACACTCGCATTGCGGCTGACGCGATAGCGGCAGCGTAAAATAGTTTCAAGCGCAATGCACGTGTAGCGCAGTTATCAAGCGGCGCCGATCGGACGCATCCGCGACTGGGAGCATTTTTTGTTATTGAATTCATAATGCGTTTGCCCTGCGGCTGTTGACAGACACAAAAAAAAGGCGTAATATTCTTTTCACCGTGCTCGCGCACGATATGAAAATTTGGCGAAATTTGAAGGTTTGGAGACCATAAATGCCGGTGACGATTAAGGACATTGCGAAAGCCGCGGGAGTTTCGCGGGGAACGGTTGACCGCGTTTTGCACAACCGGCCCGGCGTCAACGCGCAAGTGGCGGAGCAAATACGCGAGCTTGCGCAAAAGATGGGCTTTGTTCCAAACCGCGCCGGAAAAATTCTGGCCGCGCGCAAGCAGCAAATAAAGTTCGGCTGCCTTTTGCCCGACAAGTCCATTCCTTTTTTTGACGACGTAATCAAGGGAATCCAGCGCGCTCAGCGCGAGCTTTTGGACTACAACGTAAGCGTCGAAATCGTTCACGCCGCCCGCTACGACACGGAAACGCACGTAAAGGCCTTGCAGTCGATGGCCAAAAAAAATTACTCGGGCCTTTGCGTGACGACTTTGGACACGCCGCAAGTTCAGCTAGAAGTGAACAAAATCGCGCAAAAAGGAATTCCAGTCGTAAGCGTAAACACCGACATCCCCGACAGCGGCCGCATTTGCTACGTTGGAACGGACTACCAGCGCTCGGGCCAGGCCGCCGCCGGAATGCTGAACTTGATTCATCCGCAAAAACTAAACGCGCTGATCATCGCAGGCTCCTACAACATCCGCGGCCACAAGGAGCGCATCAAAGGATTTTTGACCGGCCTTGACGCGCACAAAATCGAATACGACGTTTGCGCCAAAATCGAGTCCTTGGACAGCGACGACGTTTCCTACAAAGAAACCCTGCGCGCGCTAAAAGAAAACCCTTCGATAAATTGCATCTTCATCGCGGCTGCCGGCGTCGGCGGAGTTTGCCGCGCGGTTCAAGATTGCGGAAAGGAAAAAATCCGCGTCTTGGCCTTTGACACCGTTCCGCAAGTAATAAAATACCTCAACAGCGGCCTCATCGACTTTACGATTGACCAAGAGCCAGAGACGCAAGGCTACATGGGAATCCAGCGCCTTTTTTCTTGGCTTATGGAGGAAGGAAAGCGCGAGCCGCAAGACTACATCACAAAGACCGTGATTAAAATCGCGGAAAACATTGACTAAAATTTTTTCCAAAATTCTTTAAAAGGATGGTAGAATTATAGTATGGAATATTTTGTAAAAACCACCGGTTCAGACTTTAACGACGGAACGGAATCATCTCCGTTTAAGACAATTTCAAAAGCCGCCGCCCTAGCGCAAGCTGGCGACACAGTCACGGTTTTTGGCGGAACCTACCGCGAATGTGTTCGACCGCAAAACGGCGGCCGAAACGACAACGAGCGAATCGTTTACCGCGCGGCCAAAGGCGAGCGTCCAATAATCAAAGGCTCTGAAGAAGTCAGCGGCTGGAAAAACGAAGGCGGCTCCGTTTGGAGCGCGACCGTTCCCAACACAATATGGACAAAGGGCGGCGGAAACGGCGTGAACCCATTCGCAAAGCCCGTCTGGGGCGACTGGGTAGTTTGGCCGCTTGAAAAGCCCGTTCACCTTGGAGACGTTTACATAAACGGAAAATCCTTGTACGAAGCGATGTCGCTTGAAGAAGTCCGCTCACCCAAAAAACGGACGGAAGGCTTTAACCCGCCATGGACAAAACATGCCGAGCCGATTTTGGAACCAGAAAAAACGGTCTACCAATGGTTCGCCCAAGTGTCAAACGAAGAGACGAAAATCTACGCCAACTTCCAAGAGCTTGACCCCAACAAGGAATTGGTTGAAATAAGCGTCCGCCAAAGCTGCTTTTATCCCGACAAAACCGGCTTGGACTACATCACGCTTGACGGCTTTGAGATTTGCCAGGCCGCAAGCCCCTGGGCGCCGCCGACAGCCGACCAGCCCGGAATGATTGGCCCGCACTGGGCAAAGGGCTGGATTATCCAAAACTGCGTCGTCCACGACGCAAAGTGCTCGGCAATCAGCTTGGGAAAAGAGGCTTCGACAGGCGACAACGACTGTACCAAATTCCGCGAAAAGCCCGGCTACCAATTCCAAATGGAAGCGGTATTTAAGGCTCTGCAGGCTGGCTGGAGCAAGGAAAAAATCGGCGGCCACATCGTGCGCGACAACGAGATTTACGACTGCGGCCAAAACGGAATCGTGGGCCACATGGGCTGCGCCTTTAGCGTGATTGAACGGAACCACATTTACAACATCGCCGTAAAGCACGAATACTTTGGCTACGAAATTGGCGGCATTAAATTCCACGCCGCAATCGACACGATAATCCGCAACAACAACATCCACAACTGCACTTTGGGAACTTGGCTTGACTGGGAAACGCAGGGAACGCGAATTTCAAGCAACTTGTACTACGCCAACGACCGCGACTTGATGGTGGAAGTTTCGCACGGACCTTACATCGTTGACAACAACATTTTCGCAAGCCCCTACAACTTTGACAACATCTCTCAGGGAGGAGCGTATGTCCACAACTTGTGCTTGGGAACGATGCGCCGCGAGCAAGTCATGGACCGCGCGACGCCCTACCATTATCCGCACTCTACCGCGCCGCTTGGAACCGCGCTGATTTTTAGCGGCGACGACCGCGTGACGAAAAACATTTACGTAGGCGGCGCGGAGACTTGGACCGAGCAGTCTAAAAGCGGAACGGATTCATACAACCAAAATTTGTTCTTGACTTCTATGGGCTCCTGGCTCTTTGACTTTGCGGGCGCGCCAAGAGAGGACAACAAGGAAAAGTACGACGCGGCCTTTAAAGCGATAAAGGCGCTTTTTGAAACGACGGAATTTACAAAAGCGGCCAGCGCGGCGTCGTTCGCAGACTACAAGACTAGCGTAAAAAAATCTGGCGACGGCGACCACGACGTCTTTATGCGAGTCCAGCAAGCGGTTTACATAACGGGTAACCATTACGCGGGCGGCGCCGCTAGGTTTGCGGAAGAAAAGGCTTTTACTGAATGCGACAAAAACCCCAACGCAAAAATCGTCGTAGAAGGCAAAAAGACTTGGCTGGAATTTACCGCGGACGAAAAGCTTTTGTCATCCGGCGCCGCCCTCGTGTCCACAAAAGACTTTGCCGCCACCCGCATAAGCGCCGCGCGTTTTGACGGCGCCGACGGAAACGACATCGTTTTTGACAAAGACATTTTGGGAGAAAGCCGCGTCCAAGGCAAAGCCATCCCCGGCCCCTTCGCGCAGTTAAAGGCCGGCGCGAACAAGATTCTCATTTGGGAAGAAAAGTAATTTTATATGATTGAACAAGGCTGAAGCGCGCGAGGCGTATGGGCCGCCTGACGAAAACACTCATTTTGCGCCTGCCGCGCAAGCGGCAGATGTATAAAGTTACAAGGCCAAAATGCGTGGAGCGACGATATCTAGCGGTTTCGTCATGGCGGACAGACGCCGGGAGCGATTCAGTTTTTTTCTACCATGCAGCTGTAGCTTTTTGCCATTTTGTCAAAATAGCCGCGGTTGGCTTGGTAGTCGTCGGTGTAAATCGCGAGCGAAAAGCAGCCGTAAAGGTTTGAGGCGGCGGCTCTTAAAGTCTTTATGTCCGTGATGTTTTTTTTAGTCTTTGGATTGTAAGTTCGCGAGCTGATTTTTATTTCCGCTCCCTTGGCGTGAACGTCAAGCGCGGACAAGTCGCAATAGGCTCCGCCCTTGCTTAAAGCGAACAGGCGCAAAAGCCGCGCGGCCAACTTAGCCTGGCCGTCAGCCGCGTCTTCAGGAAGCGCCAGCGTTTGAAGGGAAACAATCGCGCTGTCGCCAAGCGTCCAAAGACTTTGCCCGGCGAGCGACCAGTTTTTGTCGGCCAAGACGCTTTGAACAAGCGCGGCGTTTTTTCCGACTTCCGCGCGGAAAGAAAGCGTTTCTTTTTTGGCGCTTTTTATCTGGGCGGACTTTCGCCCTCCGCCGTAATTTTGCGTCGGGACAAATTCCGCAAAAGAAGAATCCTTGGAGCTTTCTATTTGGCCGATTGTCGCCGCCACAAAAACGTCGCGGCCTGAATAGTCAACGATTTTCTTTAAGTTAAAAATCGGAACGGCCTCGTCGTAAAGCATTTGGACATGGCCTCCAAAAGCCTCGTAGTCTTCCGAAACAAAAACGCCGGCCTGCATAAAAGGCGCGGCGGCCTTTTCGTAGTCAACCAAAGGCGGCTCAAGCAACTTGGCGCGGCGGCCGCTCAACTCGTAAACCAAGTCGTGAATGTAGTTTACAATCGCGACGTCATCTTGCTGCGGCGGAACCACAAAGCGCTCGCCGGTCATTTCCAGACGGCCGTTTTTTTGCGCGGCGGAAAAAAGCAAGTCGATGTTTTTTGCGGGAAGAGCTTCCGTGGCGGGCGCGTAATACCGCGCCTCGTAAGTGGAATCGTCGTAGTAAAGAAAGCCCACGTAGCTTTCGCGGTTAAAGGAAAAGTCGCGGTAATAAACATATTCTCCGCTTGCGTCAGGAACAGTTTTTTGAACTCCGGGCAAGGCGAAAAGATTTGCGGCCGCAAAGAAGACGGCGGCGGCCATTGTTGTTTTTGCCAAATTTTTCATACGGCGATTTTAGCAAAAAAAAGGCCAAATTGCAACGCGGCGCGCCCGCTAGCAAAAACGCGAAAAATTTGGTAAAATATTTTTTCTACGACATTGCATTTGGAGAACTTTATATGAAAAAACTTTTATTGGGGAACGCCGCCCTTGCCCGCGGCTTGTACGAGGCCGGCTGCGCTTTGGCCAGCTCATACCCCGGAACGCCCAGCACCGAGGTTACGGAAGAAGCCGTTAAATTCAACGAGATTTATTGCGAATGGGCGCCCAACGAAAAGGTCGCGCTTGAAACCGCTTTTGGAGCGAGCCTTGCCGGAAAGAGAGCCTTTTGCGCGATGAAGCACGTCGGCCTTAACGTTGCCGCAGACCCCCTCTTTACGATTTCTTACACGGGAGTCAACGCCGGCCTTATAATCAACGTTGCCGACGATCCCGGAATGCATTCCTCGCAAAACGAGCAGGACTCGCGCCATTACGCCAAGGCTTCAAAGATTCCTATGCTGGAACCTAGCGATTCCCAAGAGGCCTTGGACTTTGCCAAAGCCGCCTACGAAATTTCAGAAAAATTCGACACGCCGGTGTTCATAAAAATGTGCACGCGCGTAAGCCATTCCCAAAGCATAGTGGAGCTTGGCGAGCGCGCGGAACCTCCCGCCCGCCCCTACGAAAAGAATCCTCAAAAATACGTGATGGCTCCGGCCAACGCAAAAAAGCGCCATCCCTTTGTGGAGGAACGCACTTTAAAGCTTTCTGAATTGGCCGAGACCTCGCCGCTTAACAAAGTCGAGATGGGCGGAACAAAGCTCGGAATCATTTGCGACAGCACATGCTACCAGTACGCCAAGGAAGTTTTTGGCGACGAGGCTTCAATCCTAAAGCTGGGAATGGTATGGCCCTTCCCTCCAAAATTGATAAAGGACTTTGCTTCAAAAGTAGAGCGCCTTGTGGTTTTGGAAGAGCTGGATCCCTTTATCGAGGACTATGTAAAGTCGCTTGGAATTAAGGTGGAAGGAAAATCTTTGTTCCCGATTGTGGACGAATTTTCGCAAAGCCTTGTGGCCGAAAAGTTTGGAAAAGCCGCGCCCGCCGCTTGCAAAAAAATCGAGGGCCTTCCTGTGCGCCCGCCGGTCATGTGCGCGGGCTGCCCCCACCGCGGCTTGTTCTACACATTGGCGCGGCAAAAGTGTACTGTGCTTGGCGACATCGGCTGCTACACCTTGGGCGCGATGCCTCCGCTTGGCGCGATTGACGCGGTTGAATGCATGGGCGCTTCGGTAAGCTCAATCCACGGCTTTAACAAGGCCACAGGCGGCGCGCTTGCCGGAAAGACTGTCGCCGTAATCGGAGACTCAACATTCATGCACTCAGGCATGACCGGCTTGGCCAACATCGCCTACAACCAAAGCGACTCAACCGTAATCATTTTGGACAACTCAATCACCGGAATGACCGGCCACCAGCAAAACCCGACGACCGGCTACAACATAAAAGGCGACCCGGCCGGAAAAATCAACTTGGAGGCGCTGATCCGCTCGATGGGAATCAACCGCGTCCGCGTCGTCGACCCCTACAACTTAAAGGAAACCGAAGCGGCGGTAAAGGAAGAGCTTGCCGCCAAAGAGCCAAGCGTAATCATAAGCCGCAGGCCCTGCGCGCTTTTAAAATACGTAAAGGCAAATCCGCCGCTCCAAGTCAACGACCAAAAATGCGTTGGCTGCAAAGCCTGCATGAAAATCGGCTGCCCGGCAATCAGCTTTAAGGGCGGAAAGGCTTTTGTGGACCAAACCCAGTGCGTGGGCTGCGGCGTTTGCAAACAGCTTTGCGCGAAGAACGCGTTTGAGGAGCAATAAGATGACAACGAATGTAATGATAGTTGGAGTTGGCGGACAGGGTTCGCTTTTGGCGAGCAAACTGCTCGGCCAAGTTTTGTTGAACAAGGGATACCAAGTTAAGGTTAGCGAAGTTCACGGAATGAGCCAGCGCGGCGGAAGCGTAGTTACATACGTCCGCTTTGGCGACAAAGTTTATTCCCCGATAATCGACAAGGGCGAGGCCGACTGCATTATTTCTTTTGAAACCTTGGAAGCCGCGCGCTACATGGAAAACCTAAAGTCCGGCGGAACGGTAATCGTAAACGAGCAAGAAATCGACCCGATGCCGGTAATCACAGGAGCGGCCTCCTACCCCGAAAAGCTTTTGGACAAAATGCGCGAGGCCGGCGCCAAAGTTGACGCAATCGACGCGCTCAGCCTTGCGCTAAAGGCAGGCTCGGCAAAAAGCGCAAACATCGTTTTGATGGGCCGCTTTTCGACATACTACAAGGACATCGCCGAACAAGATTGGCTTGACGCGCTCGCCCAATGCGTAAAGCCGCAATTTTTGGAAATGAACAAAAAAGCCTTCGCGCTGGGCCGCAACGGTTAACGGAGAGCGCGCGAATGACGCTGGACGAAGTAAAAAAGTTTTTTGCAAAAGACAAGTACGCCACCGAGACAACCGGAATAGAAATCTTGGAGGCTGGCGGCGGAAAGTCCAAAATTCACCTTGCGCTTGACGGGTGGCACAAAAACGCGCTGGGCTTTGTGATGGGCGCCGTGTATTTTACGATGGCCGACTTTGCCTTTGCGGTGGCTTCCAATTCCGACAAAACAAGCGGCTATAACGCCGTCACCCTCAGCTCCACAATCAACATGGTCAACTCCGCAAAAAGCGACGAGCTCTTTGCCGAAGCCGTCCCCATAAAGGACGGCCACTCAACTTGCTTTTACCAAATCGACATTTACGAAATTCTTAACGACAAAAAACGGCCGGTGGCCACGGTCCAGACTACGGGATATAAGGTGGGGAAGTAAGCGAGGCGTATACAGAAGCCCGCCTTGATGGAAGCTCGCAGAATTCTATATTCACACCGCAACGAAGAGAATTTGATTTAAATACCTATTGCATTAAAAACAAGCCTTCCCAGGAAGTTCCAATACAGTCATACTTTTTGTTATGGACATAAACTGCTATGCGATTTAATAAATCGCAATAATCTTTGACTGTTTTCCAAACGTCACCAAGATATTTTAAATATTCATTTTCTTTTGCTTCTCTTTGCGACTCATCCGAAGTTTTTGAAAAATCATTTGGATAAAGAATTGTACAGTCAATATCTGGAATAAAATGCTTATTGATCATTGCATACATAGAGCTAAAACAATTAATTAAGTCGTTTATAAGGAGTTTTAATCGTTTGTCATCATTAGGCCAAAACAAGTATTTTTCATCTTTATATTTCTTAATAGCCTCAAATTGGTCGTGCAATTTGTATAAAAATTTATCTTTGCTTGCTCTTTGAACAAAATCATCCCAATTCTTCAAATCCAGAATGTCATCTATGTCTTTCAGAATTTTGTTGTATTCTGCTCTTGCCCTTTGTTTTCTCGCATTGATTGACTGATAGATGAAATAGACCGCAGAAGCAACAACAATTCCTATAGTAATCAGGACACTTAAACTTAAATTTCCAAATACTTTCGTTTCAAAATGCTTTGCCACAACAGATGAAATCGAACCAGATGTCAACGAAATGCAAACCAAGGATAGAATTTTCTCTATAATCATTTCTTTAATTTTTTCAGTCATAAACCTCCTCCGAAAATACAAGACGCTCTTCTAGTGTAATTACTCTACACACAAAGCAGGAACTATTCCCGCATCATTAGAATTTACTCTACCTCCAACCTTATACAAATTTGCATGTCCAGAACAGCCAACAGCATGAGAATATAATGCAGCAAAATCTTGAGGAGAGCGGAGCCACCAGCAGCCACCAGGTAGGTTCTCATAAAAAACCCCAGTCGCTAGAGCATAATCAGATATAGTTCTTATCCTCGATGTTTCAACTCCTTCTTGGTCATACAAAGCAAAACCATAATTATCTTTTGTCACTTCCTGTTCGCTCAGCAAGAAAACCTTATCTTGCGTGTTCCCACAAACATATCGGTTATTTCCACTATTCCAAAGGTTAGCATCCGAGTCAGGATTTGTAGAACGCGCGCTGTTATCAACAGTTGTCTTAAATATTGCAGCTTGCTCCGCATCCGTAAAGGCGCTCTGCAAAAAGCCTTTTCCACCAAAAGTTTCGTCTGTTGTCTGTACAGCATCAACCTTTGGTTTTATTTGATAAGAAAGTCCATTTAAATAGGCTCGAATCTTACTATGTTCATAATTATTTTGAAAGACATCTACGGAATCTATTGTTCTCGGCACACCAGAAAAATCATAATACTGACCGCCCACAAGTATTTTTTCCGCCAGCAAAAGTTTTTTCTTTGTTCCATTATAATCGCTCGTAAGAATACGCCACTTTATAGGTTCAACTTTAAACCATCTGTAACTATTTTTAGAATTTTCCTTAACATCTGTTCCATCGCTATACTTTACGCCTCTGTAACAAGCATTTTCCATTGCTTTCACATACCATTCGCCGTCACTCCCTTTGCAATATGTAAACATTCCATGAGTTTCTGTTATATTTTCGTCAACCGTAACATTGGCGGCTTTAATAGTTTGTGGCCAAAGGCCAAAAGTCACATAAGTCCAACTAGTTCCAGCCGTGCCGTCAGTTCCAGCAGGTAGAACGGTGTACTTTCCGCTAGCCGATTTATGCTCTCCACTATTCGTTCCCATAACTGGCGTTGAGTCACTACCGTTGCTGCAAGACACCAACAAACCACTGACAATCAAAGCTGCTCCAAAAATAAAACCAACAAACTTCTTCATAAAATCGCCTCCAAAAACGGCACTTAGTTACCATAGCCAACATCATGCCTTATAACTTAAATAATAGCATGACTTTCTTTCCATGTCAATGTCATGTTTATAAAGTAAGGATAATAACTTATTCTATATATATGAATCAAGACGAGCCGAGAAAGCTTTTAGCGCAAAACATAAAGAATTTAAGAAAGGAACTTGGAATTACGCAGGCAAAACTTGCTGAGCTTGCTGAAATTTCAGAGCCTTATATGAATGACATAGAGCGCTGCCAAACTTGGGTCAGCGACAAAACTCTTTCAAAGCTAGCCTGGGCTCTAAACGTTCAACTTCATGAGCTTTTTATAAATGATAACTCGTCTAATAAATCTTTAAGCAAAAAAGAAATGTATTCTATGTTCAATGAACGCAAGCATGACATTAAAGAATATATTGACAAATCCTTTGACACTCTAATGCGGGCGGTTGTAAAATAATCTTCCTCCTCTCCCCTTTGACAAATTCCCCATCAATCCATTAAAATAAAATTGCGGAGTTAAAAACCAACGCCTCCGCCAATATTGTCAGGAGGCAATAAAAAATGTATTGGAACAAAACAAAAGAGTGCATGGACCGCGCGGAGATTAAGAAGCTCCAGAGCGAGCGCCTTGTAAAAATGGTAAGCTATGTTTACCACAACGTTCCTTACTACAGAGAGAAAATGCAAAAGGCCGGAGTCGAGCCGGGCGACATTCGCGGAGTCGAGGACATCGAAAAGCTTCCCTTCACCACTTACGAAGATTTGAACAAGGCCTATCCCTTTGGCTTGGCGGCAGTTCCCAAGTCGGAACTGGTGCGCGTCCACGCTTCAAGCGGAACGACAGGAAAGCCCAAGATCGCCGTCTACACACGACGCGACATCGACACTTGGTCTGAATGCGCCGCGCGCTGCCTTACGATGGCCGGCGTTACAAGGGACGACGTAATCCAAGTTGGCTACGGATACGGCTTGTTCACCGGAGGCCTTGGAGCGCATTACGGCGCCGAATACGTTGGCGCCTTGGTTTTGCCGATGTCCACTGGCAACACAAAAAAATTAATCGACATGATGATTGACTGCGGCGCCACCGCGATTGCTTGCACGCCCTCGTATCTTTTGCATGTTGCCGAAGACTTGCAAAAGGCCGGCTTGGTTGACAAGATTAAATTAAAGACAGCCATTTGCGGCGCCGAGCCTTGGACCAACGAAATGCGCGCGTCTATAGAAAAGCAGTTGGGAATCAAGGCCTACGACATTTACGGCTTGACCGAAATTTTGGGCCCAGGAGTCGCCGCAGACTGCGACGCGCACGCAGGCCTTCACATTTGGGAAGACCACTTCTTGCCGGAAATCCTTGACCCGGCCACGCTTAAAGCCGTTCCCGAAGGACAAAGCGGCGAGCTTGTAATCACGACGCTGACCAAAGAAGGAATGCCGATGATCCGCTACCGCACAAAGGATTTGACCAGCCTAGAAACTTCAAAATGCTCTTGCGGAAGAACGATGGCGCGCATCCAGCGCTTTAAGGGCCGCACCGACGACATGCTTATCATTCGCGGCGTGAACGTGTTC
Source organism: uncultured Treponema sp. (assembly GCA_946411505.1). Lineage (GTDB taxonomy): Bacteria > Spirochaetota > Spirochaetia > Treponematales > Treponemataceae > Treponema_D. The sequence goes on along the minus strand of CAMKEG010000002.1, from coordinate 162,801 downwards.
CCGTCGCAGGTTGAGGCGGCGCTTTTGACGATTGACGGAACGACGCCCCACTACATGATTATCGTTGACCGCGTTGACAACGCCGACACATTTGAAGTACAGGTTGAAGTTGACGAGCGCTTCTTTAGCGACGAAGTTTCCAAATTGGAAAACCTTTCAAAGCAAATCAACGCCAAGCTGCGCGAGGCCTTGGGCCTTAACGCCAAGGTCAGCCTGGTCCAGCCCAACGCGCTGGTTCATTCCGACGGAAAGACCAAACACGTTGAAGACAGACGCAAGTTGTACCAGTAAACGCCAAGCGGAACGGCCGCAAGCCCTAAAAAGCCGCCGCCGTTTTGGCAAGCGAAAAAACACAGGAGGTAATTATGTTCATTAAACAGCTTTCAATATTTTTGGAAAACAAGGGCGGCTCGCTGGCTAGCGTCCTTAAGATTTTGAGCGGCCAAAAGATTAACATATTTTCGGCCAGCCTGGCGGACACAAACGACTTTGGCGTGCTCCGCGTTTTGGTCAGCGACACCGACAGGGCCTACAATGTTCTTAAAGAAAAAGGTATCACTTCCAAAGCCAGCGACGTTGTCGGCGTTTGCGTTCCCAACGAAACCGGCGGCTTTTCCAAGGTCGTGCAATTGATTCTTGACGCGGGTCTCAACATAAGCTACATCTACGGCCTTTCCGTCCAAAACGACGGCGCCAACATCGTGATGAAAACCGACGACTTGGACAAAACAGTTTCAATCCTAAAAGCCGCCGGCGTCAAACTTTTGGAGCAAAGCGAGCTGTAAAGGAAATTTGTTGCTTTAAATTTAAAATGCCTTTATAATAAAGATGTAAAGTTTGCCGCGCAAAGAACATTATCCAACAATTAATAGTTTTTGCATGCGCGGTTGACACATTTTTTTATATCTTTTTTTTCTTTACCACAATTCAGGCCGATGGTTGGATAGACGCTGAAAATATTTTTTCTCATGGGGCGTGTGGTATGGAAAAACAAATTTCAATTTTAGAAGAAAATTCTATCCGTTCAAAGATTCATGTTATTCGCGGTCAGCAGGTGATGCTGGATTTTGATTTAGCGCAGATTTATGGTTATGAAACACGTCGTTTTAATGAACAAGTAAAGAATAATCAAGAACGTTTCGATGAAGATTTTAGATTTCAACTCACAAAGGAAGAATTTAAGGGCCTAAACTTGATGTCGAAATTTTCGACATCAAGTTGGGGTGGAACTAGAAAATTACCTTACGCCTTCACCGAACAGGGAATCTATATGCTAATGACCGTCCTCAAAGGCGACCTTGCCGTCACTCAAAGTAAAATGCTTATCAGAACCTTTAAAGAAATGAAGCATTTTATTCAGAATAATTCTCATATTTTTGCTGAACTGGATAATATAAAAAAGCGCCTCTTGGAATCTGACTTACATCACAAGGAAACTGATATAAAGATAAAAGAACTTTTTTCCTTAATGGACAAATACAACATAAATGAAACTCAAGGTATTTTCTTCCAGGGCCAGATATTCGATGCCTATGCAAAGTTCGAAAGCTTCCTTGCTGCCGCTAAAAAAGAAATTATCCTCATAGATAACTATGTAGATTTATCTATCCTGCAGCGGCTTGCAAAAAAGAAAAAAGGCGTTAATGTGACAATCTACACCGACCCTAAAACAAAACTAACCGCGCAGGATGTTCAGACTTTTAATGCCCAATATCCGACTCTCACCGTGAATCATACAACAAAAACCCATGACAGATTTTTGATTATTGACAAGGCAACGATTTACCACATTGGAGCAAGCCTTAAAGATTTGGGCAAAAAGTGTTTTGGATTTAGCATGCTAGATTCAAGCTTCATTCCGTTGGTGTTGAAGAATTTATAAAAAGAAAAAATGCAGTGCCACCCCAAATTATTGGCGCTTTTAAATAGCGCAGTGATGTAACGTCCTATCTAAGATTGGCCGAAGATTTCTTTGTTCGCTTCTTTGCCACGGCATGAATCATTGTCTCTATAATCGGAATATAATCAGGCGCAACTAATTCCAGGTCATCTAAAATTTTTTTGTATTTTTCGTAATGTTGCTTTGTCTTTTTGGGAACATCGATTTTAGGTTTGCCCTCAACGCCTTTTACCAAATATTCAACGCTAGTGTCCAAAGCCTCTGCAAGTTTTACAGCAACCTCCGCGTTAGGAATAACAGCGCGGTTGTCTACATAAGTGTCAATCGTCCGCTTGCTTATTCCAGTCTTTGCGGCAAGTTCCTTTATAATCATTCCTTTATATTCAATCTGCTCTTTTAGATTGTCCCTGAACATGCTTTTATGATACCGAAATCTCGGCATTATTCCCTTGACAATTCCCGATATATAGGTATATCATAGTATTACCGATATTTCGGTAATAAAATTTAAATGAGGAAAAAAATGGCAGTGTTCCCTACAAAGAAATTTAAAATCACCTACAAAAGGCCAGGAAGTGAAACAATTCACTATTCAAACTCAATCAACGCGAACTCAATTATCGAAGCTAAAAACAAATTCAAAATGGGAAATCCCACATGCAAAATCATCGCCTGCGTTAAGGTTTATGGATAAATTGAAGGAAAAGTTATGGAAACTGTAGAAGCGTTAAAAGAAATTTACAACGAAACGGCACCGCACTTAGAATTTTGCCAGTTTTCCCCGGAGTTTGATAAAAAGAAATTAGAAACAATACTAAATTTGCTTGCAAAGGAAGAAGAACCTTTGTCCATTCTTTGCGTTGGTTCCGCCGAGGCAAAAGGAATGCTTACTCTTTTGTCAGCACGCTATTTTTTATTTACTCGAGAGCAATTTTATTTGGAAAAAAGAAAAAAAGGAATAAAATATTCTGATATCTCTGAGATTTCATACGAAGAAATAGAAAAAAAAGGTTTGTTTGGAAAAACAAAAAAAGAAGGCCATCTTATCTTAAAAACAGCAAATGGCGATAAAGAAGATTTTATCGGTAATTACGCTACAAAAGATATCGTGGAATTTCTTAACAAAGCAACGGATGAATTTAGAAACAATCCACCATCTCCGTTACCTCAAAAAGATCATTCTCATGCAGATAAAATAGCAAACACAATAAAGGAGGTTCTTGGGGACAATTTGTCAGGATGGAGATTTAAGCCAGACATTTCACATAACGACCTCAATTCACTCATTATTCATAATGCCAGCGATGAACAAAAATCTTCTTGCTCAGCTCATTACCATGACAAAGATTGTGACTTATTTTTCTTTAATGAAAAAATTTATATAAAGACAAAATCGTCACCCGACTCGTCCTCAAAATGGCAAAATGTAAAATACAACGATCTGTCAAGTGTAACTTACGAAGAAAAAGATTCAAAGAATTCATCTGAAGAAATTACAACTGACATAACGCTATATGTTTATGACAATAAAAATAATCCAATTCTTTTTACACGCAATAGTCAGCTTGCGACAGAAAAAAATGCCGATTTATTCAGCAAAATCATATCTAATGAACGCGGAGAATTAGTAAAAACTAATATAGAAAAAGAAACGCTTCAAGGAAAACATGTAAACGAAAAAGACAAATCTATCGCTAAAGAAATAATGGGTGGGCTTCTTGACGCCACATTTAAAGCAACAACAGGCTCTTCGCTAAAGAGTCAATACCACTTAGTTTACAAACCTGAAAGCTGGGAATTAGCTGGCAGACTGCTTCAAAAATGGGATGAAATTTTCAAAAGCATTGACTCATTTAAAATCGAGCAAACGTCAAATTCAGAGAAAGAAATTCCAGAATACTTTGCCAAAGGCAAAGGCGGCAAAACACTGCTTTTAAGCAATGAAGTAAAAAATATTTCTTGCTATTATAATAACGATAACGAGTACTATATCAAATATAAGCCTGAATCAAACAAAGAACTTACTTTTGAATTTTCCCTACTGGATGATAATCATCTTCGTCTAAAAAAGAGAGAAGCTACACAGCGTAAATTTGAGCAAAAAACGAACTATACAATGCCTCAAGAGATGTTTTCTCCAGAACAACAAGAATATGGACCAGACGCTAAGTTTGCCGGTTATTTTAATATGGACTTTAGCGATGGAAAATTCTTTAGACATTCAGAAATCCGTATTATAGAAATGTCAGGTTGGTCTGGCGTATTTGCAGAACCAATAAAAGCGCTTTTAAAGAATATAGGACATGAAGATGTCTATGAAAGTTTACAAGTTTTTAAGCGGAAAATTGAAAGCTTATATTCTGAATTGATGCGCGCTAAAGAAGAAGAAAAAGAGAAAAAGCAAAGACAACTAGAAGAAGAGCGAAGAAAAAGGGAAGAAGAACAACGACTAAAAAGAGAAGAAGAGCAAAGGAAAAAGGAAGAGGAAGAAAAACGAAAAAGAAAGGAAAGAAATGAAAAAATAAAAGAAGATATGGAAAAAATTGACAGTCTTATGGATGATTTTTAATATTATCTTCCTAAAGATTGGCACTCGCAGTGAAAAAGAGAAAATATGGAGAAAAAACTAAAATGAGCGACGATATAGACTTTGACGAAGATTCAATAGACAGCAACAAAAAAGTAAGCGATGAAGAATTGGTAGACAAATACCAAAAGCACTTTGATAAAAATCTTGCTATGAAACTTTTGGTAAAACTCAGAAAAGCCACTCGTGACAAACCAAAGGTCATATCAGGTTCGACAGGCGCAATCGTTTCAACTTTGGGAAAACTTCTTTCAGCCTTGGACAATCCTTCAACTCCGACTCATATGAAAGCCTTAATCATTGGAGCGGTCGGATACATCATTTTGCCGCTAGATTTGATTCCAGACTTCACGCCGGTAATCGGTTATGGGGACGACCTTACAAGCGCCGCTGGCGTAGTCACAGCCGTCGCGGTCTACAGTGATTTTACGCTTGAAAAACTAGACGAATACATAGACAGCTTGGAAAAATAAAAAAAGGTCCGCCGTTTGTGGCGGACCGTCCTATTTCCTTCCTAACTACTTCTTGTAAAATTCCGGAAAGAAGAAAATGATCATCGTGTACAATTCCAGGCGGCCGGCAAGCATGGCGAACATGTACCAGCCCTTGAGCGCGGCGGGCAAGAAGCCGTAGTTGCATGACGGGCCAAGCAAGCCGTAGGCAGGACCTACGTTTCCCACCATGCTTAAAGCGCCGGTAAACGCCGTTCCCAAATCCAAATTCGCGGCGGCTCCAAAAAGGGTCGTGACGACAAGCAAAAGCAAATACAAGGTCATAAAGGCGGCCACGTTAAAAACGATGTCCTTGCGGCCGGCCCGGTTGTTCAATCGGATGCTAAAGACTCCATGCGGATGCAGGGTCTTTAAAAACTCGTTGTTAGCTTGCTTGGCAAAAACCACCCAGCGGATTATTTTTACGCCGCCGCTTGTCGAGCCCGAGCAGCCGCCCGTAAAGAACAAGAAGAAAATAAAGGCTTGGGCCAAAGGCGGCCAAAATGTGTAGTCCGCCGTGGCAAAGCCTGTGGTGCTGATAATCGTCGCTGTTTGGAACGAAGAAAAGCGGAGCGACTTTAGAAAGCCGCCGTAATGCTGCAAGTTTGCGAACGTGATTCCCAAGACAAAGACAAAAATCATTCCGATGTAAACTTTAAATTCCGTGTTGTCGCGAATCTCTTGGATTTTTCCAGAAAGCAAATAAAAGTAAAGCGTAAAGTTGATTCCGGCCAAAAACATAAAGACCGTGCAAATCGCGTCGATGGCGACCGAATTGTAAGCGCCGATGCTTGCGTTCCTGTTGCTAAAGCCGCCCGTTCCCACAGTTGAGAACGAGTGCAAGAGCGCGTCGTAAAAACTCATGCCCGCGATTTTTAGAAGGACAAGCTCCAAGCAAGTGAACAAAATGTAAATCGTCCAAAGCGCTTTGGCGGTGTTGGTGATTTTTGGAGTGAACTTTCCTTTTTCGGGACCGGTTGTTTCGGCCTTGATAAGCTGGAAGCCGCCCACGCCCAAAAGCGGAAAAAGCGCCACGGTAAGCGCGACGATTCCCATGCCGCCAAGCCAGTGCGTTTCCGTTCGCCAAAGATTTATGGAATTTGGAAGCGACTCGACATCGCCCAAAATCGTGGCGCCGGTCGTCGTAAAACCAGAAACGCTTTCCCACAGAGCGTCGATGTAGCTTGGAATCGACCGGCTAAAATAAAATGGAATCGAACCAAACAAGCACGCGAAAATCCAAGCGAAGGCCACAACAACAAAAGCTCCGCGCGTTGACAGCGTGATTTTCTTTTTTTTGCCCGCGACAAAAAACACAAGCGCAAGCGCGACGGCGACGGCCATCGGAACCAGGAAGGCCGGCAAGACGGCGTACTCTTTGTAGCAAAGCGCGGCGGCCACAGGAAAAACAAAAGTCGCGGCGATTATTCCCAAAATGGAAAATTCAATTCTTAAAAAAGAAAACAAGCTCATTTTGTTTCCGCTCCAAAAAGCTTAAGAAGCTTTTCCGTTTCTTCCGCAAGAGCGATGATAATCAATTGGTCGTTGGCGTCAAGAACTGTGCTTCCAACCGGAATGACATAATTTTGCGAGCCGGCTTTTTTCTCCAGCATTACAAGGAAGGCGCCGGGGTTTGCGATGTCAAGCAAAGTCTTTCCGACAAGCTTTGAGCTGGGCGACAAAACGCATTCGACGATTTCAAGCTGGCCTTCCGAAACTGTGTGGATGCCAGTGACGCTTTTTCCGCGCAAGTGGCTCATGATAGAGTCTACGACCGTGTCTCTTAGCGGAACGGGAACGTCAACGCCAAGCTTGCGCGCGATTTGCGCGAACGTGGAGCTTTCTACCAAGCTGACGGAGCGGCCAACGCCAAGGGATTCCAAGTAAGCGGCGACGACCATGTTAAGCTCGCGGTTATGCGTCGCGCAAATGACCAAGTCGTATTCGGTAAGGCCTTCCTCGCGCAAAAAACTTTCGTCGGTGATGTCGCCCTTGAACACGCGCGCGTTGGGATAGCGCTCGCTGGCTTCTTTTGTAAAGACATCGTCTTGGTCGACAATCGCAAAGTCTTTTCCGACCTTGACGCGCTTGCCGAAAAATTTTGACAAAAAGGAATTGTCTTGCTTTTTTATCAAACGGTCGGCGATAAGTGTTCCGATTCTTCCGGCTCCGACAAGCGCGATTTTGTCAAGCGATTCTACTGTGGCTCCGCACAAGGCCAGCAAGTCGCCGATGTCTTCCTTGCGCGCCAAAACGCCTATGCTGTCGCCCGCGTTCAAAAGCGTCGGGCCGCTTGGCAGGGAAGTTTTTTCGTCGCTCTCTACGTAGGCGATAAGGAAGGGCTTGGAAGTCAGCTTTCGGACATTCTTCAACTGCTGGCCGGCAAGCGGAGCTCCTTGCGCGATTGTGATTCTTGAAATTTCGTATTCGGAATTTTCAAAGGTGACGACATCGCTTACGGCGCCGCTTTCAACCGCGTGGACAACCGCTTCGGCAGCCTCGATGTCCGGGTTGACCATGTAGTCGATTCCGTAAAGGGGGCGATGCTTTCCGCTAAAAGTTTCGGCGTGCTTTTTTACGGCGGCCGCTGTGTTCATGTAATAAGAAAAGTTTCGGACGCGAGCGATTTTCAAAATGTCGGGGTAAACCGAATCGACAAGCGAGCAAGTGATCATGTTGACTTCGTCGTTGGCAGACACGCAAACCAAGGCGTCGGCCTTTCCGATTCCGACCTCTTCCAAATTTTCAAGATTGTTTCCGTCCATTTCCTTGACGTCGCAGTCAAGCGAGTTGGAAGCGTGGCGAACGACTTCTTCCGAGTTGTCGATAAGGACGACTTCGTTTCTTTCGTTTATGAGTTTTTTTGCCAGCTGTCGGCCAGTAAATCCAGCGCCTACGATTACGATTTTCATAGCTTACATATTATCACGATTCGCCTTTTTTTTCTATAGCAAGTTGATTCAGGCCATTTTTTTTGTTACGATATGTAGCGGAACGAATATGCAGGAAATTAAAACGCTTGGCCAACTAAAAGGCGCGGAGAAAATAAAAAACCTTCCAATCTATTCTCACCTTGAAGAAATTTGCAAGGCGCTAAAATCCTCTCCGTCGCGCTTTTTGATTTTGACGGCGGAAACAGGAGCCGGAAAGTCCACCGCCGTTCCGCTCGCGCTTTTGGAAGAGTTCCCAAAAAAAATATTGATGCTGCAGCCGCGCCGCCTTGCCGCCGTGAACGTGGCCAGCCGCGTTGCGGAATTGCTTGGAGAGCGGATCGGGCAAACGGCTGGCTACAAAGTGTTTTTGGAAAACAAGACAAGCGAGTCCACGCGCCTAGAAGTTATGACCGAAGCGATTTTGACGCGGCGGCTCCAAGCCGATCCAAGTTTGGAAGACGCGAGCGTCGTTGTGCTGGACGAGTTTCACGAGAGGTCGATAAACGCAGACTTGGCGCTTGCGTTTTTAAAGGAAGCGATGCAATTGCGCGACGACTTGTTTGTAATCATCATGTCGGCCACGATTGACGCCAGGAGAATCGCGCGCTTTTGCGGAACGGTTGGCGCGACCGAGACTGAAAGCAAGACCGGGAACGCCGCGCAAACCGCAAACGGAGGCAAGGCCAAAAACGCGGGCCAATCCGAGGCTGATTCCAAGACCATAAAGCCGGCGCCCGTTTTGGAAATACCAGGCCGGACTTTTCCTGTCCAATTTTATTACAAGCCTGAACTTTCGGTAGCCGCCGCCGTCCGCTGGGCGCTTTCTGGGCTTGCGACCGATGCTGATGGCAAGACCAAAAACGCGGGCGCGGCGGAGACTGCTTGCAAAACCAAGACTGCGGGCCGCTCAATCCTTGTCTTTCTCCCCGGCATTTACGAAATAAACAAGACCTTTTCCGAACTAAGCGGCGAAATTTCGCCCGCCGTTCAAATCGAGCGCCTTCACTCCTCCGTGTCCTTTGACGAGCAAAAAAAGATTTTGTCGCCCGCCGCGTCAGGCATAACGCGCGTAATCCTTTCTTCTTCAATCGCCGAAACGTCGCTTACGATTCCCGATGTTGTTTGCGTAATCGACTCTGGCCTTTCGCGCGTGAGCGTGATGGACAACAACGTCGGCGCGACGCGCTTGGTTACAATGCCCGAATCGGAGTTTTCCGCCGCGCAGCGAGCAGGCCGCGCCGGACGAACCCAAGAAGGCGTTTGCGTCCGCTTGTGGAGCCAGAACGAGCCGCGGTCGAAAAACCCGCTGCCGGAAATCTTGCGCAGCGACTTAAGCGAGCTGCTTTTGGAATGCGCCGAATGGGGAAGCCAGGACCCCGCCGCGCTTGAATGGCTGGACCCGCCCGCCCCGTCTTCGTGGGAGACAGCGCGCGAGCTTTTGCGGCTGCTTAACTGCTTGGACAAAAACGGCCAGATTACACAATTGGGGCGGGCGGCTCTTAGGCTTGGAATCGGTCCCCGCTTGGGATGCGCTGCGATTTACGGCGGCGCCGCCTTTGTCCTTCCGTACTCGCAATACAAGGATTCAGCGCCGGCCTTGCAAAAAAAGTTTGTTCTAAATTTAGAGCGGCGCCTCGAAGAAGCCGACGCGCAAATTGCGGGCTTGCAAAAAATTCCCGACCCGCTCTTGGCGGGCTTTCCCGACAGGCTCGCGCATAGGACGGCGGACGCGGGCGTCTACCAGTTTCCGTCGGGCCGCCTTGCCGCGCTAAAGGACTACAAGGGCGGCCTTGGCCCGGAATGGATTGTGGCCGTGGAAGCGGACGCGGGAAGCTCGCAAGGCGCGATTTACTCGTACAAGGCGCTGGATTCCGTTCAGCTTGAAGAATGGATTTTAAGCCGCGCGCAAAAAAAAGTCGTTTGCGATTTTGAAAACGGAAAAGTAGTAAAGACGGAATTCACTCAATACGGAAAAATCGTTCTTAGCCAAAAGGCGCTCAAGGCCGGAGACGAAGACATAAAAAGCGCGCTTTGCTTTTCGGTTCAAAAAAACGGCTTTGACTCGCTTCCACTGGACGAAAAGACAAAAGCCTTTTTGGTAAAGCGAAAATTTTACGAGCAGGCTTCCGCGGCGGACGGCGGCAATATTGGCCAGGGCACAGTTCCGCCAAAACGCTTTGACAAAAACTGGCTTTCGCAAAACGCGGCCGAATGGCTGGCCCCATTTTTGACCGGGAACAAAATCAGCGCGCAAAACGTTTACGACGCGCTTTACTATTTTTACGACGGTTCCGAGGTGGAGCGAAAGGTTCCGTCAAGACTGGAATTGCAAACAGGCCGCTCGGTAAAAGTCGTTTACGTTGACGGCGAAAAAGTGGTTCCGACGATAGAAATAATAATCCAGCAAATATTCGGCTGCTTTGAGACGCCAAAAGTGATGGGCGTTCCAGTCCTTTTAAAACTGCTTTCGCCCGCGCGCAGGCCCCTGCAAATCACAAGCGACCTGGAAAACTTTTGGCAAAACACTTGGCCTGAGATTTGCAAGGAGATGAAGGGCCGCTACCCCAAGCACAACTGGGACTACCGCGTGGCGGAGCGGGAATAGCGGACTTTAGTTAGCCGGTTCGGCAGCCAGCTCTTTTTGCAGTTCCAGCACTTGGTCTAGAGGGAGACCTTGCGCTTGCGCAATTTGCTCCAGCGTGAGAACATTCATTTTTAGAAGATTCGTCGCGGCTTGCATGGCTTGTTCTTGCGCGCCTTCTTTACGGCCCTTCACTATCATATCTCTGTCGTGCAAATTCATGGCTAAGTATTCCCTCTTGTATTTTTCGTTTTGCCTGGCCTTGGCCACAAAGTCTTCCAGTTGTTTTGCGAATGGGTCTTCGCCGGGCTCGTTGGTTTGAATGAATCTCAAAAGCGCGCGGACTTTCGGGTCCTCGGCTTTTTCGTACTCGCTTGCATTGTATATCACTTTTAAAGTTTTGTCATCCAAATTCACAGAAGAATTTTCCTCGCAAATGTTGCGGAAAGTGTAACGGTAGAGTCCGTGCGGACGCTCGTTTTTGTCTTTGAACGGATCGAACTTGCAAATGAACAAGATGTAGCTGTCCTTTAGTTCGGTGTAATCTTCGCCCTTCATAAGGCTATCGATGTCAACCATGCTTTGATAGTAGCGCGTCCTCTTGCCCAACGCGTCCATCTCGTAGGTTTGCAGCTCGACATCTATTATCTTGTCCTCGTCCTTGAGGTAGACGTCCAGCCGCACGCCTTTGGTCGCGTAGTAAGGCGCAATTTTCTTCTCCAGCTTTGGATATTTTACGGCTTTTACGCGCACGCCCAAAAGCCGTTCCACCAGTTCCGCGCTGGCCTCCGGGTTTTTCATGACGGCCTGAAACATGCCGTCATCCGCAAAGTTTAGTTCCTCAAAAGGTTTTCTTGCCATATTAGGCCTCCTTAAAAAAAGCGGGAACCGCTCTTTGCGATTCCCTTACATATAAGATAGGCTTTTTATTGCAAAAATTAGCGATTTTTTTGAAAAATTCGTAAAAAAAATGCCTTTTTTACTCCCGGCTTTTTCGGGACTAAAGTCCCTGGTTTTTTAGGTCTAATTACTCAATACAAAATATGTTTTTTACTGTAAAGTAAGACATTATGAAAGCCGCGCGCATGGCGTTTTTATGCGCGGAGGAATGTCATGAAAAGTTTTGCAAAAGGATTGATAGCGCTGTCCGTTTGCGTGACGCTCGTTTTTGGAATGATTGCGTGCTCAAACGGAAGCGATATGCGGATGGTTTTTGTTCCGGTTGAAACAACAGGCGGTAATGACAGGACGCAAACACAAAACACCCCTCCAGTCACATACACGATAACTTTCAACGCAAACGACGGAAGCGAGCATCCTGCCACCGCAACGCAACTCTTTACAGCTGGAGCGCCGCAAAATTTAAAGACGTTCGCGGAACTTGGATTTTCCAAAAGAGGATTCAACTTTGCGGGCTGGGGAAAGTCCGCAGACGCGACCCAATCTTTCTGCGCGGACGGCGCTAGCTACACGGCAACCGCTTCTTCAACGCTTTATGCGCTATGGTCTGAGATTCCGGTTTACAGCGTTGTTGTTAGTTCAACTAATAACAACGGCACTGTAAACGCGACTCCAGCCACAGGAATTACAGGAACGGAAATAACACTTTCAAGCTCGCCTGCCGAAGGTTATCAATTTGTCTCTTACTCCGTAATTGACGCTGACGGCGGTGAAGTGACCGTGACAGACGGAAAATTTGCGATGCCCGCGAAAAATGTCACCGTTACGGCAAAATTTGCCGCGATAAACTATAACATTATCGTGGGAACTTTTGAAAACGGAAGCGTAACGGCCACCCCCACAACCGCGACGGTTGGAACAAGCGTAGCCCTGACGATAAGCCCTGCGAGCGGCTATAACCTTGAGACACTGAATGTAACCACCAAGGACGGCATTTTAGTGACAGTCAACGGAAGCGGCAACAGCCAGACATTCACGATGCCCGCAAAGAACGTAACTGTCACGGCGATTTTCGTAGCGATAAAATACAATATTAGTGTAGAAACTTTTGTCAACGGAAACGTGGAAGCCGACAAAACAGCCGCCAATTATGGCGACACTGTAACACTTACGATAAAGCCTGCAAAAAGCTGCAAGCTGGAAGCTCTTACGGTAAAAGACACTAGCGGCACTGTGCTTGAAACAAGCGAAAGCGACGATAAAATAACGTTCATAATGCCCGCGTCAAATGTCACGGTGAAAGCGATGTTTGCTGCCAGTGGAGCCTACACGGAAGCAGGAACGACCACAATAAACGGCATCGAATACGGACTTGTTACCTTTGGCTTATGGCCGCAGACGATAAAAGCAGATGATGTTGATGTAAGCGATGAATGCGAGTCCAAAACCGCAGGAAATTTTATTTACTATAGGGGAAGCGACGGCGGATGGTATGCCAAAATAAGGGAAAATGCCAGTAGTTACCACATCAGATATAGCGACGGAACAACTACGTCCATGGCATCCGCAAACAGCGAGAAATGGTTCAAGGTTGAACCGATAAAGTGGCGAGTTCTTACTACAAATTATAATGAAACTGGAAGAAAGCTTTTGCTTGCGGAAAGCATTTTAACATGTCTTTCTTATTACGATTATTATGAGGGCGACAGAAATGTAGGTGAAAATAAATCAATTTTTCCCAACAACTACGAACATTCAAAAATCCGAGCCTTTTTGAATGGCCTCAGCTATCCAAAAAAGGCTAAAGACGACGAGCAAATCGATTGCGATGATTTTTTGGGAAAAGGATTTTTGCAGACTGCCTTTACCGCAGCCGAACTAGATAAAATTACAAACACAAGTGTGGATAACAGCGCGCGCACGACCTTCTCCGACGGCGACGCCCCGTTGGATACTACCGACCGCTGGAACGGAATCTTTTGGTACGCCAGCGACATAAAAACGACCGACAAAGTGTTTCTTTTGAGCCTACAGGAAGTCACGACAAACATCTTCGGTTTTGAAATTGATGATAACAATATGAGATGTCGTAAACCCACGGACTTTGCCAAGGCCAACGGAGCACTATCTTATTCGGCATATGGTGACTGTGCCAGCTGGCTTCTGCGATCTCCTTATAGCAGTAAAACCAATTCTTATTCTAGCTCTAATGGTTATAAAACTAGGTCGGTCACTATCGATGGCAAGACAAACCACTTTTCAGATGTAGTTCCTGTCGACGGCGTTGTTCCCGCACTGTGCGTGGGTGATTGATATAGAGATTTTGCAATGGACACCGGGCCGCGCGTCGCACCTTCCTGTTTCCGTGTATATGGATAAAATTTTTTGGAGGAAAAGATTATGGGAAAGAATTTTGAATTATTTGTAACTGTAGGCGGAGCGTTTATAGGCAGTTTGGTGGGAACGATTTCTTTATTAGTTTCATCTTATTTGGATAGAAGACTTAGAGCGCGTGAATTGCAAGAGGACAAGCTAAAAAGAAAGGTGGAAAAACTTTGCAAGCAATATGTTTCGTTTTACAATCTCGAACTGCTGTATTTAGATGAAATCAAAAACTTAAAAGAAAAGATGAATGAAAAATGCAATATTAAGGGAGTGCAAACTAAACTTCGCCAGGAGCTTTATAAAAAAGGTTATAATAAAATAGAATATACAGCTTCTGCTGTTGAGAAGTTAATTGAATAGCAATTTTTTGCTTGACAATATGCCCTTTTCGTTATTATATTTATAAGTACAAGGAGGTTTTGAAATGGTAGGAAAACCGGACATTTTTATTTTGTCAGGCAATTCTGGAAAGATTGCTTACGACAAAATTTGCAGCGCAAAACCTCTTTCAGCGCCTCAGTACACAAAAACTGAACGCGACAACTTTAATAAGACCTTTTCAAAACGCATTCCCGACATAATTAAAACTTGGAACGACCTCTCTGATAATGAGACCGCTTGAGTTTTATTCCAGTAGAAATTAATTCAGAATACTTCTCCTACGAGCGGCTTGTAGACAATGGCAACGAGCGTTGTTTAAAGCGTTTTGCCGCCATCAACGGAGCGACAGGCATAACGGATTATTTTCAAAAACAAGCCATAAAAGACGAAAATGATTATTCAGTCAGAAATTATGTGGTAAAACTCAAAGGCACGGAAGTTATTATAGCTTGCTTTACGTTAAAATGCGGGTCGATTCCATACAACGAAAAAGCCATAGACTTGAAATTTTCAAAAGAAACAAAGCTTGTGCCTGGCTTGGAACTTGTAAATATCGCGTTGAACGACTATTCGCTTAGAATTATAAAAGGCCTCGACATAAAAGTTGGGCGCAATATTTTTTACGATATAGTTCAGCCTATTGTAAAGCATATTTCCCAGGAAGTCGGAACTAAAGTTTTGTATTTGTTCGCGGCAAATCAAAAATTGGCCCAATACTATAAAACATGGGGCTTTTATCCTGTCGAAGACGAATCTTTTAACGAACGGCTCAACGAAGATTGGCAAAGCGAATACAGCCAAAACTGCATTTTTATGTACAAGCCTGTCGCTGAAATTATTTGACAATTCAGCTTCCTCAAAAAGTCAAGCAAACATCTCCGTCACCTTCAGCCACTCCGCCACCTTTGTCGCGTCCGCGTCCAATGGACGGTCGTCCTTTACGAACTTGCTCATCTTGCGAACCTCATCGTGAACTTTTTTTGTGAATGGGCTAAAGTCGTCGTAGCCTGCAAGGTCAACCGCTTGCATGGCGGCAAGCAAGTGGGTGGCGAACTGCAAGAAAACCAAATCGATTTGCTCGGCGAATTTCCTGGCGCTGATTGTTCCCATGCTCACCTTGTCTTGGTTGATTGCCTCGGTGGGAGCGCTTGTGACGCTGATTGGGTAGCAGTAGCTTTGGACTTCGCCGCGAATCGCGCTGATTGTGATTTGCGCGGCCTTAAAGCCAAGCCGCAAGCCTGCGCGCGGGTCGGTGTCCTTTATGCGCGGAGTCAAGTTGTCAGGAAGTCCGCTGAACTTTCCGTCGATAATGACTTCGGCCTGCTTGTCGGAAAGGTCCGAGATGTTTGCAAGCGCCGTCCGCATGTAGTCGCAGGCCGCGCATATGTGGCCGCCGTAAAAGTTTCCGGTGTTGTAAATGCGGCCCACGTCGATGTCAACAAGCGGGTTGTCGTTGGCGGAATTTATTTCCTCGCCAATCCACTGGCGGGCAAGCGCGAGCGTGTCGCGGTAAACGCCGTTGATTTGCGGCGAGCAGCGGATTGAGTAGCGGTCTTGAATTTTATTCGCCTGCTTGACGAATGTTCTTCCGTCAAGCTTTTCGATTTGCGTCTTTAAGAATTCCTCATACTTGTAAACGCGCTTTGAATTTTTTATGATTTTGTAAATGTAAGCCGCGCTTTCGGACTGGCCCTTGTGGTTTTTAATCTGGCTGACCTTGGCCACAAAGGGCGTGTCTTTTCCGCGCGTGATTTCGCTTGTGACGGCAGAAAGGAAGTCCGAGATGTTCGCAAGCCGCTCCGCTTTTTTTATAGCGAGCGCGGCGACGGCTGTCATAACGCTCGTTCCGTTCATAATCGCAAGGCCTTCTTTTGCCTCAATCAAAAGCGGCTCAATCTTTTCCGCCTTAAAGGCTTTCATCGTCGGAACGATTTTTCCTTTGTAATAAACTTTGCGCTGGCCCATAATTACGGCCGCAAGGTAGCTCAAAGGCGTAAGGTCGCCGCTCGCGCCAACCGAGCCAAGCTGCGGAATGCATGGAATGACGTCCTTGTTCAAAAGCTCCAGCATTTTGCGCGCGAGCTGGGGCCTGATGGCCGAGTGGCCGCCTTTAACATTTCCGTTCAAGCGGCAAAGAATCACGGCGCGGCCTGTTTCATGATCAAAGTATGGGCCCAAGCCGATTCCGTGGTAGGCCACGATTGTGCGCTGCAATTCGCCCGCCTTGTCAACGCTGATTTGCTTGTAGCAGCTGTCGCCAAAGTCTGTGGTGACTCCGTATGTCGGAACGCCGGTGGAAATGTAGTCCAGCAAAAATTTGCGGGACTTTTCCAAGCGCTCCCAAAATTTTTTGTCGGTGGGAAGGGCGGCTTTTTGGCCGTTGATTGCCACGTCGTTTACGTCTTCGATTGTAAGTGAGTTTCCGTCGATGATAGTCATAGTAACAACAAATTATCGCATTTGGCGGAAACTTTCAAGGCGAGGCGCAGTCTTGGGCGTTCGAACAGGCTTGCGCAAACGGGCCTCTATTCAACGCGCTCAAAACTAAATTTTACGTTGGACAATTGGCAAAGTTTTTCGCGGCTTGCGCTTTCAAAAGTTATTTCCAAAATGCACGCGTCGGAGTTTATCAACTCTCCAGTAAGGACAGCGTTTTTTTCAAACGCAAATTCTTGGAAGGCTTTTCCTCCGTCGTCAAGTTTTATCGTTTGGAATTTATCCCATTTTTCGGTGGAACAATTGTTTAAATTTAAATCAACATAATCAAGCGGCAAAGACGACTGGCCGATAAACGACACTTTTATCTTGGCGCCTTTTGGAAGTGATTTTGTAAAGCCTAAAATTCTTTCTGGCGGAAGAAAGAGGCTAAAACCGCCGTTGTTTCTGTCCCACTGGACCTTGTTTATCGAAATCTGTTCAATCACGGCCGCAGATTTTCTTCCGACAGCCACCGGCTCCAAAATTTCTTCCGCGCCAAGCGAAACAATTTTCGCCTCAACCTTAAAGCCGCTTATCGAAAGCTCTTCGTCAAACTTGTTCGAGTCGTAAGAAAAAGAAAGCGTCGCGTAACTTGTGTTTTCGATTTCCTTTTCAATGAACGCTCGAATTCTTTGGTTGAACGAAGCGCCCGCGAAAAATCCTTTTCCAGCGTTAGGAACCGCATAGCAATGCGGACTTGCGTCAAACTGCTCGCCTTTGCCGCTTCTGAACACCATTCCAAAATACGGAGCCCTCTTGTCTGAGACGCCGCTGATTTTCAATTCCACAACCGATCCGGCGGGAATTATTCTCTTTGTGCCAAAAAGCCTGCGCAAGGGAATTCCAAAACTGTAATTGTATTCGCCGGTCTTTTGGTTGTAAACGCTTTTGGCGAATTTTACCGAAGGACTTTCGGTAGCGCCGGCCGCGCTTTCTTCTATCTCTACAAGCTCGGCTGGCTCCGCTTTTTGCGCCGCGGCCGTCTCTTGCGCGCTTTCTTCTTCGTCATCCTTCGTTTCTGCTAGAACCGCTTTTTGATTGGCGCGGTCGTCCGGCGTGGCGGCGACTTCCTTTTCTTGCGCGGGCTCTACCGGCGCTTCTTCCTCCGCGACAATTTCTTCCACAACAGGCTCCGGCTCGGCTTCGCCAATCAGCTCTTCGGTGACAATGAATTCTTCGCCCGCCGTTATCGTTTGCGCTTCCTCAACCGGCTTTTGGAAAAGCGCCGCCTTTGGAACGTTCGTCACCACGGCCTCGCCTTCGATGACTTCAACGACGGCCTCTTTGGGCTGGCTTTCTTTTTTTTCGTTTTTCTCCGCTTTGGAAATCGTAATCTTTACTTTTGAATTTGGCGCGGCGGAAATTTTTTTCTTTACAGCCATGACGACCGCTTCCTCTCCGTCTTGCGCGCTGGCCAGAAAAATTTCTCCGCTTAAAAAGTCAATGGCCTTTTCTTTTTTATTGCTGAAAATTTGAATCAATGAATTTTCTTTTAGCTGGATTTTCGTTCCTGTCTTTTCAAACTGGGCGTGGATTTCAGAGTCTTGCGCCGTGCGAATTTTGTCGCCGTTGTAAATCGGGCTTTCTTGATTCACGCGCTCCCAAATGTCGTTGTCAATAAATTTGCGCTGGACTACGTTCTTCTTAAAATAAATTTTCGCCACCGCGACTTCGTTGTTCTTTAACGACCAAGAATTTATGTCCTTGTAATAAAGGCCAAGCGCCGTCGCCGCTCCAAGAGAACACAAAACAAAAATCAAAATGTCGGCTAGGTTAGCCTTCAATCTTGTATTTCTTTTCTTCGTCATCAGTGTTCACCTTTGCCAAATCAGGCGCGGTAGTTCCGATAATTTTTCGCACTTCTTCAATTGAGCTTGGCCTTTCTTTTCCCGCAAGGTTAATGACCGCGAACATTTTTATCGCGTCAGTCTTTCCCTTTACGTGAACGCCGGGCATTTCCTCGACAATAACTTTGTCCTTGATAAGATTGTATGTGTTTTCGGTAATCAAAATGTCGGTGGCAAAGGGCTTGTTCAAAGCCTCGGTGCGGCTCGCCAGGTTCACCGCATCGCCGATAACCGTGTATTCCATTCTTTCGTTGGAGCCGATTTGCCCGGCGACGACCGGGCCCGAATTTATTCCGCAGCCGATTCTTACCGGCGCCAATCCCCGTTCCTTGCGCGACTGGTTAAAGTGAAAAAGCGAAACGCGCATCATAAGAGCGGCGGTGACGGCGTTGAGCGCGTCAAGGGCGGGACTGCCCGCGGACTCAGGCGCTCCCCAAACCGCCATAATCGCGTCGCCGATGTATTTGTCAACGACGCCGTTTGTCTTGTTGACGCACTCGACCATTCGCGTCATGTAGGCGTTCAAAAATTCTACGACTTCTTTTGGTTGCATCGTTTCGCTCATCGCTGTAAAGGAACGGATGTCGCTAAAGAAAATCGTCGCGTTGCGGTTTTCGCCTCCAAGCGCAAGCTCTCCGCTGGCGGCCTTTTGCGCGATTGTCTTATTGGTAAATTTGCTGAACGACACCATCAATTTTTCCCGCTCGGCAAGACCCTTTCCCATTTGAATGAATGAGGAAGTAAGCAATCCGATTTCGTCATGCGTGCGAGGCTTGATGTCCAATTCAAATTCGCCTCGCTCTATTTTTGCGGAAGCGTCAACCAAGTCGGCGATTGGATTGGTAATGTTTTTGCTGAACAAACGAATCGCCATAATCGCGATGAACAAAATAGCGAGCGAAAACAAGATGATTCTGTAAGTGGTGCGATTGATTACGGCAAAAACGGAATTTTCTGAAACGCTCGTTATGACGTAAAGCTTGTCCTTTGTCTTGTGGACCGAAATGAATTTCCTTCCGTCTTCCGTCTCCGCAAGGCTTTGAGTGTTGTCAACGCCTTCTTTGTCCTTAATGCTGTCGATAAGGCTTTGCGCGGCAACGTAAGTTTTTTGCTCGCTTTCATAGTCAGGATTTATAAGGACGGCGGAATCTTGGTCAACCAAAATCGTCGCGTTGTTGGCGCCAGAACTCATAAGCGCGGCCAAGGCTTTTGTGTCAACGCCAACCGCCGCGTTCTTGACGGCGTTCAGCGGCCCGTATTGAAAAGTAAAAATAATCGAATCAATGTCAAGCGTTTCCCTGGCGTTAAAGTAGCGGACTTTTCCGCTGGCCGCGCTTTTGTTGGCGATTAAAAAATCCGAAAGTTTTTTTTCGCCGGCCGCTCCTCCGATTTTTTCTTTGAACGATGGGTTCACTTTTAAGTTTGTGTCAGGGCTGGAAACAAAAATTATGTCGTCGTTGACCCTAAAAAAATCCGCAATCAATGAAGCTCGGACCTCTTGGCTTGCTTGGCCTCCTTTTTTGGCCGGTTCCTTAATTTTTGAAAAAGCGTCAAACAGTATGTAGGAATTCTTTTGAGCGTTTGTAAAAGTCTGCTGAACGGTTTGCGCGGTCCTGGCGTTAATCGTGTGGTTGTTTTCTTCGGCCTTGCGCCTGTCGTCGCCGCGAACAAGCGTGGAAACAAGAAAGGTCGTCAAACCCAAGACAAGAATGATAAGGAATGAAAACAGTAAAATATGCTTTAACGCAATTGGAAATTTAATTTTTTGATCCACGTTTTTCTCCGCCTTAATTATAACTCGGCAAGAGCGAAACGCGCAAGAGAAAAAACTAAATTTTGATATAAAATTATATTATTTTAACTATAAACGAACGGAGCGCTTAATAAAGCTCCTCGCGCAAGGCTCGCATCAATTCCTTTTCGACCGACTGCATGACGGTGTTCTTTATAGCTTTTATCTTTCGTTCTGTCGGCGAATCCTTTTCCCGTTTTTGAAAAAGGACCTGCGGTTCAACGCCAAGCGCCGCGGCGATTCTCTCAATTGTGGAAAGTTTTGGAACATTTCTGTAAATTTCCATAAGCCCTATGTAACTGGTAGCCGTGTTGCACGCTTCCGCCAGCTGTTCCTGCGTGATGCCCTTTTCTTTGCGGATTCTCTTGATGTTGTCTATTACAGTCTTTTCCAAAGTCATAATTCTTGCATAACTATATTATCTAAATTATATATAACAGTATATTATATTTCATATACAAAAATATTTTTATTGACTTTTTAGATATAAGCATATATCATTTTTCATATATAATAATTATGGAGGAATTTATGAAAAAAATTGGACGCGCTCTTTTTTGCGCGGCTTGCTTGTCGCTCTTGGCGGCCAGCCTTTACGCCGCCCCAAAAGCAAAGGCGCCAAAAGACATTTGGGTTGCCAAAGAAAAAAACGGAATGTTGGTGACAACAGACGCAAACGGCTGGGCCCGAGTGGACTTTGGAGAGGAAGTTGATCTTTCCGGCTACAAGTATTTGCAAGTTGAATGTTCAAGCCCCGACGGAAAAAAATTCTCGCACATTGACTTATACTTTGGCTTTGTTCCAGAAGAAAACGAAGACTATGATTGGGATCAGTCGGCAAAAATTAGAATTTACGGCATCCAAAAAAAACCCGCTCTTTATCAAGGCGTGATTTACAGTTCCACAATGTGCTAC
Organism: uncultured Treponema sp.; assembly: GCA_946411505.1. Lineage (GTDB taxonomy): Bacteria > Spirochaetota > Spirochaetia > Treponematales > Treponemataceae > Treponema_D. The sequence goes on along the minus strand of CAMKEG010000002.1, from coordinate 141,611 downwards.
GAGCATTGGGAAAACGAAAAGAAAATTTACAGAACCCCGGAAAAGGCTGCCGCCGACAATTTTAGCATAGGCGTTTATGACGCAAACTGGAAGAACATTCCGAACATAAAAATTTTCGTAAAGAAAGTGACCGCCACAAACAACGCGATTGGCCAATTGCATGTGATTGACTATAGCAAGGCTCGTTTCTGCGCAATCAACAATTCAGTCACATGGGACGACGGAAGCAAGCACTACGCTTATTGGGCGGACCTTCAGCAAGCCTTGGGAACGACCCCCAAAGCCGGCGACATCGTTCAGCTAAAACTAAAGGGAACAAACGCCTATGACCTGGGCAATTTCAGCGCGAGAGTTTTTGACGATTCAGGAGAATGGCAGCAAGTTTCAGGTGAATGGAATGGGCGCGGATTCGCGAAAGGACAAAAAATCAACGACACTATTGACCTTCCGATTCTAAAAAACGGTTCAAAGATGACGCTCGAAATCATCACCTTTGAAGACGAAAGCGAGTTCAAAGGCCCCTACTTGATTTATTCAAAGTAAGAGAAAAAGCTTAAGGAGAAAATTATGAAAAAGAACAATAAAATATTCTTGGGCGCGCTTTGCTTGGCCTTTGCCGCGGCCAGCCTTTACGCCGCTCCCAAAACAAAAGACATTTATGTTTCGCCCGACGCCAATGGAACTCTTTTGACCACCGACGGCGAAGGCCTTGCCTCGTTGGATCTGGACAAGCCTGTTGACTTTACAGGCTACAAGTACGTTACCTATGAATGCTCAAGCCCCGACGGAGCCAAAATCGCCAACCTTTACATCAACACCTACTACGGCGAAGAAAACGAAAACCACAACGCTCCCAAAAGCAGCACGGTTTGCATCGGCGACATTTCTAAAAAAATCTCCGCCTATCAAACTTTTGTTTACGGCGCGACAAACAAATTTTATGACTATGGCTATGTTGACGGAAGGTGCGACATCCGCCCCGCCGACAAAACGATTTGCGAGCGCTTAGGCGTCGCCGTCGCCGACAAGGACTGGAACTGGCTTCCTGGAATCAAGATTTACATCAAGAAAGTCACCGCCACCAACGAGCCGCTTGGAAAGGTCGTTACAGTTGACTTGACAAAGGTTCGCTTTGCCGCGGCCGACGACTGGGACAATTCCTACGGTTGCCACATTCCCCTCAGCGACATTTTGAGCGCCAAGCCGCAAAAAGGCGACGTTATTAAGTTTACGCTTAAGGGAGACAATGTCTATGGCATAAACACTCTTCAATTGAGTGTTACGGAGGATGCTAAAGGCGGATACGCGAATATGTCGCAGTCAGTCCAAATAGGAGATATTCCGGCCGGCGCCATCGATGTGCCCGTGGAATTTGTTTTGAACAAAAACGCTTCAGAAATTAGGCTTGGGTTTGACGCCTACAAGGGCGACAACGACGGCCCCTTTCTAATTTTGTTTGAGTAGATTTACAAAACCTTTCTGTAAGCTTTGGAACCTCGCTCGGGGTTCCAAAGCTTTTTGCGCTCAGGCGGAATCGAGTCTATTGAGTCGGGCGCGAATCCCAGTTTTTCAAAAAAGTCGGCGGTTTGAGTTGTCATAACAAAAACCGATTTTATTTTTTTCGCTCTTGCCTTGTCCAACAAATAGTTTACAATCTTGGGGCCGACGCCCATGTTTCCGTAAGCGGGATCTACGGCGACAGCGCAAATCTCCGCTTGCTTTGCGGCGCCAGAAGCGCCCGATTCTTGGTAGACCTTGAGCGCGGCGCAGGCGTGGATTCCTTCGTCAACGTTGTAGACGATGTAGCTGTCCAAGTCGGCCTTAAGCTGCTTTGCCGTGCGTTCCAACAAAATTCCTTTTTGGACAAAAGGATTCATCAACGACAAAACGCTCGGTATGTCCTGCGGCTGCATCGCGCGCAAGTCGCCGTAGCCGTTGTTGTAAACCATCGTTCCGCTTCCGATGCCGCTGAAAATTTCGCAGGGCAAAATTCCGTCAACATTTCCGTTTAGAATGTGAACGCGGTCAACGCCTTTTTTGCAAGCGTCCTTTGCCAAGCGCAAGAGCGAAAGTATTTGCGCGCGATGTTCGCTTGCCTCCGTTCCGCAATCGCCGTTCATGCGCAAGATTTCCTCCGCCTCCGCAAGGTTCATCGCGGGAATGTTTCCGTCGCCGCTAAGGTGAACGCTGTCAGGAAGCGAAAATTCATTCTTGGAAATTTTTGGGTCGGGCAGGATGTAAAAAAGCTTTTGCGCCTTTAGGCCGCAAGCGATTTGCTGGGCCAGCTCCGCGCTTGAAATATTATAGGGCTTTCCCAAATCGTTCCAGCCGATGCAGGGAAAAATCGGAATGAAGCCGTCGTCCAATGTTTGCTTTATGACGTCGATTTTTAGCTTGTCGATTTCGCCGGCCGTTCCGTAATCGGTTCCGTCAAGAACGCCCTTGGCGCGGGCCTTGACCCAGTTGCCGATGACGGCGGTTCGGTTTTCGCCGGCCAAGTGGTTCATGATTGTGTTGGCCACATCAAAGGCCGCGGTCTTGATTAACGGCATGGCGGATTCGGGCGCGACACGCGAGCCCTTTTGGATTTTCCATTCGATTTTGGCGCCGTCCAAAATTTCGCTGATTTGCTTTCGCGCGCCCGGAGCCACGATGACTTTTAGGCCGGCCTGGTGAATCAGCGCTATGTCGTGAATCAGGCTGGGCAAAAGGCCCGAGTCGATTATTTGGTCGTCGATGTGTATGACCGCCAAGGCGTCCTTGAAAATCTTTATGTAGTTAATTACGTCGCGGATCTGCTTGGCGCTTTCCGATAAATTTTCCATTATTTTTATTTTTCACTTTTTGCGGGTCTTGTCAAGGGAAAGAATCGTTATAGTTTCTTTCTATACCTTCTAATATAGAGATTGTATAAAAAATCTATTGACAAACTGCGCAATAAAAGATAAAGTTCATTATAATTTAGAATATTTCCTATCGGTTTAATAGGTTATTATTCTTTGAGGGACTTTTTATGGCTTACATTGAGATTTCGAATCTATACAAGACATACTATCCTCACGGCCAGGCGCTGCCCGTTTTGCGCGGCATAAACCTTTCAATATATAAGGGCGAAATTTTTGGAATAATAGGCTTTTCGGGAGCGGGAAAATCCACCTTGGCTCGCTGCATAAACCGCCTGGAGACTCCCGACAAGGGTTCAATCATAATCGGAGGAACTGACATATTGGCTTTGGGAAAAAAGGAGCTTAGGGTGGAACGTCGGCGAATCGGAATGATTTTCCAGACATTCAACTTGTTCGAAGCAAAGACAGTATACAAAAATATTGCTTACCCGTTGGTAATTTCTGGCGTTCCCAAAAAAGAAATAAAACGCCGCGTGGAAGAGACCGCGGAACTTGTAGGCCTGACAGACAAGCTGGACATTTACCCTGGAGCCTTGAGCGGCGGACAAAAACAACGCGTGGGAATCGCGCGCGCGTTAATCAACAACCCGGACGTTTTGCTCAGCGACGAGGCGACAAGCGCCCTTGACCCGCAGACCACGCTGCAAATTTTGGATTTGCTTAAAGAGATAAACGAAAAAACCGGCATCACAATCTTGATGATAACGCATGAACTTGAAGCCGTAAAATACGCTTGCCAAAGAATGGCTGTTTTGGAGGAAGGAAAAATTGTTGAAGAAGGAAGCGTCTTTAACATTTTCAACAATCCAGAAAGCCGCACCGGCGAGCTTTTTGCAAAGGTCTTCTTCCGTTTGAACAACGAACAGTTGTGCAAAGACGGAATGTATACAATTTAAAAAAGGAGAAGGACATGAGTTTGTTGGACAACAGTTTGTGGGCGGTTCTGAAATCATCGGTTTCCGTCGAAATCTGGTCAAAACTTTGGCCTTCAATTTTTGACACTCTCTACATGACGGCGTTGGCCAGCCTGATTGTTTTGGTGTTTGGTTTGGCGCTCGGAGTCTTGTTGACTGTGACAAGCCCCGATGGACTTTTTCCGCTGCCAGCAGTTTACAAGGTTTGGGGTTGGCTCATCAACACGCTGCGCTCTTTGCCGCAGATGGTGATGATTATCATGCTCATTCCTTTGGCGCGCTTTTTGTTCGGAAAAAGTTACGGAGCGAATCCTTGCATTGTGGCTATCGCCGCAAGTTGCATTCCGATGTACGCGCGCGTTGTAGAAAGCAGCCTGCTGGAAATTAACAAGGGCAAGATAGAGGCGGCCAAATCAATCGGCTCGTCAAACTTGCAGATTATTTTCCACGCGCTGCTTCCCGAAACTTTGCCGTCGTTGATACGAGGCTTTACCATTACGGTAATAGCGGTTCTTTCGATGACGGCTCTAGCGGGAATGTTCGGCGCGGGCGGAATCGGAGACGTTGCCGTTCGCTATGGTTACCAACGCTTTCAGCATGACAAGCTGTTAGCCTGCATTTACGTTTTGGTCGTTCTGGTTCAGATTGTCCAAAGCGCGGGAAATTTTGTGTCAAACAGAATTTTAAAAACAAGAGCCTTGATATAAGGAAAAAAAAGGAGAACATTTATGAAAAAAATTATTTTTGGATTTTTGGGAATCGCGGCGGCGCTTTCACTCGCCTCCTGCGCAAAAAAAGGCGGAGCCAAAGGCAATGACGGAATTGTTACATTAAAAGGAATCATCGACTTGGTTCCGCACCAGGAAATCATCGACTACGCCGCCCCCGCATTGCTTAAAGAAGGAATCAAAGTAGTGACCTTGCAGGACGCTTCCGACAACCTTGGAAACGAAAAAACGGCAAATGGCGAGGCCGACTTCAACTACTTCCAGCACAAGCCCTACTTGGACTCTGTAAACAAGCAGAACGGTTGGGACTTGGTCAGCGTTGCCGCCATTCACGTTGAGCCAATTTCTCTTTACTCCGACAAGTACACAAAGCTTTCAGACGTTCCCGAAAAACTTGTCATCGCCGTTCCCGACGACGGAACCAACGAATACCGCGGCCTTAAGCTTTTGAACGATTTGGGCTTTATCAAATTGAGCGAGCATTCTTTGAGCGCTCTTGACGCGAACGTAGACGACATCGTTGAATACCTCAAGCCGATTAAAATTGTCGAAATCAACGCGTTCCAAATCATACCGACGCGCGCCGACTACGACTTGTTTGTAAACAACACCAACAAAATTCTTGAGTCTGGAATCAAGACAAACATCTTGGCCCAAGAAGCCGCCGACAGCCCTTACGGAAACATCATCGTAGCAAAGGCTGGCCGCGCCAACGACCCCGCGATTCAAAAGCTGGTCAAGGTTTTGCTCAGCGACGACGTTCAGCAGTGGATAAAGAACAAGTATAACGGAGCCGTAATTCCGGTTAAGTGAGCGGCAATGAAAATGCCGGCAAGCCCAAAATTGCTTGCTGGCCGCATAAGCGGCAACATTCGCGCTCGCGACCAAGCTCGCGCGAACAGCCGTAATTTCTTTCTAGTAGGAGAAGAACATGTCAACAGTAAACCTAAATTTGCCGGACGTGCAAATTCGCGAAATTAGAATTAATTCAATCACCGGCTTTTTGGGCAATGCGGACGATTTGGTGAAGCTCTCGGCGGACGGACTCAAGGACCATAACCGAAAGTTCACCCAATGCATCGGTTGCTCTACGGCGCGCGCCGGCTGCATGGTCTCGATGGTGACCGACGCCGCGGTGATTTCGCATGGGCCTGTTGGCTGCTCTTCTTGCTTGCATGATTTCAACATGACTTACCGAGTCAACGCTTCGCTGCGCAACAAGACAAACCGCCGCCGCCGCATCTTTTCGACAAACCTCCAGGAAAAAGACACGGTCTACGGCGGAAACGCAAAGCTTGAGGCTACGATTCGCGAGGTGTACGAAAGGGTGAAGCCCGCCGCGATTTTTGTATTGACTACATGCGCGGTGGGAATTGTAGGCGACGACATTCAAAGCGTTTGCGACAAAGCCCAGGAAGAATTAGGAATACCAATTGTGGGCGTTGCTTGCGAAGGCTTCCGCTCCAAAGTTTGGACGACTGGCTTTGACGCCGCCTATCACGGAATGGCTCGCAAACTTATCAAAAAAGCCGACAAACATCGCGACGACATGATTAATGTCATAAACTTTTGGGGCAGCGACGCTTTTGCCGACTGGTTCGCTCCATTTGGAGCAAAGCCAAATTATTTGACCCCATTTAACACAGTTGAAGAACTGAGCCGCGCGGGAGAGGCTTGCGCCACCGTTCAAGCGTGCTCGACATTGGGAACATATTTGGGCGCTGTCTTGGAGCAAGACTTTGGCGTTCCGGAATTGGCGAGCGCGCCGCCATACGGAATCGCGCAGACCGACAGATGGTTCCGCGCGCTGGGAAAACTTTTAGGCAAAGAAGACATCGCCGAAAAAGTCATCGCGGAGAAAAAAGAAAAATATCTTCCGCAAATCGAAGAGATAAGAAAAAAATTGCAAGGAAAGTCCGCATATGTAGCGGCCGGCGCCGCGCACGGACACGCGCTCTTGGACATAATCGGAGAGCTTGGGCTTAAAGCCGTCGGAGCGTCGGTATTCCACCACGACGCGACGTTTGACTCGGGCCGGGATGAAAACGACCAGCTCAAGCAACGAGTCGGAGACTACGGCGATGTTCCGCATTTTAATGTTTGCAACAAGCAGGAATTTGAATTAGTCAACGCGCTGATAAAAGTTCACCCTGACGTAATGCTCGCGCGTCACGGCGGAATGACCTTGTGGGGCGCAAAGCTCGGCATTCCAAGCTTGCTTGTTGGCGACGAGCACGCCGGCATGGGATATGAAGGCCTTGTCAAATACGGCAAAATGATTGTTGAAACGATTGAGAACGACGAGTTTGTCAAAAACTTTCAAAAGCACGCGCTGAACCCTTACACAAAGTGGTGGCTGACCCAGCAGACGGATTACTTCCAATATAAGTAAGGGCGCTTGATAGGAGAAATAGCGGCAATAAAATTGCTTGCAAGCCAACAACTTTTTGTTAGCCGCATAAGCGGCAACATTTTTGCTCGCGGCGGCTCGCAAAAACAGCCGCTTGATAGGAGAACGATAAAATGGCGAATTACACAGGTTCAATTGAACAAGAAAGATACACATGCGCGCTCGGAGCCTTGCAGACTGTAGTTGCAATTCCAAAGGCCGTTCCGATTTTGCATTCAGGACCGGGCTGCGGCGAAATGATAAGCGGCTTTTTCGCGCGCTCAAAAGGCTACGCGGGCGGTTCCACAAGCCCTTGCACAGCCTTTACCGAAAAGGAAGTTGTTTTTGGCGGAATCAAGCATCTGCGCGAAAACATAGAAAATACATACAAGGTTTTGGACACAGACTTGCAGGTTGTCATGTCAGGCTGCACCGGTGGAATTGTAGGCGACGACGTTCAAGGCGTCGTAGATGAATTTGTCGAACAAGGAAAGCCTATTGTAGCCGTGGATACGCCGGGCTTCAAGTCGAACAATTATGTTTCGCACGCGTCGGTGGTCAACGCAATCATCGACCAATATGTTACCCGCTTTGAAGATCAAAACGAACCTCGCTCGGAAAAGAACACTGTCAACTTAATCGCGAGCATTCCATTTCAAGACCCATTTTGGAAAAGCAACTTGGCTGAATACCGGCGCTTGCTTAAAGGCCTTGGCCTTAAAGTTCATGTCTTGTTCGGCCCCGACTGCAAGGGCGTGAAAGAATGGCAGCAAATTCCGCGCGCCAACTTTAACATTTTGGTTTCTCCCTGGTACGGAAAGACAATCGCGGACAACCTAAAGGCGCGCTACGACCAAGAATATTATTGGTTCCATTCTGTTCCGATTGGCGACAACGCCACAACAGCCTTTTTGAACGGAGTCTTGGATTTTGCCATCGCCCACGGAGCGGAAATCGACGTTGAAAAAGCAAAGAAATTCATCCAACACCAAATCGACTCTTACTATGAAGAGATTGACAACCTAGCCACTTTCCTCTTGGAATTCCGCTACGGTTTGCCGCGGTTCGCTCACATCATTCACGACGCCGGCTATGTCGTCGGCCTTTCGCGCTTTTTGCTGCACGAAACAGGAATCGTTCCAGCCGAACAGTTCATCGTAGACAACACTCCGGCAAAATACCAACAGGATATTTTGGACGACTTGCTTTCAATTAGCGAAAAAAGAAAAATCAGCGCGCAGTTCATTCCCGACGCGGGAAAAGCCAGCGACATAATTCGCGAAATAAAACATGAAGGACGCGGCTTGATAATCGGCGCAAGCTGGGACAGCGATTTGGCAAAAGAAAAAGATTATTGTTTTGTGGAAGCGGCGAACCCGCTGCAAATGCGCCTTGTCCTTACGACAAACTATGTGGGCTACACTGGAGCCTTGCGCGTGATAGAAGATGTTTACAACAACGCGCTCGAACGTTACCGCTAGGATGGGAGGCGGCAATGGGAGACAACAATAGCGGGCGCGTTTTGGTAGGCTTTGCGAGCCTTGACGGGCTTGCGGTAGACGAACATTTTGGACACGCCCAATACTGGCAGATTTACGATTTTACGGACGACGCGGAATTTGTGGAAACGCGAAAAATGCCGCCCGTTTGCGGCGGCTCATGCAGCGAAAATTTTGAGCCTGCCTATCAATTGCTAAAAGACTGCGCGGCTTTGTTCGTGGCAAAAATCGGACAACCGGCCGCCGCTTATATGCTGGGCAAAGGGCTAAAAGTTTTTGAGGCCGCCGGAAGCATTGACAGGCTCGCGCTCGCCATAAAAGAGCAGGGTCTTGTATAAAAAAACGCTAGACGCAAAAAAAAGGAGGCGCGAAATGCCAAAGACATTTGAAGAAATCTCAAAAAGCCATCCGTGTTTCGCGCTTGGCGCCAAGTCGAACAAGGGCCGCATTCATTTGCCGGTAAGCCCGGGCTGCAACATCGGTTGCCGCTTTTGCAAGCGCGACTTTAATGAGAGCGAAAACCGTCCCGGCGTTGCAAGCGGCATAATCAGCCCCGACGAGGCGCTTGACGCGATTAGACGCGCCGTAGAGCTTTCGCCTGACCTTACTGTTGTTGGAGTGGCAGGCCCGGGCGATACGCTCGCCACCGATTTTGCGCTTGAGACATTCCGCAAAGTGCGAGACGAGTTTCCGCAAATGATAAAATGCATGAGCACAAACGGCTTGCTGCTTCCGCAAAAGGCGGACCAAATAATCGACGCGCAAATCGACACGCTTACCGTGACGGTAAACGCGGTTGAGCCGGAGATTCAGGCCAAGATAAACGAGTTCATAATTTACAATGGCAAGCGCATTGAAGGAATCGATGCCGCGCGGATTTTGATAAAGAACCAACTGGAAGGGATAGAAAAAGTTTCAAGCACGGGCGTGACAGTAAAGGTGAACACGGTTTTCATTCCTGAAATAAACCGCGAGCATATTCCGCTTGTGGCAAAAACAGTCGCTGAGCGCGGCGCGACAGTTTACAACATAATTCCGCTAATACCTCAGCATCAGTTTTCTTGGTGTAGCGCGCCATCTTGCACCGACTTGTCTTGGGCAAGAAGCGAATGCGAAAAATACATAAAAGTCTTTAGGCATTGCCAACGCTGCCGCGCGGACGCGGTTGGCGTTCCTGGCGGACAGGACTTTTCAAAAGAAGTTTACATTAAGCCTGTGAGATTGGACGGAACCTTTTCTCACGGTTAACTAAAAAGCCTTGCGGCTTTTTAGTTGACGAGTTTCTTTCAGAAACTCGCATATATTTTGAAAAACCAAAAATGGCAACAAACGCGCTCGCGGCCAAGCTCGCGCGTTCAGCCGAACCATAGGAGGAAAATATGGCAAAGAATTACAATGACATAGAATCAGCTTTGATTCATGGCGGCATTGACGGCGACCCGCTCACAGGCGCTGTCAATGTTCCTGTTTACCAAACTTCAACCTACAGACAGGAAGGACTTGGCAAAAACAAGGGGTGGGAATACTCGCGCACAGGAAACCCCACCCGCGCGGCTCTAGAGGCTTTGATCGCCCAGCTGGAAGGCGGAAACCACGGCTTTGCGTTTGCGTCAGGAATGGCCGCGTCGACCGCTGTCATAAGTCTATTTAAAAGCGGCGACAAAATAATAATTTCTAGCAACGTCTACGGCGGCACTTTCCGCGTTTTGGACAAAATATTTAAAAACTTTGGAATCACATATTCAATCGAAGACACTTCCAACTTAAAGACGCTGGAGAAAAAAATCACGAGCGACGTAAAGGCGATTTGGATTGAAAGTCCAGCCAATCCGCTCTTGACAATCACCGACTTGGAAGGCGTGGCCAAGCTGGCAAAGAAGCATAAGATTCTTTCTATCGTTGACAACACTTTTATGACGCCCTACATTCAGCGGCCGATAGAAAAAGGAATCGACATCGTAGTTCATTCCGCGACAAAATATTTGGGAGGCCACAGCGACTTGGTGGCTGGGCTTGCGGTTGTCAACGACAAGGCGCTTGCCGAAAAAATTGCCTTTATTCAAAACGCGACAGGCGGCGTGCTGGGGCCATTCGACTCCTTCCTTTTGATTCGCGGAATAAAGACATTGGGCGTTCGCCTTGACCGCCACGTAGAGAACGCGGAAAAAATCGCGCTTCATTTGAAAAAACATTCCGCGGTAAAAAAGCTTTACTATCCCGGTCTCAAGACAGACCCCGGCTACAAGGTGAACAAAAAGCAAGCCAAAAACGGCGGAGCGATGATTTCGTTCGAACTAAAAGAAAATTACAACATCAAAAAATTCTTTTCTTCGCTTAAATTGGTTTCGCTCGCCGAAAGCCTTGGAGGCGTTGAAAGTTTGGCCTGCCACCCGGCCAGCATGACGCACGCGTCAATTCCCAAGGACATTCGCGACAAGGTTGGAATCACCGACGGCTTGATTCGCCTTTCTGTTGGAATTGAATCGGCCAACGACATCATCGCCGACATTGACCGCGCGATTACCGCCGCCAAAAAGTGAAGCATAGCGGCAAGATAAAACGAAGGCAAGCCCAAGCGAACAGCGATATTGCACGAGGAACATGTTTATGAAATATTTTAGGTCAATGCAAGAATTGGTCGGAAACACTCCGCTTGTAAAACTTGCAAGCTTTTGGCTTCCGGCCGGCATAAACCTTTACGCAAAGCTTGAATTTTACAATCCAAGCGGAAGCGTAAAAGACCGCACCGCCCGCTTTATGGTAGAAGCCGCCGAGCGCGACGGTCTCTTAAAAAAAGGAGGGACTATCGTAGAAGGAACTGCAGGCAACACAGGCTTGGGAATCGCCTTTGCCGCGCTGCAAAAAGGCTACCGCGTGATTTTCGTCGTGCCCGAAAAATTTTCGCAAGAAAAGCAAACGCTCATGCGAGCGCTCGGCGCGGAAATCGTCAACACTCCCCGCGCTCTTGGAATGCGCGGCGCCTCGGAAAAGGCCGAAGAAATTCGCGCGTCAATTCCCGGCGCGATTGCCTTAAAACAATTTGAAAACCCCGCCAATCCCATGGCGCATTACAAGACCACCGGCCCCGAAATTTACGACGCGCTTGACGGCAAGGTTGACTATTTAATCGCTGGCGCCGGAAGCGGCGGCACTTACGCCGGAATCGTAAAGTTCCTAAAGGAAAAAAATCCTGCGACTAAAGGCATTTTGGCAGATCCGGTCGGCTCTTTGATTGGCGGCGGAGAGCACGCCGACTACAACATTGAGGGAATCGGAAACGACTTCATTCCCAAAACGATGGACATGAGCCTTGTTGACCAAGTGGTAAAAGTCACAGACCAAGACGCAATCACCGGCTGCCGCGAACTTGCCAAAAAAGAAGGAATAATCGCGGGCTTTTCAAGCGGAGCGGCTTTTAGCGCGGCGCTAAAATTTGCAAATGAAGGAAAGAAAGGCAATTATGTCATTGTTCTTCCCGACCGCGGCGACCGCTATTTTTCAAAGGGCTTGTTCGAGTGACGGATTGAATTTTAAAATTATTGAAATTCTTTTAAAATAGATATTGACAAAATATGCAGAGCGCGGTATAAATAACCTATAATCCTAGTGTAAAACTAGGTTATTATTTTTATCAAGGAGATTATTATGGCAGACATTAAACAAAGCGCGTTGGAACTGATTGGCAAAACACCACTTTTGCAGTTGAACTCTTATTCCAAAAAGGCCGGAATCAAGGATGCGACCATTCTCGCAAAGCTTGAATACCTAAATCCCGCTGGAAGCGTAAAGGACAGAATAGCCCTTGCGATGATCGAAGACGCTGAGGCCAAAGGCTTGCTCAAGCCCGGCGCCACAATCATAGAGCCCACATCAGGCAATACAGGAATCGGCTTGGCGGCCGTAGCCGCGGCAAAAGGCTACCGCGCCATTTTGACCCTGCCCGAAACGATGAGCGTTGAGCGACGAAACCTTCTTAAAGCCTATGGCGCCGAAATAGTTCTTACCGAAGGAGCCAAAGGAATGAGGGGAGCCATCGAAAAGGCCCAGGAAATCCAAAAATCAACGCCCGGCTCATTCATACCAAGCCAGTTTGAAAACCCTGCCAACCCCGCAGCCCATAAAAAGACCACCGGCCCCGAAATTTGGGAACAAACCGACGGAAAAGTCGATTTTTTTGTCGCGGGAGTAGGAACAGGCGGAACTTTGACAGGCGTTGGCGAATATCTTAAAGAAAAGAACCCCAACATCAAAATAATCGCCGTGGAACCTGCCACAAGCCCCGTTCTTTCAAAGGGAACTGCCGGAGTCCACAAAATCCAGGGAATCGGCGCGGGATTCGTTCCAACCGTCCTTAACACAAAGGTTTACGACGAAATCATTCCGATTGAAAACGAAGACGCCTTTGCCGAAGGCCGCGCCTTTGCCCAAAGCGAAGGCATTTTGGTAGGAATTTCAAGCGGCGCGGCTCTTAAGGCTGCCAAAATTTTGGCCGACCGTCCCGAAAACAAGGGAAAGACAATTGTAGTTCTTTTGCCCGATTCCGGCGACCGCTACCTTTCAACTTCGCTTTTTAGCGGAAACTAAAAAAAAGCCCGCAAAAAGGGTAAAAAACGCCGGATTCCGGCGTTTTTTTTAAAAAAATTACCTAGTTTTCATATGGTATTACTACTTTTATAACAAGGAGAAAAAAAATGGCAGAAATCAGACAAATCGCGATTTACGGAAAAGGCGGAATCGGAAAATCGACGACGACGCAAAACTTGACCGCGGGCCTTGTAGAGCACGGAAAAAAAGTCATGGTCGTGGGCTGCGACCCCAAGGCCGACTCCACCCGCTTGCTTTTGGGAGGCCTCGCGCAAAAAACGGTTTTGGACACGATTCGCGACGAAGGCGAAGACGTCAAGCTTGACCGCATCATGCGAACAGGCTTTGGCGGAACCCGCTGCGTCGAGTCGGGCGGACCGGAGCCTGGCGTCGGTTGCGCGGGCCGCGGCATCATCACTTCCATTAACATGCTGGAAAATCTTGGCGCCTACACCGACGACTTGGACTTTGTTTTTTACGACGTTCTTGGAGACGTAGTGTGCGGCGGCTTTGCCATGCCGATTCGCGAAGGAAAGGCCAAGGAAATTTACATCGTCGCTTCGGGCGAGATGATGGCCCTTTACGCCGCCAACAACATCGCCAAGGGAATCAGCCGTTACGCCAAGGCCGGCGGCGTCCGTCTTGGAGGAATCATTTGCAACAGCCGCAACGTCGACCGCGAGCTTGACCTTTTGCGCGCCTTTAGCAAGGAACTGGGAACACAGCTTTTGTATTTCGTTCCCCGCGACAACATCGTTCAGCGCGCGGAAATAAACCGAAAGACCGTCATCGAATACAAGCCGGACTCAAACCAAGCCAAGGAGTACAGGAACCTTGCGGAGGCGGTAATCAACAACCAAATGTTCACGATTCCGACTCCTATGACGCAGGAACGCCTTGAGCAAATCTTGCTGGAATACGGCCTTATGGACATGGCCGACGACTACAAGATTTAAGGAAGGCCAGATAGCGTACTTGATTGCGGTCGCGACAAGCGACGGAGCGGAATGGTTTGACCAAGCCAAGGCCTACATTTGGGAGAACATTCAGTTCGCCAAAAATTTTTTGGAAGAGCGCTGCCCAAAAATCCGCGCTGTCGTTCCGGAAGGAACTTACCTTTTGTGGCTGGACTTTACAGCCTTTACGGAATTGAGCGACAAAGAAATTTCAGAGCGCGTTTTGAACAAGGCGAAAGTTTGGCTTGACGACGGAAGAATGTTCGGAAAGGAAGGCGAAAAATTTCAGCGCCTAAATTGCGCCGCGCCGCGAGCGCTTTTGCAAGAAGCGCTAAAAAGAATTTGCGCGGCCTTTTAGCCTTGCGCCCGCGCCCTTTCTATGTTTTGCTTTGAGTAGACACAACCACAATAGTCTTGCCTGTAGAGGCCGTAGTCTTTTGACAGCTCTAGGCTGCGCTTGTAGCCGTTCTTTTTTTTGAAGTCGCTGTAAAGGAATTTTGGCGCGGATTTCGCGATTGGCGCGGCCTCATTTTGGCCTTGCAAAATGTTATCGGCTTCAGCCAAAGATTGCGGCCCGCAGTCTTTGGCTTGCAAGGCGTTTTTGGCCCGCTCTTCCAAGGCGCGGCCAATCTCGTTTATTTTTTGCGCGTCCTTGTGCGGGCTGATGCTTAGCGTCGTGGTGAACCAATCAAAGCCGTTTTGCCGCGCGTATTCGTAGGCCTTTTCCATTCGCAGCTGGTAGCAGCGGCGGCAGCGCTCGCCTCGTTCGCTCTCGTTTTCCAAATTGTCGCGCTGGGCTTGAACCGCGTCAAAAAACTCTTGCGGCTCGTAATCCGTTTTTTGCAAGTCAATCCGGACGTCTGCCGCCGCGGTCCCCGTAGAACTATTTTGGTTTGCCAAAAAGCGCGGCAAAAAGTTTTCCAGCTCGGCAAGGCGGCGCTGGTACTCTTGCGCCGGATGAATGTTTGGATTGTAATAGTAGATTGTTATGTCAAAGTATTCGCAAAGGTATTCCAGCGTGTAGCTGGAGCAGGGCGCGCAGCAAGCGTGAAGCAAAAGGCGCGGCTTTTTGGCCTTGCCGGCATTATCACGCGCGGCCGCATTTTGGCCTTGCGAAAAATCGCCGCTTGAGATTTTGTTCAATATGTCGTCGCAAATCGCCTGGTAATTCTCCATGCGCGGAATTATAGAACAAAAGCGATTTTTATGCTATCATTCCGCTTGGTTAAAAAAATGGAAATGAATTTTAAGTATTGCAGAATTCAGGGAAAGGAATTCGCGTCCAACACAAAGGCGCCAAAGGGCGTGTTCAGCATTCTTCATCAAATGGTTCAACGCGGAGAAATGGAGCAAGAGGACGCGGATTTGTTCCTTGAAATAAACGATTGGTTTGCCAACGTTCTGCCCTGGCCTCCCCACTGCAAAAGGCAGGAAAAAGTCATTTGCTATTTTAAGACGGAAAATTCGCAGATGATGATGAAAATGATAAAGCCGATGCTTTGGCTTTTGGACCGCTACAAGCGCCCCTACTATGTCGTCTACACGAACACTCCCGGAAAAATCGTCTACGAAGACGAATATCAAGTGGCCGTTCAAGCCGGCGAAAACCTAGCCATAGAAGACGTGCAGTCCAGCTGGTCGCCGGAGGAATGAATTTTGGGCTTCCATTTTTCCCCCCCCACTTGCCCGAAAATTCATTTTTTCTTATGATTTCAATGGCGGAATTCTTTCTAAATAATTCACAAATAATCTGATTTTGTGGTATAATATAATTATCTTATATAAAGGAATAGTTTTATGAAAAATCTTTTTAAGCTTGCCGCTCTCGCGTTAAGCGCGGCGCTGTGTTTCACTGCATGTCAGACAGGAACTTCACCAACACCCCCAATTACACCACAAAAGACCGCAGACAGCATCAGCTATGCCACTACGACCGTGAGCAAGACAACAGCCGCCGAGGCTTTCACCAACCCACTTACCAATACAGGCGACGGCACAGTAAGCTACGCTTCAAGCAAAACTGATGTTGCCGAAGTAAATGCCTCAACCGGTTTAGTAACCATCAAGGGAGCAGGCGAGACCACCATCACAGCAACCGTAGCAGACAGCGACACATACACCTACGCCACAAAAACAGCGAGCTACACACTTACGATAACACAGGCTATTGGTACCAAAGCACCAAGCGAGGCAAAGTCCGTGGGCGACATCGTGTTCTCGGATGGCTCGGCGACGGCATACACTAGCGGCTTGACCTTGACCGACGAGCAGAAATCAAAAGCGGTCGCCGTCATTTTCTACGCTGGAAGTGCAAGCGACACACTCGGAGCGAAAACACTTGGCGTGGGCTTGAAGAACGCAACTGGCAGTAGCAACACGCTTCAATGGGCGCGATATACAAGCAATACCGATAAAGCCGAAGGAAACAGCAAGAACATCACGGCAATACAGTGTACGCCCAGCGAATATGGAAACGGAAAAGCGGCGACAGCGACATTCACGGGCGACACAGACGGAAGCGACAACTGGAAGGCTCTCTGTGATGCGGTGAGCGACGAAGGCACGAGCGGCAACTATCCTGCATGGGAGTGGGTGAACGCCTACGCTACGGAAAATTCGCTTTCGGGCAGTTATGCAAACGGCTGGTATCTTCCCACGTTGGCAGAACTTTCCATGCTGTACCGGGTAAAAGACAGTGTGAACAGCGCGCTTGAAAAAGCCGGCGGAACGAAAATCGCTGACACAGGCTATTGGTCGTCTAGTCAGTACGCTTCCTTCAATAACGGTGCCTGGACTGTGGGGTTCGCCGTCGGCTACTTGAACTACTTCGACAAGGGCATATACATGTCGGTTTGTACAGTTCGTGCTTTTTAACAAGGGAGCGCACAGCCCTCTTAGGCAAACACGGCATGGGAAAGAAAGCCGCCTTCACGGGAGAGGGGCTTTCCCATGGGTGTGTGCCGTCCGGGCTTTCAACTAGCGGAACGATTTTCGGGCAGCTTCCCAAAAGGGGGAGCTGCTTTTTTCAACGGCAATATGAAACTTAGGCTTCTTGCCGAAAACATAAATTCCCCCTATTGCCCGAAAAAGTGATTTCTGATATAGTATTGTTTCAGTATGAAAACTGAACAGTGCATTTACATGACGATTCTCAAAAATTGCATTTGCGGTTTTCATTTTTATTTGTGATTTCTAAGGCGAATTCTTTTTAGAGTTCGCCTTTTTTTATATGCAAAAAGCTTCCCGCGTCAAGCGCGGGAATGACATAGAGGAGCAAAATATGGCAAAGAGAACGGACATCAAAAAGGTTTTGATTATCGGCTCGGGGCCGATTGTTATTGGTCAGGCTTGTGAGTTCGACTATTCGGGAACTCAGGCTTGCAAGGCTTTGCGCGAGCTTGGCTACAAGATTGTGCTTGTAAACTCCAACCCGGCCACGATTATGACCGACCCGGTTATGGCGGACGCAACTTACATCGAGCCGCTGAACGTTGAGCGTCTTTCTCAGATTATAGAAAAGGAACGGCCCGACGCGCTGCTTCCAAACCTTGGCGGCCAGACAGGCCTTAACATGGCGATGGAACTGAACAAGGCCGGCGTTCTTGACAAATACGGCGTGAAAGTAATCGGCGTTAACCTTGACGCGATTGAGCGCGGCGAGGACCGCGAGATTTTCAAGGAAACGATGAAAAACCTTGGCATCGACACGCCGCGTTCAGGCATTTGCCACACTGTTGAAGGCGCTGAAAAAATCGCGGAAGAAATCGGCTATCCGATTGTCGTCCGCCCCGCTTACACGATGGGCGGCCAGGGTGGCGGCTTTTGCTACAATGTGGAGGAATTGCGAACGATTGTCGCCAACGGCCTTGACCTTTCCATGACCCACCAGTGCTTGATTGAGGAATCCATTCTTGGCTGGGAAGAGCTTGAAGTTGAAGTTGTCCGCGACTCTAAGAATCAGATGGTTGCAATCTGTACTATCGAAAACATTGACGCCGTTGGCGTTCACACCGGCGACTCTTTCTGCGCCGCCCCCTTTATGACAATCGACAAGGATTTGGAAAAGCGCCTGCAGCAAATGGCGTTCAAGATTGTAGAGAACATTGGCGTCATCGGCGGAACCAACGTTCAGTTCGCGCACAATCCTAAGACTGGCCGTGTAGTAATCATCGAAATCAACCCGCGCACTTCACGCTCTTCCGCGCTTGCCTCAAAGGCGACAGGCTTCCCAATCGCGCTTATTTCCGCAAAATTAGCTTCTGGCCTTACGCTGGACGAGATTCCCTACTGGCGCGACGGAACGCTTGAAAAATATACTCTGGGCGGCGCTCCCGATGGAGATTACGTTGTCCTTAAGTTCGCGCGCTGGGCTTTTGAAAAGTTCCGCGGAACAAAAGATGAACTTGGAACCAGCATGAAGGCCGTTGGCGAAGTTATGGCCATCGGCAAGAACTTTAAGGAAACTTTCCAGAAGGCTATCCGTGGTCTTGAAAATGGCCGCAGCGGTCTTGGTTTTGCTAAGGACTTTAATAAGAAGAGTGCTGATGAACTTTGCGAAATGCTTAAGACTGCTTCGAGCGAGCGCTACTTCCAGCTTTATGAGGCAATCCGAAAGGGCGTTCCGCTTTCAAAGCTTTCAGAAATCACATACGTTAAAGAGTTCTTCCTGCAGCAGATGAAAGAGCTGGTTGATTTGGAAGAGGAAATGCTCAAAGAGCCAGGCCGCGTTCCCGCCGACGATTTGCTTATCAAGGCTAAGAAAGACGGCTTTAGCGACAAGTATCTTTCTAAGATTCTTAAGGTCGCCGAAAAAGACATCCGCAAGAGACGCAATGAGCTTGGCATTAAAGAAGCCTGGCTCCGCGTTCCTGTATCTGGCGTAGAAAATGCCTGCTACTACTACTCAACATACAATGCAGAAAAAGACACTTCTGTTGCAACAGACAACAAGAAGAAGATTATGATTTTGGGCGGCGGCCCCAACAGAATCGGCCAGGGCATCGAGTTTGACTACTGCTGCTGCCACGCCGCGATGCAGCTAAAGGAACTTGGCTACGAAACAATCATCGTAAACTGCAACCCAGAGACTGTTTCAACCGACTACGACACCAGCGACAAGCTCTACTTTGAACCAGTTACAACTGAAGACGTTCTTCAGATTTACGAAAAGGAAAAGCCATTCGGAGTTATCGTTCAGTTTGGAGGACAAACTCCGCTCAACATCGCGCGCGAGCTTCAGGAAAACGGCGTGAACATTTTGGGTACATCAATCGACTCAATCGACATCGCCGAAGACCGCGATTTGTTCCGCCACATGATGGAAAAGTTGAACATCCCGATGCCCGAAAGCGGAATGGCAATTGACTTTAACGAAGCCAAGGCCTGCGCGGACAAGATCGGCTATCCAATCATGATTCGTCCGTCGTTCGTTTTGGGCGGCCGCGGCATGGAAGTAATTTACGACGAAGCTACTTTGAAAGAATACGTTGAAAAGGCTGTCGGCGTAACGCCGGACCGCCCGCTTTTGATTGACCGCTTCCTAAAGAACGCGCTTGAATGCGAGGCTGACGCGCTTGCAGACTCAACACACGTTTACATTCCGGCCGTCATGGAACACGTTGAGCTTGCCGGCATTCACTCCGGCGACTCGGCTTGCGTCATTCCGCCAGTTTCAATTCCGGCTGACAACCTTGCGACAATCAAGGAATACACTAAGAAGATTGCGGAATCGCTTCATGTTTGCGGCTTGATGAACATGCAGTACGCAATCGAAGACGGAAAGGTTTATGTAATCGAAGCCAACCCGCGCGCAAGCCGCACGGTTCCGCTTGTGTCAAAAGTTTGCGACACGCAAATGGCGCGCCTTGCCACACGCATGATGCTTGGCGAGTCTTTGGAAAGCCTTGGACTTAAGGACAAGAAGATTCCTTACTACGGAGCAAAAGAGGCTGTATTACCATGGGCGCGCTTCCCCGGTGTTGACCCAATTCTCGGACCTGAAATGCGCTCGACCGGCGAAGTCCTTGGCCTTGCAGAAAACTTCCCGCTGGCATTCTATAAGTCGCAGGAAGCGGCAGGAAGCGAGTTGCCGCACGCGCCGGCTGCCTGGGAAAACAAAAAGGTTCTTATTTCCCTCAGCAACAAGGAAGGCCAAAAAGATCAGGTTCTTGAAATCGGTAAGACGCTTAAAGACCTGGGCTTTACACTGGTTGGAACACAGGGCACCGCAGACTTCTACAACGCCAACGGAATCAAGTGCGAGGTTGTGAACAAAATCGGCGCCGGCCGCCCGGATGTTGTGGACTTGATTATGAACAAGGAAGTGTGCCTTGTAATCAACACGCCAAAAGCAAAGCGCAACTACGCCGAAGACCGAAAGACAATCCGCAAGGCCTGCCTAAAGTACAAGGTCAGCTACATAACGACTTTGGCCGGCGCTCTTGCGGCAGTCCAAGGAATCGCGGCCGTAAAGAACGGCAACGGCGGCGAAGGCGGAGTGCGCAGCTTGCAGGAATACCATTCATTAATTCGCTAACGCGAATTAAAACTCGCGGGCATTTTGGGAATTAGCGCAAAAAATAAGTCTTCATCGCGCCCTTGCCCTTGATTTCCATTTCAACCGGCTCGGAATAAGCGATGGCGGCTTTTGTAAGCGCCATTGTTTGTTCCGACACGTGGATCTTGGACGTTTGGCCGGAGCTTTCCATGCGGCTGGCGACGTTGACCGTGTCGCCCCAAATATCGTAAACGAATTTTGTCTTTCCGATTACGCCGGCGATAAGGCTTCCGCTATTGATTCCTATTCGCATAAAAAGCTTCACGTCGCTTGAAGCGTTAAAGTCTTCGATGTCCTTTAGCATTCCGCGGGCAAAGTTTACGATTGCGAGCGCGTTCTTTTCAGCCGGCTCGTTTCCAAAAAGGCCGGATGCCGCCATGTAAGAGTCGCCGATTGTCTTGATTTTTTCAATGCCTTCGCGCTTGGCCCGCTCGTCGATGCGCGAGTAAAGCGCGTTTAGGGCGCCTACGATCGTGTTGGCGTCCAAGCCGCTTGTGATTTTTGTAAAGCCAACGATGTCGGCAAAAAGCACGGAGGCGTTTTCAATCTTGTCGGCGATTTTGGCGTTTTTGTCCATCGCAAGGCGCTTGGCGATTTCTTCCGGAAGAATGTTCAAGAGCAATTCTTCGGAACGATTTTTCTCCTCCTGAAGTTCCCTTGTCCGCTCCTTGACCGTATCCTCAAGCTTTCTGTTCTCTTCCTCAAAGCGGATAAGCTTTCCTTCCGTCAACGAGACTGTGACTGAAACAATAAAAAGAATCGCAAGCAAGACAAAGACGATGTCAAAGCCAAGGTAGGACAATGGCTTAAGAATGCCCTCATAGGTCAAAACAATTTTTGATGTCAATGGTGAATAGCCTTTTGTCGTGTACATTATGCAGCCAAAGCCAAGATTTTTTAGCGGATTGACTCTGTAAAAATCAACGCCGTGAATGTTTTCCTTATCGCTAAGCTGCGGTTTTCTAACCCTCAACTCGTTTCCGCCAAGAGAAAAATTTCCGTTCCACGGGCCCGGATCTATCGAGCAGCGGTCTGGAACTTCTATGGTAAATTTCCAGTCGGTGATAATCGTGGCTTTCATATTGTTGTAAAGAACGCCGTTAAACTGCGCGCCGAATATGGTGGGATCTTCGTCGACAAACCAAACTTTTTCGGGGTCGCGCAAAAAAGTCACGCATACAGGCTTTGTCTTTACGTTTTGAACATAGGGCGTGTGAATGACTTCCGTTCGCTTGGGAATGTTGATTCCTGTAATTGAAATAATCACAAAAACCGCCAAAAGGCCGCCTGAAATCGCGCAGATGACTTGCCAAAAATGGCTTTTGGCTATTCTTTTTTTCATTTCAGGAATTGTCATCGACTGCTTGTAGCTTGGGCTCAGCCTAAAGCCGTCTTTTTTATCCGAGTAAAACTCAAGCTCCATAAGCTTTATTGAAGAATAAAAAAGGTGCAACGCGCCGATTCCATAGCCAAGGTCTATCCAAGAAATTCCATAAAAAGCCAAAGCCAAGAAAACTCCTAGAATAGGAAAGAATGGATAAATGACAAGCGAAACAAAAATGTTTTGCGGCAAGCGCCTTTTGGATTGAAAAATCATCGCCAGCGTGATAAGGCCAGGCAAAAGGCCAAGGACAACGCTCAATGAATACAAGGAGCTTCTGTGGTAAAAACCTTCTTCGTCAAAATAGTAAAAAAGATTTGTCGGTTGGCTGATAATTGTAAGAACGACTCCTAAAAGGCAAATGAAAAATACGACAAAAAGATGAACCGGAACCCCGCTTTTTATGGCCGTTCGGGGGGAACGGAATATTTTAAAGTCCAAAAGGTCTGACTTGATGAATTCGGCGGAATAAAAGCAAAACAAAAAAGTGTTTACATAATTTAGCGCGAAAACCATAAAGTTGCTTGCGCGAACAATATAAAATCCGATTTGACCTTCGCCTCCCCTAAAGACATACGCGCAAGCGTCAAACGCAAGCAAAAGGCCTGTCACAAACTGCAGCAAAATCAGCGTCCGGCGGCTGTTTTCCTTAAACTTGTGGCCAGTCAGCAAAAAGACTCCGACCTGCAAACAAAAAAAGGCCAAGCTAAAAAGCATAACAATGCTTATAATTCTAATCGTATCGCTCATATTATTATAGATTATATTTTATTAAGCGCGATTTGTCCACAAAAAATAAGCCGCATTTGTTATGGAAAAAAATCAAAAATGGTGGTATAATATTCTTGTGGGCTGAAACGTTCCGCCCAACAATAAAGCAGGAGACTAAAATGAAAGAAAATCAAGGCGCCTTGTGCGTGTGCGGATGGGTCATCCAAAACGACGACGATTGGAAAAAAATCACAAGGCAATTGAACCCGCAAAAGTACCCCTACCAAAACGCTTGGCAGGAAGACCTTGGCGGCGATAAATTTTCAGAAGTTGTGGAAAAGGCTTTCACCACTTTAAAGAAGCACTTGGAATTTGAAAAAATAACAATCACTTTTGAGCACAAGTTCGCAGCCGACAACAGCCTCTTGTTCGGCGTTTTCGCGCCGGAAGGTGGCGCCGCCGACAGCTTTATCGAAGAGGTCCAAAAGAACAAGGACGCCTACAAGCGCGTTTCATCTTTCTTGGGCCAGGCGACCTTCCACATCAAGTGATTGCAACAAAAAAACTAAAATAAAAAAAAAGACGCGGATTTTTGTCCGCGTCTTTTTTTTAGCCGTTCAACTTTGCCAATTCCGCTTTGACAATCTCGGCGGCTTTGGCGGCGGCTTGGTCGGCGGGAACCAACTGCGCGTCGCTCTCCGAGCGCAGCTTCATTTCAACGTTGGGAAGGTTTTTGTCGCCCACCACAATGCGGAGCGGAATGCCAATCAAGTCAAAGTCCTTGAATTTGACTCCGGGCCGCTCCGCGCGGTCGTCAAGCAAAACGTCAACGCCTTGCGCCAAAAGCTCGTCGTAAATCTTGTCGGCCGCCTCTTTCATCGAGCCTTCATACTTTATCGGAACGATGACCACTTGGAAGGGAGCCACAGTCATCGGCCAAATGATTCCGTTTTCGTCGTGGCGCTCTTCGATTATGCTGGCAAGCGTTCTGTCAACGCCGATTCCGTAGCAGCCCATAATCGGAGTGGCGGCCTTTCCGTTTTGGTCAAGGTAGGTCACGTTCATGCTCTTTGTGTACTTGTCGCCAAGCTTAAAGATGTGGCCCAGCTCGTTGCCTTTTTTGCTGTAAAGCTCTTCGCCGCATTCGGGGCACTTGTCGCCGGGAACGACTGTCCTAAAGTCGCCGCAAGTCCAAACGCTAAAGTCGCGCAAGGGTTCAACATGCTTTGCGTGGTAGCCTTCCTTGCTGGCTCCGATGTAAGCGTCGTGCATAAGCGAAACAAAGGCGCCGCTTGCGTCCATGTCGATTACGCTCTTGTCGGCGATGACAGGGCAGTTGCAGTTGAGCGGGCCTACAAATCCGTGCGGCGCGTTGGCGTACTTTACGATTTCGTCGTCATTGGCCAAGCCCGCTTCGCTCGCCTTTAAGAAGGCGGCCAGCTTTGTGTCGTTCAACTCCAAGTCGCCGCGAATCAAAACCACAAAGTAGCTGAGCGGATAATACTTTCCGGCGTTGTCCTCAACGCGCTTAAATGATTCCGCTCCCTTGACTCCGCTCAAATCCAAAGCGCAGTTTGTGACGCGGCAGACAATCGCCTTGATGAACTGATTGCTCTTGGCGCCAAAGAATTTTTCCATGTCCTCAATGCTAAAGACATTGGGCGTGGCAACTTCCTCCAATTTTTCATTTGTCGGAACGGAGCCATTTGAGTCGGGCTTGCAGGCGGCCTTTTCTACGTTGGCCGCGTAGCCGCACTTGGGGCACAAAATCAAAGTGTCGTCGCCAACCGGAGACTCCACCATAAATTCCTCGGAACCGCTTCCGCCCATGCTGCCTGTGTCGGCCTTTACGGAAATGATGGAAAGGCCCAAGCGCTTGTAGATTTTTCTGTAAGCGGCGGCCACGTTGTCGTAAGAGGCGTCCAACGAGGCTTGGTCCGCGTCAAAGGAATAGGCGTCCATCATAGTGAACTCGCGGCCGCGCATTACGCCGTAGCGGGGACGGATTTCGTCGCGGTATTTTGTGTTGATTTGGTAAAGCGTCATCGGAAGCTGCTTGTAGCTTTCCAAGCCGTCGCGGACCAACGCGGTAAAGGCTTCTTCAGCAGTGGGGCTTACGACCATGTCCTGGCCGCCGCGGTTTTGGGGAGTCAGCATTTCGCCGCTCATCTTGTCCCAGCGTCCGCTTTCCTTCCAGATTTCGGCGGGCTGAATCACAGTCGGCTTCATTTCAAGGCAGCCGGCCTTGTCCAATTCCTCGCGGATTATGTTCATCACTTTTGTAAAAGACTTAAAGCCAATCGGCATGTATGAATAAAGGCCGTTGCCCAATTTGCGGATCATTCCGCTTCGCATCATCAACTGGTGGCTTGCAATCACCGCGTCGTTAGGAGAGTCGCGGAGAGTTGAAATAAGAAATTTTGAAGTTTTCATGGTGCGGATATTATATAGAAAAAGAGTTAGAAATTCAATATAATGGTTATCGATAAATAAACGCGCGAGGGCGCGGGGCGGCTGGCGGCAACTCTCTGTTTGCGCCGCCGCGTGAGCGGCGATGTTAAATAGTTACAAGCGCAAACAGCGAGTAGCGACGCTAGCTAGCGGTGCCGATCGGACGCAGCCGCAACCGGGAGCGTTTATTTTTT
Organism: uncultured Treponema sp.; assembly: GCA_946411505.1. Taxonomy (GTDB): domain Bacteria; phylum Spirochaetota; class Spirochaetia; order Treponematales; family Treponemataceae; genus Treponema_D. The sequence continues at coordinate 116,342 of CAMKEG010000002.1, read as the reverse complement.
GTGGAGATACTATGAATTTCTTAAAATTTAACGATGTGCATTTTTCTTATCCCGCGGTGGAAGGCGATGTTGACGACGACGGAAAGCAAATCCAGCCGCCGGTGATTTTTGACCATTTTAGCGCGGAGCTTCCGGCGGGCTTTGTAAGCCTTGTTGGCCCTAACGCAAGCGGAAAGTCCACCTTTATGCTTTTGGCCGCAGGCCGCGTTTTGCCGCAAGAGGGAACGGTTCAATTGCTGGGCCGCGACACCCGTTCCATAGACGAAGCGGAACGCGACAAGCTTGCAAGCTACATCTACCAAAACATGGAACTGGACACCGACCAAAAAACAGCTGAGCTCTTGGATTACGTCTACAAAAACGGCTCGCTTAGCGGCGCGGCTTTTGGAGCGCTGGACGCTGGCAAAGATTTTTTGGCGGAAGTCAAAGAAGTTTTTGAGCTGCAAGATTTGCTGGACAAAAAATTCAACGCGCTTTCAAAAGGCCAATTGCAGCGCGCGCTCGCGGCCTTCTCGCTTTTGTATGGCTCAAAGTCGGTCTTTATGGACGAACCCTTTTTTGCCTTGGAAGAGCGCCAAAAAGAAAGCGCGATAAAATACTTAAAGGAATTCTGCGCCGCCAAAGGCGTAACGGTTTACATTTCCATGCACGAGTTGGATTTAACAAAAAAGTACGCTGACACCGTAATGCTTTTTTACCCCAACCACGACATCGACTTGGGAAGCGCCGCCGAAGTCTTGACCGACCAAGCGCTGGAAAAATCCTACGGCGTTCCCGCGTCAATGCTAAAGCAAAGCGAAGAGCTTAGCCGCGAGCAGATTGCGCGAAGGTTAAACTTTTAGCGAGCCGTTTTCCAGCGCGACAAATTCCGTTCCGTCCTTATACTTAATCACAATCGTCGGCTGGCGGACAACGCCGTCAAGGTGGATCAGGCTGGGCGCGTCGTCGTCGTAATTGCAGCCGATCGCAAAGTGGCAAGTCTGGAAGGCCTTTTCGTCTTCAAGCATATTGCCGCCAATCGTCGCGGCGGGGTTAAGGCCGATTCCAAGCTCGCCAATGTTGCGGGCGTTGCGCTTGTAAACTTCGCCTTGGCCTTGGGGAAGAGCGCCCTTCTTTTCCATTTGAATCGAACGGGCCTCCGCGTCGCTTATCGTTTTTTGCAAGCGTTTGGCTTCGTCGCCGCCGGAGATGTCGGTGACAAAACCGTGCTGGACTTTTACTGCAATCGGCGTGTTTATGATTGAGTCGCCGTCCGCAAAAGTCATCGAGCCGTCATAAACGATTGTTCCGTCACAGCCTTTGTCAACGCCGTTTCCGACAACCGGGCTTATAAAGACTTCTCCGGCGGGAATGTTTCCGCCAGCGCCAGGCTTTGAAAAGTCTCCGTCGTCGCTTAAAGGCTCGCGGCCTTCAACAGGAATCGTTATGTCCGTTCCGCCGGGAGCGGTTACGCGGACGAAGACCGCTTCCTTGAATTTTGCCATAAGCTTTTTGCAGCGCTCGCCCAACTCGGCGTAGTCGATGCAAGCCGTCCGCTCAAACATTTCTGGCGTAAGGCCGGGCGTCCAAATCGCGCGGATTGTTTTCTTTCCTTCAAGCAGGTAGTCAAAGGCGCTGTCGTATTTTACGCCGTTCTCTCCGACATAAGGATTGGCCTCCGCCTCAGCGTCGTGGCCCAGCTTTACGCTGGAGATTGACATGATTACGTCGGGAGCGGTTTTTATCGCGGCGATGACGCTGGGCTCGGCGTTGTCCAGCGAAGTCTTTTCGCGCTGGTAAATCAACACCGCGTCCGCCTCAACGTCAGAAGCGGCCGTGTAAAGGTCTTGCGCTATTTGCGCCGTTTTAGGATTTGCGATGATAAGGACTTTTTCGCCCTTCTTTATTTTAAGAACTTGGTTGACCGTCACTTGCGCGGCGGTCTGTTTTTGGTAAAAAATGTTTGCCATCGGCTCATTCGCCAAGCAACTTGGTCAACAAAAAGTTGGCCAAAACTTTCTTCCACTGAATCTTAAAATTATCCAAGTTGTCCAACATGATGCATTCGTCAGGCGAAGAAATGATTTTTGGCTCCGCCGACACGGACATCGGAACGGCCGAAATCAGAGCGATCCATTTTCCCTTGCCGAACTGTTCCAAAGTATATTCCTTTTTTCCGCCCGCCGTAACTTTTACAGCGGCTTCGGAAAGGCCTCCCAAAATGTCAACATTCTGGTCTTTAGACGCTTGGATAGCCACAACAAAACCCGATGTCGGATTGAACTTGCAGAACAGTTCGACGCTCTTCAAGGTCTTGCTGGCCGCGCTGTCGTCCTCGCTGGAACCTAGAAGGATTGAAGAAGTTGAACCATTATACTTATACCATTTGTTGTAAGTTCCTGAAAAAACATCTTCCGTTGACCCGCAACTAGAAAAAAATGCCGCAACGCAAAGAAGCGCCGCAGCCGCAAAAATAAATCGTGTAGCTTTCATAATATTGCCTCCAAAAAAAAAGAATAGAGCATATCGCGGTCATTTGTCAAGTTTGCAGGCGCAAAAAAAACGGCGAGGCAGCCGGAGGTTGGCTGTCTCGCCGCAAGTCGGTCGCTTGCGCGACCTTAACGAGTTTGCCTTGCGGCAAACTCGCGCAATAGGTTTTAATGTCTTACGCGAACGGGTTCTCAGTAGCGTAAAGAGTTCCGGCCGGCTTGTTGTAGGCGATGTCTTCGATTCCCAAATACTGGAATACTGTCCACAAGGCTTTTCCAACATGGCCAAAGGCGACGGCTCCGTGGTGCGGATACTGCTTGGCTACCAAAACATGGCGGTAGAAGCGGCCCATTTCCGGGATGCCGAACACGCCAATGCCACCGAACGAGTGGGTCTTGGCGTCCAAGACTTCGCCTTCGGCAACGTAGGCCTGAAGCTTTGTGTCCGGGCGGGTCTGCAATCTGAAGAAGGTGATTTCGCCGGCAGCGATATCGCCTTCCAACGTTCCGCGAGTAAAGTCCGGATCGCTTCCTTTTGGCTCAAGCAAGCGGTGCTGGATCAACTGGTATTTTATTCCAGGCTTGCAAGCCTTGTTCAAGCGGCAGAAGGGAGTGTTTCCGCAGTGGAAGCCCATGAACGTGTCGGTAAGCTTGTAGGGATACTTTGTCTTTCCCTTGATTTCGTCGTCGTACAAGTCTTGCGGAACGGTATTGTTGATGTCAAGCAAGGTGACGGGAGCGCCTGTAACACAAGTTCCGATGTACTCAGAAAGAGCGCCAAAGATGTCGACTTCGCAGGCAACAGGGATTCCCTTGTTGGCAAGGCGGCTGTTGACGTAGCAAGGCTCAAATCCAAATGCCTCGGGGAAGGCCGGCCAACACTTGTCGGCAAAGACAACGTAGTCGCGGGCGCCCTTGTGCTTTTCCGCCCAGTCAAGCAAGGTAAGCTCAAACTGCGCCATGCGGGGCAAGAAGTCGGGATAGTTGTTTCCGTCGGCGCCAAGCTCGGCGGCCATGTCTTTGACGACGTCGGCGATTCTCTTGTCGTCCTTGTGTGCCTTGTAAGATACCAACAAGTCAAGCTCAGAGTTCTCTTCGATCTCTACGCCGATGTCGTAAAGGCCTTTGATCGGGGCGTTGCAGGCAAAGAAGTCTTGCGGGCGCGGTCCGAATGTGATGATCTTAAGGTGAGAAAGTCCGATAAGCGCGCGGGCCACGGGAACAAAGTCCTTCATCATGGCGGCGACTTCTTCGGCTGTTCCAACAGGATACTCAGGAAGAACTGCCTTGAGCTTTCGGAGGCCAAGGTTGTAAGAGCAGTTGAGGACGCCGCAGTAAGCGTCGCCGCGTCCGTCAATCAATCCGCCGTTCTTGTATGAGCTTTCGGCGGCGGCGGCGTACATTACCGGGCCGTCAAAGTTCTTGGCAATCAAGGTTTCGGGCGTTTCAGGTCCAAAATTTCCAAGGAAGACGCAGAGCGCGTTGCAGCCGGCCTTCTTTACGTCCTCGACGGCCTTGAGCATGTCAAGCTCGTTTTCCACCGTAACCTTGCACTCGTAAAGGTCCGAGCCGTAGGCTTTGGCGATGGCCGCTCTTCTTGATTCAGAAAGCGAGATGATGAAGCAGTCGCGGCTTACCGCGATGATTCCCAATTTTACGTTTGGAATGTTTGTCCACTTGTCCATAAAGTTCTCCTATATTTTATGAATTAGTTAGCGAGGTTGATGTTGGGGCCCTGCAAGCCGACAAAGGCGCCCTGCTTGGCCTCAGACGTTTCGGGATGCGCGATGAGCCACTTGTTGGCCGCCCATAAAAGCTTGTCTTCCTTGTCGATGTCGCTGATTTGCGGCTTGTCCAAGTTGGTTCCCTTGGGAAGAATGATCACGACTCGGAAGCCGTCGGGGTTCACTTCTTTTCCCTTAACGCCGTTGCAAGGCGCGTAGTGGAGCGTCGTCTCGTAAACTTGAACGACAGTTCCGGCGGGAACGTAGAAGGCCTCGACGCAGTTTGTGTTGAGCTTTCCGTTCTTGACGGACTGAAGCGGAGCCAAAAGCAAAACGATGTCGGTTGAAGGAATGTTGATTTCGCTTCCGCGGTGCCATTCAAGGCAGTTGAGCTTTGTGTTGTAGCCGTTGCAGTAGCCGATTTGGATTGGCATTCCGCCGTAAGCGTTTGTACTAAACTGCTTGGCCACAGGAAGCGACTCAAGGCCCGCGTCGCCAGGCGTGTAGATTACCTTATCCTTGGGCTTTTCCGTCGTGGAATCAAGCTTGGAAAGCAATTCCTTCACGTCGTAGCCTGTCAGAACTTTTCCGTAACGCTCGAATGAGTGTCCGAACACCGATTTGATTTTCATTGTAAGTCCTCCAAACCGCGCCCCGCCTTTATCGTGCTCGTGCACGGTTCACATATAATATAATCCCGAATTTTCTTTCTGTCAAGGGGAATTTAGGGGATTTTGGGAGAAAATTTTAGGAACTATAACGCAATATTCTTTCTTACAAAGACAATTTCTTTCCATAATAAATTCTTGGCGGTTTTCTCAATCTTATTCTTGTTGTCTTTGCAAAAATTGTATTCCTCAAGCATAAGCATTTTATAGCTAAAATCACATATTACAAACGATTTTTTCTTGACAAGGCGTATCAATTATGATACACTCATTTTATGGAAATTCAAAAGAAATTACAGGCCGATTTCTTCAAAACAGAAAGCGGAAATGAGCCTGTAAGAGATTTTCTAAAAGGCCTGTCTCCCGATGACAAAAAGTCTGTCGGGGCAGACATCATGGCAGTAGAAATGTCATGGCCAATAGGTTATCCAAAGGTTAGAAAATTGGATGCCGATTTATGGGAAGTAAGAACTGACATTTCCGATAAAAGAATTTGCAGAGTCTTATTCACAATATGTTTCATGGATTTATAAAAAAGTCACAGAAAACACCAAAGGATGATTTAGACTTAGGAACAAAGAGGAAGAAGTTAGTTTTAGGGAGCAAAAAATGAACAAAAAACACATAGGAAGTTCTTTTGATAGTTTTCTCGAAGAAGAAGGAATTGCCGCCGAGGTTGAAAACGAAGCGGTCAAACGCTTGATTTCTTACAATCTTCTCGATGAAATGAAAAAGCAAAACATAAACAAAACTGAGATGGCAAAAAAAATGAGCACGTCAAGAGCCGCGTTGAATCGACTCCTAAATCCTTACAATGATTCCGTGACGCTTTCAACATTGACAAAAGCCGCCAATGTTCTTGGAAAAAAACTAGTCTTGCAACTACAATAGGAACGGTCAGCGCGAACAGAATTCTTTCGGCAAAAAGTCAACAAAAAAAGCCGCCCCGCAAAGGGACGGCTTGCCATTCGTTTCGCGCTTTTTCTAGCTAAAAATTACACATACAGCGGTGAAACTTGGTTCAAAATCTTGTTGTAGTCGACAAAGGCCGCGTCGTAAGCCTTGACGTTCTCCGCGATTGGATTGGTCGTCTTTGACTCGTCCAGCTCAACGTGGCTGTCGGCGAGCGTTTCCATCGAAACGTTTTTGCCGGCGGATTTTTCCAAGCACCAAAGCGCTTGCAAGGCCGCGCCAAAAGCGGCGGCTTCGCTTGATGTCGGAACTTTTACCGGCAAGTTAAGTATGTCGGCCACGATTTGGCGCCATACGGGGCTCTTGGCTCCGCCGCCGGTAAGGCGCAACTCTTTGGGGGTAAAGCCGCGCTTTCTAAAGGCTTCCAAGCCGCCGCGCATCGAGAATACCGCGCTTTCCAAAGCGGCGCGCGCGATGTTGGCGCGGTTGCTGTTGGCAACGGTCAATCCTGTGATTGAGGCGCGGCCGTGCGGAAGGTTTGGCGTGCGCTCGCCGTTAAAGAACGGAAGCACGAAAACGCCGTCCGAGCCGGGCTTGGCCTTTTGCGCCTCGCCGTCAAATTCCTTTACGTCAAGATTAAAGAGCGCGCGGATTTCCTCCGAGGCCACGGTGCAGTTCATCGTGCACAAAAGCGGAAGGTATCCGTTGGTCGAAGAAGCGAATCCAGAGATTCCGTTTTCCGGGTCGGCGACCGACTTGTCGGAAAAACCGTAAAGGGTTCCGCTTGTTCCCATGGACATTGTCAAGGTTCCGCCTTTGACGCAGCCCGTTCCAATCGCGCTCATCATGTTGTCTCCGCCGCCGGCCGAAACCGGAATGCCCGCCGGAATTCCAAAGCGCTTGGCGGCCTCTTCCGTCACGGCCCCGCAAGCTTCGTCGTCAGTTATGATTTTAGGAAGCTTATCAAGCAAAGAGGAATCGACGGCGTCGCAAACGGTCTTTGACCACTTGCGGTTGACGCTGTCAAAAAGCGCCGTTCCCGAAGCGTCGCCCGATTCCATCACGTAATTTTTGGTAAAGACAAAATTCAAATAGTCGTGCGGAAGCATGATGTACTTTAGCTTTGCAAAGGCGTCGGGCTTGTGGCGCTTGAGCCAGAAAATTTTGGGAGCGGTAAAGCCGGGAAGCATAAAGTTCTGGACGGCCTCGACAACCTTTTCCTTTCCGCCAAGAGCGTCTGTAAGAACCTTGCACTCTTCCGCAGTGGAAGTGTCGTTCCACAATTTGATGTTGTAAAGGGCCTTTCCGTCCTCTCCAAGAGGAACAAAGCCGTGCTGCTGGCCAGAAACGCCAATGGCCTGAATGGAGGCCTTTCCTTCCGCGCTCAATTTGGAAAAGCAAACGTCAAGGCCTTTCTCGTACATTTCCGTTGTCTGTTCGCGCGTTCCGTCATCCTTGGAAATCAAGTCCATCGGACAAGAACCGCTTTCGATAGTTTTTTTGCTTTCATAGTCGTAGAGAACAACCTTCATGCTCTGTGTTCCCAAGTCAACGCCAGCAACGCATTTCATATTCAGCCTCCATATCGTGCTCGTGCACGGTATACGACAATAATACGCTTGAATTCGCGTTATGTCAAGGGAATTTTGAGGGAATTTTTATGTAACTAACATATTTTCAGCGCCCTTTTCCCTTGCATTATACGGAATTGCGCCAAATTACCGGTAAATCTGGTCCATAATATGAGATATTATCATGAATTTCTAATATTGCTTTTAAAGGCTTGTCGGAATACTTCATTATTTTGTCGCGATAATAGAATCGTGTTTTTATATCGTCAATTTCTATTCTACGTTTTTTTGATATTTCCAAAAATGGCTCTTCTTGGTCTAGCCCTAAGAAACGGCGATTAAGTAAACTAGCGGCAATTCCTGTTGTACTACTTCCTGTAAAAGGATCTAAAATCCAATCATTTTCTTTTGTAGAAGCAAGAATAATTCTTGCAAGTAATGGAAGAGGTTTTTGAGTAGGATGTTTTCCACAAGATTTTTCCCATTTCGCAATTGCAGGCAAACTCCACAAATCACGCATCTGAGTTCCACCATTAATTTCTTTCATCAGTTCATAATTATAATAGTGAGTAACTTTTTTATTTTTTCTAGCCCAAAGGATGAACTCTGTAGAATGTGTAAAAAACTTACATGAAAGATTTGGTGGAGGATTTGTTTTTGCCCACGTAATGCAATTCAAGATTCTGAATCCCAATTCATTCAGCATTTGTGCAACTGAGAAAATATTATGGTAAGTTCCAGAAATCCAGATAGTACCATCTTCGGTAAGTTTTTCACGGCAAAGACTCAACCACTGACGATTGAATTCATTATCTTTCTCAAAGCCTTGTGATTTGTCCCAATCGCCTTTATTTACAGAAACTTGCTTGCCACTTTGAACCGAGATCCCGCCGTTTGACAGAAAATATGGTGGATCTGCAAAAATCATTTTAAACTGGAAATTGATATTTGGAAGAAGTTCAAGACAATTTCCTTTTGCTAGAGTAAAATCTAAGTTTTCTGAACGATACCAAGCTTTTATTGAAATTTTTATACCTCATTTAAATCTGGAAAAATCTGTTACAATATACTTGTCAAATTGAGGTTTTGGATACTCGAGCTTATTCCCCTTATCGTCTTTTTTACAACCATTAAACCATATACTTCTTTTTCCAACATTTTTACCACTTTTGTTAGTTGTACACTCTTGTAAAAATTCTTCTGAAGAAAGAATCCAAGTTTTTTTTAATCTTTCTGAATAAAAAACGAAATAATAATTTTCTCTTTTTTCATGTTCTAAAGCAGCAAACAATGCAGCATCTCCCATTTTTACATCATTTGAACGTGCCTTTATTTGAATTTCAATAAATTTTCCGTCTTTTTTTCGTATAACACAATCAATACCATCGTCATCTACTAAAGGAACATAACAATCTAAACCTTCTTTAAGCATTAAACCTATTATATAGTATTCTATTCTTTTACCAAAACCAGCACTGTGTCTAAATGAAAAAGACATTTATTTAACCTCACTTGAAAATTGTTTTCATTATTCCATTCTGCATATCGTTAATGCTGTAAATATCATCAAGAACATCAAAAGTTTCTTCGAGATTTCTGGCAGCTGACTTCCAGCCAGCTCCATCTGTGAACCAAACGAACTTTGCGCCTTTTACATTCTTCATTTCTGTTGCAATTGTTTTGTAACTACGGGCTGTTTCATTTAATTTAGAACCGCCACTTCCGTAGAAGTTAGTTTCAATAAGATAAATACAATTATCTGTCTTTACTACGAAGTCCCAACGCTTTTCCATTTTGCCCTGATTAGAAACAGCAGACAAATCAATATTCCATTTTCTAGAAACTTCGGAAACATACATTTCTTTGAAGTAGTTTACATCACGTTTGAATCCAGCTTTTTGAATATAGCTTTCTACTAAATCTTCCATCTGATGCCCACCGCGATTTTTACGACCATTTGAATCAAGACCTGTTTCAACACCAGTTACATAGTCATACAAATTATTGATGATGTGATTTGAAAGAAGATCAAAAAGACCTGTCTTCTCCATAAATATTTTATAGCCTGCAATTGTGTTTATTTGTTTATTAAAAGTATAAAGTTTTACATCCCCATTTTCACCGGCAAAGATTTCATACTCACGAACAGCTAACAAGATAGGGATACATTTTAGGGTCTCAGGATATTTTTTTATCAGGGTTTCGAAATCTTCTTCGATATTTTTTGACCCGATTAAAGAATTAAGAATATTTAACTCAATTTTAATCGATTCAACATTATTATAGACTTTATTAAAATCAATGTAATAACTAAAGTCAGCTATGCTATATCTGAATTTTGATAGCCAGGTATGAAAATCTCTTTTTTCCATAAGAACCTCTAGAATACACTTGCAATATTTGAAATCAAAAGTTCATTGATTGCGCCGCGTTTCTTTGCATTTGAGTTAATCATACGTGAAGCCGAAACACGTTCAATTTCGAACTTTGAATAAAGATTATCAAAGAAATCATCATTAATATCAGAGTTCTTTGGGTCTGAATTACTGGCAACTACCATTGCGCCTTTATTTGATATTTCTGTGATAAAATTACCGAGTTCAATTTGTTCTTTATCTGTAAAGCCGTTTTCTGAATATGAAGTAAAAGCTGCGGTTGGTGTTAGTGGACGATATGGTGGATCAATATACACGAAAGTGTTAGAGTCTATGAAATCTTTGCATTCTTTATAATCACCAACTTTCATATCAACATTCTGGAGTAATTCAGAACAAGATCTGAGATTTTCTTCATCACATAAAAGTGGATTCTTTGCGTTATTGAAAGGAACATTAAAAAGCCCTTTGGAATTAACACGATAAAGCCCATTAAAGCAGGTTTTATTTAAGAAAATAAATAAAGCAGCTTTTTCAAGATTCTCAGCATCGTTTCCATTAACTTTCAGGTCATTGTAACGCTGCCGTTCTTCGTAGAAATATTCTTTGTTTTCTTCAAGAGAATGCGATTTATAGAGCGTCTGTATTTGCGAAAGCTGATTAATTATGCCATCACAGTTGTTTTTAATCTGTAAATACGTGTTAATTAACTCATTATTGATGTCATTAATTAAGACTTCTTTTGGCTTATATTTACTTAATAGGTCGAATAAAACAGCACCACCACCAACAAATGGTTCACAATATTTTTCAATTTTTTGAGGATACTTTTCTCTAATTTCATCTAGCAATTGGCTTTTTCCGCCAACCCATTTTATAAAAGGTTTCGCCATTATTATGCATTATAATATATTTTTATAAAAATTTCTACATTTGGTTTTTATCATCTTTCCATGTAAAAACGGCTCTCCATAGGGAAAGCCGTTTTTTTAAGATAAAAATTTAAAAAAACACTTTAATCAGCGTCCCCAGGTCATAATAAGGTCGTAGTTGTCCTCACGGACCTCAAAATACTGGTTGCGCTCGCCGCAAGTGGCGCAGTATTCGGGAGCGGTGGGGCCGACTACGATGTGGCCGCACTTTAGGCATTCCCAAACCTTTACGGTTGACTCCTTAAGCTTTTTTGAAGTGTCCTCGTCGTTCAACAATGAACGGTAGCGCTCCTCGTGGCGCTTTTCGATTTGGGCGACGGCGCGGAACTTGGCGGCCAAGTCGGCAAAGCCTTCCGCCTCGGCGGTTTTGGCAAAGCCCTCGTACATGTCGGTCCATTCGTGGTTTTCGCCGTCGGCGGCCGCCTTTAGGTTAGAGGTCGAGTCCTTTATGCCTTCCAACTCGGTAAGCCACATCTTGGCGTGCTGCTCTTCGTTGTTGGCGGTTTTTTCAAAAATCTTTGCGATTTTGTCCTGGCCCTCTTTTTGGGCTACCTGCGAAAAATAAACGTACTTGTTGCGCGCCTGCGACTCTCCGGCAAAGGCCGCCAGCAAGTTTTTCTCTGTCTGCGTTCCCGCGTATTTGCTCATAATGGTTCTCCTAGAGTGTAAGTTGTGATATTATTATAAGGCAGAATTTGTGATAAAGCAAGCATCCGCGCTTTTTTTATTCCCCTTGCAAGTCGCGGGCAATTTTGATGAGGATTTTCAGGTTTTTTACGGAAAGTTTTTCGGACTCGCGCAAAAGGTCGTTTTGCAAGAGGCTTTTTTGGCTTTCTTCTTGCTGAACGCCAAGCAGCGCCTCAAGGCTTGCGTCAAGAACTTGGGCGATTTTGGCCGCCTTGCTGATTGTGGGCTCCGCGGACGCGGTCTTTAGATAGGATTTCAGAGTGTTTTCGCTGATTCCGCTTTTTTGCGAAAGCTCCTTAATTTGAATGTCTTTTGAATCCATCAAAAAGCGAAGGTTCTCTTTAAATCCCATGCTTAAATTATAGTAATATTTTATCCTTTTATTCTTGACATATATATTATTTCACCCTAAAATAATACAATCAAGTAATTTATTACCCGTATGGAGGAATTTATGAAAAAGTTCTTTGTTTTGTTGGGAACGCTTGCCGTAGCGGCGGCGCTCTTCTTTTCTTGCGCAAATAGTTCGGACGGCAACTCGGCGGCGCTTTTGGGCTCGCAGAATACCGCCACAAAAACCACCGTCTCAAAAACCATAAAAATCGGCGGCGTGGAATACAGCTACACAATCGTTGACGGCCAACCGCAAGCGTCGGGCGGCGTTAGCGTAGCCGCAGACGGAACGGTGACAATCACCGCCGCTGACGGAAGCAAGGTCGCCGTAAAGGGCGAGACAATCACCTACACAACGGCCGACTCAAAAGTCTACGTCGGAAGCGGCTCCAGCGGCGGCATAACGCTTGTGAACCGAGACAACCCCAACGACAAAATCACCGCCGCCGTCACAAGCCAAACCAAAACAGAAAGCGCCCAGCAGAAACAATCTGTAGCCGACCACCTTCCCCCCAGCGTGGGAACCAACGAACTTGCGGGAAAGACGTTTGCGGGCACAGGATACTCAATTAAATTTGAAGCGGACACTTACACAACAATCACCCAGATGCCTGCACCTGCAAGCGCAGTGACATGCGTTTTCTCATACACATACGACTCAAATTTACAAGTCATTTATTACACAGATAAAAAAGAAAATGGCCATACTCCTACTCCCAACGGCGGCAGAAACACTGCAGACTTCATTTGGATTTACTCCTACAGCACTAACGGCAACACGCTTAAAATGACTGGCAGCAACAGATATCCAGCGGGAAAAGACTTTAGCGAGCTTTACAATTATTATTCCGCCCTACCCTGGCAGATTAAAGACAACTCTAACAACACGGTTTACAACTTATATTGTTCATTGGACACAGGATCTTCATATACTCTCAATGCCAACTCACTCACATATCACCAGATTATGACGAAAAGCGACGGCTTGTTGGCTTACAAAGTTTCTTCCGTTGACGCAAACGCCATTCATACTTGCGCCACAGGAACAAGAGCCGACACAACTGCGGAATTCTCATTCACAAATGAAAACAAAACCTTCAAATACACAACGACAAAGTCCGAAAACGGCGCCGTCGTTGACATAGAAGGCCTTGGAAAAATCAACATCGTTTACGCCACGCCGGCGACAATCCCCGACTTTACTTCCGCCACGGAATACACGCTGCAGCAGTAGGCCGCTCGTACATGCGACTATGCCATTGCAAATCTTTTGGCATGGCCGCTTTTCTGCGATAACCGCATCTTTCAGACGCCTCGCTTTGCCAAGCGCTTTATTTTTCCCGCCGTTTGCGCTATAATAATATTCCCTTTATCTTTAGCAACTCGGAGGAGCTATGAAAAACAAACGGTACATGTCGCTTAGACGCGAGCTTTTAATTGGAACGATTGGTTCCATGTTGATTGTAACGCTGTTTTTGAGCGTTTCATACATGTTCGTCATGAAACACATCGTGGAAAAAACCACGGCCGCGTCCGTCAACCAAACGATGGAAACTTTGGACAATCAAATTTCCGGCATCTTGGGCGAATACAACGACATGGTGCTCAACTTGTCCAACGTGATTCCGGCGCTGGACGGCGACCGCGGCGCGATGAAGGCCGTCATTCAAAGCATGGGAAAAGACCTTCCGAGCGACACGCTTTTGTATTACGCCACGGCGGAACAAATTTGGGATGGCGGAACCTTGATTTCCCATTCCGGCTGGGAAGCCTCGGACGACTTTGACATGCAGTCGCGCCTTTGGCACAAGAACGCCGTAAACAACCGCAACAAGCTTTGCTACACCGAGCCTTTCAACGACGTTAACACCGGAAAAATTATCGTGACGATAAGCTACAACGTTCTTGACCGCGACGGAAATCTTATCGGCGTTTCCGCATTCGACATTGTTTTGGACGCGCTTTCCGACGCCGTGAAAAACATTCAGCTTTCAAAGAACAGCAGCATAAACATCATCACTCGCGAAGGCCTTTACCTGACCAACAGCAATCCTTCCGCGATAATGAACGAAAACTATTTTGACAAGGCGCCCTTTGTTTCATACACAAAGGCTTCATACCTTGACGGAACGGCTAAAGCCTTCATCGAAGAAGACAAGTTCTTTGGCGTCCGCCAAATCCAAAACACCGATTGGTTCATCATCACGCAGGGGCCGGTCACCGACTTTTCCGGCGAATACATAAAGCTGATTTTGATGGTCATGGCTGGAGTCGCGATTATCTTTGTGGTCATGGTTTTGATTGACGCGATTCTTTCAAACCGCGTGTCAAAAAGCTTCAAGCTTATGGCCAACGGCTGCGACGCAATCGCGCGCGGAGACTTTTCAAATAAGTACCCAGACTTCTTCACAAAGGAAGCGTCGCTTTTGGCCAACGGCTTCAACACTTTCTCGGAACGCCTCAGCGGAATAATTGAAAGCATGAAGCAGTCAAAAATTTCTTTGGAGCAAGCGGGCCAGTCTCTTAAAGACGGAACAAACGACACACAGGATGCGATTTCGCAAGTCCTAGAAAGCATAGGCGGAATGAATTCCAACCTAAAGACGCAGACTTCAGGCGTGGAGCAAACGCTCCACAGCATGAACGCGGTCATTGAAAACATCCGCGCCCTTGAGCGCCTTGTGGAATCGCAATCCATTTCGGTTCATGGCGCGTCCGGCGCTGTGGAAGAGATGATTGCCAACATCGCCGAGGTGAACCGTTCCGTTGACAAGATGGCGCGCTCATTTGAAACCATCGGCGCGGACGCGGAAAGCGGCTCCAAGACTCAAAGCGAGCTGCAGGAAAAAATCGGCGAAATAGAAACCCAGTCCGAGCTTTTGAGCGAGGCCAACACTGTCATCGCCAACATCGCCGAGCAAACAAACTTGCTGGCCATGAACGCCGCCATCGAAGCCGCGCACGCTGGCGAAGCCGGAAAGGGCTTTGCCGTTGTCGCCGACGAAATCAGAAAGCTTTCCGAAACCTCGACAAGCCAGTCAAAGACAATCGGCGAGCAGTTGAAGCGCATTCAAGAGAACATCGGCTCTGCGGTCGCCGCCACCCAGCGCGGCGTTCAAAGCTATGACAACCTTGCCAACGAAATTCGCGAAACCGATTCCCTCGTCCAGCAAATAAAGGGCGCGATGAGCGAGCAGCAGGCCGGCTCGGCTCAAATCACGGACGCGCTGCGCGGCATGAACGAAAGCGCCGCGCAAGTCCAGCAAGCCTCGCAAAAGATGTCGTCAGAAAGCCGTTCAATCATGGACGAAGTCGGCTCGCTCCAAGAAAAGACAAAAGCGATGGGGCAAGGCATGGACAAAATGAGTTCAAGCGCCGAAAAAATCAACTCCACAGGAAAGGCGCTTTCCGACATTTCCGGAATCGTAGAGGAATCCATCAACGAAATTGGCCGGCAAATCGACCAGTTTGAAGGCTAAAAAAGTTCCCGCTGGACTTCTTTGTCCGGCGCGGACTTCCAACTTTTTTGCTCCGCCTGGCGAACGTTGTCGCCGGGAAGCGGGCCTCCAATCAAAAACGGCGAACGCGGGTCATGGCGGCCCGCGTTTTTCTTTACCGCCCGCCAGTCGCCGTTTGCGTAACAGTAGCGGCAAAAGTGCTGGCAGGAAGAATACGCGCCTATGTCGCAAGAAAGATAGCAGGCGCATTCTGAGCGCGAGGGCGCGAAACGCGGAAAAGAGAGCGGCTGGCCCAAGGCCTTTTCGTAAATGGCCGGCGTCATGCAGCCTCCGCATTCCGCTCCGTACTGGGCCAAAAAATCCCCTTCGCCGCAAGTCCTTATCGTCATGTTGTTGGCCGCCGCGATTTGAATCAGGCCGCGGCCGAGCGCGATTTTTTGGTCTTGCGTTAGTTCGCGCGCCTGCGGAAAGTTGCGCCGGACTTTTGGATACAAATCGATGAAGCTGATTACGCAATAGTCAGTCCAGCCGCTTAGGGCGCGCGCGAGTGTTTCAAAAGCCTTAAGGTGAACGTCCACCGTGTATTTTTGGTCAAGAAAAATCGGGTCGTAGCGCCAGACGATTCTGTCCTTGCCCGCCAGCGCCGAAAGTTTTTGGAAAGCGGCGACAATCTCGCGCTTGTCGGGAACGCCTGGCTCTATGTCGCGGCCATACGGCGTAATCGTGACTTGCCAATATTGCGCGAAGCCGCGCTCGTCCAGTTCCGCAATGTACGGCAGCATAGGAATTGGGTTCTTTGTGCAAAAGCCTATCATGTCCACAAGGCCGGGAGCTATTTCATAGCGGGTCACCGCGCTTTGGTTGTAGGGATTACGCACCATGACAAAGCCTTCGCGGACGCGGTTCATGAACCATTCAGAGTAAAAGGCTGGAATGTCCGTTCGCTGGCCGGTGTTAAGAATCATAAAGCAATGTTACAAAAGACGCGCGGCAAAATCAAGCGCGGCCGCTAAAACAATTCCGGCTGCATCGGGTCGCCTTGCGCGGCGGCCGGAAAGTCTTCCATCCACTTAAAGACCGAATCCGTTCCTAGCATTATGCCGCTTTCTTCGCAGAGCCGGGCCAAGCGCGCCATAAGCTCCTTGTCGCGCGGGCTTGTGGCCATGTATGAATAGCCATACGTTTTTTGGTAGCGCTCTTTCATTCCCGCAAAACGGGAATCGCGCAAGGCCGCGCGCTCTAGGGCGGCGTAAAAATACTCTCGGTTTCCTTCGCGCAGGGTAAGTCCTATTCCAAAGCATAAAATCGCCTTTACGCCCGCTTCGGCGCAAAAGCCAAAAATCGCGTCAATGTTTTCCTGCGTGTCGTTGATAAAGGGAAGGAGCGGACTAAGCCACACGACGGTCGGAATGCCGCGCTCCTTGCACTCGCGCAAAACTTGGACGCGGCGGCTTGTAGGGCAAACGCCAGGCTCCAATATTTTGCAAAGCTCGTCGTCGGCTGTGGTAAGCGTCATTTGCACGACCGCCTTTGCCTTTTTGTTTATCGAAGAAAGCAAGTCCAGGTCTCGCAAGACCAAGTCGGATTTTGTCAACACCGCCGCTCCAAAATTGTAACGGTCGATGATTTCCAAACAGCGGCGGGTTAGGCAAAGTTCCTTTTCAATCGGAATGTATGGGTCGCACATGCTTCCTGTTCCAATCACGCAGCGTTTTCGTTTTTTGCGCAGGGCCTCTTCCAAAAGTTCAGGCGCGTTTTGCTTTGCCTCAATATCCTCAAAGTCATGCGTAAAGTGATAGCATTTGCTTCGCGAGTCGCAGTAAACGCAGCCGTGGGAACAGCCGCGGTAAACGTTCATTCCGCAGGGACGAGTTGTTAGAATCGATTTCGCGCTGACAAAATGCATTGGCCGCTCCGATTGTCGCGCGGTTAGTCCGCGCAGTTCTTTTTGTGGGCCTTCAGCTTTTTGATTGCCCAATCGTAGTGGCTTGAAGTGTTGCTTACAAAAAAGCTTCCGAGCGCGGCGTTTCCTGTCCACAAAAAATATCCTTTTGTGAACAACTCTTGGTCGCTGTATTTTTTTATCAACTTCATGACCGCCGCGTGGCTTTGCGCCAACAATTCTTTTGCCGTTTCAAGGCTGGTCTTTTGATGTCGCTTCCAAAACATCACGTTCATTTGGCCGTAAGTTTTCCAAGAATAGTCCGGCGGCAAAAAAGCGACGGCGGATTTTTTGTCGGCGGCCTTGGCGTTGTTTTTGGGAAAGGCCAGCATAAGCTGATGCCATTCGTAAAGGTGAATCAAAACGTCGCGGACGTTTTTGTCGCGGCTCCAGTGCGCCTCCTTTTTGCTTGGTTGGCCCGAAAAGTCAAAGGGCGTTTTTAATTCCTTTTCGCTAAGGCCGTCAATCATTTGCATAAGCGCCTTGTAGTTTTTGTCGGCGGCCTCTAAAAGCTGGTCTTTTGTTTTTGGTCTTGGCATATTCATTCTCCTTTATGCTTTATGCGCGGTGATTATTGTGTAGCTGTAGGCGTTTACCGTTATGACGAAGCCGTCAATCCTACAATACCAGTTTTTTCCTTTTCGTTCTATGGCCGCGGCGGAAGATTCGATTTTTTCGCGGCAGCAGGCGACAACGTCCTTTATATCGTCGCCAAGCCCAAGGTTGCGGCGAATGCGTTCCACGCCCATAGGAGTAGTGTGAAGCTTGTCCAGATTTTGCAAGAGTTCATTTTTCATTTTGCCTTCCTTATTGGGTGTCTTATCACTGTCTTTAATTTTTCCGCGCTTGTTTTTCGCGGGTCGCTCAGGTAGATTTCATGATGAAGTCTTGTGGCGGAAAAATCTAACTGCCAGTCGTTAGTTTCTGCATATTCATCCATCAGTTGAATTGAGGCTGGTTCGTCATCATATGAGCCCTTGTGCATAATCTGAACGCAGTCGCCTTCTTCAATTGTCAGCAATTCCGCGCGCGAGCAGTCAAGGCCTTTCTTTTTTGCCGCCGTTTCCTTTGCCCAGTTAAAATCCTTTTGCTTTACAAAATCTGGCAGGCGGATTACTGAAATCCAGTTGAAGGATGATTTATCTTTATAGTCAAAGCCCGGAACAATTACTCCGCTTTTTTCCTGCCACCAAAAACCTTCGAGCGGCGGAACGACATAGTCAAAGTAGCCGTCAATCCGATGGTCGCCCTTTTTGCTCATTTTGATTGTGTACGAAATCGCGTACAAAACGGCAAGGGCGGCCTTGTATTCGCCGTCTTCTTCGTTGGGATTTCCTTTTCCGCGGACCGCGACAAATTGCATTTTGGGAACGGTCACAATTTGCGGCTTTGCCGGCGGAAGATAAAATTCCTTGAATTCTTTTTTGTAGTCGAATGGCATTATAGTTTCTCCTATTTTAGCGCCGCTAAAAGTTCATGCGTGTAGACTTTTGGCCGGCTGGAATCGCGGACGATTTTCCAGAGGGCGGCGGCGCTTTTTAGCTTGTTTGGAAAGGCCGCGGTCGCGGGGTCGGCGCAAAAGTCTTGGACAAATTTGTTCCATTGCAGGGAAGCCTTGTCATAGCGCGCGTAAGTCTTTTTGCCGTAGTAAACGTCCAAAAGATCTCCGAGAGTGAAAGACTCATCGCCCGTTTCCTTGACTTTTTTGACGGTAGCCACCATGTCCGCGTTGAACTTAAAGTTTTTGATTCCAGTTTGGGAACTGAAAAAGTCGCGGGCGCGCTGGCTGAACTTAAATCCGCAAGCGACAAGGCCGGTGTTTAAGGTAAGCTGTCCGTTTGCCGCATTGGAAGCCGCCGCCCGATTTTTGGGCTTGGAAGCAGTTTTGGGAACGATTCTATTCCCCTTAAAGTATTCCTCGATGACGCGGTTCAGTTCCGCCTTCATTCCGCCAGAGTCAAGGCCAAGAGCCTTGCAGATTTTTTTTAGCTCATCGCGATACCAATAGTATTTTGAAAATTCTTCAAATGAGGAAATGTCCTTGAATTGCGGCCTAGCGTTCATGCCCTTATTATAGCGCGCTAAATATGACAACAGAATGTCATATTTTATATTGCAAGGAAACTTTTTTTGCAAGCTGGGCGACTTCTTCCTTTACGCGCGCGGGCGACAAAACTTTTAGGTCTGGGCCAAAAGACAAAAGAAATTCGCAAAGCCAGGGAACGTCCGGCGCCGTAAAAACGACGCTCGCACTCTTGTCCTTTCGGACTTTCATTTGCTGGCAAACAAAGGCGTCGAGCAAAAACGAAATTTTTGAGGCCGCGACGCTCGCCCTGATTTTTATCACCGGAGCCTTTTGTTCCGCCTGGTAAGAATCTTTTTTTGTTTTGGGAACGGCCGTTACGGCGCGGCCTGTTTGCCTAACATTCCGCATTCGGCTAAGCTTAAAAAAGCGCTCGTCCTTTTTTTGCTCGCACCAAGCGAACAAGTACCAAGCCTGGCCTCTAAAAACCAGCTTCCACGGCTGCGCCGTCCGCCGCTCGACTTTTCCTTGACTGGAACAGTAGTCAAAAACCACTTGCCGTTTTTTTAAGATTGAATCGCGCAAGGTCGCGAAAAGCGTCCGCACTTCCGAGCCTTCAGGGCTCCAGGGGGCAAAGTCCACTTCCAGCCAGTCCACGTCGTTTTTGGAAAGGCCGGAAATTTTTTCGGCAGCCTTGGCCGCGGCTGTTCCGGCAAAGTTTCCGCCAAGGCTTCCCAAGGCCTTTACGCTGGACACAATCGCAAGGCGTTCCTCTTCCGAAAAAAGCCGCTTGTCCAGCGTGTAGCTTTCCTCGATCGCGATTCCGCCGCCGCGGCCTTTTAACGCGTAGACCGGCACGCCCGAAAGGCTTAGCGCGTCAAGCCAGCGGTAAATTGTTCGCGTAGAAACGCCAAAACGCGCGGCCATTTCCTTTGCGGTCGCTCGCTTTTTGTCAATCAGAACGTAAACAAATTCAAACAGCTGGTCGATTTGCATTTTTACTTGTTCTTTCTTGCCTTAAGCTTTTCGTTGATTTTTTTTGCCTCGTTAAAGTCAAACATGTAAACACAAAAAGTGACTAAAAAATAAATCAAGACAAACATCGCTTCCACCACAAGAATCGGCTTAAGCTCTATTTTGAACCAATTAAGGCAAAAGCCTGTCGCGCAAACCGTCACGTTGATTATCGCAAAATACAAAAGCTGCAAGAGCGCGGTTCCCCTGGCGCTCAAATTGTTTTTAACGTAAAAAATTCCAAATGCAAGGCCCGAAACCGCTCCGATAAAAATCACGCCCAAAATGTCGTCGATTCCCATCATAAGGTTTCCGATTGGATTGAAAAATTTTCTGAAGAGCGTGATGAAAACAAAAATCAAAGTGACGACGCGGGCGCAAATGTTTGTCATCACCGAAAACATTTCTTTTTTGCTGTCTGAACGTTTCATAGGCCCAACCTCTCCTTCAACTCATTTAAATAATTCCTTGAAACGACAACCTTGTAGCCGTTTTCCAACGTCGCTTCAAAGCGGCCGCCAAAGGCCGGCGCAAGGCTGTCGATTTTGTCAAGGTTCACAATCACCGCTTTGTTGGCCCTAAAGAAGTCGCTGGCCGGCAGTTCCTCCTCCAGCTGGTAGAGCTTGGCCTTTGTTTCGTAAACGCAGTCCTTTGTGTAGGCAAAAACTTTGTCGTCAACCGACTCAAAGTACAAGACTTCCGCCGGCTCCACCAAGACGATTTTTGAATCCTTGTAAAAATTCATTTTGCCTTTGCCGCCAGACTTAAACTGGTTTATAAGGCGCAAGAGTTTTTCGTCAAGCTGGCCGCACTTTACGATTATCTCGTCTTCTTCGCCAGGCTCTTTTTCAAGAATCGTAATTTTCATCAAATACTATTCTAGCGCCTTTTTGGCTTCTTGCAAAGCAAGAAAAGCCTTCGATTCCTTGTTGCATTTTTTGTAACATTCATAGGCCATCACATGGCAATAGGCCTTTAGAACTTTATTGTCCGTAAGCGAGGCGGCTTTTGTAAAATCGTTTGCGCCAACTTCCGACTTTTTAAATACCATCTCGGGAACGGAAGCGCTGACCGAAGCGCGGTTCATCAAGACTTCAATCTCGCCTTCCTTTCCGGCGCAAAGTTCCGCGGCCTTGTCCAAGCAAGCGTAAGCGTCCTTCACAAGCTTCATCGCCTTTAGCGCGGAAGACTCGCCGCCTTTTTTTGCAAGCCAAGAGCCATAGTTGGCAAGGCTAATGTAATCGTTTGGATTTTCCTTAATTTTTTGCTCGTACTTTTGGAGTGCCGCGTTTATGGCAGCCATTGGGTCGCCGTCGTCAGAGGCGGAACTGTCGGAAGCGCCGGAATTGTTCGCGGCGGCCTCGTAGATTTTCTTTACGCGCTCCACAAAGGCTTCGTCATCGTCGGCTTGGCCATTCTCCTTTTTTTGCGCGGCCATTCTCGCTTCGACAGGAGCGGCGCGCCCGCCAGCGTTTCCAGCCTCGCCGCTTTCGCCGCCAAGCTCAATACTGTGCCAAGTTTTTTTGGCTCCCAAAAGCGCCTGCAGCCGTTTGTCCTGCAAGGGAATTCTCGCCTTGACTTGCTCGCCGCCGTTCAGCGGATAGACTTCCGCGGCGCAAATCAAAGCGCCCTTGCTGTCGTAAACCTTTCCTTGGCCGCCGTCAATTTTTAGCGCGAAGTTCCAAGGCCGAGCGCTTTCCGCCATGTTGTCGGCGGCGATGTAAACCGTCTCCTGTTTTTTTGCAGGCGCTCCGTTAAAGTCAAAAACGACTTGCCAGTATTCGGCGGACTTTTGCCAGCGCGCGCCGGTAACCGGTTGATGAACCGTGTAGCGGACCAAGCCGCCCCGCTCGCCCGCGTTTCCGATTGGGTCCACAATCTCTTCGGCCACAAGGCCGCCTGTGTAAGACGGATCAACGCGCAAAAAGCCTCCAATAAAATTCGCCGGAACTTCCGAAAAGACAAAGAACATCGGAACTCCCAAAACGCAAACAAGCGCGATTCTTGCGACCTTCAGGCCATAGAAAAATTTTTTAACGCTTTCAAATTTCATTTTATTCCTCCAATTAAATTAAACGCAAGGTTAAGGCTCTTTACCATAAAGTCTGACGACATGATTGTTGCAAAGCTAAAGGCGGCGAACCTAAAAAGCTGGGCCGGATTCAAAAGCTCTTGGACGGCGCGGCCAAAGGCGCTTTTTGGCGCGGCGTTGTTCGAGCAAGAAGCGGCGCAAGAGCGGCCTGCGTTAAACTTAAAGCCGTAGCTTATCGCGCCTTGCGGGCAAACCGCGACGCACTCTCCGCACTTCGCGCAAGTGATTTCGGGCCTTCCCTTTTTTTCTTGAATCGTCTTTATGTCAATCGCGCTAAATGGACAGGCCGCCGCGCACTTCATGCAGCCCACGCACTTTTCCGTGTCAATCTTCATCCTAAAGGCGCTAAAGCGGTCGGTCAGCGAAGCGAAAGCGCCAAAGGGGCAAAGCGCGCTGCATTGCGTCCGCTTTTTTGTAAGAATCGGAAGAACGATTACAAGGCCGACGAACAAGCCGGCAAAAATTATCGTGGCAATCAGGCTTGGAATTGAATTGACCGGGCTGTATTCTGTCACCAGCTTGAAGGGACAGAACCATTCGCAATACGCGCAAGCCATTTGGCAAAGCGATGCAAGAACGATGAAAAAGAAAAAGCCAAAATGCAATTCCCGAATCTCCTTGTTTTTTGGAAGAAGCTTTATGCGCGGCTTTTTTGCCAAATGCGAAAAGCCTTCTTCCCAGCCGCCGTAAAAGCAAACCCAAGAGCACCAGCCGCGGCCCAAAATCAAGGTACATACAAGCCAAATCAAAATCATGCTTGCGACGGCGGCGTAGTGGCCGGAGATTCTGGCCGGGAAAATTATGTTCTTTGTGACAAGGAGCGGAAGCAGCGCTTGCGGAATCGCGATGTGGCAAAAAGGAAGCTCGGCGTTGCTCATCGCCTGCGAGGTGATGGCCATGCTTCCGCGCTCGGCGTAAAGGTCGGAAATAAAGGCCGCGCAAAAACCTACTGCAAAGACCGTTTGAAAAATTCGGCGGAAAATGACGCCGCTTCCCTTTTTCCTATGTTCACTGAAAGTCATTCCTGCAAAGAGCGCGATTAAAAAGACTGAGTAAACCAAGCTTGCCAAAGAAAAGCCGCCAGTTCCCGCGACAAAAAACATCACGATGAACGACATCATTATTGTCAAAATAAAACTTGCTATCATTAAAGAACCTCCTAAAACTACGGCTGTTCGCGCGCGTTAGTTAACAAGCGCGAATGTTGCCGCTTATGCGGCGTCTTTCATTCATTGGCTTGCGAACATGCTCGTCGCCGCTAGAGCGCCGCTAAGACTCCAAGGAAAAAGATAAAGTAAAGGCTTACAAAAAATTGCGCGACGCGGGCGACGTTCCTTATCACAGAAAGCCTTTTTGTCACAAAAGGAATTCCAAAAAGCGGCGCGAAAAACGGAAGCGTTCCGACATAAAAAAAGACAAAGTAAAAAAAGCCTGGAAGCCCGTTCCCGCCAAAAACCGAACGGACAATCGCCGTCCACAAGGGCGGGCAAACGTGCAGGCCGACCGCAAGGCCAGAAACAATCGCGGTAACCCAATCGCTTCCAAGCCGTTTAAGCTTTGGAGCGCGGCATTGGCAGCCCCAAGGAAACTTCGCGCCCAGCGAGTTTGCCAAAAGCGCAAGGCCGCAAAAAATGTAGGCCGCGACAGAAAGCTTTCTGGCCAGCACGGGATCCATCCATTCGTTGGCCAAAAGTCCCAGCGCCGCAAAGGCCGCGCCAAGAATAAAATACGTCACAAGCCGCGCGCCCAAAAAAACGCCGATCAAGCCGCCGTTCCTTTTGCAGCTTGGATTTTCGCCGCCCGCCAAAAAGGGCGCCAGAACAGGAACGCAATACATCGCGCAGTAAGTTCCCGTCGAAAGCCCCAGCAAAATCGCTTCTAATGCCATTTTCTTTACCTCCAATAAGTCCGCTGTTCGCGCGCGTTAGTTAACAAGCGCGAATGTTGCGGCTTCTGCGGCGACTTGCATTTTTAGGCTTACAAACAAGCGCGTCGCCGCTACCCCTCCTGATGATTCAATCATAGGGCAGGACGCATAGGGCCGCAAGGCGCTTTTTGGCAAAATGCAAAAGGCTGGGGATAAGATGCGTTATTTTGGGGATGAAAATTTTGGCTTTTGCCTTATTCGTTCACGACGGAACAGAGCCAGTCCATAAAGGTCTCGTCGCTTCCGTCTTTGTTGAGGCGGCCGGTCTTGTCTTTTAATTCCACGTAAAAGTGGTGGCGGCTTTGGTATTGGACGTAGCGGGAATTTTTGCAAAAGCGCGCGACGCGGCGGCCTGTGGGCATTCCCTGCTCAAAGATTCCCTTGTCGTCTTCGGAATTGGCCCAGTAAAATTGAATCGGAAGGACGCGCAAGATTTCCTTCGCCGACATTTGGTAAAAGCCGCTCCCGCTTACAAGCGCGCGGAAAAGGCTTGGCTCGGCGCAGGCCATCTCGGCCGCGAATTTGGCGCCTTGCGAAAAGCCGTAGCCCACGATGTTTGTCGGGTCAAGGCACTTGTTTTTTATGCAAACGTTTTTGATTAAAAGCGCCGTTCCATGCGGATCGGTAAAATAATTTATGCGCGAAAAGATTAAAAGAACCGCGGCGCCTTTTGGATGAATTTTTCTCTGGAAATCTTCGCCTGTAAAAATTCTTCCGTATTTAAAGGCCTGCCCCTTTTCGTCGGAACCGTGGAAGGCGACAATCAGCGGAAGCTTGGCCTCTGGGGTGTCGTTGTCATCACGATACTCGGGCGGAAGGTAAAGATAATATTGGTGGCCGCTAAAAGACTTTTCGTATTTCCATACGCCTGAAGCGCTAGATTCTTCCGAAAAATAATAGGCCGCGTCAAAAGCCAGGTCGAGCGGCCTGCGGGAATACAAAGATTTTATTGCGGCAAAAAGCGCGGCCGCCGCGACAACGACAGATGCAAGGGCAATCACGGCGCAAGGAATTTTTTTCTTCATCAATTACATTTTGCGCCAATCGCGGCTTTTTGTCAAACAGTATTTTACTTTGCCAAAAGCGGACGCGCGACGTGGACGTTGAAGAACTCGATTAGCGGGCCCATAAAAAAGGCCGTGATGATTGTTCCTATTCCGGCGATTGTCGGTATCGCGCTGATTTTTCCTCCGCCCAAAACAAAAAGAGCCGCGCCTAGAATGACGCAAACGATGTCGGTGAAAACCCTGACGTATTGGAACTTTCCTTTTTTCCAAGTGTTCACGATAATCAGCGCGACAGCGTCATAGGTTGAAACTCCCAAATCCGCCGTCATGTAAAAGGCAGAGCCAAAACAGATGACCACAACGCCGACCACAAGGCAAGCGGCGCGGACAAAAATGCTTGGCTCAACAATCACCGTTTGCAAAAACTGGTAGGAAAACTGCGTGATGTAACCCAGCAAAAACAAATTGATGAAAGTCGCGATTCCGATGTAATGCCTGTCAAAGACAAGCGCGAAAATCAAAAGCAGCGCGTTGACGATGATGTACAAAAGGCCAAAGTCAAGCGGAATCAATTTGTCCAAGCCGGCCATAAAAGACTGAAAGGGATCGACTCCAAGCGCGGCGATTTTAAAAACGCCCACGCTTATCGCGCAAATAATCACGCCAAAAAGCGACATGAAAATTCTCTTTGCTAAATTCTTCTTTTCCATAAAAAAATTCCTCCGGCGCTACCAGCCGATTTCCTTAAACACCGCGTCCAAAAACTTAGCGTTCTTAATCGAAAATTCTTGGCTTACAAACGGAGAGGCTCCGTTTAAAACGCAGTCGCTAAGATTTTGTATTTCAAGCGAATAGTTTTGGGGAGCTTTAATCTTGCGCTTGATTGTTTTGCCGCCGACATGGATTGTGTAAGACAACTTTCCGGCTTGGTTGTACTCAACATCGCTCTTAATACAGCCCTTGCTTCCGTGGACATACAAGCGGTCAAAGCGGGAATTTGATTCCTGGCCAAAAATCATTCCTACATTAAAGGAGGCGCGCGCTCCGTTTTCAAAGCGGACAAAGCCCGTCGTCATCGCGTCAACGCCCTTGTCTGTAAACTCCGCAGCGGCCTTGACATCAACCACATGCGAATCAATCAGCGAAAGTATCATCGTGGAACAGTAGCAGCCCAAGTCGTAAAAGGCGCCGCCTCCCAATTCCTTGTACAAGCGGATGTCCTCTTTGTAGCCCTGCGTCACAAAGGCCGTGTCGATAAAGTCAACGTCGCCGATGATTCCGCTTTTAACGTCAGCCTTTAGGCTTTGAACGTAAGGGCTGTGAAGGTAGGCGTAAGCTTCCATCAAGTTAACGCCGTTTTCCTTCGCCGCCGCGAACATCTCTTGCGCGTCCGAGGCGTTGAGAGCCAAGGGCTTTTCGCAAAGAACGTGCTTTTTGGCTTTGAGCGCTTTGATTACCCATTCCTTGTGCAAGCCGTTTGGAAGCGGAATGTACACGGCCTGAACGTCCTTGTCGGCCAAAAGCTCGTCGTAGCTTCCGTAATATTTTTCAAAGCCGTACTCGTCGGCAAAGCTTTTTGCTTTTTCCAAAGAGCGGCCGGCCACCGCGTAAAGGCTTGCGTTCTTGGCAAGCTTTATGCCGGGAATCGTCGCCCATCGCGCGATGTTTGCCGTTCCTAAAATTCCCCATTTAACTGTGTCCATTTTATTCTCCTAAAAGCGCGGCGGCTTCTTTAAGCAAGCCGATAATCTTTAGATGCTGCGGGCAAACGCTTTCGCACTGGCCGCACTCGACGCAATCGCTTGCCTTGCCGCTCCGGCCTACCAAGCCGGAATAAAAGTTTTTGGCCCGCCAGTCGTCGGGATAGCGGCGCAAAGTGTTCACCGTGCGGAAGACGTCCGGGATGCTGATTTTTTGCGGGCAGCCGTCAACGCAATACTTGCAGGCGGTGCAGCCGATTTGCGGAACGCTTAAAATTTCCTTTGTCACTTCGTCGATGATTTTCATTTCGTCGGCGGTGATTGGCTCAAAATTTTTAAAGGTCTTTATGTTGTCGTCCATTTGCTCTTCGGTCGACATGCCCGAAAGTATTGTGGCCACGCCTTCAAGCGTTCCGCAATAGCGCAAGGCCCAAGAGGCCACCGAATCGTTGGGGCGGACCGCCTTGAACTTGGCTTCGATTTCTGGCGCCATGTTGGCCAACATTCCTCCGCGAACAGGCTCCATGATAATCATCGGAATGTTTTTTTTGTGGAGGATGTCGTAAAGTTTTTGCGAGCGGACAATAGGATTTGTGCGGTCAAGGTAATTCAATTGGATTTGAACAAATTCCATGTCGGGATGCTTGTCGGTAATCTCGTCCAAAAGCTCGGGGCTTCCGTGGTATGAAAAGCCAAAATGCTTTATGCGGCCGGCCTCTTTCATCTTCCAGCCCCAGTTAAAGCAGTCAAGCTTTTCGTATGTGTCGTAGTTGTTTCCGTCTTCGATAGAATG
This sequence comes from uncultured Treponema sp., assembly GCA_946411505.1. Taxonomy (GTDB): domain Bacteria; phylum Spirochaetota; class Spirochaetia; order Treponematales; family Treponemataceae; genus Treponema_D. The sequence goes on along the minus strand of CAMKEG010000002.1, from coordinate 88,656 downwards.
AAGGAGATAATAGTCAAAGTAGTCCACGCCCGCGCGCTCGCATTGCTCGTTGAAAATCCTGTCGCGGTCGGCTTCAGTTTTCATTTCCCAGGCCGGAAGCTTTGTGGCAAGCGTAAAGGATTCGCGCGGATAGCGCTTTACCAAAGCCTCGCGCGCGGCGACTTCCGACTTTCCGCTGTGGTAAACGTAGGCGGTGTCAAAATAATTCATGCCGGCGTTCATGTATTTGTCAACCATCGTCTTTACGCGCTCAATGTCAACCTCGCCGTCTTTTTCGGGCAAGCGCATAAGTCCAAAGCCCAGCTTGGGCATCGTTTGCAAGTCTAACATAAATCCTCCTTTAAGCACCGCTGTCCGCGCGCGTTGGTTAACAAGCGCGGATGTTGCGGCTTATGCGGCAATCATTCTATTTTGGGCTTGCCGCCGTTTTATATTGCCGCTACTACTGCTATATGTCCGCTTTGCTTTTTTCCAGCGCGGCGATGACCTTGTCGCACCACGCGTCAAAGTCCGGGTCCTCTATTTGACATTCAGGGTGGGACAGAACGTAGTCCAGCGCGATTCTCGCTCCCTGGTTAAAAGGAACTGTCGTCGTCATTTGCGGAACGATTCTCTTTAGCTTGGAATTGTCAAAGACGACCGAAACCGATTTGTCGCCAGTAAGGCTTCCCTCAAAGTCAAAGCCACGCTTGTCGCCGACAGCGCTCAAATATTCCGAGGCCACGTGATACGCCTTTAGCTCCACGCCAAGAATGTCTGCGATTATTTGGTAGATTTGGTTCCAAGTCAAAACTTCGTCGCCTGTTATTTGGAAGGCCTCGCCAATAGCGTGGCGGTTTCCCATCAAGCCAATAAAGCCGACGGCGAAATCCTTGTTAAAGGTAAGATGCCAGAGCGAAGTTCCGTCGCCTTGGATGATGACAGGCTTTTTGTCAATCATTCGCTTTATGACTTGCCAAAAGCCTTTTTTTCCGTGCACTCCAAGCGGAACGTGACGCTCGTCGTAAGTGTGGCTGGGCCGAACGATTGTCACCGGAAAATTTTCCTCCCGGTATTTTTTGAACAAAAATTCCTCGCAGGCGATTTTGTTGCGGGAATATTCCCAATGAGGATTTGCGAGCGTCGTTCCCTCTGTAATCACATAGCTTGCGGCGGGCTTGTTGTAGGCGGAAGCCGAGCTGATGAAAATGTACTGCTTGGCCTTTCCCTTAAAAAGCCTGTAGTCGCGCTCGACTTGTTCAGGAACAAAGCCGATGAACTCGCTCACAACGTCAAAAGCCATGCCCCCAAGTTTTTTCTTTGCCTCAGCCTCGTTTGAGATGTCGCAAACGATTTGCTTTACGCCCGCCGGAACTTCTTCCGAACGGCTTCCGCGATTCAAAAGCCAGACTTCCCACGCGGGATCCTCCGCCAGCTCGCGGACAATCGCCATGCTTATCGTTCCAGTTCCGCCTATAAACAAAGCCTTTTGTTTTGCCATAAAGTTCCTCCAAAAAGTACCGCTGTCCGCGCGCGTCGGTTGACAAGCGGCGGATCTTGCGGCTCACGCGGCAATCCTGCAATCCTGGGCTTGCCGCCGTTTAATCTTGCCGCTATGCTCCTACAGCATCATTTTGTAAATCTTCGCGCAGTCGTCTTCGTTAAGCGTCACAAAGCCGCTGATTGTTCCCGTGCGGCCGTCGCCGTAGCAAAGGGTTTTCACAAGCGCGGGAATGTCCTCTTCCTTGGCGCCAAGCTCGGCGAAATTTTTTGGCATTCCGATAGAGCAAAGGAAATTTTGGAAGGCGTTGATTCCTTCAAGCGCCGTCACTTCAGGATGGTCAAAATCCATCTGGCAGCCCCAAACGCGGACGGCGACTTTGGCAAAGCGGTTGACGTCATGCTTCATAACATACTTGAAAACCGCCGGCATAGTAACGGCCAAACCCGCGCCGTGAGCGCAGTCGTAAAGCGCCGAAAGCTCGTGCTCGATTCCGTGGCTGTTCCAGTCCTGGCTTCGGCCAACGCCGCAGGAATTGTTGTGCGCCATCATTCCGGCCCACATGATGTTGGCCCTGGCCTCGTAATTGTTGGGGTCGGCAATTACGCGCGGCGCCTCGTGCTTCATCGTAAGAAGCAGCGCCTCGATAAGGCGGTCGGTAACCTCAACGTCCTTTGTGTTGGTCAAATAGCGCTCGTAAAGGTGCGCCATGATGTCTGTCACGCCAGCCGCCGTTTGAAAGGCCGGAAGCGTTTGCGTGAGCGCAGGGTTCAAGATGCTGAACTTGGGGCGGATAGCGTCACCGTCGGCGCCGCGCTTGAACATGCCTTCCTCTTTTGTGATGACGGAATTGGGGCTTCCTTCGCTTCCGGCGGCGGCGATTGTCAAAACCGTTCCCACAGGCAAGGCTTTTTCTATCGGCTTTCCGCTGTAAAAATCCCAAAAGTCTCCGTCGTACAAAACGCCGGCCGCGATCGCTTTCGCCGAGTCTATAGTGCTTCCGCCGCCGACGGCGAGGATAAAGTCAACGCCTTCTTTTTTGCAAAGGTCGATTCCCTTGTAGACAAGGCCGCTTCTTGGATTGGGCTGAACGCCTCCCAGTTCCACGAACGAAAGCCCTGCGGCCTTTAACGATTCCTCAACTCTGTCCAAAAGGCCCGAAGCCTTGGCGCTCTTTCCTCCAAAATGAACCAAAACCTTGCTGGCTCCAAAACGCTTGGCCAAAGCGCCGGCCTCGCGCTCAGTGTCCTTTCCAAAAACAAAATAAGTGGGCGAATAAAATGTAAAGTTTTCCATAAATAAATTCTCCTTCGCTTAACATTGTAAGGCATAAGTTTAAAAAAAGATAGAGAATTTTTATTGCAAATTGCCCATTTTTTGCTATAATGAATTTGGCCCTATGGAACAAGAATTCATCGCATATCCGACAGTCAGAGGAGTGGCTTACGCGGAACGGACGATTCCCGAAACTTTTCCGCCCCACTGGCACAACGACGCGGAATTTACCGTAATCCTCAAGGAAGGCACGCGCTATAAAATCGGCGACACGGTCTACAAACCGGCCGCAGGCGACATACTGCTTGTTTGGCCGCGCGAGCTGCACGAATTGTTTCACATGCCAAAAGGCGGCGCGGCCTTCATTCAATTTTCCTCAAGCCTTATCGAAAGCAACACGGACTTGTTCGCGGCCTCAAGATTTTTAAACGCCTGCCATTTGATTCAAGCCAAAAAAAATCCAACGCTCGCCAAAAAAATCGCCGCGCTTGTTTTAAAAATCCGCGCCGCCCGCGAGCAAAAATACTTTGTGGAAAGCCGCTCGAAAATTTTGGCTTCGGAAATTCTAGTTCTTGTTGGCGACAATGTGATGAAAGAATACAGCCAGCAAATCGCGGGCAAAATCTTTTCCGACCGCTCGTGGGCCTACATCCGCGCCGCCTGCGCCTACATCGCCGAACATTCGTCTGAAGACATAAGCCAGTCGGAGGTGGCGCAAAAAATCGGACTAAGCCCCTATTATTTTTCAAAGCTTTTCAACGAATACACAAAGACGGCCTTTCCCGCCTACCTCGCCAACATCCGCGTTCAAAGGGCGATAACGCTTTTGGCCGACCCAGGCCGTTCCATCACCGACTGCGCCTACGAAGCGGGCTTCCAATCAACGACAACCTTCAACAAACTCTTCCACGAACTTACCGGAACAAGCCCCCGCGAATACCGCAAGCTGCAAAGCAGAAACAAGTAGGAAGTTTTTTTACCCCACGAACTGCCGCGCAAAGTCGGCGGCGGCCTTTAGGTCGGCGTCGTTGGGGCGGCCCTTGTTAAAGAACTTGAACTCGCCCTTGCAGTGGAACTCCCTTTGGTCCATCGGGATTCCAACCTTGTCCGCTTGAGCCTTGACTTTTTTGTATGTCGAGTTGAGCATGGCGGCCGAGCCGAAGCTGACGATTTTTCCGACCTTGCCATTGTCCAGCGAATTTATAAAAGCCTTCACTTCCTGGTCAATGTCAAAAGCGTAATAAGAATTGCCCAAGAACAAAACGTCCACCGTTTCCGAGACCGGCTCGCTTATGGGCAAGGCCTCAACTCCCAGAGCGCCCGCGACGGCCTGGGCCAACTTTTTTGTGTTTCCAGTCTTTGTGTAAAACCTAACGGCAAATTTCATTTTGTTCCTCCTTAACATTCGCTTTCTTCAAGAAATTTATAAAGCAGCTTGTAAAGTTTTTGCGCCTCGTCTTTGGTAAGGGCCGAATTTGAGCAGGCGATTTTTGCCGGAATGTCCTTGCACTTTTTTTTAAGCGCGTTTCCGGCCTGAGTGATGTTTATGACAGTCACGCGCTCGTCTTCTTTTGAGCGCGCCCTGGTGATGTAGCCGTCTTTTTCCAAGCGCTTTAAAAGCGGAGTCAGCGTTCCCGCATCCAGGCGCAAGGTGGAACCAAGCTGCCCCACGTTGACGCTTTCCTTTTCCCACAAAACCATAAGAACGACGTACTGCGTGTAAGTAAGCCCCAGCGGCTTTAGGTAAGGCGTGTAAGCGCTTACGATTTTTCGCCCGCACGCGTACAAGGGAAAGCACAACTGATTTTTTAGCAATAACTGTTCGTATTCCTGCGCCATTACATTCGACCTCCATTGCGCGATTGCAAGGATATTATATTTAGTCAAATATAATTTGTCAAGATATTATTGCGTTTTAGCCTTATTCCTGCATTTCCAAAAGAGTCGCGCGGCATGGAGCGCCGTCCGCTCCGCCAAGATTTAGCGGAACCGCGTTCAAAAAATATTTTCCGACCGGAACTTTTTCAAGCCTGATTCCTTCAAGCAAAACAATCTCCGTGCCAAGCATTATAAGGTGAACTTCTTTTGGCGCGTCGATCGGCCCAACAGTCTGCGACTCGTTTCCAAAAAGCTTTATTCCTTCTTGCGCAAAAACTTGGGCCGCCTCTTTTGTGACGACAGCCTTTCCCTTTACAAGAATGCGCTCACAGCCATTTGCCGCCTTTAAAATGTTTTTGGCGTCGTCGGCGCTTATGTCTCCTTCATGCTCGGCGACGTAGGCCCATCCGATAAAGCGGTCCAAGTCAACTTGGTCGATTGTCTTTCCGTCGGCGTAAAAATGGAAGGGCGCGTCAACGTGGGTTCCGTTGTGGGCGCACATTTTAAATGCCGTCAAATTGCAAACGTCGCCGTTTTTAATGCTGAGCGTCACAAACCTTTCGGGCTGAGGGTCGCCAGGATAAACGGCGCAGCCAAAAAGTTCCTGCGAAATGTCGTAAATTTTCATATTGTTTTTTCCTTTTATTTTACGCCTTTAAATAAGCTTACATGCTTTTCCAAATTTGAAAATCCGTTCTTTGTGTAAAAGCGGAACGAAGGTTTGTCGATGTCGGTTTGCAAAAAAATTCCCGCAACGCCGCGCTTCTTGACGTCCGCCTCTATCATCGCCATGAACTTAGAGCCAATGCCCCGGCCGCGCAAATCTTTTGACACGCAAAACTCGTCAATGTTGTAATTGGCGCCCTCCCACCAGTGGCGGATTTGGCCCAAAGAAATCGCGACCAACTTTCCGTCAATCAAAAGGCCGTAATTTAGCGCGTTGTAGTGGCCCGAAACTTCCTTGATGTATTCGGTCAGCGCCTTTTGGTCGCTCCAGTCGTCGTTCCAAGGCTCGCCGGCAAAAGCATCCTTGTACAACTGCGCGGCCTCGCTCAAATGCGATTCGTCAAGCTGAATGAATTGTTCCATTATATTTCTCCAATATTTCTTCCGGGTAGTAGGAAAGCTTTGCCTTGCGAAGGCCTTCTATTCCCAAGTCCTCTTCCCGGTTTATGAATTCTGTTTTGACGCTTTTGGAAAACTCGTTGTTGATGACAGCGTAGCCTCCGTCGCGGGCATAGGGGGAAAGGCATTTTTCAAAGTGAACGTCGGTGACAGCCGCGCTCAAAAGGCTTGCCACGCAAAAAGCGGCGGGTGTGTCGTCAACGTAAAGAAGGCCGCCTGTCATTCCGCAGACTTTTTCAAAGCGCTCGAAATTTTCAAGCGCGAAAAAAATTATTTCCTTTTCTATTTTTAGGTCGTCGCCAGCCGCGTTGGCCGCCAAAAATTCTTCAAGCCATTTTTCTTCAACCAGGCGCGCGTCTTGCAAGTTTGCGCTTGTCAAAGGCTCAAAGCGATGGCCGAGCCTCTTTGCCTTAAACTGCTTTATATGGTTCCGCTTTTTGCTATATTTTTTTCCGGCAAGGCCCGCCAAATCTTCCGTCCGATAAATGTAGTCGCCGGACTCGCGCGCGGCGGAAAATTGAGCGCTTGGAAAAACGCGCGCGGCTATTTCCTTTTCGGCGGCTGTGATGTTCTTTAATACAAACGGCTCTTTTTCAAAGCGGCTGTCGGCTTCCAAAAAGCCCTGCGCCTCCCGCTCCAAAAGTTTTAGCGCCTCTTCCGCGCCTTCAAGGCCGCCGTCAATTTTATGCGGAAAGAAAAAGCGCGGCTTTTGGTCTTCGTACAGGCGCAAAAAAAGCCAGCCGCCTTCCAGCGCGATTTGCGCTCCAAACTTTTTTGCGTAAAGGACGCAATTGGCCGCGCCGTAAACGTTGGCAAAAAAGCCGTTAGTCGCGGCGCATTTTTGAAGAGTCTCCAAATCAGTCAGGGCCGGCGTTTTCCAAATCATCATGCCATTTTGATTGAATCAAAGGTTTTTGTAAAGGGGGGCGGCCGCTACGACTGAGAATTACATTTTAATCTCTTTTACAATTTTATATTCTTTTAGAAGTTTAAGTTCTTTTTCAACATCTTTGCATCTTTCATCATTTTTCAAGTTTGTCAGCAACATATTATAATTATTTTTTAGCCAATTTGTTTTCTGAATAATCTTTATATCTAGACTTTGTTCATTTTTATCGATTATTCTGCAAATATCTTTTAGATACTCTGGAAGACATTCACAACCATAGTCTTCCATAAGAGCTTCGCATCCTTGTAAAAAATAATCGATATAGTAAAAACCATCAAAATCAGTTTTTAACAACTCTTTCAAATATTTTTCTTCATCCTCTCTTCCATTTGAACCAAAGGGATTTTCTATAGCTTTATCCAAGACTTCTTTATTGACAATTATTCTTGGAAATATGGAAATATTTTTTTCCATATCCACCACAGCATTCATTGCAGGACCGAATAAATGAGTTTTGTCGTGTATCAACTTTCCACAAGTTACAGCTCCGCGCAGTAGCAGTCCATTTTGTATGGCATCTATTTGCAAGTATAATAGACTCATTAGCATTCTAAATACACTTGCTTTTTCACTGGCAACATAAGATATAGCAAGACAATCTGACGATTGAGTTACTTCGTAACTTGAATCAAGAAATTTCTCTTTTTTATCAATTTCCTTAAAAAAGTCTTTGTGAACTAGAGAAATAAAATCATAAATCTTTTGTGTCATTTCAAGATTCTCAACAGTATTCTCTATCTTCTTTGTAAAACCAAGTATATCAATATATGCTATTATTCTTTCTTCGTACATTTTAATTCCTCCTTCCGCAATCCCGCCCTTTTGCGTTGGGCGGGGCTCCAATTTAGTATTTATAGACCTCGCGGAATTTTTCGCCGTTGAAAACCAAGGTTTTTTGGCTGGCTACGCGAGTGACTTTCAAAGTATGAGTGTTGAAATACCCGTCATCTCCTTCCGGAACATAGTGAAATCCGCAACCCGACACCATAAGATTGCCAGCGGCGTTTCCCGGTTTGCGATAGGCGATGCACTTGTAGGCGCCGTCTTCGTAATGGAATTTTCCTCCCGCAGTTCTACCAAAGTACACGCCGTTGGGATTACTCTTATGAAACTCCACCGGCTTGATGCGGATATTCTCATCCGTAAACCACTTGTGGTCGCCACGAGCATAATATTCTTCCAAAATGCTTTTGCTTACGAACACCCAATTGATGCCGTAGGTTTCGTCCTTAGGACATTCCTCGAAGCCCTCCAAGTCCACGTTGAAGTTGACCGGAGTTATTTGCGGCCACTTTTCCTCCTGTTGAGCGGCGGGAACCTGCGGCAAGGCCGCGGGGTTGGAGCCATCGGCCGGGTTTGAGCAGGCCGCCAACAACAGAGCCGCGACGAGCGGCAAAGCAAAAGTCTTTTTCATATCAAAACCTCCATATCCACTCATTCTAAATGAGTATACATAAAAACTATACACTCATTATAACTTTGTGTCAATTAAAACGAAATTCATTTAAAATGAATGAATAAGGCTGACTATCAAAAGTGTTTCATAGAAAATCTAAGGTATTATCGAAAAGAAAAGGGTTTGACGCAGGCTCAACTTGCGGAAAAATGCGATGTTTCAAACGGGACTATCGGAAACATAGAAACTGGAATAACAAAGCCATCTTTTGACTTGATTTTACAATTGTCAGCCGTACTTGACGTTAAGCCCGAACAGCTTTTTCATTCAGCAGAAGCCCTTCCCAAAGAGTCAAAATCGTCCGTTCATTTTACAAACGAGCAATTAAAAAAAATTAAAACCATTCTTAACTCTTCCGTCACCGACGCGATAAAATCATTGAATAAATAATCTGCAAAAATATAGACTTTCCTGAAAAAAACAAAGCTTCTTATAACGGAACAGCTTTCATTCCCCAGTCGGAACGTCCGCGTCCAAACTTTTGTTGCGGTAATTAAGATTGGTTCTGAGCGAATAGCCCATCTTTTCCCAAAATGAATTTGCCTTGTCGTTGTCCTTGAACACAAGTCCAAAGGCCTTTGTGATTCCTTCTTTTTTTAGGGCTTCCTCGGCTTTGGCGACAAGAGCGCGGGCGATTCCCAGACGCTGAAAATCAGGATGCACGCAAAGATGATGGATGATAGCCCTTCTTCCGTCGTGGCCTGTGAGGATCGCGCCGACGATTTTTCCTCCGCTTGTTGCCGCAAAGCATGTGGCGGGATTGCGCTTCATGTAGCGGGTGATACCTTCGCGGCTGTCGTCCACAGGATTAAGGGCGCGCTTTGTCTGCTCTACCTGATTCCAGAGGGCCCAAAGCTCGTCATAGTCTAAGGGGCTAAGTGTCTTGTAAGTGATTTTGTTTGTTTCCTTTTCTATTTTTTTTCTGAAAATTCCAGAGTCTTCTCCCCAAATAGTTTTCATTTTTCCAACGAATTCAAAACCGTATTTTTCGTAAAGGCCTTTTTCATCTGATGAAACATAAACATATTCTGATTCCGGGTAGAGAGCAGCGGCATTATTCATGCAGTGTTCGATAATTTGTCCTGCAAGATGATGACCACGGTAGGCTGGAGCTGTGAACACAAATCCAATCCATGGTTTGAGATTGCTTTCAATTTCATCTCTATCGCAAAAAGTCAAAAAGGAAGCGAGACTTGGTTTGCCATCGGTAAGTTTCTCTTCGTCAAGCAAAAGATATAAGCTGCCTTTCCCAAGCTTCTGGTGAAAAGAGCCTTCTTTTAAAAGTGAAAGCAAAAAGGGAATCGCGCCCCATTCTTTTGAATGAGCCTGCATCTGAGCCAGAATGCTTTCTTTGTCTTCATAAGAAAAATAGTCTTTTAAAATCAGTTTGTCTTTCAATTCTGTCTCCTTTTGCTAATTTGTTCTGTCCAGTTTTTTAGGATTTTGTACAGTTCGTCAAAAGAGTTTGCACAATAATCGATGTCATATTGTGCCATTTCATTTTCTATGCTTGAATTGCATCCAGCTTGAGGCATAAACCAGACTGAATCAAGGGAGGCATTCTTTGCTCCTGCCATGTCGAATGTGAGAGAGTCTCCTATGACAATGCATTCCTCTTTTTTTGCTCCGATTGAACTTAATACTCGGTCAAAAAATTCTTTTGCCGGTTTTGCAATTCCCATCTCTTCGCTTACAAAAATTCCGTCAAGAAATGCATTGAGGCCTGTGGAATTTATTCTGCCTTTTGCATTGACGGTTGCCCCATTTGATATGATGTAGATTCTGCAGCCTGAAATTGTACTTTTAAGTTTGCTGACGAATTCCAATGCACCATCCATCAGGACTCCGTTTTCTGCCATTGTCGCGATGAACTCATTGTTTATTGCAAGCGGATCAAGTCCCAAGGACTCACCTTTACACTGCGCAATAAAATCAGTAAACCTGAGCTTGAACAAATCTGTTCGCGATATGATTCCTTTTTCCAGTTCCAGCCAAAGGGACTTGTTGTAATCTTTGAAATGACTGTAAGTGTCTTTGGTGTAAGCAAGACCGTATTTTTTTGAGATTATTTCCAATGCCTTTTCTTCCGATGCGTGGAAGTTCAGCAAGGTCTGGTCAAGGTCAAATAAAAAAATAGGGTTCATCAGGGCTCCTTTTAAAGTATTAGATTCATTCCTTCGCCGTTGTCATTGAAGCCAAGGCTCTTGTAAAGCGGATGGCCCATTTGTGTGGCATCAAGGCTGATTTCAGTAACAGCCCGGGATTTTGCTTCTTCAATCAAAAACTCAACCATCATTTTTCCAACTCCACGCCTGCGGAATTGAGCCCTTGTGTAGACGTTCATAAGATGAGCCCTCTTTCCCGTGGGATGGTCAAAGGTGGGCATGACATTGATGTAGCTCAGGCTTGCGCAGCCCGCAATTTTATCCCCGTCCATTGCAAAAACTGTCGTCTGGTCGCCCTTCAAAAAATATTCGCGGCTACATTCAAGTAAAGTTTTGTCAAAGAGTGCGTTTTCATCAAGGCCGTTTACAATCCGCAGCATTTCAAGGCGAATTTTCATCAAAGTCTCAATGTCATTTGCGCTGGTTTTCTTGATTGTCATCATTTCCTCCCCTTTTTCTCATACTCCTCTTTCAAGATAGAGAATACCATTCTTCCTTCATAGTGGTCTTTGCGCCAGAAAAAATCGCGGAAGGTCCCTTCGTAAGTCAGTCCGCATTTTTCGATGACTTTTCGCGACGCAGTGTTTTCTGTGCGGCAGTCGATTTCAACTCTGTGCAAGTTGAGTTTTTCAAATCCAAAGGTGATGACCGCTTTTGTCATCTCGGTGGCGTATCCTTTTCCCTGGAAGGCAGGGCCGACGACATACTCAATCTCGCCATGCAGGTTCTTTGTATCCATCGTAAAATAAGCGATTTGCCCGATGCATTCGCCCGACTCTTTTTCTATAACCGCCCACCGATAGTAATCATTTTTTGAATACGAAACGATATACTTCGTGTCAAATAAATTCCTCACCGCCTCAGGAGTCGTGTAGTATGGCTCGCCGTAATCATATTGCGTCTTTTCATCGGAAATCCAATTCCTGAGCATTGAATCAATGTCCGAGTATTCAAAGCGGCGGAGAATCAATCGCTCTGTCTCAATTGTTTGCGTTCCTATGTGCGTAAGCATATAATTCTCTCCTAAAATTTTAGCCGCATGTCGCGGTAGCGGTTTTCCTTTTCTTTAAAGCCTAATTTTTCGTAAATGCCAAAGCCTGCGTCAGTCGCGCTAAGGTCAATTCGGCTAAGGCCTTTTTCTTTGGCAAACGCGATTAAATTTTTCATCAAGGTTGAAGCTAAGCCTTTGCCCCGGTATTCGTTTTGAGTAAAAACATTCAGAACCTCGCCGTAAAATCCGCTCAAGACATTTGGATTTGCTGGCATTTCGATTGTCAAAAGCAAGGCGACCGAAACAATTTTCTCGCCGTCGCGAGCGACAAAGGCAAAAATTTCTTTTCCGAGTTTTCGCTCAAAATAATCGGGAAGCTGCTTTTCCATGCAAGATTTTTCGCGCTCCGAAACTGAGCCAAAATCGTCTTCCATGTAGGCGAGCCGCAAGCGAATAAGTTGCGGTATATCGGATTTTTCATCCTGTCCAAATGTTATGTTCATTTTTTTTCCTCCGAAATTCTTTTTCCGCCAAATGCGTGGATTGAGCGGGTTCCGGCCTTTACCTTTCCACCCTGCAAGCTGCCTTTGGGAATGAAAAGCTCGTCGCCCGCATGGAGCAGGTGTTCTTCTCCATCAATCGTGACAAGATATTCACCCTCAACGCAAAGCATCCATTCATCATAGTTATGGGTATGCTCTTTTGAAACACGGTCAGCCTTGTATATCCAAAATGCCATCTGGCTTCCGTCGTTCGCGGTGTAGTAATAGCCTTCAATATCCGGCGTGTTCTGCTGGGACGAAGGAATCTTGTTTTGATTGCGGAACATGAATTCTGGAAACGTCATAATTTTTTTCCTTATTCTTTGTACTCTTTTTGTATGTGAAAAATATCTTCTTTGCAAAGGAATTTTTCTCCGTCAAATTCCATCTTTAGAATCCAGGGCATAAAATCTATGATTTTCATAAAGCTTTCGCCGTTAAAAGTTTTGTCATAGTAGTTTATTATGGAAGAAAGCGCCGTCCCGTGAGTTCCAATGACGATGTTCTTGCCGTCATATTTCTCAAGAATTTCATTGAGCGCCTCGATGTTTCTTTCCTGAACGGCTCCAATGGATTCTCCGTCTTCTTCGGCAAATGAAAAATCAGCCCAGCGCTTTTTGAACATTTCATGGTTGTTGCTGTCTTTTCCTGCCTTGCGTTCACGAAGCCGTTCGTCAGTCTGAATTGATTTGCCGTAAGATTCTGCAGCTTTTTTTATTGAATCATAGCTCCGCCTGTAGGGGCTTGAGATAAAAACGTCGATTTTTTTGTCCTTGAGAATTTCCGCCACCTTGATTGAGTCTTCAAGGCCTTCTTCTGTCAACGAACGGTTTCTGTCATCCTTGATTTTTCCGTCTGGCTTGCAGTGTCGTACAAAATAAATTCTAGTCATACTTTTTCTACCTTTTGTCCTTGTATGCGTATCCAAAATTGATTGGAGGAGCGGTAACAGAAACGTAAATAAACTCCCCGTCGCCATCGTTCAAAAGTCCGTGAACGTCTTTGTCTGCAAAACGCGCTACGTCTCCTGCCTTAAATTCCTTTTCTTTATCGTCTGCCAGAAGCAGCTTTCCGCTTCCTTTTAAAGCATACCATATTTGTTCCGATGCGTCATGGGTGTGGCGGGGTTGGCTGGCTCCGGGGACAAGGTGAACTTCCGTAATCGTCACGCGCTCGCTCGTTGAGTTTTCCGGATTTAAAAGCTGGCGCGAGACTACTCCCGTGTTTGACAGTTCTTTAATGTCGCTTGCTTTGATGAATTCCATGTTTTCCTCCTGCCTTTAATTGATTATATCATACTAATTATTTATATGTAAGAAAATTATTAAAATTACATATTTTAATAACAATATTGCGCATTGAATATAAAATTGTTATAATATTTTGGACTTTGGAGGAAAAATGGCAAAAATAAGAAGGGGAATCATCATAAAGCGCAGGGACGGTTCTGAAATCGTAAAGTATGACGACCCTTCTTTTCCATCATACATTTTTGACGGCTACCTTGTAAAAGGCTGCGGCTGGGAACGCGTTCCCCATTACCACGAAGACGTGGAAATCGTTTCAGTAAAGGGCGGCGAGATGGCCTACATGGTTGAAGGAACGCTCGTCAAGCTAAAAAAGGGCGACACGATTTTTGTCAATTCAGGCGCGATTCACTATTCGCTTTCCACGACAAACCGCGTTTCGCGCTACGTCATCGCGATTTTGCATCCAAAAATAATTTGCTCCTCTTTCGCGGTGGAACAAAAGGCGGTGCGCCCGATTGTAGCCGATAAAACAGTTCCCTTTGCGCATTTTAAGGCGGAAGATTTTGACGCGCCGATAATTCACCAGCTTGTCCTTGACATGGAACGGCGCGCGAATGGAAACGAATTTTTGATCACCAAATATTTTTTTGAAATCTGGGACATCATCATGCGCCGCTTTACCGAAGCCTACCGCCTCCACGTGCGCGGCATGGAAGAAAAGTCCGGCCACAACTCAAGGCTAAAGGCGATGATGCTTTTTATCGACGAGCGCTACAAAGAGCGCATAACGCTTTCGAACATCGCGGCGGCGGGCGGAGTGAGCCAAAGTCTTTGCAACCAAATCTTCAACAAACTGACCGAAAAATCCCCGATGGAATATCTGGCGCAATACCGCTGCCGCAAAGTGGCCGACCTTCTTGTTTCCAGCGGAATGTCCATGCCCGAAATCGCCGACATGACAGGCTTTACCGGCGCCAGCTACATGGCCGAAACTTTTAAAAAATATTTTGGCCAATCTCCCAGGGATTACAAGAAAGGCCAGCGGGAATAACTTGACATTTGCGGCGCGGGGCCTACAAAACAGTAGGAGCGAATATGATTCAGATTTTTGGAACCAACAAGTCATTTGACTGCAAGGCGGCCCAGCGCTTTTTTAAGGAACGCCGCCTGCCCTTTCAATTTGTCGATTTAAAGGAAAAAGAAATGAGCCAGGGCGAATTTGAAAGCGTGGTCGCGGCCCTTTCAAAAAACTTAGGAAGCCGTTCCGCCGCCATCGAAGCGCTAATCGACCAAAAGAGCAAAGACTACTCCAGCGTGGCCTACCTTGACGACAGCGACAAAGAATCAAAGCTCTTTGAAAACCAAGCCAAGCTCCTAGTCCAACCCGTCTGCCGCAACGGCAAAAGCGAAGCCACCGTCGGCATGGTGCAAAAGGTTTGGGAGGGGTGGAGGTAAGCTATCACTTTTTTTTGCCTTTGCTTTCTATCTGTTTTAGTTCTTTTAACGTTTCAATGTATGCCTTTTCTACAGAAGAAAGTGTCTTGACTTGATACTTTCTGTATTCTCCTTCCGCTTTTTCCATCGCCTTTTTTTGGCTGACTTTTCCAGCGTCATCCAAAACATCTTCGCCAACAGACTGAATTGTGCGGTCAAGCTGCTCCACGTAATCGCACATGCGCATTTCGTTGTGATTTTCCGCTTGGTATTCAGCAATGTCAAAGAAAGCGGAAACAAGGGCATTCAGTTTTTTCAGTTCTTTTTCCGAAAGATAGTTCTTCGCTATGCGAACATCTTCAAGAGTTACATCCGCGCCTTTGAAAGAAGTAAGCCCCATAAAATCTTTTTCGCTGTCAGCGCGGTCGTAGATGATTTCGGCGGCAGTTTGGCGATTTACCGCGTAATGGAGCTTGTTTTGGACCATCTTGAAAAACACGATTGATTCTGATGATTTTGGATTGTAATCAACGCTAGTGGCATACAAGTCCAAAACCTGACGATACATCACTTTTTCAGAAGAACGAATGTCGCGAATTCGCGCCAAAAGTTCTTTCCAATAGTCGCCGCCGCCCGCCTTCTTTAACCGCTCATCGTCCAAAGCAAAACCTTTTCGGATGTACTCGTTAAGCCGCATGGTGGCCCACTGTCGGAATTGGGTCGCAATCTTGGACTTAATGCGGTAGCCCAAGGAAATTATCATATCAAGGTTGTAATATTTTGTTTGATATGATTTCCCATCAGCCGCAGTTGTTCGGAAATTCCGAACAACTGAATCTTCTTCAAGCTCGCCTTCTTCAAAAATATGCTTTATATGTTCGCTTACATTTGCCTTGCTCGAACCATACAAATCCACCAGCTGAGCCTGTGTGAGCCAGACAGTTTCACCCTCGAAACGGACATCAACAGAAACTGTATTATCTGAGGTTTTGAAAATTATGATTTCACTTTTGTTTTGTGTGGGCATGTTAGTTATAATCCTTTGATTCTTTCAGAAAATTTAAACATGTAATACACAATTCATTTAATTCTTTATATAGCTCTATAAGTTTTTGTTTGGTATCGGCTTGTGCTTTTGGATTATCAGATTGGTATCCAAAATAATTTTGCTCATTTCCCCAAATCTCATTACATTTCCCCCGTATTTTATATCCATATTCAACATAGTCTGGAAATGATAGGTAAAGTTTTGTTATTACTTTATTCGCAACTTTTACTATATCTTCATATTTTTTATTTGCGGAAAATTGATTTGCATTTGATATTTCCATAATATAATTTTTCGTTAAATTATTTTGAGTTTGAATTAGTAAAATACTATCTATAAGTTCGACTTTATTTTGATAATTCAGATTTTTTACTATTTTGTCATTTTCATAACTATATTGTAATCTTACTTGATTTTCTGTTGATTTAATTTGCTTCTCAACAATTCTTGTATTATGGCGGTTTGTAAGTATAATTGTGATTATGCTTGTCACCGAAGTTATTGCCGAACCAAGAAAAACACTTAATATTGGATTCATACATCAACCTCTTTTTTACTATTTTATTTTTTGCCTATCCATCTATCACAAGTTTCGCTGTATGGTATTGTTTTTCCTTCAAGCCAATTCTGAATATACTTAGGATTATTACTATTCGGTGTTGGGAATACTTCATCAATTCTTACTTGAACAGGAGTTCTAACACAATCCCCTGTAACAATAGCATGTTGTTGCGGAATAATTGGCAATTGTTCAAGCAAATCTGCATTCGCACTTGATATTAATCCCCTTACATATTTTTGATCATCAGGATTTTGCAATCTATGAATAATGAATGAATTACATTGAGAAAGAACCGTTTTTGAAAGTTCTGAAGGTCTCTGACTTGAAACTATCAAAGAAATGCCATACTTACGTCCTTCACGTGCTATTCGTTCAAAAACAGTTTTTGCAACAGATTCTTTTTCTTCCGCAATATAATTCTGAGCCTCTTCAAGCACAATAACAACAGGATAACTTCCTCTTTCATTGGGTGAAAAATTAGAAACAAATTCAAGTATTATTCTTCCTAGCAACCCCGTAATTATTTCCAATACTTCATAGGGTAACTGCGAAACATCAATTATTGAAATTTGATGTGTGCTTTTTGCCTGTGTATTTGTACTTGCATTATATTCTTTTATAAAATTATTATTATCTGAGTTAAAAAAAATCTTATCATACTCACCTAAAAGCAATGATAAAAATTTCGGAAGAATTTCTTTGTTAAATTCATTGGAGTCCTTTAACATTAATGGAACAGCCATTCTTTTATCATTTAGAAAGCTATTCATTCGTAATCGAAGAGTAGAAACAAACTCTGTTATTTTTCCATTATTACTGCTTTCTTGTGAAATTGCAGAATCAATAAATTTTGTGCACAGCTCTTGATAGCTAAACCAGAATGGCAAATCTATATTTTGTTCATTAGTTATCTGCTTATCAAGATTGTCTGAATTCAATTCGTCATAGATTTTTCTTATTTCTTCGCGAATAGGTTGCTGTAAATCAGCATTATTAAAATTAGCTTGATTTGATAATTCAATTACTTTATTTCCTAATGTATCATTTATTTTCTTTAATGCTTCTCCAATTTTTTGAATTTCATTATTTGCTTTCCATTTCCATGTACCACCAGCATCCCATGTTCTTTTTTTTAAATCTTCAGCATTAGAATTCAGTATATTTTCCAAATCACTTTTTAGATTATTTGGCAAAACAGTTTGTTGTAAAGATTCTTGTTCATTCTTTGCTAAACCAATTGCCCGATTCAATATTGGAGCTTGTGTTCCATCACTTGGTTTTAACAATGCCCTAAAATCTTGCCAATTCATTAACCAGTAAGGAACTTTTACATTATCTTCTCCACCATAATAATAGGCGTTAATTTGAGTTAATTCCTGTTTCTCTTTTTCATTTGTAAATTTATCAGGTAAGAATGCAGATTTATATTCTCCATTTGTATCAAAAATTACAAAATGAGCATTTTTGAGTTTTTCATTCTTATAATCGTATCTGAATAAATTTCGTAAAATAGAAGTAAGAGTGCAAGATTTTCCTGAACCTGTATTTCCAAGAATGGCAGCATGTTTTACAAACAATTGATCAGGGCATATCTTTACTTTATAATTCTGAAAGGCCGGAGATGTACCAATAGGCAGATAGAAATCAGTTTCAAATACAATATCGTCATTTTGTTTATTGTCAAAAATATGGTTTAAATCTTTTTCAGTTACATACCAAACAGGATTATCCAGAGCAGGAAAACTATAAACTCCTTGAATAAAATGCTCTTTACCATTTTTTTGAGTTATTGTACCAAGCATTGTTGCTGAAATATAACGAGACGAAGTTGGTAATGAAATAGAAGTCATATTAGTATCTAGTTCCATTTCTTCTTTCATTGTTACACGAGTTATTAACGCAACAATTCTGTCTGAACCGACAGGTATTATTAAATAAGAATTGATTCTAGCAACTTCATAAATATCATTTATTCCGCTTTTATACGAGCCTTTCAAATCTTCTTCAATTTTTATAAAGACACGAAAATTATCAACAGATAACACTCTTCCTATTATTCTATTCTGTGACATCTTCAACACCGCCTTCTCCGTCTCCAGAATATAGTTTTTTCATTGTATTTAATATAATTTCTTGCTCTTCTTCCTCATATAAATCAGGCATTATATTTTGTACAAATCCTGTAAATGTACTTTGTTTTTCATCTTCACAGTCAAGAATAATGATTCTTTTATCATTTAATGATTTCAGTTTTTCGATTTCAGTATTACTTTTATAATTTGCAATAACTAAGGTGAAAGAAGGAATTGAAAGGGCTTGATATATAATATCATTAACATGTTCATCATAAAAAGAATATCCTAAACAGAACAATACTGATTGTGGTTGATTGATAACCTGTGATAATTGTCTAAAAAGTTCAGAATAGGGTAAATCAAGTGTAAAAGTTTTTTTGCTTACACATGGATAAATCATAAGCTGTTCTTTTATGCTTGGTTCGAAACTATCACGCAAAGCAATTTCTTTTATACCATAAGTATTATTTGAATTGGCGGGCACAGACACCCATGACAATGAACCGTGTATTTTATAATATCTTATGACTTTTTCTGCTCTATGAACTTTTCCTGAAACACTTTGACCTGGATAGTAAATATCATAATCATATACCTCTGGTCTAAAATAACGATTATGCACACCACTAAAGCCATTTATATACTGAACCCCTAAATTATCCAATGCATAATCAAAAGCCATATCATAATTAGTTGTAAAAAGATTTGCACGACGTAGATTATTTGGTCTTTGCAATAATTTTTTTATAAACATTTCATGGTAGAAATATCTGTTTTGGTGTAGATTTTTATCATCTTTATATTGTTTTGGAAAAATAGTTTTTTCTGTATTGCAATTTTCAAAAAGCCATTTTTGCATGAGATTAATTTTTTCATCAAATTCAGATATATCTTCGCCTTTTTTTTCCTTTATAAATTTATCTGCCTGTAAACAATTAAATAAATCCTCATACGAAGGTTTAGAGGTAGAAGGAAAATAATATTCAATCTCACTTGAAAGCTGAGGCTTTAATTCATCAGGTATCTCTCGAATAATTGGAGTGCCTAAATGAAAACTGGTTCCAGCCCCCGCAAGCACACTAACATTCTCTAATTCGAGGTATTTTTTTATTCTTAGTTTTATTTCTTGAAAAGTATTATCAATTTCCATGTTTTTTCTCCACATTAGTGATTAAAGTTAAATATTTATGGATTTCTCCTTGCAACAACAAAACAGAGTAATCTTGCCGCTTCTTCTAATACAGAATCAGCATCTTTCCCAAACAAAACTTCGGCCCATATTTTATCAATTTGTCTTATTTTAATATTCCGTAAATCAAGGAAAGTAATACTATTTTTCATTTTTTCAATTTTATTACAAAATTCTTCAGATAATTTTGAAAAAACTGGTATGTAAGTTTTTTCAATATCAACAACTTCCATTTTTCGCAAGCCTTCATTATCTTTAGAGGAAACTTCACAAATAAGTTGGTAAAATATTGTTGAAACCCAAGAACCAAATAATAAAGCAGTTTTTAAATCCCTAAATGTGCAAACTACAAAATTTGTCGAAACAAAAACTGGTTCTTCTGATAAATACACCCTCCCTGTTGAACGGATTAAGCGTGGAATTAATACAGAATTTTTGCTAAATACTTTTTTGCTTTCTTTGTATGCTATCTTAATCAATTCCTCTTTTGTTTTAGCTTTTTTTTGTTGTTTACTAACTTTTTGAGGCAATTTTATATAAAACTCAATAATTTCATTCAGAAGTTTGGGATCGGTGTTCAAACTATCTAGAAATTTTGCATCTCCGCCATTTATGATAAATGTATTTAATTTTTTTGCGTTCCTCATCCCTGCCTTTAAAACAATATCTTTGTCTTTAAAGTTCTCGAATAACTCTTTTCGAGAATTAAAAAATAATAAATCTGTTCCTCCTGCATTTGCAACCACTCCTCTTTTGGAATTAAAATGAAAAGCTCCATATATGGCAAATTTAGCTGAATTTCTAAATGTATTGTTCACGAAAGCAATAGCTTCTGCCATTTCGCGGTTAAGTATTCTCCACCCATCTTCAATTGAATCAAAAAGCTCATTTCTTGTTCCGCACTTACCAACAAGTCCGGGCATCATAGGAGAAAATTCAGAAGACAGCTCATTTTTCAATACATTGGAAAATCGTGAAACATCCAAATCAGGAATGTTGTCATAACTTGATAGAATTGTAATTTTATCCGTTGGATTCATTGCGCGCCCAACAATAACACAAGTATCCTTTGTCACTTCATCAAATATTTCTGTTCCGGGATATGAGAAAACCAAACACAACCCAAATTTTTCAAGCAAAAACTTTCGTATTGCCTTTGCTTCCTCTCCTCGAGCTATTAGATGTGTTTTTGGGAAAACACACGCAATTGTTGTTCCAGTGTTTACAAGATGGGTGACCAGTTCAAGAAATGGAACTTCTAGAGACATCTGCCCAACATTGCTTTCTGCCTGTTCATTGGTAAGTTGTGTTATTGCTCTATAAAGTTCATTTTTTCGCTCGACACAATTGATGCCTGCCATAAAAGGTGGATTCATTACGATTATTTTCACATTATCAAAGAATTTTTTATCCAGATCTGCAATATTTTTTGTTTCGATTGTTGGAGAATTATCTTTTGATACGATGTTTGCAAATTTTAATCCAAGTCTTAATGAAAGCAATTCTACAAGCCGCTCATTACAATCATTTGCAAGAATCTGCCTTGGTTGAATATCAAAATCATCTATCGCAGCACTAAGCAAACTTCCACTGCCTGCCGCGGGATCACATATAAACTCATCATCGTCAAGTTTCCCATTTACAAAAAAAGCAAGTTGCGATACTATGCGGCCAAGTTCCATATCTGTAGGAACTTGGCCGTCATGTTCGTGTCCGCTGGAAACAATCTGATGAAGAATGTTTGCTATAGAATCGCCCGTAACATTTTGTTCGCCAAAATCAAATAAGTTTAGAAGCAAACCCGAATCGATAGAAACATCATTGTCAAAATCCTTCTCCGAATAAGAGAATATATCTTTGAAATTAACTCTAGCACCCTCATTACATATTTTTGAAACATCGTTCCTAAACAACCGAATATCATTTAATCCTCTACGATTTATAAAAGTAAATGACCCTCGAATATATTCATAAAGCAAAACAGCAAGAGATGACTTCCATTTTTTCTTTTCGTTTTTGATGCTCTCCATAAATGATACAAACTGGTCGAGCGTGACTAGATAATCAAAATCATCTGCCAAGAACGCTTCTATCTTTGATTTAAAATATGCAGAAAGTTTTTCTGCGAATTGTTCTTTTGAATCAGTTTCAAAACTTCCGATTGTTTCAAATCCAGGTTTAAGAACTTGCTGAAATGTCTTAGACTTACTCACATCGTATCTAAAAGAATATGCGCATTCCAAGTTAGTAAGAATATAAAAAGGTTTTTCAGTCTGTCCTGCGTTCTGTTGAACATAAGACATTGCTTGAAATTGATAACGAGTGCTATGCACATCTGACGGAGTTCTTTTTACCTCAATAACGCAAATATATTTCCCTGTAGTTACATGTCGGATTACAAAATCCATTTCAAGCGAGCCTGTATACTGATGATGAATAACTTCGTATTCTTTATCTTTCCGTAGTTCTTTTAGAGCCTTTTGTAATGCAATCTCACAAAGGGGATGAAAGACTTTTACTTCTGAATCTGAATATGAAATCCACATAACTCACTCCTATTTAAGATATTTCTTTAATTCATTGGCAATTACTTCTGCCAAAAGGGGAGGAACTGCATTTCCAACTATTAAATTACGACCTTGTTTGCTTGAAGATACAATTCTATATGAGTCAGGAAAAGATTGCAAACGCAATGCCTCCCTGACAGTAATAAGCCTATTTTCTGAGTAATGAATATTGCAACCAACATTTGGTCTGTTGAAATACGTATTTATAGTGTAAGATGGTTTATTGGGAGAAAGCCTACCATAACACGTTGTATGACCGCCTTCTTTTTGTAATCGTCTGATTCTCACTGAATTTACATCAGGGGGGATATCCATATAGTTTCCCCCCGGTTTTACATGAGAAATAATATATTTGTCAAGCTCACTCAGTTTTGGCATAAATTGCTCTGACACAGCTTTACACCCTTTTCTCATTCGCTTTTGATAATCGGAATAAGGTGAAATTTTATAATTGGAAAGGGCATTTTCATCTTGTATGGCGGTAGGTAAATCTCCCAAAGCTTCTTTTACGCTCAAGTATTTTTTTAAGCCATCAGTACCATTTTCATTATGGGTTGGAGTTGGAAAAGAAAATTCTTGACTATTGTTCAATCCAACAATGATAACCCTTCTCCTGCGTTGTGGAACTCCATAATCAGCGGCATTCACAACCTTTGTTGAAATGTTATAACCGATGTTTTTAAAAGCCGATTGCAATAAAGAAAGAATCTTTTCGCCCTTACTATTTTTTGCAGAAATAAGACCTGTTACATTTTCAAAAACAAAAGCTTTTGGCTTGATTGTTGAGATAATCTTTATATACCGCCAAACAAGTTGTCCTCTTGCATCCTCGACATGTCGATTCCCTGCCAATGAAAAAGACTGGCATGGCGGCCCTCCAATAACAACATCTGCATGAGGAATCTGTTCTTCATCAATTTTGTTTATATCTGCGCAAATAATATGTTCGCCAATATTAACTTTGTATGTGTTTACAGCGTCTTGATTGTTATCAATAGCCCATAGAATATTGTACCCAGCGTTTTTAAAGCCTAAGTCTAGGCCACCGCCGCCAGAAAATAAACTTACAACATTAACTGGCATAAGCATTTCCCAATCTATGAGCCTTTACTGAATGATATTCTTTTAGAAGAACATCATATTTCACTGCAGAATATTGAGAAATTATTTTTGTAATATCCAAGATAATTCTTGAATCATTTTTTGATATTAAATTCAAAGAAAGTTTTCTCAAAGTTTTAACATCATCATCAGAAAACTCTGAAATATCTGGAAAATGAAGGTTCTCCAAATCATAACGTTGTAACTTTAATAACCCCGCTCCGTATTTTTTACCAATTTTTTCAAGTTGATAAAATGTGTAATAATTATTAAGCAAGGCAAAAAGCAAGATTGAATCGGAACTGTCCTTTTGTCGTATTATATAGAAATTATCACGAGCGAGGTATTCACTTTCGTTGTAAATAAATTTCATGTCATTTCTAATAAAGTAACTAAAAAGTATTCCAGAACTGTTTACTGCATTTATTGCAAACCAATTTTTATCTGCTTGCATTTTATCATATAGTGTCTTTGGAGCGCATTGAGCTTGAATTTCTTCTTCATACTTCTGAATATATTTCTTCAGTTCTTCTGTAAGAGGATCTCTTGAGTTCAATATCAAAACATTATCAGGTTTTGAATTCTTTGTAGAATAGCCGCTTATTTCTTTTGGAGAAGATAATATTTTTTTTAAGTATTTACGTGATATGTCATTCTCCAATGGAGGATTTATATACATTGAATTATATCCAGTTGTCATGCCACGCCGGATAATTCCATAAAAATCAAAAGTCTTTGTAAAATTCAACCCCAAATCAGCAAGTTCCGGGGTATATTCAAAAAAGGAATTATTTTCAAATTTTACATATTTTATAATAGGTTTGTTAGTTGCCTGATGTTTTTTTAATTTTAATATAATAACATCCGTCAGAACATTTTTTTCGAATACATCTCCAGACATAAAAATTTGCTCAACAAGGGAACAATTAGAATAAATGGCCTTTGCAAATTGCTTTCCACTTCGAGCATTGAGCCAGCTTCCTGGAAAAATAACTACTAGCTCACCTTTTTCTTTTAAAAGAGAAATAGCCTTAACAATAAAATACATATACAAGTTTGCTTTTGCCGGCAACTCTGAAAACAGTGGGTTTTTATGTAAAATAGCTTTTGTCACTCCCAAAGAAGATAAATCATCTATTTTTTCTTGCCGAATATACGGCGGATTCATAATTATACCGTCATATTTGGATGTATTAAATGAAGAAAGAAAATCTGAATTAATAAGTTTTACATTTTCAAAAATTTGTTTTGTTTTTTTGAACAACGATGCGTCTACTTCACAACCAGTTATATTAGAATAACCAAATTTTTGTAAAGATGATAAAAAGACGCCATCTCCAAAGCAAGGGTCTAACATGCTGGCTGTCTTTTTAAGCGAAAATAGAGATGTCATATATTCGGCAACGAATTTATTAGTAAAAACTTGACCTAAATCCATTTTACCCACACACCTTGCTAATTTGTATTATACCATACTTCTAAAAAAAAATATAGTAGTATTATACCACAGAACGGTGATAAATAACGACACCGTAAAAAAAAATTATGTTTTTTTACATTTTTCCAAATTCCCACTGACTTTTGCCCAGAAACTCAGTAAATATTTTTTAAAATCCTTTGAGAATTTTTCTAAAATTTACTGAGAATTTTGCAATAGCAAAAATTTTTTCATTTTTTTACTTGCCGATTCCTATGGCTTTTATTATCTTTTAAGTGTATCCTGCGGCCGCAGATATGGGACTTCGTTGAAGTCTCAATTTTATCGCTAGCGGAGGTGGTCGCAAGCTATCGCTTGCTTCCCGAGTTTTGTCCGCTACACTTCCAAAACTCGCAGTCCATTTTAAGTCAAACAAGAAATCGATGCGAATGCGCGTAAGCGCAAACGTCAATAATTACCTATACGCAAACGCCGTAAAGCGGCGTATGTCAATGACTTGGCAAAAGATATTTCTAAGACTTGCACGCTGACGCCGGCTGATATTGTGGCAGTTATCGAGAGTTTCTTGGATAAGATGCCATTCTATCTGAAGAATTCAAACCGCATCAGACTGAACAAACTAGGTATTTTTAAGCTTTCGTTCAGTTCGAATGGGCATGAAAAGGAGGAGGACGTAAGTTCAAACGATATCACGAACTTGCGTGTTCTTTTTACTCCTAGCGCCCAGCTTAAAAAAGAGCTGTCTGATGTGAGCTACACAAGGAAGTGAGTACAGCTTCTTGACGTGGTTTTGACAATTTAATGTACTGATATCAGTCCTGGAAAGACTTAAAACTTCAAGTCTAAATCGATTCCTATTGATTTACGGCTGCGGTCAATAACGTTTACGACCAAGACGCCTAGAAAAAACTACAACTCCCCAAACGCCTGCAAAGCCAGCTCCGTTTTGGGGTTTTTTATTGGCCCTCACACATTCCCCGCAAAAACAAACTCCAACCGCTCCTTGGCAACCTCAACCAGGCGCCTTATCTTGCTTACGGGCGTGGGGTCGCAGTCCGCAAAGTTAAAGCGCGGAAAAAATCTTGTGATGTGGAGCGGAATCTTTTTGCCAAACTCTTTTTCCAAGCCGGCGACCCAGGCGCAAAGGGAGCGCATTTCTTCATCGCTGTCGTTCTTTCCGGGGATTATTAGAGTCGTCAGCTCCACATAGCATGAATCAAGAGCGCCGCGGATAAAGTCTTTTGTCATTCGCAAGTCGCCGCCGATAAAGTCCTTGTAAAAATTTTCGGAAAAGGATTTTAGGTCAATGTTCATCGCGTCGATGTAAGGCTTTATTTCTTGCAAAACTTTTAGGCTTCCTGTTCCGTTTGTGACCAAAACGCTTTTCATGCCGGCTTCCTTGCAAAGCTTTGCGGCGTCGCGGACAAACTCCCAGCCAACCAGCGGCTCGTTGTAAGTAAAGGCAAGCCCTATGTTGCCGCGGCCGCGCAAGCCAAGAGCGCTTTTTACAATTTCCTCGGGAGCGTATGTTTGCGCCGCCTTCCTATAACCAAACGCTTCCTGCGACCAAGAGATGCCGCTGTTTTGGCAAAAAGGGCAGCGCAAGTTGCAGCCATACGAGCCGACTGACAAAACCATCTTTCCCGGCATGAACATTTTGAGCGGCTTTTTTTCTATCGGGTCAAGCGCGAGCGCGGTAAGCTTTCCGTAATTGTCGGCGACAATCTTTCCGCCTCGGCAAGCCCTGGCTCCGCAAAAGCCAATAGCGCCTTCCTCAATCTTACAGCGCCTAAAACACGCGTCGCATTGCGGCATGGTCTCCTCCAAAAGCGCTTAGTGATGGCGGACAACTTCAAAGCGGAACAATTCGACTTTTTCGCCGGGAGCGATGCCGCCCTTTCGCCTTGCGATTGACACTTGTTGCTCCACCGTGTCAACGCCGTCTAGGTCTGGAAGAAGAAGCCCGCGCTTGTATCCGCTTTGAACAATCACGCCGTATTTTTTTACGTCAAGTTCCGATTCGGATTTTATTTTTTCCGGCTCGCCCAAAACGTCCACGCTGATGTCAAGGTATTTTAGCTCGTCCTCTTCCACCGGCTCAAAGCGGGGGTCTTTGCTAACCGCGCTTACGGCGTTGTGGATTATTTCAAGCGCCAAATTTTTTTGCGTGGGCCCTGTCGTTCCGATGCAGCCGCGCAAGGCTCCAAACTTGTGAATGGAAACAAAAGCGCCGGCCTGGGCGTTCAAGAGTTCCGCCGGAAGCCAATCAGGCAAAGGCATGACGCTTCCGTTTTTTACAAAATGCTCGGCGGACGCGCGGGCAAGCCTGACATAAGCGTCGGACTTTTCTTTTTTGCTCGCAATCTCGTCTTCCACAAACTTAAGCCGCTCTTTAAGAAAGCGCCTTGACTCGTCGCGGCCCTTTGGAACAAAAGAGCATATTCCGTATCCTACGCCGGTCACGTCCTCGTGCGAATATTGCTTGGCCTCAACAGCCGTTCCGTCCAACGCTCCAGCCATGATGACAAAAGACTTGTGCCCGCACTCGGCGGCCTTTTCGCAAAAGCTTTCGTCAAAATCAAAAAGCTCTCCAAAGCGCGCCGCCGCGCAAACGTCCATAATCCGAGCGTCGTAAAGCGGCCCTTCTTTTGCGAAACCGTAAGGCCCGTAGTCCTGCAGCTTGTGCGACAAGTCGCCGCTCGCCACATAGACAACGCGCCTTCCCAATTCCTCGGCCGCATCTTTTATCATCGTTCCATATTCATAATGCTTTAAAAGGTCCAGGCCAGAAAGTCCTGTTCGGACAAGCTTAAAGTCCTTGTATTTTTTTAGGATGAACCAAAGCGGAACCATCGTCCCGTGGTCAAGCGACGGATTTTTTTCGCCAAGAGTTCCCGCCGGAAAGCGCGAAGATTGCGCCTTACGTTCCAACAGTTCCACAAAGTCTTTGTCGTAGTCAACTTCAAATTTTACCTGAGCCGCTCCAAAGTCGGAAAATGAGCCGACCGCTTTTTGGCCGGGGGAGACGTGAAAATAATCTGCGTACATCACGCTGTGCGGACTTGAAATTACAATCGTCTCAGGCTTTAGCGCGGCGATTTCTTCCGCGACTTTTTCGTAGGCCGCGATTGTCTTTTGCACTTGCTTTTCGCTTCCGCGTCCGACATCGGGAACAATCATCGGCGGATGCGGAACCATAAAGGCGGCGATTATCGGCATTTTTTCCTCCTAAATCCATTCCTCCGGCACGGCTTGCGCCATTAGCTGGCAGGCACGCTCGCTTGGATGCAAGTGGTCGCCGGAATCGCAGTCGCTCATAAAGGCTTTGGGCTTTTGCGCGTCGCGGACGGACGCGTCAAAGTCAACAAAGCCGTCAAAGTCCTTTGAGGCCCTTATCCATTCGTTGAACTCGACGCGCATGGCCTCGCGCTTTTCGTTGTAAGTGCGCCAGCCGTAAATCGGCAAAAGCGTCGCGCCGTAAACTTTTAGGCCGGCCTTTCTTGCAGGCTCCACGTAAATTTTTTTGACGCCTTCTATCAAGTCCGCGACGCTCGGCAAGTCGCTCCAGGGCCTAAACTTGTTCACCTCCACGCCAACCGGATGGATTATGTCGTTGATTCCGTGGTGAATGATTATCGCGTCCGCTCCCGCCGCCTTTGACTCAATCGGAAAGCGCGCCGCGCCCTTTAGGCCGTAAGCCTGGTAAGTTATGCAATCGTATTGGCGCAAGATTCTAGTTCCGCAAACCGCGCGGCGGATTACAGAAACGTTTCCCTTGCCGCCCTTAAAGGCGCGCTCGCGAAGGTAGTCCACCCAGCTGCAGCAAGTGATTGAGTCTCCGTAGCAGATGAGCGCGCGATTTTTTTCTTCGGTAAAAACGTCGATTGTGTTCAAAAAATAAAAGGCGTTTGCCGCCGCGCTAATGTCGTATGGAAAATTTTCCGCCGCGCAAAAGTCTCCGTATGCGAAGGCGCCTTTTTCAAGCGGGCTTAGGATTACCGTTCCCGCGTTCATTTGCGTAAAGCCCTCAAAGTACATGCTTACGTCCAAGGTGTCGCCGGCTGTCACCGCAAAGTCAATTTGGTCGCTAACGATATCAGTTCCTGCCGGAATCGAGAACGACGCGGCGCCGCTTTTTGTTATCGCGACTGGCTTGTATTGGCCCGCGCCTTTTTTTGCGCAAAAGGCCTTTGTCACTTTCACGTCTTCCGTTCCGGTCAGGTTGGAAAATGTGAAGCGCAATTTTGAGCCGTTAAAGCAAATCTTTATCGGGTAGCGCAAGGTCAAGTCTTTTGCGTATGTCGTCTCCGTTCGTTTTGTAATCGAAGTCGCCGTTCCCCAGCAGGCCACCCATTTTGAAAAGCCTTCGTTTTTTGTCGCGTTCATTCTACAATTCCTTTTGCAAATAAATCATGTCCACAAGACGGACGCCCGCCTCCACAATCGGATGGTCGTAGTTGTCGGTAAAAAAATTTTTGACAACGTGATGCCGCTTGAATCCGCATTTTTCGTAAAAGGGAATCGTGAGCGGGCTGTCTCCTGTTCCGACTTGCAGGGCGTCATAGCCATTATGAAATTTTTCTTCCAAAAATTCAATCAGCCTTTTGCCGTAGCCCTTTCCCTGGCTTTTGGGAACGGTGGCGATGTTCTTTATTTCAAGAACGCCCCCGCCTTCGTCGGTGACAACGCACTCGGCCTTTATTCCGCCGTCGTCAAGAACGAACATTCGTCCGCGCTCAAGGTAGCGGTCAACCATGTCCTCCTGTTCGTCGGCAAGAAGAAGCAAGTCGAGAAAATCTTTTTTGCCAGTTGTTATTTCTTTAATTTGCATTTTATAAACTCCTATTGAACCACAGAAATCTTTCCCTGGTCTTTGTCGCGCTCGGCCACAAAACTTGCGTTGCAAACTTTTTGCAAAAAGGCCTTGTCGTGGCTCACCACAATCATAGCGCAATCCAAAGCGGCGAGCGCGTTTTCCAAAGCGACAACGCTTGTGATGTCCATGTGGTTTGTCGGCTCGTCCAAAACCAAAAGCGAAAGCGGCTTTTGGACCGCAAGCGCTATCATCAATTTGCGCAGCTCGCCGGGGCTCAAATTGTCGCCGCGCTTCAATCCCTCCAAACGCTCCGGCTCGCTTCCAAGCCTGTAAAGCGTCGAAAGAACCTCGCCGCGCTCGCTTTCTTCCAAGCCGTTCAGCTCGTTAAAAATCGCGTCCCTTTGCGCGTCGGAAATTTCCTGCGGAAGATAAAGAACCTCGTTGGCCCGACCCGCCTTTTCCAAGAGCGAAATCACGTGGCGGACAAAAAGCGATTTTCCGGCGCCGTTCTCTCCTGTCAGCGCGATTTTCGTTCCGCGCTTTATTTCCATGCGCTTAATTTTCAACTTGTAGGAACCGGCTTCTAAAACGGCTTCGTCTACGACGAGCGGCTTTGAATAGTCGCTTTGGCTTAGCGCGAATCCTTCCTTGCGGCGCAGGGCTTTTTTTACGCTGTCGCGCTCGCTTTCGGTTTGGCGGATTTGCGTTTCAAGCCTGGCCTTTGCGTCTCCGGTGGAACGGTCCTTTCCAAGAATTCGCGCCGTGTCGATTTTCCTTTGCGCGTCGTGGTCGCGCGAGTCGATTGTCTTTTTGGAAAGGCGCGCCTTGGCCTTTTGGTTTTGAGCTTCAAGCGCGGCGCTCCTTCCGCGCTCGGCCGCGGCCTTTGCGTTAAGACGCTCCCATTGGCCGCGAGACTGGTCGGCGCCGCTTTGCCGCAACTCCAACGCCTTTGTAAGGCCGCACGGATAAGAGTCATAGACAACGCAATCCCGGCCTCCCGCAAAGGCGGCGGCTTCGTTGTAAAGGTAAACCGTCCGCGCGCAAAGATTGTCGGCAAAGGCGCGGTCGTGGCTCACGATGATTCCCGTTCCGCCAAAATCGCCAAGCGCCTCGCAAATCATTCGCGCGGTCTTTGCGTCAAGGTGGTTGGTCGGCTCGTCCAGCAAAAGAACGGCGGGCCGCTCGGCTAAAGCGCAAGCGATTTGAATGCGCTTTTTTTCGCCGCCCGACAAAGTTTCGTAGCGCTCAAGCATTTCCTCGGTCACGCAGAGGCGCGAAAAAAATTTGCGCGCCTCGTTGTCGTCAGACCAAAAGGCCGCGTAAAGGTTTTCGGGCGGCTCGGCCGTTTCTTGCGCGCAGTAAATCATTTCGCCCGCCGCTGGGCCAACCGCGCCTGATTTTGCGCTTGCGTTTCCGCCAACAATTTTTCCGCCGTCTGGAACAAGGAGCCCCGCGATTAATTTTAAGAGCGTGGATTTTCCGCAGCCGTTGCTTCCGGCCACGCAAGTCCAGCCTTCCGCAATTTGAAGCGAAAAGTCCTCGAACAAATTTGCGTTTGACTCAGGATAAGAGAAATTAATTTTTGTGATTTGAATTGACATTTTGGCCTCCAAAAAACAGAAGCCAGCCACAGAAAGCGGACGCCCGGCCGACAAAAAAATAACTGCAACTGACTTCCAAAGATTGCCCCGCGCCCTTCGCGCCAAGCGTTTTTTTAACGGAAATCAGAATTACAGTATCATCGGCAGCGTGTCTCCTAAATGAAAAGATGATTTATATTATAAAGATTTTGGAAAAGTGTCAATTGGTGGAAAACTTACTTAAACATCCGCTCCCATTCTTCGTCGCTCAAATCGCAATAGTGAATGTCTTGTTCAAAGCGGACATGGTTGAGGGAGGGGAGGCAAAAGACGGCGGCCACTTTTTGCAAGTCATGCTCGCCAAGATTGTTTCCGTGGTAAATCGTGTACAAACCTGTGTCCTCGTGATAAACGACGCGGCCGCGAGGAATTGAAAAGTATTCCTCGCGCAATTTTGGCGGAAGGACTTTCAACTGCGTCGAACCCTTGCCAAGCTCTTCCCAATATTCCGCGTGGTCTTTTGTTCCTGTAATCGCCTTGTCGTACCGCGCGCCTTCTGACAAAGGAACCGCGTGAACAAATATCGGCAATCCATAATAAAACCAAAAGATTCCGACACGGGGCTTTTGTTCCGTAAGATAGTCGTCAACCGCATACAAAAATTCCTGAATTTTGGAATCGTCATAGTAGCAATCCGCGTCGCTCTTTAATATTTTGGAATTGACAATATGCGGAAAAGCGATAGAAGCGCAAGAGCAAAGCGCCTGCCCCTTGCGCCAGTCCTGATGCTTTTTTCGCTCCTGTTCCGAAAACAAAACAAGCGCGTCAAGCAATTCCTTTCGTATCGCGCTTTCCTTGTAAAGCATTTTCATAACCTCCGCGACGGCTTTCTTTTCTTCGTCTGTGCTCTCAACAACATTCATACATATACAATACCACACTTGCTCTATCATATCGTGATAGATTAGAATGTAAAATTTGCAAAAAAAATAATTTTCACTCTATCACAAAATGATAGACCGCAATGCTATAATAGCGACATAACGCAGGAGGAAAATATGAGACTGTCGGAAAAAGAGCGAAAAGCGATTGAGGCAAAATTGGAAAAACGTCGCGAAAAACTGAACAAAAATTTTAAGTGGACGCCCGAAAACACGCAAAAAATCATCGGCCTAAACAACGCGCTTTATGACCTCTACCGCGCGGCCTACGACGAAATTGTCCGGCTTGACGGCGAATACAAAAAACGCTTCGCCGCCGGAGACAACAACTACAAGGATTACACGCTTGAACTTGAAATGTGGTATGTCGCGCCCGACGGCCTTAGCGAAGAAGAGGAAGATTTGTGGAACGACCTTGAGGAACACACAATTTTTTGGGGCCCTTCCTTTATTGTTCGAGGCGAAAACGGAACAAGCGAAATCAAGCCGTTCGAAGAACAAATGCTAATCGACGACAAATCCTGGAACGAATACCCGTTCAACACAAGAGCGTTGGACGGAATTTACATCCACTATTTTATGCACGACATCTTCAACCACAACAACACCTACTCGCTGGAAGACGCGGTAAAGATGAAGCCGGAAGATTTCTTTTGGCAAATCAAAGTCTGCCACGAGCATTGGGGTTGATTTTTTACCCCGCGTTCACCCACCTTAATTCCTTATCTCAAAGCGGGGTGTAAACCATTCGGGATTCAGATAAAGAATGTCGTCAAGCGTGTAGGTGCCGCATTCAAGCAAAGTGTAAAGGTAGCGCGTGATGTAATGGTCTTGGTCGGGAAGCTCGCGGAACGGCCAAGTCCAGTTATAGTTTGTGTCGCGGCGCAATTCCTCTTCCAGCGAACCAAGCGGCTCCCCAGCGCTGGCGTAAAGCTCGTTGCACAAGTCAAAGTCAGTGCAAAAGCAAACGTCCCGCATGGTGTCGCTGTCTCCAGTGGGAGTTTCATAGTCGGAATCTTCCGGCGGCTCGTAGTCTAAATATGCGTCCACGGAATAGTTTTCGTAATAGGAATGGCCGGAAGCAATCAAAGCGTCAAGGTCGTTCTTTACGCTTGCAAGCAACTTGTAAAGCTCATTTTCCTTTTGAATGATTCCGTCGTTGACCGCAAAGAGTAGTTCCTGCTTTTCTTGCGTCCATTGGAACTTGTCCGGCGCGTCGCAAGCCCAATGCTTATCCACCCAATCGGAATGCCGCTTTTCAACTTTTTGCTGTTCCTTTTCAAACGCCATCCGCGTTCCTCCCGCAGTTACCCCAGCGCTTTGGAAAGCTGGGCGACGACATTCTCGATGTTTTTAAAGGTGCTATAAGATCGCGAAAATTGCAAAACCGTGATGTCGCCGATGTGGCCTTTTGCAAAAGTGTCCGTCTTTTCGTCTTGAACGTATTCACCCTTAAAGCTCCATTCCTTGAGCCATTCCAAGGCGGTCGAGCCCTCGCAAACTAGAATTTTGGGATGAACCAGGCTGACAACTTGCTTTGTCCAATTGCCAAAAACTTCGTAGGGAGCGATGTCATGCTTTCCGCGAATCTGCGTGAAAAGCTTTTTGAGGGCCGCTTCGTCTTCCGTGGCCAAATAGCAAAAATTTGTCTTTACGCTTTTTGAAAGAACGTCCAAGCGGTTCAAGCCCTTGGGGCCAAAGACATATTGCCATTCCCACTTAAGCTGGTAGTCTTGCGCGTCGTCAACATATTCCATAATTTTGAGCGGCTCAAAAAAATGGCAAGGCGCACCGTTGTTGTTGAAATATCCCGCGCCGGGATTTATTCCAAGAAACATCACCTGCGGCTTTTCAACCACGGGGCTGTACCACAAGGAAGCGCCTCTATACAAGTCTTTGATTTCCCCGTCGGTTTCATAAAGCGCCGCAAGCTTTGCGTCAATTTGGCGCGCCTCTTCTTGCAGTTCCAAAAGCGTTGACATATCCATAAAAACTCCTTGGCTCTATTCGCCCAATTTTTCTTTTATCTTATTCGCGAGGAACAGGGAAGAGCCCACGACCGCGCCGGCTCCCGCTCCTATCGCAGTTCCCGCCACAGGAACAAAACTGCCCACAATCGCCCCCACCGCCGTCGGCGCCGCGATAAACGCTCCAACTTCCGCAACGCTCTGCTTGGCCTCTCTTCCGCCATCGGGAAGCATGTCAAAAATCGTTTCGCTCATAATTTTTCTCCTTGCGCGTTAAACGCGGGTCTAATGTAACATGGGTGGTCTATCATTTCGTGATAGAGCGGGGGAAAATTTTTACGAATTAAGTTCTTGTAAATCTCTAAATAAATTCTGAAGAACCTCATCTAATTCTTCAAAATCATATTTATTTATTCTTCGTGTGAGTGGACACTCTTCAAAACGATTAGTTTTTAAATAATTCATAAGAGTTTGATTTTCAACATTAAAATTATCATCTTTCTTAAATGTCAGCAAGAATCCATTTAAATCAACCATGACATCCAATTTATAAACAAAATTTTCAAATGCAAAATCAGAGAAAACAACAATTGGAAACTCATCTTCGTTGTATACCTCTGGTTTGGTAAATGGTTTACATTCAGTTTTTTTGTATTGTTCCTTAATTTTAGCGGCTTTTTCCATAAGAGGGGCTTTTTTTATTCTGTCAAAAAAAGAAATTAACTCTTCCTCAATTTCATTAACTTTTTCATAAAGGGCTTTATTATCAAGATTTTTAATAGGCATAGATTTTTTTAATTTTGCACAAATTTTTTCGTAATATTTTTCATCTTCATCGCGCATACAAAACCTTCCTTTTAGATAATCTACATACTGAACCAAAGCAGCTTTCAAATTATTCTCAGAGTTAAAACTATAATCATTTAGAAAGTCTTCTAATAATGGCAAAATATGATTGCGATAATTCATGGGAACAAAGCGTCCGTTGTTTGTATCTGTGTAATCCAAGTGTTTTTTTGCTTCGGCGGTAAAACTGTTATTAGAAACTTTCTTATAACCATTATTGGTAAGATAAACAACATAAATTTTATCATCTGAATATTGTCTATTCTTAGTAGTTTCTATATAGCGCTGTATCTGTTTCCATCGATCACTGGCTCCATTTATTTTGTTTTCAATAATAATTGCATAGTTATCTGATAAAATGTAGCAGTCTATATATGAAAATTATTCATATATTTTAAAATTTTCTTTGTTTTTAATATGAAATTTCTTTGACCCATGATTGCCATTATACAATTCATCATTAATTAGTTTTATAAACCCTTCTAGAAAAGGCTTCTTTCTCCTTTGTTCAAATTCTAGCAACTTAACTAGAATACGAGTATGGGCATTCTCATTTGCATGAAGTTCATCGAAAATATTTAATTTATATGGTAATTTATTCTTGTTAGCTTTCTTTGCATTCAGATACGCAAGTATAAGTTTTAAAAGAGGTTCATCATTCATTAAAAAACAATATTATATTTTAAAAGCAATTTTGTAGCTTATTCTGTATTAGCAATTCTCTTTTAGCCATTTAACAAATTCTTTGGATGTGTTCTCTATAGTCATCTTACATTCTTTTCCATTGTTGTCATAGTAGACCGTAACTCTATGAATCAATTCATTGTAATTCCAATTGGTTACATTGTTACCCCACCTATTGACGAAAGCCGTTTCAAAGTCTGACATAAAAACGCTCCTTTTTATAGTTTTATTGTTGCTTTTACCAAATTACTAAATAATGGTGATAAAAGCAACAATACTAGAACAAACAAGAATATGTTTGTCAAGTTTTTCAACAAAATTATGCTGTTGGCGTACCACCAGTCCCAGCATTTATGGCATTTGCAACGTTTTCACCGCCACCTAAGCTTGACATTTTGCCTCCGAAAGCTTTTCCAGCAACGGCACTTACTAAAGCCATGGCAGCTGCCTTTCCAGCCCACTTAAGACCTTTAATAAATGTTTCTTTTCTTTTTTGCCTTTTTAAAGCAATTTCTTGTTGGCAAATTACACAATACTTTTCATCGTCGGCTATATATTTTACTGCCGAACCATGATACTTCCCTGGACATTCCTTTGACATTCCAAAACCTCCAATTTTCTTTCCCTTATATTTTCTATTCCTGGCATAAAATTTTCACGCCAGATGTCTTTTGCCCCTCTGTACAAGCCGCTTAATAATTCTAGCCGCTCGTGCGTAAAGATTTCTACCAATGCATCTGTATATTTTTTCCAAACCCTCAATATAAAATCGTTTCTCTCTTTCTCTGAAGTACTTTTTTTTGTATAAGCCATATATAATTCAATATTAAAAAGAACTTGAAAGGCAATTAAGTTTTCAATAATAATTCCTATACTTTCGCTTTGCTTTTCCATCATCTCTTTGATTTCATTTGCTTTCGCGCCATTAAGTATTTTATTTGAAGAATCCTTTAACTGCATTATCTTTTCATTCATTTCTCTTTTTAGTCCCGGAAATGCTTCATTCAAATGCGAAGAAACTTGGTTTCTATAACTTTCGCCATCAGTTAAATATGTATTAAATTCGTTTTTGGCAATTTCAACTCTATCGATTTTTTCTGCATGTATCTCATGTCTTAGATTGGCGAATCCCTCGTTTACAGTTTTTGAAAGGTCAATCAAAGTGTCTTGAATTTCATTCAATTGTTGTTGCATCATCATTTGATTTGCCATAAGAGCTATATTTGCAACAGCCTGAGGATCCGCAATTCTTTCCAACCTAATAAACTCTTCTTTTCCGTTGTACTGAATTTTAGGAAAAAACTTTCCATCTCTATGTGAATTATATATTTTTGCTGATCCATCTTTTAGAGCTTTGCGCATCTCTGGCGTAAGAATAGCCTCTAAATGTGGTTTTGAATTTGCAGCCTGTTGAGCAATTACTGCAGCATTTGCGATATTTACAGCAGTATTTTTTGCCGGTTTTACCCAATTTCTTGATTTTTCAAGCCCATCTACACTTTCTAAAAAAGAATTAATAACAAGAAGCTGATTGTCTTTGGCCTTCTTTTCCAAAAAAGGAGCAATGTCATCATAAGATTTAACCGCTAACTCTGTGTTGCTATGTGGGCTCTTTTTAATAATGCACCTTTTCATCTCAGCCTCTTATACTCAAAAATCTATATCAGATTATAAAATATGCAAGCGCTAAACCCATTGGATTCGCCATCATAAGTTGTAGTGTATTTTATATCAATCACTTTTATTTTCTTTTCATGTTCTTTTAACCATTCATTCATTTGATTCTCTATAGATTCTAAATCTTCACTCAAGTATTGATTTTCAGACTCGAAAAAAAATTTAACTCTCGGGCTATCAAAACATTCATTCATATTATAGAACTTTTCCATACCAAACTCCTTTGAACATTTTTCTTAAATATGTTCAGCAAAATGTATTATCTATTATCACTATACAATACACCAAAAATGAGTAACTTGCAATAATTAGATGCTAAATTCCCAAAACCTCCGCCGTCCTCCCTTCACCAATCAAAATAGCTTCTTGTTCACACCTCAAACTGGTTCTGCCACGCAAGCCTTTTGTCCGCGCCGCTTGCGATTTTTTGGATGATGTCGTCCAGCAATAAATACGCTTCCCATTTTTCCAAGGCGGACGCTTGGGAAATTTTTGCCGCGACCAAGTCTTCCAATTCGGCGACGCGGCTTCCTTTCCAAATTTTGTCCGCGAGCGAAACCAAAAGCGATTCGATTGTGGAGCGTTCCGACCACGTCGAATGATTTTTTGCGAACGCCGCCATTTGCGGACTGTCTCCAAGCGACAGCAAAAGCTTTTGGCCTTGCGCCTCGTGCTCGCGCCCCGGTTGCGTCAGCTCGTTTTTGCAAACGCATTTTCCTATGTCGTGCGTCGCCGCTCCAAACAGCGCAAGCTCCTTGTCAATTTTCACTTTTGGAAAAGCGGCCGCAATTTCTTTTAAAAGCCTTTTTTCCGCGTCGTGAACAAGCGTAAGATGCGCCAGCAGTCTTGGCGGCATTTTTAGCCGTTCAAATATTTCCAAATGAACAAATCGCGCGTCGTGTTCCATCACAAGCATTATACGCGGGCGGTCTATCAAATCACGATAGAGTAAAAAAAATTCTCTATGTCATTTTGTGGTAAAATGACATAGAGAATTCCACTTTGGGGTAGAGAACGCATAAAAAGTATAAAAGTTCCGACAACATAATCGCGGAAACCGACGCTGCCGGCGTTCAAAAAGTTAGGTTCGCGCAAGTTCCGCCACCGGCGACGTTTGGATTCAAAAGTAGTCGAATTTTTTCATTCCGCTCTATCACGCTTTGATAGACCTCCGCATTTATACTCATCACGCAGGAGGCTAAAATGAAGTGCGACATAATTATTTATAGCAAGGAAGCGGCGGTGGGGTTTAAGTATTATAAATTTGATTCTTGTGGCATGCATGGACATCCTATTAAAGTTTGGGCAAAAGACTGTCCTGCAAACAATTTTTGCGAGGAATGGAAGCCGGAATTGTTAGAGAAAATTTTGCGCAAGGCCTATTTCTCTGAATTCGATGAAAAGCTCGTAAACAAATGGATGCTTGATTATCCAGATGGTGTCAGGCTTGACGACAAAGACGAATATTATTCAGCCATTTATAAGAGATTTATAAATTCAACATGGACTTCTGAAGACAACTCTTTTTCAGCAATCTACAGCGCGTTCTTAAATTCGCGCAAGGATATGTCAGTAGAACCTTATCCTATTGAAAAAGACGAGCAACTTCAAAGCGAAATTCAAAGAATCTTGCAAAAACCAAATTATAAAGGCCTGCTCTTCAAACAAGTACATTGCACAAAATATATAAAAAGAGCGCGAGCAAAATACTATCTTGAACACAACGAACGCGACAACAACTGGTATTATCGACAAATAGGAAAAGAAGAAAAATCTTTTGAAAAAGCAAGTGAGATGGAAGAATTATGGAAGCATAATATAAAATACGAATTCAAAGAACGCGATTTTTCTGGAGTTGTTGTAAAATTAGAGTTTATTCCTTTTTCAACTCTTCTAGGAGTAGAATGTTTTGATCCAAGATACTTAAATGAATGGTTCGATGATTTTAAACCAGTAAAAAAAGATGGTTTTACAATTCCAGTCGCAACTGTGTTTTATCAGAACGGACGAAAGCGGCTTGTCCCTCTTTCTTGCATAAAAGAATATAAAGGGTTTACTAACGGAGCGAATGTAGAGCAAGTAATAAAAAATATTAATGCGGTAGAAATTTTTGGTGACAAAAACCAAATATCGGAAAAAGAAGACGGTTCCATAGAAATTGAAAATACTTTTTTGTATTTGGACTTTGGCTTTAACTTACGAAAAGCAAATAACAAACTTATTTTGGATGCGGCAAACAGAATGTCTCGATGGAGTGGAGAAACAGGAGACGCATTTATTAAAATTTCAGACGAAGAATATCAAAGCGTTCTTGGGATGATGAAAAAACAGATAAAAAATGAATGTAGTTTTGAGCCAAAACTTGCCTACGGCGAAACAAATTGTGACCGCCTTGTAAACTTTGCGAATTCCCCTTTCAATCCAGAACTCTGTATGTTCAGAGGCTTGTTCAAAAATCACTTTAGATTGGAGCGAGCTAAAGAAAGATACGGCAAAGAATTCGCTCCGCCAACTGGAGTGTGGGAAAATTTGGCGCGCTGCCCTGACGGCGTTCGCAAATTTATCAAACTGTGCGGTCTGCCGTATACGCCCAAAATAAATAAAATTTTTCTCAGCGGACATAGGCGGTTTGCCAACCTTCTAGGAATTTGGAAGGCCGGCTTTAGAGACGAAAGGGCCATAGACCTCTTAATGAACGCGGATGAAAAATTCATTTTTGCAACTATTATTTTACAAAGAGGCTTTTTTTACAATTCCGTTAAAAATGACAAAAAGCAAACTATATTTGAGTTTGATAGCGAAGTAAATTTTTTCAAAAACATACAATTTCTATTTAATCATTACGATGAAATGACTTGCGCAAAACTTACGTCAGAATTGGCAAGAAACTGCCAGAATGGTTCCAGAGCGATGGACGCCTTGGAGTATATGAAAAACTTGGCGCAAGAAAACAAGCTGTCGGAACAAATTGTAAGAAAAATCGGACACGAGGGTTTTTCGCAATACAACCACGACATGCTCATGCGCGTTTACCGCCAAGCGCATCCGGAACAAAAAGAACAATTTGAAAATTTATCAATCGAATATTCCGCAGAAGAAAAGCAATTGGAATGGGAAAAGGACGGCTACAAGTTTTGCCTGCCAGAAGACACAAACCGTCTTGTGGACATCGGCTATAAAATGAACATTTGCGTTGGCCACCTGTATCGCGAAAAAGCCGCGCAAAAACAATGCGACATCGTTTACGCGACAAAAAACGACGAATACGAGCTGTGCGTGGAGCTTCGAAAAACCGCAGGCAACCGCTTTGAAGTCGTCCAAAAAAGCGCTTTTTCCAACCGCGAGCCAAAAGGCAAGTTGCTTGCGGCCTACAACTCTTGGCGCGCGGCAAAAAATGTTGGTTAATCTATCACGCTATGATAGACTGCCGTTATATAATAATGTATAATTTACTCATAGGAGCGAAAATGAAAGAAGCGGACAACAAGCTTATCACGAAAAAAATGATTGAGCGGCTTATAATAATTCACAACGCGATAAAGTCGGGAATGTATCCCAACAACAAGCAGCTGCAAAAATTGTATTGCGAGCAGACCGGATATGCAAAAGTCGGCGAGGCGACTATAAGCCGCGACATCGACACCCTGCGGACTTACTTTAGGGCGCCGCTTGAATACGACCGCGCGCGCAACGGCTTTTACTACCTTGACGATAAGTGGGAATTCGCGCTCAACCAAATTTCTGTGGACGACGCCTTTTATCTTTCTTCCGCAAAAACCTTGTTGGCAAATTTCAAGGGAACGCCGATGTATGATCAAATCGCCAAAGTGATTGACTTTTTGACCGAAACCCAAGGCCACGGAAAGAGCCAGCTTTTGGACAGAATCGCCGTTCCCCCGCTGCCAAAAGTTTCCGTTAGGCCGGAAATTTGGAAGCCCATAATGAACGCCCTGCGCGACAACACGCTCTTAAAGTTTGACTACAACGGCAGATGGAACGTCTCGACAACCCACAGGCTTGTCCGCCCCTACCAACTTTTATTTGAGGACGGAATGTATTGCCTTTTTGGCTATGACGAGCTTGCGGCCAATGGCAAGGGCGGCGAGCGGCTTTTTTGCCTTCCCCGGATGAAGAGGATGGAGAACACCGACAAAACTTTTGAGCTTCCCAAAAATTTTGATTTCGCTTCCAGATGCGGCGGCGGAAGGTTTGGCGCCTTTAAGGACGAAAAAAAAGTTCGCTACGAAATAGACTTTTACGACGACGCCCGCCAATACATAAAGGATTGCGTCTGGGCTGACGACCAAAAATTTATTGACAGCGAAGAAGAGAACATGACGACAATAAAGTTTTCGTCATCGCAATCGGACAAAGTTTTGGAATGGGTTCTAGCCCAAGGCGCCAACGCCCGCCCCATCGCTCCCGCAGATTTTGTTGAGCGCTGGAAAAACGAAATTCGTGCCATGATGCGGAACGCGGGAATCAGCAAATAGGAACTTACATTTTTTTGCATATTCCTTTTAAATTTCTACTTGACAAATATACTGGTTATGGTGTATAGTCTACATAAAAAGGTGATTTATGGCTCAAAAGGAACTTGTGATTTTTGAAAGCGAAGACAAAGCGGTGTCTCTTTCCGTTCCGTTTGAAGAGGACACAGTTTGGCTGAACCGCATGCAAATGGCGACGTTGTTCGACCGCGACGTCAAAACTATCGGAAAGCACGTGCAGAACGCGATTGAGGAAGAGCTCTCAGATTTTTCAGTTGTCGCAAATTTTGCGACAACTGCCGCTGACGGAAAGACTTATGATGTCGCATACTATTCCCTCGACGTAATAATTTCTGTGGGCTACCGCGTAAAGTCCAAGCGGGGCATAGAGTTCCGAAAATGGGCAAATTCCGTCCTAAAGCAATACATCCTAAAAGGATACGCCGCCAATAACCGCCGCTTGGAAGAGTTGCGCCAAACTTTGCAAATCATTCGCCGCGCGGAAAACCAGCTGGACTCAAACCAAATCCTTTCCGTGATAGAGCAATACACCGGCGCCCTTGACTTGCTTGACGACTACGACCACTCGCGCGTAAAAAAGCCCGGCGGCACTCAGGACACCTACCGCATCACTTACCAAGAAGCCCGCCAAATAATAGACTCGATGAAGTTTGGCGACACGAGCGACCTCTTTGGGAACGAAAAAGACGAGTCTTTCAAAGGCAGCATCGGCGCCATTTACCAGACTTTTGGCGGAAAGGACGTTT
Source organism: uncultured Treponema sp. (assembly GCA_946411505.1). Lineage (GTDB taxonomy): Bacteria > Spirochaetota > Spirochaetia > Treponematales > Treponemataceae > Treponema_D. The sequence goes on along the minus strand of CAMKEG010000002.1, from coordinate 46,363 downwards.
ATCCCACCGCGCAAGAAAAGGCCGCCAACCTTTTGTATTTTGTCACAAAGAACCATTCCTTTAGCGACGGGAACAAACGCATCGCGGCCACAATGTTCCTGCACTTTTTGAACAAAAACGGCCTGCTCTTTAAGAACGGAATCAAGCAAATCGAAGACAACACCCTTGTCGCCCTCACAATAATGATCGCCGAATCCAAGCCGGACGAAAAGGAATTGATGGTAAATCTTGTGATGCAGTTCTTGGCGGGGTAAAGAGCCCGCGTTTTTGTCATCCCTCTTTCTTCTCGCTCAAAAACAATCCCACAATTGTTATCGCAGTTCCTGCGGCGCCTAGCAAAGTCAACTGCTCGCCAAGCGCAAAGAAGGCAAAGATTACCGTGACGATTGGAATCAAGTACAAGCCGCAGCTTACTTTTACCGTTCCGATAATGTCGCACGCCTTGCTCCAAGTGGTAAAGCAAAGGCCGCTGGCAAAGACGCCCAAAAAAATTATGTTGGCCCAATTAAGGACTTTGGAAAAGCGCGCGGCGTTTACGCTTGGCTCAACAAAAAAATAGAAGGACTGGACAAAATCGTTAGCGCTTGCGGCGGCCGCTTCGTCTTGTGGAAGCAATCTCCAGCCAAAAAGCGCGAGCGGAAGCATGAACAAAACGGCGAAAAAGAAAATGCGCCTGGTGGAGCAAACCTTGTCGTATTTCTTTTTGTTCAAGATGGAAATGAACATTGAATAAAAGCCCCAGCATATTCCAGAAAAAAGCGCGAGCAAGTCGCCCTTGGGATTCAATTCCAGCGCGGCCTTTCCGTTAAAGCACACGAGCGCCACGCCAAAAATCGCGACAAAAAATCCGACGACAAACCAAACGGAAAGATGCCGTTCCTTTAAGAAGATTTGGCTTACGATGGCGGTAAAAAGCGGACAAATGCTTACGATTACGCTTACGTTGGAAGCGTTGGTAAAATGAATCGCGATGTTTTCCGAAAGCTGGTACAAGACCACGCCCGACAATCCCGCCAGCGCGAAGTATATGTTGTCGCGCCAGACGATTTTTTCAACCTTGGGCCGCATGAACCAAAGGCCGATGTAGGCGACCAAAAATCTAAAAAAAAGAATTTCCAGCGACGAAAAGTCATTCAGCAAATATTTTGTGCTGACAAAAGTGATTCCCCAAATAAAAATCGAAAGCGCCGCAAGAAAGAGGCCCCAAACTTTTTGATTCGAGCGGAGGGTACATACCCCGGCGCTCTGCGCCGAAAAGGGGGATGTGCCCGACTGCAATACCTTGGGAGAAAAAACGATACCCCGACCGCTCTGCGGCGGGGTTCGTTTATTTTGTTCATTCATGCCGCTTACTATAGCGCAAAAAAAATCTATTGACAAATACCCGCGGCACGATTATAATAACCTCATTATGTGGAAAACACCAGTTTTATTTTTGTCAATGGGATCCTTCTCTACCGCTCGATAGGGGTAGTGGGTCTTCTTAAAAAAACTGTGGCTTCCAAAAGTCTTTTTTGAAAAATCCAAACACAGTCCAACCCAACAGCCCCTTGCGTCGCAGCGCATGCGCGACATTTTTTTTGCCGTTAAGGGGCGGCGTATTATGTTCAACATAAAAAAACAAATAAACAGATTGTATTCGTCCGCGGTTTTCGGACAGATTTCGCTTTCGGGGGCTTGGGTCGCGATTCTAGCGTCGCGCGGTTTTTCGCTGGCGCAAATCGGCTTTGCGGAAACGGTCTTCCATATCGTGAGCATTTTGTTCGAGATTCCTTCTGGAGTTTTGGCGGATGTCCTTGGCCGAAAAAAGACGCTTGTAATTTCGTGCCTGATGCGAATGGTCGGCAACATCGTGATGATTCTTTCCAACAACTTCGCGCTTGTCTGCCTTTCAATCGCCTTTCACGCGCTAAACTACAACTTCGCTTCCGGCTCGGGCGACGCGCTGGCCTACGACTCGTTAAAGTCCGTGGGGCAGGAGGAAGGCTTTGAGCGCTACGCTTCCAACCAGCTTGTGATTTACCGGGTGTGCGAAGGCCTTTCAACGCTGACGGCGGGATTCGCGCTTGTCATCGGCTACAGGCTTGCTTACGCCACCGGCATCGCGATGGCCCTTGTCCAGCTTGCGATTTTGGCGGGCTTGGTTGAAATCAGGCTTTCGCCATTGCCGCAAAACTTCAACGTTTGGAAAGAAATCGCCAATTGCTTTAAGCAAAGCTTTTTGTTCCTAAAAGAAGCGCGCAAGGCTATGCTCTTGATGTTCACAAATTCTTTTGTGGGCGCCTTGGACATTTTGCTTTTGTTCTTCTTGCAGGCAAAGCTTCCGATGGCGGGCATTCCAAATTGGGCGCTGGGCTTGGCGCTGTTGTTTTTGCAGGCGGGCGGAATCATCGGAGCGCGCTTGATTCTTTGCGCCAAGAAAGTCCGTTACCGCGTGATTTTCGCTGTGGCGTCGGCCGTGATTTTGTCCGGCATCGCGCTTGAACGCACAGGCATTTACGCCGTTATGGCGCTTGGCGGCTTTATGTCGTCGATGGCGGACGACGCTTTGCAGGTAAGGACAAATTTCATTTTGCAGAACATGTTCCCGTCGGAACAGCGGGCGACCTTGATTTCGATCGAGTCGTTCACGTTCTCCTGCATAATGATTGTCCTTTCGCCGCTCGCAGGCCTGTTCTTTAGCTGGTGGTAAAATTAGAGCGGCTTCACCGCGCCCTTCGGACGCTAGTGGAGCCGCTCGTTCGCAGCCGTTTGAATTTCCGCGAGAGCGTTTTTTTATTAGAATTCATTTCCGGGGAATCGCGGAATCAAGTCGGTGGCTTTCTTGATGTCTTCGTCAGTGGGAACGTAGTCGCTCATCGTCTTGTCGTTAAACTTTTGGTAGCTCATCATGTCAAAGTAGCCGGTTCCGGTAAGGCCGAACAAGATTGTTTTTTCTTCGCCAGTTTCCTTGCACTTTAAGGCTTCGTCAATCGCGACGCGGATGGCGTGGCTAGATTCCGGAGCGGGGAGCGTTCCCTCCGTGCGGCAGAAAAGTTCCGCAGCCTCAAAGACCGAAGTCTGCTCAACGGCGCGCGCCTGCATCAAGCCGTCGTGGTAAAACTGGCTTAGGATGGAACTCATTCCGTGGTAGCGAAGTCCGCCGGCGTGGCTGGGGCTGGGCATGAACTGGCTTCCGAGCGTGTACATTTTTTGCAGCGGGCAAACTTTTCCGGTGTCGCAATAATCGTAGGCAAAAACGCCGCGGGTAAGGCTTGGACAGCTGGCCGGCTCAACCGCGATGAATTGGTAGTCCGCCTCGCCCCGCAACTTTTGTCCCATAAAGGGCGAAATAAAGCCGCCCAAATTGCTTCCGCCGCCCGCGCAGCCGATAATCATGTCGGGCTTAATGCCGTACTTGTCCAGCGCGGCCTTGGCTTCCAAGCCGATGATTGTTTGATGAAGCAAAACTTGGTTCAAGACGCTGCCCAAAACGTAACGGTAGCCAGGCGTTTTGACAGCCGTTTCAACCGCTTCGCTAATCGCGCAGCCCAGCGAGCCTGTGCAGCCCGGAAATTCCTTGTTCATCTGGCGGCCCACTTCGGTTTCCATGCTGGGAGACGGAATGGCCTTTCCGCCGTAGGTGCGAATCACTTCGCGGCGCTGGGGCTTTTGCTCGTAGGAGCAGCGCACTTGGTAAACAACGCAGTCCAAGTCAAGGTAAGCGCAAGCCATCGCCATCGCGGTTCCCCACTGGCCGGCGCCGGTTTCTGTAGTGACGCCTTTAAGGCCTTGCTTTTTGGCGTAGTAAGCCTGGGCAATGGCGGAATTAAGCTTGTGCGAGCCCGAAGTGTTCTGGCCCTCAAACTTGTAGTAAATCTTGGCCGGCGTTCCCAATTTTTTTTCAAGGCAATAAGCGCGGACAAGCGGCGACGGCCTGTACATTTTGTAAAAGTCCAAAATTTCTTGCGGAATGTCGATGTAAGGGTCGCTCGTGTTCAATTCCTGCTTTACAAGCTCCGCGCAAAAAACCTGCTCCAGTTCCGCCGCAGTCGCCGGCTTAAGCGTCTTGGGATTCAAAAGCGGCGCGGGCTTGTTCTTCATGTCCGCGCGAACGTTGTACCACTGCTTGGGCATCTCCTCTTCTGAAAGATAAATTTTGTAGGGAATTGTTTGTGACATTGCTTATCCTCGCTGTTTCTTTATTTAGAAACATTATACAATGGATTTTGCGAGTTGTCAAAGGGAGAGAGAAACGCAAACTCCCCTTCCCCAATTCCTTACTACAACCATTTCAATGCCGTAATCCGTCGCAAAGCGCTCGTATTCTTGCAAGAGGCCTTTTTGGCTTTTAATGCGGCGGATAATTTGCAATAATGGCAGGCGATCGCGGCGGCGGATGCGCCAGGCGCGGACCAAGAGCGGCGCGTCAACGTAGATTATTTTTTGGCATTGGCGCAAAAGAGAGGGCGTTTTGTAAAGCAGCGCCGCGTTTATGGCAAGGCCGCGCGCAATCTTAGGCTTGCCTGCAATTTCTGTCGCGCCGCCTTCTTGGGCGTTGATGGAATTGTTGGAAATACCGCAGCCTTCTGGCTGACTAAAATCCGCCGCCGCATTTTGGCCAGTGAAGCCTTTTGTTTTTTGCGCCGCGTCTTGGGCTTGCAAGGCGTTATTGTTCGCGTCAATCAGCGCTTGGACGCGCGCGACAAATTCCGGGTAAAGGATTTTTTCTTGCTCGGCCAAAAGCGCGCTGTCCTTAAAAAGAAGCTTTCCAAGCGCGCGGCGGTCAAGGCTTCCGTCGGCGGCGCGCAGATTGATTCCGCGGGAGGCGGCGATCTGGCTAAAGCGGCTAAGGATTTCCGCCTGCTTTTCGCCGATTATTTTGTGGATTTCTTGGTCAGCGTCCAGGCAAAAAAAACCCCGTTCCTCCAAAATAGAGCAGACGAAGTTTTTTCCCGCCGCAATCGGCCCCGCAACGCAAATGACCATCGGTTACTTTTTTGAATTCTTAAATTCCATTATCGCGTCGATGCTCTGGACGCAAGCGTTCCGCAAGCCAGCCTTTTCCAAAGCGCAAACTCCGCGAATCGTGGTTCCGCCCGGCGAGCAAACCGCGTCCTTTAAGGTGCCCGGATGCTCTCCAGTTGCAAGCTGCAAGGCGGCGCTTCCCAACATAGTTTGGCTTGCCAAGCGGTAGGCCTGCTCGCGCTTCATTCCGTACTTTACGGCCGCGTCGGCGTAAGCTTCGATTATCAAGTCCATAAAGGCAGGTCCGCAGCCTGCAAGGGCGCCGCCGATTCCCATCAAGCTCGCCGGAATCGTTTCCAACAAGCCCAGGCTTGAAAGCAAGTCCTTTATTTGCGCGGCCTCGTCGTCGCGCAAGGAATTCTTTTCTTCCAGCAAAATCACGCCTTGGCCGATGCGGGCGGGCGTGTTTGGCATAAGGCACAAAACGCGCGTTTTGCTTGTGTCCAAAATTTTCGCGTAGCTGTCAAAAGTCCAGCCCGCCGCGACGGAAACAAGCGCCTTGCCCTGCAATTCGTTCTTCACTTCGGCCACAACGCTTTCGATTTGGTTGGGCTTGCAGCAAACAAAAACAGTGTCGGCGTTTTCCACCGCTTCCGCGTTTGAGGAACAGGGATTAAAGCCGATTTTGGCCGCGTTGGCCTTTAGCTTTTCTTGGTTGGGAGCGTAGGCCCACAAGTCTTTGGCGGCGATTTTTTTTGAGGCGACAAAGCCGGCCGCAATCGCTTGCGCCATGTTTCCCATTCCGATAAAGGCGATTTTCATTTTTTATCCTCTAGAAATTGATTTAGTTTTTTCGACACAAAGTCGTAAATTTTTTCAGCCATTTTGAGCGCCGCTTTCATGTCTTCCTCTTCAATTTGAAGAGCAAACGGATAGCGAGGCTGAACGCCAAAATTTCTTAACATAACGCATTCAACTGTGAGCGAATTGAAGTCGTCATATTCATTGCAAGTGTTTTGCAAATCCACCAAGTCATGTGTTTTCTTCGGCTCAATTCCTTTTGAAACGATGAAAGCCTTTAATGATTTTTCAGCCGACTGCTGGCAATGAAAACAAATTATTTCTATTGGAACTGGAATCATGCCGCAAAGAAAATTCGCGCTGTCCAAATCGCGTTTGGCGTATTTTAGCCACTCCTCGATTTTGAATCTTAATTCGGCATCAGCCATACAACTTTACACCTTTTTCAAAAACTTCTTTTTCTATAAATCCGATTGAACTACGCCTTTGTTCAAAATCTTTTTTACGTCCGGCAAGTAAATCTATTGGACGTTTTTGAACGCGAGCAATCGCAATTCCAGCTTTTGTCATAGCGTCCAACGGACGAATTGAGTCATCTGGGAGCACCATATAGAGGTCAAAATCGCTGTCTTTTTTTTGCGTTCCATTTGCGAATGAACCGAATAAATACAAACAGCTCAAGTCAACTGTCTTGCAAATGAGTTCGGTCAATTCAGAAAGCTCTTTTTTTGTCTCATCGTCCATATAATTTCCTTTATCCCGAAAGACAATTTATTATATCGCAATATGTTAGAAAAGTATAGAGAATTGCGCTTTGTTTTAAAATGTAAAAAAAACTGAAAAAAAATTACTGTAGTTTTTCTTTTGCGAATGTATCTGAAATAGCCTTGTTTACAGCGGTTGAAATATTTTTTCGTAAACTTTCGTTTAGTTTTGCTAAAATCTCTCTCTGTTTGCTTAATTCAAAAGAACTAGAGGCATCTAAATTAATCGGCAAGAGCAGCTCAAACGGATTAATATCAAGCGCTGTCGCCAGACGCGAGAAAGTCTCGGGAGTTCCCCAACGCCTGCCACTTTCCAAGTCACAAATATAACCGACAGAAAGATTAGCTTTTTCAGCAAGTTTCATCTGACTTAAATTTGCGCGACTGCGAGCATTTTTTAGATTTGAGGAAAAAATCTCCTGCAATTCCTTTGAATTCATTAGAATTAATATATACGCTTTTTGCGAACTTGACACTTTGCTATATGCCGTGTTAAACTATGGCTATATGCGTATTTGAATTTCGCAAAAATTCGGAGGTTTTATGTTCTGTTCAAATTGTGGAACAAAAATAGATGATAACGCTGTATTTTGTTCAAACTGTGGCCACAAGATTGGAGAGGTTCAACAATCTGTTAAAACCCAAATTAGTCCTGATATTATTATAAAGCAAGAACCTTTTGAAAGAAGAGAATTTGAATATAATGTTTGGTCTAACTATGGCCATAAAAAGATTGATGATGGTGAACTTTTTTTATATTCAAATAGACTTGTTTTTAAAGCAGCTGAAGAGACTTCTATACCTTTAGAATCAATTACAAATGTTTCAGTAGAATATAAATTTAGTGTTGGGTACTTGTTTATAAAAACAATTAACTCTGGATATTGTTTTATGAAAAAAACAAAGGGAGCATTAGTTACTGGTCTTGCTGTTGGATTGCTTGCTGCGGCCGTGTTGGATAAGAAAAATCCTTCGTTAGAATATTGGAGAGAGGAAATAGAGAAGCAGCGAATAAATTTGTTGAATTCCAATTAAAAATTAAAGACAAAAAAATGGAAAAATCGCAAGCTGATAAAATTAGAGAATATTGCAGAGACACAAGAATTATTCCCGCTCGCGCAAGAGGCGAAAAGACTGTAGCAATTCGGGCAGGTGATATTTGTAATGAACTTCATCTTCAAAATAGGACACCAAATGTTTGCTCTTCTCTACAATCCTTAAAGTTTGAAAAGTTTGCAAATGTAAAACGAATCTCAATAGAAGGCCCAGGGATGGGAACAAACTGTATTATGACATTTAAAGTACTTTAATATGCGAAGTTGAATGGTAAAATACCATTCAACTTCGCAGTCTCTACTTCATCAACTCCGCGTATTTTTGCGCCAAGCGCTTTGACTTTTTGGCGGCAAGGCCGTGGTAGCGCTCGGGGTTGGCAAAGAAGTTTTGCGGATCCTCAACGCCAAGCTTTTCCAACTGGGCGGTGATTTTGGCGTAAGCGTCGGTGTGGGTTTTGAGGACTTCAAAGAAAGTCTTTCCGCTTTGCTCGCATTCCAAAGTGATTTTGCGAATCACTTCGTGTCCGTCGTTGACTCCGGCTTCGCCAAGCAAAATGTAGGCCGGCTCGGCAAGAACTCCGCCTTTGACTTTTCCGCCCGCGTTGTCCAAGTTGCGCTTCATGCTTTCGCGGTCGGCCTGCAAGCCGCTCACCACGGAATTCATTCTGGCGACGGCCATCGTAAAGCCAGCAACATAGTCGGCGATAAAGCGCTGGCTCGCGCTGTTGGTAAGGTCGCGCTGGTGCTCGCTGATTTGATCCATGTAGAATGTGATGACGCGCGGGCACATCGCCTTCCACAAAGACTTTACGTGCTCGCTGTTCCAGGGATTGCGCTTTTGCGGCATTGTCGAAGAGCCGACTTGGGTAGAAGCGAAGTACTCAAAGACCTCTCCGATTTCGCTTCTCTGCAAGTTGCGGAGGTCGTCGGCAAGGTTTGCGATGATTCCAAAAGCGACGTTCATCTCAAGCAAAAGGCGCAAGAGGTATTCGGGCTCGACAAGCTGGTTGGAATATTCGCTTGGCTCCAAGCCCAAAAAGCCAAGATAAGTTTTTTCCAATTCCTCTGGGTCTTGGACAATCATGCTGGGGCCGTTGTAAGAGCCTACCGGGCCTGCAAGCTTTCCCTTAAGCTGCTTGCTCAATTCCTCGATGCGCAAGATTGACTTTCCAAGGCGCGAGACAAATTCGGCGATGCTCCAGCCGAACGTAATCGGAACGGCGTGCTGGCCGTGAGTGCGTCCCACTTGCGGAGTGTCGGCCTCGCGCTCGGCAATCGCGCAAAGATTTTTTTCAAGCTCCTTCAATTCAGGAAGAACCACGTTCTGAGTGACATCCCGCATTCTGCAAGAAAGGGCCGTGTCCAAGATGTCCACGCTTGTCGCTCCAAGGTGAACGAGCGGTCCCAAGTCAGCGGGTACTTTTGTCTTAAGGACGTTGACAAGCGCGCGAATGTTGTGCTTTGTCTTTTCCTCTTCTTTATAAACTTCCTCGGGGTCGATGTTGGCTGCGGCCTGGTCAAGCGCGGCGGCCTTTTTGTCGTCCAGCTGGCCGCGAACCTTAAGGTGCGCCTTTACAAGCGCGGCTTCGCACTTGGCAAAGCTTTGGACGCTGGCCTCTTCCGAAATGTATTTTGAAAGGCCTTCAAAAGCCTTGGCTTCCGAAAGCGAATACCTGTGGTCGATGCAAGAAATGTTTTCAAAAATGTTTCGTGTTTCCATATTGTTCCTCCTAAATGAACCGGACGCAAGGCCAAAAAGCCCGCGCCGCCTGTCCGTCTATTTCTTTAGCAAAGCGGCGAAAGGGTTGTAGGTTTCGCCGTCGTCGTCGCTGGAATTGCTGGCCAAATATTTTTTGGTTTCCAAATCCTGCTCGGCGGACTCGCTTGTCGTAAGGGAGATGCGCTTGTTCTTTGCGTCCACGCCCTGAACGACGACGCTCATCTTGTCGCCCTTCTTGAAAACCTTTTGCAAGTTGGTTCCCTTCTTTACGTCTAGCTCCGAAACGTGGACAAGGCCGTCGATCCCGTCCGCCAAATTGACAAAGACGCCAAAGTCGGCGACGCGGGCGATCGTTCCGTCAATCTTGTCGCCTTCCGAAAATTTTTGCTCAACCGTGTCCCAGGGGTCGGCCTCAAGCGCCTTTAGGCTTACGCTGACCCTTTCGTTTTTCCAATCGGCCTTGATTACCTTTGCGGTGATTTCCTGGCCGATTGACAAAACCTTTTGGATGTCGTCAACTCGGGCGCGTGAAATTTCCGAAATCGGAAGCAGAGCCTGGAAGCCTCCCAAGTCGACAAAGGCGCCGTAGTTGTGGAGCGCGGTGATTTTTCCTGTGACCATCGTTCCGACAGCGATTTGGCTTTCCAAGTTGGAAAGGTTTTTGGCGCGCTGCTCTTCCAAAATCGCGCGGTTAGAAACGACGATGTTCTTTCCGTCGTTCTTGTATTCCTGAATTTTAAAGACCAAATGGCGGCCGGTAAAATCCGTGTCGTCGTCCTTCTTTCTTCCTCCCATCTGCGAGTAGGGGCAAAAGGCCCTGGCGCCGCCAATCTTGACTTCGTAGCCGCCCTTGATTTCTTTTTCAACGACGCCCTCAACCGGAATGCCGCTTGTCCAGGCGTTTTCTATCATCGTCTTATCGGCGTTCTGTCCGCTGATTTTTGTAGTGAAGCGCGACTCGCCGTTCTTTTCGCCCAAGTAAAAAACCTTGATTTTGTCGCCTTCTTTGACGCTGACGTTTCCGTTCTCGTCCGCCAGTTCCGCCTTTAAAAGCACGCCCTCGCTCTTAGAGCTCAAATCCAAAAAAATTGTGTCGCCCGATATCGCCACAATTTCCGTCTCAATTTGCTGACCGATTTCCAATTTTTCCATAATGCTGATGATACCGCATTAAGGGAGAAAGTTCAACAGAGGGGAGAGGGGGAAGTCTACGCTTTCGCCTTGCTCTCTATCTCTTTTATAGAATCGAGGAAGTCTTTTTCAACATCGCTTAAAGTTTTTTGCTGGTACTTTTTGTATTCGCTCGTCGCTTTTTCGATCGCTTTATCGTGTGAAATTGAGCCGTTTCCCTGCAAAAGCTGTTCGCCGCTCATCGTAAGAATCTTGTCAAGATGTTCTGACCAATCTTTCATGGTCATAGGCTGCCGGCGTTCCGCCTGACGCTCCGCAAAATCAAGATAGCCCGAAACAATCTGGCCAAGCGCGCGAAGCTCTTTTTCGTCAAGATAATTCTTGGCGACAACAGCGTCCTTTAAATGGGGTTTGCTTCCTTCAAAAGTCTTCAAGCCCATAAACTCTTTTTCTGCATCGGCCCTGTTGTAAATGACCTCGGCCGCGGTTTGGCCGTGAACGGCAAAATGCATTTTATTCTGAACTTTTTTGAAGAATTCAATTGAAGTGTCGGAACGGGGATTGTAATCAACGCTGGTTGCGTAAATATCCAGAACCTGGCGGTAAAAGACTTTTTCACTGGCGCGGATATCGCGGATGCGGGCCATAAGCTCTTTCCAGTAGTCACCGCCGCCAAGCTGCTTTAAGCGATTGTCATCCAATGCAAAGCCCTTTCGGATATATTCATTCAGTCGTTTTGTGGCCCATTGGCGGAACTGCGTGCCTCGAAGAGATTTTACTCGATAGCCCACGGAAATAATGACGTCGAGGTTGTAGTAAAGAACATCGTGAGTTTGTGTCTTTCCTTCGATTGCTCCATGCTTAGTGGTCATTCGGAAATTCCGAACGACCATAGTTTTATCCAATTCACCTTCGGCAAATATATTTTTTATATGTTCATTTATTGTTGATTTTGATTTTTCAAACAGTTGCGCCATCTGTTCCTGCGTGAGCCAGACTGTTTCGTCTTCAAAGAGGACTTCTACATTTATCGTTTCTTTTTCTGTCTTGAAAATCGCTATTTCTTTTTCCATAATTATATATAGTATACAATAATTGTGAAAAAAGCAAGGAAAATATTTGTCCCCTGCTGCCCCGCCCTCTATAGACAGCCTTCAAGCCATTGCTGTAAAATGGGCGCAAGGAGAAAAAAATGTTTTGGGACAAAGCGGCGGCGCTGTACGACCTTTTTGAAAATATTTACAATGGCAAGGTATATTCGGGAACTGGAAAAAAAGTCGCGGAGATGATTGATTCCTCCGACGAAGTTTTGGAATGCGCGTGCGGAACGGGAGCCATCAGCGAATACATCGCGCCAAAATGCAAGCGCCTGGTGGCCACTGACTTTTCGGACGGAATGTTGAAGCAGGCCGTAAAAAAATGCGGCAAATTCAGCAACGCGGAATTTAAGAAAGCCGACATAACCGCCCTTGAATTTGGCGACCAAAGCTTTGACAAGGTTGTGGCCGGAAATGTAATCCACTTGCTTCCAGAGCCGCAAAAAGCGCTGGCGGAACTTTTCCGCGTTACAAAAAGCGGCGGAAAAATCATCGTTCCGACATACATCAACATGTCAAAGGGAACTGGAATCGTCGCGGTAAATTTCATCAAGTGGCTGGGAGCGGATTTTAAGCGGCAATTTGACTTGGCCAGCTACAAAGAATTTTTTGAAGGCCTAGGCCACAAGGACGCAAGCTACACGGTTGTGGAAGGCCGCATGCCCTGCGCCATCGCGGTGATGCAAAAAGAATAAAAGGAAAAGCCCGCGTTTTAGGAATTTCTTTCGTTCCACGCCAGCCGCATGCTCACAAAGTCCTGCATGTCGGCGAAAAAATCCATTTTTGGCGGATCCACCTTTATTTTCTTTAGCGCCTTTTGCACAAGCGGATTTTTGTAGCAGCAAACCGCGTTGGAGGAAGCGTAGAACAAAACGTCCAGCTGGATTTTATACGCGGCCTCTTGGGAACAGTTGAGCGTCCCGGAAAGAAGCGCGCAAAAATCATTGGCCATGTCATAGTACTTTTTTTTGAAAGCCGCCAAGCGGTCCACCGTGACGTTTGTTTCTATCACAGGATTGAGGTATGAAACATAGCGCATGTAGTCTTGGTTTGCGTCAAGAACGTCCGCCCAGATTTTAGAAAGCTCGCTTGCGGGCCGGCCGCTTGCCTTTTTAAAGGCGTCAATCAGAGCGCCGTAGTAGGCGGCCATTTTTTCAGACGCGATTTCCAAAAATATCTCTTCTTTAGTCGTGACGTACTTGTAAAGGTTGGCCCTGGACCAGCCCAATTTTTCCGCGATTGTGGTAAGCGTGATTTCGGCGTAAGGGGCCGTCCTAAAAAGCTCCGCCGTCGCCTCTTTGATTTGAGAAAGCCGCTCTTCCTTGTGTTCGTCGCTTCGCGCGCGGATAAAATCCGCCTTGCCGTTTGATTCTGCCATGCGCGCCATTCTAGCGCAATTCCCCTCCTTTTGCAATAAGCGACGGAGCGTTATTTAGGACAAACGCGCCATCTATTGACAAAGCGGCGATTATTCCTTACACTTCCAATAAGTGACAGAATGTTACTAAAGCCAAACGAGGGACGAACTTTCAAATGATTATTGAAAATCAAACATTCGACGAAGAGAGGGCTTTATACGGCCTTAAAGGCCTTACTGTAAAAAACTGCCGCTTTGACGGGCCTGCCGACGGCGAATCCGCATTTAAGGAATGCCGCGGCATCGACGTGGCCGGCTGTTTTATGAATCTGCGCTATCCCTTTTGGCATGTAGAAAAAGCGAAAATCACCGACACAAACTTTACCCAAAACTGCCGGGCAGCCCTTTGGTACGACAAAGATATTTATATTAAAAACAGCAAACTTTTTGGAATCAAGGCTATTCGTGAATGCGAAAACATCAGCCTTAAAAACTGCAGCGTTAATTCTCCGGAGTTCGCTTGGAAAAGCCAAAATCTGAAAATTGAAAATGTCACAATCGAAGAATCCGAATATCCCTTTTTTGAAATCCGCGGCGCAAAAATCACTGGCCTAAAAATGAAGGGAAAATATTCTTTTCAATATGACGAAAACATCGAAATCGCAGATTCCGAGCTGGACACAAAAGACGCCTTTTGGCACACAAAAAACGTGACGGTAAAAGACTCACTTGTAAAAAGCGAATACCTGGGCTGGTATTCAGAAAACCTCACCCTCATAAACTGCCGCATTATCGGAACCCAGCCCTTCTGCTACTGCAAAAATCTTGTTCTCAAAAACTGTATCATGGAAGACTGCGACCTTGCCTTTGAACGCAGCAGCGTTTTTGCGGAAGTGAACGGAAAAATCGACAGCGTAAAAAATCCGCTAAAAGGAAAAATCACGGCTGACGAAATCGGCGAACTAATTTTGGAAGACGATTTTTGCGACAAAACAAAGACGACGATTGTTTGCCGCAACGCAAAACGCTAGGCTCAAGCTTTGATTGACTTTAGCCGCGCCTTGTCGTCGTACATGTCTTTGTCGGCGCGCTCGAATATTTCAGAAACAAAGCTGTCGCTCTCCGGCAAGTATTCCGCCATGCCGGAAGCCAAGACCACGCCGCCATTTGTCTTTAGATTTTCAAGAACTTGGCCGCGCAATTATTCCATAAGCTCTTTCCTTGCGGAGTAATCGTTCCCGCGAAGGAAGACCACAAACTCGTCGCCGCCCACTCTGAACACAGGGCTGTGAACGAAAATGCCGCACAAAAGCGCCGCCGACTCCCGGATGTATTCGTCTCCGGCCGCATGGCCCTTAGTGTCGTTTACAAGCTTAAGGTTGTTGCAGTCGCACACTACAAGGGCAAAGTTCAAATAGTCCAGGCCGTTGTCAATGTTTCCCTGAACGGAGGCTTCAAGCTCCCTGTAGGCGGTCTTGTTCTTAACGCCGGTAAGATCGTCGCGCCGCGCCAACTCTTTTTCGGTTTTAAGCTCCTTAAGGCGCTGCTTTTCTTTTTTAATTTCGGCGTCGACATTCTCAATGCCGATGATAAAGTGGCTTCCGTCGCTGCTTTTTCTGACAGTCATTCTTGTGTACTGGGGCTTTTCGGACACCATCATGCGGTAAGTTATGCTGCAGTCTTTGTGGGTTTCCATCGTGGAAATCATGTTGTCCTTATTTATAAAATCGGAAAGCTTTTCGCAGTCTTGTTCATGGATAACAAGAGGAATGTTTGAAAGCGATTCGCCGTAAAAGTCATCTCCGGTTTTATTAATTTCAAGATTGCCGTAAGTGTCGTTGATTTGATAGCAGACAAAAGATGAATCCGCGACATTCACGTAATAAAGCAAGTCATAAATGGAAGCCAGGCTTTCCGCGATTTGGCCAAACGTGACGGTCTTCTTTTGGCTTTCCTTTTGCTTTTTTTCAAACTTAAGTTCATCCTCTATGTCTTTTTCATAAAAGATAAGGTACTGGCTGTCGCTTTCGCGCATCGCGGTAAAGAGGAAAAAGCGCGGCTCATTGTTTATCATGACCCTGTACTTAAAAGAAAACGAGCGCTTTCCTTCAAGATTTTTCAGCATCGCTTCTTTGCTGTAAAAACTTTTTGCGTATTCCCAGTCTTCAGGATAGATGCAACCTTCAATGCTTGCCTGAGCGTCCTTAAAGAAATCTTTTCCGTTGGCCGTCGCGTCCAGCGTCATATATTTTTGGCTTTTGGAAAAGGCCAGATATTCGCCGGAGTCAAGGTCCACGTAGAATATGGCTTCGTACGCTTCCGCCATTGCCGAAGCGATGTAGTCATGCGCTTCCTTTTCTTTTTTTTCGCTGGCTTGAACAAAGGAATGAACCAAGCATATTCCAATAATAAGGCCTACGGCATAGAAAGGAAAAAACGCGTTTACAATTTGGAATGTGAGAAAGGTTCCCAAAACAACGCTTGTCGCGGCCACCGCAACGCATCTTGTTTTTTTGCTTCCCGCGCTGTTATGGGCCACGCGCAGCATGTAAAGCGTGATTAAAATGTAAAAGGCGATTTGAAGAAGGAAAGTAAGATTCCTGCCAACTTCCCCTACATACACGCGCTGATCGTTATACGAAAACATTAGATGGAAGGAATGGTTCAAGGCAAGGCATATCATTCCAAACACAGCCAAGGCCCAGACCAAATGAAGCAAAATCTTGCTGCGCCAGCCCCCGTTCCCAAGATAAGAGAGCATATAGCGCGTCCATGCCAGCATTGTAAAAAGCATGAACATAAAGTAAAAGACTGTCAAACAATATATATAGGGGAAAAACGCGTCAACTTCCCTGCGCTCGTACAAAAGACCCCAGCACATGTCCACGACAAAGTAGCAGCAGGCGGAAAGCAAAAACCAATTGTAGCGAACGCGAGCCTGCATTGGCCTATCCGTTTTTTTGGCGTAAAATCCGTATTTTTTGAACAATTCCCAGTTCAATATTAAGTTCAATATCAGAACTGCCGCCGGGGTTATCGCGTATAGCATTAACTGAAGCCTTCCTCCAAGTTAGCGCCTTTATTATAGCTTATTTTAGGATTTTTTTCTAGTTATAAGCGGAATCAACAAAATCATCATGATTAAAATGACAGGAAAAATGCCGCCCGCAAGGAGGCCTGCCTTTAGGTTGTTGCCAAAGAGTTGGGAAATGTTTCCGACAAGCGCGGGGCCGGCGGCTCCTCCTAAATCTCCCGACATCGCGAGCATCGCAAAAAGCGCGGTTCCGCCTCTGGGAATTCTCGGAGAGCAAACGCTGATTGTTCCCGGCCACATGATCGCCACCGAAAAGCCGCAAAGGACGCAGCCCAAAAGTCCAAAAAGCGGAAGGGCGGAAAGCGACGCCAGCAGATAGCTTGCGACGCATAAGGCTCCTGAAAAAATCATAAAGGCCATAAGGTTCAGCTTGTGGCCAAACTTTCCAAAAAGCGCCCGCACAGTTCCCATCGCGACAGCAAAGAGGCACGGCCCCGCAAGGTCGCCTATGTTCTTGGAAAGCCCCAGGGCCGATTCCGCAAAAGCCGAAGCCCACTGCGCCATAGAAAGCTCCGAGGCCCCCGCGCAAACCATAAGGATTATCGCAATCCAAAAAAGCGGAAGCTTGAACAGCTCCAAAAGCCCCATTCCCTTTTCGCCGCCGTTAGGCCGTTCAATCGGACAGCTTGCGAAATTGAAAACGTTAAAAAGCGGAATCACAGCCCATGAGCATGAAAGAATTTTCCAATTGCCGATGCCGACGAATTTAAAGAAGAGCGTGGAAATTACAATCACGCCCACAGAGCCCCAGCAGTAAAACGAATGCAAAAGGCTCATCACCGCTTCCTTATGTTCAAAGGGGCAGGCTTCAACAATCGGGCTTCCAAGCACTTCAACAAGGCCGCTTCCGATTGCGTAAACAACAACGCTTATGATGATTCCAACAAAAGGGTCAGAAAAAAGTTCCGGCAAAAAGGCAAGAAGAACAAGCCCCACCGCCGAGCACAGGCAGGATGTTATGATACACTTTCTGTAGCCGATTTTGTCCACGGCATGAACGCAGATAATGTCCACGACAAGCTGGGTAAGAAAAAAGACCGCCGGAATCAGCGCGATTTTTCCAAGCGACACATCGTAATTTTTATTGAACATCAAAAACAAAAGCGGCGTAAAATTGGCTGTGATCGCTTGCGTTATAAATCCCATATAGCAGGCAATCAGCGTCTTGTTATAGTTTTTTGCGCTCTGTTCCATAAAAACTCCTTTGCTTGCTGCAACACTAACAGATTAGCGCACGGAAAAAACTTTTGCAATAAACTATTGGCAAAGCGGCGATTTTGCCATACACTTTAGTTAACTGGCGGAAAGTTGCCGTTGCGGCGGCCTTTTTAATCGCGCGATATTTTTTAGGAGGAACTTATGAAAAAAATAATTCTTAGTCTTTTGCTCGGAGGCTTTGTCATGGCAGCGGCTTCGGCAAAAACGGCGGTCGTTTACTTTAGCGTGACAGGAAACACGGAACGAATGGCCAACAAGGCTGCGCAAGCGTTGGGAGCGGACATTTTTGAAATCCAGCCCGCGCAAAAATACACAAAGGCTGACCTTAACTGGCGCAACAAAAAATCGCGCGCCACAGTCGAATGCAACGACCCCAAAAGCCGCCCCGCGATCGCAAGCGCCATCGACCTTTCTTCCTACGACACAGTGATTTTGTGCCATCCAATCTGGTGGGCCTACGCGCCAAAAGTTGTCTACACATTCGTCGAAAGCCAAAACTGGAACGGAAAAAAACTCATAAACCTTTGCACTTCTGGCGGAAGCGGCCTTGGCCAAAGCGGAACTGACCTTGCCAAATTCGCCAAGGGCGCAAGCTACAAGGGCGGAAAAGACTTTACGCGCGGAAGCGGCGACGACATAAAAAAATTCGTCAATGATTTGTTAAAATAGAACCGCAGAGCAAGGAGGGCAAAAATGGCAATCACAGTGAATCTTCGTTACACAGGAAAAAAAGGCGCGGCTCAGGCCTTTGCCCGCGAAATGATTTCCAGCAGAACCGTTGAAAAAATCCGCGCCGAAAAAGGAAACCTTCGCTACGAGTATTACCTGCCCTTTGGCGAAGCTGCCGACGACGAAACGATTCTCTTAATCGACTCTTGGGAAAACCAAGAAGCGATCGACAAGCACCACGCGACGCCAATGATGAAGACAATCGCCGAGCTGCGCGAAAAATACGACCTTCACATGACAATCGAGCGCTTTGTTTCTGACGACAAGATTCCAGAGCGGGACAAGGGGTTTTTGAGGAAGTAAGCGGCAAAAAGCGTTTATGGCAATGAAAAAATTGTTTTTGTTTTTAACGGCGGCGTACCTTTTTGCTTCTATCGCCTGCGCAAACGGAGGGCCTTCTGATATGAAAATCTCGATTCAAGTTACAAGCGACCTGTCTGCCGGACAGGCAAACAGCGGAAGCCATAAGCTTACCGCAACTCTGGCCGACAATTCTTCTGCCGTCGCCTTTTACGAGCTTTTAAAAAAAGGGCCTGTCTCAATCAAAATGAGCGACTACGGCAGCTTTGAAAAAGTCGGCCCGCTTGGAACAACGCTTCCCAGAAACGACGCGCAGATAACGACAACAGCCGGCGACATCATTTTGTATCAGGGAAATCAGATTACAATTTACTATGACACTAACAGCTGGAACTTTACCCTCCTTGGAAAAGTGGACGGAGTGACACAAGCCCAGCTCAAAAAGATTCTGGGCAAGGGTGATGTCACGGCTGTGTTTGAAATATTGAAATAAACGGTTATAATAGGAGCGGTCAATGAAAGCAAAATCTTTTTTATTAGCGGCGCTTCTTTTGCTTTGGACTACATTTCCATCATCATTTTGTTTGCGGCGATTTCTTCAACTACTTCAACTGCGGCAGCCACCATTTTTGGGCAAAACTCGGTGAAGAGTTTATTATCAACGCAAAATTGATGACCTTCTTCTGAAGCAATATCGCAGCCTAATAAATCATTACAGATGTAAGAACCGCATTTTTCTTTGAAGCGGTCCATCATTAAATCATTTACTTTATTCGAAAGCTGGCGACCTTCTGTATCACCGGCAGATTTCTGGCCATACAATAATCCTAATACCATCAGGGCACCGGTTACCGCTCCACAAACTTCCCCCTTTCGCATACCACCACCAAAACAACTGCCAAGCTTAATGGCCTCTTCTTCTGTAATTCCGCATTCTGTTGCAAAAGCCGCAAGGACTGATTGAGAACAATGCAATTTCTGCGAAAAATAATTTACCGCTTTTTCTTTGTGAGTCATTTTTCCTACCCCAAATAGTTTTTAACTTCCGCCACACTTAAAATCTTTCCGGCCGAAACAGTCTTATCGTTCACTGCAAGAGCTGGCAGACTCATTACTCCTGTTTCCATAATTTTCTGCATGTCTGTAATGTATTGAACATCAGCCGCAATATTCATTTCGGCCAGAGCGTCAATCACATTCTGATGTAAAGTCTGGCAACCTTTGCAGCCGCTGCCATAAACTTTAATTGTAAGATTTTCCATTAAATCCTCCTTAACGATTTATAAAAACAATGCCTGAAAAGCATTAAAAAAATATCCCACAAGAATTATTCCGGCCACGCAGATTGAAACAAAAGTTACCAGGAGCTTTGTTTTTATCACCTTTTTAAGCATAATCAGCGAAGGCAAACTCAAAGTCGTTACTGCCATCATAAAGCTCAAAACAACTCCCAAGAGCGCACCCTTCATTAAGAGGCTTTCAGAAATTGAAATACAGCCAAAAATATCTGCATACATGGGAATGCCCGCAAAAACTGCAAGAATTACACCAAGCGGATTTTTCTTACCAAGCAGGCTGACAATCCAGTCCTCAGGAATCCAGTTATGAATTATTGCGCCCACTGCCACACTCAAAAGAATATAAGGAAAGACTTTTTTGAGAGTATCGGAAACAGAGCGCAATGCAGAAATCAGCCTTTGTTTCTGAGAAATCTTTTCTTCTTCAAGAGAAATGCTTTTTCCATTGCGAATAAAATCAGCAACCTGATCTTCCATATGAAGACGCTCTATTATTGTTCCGCCGGCAACAGCAACTACAAGTCCCAGAACAACATAAGCAATCGCAATCTTCCAACCAAAAATACTGGTCAAAAGAATGAGGGAAGCAAAATCAACCATAGGAGAAGAAATCAAAAAACTGAAGGTAACTCCAAGCGGCAGCCCTGCTGTCGTAAATCCCATAAAAAGAGGAATTGAAGAGCAGGAACAAAATGACGTTACCGTTCCCAAAAGAGCAGCAATTACCCGGGCAGAAAATCCCTTGCAATGCGACAAAATCTTTTTACTTCTTTCTGGCGGAAAATATGACTGGATATATGAAATCAAAAATATCAGCACAAAAAGAAGAATTGTGATTTTAATTACATCATAAAGGAAAAAGTGAAGGCTTCCACCAAAGCGGCTTTCGATATCAAGTCCGGCAGCAGAAAGTATTTTTCCAATCAGTGTATTGAGCCATTGCATTCCAAGAATCTGGTTTTGAATAAAGCTTCCCATAATCGCTAATCCTTACAGCAGCACCTTCCATCTGATTTTTTTGCAGGGGAAGTTTTGCAGGTAAACTGAGAGACAGCACTTTTGAAATCAGAAAACTTGTTGCAGTTTATTGAATAATATGTCCACTTTCCTTCTTTTCTCGAATTGACAAGATTACATTCTGTAAGAATCTTCATGTGATGAGAAAGAGTTGGCTGAGTGATATTAAAAGCATCAAGAATTTTACAGGCACACAATTCTCCGCCTGTCAGCATTTTAATAATCTGAACGCGGTTTTCATCTCCCAAAGCCTTGCAGATAAGAGCGATTTCTGATTCATTCATAGGAAACCTCATATTGATAAGTATCTATATGTTGCACTATAAATGATATATAGATGATTGTCAATATGAGATTTTATTATTTCTCCCTAAATCCCTTCATCCCTTTTTCCAGGAGCGTCGTTGCAAGCTCAATCATTTCTTCCATTGGAATCTTGCGACCGTCGACAACCCACTGGCGGTAAAGCAGGACAATGCAATTATTAAAAGTCAAAAGAATGTTGCGCACACTCTGGTCCAGACCTTTGAGAGGACGAGATTCCGCCGCCTGCTTTGTAACACGGTTCTGCATTCTTTCGCGTATATGGTCAAAACGGCTGTCGCAGGTGACGCGTTTGAAAAAATCATCCTGAGCTTCCATGTATTCAAAAAAGGAACGCACAAGCTTCCCCGTGTCCTTAAGCTGGTCAAATCCTGAAACTATGGCAGAATATTCGCTGGAATGCTTTGCCTGAATTTCAGCAAGCACATCGTCCACGCAATTATAATGGAGATAAAAAGTATTGCGGTTGATTCTGGCCGCCTCGGTAATTGCCTTTACCGTAATTTTTTCATAAGGCAGTTCACAAACCATTTTTTTGAAAACACTTTGAATTGCTTCTTTCGTGCGGACAATGCGGGGGTCGATCTTCTCTTCAGTCATATTTCTACTCCGTTTTAGTGTCTTTGTCTTCAATCTGCTGCTGCTCAAAATAATCTTTTGCGTTTAGCGGAGATACAATTTTCTTGCCTGTTTCCAGTTCCAGTTTTTCGCGGGCTTCTTTTGCGATATTTCCACCACGTCGGGCTGTGTCTGCGTGTTCTGTAAAATTCTTTGGATTACGAGCTTTCGAAATATCTGTTGTAGCCATTTCTGCAAGCATGTTCAGAACCAGTTCCTGATTCGTCATGTTGTCGCGGAGATTTTCCTTTTTAAGCCCCTTATATTCTTTGTATTGCTTTGCAGTTTTTCCTGCCCAGGCTTTATAGATAATGTCAGTAAGAGTTGCAAATTGAACGCCTTCTTTAAGCCCGTGTTTTTTCCACTCGTCGGTAAGGTCTTTGCGGATTTCAATTGATTTTAACCGTTGATTAATCCAGTTGTCAGAATATCCCAATGCCTTATATTCTGCCAAAGCCCTGTGAATCCCCTGCTCCGGATCCTGCATTTCATCCAGCCGCTCTTTTGCTACTTGAGCCATCCACATTTTGAAAGGCTCTGCTTTTGGAGAAGGAATTGACTGAATCAGGCGGAAAATTCCTTCAGTATCAAGGCAGTCTGTTTTGTAGAACTTTCCGTCAGAAGCCGGTAATTTCAGTTGGTTACAATTTGTAACCAACTGACTTCCTTCTTTTTTCAGGCGGTTTTTTAGGACTTTCCAATAATTATTTGGATTTGCACTATTCGTTAATACCGCAACAACATCCACTACCGAAAAATACCATTCTTCTTCTTCAGCATTCCATACTGTGCGAACTTTCTGTTCTTCAAAAAGCCTGATTTGCGTTTTTTCTTCAGCCATTTTTACCTCCAGAAAAGCCTGTCTAATAGGCAAATTTGCAACATCTGTCGTTTAAACAACATTATACCATAACCTGTTCTTAATAAAAAGACATGTGTCGCTTATAATAAAAGTGAGCGTTAGGGCATGGAGCAGCTGCGAAGCAGGCCACTGGACTGAGCGAAGCGAGGGAAGCGGCTGACCGTTAGGGAACTGCGGAACGCCCGACCGACTGCCGCAGGCAGGCGGGAACGCCCAAATTAATTTCTTCGGAGGACAAAATGAACTACACCCCAGGCTATGTTTATGAACTTATGGAAAAAGGCGGACCAACGGATGTTCGCGAGCCTTATTTTAAGGAAGCCATCAGCGAGATGATGCGGGCTAGAAAACTCTGCGCAATTGCAAATGCAAAGATGCCCGATGATGAAAGTTATGTTTCTGACCTGGAAGAACTTTTTGGCCGCAAACTGGATGATGTTCGCATTCTCACTCCTTTTATCTGCGACTTTGGAAACCGCGTAAAGTTCGGGAAAAATGTTTTCATAAATCATTCTGCCATTTTGTCTGCTTCCGGTGGAATTGAGTTTGGCGACGGAGTGAGCATTGCGCCTGGAGTTCGCATTGCCACAATCAATCACGATTTTAATGAGCGACACACAAAATACACCTACGGCAAAGTCACAATCAAAAAGAATGCCTGGCTTGGAATGAACGTTACAGTTTGTCCCGGCGTTACAATCGGCGAATATGCAGTGGTTGCGGCAGGAGCTGTGGTCACAAAAGATGTTCCGGATTTTGCGGTTGTGGGCGGAGTGCCTGCAAAAGTTATTAAAATGCTCGACCCTTCAGAGCAGAAGGAATAGGAGGAACAAATGAATCTGAAAAAAACACTTATCGGCTTGGGAATAGCAGCTTGCCTTGCAGGTTCGCTATTCGCACAAAACAAAACTTCAAACTCAAAGGAGACTAAAATGGGAAAATCACTGGTAGTTTATTTTTCGCTCGCAGGCGAACAGTATAACGTTGGAAACATAAAAGAAGGAAATACTTCAATCATCGCAAAGTTCATTGCAGAAGAAACAGGCTCAGAGCTTTTTGAACTTGAAACTCAAAAGCCTTATCCGACCGACAGCTACAGCCGCCTGACTCAGATTGCAAAAGACGAGCAGAACAAAAAAGCCCGCCCAGCCCTCAAAGCTGATATCGACATCAGCGCATACGACACAATCTACATCGGCTATCCAAACTGGTGGGGAGACATGCCAATGCCGGTTTACACATTCTTAGAAGCCCACGACTGGAAGGGAAAAACAATCATTCCGTTCTGCACCCACGAAGGAAGCGGACTGGCCGGAACAGAAAGCCGCATCCGTTCAACCTGCAAAGGCGCAACCGTAGAAAAAGGCCTTGCCGTTCAGGGAAAGGTTGCCCAGACTAACAGAAGTGCCGCTAAAAAGGCTGTTCAGGACTGGCTTGCTAAATTGGGAAGATAAGGAGGAAGATTATGCAGACAATTAAACTTAACAATGGAATTGACTGTCCTGTAATAGGACTTGGAACTTTTATGCTCTCACCGTCAGATGCCCAAAACAGCACACGCGAGGCTCTTAAGATGGGCTACCGCCTTATCGATACAGCCAACGCCTATGTAAACGAGCGGGCTGTCGGCCGCGGCATTAAGGAAAGCGGCGTTGAGCGCAAGGAGATTTTTCTTTCCACAAAGCTCTGGCCGTCAGAATACGAAAACCCAAATGCTGTTGACGAAACTCTTGAACGTCTTGGGGTAGATTACGTTGACCTGCTTTACATCCATCAGCCGGCTGGAAACTGGCTTGCAGGCTACCGTCAGCTGGAAAAGGCTCTGAAAGATGGAAAAGCCCGCTCAATCGGCATTTCTAATTTTGAAGGAAAATATATTGAGGAACTTGAGACTAAATGGGAAACTGCACCTCAGTTCATTCAGGTGGAAGCCCATCCATATTTTACGCAGAAGGATTTGCGCGTAACTCTGGACAAGTATGGCATCAAGTTGATGAGCTGGTATCCTCTTGGACACGGCGACAAGTCTTTGATTCAGGAACCAGTCTTTGCTGAACTGGGCAAAAAATATAACAAAACACCAGCCCAGGTGATTTTACGCTGGCATATTCAGATGGGATTCTTCGTAATTCCCGGAAGCAAGAACGTTGACCACATCAAAGACAATCTGAACATCATGGATTTTGAACTGACCGCCGATGAAATGGCAGAAATCGCAAAACTCGACAAAGGCGAACGCTATTACCACCGCACCGACGAGCAGCTGGTTCAGTTTGCCGCATGGAAGCCTGATTTTGAAAAGGCGTAAGAGGTAAAGCGTAAGGAGCCGTCCGGTTAGTCGAAAACGCAACGGCCAGCTGGCTCAGTCGGGAAGCGTCAGTCCTGTGTTAGATTGAGCTTCCGATGAGCGAGGCCGTGATTTTAGGAATGAGAGGCGCTTTTTTGCGGAAGATTTGGAAGATGGAGTTTTACAACTCTCTCCTAAATGTATGAATATACGATGCCTTATTCTTTTAAAACTTCCCTCAACTCTTCCGCTTTTTTATTATGTGCTCCTTCAATTATGCTTTTATAAAATCTGGCAACATCATCATCAGTCAAAATATGATTTACCTGACTATTAGAAAGAGCAATGTCTATCAGCCAATCGATTTCATCAGGACTCCAGTAATCGACTTTTCGAAGCTCGGCTATAACTGTGTGTGTTGTTCTAAAGCTGCCGCTTTCCTCTAGATTGAGCAGTAATGATTTCTTCAATTTTTGCTCCTCAGAAAAATTTGCCTCGTCCAGTTCATACTCTTTCTTATTTTTGAAATGAATCTCTTCCAGAAGCTCATTATAATATGTCCTGTCAATGATTGCTTTTACAAGCGCATCCAACTCAGAACCTTCACTGTAATCAGCAGGCGCAAAATATTTTATACGCTTGTCATGCATCATCTTATAGACCTTTTCCTTTTTCTGTGTTGCAGGATTGTATACGCCTATTGAATGGCCTCCATTTGAATTAACTAACTTCATGCACGGAATGTCAGTGTCGCTGTCACCGATATAAATTATATTTCTGAAAGGCACACGCATTGTTTCTGTTGGAAAATAATCGTTAATTCCAGAATCATTTATATCCAAGGTTCCTTTCTCAATTCTGAAAAGAAACTGCGTTTTGTTTGTATAATTAACGACTTGAGCAGGCCATTCAGCCACATCCCTGTCATTGTAATAAAATGAGCTTGCGTATATACGTTCAAAAGAGGAGGCAACTTTAGTTCCCTCAATCATTTCTTTTAGTCCTGACGAGATAATATAATGCTCTATAATAACACCTTTGTCTTTTGCATAGTCACGAATCCTTTCAAACCATTCCTCAACACCAGGAAAAAGCTGTATTTTTGAGCCATAATCTCTCAAACTCTTTTTGGTGAATAAGACTTTTCCCTCTGATTCATGCAACATCGTATACATATATGCAAGGTTCTGATCCATCTCATTCTGCTCAGCAAGGCCATTTGATTTTTCCCAAAAAGAGTTGACATCATAACCAACAGACTGAATGAATCCCTGAGCCTGCATATCATCAGGCGTAAGTGTCTTATCAAAATCATAACAGATTGCCACAACCGGCTTATTTTCTTTTACTTTGCGTTCATATTGTTTGTTCATAGAATAAAATCTCCTTAATAATTCTTTGCATTACAAATCAGAGGACTTCCAAAAAAAGGGAGTCCTCTGAAAAAAATTAAGCAGTTACATTAACAACTGTGGAATACACAGCTTTTTCATAACGCTCAGTTCCTGGTTTTGTGACAAGCTTTATTTCATAGCTGCCAGATGCAACAGCAGGAACATAGGCCTCAATGACATTCGAGCCAATTCTGTTGTAGTTTGAAACACGCGTCTCGGAAGAATCTGATGAAACGAGGAAAACACCCTGCACCTCATCTTCCGCAACAAAGGAAACATTCTTGCCTTTGATTCGGAGCATTGCCCCTGCAGAAAAATCAAGATTCTCGCTCTCAATTCCGTTTGGAAGAATAGAAGAAATTTCCTTGATTGAAGGAAGCTGAACATATCCGCTTCCAGCAAGTTTGTAAGAAGCGTCCTTTGTCATTTCGCTAGAAGCGTCATCTTTGAACTTGAAGACACTTGTTATCCTGTGGTTTCCTTTTCCGGGAACAAAACCATCGTTTAATTTTGCGACAGTTCCGTTCGCCTTGTTATACACATAGCCAAAAGGAAGTTCCACTTTGTAGCCAAGATTTACAAAATGGCGGATCCGGTCGTTAAGAACCGAAAGTACAGCCCTAGCGTCCGCATCCGTGATGGTTGAATTGTAACTGATGATTTCCTTTACAAGCTGCTCGCTGTCCATAACCTGGTCAACGACGCTCCTAAAGCAATATTTGTCTTTACCCTCGCCAGTCTTGAGGGAATTTTGGTAAGCATAAATCTGTACCATAATCTTATCCTTCTTCTGTATTTTTAGCGCAGAAGCCGCATTTTCTAATATTCCGTCTTTCCGGAAATCCAACGCACCCTTTTACCCCATGCACGCAACTGAGAAAAAGGCAATTGACAAAAGAAGAAGGATAAACTATAATTCTAACATTGCATTTCGAGAATTGGTTTATCCAACTTCTTGACCAGAGCCGTTTTGAGTTTTACCAGAACTTAGACGGCTTTATTTTTTTCAGCACAATCATAGGCTTGCCTCCTTAGCGATTCAAAATCGCTTTTATTTCTGAAAGCTGTTCATCCGTAAGACTTTCAGCTTTTCCTGCAAAATTGAGCACAACCTCTTTTGCAAGGCGGTTCTCATTAATTTTTTTCATGTCAATCTGCACAAGTTTACGGTCTGTATTAAGCTCAGCCTCTTTCAATTCCTTTCGATGTTCTTCGTCAAGACCATATTCTGTACATATTTTATCAGTCAAATCAGGCGGAATATCACGATTCCCGCTCTCTATGGCAGAAAGATAAGAAGAATTAAGCCCAAGTTTTCCTGCCATGTTTTTTAACATCTCGTGTTTGTTAATCCTTAGATGCTTCAAAAACTCGCCATACTCGCTAATCTGTCTTTCTTCTGCCATAAGAACTCCTTCCCCTCCGCTCTTATCTGACCTAGATAATCTTAACATACTTGCATTAAATTATCAATCTGTTAATTTTATAACATAATTAGATTTTATTGTCAAGCGTTTTCTAGATTTTTTCCCAGCGAGTAAGTTCTGTTTCTGTTAGCACCATTGGCAACAATCTTGCCATCTTCAACAAGCTCAGAAAGATAGTCTTTTGTGCGTGATTGTTTCAAGCCGATAAACAAAGCAATATCCTGTGAGCGGGCTTCGGAATGTTTAGAAAGATATTCCAGAATTTTGTCTTTATAGTTTATCGCCGTTTATCTTTAAGACAGTTTTTGATTATCTGAAGATAAGCGCTTCTGCATGGATATGTTTTTCCATCTTTGTATGTGATGAAGTAAACATCTTTACGAGAATCATATTGAAGTTTTTCTATATCACCTGTTTTGTTTCGTCTGCCGTATTTGTCGGTTACGAAGATGATATCGTGACGGTCGGTATCGTTTGGCATAAATAAACTCTACTTTTCGATTTTTTTTACATCTTCAAGAAATAAATCAAAATCACTTTTTAAATTTGCCAGTTCTTTTTGACGGAATAATTCATATTCTTTTTCTGCTTTCTGAATTGCCTGCTCATGACTAATTTTTCCTTTTCCTTCAAGAATTTTTCTTTGATGAGCTAAAATTTGATTATCAAGAGCATTTATCCAGTCCTGCATTTTCATAGGTTTTTCTTCCAATGCCTGAAATTCTGCAAAATCCAGGAATTCAGAAACAAGAAGATTTAGCCGCTGTAATTCAAGTTCTGAAAGATAATTTTTTGCAATCTTCACATCATCTTTAGTAACATAATCACCCCTAAAATTTGTCATTCCTACAAGCGGCTTTTCACTATTTACCCGATCATAAATCAATTCAGCTGCAGTATGTTCGTGAACTGCATAATGCAGCTTATTTTGAACTGTTGCAAAAAAATTAAGAGTCATTTTAGAACGTGGATCATAATCAGTTGCAGTCGCATAAATATCTGTAACTTGCTGATAAAAATTTCGTTCACTCGAACGAATATCACGGATTCTCTGTAAGAGCTCCTTAAAATAACGATTTCGCCCCTGCTTAAGTCGATCATCATCCATTGTAAAACCTTTTTGAATATACTCATGGAGATGTTGTGTTGCCCATCGTCGAAAACGGACTGCTACATCAGATTGAACACGATAACCGATGGCAATAATTATATCCAAATTATAATGTTCAATTTCCCGCTTTACCTGACGATTTCCTTCTTTTTGAACTATAAAGAATTTCTTTATAGTTGCCTCGCGTGGAAGCTCTCCATCTTTATAAATATTCTCAATATGCTGGCCTATATTCTGTCGAGTTGTGTTGTAGATTTCTGCAAGCTGCACAACAGTTACCCACACATCTTCTTCAGCAAAGCGAACTGAAACATTTGTTTTTCCATTTTCGTCGGAGTATAAAATAATTTCATTAGTTTGATCTTTTTCCATATTTATTTTCCTCTACAAACTTTACAAGCCCTTGTAATATTTCTCTATTAATTTAGCCATAAGTTTTCTTCGTTCCATTAAGAATTTTTCATAGTCTTTCACAGTCATTGTTACTATTTCTTTTGGAATACAGTTATCTTCTAAATTAGTATACAATTCATCTTCAGATAAAATATTTCCTATTTCAATTTTCCCAGATTTACATTGATTCAAAATCTTTCCAAAATATACATTTGGAGCGTCTTCACCTACAGCTTTATTTACCTGAGTGTCTAAATAAGTAAAATTAGCGACCTGATTATATTTTGTTTTAATGTCTACCCCATTTTTCTTAAGGTAAGCTTTTGGGAATATATGATGCACATCACCAGAAATAGATATTAAATCTGAAATCTTTGTACCCCTCATTAAGAAAGAATTACAATTCTGATTGATTTGGGCAGCCATAAATACATTAAATACAGGACTATTAACTGATGAAGTTTCTAAAGCCTGAGGTAAACTGACAGTCCAGAATGTTTGAGACAAAGCAGAATCTTCCATTTCCTGAAGATATTTTAGGAAACCTTTTTCTGCAATATTTCTCATATCTCGGTCCATAACAGATTCTGCAGAACCTGTGTAGCGACCTGTAATATATGATAATACAAACCATTTTTGTATATATCTTTTGATTTGAGCATTTGGAATAGATTTATCTGCCAATAAAAGAAGATACAAATTATATGCAAAATTCAAAGTCATTTTAGATCCAAGTAATTTTGGAGAAATATAACCGGCTCCTCTTATAGCCATCACAAATTGCTCAAAGTTGTATTGATTTATAAAGTTCATTATTCCGGCATCTAACTTCTTATAAGAATCGTCAACAACAGAAGCCAAGAATTGGCGTGTTACAAAGTCACGTCCTGAAAGCAAACTAACTAAATCAGACATCTTTCCGCGACCAAACTGATGCATGAAAGAAACACGAATCATGTCATCATAATCTGGATCATAAATATCGTCATTATCCTTTGCTAACCATTTAATTTTATCTGCATACTTTGATTCTGCAAATTCTGTGTCATTCATCATTTTAGAATAGAAATCTGGTTTTACAGCAAGGTGACAGAAGTAATCAACAGTTTTTCGAATAAGAGAACCACCATGGCCGGTTGTAAAATCACCATCACTGGCAAGTTTTGACATAACAAAATCGGCTTGTCCAAGAACTGTTCCTTTTGAATTGATACGAATAAAGATTTCTGTTACTTCATCCATATCAAGTTTATGGTCAAGTTCAATAACTCCTATTTGACGATTTGCAATTCCCTTAAGATTTGTTATAACTTCAGATAAATCATCCATATCAACGGAAGTATTGTCTTTTACATATTCTGACAAAAATTTCATTTGTTTAAAATCAGGTTTAAAGATTTCAGCTATGTCAGGAATCCAGCGCTTATCTTTTAAATGAGATGCATCTTGAACTGCAAATCTTTTTGTTTCATCGTCAGGGAATGGATTAAATGCTATTTTAATTCTATCTTTATTGAAGTCAGAATCTAAAACTTCTTGCCCTGCTATAGAAGCCATTAATGCAGTAATTCTTTGCTGACCATCAATAAGAACTTTTTTTCCATTAGCTTTAGTTCCATCTTTTGTTTGTACATCAGGATTTTTCCAAACAATAATGTAACCTGTTGGATATCCATTATAAAGAGAATCAATTAAATCACGAACTTGTGTTTTCTTCCAAACAAATGGTCTTTGAATTTCGGGTATAACAAAATCATTAGCTTCAATAAGCCCTAGAATTGCTCCAATAGAATATTGTTGTAAAGTAAATTTTTCTGATGTCATTTTAGGCTCCTATTATTGTTTATTATTGGGTTATATTCAGCAATTATTTCATTTTTAATTTGTTTACTATTCTCTTTATTTTCACATGGAATAAACCATAATTCGATTTTTTTATCATGGTTTTGATTTAAGAATGAGTTTAATTTACAAGCTGTAATCTGTCCATCTGTGTGCAACTTTCTGGGAACAATTTTGCCATAAGTTCCCTGAATTACCTTTTTTAATGAGTCATCCGTTTTGCCTACATAAATTATTTTTTCATCAACCGAAAAAACAAAAACACCTTTTTTATCTTCAAATTCTGGAGAGTCAATGGTGAAACTTGTGAATAAAGAATTTGCATATTGATTCAGCTGAATTGATTTATCTGATTCTTCAACTTTAATATTAAAACCATAGAAACTAAGAGATATTTTTTTTGGATTATATTTTAATAATAAATTTGTCATTTTTCTTCTCTCTTAATTAGTATTACTACTTTCATTTTTTTAGTATAAATAACTTTCATCTTTTCAGAAATAAAGATAAAATCTTGTCTATAGATAAAATCTTTTGGCAATACTGTAATATTTTGTTTTCCTTTCATATTACCAACAAAGATTAGTAAATAATTATCAGTATGCGCTTTAGCAAAGGTTAATTCATTTCCTGAAATATCAAATATACAAGCTTTTTTTGTGCTACTTTTTACTTCAATGTATAGTTTTTTTCCTTTATAACTTAATTCAATATCATATCCTAATTTATCATTTCCATCTTTATGTTCTTTTCGTTCAGCAGCTCCAGAAACCCAATTAATTTTATAAATATCTTTAGATTCTTTCTTCAATCCAAAATAATTATTTATCTCGTCAAAATCTTTAATTTTTAAGTGATTAATTACAAATTCTTCGGCAGCATCACCCTGATCCTGCTTGTCTTGGTCATTAGACTTACCACTTCCAGCGGTACCTCCACCACCTCCATTTTCTCCATTATTATTTCCTCCTCCATTATTATTACTATCAATGTTGGAACCAATTAGTTCAGATAAAATTTCACTATTATCTACGAAAGTATTTTTAGGTCTAGGCGATCCACCTTCTGTTGTTCCAATTCCAGATTTACTTTTCCAGTTGTCATATTCATCCTTTACTACATTTACATCAAAATACAAGTAATTGTGAATTTTATTTTGATTTAAGAAATCATGTATTTCTTCAACTGTTTTATTAACTTCTGTCAAGAAAGCGGTTAGATTTTTAGAATAAATGTTATCTAAATCCGCTATTTCCGATGATTCTATATAATTATTATTCTTTAACCATGTTTCACGTTTTTCATTTACCCAAATGACTGCATCAAAATTTAATGAATTGATTGTTTCATCATTTGGTTCGTTTTCATTTAAATAATTAATGAAACTTTCCATTTCAACATAAAAATTCTTAGTTATGAATAAACGATTTTTTGTTAATGCTACATAAATATCATTTTTTACAAGATCAATAATTTTATTTTTCTCTAGTGAATAAGAGTCTTTGTTTACTAATCGAATAGAAATATCTTCATATCCAAGTAACTGTGCTAAATCTTTTGGTTCAATATTTATTTTTTTCAATAAATTATAAACTCTTTTTTGATTTTCAAAATTATTACTTTTTATTAAATCTATCTCTGTTAATAAATTTTCAATATCTTGAGAATATAATTCTTTTTCCTTTAAAAATTTTCTTAAGTCTTCTTTCTCTGACATCTGCCCTTTAATAATATTTTTACACTCTCGAATTACATTTATTGTTCCGAAATACTCTTCTATTAAGTAGTCACGATCATCTTTAGAGCTTCTATAAAACTCTGCATATCTCTCAAGTTTTTCTTCTTTCTGAGAATTTAGTATTATTTGAAATATTTGAACTAATAAACTTGAAATCTTCCTTTTATCTAATTTTTCGTAACTATCTAAATCACCCACATAAATATACCAGCTACTATCTGATCGTGTTTTAATTAAAGAGTACAATTCTGTTACTTGCTGTATTGTTTCTTTCCCTTTAATTATTAGGGAAATCTGAGATACAAGGAACACCTCTAAATTTCGAATTTTTCTTAATTCTTCTTCACTTACATCCTTATCACTACCTATTTCTAATTCTTCTTTACGTAAGGCATAAGCGTATGGTTTATATTCATTAAAATCTTCAATAAATTTTTCATTTAATTTTGAAAATTTCAAAGCATCAGGTACCTTATTTATTGAATACTCTTCAGAATAAGGTTCTACACCAAATAACCTTTTTACAATTTTTTTATCACCATTTTTAAGTGGCATATCAAATAATTTTTGGTGCAAGAGATTTAAAACTACCGAACTAGAGAAATATACTTCACTAATATCTTCATATTGTTTTGTTGTTTTTGATAAAACTTTCCCATTTTTAATAAAATTAAGTCTATTTGGGTCATTTTCATCAATACTAAGTCCTAATACTTTTACGGATTCCCTATAAATTCGTTTTGAGATTTCACGTGTATTATTATCATTCTGTAGATTTAATAATAAATCGTAAAATAATTTTGGAGATAATTCATATTCTTTATTTTTTGTACCACATAATAAAAATAATTCTTTAATTTCTTCTACTGAGTAATTATTTTTGATTTTCTCAATATATTTTTTTGATATACATGAAATATATTGAGAAAGAATTTCATTATCACTTAAAATACATTCACAAGGCAATTTCTTCCTAGATTCAATTTCAATCCATGGAGTTGTTGAAAACATATAAGCTATATAATTATGAAATTGCCTGTAATCAGGATGAAATGTTCTTTGTTCATCTATCATTGATAATAAGTTTGAATCAACAGTTAATGGATTCTTTAACATTGATTTTGTTTCATTATTCGAAAGAATCATTTTTATAATTTTTTCCGTAGATAATGAGCTTAGAAGTCTTTGTAAATTTGGAATATAAGGTATTGTAAGTTTAGATAAATCAATATGAACATTATAATGATTTTGTTTTTTAATTTCCTTAATTATATATGATTCATATTTAACCTTTTCTGATTTACTTAGTTTATCAAAAGGAATCCAAATGATTTTGGGAGTTGTTAATACCCCAAAATATAGCTCGAAGAATTCACATATATCTTTCTTATCTTCTTTTTCGAATCCCAAAATATTAGGTAACGCAAATTTACTATAACTAGGATCAATAAAATAATATTCACCATTAGGATTTGAATATTCATTACCAAGGAATAAGTTATCAGCAGTTTTTACATTACCATTGTCATCTGGAAAATTTGCATGGTCAATTATAAAAAAGTTTTTTTCAGTATCATTTTTATTATTATTTCTTTTTGCTTTTTGTATTGTTGAAGAATTTTTCCATAACCATTTTACAAATTCAACTGCTCGCGAATAATTGCCTTTTATACTAGTATTAACTGGACTAATTAAAGAAACAACATCATATTCACGAAAATTAATTGCACTATTTTTAGCAAAATATCTAATTGTTAATCGTTTATTTTGGTCACTACTTTCCGTTCTTACAGTTTCTATTTGAGTTTTATATTTTTTTGCACATAAAGAAATCATTGTATTCTCATATTCAGAACTCAATAAACAATATTGAGCCCAATTTGGAACATTTTTAATTGCACCTGAGAAAAAACATGTTTCTCCATTCTTAATATAATTACCTTTATCATCTTTCAAAATTTCCGGGCAGTTTTCCATATTAGGATAACTGACTACCCACCAACAAAAAGAAAGAGCATTCCAATACGAATTTGGATTTGAATTATTTTCCCAATTATCTCGAGATTTCTCAATATTTTCTAATAATTCTTGTGCAGTATATTCAATATTTCTATTCTCTACTAAAGTTTTTACAAATTCAATTTCATTCTTTGCTATTGTTGGAATTAATGAATTGAAATTTCTATTATTGAAACATTCTGGATATTGTCCTCCAGCTAACGAAGTTGAAATAACCTTTGGATTATCAGATACAGAGATAAACTGTTTAGAACAAGTAAAAAAGATTTTATGTTTTCTGCATAAATCTAAATAATAATTTACAATAGTATTATCTTTGTCATTTTCAAATGGATGTCCAAATGTATAATTGGTTTCAAAATTTTTCGGAGTTAGAAGTTCTAATAGTTTATTTCCATAGTTACTATTTGAAAAATAATTAGTTACTTCATCAACATAAAATTCCAACAATAATTTAAATACTTGGATATTTACGGCATTTGAAATAATAGCATCTCTATTTTCTGAAAGACTAAAAGATGCATGCATTAAAGCATTAAAAGGACAATTTGTTTGTCTAATTGGGAAAAATGTATAAAATGGATAATTGTTTGCAGCAAAATCACATGGTATTGCAAAAGCAAGCTTTACAGTCTTTTCTTCTTTATCTTCAGTTATTTTATACTTCTCTAAATTTTCATCTTCGATATTCGAAAATAAAAAAAATGATTTATCATTCCCTATTTTTGGAACTCGTGAAATACAGAATTGATTCTTTTCAACTCCTGGTCTTTTTTCATAAGAAAAAAATTCATCATTCTGTTTAAATGTTATTTTTGTAATATTTGGAAGGAATAGAAGAATTTCTTCTTTAAAAGATTTTATTTGTTTTTCAATATTCCATTCATCATTTTGTGTCTCTGGAGATATAATAAGTTCAATTACTGTATCAAAATCATTTAAATCAATTGGTGGAATTGGTTCAGGAGCATAAAAAAGTGGAAAAGTAATATTTGGATTTTCTTCTAATTGAGCTTTGACAATTCCATTTGTATCTTTTTCATGAAGAATATTCATTTGTTTGTCTGCAAATTCTTTTGAAAATCGAACAGAATATTTATCTGAATAAATACGAATATCAGATGACCAATTTAAAACAGATCTAAAACCGATACCTTTATTCCCTATATAATTCTCTTTATGTTTATTACTCACCCCGCCCTGACATAGCCTTAATATAGAGTCATCATCAAATACAGTTCCTTTATTTGATATACGTAATTTATCGCCTGTATATTCAATAAAAGCTTCAACCTTTTTGGGTTCTGATATATTATTTTCTAATTTATATTTTGTATAAGCATCATCTACATTTTGTATTAATTCAAATAACTCTCTACCATGATACCCCAAAGCTCTGGCATTATCAGTATTGTATTTTTCTGTAAGATTCTTAAGTTTTTTAAATTCAGTAAATAGCTTTATGCTATCGCTTAAAATATCCTCAAGTTCTTTTGCTGCAACCTTATTAATTTCTTTATTCATAGTTTTCCTGTTTATTACCTAATACGTATTTTTGATTCACAAATTTTAGTTTTACCTAAATCATTTGCTTTAAGAAATAATTTTAAATCTGTTAAATTTTGAGTTGATTTGGAACCAATTATTATTTTGGGGATAAGATCTTCAGACCAAACCTGATTTAATGATAATCTTTTACAAGGGCGAATAGTTGAAAAACAATGATATTCAGTTTTATCTAAACCTAGACTTAGATGGTTTTGATTATAAGCTTCAATTAAATCTGTACCACCATTTAGAACAATTTTTTTCAATAAATTTAATGTATCTTTCCAAGCTTGTTCATCATATAAAAGCCTAATTTCATCTTCTTCATTCCAATATTCATTTTTAATAAAAAAATGAACCGATAAATATATACCAGCAAGATTAGGAACACAATTCTTTTTAATTATCTCGATAAAATTCTCTTGCTTATTTGTACCTATACTTTTATTTATTTCATTATATAGGTTTACAATAGATGCGCGAATATATTTTCTTCGATCTTCATCTTTATAAATTATTTTTCTTAAATAAATTTCATAGCCTAAAGGCGGATTTAATAATTCTAATTCATCTAAATCAAAAGCAATACACACTCCTTTCATATTATTCCCATATCGTTCCCAATGAGAAATATTATCTTCTTTCGTAGAAAAAGATAGACTGTATGCTGCTGTTTTATTTTTACAATTTTTTATAAATTGTTTTTTATTATTTTTTAATAATATGGATAACAATTTAAAAAACTGTTTAGTATTTTCATTTACCTTTTGTGGATACATATCAAAATCTAAGTCTGAAATAAAATTATCTGGTTTATATCCACCCTCTAAAGGATCATTCATTCCATGAAGAGTCGGTAAAAGAAGAGACTTTGTTTTTATAATTTCATATAAAGCATTAAGACTTGTATAATGATAAATCAAATTGCTCATTTACCTTCCTCTAATCAAACAAACTAGGCTGATCATTTACCTGAGTTTTCTTCTCTGCTTTCTTACCTTTTCCGGAATCCTTCTTTATGAGCTTGCCATTTTCGTCAACGAAGCCGGCTTCGACTTCTTCCTGGTGGCGGGTGTTGTTGAGTTTTAGGAGGCGGCTCATGATTTCTTTGCGGGCTTCTGGGCAGACGGTGTAGCGGCGGCGGTCGTTTTCTGGGAGAAATTCCAGATCGTAAAATCCGTGGTTTAATATGATGTCGTTCCAGCCGTAAGCACCAGCTACAGCCATGTCGCATTCTACCTGGATGCCGCGCATTATCTGGATTTCGTTAATTATAGTTCCTAAGAATGTAAGGGATTTTCCAGAACCAGTAGCATAAGTAACGGTAAAATCTTTACCATTTGCACCTAATCTTAAAGCTTCTTCCTGATGTTTATATAAATGAAAGCCAGTAAAAATCTTATCCATTCTTGGATCAAAAAGACCTTCAGAAATCAAATCAGAAAATGCCGCACCTTCTTGATAAGACGGATTAAAGTGAATAAGTGACTCTGGCCACATAGATTTATCATTACCATATTTTTCTAATTCTTTTAATATCTGCGGGTCTTCAATATCAACAAAGCTCTGCGAAAAAGCCATGAACTGTTCCATTATTTGGCTATGAAGTTTGAAAAAATCTTTTGTAGCTTCTGACATTTATAAATCTTCCCCTTCAACATCATTCATCACACAAATAGCCCCCACATCACACCCCAGAGCCTTGCAAATCTTATGTATGCTTTCCATGGAGACATATTCGCCTTTGTTCAGTTTGGCCAATACATTAGAGGAAATCCCGGCCACAGTAATCAAATCCGTTTTCTTCATATCTTTATCAATCAATAGCTTCCACAGTTTCTTATAATCTACGTTCGCATTACCTTTTGCCATAGCTCTATGATAGCACATTTTTGGCTTTTGTGGTGAATAAACATCACGAAAGGCAAATATTTTTTGCAAAAATCAACTTTTTCACCCTTTTTTTCTATTTTTATGATATAATACCGTATATGCAGGAAAGTTTATCTAATGCCGAATATGCCATGCCTCAGCAGCTGGAATTCGATTTTGAAGGCTACGACTCAGAGCCAAATCCGGAGACTTCCTTTGAAAAAGCCGAAACCCTTACATTACAGGCGATAAGCTCTGCCCCTGCCTTTACAGATTTTTTTGAAGATGCAAAATGCCTGACCCGCTTATATGACAACACAAGCGATGATGAGAGCAAAGGATTTTTCTACCTTTTCCGTGCCCACGATGCCGTTACAGGCCGGAACATTGCAGTAAAAACCACAAATCCCGCATTTTGCGAAGAACATCCGCAGCTAAACGATTATCTTAAATGGGAAAGCGCAGTCCTAAGCCGTCTTAAAGGAAAAAACAGAATCCAGCAGATTTGCACTCCTCTTAAGTCTATACAAGTTCCAGTCAGCTGCGACGGCACATCTTTTACGGTTTTAGTTTCATTTTTTTCTTCCATATATTTGCCGGTGGATATAAGAAAAAGTTTTTTTGATGAGGCAAATGACAAATTAAAAACCTGCGCAAACCGGCTCCGCCTCTTCTGTTCCATAATTTCTGCAGTCCAGAGCCTGCACCGCGAAGGTCTCTGCCACCGTGATTTAAAGCCTTCAAACATAATGGGAACCAGGCACGAAGGAAAGTGTAAGGCAGTTCTCATAGACCTGGGGCTTTCACTTGCAAAAGCTGAAATTGAAAAAGATTTGAGGATTTTCTCTCCTAAAGCGGAAGTTCCGGTAATGTATGCCGCTCCGGAAATATATTCAGGCTTTGATAGTGAATGGGACTTGGCTCAATGTGCGGATATTTATTCTTTGGGCTGTATGCTTTTTGAACTCTTTGACAAGCGGACATTTTATAACGCTCTTATAGAGACAAACGGCAACGGCTATTGGGAAACGGCAAACAATATCAGAGTGGGAGAAGAAGAATTTGGCGGAAACCTGCAAAAGCGGCTGGATTTGTACCACGATTTGCTTTCTGATTTTGCCACAAGCATTATCATCCCCCGAATTTCAGAAGAATCGATTCTGCCCCTCTATATCAGAAAGAGCATACAGGAAATAATCGACAGACTGTGCGCATTTGACTACAGAAAGAGGACAAAAGAAAGCGAGCTTGACGGCATAAAGACAAAACTCCGCCATATTGCGCATATCTTTGAAGACGAGCACCTTCGCGAACTTTACAAAAAGCGGAAGAAAACCCACAGGACACGGGAGGTTTCACATGCTTGACAATATTGAATACGAACAGCAGAAAGCAAAAAAAGATGTGTTCTGTGGAAAGTCAGAAAAGATTGACATGGACATGCCTTCTCAGGAAATGAGTCTGACCTTCAACTATGCTGAATGTGAAAAGGTTGCCCGGCAAAAAGCAAGTCCTGTACCAGTAAATTCTGCAAGCCTGATTTCCAGATATCTGACCGTAAATACTTCAAGCATTGCCCTCATAAAACAGAAAAAAGCCATTCAAAAAGAACTTGCCTTGTTTGAAAAAGAAAATGCAGATTTAGCAAAAGACGAACGTTTCAGCGACACTTATTATTTCCGCCTTGCAGGATTTTACTCCCTCATAAAAAATTATGAAAAAGAAGGTGAATGCCTCTCGCAAATAAAAGACAAAGAAAATGCCGTCTATGCCGCCAAAATTGCGGAAAACGAATTGCGGCAAAATGAAAACACAGAAGAAAACCTTCAGCTGCTTTACAAATTGAATACAGCGGAGAGCATAAGAAAACTGTCTGGATTTTATCTGTCTAACAAGGAACTAGATAAAGCGGAGGAAGCCCTTAACCATTACAGAAAGGAACACGATGAAACTCCCTATGAAATCGACTTTCAGCAAGCCTTTGTTTTTATGCAGAAAGATGATGCAGATAAAGCGATACATTTTTTACGAAGCTCATTTTATAAGCAAAATACACCGCAGGCAGCCCTTGCACTAAGTATGCTCTATCTTATTCAGGCGACAAAATATAAAAGGCTTGTAGAAAAAGCAAGGCTCTGGTGCAAAATTGCAGTAAATCTTGATGTGAGCTTTACCCCCGCACTCCGCCTTTATATAAATATGGAGCTGGAAAAGCAACCAGAAAAAGTTGAGTTCATTCTATCCCGCTACCTTAAGCTGAATAATGTCACCGAAAAAGATTTCTATTTTGATGCGGCGATAAATCATGCAAAGTGCGCGTTTGTAAAAGAAAAATACGGAGCCGCGTTAGACCGCCTTGGAAATCTTACGGACAACAAAACAAACTCAGCCGCAGTATGGAACAACATAGCCCTTTGCAATGCAAGTGTCGGAAAACTGGACCGGGCAGAAAGAAACATTGCAAAAGCCCTTGAAAAATTTCAGGAAAACAAGACGGACATTGCCAAGAATCAAAAGCCGCTTGAAATCATTCTTACAAACTATATGCGCATATTAAATCTCCAGGGAAAATACAAGGAAACGCTCTCCCTTTTTGAAAACACAAACGGCGCAAAAGATTTTGAGCTGTCAGAAGAAAATTATCTGAATTACTTTGCTGAATGGAGAAAAGCTCTTCTTGCCACAGGCAGCTTTGAGACATACTTCAATTTTCTCTTGCCAATCTTTATGCTTGATTCTGACAATCTGACACTGAAACTTTTTGCCTGCAACGATCTGCTCCGTCTTCTTACCCTAACCGGACAAAATAAAGTGCAGATGAAAGCCTGCCGGGATTTTCTGATGCAAATACACAGGGATTACCCTCATGGAAAACATAATGTGCAAGTTCTGAACAACATTGTTTTTGCAAACCTTGAAATGGAAGATTACATTCCCGAACAGATACTAAAAGCATTTATCCCCACAATCGGACAAAATCCATGCAATACGGCAACTTACGGACTCTACCTCTTACGCAGGAAAGGCCAGACAGAACGAGGTCTCTCTTACTATGACAAGGCAATCTCAATGGCCCAGAAAGATTCCGCCTACACTAACATGATAGAAGAATTACGCTTAAAGAAGGATATCGAAAACGCTCGCAGCCTCATAGAATCAGGCGACCGTAACTCCGCTCGAAGACTACTGGACAAGTCGTACAAGCAGGCCAGCAAAACACTTCAAGGCTACCAGCAGAGCATTGAGCGCCTTTTGGAAGAGTGCTGAAAGAGTAAGGTTATTTTGGTAACAGCGCGGTGTTTATATATACCTTTTTTGATATTCCTCCACATGCAGAGGGTGCTGCAAAAGAAGTTCCTTTAAATCACCTTCCAGAACAGAGCCGATTTCTTCATACTCCCTGCAATTTGAGGCTTCTTTTAGCATCATTCCCATGGGATTAACCATGATATAAGTGTCTTTCATCGTATCCTCAAAAACGGTATTGATTCCGCCCTTGTTACGCTCACAAAATGAATTCCATTCTTCATCGGAAATTAGTAAATCGTCGTTATTTCCAAAAGACTGGCAGCGGAGAACTTTCCAGCGGTCAATATAAATGTCTTGAATAAAAGGAAAAAGTTTTTCATCTTTATTGAAGGCATTAACGACAGTATTTATTTTTACCTTACAGTTGGAATTGCTTCTTATAAATTTTATAATTTCCGTAAGTTTTTCATTTGAAAGTGGGATTTTGTTTTTTAAACAAAATCCCATATTTCTCTTGGCATCATCATTTAATGAGTGAAATGAAATTCCTATAGAATCTAGATGTGGCAGGACTTGGCTCAGTAGTTCAATTGTTAGTAAAGAACCGTTCGTAATAACGCTCGTTACTAGTCTTAGAGATTTTGCAAAGGCAATCAAGTCCGGCAATTCATTCATTAAAAACGGCTCTCCGCCTGCAAAATTGATTGCAGAGAAAAATCCAGATTCAGCGATTCTAACGATAAGTCTTTGCATTTCTGTTAAAGATAGATGTTCTGATTTTGCATAGCGGGCAAAACAGAATTTGCATCCGTAATTACAAGATTTCAATATGTGATAATTAAGTTTAAGATTTTTCATTTGAGATTCTTTCATTTTTTCCTCCTTGATGTGAAATTAAGATAGAACAGCTTTGCTCTTTGGAGAGTGCAATTTTTAAGGGAAAAGTTTTTTAGATCTTTTTTTTGTGATATAATATGTTTAATGAGTAAGAAATTATCTTTGCCTGAATATGGAAATGTTACTCTCAGCCAAATCACCCGCTTTATCGTTGAAGTTATAGGGAAAGATGCCATTTTGGCGCAAACCTCAATATCTGACGAAGAAATAAATGACGCATACAAGGAAAAAGGCAGTTTTTATAAATACAAATTTATGGGCAAAGATTCAATTTTTGGACGGATAAAAGACTTCTTTTCTGGATTGGAATCAGAGTTCAATTTGGAGGTACATGAAGTTACCCGAAAATCATCTTTTGATGGAAGTAAACGGGCAAGTTATTATGAAAGCAAGTTTACGACTTTTTATTACGCAATATTATGGGAACTTTTTGTGGCAATCGGTGGCGGCCGTCCCTTTGAAACAAAACAGTTTGTTTATACAAAGCGTAATATAGTCCGCCTGATATTTATCCAGACAAATCCGATTTATATTTCATACATACATCATGCAAAAAATCTTAGATTTGATACTTTGCTTGAATCTGCAAAAACTGAACTGAACTTTTCTTACGAAGACACCTACAAAGAAATCGCAAAAGTTTATTACAAAAATCACGAAAATGAACAGGATGCCGAAGAACATGTAAAAAGGGCCATTCAAAAAGCCAGAAAGGAAAACAAAAATCCTACATGGAATATTCTTCATGCAATTCTAGTCACGCTGAAAAATCATAATATAAAAACTTCTTTAATTGAGCATTTTCTGGATTTCTATTTTTATAACAATTTTCGTACAAGCGCAATGCAACATATTTCATTAAACAAAGATACCTGGATGAAAATAGAAAGTCTGTCTGAACAAAGTCATTCACCGGAAGAAATATACACTTTGTTTATTGACAGTTTTTATAATGAATCTATCCTAACTGTAGAACAGCAAGGGCAATATTTTGATACTATCACACAAAGCAACACGATAGATAATTCTGCCCAGTTTATAAAAGATTATCCTGCTATCCAAAAGGTTTTTCCACACTCATTTACATTTTGGGATAAGTGGTTTGAAGGGAAAAACTTTGTCTATGAATTTTTAAGCAGTGGCGATATAGAAAAACTTCCGCTTGCAATATGCGCCTACAAAGAGACCTTTGAAAAGGGAAAATATTTTGCGGGGAAAAATCTGACTGCATTTTTGCAGGAAGCAATCAGCGTCTGCGCATATTATGACATAAAGCATGACTTAAAAGGATTCAGAAACAGGATTTTGCAGTGTTCACGGTTAGATTCAGACATAAAAACACCGCTGTCGCAAAACATTAAATATTTCTATGATTTCGCTTACTGTTTTGATATGGTTCTGAATGAAATGCAAGACGCTTTTGCCGTTTATTACTTTTGCATGCAGAATTTTTGGAGCAGATTTTCCCCATTGTCAAATCAAACAAAGCAAATCCGAGCAGAAGACATAAATGAATCACTGGGATTTTTACCAGAACCCGAAAAAGATTTTTTCAAAAAAGAAACGGAAAAACTTCTGTCCGTCACTGACAAAACAA
Organism: uncultured Treponema sp.; assembly: GCA_946411505.1. Lineage (GTDB taxonomy): Bacteria > Spirochaetota > Spirochaetia > Treponematales > Treponemataceae > Treponema_D. The sequence goes on along the minus strand of CAMKEG010000002.1, from coordinate 2,657 downwards.
TAAACACTTTAATTGATGATGGCCGCCTCGTAATTTACACACCGATTTCACTTGCAATCTGGTGTAAAAAGTATGACATCGTTTATAAGTTTTTAGATGCACAGTCTTTCCCAAATCTAAATTTGAACATTCCAAACACAAACAATACTTTTCCAATCACAGAAATACTAGCGCAATACAATCACTTTCACACCAAGGAAGATAAAAATCTTCTATTTGATATTTTGAAAAGAACAGAGAAAAAAACACTTTTCTCAAGAAGCAACCGCAGCAAGCGTTCTGTATTTCAACTAGCGTTGGACAGCTTTGACTTTGAAATAGTTCAAGCATTTGTAAACAAAATGACTGACAACGGTAGAGAAAAATTTAAGGATAGTTTTCTTATTAGTTCAGATGAAGTTATTCCACTCTATTATGCAATAGGAAGCCGGGAAATAATCTTGCTGTCAAAAGAAAGGTATCTTTCAAAAATTCAAAACAGGGAAGGCGACATTAACTACAAAAACTATTTTCAAGCAGGATTTTCGGAAATACAAAAAGATGAAAGCAATGTTTTTTTGAAGAATACTACAGCAAAACAAAAGGTTTTCTCCCAATTTTACGATGAGCAAAATCAGAATAGAAAAGAAGAACTAGAGGAATCAGACAAAATAATTGACCTGCTCATTAAAACAACAGAAAACATCGATGTTGTAAAATATCGCTCCGATGCCCCGACACAAGGCTGTTCACCGTTACTATATGCCGCTGAATTAGATGATGTGGAAACATGCAAAAAGCTTTTGGATTCTGGTGCCAACATAATGCTTACCGTTGGAAAATTTTGCATAAATCAAACATCTCAGGAAAAATATCTATACATGCCGAACAATATTCTCACCAGAGCGATTCATTACAGCGCATGGAATGTTTTAGACTATATTCTTGAAAATCATAAAGACAAACTGAGTGAAATCAACAAAAGAGAGGACAAAGATTTATCTTATGGGGATTATTTTTTAAGAGAGATAGCAAATAAAAAAGATAGAAAAAAAATTGAAAAGTATTTTTTGCCATTTGTTAAACAACTATAGACTCATTTGACTTTTCTTTTTCAAAGAACTTTGAACTGCCCCCCTTATGTCATCTTACATCATTCCGATAATTACAGACTGTTCCGATACATACTATAAAAACCTTACTGAAAAAGCAGTGACAGAATTTAAACTTACAAAAGCTCATAGAATCGGGCAGCCATAACTGTGGGCGCAGGTTATTGGAAAAGTCATCTAAGCTTGCTACTAAAACTTTGAAAGGCTATCAGCAGAATATTGCCCGCCTTTTGGAAGAGTACTGAAAAGCTGGTGTTATTACAAACTCACTTTAATAGGCATCTTTTACAAATCTGTCGTTTAAACAACATTACATTCCTCATTACCCATAGAAAATAGGCGCTTGTCACTTATAATGCAAGTGAGCGTTATGGCATGGAGCAGCTGCGAAGCAGGCCACTTAGGGAGCGACGGCTGCAAGCCGGCAAAATGCTCCAGCGGAGCATTTTGAGCGAGTCTCCGAGCAGCTATGCTGCGAAGGCGTCAGGAAGCGGACTTAGCGGAACAGAAAGCCGAATCCGTTCAACCTGCAAAGGCGCCACTGTAGAAAAAGGTCTTGCCGTTCAGGGAAAGGTAGCACAGACTAACAGAAGCACCGCTAAAAAGGCTGTTCAAGACTGGCTTGCAAAATTTGGGAAATAAATGGAAGCTGGACTATGAATGACGATAATACTTGCTTGTTATTTTCCCGATTTTTTGCTATACTCACAAAACTTAATGCAAACGACACATGTGTTGAAGCGCCACTTCGAGTAAATCTAATCACGGCACATTAAGAAATTCGTCCGCACCGGCAATGCCGCACACGCGGATTTAAGGAGGATTTCTTATGCCAAGAAATCAGTTTCAAAGAATGGTCTTTGCATTCATCACAGTTGTAATTACCGTTCATGCTTATGTTTTTTACAGCATTTATGTTGTAAATGGAGATTCACTTCGACAGGCTGTGGGAACAACCAGTGTTCTTGCAGCTGTAAGAACAATCGGCGGAATCTATATGTTCGGCCGCGTTATGCCGGTCTGGTCTGTAGTTCTGGTTGAATTCTGTTTTGCCTATTTTATGGAATGCGTCTACGGAAGCCCGCTTTCATTCCGTCTTGCCTGCAAAAACTTTGATCCCAAAACAACACATCCAGTCCTTTTTGAGACAGCCATTATCTGTGCAACTGTAGGTCTTATGGTTCCTGCAATGAGCCTGATTGCAACTTTCCTTTACTATCCTTACAACAACGGATTTCAGATTCATGTCGCTCTGGTTCAGTGGCTGCGACTCATGTGTTTTACTTTCCTCTGTTCCCATGTTCTCTCCCACTCCCAAAATTTGCTTTTTTGCTTCCATTAAATCTTCCTTACTATATTCCATTGTTACCCTCCATAACTTCTGATTGTTGCCGTCTTGACTATTATGTATCTTTTCTTTCCAAAATGGTATAGGCTTTTATTTTTGTAATGCTGCAAAACTTTTCTTCTGTAAGGTATTCAAAGGATATTTCCCTTTGCCGCCGCTTGCATTAAGCCGCCGCTATTGGAAAGCCAAAAGCAGCGGCTTTTTTTACTCGGTATTAC
>CAMKEG010000001.1 GCA_946411505.1 uncultured Treponema sp. | reverse complement strand
TTTATGGATGCTCGGGGCTCACAAGCGTGACGATACCCGGCAGCGTGACCAGCATCGGCTCCTCCGCTTTTTATGGATGCTCGGGGCTCACAAGCGTGACGATACCCGGCAGCGTGACCAGCATTGGCGACTACGCTTTCTCTGAATGCACTGGGCTTGCAAGCGTGACGATACCCGGCAACGTGACCAGCATCGGCGGAAACGCTTTTTCTGAATGCACTGGGCTTGCAAGCGTGACGATACCCGGCAGCGTGACCAGCATCGGCGGAAACACTTTTTCTGGATGCGCAGGGCTTGCTAGTTGTAATTACACAGGAACTCTTGAACAATGGTGTAAAATTTCATTCAGTAGTTCTGCCTCAAACCCATGTTATTATGCAAAGAAATTATGCATACAAGGGCAAGAAATAAAGGATTTGGTTATACCTGATGGCGTGACCAGCATCGGCTTCTGCGCTTTTTATGGATGCGCGGGGCTTGCAAGCGTGACGATACCCAGCAGCGTTACAAGCATCGGCTCCTACGCTTTTTATGGATGCACTGGTCTTACAAACGTGACGATACCCAGCAGCGTTACAAGCATCGGAGACGGAGCTTTTTCTGGATGCGCGGGACTCACTAGTTGTAATTACACAGGAACTCTTGAGCAATGGTGTAAGATTTCATTCAGTGATTATGGCTCAAACCCATGTTTTTATGCAAAGAATTTTTGTATACAAGGGCAAGAAATAAAGGATTTGGTTATACCTGACAGCGTGACCAGCATCGGCTCCTACGCTTTCTATGGGTACTCGGGGCTTACAAGCGTGACGATACCAAGCGGCGTGACCAGCATCGGATACATGGCTTTTTCTGGATGCAAAAATTTGTGTGTCAATTATACAGGAACGCTTGCACAATGGTGCAATATTTCAGCTGAAATCCCTAATGTGAAATTTTGCATACAAGGGCAAGAGATAAAGGATTTGGTTATACCTGATGGCGTAGAAAGCATCGGCGGCTATGCTTTTTCTGGATACGCGGGGCTCACAAGCGTGACGATACCTAGCGGCGTGACCAGTATCGGATTCCAGGCTTTTTCTGGATGCTCGGGGATTGCAAGCGTGACGATACCAAGCAGTGTGACCAGTATCGACTCATTCGCTTTCTATGGATGCACGGGGCTTGCAAGCGTGACGATACCCGGCAGCGTGGCAAGCATCGGCTCCGGCGCTTTCTATGGATGCTCGGGGCTTACAAATGCAGTTTTTTCTGATACAAGCGGATGGTGTTACACAAAGAGTAGCGGTTTAACGGGCGGGACAGCAATTAATTCTGCAAGTCTTGCAGATTCAACAACCGCCGCATCGTATTTGAGAGATACATATTGTAGATATCATTGGTATAAAAAGAATTAGATGTTATGAGAATTAAAACTAAGGTGAAAAAAATGTCTTATATTATCGAAGGAACGGTTTTGGAAATTACTTTTGCCAATAAGAAATGGAAGTTTAAGATTTGTGGAGCGGAAGGGTACTCGCTCAGAAAAAAAGAAAATGATAAGCTGATAAATGTGAATGTTCTGTTCCATTATGAAAAAATTGCAGAGAATGGCTATGTTGAGACTAACAAAGAGACTGGCAACGCTTTAATAATTCCAGAGTCGTATGAATTTTATATTTCGGAAGATTTCGCGCTATTGTGTTCTTCGGCATTGGCGTCAGGTAAAAAGTTAAGATTTGTTTTTGAAGAAGTTCAAGAATCAAAAGCAAAAACTGGTGTCATAACAGACGTGTTGGGCAAAAAACTAAAAATTGTTTCATTGTCATTGTTGGCCAATTAGGAAAAAGTTTTGAATGAAGATTTCTTTCCTGTAAATTCCGAAACCCTCGTTGTCATCGGGGCTGGCGCTACCGCGGCGCTTGGCATGCCTACCACCGACGGACAAACTAAGATTTTCCGAAATCTTTCTGAAGCAAAGTCTGACGCTGAAATAAAAAAAAGCCTTACGGAATATTTTCTTAAGTCGGACCTTGTAAAAGTTCTTGCATTCTTAAAGCTTTTGGATTGTGATGATTTTTTTGAAATCCGCCATTCAGACATTCAAAACGCAAAAGTCATTTATGGCAAAAAAAGCGAAGAGCTCCTAAGAAAAAGAATTCTTGAGTTGCGCTCTGAATATGATTGGAACGCCGCAAAGAGAGTTCTAAAATTATGTCCGTATAATACAGAGTCTGACAACCTTGTTCGCGACGCTTATTCCATTATAGACCAAAAGATTCTTGCCCGGCAGTCAATAAAGGTTCACTTGGATGATGGTGAAGAAGTCATTTCTGAATCCCGCTTGCAGGGCGCGAGAAATTTTCTGACGCTGTTTATAAATATGCTTTTTTGCGCAAAATGGTACAGAATTGCGATTGGGGAAAAGACTGAAGAATTTGAAAAATATAAAAGCTTTGTGAATTCGCTAGATAGAATGATGAGAAATGAAGGACATCGCTTTTATAAGAAGCATACGAGCGAAAGCCGTGGCTTTTATCTTTGGACAACCTCTTTTGTCTCGTTCAACTTTGAAATGGTTTTTCCTTGGTTGTTCATGAATTCGCATCGCCATTTGAATAAAAAAGACACGACATATATCGGAAACCGTCCTATGCAACTATGGTTGGATTTTGGCTGCGAGCATAGGGGAAGGAAAACTAAGGACGGCAAAATTGTTCCGACCTTGGAATTTACCGAAAGCGTCGCAAGCCGCCAAAACGAGGCTGACCACTCAGGAAATGAATTGCACCGCTGCGGAAAATTTTATTTTGCGCACGGCTCTTCAAATTGGCGTGAATGTCCTGTTTGCGGAAGAATGACTTTTTACAATGGCGATTCAAAAACAAAGTGGGAATGCAAGTCAAAGCAGCTTGTCGCGCCGTTTCCAATTCCACTTTTTGAAAACGACAAGATTGCGGCTTTTACGCCAAAAGAAATTCAGTGGCGAAAAGAATTGCAGTATGACGCTTTGCAATGCATGCATTGCGGCTCTAAGACGCTTGCTTTGGACGCTCCGATGATTATGCAAACGCTGCATAAGTCTACGCCGACTTCTTTTTTGGAAGAAATTCAGCGCAACGTAAAAGTCGCCATTCAAAAGGCAAGGCACATTGTTATTTTGGGTTATACTTTTCCGATTGACGACACTGTTTGGCAACAAGCGTTTGCAGAAGGCGTGAGGTCGCGCGAAAATGGACAGGAAGCTTATTGCTCTGTTGTCGTAGGTCTTGGCGGAGAGAGGCGTTGGCTTTATGGCGATGAGCTTACAAAGTTTATAAACGGGAATCGGAATACTGCGTTAAAATCAGCCGCGTCCGCAATCGAAAACGCGCTGGCAATTTTTGAGCCAAAAAAAGTCCGCGCTTGGACTGGCGGAATCCCGCAAGTTTTTGGAACTTGCGCGGAACGTGATGTCAAGGACTTGCTATATCCAGATTTTGTGATTTGGAATGGGACTCGATTGGAAATGTGATTCCCAAGCAAATTCAACACTTTTCTTGACGACTTTTGCGTTTTCGGTGTCATTTTTACCCAAATTCGCCTGTTTTTCGGTGTCATTTTTTGTCCGCTTTTATTCCGTTCCGCAGCTCCTCCCTCCCCCAATATTGCGCAAAAAGGCCGAATTCGCTATAATAGAAAATTGTGAAAATTACGTCTGTTTGTTTGAGTCCGACGATTCAGAGGACTGTTTCGTTCAAGACTTTTTTGGTCAACAAGGTCAATCGTTCCGAAAAGTACGGGGTGTGGGCTTCGGGAAAGGCTGTCAACGCGGCGCGCGTTTTTAACCAGCTGGAGGCCGGCTCCGTGCGCGTCGTTTGTCCGCTTGGCGAAGGAAACCAAAAGCGCTTCACTGAGTTTGCCGAAAAAGATTCGCTCCTTCTTAGCCCGGTGACGATTCCCGGAAACACCCGCGAATGTTGGACTGTCCTTGACAGGACGGCAAAGACCACGACGGAATTGGTCGTTGGCGAGCCCGCCGCCCAAAAAATGCCGCAGAACAAAGTGGACGAATTGATGGACGCGGTAAACGAGAGCCTTAGCGACAGCGACGCGCTTTTGATTGCCGGAAGCCGCCCCGCGATTTGGCCAGACGACCTTTCGCGCGACATTTGCAAGGCCGCTTGCGACGCGGGAAAAATCACGCTTGTCGATTTTTGGGGAGACGACTTAAAGCGGACGTTAAAGGCTTGCGAGCCGACGGTAGTTAAAATAAACGAAGAGGAATTTTTTTCGACCTTCGGAGGAAAGAGTGGCGTGGCGGGCTTAAAGTCCGCCCTCACGACAGCGAGCAAAAAACACAACACGATTTTCATCGTAACGCGCGGCGACAAGGCCACCTACGCGGCTCAAAAGGGAAAGGTCTTTGAGGCCGACACCGAAAAGAATTTGAAAATCGTTAACACAACCGCTTGCGGCGACGCTTTCGCCGCGGGCTTTTTGTACGAATATTTAAAGAGCGGCGACATTCAAGCCGCGCTCAAAAAAGGAACTTGGTGCGCCGCCCGCAACGCGGAAAACGAGTGCCCCGGTTCCCTCTAATAAAACAAAAGCGCCAATGGCGCTGAATCAATTTTAGGAAGAAAATTATGGCAGTTGACGAACACTTGCAGACTGTGCGCCACTCGTTGGCCCACGTTATGGCGGAAGCCATTCAGCATCTTTTTCCGGGAGCGGAATTCGCTATCGGACCCGCGATTGAAAACGGCTTTTACTACGACATCGACTTTAAGGAAAAGAAAATCACAGAAGAGGATTTTCCCGCCGTCGAAAAAGAGATGCGAAAAATTTTGGCCGGAAACTTTGACTTTGTAAGGAAGGAAGTCAGCCGTTCCGAAGCCTTAAAGCTTTTTGAAGGCCATCAGTTTAAGACGGAACTTATCAACGACCTTCCCGAGGACGCGACGATTTCAATCTACACCCAGGACGACTTTACCGACCTTTGCCGCGGCCCCCATGTTTCAAACACAAAGGAAATCAACGCGCAGGCCTTTAAGCTGACTAAACTTGCCGGAGCCTATTGGCGCGGCGACAGCGACAGGCCCATGCTTACCCGCGTTTACGCCGTCGCTTTTGAAAAGCCCAACGACCTTAAGGACTACCTTAAGATGTTGGAAGAGGCCGAAAAGCGCGACCACCGCCGCCTTGGAGTGGAGATGGACTTGTTCCACCTTGACCCCGAAGACCCGGGCCAGATTTTCTGGCACCCCAACGGATGGACGATTTACACGACGATGCAGGACTACATGCGAAAGATGGTCCGCCGCGACGGTTACCTTGAGGTCAACACTCCGGCCATTATGCCCCGCACTCTTTGGGAGCGAAGCGGACACTGGGGCCACTACCAAAAAAACATGTTCATCACCGAATCCGAAAAGCGCCTCTTTGCCATTAAGCCGATGAACTGCCCCGGCGCGCTTGAGATTTTTAAAAGCCGCCAGCGCTCTTACAAAGACCTTCCGCTTCGCCTTGCCGAGTTTGGCCACGACGTCAGGAACGAGCCGAGCGGAACGCTTCACGGCGTGATGCGCGTGCGCGGCTTTGTCCAGGACGACGCGCACATTTTGTGCGCTGAGGAACAGATTGGAAGCGAGGTCGCCAAGTTCTGCAAGCTTCTTAGGAACGTTTACCACGACTTTGGCTTTGACGACCTTGTCGTGAAATTTTCTACGATGCCCGACGACCACGTTGGCGACGAGGCGACTTGGCAGCGCGCCGAAAAGGCTTTGGCCGACGCTTGCCACGAGGCCGGCTTGGATTACGAAATCCAGCCCAAGGAAGGCGCCTTCTATGGTCCCAAACTTGAGTTCAAGCTTTACGACACGCTTGGCCGCGAATGGCAGTGCGGAACGATTCAAGTTGACTACCAGCTTCCGTCAGCCGAGCGCCTTGACGCGACTTACATCGGAGCGGACAACCAAAAGCACCATCCGGTAATGCTTCACCGCGCCGTCCTTGGATCGTTTGAGCGCTTCCTTGGAATCTTGATTGAAAACTACGCAGGAAATTTCCCGGCCTGGCTTGCCTTTGAGCAGGTGGCCGTAGTTCCGATTTCTAATTCCTTTGACGGCTACGCCCGCAAAGTCAACGAGGCTCTTTTGGCCGCGGACATCAGAAGCCAGGCGTACTTGTCGGAAGAAAACATGAAGGCCAAAATCAAGATGATTACAAAGGAGCACAAGACTCCCTACATCTTGGTTGTCGGCGAGCGCGAGCAGGCGGAGGGAACGGTTGCCGTCCGCTTCAGGCAGTCGAGCGGCCTCCAGCAGCAGACGATGAAGATTGAAGATTTCGTAAGGTACGTCCAAGAAAAGGTTTCGACTCACTTTAACGGAATTTAACTTGAACTTATAGCAAGACCAAAAAGGCCGCGGCTTGACTGTCGCGGCCTTTTTTTCGCGCTTTGTCTTTTCGCTAAAAAATCAGTTTTGCCGAGAGCGCGAAAATGCTTTCGGTCAAGCCGCGGCCGTCGGCCAAGGAGCCGAGGGGCAGGTAGTACCTAAGCTCAAAGCCGGCCGCGATTCGGTCGGTGAAATTCCATTCCCAGGCGGCGAAAATTTCCGGGTACAAAAAGCGGGCGTTGGACCAAAACCATTTTTGGATTTCCGACTTGTCGCCGCCAGCGCTTCCGCTTGCTCCTGTGTCGCCTTCGCCTACGCCGCCCGCCAACATCGCCGCGCGGGCCAAAATGCCAAGGCCGGCTCCCGCCTCGACCTGAAATTTTTGGAATCTAAAAGTGGCCGCGGCTGGAAGATCCAGCATAAAGTTTAGGACAAAGGCCGTGCGGTTTTCGACTTCGGCGGGCAGGGCGTTCTTTCCGTCCCACAAGTAGTATGACCACCAAAAGGCAAGGCGCGGCTGGAATGACAAAAAGGCCTTGTTGGGCCAAATGCCTCCGAACGCCAGCGCGAAAGCCGTGGGGCTGGGAGCGCTTTTGAGGGCGCTTTCCGTGTTTACGGTTATGTTGATTCCTATGTTCGTGAATGGCGACACTTGCGACCAGAATTCCTTGGCGCTTTTAGGCGGAACGTATGAGCCGCCAAAAAGGTTTTGAAAGCCGCCCGACGTGTTGGCCGCGCTGTTTTCTTGCGCCTGGGCCTCGCTTGGCTCGGCGCCGTTTTGTTCCTGGCCAAAAATCGGAGCGAGCGAAAAAAGCGCTAGGGCCGCGGCGGCGAAAAATATTTTTTTCATTCCAATCATTCCGCGTCCTTGTATAAAATCGGCTTTAGGTCCACTTGCAAAAAGCCCGCGCGGCCGGTCTCGTAAAAGTCTGTTTGTTCCCAGGCGGCAAAGAGCGTCGCGCCGGAAATTCCAAAGTCTGTGTACTTGTAGCCTTCGGGCATTTTGGGAAGGCGCAGCGCCAAGTTCTTTGACTTGTTCAAAATCTTGTTAGCGTAAAGCGCTCCGTTCAAGTACAGTGTTCCGTCTTCAAAAAGAGCTGCGATCCATGTTCCGCTAATTTGAACGACTGCCCGCGCTATGCTGTTGGGGTCGTTTATTTTGGAATGGATGAACTGCCGCGCGGTGGCGCCGCCCGCGTCCTTGCATTCCGCGTAAAAGTCAAAGTCGGCGGGAAGGCCTTTAAGCAAATTCTTTACGCGCGCGGGAGCGGCCGAAAAATCCTTTGGCCTGCGGACTGCGCGGAATTCGTCTTCCGAAGATTTTTGAACCGCGATTAAATTTTTTTCGGGCGAGATTGAAAGCAAGGCGGTCTCCGGCCTGAACTTTAGGTAAGAGAAATTTGTTTCTGTCTGCGTGTAGTTTTTAATCGAGCAAAACCATTGGCTTCCGTCCCAGCAAAAATCGTTGACCTCGGAGTTTTGGGGAAGCGACAAATTTTCATAAGTCAAAATCGGAAAGTAAACGCCGGAGTCCGCGGTGAATTGAATCAAGAAGGGGCGGAAGGGCTGGCGGCTAGAAATTTTTTCGTTAAAGTAACTGTTCCTGTAAACTGAATAAATCGGCGAGCCGTTCATAAAGACAAGCTTGTCGGCCGTGCGCTCGTCAAAAAATTGCGGGTCCTTAAAAACTTTTATCGCGTCTTGGCTCATGACGATTATGCCGAGCCTGTTTGTGAGCGCGTAGATTTTCGGCGCGCCGCCTTGCGAAATGTCGAGCGGCGATTTTTCTGTTGACTGGCCCATGCAAGAAACGCGCAAGGCTTCGGTCCAAGGCTTTTTTAGCGCCGCGGGAGCTTTTTGCGGCGCGTCAACTTGCGCGCAACCGTCTTTGTTTAGCGCGAACCACTTGTGCGAGGCGTTCTTTTTTTCTATTTGAATCGCTTCCACCGGTTCCTGCGATTGCTTTGTTCCGCAAGAAAAAAGCGAAAGAGAGAGCGCGAGCGCCGCGAGAGAAAGTTTTGCTGTGGCCCCAAAAATTTTATCTGTGCTTTTCAATTTCCATTCCACAGAGTGAGTCGCAAATTTCGTTGTACTTGATTCCCGCGTGGCCCTTGACCCAAGACCATTTAAGGTTTTGGAAGCAGGCGGCGAGCGCGTCAAGCTCTTTCCACAAGTCCTGGTTTTTAACCGGCTCTTTGGCCGCGTTTTTCCAGCCCTTGACTTTCCATGATTTTATCCAGCTTGTGATTCCGTTCTTTACGTATTGGCTGTCGCTAAAAACGCTCAAGTCGTCCGAGTCCGAGTAATTGTCCTTGCAAAATTTTAGCGCTTGAATCGCGGCGGTAAGCTCCATGCGGTTGTTGGTCGTTTCATGCTCGCCGCCCGATAGCTGGGTTTCCGCTCCGTTCGCCAAAATCACGCAGCCCCAGCCGCCCGGCCCGGGATTCCCCGAGCATCCGCCGTCAGTGTAAATTACGATTTCCATTTTTCCCCACTCGTATTTATTCTAGCGCTTTTTAAGCGAATCTGCAAGCGAAACGCGCTTTTGCTAATGGAAATATTTACTGCGCTCTCGCGAGCGCGACAGGCAATAGCGCGGTTTGGGCTTGAAGTCATTCTTCGCTTTCGGCAAAGAAGGCGAGGATTCTGTCGAGGTAGTCGGGGGCTTCGTCGTAGACCGCGTGGCCGTAGTTTTGGTACACGCAGGAACGGGCGGGAGTTCCGGCAAGGCGCGCGATTTGGGGAGCCGCGTCCGCGCCAAAGATTTTGTCAAGGCCCGCGCCTACGGCAAGGATTGGGCATTTTATTTTTGGAAGAATGTCGGACGCGTCAAAGCCTAAAAGGGCGCGCGCCAAAGTGGCGAAGCGCTTTAGGTCTGCGCTTGTCGCTCCGGCTAGGGAAGCCATAATCGCGTCCTTGTATCGCTCGTAAAAGCTGGGGGTGTAGACCGCTTGGGCAAAGGCTTGGTTAAGCTCTGAAAGCTTTTCTTCTTCCGCCAAGCGCGCCCAGCCTTCTATGACCGCGGTGGCGGTGTCCGTCATTTTTGCGCATGTCGAGCCCAAGAAAAGCTTTGCTGTCAAGTCGGGGCGGCTTTTAGCGAGCGCCTGGGCCGCTATTCCTCCGGCGGAAATTCCCACGACGCAAGCGCCTTTAACGCCAAGCGTGTCCAAGGCTTCGGCCGCCGCTTGTGCTAAAAAATCCGTGCCGCAATTTTGTGGCGGCTCCATCGGCCGGTCCAACAAATAAATTTTATAACCGTCCAAAAATTTTTGGTATCGGTCGGCCACTGCGCGCGCAAAGGGCATAAGGCTTTTTATGGAAAGCCCGGGCAAAATTACAAGCGGCTTTTTCCCGTTCCCAAAAACGGCGCATTCGCATTGCGCGGAGAAGGTGGAGATGGTTTGGATGGCGGGGTTGTGGTTCATAAAGCGCAAAGTTCCTCTTCGGATATATCCTATTTTGGATTATTGTAGCGCGGTTCGTGTTGTTTTGCTATAGCAGATCATTCAAAAGAAAAATAATTATAAAAGTTATTTCGACAAAGCCTTTTTGATTCCACACGCGATTTCATAGGCTAAATTAACAGGCACCGCATTTCCTATCATTTTATAAGCGTTGTCGGTGTCTGTATAAATGAATTTGAAATCATCAGGAAAGCCCTGAATTCGTGCGACTTCGCGGACAGTCATTCTACGATACAATTTTTCTTTTCCCGGGACGAAACGACATTTGTTCAATCCAACTTTCTCCATCTTTGGCGCTTGCGGATGTAGTTGGCATTGCCGCCCAGAGGCTTGAACTGTAAAAGCTTGTTCGTCCCAGTTTTTTACTCTATTGCGACTCATAAATATTGGAGAGTAAGCGCCTGTAAAATATTCGTTATTGTTTATTGCCTCTGGATTGTGCTTGTTTCTTGGCAAAGTTGGAACTGCGGAATCTTTTAAATCCCAAATTATATCTTTTAGAGTGATTTTATCTTCGTCCTTCGCCGTAGACCCTTTTGGGAATTTAAAATCTATATGCAGATCTTCTCTAAAACCTATATAAAAGACTCGCTTTCTTTCTTGCGCAACTCCATAATCTTTTGCGTTGACCAAAGTGAGCGATACATCATAACCGCTTTCTTTGAACATTTTTAAGATATTCTGCACTGCTTCTGCATGTCTATTTGCAAGCATTCCGCTTACGTTTTCTGCTAAAAAGAATTTTGGTTTCTTGTCTTTTAGAATTCTAATATATTCAAAAAAGAGTTTGCCGCGAGCGTCATTTATGCCGCGTAGCGAGCCAGCTTCTGACCATGATTGACACGGCGGACCACCGATGATACCGTCAATCTTGTCAGGAAAGTCAGACTCTTTTATATTTCGAATGTCGCCTTCAATAAGTTTTGTTTTTGGATGATTAACCTTAAACGTTTCCCATATTGTTTTATCAAATTCGTTTGCGATTGGAACTTCAAAACCTGCTTTTTCAAATCCTAAGTCAAGACCACCGCAACCGCTAAAAAGACTTATAACTTTCATTTTATTCCTCCAATTCAAAAGTGATTAACTTTGCTTTCCGCAACTGAGCGGGATTGTTCGGATTTTTTATTTGAATATCTTTTATAGACAAGTTTTTGTTTTTCTTTTCGAGTTTGAATAATTCCGAAGTGTTTTTGAAAGTGTTAAACTTTTTTTCATTGATAATGCACATGAAATTGAATTTGTTTTCATAATTTCTCTTATAAACATACGAGAAAACTGTAAAAGGATTTTCAATTCCCCACATTCCTCGGATTCTCAAATAAGTAATTCCAAGGGGATCTACTCTTTTTACATGCCCAAGCTCTTTTGTTTCTGTAAACTCAACATTTTGAATTGTTTCAACGCCTGTTTTAATTGTTGTTTTAATGCTTTCATAGGTTTCTTTGTTCGCGCAATAATCTTCGCCATAAACAAATGCCAAAGATTCAAGATTGTTGTCATTTACGATGCCAACCGCATAAATCATATCTTTTACATTCCAAATCTCACATTCTCTGCACTCTTTTTTTAACATGGAACTATCTGCAAATAACTTTGCTTTTGGATAACTGCTGTTTAGCGCCAGCGCAGAAGTTCGGTTTTCAATTTTTTTAACTTCAATTGCATCTCCGCCTCGAAGCATGCTGTCTGGAGGATTGTTTTGATTGCCTAGATATGAAAAAGTTTTGGAAAACTCCATGTTTCTTATGGATTCATCGTTGACATCAACTGTATTTGCAAATAAATCTTTTATGTATTCTTCTAAAGCTTCGCCCATGTTATTGGCTCTGTTATGACTTGAACCGTTTCTAAACAGTTCTATTTTGGGATTTTTCGCCAAGTTTATGATTGCTGAAATAATATTGCTCATAGAAGATCTTCTGCTAATATCCTTTTTTTTGTGCTAATAAAATTACCTAAAATTTAATAAAGGTAATCATATTACATATATAAGAGTATTGCGATTACTCTTTACTGTGTCAAGTAGTAATAGCAGTCAATTTAAAATGACTGCGTAATCATTGAAAATACTCATATGGATTTAGCAGAGATACAGAAAAGATTAGGGAACAATATAAAAACTTTACGCAAAGCAAAAAAAATGACACAATTTCAGCTTGCGGAAAAAGCTGATGTTTCCGAAGATATGATAAAAAGTTTAGAGCAAGGCAGAACTTGGCTTTCTGACAAAACTCTTAGTCAAATAACCGAAGCCTTGAGCGTTGATGTTGTAAAGCTTTTTATGCCGATAGAAGGATCGTCTTTCAAAAGCAACAAAAAGAATCTTGCGCAATTAAAGGCTGCTATTGCTTCCGATGTTCGAAACTACGTTGACGAAGTCTTGAAAGAATATTAGTTCTTACTTTTTATCACGGAATTCTTCCCCAAAAAATGAAAAATGCGCTATAATGATATAAATTTCTAAAAGGGGGCAGAATATGGATTATGCGACAATTACAGTAAAAGTGCCAAAAGAAATGACTGCGTATTTTTCTGACGATTATGTTGTCGAATCTGGCGAAGATCTTAAGAGAAACGCATTGCTCCTTTATCCTTATATTCACAACAATGTAATTTCTCACGGTCGTGCCGCTGAAATTTTGGGAATAAAAAAACTCGATTTGATTGATTTGTACGATGAAATGGGATTCCCTTATTTTGACATGGACATCAGCGAGGTTCGCAAGGACATTCAAACCTTCCGTGAATTGAAAAAGGCCCTTGCATGATAGTAATTTCAGACGCGACTCCTATTATTTCGTTGCTAAAAATAAACCGCTTGGACTTGCTTGAAAAATTATTTGGCTCCGTGCGGATTCCAAAAGGCGTTTTTGCGGAACTGACTGAAAACCAGCGTTTTCAAGAAGAGGCGAAAATTGTCGAAGACAGCGTTTTTATTCAAGTTGTGGAAGAAATAGACGACAGTTATGTTTCTTTGCTTCGCCGTTCTACGGGGCTTGATTTAGGTGAAAGCGAGGCTATTTTTCTTTCTGACAATGGCAAGGCGGACTTGCTTCTGATGGACGAAGCTCGCGGGCGCGAGGTTGCTGTTCGTATGGGAATTAGGGTCATGGGAACCATAGGAATTTTGGCGCTTGCATATGAAGATTCGCTTTTGTCGTCGGAAGAAATAAAAAGCGCCATAGAAGTTCTCCGTGATTCAGGTCGTCATATAAGCGATAGGCTTTACGAACAATTGCTTGCCTTGCTTCCGCGTGAGGGATTGTAGCGCCGGAGTGCCGAGCGGAAGCGAGGCATGAGCCGCGGCTAGTCGGCGAAGCGCGTAAAGCCCGGCCCGCCGCAAGGCGGGACACGCCCAAAAAATTCTTCAAAATTCCCCTTGTCGAATCGCTTTTTTTTTATTAAATTTAAAGATGTAAAAAGAAAATCTTCCAACAAAATTTCTACGGAAATTTCGTATAGGAATTTATAGGAGTAAAGTAATGGCAAAACAGTTGTTGTTCAATGAAGACGCGCGCAGAAAGTTGCTTTCGGGCGCTGAGCAAATCGCAAAAGCGGTGAAAGTTACGCTTGGACCTTGCGGCCGCATGGTAATGCTTGACAAAAAATACGGCTCGCCCACAATCACAAAGGACGGCGTTAGCGTCGCAAAAGAAGTGGAGCTTAAGGACCCCTACGAAAACATGGGCGCCCAGTTCGTTCGCGAAGTCGCTTCAAAGACAAACGACGACGCCGGTGACGGAACGACGACCGCCACTGTTTTGGCCTATGCCTTGGTTCGCGAAGGACTCAAGTCGGTTGCCGCCGGAATGACTCCGATTGCCGTAAAGCGCGGAATGGACAAGGCCGTCGCCACGACAATCGCCGAAATCAAAAAGAATTCTAAGCCGGTGAAGGGCGCTGACGACATCACCCACATCGCCACAATTTCCGCCAACAACGACGAGGAAATCGGAAAGATGCTCGCCGACGCTATTGAGAAGGTTGGAAAGGACGGAGTAATCACAGTCGAAGAGTCAAAGAACATGGACACGACTGTTGACACAGTTGAAGGAATGCAGTTCGACCGCGGATACATTTCGTCTTACTTCATCAACGACCGCGACAGAATGGAAGCCGATTTTGAAGACCCCTACATTTTGATTCACGACAAAAAGATTAGCACAATGAAGGACTTGCTCCCGATTTTGGAGAAGGTTGCCAACGAAGGCCGCTCGCTTGTCATCATCGCCGAAGACGTTGACGGAGAGGCTTTGACGACTTTGGTCTTGAACACGATTCGCGGAACAATCAAGGTTTGCGCCGTAAAGGCCCCTGGCTTTGGCGACCGCCGCAAGGACATGCTTCAGGACATCGCCATTTTGACTGGCGGACAGGTTGTTTCTGAGGAAGTCGGAATCAAGCTTGAGAACGCCGACATTTCCATGCTCGGAAAGGCCAAGTCTGTCAAGATTGACAAGGACAACACCACAATCGTTGGAGGCGCGGGCGCAAAGAAAGCCATAGCTGAGCGCGTCGCCGAGATTAAGAACCAGATTGAAAAGTCTACTTCTACATACGACAAAGAGCAGCTCCAGAAGCGCTTGGCCAAGCTTGCCGGCGGAGTCGCCGTCATCAACGTTGGCGCCACAACCGAAACTGAGATGAAGGAAAAGAAGTTCCGCGTTGAGGACACAATCGCCGCCACTCGCGCCGCTTTGGAAGAAGGCGTCGTTGCCGGAGGCGGACTCGCTCTTATCGAAGCCTCAAAGGCTTTGGAGTCTATTCCCGCCGAATTGTCCGAGGACGAAAAGGTTGGATACAAGATTGTCCGCCGCGCGCTTGAAGAGCCGATTCGCCAGATTGCCGACAACGCCGGAGTTGACGGAGCGGTCATCGCCGCCCGCGCCAAGAGCGAAAAGAAGGGCGTAGGCTACAACGCTTACACCGGCGAATGGGTCAACATGATCGAAGCCGGAATCATCGACCCGGCCAAGGTTACTTGCAGCGCCCTTAAGAACGCCGCCAGCATCGCGGGCACTATGCTCACAACGGAATGCGCGATTACCGACATTCCCGAGCCCAAGCCCGCCATGCCCGCTCCCAACCCGGAGATGGGATATTAAAAAAGATTTCGGGCCTTAGGCCCGAGAATCTTTTTTAATGTCGAGTTTCGCTTTGCGAAACTCGCGGGGTGAGTTGTTGTTTCGCCTAGCTCGCCGAAAGGCTCGCTTTTTCGCTGCGCGAAAATCGGCGAAACTCGCGGGGCTGTTTGGCCAATAAAAAAACCGACCTGTTTGGGTCGGTTTTTTTGTCTTGCGACAGTTTTTGGTTTGTCGCCGCTTTATGGTCTTATTATCATTGCGGCGCGACAATTTTGTCCGCGCCGCAAAAGGAACGAGTCAAGGCTTTAAGCGAAGCGTGCCTTGACCGTTCCTACTGCGCGCGAATGCTTGTGTTCCTTACAACGACGTCGTGGGCGCCGCCTTCGCGGAGGCTTGCGGGGCTTACCAAAGTGAGCTTGGCTTTTTCCTGCAATTCGGGGATTGTTACCGCGCCGCAGTTGCACATTGTGTGAATGATTTTGCTTGTGGTAATCTGAACGTTGTCGTGCAGGCTTCCGGCGTAGGGAACGTATGAGTCGACGCCCTCCTCAAAGGCCATCTTTTTGGCGCCGCCCAAATCGTAGCGCTGCCAGTTGCGGGCGCGGTTAGAGCCTTCGCCCCAGTATTCCTTTACGTAGTTTCCGTTTACGATAAGTTTGTTGGTTGGAGATTCGTCAAAGCGGGCGAAGTAGCGGCCAAGCATCACAAAGTCCGCGCCCATCGCCAGGGCCAAGGTTATGTGGTTGTCGTGAACGATTCCGCCGTCCGAGCAAATCGGAACGTAGATTCCGGTTTCCTTGTAGTATTCGTCGCGGGCTTTGGCAACCTCGATGGTGGCCGTGGCTTGGCCGCGTCCGATGCCTTTTTGCTCGCGCGTGATGCAGATGGAGCCGCCGCCGATTCCGATTTTAACAAAGTCGGCGCCCGCTTCGGCCAGGAACCTAAAGCCTTCGGCGTCGACAACGTTTCCGGCGCCCACCTTTACGTCCTTGCCGAAATTTTCGTGGATGTCCTTAAGCGCGCGGCGCTGCCATTCGGTAAAGCCTTCCGAGGAGTCCAAGCACAAAACGTCGGCCCCGGCCTTTAGCAAAAGAGGAACGCGTTCCATGTAGTCGCGCGTGTTGATTCCCGCTCCGACGATGTAGCGCTTTTTGTCGTCCAAAAGCTCCAAGGGGTGCTCTTCGTGGCTTGCGTAGTCCTTGCGGAAAACCAAGTACTGCAAGTTGCCGTATTTGTCAACGATTGGAAGCTGGTTGATTTTTCGTTCCCAGATAAGGTCGTTGGCCTCGTCAAGCGTGATGTCGCTTTGGCCGGTGACCAAGTCCTTTAGCGGAGTCATGTACTTGCTTACGGGGTCTGAGGGATTGCAGCGGCTCATTCTAAAGTCGCGCTCGGTGATGATGCCCATCAACTTTCCGTTGTGCTCGCCGTTTTCTGTTACGGCGACGGTGGAGTGCCCTGTCTGCTCAATCTTTTCGCAAAGCTCCTGCAAAGTCTGGTCGGGGCGGATGTTGGTGTCGGAAGAGACAAAGCCCGCCTTGTACATTTTTACGTGCGCTATCATCGCGGCTTGGTCGGCGATTGTCTGCGAGCCGTAGATGAAGCTGATTCCGCCTTCCTTGGCAAGCGCGATGGCCATTTTGTCGTTTGAAACTGACTGCATTACCGCGCTGACCATCGGAATGTTCATGTAGAGCGCTGATTTTTCGCCCGCCTTTTTGTTGTAGCGGACAATCGGAGTTCTTAGCGAAACATTTGCAGGAATGCAGTCCGCCGATGTGTAGCCCGGAATCAATAGATACTCGTCGAATGTGTGGGACGGTTCCTCAAAAAAGTACGCCATAAATTTCCTCCTTATGCGTCGTTCAAATCATATAAAAAATTGAACTATAATAGCGCGCTTTTTAAATTTTGTCTAGACGAAAGAGGAAAAATTGCGGCCTCTGCAGGCGGGACCCGCCCATTATTTACAATCATTCTTGTTTAAAATAAAAGCGGCGGCTGTAAAGGAGATAAAATCAGCCGCCGCCCTGGAGGTTTTTCATTCTGTCTTGCTTGCCTGCAACTGTAATATAAGCAAACGAGCCGCCGGATGGTTACACGAAAATGCGCGAAAAGTTGCAAAAAAAGCGCAAAAAAAAAACAAAAAAAAAGCCCGGGCGCCGGCTTTGTCAACCGCGCTCGGGTCTTCTTTTTGCGCCAGGGCAGTTTATCGCGCTTGGCCTGTCAACCGCGCCTGGGGCTTACTTTGCGTAAATCGTGATTGTGTCGCTAAAGCCGGCGCTTCCTGACGGCACGCTAAACTCGATTGTCACGCTGTCGCTGTTGGACGTGACCGTTCCAAGCTTAAAAAGCATGCTGCCGTAGGGGCCGATTTGGGCGGCTACACTGCCTCCCTTGAACTTAAGCGGGCCAAGGTAGGCTGTTGTGGGCGGATTTTCTTTCCAGTCAGCCTTTTTATACAGGTTGGCGCCTGGCAACTGGCTAAAAGAAATGTGTGTGTTTGTAATGTTCTCGGCATACTTTGACTGGTCGCACCAGCCGTAAAAAGGAGCCCACAAGTTTATGGCTGTGACAGGGTAAAGGTAAGTGTGTTCCCCGCCCGCGTCGGTGTAGGAGCATTTGTAGGCGGCTTCTCCTGAGTATGTCGCGCCGTCTTGGTTAAAGCCCGCGTTGTTTTGGCTTACCATAAGGTCTCCGGCCTTTTCCTGCAAGAGCGAGGTTATTGTGTAGTCATTTCCGCTTGCGGCCTTTACGGCGGCCAAAATGGAGTCAAAGTCAACATAGGCGTTGGTCGCGATTTCCTTTATGAACTTGGGGCCGCCGAATTTTCTGACCAGCCAGGCGCCAAGATGGAAGGTTGCGGCGTATGTCGCCGACGTTTGGCCTGTAAGGCCGCAGCCCCATTCGTAGTTGTAGTTTGCGGGAGGGAGGCGCGCCTTTGGCGTGTTGCCCAGCTTGTCGTTAACGTCGCTGTCGCTTATGCCAAAGTAGGCTTGCATCATGTCCTCGCACATCATGGCCAAAAGCTCTCCGTACCAGTAAGTCCATTCCTTTTTGTGAATCATCGTCTTTTGGTTGTATGAGATTGTGTGGGAGAATTCGTGCTGGGCGGTGGAGAAGGCTTCCAACGGGTTTTCTAAGGTTGTTTTGCTGTCTATGTATACAAAGCGGCCCTCGTTGCTTCCGGTTGTATTATGCCTTATGTCTCCGTGGTAGACAAAGCCGTACACTTTGCCGTCGGTCAGCATGTCGTAAAGCATTATGTTTATTTTTAGGCCTGTTTTTGAAACGGTTTCCATGGGGCCGTAGACGCTGTTTTCCGGGTCATTGTTGTATAATTTTTCGGCGGGTTGGCCGTAAAGGTGGCTCACAAGATTGTAGCCGTTAATGAAGCTTGTTCCAAGGTTTTGGGCGG
This sequence comes from uncultured Treponema sp., assembly GCA_946411505.1. Lineage (GTDB taxonomy): Bacteria > Spirochaetota > Spirochaetia > Treponematales > Treponemataceae > Treponema_D. The sequence continues at coordinate 923,058 of CAMKEG010000001.1, read as the reverse complement.
CTGTCGTAAAGGCGGCTGTGCCCTGCGTGTAGTATTGGTCATCGACGTCAACCCAAACATTGTAGTTGGCTTCCGACACAAGCAGCTTGAAGGTTCTTTGGGTAAAATTCGACAGTGTCTTTGGATTGAGAGCGTAAAAAGTTTCCGTGTTGCCGACCGTATAGTTTTTGACTGCGGCTTGAACTCCAGGCGCGAGGCTTTTTGAAATCAGTCCTTGAGCCTTCGCCTTCTTTACGTTGTCCATCGAAAGCTTCCAAATCTTTGCGTGGGGGTCGTTCTCCAGGTCGGTCTCAAAGCCCGAGACAATGGCGGCTTCGATTTCCTTTTCTTCCTCTTGGAATGAGAGGGCGCTCTTTTTCGCGTTTGCGGGGACGCCGCCGGAAGTTATTCTTGCCAAGCGCGAGTATAGGCTGTTCATGGCGGTGTCTGAAATGTTCGAGCGGGCCATGTAAATTGTCTTTCCGGCCGCGCCTGTCAAAACAAGCGTTTTTGTCGTCGCGGCAACCGTAATCGGCTGGCTTGTGGCGGCCTCTGTTTGCGTTTGCGTCATTCCGCTTGCCGAGTGGTCGGGATTTTGTCCGGAGATGATAGGAATCAAGCCGGAACCTGAGCTGGCGTCGCAGCTTGCCAAATATCCCGCCAGCAAAAGAGCGAAAATCGGCGCGATTAATTTTCTTGCCTTAAAATTCATGTTTTTCTCCTTAAAGTTAAAGCTTTTTCCAGTTCGTTGCTTTTAGAACCGTCGCGCCGGGCATTTCCACAGGCGCGTCTTCATCGGAAAGAATTCCTTCGACCAGAACTTTGTTTCCGTGCAAGGCGGCGAGAGCGTCCTTTTTGTCAGCCTCGGCGTCCAAGTAGTATAGCGTTCCGTCTTCCGTCTTTAGTCCAGTCCTCGGAAAGGGCGCGTTTCCGTAAATTTCCAAAACGCCTTCAACCTGCGCCTTTTTTCCGTTCTTTGCCATTCCAAAGGCTAGGGAGGAACTTAACGCCAACGCCGCGGCCAACAATAAAAATTTCGCTTTCATACGCGCTCCTCTTATTTATAGATACAATTCTGACATAGAACATCGGATTTGTCAAATGGTTACGCAAAGCCGCCGTCCGCCCCTTTTTGCCCGTGTTTTTTTAGAAGTAGCAAAAAAGCCATTTTCGGTAAATGAAAGGCGGCGCGAGGAAGCGGGGCGGATTGCGAAAACACTCTGTTTGTGCCGCCGCAAACGCGGCGGAATAAATAGTTTCAAGCGCAAACAGCGTGTAGCGACGCTAGCTAGCGGTTTCGCGAGACGCAGCCGCGCCCGGGAGCCGCCGTTTTTTATTGAATAAACGCCGCTTTTTTGTTATTATAAAAATATGGCAGACGTAAAAGAACAAATCCGCGCGGCGCTTTCGGCCGCATTGAACCAGTTTAAGAAAGAAAAAAATATCGACGCTCCCGACGTGGAAGCGGCCTCCTTGACTTTGGAAAATCCGCCGGACCCAAAAATGGGCGACGTGGGCGTTCCGCTTTTTGCCTTCGCAAAAACATTCCGCATGGGCCCGCCGCAGATTTCGGCCGGCGTCGCGCAAATCCTTAAAGGCGCGGACGAGATTGGCGGCGTAAAGGTGGCCGGCCTTGGCGAAATCTTGAACCTTGGCCCCTACATCAACTTTAAGCTGAACAAAGGAAACGAGACATATTCAATCCTAAAAAAAATCGCCGAGCAAAAAAGCGATTACGGCTCGCTTGGCTCCGACAATAAAAAGCCGATGGAAGGCCGGCGCGTCATGGTGGAATTTTCTTCCCCCAACACAAACAAGCCCTTGCACTTGGGCCATGTCAGGAACGACGCGCTTGGAGAAAGCGTAAGCCGCATCCTTAAAAAGGCAGGAGCCGACGTTTACAAAGTCAACATCATCAACAACCGCGGCGTCCACATTTGCAAAAGTATGCTGGCCTACCAATTGTTCCACCAAGAAAAAGGCGACACGCCGGAATCTTTGGGAATCAAGGGCGACCACTTTGTCGGAAACTGTTACGTGGAATTTGACAAGTACCTAAAGGGCGAAAAGGACAAGCCCGAGACCGCGCACCCCGAAGCCGCGCAAAAGGCGGAGGAAATGCTGGTCAAGTGGGAGGCCGGAGACAAAGACGTCCGCGCGCTTTGGCAAAAGATGAACGATTGGACGCTAAAAGGCGTTCAGGAAACTTACAAGCGCACAGGCGTTTCGTTTGACAAATTGTATTTTGAAAGCGACACTTACCTTAAGGGAAAGGACGAGATTCAGCGCGGACTTGACATGGGAATATTTTTCAAGGCCGCCGACGGTTCCACCCGCGTAGACGTGACGGAAGCTGTCGGAAAAGGAAAGGACGGCGAGGACCACGAAAAGGTGTTGCTGCGTTCCGACGGAACCAGCGTCTACATCACGCAGGACATCGGAACGGCGATCAGCCGCCACAAGGACTGGCCCTTTAACCAAATGGTTTACGTCGTGGCCAGCGAGCAGAATTTTCACTTTAAGGTTTTGTTCTACATATTGAAGAAGCTTGGCTTTGACTGGGCGCAAAAACTTTTCCACCTAAGCTACGGCCTTGTGAACCTTCCAAGCGGAAGAATGAAAAGCCGGGAGGGAACTGTTGTTGACGCGGACGATTTGTTGGACAGCCTTCACGCCGACGCGCTTAAGGAAATAAAGGAGAAGGGCCGCGACAAGGAATTGGACGACCCGGACGCTGTCGCCGAAAAAGTCGCGCTCGCCGCCGTCCACTACTATATGCTGCAAGCCACTCCGATTAAGGACATGCTCTTTAATCCCGAAGAGTCGCTTTCGTTCAACGGAAACACAGGCCCCTACTTGCAATACATGGGAGCGCGCATTTCTTCCATCTTGGCAAAGGCAAAGGAAAGCGGCGTGCTTCCCGACTCAAGCGAGGCGGCTTGCGCGCTTTTGACTAGCGGCGACGAATGGGAGCTTGTAAAGCAGCTGGGCTCTTTCCCTGACACGGTTTCAAAGGCCGCCGCCAATTTGGACCCAAGCCTTGTGGCCGCCTTCTTGTACGACACGGCAAAGCTTTTCAGCAAGTTCTACCAAAATTGTTCCATCATCAACGCCGAGTCAAAGGAACTTGCGGCCGCGCGCCTCTTTTTGGCGCAGTCAACGCTTGACGTTATGAAAGAGGCGATGGACTTGGTTTTGGTTCCGTTTTTGGAAAAGATGTAAGCGGGGGCGCGCATGATGTATCCTTTTATGAAATTGAACGACGAAACCGAGATAACGCACTCGCAAATTTTGGAAGAGGGCGGCGTTCAAAAAGTTGAGGTTTATTTTGAGCGCCCTACGGAAAACGGTTTTGACTGCGCGCGCGCGGTCTTGCCCGATTACAAGTGGCTGAAGGTTGAAGGCTACACGCAGGAACGGATTGACTTTTTTGACCAGTTGTTGCGAGCCAACGCGCATTTGTTCTATAAATATGCGGCGCAAGGCGGGGTTAAAATTGCCTAGCTTGTTCAGCGTTGGAACGTACACAAAAAACGGCGGCTTGATTTTGGCTCACAACAAGTCCTGCATTCCGCAGTCCGATTTGAACGAATTGGCGCAATTTATAAGCGCGCAGTTCTTTTTTATTTGCTCTGAATGGAAAAAGCATTTTAAAACCGATGAAATTAAATTTTATTGCTGACCGCGCGAAAAACAAAAAACTGTCGCTGACCAAGGCTGCCGCGCGAACAAAAAGGCTCTTCCTGACTAAAATCGCCGCCGTCTTTTGCGGGGCCTTGGCTTGCGCCGCGCTTTTTTCCTGCCAAAAAGTGCCAGAGATGACGCTGGAAGAAATCGCCGAGGCCCGGGAAAAATCCTCGCGCGAATTTTTCACCGCGACAAAGTCCAAGCCCTACAAGGGCCAAGACTTTGTTCCCGGCCAAGTCGGCGGCGTTTGGAACGACGTTTGCATGTCGGACCCCAAGACCTTCAACATTCTTGTGGCCGAGCGCGACGGCCAAAGCGCCGGCATCATGGGTCTTACCAGCGACTGGCTTTTTGACTACGACTACGAAAAGCGCGAATGGATTCCCCGCTGCGCTTATTTTACGATAGAAAGCGACCAAGCGAGCGACACGCTTACGGTCCACGTGACCCTTCGCGACGGCCTTTATTGGTCCTTCGTCAATTCCGACAAAAAAATTCCTGTCACAAGCGACGACATTGTTTGGTGGTACGACGAGGTTTCGGGCGACGAGCGCTTTCAAAGCTCGGCCTATTCCGGCCAGTTTGTGACGATGGCCAACGGAGAAAGCCGCCGCATAAAGGCCGTTAAAATCGACGAAAAGAATTTTGACTTTGTCTTTCCGAGAATCGTGGCCGACCCGCTTCTTGCGACAAACGATTCCTTTAAGCCTTCTTGGATTTACAAAAAGGCCAAAGAGGACGGCGGCGTTGAGGGCGTCAAAAACCTTTTTGGAATCGACTGTGACGTCCAGACGATTCCGTCGATGGGAATGTGGTTCATCGAAAGCTATTCGCCGGGCCAGCGCTTGGTCTTTGCAAGAAACGCCGATTACTGGCAAAAAGATTCCGCCGGAAAATCGATTCCGTATCCGCAAAAAATGATTATGCAAATCGTCGGCGACCAAAACACTTCATACCTTTTGTTCACCCAAGGAAAGCTTGAAACCTATTCCCCCACGCCCGAAAATCTTGACGACGTGATACGCGGCCAGGAAGGCGGCTACACAGTCTTTAACGCCGACGGAAGCGTGGGAGCGCAATTGTGGTCCTTTAACCAAAATCCCAAGAACCGCGCCGAGCCCTTTTACGACTGGTTTTGCAAAAAGGAATTCCGCCAGGCGATGAGCCGCCTCTTGAACCGCGACCGAATCATCGCGCAAACTTACCGCGGCTTGGCCTATCCCAAGTACGATTTTTTTCCCGACGGAAATCCCTTTTACAATCCCGACATCGAGCTTGAATACAAGTTTGACTTAAAGAAGGCCGAAGCGCTTTTAAACAAAATCGGCTTTGCTCGCGGCGCGGACGGAAGGATGCTGGACCACAAAAAGCGGCCGGTGGAATTTGACCTTGCGATCGCAAGCTCTGCCAACACTTCAAACGACATCGCGCAAATCATAAGCGACGAGGCGAAAAAGATTGGAATCAAGGTGAACGTTCGCCAAACCGATTTTCAAAAAATGGTGGAATCCTTGACGGCCACTTTTGACTGGCAGTCAATAATCATAGGACTAGGCGCGAATCTTTTTCCTTCGCAGGGAAGCAACGTGTGGCCGTCAAGCGGAAACCTGCACTTGTGGCACCCCTACCAGCAAAAGCCCGCCACCGCCTGGGAAGCGCGCTGCGACTTTTTGTACAACGAGGGAAGCTACACCGCCGACAAGCTTGCCGCCCAAAAAATCTGGGACGAATACCAGCGCCTGATTTTGGAAGAGTGCCCGATAATCTACCTTGTGCGCCCGGCAAGCTTTTTCGCCATCCGCAACCGCTGGAACCTGAGCAACTTTTACTACGACAATCTGAACGGAGCAAAAACCGATTGGGTGTGGTTGGCGGAGTGAGAGGGGAAATTAAAAATTGTCTTCAAAATAAATGGCGCCGTTAGGTTTTATGATTTTGAACGTCCTTATTTTTTCCAACTTTTGATTTTTCAAATAATAATCGGAAGATTCAAAAAAAAATGTTTCTGGATAAAAACCGCTCGATGAGTTCCCCGCTATGCAGAGATGGCGGTTCCCGTTGTTCGCGTCTTTTTCGAACAATATGAATTTTGTATTTGTCAGTTTTGATTTGGCGAGTTTTGTAATGTCAAAGTCAATTATTACATCTGTGTATGAAAGGCTAAAAATATTTTCCGCGGAGAATTCCTCGTAACGCTTTTGAATTGTCGGAAAATATTTGCTGGATTTTACGTCCGCTTCCGTAAAAGTTCCTTTTTTTATTTTTGAAATTATTTGATTGGCAAAGCCTGGCTTTCCAAAATAGGTTTGTATTATGTTTAAATCTTTTAACTTGTGAAGTCCGGCCATATGAGGAAAGTTAGTTTTTCTGAACTGAAATTCAAGAAGAAAGCCGTTGCAAAACTCGTAGCTCATTTTGCAGTCAGCGATTTTCAAGAAGCCGTCAAGTTTTGCTTTTAGCCCCGGCACACCCGCTCCGTAAAAAAAACGCCCCGTGATAGGGGCGCATTGTGGTTCATTTCTTTTCGGATTTCTCCTATTTAGGGCAAGGCGAACCAACCTGCATTTGCGTCTCAACGCCCGCCATGCCTAAATCGGCGCGCGTCTCATAGACAATTATTATTATACATACATTTATATGGTTTGTCAAGGAAAATAATTTTCTTGCGCATTTTAACCTAGTCTTTCTTTTTCTTAATTTCCACGTCGTCTAAGAGCTCGACAAAGCTTTTTACGAGAGCTTTCTTTTCTATAGGCAGGGTGGAAACGATTTGGACAAAGTCGATTGGACTTTTGGCGCTTTTTTTGTTGCGCTCGGATTTTCCTGTCACAAGGTATTCAACGGTAACGCCAAGCGCGTCCGCGATTTTGACGGCGACATCGGCCGGGGGAATCGAGCCGCGCGCGCCGAGATAGCCTTCCAATGTCCGCGCCGAAATTCCTGAAAGCCGTGAAAGTTCCTTAACCTTTATATCCTGAAAATCCAGTTCAGCTCGTAATGTGTTTTTGAAAATTGAATCCATTTGCTTAAAAAATACTTCATTTTGCGTGTTTTTAAATCTTCTTGACTACATATCGCGTAAGGTTTATAATTTTACACGCCGATTGTAGTGTGGTTCTCTGCGAATTGCCACAATTGGCGGAATTTGGAGGATAAACGTAAATGACGGCAAAAAGGCTTTTTTGTTTGGTCGCGGCGCTTTCGTTCGCTTTTTCATTTGGCTTTGTCGGATGCGACAATTCAAGCGGCAATCCGCCGGTTGTGGTTTCCGGCGGTTCTTCAACAGACAATTCGGGCGGAAGCCAGCCGGCTCCGACAAACGGAACTGACAATGGCGGCGGGCAAACTGAAAATCCAACAGGTACAGACAACGGTGGAAACGAAACGCCGTCAACAGATTCTGCGAATACTCCAGAACCGGAGGTCACATATACGGTATTATTATTCTATGGTCCAGGTAGTAGTACAGTAGCTTTCCAAACTTTTACAAAAGGCGTGCCGCAAGCTTTGAAGACTATTGAAGAGTTAGGGTTCGAACCCCCTGCTGACTATTTGTATTTTGCAGGCTGGCTTACAAGTTCTGTCGCTCGCGAGGTTTCTTACGCGGACGGAGCGAGTTACACCGCTACGGCGAGCGCGTGCCTTTACGCCAAGTGGTCTGACATTCCTCGTTACAGTGTGAAAGTTCCAGTCAACGAGCATGGAAGCGTGACCGCGACTCCCGCCACGGCAAGAGAAGGGACTCCAATTACCCTTTCCGCAACCCCATTTATTGGCTATGAGTTTTCCTCATACACGGTGACGACTGTCAACGGTTCGGACGCTGTCGATGTCGTGGACGGAAAATTCAAAATGCCCAATGACGATGTGACCGTTAGCGCAGTTTTTTCCGCAATAAATTACAATATAGTTCGAAGCGCTTTTGTTAACGGAACTGTAAACGCCAGCGCTTCGACAGCGACATTCGGAAGTACTGTGAGCTTGGAAATAGTTCCTAATCATGGCTACAAATTGGAATCTATTTCTGTAACGGCGGGCGGCGATTCTGTGGCGCTTAGCGGGGAAGGGAATTCAAGAACATTTTCTATGCCAGCAAGCGATGTGAAAATTGCCGCGACATTTATGCAAATAAAATACGAAGTGACTTGCGGGCCGTTTGTAAACGGAACTGTAAGCGCGGACCTTGAAATCGCGCCGGAAGACGCGACTGTTACCCTTACAGTAAAACCGGACAACGGCTTTAAATTGTCCGCGCTTTCTGTGACGGCGGGCGGTTCTTCTGTGCCTGTTAGCGGCGACGGAAATACAAGAACATTCTCAATGCCGGAGCAAGCCGTAACTGTTTCCGCTTCTTTTGTTGTAATCGCTGTTGCAAGTGGGGAATACACCCCTCTTCCTGCGGGAACCGACGGCACTCTTGGAACAAGCGGAAGTTATGTGACCTTTGGCTTGTGGCCGCAGAGTCGCAAAAAAGACGGCGTGACAATTGACGAAAATGAAACAAAGTCCGTTGGTTTCTTTACTTATTGCAAGGGAAGTGACGGAGAATGGTATGCCAGCGTAAAGGAAATGAAAAAAATTGCGCTTGTAGAGTCAAGTAGTTCGACATGGCTCAAAGTGGAACCGATAAAATGGCGTGTTTTGACAAGCGACTTTAACGGCAAAAAACTTTTGTTTGCGGAAAACGTTTTGGCTGAGTGTAAATTTTATGAATACGGAAGCAAACATAATTCTCCTTCTGAGGGGCCGGTTTTAAGAAAAATCGATGAATCCGTTATTTATCCAAACAACTACGAGCATAGCAGAGTCCGGGCTTTTCTTAACGGTCTTTCGTACCAAGTGAAAGAAAGCCGCGATGCCCAACAAACCACAAACAATGTGTTCTTGAACAAGGGCTTTTTGCAGACAGCCTTTACAGAAAGCGAGCGCGGCTTGATAGAGGACACGGACCTTTATGATGATGAAGATTCTACAACTGACGCGACAAAAACTTTGCCTAAGGCGGCGCTCAAATTTATTAGCGCTTATACTAAAAACAAAGTTTTTTTATTGAGTCAAAAAGAGGCCACGATGTCGGAATACGGCTTTGACGCGTATGATGTAGGCGATGACACTAAAAGAAGCGATTGGAATAGCGCGAGAGAGCGCGAGTATAAATTGAATGGTAATTGTTGGCACTGGATTTTGCGTTCTCCTATTTCAAGCTTTGAGGACTCCTATAAGGATGATTACGGGTCGAATGGTGATTACGTGCAATGCGTGCAATTCGGTAAAACAGGCGTATATGATACAGCGTATTTTAAGAAAGTGGCATGTTATGCGGCTGTAACTAATACTCCGGAGTGTGGAGTTGTTCCCGCCTTGTGTGTGTCAAAGTAGGAAAGTTGTGTAAAGGTGAAAAGATATGAAATACAAGGACGGCAAAGTTGATGAAAAAATGGAGGCTGCTATGACTTTGGAAGATTGCATTGACGAAATCATTCGGGAAAATTTTAAGAAAGGCGATTGTTTTGACTCTCACGCAGTAATAAATGAACTGTTGAAAAACGCCAACTACCACAAAGCCTATCTTGATGAATTCCCAAAGAATTGCAATGTGGCTCAATATCATGGCTACATCGCGCAGAAAATCGGCGACAGCGGGCTTGTTGAAAAAGTTATGAAAGATTCTACGGAATTAAAATTAAAGACGCATACGATTTACGGCGAATTGAGCGAAAACCAAGTCTGGCAAGTGAAGTAGTTTTTTCGCAAGAGTTTTTGTCATCCAACCCGCTCCGCGCAAACTCGCGGGGCGGATTTTTTTTGTCCGTTACTGCTCATAAAAATCGCCTAAAAATTTCTATTTCGCAAAAATGAAAATATTGCAATTTTGCGAAATAGAAAATTTGCGTGAGGGATAGCAGCGGCGCGGAGCGTTTACAGCCCGGCGCGGCGGGCTGTAAATGGAGCGATAGCGGAACCGCGAATAGCCCGGCCCCGCGCAAGCGGGGACACGCCCGCATATGCCAAGAAAATCTCTTGACCCAACAATCCATTCGGTGATAAAATATTTTCACTCATTTTTACTATATTATATCGAGGGAACTTATGGTAATTCTTACATTGAACTGCGGATCCTCTTCCGCAAAGTATCAGGTTTACGATTGGGACAACAAAGAAGTTATGGCCAACGGCGTGGTTGAGCGCATCGGAATCGACGGAAGCTGCATCACGCACAAGGCCAAGGGAAAGAAGACAGAAATCACAAGCCCTTGCCCCACGCACAAAGAGGCGATTGAGCTTATCATAAAAGAAATCACCGACCCCGAAGTCGGCGTAATTAAATCGATGGACGAAATCGGAGCGGTGGGCCACCGCGTTTTGCACGGCGGCGAAAAGTTCACAAAGAGCGTTTTGATTACGCCCGAAGTTTTGGACGGCTTCCGCGAGGTCGTGGACCTTGGCCCCTTGCACATGCCCGCCAACATCATGGGAATCGAGGCCGCGCAAAAGGTCATGCCCAACGTTCCTCATTCAGCTATCATGGACACGGCCTGGCACCAGACGATGCCCGAAGAAACTTTCCAGTACGCCATCCCCCGCGAATGGTATGAAAAATACGCCGCGCGCCGCTACGGCTTCCACGGAACCAGCTTCTTGTATACTGCCAAGCGCGCCGCCGTTCTTTTGGGAAAAGACCCCAAGGACACAAACCTCATCATTTGCCACATCGGAAACGGCTCCTCTATGTGCGCCGTAAAAAACGGCGTTTGCTACGACACTACGATGGGAATCACTCCGCTTGAAGGCCTTGTGATGGGAACTCGTTCGGGCGACCTTGACCCCGCGCTTCCGTTCTACATCATGCGAAAGACAGGCATGAGCGCCGACGAGATGGACAAGGCCTTGAACAAAAAGTGCGGCTGTCTTGGAATCACCGGAAAGTATTCCGACCGCCGCGACATTGAGATTGACGCGGCCAAGGGCGACAAGCTTTGCCAGCTTTCAATCGAGATGGAAGCCTTGCGCATCAAAAAATACATCGGCGCCTTTATGGCCGAGCTTGGCCACGTTGACGCGATTGTTTGGACAGCCGGCGTAGGCGAGCGCGGACCGATCACCCGCATGAAGGCTTGCTCTGGCCTTGAAAACTACGGAATCAAAATCGACGCCCAGCGAAACGAATGGTCGTTCACAGGCAACGCCGAAACTTACATCCACGCCGACGATTCAAAGACAAAGATTTTTGTAATCCCCACCGACGAAGAGCTTGTAATGACAGAGGACGCCTACGCTCTTATGAAGGGAACTTACGACGTTCACACAAACTTTAAGTACAGCTTCCAGGATCCTTCATACGTCAACAAGGCCCGCGAGGAAGGCCTCAAGGGCGACCTCGTTAAGCGCCCGAATATCGCCAAGGTGCTTGCGCGGGATATTATAGGGAAGTAGCCGCTCGCGCCGTCGTTCGAAAGACCGTAAGTGGTTTTTCGAGCGGATTTCGCGCAAGCGCGGCATGATGGCAAAACAAAAAAAGCCGCGCGATTCGCGCGGCTTTTTTTTGTCCCCCATGACATTATTTGTCATAGCGCGCGCGGTAAAATCGGCGGAAGGACGCGGGATTTTGTTGCGCGAATTGGAATGGCGCGCTATACTGTTTCCAACGAGAAAAAAGTATGCAGAGTAAAAACGCTAGACACATGACGGGGGGGGGCGAGCTAATCAGCCTGAACCCGCCAAATCCAAGCAAGTAAAAGTGAACAACTGGCGCATTCTTGCGCTGGACAACATTCTGCGGGACGGAAGGCCGTACACCGCCGCGAACCTTGCCAAGCTGATAAGCGACAACGGCCGGGCCGACTACAGCGTTAGGACGATACAGCGCGACTTGGATTACATGCGCGACACGCTGAACGCTCCGATAGAAAGCGACTATCGCGGCTACCGCTACACCGAACCAAATTTTTTCATCAAAAGCGTTCCGCTTACGGAAGGCGAGGCCTTTGCCGTGGCGGTCTTGAATCCGCTTTTGGAGCAATACCGAAACACTCCGCTTGAAGCGCAGCTGCGCTCGGTGTTCTACAAAATCACAAGCTGCCTTCCGCAAAAAATAACGGTTGACGCTTCGTTCCTAAATCCGCGGCTCACGTTCATTCCCGACAGAACCGAAAACATCGACCCAAAATTTTTCAAGACTATTTTTGACGCGCTAAAGACGATGCGCCCGATTCGCTTTGACTACCGGCCCCTTCAAAAAACAACTTACATGGAACGGACGATTGACCCTTACCACGTCGTATGCCAGCGCGGGAACTGGTACGTTCTTGGAAAGTGCCATGACAAGGGCGACGTTCGCATTTTTTCTTTTTCCAGAATGAAGGACATAAAGCCGCTAAAAGAAAAGTTCGCGATTCCAAAAGACTTTAGGCCCGACGAATACTTTGATGCGGAACTGGGCGTGTGGCTTAGCAACTCGACTCCCATTACGGTGGAACTTTTGATAGACAAAGAAATCGGAACGTTCGCGCTCAACCGAACTTGGCACAGCGACCAAGTTGTGGAAGAAAGAAGCGACGGCAGCGTCTACGTAAAATTCACCACCACGCAAAAGCAGGAAGTGCTTCGCTGGGTGCTGGGACAAGGCCACACCGTAAAGGTTCTGGGGCCTGCGGAATTGGCGCGGGAAGTGCGGGAAGAAGCGGAACGGGTGAGGGCGATGTATGGGTAGAAAATTGCGGAGACCATGACAGTGGATGTCGTGGGTGGGGGAGTAGAATTATAATATGGATGAAGAGAGGCAAAACGATATGACTAAGAATGCTGTTGGATTTTGTAATTTTGTTAGCGAGCTTGAATTGAATGACGCTCCGATTGAAGATGCTTATGAGTCTATCTTTGACCAATATGAAAAAGTTGTGATTCAAGCGTTGGCCACTTCTTTTGGTCTGGATTTTCTTGTTCAGGACAGATATGGCGGCGATGTGGATACAGTGCATAATGTTCGCAAAATTGGCAAAGACCCGAATATGGAATACAAAAATAAGCAAAATGCGGATGATTATGCCAATCGTGGCGAGTATGATTCGTCTGCTTATCATTCGGATGAAAGGTATGTGGAGATTAATGCGAGAGAAACGGCAAAAAAAGAAGAAGGTAAGTTGAAGGACTCATACACAGGTGAAAAAGTTGCCAGAAATGCGAAGATGGATTTAGACCATGCGATATCTGCAAAAGAGATACATGACGATCCTGGCAGAGTATTGGCAGAAATTGACGGAGAAGAATTGGCCAACTGCGAGGAGAATCTAAATCCAACTAACAGAAGTATTAATCGCTCTATGGGCAAAGATGATATGGAAGCATATCTGATAAAATGGAAGGAGCAACAACCTGCGAGACAGACTCGAATAAAAGAATTGAAAGAAAAATCTAAACTTTCTGACAAAGAAAGAAAAGAGTTAAACAAATTGGAGAGTCTTGAAAAGATAAACCCCGCATTAATGAGAAAGAAATATGAGACTGCGAGAAAAGCATATGATGCTAAAGTGAATCGTGTCTATTACACGAGCAAAAAATTTTGGAAAGATACTGGAATTGCATCGGCAAAACTTGGCATTTCCATGGGCTTGCGGCAGGCGCTTGGATTGGTTTTTACTGAAATTTGGTTCACGGTAAGGGACGCAATTTTTAAATGCAAGCAAGGAACCGGAAGCCTTTTTGATGCAATTGCAAAGGCTGTAAAACAAGGCTTGAACAATGCAAAAAAGAAATTCAAAACTATATGGCAAAAATTCATTGAAGGCGCTGTGGCGGGCGTTCTTTCGTCTTTAGTGACAACCCTTGCGAATATATTTTTTACGACAGCCAAGAATACAATTAAGATTATCCGAGAGTCATTCGCGTCGTTGACTAGAGCTTTTAACATTCTTTTTGTAAATCCAGACGGTTATCCATTGGGCGACAAGTTCGTCGAGGTCGCAAAGATTCTTTCGACTGGAGCCAGCGTTGTCGCGGGATCGATGGTTGCTGAACTTTTGCGAAAAACTCCGATGGGAGCTATTCCTGTTGTGGGCGAAATTGTTCCCACTTTTTGCAATGTCTTGGTAACGGGCATAATGAGTTGTTCGTTTTTGCATTTCTTTGATCGTAATAAAATGTTAAGAAAAGCTGTCGCATGGCTTAACAAACTCCCCTGTATGGATAATTTTACCGCTTCATTAAGAAAACAGGCCGAGCTTTTGACACGCTATCTTTCTGAGTTAATGAGAATTGATTTTGATTTGCTAAAGCGACAAGAGGAAGAATTTTCTTTTGCCGCGAAAAAATTGTCCGCTTGCAGAACTGCGAAAGAAGTGAATGTTTGCCTTCATTCTGTTTATCGGAAATTAAATTTAAGTTTGCCGTGGAGGGGATATGAGAATCTTGATGCTTTTATGAATAACAAAAATTCGAGGCTTGTTTTTGAGTGATGTTTAAGTGTGACAAATGCGGGCTTTGCTGTTCTCATGTGGGGAAGAGCGAATTATATAAAGACTTGGACAGAGGCGACGGTGCGTGCAAATTTTTAGACGGCAACTTGTGCTCAATCTACGAAACGCGACCGTTGCTTTGTCGTGTCGATGAAAGCTTTGAAAAAATCTTCTCCGCTCAAATGAGCCGCAAGGATTTTTACAAATTGAATTACAGGGCTTGTAAAGCCTTGAAAAATAAATTTTAGGAGGCGCAATTATGCCATTGCCATTTATTATTGGAGCCATTGCTGCGGGAGCGGCGGCGGCTGGAGTAGGTTCAGGAATTCACGGAGCAGCAAAAATGAAGGAGGCTAATGATACTGCAAAAGCCGCTCAAAGAAGGAATGATGAAAATGTTGCAAAACTTGAATCAAACAACAAGAAAACGATGCAAGTTATGGATATTTTGGGAAAGAAAGAACTGGAAATAATTTCTACATTCGAAAAATTTTCCGATTTTTTTGAAAAAATACACAATCGTCCGTCCTTCAAGGATATAAACAAAGGGAATGTGAAATTTCCAAAATTTACCCCAAAAGATATTAAAGATGCTGGTGTGGGAGCGAGCGTGCTCCTTGGCGGGTTAGGCGGGGCAGGACTGGGAACCGCAGGAGGCTTTGCTGCCGCCGGCGGAACTACCGCAGCTGTTGTGGCTTTGGGAACAGCTTCAACTGGCGCTCCGATAGTCGGTCTTAGTGGAGCCGCCGCGACTAACGCAACTCTTGCGTTTCTTGGAGGCGGATCGTTAGCTGCTGGTGGCGGTGGGGTCGCATTGGGAACCGCTGTTTTGGGAGGAGCCACTTTGGGTGTTGGATTGCTAATCGGAGGAATTATCTTTAATTTGGCTGGTTCGAGCGTGTCTGATAAGGCTGACAGAGCTTGGAATCAAATGCGCGAAAATGAAGAAAAAATAAATTTAATTTGTGAATATCTTGAAAAACTTAAGGTTGTTGCTAATAACTTTTATACCGTGTTGTCCGAGGTGGACGATGTTTATGAGGGCTATCTTAACCGATTTGTGACTGTCGTGGATTATAGGGCTTCCATTTCAAAAAAGGTTGATTGGAATGATTTCAATCAAGAAGAAAAATTGATTACTGAAAATACAATGCTTCTTGTTGGATTGTTATATGAAATGTGCAAGGTTCAAGTCGTTGAAAAATCGGATGATGAAAATGAATTAAACGAAATCAATGAAGCGGATGTTAAAAAACAGATTAAAAATGCTGAAAAGGTTTTGCAAGAAATTCAAGCGGCTTAAATTTTGCAATAATCAAGCGCTGTTGATGTTATTAACCTCTGGCAGCGCTTGGTTTGTCATTTAAGACTGCTCCCATTATGGAGAAATTATGGAAAAGAAAACTGTGTTAGAAGCATTGCTTGCAGGAATTACCGTCATGGCGGTAAAAGCGATTTACGAATGTGTAAAAAGCGTTTTTCGTTTTCCCGATATTGACGGAATAATTGTAAACTAATTTTCCTTACCCCTGACACTATTTGTCATTCCCTGCCCGCTATAATTCCCAATGCAACCGCAAAAAGCGGTTTGCAGGAGGAATTATGATAAAGAAAATCTTTTGGTTCTGCGCGGCGACGGCGGCGTTTGTCGTGGCGGAAGCTGCTGTTTGCAATTGCGCGGAAAAACACCCCCGCGTAAAAAACGTTGTGGACAAGCTAAAAAAGATGGGCAAGGATTTGTCCGACGACTGCCAAGAAGTCGTCGGCGCGGTTCTTTGCGCTCCGGCTACGGAAGCCGTGTGAGGCGTTGCGTCTGCAATGCGGGCAAATTTTTTGCGCCGCATTGTGGGTGATTGTGTTGCAGAAAAACTAAGTCAAGCAAAGATAGAATTTAAAAATCCGATAAAAATTTATTCATCCCCTGACATTGTTTGTCATACCCTTCCTGCTATAATTCTCCATGCAATCGCACAAAGCGGTTTGTGGGAGGAATATGTTTCTAGAAACCAAATGCCCTGATTTTTCCGACACACGCAAAATCATCGAGGGCGTAGGGGAGTCTGACTTTTTGGTTTCGGACGACAAATGCGTTCACCGCATTGTTGGACTTAAGTATGATTCTCAAACCATGCCTGAGCCTGTTGTGACGGTGATTTGCGTCCGCTGTCAAATGTCATTCGCAAAGCGCGCCGCCTTTAGTATGGGAAAGCGCGTTTACAACGACTCCGCTTTTTCCGCAATGATTTTTAGGAACTACCGCGTTGGCCAAGCAATTATGGAGCGTGACTATACTGCGGTTAGCAAAGTCTACGTGGATTATTTGCTGAGTGTGGACAAGACGTGGTGACGGTGGTCGTCATGCCTTGCCTACTGTAATTTTTTACTGTGACCACAAATGGCGGTTAGAAGGAGGATCATTATGACAAAAAATAAACTAACTTCAGACGCTTATTATAGCATGATTCGAGAAGGCTTGGGCTGCATTGTGGAAGACAAAAGCGTAAAGACCCACGAGCAAGCTTTTCATCTGGCAAAAAAAGACATTGAAAAATTTGCTAAAGAAAATAACTTAAAGTTCGCGAGTCTTCCAGACGTGATGTCGCTTAGCGGAGATTCATTGCCGCCGCCAAATGTTATTAACATTTCGACTTATCTCAAAAACTTTTTAGTTATGCTGCCGCCTGACGACATTAGCCATGACGAAATAGCTTTTGGCTCCATCTCCGATTCCAAATACAAAGGGGTTCTCTTTGCCGTGAATTGGTTGGTAAAAGAGCCGAGCATAGACAATCTTGCAGTTTTGTTGGAGGCGGTAAACAAACTCAAGTTCAACTTTATTGCTTGGGAATGGAATGAGCGGATTCACTCTGACGCTAAAAAAGGAGACTCATTATGACACAAAATCAACAAACAGCTGACGCGTATTATTACCTCGTGTATGAAAGCCTTGATTACATTGTGGAAGACAAAAGCGTAAAAAATCACGCGCAAGCGTTCCAACTGGTAAAAAAAGACATTGAAAAATTCGCTAAAGAAAACAATTTGGAATGCGCATGCGTTTCTGACAGTATTCCTATAAAACGCAACACACGTTGGTCAATTTTTTCCCATTCCCTTTCCAAAGATTCTGAAGTGATGATATCGCTTAGCGGAAATTCATTGCCAACGCCAAAAAAAATCATCAACATTTCTACTTTACGCTACGGCTTTTCAGTTGCGGCGCCACCTAACAACATTTTTAACTACATCCCCGATTCCCAATACAAAGGGATTCTCTTTGTCGTGACTTGGTTGACAAAAGAGCCGACCAAAGACAATCTTGCGATGTTGTTAGAGGCGGTAAACAAAATGAAGCTCAACTTTCTTGCCCACGAAAGGCTGGCGCAGATTTACGCCGCCGCGCAAAAAGGAGAATGGCATGTCAATTAAAGTGAACGCGAACGAACTTTTTGAAATCCTAAAGGCGACGCCCGACAAGCAAAACATAATGCTTATGGGAAAGCACGGCATAGGAAAGTCTCAGATTCTCACAGAATTTTTCAGCGCGCAAGGCCGCAAGGTCGTTCCGCTTTTCCTCGGACAGATGAGCGACCCCGGCGACCTTATAGGGCTTCTCCACAAAAACGAAAAAAACGGAAAGACGGAATTTATGCCGCCCTACTGGTTCCCCACGGACGGCCAACCCGTAGTCCTTTTCTTGGACGAACTCAACCGCGCCCGGCCCGAAGTCTTGCAGACAATCATGGATTTGGCTCTCAATCGGACGCTCGCTGGAAGGTCGCTCCCAAAAGGCAGCCGGATAATAAGCGCCGTCAACAACGGCGACGAATACCAGCTGACAGACTTGGATCCGGCCTTGGTGAGCCGTTTCAACATTTACGAGTTTTGTCCCGCGCCAAGAGAATGGCTTTTGTGGGCGCAAAAGAATTCCATCGACAAGCGGGTGATAGACTTTATTGCCCAAAACGAAAGTTATCTTGACGGCGATGTTTTGGACGGCAGCATGGAAAAATCGCCCGACCGTCGCGCCTGGGAAAGAGTTTCGGACATCATAAATGGTGTAGAGACGCAAGCGCTCAATGACATTTACAAAAAAATCGTCGCGGGAATAGTAGGTGCAAAGGCCGCGTCCATGTTTTTTGAAAGCGTAAAAAATTCGCGCGTGATTTCGCCGTCGCTTCTTTTGTCGCAAGACTTTGAAAGCCTAAAAAGCGTTCTTGCGACATACAAAACTCCCGATTTTGCCATCCTTAACGACGGCATTTTTAGGACGCTTGAAACGGCAAAGTTTACGGATAAAAAATCCGAGGCCACGGCAAAAAATTTGCGGCTCTACTTTTCCTTCTTGGAAGAAAGGAACGCGCGCGAGGCGATGGCGCACTTCGCCAATATGTTCGGCGGAACTGCTTATCCCAACAGCCTTATGTTCATAATCCGCTGGGCTCCAAGCCTTTACGAGCGGATTACAAAATTCATAATGGAGATAAGATGAAAGGCGTGGAGGAACGCATTAAGGCCATCGCGGAACGCTGGTTCTTGACGGAGCCGCTTTTGTTCAACGTTTACTGCACGCACAAGCTGGAAAAGAACGACAATCTTTCGATTCCCTTTCAGACAGGAAAAATGCGGCTGGCCTATTGCCCCGCGCAAATTGAAGCGGTCTCAGACCTGGAACTGGAAGACTGGCTTAAGGCGGAAGCCTTGCGCATTGTCCTAAAGCACCCTTACGAGCGCGTTCCGCCAAACGCCAACAAAACGGCGCTGGGCTTTGCGAGCGACGTAACGGTAATGCAAGCGATGCCGCTGGACATTCCGCTCGCGACATACAGAGGCCTTGGCTTAAAAAAGAATCTTTCCTACGAGGAATACTACCGCGACCTTAAGGACCGTCCCATCGCGCAAATTGATTACGGCAAAAGCGGGGGGCAAGTCGACGCAGGTTCACAAGACAGCGGTTCGCAATACGGCGGAAAATCTAAAGAGCTTTCCGAGCAGCAAAAGGCCGCGCAAAGAGCCGCGCTCTGGCAGGACGACCCGCTGGCCACAGAAATGGTGAACGATCAAATAGTCAAAGCGGAAGCCACAAACAACTGGGGAAGCTTGTCGGGAGACTTAATCGAGACAATCAAAGCGTCCCTTGTCGTAAAGATGGATTACAAAAGAATCCTTTCGTCGTTCCGGGCCAGCGTCATTTCAGAACATCGGGAACTTACGCGAACGCGTCCAAACCGCCGCTATGAATTTGAGTTTATGGGAAGCCGATACAAATTTACGACAAAGCTTCTTGTGGCCGTTGACGTGAGCGGCTCGGTCACAAGTCAAAGCCTCGTGCAATTTTTTTCCGTTATTAACCGCTTCTTTAAATACGGAATAAACTCAATAGATGTGATTCAGTTTGACAGCGAAGTAAAAGAGAAAGTGTTAAAGCTGAAAAAAGCGCAGGAAAGCGTAAAAATCATAGGACGCGGCGGGACGGACTTCCAGCCGCCTATAGACTATTATTGCAAAAACCCAAATTACGACGGCCTCATCGTCTTTACCGACGGCTGCGCGCCAGTTCCAAAAATCTCGTCGCGAAAGAAAATTCTTTGGATTCTCACCGACCAACGCGCCTACGACCGTTCAATCGAATGGATAGAAAAACTGCCCAACAGCCGCGCCGCTTGGATTCCAAAATTATAGACGTAAAAAAAAGGCCGGCGGGTTCAACCTCGCCGGCCTTCCTAGGCTTGTGTCGGTCGTAGCGCGACCTTACCGAGTTTTGTTCGCTGCGCTTCCAAAACTCGCAATCATTTCACTACAATATTCACCAACTTGTCCGGAACGCATACGACCTTGACTTCGGTCTTGCCTTCCAGGAACTTTTTGGCGCCTTCCGTTTGGCGGGCGGCGGCGATCAAGTCGGCTTGGCTTGTTCCGGGGGCGGCGTTGAACTTGTCGCGGAGCTTTCCGTTAATCATGAC
The DNA here is from genome assembly GCA_946411505.1 of uncultured Treponema sp. Lineage (GTDB taxonomy): Bacteria > Spirochaetota > Spirochaetia > Treponematales > Treponemataceae > Treponema_D. The sequence continues at coordinate 902,978 of CAMKEG010000001.1, read as the reverse complement.
GACAATCGTTTTTTGGTCGTCGGCGGCTAGTCCCGCGTCAACTGTGGGCCAAGGCTCGTAGGCGACGGTCTTTGTGTGGCCAAGCTTTTCCCAAAGTTCCTCTCCCAAGTGGGGAGCGTAGCAAGAAAGCATTTTTACAAATCCTTCCCACATTGTCTTTGGAATCTCGTTCAGCTTTGAGACCGCGTTGATGAAAATCATCATCTGGCTTATCGCCGTGTTGAAGTTGAGCGTGTCGGTGTCGTTGGTCACTTTTTCGACGGTCTTTGCGTAAAGCTTTCTAAGCTCAATCAAATTTTCGTCTTCAAGCTTTCCAAAAATGTCAAGGTCGCTGTAAGGCTTTTCGGCGACGGCCCAAACTTTTTCCAAAAAGCGGTGGATGCCGACGATTCCCTGCGTGGCCCAGGGTTTTGACATCGTTAGCGGGCCCATGAACATTTCGTACATGCGCACGCTGTCGGCGCCGTAAAGCTTGATTTCTTCGTCGGGGTTCACGACGTTCTTGAGCGACTTTGACATCTTGGCGACGACTTGCGTCAATTGCTCGCCGGTGGCCTTTTCGACGTAAACGTTGTTGCCCTTGTCCTCAACTTCGTCAACCGGAACAAGCGTCTTGTCCTTTCGCTGGTAGGCGAACGACGTTATCATTCCCTGGTTCACCAAGCGGTGGAAGGGCTCCTTTGTGCTGACCACGCCGATGTCGTACAAAACCTTGTGCCAAAAGCGCGCGTAAAGAAGGTGCAACACCGCGTGCTCGGCGCCGCCGACATACAAGTCAACCGGCATCCAATACTTTTCTTTTTCGGCCGCGCAGAATTCCTTGTCGTTTTTGGGGTCCAAGTAGCGAAGGTAATACCAGCAGCTTCCCGCCCATTGGGGCATTGTGTTTGTCTCGCGCTTGGCGTCGCCTCCGCACTGGGGGCATTTGCAGTTTACCCAGCTGTCGATTCCGGCAAGCGGGCTTTCTCCGGTTCCGGTGGGCTGGTAAGTCTTTACGTTTGGAAGCTCCAAGGGAAGCTGGTCTTCGGGAACGGCCACAGTTCCGCACTTGGGGCAGTGGACCAAAGGAATCGGCTCGCCCCAGTAGCGCTGGCGGCTGAAAATCCAGTCGCGCAGTTTGTAGTTTATGGCCTTCTTTCCGATTTTCTTTTCTTCAAGGAAGTCCAGCATTTTGTTAATCGCGTCCTGCTTGTTAAGGCCGTCAAGGAAGTCGGAGTTCACGTGGATTCCGTCTTCGGTCCAAGCCTGCTTTTGCACGTCAACCTCGCTCTTTAAAACTTCGATTATCGGAAGGTTGAATTTTTTGGCAAAGTCCCAGTCGCGGGTGTCGTGCGCAGGAACGGCCATAATGGCTCCGGTTCCGTATGAAATCAAAACATAGTCGGCCACCCAAATCGGGATTTGCTTTCCGTTCACGGGATTGATGGCGTAGCTTCCGCTAAAGACGCCTGTCTTGTCCTTGGCCAAGTCAGTGCGCTCAAGGTCGGATTTCTTCGCCGCGTCCTCGATGTATTTTTCCACGGCCGCCTTTTGTTCCGCCGTGGTTAGTTCCTTTACAAGCGGATGCTCCGGCGAGACGACCATGTAGGTTGCGCCAAAAAGCGTGTCGCATCTTGTTGTGTAAACGCGCAATTTTTTGTCGGTTGCCTTTCCGTCCTTGTCGGCCACGGCAAAGTCAACTTCGGCGCCGATGGACTTTCCGATCCAGTTTCGCTGCATGATTTTAACGCTTTCGGGCCAGTCAAGCTCGTCAAGGTCTTGCAAGAGGCGCTCGGCGTATTCGGTGATTTTTAAAACCCACTGGCGGATTGTCTTTCGCGTGACTTCCGAGTGGCAGCGTTCGCAGCGGCCTTCCTTGACCTCTTCGTTGGCCAAGCCGGTCTTGCACGAGGGGCACCAGTTGATGGGAGTGTTGCTTTCGTAGGCGAGGCCTTTTTTGTAAAGCTGAAGGAAAATCCATTGCGTCCACTTGTAGTAGTCCGCGTCGCAGGTTTGCACGCAGCGGTCCCAGTCGTAGCTAAAGCCGAGCGCCTTTATTTGCTTTGTGAAATGCTCGATGTTTGAGTTTGTCGTTTCGCGCGGGTGGGTTCCGGTTTTTATCGCGTAGTTTTCGGCAGGAAGTCCAAAGGCGTCGTAGCCCATCGGGTGCAGGACGTTGAAGCCCTTCATTCTTAGGTAGCGGCAGTAAATGTCGGTGGCGGTGTAGCCTTCGGGGTGGCCTACGTGCAAGCCCGCTGCGCTGGGGTAGGGGAACATGTCCAAAACGTAGCGGCGCTTTTCTTTGGGAACGGAAGCGTCCTCGCCGACTTTAAATGTTTTGTTGACTTCCCAATATTTTTGCCATTTGGGTTCAATCGATTCAAAAGGATACTTAGACATTTTTTGCCTCTAAAAGTGTGATAATTTGAGAAGTAATTATATAGTAAATTGTGAATTGTTTCAACCTCGCGGACGGGGTCTTGCGTTCGATAGAGCGAGCGGAGCGACACTAGAAAAAGCGCCGCGATAGCGCTACAATGAACGCATGACAATACCAGTCATTTCAATAATCGTTTACGGAGCGTGGATAGCGCTTTTGCTTGTCGGAAGCCGCCGCGCCAAATTGGGCGCCTTTAACCAGGACTTTATGTCGCTTGAGGCGACGAAAAATTTGCAGGGCCTTGCCGCGCTGGGCGTGATTTGCCACCACCTTTCGCAGCCGCCGCAGAACGGAGGCCCGATGGACGCTTTGGGGCAAATGCAGTTCTTTAGGGAAATCGGCTTTTGGTTTGTCGCGATTTTCTTTTTTGTTTCAGGCTTCGGCCTCATAAAGAGCCTTGCCACAAAGCCGGATTACTTAAAGAAATTTTTGCGCCGCCGCGTCCTTCCGATTGTCGTCTGCTTTTACGTGATGAACCTTTTTTACATCGCCTTCCATTTGATTTTGGGAACGAATATGTCCGCCTCGGAATGGGTCTGCAAGATTTTTGGAATCGCTCTTTTAAATGACAACGCTTGGTTCGTTCCTGTAATCATAATAATGTACGCCGCCTTCAAGCTCGCATTTAAAAACGAAAGCTCAAAGGTCCGCGCCTTTTTGTTTGTCTTCTTCGCAATCGCGCTGCAAGTTGGCTGGTTCTTGTTCAACAAGCACTTCACCTGGTGGTGGGGCGAGCCTGGCTGGTGGAAAAAGCCCGGCGCCTTGTGGCTGGCTCCTTGGTACAAGCGGCCTGTGGCCCTTTGGTTTGAGGGGGAATGGTGGGTCAACTCGACGATCGCCTTTTTCTTTGGAATGTTGGCCGCGCAAAACGAGAAAAAACTGTTTGACTTTTTTACCCGCGCTTGGCTTGTAAAATTCATCGCCTCCGTTTTGCTCGTCGCCGCCTCCTTCGCGCTAAAAATCTATTTGTACGGCAAGAACATCAACTACTGGTTGGAATTTTCGGGCGACAACTCTACGCTCCCCCGCGCCCTTATGTTAAGCGTTGACACTCTCCAAGTCTTCGCTTGGATTTTGTTCGTCTATATTTTGCGCATGAAGATTTGGAGCAAGAACAAGGTCTTTGAATTCCTTGGAAACCATTCGTTGGAATTCTACTTGATGCAGGCGCTTCCTCTAAGGGCTTTCTCCATTCTATTCGGATGGTCGGACAAGGGCTTTAGGGCAAAGGAGGGCCTTGCGCTTTCGACTTACAAAGACCAATTGACCGCGCTCTTGTACCTTGTCCTTGTTCTTGCGGCGACGGCGCTCTTGTCCGTTGCGGTCAAGTTCTTGACAAAAAAGATTTGCGCCCTTCTTACAAACTGGAATTCTTCGCAAGGCCAAAAAGCGGCCGGCGGCCAGGACGCGCGCTAAGGCAAGACGATGACAGCCGCGCTTCCGCCCGAATACCAAAATTTTTTGGCCTCTCCAAACAACCGAGCCGACTTCATACAAAAATATTTGGAGGTGCGCGGCGTTGAGACGGCCGTAATCGGCGTGGAAGGAAAGCGCCACATTTACGTAAAGCTTCCGCGCTCAGGCTACAACGCGGCCTTTAGGGTAAAGACAATCATCGCGCACTACGACATAGCGCCCGACACGCCCGGCGCCAACGACAACTCTTCGTCGGTCTTTTGCCTGATGGATTTTGCCGCGCGCCTTGCGAAGTTTAACGGCGTCCACAATTGCAGGATTTTCTTCACCGATGGCGAGGAGCTTGGCTCGGAAGGCGTAAAGGAGCAGGGCGCTTTTTCGCTCGCCTCGACAATGCAAAAGTGCGGAATTCGCGACGAAGACATTTACGTCTTTGACTGCGTGGGCCGCGGAACTGTTCCGCTGTTGGGACTTAACGTTCCGCCCGCAAAGGCTCCGGCCGCCTTTGTCCAAAAATACCAGGCGCTTGACATGGGCGTAAAAGGCATCTTTTCTTCGCTGGGCCTAAGCTGGGTAAACCTTCCGATGCCCTACAGCGACAACGCGGGCTTTTTGGCCAACGGATTTCCGGCCGTCGCGATAACTTTTTTGCCGGACAGCGAGGCGGCCGCCTACATGGCCGCGCTTCAAGGCGACGCGGACCTTATGCGCTACGTTAAAAACCTTGACGTTCCCGACTCCAAAATAGACTTGCTCCACGCGCGGCTTCCGCTCACATGGCGCCTCATGCACACCGACGGCGACAACATCGCTTCGCTGACGCCTCAAAGCTTTGCCGTCGCCGCCCGCATCCTGGACGCCATCGCCCTGCGGAAGACAATTTAAAATAAAGAACAAAACTTTCACTAAAGTTTTTGCAAATTCCTTCCGATAATGTAAATAGGGCGGACTGTATCCGCTCATTATAAAAGTAAGATGGCGAAAAAAAAGGCGAAAAAAGTTTCGCGCGCGGCAAAAAAGACGGTCAAGACAAGCGACTTTAACTTTGCCGCCGTGAACGACGAATTTGACATGGACTCTTTGAACAACTGGACCACGACAATTGGTTTGGTCAAGTCCATCATTGCCTTGGTGGAGCGGCGCATTGACGGCTGCGAAACCCGCGTCTTTTTCCACGCGCCGGAATTCCACGAGTACCGCGAGCTGGACAAGGAAGGAATCATAACTGTTTCGGACGACTCGCTTTTCGCCGGCTTTTTGGCGATGGAAAGCGGCGTGATTCCTTTGGACAAAATGTTCAACGCTTACAAAGTTTCCGACCCTATGCTGGGCGAAATGCTTAGGGATTTGTACGGCTGCCGCTACATAATGCCTGTCGTTCACGGCTTTGAGATGGTGGCCTTTTTGATTTTTTGCTCAAAGAATCCCGCGCGGCGCTTGACAATCAAAAGGGAAGACCTTCAATTTTTGCAAAAGCTCAGCGTCCGACTGCAAATAAATCTTTACGCCGCTTCGATTACGACGCGCGGACAAAGGCACCTCCTTAATCTAAAAAAATATCCCTTTATCCTACAGCAAAGAAAGTCAATTTCGGAAGTCAACAACAACCTTTTTGACGACCTTAAGCAGGAAATAAATTTTTATCGCGGTGTCGCCTATCGTTATGACGATAAGACCAACGTTCTTTATCCGTTCGCGTTTTGCAACATTGACAAAAACAAGGTTCCGACTTTGCGCGCAGGAGAGGGAATTTCCGGCCAAGTATTTAAAAATTGGGCGTCGGTTTTTGTTCCCGACCGCTCAAGCCATCCCGCGTATTCGCTGATGAAGGAGGAGCAGTTTCTTCAGGGCTCCATTGTCAGCGTTCCGCTTGGAACCGAGCAAAAGCGCATCGGCGTGATGACCATCACGCGCTCAAAGCAAAGCAAGGATCCGTTCAGCCTTGAGCACCAATACATGATGGAAATCGCCTCCGCATTCTTCGCCTCCGAAATAATCAACAGAAACCTCAGGGACGAAGTGGAGGAAAGCAACTTGAGCGTCGTCAAGTCTTTGACCAACGCGCTTGAGGCCAAGGACCTTTATACGGAAGGCCACTCGGATCGCGTGGCAATTTACAGCGTCGGCATCGCCAAGCGCATGGGCTACAGCGAGGAAAGAATTCACATGCTGCGCTACGGCGCCCAGCTGCACGACATCGGAAAAATAGGAATCTCCGACGCAATCATAAACAAGCCTGAGAAGCTGAACGACGCCGAGCGCGAAATAATAAAGCGCCACGCGGAAATCGGCTACAGAATTCTTTGCGCCAACCCTTACTTTGAAAAGATAAAAAATTTTGTCCGCTATCATCACGAACACCTTGACGGCACGGGCTACTACGGAAAGAAAAAAGGCGAGTATCCTGAAGAGTCGGAAATCATAAGCTGCGCCGACGTTTACGACGCGCTCACTAGCGACCGCCCTTACCGCAAGGCTTTGTCAAGGCAAAAGTCGCTTGAAATTCTTTCAAAAGACATCGGAAGAAAATTCAGCAAAAAAATTTATGACTCGATGGTCGCCTTTGTGGAAAGCGAAGACTTGAACTAAGCTTGTTCAAAAACTAAAGTTACAAGTTTTGCAAGGCTTCCAGCTGTTGCTGGAGAACGTAGGCGTTCTGCGACTGCAAGGCCAAGCGCTGCGCGAGCATTTTGCTCAAGAAAATTCCGTAGTGGGGATTTTTTCTAATCAACGAAAGAAAGGCCGTCTTTGGAACCTTGATCAGCTTGCAATTGTTTCCAACCGCCATGACCGTCGCCGTGCGTCTGTCGTTCAGCAAAAAGGCCATCTCGCCGATGAACATGTCGGCCGGCGTCAAAATTGTGTTCAGCTTTAGGTTGACGTAAACGCCGAACTTTCCGGCCACGATGAAGAAAAGGTCGTTTGACATTTCGTCCTGGCGGCAAACGATTTGCTTGTCCTTGTATTCCAAAACGTCAAAGGGCTTCATGATTCCAGGAACGGAGTTGGCCGAGTTGATTTGGTTGGCTATTTGGAATGTGACTTGGTTTCCCTTGTCGTTGTAGGTCAACTTTTGGACGAAGGTTTGGCTTAGGGAAATTCCGCGGCCGTGCGTTTCGTCCGATTCGGCGCGGCGGCTCATCATTTTTCGCCAGTCAAAGCCGTCGCCTCCGTCGGTGATTCTAAAGGCGCTGGCCTTGTTGTGTATTGAATAGTTGATTTTAATTTTTCGGTTGGCAAATTTTGGCTCTTGCGACTTGTTCTTGACCAAGTCGATTATGTCGCCGCCGTTTAAAAGCCAGTCCGTCTTTTCTTGGTATGAAATTTCCAAGTTGCCGTGCTCCACGGCGTTGGCCAAAAGTTCCGTAAGCGCCATCTGCAAATTTAGGCGGTCCTCATGGCTGATTCTGTTTGTGTTGTAAAGGTAGCTGACCAAAAAGTTGATGTAAAAGCGAATGTCCAGCAAGTCGTTTCCGCAAACAAAGCTGCCTTCCTCTCGGCCGCCCACTATGTCCTGCATTCCGCGCGCGTACAAGAACTGCTGGTTTTGGTCGATGATGCGCAAAAGGCGCGTGAAGTTTTGGACAAACTCCGTCACGGTCAAAATTGAAAGAATGTTTTCGTCCTTCAATTCTTCTATTTCAACCGCCTTTTCGCGGTCCTTGCAAACCGCGATCACGCCGCCGTAGTGGAGCCAAGAGTCTTCGTGAATCGCGTCCATGATTCTGTCGCAGTCAATGGAGGCGGAGGAATAGTCGATTACCTTTATGTCCGGCAGCTCGTAGTTTATGAAGCTGATTATGCTGTCGGTGTCGCCGAAAATGTTGCAGGTGAACATCGGAAAGTTCTTGCAGGCGTTTGTTATGGTTTTTGTGACTATCGGGTTGGTTGACGCGGTTACGATTTTTTTCATGCTAAAAGCTCCGTTCCTTATATTCTAGCGCTGATTCTTAAATTACGCAATGCGATTTGTGTTGATTTTTGATGAAAATCGCTGTAAAATATTTTCATGGATTTTTTAGAATTGTCAAAGGAACGCTATTCCGTCCGAAAATTCTCCGACAAAAAGGTTGAGGACGAAAAGCTGGAAAAAATTTTGCAGGCGGGCCGCTTGGCTCCCACTGCAAAGAATTCCCAAAGCCAAAGAATTTTTGTCTTAAAAAGCCCGGAAGCGGTTTCAAAAATCAGGGCGGCCACGCCGATGGCCTTCAACGCGCCCGTCGTTTTGATGGTTTGCTACGACGCTGACGAAAGCTACAAGAACGTCAACGACACCGCTTACACTTACTATCCATGCGGCAGCTACGACGGCGGAGAGGTGGACGCGGCGATTGTGACAAGCGCGATGATGTTCCAGGCGACGGAACTTGGCTTGGGCACTTTGTGGGCGCGCGGCTTTGACGCGGCTAAAATCATCGAGGCCTTTGGGCTTCCCAAAAATTTGCATTTGGTCTGCCTTTTGGACATAGGCTATCCCGCCGCCGACGCGGAGCCCAGCCCTCGCCATTCGGACAGAAAGCCTTTGGACGAAACCGTAAAGTATCTGTAAGGAGTTTTTATGAAAAGAATCTTGGCTTTTTCCGCGGGCCTTTTGTTTTTGGCGCTTCTTTTTTCTTGCTCGGAGAAGAAGGCGGAACCAAGGCGGTTGTTGAATGACAAATCAACTCCCGTCGAACGCTATGGCGCGCTGCAAGTTGTCGGAACCCAACTTTGCGACAAGGACGGCAATCCCGTCCAGCTTTGCGGCATGAGCTCCCACGGACTTCATTGGCACGGAAAGTTCGCCAACAGGGACGTGATTAAATGGCTTCGCGACGACTGGAATTGCGACTTGTGGCGCGCGGCTATGTATGCCGGCGAGAGCGGAGGCTATGTCAACAATCCAGCGATTGCCAACAAGGTGATTGAGTCGATAGAGGCCGCCTTGGAGCTTGGCGTCTATGTCATCGTTGACTGGCACGTTCTTCCCGAGCGCGACCCGATGCTTTACGTGAAGAAGGCCGAAGAGTTTTTTGAAAGAATCGCTTCGACTTACGGAAAGTATCCCAACTTGATTTACGAAATTTGCAACGAGCCCAACGGAAAGGAAGTGACTTGGAAGGACAACATCAAGCCCTACGCCGAAAGAATCATTCCTATAATCAGAAAATATTGCGACAACGTCATCGTCGTGGGAACCCCGGTATGGTCGAGCGACTTGCTCAAAGCCGCAAAGGATCCGATTAAGGGCCAAAAGAACATAATGTACACCTTGCACTTTTACGCGGGAAGCCACGGCGCTTCAAGCCGCCGCGTTTTGAAGAGGGCGCTTGCAAAAGGCCTTCCTGTTTTTGTCACCGAATGGGGAACCACAAAAGCTTCCGGCGACGGCGGCGTCTATGAAAAGGAAACGATGGAATGGATGCGCCTTTTGGCCAACCGAAAAATTTCTTGGGCCAACTGGTCCGTCAACAACAAGGGCGAAGATTCCGGAAACCTTAAGTTCAACAAGGACCGCGACGCCAAGGGCGGCTGGCAGGAAAGCGACTTGCAGCCTTCCGGCGTTTTGCTAAGAAAAATTCTTCGCGGCGAGATTGAGTGAAAATGAACGTAAGCTGGTTTGACGGTTGCTCGATGTATCAGTTTTTTCCTCTTGGGCTTTGCGGCGCTCCCCGCGAAAATTCGTGGGACTGGTCAAACACATGGAACGCGGCCACCAGGCCTGTCCGCCGCATAGACAGAATCTTGGGCTGGATAGACCATTTGAAAAAGCTTGGCTTCAACTCGATTTTTTTCAATCCAATCCTGCAAAGCGACACGCACGGCTACAACACCAGAGACTTTTACACCCTTGACAGCCGCTTGGGAAGCAACGAGGATTTTGCCGAGCTTTGCGCCGCCTTGCATGAAAACGGTTTTCGCATCGTGTTGGACGCGCTTTTCAATCATGTTGGCCGCGGCTTTTGGGCCTTTAGGGACGTCAGGAACAACATGCAAAATTCTCCGTTCATAAATTGGTTCAAAGGAATCGACTTCAACAAAAACACGCCCTGCAACGACGGCTTTTATTACAAGGCTTGGGGCGGCAACTGGGATTTTCCGGAATTAAATTTGGAAAACGAAGAGGTCGTCGACCATATTTTTGGCGCGCTTAGAAAGTGGGAAGACCTTTACCGCTTTGACGGCCTGCATATTTGCTTGATTGAATTCCTTCCGCAAAAATTTGTGGAGCGGGTGAGGTCTTTTTGTTCCGAAATGGGAGCGGGCCTTGGCGGAAGCATCGCCTTGATTGCGGAAATGTTCGACGGCATTGACTGCGGAAAATACGTTTCCTCGACGCAGGCGCAAACGTCCACCAACCAGGAATTGTGCCGCGCCGTCCGCGCCGGCTTTAACAAAAAAAACATTTATGAAATCGCCTACACTTTGAACAGGCAGTTTGGCCCTGACGGGGTTTACAAAAACATTCCCGTGATGAATTTTTTGGACAACCATAATTTTTCCCGCTTCGCCAGCGCCATGGACGACAAGCGGCTCGTTCCCTTGGGCTGGAGCCTTTTGCCGGCCTTGCCCGGCTTTCCGTGCGTGTATTACGGAAGCGAGTGGGGAGTGGAGGGCGTTCTCGGAGAAAACCATTGGGCGTTGAGGCCCTCGTTTGAAAAGCCGGAATGGAACGAATTGACGGACGTGATTCAAAAGGCTTTTGTCGCAAGAAAAAATTCTCCGGCCTTGCGCTTTGGAAGCTACAAGCAAATTTTCCAAGCCAAGGAGCAGTTGGTTTTTGAAAGGGAATCGTGCGGAGACAAAATTGTTGTCGCCTTGAACATAAGCGAGTACGACTACAAGGTTCCGATAAAGCGCGGAAAAGGCTTCGCGGCCTTTGAAGGCATTTACGGAGATTTTGACGACTTGATTTCTGGAAACGAATGTCATTACGACGGCGACTTTTATCTGCCGCCTTTGAGCGTCATGTTCTTGAGAAAAAAATAATTTGAGGCCTAGATGGATTTAGCTGATTATGTGGAATGGCGCGGAGACTTGTCTTTTTCAAAGAGCGGGTTTTGCGACGTTGACTCCTTGATTTTATGCCAGCTTTCGTATTTGAATTTTGACGGATTGATTCCTTCGGAATTTGGAAAAAAAATTTCTTTGGCAAATTTGTGGACCGCCTTTAAGTCGGACGCGAACTTTGAAAAGCGCTGCGATTTGGGCGCTCTGATTTCCAGGGAGACGGTAAGGCTTTTGGAGCTTTGCGCTTCTTCGGAGCGCTTCGGAAAGCTTTACGTTTCCGGCTACGTCAGCAAGATTGACGTGGAGACGGAGGAACAATTTTCCGCGCTGACTTTTTTTGAAGGCGCTTTAAGCTCAAAGCCCTTTGTCGCCTTCAGGGGAACTGACGACACAATCGTAGGCTGGAAGGAGGACTTCAACCTTGCGATTGAGGAAGTCGTTCCGGCCCAGCGGGACGCGCTTGAATACTTGGAGCGCGCCGCCAAAAACACGCGCGGAAAAATTTTGGTCGGCGGACATTCAAAGGGCGGAAACCTCGCCGTCTATTCCAGCGCCTTTGTTCCCAAAAAAATAAAGAAAAGAATCGAGCGCGTTTATAATTTTGACGGGCCGGGCTTTAGGCAGGAAATAATCGAGGACGAGCGGCTAAAAGAAATTCTTCCGCTCTTGCATTCTTATTATCCAAAGCTTTCGATTGTCGGAATGCTTTTTAGGCGCGCGGGCAGCTACACTGTCGTCGACAGCGGAGCGCAGGGCCTTATGCAGCACGAGCCCTTTTCTTGGCTTGTGTCGCCGCGCTCGTTCAAGGTCTTGGACGGCTTTGACAAGACCTCGGAGATTTTTTACAAGACTTTCAACGAGTGGCTTGAGGGCGTCTCGCGGGAAAAGCGCAGCCTTGTCGTCGAGACCTTGTTCAAGGTGATAACTGCGGGCGGAGCGACGACCAACAGCGAGCTTGAAAAAAACTGGGCGCGGCAGTCGTTGGCCATCGTCAAGGCCGCAAGCGAGTTGGACAAGGAGACGCGCGACGTCATGCTTCAGTTGACGCAGCGCTTGTTTGACGTCGCCGCAAAAAACATTGTCGAAAAAAAATCGTGAGCCCAGTCCGCGCGTTTTTACAAGGACGCCGCTTCCGTTTCCGCTACCTTGGCCGCGTACCTATTGGCCGCCATCACCGCGTCGGCAAGGCTGTCGCCGGCCTTAACGCGGGCCACGCAAATTCCTAGGTGAGCGTCGCCGCAGCCGATTGTGTTGACCACATTGGCCTTTACGCCTGGAATTTTTTGCCCTTTGCCTGTTTCGCGCTCAAAAATGTAGGAGCCGTTTTTGCCGGTTGTCATAATCACGTCGTTTTTGGTGATTTGGCAAAGCGCGGCCGCGGCTTTGGGAACACTGTCAAGGCCGGTGATGTCGAACGCCTCTTTTTGGTTTAAATGCAAAATCGGGTTTAGACGCCAGATTTTTTTAAGCAAAGTTTTTTTTATTTTCATGACGCGGGCGCTTGGGTCAAAAAATATTTTCAGCTCGCGGCCCTCTTTTTTAGCCTCTTCCTTTTTGCGCGCCAAAAAGTCGATTTCCGCCTCGGAAGTCTTTTCTTCCATTTCCAAGCCGCAAAAGTATACGGAGTCGACGTCCTTGAAATTTATTTTTTTGTAAAACTTTTCTTCAAAAATATATTCGGCCTTGTGCGCGCAAATAAAGGCGTGCTCGTTCTTGGCGTTGACCAAGCACCAGCAGGCGCCGTTTTCCTGGCTCTTTATTTTAGCGAAAAGGGGAATCTTCGCGCGCTCCAGTTCCGTCTCGACAAAATTTGCGTATACGCCTGTACCAACCGGCGAGCATAGGACAAAAGGACTTTTGGCTTTTTGCAAGGCCTTGGCCACATTGAAAGCCGTTCCGCCCAAAGACCATTTGGCGCCGTCAGTGTTCACGTCTTGCCCTGGTTTTGGAAAGGACGGAACTCTAATTATGATGTCAACGCAAGTTGAACCGATTACTAAAGTTTGCATTTTTTCATTATACAAAATAATTTGATAAAAATCAAATTTGGGTTTATAATAAATGTATGGACGATTCAACAATTATGGAAAGCTCTCCGGTAGGCGAGCACATTCAGGCGATTTCAGATCCCAACGCGGTTTCTTACTTGATGTTCAACAAGCAAAAAATCAAGTTGGTGGCAAAAATCACTTTGGGCCGCGACACTGACAACAGCGTCGTCATTGAAAACAAGTTGGCCAGCCGCCACCACGCGCTGATTCAAAAAATCAAGGACGACTATTACCTTAAGGACGAAAATTCCACCAACGGAACTTTGCTGAACGGAAAGCGCATTCCGGCGGACAAGTACGTAAAGCTTGGCCGCGGCGACAAAATCACGATTGGCTCGGCCAATTTGGTTTTCGGTTGAGCCGTGAACCGGTCAAAAGTCCTTAACGAATTTTTTGTTCTCTCAAAGCATGAGCGTTTGCCGTCAAAAAAGAAAATTTTGGATACGGCAAAAAAGGCGCTCTTTTGCCTTTTGTCGGAAGCTTCCTCTTATCGGGAAAAAATTCCGGGCGCCGACATTCCTGGCGGCCTTTTGGATTTTCGCGCTTTGGACGGAAAGGACGGCGCGATTCCGACGATAATTGTTCCCGACATTCACGCGCGGCCCGACTTTATTTACAACATTTTAAATTTGGACTTAAAAGAAATCGCGCCAGTTTTTGCGGGTTGGGACGGAGCCAAGGGCGCCAAAGTGATTGACGCGCTTGAGGAAAAAAAAATCCGCGTCATATGCGTCGGAGACATTTTGCACGCCGAGGGCCGCGCCAAGGAGCGTTGGCTTAAGGCTTACAAGGCCTTTGAGGGCGGCGTTTATGACAGCGCCTTCATGCGCGAGGAAATGCGCGAAGGGCTGGCGGCGCTCATGGCCGTGATGCAAGCGAAATTTTTATGGCCGGAAAATTTTCACTGCCTTAAAGGCAACCACGAAAACATAACCAACGAGCGCGGCGAGGGAAATTTTCCGTTTAGAAAATTTGCGTATGAAGGAAGAATGGTTTTGGAATTCATGCGCTTGCTTTACGGCGAAGAAATCTTGCGGGCCGTATACGAATTTGAAAAGGCGCTTCCGCTTTGCGCCTGCGCCGGCAATTTTTTTGCAAGCCACGCCGAGCCGCTTGATTTTTACGGCCGGGACGAATTGGTTTGCGCCTTGTTGGACGAAGGGACCGTTTACGGCCTTACATGGACGGCCAACGACGAGGCGCGCGTAGGAAGCGTCGATAAAATTTTGACCGCGCTTTGCAAGCCGCCCAAGGGAGTCGAGGCGCGCGCGATTGGCGGCCACCGTCCCGTTCCGGAAAATTATCTTTTGCGGCAGGGCGGCCTTTACGTTCAGATTCACAACCCCGAGCTGCAGAATGTCGCGCTTGTGATGCCCGACAAAACTTTTGACCCAAAAAATGACATTGTCAGCGTAGAAATAGAAAAATAAAAGGAGTTTTATATGAGCGACACCCCCGACATGATTGGAAAGTACAAAATCCAAGGGCAGATAGCGCAAGGCGGAATGGGCGCGATTTACAAGTCCATGCACCCGGAGCTAAAGCGGCCCGTCATAATCAAGAAGCTTACGATTCGCGGAAACAATGTTGCCAAGGAACGCTTTCTAAAGGAAGCCAAAATTCTTTTGGAAATGCAAAGCCCTTACATCGTGCACTTGTTCGACTATTTTACGGAGGGCGGCTACCGCTACATTGTCGAAGAGTTTGTCGAAGGCCTTTCGCTTGACAAGCTGATTAAAAAGCAAGGCTCCCTTTCTCCTCAAGTTGCGATGTTGATAATGCAGGACTCGCTTTACGGCCTTAGGTTCGCGCACAAAAAGAATGTCGTCCACCGCGACATAAAGCCCGGAAACCTTTTGATTTCCCGCAGAGGCGAAATTAAGCTTACCGACTTTGGAATCGCGAGCGACGATTCCGACGACAGAACCACAAAGGACGGCGTGGTTTTGGGAACGCCCAGCTACATGCCGCCGGAACAGTTCAAAAACTCTAGCGGCGTGGACCAGCGCGCGGACATCTACGCGCTTGGCGTGATGCTTTATGAAATGGTCGCCGGCCAAAAGCCCTACACTGCGGAAACGCAGGAGGAAATGTACGAAAAGGCGCGGCGAGGGAAATTTGTCGATCCGCGTAAAATCAACAAAAACATTCCGCCTGAAATATGCAAGCTGATAAAAAAAATGATGGCGCCAAAAGCAAAACGCCGCTTTAAGAGCGTTGAGCCAATCATTAAAATCGTAAAAAAATACCTCAAGTATTATGACACGCACGCCATTCGCGTGGAGCTTGCAAAAATGGTCATAAGTCCGCGCCAATTAAAGGAAGCTGAGTACAAGAAAAAGCGCAACGTGTGGAAGGACTTTTTTGTCGCGCTTGTCTTGTGCGGCGCGGCGGCGGCCGGAGCCTGGTACTTGTGGACCGAGGGCTGGGTGCACCGCACCATTTTGCGCTCGATATACACGCCCGTCAACATGACTATAAAATTGCCGCAAACTTCCGCGCCCGCAAGCCACATAAGCGCCCGCGCGCTTTTCTTTACCAACGGAACGGAAATCAAGGAAGTGGAAGGCTCGGCGCGCGTCTTTGTAGAAGGCGCGGCCGACAAAAAAGGCTTGACTGCCGAACGGCCTGCTTCCAAATTAAAGGCCTACCACATAAAGCCTGTTTTCTTAAAGCCCGGAATGTATCGCGCGAAGGTCGCCGTGGGCTCCTATGTTTGGTGGGAAAACTTTGAAGTCACCAGGGAAGAAAAGTCGATTGACATCAATTTTTCAGCCAACGAAAGCAGGCCGATTAAATTGATTGTCTCTGCCCGCGACGGAAAGAACGGCATGGACCTTTCGGACCGCGCCAAATGCCAGATTTTGTACAACGGCCGCTGGGTCGCGCTGGAAGAAGTTCCCCGCGAGAAATTCAATTCCGCCGCCGTCTGGAAATTCAAGGTCAGCCTTGACGGCTACGAGGACGAGCTATTTTCGCTTTTGATTGACTGGTACCAAGACACGGTCATGATTCGCGCGGAGTTGTTTTTGAAAAAGTAGGAACGGTCAAGGCGCGATTGATATTGCCGAAACAAAAACGCCCGCGGTTTTCGCGGGCGTCTTTGTTTTTGCGGCGCCTCAATAAAAAAGCGCGGCCTGGTTTAACCAAGCCGCGCTTTTTTTGTCATGCAACAGTTTTTAGTTTGCCAAAGCGCTGTCAAGCTGCTTTGAAATTGCTTCCTTGTCCAGATGCGTTCCAATGATGCAAAGCTTTACCATGCGGTCGCCAAGCTTTTCGTCCCAGTTCTTTTTCATCTCCGGGTCTTGGGCAAGAATCGCTTCCTGCTCGGCCTTGGGAGCGGTTGCAAGCCACTGGCCGGAAATGCCCGCGACGATTTGGCGGCCGGTCGTTTCCAAAACGTAAATCATGTCAGGCTCGTCGTCAAACCACATTATGCCCTTTGAGCGGATGATGTTCTTGGGCCAGGCGCTGGCCACTTTGTCAAGCTTTTGGCGGTCAAAGGGAATGCGGCGGTAGTAGATGAAGCTTCCGATTCCGTATTCGTCGTCGTCGCTTCCGGAATCTCCTTCGTGCTTGTGCTCGTGGTGGTGGTGATGATGCTCGTGGCCTTCGTGGTCATGGTCATGCTCGTGGTGGTGATGCTCGTCGTGGTCGTCGTCATCATCATCGTCGTGGTGATGGTGGCCGCGAGCCTCGTCCTCGTCGTAGCCTTCGGCGTCGGCCTTGTTAAGCTCGGCGACCCAGCCCGCGCTTTCGTAAACTTTTTCAAAGTCAAACTCGTTGGTTCCCAAAATCTGGGAAAGGTCAACGGCGCACTTTGTCGTTTCAATCACCTTGGCGTTGGGCTGCAATTTTTTTACGACGGCGCGGATTTTCTTAAGCTGTTCCTCGTTGACCAAATCGACTTTGTTAATGACAAGCGTGTTGCAAAATTCGATTTGCTGGACCAAGAGCGATTCGATGTCCTCTTCTTCCATGTCTTTTTTAAGGAGCGCGTTTCCTTCGTCAAACTCTGTGGAAAGGCGCATCGCGTCCACGACGCTGACCAAGTTGTCGATGTAGCCCGAGTCGATTTGCTCGATGGCCGACGCGATTGGCATTGGCTCGCAAACGCCCGAGGCTTCGATCAAGATGTAGTCGAATTTTCCAGTCTTGATTAAGCCTTCGATTTGCTGGACAAGGTCGGTCTTTAGCGTGCAGCAAATGCAGCCGTTTGTAAGCGGAACCAAGCTTGAGCTGTCGGTGATGTTGGCTTCCTTTGAAATGAGGGAGGCGTCAACGTTGACCTCGCCGATGTCGTTAACGATTACGGCCACCTTGTAGCCTTTTTGGTTGTTCAAAATGTAGTTGAGGAGGGTGGTCTTTCCCGCACCCAAGTAACCCGCCAAAAGCGTGATTGGTGTTTTTTTTGCCATATTAGTCTCCTATAATAGTACGGCTGTTCGCGCGAGCTTTGTCGCGAGCGCGAATGTTGCCGCTTATGCGGCTAACAAAGCCTTATGGTCTTGAATTAGTTTATCTTGCCGCTATTTTGCCGCTTCTTTTTGGATGTGAAGTTTTGCTTGGTCTGGAACGGTGTCGTAGAACCACTTGGCGTCTTCCATGCTAAGGCGCACGCAGCCGTGGCTCGCGGGCTGTCCCAACTTTTCGGCTTCTTCTGGAATGATGTTTCCGGCCGCGTCAATCGGAACGGAATGGAAAAGATACACGCCGCCGATAAAGCCGACCCACCAGCGCGCTCCTTCGCCAAAGCGCTTGGAGAAGAACGAAGTTCCGCGCTTTTGGCCGCTTTCGTTTATGATGTAGTCGCCAAGCGGCGTGTCGTTGTCGCCGTCAATCAGGCCGGTGGAGCAAACCATCTCGCGGATTAGTTCGCCGCTTTTGTAGACGTAAGTTTTTTGCTCGTCAATGCTGACGACAACGCGCCAGTCCGGTCCGTAACCCGCCGGGCTTGCGAAAACGTCCGCCGCGAAAAGGCTTGCCGCCAAAAGCAGCGTGACAATGGTAAATGCAAAGTGTTTTTTCATACTATTAAATATAATGAAAATGCGGCGTTTCGTCAAATGCAGGCGTTCTTTCACTTCCCAAAAACCGGGACTCAACTCCCGGTTTTGTCGGGATTTGTATCTCTGTTAAATGTCAAAAAAGCGCGCTATAATGGCGGCATGGCTAAAAAGATTATCATCGCCGACGACCACGCGCTTTTGCGGGCGGGCATAAAAAGTTGGATAGAAAAACATTCGGCGTTCAAAGTGGAGCTTGACGCGGGAACCGTGGCGGAATGCGACAGCATCCTCGAAAGCTTTAAGGGCGGAAAGCGCGCGGCCCAGGACTACATCGCGATTGTGGACATTTCCTTTAAGAACGACGGAGCTGGCAGCGGCCCGGAAGAAAACTGCGGCTTTGAAATAATGAAAAAATTTTCCCAGCTGGGAATCGCTTGCGTCGCTTTTTCCAGCCACGATTCGGGCGGCTTTGTGGAGCGGGCGATGAGCGCCGAGATTGGGGCCAAGGCCTTTGTTTCAAAAAACGCCGACGAAAACGTTTTGCTTTCCGCGTTGCAAGCCGTTGACGAAGGGCGGACATACATTCAGGCGGAACTTGTCTCAGGCCTTTTGGAAACACGCGACATTTCGCAAACCTTTACCAAAAAGGAAAAGCTTGTGGCCGACGCGCTTGCGCTGCAAAAGACAAACGCGCAAGTGGCCAAGGAATTGGGCCTTAGCGAAAAAACGGTTTTAAATTACCTTAGCTCGCTTTACGACAAGACGGGCGTTTCAAATAAATTGCAATTTTTGGAGAGGTTGGGAAGAGTATGAAAACTTTTTTGATTTGCGTTGTCGCGCTTTTGTGCAATGTGGGAGCTTCCTTTTTTGCCGCGCGCTTTTTGCCGTCGATTTTTTTGGACACAGTGTTCACCGTGGCGGTGACTTTTTACGCTGGCCTTGTTCCGGGCTTGCTTGTCGCGGCGGCCTTTAATCCGCTGATAACTTTTTTGTATTGCCGAATGCACGGAACGGCCTTTAGCGTTTACGACTGCCTTTACGCGATTTGCGGAATGTTGATTGTAGTGGCCACTTGGTTTTTCTCCCGCAACAAAAAAGAATTTTTGTTCAGCCGAGGAGTGACGGTTTTGTATTTGCTTGCGATCGCTTTTTCTTCCGCCTTCCTAAGCTTTTTTGCGGCCAGCGCGCTGGACACGTTTGTCCGCCCGCTTTTTGGAAGCGCGTCGGGCTTTTCCACCTTTGACAGCTTTTCTGCCGTTTTGCGCCAGATGAACATGGGAACCTTTTTGTCTTATCTTATTCCGCGAATTCCGATGACCTTGCTGGACCGAATCGTTTGCACTTTCGCGGGCTTTGGAATTTACCGCTTGGCTGTAAAAATCAAGGAACGATGATGGACGAGCTTGAGCTTTTAAAGGAAACGCTTAGGATTTATAATTCGTTTTTCATTCTTTTAATCGTCGCGATTTTCGCGGCCTTTGTCGCGCTATTGTATGTTCTTGCGCGTAACGTCAGAGCCAGAAAGAATTTAAAGAGCAACGCCACTTTTCTTAACGAAACGATTAGCGCCCAAGAGGACGAGCGGCGAAGAATCTCGCAGGAGCTGCACGACACTGTCTCGCAAAACATCAAGGTTCTCTTGCTAATGCAAAAGGAATGTCAGGAAGGCGCGCAAGGGCAGGAGCAAAAAGAGCGGATTCAAAAAATCATCGACTTGGAAAAGCAAAACCAAAAGCAGCTGCGCGCGATAATACAAAACCTGGCGCTTCCCGGCCTAAAGGAGCTTCCGTTTAAAAACGCAATCGCGGACTTGTGCGCGCAATTTTCAAGTGACAGCGGAATCCCTTGCCGCTTTTACGCCGACCCGCAAGTTGACTTGCAGCGCTTTTCCGCCCAAGAGCGGCACCACATCCTTCGCATAATCCAAGAAGCGCTCAACAACGCCAAGAGCCACGCGAAGGCGCAAGAGACCGGCGTGATGATTCAAAAGCGCGAAGGCAAAATCCGTGTGATGATTTACGACGACGGAAGCGGCATCGACTACGACAGCCGTTCCCACAGCCAAAGCCACTTTGGAATGAGCGGAATGGAAATGCGCGCGGCCCTTCTTGGCGGAACTCTTGAAGTCCACAGCTCCAAAGACACCGGCGTCAAAATCTGCGTTGACCTTCCCGCCGGCGGCGACGGCAAACAAGCGACGAATGGGGGGGGGGTAATATAGAAGAATGTTTTATCGCGGCGTGATGGCGTGAAATTCTTGAAAAAACTGCGCTTTTTTACTCCTACCTTTTCTGGGACTAAAGTCCCGGCTTTTCCATTCCTAATTACTCAATACAAGATTTGTTTTTTATTGTAAAATTAGCGTGGAAAAACCATCTTTGGCTTTGTGGAGGAAAAAAGTGAGAACCCTTAATAACAAAATTGCCCGCGCGTTTTTTGCGCTGACGGCTTGCATGGCGATGGCCTTTGGCTTTTTGGCTTGTTCCAACGACAGCGAGCCGCCTGTAGTCATTGTTGTTCCGGACAACCAAACGAAAAACGGCGGAACTAAAACCGACGGCGAGACAAACGCGCCTGTCGCCACCCCCGCAATATACACGATAACCTTCAACGCCAACGACGGAAGCCCAAATCCTGCCACCGTTCCTCAAAATTTTACCGCGGGAATTCCGCAGGCCCTGACGCCGGTCGAAGAGCTTGGCTTTTCCAAGGAAGGCTTTAACTTTGCCGGTTGGGGAACCGCCCCAAAGTCCAAGCAGGCTTCATACGCTGACGGCGCAAGCTATACCGCAAAGGCGAACGCCACGCTTTACGCGCTGTGGTCTGAGATTCCTGTTTACAGCGTAAAGATTCCGGTTCATGTAAATGGAAGCGTCACCGCAACACCCGCCACCGGAAGCGCCGGAACCGAGATAACGCTTTTAGCGACTCCAAACGCTGGCTATCAGTTTGGCGCGTTCACCGTTGTTGACGCGGCCAACAATCCAATTTCTGTGACGGACGGAAAATTTACTCTGCCAGAGCAAGATGTAAATGTGACCGTGACATTTGTTGCAAACAGCGATATAGATATGCAGAATGTTCCGTTGACGCTGGAAGCTATCGAAGCCGGAGCCAAAGTTACTTTTGAAAACAACGCCACAGGTTATGTCGTCTATTGCATAAACGGAGGCGTGCGGCAAACAATCGCCAGTGGCGAAGGAAAAGAAATCTCGCTTGAGAATGCAGGCGACAAGGTGGCATTTTACGGGGACAACGCGACATATGCCACAGGCGATTCAAGCTTCAGCAACATAGCGTGCGACAAAAATTGTTATGTCTACGGAAACATGATGAGCCTTGTAAAGAGCGAGGGCTTCGCAAGCGTCGATAAATTGTCCGCTTCTTACACGTTCTATAAGTTTTTTGCTAATAACTCTCGTATAAAAAACAAGGTTGGCGCTGAATTGCTTTTGCCTGCGACGACGCTTTCTGAAAGTTGTTATGGGTATATGTTCTATGGCTGTAGGGTATTGACGAACGCGCCGGAATTACCGGCAAAAATTCTAGTGCCAAACTGCTATTCAGGCATGTTTGGAAGCACTGGGTTGACTAACGCGCCGGAACTGCCAGTCAAAACGCTTGCGATAGGTTGTTATCAGGGCATGTTTAAAGACTGCGCAAAACTTAACAATGTAAAATGCTTGGCAACTGACATTGACGCGTATTGCGCTACGAACGAGTGGCTTAGCGGCGTGGCATCCAAGGGCACATTTAAAAGAATAGATGGCGTGTCATGGCCTTCAGGCGCGAGCGGCATCCCAGAAGGTTGGACAGTTATTGATGACCAATCTCAAACTGGACGTCCTCAAACTGTACGTGTATATTCAGTAACAGTTCCAGAGAGTAGCGCGCATGGAATGGTGGTGGCAGGCTTTGGCAGACCAAATATGGTTCTTTTATGTGGTGCTGGAGGTACCGTTGAGTTAAGGATAATACCTGAGAGCGGCTATCAACTTGAAAAATTAATAGTTAAAGACACAAACGGATCTTCCGTCGCGACAAGCGGAACAGGCGATGTACGGACGTTCGTTATGCCAGCTAAAGACGTAACGGTTGCCGCGACATTCGTTGCAATCAGCGATAGCGATATGCAGAATGTTCCGTTGACGCTGGAAGCCATCAAAGCCGGAGCCAAAGTTACTTTTAAAAACAACGCCGCAGGTTCTGTCACCTATTGCATAAACGGAGGCGTGCGGCAAACAATCGATAGTGGCGTCTCAAAAGAAATCGCGCTTGAGACTGTTGGCGACAAGGTGGCCTTTTACGGAGACAACGCGACATATGCCACAGGCGATTCAAGCTTCAGCAACATAGCGTGCGACAAAAATTGTTATGTCTACGGAAACATGATGAGCCTTGTAAAGAGCGAGGGCTTCGCAAGCGTCGATAAATTGTCCGCTTCTTACACGTTCTATAAGTTTTTTGCTAATAACTCTCGTATAAAAAACAAGGTTGGCGCTGAATTGCTTTTGCCAGCGACAACGCTTGCGGAATATTGCTATAGCGGGATGTTCTCATACTGTGGAGAATTAACTGTCGCGCCTGCTTTGCCCGCGACGACGCTTGCGCGTGGCTGCTATAAGGATATGTTTTCATGGTGTTGCGAACTAATTCTCGCGTCTTCATTGCCCGCGAAGACGCTTGCTGGCAGTTGTTACAAAAGCATGTTCTCTGGTTGCGAAGGGTTAGGAAGCGCGCCTGCATTGCCAGCGACAACGCTTGCGGAAGAATGCTATAGCGGGATGTTCTCAGACTGTAGAGAATTAACTGGCGCGCCTGCTTTGCCCGCGACGACGCTTGTGCGTGGCTGCTATAAGGATATGTTTTCTGGTTGCGAAGGGTTAAGTAGCGCGCCCGCGTTGCCCGCGGCGACACTTGTGCGTGACTGCTATAGCGGGATGTTCTCAGGCTGTAGAGAATTAACTGTCGCGCCTGCTTTGCCCGCGACAACGCTTGTGGAATATTGCTATAGCGGGATGTTCTCAGGCTGTAGAGAATTAACTGTCGCGCCTACTTTGCCCGCGACGACGCTTGCGCGTGGCTGCTATATGGATATGTTTTCTGGTTGCTCAAAACTTAACAATGTAAACTGTTTGGCAATAGACGTTGACGATGCAAACTGTACTTCTCGCTGGCTTTTTCGCGTGGCATCTAACGGAACCTTTACAAAGGCGCCTGGCGTGCCATGGCCTGTGGGTGATAGCGGCATACCAGAAGGCTGGACGGTTAATGACAGCGATCAACAATTTCTGTATCCAATAAAAATGCCGAACAATGTCTACCACGGGACAGTGACATCTAGCGCGACAAGCGCCGCTAGCGGGACAGAAATTACGTTCACGATAAAACCTGAAAACGGCTACGAATTTGAAAGCCTTTCTGTAACCGATGCATACGGAAACTCTGTGGATATAAGCGGAACTGGAAACACAAGAACTTTCACAATGCCCGCTTCTCTCGTTACGGTGCGGTATTATTTCTCCGCGATAAAATACAATGTAAACATTGGTTCATCTGAAAATGGAACTGTGACCGCCGATACGACAAAGTGGGCTAGCGGAAATCGTGTTAAACTTTCTATACGACCTAACGACGGATACGAACTTAAGGAGCTTATTGTAACAGCCTCGGACGGCTCGTCCATTGCGATAAGCGGAACAGGCGACAGCAGGACATTCACGATGCCCGTCCAGGACGTAACTGTGACCGCGACATTCGCCGTAAGAAAATACAATGTAAACATTGGTTCGTCTGAAAACGGAATTGTGACCGCCGATAAAACTAAGTTGGTCAGCAGAGAACTTGTCATACTTACTATAAGACCTGAAAACGGATACGAACTTAAGGAACTTATTGTAAGAGCCTCGGACGGCTCGTCCGTTTATATAAGCGGAGCTGACGACAGCAGGACATTCTGGATGCCCGCCAAGGACGTAACAGTGACCGCGACATTCTCCGCGATAAAATACTACGCCGTAAATATTGGTTCTTTTGAACATGGAACTGTAACCGCCGACAAGACAAGCGCCGCTAGCGGAACTACAATTGCGCTTACGATAAAACCTGAAAGCGGCTGCGAACTTGAAACATTAATTGTGAAAGACATCAATGGATATTCTGTGGGCGCTAGCAAAAATGGAAATACAATAACCTTCACAATGCCCGCCAAGGACGTAACGGTGACCGCGACATTTATTGTAAAATACAGTGTAAACATTGGCGCGTTTGAGAATGGAACGGTGACTGCCGAGAAGACAAAGTGGGCTAGCGGAGAGTATGTCAAACTTACTATAAACCCTGCAAACGGCTACGGACTTGGAACGCTTTTTGTAACCGCCGCGGACGGTTCGTCTGTGGTTATAAGTGGAACTGAAGACACAATAACTTTCACAATGCCCGCCCAGGACGTAACGGTAACAGCAACATTTGTTGTAAAATATAGTGTGAACATTGGTACGTTTGAGAACGGAACGGTGACTGCCAATAAAACAAAAGCGTCTGGCGGAGAGTACATCAAACTTACTGCAAATCCTGCAAGCGGCTATAAGTTGGGTAAGATTATTGTAACCGCTGCGGACGGAACGCCAGTTGAGATGACAGACAGTGGAAGTACGCGTTACTTTTATATGCCAGAAAATGATGTTACCGTGGACGCGCAATTTATTGACAAATATTCTCGCATAATAACAATTAGGTCAACCGTTAACGGAACGGTTAAAGCCGACAAGACAAGCGCCGCTAGCGGAACGACCGTCACCCTTGATATAAGTCCTGCGAGCGGCTACGAGTTGGCCGGGATTGCCTTAAAATACTTAGGCTCATCTTGTATTGCGTTAAACGGAGCGGGGAATAGTAAAAGCTTTATCATGCCTGACAAAGATGTTGAGATAGTCGCAGCCTTTAGCAAAGTCGTTTCATCCTTAGGCTCGCAGCCCAAATATGCTAAAGATGCGGTCGATAAAAGTGTTTGGGATTTGTCAAAATTGGACACCGCTCGTAATGTTAGTTATATGTATGAAATAGAAAAGGATGTAATTCTTGAGATGAATATGGCAAGAACAAACCCCAAAAAGTATGCCGAACTATATATTGCGCCAAGATTAAATAATTTCTCTGGCAATGATTACATCGATAAAAACAACAAAAAAATAGCTACAAGTGAAGGTAAGAGAGTTGTAAATGAGTGCATCGAATATATGAATTCTCGAAGTGCGCTTTCTGTCCTTCAGCCGTCGCGCGGCTTGACAAAAGCGTCAAAAGACCATTCTTTAGATCAAGCGCAAACATCTCAAACTGGCCATACAGGAGGTGATGGCAGTAGTACAGATGATAGAATGAAGCGTTACGGATCCTATTCAAAAGAAGCTGGCGAAAATATAGACTATGGTTCTTCGTATGTTTATGCAGCTTCCGCGCGTGATATAGTTGTAGCGCTTTTAATAGATGATGGTGTCAGTAGTCGTGGCCATCGTAAAAATATTATGAATGAAAAATTCGCGACAGCCGGCGTTGGATACGCGGATTATCATGGAAAATACAATCATGTGTGTGTAATAGATTACGCACAAATTTACGAGGAAAAACAGTAGGCATTAGGTAAGGAGGGAAAAAGGTATGCCAATCCATATTGATTATGTAAAATGTGTAAACGAACAACCTAAATTTAAGAAAGGCGCGTATATTTATAAAAATGCTTCGGCTCTATATTCGGCTAATGACACTTTTGTCTTAGAGTTTTTAAGGCGGCCTCCTAAATTTAATAAAGGCGACACTTTGCTTCTTTTTCAAAAAATGAAAGGAAGGTCGTCTTTGTTTACGCATTTGGTTGAAGTGACTGATATAAAACCGAAGATAATAAATGATCAAATTTTCAATTATGGAATAGAAGTAAAAATATTAAGAATAAATCATAGCGGAATTGACAAGCATCAACCAATATTGGACAAGATGAATATTCGCGGAATTTCTTGTTGCACTCGACCGTTTTTCAATGTCGTTAAAAATAAAAACGACCGCACTGCGATAGAAAAATTGTTGGATAAAGTTCTGTAAGTTGTCGCTATGCTTGCGGACGCTGCTCAGATGGATGCCGGGCAGCGCGTCGCGCGTTCCCGCTTCCGTGGCGCATAAAAAAATATGAGGAAAATTATAGAAAAGAAAACTTTAGATGAATATGTTAAAACTTTTACTTCTTGTTTTAAAAAACTTACTGAAAAAACAATTGAAAAGAGAAAGAGAGAAAAAAAAGATGAAGATATATTGAAGCGCGAAGCCCGTTTGCTTGACCTTAGGTACAGGCTTAGCCTTGATTTGCGCGTTGGCATAGAAACTGAATACTCTTCCACAAAAGGAAAAGACGTAAGAGAAACGTATGAGCTGATTTTTAAATTCATGGATTTGTGGAATGTGTATGAAGCGTGCCAAGTATATGGAGAAAAACTTTTTGTTTTCTCAAATCGTTCAAAAAAATGGAACGAAAGGTTCTTGAAAAACAACGGCCTTGAAGATTGTCTTAAAGAGCAAGCGGAGTCATTTAAAAGCCAGTTCTTATCTACAAAGTCTAGCAATCAAAATTATATAAAATATCTTAAACATTTTTCTGAAGTTCCTGGCATTTATGATACTAATGTGAACAGATATAACACTTATATTGCAATGGATGCTAAAGCTTTTGATTATGAGCAATTGCTGTTTATTCAAAGAATGGAACGCAACGCCTTCTATCACGGCGGCGAGACCGCAAAATCAGAGGTTGGCTACGCCTACAGGAAAAAGCTGCTTAAATTCTACATTGACTTTTTAAAGCAGTTCATCGCCTTGCTCGGCGTCCAATTGTTTACAATCGATATGACAAAACAATAGGAGTTGATTCCCCGCCGCTTGCAATTCGCAAGCGGTTTGGGGGGGGCGTTATTCAAAGCGTCGCGCGCGTTAGTTCGCGGGGGCTGGCTCGGCGGCGGGAAAACGGCCTAGATTTCAGGATTCTCTTGAGATTTTTTTATTCGTTCGTTCTTTTTGCTTTCGTTGCCATAGACAAACACTCCGACAACAGCGCTCAAAGCTCCCAATATGGATACAATTCCGATTACTGTTTTGTTCAAATAAATCAAAAGGCCTCCAATGAGAATTGTGGTGAGAGCTAGTATGAATGCGAAAATTTGTCCGCGCGCAGAATTTTTTATGTCCGAATCAATGACTTTGCTTTCTAGTGACATCCGATGGTCGGATTGTTTAATATACCGTTCCATCAGTTTTTCTGCAAATCCTGGACAAATCGCCTCGTAACGTTCCATTTCGGCTGGAGGCGGCAAAGGCCCTGAGAAATGAGTTACCATTTTTGCAGCAAGAATTTGCTCGTTTTTCTTTTGAGTTTTTTGAATGTTATTGCGCATACGCTTCCACCATAGAATTATATGCATTTAAGAAATCTGATTTTATAGCGTTTGCGTCAGCGCGCATTGCTCTTGTATCTGCGGATTTTTCGGAACTTGAAGCATTATATTCTTGCGAAATGCCAAACAAATCAATTATTGTCATTGCTCCGCCGATAAAACTTGGTCGGGCAAAAAGAAAATCTGACATGATATCCAAACTCCTTGAAAAAAATTATACCACACTTTTAAGAGAATACATAATTTTATTAACTTTTATACTAGTTTTTTTTTATTTTTTGGTCAATAGACAACATCCTTAAAAATTTCCCCGCCGCCCGCAATTCGCAAGCGGTTGGGGCAGGGGCGATTGCGCGCCTTAGTTCGCGGGGGCTGGCTCGGCGGCCAGTTCCTTTTGCAGTTCCAGCACTTGCTCCAAGGGCAGGGCAACGCAGCGAGAAATGACTTCCGGAGCGATCCCTTCGTTAAGAAGATTTCGAGCGGCTTCCACGGCTTTTTGTTCCATTGCGTCTTCCCTAATGTATGTTTTTTCGCGTTCCCATTCCATGAACTGTTTCCTCCACAGCGTGTTGCGCTTGGCATCGTCTACAAGACTTTTTATTTTATCGGTAAAGTCGTCCGAGGCCTTGTTTTCGGTCACCATGCGCAAAAAAGCCTTTTGCCTTTCATCCAATATTCTATCACAGTTTTTGGAAATAAAAAAGTACTTGTAAGCCCTGTCGTTTAACTTAATTTTTGGGTCTTCTTGGCACAGGTTTTCAAAGGTGTACTTAGGAAGCCCGGCTCCAAATATGTCGTCAACGCAAATAAAAATTACAAACGACGTTTTCATGTCTTTATATTTTTGACCAGACTTTAAAAGATCCACATCGATGATGCCTTGATAATAGCGCGAGCGTTCCGGCAGTTCTTTTGTGTCCGTCGCTTGAAGCTCGATGTTGTAGACCTTTAGGCCGTCAGCGTCCTTGGCGTAAACATCCATTCTTATTCCCTTGCTGTCAAAGTCGGTGTTGATTTCCTCTTCTTGCGACATTTCAATCCGCTCGATTCTAAATTCAAGCAAGATTTCCAACAGTTCCTTGCAAATGTCAGGATTGTTTCGCATTACCTTGTAAAAGATAAAGTTATTCGCAATCGTGGCGTTTTCCCACTTTTCATCAAGCGTCTGCACTTTTTTGATTTGGCTCATATTCGGCCTCCTAATAAAAAAAACGGGAACCGCGTTTGCGGTTCCCTTATGCATATAAGATATAAATTTTATTTAAGAAATTAGCGAAAATTTTTGGAAATCGTAATAAATTTTCACACGACTTTTTACATTGCGCTATACATTTGTTTTGACGCCGGCCCCGCTCGAACAAACGATTGCTGTTTTGCGTTAGACGATACGAGCGGAAATGTATTGGAATGGCGCTACGATTTGGAAGAAAATATGCAGCCAGGTGACGTAACGAATCCCACGGGGAATACGTCGGGATTTTTACGCCTTAGTTTGCGGGGGCTGGCTCGGCGGCTAGCGCTTCAAGCACTTTGTCCAATGGAGCGCCCATTTTTTCTGCCGCTAATTCTGGAGCAATGCCAAATTCTTTTATAGCGACAAGCGCGTCTTCCACGGCTTGTTCCTTTTTGGATTCCCTTACCAAATCCATTTCTCTAATGTTCATAGCGGCATACTCCAATAGGAATTTTTCATTGGCCTTAAGTTTTTCGACGGTGGCAAAGAGGTTGTTCGAGTATTCGTCTTCGCCAGGGTCGTTGGTGCATACGAATTTTAGGAAAGCGCGGATTTTTTCGTCGCGCTCCGTTGCGTATGCGCTTGCATTATACACCACTTTAAGACATTTGTCATCTAAATTCACGCCTTTGTTTTCGACGCAAACATTGCGGAATGTGTATCGCGACAGTCCAAATTTTTCTTCGCTTGCGTCTTTGAACGGATCTTGCTTGCAGATGAAAAGTATGTAGCTTTCCTTGAGTTTTGTGTAATCGTCACCCTTCATAAGAGAGTCGCAGTCCACCATGCTCTGGTAGTAGCGGGCTCGTTTGCCAAGAGCCTCCTGCGGCTGGGATTGCATCTCCACGTCGATTACTTTGTCCTCGTCCTTTAGGTAAACGTCGAGCCGCACGCCCTTGCTGATGTAGTAGGGGGCGATTGTTTTCTCCAATTCCGGATATTCTACTTTCTTGACTTTTACGCCTAAAAGCCGCTCCACAAGTTCCGCGCAAACGCCCGGCTCATGCAGCACTGCCTGGAACATTCCGTTGTCGGTGAATGTTAGTTTGTCCGCGCTTTTGTAAGAATAAAATGAATTTGCCATATTCGGCCTCCTAATAAAAAAAGCGGGAACCGCGTTTGCGGTTCCCTTATGCATATAAGATAGACATTTTATTTAAAAAATTAGCGTTTGTTTTGAAAATTCTCAATAAATTTTCGCACGACTTTTTACAACGCGCTATACATTTGTTTTGACGCCGCCCCGGCAGCGTCCAGCGGACGCGGTGAAACCGCTCGAACAAACGATTGCTGTTTCTCGTTCGACAAATCTCGCCCCTCCCAGCAGCGTCCAGCGGACGCGGCGGCCCCGCTCGAAACAGTCATTATGGTCTTTCCAACAAAGGTACGAGCGGCCCTTGGCAGCGTCTGAAAGACGCGGTGAAACCGCTCGAACAAACGATTGCTGTTTTGCGTTAGACGATACGAGCGGCTTATTCCATAAAATACGTCTTCATCAAGCCCTTGCCCTTTACCTCAACGTCCTCGCTTGCGCCGTAGTAGATGGCCGCCTTTGTCTGCTCGTAGGTGGCTTCCGAAACATGGATTGTCATAGGCTTTCCGGTGCTTTCCATTCGGCTGGCCACGTTGACGGTGTCGCCCCAAATGTCGTAGATGAACTTTGACTTTCCGATTACGCCGGCCACCAGGTTT
Source organism: uncultured Treponema sp. (assembly GCA_946411505.1). Lineage (GTDB taxonomy): Bacteria > Spirochaetota > Spirochaetia > Treponematales > Treponemataceae > Treponema_D. Next base: position 872,733 of record CAMKEG010000001.1, on the reverse strand, counting down.
CCGGTGTTGATGCCCAAGCGGATTTGAACCTGGATATGCGAGGCGGCGTTGAATTCAACCACGTCGCGGATAAGGCCCTGCGCGAATTTCACCATCTTAAGAGCGCCGCCGTTGTCGGCTTCTTCGGTGAGGCCTGTGGCGGCCATGTAGGCGTCGCCGATTGTCTTGATTTTTTCTATGCCCTCGCGCTTGGCCCGTTCGTCAAACTTTGTTATCATCGCGTTGAGCATTCCGACAACTTCGTCGGCGCTCATTCCGCCGCTCATCTTGGTAAAGCCCACGATGTCGGTAAAGAGAACCGTCGCGTTGGGAAAATTTTTGGCTATCGTTCTGTCCGGGTGCTCGGTAAGCTCGGCCGCCACTTCTTTGGGAAGGATGTTCAGCAAAAGCTTTTCGGCCTTTTCGTTCGCGATTTTAAGGTCGCGCGTGCGCTCGGCCACTTTTTGCTCCAGCTGGATTTGGTAGCGCTTCATCGCGCGCCACTTTAGCCAAACCGCAAGCGCCGCCAATGTCACAACCGCCAGCGCAAGCAAAATCCAAAAGCGCTTTAGCTGCCAAATGTAGGGCTCCTTTATTATTGTGATCGGGTCGCTCGGCTCGCTTTGAACGTCGTCTCCGTTCCGCGACATTACTGTAAAGGAATAAGTTCCCGGCTTTAGGTTGGTGTAGGAAACGTTTCGCAGGCTGGACCAGTCGGAGTATTCCGATTCAAAGCCGTCCAGCTTGTAGCTGAATTTGATTTGTTCCGACGAGATGAAGCTTAGCCCCGTAAATTTTATGCTAAGGCGCTTGGCCGAAGGGGAAAGGACAATCGTCTTTCCGTCGTAGTCCTTCTTTACGTTGTCCACCGAGTAGTCTTGGATTTCCACCTTGGGCGCGTTTGTGTTTCGGCCGGCCTTAATCGGGTCGTAAATTGCAAAGCCGTCAATCAAGGTGAACCACAAGCGGCCGCTGGAATCTTTCATCGAAAGCGAGGTTGCCGTGACGCCGCCGGAAATCAAGCCGTCCGACGCTCCGTAGCCGGTCACGTTAAAATGCTCGCGCGTTCCCTTAAAGACGTTTTCAATGTCAAAGAGCGGCGCCGAAATGATTCCCTTGTTGCTTGTCATCCAAGCGGTTTGCGTGGAGTCAATGAGAATTTGGAAAACGCCGTCGGTGCCAAGGCCGCTCGCCGCGTTCAAGTTTTGGAAGCGGTCGCTTGATTCGATGTATTTAGAAATTCCCGTTCCCGTGGTAATCCAAAAGTCTCCGCTGGAAGTCTCGCCGATTTTAAAAATCACGTTTCCCGACAAGCCTGTTTCGGTGGAATAGTGGCGCTCGATTTTTTTGTCTTTCAAAACGTAAATGCCGCCGCCGTCAGTTCCGACCCAAATTTGGCCTTTCTTGTCTTCGTATAGCGCCATGATGAATTCGTTGGAAAAACCGTTCTCGCGCGTGATGTTGTGGAATTTTCCGTCCGTGTGGTCAAGGATGCTCAGGCCTTGCGTGGTTCCGATGTAGTAGTCGCCGTCGGAAACCTTTATGGCCGCGCGGCACTTGTAGCCGGCAAGTCCGTCCTTTTCGGTCCAGTTGGTGATCTTTCCGTTTGGCTCCAAGCGGATCGAGCTCAGCTTTGAATAGCATGAAACCAAAAGCTCGTTGTCCTTTGTCATGCGAACTTCGCGGACGCGCGAGCCCTTTGTCATCTTTGTGATTTCGTTTTCGACAAACTTGTTGTTCTTGTAGCAGTAAACGCCGTCGTCCGCTCCCAGCCACACAAGGCCGCGCGCGGTGTCTTCGCAAATCGCGTTTACGGTGATAGGCATTGGAATCGTTCGGAATTTGCCCTGGCTCATTTTTTCTATGCCGCCGCGGTTGTAGGCGATCCAAATGTTCCCTTCGCGGTCCTGCATTATTTCGTTCACGTAGTCGTCGGCGATTCCGTTGCGCTTGTCGTAGTAGGTCAACATTCCGTTCCTAAAGATTGTGATTCCGCTGTCGCCCGCGTACCAGTAGTTTCCGTTGGAATCTTGCAGGATGGAATTCATCGTCGTTCCGACCGCGTGGTCGTGGCCCACGTCAAAGACTGTCTCTTCCGCGTCCTTCAAGCGCACGACGTAATGCGGCGCCACGCCAAACCAAAGCGCCCCGCTCTTGTCCTGCGTCACTTCGTTAACTGACGGATTCTTGATTTTTTTTATTCCGTCAAAGCGGCGGACAACGTTGTTTTCGTAAACAAAAAGCTCGTTGGCGATCGCCGTGGAAATCCAAACGCGGTTGGCGGTGTCGCAAAAAAGCTTTGAAACTTGAATCGTGCTTTCGCCCAAATCCTCTATTCCGGCTGGAATGACGACTTGGCGCGAAGGCGTAAGGTAGCAAATGCCCGAGGCCGTTCCAAGCCAAATGTTTTGTTCCTTGTCTTGGCAAATCGCGCGGATTGAGTTGTGCGGAAGTCCGTCTTCCTTGGTGAATTTTATCGTGTCTCCGGCGGGCGTCATGCAAGTGACTCCTTCGTCGTTGTGGCCTATCCAAATGTTGTCGTCGGAATCTTGGTAAATCGCGCGCACGGCCGTAAAGTCGTACTTGGGGTCAAGGCTGCGGTTGAAGTTTACGAACTCCACGCCGTCAAAGCGCACAAGGCCGTCGTAAGTTCCTATGTAAATGTAGCCCTTTTTGTCCTGCATGATGTCAGTGATTGTCATGCCAGGAAGCCCGTCGGCGGTGGTGTAGTGCCTTCGCACAAAGTCGTTCAAAAATGACTGGTCCAAGCTTCCGCCGGCCGCGGACTGGGAGAAGGCAACACCAAAAAACAAGGAAAAAACAAGAGCGATAAAAGTCTTTTTCATAGCCTTTTATTATAAACCAACTTCCCACAATTATCAATTCTTAATTCTTAATTCTTAATTCTTAATTCTTAATTATGAATTAAGATTCCACTCTTGAATAAAATGCATAAAAAATGTAAAATTATTCAGTTTAAAAATGACGAGGAGAATGCCATGAAAAACCTTTCAGACAAAGCGCTGATTAAACAGCTGACAGTCCTTGCTCAAAAAAATGACCCAATAAATCCAAAACTTTACGAAAAATATGACGTCAAGCGCGGACTCCGCAACGCCAACGGAACCGGCGTCCTTGTCGGCCTTACGACAATCGGCGACGTAGTGGGCTACGAGCTTGACGAAAACAAGAACAAGATTCCGATTCCAGGCCGCCTTATGTACCGCGGCTACAATGTCGCCGACTTGGTTCACGACATAGAAAAGCGCGACGAATTCGGCTACGAGCAGACGGCCTACCTTTTGCTTTTTGGAGCGCTGCCCACAAAAAAACAGCTGGCCACATTCAGCGAGTACTTGGGAAGCCGCCGCGTTTTGCCCGAAAACTTCACCGAAGACATGATCATGAAGGCGCCGTCCAACGACATCATGAACAAAATGGCCCGCGGCGTTTTGGCAAGCTATTCCTACGATCCCAATCCTGAAGACCGTTCCGTGGGAAACATAATGCGCCAGTGCATCGACTTGGTCGCGCGCTTTTCGACCTTGGCCGCCTACGCCTACCAAGCCAAGCGCCGCTTTTACGACGACAAAAGCATGTACATCCACAACCCGCTTCCCAATCTTTCGACGGCCGAAAACTTTTTGCGCTTGATTCGCGCCGACAAAAAATACACGCCGCTTGAGGCGCAGATTTTGGACTTGGCGCTAATCCTCCACGCCGAGCACGGCGGCGGAAACAACTCGTCTTTGACCGTCCACGTGGTTTCTTCGGCGGACACCGACACGTATTCTGCCATCGCCGCGGCCGTCGGCTCGCTTAAGGGAAGCCGTCACGGCGGCGCCAACATTCGCGTGATGGAAATGATGGACGACATCAAGGCCCACGTGAAGGACTGGGCGGACGACAAGGAAATCGAAGCCTACCTTAAAAAAATCGCGACCAAGCAGGCTTACGACAAGACGGGCCTCATTTACGGAATAGGACATGCCGTCTACACGGTCAACGACCCCCGCGCCGTTTTGCTCAACGAGCTTGCCGAAAAGCTGGCTCGCGAAAAGGGAATGTTAAAGGAATTCCGCCTGTATAAAAAGATAGAAAAAATCGCGCCCAAAGTTTTGTACGAGCTTCACGGCAACAAGAAAATGCTTTGCGCCAACGTGGACTTTTTCTCGGGCTTCGTTTACTCGATGCTGGACATTCCGCGGGAGCTTTACACTCCGCTCTTCGCCATTTCGCGCATCGCCGGTTGGAGCGCGCACCGCATTGAGGAAGTCGTCGCGGGCGGCCGCATCTATCGCCCCGCTTACAAGAACGTTTGCGCCGAGCGCGCCTACATTCCGCTGGAAAAGCGAAAGTAACGGAGCGCCAAATTGACCGAGCGCCTGGACAAAATTCTTTCGCACGCCGGCTTTGGCACGCGGAAGGACGCAAAAAAAATTCTTCGCAAGGGCCTTGTCACTGTGAACGGAGAGATTGTCCGCGACTTTAACTTTAAGCTTGACATGGAAGCGGACGAGCTTTGCGTCGACGGCGAGCGCGTTCAAAGCGAACAGTTCCTTTACCTTATGATGAACAAGCCCGCCGACCATGTTTGCGCCAACAAGGACGGCCTCCACGAAACAGTTTTTTCGCTTTTGGAAGATTCCTACAGAACTCCGTATTTTGAAAGCCATTTGCATTTGGTGGGCCGCCTTGACATCGACACCGAAGGCCTTTTGCTTTTCACCACCGACGGAGACCTTACGCACCGCCTTATAAGCCCAAAAACTCTTTGCCCAAAAAAATATTTTGTCCGCCTGCAAAAGCCGATTGCCGCGGACGAGCGTTCCGCCATAGAAAAAAAATTGCAGGACGGCCTTGACGTTCCGCCGGAAGACAACGAAAAGGAATTCAAGGCGCTTCCGGCAAAAATCGAATGGACCCAAAAAGGCGACGAAGTCTTCCTCATTATAAACGAGGGAAAGTATCACCAAGTGAAGCGAATGTTCGCCGCGCTTGGAAACTTTGTCACATACTTAAAGCGAGTTCAAATTGGCGGCCTTTGCCTTGACCCGGCTTTGGCCTTGGGAGAATATAGAAAACTTACCGCGCAGGAAGTCGCGGCTTTGGAGATGTAGCGGCGCGCTAATTGCCCGCAAGCCAAAAACAGGAGGCGTAAAAATGACAGACATTGAAATCGCGCAGGCGAACCAAATGGAGCCCATCGCGCAAATAGCGAAAAAAATCGGAATCGAAGAGGCCGACCTTGACCTTTACGGAAATTACAAGGCAAAGATTGGCCTAAAAAAATTGCGCGAGCTTCAGGCAAAGGCCGCCGACGCTTCCAAGCGCGGAAAATTGATTTTGGTCACGGCCATCACTCCGACGCCGGCGGGCGAAGGAAAGTCAACCGTTAGCGTCGGCTTGGGCGACGGGCTTACAAAAATTGGAAAGAAGGCCGTAATCGCCTTGCGCGAGCCTTCTCTTGGCCCCTGCTTTGGAGTCAAGGGCGGAGCCTGCGGCGGCGGCTACGCGCAAGTCGTTCCGATGGAAGACATCAACTTGCACTTTACAGGCGACATTCACGCGATAAGCATCGCCAACAACTTGATCGCCGCCTTGATTGACAACCACATCCAGCAGGGAAACGAGCTTGGCCTTGACCCCCGTTCCATTACATGGAAGCGCTGCGTGGACCTTAACGACCGCCAATTGCGCAACATCGTGGACGGCCTTGGAAAGCGCGTCGACGGAATGCCGCGCGAAGACCACTTTCAAATTTCGGTCGCGTCGGAAATCATGGCGATTGTCTGCCTTTCAAAAAGCATCAGCGAGTTGAAGGAACGAATCGCAAACATCACGATTGGCCAAACATTCGGAAAGCGGCCGGTAAAGTTCGGCGAGCTTAAATGCCAGGGCGCCGTTGCCTCTCTTCTTAAGGACGCGATTCGCCCCAACCTTGTTCAGACTTTGGAAAAGACTCCGGCCTTTATCCATGGCGGCCCCTTCGCCAACATCGCGCACGGCTGCAACTCAGTCAACGCGACTCTTTGCGCTCTTGCCTCTGGCGATTACGTCGTGACCGAAGCGGGCTTTGCGGCCGACTTGGGCGCTGAAAAATTCATGGACATAAAGTGCCGCGCCGCCGGAATCTCTCCCGACGCGATTGTAATCGTGGCCACGGTCCGCGCGCTTAAAATGCACGGCGGCGTAGACAAAAAGGAATTAAAGGAGCCAAACGTCGAGGCGCTTAAAAAAGGCTTTGAAAACCTTAAGGTTCACTTGGAAAACCTTGCCAAGTTTGGCGTTCCGGTAGTTGTCGCGGTCAACAAATTCATCACCGACAGCGACGAAGAAATTAAGGCCTTGCAAGACTTGTGCGCGGCCAACGGCTCAAAAGCCGTTTTGTGCGAGGCTTGGGAAAAGGGCGGAGAAGGAGCGGCGGAACTTGCCAAAGCCGTTGTCGCCACAATCGACGAAGGCAAGGCCAACTTCCATCACTTGTACGAAAGCGGCTTGCCTCTTGCTGAAAAAATAAAGACCCTTGCCCACGAGATTTACCGCGCCAAGCAGGTTGACTTTGAAGGAAGTTCTTTGAAAAAACTTCAAGAGTTCGAGGCGGCGGGCTATGGGAATTTCCCGGTATGCGTCGCCAAGACGCAAAACTCAATCAGCCACGACCCCAAGATGATTGGCGCTCCCAGCGATTATGTTTTCCCGATTCGCGACGTTCAGCTTTACAGCGGCGCGGGTTTTGTCGTGGCGCTTGCGGGCGACATCATGACGATGCCGGGCCTTCCAAAAGCGCCCGCCGCCCTTAACATCGACATCGACGACGACGGTAAAATCACCGGGTTGTTCTAGCGGCAAAAAAAACGGCGGCCTTTCGGCCGCCTTTTTTTGTCTTGCAAACAAGCTCGCGCGGACAGCGGTATTATATATTTGCTTTAATCGCCGCAAGCAAGTCGGCGTATTCTTCAAAGGCGGGGTATTGCGGGTAGTCCTTTTTGATTTGCTCGGTGGAGCGGAACAAAAAGCCCGCCTTGCTGGCTTGAATCATTCCAAGGTCGTTGAATGAGTCGCCCGACGCGATTGTGTCGTAGCCGATGGATTGCAAGGCCTTGACGGTCGTAAGCTTGGACTTTTCGCATCTCATTTTGTAGCCGGTGATTTTTCCGTCGGCGGCTACGACAAGCTCGTTGCAAAAAATCGTCGGCATGCCAAGCTTTTTCATTAAAGGCGCGGCGAACTGGCTGAAGGTGTCGCTTAAAATTATCGTTTGGCAAACGCTCCGCAATTCGTCCAAAAATTCCTTGGCGCCGGGGAGCGGGTCGATTGTCGCGATGACGTCCTGGATTTCCTTTAGGCCAAGGCCCTTCTTTTCCAAAATGTCAAGGCGGAATTTCATCAACTTGTCGTAGTCGGGCTCGTCGCGCGTCGTGCGCTTTAGTTCAGGAATCCCTGTCGCTTCCGAAAACGCTATCCAAATCTCGGGGACCAAAACCCCTTCCAAATCAAGGCATGTAATTGTCATAATGCGCAATAATAGCGTATTTTAGTGACATATTCAAGCGCGCTCAATGTCTACTTTTTCATACATTTTTGCTGATGTATGAATTTTTATACAGACTTTTTGACAAATTTTGTACACAATGTCATGGAAAGTATGATTTTTTATACATTTTTTGTCGCGCAAGAGCTTGGATTTACATTCAACAAAAATAATTAATAATTTTATTTCTTTGTAATATAATGAATTAAAAGGATTTTGTCTTTTTTTTGAAAGGTTGGCGCGCTTCTTGCTATATATTAAGCAAGGTTTGTCGGCGGCGCCTGTCGTTGTCTTGTCGCGCGTCTTTTTTTGGCGGCGCGCTTTTCATTCTGGCGTTTGACACGACAATCCTTGATTTTGGAAACAACTTTTATACATATATGACAAGCGGCATTTGAGAGAGGCTATCTTGTTGGGGCAGGCGCTTTAAGCGTTTGCTCCTTTTTTTTGCCCTGGCAAGCGATTGCAAGTCCTTGCAAAGGGCGTTTTTTTTCTATATAATAATCGCTCAACGTTTATGCAAAAAAAAGGCAAAAGTTCAGCAGCAAAAAAATCCGCTCCCAGAAAACGCAAGGCAAGAAAGGCCAAGGTGGCGCTTGACAGAAAAAAGCTTATGGTCTTGTGCGCCGCGATTTGCGCCTCCTGCGTTTTGCTTTTGGCCGTGACAGCCTTTTTGTCCAGGGGGAACGACGGCGCGAAAACAGCGGGCGTTCCTTCCGTCGAAAAGAATTTTGAGGCGGAAAATCTTCCTCCCGTAAAAGCGGAAACTGAAACAAAAAAAGAGAAGAAATCCAAAAAAGAAAAAAAGCGCGAGGAGAAAAAATCCGGCGACCAAAAGGCCGCTCCGGCTCCGACGCCCGCTCCAAAAAAAGAGGAGCCAACGCCAGAACCAAAGCCCGCTCCAAAAGAGGAGGCCGCTCCCGCGCCAGTCGCCGTTCCGACTCCACAACCTGCCGCGCCGCAAGCAGACGGCTTTGGCTTTGTTCCGGCGAAAAACGGAGCGGTCCTTTGCGTGGTCTTTGACGACGGCGGACAGAACATAAGCCAGCTAAAAAAATGCGTCGCGCTTCCGTTCCCTGTGACGGTGGCCGTATTGCCGCGCCTGGCCCACAGCGCCGAGTCCGCGCGAATCGTCCGCCAAAGCAAAAACGAAGTGATTTTGCACCAGCCGATGCAGGCGATGAACCTAAACGTAAATCCAGGCGCGGGCGCCATCAAGCCCGAGATGACGGAGAATGAAGTTTTCGCGACGCTTTCTCAAAACATCGCCGAGATTTCTCCGATTGCCGGAATGAACAACCACGAAGGCTCTCTGATTACCGAGAACGAAGTTTTGGTTTCGTTCATTTTGCAAGCCGCGAGCGAAAAAGGAATTTACTTTTTGGACTCGCGCACAAGTTCCGCCACAAAAGTTCCCAGCGTCGCGATGGAAATGGGAATGGGCTGGTACCAGCGCGACATTTTTTTGGACAACCAAAAGACGCGCGAAAATTATTTGGCCGAGCTGAAAAAAGGCTTGGACATCGCCAACAAAAAAGGCCACGTCATTATGATAGGACATGTTTGGTCTGCGGAATCCTTGCCGGCCTTTTTGGAAGAAGCCTATCCTGAATTGGCTTTGAAGGGCTATCGCTTTTCGACTGTCTCAAAGTCAGGGGGAATGTATAGATGAAAGTTCTTGGAATAGAAAGCTCTTGCGACGAAACCGCCGCCGCCGTCGTTGAGGACGGAAAGAAAATTTTAAGCAACGTCGTTGCGACGCAAATTCCCTTCCACCAAATTTACAAGGGAGTCGTTCCCGAAATCGCAAGCCGAAAGCACGCCGAATGGATTTTGCCGGTCGTCCGCCAAGCGTTGGAAGAAGCCGATTTGTCGCTTGAACAAATAGACGCGGTCGCCGCGACAAACAGGCCCGGCCTTATGGGAAGCCTTTTGGTCGGCTTGACTTTTGGAAAGACGCTCGCTTGGGCGGCGCAAAAACCTTTTGTCGCGATAAACCACATGCTGGGCCACCTTTACGCCTCCCAGCTTGACGCGCCGACCGAATATCCCTTTTTGGGCTTATTGGTAAGCGGCGGCCATACGATTATTTGCAAGGTCAATTCTTTTGACGACCTTGAGGTTTTGGGAACGACCGTCGACGATTCCGTTGGCGAGGCCTTTGACAAGGTTTCTAAATTTTACGGGCTTGGTTATCCGGGAGGCGTCGTCATCGACGGACTTGCCAAAAAGGGAGACGCCAGGGCCTTTAACTTTCCTGTACCAAAATTGGACGAGGCGGAACACCGCTACGACGTTTCTTTTAGCGGCCTGAAAACGGCGGTAATACATCAGCGCGACTTGTTTTGGAACAATGACTTTGAGCCTTCCAACGAGAACATGTGCGCGGCCTTCCAGGAGACCGCTTGCCGGACAATCACGTCGCGCCTTTTTAGGGCCGTTGACGACACTGGCTTAAAGACCGTCGTAGCTGGCGGGGGAGTGGCGGCCAATTCGCGCCTGCGCTCTTTGCTTTCCGAACGGACGGACATCAAGTGCGTCTTTCCTCCGCTCAAATTGTGCGGAGACAACGGCGCGATGATAGCGGGCGTGGCCTACCACTTTTTGGCGCGCGGCGACAGGAGCGGCTGGGACACGACGGCCAAGGCCCGCGTTCCGCAGTTTAAGAGAGGTCTAGCGGCAAGATAATTGCTGGCAAGCCAAAGATTGCTTGTTAGCCGCATAAGCGGCAACATTCGCGCTCGCAACCAAGCTCGCGCGAACAGCCGAACTGTTTGAGTCACAGCTGCAGCGGCAAGATAATTGCAGGCAAATGCGGCGAATTGTCGCAAGGCCAAAAAGCGGCCGCGGCTATTTTAGGAGTTGATTATGAAGTTGCAAGAAATGACATACGGAATCGTTGGCTTGGGAATTATGGGCGGCTCGCTCGCAAAGTCGATTCGCGCCAACGTTCTTGGCATGGGCGGTGCGACGGGAAAGATTCTTGCCTGCAACCGCAGCCGTTCTTCGCTTGAAGAGGCGATTCGCGACGGCGTGATTGACCAAGGCTTTGGCGCGGACGAAGTTCAAAAAATGCTTCCGCAGTGCGACCTGGTTTACGTTTGCCTTTATCCGCAGGCCACGCTGGATTTTTTGCGCGACAACAAGGACGCTTTTAAAAGCGGAGCGATTGTAAGCGACATTAGCGGCGTAAAAGGAATTTTTGAAAAGTCGCTTCCTTCGATTTTGCGAAGCGACGTTGACTTTATAATCGGCCATCCGATGGCAGGCGGCGAAAAGGAGGGCTACGTAAATTCTTCCGAAAAATTTTTTGTCAACCACAATTACATTTTGATTCCGCAAGAGTTCAACAAAAAAGAAAATTTGGATCTTATGCGTGACTTGGTCTACGCGATGGGCTTTACAAGAATCACCGAAACCACTTGCGACACGCACGACAACAAAATCGGCTTTACTTCCCAGCTCTGCCACGTCATCGCAAGCGCCTTGGTTGAGAGCGCCTCCGACGACGGAATCACGGCCTTTGGCGGCGGAAGCTTTGAAGACCTTACGAGAATCGCGATGATAAACGCGCCCTTGTGGACCGAGCTTTTTATGCTGAACAAAGAAAAGCTTTGCGCCCACATCGAAAATTTTGAAAGGCAAATCGCGGCGATGAAAAAAATGATTTCTAGCGAAGACGCCGCCGGACTTGTGAATTATTTGTCGGACGTGCGCGAAAAGAGATTGCGCATGGGCTCGATAAGGCAAACGAGATAGCGAGCGGCGACAAAGGAGGCGCGGCAATGTGTTGGAAATGCGGAGCGGAACAGGATTTTTCTCATAGCGTTTACAGAAGCTCGACTTGCGCGTCGTGCGGCGCGGACTTGCATTCCTGCCGCGGCTGCGCCTTTTACGCGCCTGGAAGCCACTTTGACTGCCACGAAACGGTAGACGAACTTGTCGCCGACAAGGAGCGCGCCAATTTTTGCGAGCATTTTAAGGCTGGCAAGAACTCCAAGTGGAGCGACGGCCAAAACGGCGCGCAAGACAAAAACGCCGCGGCCGTAAACGCGCTCTTTGGCGGCGCAAACGAAAATCCATTGCAAGGCAAAAACGCCGCGCGCGACGCTTTTAATTCATTGTTCGGCTGAGAGGCGGGGAAAAATCGATGGGCGTTGACTTTGCTTTTTTGGACAGCGGAACGGGCGGCATTCCCTACATGCTTTCTCTTAAGGAAAAGGTTCCAAACGCATCTTGCGTTTACCTTGGCGACACCGCGCATTTTCCTTACGGCCAAAAGACGCAAAAAGAAGTCGTCGCCGCCGCTTCCAAAGCCGTGGAATTGATTCAAAAAAAATGGTCGCCCAAAACTTTAGTCGTCGCTTGCAACACAATCAGCGTGACCGCGCTTGACGACTTGCGAGCGCGCTTTCCGTCGCTTCCGATTGTGGGAACTGTTCCCGCAATAAAGCTTGCGGCCAAGGTGACGGCCAACAAGCGCGTGGGCCTTTTGGCCACAAACGCGACTGTCCGCCATCCCTACAGCCAAAAATTGATAGAAGATTTTGCAAGCGACTGCGCGGTCTTTAAGCGCGGCGACCCGGACTTGATTGACTTTATCGAAAAGAAGTTGTTCACCGCAAGCCGCGCCGAGCGTTTGGCGGCAGTCCGCCCCGCCGTGGATTATTTTGCGGCCAACGGTTGCGACACAATCATTTTGGGCTGCACCCACTTTACCCACATCGCCGACGACATTCAGGCGGCGGCGGGCGACAAGGTCCGCGTCATCGACAGCCGCGAGGGCGTAGCCAACCAAGCCCTGCGCGTTTTTCCGGGAAACCAAAATTGCTTGCAAGACCAAGCCTTTTCGCAAGACCAAAATGCGGGCGGCTTTAAGGTCAGTGAAACATTTCCGCAAGACAAAAGCTTTTTCTTTACCGCCGCCAGCCCCGAGCAGGAAAGCGAGTACCGCGCGATGTGCGAACGCTTTGCGATTCCCTTTGGCGGGCTGGTGTGAGGCGGGGCGGATTTTTAGGCTTTTAATCATTTTCCCGCATAAAAAAAAAGACCCGCGAAACATCGCGGGCCTTTTTTGTCAGTGACCGATTGCCGCTTACAAACCAAGAAGCGCGGCGTATTCTTTCAACGCGCCGTCGTACTGCTTTGCCAAGACGGTCTTTGCCAAAACTTTTCCAAGCTGGACGCCTTCTTGGTCAAAGGAGTTGATGTTCCACAAGAAGCCTTGGAACATTACCTTGTTCTCAAAGTGCGCCAAGAGAGCGCCCAAGGTTTTGGGGGTGAGGCGCTTTCCGTAAATCAAGCTTGACGGGCGCTCGCCGGCAAAGAACTTGTTGGGGTTCTCGTTGTCCTTTCCGCAGGCAAAGGCGATGATTTGCGCGGTGACGTTGGCGCAAAGCTTTTGCTGGCTTGTCGAGCCCTGGATGTCAACGTCGTTCTCGGCCTGGTTTTCCTTAAAGGCGATGAACTGCAAGGGAATTACGTTTGTTCCCTGGTGCAAAAGCTGGTAGAAGGAGTGCTGGCCGTTGGTGCCCGGCTCGCCAAAAATAACGGGGCCGGTTACGTAGTCGATTTTCTTTCCGTCGCGGTTCACGCTCTTTCCGTTTGACTCCATGTCAAGCTGCTGCAAGTGCGCGGGAAAGCGGGACAGTCCCTGCGAGTAGGGAAGAATCGCCGTTGAAGGATATTCCTGAACGTTCCTCTCGTAAAGGCCGATGAGCGCGTCGAGCATGGCCGGGTTCTTTCGGATGTCTTTTTCCGTGGCGGTCTTGTCCGCGGCGGCCGCTCCTTCCAAGAAGCAGGCGAAAACTTCGGGGCCAAAGGCAAGCGACAAGACCGCTCCGCCCACGCCGGATGTTGACGAGTAGCGGCCTCCGATGTAGTCGTCCATGTAAAATGCTTCCATGTAGTCGGGGTTGTGGGCCAAGGGGCTTGTCTCGCTTGTGACGGCGATCATGTGCTTTGAAACGTCAAGGCCGGCCTTTTTGAGCGCGTCCTTTACGAATGATTCGTTTGTCAAAGTTTCGAGCGTGGTTCCGCTCTTTGAAACCAAAATGAAAATCGTCTTTGAAACGTCGATGCTTTTAAGAACGCTTGTCGCGTCATCGGGGTCGACGTTGGAGATGAACTTGGCTTCCATCTTGAACTTTCCGCCGGCCTTGGCCCAATTTTCCAAAGCCAAGTACATCGCGCGAGGTCCCAAGTCCGAGCCGCCGATTCCGATCTGGCAAACTGTCGTGAACTTTTCGCCCTTTTCGTTCACGATTTTTCCGGAGTGAACCTTGTCGGCAAAGTCCGCGATTCTCTTTTGCTCGTTAACGTAAAACTCGCGCTTGTTCTTTCCGTCGGCCATTACGTCCTTTCCAAGCTGGCCGCGCGTAAGCTGGTGCAATACCATGCGCTTTTCGCCGGTGTTCACTACCTCGCCGTTGTAGAGCGCCTCAAACTTTTCGCAAAGCTGGGCTTCCTTGGCCAAGTCCGCCAAAACGTCCAAAACCTTTTGGTCAACCTGCTTGGCCGCGTAGTTGTATGTCAAGCCTTCCGCCATAGGAACGGAATATTCCTTTACGCGCTTGGCTCCGTCCGCGCCGCCCAAAACGGCCTTTAGAGAAACCGCGTTCTTCAACGAAAGGAGCTTTTTAAAGCTTGAAAGAGTGTCAAGATTTTCCCAAGAAATCATATTCGCCTCGTTATATATAGAATTTAATGGCAATTATTCTAGCGTTTTTTGCAGTTTTATTCAATAATGCGTAAAAACGCTATGCGACTGGGAGCCGTTTTTGGCGGGGCATGGAATTTATTGCTTTTTTGCAATAATTGGGTTATAATAGAGCGTCGGTTTTTTTTGGAAAGGAGTTTGCCGAATGAACAAAAAGCCTTTTGAACAAGTCCGCGTCAACGACATCAACGGAACGATAAAAAAGCTTTCTCACAAAAAGGACGCGCCAAAATTTGTTTTTGCGATAATTTTGGTTTTGTATGTCGCCGCTTCCGTCGCGCTAAGAAAGGTGGCCGGCGACCGTTCAATGGTTTTTCTTTTTGGCGCCCGCATGCCGGTTCAAGCTTTTGCCGGCGTTTTTTCCTCTCTTTCAAATGTATGCTTGATTTTCTTGGCCGTTTTTTTTGGCCGCGTGGGCTTTTTGACTTCGCTTGTGATTCTTTTGGTCCAGTTCCCCATGATGGCGGCGGGAATGATTTTAAACCGCAACTTTACGACCATACCCGGCGCTTTTTCAAACATTTTGGCTATCGTCGCGATAACAGTGGTTTACATAAACCATGCCAGGGTGCACAAATACCAGCGCAGAATTTTGGCGCAGGCGGTGACCGACAGCCTTACGGGTCTTCCCAACCGCTTCGCCTGCCTTGAGTTGATGGATGACCTGGCCAACGGTTCCCGCAAATTCGCGCTTGTGTCGGTTGACTTGAACAACTTCAAGAGCATAAACGACAGCATGGGTCACGACATCGGCGACAAAGTTTTGCTGGAAGTCGCCGCGCGCTGGAAGACCTTGGCCGATTCCCGCAAAAGCGGAACGTTTGACTTTGTGGCCCGGCTTGGAGGCGACGAATTTGCCATTGTGATTCAGGGCTACGCGGTTCCGGAAGAAATAGAACGGAGCGTTTGCGCCTACAAGGCCGAGCTTGAAAAGAAAATCATCATAGACGACTGCGACTATTTTATGACCGCGCGTTTCGGCTACGCTGAATACATGGCCGACGCCATGAAGAGCGGGGCGCTTTTTTCTTGCGCCGACGCGGCGATGCACGAGGCAAAAAGAATTGGCGGAGATGTCAGTGTCATGCGCTTTTCGCAGTCGTTGCTCACAAACGAAAAGACTCTCGCGATGGAGCGGAAAATTCACGCGGCTTTGGCCAACGACGGGCTTTTCTTCAACTTGCAGCCGCAGTACGACATCAACAAAAATCTTCGGGGCTTCGAGGCGCTGGCCAGAATGAGGGATGCGGACGGAAGCGTTGTCAGCCCGGTGGACTTCATTCCTGTGGCCGAAAAAATCGGCTTGATTGACAAAATCGACGCGGCGGTCTTTAGGCAGGCCGCGGCCTTTGTCGGAAGGATAATAAGGGAGCGGGGCGCCGACATCGTCCTTTGCATGAACGTTTCTGTCCACCACTTGATGAAAAACAATTTTATCGACGAGCTGAAGGAAATCGTCACTTTTTGCGGAATTCCGTCCCGCAACCTTGAGATAGAAATCACCGAGTCCGTGATGATTGACTCGGCGGAAAAGGCGCTTGACCGCATCAGGAAAGTCAAGGAAATGGGCATAAAGGTCGCCATCGACGATTTTGGCACCGGCTACTCTTCGCTAAGCTACCTCAACAAATTCCCCGCCGACATGCTTAAGATTGACAAGTCTTTCATAGACGTAATGAACACTAGCGAGGCGTCAAAACAGTATGTGGCCACAATCATTTCCATAGGCCATATCCTCAACTTGAACGTCATTTCCGAAGGCGTCGAGACCGAGGACCAGCTTGACACTTTGCGGCAAATCGGCTGCGACTACATACAAGGCTTCATATGGGGCCGTCCCCTTCCTCCGGAAGACGCGGCCAAGCTCATCTCTTGAAACATTCCTTAAACTATGCTAAAATAAATCTTATTTCAAATTGATGGGGTGCGTATGTTCGCAAAAATCAACTCTATTTTGGGCGCCATAGACGATTTTGTCTGGGGCTTGCCGCTAATCATTTTGATTCTCGCAACGGGAATCTTCCTTACAGTAATCTTGCGCGGAGTTCAGTTCTCCCAGCTCAAGTTCGCCATTTCTTCCATTTTCAGAAAGTCTGAAAAAGGCGAAGGCGGCGAGCTTTCAAGCTTCAAGGCCTTGTGCACCGCCCTTAGCGCCACAATCGGAACTGGAAACATCGTAGGCGTCGCGACTGCCATTGGAGTTGGCGGACCTGGAGCGCTCTTTTGGATGTGGCTCGCCGCCCTTTTGGGAATGGCCACTAAGTACGCCGAGTGCTTGCTCGCCATCCACTTCCGCGAGGAAAAAGCCGACGGCCACATTTTGGGCGGCCCCTTCTACACTTGCGAAAAAGGCGTTGGCGCCAAGTTCCCCGCTTTGGGAAAATTGCTCGCCGTTCTCTTCGCCATCTTTGGAACGATGGTAGGCTTGTTCGGAATCGGAACTTTCAGCCAAGTAAACTCAATCACAAGCGCTGTCGAGACATTCGCCAACACAGCCGCTTCAAACCTTACGACAGTAACAATCGGCGGAATCGGAACATACACACACGTCGTTATCGTTTCTTCAATTGTTTTGGCCGTTGTAGCCGCTTTGGTAATCATCGGAGGCCTCAAGCGCATTTCTAGCGTAGCGGGCGTAATCGTTCCTGTAATGGCCGTAATCTACTTCGTAATGGGCGCCTTCGCAATTTTGTGCAACCTCTCAAAATTGTCCGGAGCCATCGAGCAGATTTTCCAGGGAGCCTTTGGATTCAAGGCTGCCGCCGGCGGCGCGATTGGCGCGATGATTGTCGCCATGCAAAAGGGAATCGCCCGCGGAATCTTCTCCAACGAGGCCGGCTTGGGTTCCGCTCCGATCGCCGCTTCGACAGCGAAGGTTGAGCACGCCGTTCAGCAGGGAATCATCTCCATGACCGGAACATTCTTTGACACAATCGTCATTTGTTCCATCACAGGCTTGGTAATCGTTATGTCAGGCTCTTGGAGGCCCGAGCTGGGCTTGGCCGGTTTCCAAATCACTAACGCCGCCTTCCAGATGCTCTTGCCTGTCGTTCCCAAAGTCGTCATCTCCTTCTTGTTGATGGTCTGCTTGGTATTGTTCGCCTTCACGACAATCTTGGGCTGGGACTTCTACTCAGAGCGCTGCATCGAGTACCTTTCAAAGGGCAACATGCTTCCCGTAAAGATTTACCGCTGGCTCTACATCGCCGCCGTCTTTATCGGACCTTACATGACAATCAGCGCCGTTTGGACAATAGCCGACATCTTCAACGGCTTGATGGCCATTCCTAACATCATCTCCCTCTTGATTTTGTCAGGAACTATCGTAAAGCTCACCAACGACTTCTTCAGAGGAAACAAGCTTTACAGAATCGGCTACGACTTCGCCAACAATCCCGTGAGCGCCGAATAAACTTGACGCAAGCGGCTTTTTGCTGATATAATGAAACCGTGGACTTTCTTTTGAAGGCCCACGGTTTTTTTTAACGCTTTATTTTAGGAGATTAAATAAAAATGGTAGCTTTGATTTTGGGAATTCTTTTTATCGCCTTCACGGTTTTCAGCGTGTTGCCTTCAATGCCGCTTGCGTGGGGCGACGAAGTGGTTTACTTCCTAAAAGGCTTTTTGCCCTGCTTTAGCGCCTTCATCGGCCTCATCGCCATCTTGATTGGCTTTGCCGACATCAAGGACAAGAGCGAGGCCAAAAAAGAAGAGCGCGAAGCCCAGCGCCAAGAATAGGCCTTGTAAACGGCCGCTTTTCCTTGGATGGTTGGCGGCCAGCCCGCGCAAGCGGGCCATCCGCCCGCCTACACGTTGGCCAAGGTCAAAGCTTCGGTTGACGGCACGGCCTCTTCCAAAAGCGCCTTGCTTGAGGCGATTTGCTTTTCGCCGTATTCAGTTCCCATGTAGGATTTGATAGCCTTTGCCATCAGGCGCAGCTCGCCCACAATCATCGCCCGCCTTTCGATTTCCTTAAGCTTTTCAGAATCCGAACAGTTAAAGTAAAATTCCAATGACTTCTTCCAAAAAACTTTTCCCTGCTCGGCGGTGATGCCCAAAAATTTCTCGTTGTTTCCGGGAACGACCATCTCGCGGCCTACATAGGCGTTGAAGAGCGAGCCAAAGTCAAAGACCGGGTCTCCCAAGCAAAGGGTGTCCATGTCAATCAGCATAAGCTCGCCCGTGCTCTTTAGGAACATTTGATTCTTTAAGTGGAAGTCGCCGTGAATTATGTGGTGGTCTTCAGGAATCGCGCTGACCAAGTCGCAGAGCTTTTTGTAAGTTTCATCGGAAAGATGGCCTTGCAGGCGTTCGGCCCGCTTTAGGTAGTCGGCCTTGGCGTCGACCATTTCGCCGGGCTTCAATTCCACCGCGTGAATTTTTTTAAGCAATTCCACGGAAGCCTTTGCAAAGTCGTCTATCCTGTCAGGCTCCTTGTTGATTTTTTTTGAAATGTTGTCTGCCTCAAGCATCTCGAACATTGACGCGAACTTTCCGTCAACTTGAACGATGTCGTATGAAATGCTTGTCGGGATTCCGTTGACAAAGGCTTTCTTTGCAAGCTCCCGCTCGTTCTTGATTTCGTCAAGCGCGTCGGGGTTTTTGTAAACCTTTACGATTGTGTCGGGGGAAACGCGGTAAACGATTCCGTTTTTTCCTTCGCCGATGATTTCGCAGCCGCTCACGGAAACTTTTTTGTAAGCCTTTTGAATTTCCATCATTTGCGTGAAGCCCGTCATTTCAAAAACTTCGTAAACTTCGCTTTTGACGTTTATCAACTTAAAGTTCGGATAAAGTTTTTTAAAGCTCAAGACGACGCGCAGTCCGGCGCTTGAGATGTAGTCCAAATTTTCGGCGTCCATGACAAAGGCCGTGATTTCTTTTCCGGCCGTCAATTCCTTAAGCTTGGCTTCCGCCGCCGAAGCGTTGGCGGAGTCGATGTGCCCGCTCAAGCTTGCCGTAAAAATTCCGTTCTCAAATTTTCCTTCAACGTTTTCCATTTTATGGTCCTCCTGTCTTTCAGCGCTGCCAGCGCTTTCCAAAAACTTCCTTGCAGATGTTCATGTACTCTTTGTATTCAGGCGTTTCCCTGAAGTCTCCCATGCAGTCGATGATGCTCATGTAAAGCCAAGCGTGCTCTGCCGGGTCCTTTTGGTTGAAGACTTGCCAGACGCCTTCGCCTTTTTCGCGCCAATCCGCGTAGAGGGAGCGCAAGTTTGAAAGCTTGTCGGAAAGCCACATGGCCTTGACGCCCTTGTCGTCGGTCGAGCGCAAGTCCTTTATGGACTCTTCCTTGCGCATTTTCCAAGACGCGGCCGCGCTCATTTCCCGGTGCTTGTCTTCGGTTTCGGCCATCACAAGCTCGGTGACGCGAGGGCCGAATTTTTTCAAAAGCTGCTCCCTTGTGACTCCGGCGTCCTCAACCGTGTCGTGCAGCAAGGCGGCCGCCATCACCTCGCGCTCGGTCGTAAGGCGGGCGGAAATCGCGGCCACTTCAATCGGATGCAAGATGTAGGGGACGCCGTTGGACTTGCGCTTTTCGTCGCGGTGGGCCTTGAGCGCGAATTCAACCGCTTGTTCCACGACGTCGTTGTACTCAACCTGGCCGTTCATCACGCGGTAGTTGAACTTGAAGCAAAGAAGCGCGATGTCGTCTTCCTGCGGGCGGCCGCCCCTAAATTCTTGGGCGGCGGAAAGCGCCTTTTCGCACAAGGCCTTGCAGCCGGACATTTTGTTTTCCGTCAAAAGCCTTTCAAGCCTTTCCTCGCCAAAGGAATCGCCGCTTGCGTTTTGCGACGAGGTGATTCCGTCAGTCCACAAAAAAATCTCGTCGTTGTTTTCCAGCTCCGCTTGGCCCTCTTGGTAGTCAAGGCCGGACATGGCGCCCATCATGCAGTTTTTGCTTTCGGAAAGCCTTTGCGCCTCTCCAAATTCCTTCAACAAAACAGGGGGCTTGTGGCCGGCGTTGGCGTAGGTTACGGAGCCTTTCTTTAGGTCCACGATTCCAAGCCAGGCGGAAAGCAGCATTCCAGTTTCGTTTCCTTGGCAAAGGGAGTCGTTGGCGCTCTTGAAAACTTCGGCGGGCGGCAGGCCGGACTCAATCAAGCTTTTTAAAAGAGTCTTTGCCCTCATCATGAACAGCGCGGAAGGGATTCCCCTGTCGGAAACGTCGGCTATCAAAATGGCCAGTCGTTCCTCTCCCGCAAAGTAAAAGTCGTAGAAGTCGCCGCCAACTTCGTCGGCGGAAACCATTTTTGCGTAAATGTCAAATTCCGGGCGGCCGGGGTAGGCTGGGAAAACCTGCGGCATCGCCGACATTTGAATCTCTCTTGCCAATCGCAAGTCTTTTTGAGCTCTCTCGTCTTCGTTCTGCTTCATTCTTCCATTCTACCATAAAAATTCATCCTTGTAAAATGAAATGTTTCTCCTATTGACTAAATTTTGGAAAAATTATATTATGATATTCCCCGTAAGGCCGGCGACCGCTCATCGTCGGTTGCGGTTCAAATTTGATGCAAAATTTGATTCCGCTCAAAAATTTTATTTTTAGGGTTTTAGTATGAAAACTATTTTTGTAAACGAAAAGGAACAGCAGCGCCAGTGGTTCATCATCGACGCCGCCGGCAAGCCGCTCGGACGCGTGGCCGCAAAAGCCGCCTCCGTAATTCGCGGAAAGAATAAGGCCACTTACACTCCCAACCAGGAAATGGGTGACTTTGTAATCGTAATCAACGCCGCCAAGGCTGTCGTTACAGGCGCCAAGGAAACTGACAAACTTTACCACCACCACACAGGCTTTGTTGGCGGACTTAAGACTTTCACTTATGAAAAGCTTTTGGAGCGCCACCCCGAGGATCCGATGCGTTTGGCCATCGAGGGAATGTTGCCCGGCGGAATTCTTGGCCGCCGTTTGCGCAAGAACTTCAGAATCTACGCCGGAGCGGAGCACCCGCACACGCCGCAGAACCCCAAGCCCTTGGAAGTTTGAGTAGAGGAGAATAGAAATGGCTAGCACAAAAAATATCGCTATCGGAACAGGAAGAAGAAAGACTGCCACCGCCCGCGTTTTCTTGCGCGAAGGCACAGGCAAAATTGTTGTCAACGGAAAGGACGTTAAGGACTACTTCGCCACTCAGGAGCAGGTTCGCGTCGTTCACCAGCCTCTTTTGGTGACATCAAACGACAACAAGTTTGACATCTTGATTACAGTTCAGGGCGGCGGATTGAACGGACAGGCCGACGCTTGCTTGCACGGAATCAGCCGCGCCTTGCTTCAGGTCGATCAGGATTCCCACACAGCCCTCAAGGCCAACGGATACCTTACTCGCGACAGCCGCATGGTTGAACGCAAAAAGTACGGACAGAAGGGCGCCCGCCGCCGCTTCCAGTTCAGCAAGCGCTAAACTGCGTTTTGGCCCTGCAAAAAGCTCCTGCCTTGGCGGGGGCTTTTTTTTGCGCGAAAAGCGTTTTAAGGCATATGCAAGAGCAAGAAAATTCCAGCCAAACACAAGACAAAGCTCAAAGCCTGGCCGCGACGGAAGCCTCCGCCGCCACCCAAAAAGCCTTGGCGCTCTTGGCCCGTTGTGAACAATGCCGCGCGGGCCTTGCAAGAAAGCTTTTGGCAAAAGGCTTTTCCAAGGACACGGTGGAAGGCGTTTTGGACGCGCTTGAGGAACGGGATTTTTTGAGCGACCGGCGTTTTGCCCGCGCCTGGCTCAATTCCCGCCGCATCGGCCATTACGAGGGACGGAGCCGCCTTTTGTCGGAGCTTGCGGCAAGGGGAATCGACAAGGAAATTTCAAAGGAAGCCGTGGACTCATTTTTTGATGAATTTGACGAAGAGGAAATCTGCCGCAAGGCCGCCAAAAAGCTTGTCGCGCAAGGAAAAAACGGCGAAAAGCTTATGGCCTCCATGCAACGCGCGGGCTTTAGTTGGAAAATGTCGTCAAATATAATCAAAGAAATTTCTAATAATGAACAAAATTAAAGCGCGGCCAAAAATGGCGGGACATTTTTGGTGAAGAAAAATATAAAAAACGCGCGAGGGAGCGGGGCGGCTGGCGAAATCACTCATTTTGCGCCTGCCGCGTAAGCGGCAGAGTTAATAGTTACAAGGCGCAAAATGCGTGAAGCGACGATATCTAGCGGTTTCGTCAGTCGCAGCCGCGACCGGGAGCGTTTTTTTTTGTTGTTTTGATTTTATTTGACAACGTTAGAGATATTTGATAGAATAGAGATATGAGTCAAAAAGGTCGGAACAGGCATATTTATTCGGCGCTGGAAGTTGCCAAGATTTGCGGCGTCGTCAACCAAACTTCAATAAATTGGATTAAGGCCGGCCATTTGAAGGCTTTTAAGACGCCGGGCGGCCAGTACCGGGTTTACCCGGAAGATTTGGCCGACTTTATGGCCAGCCGCAAGATGCAGGTTCCGCAAGAGGTGCTGGACGCGCTTCCTCCCAAAGACGAAAATCAGCCAAGAAAAATTTTAATCGTTGACGACGACAAGGGCCTTAACTTGGTTTTGGCCAAATATTTGGAAAAAACTTTTAAGGGCGTTGAAATATTCCAAGCCTATGACGGCTTTGAGGCCGGCGCCCTTTGCTCGCAAGCCAAGCCGGGCTTCATTATCCTGGACTTGGACTTGCCGGGCGTGGACGGCTTTTCGCTTTGCGAGCGCCTTGTAAAAGACGATTTTTTTTGCCAGCCCAAAATTCTTGTGATTACGGCGCTGCAAGACCAAGGCCTTGAAGAAAAGGCGCTCGGCTTGGGCGCCCAAAAATTGTTCAAAAAGCCGCTCGCCATGGAAAGCGTGGCCGAATCCCTCAAGGCTTGGCTTGAATCTTAGGCCGCCCCTTTTTGGTCTTGCAAGCAATTTTTTTTGCCGCTAACAATCCGCAAGCGCAGCGTTGCGACTTATGCGGCTAACTAGAAATTTTAGTCTTGCAAACGATTTTATTGCCGCTAACAATCCGCAAGCGCAGCGTTGCGACTTATGCGGCTAACTAGAAATTTTGGTCTTGCAAGCAATTTTTTTGCCGCTAAAAGAGCCGCCGCGCCTCCAAGTAAAAGCGCTTTTCGCTTGCCTCTCCCATTGAAAAGCTTTTTCGCGGCAAGGGGCCAAGGCTTCCGATTGTGTCAAAGAAGGAGTCCTTTGCGACGGGCGGAAGAAGAATTCCCAACGCTCCGTCTTTTTGGCCCAGCCTGAAAATTTCGTCGGCGCCGTGAATGTAGTCAAGCTCCGAGCCGTCTTGCGTCTTTAGGAACTCGTCGAGCGCGGGCTGGAAGCGGCTTACGGCCAAGTCCGTGATTTTTGTCGTCAAAAGGACGCATTTTTGCTCTCCGTTTTCCTTGTAGTAAAAGCCAAAGTCGGCGGCCGATTTTTTTACGGCGGCCTCAAGCTCTTCCTTGTCTTTTGTTTGGACGACAGTTCCGTCCAACTTTTCCTTGATGAAATCAATCAGCGCGGCGAAGTCCGCCTTAAAGACAACCCTGTGAATCGGCTCGAAAGTCAAGCCTTCGTCGTAAATGTTCACGATTTCAACAAGGGCAAAGCGGACTGGGCTTTCCTGAATTTCTTCCGCCTTGGCGCCGCTTTCTTGCAGGCGCTTTTTTTCTTCTTCCCAAACGGCCTTGGCCGTGGCAAGCGAATGGTTTCCGTCTCCCACCGCGAACAAAAATGTGGAGCCGTTTTTGCTTCCGGCCTCGTAAAGTTTTTGGAGCGCGGCTTCGACGCTTTTTAGGTCGTCGTCGGAGGATACGGCCCAGCCTTTTATCGAGCCGCTTTTTTGCATTAGCTCGCCTTGGTAAATGGGCGCGTCTTTGCGGGCGTTGATTTTGTTTCCGATTCCTTCGACCAAGAGGCGGCCGGGGTCGTTGGCCAAAAGCATTATGTGCGGAAGCTCCAAGGGGGCGCCGCGCCTGATTTCCATTCTGGGCGGAATGCGCTCCAGGATTGTCGCTTCGGTCGCGCGGGTCAAGGCCGTGGAGAAGGGCTTCCATTCGTAGCTGTCCAAGTCAAGCGCGGCGACCAAGCCCTTTCGGACGCGGCCGTAAGCGGTCGTCCGCTCCACGTAGACCATTTCTTTTTGCGGCGCGGTGAAGATTCCGCCGTCGATGTAGGAGGCCATCGTTCGCTTTATTTTTTTTATGCGCTCCGCCTTTCCGTCGTCGTTCAAGTAGACTTCGGGAAAAATCAAGTTCAAACTGGAAGGCTTTTTGTCGGCCGCTTTTTGCGCGGCGGCCCAATAGTCCCTGTCTTGCGTGTATTGGTCGCAAGCCACGACGCTCCAGCTTTTTACGTCGATGTTTTTGGGCAAAAGAATTTCCGGAACGGATAGTCCGTATTTATCAAAGTTTTTCATGCCCTTTATACTATCACATTTTAAAAAAATGTGGTAGTATGTAGTTATGGCGATGAAATTTTCGCAGCAGCAAAGGGCTTCTCAAATTCAGGCGCAGCGCATGAGCCAAAAGCAAATTCAATCCTTGAATTTGCTTTCGATGCCGGCGGAAGATTTGCGCGAGGAAATTTTGTCGCAAGCCCAAAGCAATCCCGCGCTTGAAATTGTTTCCGACAATTTTGAAAGCGGCCTAAAAAGCGCGCGCTACAAGGTGTCGGCCGACGGAAATTCGCGCTCCGGCTTTTCGTCGGCGGCCGGCGAAGAAAAGTCCGACGCCTTCCAAGAAATTTTGGAAAGCAGGCCTGACGAGCGAAAAAGCCTTTTTTCCCATTTAAGCGAGCAACTGAATTTGCTTCCACTTGACGGCAAGCGAAAGGCGCTTTGCCAAAAAATAATCGGCAACTTGGATTCGCGCGGCTTTTACATTTTGGCGCCGGCGTCTTTGATTGACAAAAAGTTGGGCCAGGACGAAAAGCTTTTGGAAGAATGTCTAAAGATTGTCCAGTCCTTTGACCCGCCGGGCGTTTGCGCGGAAAACGTTGAAAAAAGCCTTTTGCTTCAAGCCCAGTTAAAGGGCGGGGCCAACAAAGCCGCGCTTTTTTTGCTTGACGGCCACTTTGATTTTTTGAATCCCCCGCAGGGCAAAAAAATTTTGGAAAAAATTCAGGGCTTTTTGGCGGAGAGGGAAAAGCTTTCCTTTGCAAATGAAACGTTCTCCTACTTAAAGGGGCTCAAGCTTTCCGACGTGGAGGAGGCGCTGGACTTTATAAAAACTTTGGACCCGATTCCGGCGAGGGATTATTCGCAGGAAAGCGCGAATTTTATTTTTCCCGACATTTACATCGAAAAGCTTGTTGGCGATAGTTCCGAGTTAAAGGAAGAAGTTGATTACGTGAACAGGATTGTTTATGTCAACGCGGACTATGCCCTGAAGGTAAGAATCTCCGACCGGGGAATTCCAATTGTGCGTCTCGCGCGCGATTTTGCCAAGGCGCAAGGAAGCAAGGAATTTGCCAAGGCCGCCTTGGACGCAAAAAATTTGTTGGAGGCCTTGGAATACCGCGAGAGCTCGATGGCAAAGGCGGCCTGCGCCATCGCGAAATGGCAGGCGGATTTTTTTGACAAGGGGCCGGGCCATCTTCTTCCGCTAAAAATGCAGGACATTGCCGAGCGAATAGGCGTTCACGAAAGCACGGTTTCCAGAATGGCCTCGTCAAAATTCATTCAATGCCAATGGGGCCTTTTTCCGGTAAAATATTTTTTCTCGTCCGCCGTTTCGGACACGTCCAAGGACAATGTTCAGCGCCAAATCCAAGAAATCTTGGAGGAAAATTCCGAAAAGCGAATGAGCGACCAAAAAGTTTGCGACGCGCTTGCCCAACGCGGAATAAAAGTTGCCCGCCGCACTGTGGCCAAATACCGCGCTCAGATGAACATCACTTCTTCCTACGAAAGATGACAGTCCTTTTTTATTTTTTTCCAAAGAAGAGCAGACCCGCGCGGGCTTGTTTCTCTTGACACGACTTCCGCCTTCTTAAAAAAATAATTTGCTTTATTTTCCCATGCGTGGTATAATGTATGAAACGCGCAAAAAAAGCGCGCAATCACTGTAACAAGGAGCGATATATGACAAAGACAGTAAAAGCGGTGGGATTTGAATTGGAACAAAAACAGTCGGACATGATAGAAAAGAAGTTGAAGCGCGTTGACTACGCCGACGAATTGATTGTCGACTTGATTACCCAGGTCAAGCACGACAAGCAGTACGCCTTTGACATAACGGCCAATTTCCGTTGGGGCGCGCAGGCCCATGTGGCCGCCGAAGACTTTGACTTTGGAGCGGCCCTCAACAAGGTCATGGACGTTTTGGACAACAAAATCAAGAAGGAAAAGGACAAGATTCAGGGCAAATAGCGGTACTGATAAAGCCGTGGCTAGGCAGCGACCGCAGGTCGCGGCGAAACCGCTCGAACAAAATTGTTAGTGTTTTTCAAACAAAAAATACGAGCGGCAATTGACAGGCCGCCGCTAATTGTGTATAGTATACAATATGGCCGAAAAAAAGTGGACAATTCTTGACCTCTTGAACCTTGACTTGGCGGGACACGACGCGATTAACTTGCGTTGCGTGGCCGGCAGGCGGGGGCTTTCCAGGGAATTGTCGGTTCCGGAAATCAACAGGCCTGGCTTGGGCTTGTCCGGTTTTTTTGAGGCCTTCGCCTACAATCGCGTCCAGCTTTTTGGCCGCGGCGAGGTGGCTTATTTGAACAAGCTTTCGCATGAAGGCCGCACCGACACAATCCGCCACCTTTTTGCTTATCAAATTCCCTGCTGCATTTTTTCATCTAGCAGAGAGCCCACTCCCGAATTCATAGAAATAGCGGAGGAGGCTTGTTGCGCCGTTTTGCTTACGGATTTGGAATCCTCGGAATTTACGGCCCGCCTTACCCGCATTTTCTCAAACATTTTCGCGCCCCACAAAACCTTGCACGGCGTTTTGGTGGAAGTGTACGGCGTCGGCATCATGCTGGGCGGACATTCGGGCGTGGGAAAAAGCGAAACGGCTCTTGAGCTTATTGAGCGCGGCCACCGCCTTGTGGCCGACGACATCATTGAGATTCGCTGCGTCAACGGAAACACGATTCTTGGCAGGGGAGCCAACTCCCTTATAAGCCACCATATGGAAATTCGCGGATTGGGAATCATCAACATTTCCCAGCTGTACGGAATCGGAGCCATCCGCGAGCAAAAGGAAATACAGCTTGTGGTCGAGTTGGAGGAATGGGATCCCAACAAGGTTTACGACCGTTTGGGAACGGCCGCGCGCGAGACCGACATGTTGGGCGTCAAGATTCCTTCGATTGAAATTCCGGTTAAGCCCGGCCGCAACTTGCCCATCATCATTGAAGCCGCCGCCATGAACGAGCGCCTTAAAAAGATGGGCTACAACAGCGCGCGCGACTTTAACCAGAACATTCTTAAATGGATTGAAACCGGCGACGCTCAAGCCGCCTATTACGGAACGGAAGATTCGTATTAAAATATATAAAAAGCTTTGGAGGACATTGTGGTAGAAAAAATTTTGACAGTAAAAAATAGGGCCGGCATTCACGCGCGTCCGGCCTCTCTTATCGCGCAATTGGCGAATAAATACGAAAGCGAAATCTCGCTTGAAAAAGATTCGATTGTCGTTAACGCAAAGTCAATTATGGGCGTCATCACAATGGCGGCCGGCTACAACACCACAATCACGCTCAAGGTGGAAGGAAGCGACGAGCAGGACGCCGCCAACGCGATTGAAAAATTGTTCGACGGAAAATTTGAGGAAGAATAATTCGGAGGAAAAAATATGAAGCAGATTACACAAGTTCAAAAAGATGTCTTAAACTATATCGCCGATTTCATTGAAGAGAACGCTTTTCCCCCGACGGTTAGAGAGATTAGCGACCATTTTGAAAAGTCAATCCGCGCGGTTCAGGACAATTTGGTGGCCTTGCAAAAAAAAGGCTTTATTTCCCTCGTGCAAAAAAAGTCGCGCTCAATCCGCATTTTGGTTGACGAGCGCCAGAAGGAGCCCAAGCTTTTTGTTGACAAGGTTCCGCTTTTGGGAACAATCGCGGCCGGAAAGCCCCTTTTGTCCGAGGAGAATTTGGACGGCTACGTGACGTTGACTGAGCCTTTCATCCGGCCCGGAAAAAGTTATTTCGCCTTGCGCGTAAGGGGCCAGAGCATGATTGGCGCCGGAATCTTGGAAGGCGACTTGGCGATTGTGGAGCAGGCCAACGACGCGATTGACGGACAGATTGTCGTGGCCGTCCTTGACGACGCCATAACTTTGAAGCGCTACTACAAGGAGCAGAACAGAATCCGTTTGCAGCCGGAAAATCCCGCCTTCAATCCGATTTACTGCACTGAAGTCCGCATCGTGGGAACCTTGGCCAACTTGGTTCGCACTTACTGACGGCATTGTTCCATAAATGAGCGCGCCCATATATCTTTTTAGCGGCCCGGAAATCGGCGAAAGAAGCGAAGCCGTGGCCGCTGTAAAAAAATCCCTCAATGATAAATTTGGCAGCCTGGAGTCCTACACCTATTATTCGGTGGAAACGGACCCCCAAAGCGCGCTTGTTCAATTGTACTCCGAATCCCTTTTTAGCGCGGCCACTTGCGTGGTTTACAACGGCGCCGAGACAATCAAGAAAAAGGAAGACATAGACAAAATCGCGGCCTGGCTTAACGGCGCCGGAGAGGCAAGCGTCTTGATTTTGGTCAGCGACGAAATTTCCTGCGACTCCAAGCTGGAAAAGCTTGTTCCAAAAGAAAACCGCAAGCAGTTTTGGGAAATGTTCGAGGACAGAAAAATTCCTTGGCTCAAGAATTATTTTTCCAAGAACGGCTTTTCGATTGACGACGACGCTTGCGAAGAAATTTTGGACTTGGTCGAGAACAACACGCAGGCGCTCAAAAGCGAGTGCTCGCGCTTTTTTGCCGTCTTTGAGCCCGGCGCCAAAATCACCGTTCAAAACGTCGACCAGCTTATAGAGCACAACCGCGAGGAAAGCGCCTTCACGCTTTTTGACGCGATGGCCCAAAACGCCAAGCCCGTTCCGGAACGCCTTGAGACCGCTTTAGGCATTTTGCAAAAAATTCGCCTTTCAAAGGATTCGTCAAGCGTTCCGCTGATTGCCGGTTTGGCCTATTGCTTTAGGCGCCTTGAGGCCTGGCACAATTTAAGGCGGGCCGGAAAGACCGACGATTTTAGCCTTAAGACCAACGGCTTTGCGAGCAAAAAAAGCAGGACGCAATTTGAAGGCGCCTCTCGTTGCTGGACCTTGGGCCAGACCGTCGCGATTAAGGCCTTGCTTGCCCGCGTGGACATGCAAATCCGCTCGTCGGGCGGCGGAATGGAAGACACCCTTTTGCAGACGATGATTTATTCGATTGTGGCCAAGAAGGGCGCCTCCCTCGCCGTTTGGGAGGAAGGCTGGCCCGCGTAAGGCGGAAGTAGCCGCGCTTTGTCAAATGGCGAGCGCCGAAAGTTTTTCTTTGAGGGCCTTAAGCTCTTCCTCGGTGAATGTCAGGCCTTTTCCCATTTTTTGATGGTCTGGCGACCAGGGGCGCAAGTCGTATTTTGCGGGGCGGTCTCCCCAAGACACTTTGTTAAGCTCCAAATTCCAGCCGCCCTTTCCCGTTGAAATGACCGCGATTTCTTCTTCAATTTTAAACGAAAAGTCGTCCATTTTGTTCTCCTTGAGCGAGTTATTGCGCCATTATACAACGCTTTTCGCTTTTTTTCATCTAATTTTCGCAAAAAAAGTTGTCTTTATTGGAAATTTATGGTACAATATATTATATTTTTAAAATTATGGAGGGCATGATGAAAAAACTTTCTCTGCTTTTCTGCGTGGCGCTCGCCGTATGGTTCGCGTCGTGCAAATCGACTGAGCAAGTTGCGGAAGAACCCGCGAAAACAGAAACTGTTCAAGAAGTAAAAGAAGAAACTCCCGCTCAAGAGGAGGCTCCTGTTGACAACGGAGATTCAATGTCGGCTGTGGAATCCGCCCGCAAAGCGGCTTTGGACGCCGGAGCCAAGGACGCCTACGCGGACGCCTTCGCGGTCAACGACGCGGCTTTTGAGGCCCTTAAGGCTCTCAACGACGGCAAGGACCACAGCAAGGAATTGGCCGAGATAAAGGCCCGTTACGACGCCTTGGCTTATGCCGCCAAGGCCAGGAAGCTTAAGGAGCGAATTGACAACGAGGGCTTGGCCGCCAACTCCCAGGCCGACTACGACGCCGGAGAAAAGGCGCTTTCAGAGTTTGACGCGATGGTCGTCGTTCCCGTGACTCCCGGCGCAGCGCTCAACAAAAAAGCGAAAGAAGCCTACGACGCTTACTACGCGGTCTTCTTCAAGTCCTATAAAAAATTCGCGATTGACGCGCGCAAGGAGGCCATAGCGCAAAAGAAGGCCGCCGACGCCGTCAAGGCGCAGATTGCCAGAAAAGAAGAGTACAAGTCTTACGCAAATTTGATTCTCAAGGGTGACCAGCAGTTCTCGACTTCAAATCCTGAAGGCGCCCTTAACAGCTACAAGGAAGCGGCCTCAAGTTTTGAAGCTTTGGCCAAGGACGTAGCCGCAAAGCGCGCCGAGGCTCAAAAGGCCCTTGACGAAGCCAAGGCCAAGGTCAAGGCTTCCAGCGACTACGCCGAAAAGGCCGACGTCGAAAAGCCTCTTGGAGACGAGCCCGTCGCCGGCATCGAGGCCGAGGACACCGTTCTCTTGGAAAAGGACGAGTTTGAGAATCCCGACAAAGAGATTATCAAAATTGACGAAAATGTTCAGGGGGCTAACTAATGAAAAAGTTCGCATTGATTTTGGCTTTTGCCGCTGCCTCTAGCGCCTTTGCCGTAAGCTACAAAAACAACACTTACCAGAAGCTTGCCGACGAGTACGCGAAAAAATCCGAGGCCGCCCTTGACGCCGGCGAGTACGCTTTGAGCGAAGAATACGCCGCCAAAGCCGCCGAGAACGCCGAGCTTTCCAAGGCTTACATCGACAGAATGATGGCCCGCGGCGAGGCTGAGGCCGCCATTGCCCAGGCTCAGAAAAAGTTGGATTGGGCCAAGAGCGTAGGCGCGGACAAGACTTTCCCCACCGCTTATTCAGCCGGCGAGGAAGCTTTGAACAACGCCAACGCGGCCTTTGAAAAAGAGGATTACTTGAGCGCCTTGCAGTACGCCAAGAGCGTTAACGACGCGCTTGCCGGCGTCCGCCAAGTCACTCCGCTTCCGCAGTTCTATGTCGTCCGCCCTTGGGCCGAAACAAAGGACTGCTACTGGAACATCAGCGGCCGCAAGTATGTTTACAACAATCCGCTTTTGTGGGAAAACCTTTATCAGGCCAACAAGAGCAAGATGCCGCGCCCCAACGACCCCAACTTGATTCTTCCAGGAATGAAGATGGAAATCCCGAGCATTTCGGGCGAGTTGCGCGAAGGCACTTACAGCCCCAACAAGGAATACGAGACATTCGGCGCGAAGTAATTGCGGCGATTGTTTGAGCGCAAAAAAACCGACCCAACCGGGCCGGTTTTTTTGTGTCAAGTTTTTAGTTGAGAGCCGCTATTCCGGCGCGATAATATTGATCGCGCCGGAAAAGGAACGAGTCAAGGCTTTAAGCGAAGCGTGCCTTGACCGTTCCTACACCGGCGGACGGCGAGCAGCCAAAGAAGCCCGCGTCGTGGCCGATTTTGTCGGTGTAGATTTTTTGAACCTTGTCGATGAACGAGTCAACCTTGTCTTTGTGGACAATCGCGATTGCGCAGCCGCCAAAGCCGGCGCCTGTCATGCGCGCGCCTATGCAGCCGTCTTGCGCGTTGGCGGCGTCGGCCAAGGTGTCCAATTCGATTCCGGTGACCTCGTAGTCGTCGCGGAGGGAAGCGTGCGACTGGCGAAGCAAGCCGCCAAGCTCGGAAAGCTTTCCGGCCTTGAGCGCTTCGACCGCTTTTAGGACGCGCTCGTTTTCCGTGACAACATGGCGGGCGCGGCGCAAAATTGTTTGGTCTTTTATCGCGCTTGAAACCGCGGCAAAGTCTTCCGGGCTAAGCGAGCAAAGGTCGGGAAGGTCCTTTGTGTTGGCGGCGTTTTTGCTTGAGGAAAGGGGCAGGGCCGCTTCCTTCAATGTCGCGAGGGCCTTTTCGCATTCGCTTCGCCTTTCGTTGTATTTTGAGTCCGCCAGCTGGCGCTTTTTCTTTGTGTTCATGACGACAAAGCGGAAGTCGCCCAAGTCCAAGGGAATGTACTCGCATTCAATTTTGGCGCAGTCGAGCAATTCCGCTGTCTTGTCCTTTGCTGTGGCGATTATGAACTGGTCCATGATTCCGCAGTTTACGTTCATAAAGTCGCGCTCGCTTTGCTGGCCAATCAGCGCGATGTCCTTGCGCGAAAGTCCAAGGCCAAACAGTTCCGACACGGCGTAGGCAAAGCCGCATTCAAGCGCGCTTGACGAGGAAATTCCTCCGGCGGGCGGAACGGTGGAAGTTATCAAAAGCTCAAAGCCGCATGGAATTTTTATGCCTCTCTTTTTTATGATGGAAAGAATTCCGTTGAGGTAGTTGGCGTAGCCGTTTTCTTTTTTGTAGGAAAAGTCGTCGCCCGCGTCAAATTCAAAGGTTCCTTCAAACTGCAAGTCGTTGTAAATGATTTTTGCGTCATTCCTCTTGCGGACTGCAAAATACATGTAACGGTCGATGGCGGCAGGGAAAACTTTTCCGCCGTTGTAGTCGATGTGCTCTCCGATGATGTTGATTCTGGCCGGGGAAGCGAAGAGTTTCACGCCCTCGCTTGAACCGTAGCATTTCTCAAACGCGGCCAAAAAATCCGCGCGGTTGAAAAGCGGTGAATTGTTTTCCATTGCCGTTTCGCTCCGTTGAAATAAGGAAGTTTGAAAGAATCCGCGTCGCGGCTTCTTTCAGTTTCATTATATAGGAACGCGGGCAAAAGTCAAGGAAAAAACGCTCAACCGGTTGCACAAAACGCCCAAAAATTCGTTTTATTTGGCATTTTCAACAAACCAAAGGCCTTACCGTTGAATTTTAAAGCGCCTTATGTAAAAAACCGTGAAGTCTTCGATTCTTCCTATGAATTGCCGCTCGATTTCTTTCATTACAAAGGGAATGCGGGGCGCGCGGATTCCTCCCAAGGCGTAGACGTAGTAGTCTCCGTTCCACTCAAAGCAACAAATTCCCGCCACCATGTTTCCGTCCTTTACGGCTTTAAAGGAGCGCCACATCAAGGGCGAGGTGTTTTTTTGGTGGAAGAAAAAGCCGTCTTTTCCGTACTCGATTTCCAGCTCAGAATCGTAGGCCGAAAGCATGTCCATCCGCAAATGCGACCCGATTTGAATGTAGCCGGGCCCGTCGTTTCTAAAACGCTCCTCGACCAGGGGAAAAAGGTTTCTGTTTGAGCCCTTTTTTTCGTCGGTGTAAATGATTTCCTTGTAAAGGCTTATGTCCTCAAAAATTGAAACCGCTTGGTCGATTACGCTTTCGTTTCCGTTTTTGGGCATTTTGTAGATGATTTCAGCCAGGTAGTTTGCGTCGATTTTTTCGGCCACGTCAATCACTTTGTCAACGCAAGGGTTGAGGCCTTTTTGTATGGAGATGTTTTTGCAGCGCTGAATGTTGCGGATTATGATTTTTCCTTCTTGAAGTCCGTTTTTTTCGACGTCTCCCCATTCCGAAGAAAATGACGGCGGAAGTTGGGCAAAGGCTCGCGTCAATGTCGCCATGACAAAAAACGCCGCGAACAAAGTGTGTTTTTTCATTCCTCAATTATAGTGGGCCGCTCATATTTATGCAAGCAAAACCTTAACGGGCTTTTCGAGCGCTTCCGCCGCGCGGTTTGTTATTGCGTAGATGCAAAAATCTTAATATAATATATGGCGCAATGGAAAAGACTGTTTTTATATTCGGCCATAAGAATCCTGACACTGACGCGGTTGTCGCCGCCGCCGCTTACGCCAAGCTAAAAGAGCTCTTAGGGCAAAAAAATTATGTCGCGGCCCGAGCGGGCCACTTGAATCCCCAGACGGAATACATCTTCAACAAATTTAAGGTAAAGGCGCCGGAATACATTCCCGAGCTTAACCCCAAGACCGCATTTTACATGGGCGGAGAATGCGCGACGGTCAACGAAAATTCCTCGCTTTGGGAGGCGCTAAAAAAAATCGACAGCGCGCAAAACCAAGTGCTTCCCGTCGTTGACGACAAGGGCTACTACAAGAGCCTTTTGCACTACAACGAGTTTGCCAAAAACGTTTTGCTTTTGATGAACCCCGAAAAGAAAACTCCGGTGACGACAAGCATAGACCTTATAATGAAAACGATGAAGGCGCAGCCAATTATCCTCAAGAACCAGTCGGAACTTTTTAAGGCCAGCATTTTGGTAGGCTCGTCGGCGACTGAAAGCTTTGTGCACAAGTTGGAACAGCACAAGTCCGAGCAAATGGTCGTCATCGCCTCCAACCGGCCCGAGATTCACGAGCAGTGCATAGACGCAGGCGTCCGCCTTTTGGTTTTGACCAGCGGCCACGTTCTTTCAAAGGAGCTTCGCGACAAGGCCGAAAAAAACGGCGTCAGCGTCATCATCTCTCCATACGGAACCTCGTCAACGTCAATGCTCATCGCGTACTCAACGCCGGTAATCGTGATGGCCGACCGTTCGATTCCGGCGGTAAAGGCGGACGACACGATTGGAAAAATCAAGCCGCTTTTGCGCGAGTCTCCCTGCCGCTGCCTGCCTGTCGTTGACAATGACTACAAGGTCTTGGGCGTGATTTCGGAAAGCGACTTGTTGCGCGAGCCCAACGTGGAATTGATTTTTGTGGACCACAACGAGGCAAGCCAAGCGGTCGAGGGCTTTGAGCACTACAAGCTTTTGGAGGTCATCGACCACCACCGCATCGGAACGCTGAGCACAAAAAATCCGATTACCTTTATCAATAAGCCTGTCGGCTCCACGTCTACTTTGATAACAGGACTCTTCCGCGAAAATAAAATTTCGATTCCGCTTGAAACCGCCCAGCTCCTGCTCTGCGGAATTTTAAGCGACACGCTGATTTTAAAGTCAACGACGACGACGGACGTTGACCGCGAGGCCGTGGAATATTTGAGCGCGATTACAAACCTTGACCCGCAAGCGCTGGGCGAAGAAATAATTCGCGCAGGAAGCGCCGTCGTTGGCCGAGGGGCGGGCGAAATCATAAACCAAGACCTTAAGGAATACGCCGAAGGAAAAATCACTTATTCGGTCAGTCAAATCGAGGTGGACAATCCGCGCGACGTTTTGAGCCGCAAGAAGGAATTTTTGGACATCCTTGAATCCATGCGCGCCGCCTCAAAGCGGGCCTTCGCCGCGCTCTTGGTCACCGACATCACCAAGCTTGATTCCATCATGCTTTTGGCCGTGGACCAAAAGTATAATTCTTTGTTCAATTATCCTGTAATGGAAGACAACGTATATTTCTTAAAGGGCGTCGTCTCCCGCAAAAAGCAGTTGATTCCGATGCTTACGGAACTAATCGCCAGCGCCGCGGAGTGAGCCGCCAAAACAGTACGGCTGTTACATCGCTTTCGCTCTGTTTTGCTAGTTGAATTTTTTTTACTGCCCGCTCTCGCGGGCTGGC
The DNA here is from genome assembly GCA_946411505.1 of uncultured Treponema sp. Classification (GTDB taxonomy): domain Bacteria; phylum Spirochaetota; class Spirochaetia; order Treponematales; family Treponemataceae; genus Treponema_D. The sequence continues at coordinate 836,915 of CAMKEG010000001.1, read as the reverse complement.
AATCGCGCGCAATCCATAGCGCCAGGACGGCGCGTCAATGGTATGAAAAACAATACGTCGCGGCATGGATGCCGCGTTAATGGTATGTCTAGCAGTTTTCGAGTTTCGCAACGCGAAACTCGATGAAAAAAATTGCCAGGGACGGCAATTTTTTTCATTCCCAGCCAAACGTTGCCGGCGGCTTGTTGGTAAGGTCGTAATAGATTGCGTCGACAAAGTCCAGCGCGGCAATTTCCTTTACAATCTCTTTTACAAGCTCTTGCGGAAGCTGGGCGAATCGCGCCGTCATTACGTCTTCGCTGACCACCGGCCGCAAGACAAATGAAGCGCGGCCAGGCGCGGAGGCGTAGGGAAGGTCAATCGTCAAGTGCTGGAAAATTTTGTTGTAGTCGCCCGACTTGTGGAGGGCCGTCAAAACGATGTCGTCAACCTCCCGCAGTTGGTCAAGCCTGTCCTTTGTACAATAGCCTTTTTGCAAGCGAAGCTCCGCGCCGGCTTTTTGGTAAAGGCAAATGATTGTCCGGTTGATGAAGGAGGCGGCGTTTGTGATTTGAATCGAAGCCGCGTCAAGCTTTTCCCATTTTTTGGGAAGGTGGAAAAAGCCAGGAGCTTCGCCGTCGCCGCCGAATTGCAGGACGGCCGGAAAGCGGTATGTCCTAAAGTCGCCCTGCACGCCGACCGAGCGGACGGGCAAAACGTATTTTTTAAGCGACGCCGAGCAATGCTCGCAAAAGCCTTGGATTTGAATCGCGTCAAGTTCAGCCTGCGCCTTTTTCATTTCTTCAACCTGGTCGGCCGGCAATTCTCCTTCCGAGCACAAAACGTTAATCGAAAGCCCGGGCCCCGGGAAGGGGTGTCGCATCACAAGCTGGTCTGAAAGGCCAAGCGCTTTTCCGATCGAGCGGACTTCGTCCTTGTACAAATCCTTTAGCGGTTCGATTATCATTCCTTTTTCAAGCAGAGCTTGGATTCCGGCCACGCGGTTGTGGTGGGTTTTTATCGTGTTGGAATTTTTTGTTCCGCCCGACTCGATGATGTCCGGGTAGAGCGTTCCTTGCGCCAAAAGCCAATTGTTCTCGTCAAGCTTTTGCTCGGCGACGAATTGGTCGCGGACCGTGATGAAATTTTCGCCGACGGCCATGCGCTTTTTTTGCGGGTCGGTAAGGCCTGCGATCGCGGCCAAAAAGCTTTGGCTTGCGTCTCGCGCGATGAAATTTTCAAAGCCGAACTTTTTGTAGGCGGCCGCGACGGAGGCGCTTTCGTTCTTTCGCATAAAGCCGTTGTCGATGTGCAGGCCTAAAACCCGCTTTTGGCCCAGCGCCTTGTTCAGAAGCGCGAACGCCACGGTCGAGTCAACGCCTCCGCTTAGGAACAAGAGAACGTTTTTGTCGCCTGAGTCGCGCTTGATGTTTTCCAAAATCGTGTTAAGGACAGTGGCCTGGTCCCAGTTTTTTTCCATTCCGCAATAGGCGGCGAAGTTTTCAAAGATTTGGTTTCCGCAGGGGGTGTCCTTTACTTCGCAGTGGAACTGGAGGCTAAAGCGCTTTTTTGAAAGGTTTTGCGTGGCGGCGTAGGGGCAGTCCTTTGTGCTTCCGACGACTTCAAAGCCGTCGCCCATTTTTAGAACGCCGTCCTGGTGGCTCATCCAAACTTGCTGGCTTCCGCTGATTCCCTTAAAGAGCGGACAGGCGGACGCGTCGCCTCCCATTCCGTCGGCAAAGTTCAGCGTGGCAAAGCCAAACTCGCCGACGTCGGCTTTTCCGACCTTTCCGCCGTAGCCCTGCTGCACGATGTAGTGGCCGTAGCAAAGGCCCAAAATCGGAATGTCAAGATTCAATATTTGTGAATTGAAGTCGGGAACTTTTTCGTCGTAAACGCTGGCCGGGCCGCCTGAAAAAACAACGCCCATTGCGTTTTTGAAAACGTCAACGCTTGCGGAAGGCAAGGCGATTTCTGAATAAAAGCCCAGCGCCCTAAAGCGCTTTGCAATCAAGTGCGCGTACTGGCTTCCAAAGTCCAAAACGACGATTTTTTTTCGGTTGTTTGTGTTTTCCATTTATACATTATACAACAGTTCGTTTTGTTTTGCTAGTGGCGCGGTTCAAGTCGCGCTAGCCCAGCACCCTGTTCTTGCCTTCGCGCTTGGCTTGGTAGAGTTTTGCGTCGGCGGCTTTGATGAAGGCGTCCAAGTCTTCCAGGCTGGAAACAGGTCCGCTTGAAAAGCCGCCGCTAAAGGTGAAGGCGCTGTTTATGGCGGCGGCGCAGTTTTTGATTTTTGTCAAAAAGCCGTCGGAGGAAAGGCGGGGAACCATCACAAGGTATTCGTCGCCGCCGTAGCGGAAGCAGTTTTCCGCGCCAAACTCCGCCTGCAAAATGCTGGCAAAGCGAACCAACAATTCGTCGCCGCGCGCGTGGCCAAATTTGTCGTTGTGGCTTTTAAAGTCGTCGATGTCGGTCAGCATCATCGTGATTTCGGAGCCAATCATTTCCTCAAAGCGCAGCCTTAGCGCGGCGCGGTTTTTGAGCTTTGTCAGAGCGTCCGTAAGCGAAGACTCGCGAAGGCTTTCGGCAAGCGCGTGGTTCATAACGGTTTGTCGCGCGACCTTAAGGTATTGGTAGTAGCGCGCTATGTTCACTATTACAAAAAAGACGTAAAGAATCGGATAGTTGACGTTTGTCGCCGCGCTCACTCCGGCAACCTTGCCCATAAGCCAATAGAAAAACCAAAACGAAATCGTGATGAGCGCGACGGAGAAAATGGGGCGCACCATAAAGATGCAGGCCAAGAGCAATTCCAGCGTGACGAATACAAGAATCTGCTCCTTTAAGACATAGTCAAGAATTGAAACGTAAATCGCAAAGGCCGAAAGCGTCGTCAAGAAAATTCCGATTCTGACGGTCAGCGCCATGTGCGAGAATCTTCCCATTTCGGCGGAATGCGTCATCACATATAAAAAAAGTTGCGCCGCCGCGGTAAAGAGCGTGACGTAGGCGATCCTGTGGTGGAACATCCAGCTGTTGGGGATGGACGGGGCCAAGTGAACTTCAAAGCTGAATGAGATTCCAAAGCATATTATTTCCATAATCATGATGATTATGGAAATGACTTTGGAATTCCTTATGTTGGCGCAATCCAAAATAAATTGAATGTCGTCGCGAGGCTTTTCAATTCCTAAAACTTTCTTTACAGAAAACCGCATTCACTCTCCGTGTCATTGCGCAAAAGCGATGTGTCAAGGCTTTAAGCGAAGCGCGCCTTGACCATCGCTACTTGCCTTTTGACGCCCCTTGTTTTACGGCTGCGGCGATGAAGTCTCGGAAGAGGGGACCCGCCTTGTTGGGGCGGCTCTTGAATTCCGGGTGGAACTGAACTCCAACCATCCATGGGTTTCCGGGAACCTCGCAAGTCTCAACCAAGTCGCGCTCCGGGTTGACTCCCGAAATCACAAGGCCCGCGTTCTTCAAGTCGTCGCGGAACTTGTTGTTGAACTCATAGCGGTGGCGGTGGCGCTCCCAAATCGTCTTTGAGCCGTAAGCCTTTTCGACCAAGCTTCCGGAGGACACGGAACATTCGTATTTTCCAAGGCGAAGTGTGCCGCCCAAGATTTTTCCGTTTTGGTCGGGCATCAAGTCGATGACCGGGTAGGGCGTTTCTTTGTTCATCTCGGTGGAGTTGGCGCCGGCCAAGCCCAAGACGTTTCGCGCGTATTCGATTACCAAGATTTGCATTCCAAGGCAAATTCCAAAGTAGGGGACTTTTTTTGTACGCGCGTACTTGGCCGTGTTTATCATTCCTTCGATTCCGCGGTCGCCAAAGCCTCCGGGAACGATTATCGCGTCGGCGCTCTTTAGGCGCGCGGCCGTCGTCTTGTCGTCGGTCAAAAGCTCCGAGTCAACCCAGTCGATTTCGACTTCGGCCTCGTTGTGGATTCCGCCGTGAATCAAGGATTCGACGACCGACAAGTAGGCGTCGTGGAGCGCGACGTATTTTCCGACAAGCGCGATTGTGACCTTGCGCTTGGGGTTGTTGAAGCGGTCCACCATCTTTTTCCATTCGTCCAACTGGCTTTGGCTTTCCTTTAGGCCAAGGACTTTGCAAACGGCCTGGCCCAAGCCTTCCTTTTCCATTTGAAGCGGAACTTCGTAAATCGACTTTGCGTTTAGGTTTTGGATTACGCAAGAGGAATCGACGTTGCAAAAGGCCGCCAAGCGCTCGCGGGTTGTCTGCCCGATGTCGCGCTCGGTGCGAAGCATTATGACGTCGGGCTTTATTCCCAATTCCTGCAATTCCTTGACGCTGTGCTGGGTGGGCTTTGTCTTAAGCTCGTCGGCCTTTTTCATGAAGGGAACCAAGGTCAAGTGAATGTAGCAGCAGTTTTCCTCGCCGACCTTGTATTTCATTTGCCTGATGGCTTCCATAAAGGGAAGCGACTCTATGTCGCCGACCGTTCCGCCGATTTCCGTTATGATTACGTCGGCGCCTGTTTCGTCTGTTGAAAGCAACATGCGGCGCAAAATTTCTTCGGTGATGTTGGGGATTACTTGAACGGTTCCGCCGTGAAAGCCTCCCTCGCGCTCTTTGTTGAGGACGCTAAGGTAAACGCGGCCGGCCGTCGTGTTGGAGCTTTGGCTAAGCGTCGCGTCGGTGAAGCGCTCGTAGTGGCCCAAGTCCAAGTCGGTTTCCGCTCCGTCGTCGGTGACGAAAACCTCGCCGTGTTGGATCGGATTCATCGTGCCCGGGTCGATGTTCAAGTAGGGGTCGAATTTTTGGTTGATGACTTTGTAGCCGCGGCTCTTTAAAATAAGTCCAAGGGACGCGGCCGCGATTCCCTTTCCCAAACCTGAAACAACTCCGCCTGTAATAAAAATATACTTGGTCATAACAAATCCTTATCTATTGTGTTCTAGAAGTCCGCCAACTTGGGCGCGCGCGGATAGGGAATAACGTCGCGGATGTTTTCCATTCCGGTAACGTAGCGGATAAGGCGCTCAAAGCCCATTCCGAATCCTGAGTGCGGAACCGTTCCGAACTTGCGGAGCTTTAGGTACCAATCGTAAATCGACTCGTCCATTCCGCGCCTCTTGATTTCGGCCAAAAGCTTGTCGTAGTTTTCCTCGCGCTCGCTTCCGCCGTTAAGCTCGCCGATTCCGGGAACCAAAACGTCGCAGGCCTTTACGGTTTTTCCGTCGTCGTTTTGCTTCATGTAGAAGGACTTGATTTCCTTTGGATAGTTGTAAACCATCACCGGCTTTTTAAAGATTTGTTCGGTCAAATAGCGCTCGTGCTCGGTGGCGATGTCGCAGCCCCAATACGGCTTGAACTCAAACTTGTCGGCGTGTTTTTCCAATTCCTTAATCGCGTCGGTGTAAGTGATGCGCTCAAACTTTGAGTTCACGACATGCTCCAACTGCGCGATGAGGCCGGGCTGGATTCTCTTGTCAAAGAATTCCAAGTCGGCGCGGCATTTTGTGAGCGCCCAGTTAAGAAGGTACTTGACGAAGTCTTCCTGCAAGTCCATGTCGTCGTCAAGGTCGTAAAAGGCCATCTCGGGCTCGATCATCCAGAACTCGGCCAAGTGGCGCGGAGTGTTTGAATTTTCGGCGCGGAAGGTGGGGCCAAAAGTGTATACGCGGCTTAGCGCGGTGGCCAAGGTCTCGGCCTCCAACTGTCCGCTGACGGTGAGCGAGGCCTTCTTTCCAAAAAAGTCCTTTGAGTAGTCCACGATTTTGTGCGCGTCCTCGACTTTCATTCCGCCCGCGCCGGCCTTTACGCCAAGCTCGGCGATTTTTTCAAGCGAAAGGGTTGTCACCTGGAACATCTCGCCCGCGCCTTCGCAGTCCGAGCAAGTGATTTCCGGCGCGTTGATGTAGACAAAGCCGCGCTCCTGGAAGAATGAATGCACGGCAAAGGCCATTTGGTTTCGCACGCGGAAAACGGCGCCAAAGGTGTTCGTGCGGGCGCGGAGGTACGCGTTGTCGCGAAGGTATTCCATCGACATTTTGTTTTTTTGCAAGGGGTATTCTTCGGGAGGACACTCGCCCAAAACTTCAAGCTTTTCGAGCGTAACTTCCACCGCTTGGCCTGAAGCGGGCGAGGGAACCAAGATTCCCTGGGCGCGCACTGACGCTCCGGTGTTAAGCTTTTTGAGGGATTCTTCTATATTAGACGCGTCCGCGTTGGCGGAAGGGTTTGAGCGGTCAAATGTGAGCTGAATGTTTGCGAAGCAGCTTCCGTCGTTCACTTGGACAAAAACCAAATTCTTTGAGTCGCGAACCGTGCGAACCCAACCGCAAACCGTAACCGCGCGTTGGTCCGGCGCGCTTGTGAGCAAGTCTTTAATCAAAACTGGAACCATATTTTTCCTCTATAAAAATATTTTAACAGTCTAGCGCAAAATGCGGCTTTGTTCAACTGCGCGGGGTACTTTCAAATTTATTGAAAATTTATTATAATATTGGCTAAATGAGGAAAAAAGTCCTTTGGGCTTGCGTGACGCTGGCCCTTTCCGCCTTTGCGATTAGCGCCCTTTTTTACAACGGCGGCTTTTCGTTCACGGAATTTTTGCAAGACATAAAAAGCGCTTCTCCCCTGTGGCTTTGCGCCGCGCTCCTTTGCGCCATTGCCTTTATTTTTTTTGAGGGCCGGGCCTTGGCCTTGATTTTGCGCGCGCTCGGCTATTCGGTGAAAAAGCGCCGGGGCTTTTTGTACGCCGCCGCCGACATTTATTTTTCGTCGATAACTCCGTCTGCCACCGGCGGCCAGCCCGCCAGCGCTTGGTTTATGAGCAAGGATGGAATTAAGGGCGCCCAAGTGGCGGCGGCCTTGCTTTTAAATCTTACGATGTACACGCTGGCGCTTGTTGGAATCGGCGCTTTTTCAATCATTGTGTTTCCCCATGTCTTCATTGAATTCAACACGGCCAGCAAGCTTATGATTTTGTTCGGAATCCTTGCGATGTCGGCGCTGGCTTTCTTTTTCATCTTGCTTTTAAAAAAGCAAAGCCTTGTCCGCAAGATTGGAAGCGCGGTTGTCTTTGTCCTCAAGAAAATCCATTTGGAAAACGCCGCCCATAAATTCAATTCCAAGATTGACTCCGCGATAGAAAAGTACAACGAATGCGTGGCGATTTTGGCCGGAAGAAAAAGATTTTTGGCTAGAATTTATCTTTTGAATTTGTTGCAGCGTTCGTCGCAAATTCTTGTGACGGTATTCTGCTTCTTTGCCATGCGCGGAGATTTTTCAAGCGGCCTGAAAATTTTCGCGATTCAAACTTACGTCGCGCTTGGCTCAAATTTTCTTCCTGTTCCTGGAGCGGCCGGAGTTTCCGAGTTCATCATGTACTTTGGCTACATGACGCTGATGGGCGAGGAAGAGGCTTGCGCCCTTGCTATTTTGAGCAGGGGAATTTCTTTTTACGCTTGCAGCGCGTTGAGCCTGATGGCCGTGATGTTGGGGTACGTCATGCTTGGACGCGATAAAAATAAAAGCGAGGGAATACAATGATTGGCTTTTACGACTACACCGTAATCTTGACTTATCTTTCGATGCTTTCCGCCACGACGGGCATGATTCTTTGCCTTAACGATATAGGCCATCCTTACTTGGGAATGTTCTTCCTGATGTTTTGCGGCCTCTGCGACACCTTTGACGGAAAGGTTGCCCGGACAAAAAAGAACCGCACCGACCAAATGAAAAAATTTGGAATTCAAATTGACTCCCTTTCCGATTTGGCCGCCTTTGGCCTTCTTCCGGCCTGCATTGGAATTTCAATGTTGAGAAGCAGCATTGTCGTGCTGAACTTTCCCGACATAAAATTTTTCCATCTTGCCGACAAGTCCGCCATAATAAAAATCGTCCTTACGGTAATCGCGGTTTTGTACGCGCTTGCCGCGATGATTCGCTTGGCTTACTTTAACGTTCTTGAAGAGGACAGGCAGGCCAACAATCCCCAGACCCCAAAAGTTTTTGTGGGCCTTCCTGTGACGAGCGCCGCGCTTGTCTTTCCGACTATTCTTTTGATTCACATTTTTTCCAACGCGGACCTTACCTTGCTTTACTTTTTGTTCTTGGCGATTGTGGGCTTTTTGTTCGTTTCGGAAATTCAAGTAAAGAAGCCGACCAAGCGCGGCGTTCTTATAATGATCGCGATTGGCGCTTTGGAAGCGGCGGCGCTGGCCTTTATTTTCATCGTGATGAGAAAGTAAATGGACGGGCTGAACTTCTTGTACAAGAGCGCGGCCGGGCGTGTTTTTTTGAAGGCTCTTTGCGCTCCAGCCCTTTCAAGGGCGGCCGGCCGCTTTTTGGATTCGCCGCTTTCGCATTTTTTAATCAAGCCTTTTGTAAAAAAGAACAACATTGACCTTTCCGACTACCAGACCGACGGAATAAAAACTTTCAACCAGTTTTTTAGAAGAAAAATCAAGGACGGAAAGCGTCCTTTTGACTTGCGGCCGGAATCCTTGTGCGCGCCCTGCGACGGCCTTTTGTCGGCCTGGACGATAAGCGAGGACGGAGGAAGCGTCATTCCCGTAAAGCAAAGCCGCTACACGGTCGGGCGCCTTTTGCAAAACGAAGAGCTTGCAAAAAAATACTACGGCGGCCTTTGCCTTGTCTTTAGGCTTTGCGTTGACAACTACCACAGGTACGCCTACGCCGACGGCGGAAGAAAAGGCCCTAACGTTTTTATCCCCGGCCGCCTTCACACCGTTCGTCCGATAGCGCTGGAAACGCTTCCTGTCTTTGTCGAGAACGCGCGCGAGTACACAGTGATTCAAAGCGAAAATTTCGGCGGCTTGCTTCAAATGGAAGTGGGCGCGATGCTGGTTGGCCGCATAGTCAATTTTGAGCAAGAAGCCGTCGTAGCGCGCGGCGGCGAGAAAGGCTTTTTTGAATATGGCGGCTCGACTATAATTCTTCTTGTCCAAAAAGGCAAGGCAAGCGTCCGCGGCGACATCGAAAAAAACTCCGCCGCCGGCATCGAAACGCCGGTCAAAATGGGGGAATGCGTTACGGTTGGAAAAAAATAAAAGGAATGATTTAAAAACGCGCGATTGACAACGCTCGGAAGAGCGTGAGTGGATAATATCCAATACAAAGCGGAGTGGAACGACGCAAGGAGGCGGACGGTTTGCGGAAACACTCATTTTGCCCCTGCCGCGCTAGCGGCAGACGTAAATAGTTACAAGGGGCAAATTGCGTGTAGCGACGCTAGCTAGCGGTTCCGCGAATCGCCCGGCGACTGGGAGCGTTTTGTTTATCTTTTTATTTCTGTCTTGATTTTTTTTTATTTTCGCGCTACAATGCAATCGTTCTTTGGAAAGATGTCTGAGTTGGTTTAAGGTACGCCCTTGGAAGGGGCGCGTGGTGGAAACACCACCGGGGGTTCGAATCCCCCTCTTTCCGCTAAGGTAAATCAAACAATAAAGTTTTTGAAAAATCCGCTTTTTGCAATACCAAACATTTAATTAGGGGATTCGAAACGGAGCGAGCGCCCGCATGGGAAGAGCGACCAGGAGGGGAGCGGCAGCGAGCGCAGGCGGCCTGGAGCGCGCAAGCAGGAAGCTTGGGCGCGTAAGGCGAATCCCCCTCTTTCCGATATTGTATTTGCGCGCAAGCAGGAGGCTTGGCGCGTAGGGCGAATCCCACTCTTTCCGATAACTTTAAAAATTTTTGTAGACTAAATTTCTGCAAAGCAATATAATCCTCTCGTTATGAAAGTTTACGGATACTTGTTGTTTTTGGCGATAATTTTGCTTTCCACAAAAATCCTTGGAATCGCCACCAAGAAAATTCATTTGCCTCAAGTTGTGGGCGCCTTGCTCGCCGGAATCATTCTAGGCCCCAGCTGCCTCGGCTTGATAGAAATCACCGACTTCATTAAAAAGACCGCGGAAATCGGCGTGATTATGCTCATGTTCACCGCCGGCATCGACACCGACATGAAGGACTTGAAGGAGACTGGCGGCAAGGCTTTTGTCATCGCTTGTTTTGGCGTCGCCGTTCCTCTTTTGTTTTGCGGCGCGCTTTATTTCTTTTTCTTCGAGCGCTCCGCGGACTTTATGGGCGTCTTGAAGGCCGCCTTTGTCGGAATGGTTTTTGCCGCCACGTCGGTTGGAATCACGGTGGAAACTTTGAACGAGCTAGGAAAGCTTAAGACAAAGACCGGAGCCACCCTTTTGAGCGCCGCGATTATCGACGACATTTTGGGCATAGTCCTTCTTTCCGTCTTGACAGGCTTGAGCGGCCGGGGCGAGGCCGGCGCGGAAGGCGGAGCGGGCGTTCTTTTAGTCGCGGCTAAAATTCTTTTGTTCTTTGTTTTTGTCTTTGTCGTGGGATTTGTGACGAAGAAAATTTTTGAGCGCATTTCGGAAAAGCACTACCAGTCAAGAAGAATCGCGATTTGGGCCTTGGCCTTTTGCCTTGTCATGTCGTTTTGCGCGGAAGTTTTCTTTGGCGTGGCCGACATCACAGGAGCTTTTTTCGCCGGCCTCATTTTGTGCAACTTGACAAAGTCAAGGCAGTATGTCGCCAAAAAAGTCACCGTCACTTCCTACATGCTTTTCACGCCGGTCTTTTTTGCCAGCGTCGGAATGAGGACTGACCTAAAGACGATGAATTTTGGAATTTTGCTTTTTGCCTTGATTTTGATTGTTCTGACAATTTTGTCAAAAATTATCGGATGCGGCCTTGGAGCGCGCCTTTGCGGCTCGAAAAAGCATGAGGCTTTGGTAATCGGCATCGGAATGGTGGCCCGAAGCGAAGTGGCCCTTATGGTCGCGCAAAAGGGAATCGACGCCGGAATGATTGATCCAAAAATGCTTCCCGCGATAATTTTAAGCGTGATTTGCTCGGCGCTCGTCACGCCGATTTTGCTTAAGGCGGCGGTCTCAAAATCCCCGGAGCTTGAGTGAGCGGAAGCGATGAAGTTCAAGGAATTCTTTGTAAAAAAACACGTCTATTTTTACGGCGCGATTTGCCTTTTGGCCAACATTCTGGCCGTCTTGTCCACGAGCCTTACAACATTCCCCATGCCCAACGACACTCCGATAAAATTGTGGCGCGACTTCATGGCCCGCCACGAGCTTTTTATAAACGCCTTGGGCGTTTCCGCATACATCGCCCCCTGCCTGCTTTGCTTTTTGTACGCGGTCAGAGCCGTCAAGTACAAGAAGGACGACAAGGAATACATAAAAATCATGGTCAACATTCCGGGGGCCTTCGCCTTGCGCGGAATTGTCGGCTGGTTTTTAAGCTTCGTGTTTGAGCTTTCGTTTTTGTTGTATTTTAATTTTTCTTTGGGCGCCGACGTTACTTTCATCGTGGTCTCGTCTTTGGTGGCGACGATTTTTGTTTCGATTTTGGCGTTCACTTTGATTTTCTTTACGCTGGAAACGCTGAACAGGAACATAGTCCTTCCCGCGCTTTATCCAAACGGAAACATTTCCAGCGCGGAGCGAATGTCCATTTCTTCGATAAAGAGCCTCTTTTTGTTTTACTTTTTTTCGGCCTCTCTTTTTCCGGCGGCCTTTTTGGGAGCGCGCCTTTTTTTCACGCGCTTTTACCGCATCGACTTTCCAAAGTATTACGACATCGTTTTCGCGGGAATTTTGGTCGCCATCGCCTTTGTCCTTACGATTTTAATTTACGGCTACTTTCAAAAGCCGCTCAAAAAATTGACCGCGAGCGCGGAGGAAATTTCCAGGGGGAACTATGGCGCGAAAGCCTTGATTTGTTCCAACGACGAAATGGGAGCCTTGGGCGATTCCTTCAACCAAATGGCGGACTCGCTAAAAGAAAAGGAATTCATGCGCGACACCTTTGGAAAAATCGTCACGCCGCAAATCCGCGACTACCTTTTGACAAAAAGCGTGGCTTTGGGCGGAGAGACGCTTGAAGTGACCGTCATGTTTTGCGACATCCGGGGCTTCACCACGCTGTCGGAAAAGATGGCGCCTGAAAAAATCGTCGCGCTCTTAAACGAATACTTTACCGGCCTTGAAAAATGCGTGGCCCGCCACGGCGGCGTGATAAACAAGTACATCGGCGACGCGATAATGGTTTTGTTCGGCGCTCCGATTCCTAGCGCCACGCACGCAAGCGACGCCTTGGCCGCCGCGCTTGAAATGCGGGAATCTTTGGCCGACATGAACAAGGGCTGGAAAGAGCGCGGCCTTCCCGAAATCCGTTTTGGAATCGGGCTGCATTCCGGCCCGGTCTTGGCAGGAAACATCGGCGCTGCCAACCGCATGGAATACACGGTCATCGGCGACACGGTCAACACGGCGAGCCGCATAGAAGGTCTTTGCAAGACTTGCCAAAAGGACTTGCTGCTTTCCCAATCCGCCGCCGACCTCATTCAAGCCCAAAAAGCGGCGCGAACCGAGACTGCTGGCAAGACGGAGACTGCGGCCGCGGCGTTGCCCGCGCTAACTTTTGTGGCCGACGCCGAAATCCGCGGCCGCAAGGAAAAAGTCCGCGTCTTTACAATAGCCTAAAAGTAAAAGATTTCCTCAAACTTTTTGTCCAAGGCCACGCAGAGAATGAGCGCGAGCTTTGCGGTGGGGCAGAACTGGCCGGTTTCTATAGAGCTGATTGTGTTGCGCGAAACGCCGACCATTTCCGCCAGGGCGCTTTGCGACAATTTTTTTTCTTGGCGAATTTCCTTAAGATGGTTTTGCAACACAAGGTCTTCGTTCATGCCTCGTTCCCCAAAAAGCGGCCGCTCAATTCAAAAATGTATACGACGATTAGCGCCGCGAAAATCGCAAGGTATCCGAGCGCCACAAAAAGTTCGTGCAGTTTTTTCATCTTGAAAAATTTCACAAAGAAGGCCACGCTCAACATTCCAAAAAATACAATCCAAACTTGCGCGCTGACCTTGCGCGTCAAAATCCAGCTTATAGCGCTTACAAGGGCGCACAAGCCAAAAGAGGCCAAGTACGCGACTTTTGCCGCCGCCTTTTGAACTTCCAAATCCTCAATGTCGCGGCCTGCGTTTTCTCCTCGGCTTTTTTGCAATATCTCTTCTTTAGTCATTTGTTCCTCTCTTGTTGGTGATTTTATACTGTAACGCGCCAGCCTTGCAAGCGGCGACGCATTCTCCGCACAAAACGCATTCGGCTGAATTTATTTCTCCGCGCCGGGCCAAGGCGGGAACGTCAAGCGCCATCGGGCAAACTTTTTGGCAGATCTTGCAGCCGGCGCAAGTTTGCGGCTTTGTCTTAATTTTTACTTGCGGAAGGCGGAGAAGGCGGCCAAGCTTATAGCCAAAAATCATGAAGGGCGCCATCCAGCAAATGTAATGGCAGTTGGCTCTTTTTCCGTGAACAATCGCCGGAATCAAAAATAGAAGGACGATTCCGTAATAGATTATGTAGCAGTAAATGTTTGAAACAGAGATTCCGCGCTCCGTCATAAAAAAAGGCTGGATTGTGTAACCGCCCTTTCCAAAAACGTGGCATACGGCGACCCCGCTAATCCAAACAATCCATATTCCGTATTTTAAATAGTTCCGCCAGCCCTGCTTTGGCGATTTGGGAGAAAAGTCGGAAAAGCATTCGGACATTCCTCCCGTCGGGCAAAACCAGCCGCACCAAAGACGGCCAAAGAAAATTCCAAAGACGAACATCAGCGTAAAGACGATGAAGCTTCCGTTGATGACATGCCGCGCCGCCGCCATGATTATGAGGTAGGGCGAAAAATACCAAATCGTGATTGGGAACAAAAGCATCGCGATTGTAAGCGAGAATTTTCTGAGTCGTCGCAAAGCCATTTTCTCCTCCTAAAAATAGTAGCTTAAGTAAGGCGTCGCGCAAAGGCGGCGCGTGGAAAAATTTTTGTCCTTGGAAAAATCCGAAAGGTCTACGAGAACGGAAAGGCCGATTCTAAAACCGTTTTCTTTGCTAAAGGCGTATTCGGCGCCGCATTCAAGCCCCGCGGCGAAAATGTCGCCTGAGTCAAATCTCTTTTGGCCGCTTGTCCAGCCGCCGTTTGATTCGGAAACGCCTCCAAGCTTAAAGCTGAAGTTTGGCCCCGCGAAAATTGCGAAGCGGCCCGGAATGTTTTCGATTCCGGCAAACGTGAGTTTTAAAAGCAGGGGAATGTCAACTGTCATAAAGGAGGCTTTTGTCTTTCCATTTTGGTCTGTAAATGAAAAGCCGTTGTTGTGGTGGAAAAGGGCCTTTAATTGCAATGCCGTGACTTGGTTGAAATTCCATTCCGCGGCCGCGCCGGCTCTAAAAGTCGGGATAAAGTCAAAGTCGGACTCAAGCCCGCCGGCTTTGACAAAAGCGGTGTTGATTCCGGCTCCGCCCTCGATTCCAAAAGAAAATTTTTTGGCTGGCAAGGGCAAGGCCAAAAGCGCAAGGAAAATAAGAGCTAGGGATTTTTTCATAATTCTTCCTCCATTAGTGTTGCCAAGTAAACTTGGCATACGCCGTTAAGATACCATTGCCAAGTAAACTTGTCAAGACTTTTTTTGCAACCGCATAAAAAAAATAAACGCGGCTTCCAGTCGCGCCGCTTTTTCTCCTACATTTACTGTTGCGGTTGCCAAGTCAAACGGATAGGAAGCAATAAAAACGCGTAGGGAGAAGGCGGACGGCCGTTCGCTTTGAAGCCGACAATTTTGCGAAGCGAAATTGTTATATATATACATTGCGGCTTCAACCGCGAGTAAGGCCGTTCGATTCTCCCGAGAGCGTTTTTGTCTTGCCTATAATCCGTTTGCCTTGTCAATAGGCGCGGTTGAAATTTTGAGCGGCTTTTTATAGAATTGCCTCATGCGATTGATTTTTATCCGCCACGGAGACCCCGACTACGAACACGATTCCCTTACAAAACAGGGCTTTAAGGAAGCAAAGCTTTTGGCCAAGCGCGTGGCCAAATGGAATGTCACGGACTTTTACGTTTCGCCCCTGGGCCGCGCTCAGGCGACCGCCAAAGTTTCGCTTGACTTGGTTGGAAGAAAGGCCAAGACGCTCGACTGGCTGCGCGAGTTTTACGTTCCGGTTGTTGACCCGGTAGACGGCCACAAGCGCATTCCCTGGGACTTGATGCCTTCCTACTATTTTTCCGAAAAAAAATTCTTGGACAGGGAAAAGTGGCTTGACACAAAGCTAATGAAGACAGGCCCTGTCGCCAAAAACTACAAGGAAGTTTGCGAAGGACTGGACGCGCTTTTGGCCAAGTACCATTTTAAGCGCGACGGCTTTTTGTACAAGACCGACGGAAAAATCGCCAACCCCAACTTTGACCAAAAGACCTTTGTTCCCAACTACCACCTTTTGTCCAACAAGGACGAATACGACCAAAGGACAATCGTTTGCTTTTGCCACTTGGGCGTCATGTTCGCGGCGATAAGCCATTTGGTCGGCTGCTCGCCGCTCGTTTTGTGGCAGGGCTTTTTTGTCGCGCCAACGTCAATCACGGTTTTGAACAGCGAGGAGCGCGAGCGGGGCAGGGCGGTCTTTAGGGTGGAGCGCTTGGGCGACACGCGGCACTTGGGAAAAAGCCAACGGATTTCTTCAAGCGGCTACTACGCGCCGGTCTTGCAGGAACTTTAGCGGAAAGATTAAACAAGAACGGCCCGCCGACTAGCGGCGGGCCGGACTTTTGGTTAGCGACCGGTTGTCATTTTACTTGCAGAACTCAGCCTTCAAGAAGTCCAAGTCCAGTTCGGGGTAAAGAACGTGGGCGCCCAACAAGGCGTTGACGCGCTCTTTGGCTTTGGCCTGGACGGAGGCGTCAAGGTCGATTTTTCCCTTGGCGGGCTTTCCTTCTTTTGTAAGGCCGGGCTTGGTTCCCTTTAGAACAAAGTCGATGATGGAGGCGACTTCGGCCATGTCCTTTTCGTTCATGCCGAGCGTCGTGAGGCCCGGAGTTCCGATGCGGATTCCGCTGGTCCACCAGGCTCCGTTCTTGTCGTAAGGAAGCGCGTTGGCGTTGGCCGTCACACCGCACTGGAAGAGCGCGGCTTCCGCCTGCTTTCCTGTAAGGCCGTAAGTGGTCACGTCAACCAACATAAGGTGGTCTTCCGTTCCGCCTGTCTGCAAGACCATTCCCAAATCAGCGCAAGACTTGGCAAGAGCCTGCGCGTTCTTCACTACCTGAGAGGCCCAGTCGCGGTAGGCCTGCGTGTTGGCTTCCTTAAGCGCGATTGCCTTGGCCGCCATGACGTGTCCGAGCGGGCCGCCCAAAACCATTGGGCATCCCTTGTTGACATAGTCGGCGTATTCCTTTTTGCAAAGAATAATCGAGCCGCGAGGTCCGCGCAACGTCTTGTGGGTTGTAGACGTGACGACGTCGGCCCATTTAACGGGGTCGTTGTCGCCTGTCCAAACCTTTCCGGCCACAAGGCCCGCGAAGTGCGCCATGTCGACCATCAGCGTGGCGCCGCACTTGTCGGCGATGGCGCGGAATCTTTTAAAGTCAATCTTTCTTGGGTAGGCGGAAAAGCCCGTGAGCAAAATCAAGGGCTTGACTTCCATCGCCTGCTTTTCAATCGCGTCGTAGTCCAAAAGGCCCGTCTCTTTGTCAACGCCGTAGGGGTGGCTCTCGAACATGCGGGCGCTGACGTTCATTCGGTAGCCGTGAGTCAAGTGGCCGCCGCAAGAGTAGTCCAAGCCCATCAATTTTTGGTTTCCAAACTTTTTGCGAAGCTCGTCAAACTGGGCGTCGGTAAGGTCGGCCAAAGATTTTACGCCAAGCTCCTCCAATGTGGGAGTCTCGATTTTTTTTGAAAGAATCGCCCAGTAGGCCACGAGGTTCGCGTCCGCGCCTGAGTGGGGCTGAACGTAGGCGTAGTCCGCGCCAAAAAGCTTTTCGGCCTCGCGGGCGGCGGCGTTCTCAACCGCGTCGATGTTCACGCAGCCGCCGTAGTAGCGGTGCTCCGGGTAGCCTTCGGCGTACTTGTCGGTCAGCAAGTTTCCCATCGCGGCCTGAACGTTGAGCGAGCAGTAGTTTTCGCTCGCGACCAATTTAAGGTGGCTGCGCTGGTTTTCAAGTTCGTTGACGATAGAGGCTGCGATTTCTGGCCCCACGGCGGCGACTTGCTGCAAGTTGGCCACATAGGCGCACATGGCGGCGTTGGGCTTTCCGTTAGACTTGGCAAGGTAGTTTTCCAAAGGCGTGGACATTTTTGACTCCTTTTGTTTTGGTGGAACAAAATCCCGGCGAAAATCGCGTTGAAAGTCGCGGGCGTTTGTTTTGAATAATTTTAAAAAAGTTTAGTGAAATTTAAGACTTTTTTCAAGCGCCGTCCGCCCATGTTCCACTAGAAAATTAAAAAAAAAGGTGTATAATGATTCTTATGAAGCGTCTTGCAAAAAAAGGAAACATGAATGCCAGAATGAGCGTCGCGCTTAACAAATTTAAGTCTCGATTGACTTCCTATCCGCCTGGAATGTGTCCGCTTGTCCTTTACCGCTCGCTTTTGCAAATGTCGATGAACCAAAGTTGCGGAAAATGCGTTCCTTGCCGTGACGGACTTTATGAGGTTGACAGGTTGTTCGGAGCGATTTTGCGTGGCGAAGGCACTCAAGAAATTTTGGACAAGATGGAGTCCTTGTGCAAGATGATCGCTCAAACTTCGGATTGCGCCGTGGGCGTCGTCGCGGCGAATACTGTTTTGGACAGCCTGGTTGAATTTTCCGACGAGTATCAAAGCCATGTTCAAAACCGGCGTTGCGTGGAAAATAAAATTCAAACCATTCCTTGCGTGACGATGTGTCCCGCCCATGTAAATGTTCCCGGCTATATAGCGCTTGTAAAAGAAAGGCGTTGGGCTGACGCGATAAATTTGATTCGCGACAAAAATCCTTTTCCAACTTCGTGCGCGATGGTTTGCGAGCATCCTTGCGAGAGCAGATGCCGCCGTTCGATAATCGACGAGGCGATAAATATTCGAGGGTTAAAAAAATTCGCGGTTGATCAGATGAGCGCTCGCGACGTGGCCCTTCCTAAAGCGAACGTAAAGACAGGAAAAAAGATTGCGATTGTGGGCGGCGGCCCTTCTGGCTTGACATGCGCTTATTTTTTGGCGCTGATGGGGCACAAGGCCGTTGTGTTTGACGAGCGCGAAAAGTTGGGCGGCATGCTTCGATACGGAATTCCGGCATACCGCCTTCCAAAGGAAAAATTGGACGACGACATTCAAAGCTTGCTGAAGGCGGGCGACATCGAGATAAAAGTTGGAACAAAAGTGGGCCGTGACGTTCAACTTGAAGATTTAAAGAAAAATTACGACGCGCTTTATTTAGGAATCGGAGCGCAAATCGGAAACAGGATGCCAATTGAAAACGCGGATTGCAGCAATGTTGTTCCTGCCGCGGATTTTTTGCAAAGAGTTGCCAAGGGCGAAAAAATCGATTTGACGGGAAAGCGGGTTGTCTTGATTGGCGGAGGAAATGTGGCGATGGACGCGGCTAGAACGGCCGCCAGATTGAACGCCCAAACGATTCATGTTTTTACAAGAAAGAGAGACGATATGACGGCGCTTTCCAGCGAGATTAGAAGCGCGATGCAAGAGGGTGTGCGTTTTAGGACGCTGCTCAGCTTTTTAAACATCGAGGCTGACAAAGAAACAGGCCTTGCCGTCGCGGTGTGGCTTCAACCGCAAATTTTGGGCCCTTACGACAAGAACGGCCTTATGACCACAGAACATTCCAGCTCTTATCCTTATCGTTTTAAGTGCGACCTTTTGATTTTAGGCGTTGGTCAAAGAAGCGACACTGAGGTTTTTGAGGCGGACGGCATTCCTGTGGAACGCGGAAGGATTGTCGCTGACGAGGCTTGCCAAGTGAACGGCGCGGAAGGAATTTTTTCTGGCGGAGATTGCGTCACCGGCCCTTCTACCGCCATCAACGCGATAGCGGCCGGACAAGTGGCAGCTTATAACATTGACGAATATTTGGGTTACAGCCATAAGGTTGAATGCTCGATAAAAGTTCCAGGGGCGCTTCCTAATGTTTGCGTTCCTACAGGCCGCGCCGTGATAGAAGAGCGCGATCCTTTTGATCGGGTCCAAGACTTTGAGCATGTCGAAGTTCCTATGACAGAAGAAGAGGGCTTTAGGGAATCGTCGCGCTGTTTAAGGTGCGACCATTTTGGCTGCGGTTCAATGCCTGGAGGATGGGGAGAATGATTTCTTTAAAGATAAACGAAAAGGAAATTTCAGTTTCGGAAGGAACTACTATTCTTGAGGCGGCGCGGCAAAACGGAATCGACATTCCCACTCTTTGTTATTTGAAAGATGTGAGTCAAATAGGTTCCTGCCGCCTGTGTGTTGTTGAAATTCAGGGCCTTGATCATTTTGTCGCCGCCTGCAAAACGCAAGTTAAGCAGGGCGATGTCGTTGTGACTGACTCCGAAAAGCTTGATTCTTACAGAAGGGAAACGCTAAAGCTTATCCTTTCAAACCATGTAGTGGACTGCATGAACTGCGCGGAAAACGGAGCCTGCCGCCTGCAATTTTTGTGCAATAAGTTTGGCGTTCAAAATTCCGAATATCACGGCTCACGGACAAAACTTTTTGACAAGTTTCCTGTTTTGGACTCGCATCCATACATTTTTTATGACCCTTCAAAGTGCGTTCATTGTCAACGTTGCATAAACGCCTGCGCGTCCTCCGCGGGAAACCACACGCTGAAAAGCGGGCGTAACGGCGTGTTTCATTTGGTGGAGGCTCCGTTTGGAAATGACTGGAAAAATTCTGCTTGCGAGTCGTGCGGCAATTGCGCGGCTTCCTGTCCGACAGGGGCGCTTTCTTTAAAGCGGAAAAAAAATTACCGCGAGTGGGAAGTCAAAAAAGTTTTGACCACATGTCCTCACTGCGCCACAGGCTGTCAGTTCTATCTTGTGGTAAAAGAGAATCGCATTGTAAATGTTGAGGCCGCTGACGGCCCTTCAAACCATGGGCTTTTATGCGTAAAGGGACGGTCTGGAAGCTTTGACTTTATTTTTTCGGAGGATAGAATAAAAAAGCCTCTCATAAAGAATAAGAAAACCGGCGAGTTTGAGGAAGTCTCTTGGGAAACGGCCATTTCATACACGGCAAAAAAATTTATGGAACTCAAAGAAAAATACGGTCCTGACTCGCTTGCGGCCTTTGCGTGTTCTCGCAGCGCCAATGAAGACATTTATATGGTTCAAAAAATGGCGCGTGTTTGTTTTGGAACAAACAACACTGACAACTGCGCTCGCGTATGCCATTCCGCGACTGTCGCGGGGCTCGCAAAGACTCTGGGAAGCGGCGCCATGACAAATCCCATTTACGACATCACTCACGACGTTGATTGCATAATGCTTGTGGGCTCCAATCCTGAAGAGGCGCATCCTGTGGTTGGAATGCAAATACGGCAGGCAGTTGAAAAAGGAACGCGCCTTATTGTTGTAGATCCCCGCGACATAGGGCTTGCAAAAAAGGCTGACATTCATCTAAAGTTGCGTCCGGGAACTAATGTCGCTTTTGCCAACGGAATGATGAATGTGATGATAGAAGAAAACCTTGTTGACAAAAAATTCATCGACGAATTTACCGAAGGCTACGAGGATTTAAAAAAACTTGTGGCGGACTATACTCCTCAAAAAGTCGCGGAGATTTGCCATGTTGATCCTGACAAGTTGCGCGAGGCGGCTAGAATGTATGCCACGGCCAAGAAGGCGCCCATCATTTATTGCCTTGGCGTTACGGAACATTCAAGCGGAACTGAAGGGGTTATGTGCATGTCAAATATGGCGCTCCTTTGCGGAAAGCTTGGAAAGGAAGGCTGCGGCGTAAATCCCCTTCGCGGACAAAACAATGTGCAAGGCGCCTGCGACATGGGAGCCTTGCCAACCGACTATCCCGGATATCAAAAGGTTTCCGACGAGAATGTTCGAAAAAAATTTGAGAAGGCTTGGGGCGTTCCGCTCAATCCCAAGCCCGGTTTGATGGCTACCGATGTTCTTCCTGCCGCGATAGACGGAAAAATAAAGGGCCTTTACATTTGCGGAGAAGATCCTGTGGTTTCCGATCCTGACAGGGCGCATGTAATAAAAGCCTTGGAAAGCCTTGATTTTTTTGTCGTCCAAGATTTATTTATGACAAAAACCGCGCGCTACGCCGATGTGATTCTTCCTGCGTTAAGCTACGCGGAAAAGGAAGGAACTTTTACAAACACCGAACGGCGCGTCCAACGCATTAGAAAGGCTGTTGCTGTGGAAGGTCAAATGCGATCCGACATTGACATTATTATTGATTTGATGAACGCCATGGGCTACCAGCAGCCGCGTTTGACGGCTTCTCAAATTATGGACGAGATCGCGTCGCTCACGCCTAGCATGGCTGGCATTTCTTACGAGCGCCTTGATTCAGGTCAAAGCTTGCAGTGGCCTTGCAAAGACAAGGAAAGTCTAGGAACTCCAATTATGCATGTCGGAAAGCCTGCGCGCGGAAAGGCTCTTTTGTATCCCGCTTCTTACAAGGCGAGCGCCGAACTTCCTGACGAAGAGTATCCTTTGTTTCTTACTACAGGAAGAGTCCTTTACCAATATAACGCCGCGGCTATGACAAGCCGCTCGTCTGGATTGAACGAAATTTTGGACGAAGGCTTTATCGAGGTGAACTATAAAGACGCTCAAAAACTTGGATTTAAAGACGGCGAACGAATCAGCGTAAAAAGCAGGCGCGGCTCCATTACGGCTACGGCGCGAGTTGGAAAAAAAGTTTCGGAAGGCGAAACATGGATGCCGTTTCATTTTCCAGACTCGCCTGTAAATGTTTTGACAAACGCCGCCCTTGACGATTTTGCAAGGATTCCTGAGTACAAGGTTTGCGCTGTTCGCTTGGAGAAAATTTGCAATGGAAATTGAAGAGGCGCAGGCTCTTGTCAAACAAAGCCTCTCTCCAATTTTGGAATTTGAAGAGACGGCTTTGAAGGATTCATACGGAAAGATTCTTTTTGAGGATGTTTTTTCGCCAATAAATATTCCGCCTTTTTCTAAGTCCGCGATGGATGGATACGCTGTTAGTTCTTTTGATGTCGATGGAGCGAGCAAGGAAAATCCCGTTGAACTTGATGTGCTGGAAGAACTTTATGCCGGCGAGTGGAAAGAAATTCCTTATGCAAAAAAAACTGCCGTCCGAGTTATGACAGGCTCGCCGCTTCCGTCAGGCTATGACACCGTTGTAATGCAAGAGGACTCTGACTACGGCGAAAAAAAAGTTTTGATTTATAAAGGCGGCGAGCCTTTTAAAAATTGTTGCGTTCTTGGAGAAGATGTTAAAAAAAACGAACGGCTGTTGCCTGCTGGAAAGCGCCTTGGCCGCGCGGAACTGGCCTTGCTTTCTGGCGCCGGCTTTGCGTCTGTGAAGGTTAAAAGGCCCGCTAGAGTTTCCATTCTATGCGTTGGAAGCGAGTTGCAAGAGCCAGGGCGTTCGTTAGAAAAAGGAAAAGTCTACTCAAGCCTCGGAAGCGCTTTTTCTTGTTCCGTGACGCAAATGGGCTTTCTTGTTGTTCGTGAAAAAATCATAGTCGATGACAAGATGCGAATAACTGAGGAAATAAAAGGCGCCGTCCGCGATTCGGACATTGTAATCACTACGGGGGGAGTTTCTGTCGGAAAAAAAGACTTTCTTCCGCAGGTCTTGGAGTCTCTTGGAGCCAAAACGCTTTTTTGCAATGTGAACGTTCAGCCAGGAACGCCGACGCGCGGAACTTTGTTGGACAATAAATTTGTTTTAAGCCTTTCAGGAAATCCTTTTGCGGCCTTTGTAAATTTTGACCTTTATTTCTATCATGCGGCTGCGAGCCTTATGCGCTCGGATTCTTTTGAGTTAAAAAAGACTTGCGCAATTTTGCAAAGCGATTATGATAAAACAAGCGTCCGCCGACGGCTTTTGCGCGCTCGCATGGAGAATGGAAAAGTTTTTCTGCCTTCTAAAAATCATGCCTCTTCAATTATAGGAAATTTGGTTGACTGCAATTGCTACATCGACATTCCGGCAAAAAAAGCGATTGTTCCTGGCGACAAAGTTCAAGTTGTCATGGCGGGGGCGTAATTATGGTGAAAAACGACGCCGCTAAAAAAATTTCTGTCGCCATTCTTTGTGGCGGCGAAAGTTCTCGAATGAAAAAAGACAAAGCGCTTCTTCTTTTAGGCGGAAAAACTTTTTTAGAGCGCTTTCTTGTGGAATTCTCAAGTTTTGACGAAATATTGTTTTGCGCAAAAGATAAAGGGCGGAGCGAACTATACAGTGAAACGCTTTTTCCTCTTTGCGAAGAGTTGAATTTGTCCGATAAAACAAGATTTATATTTGACGAGACTCATGAAAGAGGCCCTTTGGAAGGGCTGCGGAGAGCGCTTTTAAAAAGTAAAAGCGAGACGCTTTTTGTTTGCGCCTGCGACATGCCTTTTGTCAAAAAATCCTTCGTTGATTTTTTAGCTCTCTTTCTTTGCTCAGATTATGATTGCTATGTTCCGACTATGGACGACAGGCCGGAGCCCCTTTGCGCGATTTATAACAAAAACGCTCTTCCAGCGGTTGAGGGGCTGCTGAAAAACGGCGAGCGGAAAATCACAAGGCTTTTTGAGCTTGCGCCTACGAAATTTATTCCAATTGAAAAATGTTTTTTTGACAAAAAGATTTTTTCTAATATAAATTTTCCAAAGGACTTGGAGGCGGCAAAAAAGCCTTTTGTTTTTTGCGTCAGCGGGCTAAAGAATAGCGGAAAAACGCGAATGGTTTTGGCTTTGTTGTTAGAGGCTAAAAAACGCGGTTATAAATGCGCCGCTATAAAACATGACGGCCATGATTGTTTTTCTGACGCGGAAGGAACAGACACATTTTTGTTTTCTAAAGCGGGCTCTGAAAGTTCCGCCGTCTTTTCTGAAGGGCGCTTTATGTTTTGTTCAAAGGCCCGCAAGGTTTGTCCTGACGATTTGATAAAAAATGCGCTGGCCCTTAATTCTAGTCTTGATTATGTTGTGATAGAAGGATTGAAGAATTCGGATTTTCCTAAAGTAGAGCTCTTGCGAAAGGGAATTTGCGAAAAATCTTTTTGTAAAAAAAATCTAATTTGCAGGGCTTCTGATTTCAATTTTTTTTCAGAAGACGGCATTCCAAGTTTTAACACGGACGACTTTGAACGGATTTTTTCCTGCGTTGAAGATTTTTTTAAAGGAGGGGCGTTTTGAAGCTTGTAAAGACAAAAGACGCTGTTGGTTGCGTTCTTTGCCATGACATGACCCAAATCATTCCTGGGCAAAAAAAAGGGCCGGTTTTTAAAAAAGGCCATATTGTTCAAGAAAAAGACATTCCTGTCTTGCTTTCCATAGGAAAAGAGAATCTTTATGTTTGGGAAAATAAAAAAGGCTTTCTGCACGAAAATGACGCGGCCAAAATTCTTTGCGACATATGCATGAAAGATTCAAGCGACATGAGGGCTTCGGAGCCTAGCGAAGGAAAAATAGAAATTTTTGCGGAAAAAAAAGGGGTCTTAAAAATAAATTCAAAGGCCCTCTTCAAGTTAAACAATATTGGACAGATGATGGTCGCGACGATTCATGGAAACCTTCCGGTAAATGTTGGCGACAAAATTGCAGGAACGCGAATAATTCCTCTTGTGATAGAGGAAAAAAAAATGCGCCGCGCCGTTCGAATTGTTGGAAGAGAGCCGCTTTTGAAAATAATTCCATTTGTTCATAAAAATGCCGCCATTGTGACGACGGGGAGTGAAATAAAAAAAGGTTTGATAAAAGACGCTTTTGGGGCGACATTAAAATCAAAACTTATGGAATATGAAGTGAATGTCATCGGACAGGTTTTTCCTGGCGACGATTTGGAAGAGATTAAAAAAGAAATTCTATCGTTCGCTGACGCCGGCGCCGACTTGATTTTATGTACGGGCGGAATGAGCGTTGATCCTGACGACAGAACTCCCGCCGCCATAAAAGCGTGCGGCGCAAAGATTGTTTCGTACGGCGCTCCAGTTTTGCCAGGCGCCATGTTTTTGCTTTCGTATTTGAGGCGCGGAAAAAAAATGATTCCAGTTTTAGGTCTTCCTGGGTGCGTCATGTATGCGGCAAGAACAATTTTTGATTTGTGTTTGCCGCGCCTTCTTTGCGGAGAGCGCCTTTCCGCAAAGGATTTGAGCTCGTTTGGCGAAGGCGGCCTTTGCCATGGCTGCAAGGAGTGTCGTTATCCTAATTGTGGATTTGGCTCGGTCGCGCGCGGCTTGCGATAAGGAGGCGGATATGAATGAGTTCACTCACATAGATGAAAAAGGAAGGGCTTGCATGGTTGATGTAAGCGAAAAGCCTCAAAGCGCAAGAGGCGCTTGCGCAAGCGGAAGCATTAAGGTAAGCCAAAAAGTTTTGGACGTGCTCAGGGAGGACAAGGTTCCTAAGGGGGATGTTTTTGCCGCGGCCAGAATAGCCGGCATAATGGCCGCGAAACGAACTTCGGATTTGATTCCTTTATGCCATCCTCTTTCGCTTTCAAATGTCACGATTGATTTTAAGGCGCTTTCAGACAAAAAAAAGATTTTGTGCGAGTGTTCTGTCAAGCTTGTTGGAAACACTGGAGCCGAAATGGAGGCGTTGACAGGAACAAGCGTCGCTCTTCTAACTATTTATGACATGTGCAAGGCGTTAGATAAAGAAATGGAAATAGGCGAAATCCGTCTGGAGGAAAAATTTGGCGGAAAGTCAGGTTTGTATAAAAGGAGTGGAAAATGAAAAAAACGGCATTTGTTTTTAGCTTGATTTTTGTCGCATGTTTTTTATCTGAATTTTTTTTGTCGTCTTGCGGCAAAAAGAATTCAGATAAGACGGAAATAACGGTTTTGGCGGCCGCATCTTTGACGGATGTTTGTGGCCGCATAAAAACCGCTTATGAGAAGCGAAATCCTAATGTGAATGTTCTTTTTTCTTTTGGCGGGTCTGGCGCTCTTCAAGCGCAAATTGAGGAGGGCGCGCCGTGCGATGTTTTTATTTCCGCCGCAAAAAAACAAATGAACGCGCTTTTAGAAAAAGATCTTGTTGACAAAGACTCTGTCTATGATTTGCTCAAAAACCGTCTTGTTTTGATTGTTCCAAAAAACGATAAGGATAAAGCCGTTTCCGACAAAGGAGGCGCCGCCGTGTCGTCATTTTACGATCTTGCCTTGCCGGAAGTGAAGTTGGTTGCGGTTGGCGAAATAAAAAGCGTTCCTGCGGGGCAATACGCAAAGACTGTTTGCGAGTCGTTAGGAATTTGGGAGACGGTTCAGGCTAAGGCAAATTATGCAAGTGATGTTAGGACCGCTCTAGTTTGGGTTGAGGAAGGCGTTTGTGACGCTGGAATTGTTTACGCAAGCGACGCGGCTTTTAGCGAAAAAGTTTCTGTCGCCGCAAGTTCTCCAGAGGGCTCCTGTCCTCCTGTGATTTATCCTGTTGGAATTGTCAAATCATGCAAAAATAAAGGCGTCGCTAAATCTTTTGTTGATTTTCTTTATTCGGACGAGTCGGACACCATTTTTAGAGACGCGTGTTTTGTTCCATTAGAAAAGGAATATAATTGATGGATTTTTCGCCTCTGTTCATTTCGTGCAAGGTGGCTCTTATGTCAACGGCCATAACATTTTTTTTAGGCCTTTTTGCCGCATGGTTGGTGGGTCGCGCTGGCCGGGCAAAGTTTTTTGTTGACGCATTTCTTTCTCTTCCGCTTGTACTTCCTCCGACAGTCGTTGGATTTTTTTTGTTGGCTTTTTTTGGACGGAACGGAATTGCCGGTTCTGTCCTTGCTCGTTTTGGAAAAAATATTTTGTTCACATGGCAAGGCGGAGCTTTGGCGGCTGCCGCGGTTTCTTTTCCAGTGATGTATCGGACTACAAGAGGCGCGTTCTCGCAAATCGATTCTGAAATAATCAACGCGGCTAGAACTTTGGGCTTGCGCGAATTTTATATATTTTTCAAAATAATGATTCCCCTTTCTCGCCATGGAATTGCGGCCGCCACTGTTCTTTCGTTCGCGCGCTCGTTGGGGGAATTTGGCGCGACTATAATGGTCGCTGGAAACATTCCAAAAAAGACCCAAACTATGTCTGTGGCCGTCTATACGGCGATGCAGGGAGGAGACAAGGCGCTTGCGTTTAGGTGGGTCTTGATAATATTCGCTTTTTCAATCGTTACATTGTTTTTTATAAACATTGTGACAGAACGAGCCTCAAAAAGGAGCGAAAATTTATGAGCCTTTTTGCGCAAGTTCAAAAGCGTGTTGGAAATTTTTTCCTCAACGCAAAATTTGAAACAGGCGATGAAACCCTTTCTGTTTTGGGCGCGTCTGGCGCTGGAAAAAGCCTTCTGTTGAAATGCTTGGCTGGAATAGAAAAGCCTGACAATGGAAAAATAATCTTAAACGGACGAGTTCTTTTTGATTCGGAAACGCGTATAGACCTCGCGCCGCAAAAGAGGAGCGTTGGATATTTGTTTCAAAGCTGCGCCCTTTTTCCTAATATGACTGTCTTTCAAAATGCTGTTTGCGCGGCGCGCGACAAAGACTTTGCCGCGCATTGTTTAAAAAACTTTGGGCTTGCGGGAAAAGAAAATTTATATCCCCACATGCTTTCTGGCGGAGAAAAACAGCGGGTGGCTTTGGCTAGGCTGTTGGCTTCTGAACCTGACGCCTTGTTGTTTGACGAGCCTTTTTCCGCTCTTGACTCAAATAGAAAGTCGGAGCTTGAACGAATGATTTTAGATTTGCTTGAAGAAAAAAAAAGGCCTTCTATTTTAGTGACCCACGACAGAAACGAAGCCTTTAGGCTTTCAAAAAAAATTTCGGTGATGGAAAGCGGAACTCTTTATGAGCCCATGGACAAGCTCGATTTTTTTGAGCGTCCACGAACTTTGTCTCGCGCAATTCTTGGCGGTTGCAAGAACATTACCAGACTTGAATGGAACGGCGGCCAAAGCGCGACGGCGCTTGATTGGGGTATGGAGTTGAGTTTTTCGAGTGTTGTTCCAAAAAACGAGCGAAAGGGTTTTGCCGGCTTTAGGGCTCATTTTTTTGAGACGGGCGAAAAAGGAGGGCAAAATGTCTTTCTGTGCAAGATTGAGCGCGTGATAGAGGACGCTTTTTCTTATGTCATTTATTTTAGGCATGACGGCTTTTTGGGCGACTCTAAGTCGCTTCTTTGTTGGGAAGTCCAAAAAGAAGTTTGGAAAAAAATAGAGCCCTCTCTTGAACAAAAGAAGCTTTTTGTTAAAATCGACGCAAGGCGGCTTATGTTTTTAAATAAGGAAGGAAGTTGAAAAATTGAATCAATTCTTGCGCGACGCTTTTGGACGTTCAATAAGATACCTTCGTGTTTCGGTGACTGACAAATGCAACTTGCGTTGCAAATACTGCGTTTCCAAACAATGCCCCCTGGCTTTGCCTCGCGATGAAATTCTTAGCTTTGAGGAAATTGAATTCCTTGTCCGCGTTATGGCAAAAATGGGCGTTAAAAAAATTCGGCTTACCGGCGGAGAGCCGCTTTTGCGCCGTGACCTTCAATCTTTAGTCAGAAACTTGCGTTCTGTTCCTGGCGTGGATGAACTTTGCCTTACGACAAACGGAATCCTTTTTGCCGACATGGCGGCAGGCCTAAAAAAAGCCGGTCTTTCTAGGGTGAACATAAGTCTTGACACATTGAGCGAAGAAAAGTTTTTGTCGCTTACAGGATTTGACGGTCTGGCCGCTGTTTTAAAAAGCGTTGAAACGTCGCTTTTGTTGGGCTTTAAGACAAAGGTAAATTGCGTTCTTGGCAGTTGGAATGAGGACGAGATTTTTGATTTGGCTTTCTTGGCAAAGGACAACGCTGTCGACATTCGTTTTATCGAACTCATGCCGATTGGCGGCGCCTTTGGAATGAAGGGGCTTTCTTCTGATTGTGTCCTAAGGTCTTTGGAGGAACGTTTTGGAAAGGCGAACGCGTCAAGAAAAAATTTGGGCGAAACTGCCCGTCTTTTTTATTTTGACGGTTTTAAAGGCAGGGTGGGCTTTATTTCTCCGGTTAGCAAGCCGTTTTGCGATGAATGCGACAGGCTTAGACTGCTTTCTGACGGCCGTATAAAACTCTGTCTTTGCTCTAACGATTTTATTGACACAAAAAATATATTGCGCTCCAATCAAAACGCTGATACAATCGAAAATTGCTTGAGTGAAAAAATTTTCGCGGCTCTAAAAAGAAAACCTAAAGCGCGCTCGTTTGCTTGTCAATCAAACGGCCTTTTGGGAGACATGTCACAAATTGGGGGCTGAAATGACAGGAACGATTCGCGCCGTTTGCATAAGCGAAAAAAAAGGAACTGTAAAAAAAGATATAGTCTCTTGCAGATTGTTGGAGGATTTTGGTTTGGAAAACGACGCTCATGCCGGAAGCGAGAGGCAGGTGAGCCTTTTGTCATGGGATGAAGTTGAAAAGTTTAAAAAAACGTCAGGATTGAAAGACAAAATTTTTCCCGGCGCGTTTGGCGAAAACCTCCTTGCGCAAGGCTTTGACTTTAAGGCGTTCCCAGTCGGCTCTCGTTTTAAATGCAACGATGTTGAGCTGGAAATAACGCAAATTGGAAAAAAATGTCATTCCGCTTGCGATATTTCAAAAATAAGCGGAAAATGTCTTATGCCCACGGAAGGTGTTTTTGCCAGAGTTGTTCACGGTGGGGTAGTCGCTTCCGGCGATCGGCTTGAGCTTTTGCGCGAAAGACGTTTTTCCGCGGCGATAATCGTTTCTAGCGACCGTTCTTTTAAAGGCGAGCGCGAGGATAAAAGCGGGCCTATTTTAAAAGAAATTTTGTCCGACTCCGGCTTTCTTGTTTGCCAACGCTCTCTTCTTCCAGACGATCAAGAGGCTTTGTATAAGACGCTTTGCAGTTTGGCGGACATTCAAAGGCCGGATGTAATATTTACGTCAGGAGGAACTGGATTCTCTCCTCGCGATGTGACTCCAGAAGCGACTCTTCGCGCCTCAACAAAAAACGCTCCTGGAATCGCGGAGGCCTTAAGGGCTTACAGCATGACGATTACAAAAAATGCCATGCTTTCGCGAGGCGCGAGCGTTATTCGAGGAAATACATTGATAGTGAATTTGCCGGGAAGCCCTAAAGCGGCAAGAGAATGCGTCCAATATTTGCTTCCTGTTTTAGAGCATGCGATTTGTCTTTTGCGCGGGGAGATTGTTGAATGAGCTTTTTGCCAAAAAAAATCAGCAGAGTTTTTTTAGACGGAAGGGTTGAGGAAAGGACTGCGTTTTTTTTAAACGAGCGAAGGCTCTTGATAAAAGTGAATGGAAATCCTTGGGCTTCCATTGTTTGTTCTGACGAAAATTTGGTTGACTTGGTCGCAGGATGTCTGCTTTCTTTTGGCGTAATCGAAAAAAAAGACCAAATCGTTTCGATTGAGATTTGTCCGCAAAAAATTGCCGCCTCTGTCGTTCTTTCAAAAGAAGTGGACTGTTTTTCTAGCCTGCAAAAGCAAGAGTCATGCTGTCCAAAGAATAAATTTTTAGAAATGGACGATGAAAGAATTCCGTTAAAAAAAATAGCTAAAAGCGGCTTTGAGGAGAAATGGATTTTTGCGTTGGCAAAAAAATTTGCGGAAGACGGTGATTTGCACAGGAAAACTTCCGGAACCCACCGTTGTATTTTAGCTCGAAACGGCGAGGCGGTTTTTGAGGCGGAAGACATCGGCCGTCACACCGCTATGGACAAGGTTCTTGGCTGGATGCTTTTGAACGACATCCCCGCAAGTCAAGCCTCAATTTTTACGTCAGGACGCGTTCCGTTGGATATGGTTGAAAAGGTTGTTCGCGCCGGAGTGGGCGTTTTGATTACAAAATCCGTTCCAACCTCTCAGAGCGTTCAGTTTGCGAAAGAGCATGGCCTAAAACTTTTTTTTCGCGCATGGCCGGATAGTTATGAGAAGGTCTAGAAAAAAATAGAAAAAAGCGCGATAATGAGTCTATGACAGTGACTTCAAACGAAAACGGCGATTCCATCACATTCTTTGTCGAAGGAAAAATTGACTCCGCTACCGCCCCAGATTTTGAGAATGCGATTGTCGAAAAGGCCTTGAGCCATAATTTTGTTGTTTTGGATTTTGCAAAGGTTGGATATGTTTCGTCCGCTGGATTTCGTGTTCTTCTTGTCTTGCAAAAAAATATGACAAAAAAAGGCGGTTTGAAAATTTTAAATGTTTCGCCTTCCATTATGGAAGTTTTTGAAATGACCGGCTTTAAGGAAATCTTTTCTTTCGGTTAAACTAAAAAGAATTGGAATTTTATATGGCGGAAAAAGACCCCACGACATTTGAAAGACTTGTTTCTCTTATAAGCGAAGACGAGCGCAAGGCCTTGCTTGAAAAAATGCGGCCCTTGGAAGGCGACCCCGACAATCGTTCCCTTGAGTCGGTCAAAGACCCTTCGATGAACGCGGACGAAATCGTCCTTGAGGAAAACTTGAAGCAGGAGTCAATTTTTTACCGCTTCATCCTTTGGCTCCGTTCCTTGTTGACTTCAAGCTCTGCGGAGCAGCTTTACAACGACGACAAAGTTATGTCGCTTTTCAGAAAAATCAACAGGGAGTATCCGGGCCTGGTTGACTATCGGGGCGCGCTCCTCTTGAGCATTTTTTACGAAAAGCTTTTGGAGCTAAAAAAAGCCGCCGATTTTTTTAAGCCCTACATCGACGCGATTTACGAAAACATCGGCGCCTTCTATGTTTTTCTGGGTTCCTTTGTCGTTCCCGAAGTGACGCAAAGAATGAATTCCGAAGTTGACCCGATGAGCCTTCCCCTTGACAGGGAAGTGACCGGCGAACTGCGAGCCTCGTTCCTAAGAAAGATGGACGAAATCATAAAAGAAATTCCTTCCCACCGAAGAGGCTA
This sequence comes from uncultured Treponema sp., assembly GCA_946411505.1. Taxonomy (GTDB): domain Bacteria; phylum Spirochaetota; class Spirochaetia; order Treponematales; family Treponemataceae; genus Treponema_D. The sequence continues at coordinate 805,032 of CAMKEG010000001.1, read as the reverse complement.
CATGTACCAGTGCGCGATTTCCGTCGATTGGCTCTGTCAATTTACAAAGCTGCCTTTTGAGCGCTTTATCGGAGCCTTTTCAAGCGGCTTGACGGATTCGCAAGTGGCCCGCTTTGAGAACGTCACGGGAGAGCTGAACGCCTTCGCGAAAATTTTGTGCAACGGAAACAGCCTTCCCACGGAAGCGGTGGAGTCAATCTTTTTGTTCTCGGCAAAGAAGATGGTGCCCAACTCAAGCGAGGCCAAGGACGAAGATTCCCGCGCCAGGGAGTTTATGGACAAGGCCACTTCCTACATGACGATAATCCATATGTTCATAAACAGCGTTCCCTTGCGTTACTTGAACAAGGTCGTCTACAACAACATTCAATGGCAGCCCGACCAATTCACGGGCGCGGAAGATTGGTTCGCAAGATACAAGGAACAGTGGAAAAAGCTTTTTGACGAGCAGTGGAACAGGTGGCTAAAGGAAAAGCGCCGCGCCGGCTTGAACAAGCGCCTAAACGAAAATTTTGGCATTGACAAAGTTCCTCTTTTGCCGTCGCGTCCTTGGGCGCATATTTGGGGAGGAGTTGAATTCCATTTTGAGAACACGGCGGGCTTCTTGCTTTGGTTCGTTTCAAAAAAGCAGAACGAAGTTGTCGCGCCGTTGAAAACCCTTTTGCTTGAAGGCCAATTTGTCAACAAGGAAAATCGCGCTGAGTTTGCCAACACGCTGAACGACCTTTCGCAGATTTCTTCCAGAATGTATGACTTTGAGGAGGACGTTTCCGACAAGGGACAGACCGGCTTGGTCTTTGAAAAGCTTGCGAGCGAGCATTTGCGCAGCCTGGCCGCGCAGTCAAAAATCGACACGCTTGTGATAGAAAAAGAAGCCATCGTCAAGTCGATGAAAAATTCATTTTGCGGCTGCGCGCGTTCTGTCCTTAACATTCTTAACGGAATCTTCGCCGAAAAAAAGGACACCCGCTACGACGGAATCCAAAACCTCGCGTCAATCCAGGGCGGGCAAAACGCAAACTTTAGGGCCAGCCTTATGCAAAGCCAAAAAGTTTTCGCCGCCGCGCTCGATGTCCTTAAAGAGCTTGAGCAAATCGACATTCCAAACAACGGCGCAAAATGAATTTCGTGGACTTTGTTAGCGACCAAGACGCTAGCTCCGAAAATTGCCTGAAAGCCCAAGAAGGGCCGCGCTGTCGGCTTTTTCCCTTTTACAAAGACGGCGCACCCTTTGAAGGCCGCGCTCCAAAAGTCTCCGCAAGTCAAAAAATCGCGCGGCCCCTTTGGGGCATGACGATGAAGGCCGCCGGCTCCATGCGCTTTAAGTGGAACGAAACAAATCCCAACCGCGACCAATTCCTTGCCGAGCTTTGCGCTCTCTTTGGCGGCCCGGCGGGGAAAGGCCAAAAGCAAGCCGTTCCGCTTGAGTTGATTCACTCAAAAATAGTTTACGACGTCCGCTCGGCTGGCGACACGTTCAACAAACAAGGCGACGGAATCGTCACGCAAAACCCATCGCTCGTTCCCGTCGTGACGGCGGCCGACTGCGTTCCCCTTTATTTTTACGACGCGGGAACCGGAGCCTTTGGCGCGGCCCATTCAGGCTGGAAGGGAACCGGAATCGCGGCGGAACTTGTCGCGTTGATGAAAAAAAATTACGGCTCGAATCCGCGCGACATTTTGGCCGCCATTGGTCCGCACATCCACGACTGCTGCTACTTGGTCGACAAGGAACGCGCCAAATACTTTGCGGATAATTTTGGAAGCGACTGCGTCCAAGAGGCTTCGCAAGAAGGAGAGGCTTCGCAAGCCCAAGACGCGGGCGGCCCGGGACTTTTTGGCCATGAACAAAATCTTGTTCAGGCCCAAAACGGCGGCGGCCTCTATAGGCTTTCCCTTTTGCGCGCCAACATAAACGTCTTGCTGTCCGCGGGCGTTTTGGAAGAAAACATCGTGGCGGCAAAAAACTGCACCGCTTGCGAAGACCGCTTCGGCTCCTTCAGGCGCGAGGCCGCCGCGCTGCCCGACCGGCCCGGCCAGGACAAGTCGCGCTTGTTTACAACCCAGGCCGCCTTCGTTATAATGGAATGCGCGGAATGAACGCGGAACAAATAGATGAAAATTGAACGCTACTATTCAGAAATAAAAAAACGCTACGGAATAATCACCAGGGCGCGCGGCCCCTTTTTGTACACGCAAAAAAACGTCCGCCTTACGGACTTGAACCAAGAAGGCGGCCGGGCGATTTTGGGCTGGGACTCTCCGGCCTGCGCTGTATTTAAAAACCTTTTGAGCAAGGGCTTGACAGGCTCCTTTGAGACCGCCCACTTGCCGCGCCTTCAAAAAGCGCTTTCGGAACTTTTAAATGGCAAGCGAAAAATATTTTTGTTCACGCATAAAAGGGCCGCCATGGAAGCCGCCCTTTTGTTGGACGCGAACAGCGCGAGCGTTTACAAGCCTTTTAGCGGCGTCGACTATTCGGCGGTGAAGAACGTGATTGTGGCGCCGCCGCTTCCGTGGACAAACAATTTTTGGATTTTGGCCACAAGCGATTTTTGCCAGGACGAAAATCGCGGCGCGGCAAACGGCGCGGCTGGCAGTTTTGGCCGACCCAACGATGACGGCGCCGCGGCTGGGCTTGTTTCCGAGCCCTTTGCGCCGGCCTTGGTCGCCGCGGCGGCGCGCTCGGTTTACGACTTAATCGCCGCGCTTAAAGTTAGGCAGGAAAAAGATTTTTTCATCTACGACAAAGTTCTTGCAAAATTTTTTGAGCGCCGTTCATGCTGGCTGCGTCCCAAAGTTCCGCAAGAAAAATACGACGACTTTGTCCTTGCCTGCCTTGACGCGGGGGTCGCGATAAACCCGGACTACAACGCGGATTCCATCGTTCCCTTTGGAGCGGACAAGGGCGTCCTAAAAAAAATGGGGGAGATAGATGTTGGATTCTGAAATCCTTTTGCATTGCGTCCGCCTTATTCTTGGCGGCCTCTGCGCCTTTGCCGCGATCGCGCTTTGCGCGAAAAAAAGGAGCGCCAGCGTCATATGCCTTTTGACTTTCACTCTCACGCATTACGCTCGCTCCGTGTATAAAATTCTTTGCGACTTGGGAATCGTGACGGATTTTGGCCCCGCCGTTTTTGGCGTTTCAGCCGTCGCCCTTGCGTTTGAGGCCGTTCCGCTTTTGTTTTTGTTCCTTGGACTTGCAATCGCCATTTTTTCAAAAAAGTGAGGCCGCGATATGACGGAAAATGAATTTTGGGAAAAGTACGCGAACGAATCAGGCCTTGGCGACGAGGCCAAATATTCCGGCGACTTTGGCTTTGAGGCGAAGGGCTTTGCGGGCGCGGAACGTTTGGCCTCCATTTTGGCCGGAAAAAAGACGGCGGCCTTTTTTTCATACGCCACGTTCGCGGTTGACAACGAGGAGCTTCCTGTTTCCGACGAACATTACATTGTCCGGGGCGCGGACGGCGAGCCCTTGTGCGTGATAAAAATTACCGGCGTTAAAATTCTTCCATTTAACCAAGTGACCTGGGAAATGGCCGCCCGCGAAGGCGAGGACTCTTCCATGGAGGAATGGCGGGAGCGGACGCGCGAAAATTTGGAGGAAGAGGGAGCCGTTGTGGGCTTTGACTTCGCGCCGGACATGAAGCTGGTTTGCATGGAATTTGAGGCGGTTTACCGTCGATAAAAAAAAGTTCGCGGGGCGGACTTTTTCATTCCGCCATCTTGTGAAAAAAATCAATAAGCGCTAGAATAATTGCGGTTAATAAGGAAACCGAATATGTCAAAGGAAGCATACCCAAAAAATTACAAGCCTATTCTTGGCGAAAAAGAAACTGAACACGCGATTGTTCTTTTGAAGAACTTTTTTCAAACAGCCCTTTCAACTGAATTGAATTTGACCCGAGTCACCGCGCCTCTTTTTGTGCGAAGCGGAACCGGAGTCAACGACGACCTTAACGGCGTGGAGCGGCCCGTCCGCTTTCCGGTAAAGACGCTTGGCGACCAAAAGCTTGAAATCGTCCAGTCTTTGGCCAAGTGGAAGCGCCTTAAGGTGACCGAGCTTGGGCTTGAGCCGGGCTTTGGCATTTACACCGACATGAACGCGATCCGCCCCGATGACGACATGGACGCGCTGCATTCCCTTTACGTTGACCAGTGGGACTGGGAGATGGCGATAAAGGACGTTGACCGCACGGTTTTCTACTTGCATGAAATAGTGAAGAAAGTTTACCGCTGCATCAAGCGCGCGGAATTTTACGTATACGACTTTTATCCAAAGCTAAAGCCCACGCTGCCCGAGAACATTAAATTTTTGTTCAGCGACGACTTGCAGCGCGAGTACCCCAACCTTGCGCCAAAAGAGCGCGAGCGCGAGGCCGCCAAAAAATACGGCGCCATTTTCATCACCGGAATCGGAGCCGCGCTTGACGACGGAAAGCCGCACGACGGCCGCGCGCCCGACTACGACGACTGGATTACCGAGACCGGCGACGGCCACAAGGGCTTGAACGGCGACATCATCGTTTGGAACGAACTTTTGCAGCAGCCCTTCGAGCTTAGCTCGATGGGAATCCGCGTTTCGCCCGAATCCCTTAAGGCCCAGCTAAAGGAGCGCGGCTGCGAGGACCGCGAAAAATTGATGTTCCATTCCAAATTGCTAAAGGGCCAGCTTGTCCAAACTTTGGGCGGCGGAATCGGCCAGTCGCGCCTTTGCATGTTCCTTCTTAAAAAGGCGCACATCGGCGAAACTCAGGTGAGCATTTGGTCGGAAGAAATTTTGGCCGACTGCAAAAAGCGCGGCATAAAGCTTTTGCAGCTTAACTAGGCGGCGCCGCTTGAAGCAGGGCGAATATAATTTTGACCTTTCCAACTTGGATTCGGAGCTGGCTTCGTTTTCCAAAAAAGGCATAACGGAATTTGCGCTGCATGACGCGCGCTTTTCTTCGGACAAAAAGGCGTTGGCGGAATTCATGCGGAAGGCCGCGCGCCTTGCGCCCGACGTTTACTATTCAATTCCAGTGAAGGCTGAAATTCTTGACTCGGAAATAATCGGCCTTTTGCAAAATCTTTTTTGCTCGGTCGACGTGATTATGCGCGGCGAGCTTGGAAAAAAATATTTTCTTGACAAAAAACTCTTTTCAAAAAAGGCCGCGCTATTGAACAACTCAGGGCTTGTCTTTGGCTTTTTGATGGACTGGGCGCGCGCGGAAGGAGATTCGGTAAAAGGCTTCCGCGACCGCGTGGACTTCGCGCTTCCGCTTTATCCAAACCACATTGACTTTGAGCAGCTTTATTCCGCCCAAAAGGAAGCCAAAAGCACGGCGATTTTTTCAAGCCAAGACATAGCTTGGGCGCGCGACGTCGCTTTTGCCATAAGCGTGTTCTATTCAAACGGACGGGCGGTTCCTTGGTTCAATTCAGTCCTAAAGCCCTTAAAAATCGCTCCGTCAAAATTCTTTTCAGACTTTGCCGAATGGCAGCGCTGCAACAATTGCGGATATGACGAGCGCGAAAAGACTCTTGCGGCCAGCCACAAGGAAATCGAAAAAATGCAAATAATTTTTTTGGAAGAAAAGTATTCCGAAAAGCGCCTGGAGCATTTGATTCCTTTGGTGACGGACCTTGTAAAAGTGAACGGAGCGTTTTCCCGCTTGGAAGGAGAGGGCGAGGAATGCGAGCTTAAATTGAATTTCAATCCTGACGACTTGATGAGCCCCGCCGCCTTTGACATAGCCTCGTTCGCGGACAACGTTTGCATGGAAGATTGCAGGATAAAAATCTTCGCGGCCAACGGCCAGCCCGACTATAAGTTTTTGTGATGGCCGACGCTCTTTTTTTTACGGTGACAGATTCATCTTCGCTAAACGAATTTTTGCGGCGGGAGCTGCCAAAATTTTTGCAAGGCCAAAATGCGGCCTGCGGAGACTTCGTTCAAGACCAAAACGCCGCCCGCGAAAAAGCCGCGCTTAGCAACTCAAAGATTCGCCGCTTGATTTTTAGCGGAAACGTCATGGTCGCGACAAACGCGCGCGGCGACATTAGGGGCTTGCAAGACCTTAAGTTAGGCGGCGGCAAAAAGGCCTCGCAAGCCCAAGACCAACGCGGCGGCTTTTTTGTTTGCAAGAACCCGGCCTTTGCGTTAAGAAAAAACGCGCGGATAAAAGTGTCGCTTGACCGCGAAAAATTCTTTTACGAAAAGCAAAACGACGACATAAAATTTGAGTTGGACAGCTCGCGCGTTTTATACGAAGACGACGCGATAATCGTAGTCAACAAGCCGCCGCGTTTTCCGACCGAGCCTACGTTTGTCCAAGACCGCGACAACTTGCGCGCGGCGGTCATCCGCTACTTGCATAAAAAAACCGGCCTTGACAAAAATCCGCCTTATTGCGGAATTGTCCACCGGCTTGACCGCGACACTAGCGGCGTGATTTTGTTTTCCAAGCAAAGGGCCGCCAACGCCGCTCTTTTCAATGCCTTTGACTCGTCGCGGCTTGAGGAAGGCCTTGCAAGCCAAGAGCGCGCGGCAAAAAAGATTTACGTTGCGGTGTGCCAACCGGCTGCGAGTCTTGGGCTTGCAAAAGATTTTGTTCAAGGCCAAAAAGCCGGCGCCTTTTTTTCCGTCCAAAATTATTTGGGCCGCGTGTCGCCAAAGAGCGAGGCCGCAAAGTGGGGCAATGTTCCTAAGGAAAAGGGCGGAAAATTCGCGCGGACGGACTTTAAGGTTTTGGAAAAGTCGGGCGGCCGCTTTTTTGTCCAAGCGGAACTTTTCACCGGCCGCACCCACCAAATCCGCGTCCATCTTAGCCATCGCGGCCTTCCGATTTTGGGCGACGAATTGTACGGCGGCCGGCCGGCGGAGAGGATTTTCCTGCACGCGCTGACCTTGGACTTGCCGCACCCGCTTACAGGAAAGCCCCTCCATTTTGAGGCCCCGCTCCCGCCGGAATTTCCCGCCAGTATGGGCTAGCCCGCGCATCTAACCCTTTTAGTTGTGGAAAAAAAACACGCGAAGGCGCGGGGACCCACCCGTTTTTCCGTTTTTTTTTTTACCAGCTGCGTTGAATGTAAGTGACGCGCGGCCGCAAAGTGATTTCAACGCGGCGGTTTTGCGCGCGGCCTTCTTTTGTGCTGTTGTCGCCGACCGGCTGGCTTTCGCCGTAGCCTCTGTAGGTGAAAAGGTTTTTGTCCAAGCCTTGGCCAATCAACAAGTCTATGATTGTCTGCGTTCTGTCGATGGAAAGGCGCATTTGGTTTTCCGGCTGGCCGATGTCCGCCGTGTGTCCGGCGACAAAAATTGTGAAGGCGTTTTCGCTGAGCGCCTCGCGCAAAAGTTCCGCCAGTTCCTTTATGCGCGGAAGTTCCTCCGGCAAAAGCTCCGGACTGTCGGCGATGAATTTTAGGTTGTATGTGAAGCGGATTCCGTCCGGGCTGTCGTCAATCGCGTCGGCTCCAGGCTTTTTGAGCGGATATTGTTTTACCGTTTTGTAGGCGGTGTAGTATGAGTCGTCCTTTAGCGGCGTCGCGACGTCGTGAATCAAAACTTCTTGGTTTAAAAGCAGGACGATTTTTCCTTGCTTCAACAGCTCCGCGTTTTCCGGAACGGAGAAAATTCTGAGCGCGTCCTCGTTGCTGATTACCAAGTCCGTCCTGTTGTGGCCGAAAATTTGTTTCGCCGTGATGTGAATCGGGTCGTCGCCGATTCTGTCCTTGTAACGGCTTTCGTCGTCGCGCCAGTCGTAGCCGCAAACGCTTCTTGACTTTACGCCCGCGCTTTCCATCATGTTGCGCTCGTAAACAATTTCCATGTTGGCGTTCCAGACGCGCGGAAAAAGGCAGGGCTCTGCGACGCCTTCGACAAATTCTCCGTGGACGGGAAGCTTTCCGCGCGCGTCAATGATGATTCCCGTGTAGGGGCGCGACGAAACGCTTTCTATCGATTTTTGCCTGGTGTAGGGCGATTGGTGCCTTACAAAGAGGCTTCCCACTTGGTTCAACAAAAGCTTGTGGTCCATGTTGAACAGGGATGTCTTGTTGTCAAAGTAGCCCAAGGTCTTTTTTCCGGACTCGATTATGTCCGTGATTTTTGAGAGAGAAAGCTTTCTGTCCAAAATGTAGTCGCCCAAAGTGTTGCTTGAATCCACGTAAATCGTCAAGAGCGGATCCTTCACCAAATTGGGAAGGCGCGAGGCCACGGTGTTGACCGCGGAATTTTTTCCGCTCGGCATGGGGATTCCAACCTTGTCAACGTCCAATGTTATGTTCGATGTGAATGTCTTGTCTATCCAGTTTATTGAGCTTTTTGAAGCCAGCGGAGCGTCTGCTCCAGCGGCGCGGCCTTGGGCCGTCAGACTGGCGGAGCAAAGAAAGCCGCCCAAAAATATCGCGGCATGAATTTTTTTGCAAAAAAATAAATTCCTTTTCATCTTTTTAGTTATCGGCAAAATCGCTTTTCAACATAATAGTAAAAATCGCGTCTTCCGCCGCCGTCCTCTTTCCGCTTGGAAGCCTAAGCTCGTACTCTTCGTCGGGCGGCGTGATTCCGTATAAAAGCGCGGGGTTGAGGCTCTCCAAAATTTGAGGGTCTATTCTAAGCTCGTTGGCCAGCGCCTTTATCGAAATCGCCTGCTTCACGGCGAGCGTGTCAAAGTCGTCCAGCGGCGAATAGCTTTCCGGCTCGTAAAAGGCTTTAGGCAAGTCCAAGTTGTAGTAGGCCGCGTTTTCGGCCAGGTCGCTTACGGCTATTAAATTTGGAACGTAGGCGATGGCGTGGTCGGGAATCAGCTTGTTTTTTGACAGAGACCAAAAAGTTTTTTCGGAAGTTTTTTTGAGCGCCCGTTTCACCGCGCCGGCGCCGCAGTTGTAGGCCGCGATGGCCAAAAGCCAGTCGCCGAATTGCTTGTGGTTGGCCTTCAGCTTTTTTATCGCCGCGTCGGTGGACTTCCAAGGGTCGCGCCGCTCGTCAATCCATTTTGTCTTTCGCAGGTAGTTTTCAATGCTGTTTTCCATGAACTGCCAAAGGCCTATTGACTTTCCGCTGGCCGGGCTCGCCAAGGGCTTGTAGCTTGACTCTATTACTGGAATGTATTCAATGCAGGAAGGAAGGCCTTCTTCCGCCAGCCGGCGCTTTACGTAATGCCGGTATTGGGAGCCGTTTTCCAAAATCGCCTTGAGTTCCGCGCGGCCCCAGCTTGTGGTCCATCGGGCCCTGTACGGCTTGACCTCGTCCCGCTCGGCGCCGGGCAAGTCTATCTTTCGGTAAAAGCCGCTCCCGCCCCATTCGGAGACAAATTCCTCGGGCGCGAATTCTTGCGGCGCTTCTTGGGCTTGCGAAGAGTTTTGGGGCGCGCCGGCTTTTTGGTCTTGCGAAAAAGAGAGGGAGGACGCAAAGAGAAGCGCGAGAGCAATGACGAGCAGGCTCCAATTAGGCGCGATTGCCAGCTCGCGGGAGCGTGCCTGTGGATGTCTTCCTATGCAAAACGGCGCGAAGCGACGTAGCCGGTTTACATCATCTCGCCGATATAAATGCCAGCCCATTCCCATGTTCCGTGAATATCCGGATCGGCCGGAAAGTTTACTTTTCTAAAATAAAAATACCAAGTCGGAACGGCAAGCGTCCAGCCCCTGGTCTTTAAATACGCTTCGTTGATTGTGGGCCCTGGAATCAGCTCTTCCGTTACGCTGATTCTGTTTCCGTGCATGAAGTTTCTCATCGAAAAATCAACCGAGCCTGTAGGAACGCTGTCGTCCTGCCTCCAGGAAACGGCGAAGAAATTTACCTTGGAACGGTATTCGTCCAATTTGCGCGGCTGGTAGCGGGTGATGGCCGTCTTTACCGAGGACGCGAGCGAATCCAAGGATTTGAAGGTCCAGTTTTTTGGGGAGTTGTTGAAGTCAATCAAGTTGCGCGCGTAATTGTAGATGTCGTGCATGTCGGTTATTTGGATTGAGCTCGCGTCCGGCTGCTCCAGGAACATGTTGTAGGTTTTGAGAGCCCGCGTCCATTCTCCGATTTGCTCGTATTCCCGCGCCAGGCGCACGTACATTTCCGTGATGCTTACGTTGGACGGAAAGCGGTTTATCAGCGTGTTGAAATATTTTATGCGGTTTTCGTGGTTGGTCGAAATTTGAATCAGCCGCTCAAGGCAAATGAAATGAATCGACTGCTCCTTGACCTTTAGGTCTTGGTAGTCGCGGATTATGCGCTCAAAGTAATATTCGGCCACCCGTTCCTGCCTTAGCTGTATGTAAGTGTAGGCGGTCATCAAAAGCCAATAGGCGTTGTATTTGTCGTTGGGGTTCCTTTCCACATAGTCGGTCAAGTACAAAATCAAGTCGTCGTAGCGCTTGTCGTCAAGCCATTTTGTCGCGATTCGGTTTATTATCGCGTAACGGCTTTCGTTTGAAAGGGAAGGCTGGCGCAAAAGGTTTTCCAGCTGCTTTTGAACCTCGTTGTCCGTCTTTGCCTTTGCGGCGCCGTCGTTTTTGCAGGAGGCCAACGCCAAGGAAAAGCAAAGGAAGGCCGCCGTTCCAATTCTAAAAAGCTTTTTCATTTAATTGAAGAATTTAGCGCATTTTTCCCTTTTGCGCAATTCCCTTTTTTCCGCCACGCGGCCGGATATCTTGCGTTGTTGCGGCTATTTATGTTATGATAAAAGTTATGGCTAAAGAAAATAGAAAAAACCAAAAAATTATGCTCGCTTTGGGCTTGGCTCTCTTTTTGCTTGGCGTCGCGTGGGCTTTCTTGCCGCCGGTCGGCCAAATCGCCTCCTATCATTTTTTCCTTAACTGCGCCCTTGTGCTGGTTACCGCGGCTTGCGTGTATTTTTCGATTCTTTTGCAAAAGCCCTTTGTTTTTTACGTTTTCATGAACCTTTGCATTCTTTCGCTCCTGTCCTTGATTTTAAACGGAAAGGGAGTGATGCTGCAGTTCAAGCAGTTTTGGCCCTTTGTCGTGATAATTTTTGGAGTCACCTTGCTTCCTGTAGGCCGCTTCCATTACAAGGAATTTAAAACCGTCTACGTCATACCGTCCGCGTCGCTCACGATTTTGGGGGCCTTCTTTTTCTTGTTCACCTTTAAAATCATAAAAATGCCGCTGAGGGAATTCTTCTTTTACTTTTTGCCATTTTTCTTTATCGCCAGCGGAGCCGCCCTTATAATTCTTTATTACGTTCGCTTGAACGCAAAGGACAAGTTCCCTGTCATAACGGAGGACGAGGACGACGAGCCCCTTCTTTTTTCGGAGGAAGACTGCTAGATGCTAAAAAAGGTTCTTTGCCTTTTGTTGATTTTTCTCTTTTTTGCCGCCGCGCTTTTTTCGGCCGACTACTATGTCGGCGGCTCGTCGGCGGAGAGCCTTTTGGTCGCAAAATCGTCAAAGAAGCCTTCCAAAAAAAAATCAAAGAAAGAGGAGCCGCCTGAAGAGGAGATTGTCGGCGAAGTCACCGCCATCAGCGTTGAAAAGGGGCGGGGCGACTCCGGATATTTTGCCGGAATCAACAAGGGACTTTTGGAGCTTGTGGAAAACGGTTCCGCCGAATCCCTGGCGCAAGCCTACAACGGGCTAAAAAAAGCCAACGTCGACTACCTTGACAACGAGCGCGTCCTTGTCTTTATAATTTCGCAAATCTTAAAGATTGTTTGGCCCAGCCAAGTCCAGTCCATTTCCATTGACGAGCCGGAAGTCACCATGAAAAACGTCTACACCGGCGCCATCGAGTCGGCTAAAAACGGCATTTACGACACCAGCACCGGCAACAAGGATTTTTTGGGAATGGTCCTGCCGTCCCTCGTCTTGTGCGGAGTCATCAGCAACTCGGACTATTACGCCGAGGCAGAATCCTGCTTGAACCAAGCGCTCGCCTTAAGGCCCAAGAGCGTTTTGGCCAACTATCTTTTGGCGCTCCTTTATTCAAAGACCAGCCGCGACTCGGAGGCCGTCGAAAAGCTCCGGCTTGCCGCGCAGGAAAGCAAGGCCTTTGAAATTATGTTCGCCCTGGCCCGTTCCCTTAACGTCTTGGGCCGCTACGAAGAAAGCAAGAGCGTCACCGACAGCCTTGTCGTCTTGTACCCTTCAAGCATCGAGCTCTTGAAGCTCTTGGCCCGCAATTCTTACGACATCGCGGACTATTCTTCCGCGGAGCGCTACGCCGTCTTGGTCCTTCAGCAAAATCCCTCGGACTTGGAGATGGTCTTGTTCCGCGCCAAGATTTTTGTCACCACCGGCGAATACCTTAAGGCCACTTCGCTCCTTGACGTTTACTCAAAGACCAATTCCACTGCCAAGGATTATTTGCTTTTGCGCGCCCGCGTCCAAAAGGAATGGAACAAAAATTCCCCCTTGGCCATTTCCACCGTGGAAAAAGCCCTGTCCCTTTACCCTGACGACAAGAGCGTAATTTTGGCCGCCGCGGAATTGGCCGGCGAAAGCGGCTCCGCGATTGGCGGAAAGAACGGCGCGCAGCTGGCCAACCAAGTTCTGGCCTCCGACCCCAACAACCTTCAGGCGCTTTCATTTTTGATAAAGACCCTTGTTTTTGAAGGAAAATGGGCGGAGGCTTACACGGCCAGCAAAAAAGTCATGGCCGCCCAAAATCCCGGCGTCGAGGCGATAGCGACCCACGCGCGCGTTTGCCTTTCCCTTGGCTACAACTCCGAGGCCTGGGACACCGCCTCCGCCTTGTACGCCCGCCTTCCCAACGACGAAAAGGCCATACAAGTTTATGTCGAGTGCATGGTCAGGACCGGAAGGGGAGCGCAGGCTTCGCGCTTCATAAACACTTCGATTAATTCCGCCTCGTCTTCGATGAAAAGCTTTTATTATTACCAGCGCTCCTTTTTGGCCGGCGGCGAGGCGGCTCAGCTTTCCGACCTTCGTTCCGCCGTAATAGCGAACCCGCGAAATTCCGACGCGCTTTTCAGAATGTACGGAATATATTTCGCCAAGCAGGACTGGCGAAAGGCCCAGTACTACTTGCGCCAAGTCATCGCGCTCAATCCCAACAACCAAAACTACCTAAAGCTCAATTCCGACTTGGACAAGCTTTTGCGCTAAAAGTTCCGCAAAATCTGTTGAAAGTTTCCGCAAGATGGTATAGAATGTTAGCCATAAATTTTCATACTTTTTAAGGAGAAATGATATGATTAAGACAGTCAAAGACGTTGACCTCAAAGGCAAGCGCGTGATTATGCGCGTTGATTTTAACGTTCCGATGAAGGACGGAGTCGTGCAGGACGACACCCGCATTATGGCCGCCCTTCCTACAATCAAATACATTCTTGAGCAAAGCCCCCGCTCGCTCGTTTTGATGAGCCACTTGGGCGACCCCAAAAAGGACGTCAAGAAGGCCCAGGAAAAGGCCGAAAAAGCCGGAAAGACTTGGACAGACGCCGACAAGGAAAAGTTCATCAACGGAAAGAACCGCATGAAGCCGGTCGTCGAATACTTTGCCTCAAAGCTTGGAAAGCCCGTGACTTTCTTGCCCGACGCCCTCGGACAAAAGGCCGCCATCGACGCTTTGCCGGAAGGAGCCGTGGCCATGCTTGAAAACGTCCGCTTCCACCCGGAAGAGACCAGCAAGGTTGACGCCGAGCGCGAGACAATGGCCAAAGAGCTTTCAACATACGGCGACATTTTTGTAAACGACGCCTTTGGAACCGCCCACCGCGACCAGGCTTCAACGGCCACAATCGCCAAGTTCATGGCCGAAAAGCCGGTCGGAGGCTTCTTGATGGAAAAGGAAGTCGCCAACATCGAGCCCATGGTCACAAACCCGCCCAAGCCGCAGGTTGCCATCATCGGAGGCGCCAAGGTTTCTTCAAAGATCGCGGTTTTGGAATCATTGATGAAAAACGCCAGCGCTCTTGTCATCGGAGGCGGAATGGCTTACACATTCCTCAAGGCCCAGGGCCACAAGGTGGGAAAGTCTTTGGTTGAGGACGACTTCATCGACACAGCCAAAAAGCTTTTGAGCGACGCGGCCGCCAAGAACGTGAAGATCATTCTTCCTGTTGACCACGTCGGCGCCGAAGAGTTCTCTCCCGACGCAAAGGCCGTCGCCGTTGACAACATCGACATTCCCGAAAACTTGATGGCCATGGACGTAGGCCCCAAGACTGTCGAGGCTTACAAGGAAGTTCTTTCCACTGCCAAGTCCATCGTTTGGAACGGACCGGTCGGAGTCTTTGAGTTTGACGCTTTTGCCAGGGGAACCGAGCAGGTTGCCCGCTTGGTAGCCGAAGCCACAGGCCGCGGAGCCATGACAGTAGTCGGAGGCGGAGATTCTGTCGCCGCCGTCAACAAGTTCCACCTTGCCGACAAGATGACCCACGTCTCTACAGGCGGCGGAGCCAGCTTGGAGTTCCTTGAGGGCAAAACCCTTCCTGGCATCGCTATCTTGGCGCAAAAGTAAACTTTCGCGCCAAGATTCGAGTTTTGGCTTGCTCGCAAGGCTCGCATTTTCGCTTCGCGAAAAGCGCCAAAACTCGCCGCGCTTTTTATAACCATAACTATAGGAGACACATAAAATGGCAAGAACACATTATATCGCAGGAAACTGGAAGATGAACACATCCAAGGCCGAGGCCGTGAAGTTGGCCCAGGACTTGGTCGCCGCGCTTAAGGGAAAGACCAACAAATTCATGGTCGGCGTTCCTTTCGTTTACCTTGACGCCGTCGGACAGGTCCTCAAGGGATCCAACATCCTTTTGGGAGCCCAGGACGTGGCCGCAACGGCCAACGGCGCCCACACAGGCGAAGTTTCTACAGAAATGCTTAAGGATTTGGGCGTTCAGTCGGTAATCCTCGGCCACTCGGAGCGCCGCCACGAAATCGGCGAGTCCGACGAGCTCATCAACAAAAAGGTTCGCCGCGCGCTCAACGAAGGCCTTGAGGTCGTTCTTTGCATCGGCGAATTGCTTTCTGACCGCGAGGCCGGAAACGCCGAGCAGGTTTGCGCCTTCCAGCTTTCGGCCGACTTGGCCGGAGTCACCGAAGAGCAGATGAAGAAAGTCACAATCGCCTACGAGCCTGTTTGGGCCATCGGAACAGGAAAGACCGCGACGCCCGAAGACGCCGAGGCCATCCACAAGTTCTGCCGCGCCTACATCGCCAAGCTTTACAACCAGAAGGTCGCCGACGAGACAATCATCCAGTACGGCGGCTCAATGAAAGCCTCCAACGCCAAAGACTTGCTTGCCCAACCCGACATCGACGGCGGCTTGATTGGCGGCGCCTCGCTCAAAGCCGAGACCTTCGAGCCCATCTGCAACGAGTAGTCCGCTCGTATTGTCGGTTGAAAGATTGACGTTGTTTTTTCGAGCGGATTTTCGCGACGCTTCGCTTGCGAGCGCGGTCCGCTCGTATTTGTAAAATAATTCCCGCCGAGTGGATTTTTTTTAAGAATCCATTCGCGGGAATTAAAGAAAAAAACACGCGCGAAGGCGTGGGGCGACAGGCGGCAACTCTCTGTTTTGCGCCGCCGCAAAAGCGGCGGAGTTAAATAGTTACAAGCGCAAACAGCGAGTAGCGACGCTAGCTAGCGGTGCCGAACTGTCGCATCCGCAACTGGGAGCGTGTTTTTTTATTTTTTCTCTTGAATATATTTCTTTTTTTCATTATAATAACTATCTACAATAGAAAATTATTTTTGGAGTAAATATGGGTGTTGTAAAAGCAATTTTGATGGTCGCCTTTGTGATTATCTGCGTTCTCTTGGTTCTTTTGGTAATGATTCAAAACGACGAGGGCGGCGGACTTGGCGGCCTTTTGAGCGGTTCAGGCAGCGCGGCCTTTGGCTCTCATTCCGCCAGCGTAATCAGCAAGACTACTTTTGTCCTTGTGGTCCTCTTTATTTTGGACGCCTTTTTCATCGCGCGCTTGAACAGAAAGCCTGCCGTAAAGCAGACCCTTTCTCCCGAAGTTCAGGAAGCCGTTGACACCACGACAGGCGAAGCCGCCGAGGACTTTGAATGGTACAAGTATCTTGACGATTCATCTTCAAAGGAAGCCCCCAAGCAGAGCGTTGACGCGCCCGCCGAGGAGTAATCCAAAAGCCTATGTTGGAGTCTTTTTTTAAGCCTGAACTTATCAATGTAAATCTTGAAAGTTCTGACAAGGACGAATTGTTCGAGGAAATGGTCGAGCTTTTTGAGCGCGGCGCTTGCGGAATTGACCGCAAGGAAGCCTTGGACGCTTTAATCGCCCGCGAAGAAAAGATGACCACAGGAATAATTCCGTCGGTTGCGATTCCGCACGCCTCTTGTCCGTCCGTAAAGAACGGCTTCGGCGCGATTGGAATCAGCCGCGCCGGCATTGAATACGGCTCGCTTGACGCCAAGCCGGTTCATGTCGTCTTCATGCTTTTGTTCGGAAGCGACGGCACGGCCTTGCATTTGAAAGTTATGCAGCAGTTGGCCTTGATTCTTAAGAATCCCGAAGCCGCTTCCCGCCTTGCCGAAAAAAAGACCGCGCGGGAAGTTTATGACGAACTTTGCGCGCTAGAGGAGGCATTGGCCTAATGCCTAACGACGAACAGGACACTATCGCCCATCTTCTTCAAGTTGAGGAAGAGGCCGCGGAACTTATCAGCCAAGCCCAAATTGAGGGCGAAAAGGAAATCAACGCCGCCAGAGTGAAGGCTGATTCCGACTACAATCAAAAATATGAAAGCATGGCCTCCCAAATGGAAAGCGAATACAACGAAAAAATCGCCCAAATTGAGAAGTCGCACAAAAATCAATTGGATGAATACAAGTCGCAGATAGAACAAACGCCAAAAGACATTGACACGTTCAACAAGTTTTTGGAAAAAATTTTGTAAAAGAAGGCGGACATGGACACTTCAAGCGCTTCTTCTTATGTTTACGCTAAGGCCAGCGGAATTTTGGCGCGCTCGTTTACGGGCGCCAAGGCCGCGAAACTTTTTGGCGCCCAAAAATTGGCGGACTTGTGGACGCTTGTTTTTGACGAAGAAGCGCCGTCCGTTCCCGAAATAATTTTGGCAAAAACAATCGAGCAAAAAGCCGCGGAAAAATTCATCGGCGAATACAAAAAGCTTTTGGCGGCTTACGACCAGCCAGCCCAGGCGTTGGTTGACTTGCTTCAATATTTTGACTACGAAAATTTAAAGTCCTTGGGAGCGGCCGCCGCGATGGGGCAGAAGGACGTTCCGCCCTTGTTCGACATAAGTCCGTACAATCTTTTAAATTACGGGGCTTGGCCCTCAATCCAAAAAATGACGCAAGACTCCGAGTTGGCTTGGTACGACAAGGCGCCGGAAGTTGTGGAGCAGCAACAGCTTGACAACGAGCTGGACTTGCAATTTATAGAAAAACTTTGGTCTTCCAGCCAGGAGCTTTTTGGCGAAGAAAAGAAAATCGTCCAGGACTTAATCGCCGAGCGCTATTCGATGCGCAACGTGGTATGGGTTTTGCGGCTTAAGCTTTATTACAAGATGGACAAGAACAAGATTGTCCAGCGTTTGGCCTTTTTGGATCCGCGCAACGGAAAAATGGACCCACTTGGAGGCGCCGCCCTTGAAATCCTTTACAAGGACGTTGAAAATTGGGACGATTGGAAGAATTGGAAATACGCGAAATTCTTGAATCCGCGCGAGGAAGGCTCCCTTTGGAGCGTCGACCCCCGTTGGGTTGAGGAAAGTTCGGAAAAAGAATTTATAAAAAAAGCGACCAAAAAGTTTCACGCCAATCCGTGCGGAGAGGCTTCTTTGCTTTGCTGGTATTTTGTGAAGGCGAAGGAGTTGGACTACATACGCATGGCCACGGAAGCGTTGCGCTTGAACGTCAAGGTCCAGGAGATTTGAAATGGCAAAGACAACGGAAATGCGCTTGGTTGACCTGATGGTCTTGAAGCAGGATATTTCAAAAGTTCTCTTGTATTTGGGAAAGAGCGGAAATTTCCAGTTTCAGTCTTCGCTTGGACAGGGCGGCGAAACGGGCAAGGGCGAGAGCGCCGAAAGCGCGATGTACAAGCGCCTTGAGCAAGCCCGCTCGTTTTTGGGCGTTGACGATTCTGGCGTTTCAATAGAAGAGGCGGAGCTTCCGACGGATGAGGATTTTTCCGCGGCCGAAAGCCTTTTGCAAAGCCTTGAGGACTTGACAAGCCGCGACTCCGCCGCGATTGACGCGCTAAAGCGTTCGGAGGAGGCCTTCAGCGAGGCGTCTTCTTTCAGCAACTTAAAGCAATCATTCAGCGAGCTGGACCACCTTTCATTCTTGAATTTGCGCGTCGGAAAAATCAATCCCGGCGTTTTGGAAGAATTGAAATTTGCGGCGGGAGCGCGCGCGATAATAGTTCCGCTTGGCGAGGACAAGACAAGAATTTTGGCCGCGTCAAGCAAGCGGGGCCGCTTTGCCTTGGACACGGAACTGCAGCGTTACGGCTTTGTCCCGATGGAAATTCCAAAGGACTTCAAGGGCATTCCAGACGACGTCCTTGAATCCTTGAAGGCGCAAAAGGAAAGCGCCCAAAAAGCCGTTTCCGACTTGGCCCGCGAGCGCGCCAACTTTACCGAAAGCCACAAGGACAAGCTTTTGCGCCTTTTGGCTTCGTTCAGCCTGGGCTCGCAATTGCGCGGAACGGAAAGCCTTTTGGAATCAACGCAATTGGTTTACCGCTTGACGGGCTGGGTTCCAAACAAAGACTGCATGGAAATGATGCGGCAGCTTGACGCGCTTACGGAAGACAGAATCAGCATACGCCAATACAAGCCGGAAGAAGTGCCGGCCGTTTTGGCCGGCCACGAAAAAGTTCCCGTAAAGCTCAGCCACGGAAAATTTGTCAGCGCCTTCCAGCGCATGATTTTTTCATACGGCTCGCCCTTGTACGGAACGATTGACCCGACTCCTTTTGTCGCGATTTTCTTCACTCTCCTTTTTGGAATCATGTTCGGCGACGCGGGCCAGGGCTTGATATTCTTCCTTTTGGGAATTTTGATGGCAAAGAAAGTCGTCAAGCTTGGCGGCTGGAACAAGTTCGCGCCGATTTTCATTGGCATAGGAACGGCCAGCATGGTGATGGGCTTGTTGACCGGCGAGTTCTTCGCCAACGAAACGGTTCTTGAGCCCTTCGAGCGTTTTGTGACCGGCCTTTTTGGGAGCCCGAGAAACCAGATTTTGCCGATGATGCCGCAGTCAAATCCGGAATCCATAAAGCGAATGTTCATGTTCTTCGGCTTCTCGATTGCCGTGGGCTTTGTGATTAATTCGACGGGCATCATAATAAACGTTGCCAACAATTTCTTGCAAAAAAAATACGGCAAGGCCTTGTTTGGAAAGAGCGGTTTGGCCGGCGCGATTTTCTTTTGGTACGTCGTTTTGCTGGCGGTCCGAATCGCGGCGCTCGGACATTCTCCTCAAATTTACGATTGGGTCGTTATTGGAACGGCGCTCTTCTTTAGCGCTTTTGGCGAGCCCTTGATTCGCTTGGTCGACGGCGAGCGGCCTGTCATTGAGAACGGCCTTTTCGCGATGGTGATTGAGGCGGTTGTTGAGTTGCTTGAGACAATAATCACTTACCTTTCAAACTCAATCAGCTTTTTGCGCGTCGGCGCCTTTGCCTTGGCGCACGCGGTCTTGGGCTTCATCATTCTTACGATGAGCGAGATGGTCGGAGGAGTCGGAGGAGTCGCCGTGACTATTTTGGGCAACGCGATTGTCGTTGTGTTGGAAGGAATGATTGTCGCGATTCAGGCGATTCGCTTGCAGTACTACGAGTTCTTCAGCAAATTTTTTAATGAGACCGGACGCGAGTTCGAGCCTTATAAATTTGAATACAAGAGCATAGGAGGTTCGTTATGAACAAAAAAATCATCGCTTTGGCGGCCATTCTTTTTTGCGCGATGGCCGTAGGACTTTTCGCCGAGGATTCCTCTTCCGCGAAAAATGAAGGCCAGACTGTTGAGCAAAAGGCCAACAATTCGCAGGCAATCAAGTATGTGGCCGCCGGATTGGCCGTAGGACTTTCTTGCATCGCCGGCGGAATCGCCGTAGGCAAGATTGGCAGCGCCGCTATGGGCGCGATGAGCGAAAACGCGGAGCTTTCAGGAAAGGCCTTGCCGTTTGTAGGATTGGCCGAAGGCATTTGTCTTTGGGGCTTCCTTGTGGCTTTGCTCATAATCATTCTTTAGGCCTTTTTAGTGAAATACTTTGTTATTGGCGAACGCGAAATCGTTCTGGCCTTTGGCTTGGTCGGCGTTTCGGGAGCGGTGGCCGCAAACCGAAGCGAGGCTCTTGACGCCTTTAACCGCGTCACAGGCAAGGGCGGAGCGGTGAACGCGCCCGCAATCGAAGAGCGCCCAAAAGTTCTCATTCTTACGGAAGAGGTTTCCATGCTGCTGGAAAACGAAGTGGTTGACTGGCAGAGGGGCGCGAAGTATCCGCTGATTGTTGAAATACCCGGAATCAACGGGCATTTGAGCGGTCGCAAAACGCTTACGGACTCTATCCGCGAGGCGATAGGAATTCAAGTTTAGGGAAACCTAGGAAGTTTTTTTATGGAAGAATTACGCTCAACCGACATCCTGGACAAGGAAATTCAAAACGACGCCCGGAAGAAGGCCCAAGCCTTGCTTGACCAAAGCAAGCAAAAGGCCGCCGAACTTTTAGGCCGCGTCCAAGAAAGGTTGGATGCCGCGAAGGTTCAAAAAGAAAAATTTTACGGAGCCAAGGAAGCCAAAAAGTTGAAGGATTCCGAAGCTTCGCTTCCGCTTGAAAAGGAGCGTTTTTTGGTTTCATTTATCGGAAGCTCCATCGACCAAGCGATAGAATCTTATTTAAAAAATTTGTCTTCTTCCCAGCGCGTCCAGCTTGTGACAAAACTTTTGGACGGAAAGGAAGAGCTTACGAAGGGCAAAAAATTCTCCGCCAAAGTTTGCGGCTTTGACAAGAAGGAAGCCCAAGACGCGGTTGAAAAAAAGTTGGGAAGCAAATTGCTTTCTTGCGAAAGCGTTCAAAATGCGCATGACCCTGACGGCATGATTTTGGAGTCGGAAGACAGAAGCGTGAAAATCAGGTTGACTATAGATGAAATTATCGGCGCGGCGAAGGACAAGCACTATAAGGAAATGTGCTCCGCGCTTTTTGGCGGGAGGCTCTAAATGACGCACGGACAAATTGAGCGCGTTTCTGGCCCGATTGTTTTTGCCAAGGGGCTTGAAGGTTCCGGCCTTTACGATGTGGTGAACGTCGGCGAAAAAAAATTGATGGGCGAAATCATTCGCCAAAACCAAGGAAAGGCGACGATTCAGGTTTACGAAGACGTAACCGGCCTTAAAGTGGGCGAGGACGTTGAGTGCACGGACAGGCCTCTTTCATTGCATTTGGGTCCCGGCCTGGTCGGCGCGATTTATGACGGAATTCAAAGGCCGCTTAAGACGATGTACGAGGACAAGGGCTCCTTTTTGCTTGCAGGACAAAGGGCCAAGGCCTTGGACGACCAAAAAAAGTGGGAGTTCAAGGCGGCGCTTAAGGCCGGAGACCCAATCAAGCCCGGAATGGTTTTGGGAACGGTTCAGGAAACTTCCTCGATTTTGCATTCGATAATGGTTCCGCCGCAAACTCGCGGCCGCGTTTTGCAAGAGTTCAAGGGAAGCGGCTCTTATACGATTGAGGATGTTGTCGGCGTCACGGAGCTTGGCGAGGAGTTGAAGCTTAGCCAGTATTGGCCGGTTAGAAAGCCTCGCCCCTACGCGGAAAAGCTCGCTGTTTCCGAGCCCTTGATTACCGGCTTGCGCGTAATCGACGTTTTCTTTCCGCTTTCAAAGGGCGGAACGGCGGCAATCCCCGGCGGCTTTGGAACTGGAAAGACGATGACCCAGCACTCGGTGGCCAAATGGTGCGACGCCGGCTTAATCATTTACATAGGTTGCGGCGAGCGCGGAAACGAAATGACCGAAGTTTTGACCGAGTTCCCGGAAATCATAGACCCGCGAACCGGCCGCTCGCTCATGGAGCGAACGATTTTAATCGCCAACACTTCCAACATGCCGGTGGCCGCGCGCGAGGTCAGCCTTTATTCAGGCATCACGCTCGCCGAGTATTACCGAGACATGGGAATGGCGGTTGCGATTATGGCCGACTCGACAAGCCGCTGGGCGGAAGCCTTGCGCGAGCTTAGCGGACGCATGGAAGAAATGCCGGCGGAAGAAGGATTCCCCGCCTACCTTCCGACACGATTGGCGGAGTTCTACGAGCGCGCCGGCCGCGTGATTTCTTTGGACGGAAAGGAAGGGAGCGTAAGCGTTATCGGAGCGGTAAGCCCGCCCGGCGGCGACTTTAGCGAACCAGTCACCCAGCACACAAAGCGCTTTATCAGATGCTTTTGGGCGCTTGACCGCGACTTGGCCAACGCGCGCCACTACCCGGCCATCGGCTGGATTGATTCATACAGCGAATACGCCGACGAAGTCAAGGACTGGTGGGAAAGGCAAAATCCCGAATGGCTCACGATTCGCCAAAAGGCCTTGGACCTTCTTAAGACCGAGCAGCGCTTGCAGCAAATCGTCCGCTTGATTGGCCCCGACGCCTTGCCGGATTCGGAGCGCCTTGTCTTGATTGTTTCCGAAATGATTAAGAACGGCTTTTTGCAGCAAAACTCTTACGACAAGGTTGACTCTTACTGCGCCGCCGAAAAGCAAATTGTCATTTTGTCCTTGATAATGAATTTTTACGAGCGGACCTTGGCTTTGGTAAAGGCCGGCGCTCCGCTTGGACAAATTTCCGCGCTAAAGTGCCGCGAGGAAATTGTCCGCATAAAGAGCGAAGTTGAAAACGACAGGCTTGACAAAATCAAGGACATCGAAAGCCGCATGGAAACGGAAATGGCTGACTTGGAGCGGACTTACCGCAAGGTGGAATTGTAATGAAAGGAATTGAATACAGAGGAATTAATTCTGTCGAAGGCCCGATTGTGGCCGTCCGCCGCAGCGAAAACGTTTCGTACAATGAAGTCGTCTATGTCCGCGACAAAAACGGCGAAAAGAAAACCGGCCGCGTCATCGACTTGAACGAGGACGCCGCTATTGTCCAAGTTTTTGGAAGCACGACCGGCATTGACTTGAAGGAATCTTCGATAGAATTTTTGGGGGAGCCGCTGGAGCTTCGCGTTGGCGAAGGCCTTTTGGGCCGCATCTTCAACGGCCTTGGCGAGCCGATCGACGGCTACGGCCAAATCGTTTCTTCCGAAAAGCTTGACGTAAACGGAAGCCCTATAAATCCTTACGCGCGCGTTTATCCCCGCGACTTCATACAAACCGGCATTTCTTCGATTGACGGAATGAACACATTGATTCGCGGCCAAAAGCTTCCGATTTTTAGCGGAAACGGATTGCCTCACAACAAGCTCGCCGCGCAAATCATACGCCAAGCAAAATTGAAAAATTCCGACGACCAATTTGTAATGGTCTTTGCCGGAATGGGAATCAAGTACGACGTCGCGCGTTTCTTTGTCAACACCTTTGAGGAAAGCGGCGTTCTTTCAAAAGTAGTCATGTTCCAGTCGCTGGCCGACGCGCCCAGCATCGAGCGCATAATCACTCCGCGCTGCGCTTTGACCGCCGCGGAATATTTGGCTTACAAAAAAGGAATGCACGTCTTGGTCGTTATGACCGACATGACAAACTACTGCGAAGCCCTGCGCGAAATTTCCACGACGCGCGGCGAGGTTCCGGGCCGCAAGGGCTATCCGGGATACTTGTATTCCGACCTTGCCGAATTGTACGAGAGGGCGGGCCGCATAAAGGAAAGCGAGGGCAGCATCACGCAGATTCCGATTTTGACAATGCCCAACGACGACATTTCAAACCCGATTCCAGACCTTACAGGCTACATCACCGAGGGCCAAATCGTTTTGGACCGCGAGCTTTACCAAAAGGACATGTATCCGCCCGTCGCCGGACTTCCAAGCCTTTCTCGCTTGATGAAGGACGGAATCGGAGTGGCGGACGACGGCCGCGTGATGACCCGCGAAGACCACGCCGGCGTTTCAAGCCAGCTTTTCGCCTCCTACTCAAAGGTCAAGTCCATCAGAAACCTCGCGGCCATTATCGGCGAGGAAGAGTTGGGCGAGCTTGACAAAATGTACTTGAACTTTGGAAACCACTTTGAAAGGGAGTTCTTGTGCCAGGGCGAATACGAGGACCGCTCGATTGACGAAACATTGGACATCGGCTGGCGGACGCTCAAGTATTTGCCGCGCGACGAACTGCTCCGCGTCAAGGCCGAATACATCGAAAAATATCTTCCCAAGGACAGCGCTGAATAAATGGCAAAGCTTAACATCGCGCCCACAAAGTCAAACCTTCTCGCAATGAAAGAGCAGCTTGCCTCCGCCCAAAACGGATATGAGCTGCTTGAGCAAAAGCGCGAAATTCTTGTCATGGAGTTGATGCGGATGGTTGACAAGGTCAAGGTTCTTGAGCGCGACATAGACAAGTTGATTAACCGCGCCTATCCGGCCCTGAAGCGAATGTTGCTGCGCGTTGGCGGCGACCGCGTCGAGCAAATGGCGCGAGCCGTCCGCTACGACTTTAAGATTAAGGAAAAGCCTGTCACAATCGGCGGCATGAATTTTTCCTCAATCGACGTTGACCTTCCTGAGCGGCAATTGTTCTATTCTTTCTTGGGAACATTTTCCAGCTGCGACGAAGTGATGGTGGATTTTTTCAATTTGCTGCGCCTCTTGACCGACATGGCCAGCATTCGCACGATTGTTTGGCGCCTTGCGGGCGAGGTGAAGAAGACCCAGCGCCGCGTCAACGCGCTTGACAAAATGGTGATTCCGCAAGCGTCGGAAACTAAAAAATACATTGAAAGCCAATTGGAAGAAAGGGAGCGCGACAACACCTTTGTTCTTAAGGCTCTAAAAAATAAAGTCAAAAGTTAAGCGGAGGACGAATGGTCAAACCTTTAGTGAAAAATGTGTTGGTCGCGGTGAACGGCTCTCAATCGTCGATTCATGCCGCGATGTATGGAATCATTTTGGCAAAGCAATATCATTTTAACTTGAAGTTTGTTTACGTCGTTGACACCGCCACTTTGAAACGCCTTACAATCGGAAAATTTTTGGTGCAGGAAGAATGCGCCGACTTTGAGACAAACCTTCACGCGGACGGCGAAAAGTACTTGAACTACGTCGCCGGGCTGGCCAAAAAGAAGGGCGTCAAGGCCGAGTCCGAGCTTCGCGAGGGAAGCGTTTGGGTTGAGGTTGTGAAGGCCGCGGATTCTTTTGCCGCCAAACTGATTTTGCTTGGAGGCCATCCTTCGCGCTACGCGGTCACCGGAAAAGTTCACGACGATTCCAACGTTTTTTCCAGGACGGACAAAGACATTATCTTGAACGCCAACTGCTCGACCCTGATTGTGTACGAGCCAAAAATTGAAGACTTGTTCAGAATATTGTAAAAGATGGAAGACTGCTACCGGATACTTGGCGTAAAGCCGGGCGCGACGATTGCCGAAATTAGGCGCGCCTACAGGGAAAAAGTTAAAAAATATCATCCAGACGTTTCTGGGGACGAAGCGACCGCCGAACATTTTAAGAAAGTCGTCCGCGCCTACGAAATTCTTACCGACCAAAAAGCGCGCTCCATTTTTGACTCTTCGTTCGCCGCGCATTTTAGAAGGCGCAAGGTAAATTCCTGGGACTACCGCGAATGGCTTTTGGCGCGCGAAGACGACGAAAGCCGCGCCAAGCTGATTTTCTTTGATTTGATGCATGGCCGCGAGGACGACGCCGTCGCGGAATTCAAGCGGATGCAGACGGAACGGTCAAAGTTTTCGCTCAAGCATTGGTTCACGCGCGAAAACTTCATGGACTACGGCTTTATTCTTAGCGAGGAGCTGCACTTGCGCGGCGACTATTACGACGCCTTTTGCCTGCTTGAGCAAATAATAAAGATGGAATATTCTTACGATTACTTCCGTCTTTTTTTTCCGGAAGTGCTTTCTTTCGCGAAGAACATTTTGCGAAACCACATAGAGGGCGTCATAAGCGACGAGCTTGCGCTTGACGCTTACGAGCGCGCCTTGGAGCTTGAGCTTGGCGACGCGGAGGACGCCTTTGTCTTGCGGAAGATGGGAATCATCTACAAGCGCATTGGCGACGCGCGAACGGCGGACATTTGCTTTGAGGAAGCGGACAGAATCGGCGGCGCGGGCGGAAAGGGATAGCGGCAAAAAAAAATTGAGGCAAGCCAAAAAACGATGGCTAGCCGCATACGTCGGACAAAAGTCCGCCGTTTTGCAAAAAATGAAATTATCTACTAGCGCTCTCACGAGCGCCAAGCAATAAGCCGCAACATTACGGCGTTGCCGTTTTGCGATAAGAAATGATTTACTTGCCCGCTCACGCGGGCGGGCAATCGCGCTTGCAACCAAGCTCGCGCGAACAGCGGTATTGGAGACATATATGATACGATTAAAGAACGACAAACAAATTGAAGGCATCAGAAAATCATGCCACTTGCTTGCGGACATGTTCAACTTTGTGATTCCTAAAGTCAAGGCAGGAATGTCAACGAAAGACGTTGACGATTTGTGCAAGCATTTTATCGTGAGCCACGGCGGAAAGCCCGCTTGGTACAAGGAAGATTTTCCCGGAGCGGCTTGCATCTCTGTTAACGAAGAGGTCATTCACGGAATTCCTTCAAAAAAGAAAATAATCCAGGACGGCGACTTGGTCAGCCTTGACGTTGGCATAAATCTTGACGGCTACATAAGCGACTCAAGCCACACGGTTTTGGTGGGGAACGTAAAGCCGGAACTTAAAAAGCTTGACGACGTCACCCTGCAGTGTCTGCAGGCCGGAATCGCCGCTTGCAAGCCCGGAAACAGAATCGGCGACATCGCGCGCGCCGTCCAAGACATCGCCGAAAAGCGCGGCTACGGAATCGTCTACGAATACTGCGGCCACGGTGTAGGCCTTGACGTTCACGAAGACCCCAGCATTCCAAACACGCTTGACGCGCTGGACTCCAACCCCCGCATCCAAGCCGGAATGGTTTTGGCGATTGAGCCGATGATTAACCTTGGAACGGCCGACGTAAAAGTTTTGGACGACGGCTGGACGGTCGTGACCGCCGACGGAAAGCCCAGCGCGCACGAAGAGCACACGGTGGCCGTTTTCCGCGACCACACGGAAATCTTGACGGATTTGAATTATTAATGGATAATTAGAGTTATGAGCTCATATTTTTTAATCGCCTTGTGCGTAATCGTTTTTTTGTTGGTTGTCGTTAACATCAGGATTGTTCCCCAGTCCCGCGCCTTTATCATCGAACGGCTTGGAACTTACTGCGCGACTTGGCAGGCTGGCCTGCACGTGAAGATTCCCTTTATCGACAGAATCGCCAACACAGTCACTCTTAAAGAGCAAGTGCTGGACTTTCCGCCCCAGCCTGTAATCACAAAGGACAACGTCACGATGAAAATCGACAGCGTCGTCTACATGCAAATCACCGAGCCCAAGCTTTACACTTACGGCGTTGAGGCCCCGATGATGGCCATAGAAAACCTTAGCGCGACGACGCTGCGAAACATCATCGGCGAGCTGGACTTGGACACAACGCTCACAAGCCGCGACATCATAAACACAAAAATGCGCGCGATCATCGACGAGGCCACAGACCCTTGGGGCATCAAGGTGAACCGCGTCGAAGTCAAGAACATTATGCCGCCCGAGGCGATTCGTGAAGCGATGGAAAAGCAAATGCGAGCCGAACGCGAAAGGCGCGAAAAAATCCTTATCGCCGAAGGACAAAAGCAAAGCGAAATCCTTGTCGCGGAAGGACAAAAGCAGGCGATGATTTTGCAGGCCGAGGCCGAAAAGGAAGCCAAGATTAGAAAGGCAGAAGGCGAGGCCGCCGCGATTCGAGAAGTCCAGTCCGCCACCGCCGAAGGCTTGCGCGTGATAAAAGAAGCCAAAATCGACGAAGCTGTCATAAAGCTCCGCAGCCTTGAGGCGCTTGAAAAAGTCGCGCAAGGGCAAGCCACAAAGCTTATCATTCCCGCCGACATCCAGAACATGGCCGGCCTTGCCGCAAGCCTTAAGGAATTGGTAAAATAAACCGCTCGTATCTTTGTATGAAAGACCTTAATCGTTGTTTACGTCGCTTCGCTCCGTTTTGCTTATGGAAATTTATTCAACCACGCTCTTTCAGAGCGCTGGCAATCGAGCGGATTTCGCGCAAGCGCGGCATTATGGTGGCCGTTGTCGCGCTCGCGGCCCTCGCGCTCTTTGCGTCTTGCAAAAAAAAGGATTCCCTTTCAAAAGTATTGAAGCGCTATCCCAAAGAGGTTGTCCAGGCCTTTTACGAGCGCGGAATGATAGTTGCCCTGGCCTACGACGAAAGCGCGCTTCCCGGTTCCCGCCCGGAAGCGGAATCCTTTACGATTAGCCCGATGCCCGCCGCCGAAAGCCAAGAGCATAACGAGTGCGGCGCGATGTCCTCCGCCTTTGTCTTGCGCTTTTACGGCGAGGACGCAAAGGGCTTGGACATCTACGGGCAAATTGAAGAAAAAAGTCCCGACGGAACAATCAATCCCAAGCCGCTAAAAAATTTTTGGGACAAAATGCTCGGCTATAAAATGAATGTTTTTAAGGGCGACGCCGCCGCTCTAAAAAGCGCCGTGGGCCATAACATCCCGGTAATCGTTTTGATAAACTGCCCTGGCGGCTGGCACTATGTTCCAGTCGTCGGCTACGACCAGCGCTTTGTCTACATTCAGGATTCCGTTCCGTCCTTCCGCAATTCCAGCGGCGGGGTGTGCAACCGCAAGGAGTCTTGGAAAGACTTTGAGGCCTTGTGGAACGTCGTCCTCCCCAACAGCGACCATTTGATGTTCGTCGCGGTGAGGGAATAGGGGGAGTCAAGCTTTCTAAGATTTATAGTTGGCGCATTCTTTTTCAAGAAGTTTAAAGTCACAACAAAATTTTATGACTTTCTTTGTTTTTATTTGTTTTTCATATAGCTTTGACGCTTTTTGAATGATGGAAGGCATTATTTTAAGGCAGAATGAATATTCTATATTTAAAAGGACTTTGTATTTTCTTTCTTCGGTGGAATCGTTTTTTGACGGGTTTAAATTGACTTCAGGATAAAGCCCTGTTTTTATCGGAATCATTTTCTTGAACAAGAATTCCGATATAAGGCTTAGTTTCATATCCAAACGGTTTGTAATACACTTCGCCGCAGGCAAGGTTAATGAAGACCTTCTAAAATAAATAGAATGCAAAAAACTCTGGTTGTCAAAAAAAAGGCTATTTTTTGATAGCGCCGCCTCTAACGCTTTTCTGAATCCAAGGAAAGTTTGTGCACCATTTCGATTATTGTTTGGCGGAATTTTTTTGGAAGGCGCTCCAAGTCTTCGTATAGGCTCCAATATTTTGTCAAAAGAGGTTGCTTTTTGATGAAGTCGGAAACTTCGCTTTGTTTGGGAAGGTCGGAAAAATCTTCGTCCAATAGGTTTTCGAGCGGAATGTGAAGCGCCTTTGAAATTCGCAAGGCTGTGTTTGCCGCCGGCATTGAATCCCGTTCCAAGCCCGCTCCGATGGCGGCATATTTTATTCCGGCTTGCCGCGCCAAATCTTTTCGCGTTATTCCAAGATAGTTCCGTCGTTCCTCAACATTCTTCCAAAATCCCATATTTTTATTCTACATTGAATGTCACGCTAGTATTGATTAAAAATGCTTATTACTATAAAATATAGTAATTACTATATTGCATTACGGAGGAACATATGAGAAAGTTTTTTGGTTTGACCGCGATTTTTGCGGCTCTTTTCGTTCTGGCTCTTGCGGGCTGCTCTAATTCAGCGGCTGGCGGAACTGGCGGCGCGACTATTCAAACAGCTGGCGGCGGAATAACGCCGGGCGGCGCGTACGAAGAAACGTTGACGATAGACTTGTCCGCCGACTCGGACAAATTGAGCGCGGCGGGGGCGGCCAGCCTTGTGGCGGGAACGGACGTTAGCGAATGGTTTTCTGACACGACGGTTTCCCGCTCGGTAGCAAACGGCTTTGTAGGCTTTAAGGCCGTGATAGTTTCGGCAACCGAGACCAAGCTTGTGATAAAAGTGACCGGCACGGCGGCGACAAAAAAATGTACCGTAACATTGTCGATAACGATTCCCGCGACAGTCACCGCGAGCGGCCAGCCGGTCGTCAAGGCGAATGTCAAGACGGTCGGCATCGGCGTTGAGCCGGAAGTCTTGCAGACGGAACATGTCAAAATCGAAAAAGTGAGTGGCGGCCTCAAGTTTACGATTACCCGTCCGTCGGATGATTGCTATAATCCGGACAAAGGCGGCGGCTGGGGCTACACTAGCATCAGCAGCGATGGGCTGACATTTGCAATAGATAATGAAAACAAAGAAGTTGTGGAATGTTTTTATCCTATGGTCAAACCCGGCAAACAATATGAATTTCATCTTTCCACGGAGCCGTCTAATCGCGACCTTAGGCAGTTCTGCAAATACGAATCTCTTTCTGTGATTGCGGCTGACGGAAAAGGCGACGTTGATTTTTCAAATTCTAGCAAAGACGGATATGTTGACGTGGCTTACGACGGAACAAAGCCAATCTTGACGTTGAAGAACTACAAAGCCCCTGATAATGTAACAATTGTTCAAACTGTTTTTCAATACTTTGCGACCAACCAAAGCGAATTAAAAGGCGGCTATGTTGATTGGGACACACCCAATGCCCTGGTATGGCTTGACGAGCATAAAGCGGAAGGCGCTGTATATGAATGCGCGGTGGATCCGCTTGCCAACAAAGGCGGCATAATCGCCGCCCTCGCCGCCAAGGAAAAAGATACCCTTTACGCTTTTTGCTTCTTTAACTTTGACGTTCCGGAAGCCACCGGCTTTAGTCAGTTCCGAGCTCCGGCAATTGAAGGTTTAAAGAAAATTCGCTAAGCGGTTCGCGCGCATGGATGCGCGGAAACTCGCCGGATTCTGCCCTGTCATCGGAGCGGGTCCGGCGATTTTTTATTTAGATAGAGAATTGTTCCATTTCGGACTCTGTAAGAGGTCGCCCCATTTTTTTTGATAGAAGAATCGCTTCACGGAGTCTGAACGGCTTGGGAGATGACGGTTCTACAAGCCTTCCGTCTGGCATGTCTTCGCCAAAATGATCAAAATTGTCAGAGGAAGTTGTTGTTATAAAGGCGGCCACAATTGGCTTTGCTTGACATAAAATCATTTCAATTCTCCTGTGGAAAATACTTCTTTATCAACTCAATTGCGCCTTCGGAATCGATATACATCTTTTGTGAATCTATAAGTTTTGCATTAAGTGTTTTTTGATAATGTTCAATTAGCGCGGTTTTTGCCACAAACTGAACATATCCTTCGTTTCCAACGTCCCAGCTTAACTTGCAGGCAATGGCGAAAAGATGCGCTCCGACGCCCATAAATTTTCCGTTGTGTCCGTAATTGCGCGGGGCAGCTTCAACCAATTCAACAAATGTAAAAAATTGGCTTCTAAAATGCTTTAACGCAATCAAGCCCTCTATCTCGGTTGAATCTTTTAATGTAAGAGCGTATATTTCGCAGCCGTCTTGATGGGGAACGCTCCAATCAAAAAGCCAACCTTCCGCTTTTAGCTTGTCAGAATCTTCTTTTGTTATGGTCTTGGCGACAAGCCGGAATTCAGTGTCGAATTTTTCGCCTGATGCGCGTTCAATGAGACAATCTGTTAATGAATCAATTTCAATGTCAATTTCCAATTGATTTCTCCCGCTTGTTCCTAATTTATATTATATCATTTATTTATCGTATTGTCAAAAAAACGCTTTTTTCTATTGACATTCTGAATGAAAAAATATACAATTTTTTGCATAAATATTCACTCGTGCCGAGGGCGAAAGCCCGAGTGCGATACATTGAGAGAGCTCAAGCTCGGCGCTCTGCGGCGAGTTTGAGTGTTCCGTTTTTTGCGCGGATAGGAGAAAATTATGGCAAAAGCGAAAGACAAAGTTGTTTTGGCTTATTCAGGCGGACTTGACACAACCGTCATCATTCCGTGGCTAAAGGAAAACTACGACTACGACGTAATCGCGGTTTGCATTGACTTGGGACAGGGCGACAATTGGAAGCAAATCAAGAGCCGCGCCCTCAAGACCGGCGCCTCGGCCTGCTACGTCGTAGACGCGCGAAAGGAATACATCGAGGAATACTGCTGGCCGGCCCTCAAGGCCAACGCCGTTTACGAAGACGAATATCTTTTGGGCACTTCAACGGCCCGTCCCCTTATCGGAAAAATTTTGGTTGAGTACGCGCGCCAGGAAAAGGCCGTCGCGATTTGCCACGGAGCCACTGGAAAGGGCAACGACCAAGTTCGCTTTGAGCTTGCCATCAAAGCCTTTGCCCCCGACCTTAAGGTCATCGCCGCTTGGCGCGACCCCAAATGGAACATGGACAGCCGCGAGGCCGAAATCAAGTACCTTCAGGACAGAAAGCTTGAAGTTCCGATGAAGCATGACCAGTCCTACAGCCGCGACGAAAACATTTGGCACCTTAGCCACGAAGGCTTGGAGCTTGAGAAGACCGAGAACGCTCCCAACTATCCTCACATGCTCAAGAACACGACCGTTCCCGAAGAGGCTCCCGAAAAAGGCGAGTTTGTCAAGATTGACTTTGAAAAGGGAATCCCCGTCGCCTTGAACGGAAAGAAAATGGACGCGCTTTCTCTCTTGGAAAAATTGAACAAGATTGGCGGAAAGCACGGCGTGGGCCTGGTTGACATTTGCGAAAACCGCTGCGTTGGAATGAAGAGCCGCGGCGTTTACGAGACTCCCGGCGGAGCGATTTTGTACTTTGCCCACCGCATGATGGATCACATTTGCCTTGACCGCGACACATACCACTACAAGCAGCAGGTTTCCATCAAGGTCGCCGAGCTTATCTACGACGGAAAATGGTTCACGACTTTGTTCGACTCTTTGATGGCCTTTGTAAACAAGACAGAGGAGACCGTCACCGGTTGGGCCAAAGTTTACCTTTACAAAGGCTCGATTCGCGGCGCAGGTTCTGGAAGCAAGTACAGCTTGTACAACGAAAGCATCGCGAGCTTCACAACAGGCGACCTTTACGACCACAAGGACGCGCAGGGCTTTATCACCTTGTTCGGCCTCCCGCTCAAAGTCCGCGCGATGATGGAGCAAAAGGTCGGCGAAGGCCAGGCCATCTTGGAAAGCAAGTCTTTCAAAAAGCGCCCTACTGAGTAATAACGCTCAAAAGGCCTAAAGGCCTTTTGAGGTTGACGAGTTTTAATTCGCCTGAGCGGCGAATCAAAACTCGCGGCTATGCAAAATGCAAAAAACAGAATTAGAAAAATACTACGAAAAATTCGACGAGGACCACCGCCTTAAAACGCGGCACGGCCAAGTCGAATTTTTTGTTACGATGAAAAACATTTTGGCCGCCGCAAACGGAGACTTTTTGAAAGCCCAAGAAGGGACCTCTGCCTCGGAGCGTTCGCAAGGCCAAGAAGGGGCCGCCCCCGCGCGCCCAAACGTTCCGCTGAAAATCCTTGACGTTGGCGCGGCCACCGGCGCTTACTCCGTTCCCCTAAGCAGGCAAGGCTTTGACGTTACCGCCGTCGAGCTGGTCCCAAGCAATCTTCAAAAACTTCGCGCCAAGCATGAAAAAGTAAAGTGCTGGAAAGGCGACGCGCGCGACCTTCATTTTTTGGACGGCGCGGCCTTTGACATTGTTTTGCTTTTGGGGCCTCTCTACCACCTTCACGCGGAGGAAGACAAGCTAAAGGCGCTGTCAGAGGCGGCGCGCGTGGCCAAAAAGGGCGGCCTGATTTTTTGCGCCTACACGATGAACGAATACGCCGTCACGCAATATTGCTTTGGCCAAAACAAAATAAAGGAAAACTTTGCGGCCGGACAAATCGACAAATCCTTTAAGACCGTTTCGCGCGACGGCGACTTGTATTCCTACGTCCGCCTGGAAGACATAAACGCGCTAAAGGAAAAAAGCGGCCTTGAGCGCGTGAAAATTTTTAGTCCCGACGGCCCGGCCGACTACATGAGGCGCGAGCTTAACGCGATGGACCAAGAAACCTTTGAGCTTTTTAAAAACTACGCGCTTGAAATTTCAGAGAGGCCGGAACTCTTGGGCGCCGGAAGCCACATCGTGGATGTGTTGAGAAATCATAGATAATTTTAATTAAGGAAAAAAAAACGTGCGAAGGCGCGGGGTGGCTTGCGGCGACTCTCTGTTTGCGCCGCCGCAAAAGCGGCGGAATCAGAAAGTTTCAAGCGCAAACAGCGAGTAGCGCCGATATCAAGCGGCGCCGACAAGCCACACCGCAACTGGAAGCGTTTTTTTATTGTAGTTGCTACAATCTGTGTATTTCCACGCCCTTGTCAAAGGCGCCGTCTTCAATCTGGCACCATTTGGAGACCGTCACTTTTTCCAAGCTGGAACAAAATTCAAAGGCGGCCTCGCCAATCGAGCGGACGCTTAAAGGTATTTCAACGGCTCTTAATTTTTCGCAGCCGCTAAAAGCCAGCGGCGCGATTTCTTCCAAGCCTTTTGGGATTTTAAACTCTTCAAGAGCGCGGCAGTTCATGAAGGCCGCCTGCTCGATTTGACGGACGCTTTTTGTTAGCGTGACTTTTTTTAGGCCGGAACAGTTTGAAAATGCGCGCTCGCCGATCCATTCGACTGTCGGCGGAATGTCGATTTCTTCAAGAAGTTCGCAGCCGTCAAAGGCGAACCAGCCGATTGACTTTGTTCCGCGCGGGAAAGAAAGCGAGCGCAAGTCTTTTGTTTCGGCAAAAAGAAGGGAGCGCCACTTTGCGTTGTGGACTACCGCGCCTTCGCATTTGTAGGAAGGGTTTTTTAGCAAAAAGCTTTTGGCAAAGTCGCGCGCCTTTTGGTCTTGAAGCGATTTTTGTTCGCGCGCGAAGGCGGATGGGGCCAGCGCGATTATGTTTGAGCCGGCGGCGACTTCCTTTAGGGAAGGGCAGGCGGCGAAGGCCAGGGGCGCGATGTAATTTAGGTTTTTGTTCAAGACGACGCGGCTTAGATTGGGGCAGGCGTAAAAGGCGCCGATTCCCACCGCGTGGACTTGCTCGTTGAATTCAAGGTCTTCCAAGTCCTCGCGGCCGCTTTGAGAAAAGTTCCCGATGTAAAAAATACTGTCTTCCATTTTATTCTTCTATTTATTATAATGAAGATATGTTGGAAAAAAATCAAGCGGTTTTGTACAAAAAAAACGCCGCCGTAATCACTGAAATTGAAGGCGACAAGTTCGTCATAAAATATAGAACGGCCGCGGCCACTGAAACAGGAAAGGCCGCAAAATACGAGACGGTCAAAGTCCGCGAAAAGGACATCGCAGCGCTTCCGTCAAAAGGCGTGACGATAGAAAAAGTCTTGGCCTTTAGCGACGATTCCGCCGGAGCGAAAATCGCCGAAGCCCACGAGCTTTTGCAAAGCGACGAAACGACGGCCGGACAAAAAATTTCTTTTGAGGAACTTTTGTCGCTTGTGGATTCCGCCGCGCCAAATGAAGCCGCGTTTTTTTATTTTGAAAAGATTCGCGCCTCGTTTGAATTTTCCTTTTTGGAAGACGAGCTAAAAAACGGCGCGCTTGTTTTTGCCCCCCGTTCCGCAGAAGAAATCGAGGCGCTAAAAAGCAAGGCGGACCTAAAGGCGCATGAGGCCGAATACTACGCGGCCTTCATCGAGCGCCTAAAGAAAAACGCGCTGGACCTTCCTTCCGACCAAAAATTCATGAACGAAGTCGAGGCCGTGGCGCTTGGAAAAAGCGACAAGTCAAAGGTCATGCAGGAAATCAAAAAGGCCGCGACTCCTGAGGCCGCCCACAAGCTTTTGCTTGACACAGGCGTTTGGCAAATCACAAAAAATCCGCACCCAACGCGCTGGGGCCTTTCGATGCAGTCGGCCTCTCTTTCGCTTTCCTCGCCGCCGGAGGAGGAGCGCTTTGAGGTTCCGGGAATTTCCTACGCGATAGACAACGAATGGTCGGCCGACCCTGACGACGCCGTGGCCTTTGACGGAAAGTATGTCTGGGTCCACATCGCGGACCCGGCCAGCGCGATTCTTCCGCAAAGTCCGATAGACAGGGCCGCGATGGCCCGTGGCGCCACCCTTTACATTCCTGACGGCGCGGCGAGAATGTTGGCCGAGAATTCCTTGGAAGACTACGCGCTGGGCTTGACTCAAAAAAGCCGCGCGCTTTCCTTCCGCATTTTGCTAAACGACGACGGAACGATAGAAGAGTGCCAAGTCCTTAAAACGCTTGTCAACGTCCAGCGCTTGACCTACCAGGCGGCGGACGCGCTAAAGGACGGCGAGCTAAAGGACTTGTTCGCCATCGCCGCGCGCAACTTGGAGCGGCGCAAGAAAAACGGCAGCGTGGAAATCAATTTGCCCGAAGTCCATATCACGCTTGACGAAAACAAAAAAGTTTCGATAGCGCCGGAAGAGCATCCGCAAAGTTCGGGCGTTGTGCGCGAGATGATGCTTTTGGCCGGCGAAGGCGCGGCGCGCTTTGCTTTTGCCAACAAGATTCCTTTTGTCTACGTCCGCCAGGAAGCTCCAGACATTCCCAAGGACTTGCCGGAAGGACTTGCGGGCGAGTTTAGGACCGTTAAATGCATGCATAGGCGCGAAGTGGGCTTGGCTCCAGGGCCGCACGCGGGGCTTGGCTTGGGAATCTACAGCCAGGTCACCAGCCCCCTTCGCCGCTACGGAGACCTTTTGTGCCACGAGCAATTGCGCGCCTTTTTGGACGGCCGGGAATTGATTGACAAGGACGCTATGCTTGAGCGCCTTTCGGCCGGAGACCAAGCCGCCTACGCCTGCAAAAAGGCCGAGCGAAAAAGCGACTTGCATTGGACGCTCGTTTATCTTTTGCAAAATCCCGACTGGACCGGCGAGGCCGTTTGCGTTGACTTTAAGGGGAGCGAGGCCGTCTTTATGATTCCGTCATTGGCGCAGCAAACGGTCTTCGCGCCGTCAAAAAAGCTTGAGCTTAACGACAAAGTCATGGTCAAGGCCAAGAGCGTGGACATTCCAAACTTGCTCGTGAAGTTTGTGGAAGCCTAGGCGGGCTTGCGGCTGGGCCGCCGCTTTTTGGTCTTGCAAAAAGTTGGGGGCGCGCCGCTTCGCTTATGGTCTTGCAAAAAAGTTCTGGCCGCGGCCAATCCCGCCGCCGCCTTTTGGCTTACCAAATTCCCACGCGCTTTTCCGGCGCCAGGTACATTCCGTCGCCGGGCTTAATGCCGTAGAATTGATGGAACTCTTCAAATTGCTGCAAGGTCACGTTGACGCGCAGGTAGTCAAAGGGATGCGTGTCTTTGTTAAGGCGAATGTCGGCGAATTCCTTTTGGCAGAGGCTGGCCCAAAGGCGGGCGTAGCTTTTAAAGAAAAGGTCGTAGTCAAAGCCGCTCTTCTTTTTTGAAAGCGCAAGCATCACCTTGACTCCGCCAATGTCCGCGGCCGCCTCGCCTTGGACTGTCTTTCCGCTTTGATGGCGGTCTCCAAGCGTGCTCATGCTGTCAAAGTAGCCGGCGATTTTCTTTGTCCGTTCCTCAAAGGCGGCCCAGTCTTTTTCTGTCCACCAATTTCTCATCGCGCCCCGTTTGTCAAACTGGCTTCCGGTCGCGTCAAATGAATGGCTTATTTCGTGTCCGATTACCATGCCAAGAGTTCCGTAAAGCTCCTCGTCCTTCATGTCGTGGCCAAAAAAAGCTCCGCCCAAAATGCCCGCGATGATGTTGATTGAATTGTTCGTAAAGCCGTTGAAGGCGTTCACTTCGTAAACCTTGCCGTTCCACATTCCGCTTCCAAACGGATTGTTGACCTGCTTGTTGGTTTTCTTTATGTAAAAGGCTTCGATTTTTTTTACGGCGCTAAAAATGTTTTCGCCTTCGTCCTTGGAGCGGATGTCAAGCGCGCTGTAGTTGTCCCAAAGGGCGGGGTAGGCCACGTGGATTTTTGTCGTCGAAAGCTTTTGGACGGCCTTTTTCTTTGTGGCTTCGCAAAGCCAGTCTTGCGCCATGACGATTTTCTTGTATTCGGCTATCGTTTCCTTGATGAGCTTTGTGACGCGGCTCTTTGCGCTTTTGTCAACGCAATGCTTTGCGTAAAGCTTTGAAAGCGGAACTGAAAGCGCGTCGGAAACAAAATCCCGCGCGTCGTCCTGGTAGCCTTGCGCTTGCGCTATTCCCATGCGCTTGTTTGAAGCGGCCTTGTGAAAGTCGTAGCTTTCCTTGTCCAAAAAGGCGGAGGCGGCAAGCGCGGTTGAGGCGATGGCGTAGGCCTTGGCCTTTTCCAAATTTTCCTGGACAAAAAGCGCGTTTATCTTTTTCAGCCAGTCCGGCTCGGTCAGGTAAATCCTTTTCGCTTTGTCCATGCCGCGCGCTTTCATTATTTGGACAAGCGGAAAATTCGGCGAAAGTTCCGCAAGCTCCGCAAGGCTTTTTTTGTTCAAGGATTTTGAGTAGTAGTCGGGAGAGTTTATTTCTTCCGTTGTCATCATGCTGGAAGCGAGCTCTTTTTCAAATTGGTATTTGTTTTCCAAGAGCGCGCTTGCCTCTTGTTCGTCAAAGCCGATTTTTTTTAGGACAAAAAGCGTGGCCGCGTCAACAAAGGCCTTTTGGTTCTTTCCGTTTTGGGTGAGCTCTTTGTATTCCGACGCGTCGTTCAAGGAAAGGCTTGTCGGGTAAATCGTCAGAGCGCTTTTCATCGGCTCGCTCATGTCGTTTCCCGCGTAAAAGCCGCAAAATGGCTCACAGGTGTAAATGAAGGCGTCGCTTGCGATGTAGGCGCGGAATTCTTCAATCGTTTTTATTTCATTAACGCGGCCTACGATTTTTTTTAGTTCGTCTATTCCAGCCTTTCTTCCTTCCCAGTCAAGGAAAAGCTCGTAAAGGTTTTGGATGTTTTGCGCGTCGCGGCCTTTGATGTCCTTTCTTGTCATAAGGGACAAAAGCTCTTTGTCAACTTGAATGGCGCGCTCGGTGAAGGAGCCGGTCCTTGGGTATCCCTGGGGAATTTTAGCTGAAGAGAGCCATTCGCGGTTTACGGCCGCGTAAAAGTCGTCGGTCATTTTTGGATTGTAGCCTTGCGCCGCCCCGACGACAGTCGTGTTGGGCCAGGGCTTTTCTTGGGCAAAGGCCGCCGTTTGGGCAAGCGCGAAAAAAAGCGCCGCGAAAAGAATTTTCGCCCTTGCGCGGTGAATAAATGTTGCTTCCGCTCTCATGGTATGGAAGATTTTAACGCCACTTTGCGCTCTTGTCAATTTGTTCGCTTTTTGGCTTGATTTTTTTAAAAAAGGGTGTAAAATTATTTTTATGAAGAACTTCAAGCTTAAAATCATCGTGTCCGCCGTCATTCTTTTTGCGGTCGCCGTTGTGGTCACTTTTTTCTGGTCGGAAAAATCTTTTAGAAAGCAGGCTGACATTCTGCTGGAACATGCCGCTCAAATCAAGACGCTTGAATTCCAGTCCAGCCTTAACGAGCAGCTCACTCTTGTTCGGCAAATGGTTCGTTCCCCCCTTGTAAAAAATTATTTGAAAAACCCCAAGGACGACGACGCCTCTCGCATGGGAAAAATCGAGTTTTTGTCATATCAAAATTCTTTCTTGAGCAAATCCATTTTCTGGGTCAGCGACCAAGACCATGAGTTCTGGAGCAACATGCAATACGCCTACAAGCTGGATCCTGACGACCCTGACACTTACTGGTACAAGATGACCTTGTACGAGACCGAGGAATACAACTTCAACATAAACTACAACCCGGACCTCAACCAAACGATGCTATGGGTAAACGCCGTTGTCCGCGACGAAAACAAAAAGCCCGTGGGAATCGCCGGAACCGGCATTCCTTTGACTGACTTCATCAAGAGCATGTACAAGGGAATTCCTGACGATGTCGAAATGTACCTTTACAACGACAATCTTGAAATTACCGGCGCGACAGACCAGTCGATTTTAAAGGACCATGTCCAAGTCACGACAAGAATGCCGGAGCTGGCTAAGTTTGACGCGGTTCCAAAGGCAATCGAAACTCGCGCCTCTCCAAACGCGGAATTTGTCCTCTGTCCCTTGGACTTGGTTTCTTGGCACATGGCGATGAAACTCCGCTACACGGCGAAGGAATTTTGGAGCGCGGCGGTGACGCCTATTTCCATTTGCCTTGCGGCCGTCGTCCTTTTGTTCATCGTCTTTTACACGTCCAATATCGTTCTGAGCGCCGGCACCCTAAAAAAGGCGGTTGACGAGCTTTCTAGCGGAAACGCCGACCTTACCCAGCGCGTCCAGCTTAAGAGCGAAAGCGCCTTGCCGGTAATCAACGAACTTGTAAAAAGCTTGAACCGTTTCATAGAAAAATTGCAGGGCATTGTAAGCAACGTAAAAAAATCCAACGACGCTTTGGTCAACACCGGCGTGGCCCTTAAGGACAGCGCCCAGAACACGGTCGCGTCGATAAAGGAAATTATTGAGAACATAGACAATATGGGCAGCGGGCTTGAGGCCCAGTCCGGCTCCGTGGACCAAACTTCCGAAGCCGTCACAAAAATTTCCAGCAACATCGACGCGATGGGAAAAATGATTGAAAACCAAACGCAGAGCGTGTCGCAGGCCAGCTCGGCCGTTGAGGAAATGATAGGCAACATCAATTCTGTAAACGGCTCGGTTGAGAAGTTGAGCGGCTCCTTCGCCATCTTGCAGCGCGGCGCCACTGACGGCGTTTCAAAGCAGGAGGAAGTCAACAAGATGGTGCTTGACGTCCAGCAGCAAAGCGAAATGCTTAAGACCGCCAACAGCGTCATCAGCGGAATCGCGCGCCAGACAAACTTGCTCGCGATGAACGCCGCCATCGAAGCCGCGCACGCCGGCGAGGCGGGAAAGGGCTTTAGCGTTGTCGCCGACGAAATTCGAAAGCTTAGCGAAAATTCCAGCGCGCAGACAAAGACAATCGGAAGCCAGCTAAAGACCATACAAGAATCGGTTGACAAAATCGTTTCGGCCAGCCGCAGTTCGCAGGAAGCCCTAAAGGCCGTGGCCGACAGCATTTCGCAAACCGACGAGCTGGTTCAGGAAATCAGCGGCGCCATGAGCGAGCAGCTTGAAGGCTCCGCGCAAATCAACGAAGCCTTGAGCGTGTTGAACAACAATTCAACGCAAGTAAAGCAAAGTTCCAATGAAATGACGCAAGGAAGCCAGGCGATTTTGCATGAGGTTGAAATGCTTGAAAACGCCACCGGCGGAATGAAGCGCGGAATGGAAGACATGAAAACTGGCGCCGCGATGATTTCAAACGTCAGCGACCAGCTTCAGTCTTTGGCCGTGGAAATGCAGAACGCGATTGACAGCATCGGAAACGAGCTGGGCCAATTCAAGGTGTAAGACGCTGGCAGTCGTTTCCTCGCTTTAAAGGCTTTAATCGCTGGCGGAGCTTTCCTCGGCGGCGCCTTCGTTGGCGGCGCTTTCGCCAGCCGGCTCCGACACGCTTTCGTTAAGGCTCAACAACGCGGCGTTGCCTTCTTTTTTCCAGCTTACCGCCACGTCGTAGGGCGTCTCGCCGCTTACGTTCTTGGCGCGCTTGTTTAAGCCCAGCTTCAAAAGCCTTGAGACAGTCGCCTCGTCGGCAAGGCGGGCGGCGTAGTGTAGAATTGTGTTTCCGCGAATGTCGGTCTTGCCTGAAGCGTTTTTCACGATGTAACCAAGCAAATAGCCGCTCTTTTCGTTGAAGGCCAAGGAGAGGACGCTTCCGCCTTTTGAAGGCGTTTTTGCGAAGGGGTCCGCTCCGTTTTCCAAAAGCAAGGCCGCCGCGTCTTTTTGTCCCGCGCTGGCCGCGATTGAAAGCGGCGTCCAACCGTATGAGTTTCTTGTGTCAAAGGGGTAGCCCTTTAGAATGAACGACTGAAGGATTGAATGCTTGGCCTTTTTTTGGACGGCTATGTGAATCGGCGTGTTTCCGTCGGAGTCCGCTATCATCCTGTCGTTTCCAAGAATGGCGTACATTATGTCCTCGTCCTTTCCAAAAGCGATGGACAGGGGAGTGTTTCCGGCCTTGTCGCGGGCCAAAGGATTGGCGCCCGCCCTTTGGAGCATCGCGATGATTTCCTTGTCGCCCAAGTTGGCGGCCTCGTGGTAGGGCGTTCGTCCGGCCAAATCTTGGATTTGAGGATTGGCCTTGGCCGAGAGCAAAAGCTTGACCATTTCGTATTGGCCGCCTCTAATCGCGTCGCTAAGGCAAGTCCTTCCGTTTTGGTCGTATGTGTTTGGATTGGCGCCGTGCTTAAGCAAAAGCTTTGCCATCGTCATGTTTCCTTCGACGGCGGCCTCGGCCAAAGGCGTCTTTCCGCCGACGTTTTGGCAGTCGATGTCCAGTCCCATGTCCACAAGCTTTTCGGCGGCCGCCAAAGCGTCCCAGCGGACGGCGGCGTGCAAGGGCGAGCTGCCCAAATTGTCGCGGGCTTGCAACGAGGCTCCGCTCTTTACAAGAGAAACGATGGCGTCGGCGTTGTCGGCTTTGGCCGCGCTGAACAAGGGCGTCTCTCCGTTTCCGTTGACCGCGTTTACGTCCGTTCCCTTTTGAATCAGGAAATTCATCGTGTCGTTAGGCAGCATCCATTCGGAGGCGTAGTGGAGGACTGTGTTTCCGCTTCCGTCGCGGGCCTGGATTGTCTTTGAGTTTATAAGCCATTGTTCGCTTCCGTTTTGGCTCTCAAGAGATTTTCTGAGCGGAGAGATGTTCTGCGTGTTGGCGGCGAATATGTCGGCGTTGCGGGCAAGCAAAAGCTCTCCCGCCTCCCGGTTGTTTTTTTCCACGGCCACAAAGAGGGCGCTTTCTCCGTCCATGTTTCTTGCGTTGACGTTTGAGTCAAGGTCGGCGATGTATTGGATTCTCTCAAAGGGAGCGTTGTTCTTCAAGGCGACCAACAGCGGCGTGTTTCCCTTTGAGTCAATCGAAGACGCGTTTTGCTTGATTACAAGCGACTTGTACATGTCGTCGGGGCGCTTTAGAACGCTTGTCAACGGCGTGTTTTTCTTGGCGTCCTCCGCGTGAATGTCCGCTCCGTTAGAGGCGAAGAAATTAACTTGCTCGCTTCTTCCGTGCTCGATTGAAGTCGCTATCGGCGTGAGGCCTTTTTTGTTCCTTATGTTGATGTCCGCTCCCGCTCCCGTGAACATTCCCAAAACTTCCGGCGCCACATTTGACATTGAGCAAATGTGAAGGATTGTGTCTCCGTACATGTCCTTTTGGTTGACGTTGGCTCCGTTCTCCAAAAGGAGCGAATAAATTTCGCTTTGCCTTGCTTCTGGAATTAAAAGCAGCAAAGGCGTTTTTCCCAAACTATCCTGGCCGTTGACGTTGGCTCCCTTTTCGATAAGCTGTCTGGCGGTTTCGACGTTTCCGTAGCGGACCGCTTCATGGAGCGGCGTGGCGCCGGAAATGTCCTGCGCCTTTGTGTCGGCTCCGTTGTCCAAAAGGTATTGCGAGATGCCTGTGTGTCCGTAAATGGCCGCAAAGTGGAGCGGGGTCTGGCCGTCGCTCATTCTTAGCGACATGTTGCGCTGTTCAACCGCGTCCTCAAAATATTGCGCGTTGCACCTTACAGTCGCCGCTCCGGCCAAAATCAAGTCGGCTGCGATTTGGGCTTGGGACAAGCTTTTTGGGTCCTTTAGCGCCAAGGCCAAGGGCGTTTGTCCCGCGGAGTTTTTGTTGTCAATCGGAATTTTTTTGTTGATGCAGTAGTCGACGGCCTTTTGGTTCTGCCTGTTCACAAAAAAGTGGACGATTCCGTTTCCGCTTCCGGCGTCCTTAAGCTTGGCGGTCTTTTCGTTTATCATTATGTCGTAGTAAACTTCGCTCTTTTCTATTGAAGTTTCCAAGGCGCTCATGCCGTCGGCGTCAAGGGCGAAAATGTCGGCGCCCATGTTGGTCAAAGACCTGGCCGCCTCGTATCCGTCGCCCTTTACGGCCACGTGAAGGGGAGTGTCGCCGGAATTGTTCTTCAACTCCGTGTCCGCCCCCTTTATGATTAGGAAGGTCGTCAAGTCCGGGTCGTTTATTCGGGCGGCCGCGTGCAGGGCGGTGTTTCCGTCTTCGTCAACCATGTTGATTTCGGCCTGGTTTGTGAACAAGCCTTTGGCCTTTTCTATTTCTCCGGCCAAAATGTATTCTTGCGCGGTTTTCCCCCTGGGCTCTTTGGGAGCCGAGGCGCAAGAGCAAAGAAGCGTTGCCGCCAGAAAAAGTCCTGTGATTGGCGCGATAAAACGGTTATTCTTCATACAATCCACCCCGTAATTTTTTTATAGGCATTCTTTTTCATTATCGGAAATTTGATTCGCAATATTAGCCTTTTAATTTTTTAATTGACCAACGCGGATTCTTCTATTATAATTTTAATTATGAGAATGTTTTCAAAAATTTTCGCTCTGGCGGCTCTTTCCCTTGCGCTTTTTTCCTGCAAGTCGATGATAGCCAACAAGCTGGGCGACGCGGCGGCTGGCTCCAATAAAAATGGCGCGGCCATTCCAAAAAAGGCCGGATCTCCCGACATGATGATGGCCTTTATGGGAGAGAAGGACCCGCAGATAATAGCGGAAGTTCTTCCGATGATTGTGAAGATGTACGAAATCTTGGCGCTTCAAAATCCAAGCCATCAGGGCCTTCAAATA
This sequence comes from uncultured Treponema sp., assembly GCA_946411505.1. GTDB lineage: Bacteria > Spirochaetota > Spirochaetia > Treponematales > Treponemataceae > Treponema_D. The sequence continues at coordinate 760,320 of CAMKEG010000001.1, read as the reverse complement.
ATGGCGGGCCAGCTTAACGTGATGTACGGAAACCTTTGCGTCCAGACGCCGGCCGAGTCCTTGCCGGTGGCCGAGCTCCAAAAGCAAGTTTCGGAATTCAACCGGGCCAAATACCATTACTTAAAAGGCCGCCAATACATACTTGACGTCTTTGAAAGCCGCTGGCCCGGCTTTGAAAAAGCCTTTTTGTCCAGCGACGAAGCCGCGATAAAGGAAGCGGTGTCAAAAATCACGAAGGACGACGTCAACGCGGCCTATTGGGCGGGCGGAGCCAGCCTCATCGCATGGTCGCTCGACCCCTTGGACATTGACGCGCTTTCTTCAATACAAGGGCCTGTGGCCTTGCTGGAAAAAGCGGCGAGCCTTGACCCCGACTACAACAGGGGGGCCATTTGGGACGCGCTTTGCCAGTTCTACACGGCCGCGCCGGTGGACTTTGGCGGCGACTACGAACGCGGCCTTGAATGTTACGAAAAGGCGCTCAAGGCTTCCGGCGGAAAGTCGCCGGGCGTTTACATCACTTACGCGCAAAGCGTTTTAAAGCCTTCCGGCGACAGGGACGGCTTCATCGAGTATTTGAACAAGGCTTTGTCCATAAATCCCGACGACGACCCCTCAAACCGCCTTATGTGCGTCTTGAACCAGCAAAAGGCCCAGTACCTTTTGGACCATGTTGACGATTACTTTGTCGTTTGGTAAAATATTGGAAACAAACGCGCTCGCAAGGCTTGCGCGTTCAGCCGTAAAAATATGGAGTGTTGAAATATGAAAACTTTTAAGAAAATCGCGGCCGTCCTTTTGGCGGCGTCTTTGGCGGGAACAGCTTCCGCAAAAACAATAATAAAGGTGGCTTCGGTCGCTCCGGCCCGCTCCTCTTGGGACGTCGACCAGCGGACTATTTCCGCCGACTGGGCCAGAATCACTGGCGGCGAAGTGGAGCTGCAGTTCATGAATTCCGACTCTATGGGCGGAGAAGGCGGAGTCATCAAAAAGCTAAATTCCGTCCGCCCCGGACAAAAGCCCCCTATTGGCGGAGCGGTTTTCACTTCGCTCGGAATCGACTCCTTCTGTCCGGAAAGCCACATCATGACCTTGTGCGTTCCCCTCATGTTTAAAAACCAGGAGGAAGTCAACGCCGTCCTTGACGAGTTCACTCCGGAAATGCAAAAGCCGCTTGAAGCCAAAGGCTACACCGTCTTGGGATTCTTCAACATCGGCTGGTGCTACTTCTTCACAAAAAATCCCGTCCACACTCCGGCCGACCTTAAAAAGCAGCGCCTTACCGTAGGCGGAAACACCTCGCCCTTGCTGGCCAACGCCTTCAAGGCCGCCGGCTACCTTACGCTGGACGTTCCCGCGGACAAGCTTTTGCAGAGCATGAAGACACCGGGCGGAGTCGAGGGCGTCTTCACGATTCCGATGTACGGATACGCCGCCCAATATTACAAGACTCTCACAAACATTTTGGACGTGCCTCTTTGCCCTGTAATGGTCACGTTCGTCATCTCAAAGGCCGAATGGGACGCCATTCCCGACAAGTTCAAGCCCGAGCTTATGGCCAGCATCAAGAAGGCCGAGAGAAAATTCATCGAGGCCCAGCAAAAGAACGACATTGAGTATAAGAAAAGATGCGAAAGCGGCGGAGCCACCGTGTTCACGCCCAACGACAGCCAGCTTAAGGTTTGGAACGACGAGTTCACCGTCGCGGCCCGCTACATGTACGACTCAAAGACTCCTGTGGCCGACAAGGATTTGTACGAGCGCATCGCGGCATTCCTTAATAAATTTAGGGGCAACTAATGCTTAAGAAGATTGAGGACACGTTTGCGGTCGCGCTTGTCGCTCTGTTGAGCGTAACGGCGCTTGTAATCAAGGTGATGCAGGACAACTTGCATTTGCAAGTCATGGACGCCGACAGGATAATAGTCAACATCGCCTTTGTCTTCGCTTGCGTCGCGGGCTTGATTACTTGGCGCGAAAAACGCGCGCTGAGTTTGGCCAACGTGACGGACAAGTTTCCGGAAAAGGCGCGGAAGGTCTTTAAGGCCGTCGCCTCTTTTGCCACGGCGCTCATAATCACCCAGCTTTTTTTCGCTTCGTTTTTGCAAATAACAAATCCCGACCAGTTCACCGCAAGGGCCCTCTTTTTCGCGGAAAAAGTTTATTTCGCCTTTTATCCCCTTTGCTTCTTGATGATTCTGATTTTGCTTTTCCAATGCGCGGAAGGCAAGGCGGGAATTGTCGCTGTGTCAGCCGGAACAGTCTTCGGCGTCTTGACTTCGATGAGCGCCGTAACCGGAATCATTTGGTACTGGACCGGCAACTCTGATTTGCCGGCCTTGTACGCGCTGGCCGACGGCTGGAACGCCTTTTGCGACAAGTCCGTTTTGCTTTTGGTCGTTGTCCTTGTCGTCCTGGCTTTTGCCGGCGTTCCGCTTTTTGTCGTCATCAGCGGAATCACTTACGTGATTTTTTCAAAGGCGGGCGGCTACATCGACGTAATTCCGATTGAAGCCTATTCAAAGCTCGCCGACAAGTCCATCGCCGCTATTCCCTTGTTCACAATCGCGGGCTATGTTTTGGCGCAAGGCAGCGCGGGCAAGCGCTTTGTGGAATTGTTCCGCGCGCTTTTCGGCTGGTTCAGGGGCGGTACGGTTGTCGCGGCGGTTTTGGTTTTGACGTTCTTCTCCACGTTCACGGGAGTTTCCGGCGTGACGATTTTGGCGCTCGGCTCCTTGCTCGCCGTAATCTTGACCGGCTCCGGCTACGAAAAGGACAGGGCCGAAAGCCTCATCACTTCTTGCGGGGCGGTCGGACTTTTGTTCCCGCCCAGCGTAGCCATCATCATGTACGCTTCTTCCAACTACACGGTCATCACGCAGTTTGAGCCGGGCTTTGACGTCATAACCCTTTTTGTCGGAGCCTTGATTCCCGGCGCTGTCATGGCGCTTTCTATGATTGTCTTGGGAATCGTTTTTGACAACAAGCAGGACAGGCCCGCCTTTTCATTGAAGGCAATCGCAAAGTCTTTTTGCAACTGCGTTCCCGAACTTCTTTTGCCGGTTTTGATTTGCGTCACGTACTTCACCGGCTTCTTCAACTTGTTCCAAGTGGCCTCTTTCGCGGTCATCTACGCGGTGGCCTTGGTCTTCTTGTTCCGCCGCGACTTTGGCGTAAAGCAAACCGCGCGGGTCATTGCGGACAGCGTTCCTGTTTCAGGAGGAATCCTTTTCATCATCGGAGCTGCCGCCGGCTTAAGCTATTGGATGCAGGACGCCAACATTCCCGAGACTGTCACCTTGTTCATCACAAGCTATGTAAAGAACAAGTATGTCTTTTTGTTCTTGATGAACTTGGCTCTCTTGGTCGTTGGCTGCTTGATGGACATTTATTCGGCCATACTGCTAGTCTCTCCGCTTTTTCTTTACAGCGCGGCCGCCTTTGGCGTTCCGGTGGTTCAGGCGGGAGTCATATTCATAATGAACTTGAGCATCGGCTTCTTGACGCCGCCGGTCGGAATGGACTTGTTCATTTCTTCTTACACGTTCAAAAAGCCGGTCGGACAAGTGATAAAGGGCGTTTTGCCTTTCTTGATTGTCCAGTTGGTCGTCCTCTTGCTCATAACTTACATTCCGGCTTTCACGACGTGCCTCATAAAGTAAAAATCAAAGGGCGGCGCTTTTCCCGGCCTTTGGCTTGGATTGTTGCCGCCGCTTTTATTTGCCTTTCCTTTTTTTCTTCTTGCCAAAAAGACGCAAAAATCCTTTTACGCGAAAAAAAATCGCGAGAGGCGGCGGCGCGCGCGGAACTTGCCGCCCGCGAGCTGCGCGATGAAAAATCCGCCGCGCTTGACTCCTACATTCAAAGCGTCAGCTTGCGGGAACGCTTGGCGCAGCTTTTTGTGATAAACCTTGAGGGAAACGAAAAATTTTTCTTTGTCGAACGCTTGGACGATGACGACGCGAAAGTCAAAGACGCGCCCCTGATTCCTGGCGGCTACATTTTCTTTTCCTTCAACATAGCAAAAGAGCCGGAAAAAATCGCCGCCTTCACAGATTCCGTCCGCGCCTTCGCTTTGGAGAACGGCGAGCCGGCGCCTTTTTTGTGCCTTGACGCGGAAGGCGGCTACGTAAACCGTTTGCGCGGCGTGGCCGGCCCCTTGCCCGAAAACGAATGGGTCTCCGGCAACGTCAATCCAAAAGAGGCCTTTTCCCTTTATTCTTTGAACGCGATTCAATTGTGCGCGCTTGGCTTTGACATGAACCTTTCGCCTGTCGTCGAAGTTCAAAATGAAAGCAACCAAAAATTTTTGGACGGCCGCTCTTTTGGCGGCGCTCGGCAAGTCGTTGAATACGGCTCGGCGGCAGTCCTGGCCTATCAGACAAACAAGGTTGGCGCCGTCTTAAAGCATTTTCCCGGCAACAACAGCGTGGATCCCCACAGGGCGCTTCCGGTCATTTCGTTTTCTGGCGACGGCTTTGACCGCGACGTCTTGAAGCCTTTTTCCGAACTTTGCGCGCTAAGGCCTTGCGGCGTCTTGATGAGCCACGCCTTGGCAAGCGTAGACGGTTTTGGGGAAAACGCCGCCGCCCAAACGCCCGCGAGCCTTAGCGCTTTTTGGATAAAAGAAACGCTGCGAAAAAAAGCGGGCTTTGAAGGCCTTGTTTTTTCGGACGACATTTTTATGGCCGCGCTTGAAAAAAACGGCTGGCCGTCCGAGCGCGCGGTCAAGGCCGCGATTCTTGCGGGCGTCAACTGCATTTTGATGAGCGAAAAGCGCTTTGTGAACGAATGGAAAATCGTCAAGAAATTATACCAGTCCGACGCCGCTTTCAAGACGGCGGCCGACGACTCGATAAAGCGCGTCTTTGCCTTTAAGCTTTCCGCCGGCATCCTTGAATGGGATTTTAAGGCGCGGACGGTTCGGCCTTGCCCGGCAAAAAACTTTTACGCAGGCTCCTCCCTTGAAGAACGGATGGAGCGCTTTTACGGAGCAAAAAAACTCAACCAGGAGCTTGTTGAAAAATATGTCCAAGAATAAGGGCGCTTCCCCTCGCGGCGCGGAAGCTTTTGAAGAATATTACGCATCTGTTTTTGCGGAACGTTGGCAAGGCCTAAAAGCCGCGCTCCTTAAGGAAAGCGAGCCAAAGGAATTTAAAGCCCAAGAAGGGGCCGCGTATTTTTTGGATTCCGCCAGCGTCTTGGCCGCAATAAGCCTGCCTTTGGAAAAGGCCAATAAAATTCTTGACATGTGCGCTGCCCCGGGCGGAAAGAGCCTTGTTCTTGCCAGCCGAATGGAGCGCGGCGCTTCGTTAAGGTGCAACGAGCGCTCTTTTGACAGGTTCCAGCGGCTGAAAAAAGTTGTGGCCGAAAACTTGCCGGCTTCCGTCCAGGAGCGCGTCCAGCTGTCTTGCGGCGACGGAGCGCTTTTGTGCAAAAAGGAGGACGCCTCTTATGACGCGATTTTGCTTGACGCGCCTTGTTCCTCCGAGCGCCATGTTTTGAACGACCCAAAATATTTGGCCGAATGGTCGCCGGCGCGGGTAAAAAGCCTTGCGATGCAGCAATGGGCGCTTTTGTCGTCGGCCTTTAGAATCCTTAACGAGGGCGGCCATTTGCTTTATTCAACTTGCGCCCTTGACCGCGCGGAAAACGAAGGAGTCGCGGAGCGCTTGCTGAAAAAATTTCCCGAGGCCCGCGCCGTTCCGGTCCAGGAACTTTTTGCCGCGCAAGAGAAGGGCAGGAAAGAAATTGCGCCCTTTTTTGACCTTTCTTTATTGCCAAAATTTGAGGAAAAAACTTTGGGCTTTTCGATATTGCCGGACATGCAAGGCGGCGCGGGCCCCATATATTTTTGCCTTTTCCAAAAGGCCTCGGCGAAATGAAAGCCAGATTTTCCGCCAAAGAAAAAAACAAAAAATTATTGTAGACAAAGTTTTATGAATATTTTATAATGGATTCGCATATGGAAAAGGAAGAGTTGAAAAAAGTCACAAATAAGCTGTCAAGCATTAAGGATTTTGACGATTTATTGGATTCTCTTTTGACGCAGACCCGCAAGGTGATTCCCTCGGACGCGGGCTCCATCTATATTGTAGACGACAAAAAACTCACCATAAGGCGGGCGCAAAACGACACTCAGCAAAAGGATTTGGCTGAGGGCGAGGACTTGCCTTTTGTGTCTTTTTCATTCCCCATAACAAAAACTTCAATCGCGGGCTATTGCGTTCTTTCAAAAGAGCCCTTGAACGTTTTGGACGCTTACAACATTCCGCCTGACAAGCCGTACAAATTCAACATCGGAACGGACGTGGTCACGGGCTACAAAACCAAGTCCTCAATCGCGCTTCCCTTGTTTGTCGCCGGCGGCCGGGTTCTCGGCGTTTTGCAGCTTATAAACAGGCTTGACAAAGACGGAAACGTCACGACCTTCTCCGACGAAGACTTGGAGTTGGCCCAAGACTTGACCTTGAGCATTTCTTCCGCTTTGGAAATGGCGGAGTCGGCGGAACTTTCAAGCGCGGCGTATCGCGGAAAGCACTTGCAGAGCATTTTTGAAATTGACCAAAAGCTCAACGAAATACAAGACATCGACGTTTTGCTCGAACGCATTCTTACCGAGGCTCGAAAAATCGTCAACGCCGACGCGGGCTCTATTTACGAAGTCCAAGGAAAGAACCTTGCGATTAAGTACGCGCAAAACGACACGCAAAGCGCCAAGCTTCAGCCCGGCGAAAAGCTTCCCTTCTTGGCCTTTTCCTTCCCGATAACGGAAAAGTCAATTTCGGGCTATGTCGCCTTGAGCGGCGAAACCTTGAACATTCACGACGCATATAAAATTCCAGATGGCGTTCCGTATTCCTTTAACCCGGCGTCGGACACGGCGACAGGATACCACACAAAGTCAATGCTCACGATTCCGCTAAAAATCGCGGATTCCAGCTTGCTTGGCGTCCTTCAAATCATCAACGCAAAGAACGAGGACGGCGAGTACATCGAATTTGACGAAGACGCCGAACTTTACATAAACCACTTTGCCGCCAACGCCGCCAACGCTTTGGGACAAGCCAAAAGCCGCCGCGACTTGGTCGAGGCGATGACTTCCATGGCCAACATGCGCGACCCAAAAGAAACGGGAATGCACGTAACCCGCGTCTCAAAATTTTCGGTGGAAATTTACGACCGCTGGGCCTTCAACCATCAGGTTGGCGAGTCCGAGCGCGAAAAATTCCGCGACTTTTTGGCCACCGCCAGCAAGTGCCACGACTTTGGAAAGATTGGAATCGAAGACAAAATTCTTAAAAAGCCAGGCCGTTTTGACGACGACGAGCGCGCCATTATGAACAGCCACACTTGTTTGGGCGCGCAATTGTTCAAGGCCTTCAGTTCGCCGCTCTTTGAAATGTGCAAGGACATCAACTTGCGTCACCATGAATGGTGGGACGGCTCGCGCGGCTATCCTGGAAACATTGACTGGATGTCATACGAGCAGGGCAATCCGCTTCCAAAGGCAGAAGCCCTTAAGGGCGAGGAAATCCCGCTCGCCGCGCGAATCGTTTCGGTGGCCGACGTGTTTGACGCCTTGAGCCACGCGCGCGTTTACAAGCCGGCGTGGACAATGGAAGACGCCGTAAATGAAATAAAAAAGTCGGCGGGAACCCAGTTTGACCCTGAAGTCGTCGAAGCCTTCATGCAAATCAAGGACCGCTTGATTGCCATCAGCAATTCTTACGGCGAATAAGCGGCGCGCTCCGTTTTACTCTTGGATTTTTTTGTTGAAAGCCTCGGCAAAAAGCTCGAAATTTTTTTGTCCGTAAGAATCCCGCCTTTTTGTGCCCAAGCCAAGTTCCGTCATTTGAAGGCTTAGCTCGCGCTCCTTCAAGGCGCGGACGATGTTTTCTTTGTCAAAAATTTTTCCGCGGTCGTTAATCACCGCGACTCCTTTTTCCAAGAGCGCGGCGGCCAAGGGAATGTCGCGGGTGACGACAATGTCGTCTCCGCCTGCGTTTTGCAAAATCCAATTGTCGGCCGCTTGGCTCTCCTTTGGGCATACAAGCATTTTAAAGTTTGGAATCTGGCCGGGCGCCTTTTCGTCCGGCGTCAGGTCGCGGTTTGCGACGAACGCAAGTTCAATAAGATTTTTTTTTGCCCTAGACAAGAGCCAGCCGCGAACCCGTTGCGGGCAGGAATCGGCGTCGACCAAAACACGTTTCATTCAAGCGCCTTGTCGATTTTTTCTATCATTTTTTTTGTAAGGCGGTCGGCTTCCATGTCGGCCAAGGGGTCGTAGCCGTCGCTGTTTTTTTGCGCGGCGTCCTTGTCTTCCAGCGCCTTTTGCTTTTCCTTAAAAAGCTCGTCGGCGATTAAGATTCCGGCAAGGACGGCGGCCTTTTTTTGGTCTTGTATGCCGTCGTTTTTTTGTATTTCGTCGCAAACGTTCTTGTAGTAGTCGCGAATTTTTTCAAGGTATGGGAGGTTTTCTTCGGCGCTGAGCGCGAACGATGTTCCTAAGATGTTTATTTGAACTACGGCCATCAGTTTTTAGAAGATGTCGGGAACGCCCTCTTCCTGCGTTTCAAAGCTGTCGTCGCCAAAGAGGCCGTCGTTGTCTTCTTGCGGTTTGGCGGGGGCGCTTGGGGCCTCAGTTTGGGCAGGCGCCGCTTCCGCGATTTGCGTTGTCTGCGCCGGGGCGGCCTGTTCGGGAGCTGCCTGCTCAGGGGCAGGGCTTGTCATCTCAGGCGCGCTTGGGGCAGTGGCGCTTCCGCCCGAGTCAGCAAGCGGGGCTTGCCGCTCTTTCAAGGCATTGCAGTCGGCTTCAACTTTGTTGAAGCCTCCGCCCGAGTCGAGCAATGCGTTTTCCACCGCGTCCAAGCGGGTAAGGGCGCCGAGGATTCCGTCCTCAATCTTTTTTTCGTCAGCGCTAAAGCGCGAAAGCAACTCCGTTTTTTCAGAAAGCGCTTTTGTGAGCTCTGAACGCTCGGCGCGCAGAGCATCGTTTTCTGCCTTCAGCTGTTCGATTTTTTGAACAGCGCTTTCGACTTTTTGCTGCAAAAGAAGGATTGTGTCAACGGAAATCATCGGCGTCCTCTTTTATTAGGCCAAAGCCTTTTTGGCGGCCTCTACGACAGCCTTGAAAGCTTTGGGATCTTCAATGGCCATGTTTGACAAGGCCTTGCGGTTTACTTTGATTCCGGCTTTTGTCACGCCGTCAATAAAGCGTGAGTAAGACAAGCCTTCGTCGCGAACAGCCGCGTTGATACGGGCAATCCACAATGAGCGGTACTCGCCTTTTTTGTCCTTGCGTCCGACATAAGCGTGGTCAAGCGCCTTTGTCACCGCGTCTTTGGCGGCCTTAAAGTTTGTTCCTCTGCGGCCCTTAAAGCCTTTTGCCAACTTAAGGATTTTCTTGCGCCTGTCGGCTCTTCTTGTTCCGTCTACTGCTCTTGACATTTTTTGCTCCTATCAACCGTAGGGAAGCATCTGCTTCCTGACTTTTGCTGCTTCTGATTCCGCAAGAATTCCTGTCTGGCGGAGCTGTCTCTTTCTCTTGGGCGAACGCTTGGTCAAAATATGACGCAAGTTCATCTTCTTGTACTTTACCTTTCCTGTTCCGGTAAGCGAAAAGCGCTTTGAAGCGGATTTCTTTGTCTTCATCTTTGGCATGGCCAACACCTCTTTAATTTTTGGCTTTTGATGATATTGTCATCGACATGAACTTGCCTTCCATCGCGGCCGGCTTTTCGATGACATACGCCGAAGTAAGCCTTTTTAGAACTTCTTCAAGAACTCCAAATCCCAAGTCAGTGTGGGCAAGTTCGCGTCCGCGGAAACGAATCGTTACTTTTACCTTGTTGCCTTCTTCAAGGAATTCTTGTACATGCTTAGCTTTCGTGTCAAGATCGCCCGGTCCAATTTTGGGCTGCATCCTGATCTCTTTTAGTTTTAATACCTTCTGCTTTTTCTTGGAGTCACGGAGTTTTTTCTCCTGTTCAAAGCGGTATTTTCCGAAATCGAGTATTTTGCAAACTGGAGGGTTTGCGGTAGGCGCGACTTCAACAAGGTCGAGTTCCCGGTCTTTTGCCATCTTGAGAGCTTCCAATGTGGGAACGATTCCCATCTGGTTGCCCTCGTTATCGATAAGACGCACTTCTCTGACGCGAATCCGTTCATTGATTCGGGGTCCCTTATTATTGTCTGCCAACTGGCCTCCTCGTGTTACAAAAAACACACATGTAAATTAAGCGTAAAGTAGATTATACCGTAAAACGCGGCGTTATGTCTAGTAGCGGCAAAAAGAAAAATGACAAGACCATAATCGTATGATTGCCGCATAAGCCGCAACGCTCCGCTTGCGGACGGTTTTCACGTCGAATAGTAGCGGCAAGAAGAAAAATGACAAGACCATAATCGTATGATTGCCGCATACGGTCGGGCAAGCCCGCCGTTTTGCAAGATTGAAATTATTTACTTGCGCTCTTACGAGCGCCGGGCAATAAGCCGCAACGCTCCGCTTGCGGAATGGTTGAGGCGACTGAAGTAGCGGCAACAAAATTTTACGCATCCCAAAACGCGCGCGGGCGGCGGCGAAAAAATGGGAGCCGTGCCGAGCGCGTAAGCGCGAGTGCAAAACCATAATAGGCCTCATTCCAAAGGGATGAGTCGCAGAAAAAAAATCCTTGGTGGGGCCCCGTCAGCGACGCGGCTTGGCCGCAGGCTGCAAGCCGATAGCGAATGACGGGGGGAACCTAAGGCTTTTTTTTCGTCGCTGGGACCCATTTTTTCGCCGTCGCCCGCGCATGTTTTTTGGCTTGAATTTATTCCTCCTTTGCGCTACTATGGCTTCCATGTATTTGTTTTTGCTGCTGTCATTCCCGATTGTCACGGCCCTTTGGATTTTAAAAAAGGAGGGCGCTAAGGAGCCTTGCCTCTTCAACGCTTTTTTGGGAATTTTGCTGGCGGCTCTTTTCTGCGCCTACAAATATTTTTTTTCCCCCTTTTATTTTTTGACGCCGGACTCGTTTTTCCGAAATTTTTTGCGTGTCTTTTTGGAGCAAATATTTTTGCCGTTGGGAGTTTTGACGGCCGCCTTTATGTTCGTCTATAAAAAGGACAAGCTGGCCGACCGCTTGGAAAGCCTCTTTCCTTTTTGCGCGGGCTTTTACGCCGTTTACCTTCCCTTTAGGGTGTTGAACGACGCGCTTCCGCATCCGGCCTTCGCGCTTTTTGCCAAGCCGATTTTCTTTGTCCTTATGCTTTTGTCCGTCAACGAGCGGCAAAAAGTTTTGTTCGTTCCCAGCCGCCGCGCTCTTTTAGGCGCCCGCGACTTGGTCCTTGAGTGGTTTTTGTTGGCCGTGGACCTGCTTATGCCGGCGGCGGTCGAGGCCCTTTGGATTTTGGGAATGAACGCTTTTCTAACAATTTTGTTTGTTCTGATTTATTCCGCCGGCGCCGTTTTTTGTCTTGCCAAGGCCGCCCGCCAATTATAGTCATTCTACCCCTAAACTTCGCCGCTAAAATTCCGACAATTTAGGTATGAACTCATTCAATCGATCAATTGACTTGTTGCACAAGGCCCTGGATGTAAACGCCTTGCGCTATCAGGTTACGGCCAACAACATCGCCAACGCCGAGGTTCCCAACTTCAAGCGTTCCTCCGTCAATTTTGAAAGCGAGCTAAAGCGCGCCTTTGAATCCGAGGAGAACGCCCGCAATTCCTTTGACCTTACGAGAACCGACCCACGCCATTTTTCAATACATAACGTTATGGACTGGCAGGAAGTCAAGCCGCGCCGCGTCGTCGATTGGAACTCAACGGAGAACGCCAACGGAAACAGCGTTGACGTGGAGACAGAAGCGATGAACATCATCAAAATCCAGATGCAGTACCGCTTGCTCAGCCAGCTGGAAAACTTTGAGTTCAGCCAAGTAAAGACAGCCATGAGCCCTAATCGCTAGGAACGGTCTTAGGCTTGCGCAAGTCTGACCGTTCTGGCTAAGAAACCGGCTCGGTCAGTCATAAAGATTTTTGTTAGGAGATTATCATGGGACTTTTTTCTGCGATTAACATAGCTTCGACTGGCCTCAGCGCCGAGCGCCTTAGAACGGATGTCATTTCAAACAACATCGCCAACGCGTCCACAACCCGCACCCAGGACGGCGGCCCCTTCAAAAGAAGCCGCGTCATTTTCCAGCCGGTCGCCGACTCAAATCCCACCTTCCGCACGCCGTATCTTCCAAGCAACTTGGACAACGGACCTGGAAAGGGCGTTAAAGTCCGCGAAATCGTCGTCGACACAAGCGAAGGAAAATTGGTGTACGACCCCGACCATCCGGACGCGATAAAGACCGGACCCCGCGCGGGCTATGTCGAGTACCCCAACGTAAACATCGTCAACGAAATGGTCGACTTGATTTCAGCCAGCCGCGCCTACGAGGCCAACACGACCGTAATCGAAGGCTCAAAGGACATGTTCAATTCCGCTCTTGAAATTGGACGCTAATCGCGCTAAGATAAGGGTAGGGTGATGGCAAAAAGTCCGCCAATAACTTGTCGGCCTTTTTTGCCTGGCGAGTTGCCGCGCAACTCGCGCATTTTAAGGTCCGCTCCCGCGGACTAGGGGAAAAAATGAAAATTAACGAAATGCCTGTCTTGCAAATGCAAGGCTTAGAAAATATCAAGGACACAAATCCGCTTAAGGCCGCTCCCCATGTGAACATTCTTTCTTCCGCGGAAGAGAACCAGCGCGTAAAGGAAAAGTCTTTTGGCGAATATTTGTCTGAAGCCTTTGCCGCGATGAACAAGCAGCAAAACGACACCAGCAATCTTACCCGCCAGCTAATCACTGACCCCGACAGCGTTGACATTCACGACGTGACCACCGCGATGGCAAAGGCGCAAATGTCAATGACGCTCGCCAAGACTGTCGTTGACCGCGTTGTCAGCGGCTGGAACGAAATCACGACGACACGCTAATGCAAGGGCAAATAAACCGGGACGGCGTCTACGTTCCCGACACGGGCTGCGTCTGGCCTCAAAAGCCGGACGAGCCGCTTTTAAAGCCCGCGCATTTGCGGCAAGTGGTCGTGGACGAAAACTATCCTTTCATCGACAAATCCTTTAAATTTTTCTTGTGGCGCAACTTGATTTACGCGGGCGTTTGGCTGCTTGTCTTTCCTTTGCAGCGCTTGCGTTTTGGCATTAAGTTTAAGGGCTTGGAAAATTTGCGCGAGAACAAGGTGCTTTTTAAAAACGGAGCGGTGACTGTTTGCAACCACGTTTATCGCTGGGACTTTTTGGCGGTTGTCCAAGCCGTAAAAAAGCGCCTGTGGTTTCCCGCACGCGCCGAAAACTTGATGGGAAAAGACGCCGGCTTGATTCGCGCGGTGGGCGGAATTCCCGTCGCGCGAAATTTTAGCGGAACAAAAAAATTTTACGAGGCCTTTGACGAGCTTCACCAGAAGAAAAAGTGGATTCACGTTTTCCCCGAAAGCTGCCGTTGGACTTGGTACCAGCCGATCCGGCCCTTTAAGCGCGGCGCCTTTGAGTTTGCCCACCGCTACGACATTCCTGTGGTTCCGATGGCGATAAGCTACAGAAAGCCCGGCGCCATCCGCCGTTTTTTTGGAGTGAAGCATCCGCTTGTGACGCTGACTGTCGGAAGCCCCATAATGCCTGACAAATCGCTTTCGTTAAAGCAGGATTCCACAAGGCTTTTAAAGGACTGCCACAAGCGCGTCGTCGAGTTGGCGGGAATCGTCCAAAATCAATGGCCGGAAATCTTTTAGCCTAAAATCCCCGCGGCAAATTCTCCCCATGACATGACTGGATGATTGTCGTCCAAAATCTCGCGCGGCCTTTTTGTCTTGATTTGAACAAAGCTCATCCCGGACATTCTGGCGCCAAATCCGTCCGTGTCGTCGCGGTCGCCGACCACAAGGCAATCCTTGGGCCGCGTTTCCATGTAGGCCGCGATTTGCAAAAAAGCCCTTGGCGCGGGCTTTAGGCAGCCGAATGATTCCGACGAATAAAAGCCCTGGCACAAGTTCAGGCTTTCTTGCTTGATTCCGCAGGCGAGCGCCCGTTCCTGAATTGAGTTGTAGTCGGAATAGAGCGCGATTTTTTTTCCGGCCTTTGAAAGAAATTCAAAGACTTCGTCAACCTTTGGATGCGCGTGAAATTCTTTTTTTCTAAGCGCTCTTTCCATGCGCTTGATGTAGCGGTCTTCGTACCAATGCGCGAAGGATGCGGGGTTTGTAAAAGCGTCCTTCGCGGCCCTTTGGTAGTACTCCCGCTTAAAGTTTTCGGGCGTTTCAAAGTCGCGGCCCTTGAAAATTCTTCGGGCGTTGCGCTCTGCCTTCATGAAAAAAAAGCGGAAGGGGTTTCCTAAAATCAGCGCCTTCGCTATGCCGCTGTTGTCATAAAGGGTGCCGTCAAAGTCAAAAATGAAGGCCTTGAAATCTAGAGGCTTCATCCGTTGATGACCAGCTTCTTGAAATGTTCGTGGCGCTTGTCGTCCTGCATCAAGAGGTTCATCTTAAACTGGCCGTCGCGCGCTCCGTTTTGTATCATCAGGGCCTTGTATTTTTCAAATGAATTTTCCACAAGCATGCGGCCCACAGGCTCTTTCAGGCGGAAGGAGTCCCTCTTTGTCGCGTATTCCACGTTTTCGGCCTTTAGCTTTTGGTCGACGGCGCTTGTGAATGCGTCGCAAAAGTCCTGCGAAAGGCCGCTCTTTTGGAATTCAAAGTAGAAGTGGTAGATGCTTTCCTGCAAGTCCGCGAAGCCCACAAAGAATTGAAGCTTTTCGCCCATCTCTTTTTCCGTTTCGGTGACGGCGTCGATGAATTGCTTTTCGTGAACTTTTTCGCCTGTCATGGAAACGATTCCGTTTATTTTTTGTATGAACTGGATTGTCGGAATTGAGCCGTAATACCCCGTGCATTCAACCATGTCGTTCATGTTGTAGCGGTAAAGGCCGCCGTATGTAGTGACGTAAACGATGTAGCGCTTGCCTTTTTGCAGCTGGCTCAATTGGAAGAACTTTGGATTTTCGCTTTCCATTTCGTCCGCGTCGACGAATTCAAAGTAGTGGTTGTGAGGGAAGAGGACCGTGTCGTCGCCGCCGTTCATCACAAGGCCGGCGCGGCATTCGCTGGCAAAGTAGCCGAATTCCTGGTGCAGCGCGCTTTCCGGGAAAAAGCCTTTTATTTTGTCCATGTACACGCGGGTGTTTCCGCATTTCCAAGTGGTCAATGTTTGCAAGTTTGGCCAATAGTCTTTTGGAAGAAGCCTTCCCAACTTAGCTTTTAACGCCTTCAATTCGGCGGCGCGCTTTGGATTGGGCTTGTAGCATTTTTCCAAGGCGGCGCGGTTTTCGGGCTCTATGTTCATCTTTGCGCTCAAGGTTCCATGCTCGATGTCGTCGATGTAGTCGTCAAGGTATGCGTCAACGTTCTTCTGCAATTCGATGATTGTGGAAGGGTTGGCGGTAATCAAAAGCGTCACGTTTTGCTCGATTCCGGTTCTCATGAGCGCGTAGTAACGGGCCGTGTAGTCCTTTATCGCGAACACTTCGCTGGGGGCGGAGTAGAGGCCCTTGATGAATTCCGGGCAGTCGCGCTGGGTCACGCCGGAAACGGAGCCGCAAACAGTTCCGTCAGCCGCGTAGCCTTCGATGGACTTTCCTACGATTGAAACGCACTTTCCCCAGAATGTTTTTGGCCTGTGCATGATGAAAGTGTAAAGCCAAAGCTTTGACATCTTGCTGAAAATGTTGTTGTAGTAGGCGTGGGTTATCGGAATCCATTTTGGCTCTTTTGTCGTTCCGCTTGTCGTCGCGTACATCATCGGCTTTCCGGGGAAGAGGACGTTTTCCTCTCCCTTCTTGTGGCGCTCGATGTAGGGGCGCAGGTCTTCGTAGTCTTGAAGCGGAACGTTCTTCTGGTACAAGGCGTAAAGTTCGTCCGCGCTTTTGGCCTTTAGAATCGTTTCAAAGTCGTGGAGCTTTCCCCACTCGGAGTCTTTTGCGTATTCCAATATTCCGCGCAAGGTCGCTTCTTCAGTTTTGGCGCAATTTTTTGCGGCTTTGTCCAATATTTTTTTGTTCTTTTTTCCGACCCAACTCAACGCGAATGTGATGAGTCCGGCGTTTTTTTCTTTTCTCATGGCGTTCTCCCGATTGTGTTGAACAATCAGTATATTGCATTGAAATGAACTTGTCAATTTGCGAATAATGCGCTAATATAGAAAGGATGTTCAACGAGATTTTTGGCAACAAGGTGTCGCGTTTTTCCGCCTGGAAAGCCGGCCTTGCGTACAAATTTTGCAAAATAATTTTTGGCGAGATGGACGAGGGCCTTGACTTGGTCGCGGTGCCCAAGGGCGAGGTTTACAAGGATTTCCGCGCGCTGACTTTGGCGCGAAGGGACGACCTTGACGCCCAAAAGGACGACGACGGAAAGCCGCTTAAGGTCTACGAAGTCGATTCCCGCAACGCGCTTGTAATAGGCACAATCCGCATGGGCTTTGGCCACTGGCGAATCGCCATTTCCTTGGCCAGCGTCGCGGCCAGCATGAACGTCCGTTCCTACATTTTGGACTTTCTTTCCTTTTCCAACACGCCCATCGCAAAATCGATAAAATTTTTGGAGGGCCTTTACAACACGTTCAGCCGCCTTTCGCAAAGGTCAAAATGGTTCAACAACCATATTTGGGAGGACGTCACAAGCCGCGCCAACGCCACCCTTGATTCCGCCATTCAAAACCGCGAGATTTCAAGGCTCTTCACGGCCGCATTTAAAAATCTTCCCAAAGACATTCCTCTTGTCGCCGCGCATCCTTGGGTCGGCTGGTCGGCCTTGCATTGCGGCATGACAAAGGTAATTTCCATGGTGCCCGACAACTTGCCCTTGGCCTTTTGGCTTGTCCAGGGCAGCGTCCACACCGTCCAGTCGCCTTCCGCCTACATGGGCTACCGGGCCCTTTTAAAGATGGAGCGCGGCTGCGGAATTCAAAAGTGCCTTCCTAAAGACCAAATAATCCAGACCGGCCATTACGTCGACTACGAGCTTTTAAAGTCAATAAAAGCGGACTGCAAGGCCCGCCTTGAGCGCGCCAAGAACGGCGAGGGCCGCCGCTTCCTTTTGACCATGGGCGGAGCTGGAGCCCAGGCGCATAAATTTGGCGACATCGCAAATTATTGCAAGGAATACATTGAGCAAAAACGGTGCGTCCTTATGATAAACATGGGCGACCACGAGGGCCGTTGGCTTGTCCTTAAAGAATTGCTTGAGAAAAGCGGCGTTCCTTACACAATGCATTCTGACTGGAAGAAGACAAAGGCCTTCGCCGCCGCCGCCGAAAAATCTTCGATTTCCGGCGTCCACGTTTTCCTTCACAAGGATTTTTACGCGGCCGTATATTGCACAAACCTCTTGATGCGCGTCTGCGACTTTATGGTCACAAAGCCCTCGGAGCTTTCGTTCTATCCAATCCCAAAACTTTTCATACAGCGCGTCGGCCGCCACGAGGCTTGGGGCGCCATTCGCGGAAGCGAAATCGGCGACGGAACAAAGGAGGCCGACGACCATGTCATTTTGCATAGGCTTTTGACGATGATTATCGAGGACGACGACCTTTTAAAGATGCAAGTCCAGAACATTTTGAACAACGATAAAATTGGAATTTACAACGGCGGCTACAATGTAGTTCAAGCCGCGTTGAAATAATACAAATTTTTTAGGAGCATTTATATGTCTTTTGTCAATGAGTTGTTGGACAAGGCCAAGGCGGCCAACAAGACAATCGTTCTTTGCGAAGGCGAGGACAAGCGCGTGGTGGAGGCCGCCGCTAAAATCGTAAAGGACGGAATCGCAAAAATCATTCTTCTGGGAACGGAAGAGGAAGCCAAAAAGGCCGTGCCCGGCGTTGACCTTTCCGGCGTTAAAATCGTAGATCCGGCCACAAGCGCCGACGCCGACCGCTACGCCGAAATTTTGTTCAAGGCGCGCGAAGGAAAAATCAACAAAAAGACCAACCAGCCTGAGTACGCCGACGTTGCCGCGGCCAAGGCCTACATTCAAAAAGACCGCACGATGTTCGGAGCCCTTATCCTTAAGGCCGGCGACGCGGACGGCTTTGTGTCGGGCGCCTGCCATTCAACGGCCAACACTTTGCGCCCCGGCTTGCAGGTCATAAAGACCGCGCCCGGAATCTCTACTGTTTCCTCAAGCTTTATCATGGTCGCTCCCGAAGGCGGAAATCCCTACATCAAGGAAGGCGTCTCTCTCTTTGCCGACTGCGCGATTAACATCGAGCCCGACGCGCAGCAGTTGGCCGACATCGCCGTCGCCACCGCCGACACCGCCAAAAAAATCGCCGGCATCGAGCCCCGCGTGGCCATGCTTTCGTTCTCCACAAAGGGAAGCGGAAACGACGACAAGTATTTTAAGTCAGTTCCAAAAGTGCAGGAGGCCACGGAGCTTGCAAAGAAAGCCGCTCCCGATTTGGCCATCGACGGCGAGTTCCAGTTTGACGCCGCGGTCGCTCCCGAAGTGGGCCAGCTTAAGGCTCCCGGAAGCGCGGTCGCCGGCCACGCCAACGTCTTTGTTTTCCCCAACATCAACGCGGGAAACATCGGCTATAAGATTTGCCAACGCATGGGCGGCTGGATGGCGATTGGCCCGGTATGCCAAGGCTTCGCCAAGCCGCTTAACGACCTTAGCCGCGGTTGCAACGTCGACGACATCGTAGCCACGGTAGCCGTCACCGCGCTGCAGGCCTAATTTTTTGTTTGAAAAATAGCAAAGGCTAAGAAGCAAGCGCAAAAAAACGCGTAGCGAGAAGGCCGGACGGGGCGAACATAGGACACGTTAAGCTAATCGCTTTGCCCTAAAAGTACCTCGTTCGCAGCCGTGCGGATTCTCGCGAGAGCGTTTTTTTGGGTCTTGAAACATTTTCCTTTATTTGTTATATTAGAAAAAATAAAAACGCGCGAAGGCGCGGGGCGGCTGGCGGCAACTCTCTGTTTGCGCCTGCCGCGTTAGCGGCAGCGTTGGATAGTTACAAGCGCAAACAGCGAGTAGCGACGATATCTAGCGGTGCCGCTCAGACGCAGCCGCAACTGGAAGCGTTTTTATTTTTTCAATCTTGGATGATTAGCTTAGTGGTAGAGCGCTTCCTTCACACGGAAGAGGTCGTTGGTTCGATCCCAATATCATCCAATCTTCTTTTTCTTTACGCGCGCAAAGAAATACAGCGAAAGCGCGATTGAAATCATTTCGGCGATTATAAAGCACCACCACACATTGTTTATCTTTCCAGTAAGCGAAAGAAGGTAGGCGCTTGGAAGCAAGAACAAAAGCTGGCGCGCGATGCTGACGAACATGCTGTAGCTTGCGCTGCCAAGGGCTTGGAAAACCGATCCAAGGCAAATGCAAACCGCCGCCCCCATAAAGCTGGGCGCGATTAGGCGCAACGCGGGGATTCCAATCTCAAGCATTTTGTCGGAGGCGTTGAAAAGGCCAAAAAGTTTTTGCGGGAAAAATTCAAACAACGAAACGCCAACGGCCATTATCGCGCAGGCGGCGATTATCGCCAGCTTTATCGCGCGCTTGATTCTGTCCGGCTTTTTGGCGCCGTAGTTGTAGGCGATAATCGGAACCAGGCCGCTGTTCAAGCCAAAGACCGGCATGAATACAAAGCTGTTCAGCTTAAAGTAAACGCCGTAAACCGCGATTGCCGTGTCGGCGATGTCCTTGAACAAGCCCAAAATCAAGTTCATCGTGTAAGAGGTCAGTGAGCCCACAGCCTGCAGGACGATTGACGGCGCTCCCACCTTGTAGATTTGCAAAATGACCGTCGGATCCGGACGAAAGCCCTTAAGGCTAAACTGGACTTCATGGTTGACTTTAAGGTTAAAGACAAGCGACACGCAGGCCGCCAAAATTTGTCCGGCCACCGTGGCCGCCGCGGCTCCCGCGATTCCCATTTTGGGAAATGGGCCAAGGCCAAAAATCAAGATGGGGTCAAAAATTATGTTGAAAATCGCGCCTGTCAGTTGCGAGGCCATTGTCCAAACCGTTTTTCCTGTCGCCTGCAAAAGGCGGTCGAACATCATTTGCCCAAACTGGCCAAAGCCCAGGAGCATGCAAATCGAAAGGTATATGATTCCGTCGCTTATAATCGTTTGGTTTTGCGTTTGGCTTCTAAAGTAGGGCGGAACAAAAAGAACGCACAAAATCGCGAAGAAAACATAAGTGACCGCCGCCAAAAAAATGCCGTTCATCGCGCTTTTGTTGACGCCCTCTTGGTTCTTTTGGCCAAGTCGCATCGAAAGCAGCGCGTTCACGCCGACCGCCGTTCCCAAGCCAAAGCTGGCCATGAGCATTTGAAAAGGGAATGCCATCGACACCGCGGTCAAGGCTTCCTCGCTGATTTGGGAGACAAAAATGCTGTCCACGATGTTGTAAAGCGACAGCACGAACATGCTTATCATCATCGGAAGCGACATGTTCACCAAAAGGCGGCCCACCGGCATCACGCCCATCTTGTTTTCTTTGACTGGATTTTCTTGCATTCCGCCATTTTATAGGAACGCGGAATAAATATCAAGCGGAGGCTTGCGGGCAAAAAAAAGAACGGCAATGGCCCTTGTTGCCATATTGCCGTTCTCCGTATGTAATGCCGAACACTTATGTTTCCATAATGTTCAGGACTACTCAACATTTATGCGAGAATTCGCAGCGCGAATTCTCGACAAGGCAGCTTGCTGCCTTACCATTCCTTCTTGATGTCCTCGATGATGTTGGGCTCGCCTTCTTCTGTAGAGAAGAACTTGGCCTTCTTCATGTCGGGAATCAATGTGACAGTCTCGCCCAAGCGGAACGCGGCGTTGGCCGTTGTCTTGGCGATGATGTTCTGGCCCTTGTTTGTGGCCAAGTAAAGGTGAGTCTCAGCTCCAAGGGGTTCCTTGTTGGTGATTTTCATCTGCATGGCGTTTTCGCCGGCCTTTTCGCTGTATTCCAAGTCTTCCGGACGAATTCCGAAATAAACTTCCTTTCCGACATAGGCCTTGAGGCGCTTCTGCTGGTCGGCTGTGGGAACGACGGAGAACGAGCCTTCGTCAACGACGACCTTTCCGCCCTTTTCGATTACCTTTACGGTAAGGAAGTTCATCGGCGGAGTTCCGATGAAGCCGGCGACAAACTTGTTGATTGGGTTGTTGTAGAGGTAGAGCGGGGCTCCAATCTGCTGGATTACGCCGTCTTTCATTACTACGATTTTGTCGCCGAGCGTCATGGCCTCAATCTGGTCGTGGGTAACGTAAATCATTGTGGCCTGCAAGCGGTTGTGAAGGGCCGCGATTTCGGCGCGCATTGTTACGCGGAGCTTGGCGTCAAGGTTTGAAAGAGGCTCGTCGAACAAGAATACTTTGGGGTTGCGGACGATGGCACGGCCTACTGCTACGCGCTGGCGCTGGCCGCCCGAAAGGGCCTTGGGCTTTCTTGTAAGGTACTGCGTAAGGTCAAGCTGTTTGGCGGCTTCCTGAACGCGGCGGTCGATTTCCTTTTTGTCCATCTTGCGGATCTTAAGTCCGAACGCCATGTTGTCGTATACTGTCATGTGAGGATACAAAGCGTAGTTCTGGAAAACCATCGCGATGTCGCGGTCTTTCGGCGGAACGTCGTTCATTTCCTTTCCGTCAATAAGAAGCTTTCCTTCTGAAATGTCTTCCAAACCGGCGATCATGCGAAGAGTGGTTGACTTTCCGCATCCTGAAGGTCCTACGAATACGCAGAATTCCTTGTCTTCAACTGTGATGTTTGAATTGGTAACCGCGCGGACGTTTCCGTCGTAGATTTTGCCAATTCCTTTGAGTTCAACTTTAGCCATGCTGGCCCTCCGTTAAATTATATTATTAGAATTATTTTAAGGCGCTTTTTTTGATTTGTCAAATTTTTTTTCGCTTTTTTTGGGAGAATTTTCACATTTTTTGTGGGGAAAGGGTGAATTTCTTTTTGCGGCTCTTGAACCCGCCAAAAATCGAAGAGGCGTTAAAAACGGCGGCATGTCCGCCGTTTAGCCTCATCGATGGAACGGCGCGCGGCGAAATTTATTGAGCCGCTCGGTTCAAGTCCGCAGCAACCAAAACGCTCACAAACAAAAAAAGCGTTCCCCCCAAAGGAAACGCTTAAGTTAAAGCCAACTTCCGGACTTGAACCGAATACCTGCGCGTTACGAGTGCGCTGCTCTACCAGGTGAGCTAAGTTGGCAAGTTCCGTTATCATAGCAAAAAGCGCCAAAATGCGCAAGAGGGGAGAGCGGCGTTTTTTTTTATTTTTTTTCCTTAAAAACTTGACGATTTCCCGCCATTTTTATTATCTTTATAGGTATGGAAGAAAAGGAAGAAGAAAAAGAGCGCGAAGAAGTTCAAGAAAACGCTCAGAATAGCGAAGAAACGCAGGAAAACGCGGGGTCTTCAAGCAAAGAAGACGGCGAGGCTGATTCTGCCCAAGCCGCGGAGGAAGGTTCCGCTCAAGAAAGCGATTCCGCTCAGTCTGAGGGCGACAGTTCCGCAGAGAAAGAAAAAGAGCCGACCCCGGAAGAGAAAATCGCGGCTTTGGAAAAAGAGAACGCCGACCTTAAGGACCAGCTTTTGCGCCGCGCCGCGGACTTTGACAACTACCGCAAGCGCACGATAAAGGAAAAGCAAGACGCCTACGACTACGCCAACACCGCGCTTTTGCAGGACTTGCTGGACAGCCTTGACAACCTTGACCGCACGGTTGAGGCCGCCGAAAAGGCAGACGACCCCAAGGCAATAGCCGACGGAGTCAAAATCATAAGCTCGTCGCTGATTTCGATGCTGGAGACAAAGTACAACTTGACCGCCTTTGGCCAGGCCGGAGAGGACTTCAATCCCGACATGCACGAGGCCATCGGCAGCTGCCAGGACGAGGTTGAAAAGCCGGTCTTGAAGGAAGTTTATCTTAAGGGATATAAGCTCAAGGACAGGGTCATCCGTAACGCCAAAGTTATGGTGACAATGCCAAAAGACAAGTAATATATAGAAGAATAGGAGAATAATTATGGGAAAGATTATCGGAATTGACTTGGGAACGACAAACTCTTGTGTGGCCGTGATGGAAAACGGCGAGCCGGTCGTAATCCAGAACGCTGAGGGCGGCCGCACGACTCCCTCAATCGTAGGCTTCACGGCCCAGGGCGACCGCATTGTCGGAGCGCCGGCCAAAAACCAAATGGTCACCAACCCAAAGAACACAGTTTACTCAATCAAGCGCCTTATCGGCCACCGCTACGGCGAGTTGACCGGCGAGGCCGCCAAGCTTCCTTACACAATCATTGACAACGGAGCCGACTGCCGAGTCGAGGTCACCGATAACGGCGCCCAAAAGCAGTTCAGCCCCCAGGAAATTTCGGCCTTCATCTTGCAGAAGATGAAAAAGACCGCCGAGGACTACCTTGGAAGCGAAGTCACCGAAGCCGTAATCACGGTTCCGGCCTACTTCAACGACAGCCAGCGCCAGGCCACGAAGGACGCCGGAAAAATCGCCGGCCTTGACGTAAAGCGCATCATCAACGAGCCTACGGCCGCCGCTTTGGCCTTTGGCTTCAACAAGGACCAGAACAAGGAAAAGACAATCGCCGTCTACGACTTGGGCGGCGGCACCTTCGACATTTCAATCTTGGAATTGGCCGACGGCGTCTTTGAAGTAAAGTCTACAAACGGAAACACTCATCTCGGCGGCGACGACTGGGACCGCCGAATAATGGACTGGCTTGTCGACGAGTTCAAGAAGGACACAGGAATCGACCTTTCAAAGGACCCGATGGCCTTGCAGCGCCTCCGCGAAGCCGCCGAGAACGCCAAAATCCAGCTTTCCGCCCAGACATCGACGGCCATCAACCTTCCGTTCATCACCGCCGACGCGACAGGCCCCAAGCACTTGCAGAAAAACCTTACCCGCGCCCAGTTTGAGCAGATGACAGAAGACTTGTTCGAGGCCACAAAAGAGCCTTGCCGCAAGGCTTTGGCCGACGCGGGCATCACGGCCGACAAAATCGACGAAGTCCTTTTGGTGGGCGGTTCAAGCCGCATGCCCAAAGTCCAGGACGTAGTAAAAGAGCTTTTTGGAAAAGAGGGAAGCCGTTCCGTCAACCCCGACGAAGCGGTTGCCATCGGAGCGGCCGTCCAGGGCGGCGTTTTGCAGGGCGACGTAAAGGACGTCGTTTTGCTTGACGTAACTCCGCTTTCTTTGGGAATCGAAACCATGGGCGGCGTAATGACAAAGCTCATCAACCGCAACACGACAATTCCTACAAAAAAGAGCCAGGTTTTCTCCACCGCCGCCGACGGACAGACTGCCGTTACAATCCACGTATTGCAGGGCGAGCGCGAGATGGCCGCCCAAAACCGCACTTTGGGCAACTTCAACCTTGACGGAATTCCCGCGGCTCCCCGCGGCGTTCCGCAAATCGAAGTAACCTTTGACATCGACGCCAACGGCATTGTAAACGTAAGCGCCAAGGACTTGGGAACCGGAAAGGACCAGCACATCACGATTACTTCTTCTTCCGGCCTTAGCGAGGAAGAAATCAACAAGATGGTGAAGGACGCGGAGGCCAACGCCGCCAGCGACAAGGCCAAGCGCGAAGCCGTTGACGCCAAGAACGAAGCCGACAGCTTGGTTTACCAGACTGAAAAGTCCCTCAAGGAATTGGGAGACAAAATCAACGGCGCCGAAAAGCAAAAGGTTGAGGACGCCGTGGCCGAGCTTAAGAAGGCTTTGGAAAGCGACAACACCGCCGACATCAAGGCCAAGACCGAGGCCCTAAAGCAGGCTTCTTACAAGATTGCCGAAGAGCTTTACAAGCAGCAGCAGGCCGCCGGCGGAGCCGGAGCCAATCCTGGCGCCGGAGCCAACCCCAACGCGGGAGCCGGCCCTAACGCTGGCGCTTCCGGCGGAGCGGCCAACGGCTCTGGCTTTGACAAGGGCAGCGCCGAAGACGTGAACTACGAAGTCCACGATTAAAAATAAGTTCAAAAGCGCCTCCGCGCGCTTTTGAACTTGTCGAGTTTCGTTTTTTGCGAAACTCGCGGTATTTGTTCAATACCAAATACGGCGCCTCCATGCGCCTAAAAACAACCGTGACGCAAGGGCGGCATGCCCGCCGCTTGCGCAATCCGCTCGAAAAAGCGGTAACGGTTGAGAATGAAATAGCACGAGCGAAGTATGTCTGCAAAACGTGATTGTTACGAAGTATTGGGAATAGAAAAAAGCGCCTCGATTGACGAAATCAAAAGGGCTTACCGCAAGCTGGCCGTAAAATACCATCCTGACCGAAACCCCGGCAACAAAGAGGCCGAGGAAAAGTTCAAGGAGGCCACCGAAGCCTACGAAGTCCTTTCAGACGACAAAAAGCGCCCGATTTACGACCAATACGGCTTTGCCGGCCTTGACGGAATGGGCGCAGGCGGCGGGGCGCAGTATTCGCACGCCTTCCACGACTTTTCCGACTTGTTCGGAGGAATGGGCGGCGGCTTTGGAGACATATTCGACAACATTTTTGGCGGCGGCTTTGGGGGAGGCTTCTCAAGCGCCAGGGGCCGCCAGTCCGACAACGACGGCGCCAGCCTTCGCTACGATTTGGAAATCACCTTTAAGGAGGCGGTTTTTGGCGTAAAGAAGGACTTGCGCTTTGCCCACAACGCCGCCTGCAAGGCTTGCAACGGAACTGGCGCCGAGCCAGGCACCGGAAAAAAGACTTGCCCCGCCTGCAACGGCATGGGCCAAATCAGGCGCTCAAGCGGCTTTTTCGCCGTCTCCCAAACTTGTCCCCAGTGCCACGGAACAGGCCAAATAATAGAACATCCTTGCAAGGTTTGCCGAGGAACCGGCTACCAAAAAGAAAACAAGGTGGTTTCCTTTACGATTCCGGCCGGAATTGAGGACGGAAAGCGCATCGTAATCCCCAAGCAGGGCGACGCGGGCCGCGACGGAGGCCAGCCGGGAGACTTGGTCGTCGTCGTCCATGTCCAGAACGACGCCTGCTACGAGCGGAGCGGAAGCGACTTGTATTGCGCGATTCCTATCTCTATGACCCAAGCGGCCCTCGGAGCCACGGTCACAATAACCGCCCTTGACGGCCGCAAAATCGACATACCGATTCCCGCCGGCTGCCAAAACGGAAAGCTCTTGCGCGTAAGAGGGGAGGGCATCGCGTCCGCTTCCCGAAAAGGCGACTTGTACATAAAGGTGATGGTTCAAATTCCCTCAAAGCTCAACTCAAAGCAAAAGCAGCTTTTGGAAGCCTTCGCCGAAGCGGAGGCCGCCACAAAAACGCCCGATTTGCTAAAACTTTCAGAATTGAACCGCTAGTTCTTTGGCGTTCGCTTTTTTTTGCGCTTTTTTTCCCCATTTTTGCCGATAATGTGTTATAATAGTATGAACATTTTCCAGGGGATTCTATGCTCAAAATAAAAAAACTGTATGTCTTTGTCGCTTCAAATCTTTTGGCGGTGGCGCTTTTTCTGATTGTTTCGCGCTTTATACTTCCTCCGATTACGGACGGAATAGAAAGGGCGTATTTTATAATCCTTGAATTTGTATTGCTATTGTTCAGCTTGACCATCATGTCGAGCGCCGCTTCGGCTGTCAACGCGGCCTTGGAGGACCATGTCCTGCGAAAGGGCGAGACCAGGTTCATGCAGTCTTTCATCGACGCCTTGCGCTTTTGCTACTCGCTTGACGATTTTTACGAGATAGTCAAGAACATTTTGGAGCGTAAGGCCGACTGCTCGGTTTTGTACATTGACTCCGAAAAGGACTACGTTCTTTATTCTTCCACCGACTTGCTCACCAGCGACAAAAAGACCGTCGTCACGCTAAACCAAAACTTTCCGGCCTCATGGCAGGACGGCTACCATTTTATCGGAGACAAGCTTGGCGTAGTTTCGTCATACAAGACGGCGCGAGGCTTTTTCCTTTGCGCCAACAAGCACCATTTTTTCATTTTCTGCCGCTACACGCGCCTTTTTGACACGGGAATCTACAAGGAGCTTTTTGACGAGTTTGTCCGCTTTAGAAAAAGGGCGGAGACAATCGCCAACCTTTCCGAAATCGCCTCTCTTTCAAAAGACTGGGAGCAGCTGGCCGAAACGCAAAAGCTCTTTTTGCCGCAAAAGCTTCCAGAGCCGCACCGCCTGCGCTTGGCCGCATACTTCCGTCCGCTTGTAAACGTTTCGGGCGACTACTACACGGCGCTTCCGATAGACAACCACAAGACCCTCTTGATGCTCGGAGACGTTTCGGGAAAAGGCTTGCCGGCCGCCCTCATCATGGGCTTGGTAATGAACACGGTGAAGATTATGGAAAACAAGGAGGACTTGGTTTCCATCGTGTACGCGATTGACAAGGCGATTAAGAGCATGAAGCTGCAGGACAAGTACACCGTTCTCTTCATCAGCGTAGTCGACACGCAAAAAATGACAATCCGCTACGTCAACGCCTCGATGTCCGACCCTCTCATCATAACCAGGGCGCCGGACGGCTACACAATCAAGCCGCTTTCCTCAAACTGCGGCGTCGTCGGAATCATCGACTTGGACAACGTTCACATGGACGAGCAGCGCCTTTTCCGCGACGACTTGATTTTGTTCGCCTCGGACGGCGTTTCGGAAGTGATGAACGAAGAGGGCGTGGAGTTGGGCGACACCGACTTGTACAAGCAGACCATCACAAAGAGCGCCGCCAAGCAGCCGCAGGAATTTGTCGACGACGTCGTCAAGCTGATTTTTGACTACAAGGGCGAAAACAAGCTGCACGACGACATTACAATGATGGTTACAAAGGTGGTAGGCTGATGATTTACGTAATTCTAAATATTGGTATAGCCCTTTACTTGACCTGGGCATCTTTCAACGTCAACACAAAGAACATGAGGAACGAAAATTCCCTCATCAACATTGTCTTGCTTTCCGCGGCGAGCGCCATTTTGATGGTCGTCACTATGCTCATGGTTTTGTGGGGGCCGGAACGTTTCACGATTTTCTTGGAGCATGTGATTCTGTTCCTTGTCGGCTTGATTTACACGGTAATCGCCTTTTATTATTTGAGCAACGCCGTAAAGCGAAATAAGTTCATGACCTTTTTGGAGGCCTTTTTCATACTTTTGGCCCTTTACATTTCGGCCTCTAAAATCGATGTGGTTGACTACACCCGCTTTGATTTTTCCGCCTCCCTTTTGTTTGGCGGAGAGCTTGCCAATTTCTTCCCGTTCACGTGGATTCATCTTTACATCGCGCTTTTCATTTTCTTCTTGCCGGGAATGAGCGTCTTGATTTTGACGCTTTGCGCGGAGAACGCCAAGTCAAGGCAAGCCTTCCAAAGGTCGATTTTGTTCGCGGCAACGCTTGTCTTTGCGTGGATTTCAAGCGGCGCGATTTTGTATATTTCACAAATGCTTCCTATGATGATTTCCCTTTATACGGGAGTCTTGGCCATTTTGGTTACTTTCATGACGCGCGTTTCCGTTCAGGACAAAATATACGACAGCCTGACCCTTTTCTCGGGCTTGCTGGTCAACGTCATGAAATACGCGCTTCCTTCCGCGTTCGCGGCCTTGTTCTATGTTGGACTCAGGCCCTTCTACGCGACTTCCAAGGCGGTCTACACCGTCGTCGTCTTTGCGATAGCCTTGCTGGCGATTTTCGCGGGACGCCTTGTTGCCGCCGCCTTCACAAAGCTTTCAACTTTCCGCTCTGCCAGTTACGGCGCGGCCTTTGAGGCGGACTTGGCGGCGATTGACTACAACGACGAAACTTCCGACATTTGCAACAAGCTTTTCGAAATTTTCCAAAACCGCGCCAATGTCGGCTCGATGAAGGTTTTGATTGCCGGCGGCAACCACGAGCTGAACACCGTGTTCGCAAGCGGCGGCCCCAAGCCAACTCTTAACACCCACGACCCCGGCCTTGACGCCATTCGCGAGCAGGGCATAAACATTTTCATGAAGAACGAGGCCGACGGCATTTTCGCGCTTGAGCAAAAGTCCGCGGAAATCAACGCGCTTTTCAAGACAATTGGAGCGGAAGTTTTGATTATCTTGAACGAAGGCCGCCACTTGGTCGGCGTAATCGCCCTTGGGGAAAAGCGCGGCGGAGCCAGCTACGACGACTACGACAAGCAGGTGTTCGACAAGCTTTACTCTTACTTCTTCGTTTTCGGCTACTACATGTCCAACATCGCCAACGCCTCCGTAGTGGGAACCGTAAACCGCGAAATCCGCATGTCGGCGCAAATCATCACCTCAATCCAGGAAAACATGGATCCCGTCGAGAATCCAAAAATGGACGTGGGCTACTTGATGGTTCCCGCCCACAACATCGGCGGCGAATTCGTGGACCTTATCCGCCTGACCGACACCCGCCACATTTTTGTCACCGGCGCCCTTAGCGGAAAAGGAATTTCGGCCTCAATGAGCATGGTCATCTTGAAGTCGATTATCCGCACATACCTCAATTCCACCCACGACTTTAAGAAGCTCGTGGCAAAAGTCAACCAGTTCATCCGCTTCAGCCTGCCCAAGGGAACTTTCTTTGCCGGCATTTTCTGCTTGATGGATTTTGAGACCGACACTTTGTATTACATCAACTGCGGAATTCCGACAATGCTTTTGTACACCCGCGCCTACAACAACGTCATCGAAATCCAAGGAAACGGCTACGTTCTTGGCTTTGTAAAGGACATCAGCCCGCTCCTCAAGGTCAAGCAAATAAAGATGAACGCCGGAGACGTAATCGCGATTACAACCGCGGGCCTCATCAACAGCCACTCTCTGCGCGGCGAACAGTACGGAAAGGACAGAATAAAGAAGTCCATGACCGACAACTATATGTACAGCGGAATGCGCATGTGCTCGTTCTTGTTTGACGACCTAAAGCGCTTTATGGCCAAGGAACTTGACGACGACATCACGGTAATGATGATCCGCTACCTTGACAAGGACAGCCAGACTGTAAGCGACGAGAGCAGCGAATTGGAGGCTAGCGGCGCTGGGACTGTTTCTTGACCAAAACGGTTTGCTAGCCGCATACGTCGGGCGTGCCCGCCGTTTTGCAAAGAAGAAACTATTTACATGCGCTCTCACGAGCGCTAGGCAATAAGCCGTGTTGTAATGGAGGTAACTAAGAATGGAAGCGTTGACAATAACTGAAAAGAAGGGCGCCAACTACATTCTTCTTGAATTGAACGGCGCGATAAACTCATACACTTTGCAGGAATTTCAAAACCGCGTTTACGCGGCGATCCAAGAAACCAACTTGGTGCTTGACTTGTCAAACGTTTTTGAAATCGACTCCACCGGAATGGGCGTCTTGTTCGCCGCATTCAACGACGGCCGCGAATCCGGCAAGCGCCTTTACCTTATGAACATGTCTCCGCAGGCTCAAAAGACGGTCAGCGACACAGGCTTTTTGGACGCCTTTAACGTCATCAGTTCAGTGACTGAAGTCGAATGAAACGCTCCCAGTCGTCGTGCGATTGGCGGAACCGCTAGCTAGCGTCGCTACTCGCAGGTTGCGCCTTGTAACTATATTACGTCTGCCGCTTGCGCGGCAGGCGCAACCTGAGAGTTTCCGCCAACCGCCCGCCTCCTTCGCGCGTTTTATTTTTCTACCGTTAGACATTCTAATAAAATTATCGCGCCGCAATAGCCGCTGCGCTTGTGAAAGAAATCACAGTAATCCGCCTGTTTTGGGCGGTTTTTTTATTTGCGGCTGAGTATGACGGGCATTTTGGTTAGCATATGCTAATTATTTGGGTTTTTTAGTGAAATTTTTCACAGAATGTCGGAAATTCAGCAAAATTCGTTAAAATTCTACATATATATTGACAGTTCCTTCTTAACAAAATCTGAATATGGGGGTATACTTTAATTTGGATTTATTTTATCCTTGGGCTTTTTGTCTTTGGACATATAGGTTCAAACTATAACTGGCAAAAATTAAATTCTATATCGGAATTTACAGGAGTTTTTATGGCAAACAAAATTACCATCATCGGAGCGGGGCAGGTCGGCTCTACAGTAGCTTACGCCCTTACATTGAGACAGCTGGCTTCAGAAATCGTCATCATTGACATCATCAAGGAAAAGGCGATGGGCGAGGCCATGGACATCCGCCAGGCCACGCCTTTTGTAGGCCCGATTTCGGTTCGCGACGGCGACTACGAGGACGCCAAGGGCTCCGACATCGTCATCTTCACTTCCGGCGTGGGAAGAAAGCCCGGCCAGTCGCGCCTTGACCTTACCCAGACCAACGTCGACATCACAAAGAGCGTCATTCCTTTGGTCACAAAGGCTTGCCCCAACGCTCTTTACGTAATCGTAGCCAATCCTGTTGACATTTTGACATACCAGTTCGTAAAGACAAGCGGCATTCCGGCCAACCGCATTTTCGGAACCGGAACTTTGCTTGACACGGCCCGCTTCCGCGCCCGCATCGCCGAGACCTACAAGGTAGGCGCGACAAACGTTCACGGCTACGTCTTTGGCGAGCACGGAGACTCCTCTTTTGTTCCGTGGTCTTTGGCCAACATCGGCTCAATTCCGGTTGACAACTTCGCCAAGTCTTTCACCGGCGAAAAGCTTCCCGACTTTGACAAGAACGATGTTGAGGACTACATCAGAAAGTCTGGCGGAATCATCATCGGCGCCAAAAAATTCACCAACTACGGAATCGCGGCCACAACGGCCGACTTGGTGGAAGCCTTGAACTTCCACACGGATTCAGTCTTGACGATTTCTTCAATGATGAACGGCGAGTACGGCATCAAGGACGTTTGCCTTTCAATCCCGACATTGGTCGGCTGCAACGGAATCAAGGGCCACATCGCAGCTCCGCTTACGGACGACGAAGTCGAAAAGCTGCGCCACTCGGCCGAATGCCTCAAGGACGTCATCAAGCAGGTCAACTTCTAGGCCGCTGGACAAAAGGAAAAACTATGGCAGAAAAATTCAGGATTGAACATGATTCAATGGGCGAGATGAAAGTTCCCGCCGACAAGTACTGGGGCGCCCAGACGGAGCGCAGCCACGAAAACTTTGAGATTGGCGTTGGCATCGAGACTATGCCGCGCGAAATCACAAAGGCTTTCGGCTACCTCAAAAAGGCCGCCGCCATGGCCAACAACGCTCTTAAGCCGCAAAAGATGACCGCCGAAAAGCTCAAGGCCATCTCCAAGGCTTGCGACGAAGTGATTGAAGGAAAGCTCAACGAGCACTTCCCCTTGGTCGTATGGCAGACCGGAAGCGGCACGCAGAGCAACATGAACGCCAACGAGGTCATCGCCAACCGCGCCAATCAAATCGCCGGAAAAAAGCTTTGCCACCCCAACGACGACATCAACATGAGCCAGTCGTCCAACGACACTTTCCCCACGGCGCTCCACATTTCCGCCGTATACGCCATCGAAGACAAGCTCTTCCCGGCAATCGACACTCTTGTTTCAACTTTCAAGAAGCTTGAAAAAGAAAACATGAAAATCGTAAAGAGCGGCCGCACCCACTTGCAGGACGCGGTTCCGATTTCGTTCGGCCAGGAAATCTCAGGCTGGAGAACCAGCCTTGAGCGCGACCGCAAAATGCTCGAAAGCTCTTTGCCGTACCTTAAGCAGCTTGCTCTTGGCGGAACCGCCGTCGGAACCGGCCTCAACGCGCCCAAGGGCTTTGGTAAAAAGGTCGCCGAGTGCGTCTCAAAGTTGACCGGAAAGAAATTCGCCACGGCTCCCAACAAGTTCCACGCGCTTACAAGCAAGGACGAGTTGGTATTCGCCCACGGCGCCATAAAGGCTTTGGCCGCCGACATGATGAAGATTGCCAACGACGTCCGCTGGCTTGCTTCAGGACCTCGCGACGGCCTTGGAGAAATCCGCATTCCCGAAAACGAGCCCGGCTCTTCCATCATGCCCGGAAAAGTCAACCCGACCCAGTGCGAGGCCGTCACGATGGTGGCCGTGCAGGTTATGGGCAACGACGCTGCGATCGGCTTTGCCGCAAGCCAGGGCAACTTTGAGCTTAACGTTTTCATGCCGGTAATCGCCTACAACTTTATCCAAAGTGCGCGCCTCTTGGCCGAGGCTATGCTCAGCTTCAACAAGAACTGCGCGATTGGAATCAAGGCCGACAAGGCAAAGATGAAGCGCAACCTTTACAACTCGCTCATGCTTGTCACCGCTCTCAATCCCTACATCGGATACGAGAACGCGGCCAAGACCGCCCACAAGGCTTTTGACGAAAACATTTCGCTCAAAGAGGCTTGCGTCGGCTTGGGCTTCTTGACGGCCGCCGAGTTCGACAAGGTCTTCAAGCCGGAAGCGATGGCGTTTCCAAAATGACAACGACAAAAAACAATAGATAAGGAAACTTTATGGAGAACACAACTTATTCATACTTTCCCGGGTGCACGCTGAAGAACAAGGCCAAAGACCTTGACGCTTACGCGCGCGCTTCGGCGGAAGCTTTGGGATTTTCCCTTGAGGAAATTCCTGAATGGCAGTGTTGCGGCGGCGTTTACCCGACGGCCGCGGACGAAGTGGCGCAAAAGCTTTCTTCTGTCCGAGCCTTGGCGGCCGCCCGCGACGCTGGACGCGAATTGGTCACTCTCTGTTCCGCCTGCTACAACGTTCTTAAGCAAGTGAACGCAGACATGCAGAACAATGAGTTCGTCAGCTTTAAGGCCAACAACTATCTTAAGAAGGACGGAATCGAATACCACGGCGAGGCCAACGTGGTCCACTTTTTGGAAGTCCTTCGCGACAAGGTGGGCTGGGCCAATGTCAAGGCCGCCGTCAAGAATCCGCTTGCCGGAAAGAAAATCGGCGCCTACTACGGCTGCCTGCTTTTGCGCCCGGCCAACGTCCTGAAATTTGACGATCCCGAAAATCCGCAAATCTTGGAAGACTTCATCAAAGCCATCGGCGCCACTCCGGTCATTTACGCGCAGCGAAACGAGTGCTGCGGCGCCTACACGATGTTCGACGACAAGAGCATTCCCCAAGAGCGGGCGCAAAAAATCTTGGCCAACGCCACGGACATGGGAGCCGAGCTTTTGGTCACCAGCTGCCCCCTCTGCAAGTACAACTTGATTAAGAACAAGGGCGAATCCGGCCTTGACGTGATTTACTTTTCTGAATTGCTCGCCGAGGCTCTTGGCGTGAAGGAAAAGGCCTTGAAAATGATTAAGGAGGAAAAAATTGCTTAAGTCTGAAGTGGAACAGCTTAAGGAAGAAATCCTTAACGTCAGCGGCGTCAATCCCAAGAAGTGCATGATTTGCGGAAAGTGCTCCGGCACTTGCCCCAACTACGGCGCGATGGAATGGCACCCGCACCAGTTTGTTCAAATGGTCGAGAACGGCGAGATTGAGCCGCTTCTTTCAAGCAAGTCGATTTACGCTTGCCTCAGCTGCTTTGCCTGCCTTGAGCGCTGCCCGCGCCAGGTTGAGCCGGCAAAGCTTGTTCAAGCCGTTCGCGATGTTGTCGAGCGCAAGCGCGGCGCAAGAAAGCTTCCGGCGGAAACAGTTCCTTCGTTCTTGGACAAGGACATCCCGCAGCAGGCAATCGTAAGCGCCTTTAGAAAATACAAGAAATAGGAGCAGGGACAGATGGAAAGAATTGGTGTTTTTGTATGTCACTGCGGCACAAACATTGCCGGCACGGTTGACGTTGCCAAGGTCGCGGAAGAGCTGGGAAAAGTTCCCGGAGTTGTTTACTCAACCCATTACACTTACATGTGCTCTTCCGCCGGACAAGCGATGATTGAGGAGCGCATAAAGGAAGACAAGCTTACGGGCGTTGTCCTTTGCTCATGCTCTCCGCGAATGCACGAAAAAACCTTCCGCGCCTGCGCCGAACGCGCCGGCCTCAACCCCTACAAGGTCGAGGTGGCCAACATTCGCGAGCAGTGCTCATGGGTAATGAAGGACATGGCGGACGCGACCGAAAAGGCCGTCGCTTTGGGAAAAGCCGCCATCGCGAAATCTATATTGGACACTCCGCTGACTCCGGGCGAAACTCCGATGACAAAGCGCGCTCTTGTAATCGGCGGCGGAATCGCCGGCATTACAGCCGCGCTTGACATCGCCGAGGCCGGTTTCCCGGTCGACTTGGTCGAGAAAAAGCCGACGGTCGGCGGAAAGATGGCCATGCTGGACAAAACCTTCCCGACCTTGGACTGCGCCTCTTGCATCGTAACTCCGCGAATGACGGAAGTCGGCCAGAACCCCAACATTCGCATTTTGTCTTACAGCGAAGTCACAGGCGTCACCGGCTACATCGGAAACTTTACGGTGGACATCAAGCGCAAGGCCCGCTACGTTGACGAGACAAAGTGCACGGGCTGCGGCGAATGCACCGAAAAATGCCCGATGAAAAAGGTTCCCAACGACTTCAACCTTAACCTCAACAACAAGACCGCCGTTTACATTCCGTTCGCGCAGGCCGTTCCAAAAATCGCGACGATTGACGCCAACTACTGCCTGCACATGAAGGCGCTTAAGAACGGAAAGGACAACGTTTGCGGAATGTGCCAAAAAGTTTGCGGCGCGGGAGCCATCAACTTCAACGCCAAGGACGAGGTCATCACCGAAAAATACGGCGCGATTGTAGTGGCCACCGGCTACAACATGATCGACCTTAAGCCTTACGCCGAATTCGGCTACGGACTCAGCAAGGACGTCGTTTCTTCTTTGGAATACGAGCGCTTGATGAACGCGTCAGGCCCGACAGGCGGACATCTTCTCCGACCGTCGGACGGCGTGGCTCCCAAGAAAATCGTGTTCATCCAGTGCGTCGGAAGCCGCTGCTCGGCGGAAGGAAAGGGCAACCAGTACTGCTCTAAAGTGTGCTGCATGTACACCGCCAAGCAAACGATTCTTACCCGCGACCACTGGCCTGACACAGAATGTTACGTCTTCTACATCGACGTGCGAACTCCAGGAAAGCAGTTTGACGAATTCTACCGCCGAGCCGTGGAGCAGTACGGCGTCCACTACATTAAGGGCATGGTTGGAAAAGTCACTCCGCAATCCAACGGAAAGCTTGACGTTCAGGGAAGCGACTTGATTTTGAACAAGCAAGTTCACATCGAAGCGGACATGGTTGTTTTGGCCGGCTCTTTGGAAGCCGACGAAACCGCGCGCCCGCTTGCCACGATGCTCACGACTTCTATGGACAACGACGACTTCTTCTTGGAAGCGCACGTAAAGCTTCGCCCGGTGGAAAGCCCGACTGCGGGCATCTTCCTTGCCGGCGCCTGCTTGGGCCCCAAGGACATCCCGGAAACGGTAGCCCAGTCTTCGGGCGCCGCGGCCAAGGCGATTTGCCTTTTGGTCAAGGACAAGCTCAAGAACAATCCTTGCACGGCAAAGCCCGACGAGAACGCTTGCAACGGCTGCGGCCAGTGCGCCAACGTTTGTCCCTACGGCGCCATCAGCTACGTGGACAAGGATTTCCGCGGCCCCAACCGCACTACAATCACGCGCCATGTGTCGCAAGTCAATTCGGCCATGTGCCAAGGCTGCGGCGCTTGCACCGTCGCGTGTCCCAGCGGAGCCATGGACTTGCAGGGCTTTAGCAACAAACAAATTTTGGCGGAGGTTGACAGCGTACTATGAGCGAAACTACGACAAACACATCTTGGACACCAAGAATCGTTGCCTTTTGCTGCAACTGGTGTTCCTACGCCGGAGCCGACCTTGCGGGCAACAACCGCTTGGAGTATCCGGCCAACGTAAAAATTATCCGCATTCCGTGCTCTTGCCGCTTGAACCCTCTCTTTATTTTGAGGGCCTTCCAGCGCGGAGCGGACGGAGTGATTTTGTGCGGCTGCCACCCCGGCGACTGCCACTATTCTACAGGCAACTACTTTGCCCGCAGAAGAATGACCTTGCTCTTTAGCATGCTTGACTTCTTGGGAATCGAAAAGGCCCGCACAAGAGTTGAATGGTGTTCGGCGGCGGAAGGCGTCCGCTTTGCCGGAATCATGAACGACTTTGTAGCCAAAATCACCGCTCTTGGCGAAAACAAAAAATTGGAGGACGTACGATGCAAGAACTAACTTCCGATTTGATTAAAATCGCCAAGGAAAAGTTGGCGAGCGGCGCGGTCCAGCAGGTAATCGGCTGGAGGCGCGGCCTCTTTGACGAGGACGTGACTCCTTCCACCTTTAAGGACGCGGCCGATTTGGAAAAGAATTTTGTTTTCAACAAATACTGCAAGGCCAACCTTTCAAAGTATTTGGTGAAGATTACCCGCGCCATCGAGACAGCCAAGACCACCACGCGAACCAACAACGCGATGGCCAAGCAGCGCGACCCCAACGCGGCCGAAGCGCCTATTCCCAACGAAAAGGTTTTGGCCTTCCTAAAGCCCGGCGACACTCACTCGTTCTGCCAGCTGTTAAAGGAAAACAGAATTACGCGCGACGACGTTTACGTTGTGGCCGTTCCTTGCTCTTGCGAGATGGACGAAAGCGTTAAGGAAGGCGAGGGCTGCGACCACTGCCGCAACAAAAAACACGTCGTTTACGACGAGGTTGTCGGAAAGGCCCGCGAAGAGGCGATTGGAGATTCGTCGCGCTTTGAGGGCGTTGAAAAAATCGCCGCGATGAGCGCCGACGAGCGCCACGAGTTCTGGAAGAACGAATTCAGCCGTTGCATCCGCTGCAACGCTTGCCGCGACGTTTGCCCGGCCTGCACTTGCGAAAAGTGCGTCTTTGACAACAACGCTTTGTACACAAGCCAAAAGGTGGCCCAGGTTCCGTTTGAGGAAAGCCTCTACCACATCATTCGCGCTTGGCATGTGGCCGGCCGCTGCACCGATTGCGGCGAATGCTCGCGCGTTTGCCCGGAGCATATTCCGCTTCACTTGCTCAACAGAAAGTTCGTCAAGGACATCGACGAAATCTACGGCCCCTACATCGCGGGAAGCGACATGGAGACCAAGCCGCCGATGCTCACTTGGACAGCCGGCGACGCGGAGCCGAGCGTTGTTTACGAGCGCTCGCCTGAAGAAGAAGGAGGCGAATAATGCTTAGCGTATCAAAAGACAAAATCAATTCGCTCTTTGAGGCGATCGCAAAAGACAAGACGCTTTACCTCCCTGTTGACAACGCCAGCGGAAAAGCGAATTTTGAAAAATGGCAAAAGGGAACGAAGCTTTCCGAAGCGCTAAAGACTGTCCGCAGCGCCAAGGACTTTTTCTTCCCCAAGACCGAAAAAATGGTAGGCTACAAAGTTGAAGCGGGAAACATCACCGTTGAAGACCCAAGGAAAGAGTTGGACGACTTTGTAGTCTTTGGAGTCCGCGCTTGCGACGCCAAGGCCTTTGACATCTTTGACAAAGTTTACTTGGAAATGACTCCGACCGACAGCTACTACAAGAACCGCCGCGACCACGCGATTGTAATCACTCTCGCGTGCTCGGCTCCCGACAAGAACTGCTTTTGCTCAAGCTACGGCTTGGACGCGGCCAATCCCGCCGGCGACGTAAGCGCTTGGCTTGCAGGCGGCGACTTTTACTTTAACGCCAACACCGACAAGGGAAAGAAATTCCTTGACAGCGTGAAGGGCGCCCTTAAGGAAAAGGACGCCGCCGCCGTCGACGCGGAAAAGAAGGCGATTAAGGAAAAGATTGAAAAGCTTCCGTTCGCGCATCTTGACTTGGAAAAGTTCAAGAACGTTCCGATGATGACGCTTTTCAATTCCGACGTTTGGGCAAAGCTCAGCGAGTCATGCCTTGGCTGCGGAACCTGCACCTACGTTTGCCCGTCGTGCATGTGCT
Source organism: uncultured Treponema sp. (assembly GCA_946411505.1). GTDB lineage: Bacteria > Spirochaetota > Spirochaetia > Treponematales > Treponemataceae > Treponema_D. The sequence continues at coordinate 721,463 of CAMKEG010000001.1, read as the reverse complement.
TTGACGTCCGCGACTACGACACTGGCCACGGAATCGAGCAGAGCCGCACTTGGGACTCGTGCATGTATTCCGACTTCACCCAAATGGCGGCGGCCAACCCGCGCCTTACGCAAAAGGAAAGGTTCCGCCAGCGCTTTATGCACAAGTTGGTTTACTACCCGATGGCGCACGAAAAGCTCTTTATGTGCGTGGGCTGCGGCCGTTGTTTGGACAGCTGCCCGATTCACATGAACATCGTAAAAGTAATCAAGGCTTTTAACGAAGCCGACTTGGGAGGAAAGTAATGCTAGAGCAAGAATCATTTATTCCGTATGTCGGAGTAATCAAAGAAATGTTCGACGAAACTCCCGACGTAAAATCGTTCCGCGTGGTAGGCTTGGACGGAAAAAAGCTCTTTGAGCACAAGCCCGGCCAGTGCGCGATGTTGATCGTTCCCGGAGTGGGCGAGTCGATGATTTCAATCACTTCTTCGCCGACGGTCCAGGAATACCAGCAGTTCTCAATCAAAAAGTGCGGCTGCGTCACAAGCTGGCTCCACGCCGCCAAGCCCGGAACGCAAATCTGCGTCCGCGGCCCGATTGGAAACGGCTTCCCGGTTGACACGACATTCAAAGGCAAGGACATCTTGGTAATCGCGGGCGGTATCGGCTTGGCTCCGGTTCACTCGGTCGTTGACTACATGCTTGCCCACCGTTCCGACTACGGAAAAATCCAGGTCATCTACGGTTCAAGAAGCAAGGCCGACCTTGTCTTCCTAAAGCAGCTTCAGGAAGAATGGGCCCACGCCCCCAACCTTAAGCTTGACTTGACGATTGACCGCGCCGAGGAAGGCTGGGACGGCCACGTTGGCTTTGTTCCGCCTTACGTCACCGAGATGAATCCGGATCCCAGCATGACTGTCATTATGTGCGGCCCGCCGATTTTGATTCACTTGTCGCTTGACGCGCTTAAAAAGCTTGGCTTTAAGGACGACAACGTCTTTACAACGCTTGAGATGCGTATGAAGTGCGGAATCGGAAAGTGCGGAAGGTGCAATGTAGGAAACAAGTTCGTCTGCAAGGACGGCCCTGTGTTCAGTTTTACGCAGCTGGCGGATTTGCCGCCTGAATATTAATAGGAGAACGATATGGCAGAGACTAAAAAGGAAATGGCCACAATTTACATTTTTGGAAAAAAATACGACGTTCCCGCCGAATTGACGATTATGAACGCCATGGAATACGCGGGCTACCAGCTTAAGCGCGGATGCGGCTGCCGCAACGGCTTTTGCGGCGCTTGCGCCACGATTTACCGCATTGAAGGAAGCAACGACTTGTTGACGGGCTTGGCCTGTTCCACAAAAGTGCAGAACGGAATGTACATCGCGACGCTTCCCTTCTTCCCGCTTGTAAAGCAGGTTTACGACATCAACAAGATTAAGCCCGAGCAGTCAGTGATGATGCAGCTTTACCCGGAGATTTACTCTTGCGTAGGCTGCAACGCCTGCACCCGCGCCTGTCCGCAGGAACTCAACACGATGCAGTACATCGCCTACGCCCAGCGCGGAGACTTTGCCAAGTGCGCCGACCTTTCGTTTGACTGCGTTATGTGCGGCTGCTGCTCTAGCCGCTGCCCGGCCGGAATCAGCCACCCGCAAGTGGCCGAGCTTGCCCGCCGCATCAACGGAAAGTACTTGCAGCCGCAGGCCCAGCACCTTCTTGACCGCGTGAAGGAAATCGAAAGCGGAAAGTGCGAGAAGGCGATTCAAAAGATGATGAAAGAGCCCTTGGACAAAATCAAGGAACTCTACAACACTCGCGATATTGAGAAATAAGTTCAAATTGCCTTCCTTGGCAATTTGAACTTGTCAAGTTTTGCGTCGCAAAACTTGCAAGTTGTTGGAGAAACAAAAAAGCGCCATCCTTGGCGCAGTTAGGAGTTGATATTATGTATGGCAATTACCTTGACAAAGCCGCGAAAATCGTTGAAAAGAAACGCGAGGCGAACTTAAAATTTGAACACGCCCGTCTTACGGCGGAAGAAAAGGACGACCTTCTTTTGAAGTTCCACCCGGACCGCATCAAGAAGCAGTTTGTGGAACTTAAGATCGGCCCCAACAAGGGACAGAAGGCCCCGATTGAATTGGCCGAAATGCTTCAGGCTAAGCCACGCGTGGAGCCTGACAAGATTGACCTTGACCACATCGACTACGAAGCCGACGTTTTGGTTATCGGCGGAGGCGGAGCCGGAACAAGCGCCGCGATTATGGCCAGCGAGGCCGGCGCCAAAGTTTTGCTCGTGACAAAACTCCGCGTAGGCGACGCCAACACGATGATGGCCGAAGGCGGAATCCAAGCCGCGGACAAGCCCAACGACTCTCCGGCCCAGCACTACCTTGACGCTTTTGGCGGCGGCCACTTTGACGGAAAGCCCGAATTGGTTTACACGCTTGTAAACAAGGCGCCGTCAGTAATCAAATGGCTCAACGACCTTGGCGTTGAATTTGACAAGGAAGCCGACGGAACGATGGTGACAACGCACGGCGGCGGAACCAGCCGCAAGAGAATGCACGCCTGCAAAGACTATTCAGGCGCCGAAATCATGCGCACGCTCCGCGACGAGACTTTCAACCGCAAGGACAAAATCACGGTGGTTGACTTTACCGCCGCCATCGAATTGATTAAAAACGAAAAAGGCGAGGCCGCCGGCGCCGTCTTGATGAACATGGAGACAAACGAGCTTCGCATCGCCAAGGCTAAGGTTGTAATCATCGCCACAGGCGGCGCGGGACGAATGCACTACCAAGGCTTCCCGACGTCAAACCACTACGGAGCCACAGCCGACGGCCTTGTAATCGCCTACCGCGCCGGCGCAAAGCTTTTGTACCAGGACAGCTTGCAGTACCACCCGACAGGAGCCGCTTACCCGACTCAGATTCTTGGAAAGCTCGTCACCGAAAAAGTCCGCTCTTTGGGCGCCAAGCTCATCAACAAGGACGGCGAGGTTTACATTCACCCGCTTGAGACCCGCGATGTAAACGCTTCGGGCATTATCCGCGAAGTCCGCGAAGGACGCGGCGTAAAGAACGACGTTCAGGACGCGGTTTGGCTTGACACTCCGATGATTGAAATGATTCACGGCGAGGGAACGATCCTTAAGTCAATTCCCGCCATGTACAAGATGTTCATCAAGTACGGAATCGACATCCGCAAGGAGCCGATTTTGGTTTACCCGACGCTCCACTACCAGAACGGCGGCGTTGAGATTGACAAGACTTGCCACACTAACGTCGCGAACCTTTTGGTGGCCGGCGAGGCCTCAGGCGGCGTTCACGGAACCAACCGCTTGATGGGAAACAGCTTGCTTGACGTAGTCGTATTCGGCCGCGAAGCCGGAATCGAAGCCGGAAAGATGTTCAAGAAAATCAAGCTTTCAAAGGAACTTTCCTTGAAGCACGTGAAGGACTTTGAAAAGGCCAGAACCGCCGCCAAAATCAAGGGCAACGCGGTCTCTCCCAAGCTTCTTCCGCACTACACTCACGGAAACCCGGAGTTTGAAAAGGAGATTCCCGGCGCGAGCAAGTAAGCGCGCAGGTGATTGCGGATTTATAATTGTAATAAATCCGCAAAACGAGCGAGTCAAGGCTTTAAGCGTAAGCGTGCCTTGACCGCTCGTAACTTGTTTCGGGATCTAGTGGAAAATGAAAAGGGGCCGTCCTAGGAATGGGACGGCCCCGTTTTTTTATAGGAACGACCAAGGCGGTGCTAACGGCGTTTTTTGGTGTTCAGCCACTTGGCAGTTTCGCCATAAATGTTAAATTTTGGATTGTATTTTGAATCCCAATTCTGCCGCATAAGATAGCGTCGTCTGTTTTCCGCCCAAGGTTCCACTTCAATTTCTCGATGATTGTCGTCAAAGACGCGGATGAATAAATGGTGCATTCCTGTATTTTCGTTGTAGTTGCGAACAATTCCGCAGTCGTTTTTTCGTTCGGGATAGTTTTTGTCCCAAGCCAGCTTGAAAAGGCAAGAGTAATCAATGCAATTAACAAGGCCGTCACCGTTGTAGTCGTAAACGCCGCCTTGCGCTTCTTTGAGCGTCGCGAGAATCATTTTGTGCGTCCGTTCCGATGCGTTGCGTGCGAATAGGGGAGACGTGGCAAGGAGTAGTGTGAGGAAGAAGAGAGTAATGTGTTTTGTTTGCATTTTATTTTTAATATTGTTTTATGATCTTTGGCGCCACTTTTCTTCTTTTTTGCTTTCATCAAGATTCCCCTTGCATTCTGAAAGTTTTAAAGAAGCGTAAAAAAAACAGAGGATTATAAAAATTCCTATAGACAATAATACTATACCGTTCAATTCATGAAACCATGAGTCATTGAAAAAACTTGTAAAGAAAAGAATCGCATGAAAAATGGAAAGACAGAATGAAAGTGTCATAAGGATTATTGAGCTCACCGTAGTTATCTTTGTGACAGAATAGTCATAAGCGTCTTTCTTCCATGCTTTATCTGAGAAAACATCTGTTTTTGTGTTTAAAATTGTTTTGTAAATTTTGCCTGAAAAAATATCTTCCATTACATCAATATGCGCTTCCCAGTTTTTCTGCCAAAATTTTGAGCCTTTGTTTACAAAAACCCATGACAGGCAAAATATAAAAATCAAACAAGCCAATATTAGAAGAACACTTTTAGCAAGAGGAGAAAATGCCATAAGGCTGGAATAACAAAATCTTTGTTTGCCTAAGATTTTGTCAAATGTTACAAAATAAGCCGTGAATGAGCCAAGAATAAACGCCCAAAAGTATGTCCCTCTTTTCCAAAAGAGTTCAATTTCAAATTTTCTAACATCGTGGGCCAACTTAAATGCACTTTTCATTTTTTTGTAAGTCGTTTTATCTATTTTATTTGAATCGAATACTTTTTCGAAATATTTGGAATCATCAAATGTTTTAGGCATTTTTGCTTGTATCCTATTATTAATATGCAAGTGCTATGCATAAAATAATGAATGCTATAATAGAAACCGCAATTAATGGTCCATAACCACCGGGCGTTTCTTTCTCTTCTTCCGTTTTGTTGCTTGGATTATTAACCGTGGAAATGTTATTAACATTATCCTTTCTGTCTGTAATTACAAAAGCAATATTGCAATTCCAGCAACGTGATTTTGAGCTTTCCACAGGTTTATGGCAAACAGGGCATAGCAAGTCTTTTGGATTGTCTTTATATACAAAGCGTTTTCCATCTACAAAAATGCCCTTGTATTCTTCAGCCGAGCTTTCAATTTCTAAAATACCGTCTTCTTTTGTTCCTTCTTCTATAGGCGCTGTTTCTACAATGGAGAATTGTTCAACAACTGGTTCCGCTTTTCTCATTTCTACAACATTGTTTTGCTCTTTTTTTGTCTCTGTGTTTGATACGATTTCTTCTATTTGTTCTGTATTCTGTTCTTGCTCTTTAATCGTTTCTGTTTTGGTTGTTTCTTCCTTTGCGGACTCTTGTGCCTGTTCAACTTCTTTTTCCCAAATTTTATTCCCGCAGTTTGCGCAAAAAACAGAATCCGCTTCTAATTCTGCGCCACATTTTTTGCAGAATTTGATTTCTTCTTTTGTGGCTTTTTCAGTGGCATTTTTTCCGCAGTTGGAACAAAATGCCGCGTCATCGTCTAATTTGTTTCCGCAATGAACACAAAACATAAATTTTACTCCTTAAATTTATTCTCTTCTATAAAGTTTGAAATCTGCCTTATAATTACATGCCAAGCTGCTAGACAAAGACAAGTCATTTTCAAATAAACTGCTGGTGTGACGGTGTCCCATATCGCATGGAGTACAAAGCAAATCGAAAAAAGTTTTATAAAATCAAAATCTATTTTCTTTGTCTTTGCATAAGCCGCCCCAGTTATGGCCGCCCAAGCGGTGTGTCCTCCAAAAGACAAAATAGAACGTAGGAGAATATTAAAATTCATTGAACCGATGTCATCTGCGTATCCATATTTTTGCGCATACCAAGGAAGAATGTAATTGTTTACAATGTCTGCGCGTGTGTTTAAATCGTGAGTTTCCAAATAAGCATTGAAGGCGTAGCCTGCGCTTTCAAAAACAGCAAAACCGCAACCTATCGCTCCGCCTATCAAGAGCCCTTGGAGAATGGTCGCTTTTTTTGAATTCCTCAATAACATTATTACAATAACCGCTTTTCCAAGTTCTTCTGTTATGCTAATCAGCGATGCGCCTATGATATTAAATTCACTTGAATTTGGAATTATTTCATACAACAGCAGTGTGAATAAAAGTGAAAGCGCTCCGCCTAAGAGGAAAATGCCGATTGTCTTGTAAAAGCTTATATCTCTGTAAATGTTCAATTCAAAATATAATGTAAGAATGGAGAATGGAAGCATCAAGGAGCCAATCAACATAACGCCTGGCATTACATTTGAATTTCCAAAACCTAAAAGACAAATTTCAAATATGCAAAAAACGACAAGTAGTATTATTAATACTCTTGAATAAAGCCAAGGTTGGAATTGATTTGGCGTGATTTTTATGTTTTCTGTATTTTCATCTGTGTATAAACCTGCGCGCATAATTTCGTCACGTTCTTTTGATGTATGGATTTTGAACACTTGAGAGAAAAGATTCTTAACGCCAAATTTTTCATCGTCTGTTTTAATCGCGGCATTTTGTTGTATGCCAGAGTGCTGGACCTTATTTTGCGATTCATATATATCTTTATTTATCAAGATGTTTTCTTGCGAGTGGGAGAGTGATCCGGCGGCTTTTACGCCTCTTAAAGCGCTGATTTCCTTTCCGCATTTTGGACAGAATTTTGCGGCAGCAGTGACGGCGCTTCCACAGAATTTACAAAAGCGCTTTTTTGTCGCGTTTGAAGGATTTTGTTTCTTGTCTTCTTTTGCTAAGTCAGTCTTTGTATTGTTCTTGTCTATTTGTTTTCTTCCGCACTTTGGGCAAAATTTTATATTTGCTTTGGTTTCATTTCCACAGAATTTGCAGAAGACCTTTTTTGATGTTTCTTGGCTTTCACTTTCTTCTGTTAATACTTTTGAGATGTACAGAAGTTGTTTACCGCACTTAGTGCAGAACTTTACATCTGATTTTATTTCATTTCCACAATGTTTGCAAAACATAGTTCTAAATCTCTGCTATAACAAATTTTTACATCGAATCACGTATTGCTTTTAATTGAAAGGCTAGTTTGTAACTGTAATCTGTAACGCCTTGAGCATATTTGTTTATCGACAGCCTCCCATAGTAGTTGCCCCGTCTATCCATGAGCCACGGGCCGTTGTTAGCGTATTTGTTAAAAGGACTGTACTGGGAATAGTCAGAGCCGTAGTTTCCGTATTTGTTGAAAATTGATTCTGCGGAATAAGGAGTACCATATGTTCCGTATTGATTGTAGATGGAATTTTTAGAGTATTCACTCTCGAATGTTCCTAAAAATGTTCCGTCATCGGCGACTAGCATTAGATCAGCCAATGAAATGGCGAATGTTGAAAGCGCGCAAAATGTGAGTAAAATACCTAATGTGAAAATCTTTTTCATAATCTCTCCCGAAAAATTATTTGAATATTTTTTTTATGTTTGAAGCGGCTTCTTTTGCCAAAGAGCTTTTATATTCTTTCTTGAAGCCGCACTTGTTGCAAACATAGACGGTTGTTTTGTTACCGAATGCTGCGCCACCGATTACTCCCAGCGGGCCTAGTAAAAGCCCCCCGACCAATGCTTTTCCTAATGTGTTGCCCGCGCCAGAGTTTTCTTTTGCCATTCCCCATATTTCACCGCATTTTGGACATCGATCTGGTATTCCATCCTTGCCTGTTAGCTCTTTTTTCGATGCGTATATATCTGTTTCGCTTCTAAGCTTCTGAACTCCATTTAATATTTTCTTTTTTGCTCCAATGCTAAGAGCTTCGATTTTATCTAAGTCTGATTCTGTTAAACCAATTAGAATGTCTTCTGTGTCAAAGTCCTCCGCTTTTAATACTTGTTCGTACGAGTCCAATGCATTGTCTACAATCCATTTATGAAAATTGAACTTGTCTGAATATTCGTTTGAGTTATTGTCATTTAATGTATCGGTATTTGCCTTTGTTTGAGCGTTTCCACAATTAGTACAAAACTTTGTATCACTTGAAAGCTCGTTTCCACAATGTTTACAAAACATAATCGCCTCCATTTTTTCTCACTCACTATAACTGAGCGACGATTTTATTATACACTCATTTATAATTTATATCAATAGAAAAGATTTTCATTTAAAATGAGCGCATGGCTGATTACCATAAATGTTTTATAGAAAATATGAAGTTTTACCGCAAGAAAAAGGGGCTTTCGCAGGCTCAACTTGCGGAATCTTGCGATGTTTCAAACGGAACCATAGGCAACATTGAGTGCGGCCTTACAAAGCCTTCTTTTGACTTGATTTTGCAAATAGCGGAAGTTTTGGAAATTAAGCCTGAACTCTTGTTCGTCGGCGATGATAATACTGAATTTAAAAAAGAACAGTCTGACAAATTTTCAAAAGACCAACTAAAAAGAATAAAAGCGGCCTTTTCTTTCGCCGCCTCAGCCGTGCTTGATGAATTAAAAGCGGACGCTAACAATACCACACAAAAATAATTTCTTTGTTTGCCATAAATTTTAACTCAGTCCATTGAGTAAAAATACTCAGTCCATTGAGTAAAAATACTCAGTCCGCTGAGTAAAAATACTCAGTCCACTGAGTAAAATTTCTCAGCGCGCTGAGTAAAATTCTGTGGCTTATTTGCCCCATCTGCGCTATAATAAAAAGCGTCTTTACAAACAATCAAAGAGGTGTTTATGAAAAGAATCGAAAGGATTTTTGTTGTCGCGCTTTTTGCCCTGTTTGCGCTGTGTTTTGTCGGCTGCAAGAAAAGCGCCAAAAAGTTTTTTACTTATTGGAACGACTGCGATTCCCTTAATTCGTTGGTGGAATTTGTCGAGGACGTGACCGACGAAAAATCGGCCAACTACATTCCGCAAAAGGACAGAATCGCCACCTTTGACATGGACGGAACGATTTTGGCCGAGCTCTATCCCACCTACTTTGAATACAACATTCTAGAATACCGCATTCTTGACGACCCTTCTTACAAAGACAAAGCGTCTGATAGCGAGCGCGCGGCGGCCAACGCGATTCGCGACTTTGTCCGAAGCGGAAAAAAACTTCCTCCGCATTTTGAGCTGGTTCACGCGAACGCGGCCGCTAAAGCGTATTCGGGCATGACTGTCGAAGAGTTTGACGCCTACGTAAAGGAATACGCCAAAAAGCGCCCCAACGGTTTTACCGGCATGACGTTCGCCCAGTCTTTTTACAAGCCTATGCTCGAAGTCTTTGACTATTTAAAAAGCAGGGGCTTTACTTTTTATGTGGTTTCCGGCAGCGACCGCTTTATCGCGCGCGCCTTGGTTTCTTCCATCGGCATAGAGCCGGAATATGTCATCGGAATGGACGTTCTTTTAAAGACAAGCGGGCAGGGGGAGTCGGAAGGTGTGGACTACACGAGCGCGGTTGGCGAAAAAGTTCTTAGAACCGACAAGCTTATCATAAAAAATGTCAAGGCCAACAAGGTCAAGCAAATCGCGCAGGAAATCGGAAAGATTCCAGTCCTCTCTTTTGGAAACAGCGACGGCGACTGCGCCATGCACAACTACTGCCTTTCAAACCAAAAGTACAAGTCACGCGCCTTTATGCTGATCGCCGACGACGACCAAGACGACCACGCCAACCGCGACAAGGCTCTGAAGCTTGGCGAAAAATGGAAGGAATCCGGCTACGTCGTCATCTCCATGCGCGACGATTTTAAGACGATTTACGGATCGAACGTAAAGAAGGTTGATTTCGTGTTCTAAATCTTTGGGCGGCCGCATTCATGGGCTTGCTAGTTGTTTTTGTCGTCGTCGCGTTCCGCCCAAAAGTCTTTCATGCGGATTATGCGCTGGTTGGAGGAACCCCTGAAGGCCAGCTGCAAGTCTTTTTTTTCTTCGATGAAGGGGCCGTCAACCAAAACGTCAATCGAGCGCAAAATCTGTTCTGTATGCTCGGTGTGGCGGCGGCCGTAGTCGGGAAACAAGTCGGATTCCAAAACGTAGCCGGTCCAGCACCAAATGTCTTTTTTTGGGAACTTTTGGCGAACCTCTTTTATAAGGTCCAAAACGTCGGCTTGGTTTTCAATCTCAAAAGGGTCGCCGCCAAGGATGGAAAGGCCTTGGATAAATGGCTTGTCCAAGGCTTCCAAAATTTCGTTCAAGGCGTCAAGGCCAAATTCCTTACCGTAGGAAAAATCCCATGTTTGCGGCTGGAAGCAGCCCTTGCAAGCGTTTTTGCAACCGCTTACAAAAACGCTCACTCGCACTCCTTCGCCGTCGGCTATGTCAAACTTTTTTATCTCGCCGTAGAACATTAAAAAAAATACCTCCTTGTATTTTTTTTAATTTCAGTTTTTTTCAAAAACTGAACAAGTTTTTCAATACAAGGCTCGCGCCATCCGTGGCGCGTGGGTTTACTATAAATGCGCGAATGTTGTCAGCGCATCTTGACTACAAGTGCAGGACGCGCTCCTTGATTTCCTGCGTTCGGCCCTGGTTCCAATACTGCGTTCCGATGTAGCCGCAAGTTCGGCGAGCCACGTTCATCGTGGTCTGGTCGCGGTTTTGGCAGTTGGGGCATTCCCAAACAAGCTTTCCGTCTTGGTCGGCGACAACTTGAATTTGGCCGGTGTAGCCGCACTTTTGGCAGCAGTCGCTCTTTGTGTTAAGCTCGGCGTACATGATGTTCTCGTAGATGTGCTTTAAGAGCGCCATCACGGCCGGAATGTTGTTTTCCATGTTGGGAACTTCAACGTAGCTTACCGCTCCGCCGGGCGAAAGAACCTGGAACTGCGATTCAAACGTGAGCTTTGTAAAGGCGTCCATTTGCTCGGTCACGTGGACATGGTAAGAGTTTGTGATGTAGTTCTTGTCGGTAACGCCCTTGATTTCGCCAAAGCGCTTTTTAAGGCACTTGGCGAACTTGTATGTCGTTGACTCAAGCGGAGTTCCGTACAAAGAAAAGTCGATATGCTCCTTTTCTTTCCAAGCCTTGCAAGCCGCGTTCATATGCTTCATCACTTCAAGGGCGAATGGCGTGGCGTCTGGGTCGGTGTGAGGCTTTCCTGTCATGTAGCGGACGCACTCGCAAAGGCCCGCGTAGCCCAATGAGATTGTCGAATATCCGTTCATCAAAAGCTTGTCGATTGTCTCGCCCTTCGCAAGGCGCGCCAAGGCTCCGTTTTGCCAAAGAATCGGCGCCACGTCGCTCTTTGTTCCCATCAAGCGGTTGTGGCGGATCATCAAGGCGCGGTAGCACAAGTCAAGGCGCTCGTCGAATATTTTCCAAAAGGCGTTGAGGTCGCGGTTTGAAGAACATGCCACGTCAACCAAGTTGATCGTTACGACGCCTTGGTTGAAGCGGCCGTAATACTTTGACTTTCCCGCCTGCCAGTTTTTGGCGCCCGCCACGTTGTCGTAGCCGTTTGCGGTGGAGTCGGGCGTAAGGAAGGAGCGGCAGCCCATGCAGGGGTAGCAGTTTCCGCGCCCCGAGCCGTCAACCTTAAGCTCAAGCATTTTCTTTTCGGAAATGTAGTCGGGAACCATGCGGCGCGCCGTGCACTTGGCGGCCAATTCCGTCAAATAGTAATACTTAGAGTCCGGCTCGATGTTATCCTCTTCCAAAACGTAAATCAATTTTGGGAAGGCCGGCGTGACCCAATAGCCGCTTTCGTTCTTGACGCCCTTGTAGCGCTGGCGCAAAACTTCCTCTATTACAAGCGCCAAGTCCGCCTTTTCCTGCTCGGACTCCGCTTCGTTCAAGTACATAAAGACCGTGACAAAGGGCGACTGGCCGTTTGTCGTCATCAAGGTCACTACCTGGTATTGAATCGTCTGAACGCCGCGAGTGATTTCGTCGCTCAGGCGCTTTTGCACGATGTAGTCAAACTGCTCGTTTGTGTATTTGATGCCGGTCTTTTGCTCGATGTCGCGCACTTCGGCGGAAATCTTTTTTCGGCTCACGTCTACAAAGGGCGCCAAGTGGGTCAGCGATATGCTCTGTCCGCCGTACTGGCACGAAGCCACTTGCGCGATGATTTGCGTCGCGATGTTGCAGGCGGTGGAGAAGGAGTGGGGGCGGTCGATTTTTGTTCCGCTGATGACAGTTCCGTTTTGAAGCATGTCCTCCAAATTGACCAAGTCGCAGTTGTGCATGTGCTGGGCAAAGTAGTCCGCGTCGTGAAAGTGGATCAAGCCTTCCTCGTGGGCCTTGACCAAATCTTCGTCAAGCAAAAAGCGCTTGGTGATGTCCTTGCTGACTTCTCCGGCCATGTAGTCGCGCTGCACGGAAACGACGGTGGAATTTTTGTTTGAGTTTTCCTGCTTCACGTCCTCGTTGTTGCATTCAAGCAAGGAAAGAATTTGCTGGTCGGTTGAATTTTCCTTGCGGTTAAGCGCGTGCTGGTAGCGGTATGTGATGTATTTTTTTGCGATGGAGTAGGCCGAGTTTTCCATGATTTTTGTTTCGACCAAGTCCTGGATTTCCTCGACGTTGGGCTCGTGGCCGCGCTCCTCAAAGTTCTTTGTGATTTCGGCGCCGATTTTGTGAATCGTGTCTTCGCTCAAGCGCTCTGCCACGGGGACAGTCTCGTTGGCCTTGCGAATCGCGTTTTCTATCTTTTGAACGTCATATTGAACTTCTTCGCCGTTTCTTTTTATGATTTTCATTTTTTTTTGTTAGCTTGGAGCGTTTCTTTTTGTCGCGCTTCCCGCCGATTTCCTCCCTTTTTTATTGCGATTGCTTGCAAACGCTAGATGTAGCGTCAATCTTTTATTAATAATACTACTAATAGCGTTTTTTGTCTAGCGAAAAAAACAAAAAAATCAAAATAAAAAACAGTTATTAAACTTGACAAATGGCGAAAAGTCGTGTATTCTATTAAAACCCTTTAATCAGATTTGATTCTGGGAGAGGGAATCATAAAAAGGAGGCTTTTATAATGAAAAAGCTCACAACACTCATCGCTGCCGCCGCTTTGACACTCGGATTGGCCGCTTGTACATCAGTTAGCCCGGTTAACGCCACAGCTAACGCGGTTGGATCAAAGGTTGGAGAAGCCGAGACAATGACTTTGTTCGGCGCTCTTACAATCAAACCCAAGTTCCTTTACAAGGACTACTCAATCCAGACAGCTGCCAAGAACGGCGGCATCTCAAGAATCTCTACAGTTGATGTTTTGAACAAGAACATCCTCGGTATCGTTTCTTGGACAACAACAATCGTTACTGGTGAGTAATTGATGAAAAAGCGGGAAAATTCTACGAGCAAGTCTTGCGGGATTTCCCGCTTTGTTTTTTTTGCCTTTTTTTTGGCCGCCGCGCTTTTTTCTTCTTGCGCGTCCAAGCCTAGAATTGCTGAGTTCATGCTTCAAACGGGCGTTCAGCAATATTTCGTTCATCAAATAACAATCAAGAAAAAAAATTGCCTGCTTCAGATTGACGCCACAATTCATGTCATGGATTCTGAATTGACGGACAATCCTGTTGTGCGCTACATGCTTTACGACCAGATTTTTGGCCAAGAGCCGGATAATGTTTTGGTCGCCTTTGAGTCTGGCGGAAAGGAATACCTTTGCTCCAAAGCGAAGCTTTTGTATAAAGACGTCGAAATGAACGGCCAGCGCTACGAGATGGAAATGCTCCCCGCCGATTTTACAAGCTTGGCTTACAGCTCCGAACCTCTTTTCTTGCTTTTCAAGAATCTAAAGACAGGAGAGTTTTTAGGCAAGGTTGAAAGCAAGGACTTCAAGGAAGCTTTGATCAAGTTAAGATATGTCATTAAAGATGGAGTCTCCGAACTTTAAAAATGAATAAAAACGTTTTTTCTTTTCTTTCTTTGTCTGTGTTGGCCCTTTTGCTCGCATCTTGCTCCTTTTCCGGACAAAGGACAATCAACGTAAACGGTTTCACTTTGACAACGCCGCCTCAAACTCTTTACGATTTGAGCGGAGAGCAAATTCCTCCGGTCGCTTCAGGCATGGAGGGCGTTGACCTCGCCGCGGAAAAAATGTATTTGAGCAAGTCAAAAAAATCCGCCATACTGATTTCTTCCGCCTTGATTAATCTTGGAGGCGAGGGCGAGGACGTCGTCTACAATTATATGACGGCTTTGAAAAAACAGCTTGAACAGGTTGGCGACGTTCAGCTTAATCCCCGCGACGGAAACGACGGCCTAAAGATTTGCTCGATGGTTGTCAACGCCGGAGACATTTTGACCGACAAGGTTTTTGTCTATTCCCTTGACAATCCCAAGGCTTTGATGATTGACTTTGTTTTTGACAAAGAGGAGTTTGAAAGCCTTAGCGGCGCGATGTCCGATTTGTTGGATTCTATTAGCGTTGTTGAATAAATCTTAATCAAAAAAACGCGAAAAAAAAAGTCCGCTCTTAAGCGGACTTTTTTTCGTTAGGCGGCAGCTTATTTTGCCGCGGGTTTCTTGGCCGGAGCCTTCTTTGCGGCGGGCTTTTTGGCGGCCGTTGTCTTTTTAGCCGGAGCTTTCTTGGCCGGAGCCTTCTTCGCTACAGGCTTTTTTGCCGCTGTTTTTTTGGCGGGCGCCTTTTTGGCGGCCGGCTTCTTTGCGGCGGGCTTCTTGGCTGCGGCCTTCTTGGCTACAGTTTTCTTTTCCGCTGTCTTTTTAGCGGGCGCCTTTTTGGCGGCCGGCTTTTTGGCGGCGGGTTTTTTGGCGGGCGCTTTCTTAGCGGCCGGCTTCTTGGCTGTTGTTTCTGCCATATTCCTTCCCCCGGCTTTTTTCAAAGCCTTTTTATTTTTTTCCAAAGTTCCCGTCGCTTTTGCGGCGGACTTTGCCTTGGACTGTTTTGTTGTTGCGGCCGCTTTTTTGGGAGCGGTTTTTGCAACTTTCTTTGTTGTTTTATTTTCGGCGCTTTTCGCGGCGGCCTTTACAGTTTTTGTCGCGGCCTTCTTTGCGGGCGCCTTCTTTGCCTCGGCTTTCTTTGACGCGGCCTTTTTGGCCTTTGGCTTTTGCGGCTCAAACTGCTCCACAAGAGCGCGGCACTTGTATTGCGCCTTTTCTTGCGCGGCGGCCATAAGCTTGTAAAAGGCAAGGATATCCTTGTCGGAATTGGTTCCCAAAATAAATTCGTTTTGGGCCGCCAAGAAAAGGCTTCTGTCAAGCTCTTCCTTGTTGAACCATACTACGTTGTCAAAAGAGTTGGCGCGGCTTAAGGCGACGGCGTCCGCGCTTTCGCAGCACAAAGAGGCTAGCGCCAGCGCTGGATTTGCGGCCGCAGTTTTTTTCGAAGCCGCCGCTTTTCCCGTCTTCTTGGCCTTGCTTGCGGTCAAGTCAAGGCCGCTAATTTTTGCAAGGACAAAGGCTCGGTACAAAACGTCCCTCTGGCCTTTCCATTCAACGCCGGCCGCCTGCATGGCTTCGCAGAATTTTCTGTCAAGCGACCAGCGCGCCGCGAAGGCCCGCTCGGCAAGGCTAAGCGCGACGCATTCTGAAAGCAGGATTTCGGGATTTGTCCAATTTAAGCTTTCGCCGTAAAGAACAAAGTCCGCGGCGTTCTTTGCCTTTGACAAATCTTTGGCGCCTTTTTTGGCGGCCGCGATTTTGCAAGCCTTCTTAAAGGATTTTTCAAAAGCCTTGAATTGGTCTTGCGCCGATTTTTGGGCGGCCGCCGCGCTTAGGGGCTTTGAAGGCTCGCCAAAAATTTTATGGTCTTGAGAGCGGAAAAGGTCGGCTTTTTGGTAAAAGGCCAGCGCTGCTTTTTTGCTTGAATCCAAGAATTTTTTGATTCCAGCGGCGGCCGGCTTTTTTAGGATTGCAAGGCCTTTTTTGTAGAAGTCTTCGTTCACAAAGGCGGACAAGGCGGCGTACAATTCCTTGTAGCGGATTTCTTCCCATTCAACCTCAAGGTTCGCGCAGCCTTTTCCGGCCAAAACGCTGTTCAGAGTGCTCCACTTTTTGTCAAGAGTGTCGCTCACTTGGTGAACGTCAAGCATGACCTGGCATTCAAAGCCCCTGAGGTTTATGAACATTCCGTCGCGGCAAATGTCGGACGATTTTCGGACGTACCAAAGGTTTGCCCGGCTTTCGCGGAATATAAGGTATTTGTCGTCTTCGGCGCTAAGGCCAAGGCCTTCGCTTATCGAGCGGCTTGTCATGACCTTTTCGTCGCCGTGGCCGGTCTTTACCGCGTATTCGCAGGATTGCTTTATCCAGCCAGAAGCGCTTTCGTACTTGTTGTTGTAGAAGACCACGGCGGCTTCGTTTCCGACGCGGTTGGAGTAGGCGAAGACGTTTTCGTTTACGCGGCCGTTGTCCCAAACGTCGTAGAAAAGGAAGTCTTCGACCTGGGCAAAGAGCCAGCGCTTTTTCATGAGCGGGAATATCAGCTGCCAGTGGCCGTTTACCAAGCCTTCGTCGGGCTTTTCGTCGCGGTAGGCGCGCGTGTATTCCATTCCGTATTTTTCTTCAAAGCCTTCGATTTGGCCGTGGCCGAACATCGGAAGGCCGGGCATCGTGACCATAAGAGTGCAGACGCCAAAGTACTTGTCGCCCTTTCCGAACTGCGCCACGGCGGTTTCCTCGTCGGGGTTGTTCATGAAGTTTACGTAGCGCTTTAGGATTTGCGGGTCGAATTTTATCGTGTTCTTGACCGTGTCGCGGTACTTTTGGTTCTCTTCCTTTTTGAGCATGTTCATAAAGGCGGAATTGTAGACGCGGTGCATTCCGAGCGTGCGGACAAAGTAGCCTTCGAGCATCCAAAAGGCTTCGGCCAAAAGCAGCGTGTCGGGCACTTCCTTGGCCACGCGGTCCACGACCTCGCGCCAAAACTCGTTGGGAATCGCGTCCTCAAATGCTTGGCTTGAAATCGCGTATTCGCTTCGCGTGGCGATGTCTCCTCCGTGTCCCGGCTCGGGGTACCAAAGGCGGCGTATGTGCTTTTTTGCAAGAACCATGGCCGCGTCAAAGCGGATTATCGGAAAGTTCCTGGCCACGTGCAAAATGTCCTGTATTACGGCCTCGCGCGCGGCGGGGTTCAAAAAGTCGATTTGCGCGGTGTCGTTCCAAGGCATTCCGGTGCCGTCGTTTCCGTGGTAAATGTAGCGGACGTCGCCTGTTTGGTTGTCCACGCGCTTAAAGACCACCGCGCAGTCGCTCTTAGAATAGTAATGGTCTTCCAAGTAAACGCTGACGCGGCCGTCATGGCTAAGGTTTTCGCCGTTGAATGTGTATTGCGGGAAGGGGCAGTCGCGCCTTTGCATGAAAAGGTCGGGCCGTTCGACGACCCAGCGGCTGTCCATCGCCGTGTGGTTTGGAACCATGTCGCTTGCAAGCCTGATTCCGCGCTGCCACAAGCGGCGGCGCAAGTTGTCCAAGGCGTCCCAGCCGCCAAGGTTTCCGGCGATTGTGTAGTCCATCAATGAATAGGCGGAAGAGGCCGCCTCAGGGTTTCCGCAGATTTGCTTTATGCGCTTTGAGGCGTTGCTTCGTTCCCAAAGGCCGATGAGCCAAAGGCCCGTGAAGCCTTGGTCGCGAAGCGTGTCCAGTTCCTCGTCGGGAATCTGGTCAAGGCGCTCGATCGGGCGGCCGTACTTTTTGGTAAGCTGGTAAAGCCAAACAAGAATGGTCTTTGCCATCAAGACCACTTTTGGCATCCAGTCGCGGTCGGGCGAGTAGCGCTCGTATTCGTTCATCAAGTTTTCGTAGCTGTAGGGCGACATTTCTACTTCACCGCCCTTGATTCCGCGCCAAGCGGCCTTTTCTTCTTCGCTAAGGGTGTCAAGGCTTGCCAAGAGGCGCTTTTTGAGCCATTCTCCGATAAGGTACATCCAATGCTTTAGGATGTACTGCAATTGGCCGCGAAGGCTTTTTGGGCTAAAGGCCACCGGCTCGCGCAAGAATGTGACAAAGTCGTTGTTGAAGGGGCCGAACTTTGGCTGGCCCTTAAAGTATTTTTGCGTCTCTTCCCAGGCTTGGGCGTAGACCGGGTTTTTTCTGAGCTTTGTTTCGCTAAAGAGAACGGAGAACTTTGCGAAGGCCGGGTTTTCGTTGGCCAAGTGAAGCATCATCATCTCTTCAAACGTGGCCTCTCGGTTTGTCCGCAAAAGCTTTGTTCCCGCGTCGACGGCGCTTTGCTTTAAGTATTCCTCCGCTGAAATTTCTTTGCGGTAAACCGTTGTGGGCGGATACTCGTTTGTGAACTGCAAAAGGATTTCGTCGATTTTTTCTTTTCCGAATTTTTGGTCGAGGGCGGCGAGCGCTCCTTCAAACGAAGCCTTTAGAACGTCGCGGCGGTAAAGCATCGAAACGTAGTGCAAGATTTCGTCAATCAAGCCCATCGCGTTAAGCTGGCCCGCGCTGATCCGCTTTTCGCTTAGTCCTATTTTGTCGTAATACTGGTTGAGCTTTTCCGCGAAAATTCTGACTTTCTTTAAATCGGTGATGATGACGTTTCCGCTTGAAGAGTAAAGCGATGAGTCAAAGTCGCACTTGTCGCGAATGTCTTTTGAAACGTGAAACTCGTTGCAAGAAATTTTCATATTACCCTTATATTATAAACCTACTTTCTTTTTTTTGCAAGAAAATTTATTTCGTCGCAAAGCGTTTTGTCGGCGGACAATTCTTCCACGCTCGCGGGAATCCTGTATGTCCAATTGAACTCGGTCACTTGGCCCGGAACGTTCACGCGCTCGTCCTTTGCGTCGGAGAGCCAATATTTTTTTTGCAAGTACAAAAAGTCTTGAAGCGGATGAATCGCCCAAAGGCTCGCGCTTGTCGCCGCCGCTTCCAAAATAGAGCGCGCGGTTTTTTCGGTGAAGGTTTCAAAATTATTTTCAAAGATTCCGTTGTCGGCGAAAATTTTTCCGTTGGCCTTAAAGAAGGCCGCCGCGCTTTCTTTTTCTTCGGTCCACCATTGGCGGATTGTCGAAGAGTCGTGGACGCTTGTAGTCGTCACGCTAAGCGGCGGGTAGTCGGCGAACTGAACGTAGGGCGAGCCTTGCGTTCCCCAGTCGCGGCTCCAGCGGACAACGTTGAGGCGGAGGATTTTGTTTTTGCCCATGACTTGGGGAACGGCCGCAAGGTTTACGCCCAAGTCCTCTCCGCAGGGAACCATGCCGACGCTTTTTGTGAGCGCTTGCAAAATGTCGGAGGCTTGCTTTTTCCAAAGGCCTTCTTCCTTCGCGCGATGAGCGTCCACCAAGGCTTGCAGCTTTTTCTTTTCGTCGTCGTTCAAGGTTGACCAAGGGTAGGTGTTTTGGTAAGTCCAAAGCGCGACGAACTTGTCTTTTTTAATTTCGCGCAAGGTCCTGTCGCGCCATTTTTTTGCAAGCGCTTCCTTTATTTTTTGCTCGGCTTCCGCCTGGCAAAGGCCTTTAAAGTCGGCTTCGTAAATGTCCTTGTCGCCTTTGACCGAGCTTTTAAAATTCCACAGTTCCTCTCCCGGAAGCTTTGTCGCGATTTTCTCCAAGATTTTTGTGGAGGCCTCGTGGTTCCAAGTAAAGTAGTCTATGTCTCCTGTGGGAACGTGGGGCTCGGCCAGCCAATGAATGCGGCCTTCGTTAAAGCCAGCTTCCAGCAACTCGTCGCGGCTTATCGGGCTTCCAGGCTCGCTTCGGCCAAGGAGCGCGGTTGTCTCGCGCTCGGGTATCGCCCAAATTCTAAAAAAGCCCAAGATGTGGTCAAGCCTGTAGGCCTGGTAATACTTTTCCGCGCTTTTTAGGCGGTCTATCCACCAAGAATAGTCCGCGGCCTTTAGGTTTTTCCAATTGTAGGTCGGGAAGCCCCAGTTTTGGCCGCATGGATTTGGGCCGTCGGCGGGAGAGCCCGCGCGCAAGCTGTGGTCAAAGAATTCCGGATGCGCCCAAGCGTCGCAGGAGTCTTCGTTCATCATAATCGGCATGTCGCCCTTAAGGATTATGCCGGCCTTTTTTACGGCGGCTGCGGCATCGGCAAACTGCTCTGCGGCGCGCATTTGAAGCCAAGCGTAAAAGAGCTGGTCTTTTTTAAGCGCCTTGTCGCTCCACCTGCGCTCGATTTCTTCCGTTCCGGGAACTTGGTCATCTTTTTTCCAAGCCTTCCAAGAGGCCTGCATGTACTTCCACTTTAAGTTTTTGTAGACCGCGTAGGCCTTTATCCATTCGTTCTTTTTTATCCAAGAGGCAAGGACGGCGTCGGGCTTTGAGGCGGAGGCGGTGTCCGTCGTCTGGTAAAGGCGCATAAGGAGCGCGATTTTTTTGTCAAGGATTCCTTGGTAGTCGTAGCGGCTTTTGTAGGGGTGGAACTGGAGGAACAAGTCGTATTCTGTCTTGAAATTTTTGTCGCTTTTGTAGAGCGCGGAAAATTCCGGAAGGTCCTTTATGCAAACGTAAATCGGATGCAGCGCGAAGGCGGATAGCCCTGAGTAGGGCGAGCTTTGAGTTCCCGTGTCGTTTACCGGAAGCAGCTGGATTATCTTTAGCCCCGCGCTTTTGCAAAAGGAAGCGAACTTTTTTAGCGAAGGAAACTCTCCGATTGCCGGAGACTCTTTTGTCCAAAGCGCGCCAAGCGGAACGGCAACGCCAGTCATTTTTTTTAAAAGGGATTCGTTCATATAACAAAATTATAGCGCGCTTTGCGGAAAAGCGGTAGGAAAATTTTCGCGGGAATTTGGATTATTGTAAGGGGCAACTCGTGAATTATGCTTGCAAGACCGTAACTGGTATTTCGAGTTGTTTCACCGCGACCTATGGTCGCTGCCCGTTCCGACAATCGCCCAACGACTGGGAGCGCTCTGTTTTTTTTTACGCGCGCCACAAAACTTTCGCAAGCTTGTTTCCAAAAGGCTCTGGCCTTGTAAAGTCGGGGAGCCAGCTTGTGTCGTCGGAAAGCTCTTGGTAAAAAAGCGTTTCAAAGTCGTAGGCTTCTATCAAGTCCTGTAAGTCCGCGTCCTCTTGGCGGGACACAAGGCGGTTTTGGATCGCATCCAAAGAGCCAAGCCTTTTTTGCAGCGCCTCCGCGTCCTCCTTAAACGGAACCGGCGTGTATTGCGACATTAGCGAAATCACCGCGCGGCCGTCGAGGTTTTTCTTTAGCCAGTCAAGAACGTCGGCGCTTTCCTCAAAGCGGCCCGGCAAGAATAGGTGGCGCGCGATGACGCCGCTCATTATTTTTTCGCGAGTCTCGCCGTCTTTTTTTGCCTCGACGATTTTTAGCGGAGAAGCTTCCGTCATCCATAAAAGGGCGGCTTTCGCTGCCTCGGGGTAGTCTGGGGCGTTGAAAAGTTTTTTGGAAAGGGCCGCGTTCAAGGTCTTTATGTCAGGAAGCCAAATGTCAACCAAGCCGCGCAAAAGCTCCAAGCTTTCCACGCTTTCGTAGCCGCTTGAGTTCCAGCAAATAGGAATCGCAAGGCCAAAATCGCGGGCGGCCGTCAAATATTCGGCCAAAAGCGGAATCTGGTGGCTGGGCGTGACAAGGTTGATGTTTTCCGCTCCCGCCTTTTGCAAGTCCAGGCAAATGCGGACAAAGCCGTCCTTGCTGATTTCCTTTCCGTAGCCTTTTTGGCTTATTTGGTAGTTTTGGCAAAAGGCGCAGGCCAAGGTGCAGCCGGTAAGGAAAATCGTTCCGCTTCCGCCAAAGACCGTCACAAATGGCTCCTCCCCAAAGTGCAGGCAAGCCACGGCCGCCCGCAAGCGGTTGTCCTCGCCGCAAAAGCCCTTTTGCCCCGCGGTCCTGTCCACGCCGCAAGAACGCGGGCACTGCGCGCATTTTTTGTAGAACGATTGTGTGTCGGGCATAAAATACGACCTCGCAAGTTATTGTAAAGATAAAAGTAAAAACACGGACACAAAGGGGCGGGACGCAGGCAAGAAAGGTTTGGAGGGGCCCGCCAGCGGACGGCTTGGCCGCAGGCGTCAAGCCGGGAGCGAGGGGCGGGAGGCGCCAAAACTTTTTTGCCGTCGTTGGGACCCGCCTTTTTTTTTGTCCATATTTTGTTGTTTTCATTTTTCCAAAATTATGTTATCCTTTATTTTATGCTCAAAACCTTATTTAGTCAATTGACAGACTTGTTTGCGCGCGGCGGCGCTTTTTTGTTTTTTGTCATCGTCGCGTTTGCCGCGCTTTCGTTTTTGGCGGGCTTTTTGATTTGCGCCTTAAGCTTTTCGCGGCGCCTGCGCGAGGCCAGAAAGGACGCGGTCAAAAAATCCCGCGCGGTTTTGGGAGGCTTGGCCGGCGAGCAACTGGCTCCCTTTTTGCCGGGCTTTCCCTGCAATCCCGCCGACGCGCGCTTTGTCGGAAAACCCGTGGACTTTGTGGCCTTTCCGGGAGCCGCCGACGGAGACGAGATAAAAGAAATTTTGTTGATAGAAGTTAAAAGCGGCGAAGCCTCCCTTTCCAAACGCGAGCGCCAAATAAAGGCCTGCGCGGAAGCCGGCCGCATCCGCTTTGTGGAATATAGGATTCCTGATTGACAGTTAATTGAAACGCGCTGGTTGAAATGATTCAAAACGCGCAGCGGAAAAACAGACGGGGCGTAGAAGTTTTTTATTGGAAAAGAGAATTGCCGCGCAAAGGCGCGGGGCGACTGGCGGCAACACTACGTCGCTACGCTCCGTTTTGTGGAATATAGAATTAATTAAAACACGGACATAAAAGGCGGGACGCAGGCAAGAAAAGTTTGGAGGGCCCCGCCAGCTCCTGGCTTGGCCGCAGGCGTCAAGCCGGGAGCTAGTGGCGGGAGGCGCCAAAACTTTTTTGCCGTCGCTGGGACCCGCCTGTTTAGTCCGTGTTTTAATTAAACCTTATCTGCTGCCACAACTCGTGGTACTTGTCCAAGCCGTCGCCCAAGTCGGCCTTTAGCGTGCAGTTGAGCGCCTGTTCTGGGTCGTACATCGGCTTTGTCGTCACGTATTGCAAGGCCGCCGGGTTCACGACGCAAGGATAGCGGAACTCGTCGATGAAGAGCGCGTAGTTTTCCGGCCTGTGGATGAAGTTGATGAACTCGTTTGCAAGCTCGGGGTGGGGCGCGTCCTTAAGGATGACCATGCAGTCCAAAGTGGCAGGGCCTCCGACTTCGGGAATGAAGAAGTCTATGATTTCGTCCCAGCGGCTTTCGTCAACTTCGCCGTAAACGATTTCGGGGTAGCCTTGGCAAAGCCACAAGTCTCCGCTGGCGAACGACTTTCCAAAAGCCTCCGCGTCAAACTTGGCCAAGTTTGGCTTCCACTTTCCGTTGACCAAATTAAAGGCTTCCTTCAAGTCGCCGTCGTCAAGGCTGTTCATGTCGTGGCCAAGGCTGAGCAAGGCCGAGCCAAAAACTTCGCGCGCGTCGTCCATCATCGTGGCGTGTCCGGCAAAGCGGGGGTCCGCCAAAACGCTGTAGTCGCGGGCGTATCCGGACGGAACTTTTGTTTTGTTAACCATGATTCCTGTGGCGCTCAAGGCGTAAGGAACGCACCATTCCATGTTGCTGTCAAAGTCCAGCATTTTCAAAACGCCGGGGTTGATTTTGTCCGCGTTCTTGATTTTTGTCTTGTCGATTTTTTGGAGCATTCCTTGCTTTATCATAATAGAGACAAAGTCGTTTGACGGAATGACCACGTCGTAGCCCTTGGCTCCCGCGCGAAGTTTTGAATACATTTCTTCGCAAGTCGAGTAGCTGTCAAGCTTTACCTTGCACTTGAATTCATTTTCAAAGCTTTCAACTACCTTTTCCGGAGTGTAGTATGTCCAGTTGTAAAGGTAAAGTGTGTCGACGTCTTTTTTTGCGCAAGACGAGAGCGAAAGCGCGACAAGGGCCGCGCCCAACAATGCAGATGCTTTTTTCATGGCTAATCTCCTTAAAAATTATCTAACCTCAATTATATTTTGGCGGCCCTCAAACAGGCCGCGACAGTTTTATGATACAGGCCCGCAAGCGAAGCGTCGCGGAAATCCGCTCGAACCAACGCTTGGGGTCTTGCGTTCGCGACTTGCGAGCGGCACAGGCCCGCAAGCGAAGCGTCGCGGAAATCCGCTCGAACCAACGCTTGCGGTCTTGCGTTCGCGACTTGCGAGCGGCACAGGCCCGCAAGCGAAGTACCGCTGTTCGCGCGAGCTTAGTCGCGAGCGCGAATGTTGCGGCTTATGCGGCAATCGAACAATCTTTGGCTTGCAGAGTGTTGTTCTTGCCGCTGTTAGTCCGTAAAGCGGATGCGCTGCCAGCGTTCGTTGTACTTGTCCAAGCCCTCGCCGACGTCGTTCTTAAGCTCGCAGTTGTTCATTTGGCTGGCCTCGTACATGGGCTTTCGTGTCATGTATTGGGCGGCCTTTAGGTTGACAAAGCAGGGGAAGCTGAACGCGTCCAAGAACTTGGCGTAAACTTCCGGCCTGTGGATGTAGTTGATGAACTCGTTGGCCAATTCAACATGGCGGGCGTCCTTAAGGATGCACATGCTGTCAAGGTAGGCGGCTCCGCCTTCCTCCGGAATGAAGAAGTCGATTGTCTCGTCCCATTTTTCTTCGGGAACTTCGCCGTAGATGACTTCGGCGTATCCGTGGCAAAGCCAAAAGTCGCCGGACGCGAATGACTTTCCGAAGCTCTCCGCGTCAAACTTTACGATGTTGGGCTTCCATTCCTTTTCTATCAATTTTTCGGCGGCGTCCAAGTCCGCGTCGTCCAATGTGTTCACGCTCTTTCCAAGGTGAACCAAGGCGTCTCCCATGACTTCCCGCATGTCGTCCATCATCGTGGCGTGTCCGGCGAAGCGCTTGTCGGAAAAAACGCTCCAGTCGCGGGCGTAGCCTTCGGGAACCTTTGTTTTGTTTACGGAAATGCCGGCCGCTCCAAAGTAATAGGGCACGGCGTATTTCATTGTCGGGTCGTAGGTCGCTTTTTCCAAGGCCAGCGGATTGATGTTGTCCTTGTTCGTCATCTTTGACTGGTCCAAGGGCTGCAGCATTCCCTGGCTTATCATTATTGAAACGTAGTCCTGCGAGGGAACGACGATGTCGTAGCCCTTGGCGCCGGCCTTGAGCTTTGAATACATTTCCTCGTTGGAGGCGTAGGAGTCAACCTTGACCACGCAGTTGAACTCTTTCTCAAAGTCGCGCAAAACTTGGTCCGGCGTGTAATACGTCCAGTTGTAGAGGAACAAAGTCCTGTCGTTTTTCTTTGAGCAAGATGAAAGGAATGACAACGCTGTGAGCGCGGCCAATACAAGGGCTGAAAATTTTACGACGCTTTTTTTCATAAAAGTATCCTTATAAAATAATCTAGCGGGAAGAGGCGATGCTCTTGACGCTTTTTCGCAGAATTATTGTAACGAAACAAATCGCGACAATCAAAACAAAAGAGAGAGCGTTGATGACCGGGCTTACGCCAAAGCGGATCATCGAGTATACGTAAAGCGGAAGAGTCGTGCTGCCGGGGCCTGAAACCAAGAAAGTGATTACGTAGTCTTCCAAAGACATCGTGACGCTCATCATGAAGCCTGAAATTATTCCAGGCATAATGGCCGGGAGTATGACTTTGAACAATGTTTGGACTTCGTTGGCGCCCAAATCGTGGCTGGCTTCAATGATGGAGTAGTCAAACTCGTCGATTCTGGCGCTGACCATAAGGTAGACGAAAGGCATGCAGAAAGTCGTGTGCGCGATGAATATCGTCGTAAGGCCGAGCGCCATTTTTATTCCGCTGAAGAAAATCAAGAGCGACACGCCCATGATTACTTCCGGCAGAACCATCGGCAAAAAGCTCGTTGACTGAATGTAGCTTCTGCCTTTAAATTTGTACCAAGTTATTCCGATTGCGGCCAAGCTTCCCAAAATCGTCGCCACCAAAGACGAAACGACGGCGACAAAGACGCTGTTCCAAAGCGAGGCCCACAAATCGCTGGAGCCGAAAATCAACTTTTCGTACCAGACAAGCGAAAATTTTGTCCACGTCGTGTCCTTGGCCTCGTTGAATGAATAGAAGACAATGACAAAAAGCGGCAGGAACAAAAAGACCAAGGTGAGCGCGAGCGTCGCGTTGGAAAAGCCGAAGGACACTGCGCGCTTTTTCCAAGAGCGCTTGGCGTGGCGGGTCGGCTCCGGCTGGCGCGCGGGCTTTGTGAACATCTTGAAGGGGTTCTTTTTCATTTGGCGCCTCCAAGACTTTTTGCGATTATCGGGCCGTTCATGTTGGCGGCCAAGTCTTCCTTTGTGGAGGACTTTTTGAGCGCCGCCTCCTTCTTGCTTGAAGAAAGCATCCACATAATGGAAGCCATTGAAACAATCGTGATTACAAGGCTAAAGGCCGAGGCCAAGGGCCAGTTGCGCGCCTTTTGCACTTGGTCGACGATGATGTTTCCTAGCATGTAGCTGTCCTTTCCGCCGACCATTTGCGGAACGGTGTACTGGCCGAATATCGGTATGAAGGTGAAAATCAAGGCGCTCAAAATTCCGCTCTTGATTCCCGGTATCAAAACCTTTGTCATTGACTGGCTCTTTGTCGCTCCCAAGTCGCGCGCCGCCTCAAGCAGGCTAAAGTCAAAGCGGTCCACGCTGGTGAAGATGGGAAGAATCGCGTAGGGTAGGTACATGTAGACGCTGACCAAGACAATCGCTCCCTTTGTGAACATGAACTTTCGCGGCGCGAAATGAAGCATGCGCAAAAATGAGTTGAGCAAGCCGTTGTCGCCCAAAATCGTCATCCAGGCAAAAATGCGTATGAGCGAATTTGTAAGGAAGGGAATGATTACCAAAATCAAAAAGAGCGTTTGACGCTTGCTTCGCGCGATAGCGTAGCCGCAAGGAAGCGCGACCGCGATGCACAAAAAGCTTGACAAAACCGCTATGAAAAGCGTTCGGATAAAAATTCTTCCGTAGGCCGGATCCAGCATTTGCTGGTAGGCCTTGAGCGTGAATTTTGCCTCGACGCCGCCGTAAACGTCGCGCTTCATGAACGAGTAGCAAATGATTATGACAATAGGCGCGATGAAAAAAATCGTGAACCACAAGCCCATCGGCCAGGCGTAAAAGGGGCCGGGGTTGGCCTTTTTCACGGCCTTTGTTTCGCTGGAATTTTCTGTCATCGCCGTCCTACTTGTCAATGTCTTCGACTAGATAAGCGTCCTCGGCCGACCAAGAGACGTACACTTGGTCCTTCCATTGAATGGCGGGACCGTTTTCCATATAGTTGGTGTGCTGCTTGAAAATTTTCACGAGCGCGCCGTTTTCCAAGCGGACGTAGAACTTTGACTGGAAGCCGGAATAAATCGGCTCCTCGACGACGCCCTTGTAAACGTTGATGTCGGTGCGGCCGCCGGTGTCCGGCTCCTGCTTTGTGATTCGCACTTTTTCGGGGCGAATCGTGAAGGCCACCTTTTGTCCGGGCTCGGTGTGTTCGTAGTCGGTGACCATCATGTATTTGTCCAGGGTCTGCTGTTCCGCCGTGTCGGTGGAAAGAGACGCTTGCTTTCCAAGGGCGGGAACCTTGCAAGTGACCATCCAGTCGTCGTTGCCGTTGGGATCCTTGTGCTCAACGCATTCCACGACTTCCGCCTCAAAGAGGTTTGTGTCGCCGATGAACTGCGCGACAAACTGCGTCGCCGGACTTTCGTAAATTTCAAAGGGCGTTCCGACCTGCAATACGTGGCCGGAATTCATTACCGCTATTCTGTCGCTGACCGAGAGCGCTTCGCTCTGGTCGTGGGTCACGTAAATGAAAGTGATTCCGATTTTGTCGTGAATCGCGTCCAAGTCAAGCAAGAGGTTTGCGCGAAGCTTGGCGTCCAAGGCGCTAAGCGGCTCGTCGAGCAAAAGCACTTTCGGCTCGTTTATCAGGGCGCGGGCTATGGCGACGCGCTGCTTTTGGCCGCCCGAAAGTTGGTTGGGCTTTTTTTGCATGTGGGCTTCAAGCTGAACCAAGCGCAAGTACTGCTTTACCTTTTGGTCGATTTCTTCTTTTGGGGCTTTTTTAAGGCGCAATGGAAAGGCCACGTTTTCGTAGACCGTCAAGTGCGGAAAAAGCGCGTAGTTTTGAAAGACTGTGTTCGACTGGCGCTTGTTGGCGGCCAAAGGAATGACGTTCTTGTCGTCGAACAAAACAACGCCCTCGTCGGGAAATTCAAATCCCGCTATGATGCGCAAGAGCGTCGTCTTTCCGCATCCCGAAGGTCCAAGCAGCGAGAAAAACTCGCCGGGCTTAATCGTAAAGTTGATGTCGTCAAGCGCGACAAAATCGCCGAAACGCTTGCTGACATGGTCGATGGTAACTTGACTGCCTTTCAAACCACGAGCCTCTGTAACTAATAATCTTTGCCGCCGTAGTCGGCCGGCTTAACGCTATGTAAACGCATAAGGCATAGAATGATGTTATTGAGCCTCTTTGTCAATAGGAATTTTGAAAAAAAGGCTAAAAAACGCGGCTTAAAAGCATGAACAAAATCGTGCCGCCAAAGATGCTTGCCATTGAATTGCGCTTCCACAAGTGAAGGCCGACGGTGGCGGCGATCGCGATAAAATGCGGGGCTCCGTAAGGGCGCGCCGAGAAATTTATGTCCTTTAAACAGTAGACGATCAGTGTGGCGATTATCAAGGGAGGAATGCATTTTTCGACGAACTTAAGGCCGGCCGGCGGCTCCCGCTTGGAAAAAATAAAGAAGGGGGCGCCCCGGTAGAAGAACAAGAGCGCGGTTGTGAGGACGATTGTAAGGGCGACGACAAGATTGTAGTTCATTTTTCGCCCCCTTGGCCCGAGTCGTTTTGGGGCTTTCCGCCGTTTTCCGCCGGAGCCGCCGCTTGGGAGCCGCCCGGCGCAGTTTTGGGCTTGGAAAGATTTTTGGCCAAGGCAAGCGCGGTGATTCCGACCGAAAGCGAAAGCAAGAGCATGTTGCCTTGCGGAAGAATTCCGACGCGCTCCAAGACGGCCGCGGCGATGGACGAGGCGATTCCAATCGCGGGCGGCAAAAAGTCCTTGCTGGCCAGTATTTGTTCCGTCAAAATCACGCAAAAGAGCGCGGTAAGGGCAAAGTCAACGCCCTCAAACGAAAAGTTAATCAGGCTTCCGGCGACAGCGCCGATTGTTCCGCCCAAAGTCCAGTAAAAAAGGTCCATCGCGGCGATTGCGGAAAAAAACGGCCCTGGCTTTTGGCCGGCCGGAGCGTCTACTGAGCAAAGGACCGCGTAGGTTTCGTCGGTCAAGGCGTAAATCAAAAAGGCCTTCCATTTTCCCACGCCCTTGAATTTTGTCAAAAGCGACAGTCCGTAAAAAACGTGGCGGATTCCGACCAAGACTTGAACCAGCATTATTTGCGCCAAGCCCGCGCCGGCCGCGAACATTCCGATGGCGATGTACTGGCCCGTTCCCGTGTACATCGTGACGCTCATAAGAGGGGCCAGCCACCAGGGGTAGCCCGCTCGCGCGACCATAAGCCCAAAGGGAATGCCGATGGAAACGTAGCCAAAGAATATGGGGGAGGTGATTCTTAATATTTTAGCGAAGTCTGACTTTTCCATTTTACGCGCTTCTTACTTTTTGTTCACGGCTTGGACAAAGCGCAAGAAGGCTTCCTTTCCGGCCTTGTCGCGCTTGTAAACGCCCGCGTGCTCCAAGACTTTGGAAAAGACGATTCCGATTTCCTTGCGAAGAATTTTGTCAGCGTTGTCCTTGGTGAACTTGTACTTGCGCTTTAGCTCGGAAGCCCATTCGGCGTGCTTGGCCAAAAGCTCGTCGTCCGAGATGTCCGTTCCTGCAACAAGCGCGTCAGAAAGCGCGGCCATTTCTGTTTTTAGGCGCGACGGCAAGACCGCCAAGCCCATGACTTCTATCAGGCCGATGTTTTCCTTTTTTATGTGGTGGAGCTCGGCGTGCGGATGGTAGACTCCAAGCGGGTGCTCGGCGGTCGTGATGTTGTTTCGCAAAACCAAGTCAAGCTCGTAAAGCTCGCCGCGCCGTCGCGCGATGGGCGTGATTGTGTTGTGCGGCGTTCCGTCGGTCTTGGCCAATACAAAGGCCGCCTTGTCGGAGTAGCCCCTCCAAGCCTTAAGAATCTTTTCGGCAAAATCGACAAGCGGCTCTTTTTGGGCGCAGTCCAAGCGAATCACGCTCATCGGCCACTTTACGATTCCGCCTTTGACGGAAGGAAAGCCCGCGAATTTTATTTGCGTTTCAACCGGAGCCTTTGCCATCGCGAACTCGTAGGCGCCGCCCTGGAAGTGGTCGTGGGTCAAGATTGAGCCGCCTACAATCGGAAGGTCGGCGTTGCTTCCCAAAGTGTAGTGGGGGAACTGCGTCACAAAGTCCAAGAGGCGCTCGAAAGTCGCGCGGCAAATTTTCATCGGAACGTGCTTTTGGTTGAAGACTATGCAGTGCTCGTTGTAGTAAACGTAGGGGGAATACTGGAAGCCCCAGGCCTCGCCGTTTAAGGTTAGCGGAATGATTCTGTGGTTTTGCCGCGCCGGGTGGTTAAGGCGGCCTGCGTAGCCTTCGTTTTGCGGGCAAAGGAGGCACTTGGGGTAGCCCGACTGCTTGGCAAGCTTCGCCGCCGCGATGGCCTTGGGGTCTTTTTCGGGCTTAGAAAGGTTTATCGTGATGTCAAGAGCGCCGTAGGGCGTGGCCGCCTTCCACTTTAAGTCCTTGGAAACGCGGTAGCGGCGGATGTAGTCTGTGTCCTGAGAGAATTTATAGAACCAGTCCGTGGCCTTTTGCGGGGCAAAGTCCGAGCGCAAGGTCTCAAAAATTTCTATGACGTCCGACGGCGGCGGAACCAAGAGGCCCATGATTTTTGTGTCGAACAAATCGCGCGAGACCGTTCCGCTGTCTTCAAAAATATTGTTGGCGGCGGCCCAGTCCAAAAGTTCCTTTAGGATGTTTTCCAAGTCAGAGACGCGGACCGTTGGCAGCTTTTCCGCGTCCTCAAAGCCGTCCAAGCGGAACAATTCCAAGAGGCGGTTTTGCGTGTACGTGGCGTCTTCCTTTGCGATGAGGCCCGTCTTGAGGGCGTAGGAAACGAGGCGGTTGATGTTTTGAAAAATTGTCATGGCTTGAATATTATCGCGCGGGCGACATTTTTTCAAGGTCGCCCAAAAGGATTTTGTTTCCGGGAACGGCCTCAAGCCCCCGGCGGACGGCCGCGACGGCTTCCTCCGTTTTGCCCGCGTTGTACAAGTCCGCGGCCTCGTTGTGAAAGTCAATCGCGTAGTTTTGCATGAGGATTGACTGGTGGCGCAAAAGCTTTTGGCTTTTTGGAAATTCCTCAAGGCCCATTTTGATTATTTTGAGCGCGCCTGGCCAGTCGCTTTTTTTTGAAAGCTTTTGCTCGTTGAGCAAATAGGCGTATTCCTTAAGTTCCGCGAAGCTTTCCTCTCCCAAGCTTTCCCGGTCCTTGTCCACGGCCTCCAGGGCTTCCTCAAATGGAAGGCGGTTGACATTGGCCAAGGCCAAATTGTGGCGGCTGACTTTAAGCCTCTTTTCCCAATTGGGCGACGGCCCGAAAGTTTCCCGCGCCTTTAGGACAAGCTCCAGCGCTTCCTCTTCCTTTCCCGCGGCGGAAAGGTCGCCGGCCGCGTTCAAGACGCAAATTTCCAGGTCGTTCCTAGATGCGTTTGAACGGCCTTGGACTTCGTAGGCGTCCACCGCCAGTCCGACGCTTTGGGCGTTTTGCTTTTTCTTTTGAAGCTGGACAATCAAGTTGTTGTAGACCATTCCGATGACGCGGCGGTCGTCAACTTGCCGGCGGCCGGCGTAGTCCTTGGCAGGAACGGTTATCCATTGCTTCTTTCCTCCGCCCAAGTCCTGGCCGCGCTTTTTCCCCGGGTTCACTCCGTAGGGGTTTGTCGTCTCCACGTCAATGCCGCCGTTTTCGTCAAAAATCATGCAAAAGGCGTGCCGGGGAGTCTCGCAGGCGCAGACGGGGATTGCCGCCCGCTTGGCGAAGTACATGAAAAGAATCGCGGAGGAAACGCAGTTGTAAACGCCGCTTTCAAGGGCCTCGTCGACGCGGGTTTGGTAAAAGTTGTATTTGGAAAGAATTTCTTCGTGAATGAAAAACAAAATCGCGTCGGCCCTTTCTTCCGCGCCGGCAATCGGCTCAAGCCGGGCGTCCAGCTTTTCCCAAAGCGAATCCAGCTCTTCCATGCGCTCCTCGATTTCCTTTTCGCTTGACCCTCCGGCCAAAAGCGCCGCGCGCGCGAAGGGCTCCGCGGAAATTTCCCTGGCCTCAAAAATTGAGGAGTCAAGCCGCTTGTCCGCCTCAAAGCGTATCTCAAAGGGCCCGCAAAATGCATGTCCAAAAAGCGCGAGAGCCGCGCAAAAAATGAGCGTCTTTCTTTTCATCAAAAAGATTATAGCGCGCTCCTTAAAGCGCCGCAACCGCGGCGGGCAGGGTAAGGCGGCGGCGCTAAAATAATTTCTTTACAAAGTGTTATTTTTGATATACAATTAATGGAAATGAACGTTGGCTCCAAAAGAATAGGCCTTCTCATAAACGACACCAACTCGGACTATGTGAAGGAAATAATAGACGGAACGTACTCTTTTTGCGAGGAAAAGAATTCCTCCCTTTTTATTTTTGGAGTCGGGGAGCTGGACCTTTCCTACAGGCCTTTTGACTATCACCAAAGGTACCTTGCCCAGCTTTGCAACAAGCATAACATTGACGGCCTTGTCGCCTGTTCGTCCGTCTTGGGGAACCATTCGGATCCGGAAAGGCTTGAAAAATACGTCAAGGGCTTTTCCGAACTTCCGCTTGTCAGCGTGGGGGCGAGGATACCCGGATTTCCCTGCGTCCTTTCAGACGCGCGGCCCGGCCTGGTTGAAGTCTTGGACGATTTCATCGTCAACCACGGCAGGCGGAAATTTTGCGTGGTCGGAAAAATTCCCGGATCCTCGGAGGCCTGCGAAAGGACAAACATAGTCGCGGACTACCTGCCCCTCAAGGGCCGGCGCTTTGACGACGCTTGCGTCATAGACGGAAATTTCACTTACGAAAGCGCGATGAAAGGCCTTGACGATTATTGGGAGCGCAAGGGCCGCTTTGAATTTGACGCCGTGATAGCCCTCAACGACGACATGGCCTTCGCCGCGATGGATTTTTGCGCCAAGCATAAGATTCAAGTGCCCCAGCAAGTTTGCGTCGCCGGCTTTGACGACGTTCCCCGCGCGGAACTGTGCCATCCGTCCCTCACCACCGTAAACCTGAACGTCTTTGAGCAGGGAAGAAAGGCGGCGGAGTCCTTGTTCAACATTTTTGAAAAAAAGCGCGTGGCCGACATAACTTCCGTTTCGTCCTCGGCGCGCTTCCGGTCTTCGTGCCCTTGCCTTGGCGACCAGAGCCTTGGCGGAGTGGCGGCCGAGTTCAACTTTGACGGCCGTTCCGTTTCCACGGAATGGCTGGACAAAAAGCGGCAGTTCTACATCATGAACGACTTTTTGGCTTCGGAGCAGGCCCGCTTGAATTTGGCCAAGTTCCGAAAATTGTTCAAAGGCTTCGCCGAGCGCTTTGACATTGACGCCGCCGCCGTCTGCGTTTACGAAAGCCCCGTCTATGTAAAGGAAAAGAGCGAGGACGAGCAAATCCCGTCCAAGGCTTTTTTGTTGGCCTCCTACGACAAGCGGAGGGACTACGTCCAGAACGTCAACGAGAGCCCGCTTTTGTTCAATCCGCGCGAGACAATCATTCCGCCCGGAACCATCGACTTTTCCTCCGGCTTGTTCATCACTTGGATTATTTCCATATGTGAAAACCAATACGGATACCTTGTCTTTAAGAAGGGCGCTTACGAGGGCCTGGTTTACTCGATGATGTGCGCGGCTTTCTCAAGGCTTTTGGGCGATGCTTGGGAAAGCTCCAAGGCGGAAAAGGCCGCGAAAATTCAGCAGGAACGAACCGCCCGCCTTAACATGATTTCAAAGACCGACGAGTTGACCGGCCTTTTGAACCGTCGGGGCTTCATGGAATTGGGCCAGCAGACGATTGACATCGCCGTCGTCTTGAACCAAGGCGGCGTCGTGATTTTTGGCGACATGGACGGCCTAAAAAGAATCAACGACACTTACGGCCATGACGCCGGCGACCGCGCGATTAAGGCCGAGGCAGAAATTTTAAGGAAGAATTTCCGCGCGTCGGACATCGTTGGCCGTCTGGGCGGCGACGAGTTTGTCATAATCGCCGCCGGGTTGAGCGAGCCCCGCCTTAGCGTCATCCGCGAAAACATCGACGCCGCTTGCAAGGCGTGGAACATCGTCCACAACGAGAGCTTTGAGCTTTCCATAAGCTTGGGCTGCAAGGCTTTCAGCAAGGATTTCGACAATTTGGAAGAAATATTGAAGGAAGCGGACGGGCTTTTGTACGAGGAAAAGCGCGTAAAGAAAAACGCCCGCCGCTAGAGTTTTTTTTCTTTTTCCAGAATTTTTCTAAAGGCGCTGTTCTCTTTTCTAAGCTCGCGGGAGCCTCGCGTTATCTTGCACAGTGACATGTTGAACTTTTTGGCGATTTCGCGCTGGGGAGTTCCCTTGTAAAGCTCCTTTACGCTAAGCCAGCGCTTTGAGAAGTCCGCGCGCTCCGCCGGCGTGCACAGGCAGGCCAAAAAATCCCTGGCCTCGTTTTCGTCGGAACATTCCGAGAGAATCTTGCATATTTCGTTGAAGCTGCCTTCGACCGCCGCGTCCGTTGTTTCTGTCATTAGTAACAGAATAGCGCCGAAGGCAAGAAAAGTCAATTGAAAGCCGCTTTTCCCGGGTTTTTCACAAATTTATTTGATTTTATTTAAGAAATGCGCTATTATTAAACCGTGGTGGAGAATCAATTTGAAAATGTAGACATAAGCGCGTTTTTCGACAACAATGACGTTCCCGAAAAGGATGACGGCATCATTGTTTTCACGCAAAAGCAGCAGGACATGTTTGACGCTGTTTTGCCGCATTTGCGCGACGCCAATCCAGAGCGCTTTGAGACTTTTTTGACCCGCATCGACGACCTCAACGACCTTGCCAAAAGCATCGCGCGCTTTCCGTCCTTGCTGGAGCGCCATCGTTTGGCCGGAGGGGAGAGGACTCCCAATTCCTTGATAGATTCCCTCATACAGCACCAGGACGAAGGCGACGCCCTCCTGCAGCTTCCGTCAAAGGCTTCGCTGGGAAAGGGCTTTTTAATCGCAAAAATCCACACGTTCTCGTCGCTTTCAAAAATCGCCAAGAACATTGGCGAGGACGAAAAGAAAGTCAACGACTTGCGCAACGAGGCCGTCACCATGATGTTCTCCCTCTTGGCCGAGGACGTCTACCTAAACTGCATTCGCGACAAGAGCGTGGACATTGACTTGCGGCGCGAGATGGCCATGTCCCTTTTGCTTTTGTGGGAACACCGCAACGACGAGGCCATCGAACAAATCGCGCCTGTTTTGCAGAGCATTTGGACCGCCCGCAGAAAGCTGGCCCCCGCCTTTGGAACGATGATGGGCACAAGCGAGCTAATCTTGATTTCCATGCAAATGGACGAAATGTGGACCCAGTTCATCAAGGACCGTTTGAGCGACCCGATGGTGAGCCAGGCGATGGAGGAATTCCTTTTTGGAATTTCATTCGAGCAAATAAACGCCTTGCGCGAAATTTTGCGGGGCCAGGGAATCAAGGCCATCGGCCGCGACGAGGTTTCAAAATTTTTGGGCGCGCACGTAAAGACCGACGCCGGCTTGGACTACCGCGACTTTTATTCGATGTACACCCTTCGCCGCGACAACGCCCGCGCCCGCTCAAGGCTTAAGGTCGCCGGGCCGCAAAAGACATTGGAAGACTACTTCATTCAATTTGTGATGAAATTCAACAAGGAGAAACAGAAAAATGACAGCTTCGCAAAATGAAAGCGCGCGAAACACTCGGGAAAAGGCCCCGTATCATTTTGGCGAAAAATTGCGCTCGGTCCGCGAAAGGAAGGGCTACACCTTGAAGGTCGTGGCCCAACGCGCCGGCGTGAGCGAAAGCCTTGTCTCCCAAATCGAACGAAACCGGGTAAGCCCCGCCATTGACACCTTGTTGGCCCTGGCGGAAGTCTTGGACATAAACTTGGAATTTTTGTTTGAGGAATACCGCAAAAAGCATCCCGTTGAAATCATTCATTCCGACGCTCGGCGCAGCGTTAGGGAGGACGGCGTGCGCTATGAGGAAATAGCCCGCCCCAACAGCGACGACGGAAGCCACACGATGGAGTCTTACTTGATTACCATTCCGCCAAAGTCCCAGACCCACAACGGCTCCTACGGCCACATCGGCCGCGAGACCGGCTTTGTGCTTAGCGGGGAAGGGGAATTGCATTACGAGAACAACGTTTATCAAATAAAGGAAGGCGACGGCATTTCATTCAGCGCCGGCGCTCCCCACGTTTTGGTCAACAACGGCGACATGGAGTTGAGGGCCATTTGGACCGTCACTCCCAGCCAAAGATTTAACAAGCAGGAATAAAGATGAAAGAAAGAAGCGGCCGATTGAAGGCAATCAGAAAACTTATAAAGGCCAATAAAATTGAAAGCCAGGAAAAGCTTTTGAACCTTTTGACCGAAGAGGGCTTTGAAGTCACCCAAGCGACCCTTTCCCGAGACCTCAAGCTTTTAAAGGTCGGAAAAATCGCCGACGGCCGCGACGGCTACGTCTACACGCTTCCCACCGAGGAGGAGAGGCAGGAAAGCGACCGCCTTTTTGCCCAGGACTTTTTGCGCGGCTACATCAGCATAGAATGGTCGGGCAACATCGTCGTAATAAAAACTTTTCCGGGCCACGCCAGCCCTGTTTGCAACGCGCTTGACTGCTTGGCCTTTGACGAAATACTTGGAACTGTGGCCGGCGAAAACTGCTTGTTCGCCTGCCTGCGCGAGGGCGTTTCGGGCGAAAGCTTCATGGCCAAGCTAAAGGAAAAAATTCCGGAAATAGAGGACTAAAGGACTTCCAGCGCGGCCGCGACCACCAGCGGGTCAAACTGAAGGCCGGAGCATTTTTTTAGCTCCTCCCTTGCCTCCGCCTTTGTCATGATGTTTTTATAGCTCCTTTCATGAATCATCGCGTCGTAGGCGTCGGCCACGGCTATTATTCTCGCGGCCAAGGGAATTTGCTTTCCCTCAAGTCCGTCGGGGTATCCCTTGCCGTCGTAGCGCTCGTGGTGGCTGCGCGCAATCTTTGAGATTTCGGGCATTTCGCTTATCGTTGACAAAATGCGCTCGCCGATTTCGCAATGTTTTTTCATTTGCTCAAAGTCTTCCTGCGTGAACTTGCCGTTTTTGCCGGTGACGCTTTCCGGCACTCCGATGATTCCGATGTCGTGCAAAATGGCCGCGTAGTAAATTTTTTGCACTTCGTTTTTTGGCAGCAGCATTTTGTAGGCTATTAGCCTTGACGTTTCCGCGACGTTTTCGGAATGGCCGCTCCGCTTGGAGTCGCCGGCGTCAATAGTTTCGGCGAGCGCGTCTATGATTTGCTCAAAGAGGATTTCCTTTTGCTTGCTGCGCTTGTAAACCTTGTCCGACTCCTGCGCGGCCTTAGACTCAAGGTTTTTCTGCAGCTCGAACAATTCAGCGCGCTTTTTTGTAAGTTCCGCGTAGTCGGGCGAGACAAGGACAAAAAGGCATAGAATCAGGCTGAAAAGCGAAAAGAAATGCGTCAATAGCGTCGTCGGGAAAAACAAGAACTGCAGGATAGGGCCGAGCGCCGTCAAAAGAAGAAGGGCCAGCAGGACTCTGAAAACTTGCTTTGTGACCCTTTTCTTTATTATGACGAACGTCACGCTGCAAGCGAACATGTAGGCGATTGGAAAGGCCAGGCAAAGGTAGTAAAGTCCGCCCGGAAGGTAGGCTCCGTCCTTGACGCTGAAAAATATTCCGGTGGGCGCGTTCACAAAAAGCATCGAAAGGAACAGGACCAAGACGCCCCTTGACGTCAGCAAAAGCGGCATTCCGACTTTCTTCTTTATTCCGAAAGAAAGGAAGAACAAATGCAGTGTGTAGAACAAGTATGCCGTGGCCGCGAAGTATAAGGTGTTTAGCGCGACGTCAAGCCAGACAGGAAAAGTTTTCGGGTATGAAATCGTTATCGAGGCGGCCACGTCAAAGAAAATGGCCGTCAGCTGGCAAAACGTCAGCCGCCTGAACGTGTTGTTGACGACGCTTGTGTTGTAGTATTTTTTGCGCAAGTAAAAATACAAGGTCGCTATGAAGCAAAAGGCGGCGGCTTCAAAATTTATGTTGTACGCAAGGTTTCCCGTCAATTGGCCGCCTCCTCGTCTGGCGATTCTTTTCTTTTTTTGTATTCGTGCAGAATGTAGCGCTTGTCCTCGTCTATCAATTCAATCATTAGGCCCGCGATTTCCTTGTCGAATTGGCTTCCGATTCCTTTTTCGATTTGCTCTCGGACGGCCGCTTGCTCCATCTGCTGCCTGTAGCTTCTGCAAGAGGTCATCGCGTCGTAGGCGTCGGCTACTGCGATTATTTTTGCTTCAAGAGGAATTTGCTCTCCGCTAAGGCCGTCCGGGTAGCCGCGTCCGTCGACGCGCTCGTGGTGCCAGCGGGCTCCCGTCCTAAGTTCCGGCAGGAGGGAAACTTTTTCCAATATGGATGAGCCGATGGCTGGATGCGCCTTGATTTGCGCGAATTCTTGGTCTGTAAGGCGGCCGGGCTTGTTTAGGATTTCCGTAGGAACGCCGACTTTTCCGATGTCGTGCAGCAGGCCCATCATGAATATTTGCTGGCATTTTTCCGGCGGCAGGCCTTTTTTTTGGGCCAGCATTTTTGAGTAGCGGGCCACCCGTGCGGAGTGTCCGCTTGTGTAGCGGTCCTTGGCGTCAATCGTTTCGGAAAGGGCGTACATCATCTCAAAGGTCAGCCGCTCGAGCCTTTCGCGCCTTTCCAAGGCCTCCGCCGTCTTTTTTTCCACGCTCACCTTGAGGGCCCTCTGCAGCTCCTCCAGCTCGCTGATTGTCGCGATGAGCGCCTGGTCGTCGGGCGTTTCCAAGGTCAGCAAAAGCGCGGTCGTGAAGAAAACGTATACAAAGGGGCCGATTCTGAATTGCGGGCAAAGGTAGTCTTGGACGAAGGGCAGGGCGAGCGACGTTTCATAGAAAAAGCAAAGGGCCTTGATTTGCTGCTTCGTGAACTTTTGCGCGTAGCGGCCCAGTTGCGCCACGCTTTGCAAGGCGAGCGCCGCGCACGCGATTGGAACCGCCGCGTAGAGCGGGCCCCTCGTTATGGAAAAATCGTCGTCGATGAAAAACAAGAATCCCGAAAAGGCGTTTATGGCCAAGACCGCGACGATGGCCGGGAAGAAGGCTCGGACTGCGTTTTTCTTTTCCCTCAAGGCCTCTTCCTTTGTGTAAATGTAAGAATTTGTGTAGGCCAAAATCGATTGCGAAAAAGACAAGACGGCAAAAATGTATAGCGAATGGAAGAACGTCTCAAGGAAAGTTCCCGCCCTTGCCTTTATCGTCAGGCAGGAAAAAAAGTCCGCCGCGCAAAGAATCAGGGAGCAAAAAACCAGGCGCTTGAAGGCCCTGTTTCCCAAGCTCTGCTCGGAATACTTTGTGAACGAGTAAAAGGCCACCGCAAGGGCGACGAAAAAAGAGACTATGTCAAAATCCGAGACGAGGTTCGCGCTGTTCATTTGTCTTGCAATATTCTATTATACCCCCATATCCGCGCCTTTGCAAGCACCGCTCGTGTTTTTGAACGCAAGACCATAATTGTTGTTTCGAGCGGTTTCACCGCGTCTTTCAGACGCTGCTCGGACTGTCATTGTCTGGGCAAACAAAACGCTGCGGAAGAATGTAAAACGCGGCTCCCAGTTGGCGTACGGTCGGCGGAACCGCTCGATGTCGTCGCTACTCGCATTTTGCCCCTTGTAACTTTTTACGGCTGCCGCTTGCGCGGCAGGGGCAAAATGAGAGTTTCCGCCAACCGCCCGCCGCCTTTGCGCCGCTTTCCCTTACGTGTTTTAAATTTTTCAACTTGAAACTTAACCGCAAAAGCGCTAAAATATTTACCGCAATTTTTAAACGATTTTATTGAGGTAACTATATGTCAGAGTCAGAAGTCAGAGTAAGATACGCGCCGTCGCCGACAGGAATGCAGCACATCGGCGGCGTAAGGACCGCGCTTTTCAATTACTTGTTCGCAAGAAGCAAGGGCGGAAAATTCATCCTGCGCCTTGAGGACACAGACCGAACGCGCTACGGCGAGGAATACGTAAAGAACCTTTACGACACGATGAGCTGGCTTGGCCTGGAATGGGACGAAGGCGGAGACAAGGGCGGCGAGTACGGCCCCTACGTCCAAAGCCAGCGCTTTGACCTTTACAAAAAATACGCCGAAGAGCTGGTCGCCAAAGGCGAGGCCTACTACTGCTTTTGCGACGCCGAGCGCTTGGAGCGAATCCGTAAAATTCAGACTGAAAACAAAATGGCTCCCGGCTACGACAGAAACTGCCGCCACCTTACCCCCGAAGAAGTCAAGGCCAACCTTGACGCGGGAAAGCCTTACGTAATCCGCCTTAAGGTTCCGCTTGAAGGCGAGACAAAATTCCACGACCACCTCTTGGGCGACATCATTTGGAAAAACGAGGACATTTCGCCCGACCCGGTTTTGCTTAAAAGCGACGGCTTTCCCACTTACCACTTGGCCAACATCGTCGACGACCATTT
Organism: uncultured Treponema sp.; assembly: GCA_946411505.1. Lineage (GTDB taxonomy): Bacteria > Spirochaetota > Spirochaetia > Treponematales > Treponemataceae > Treponema_D. Next base: position 680,771 of record CAMKEG010000001.1, on the reverse strand, counting down.
TATGAAGATAAGCCACGTAATGCGCGCTCAGGAATGGATTCCGTCAACGCCGCTCCACGTACAAATGTACCGCGCCTTTGGCTGGGAGCACCCGGAGTTCTGCCACCTTCCGATGGTCAACGGCTCGGACGGAAAAAAGCTTTCTAAGCGCCACGGCTCCACAAGCTTAAACGAATTCCGCGCGCGCGGCTACCTTCCGCAGGCCATCATCAACTACGTGGCCTTGCTCGGCTGCTCTTACGAGGAAGGCAAGGAATTCTACACGCTCGAAGAGTTGGCCGCGTCCTTTAAGCTGGAACACCTTAACAAGGCGCCGGCGGTCTTTGACTACAAGAAATTGGAATACTACAACGGAAACTACATCCGCATGCTTAGCGACGAAGACCTTTACAAGTGGACGCTTCCCTTCATCACAGGAACCGGCGACGCCGCGCTTGAAATCAATCCCGAAAACCCGCAGCCCAAGCCAAAGGTCGGCCCCGAATATTCCGGCGTCGCGCTGGGAGAAGACGGCGAGCCTGTTTGCGTGGACAAGAGCATGAACATGTCAAGCGCCGACGTGAAGGCCGCGCTGATGAAGCTTATGCCGCTTATCAAGGAGCGCCTGAAGTATTTGACCGACGCCGCGGAAATGGTCCGCTTTTTGTTCACCGAGCCGGCCGTTCCGCCAAAAGACCAGATTATTCCCAAAAAGCTTGACGAAGCCAAGACAAAGGAAGTTTTGCTGAAGGCCAAGGACTTTGTCGAAAAGATTTTCGGCATGAGCCACGAGGAGGCGGAGGAGTTGGGCCGCAAGATGTCCGAGGAAATCGGAGTCAAGATGGGCGACTTTATGATGCCCATCCGCATGGCCGTAACCGGAAGCCGCGTAAGCCCGCCGCTCATCGGCTCGATTTTGATTTTGGGAAAAGACGAGGCGCTCGCGCGATTGGAAAAAACACTCCGCTCGTTCTAATTAAGGCAAGACCCTAATTGTTGTTTCGAGCGGATCTTCCAATTACGTTGCTCGCAAAAGGCTCGCAACTAATTGGAGCATAAAAGGAGACAAAAATGGAAGTAGTTCAAAGCTTTACGATTGACCACACCAAGCTAAAGCCCGGCATTTACATTTCGCGCGAGGACAAGGGCTTCACCACCTACGACTTGCGCATAACGACGCCCAACAAGGAGCCTGCCGTCGCTCCCGGCGCGATTCACAGCATCGAGCACTTGATGGCCACTTGGTTCCGCAACTCCCGCGTAAAGGAAGACGTCGTTTACGTGGGCCCTATGGGCTGCCTTACCGGAATGTACGTCATCATGATGGGAAAGTATTCCGTCCAGGAAATGCGCGAGCTTACTATTGAATGTTTGGAATGGATTTTGACGCAGGACAAGGTTCCCGCGACGGAGCCTGAGTCTTGCGGAAACTATCTTTTGCACGACCTTCCGATGTGCAAGTGGGAGTGCGCGCGCTACCTTGACCGCCTTAAGAACGACTTTCACTCTGAATACACAAAGCTTCAAGTCAAGCTTGACGACGGCAAAGTCTTCGCGGATGCCTAAGCCGCTCGTATTATTGCTGGCAAAATTTACGAGCGGAACGGCCGCGCTTGCGCGAAATCCGCTCGAAATAAAAGTCGCGGTCTTGCAGGCAAAATTTACGAGCGGTTCATTTCAATTATCTTTTGCGCGGTCTTTAGGGCCTTGTCCAGGCTTATTCTGTCGCGCGAGGTGATTGAGCAAGTGTAGTTGCCCATGTTCCAAACCGCCTTGCCGCACTTGTTTCCGTTGGCGTAAAAGGTTATTTCGTATCCGCCGACGCTTTGCGAGGACTTTTCCGTATAGATGTTGTAGTCTCCGCTGGGGTCGTTCTTTCCGGGAGCTTTGCGGATTCTGATTTCGTCGCCGCTTTCCGAGTCGTAAATAGCCTCTATCATTTGTTTGGGAATCGCTCGGTAAACTTGAATGGCGCAGTCCTCAAATACGTCCAAAAGGTAAAAGTCAAAGCCGGCGGCCTTTTCCGCGTCGGCCAAGCTCTTGCAGCTTTTAAACGGGTTGGGCGCACCCACGGCGTTTTGCGAGGCGGAGTCTTGGGCGGAATTTTCCTTTTGCGTTGAAAGGCAGCCTCCCAAAACCAAGGCGGCGATTGCGATTGCAAAAATTGTTCTTTTCATAGTCAGCTCCAAAAAAAAGTTTCTCTATTATGGTATCGGCGCTTTTTGGGGCTTTCTTTAGCGCGTGGGAACGGAGAAAAAGCGAAGTTAACGGATTCGCTAACGACAGGCTTTTTTGCGCTTGCAAAACAAAAGCCAAATTCCGCAAATTGCCGCGTATAGCGCCAAATCTGCAATGTCAAAAGTTCCCAAGCGAGGGCAAAGTGCTTGCGTTAGTTCGGAAGCGGCGCCGCAAGCGAACGTTATGCATGGGGCTGCTTTTGCGCAACCGATTCCGTCAAGAATCAGCAAAAGCGTTGCCGCCCAAATAGCGTCAACGAAATAATTGTTTAGGAATGTAAATAAAAGAAAGTCCGAAAAAATTGAATGAAAATTTGTTTGGAAATTTCTGTAAAATGACAATGCCGCGCTTTGCTTAAATTGCGAAAACGCGGCAAGGCTTGTAATGTCATGAAGCAACCCGTATAAGCAAATGTCAAAGATTATAAGGGCCGCTCTAAGCGCAAGGCGCTTTTGATTACGCAAAATCAGCGGAACGGGCAATGACCACTTCGCCAAAATTCTTAACTTTTCCCATGATTTTGTTTTGTATGGATTCACAGGTAGAGTCGTAGTCTTTTTTGTAAACTTCCAAGTTAAAGGTCGCTGTGTCGCTGTTTTGCTCCTTTACGTCAATGACTCTCATTTTTAAAGAGCCTGTCTTGGAGATGGAGCAGGAGAATTTAACCACAACAGGAACCTTGTAAAGCGTGATATTTGCGGCCAAAACGCCGTAACTTAGCTTGGCGTTTTCTTCTATTAGTGAAACGTTTGAAATCTCTCCTGTGTGGATGCAGAGTTTTATGACTTCCATCAATTGCTCGCCAGTAAGTCCGTTGTTGGCCAAAAGGCTGACTTCCTGGTTCTTAACCAAGTTGTTGACGGTGGACGAAGTGATTGTCGTTGTTGGTTCTGGCTCTGGAGCCGAAGCGCAAGCCAAGGACAGCACCATGAATGAACAAACGATGGCGGCAGCGGAAATAATTTTGATTCCGCTTTTTTTTGAGGAACTTTTTCATAAGACACTCCTGTAAGTTTTACTTTGCGCGAAAACGCGCGCAACGCAAGTTTTCGCACAAAGGCCTTTGCCTAGTGTACACTAGGCAAAATTTTTTTGGGGGCGGGTCTGCTTGAAAATTTTTAAGGAATTTCTTATTATTGCAGTTAAGGAGGACTTGACATGGATGAAAGCTTGAAATCTCTTTATAGTTGGTTTGACATAAAGCGCGATGAGATAATTTCAGGACATGAAAATGAACGGGTTCTCATTTCGGGCAACAAAGTTTTGGGCTACTTTCCCGATGAAAGGACGGCTGTCGCGGCGGCGTTAAAAAATGGTTTGGAGCCTGGAAATTTTCTTGTTCAGCGTTGCATTACAGAAGACGCGGAATTGAAAATGTTTTACAATGTAAATTTGGCGGTGGGGTATGGATACTAAGTCCTTTTCCATACGGTTGCCGTTAAACGCGCCTGCTATAATCATTGACGCGGAACTTTTTATTCCCGTGATTGACCAAAAGATTGAAAAGACTGTGTCGATAAAGACAAAGGCTCTGATAGACACTGGCGCGAATAGCTCTTGCATAAGCGAAAGGCTTGCGAACGCCTGCCGGTTGCGGCCTATTTCAGCCATGAAGATGATTTCCGCTCACGGCATGAGCATCGCTCAAATTTATGAAGTTTCCGTGAAACTGCCGAATGAAATTCTGTTTGAATCGGTTCCTGTTGTGGAAGTTTCTGGAAGCAAGTCTTTTGATGTTATAATTGGAATGGACATTCTTTCAAAAGGTGATTTTGTTTATTCGTCAAATGAAGAAACTGCCTGTTTTTCAATGAGAATTCCTTCCGCAAAAGAGTTGATAGATTTTTCAAAAAGACCGCTGTAATAACCTTGCCCGCCCGGCTTTTGGCGCGGGCGGGCGGTCGCTTTTGCTTAAAATCCGAAACTTGAAAGATTGCTGATGAATGAGCCTGCGCCAAGCGCGAATATTATTGCGGCTACTATCAAAAGGCAAAAGTATGAGCGCGCGAAGTTTTTTACGTTTACATTTTTTGCGGCGATTGCGTTGACTATTAGGATAATCCAGCCGATTACTGGCATCGCGAACAAGATTTCGTAGCCAAAGTAGCCCCACATGGAAATAGGCTTGTTTTCCGCGGCTCCGACGCTTTGAGCGCTCGCTGTTGCTTGAGTTTCTGCGTTTGAAACATTGTTTTCCATTTTAATTTTCTCCTTCTTTTCTTTTTTGGGGAATTTCTCAAATGTGAATTTTATTTTTTTCTTGCCGTTTTCTTCCTCTAGATATACGTTGGCTCTAAGCGCGAAGAGCGCGAATATGATTTCAATAATCGCTGTAATTATTATGACTATATTGGTGTCAATATTAATTTTTTCAGCAAGAAATACTAGCCATGCAAAAGGATTCGCTTGCCAAAAGGAAAAAAGTATCCTCGGCATGTTGTTTAGGAATATAACGCCAATTCCATAAGTGTGTACATGATATATTGCTGTCAAAATTTTTGCCTAGTGTACACTAGGCAAAAATTTTGAGGGCGGAACGAAGCGGTGCAACTAGTAGAATTACTTCTATTGGTTGCACTTTTTATTAAAATTTATTATACTAATTCCACAGACTTGATCACTTTAAAAGGACAGGTACTATGACAGTTCTAGACTTTCCCGCCTTCAAAAAAGAGGGCAAAAAAATCTCAATGATTACGTGCTACGACGCGGCCTTCGCCAAAATCGTAGGAGCGTCAAACGTCGACTGCATTCTTATCGGCGATTCCGGCTCAATGGTCATGCGCGGAAAGCCGACGACAGTTTGCGGAACTATGGACATGATGGAGGCCTTTACCCAATCCGTCCGCGCCGGAACCGACAAATTCATCGTGGGCGACATGCCTTTTTTGGCCACAAGAAAATCCTTGGCCGACACGGTTGAGAACGCTGGCCGCTTGCTCGCAGCCGGCGCCAACTCTGTCAAGATTGAGCGAATCGACACTCAGGCCGACACGATAAAGTATTTGGTCGACTCAGGAATTCCTGTCATGGCGCACCTTGGGCTTACACCTCAGTTTTTCAACGCTATGGGCGGCCACAAAAAGCAGGGAAAGACTGACAGCGAGGCCGAGCGCATTTACCAAGAAGCGCTTTTGGCCGAAAAATGCGGCTGCTTTGCCATTGTCTTGGAATGCATTCCCGACGACTTGGCGGGCCGCATAACCCATGCCGTTTCAATTCCTACTATTGGAATCGGAAGCGGCCGCGACTGCGACGGCCAGGTTTTGGTTTTGCAGGACGCTTTGGGAATGACGCAGGGCGCGCCCAAGTTTGCCCATAAGTTTATGGACGGCTGGAACTTGATTCTTGGCGCGCTGAATGATTACGATAAATATACGAAGGAAAACTAAGCGGCGAGATTAAACGGTTGCAAAGCGAAAAATGAACGGCGCCGCATAAGCGGCAACATTCGCGCTTGCAAGCAGGCTCGCGCGAACAGCCGTAATGTTTGGAGGACTAAAAAAAATGAAAATCATACGAACCGTAAAAGAATTTAAAGAGGAGCGCGCCAAGATTGGCGCCGAAAAATCCGTGGGCTTTGTTCCGACTATGGGCGGCCTTCACGAGGGCCACATGTCGCTTGTAAAAAAATGCCGCGAGAACAACGACGTCACCGTCGTGAGCGTCTACCTTAACCCGACGCAGTTCAACGACAAGAACGACTTGAACACTTACCCGGCAAACTTTGACGACGACAAGGCCTTGCTTGAAAAAAACGGCTGCGACATTTTGTTCGCTCCCACATATGCTGAAATGTATCCCGACGACTACAAGTACAAGGTGACCGAAAACGATTTTTCAAAATTGCTTTGCGGGGCAAAGAGGCCCGGCCACTTTGACGGCGTCCTTACCGTCGTAATGAAGCTCTTTAACATCGTCCGCCCGAAAAACGCCTACTTTGGCGAGAAGGACTTTCAGCAGTATGTTCTTTTGCGCGAAATGATAAAGGCCTTTTTCATGGACATAAACATCGTGCCATGTCCGATCGTGCGCCAGGAAGACGGCCTTGCGATAAGTTCCCGCAATAGAAAATTGAGCGCGGAAGGCCTGAAGAAGGCTCCGATGCTGCATAAAATTTTGGCGGAAAAGTCGAGCGTGGCCGAAAAGGAAAAGGCGCTTGCGGAAGCGGGCTTTACGGTTGACTATGTTACCGAATACGACGGCCGCTTGTACGCGGCGGCCTTTTTGGAAGGCGTGAGGTTGATTGACAATGTCTAAAATTTTACTGTGCGTGACAGGCTCGATTTCCTGCTACAAGGCCGCCGAGCTTCTAAGCCTTTTGGTGAAAAACGGAAACGAAGTCAAGGTCATTGCCACCGAGGACGCCTTGCGCTTTGTCGGAAAGGCCACCTTTGAGGGCCTTTCCAAGAACAAGCTTTACGCCGACATGTGGACCAACGAAGGCGAGCCCATCGCGCACATAACGCTAAGCCAAAAATGGGCCGACGCGATTATGGTCTACCCTGCAAGCGCCGACACAATCAACAAGCTGGCCGCAGGAATCGCCGACAACCTTTTGGGCGCGCTTTTCTTGGCCAACAATTTTCAAAAGCCTTTTATTATCTCACCCGCGATGAACTCCAACATGTTCCTGCACCCGGCCACGCAAAAGTCCTTGCAAACTCTAAAGGATTGGGGAGCCAAAATTTTGGAGCCGGCCCAAGGACACTTGGCTTGCGGAGACGCGGGCGTAGGCCGCCTGCCGGAGCCTTACGAGGCATTCGAATTTTTGAAAGGAGTGTTAGGAACGAAATGAAAGTCTTGATTACCGGCGGAGGCTGCTCCGAAAAAATCGACGACGTTCGCTCAATCACAAATTTCTCAAGCGGAAAAACGGCTCTTTCAATCGCAAAGACAATCCAAGACCTGGATCCCGCCGCCGCAATCGACTTCCTTTTGGCCGAAGGCGCCGTCCAGCCCAAAGCTCCGGCCGAAAATGTCACTGTGAAAAACTTCCGCTCTTGCGAAGATTTGCAAAAACTTTTAAAGGAACAACTGGCCTCAAATTCTTACGACCTGATTTTTCACGCGGCGGCGGTCAGCGACTACACGGTGCAGAGCGTTGTCGCCGACGGAAAAGAATTTACGCCGGGAAAAGTTTCCAAATTTAGCGGAGCCGACAAGCTTTTGGTGAAGCTTAAGAAGAACCCCAAACTTCTGGAGTCGATTCCGGCGTGGGCAAAGAAAAAGTCCGCCGCCGCGCGCCTTGTGGGCTTTAAATTGACTTCGGACGCAAGCCAAGAGGAGAGGGCGGCGGCCGTACAAAAACTTTTCGCCGCAAAAAATCCGCCGGATTTTGTCATTTCAAACGACCTGTCGGAAATCACGCCCAAGAGCCATCCTTGCGTTTTATGGCGCAATTACGGCGGCCTTGGAACGATTGTCGCTCATGGACAGGTTCAGGACATTGTAAGGAAAATCTATGCTTTTAACAGTTGACGTTGGAAACACTACGATTCAGTGCGGCCTTTTTGAAGGCGAAAAATTGGCGTTGCAGTTCCGCCGCTCCACAAACCCAAGGCTAAGCTCCGACGAGCTGGGCTTGTTTTTCCGCGACGTTTTGGCGCTGAACAATTTTGACTACAAGGCTGTCGAGCGCATCGCCTGCTGCTCGGTCGTTCCGGCGATAAACCACTCGCTTTCAAACTGCTTTAGAAAATATTTTTTTAAGGAAGCGCTTTTCATCCAGGCGGGAATAAAGACCGGCCTAAAAATAAAATACGCCAATCCGCGCGAAATCGGAGCCGATAGAATCGCGGGCGCGATTGGAGCCGTCCGCGCGGCGGCGTCTTCCGGCGGAGCCAAAAACTTGATTGTCGTCGACATGGGCACGGCCACAACCGTTGACGTGATTACAAAAAACAACGAGTACTTGGGAGGCGCGATTTTGCCCGGCGCCGCGATGAGCGTCCATGCCTTAAGCGAAGGAACCGCGCAGCTTCCAAGCGTCGAGGTCGTCCAGCCCAAGAACGTTTGCGGCTCGTCAACGATAGAGGCGATCCAGTCGGGCGTTTTTTACGGCCAGGCCGGCGCCGTCCGCGAGCTTGTTTCCAAAATGGAAGAAAGCGTTTTTGGAGGGGAGAGGGCCTTTGTGATTGGAACGGGCGGCTTTAGCCGTTCCTTTGAAAGCGCGGGCCTTTTTGACTTGGTCTTGCCCGACTTGGTCTTGCAGGGCCTTAAAGTCGCGCTGGACATGAACCCTTGACCGGCCAAACTCGTGCCGCTTTTTTAGGCTTGCAAACATTTTTCAGGAGAAATAGCGGCGAAAAAACTGTTTGCAAGACAAATATTGCAGGACGCCGCATAAACCGCAACATTACGGCGTTGCCGTTTTGCGATAAAAAATGATTTACTTGCCCGCTCACGCGGGCGGGCAATCGCGCTCGTGACAAAACTCGCGCGAACAGCGGCATAACAGGAGGACTAGAATGCAAATAACAGTTTTAAAATCAAAAATTCATCGCGCCACAGTGACGGACGCCAACTTGGAATACGTGGGCTCAATAACGATTGACAAGAGCCTTCTAAAAAAGGCCGGAATGCATCCTTGGGAAAAGGTGGACGTCCTAAACGTCAACAACGGCGAGCGCCTTACGACCTACATCATGCCCGGAAAAAAAGGCGAGATTTGCCTTAACGGAGCGGCCGCGCGAAAGGCCGCCGTCGGCGACAAAGTCATAATCGTGACTTACACGCAAATCGAGGAAGCCGACGCCGACGGCTGGAAGCCCAACATCGTCATCGTTGACGAAAAAAACCAGCCGCGCTGACAGCTGTTCCCCGCTAAATGACCGTTCCACCTAATTGATTCGGGCGGAGCGCGTTAGCGCGACTGCAATTCCTTGAGAGAACAACACAATTCCGCCAGAGGCGAATTGTGTTGAATTTTTTTCCTCTTTTTACTATAATATTTTCCAAACTTTTTATTTAAGGAAAACTTATGCTTACACTTAAATTTGGCGGAACCTCGATGGGAAACGCCCGTCGCATTCTTGACTCAACTGACATCATTATAGAGCAGCAGCAAAATGAGCGCGTCAGCGTAATCGTTTCGGCTGTCGCCGGCGTTTCAAATAAATTGCAGGAGAGCATCGACGGCTCAATCCGCGGCGAAAACCCCGAACGCTTTGTAAAGGAATTGCGCGCGGTTCACTTGGAAATTTGCCGCGAGCTCCAGTCCAAGTTGCCCGGCTTTGATTCCGACGCGGTGATGAAAAGCCTTGAGGACAAGTTTGTCGAATTGCAAAACCTTTTGACAGCCGTCGTCGCTTTTGGCGAATGCACGGACACCGCGCACTGCCGCATTATGGGCATGGGCGAATTGCTTTGCGTTCCGATTGTCGAAGCGGTTCTCCTTGCCAAAAAGCAAAGCGTAATCGTCCTCAATTCCCGCAAATTCATCATGGCCACCGGCAACCAAAAAGAGGCCAGCGCCGACTACGCAAAGACCGCCGAGCTTTTGCGCCCCTACTGCGACGGCGAATACAAGTCGCAGACAAGAATTCTTTTGATGCCGGGCTTTGTCTGCTCTTGGATTCCAAGCGAGGGAGCGGAGCCGATTCCGGGCCTTTTGGGAAGGAACGGCTCGGACTTTAGCGCCGCGATTGTGGGCGCCTGCATGGGGTCAAAGAAAGTCCAGTTCTGGACAGACGTTGACGGCATTTACACGGCCGACCCCCGCATCGTGAAGGACGCGATTTTGGTCGACGACATGACATACGAAGAGGCGATGGAGCTTGCCTTCTTTGGCTCTAAAGTCCTCCATCCAAAAACTTTGGCGCCTCTTGCCGCCAAGGGAATCGAGGCGTGGAGCCTCAACTCGCTCAACAAAAGCGCGCGCGGAACTAGAATCGGAAAAGGCCCCTTTGAAAGCGCAAAGGAAGGCGCGAATTTTGTCCGCGGCATCTCTTGCCTTAAAAAGACTTCGATTATTTCCGTAAGCGGAAGCGGAATGCGCGACAGGCCTGGAATCGCCGGCCGCATTTTTGACGCGGTCTCCCGCGCGGGCATTTCCGTGCTTCTTATCACCCAGTCGTCTTCGGAATACACAATCAGCTTTTGCGTCCGCGACGAATCGGCCGGCCGCGCGAAGGAAGCGATCGCCAGCGAGTTTGATTTGGAAATACAAGACGGCGTGATTAATCCTGTAGAAATTTATTCCAACTGCGCGATTGTTTCCATCGTAGGCGACGGAATGAAAAAGCAGCTGGGCGTTGCAAGCCGCTTCTTTGATTCGCTCGCCAACGCAGGAGTCAGCGTTCTTGCCATCGCGCAAGGTTCCAGCGAACGGTCAATCAGCGCCGTAATCGAAGGCGAAATGGGCGACATCGCCGTCCGCATGGCCCACAACTTTTTCTTCCACACGGCGCAGTCGATTCAAGTGTTCGCTTTTGGAGCGGGCAACATCGGCGGAACCTTGCTTGACCAAATCGGCGAGCAGCAGGAAAGCCTCCTCGCGCAAGGCATCGACATCAAGGTCATGGCAATCTCAACAGTTGACGGCCTTATGATTGACGAAAACGGAATCGACCTTAAGACTTGGCGCGAGACGACAAAGAAGATGCCGCTAAAGACAAGCGTTGACGAAATACTAAAGTTCGTCCGCGAAAAAAAGCCGCTTAACCCTGTCTTTGTGGACTGCACGGCCAGCTACGACTTGCCCGAGCGCTACCTTGACATTTTGGAAGCCGGAATGTCGATCGCCACTCCCAACAAGAGGGCCAACTCTATGTCTATGGACTTTTATAAGCAGCTTAGAAAGACGGCCAACAAAAAGCGCCGTCGCTTCTTGTACGAGACCAACGTAGGCGCGGGCCTTCCAATCATCGACACGCTGCAAAACCTTTTCCGCTCGGGCGACAAGCTTACCCGCTTTATGGGAATCATGTCAGGCTCGCTTTCTTACATCTTTGGCCGCTTGGACGAAGGCGTTCCCTTTAGTCAGGCCGTTCTTGAAGCCAAGGAAAAGCGCTACACCGAGCCCGACCCCCGCGACGACCTTAACGGAATGGACGTGGCCAGAAAGGGCCTTATCATCGCGCGCGAGGCAGGCTACGACATCGAGCTTAGCGACGTTCAAGTCCTCAAGGTTTTCCCCGAAGACTTTGACACGTCAGGCTCTACCGAAGAATTCCTAAAGCGCCTTCCGCAAGTCGACGACTACTTTAAGAAAAAAATCGACGCGCTCAAAAAAGACAACAAGGTTTTGCGCATGGGCGCCACAGTTCAGGACGGAAAGTGTACTGTCGGAATGTTTGAAGTCGGCCCCGAAGATCCCCTTTACGCGATAAAGGGCGGCGAGAACGCCTTTGTCTTCTACACGGCGCGCTACCAGCCGATTCCCCTTACGGTCCGCGGCTACGGAGCGGGAGCTGGAGTCACGGCCGCCGGCGTCTTTGGAGACATCTTGCGCACGGTAAGCTTCAACACGGAACGATAAATATGGTAATTGTATTGAAGAGCGGAATTTCCGCGGAAGAGAAAAAGGCGCTTGCGAAATTTTTGGGGAGCCAAAATTTCAAGACCAACGAAATCGCCGGCGAAGAAAAGACAATCATCGCCGCCGTGGGCCGCCTTAAAATGGACCCGCACGAAGTCGAGGTTTTGCCCGGCGTTGAGCGCGTGATTCCCATTTCAAAGCCATACAAAATGGCAAGCCGCGAATTCAAGCCCCAAAATTCCGTCGTCGAAATTCCTTCGCCCAGCGGCCAGTTGATCCGCGTCGGCGGCCAACGGATTGTCGCTATGGCCGGCCCCTGCGCGGTCGAAAGCCGCGAGCAAATGATGGCGGTGGCCAAGCGCGTGTCCGAAAGCGGAGCGACGATTCTCCGCGGCGGAGCCTACAAGCCGCGCACTTCTCCATATTCCTTCCAAGGCTTGGGAGAGGAGGGCTGCAAGATTCTAAAGGAGGCCGGCGACAAGTACGGTCTTCCTGTAGTGACTGAATGCGTGGCCGCCGAATACATTCCCGCAATGCAAAAGGCCGGAATCGACTGCTACCAAGTTGGCGCCCGCAACATGCAAAACTTTGAAATGCTCAAGCGCCTTGGAAAAATAAACAAGCCGGTAATCTTAAAGCGCGGGCTAAGCGCCACGATAGAAGAATGGCTTATGAGCGCCGAATACCTTTTGTCAAGCGGCTGCGAGAACGTAATCCTTTGCGAGCGCGGAATCCGAACCTACGAGCGCGCCACCCGCAACACGCTTGACCTTAGCGCCGTTCCGATTTTGCGCGGTCTTACCCATCTTCCGATAATCGTTGACCCCAGCCACGCGCTCGGCATCCGCGACAAGGTAAGCCCTATGGCCTTTGCCTCAATCGCGGCCGGCGCAGACGGAATCATCGTCGAAGTGCATTGCAATCCTGACAAGGCCCTAAGCGACGGCCCTCAGTCCCTTTACCCGGAACAGTTTGACAAGCTTATGCGCGACATCGACGCCTTGGCTCCGATTGTCGGAAGGGAAGTGGCCCACTTGCGACGCGACGAGGCTCCGGTAAAAATTTCTTCGGCAAAAAGCAAAAAGGCCGCCGCAAAAAAAGTTTCCGCAAAAAAAATCACCGTGGCCTTTTGCGGAAAGCGCGGCGCCTACGCCGAGCAGGCGATTACCCGCCACTTTGACGACCAGGCAACGGCGCTTCCCGTCGATTCATTCCGCGAAATTTTCCAGAGCGTCTTGGACGGCCGAGCCGACTACGGCATGGTTCCGATTGAAAATTCTTTAGCCGGAAGCGTCTACGAAAACTACGACAACCTTGCGGTCTTTGAGGACGTAAGCATTGTCTCTAGCGTGACCTTGCGAATTCAGCACGCGCTTTTGGGAGTGAAGGGCGCGGCGCTTTCCGGCATTAAGTCTGTTTACTCGCATCCGCAGGGCTTTGCCCAGTGCTCCAAGTTTTTGGCGGAACATTCCGACTGGAACAAGATTGACGCGGCCTCAACCGCCAGCGCGGCGAAATTTGTTTCCGAAAAGGACTCAAAGGTAAACGCCGCGATCGCGAGCGCTGTCAACGCCAAGTACTACAAGCTTTGTGTAATCGAAGACTCGATAGAAGACGACCCAAAAAACTACACGCGCTTTTTTGTAATCGCGGCAAACCATTTTGTGGCGCGCAAAAAGGGCGACTTGGCGGCCTCGCTGGCATTCCGCGCGCAAAAGGCGGAAGGAGTCAAGCCCAACGCGGTTTCATTTGTGTTCAGTACAAAAAACGAGCCGGGAAGCCTTTACAAGTGCCTTGGCGTTTTTGACAAGAACAAGCTGAACCTTACCAGGCTGGAGTCGCGGCCGGTTCACGGAGAGACTTGGAAGTACAACTTTTACGCGGACGCGGAGCTTAGCCCCGACGAGCGCAACGTTGAATATGTAAGCGGCGTTTTGGAGGCGCTTGAAAAAGAGGCGCAGGGCGTCCGCTTGCTTGGCGTGTACAACGCGGAGACTAGATAAAAGCCTTGCGGCTTTTATCTAACGAGTTTTCGCTTGCGCGAAAACTCGCGGATTTAGTATATGCAACCTTAAAATAAGGGGGATAATAAAATGCAAAAATTTGTTCTTTCTGTTTTAGTGGAAAACCACGCGGGCGTTCTTAGCCGCGTTTCGGGCTTGTTCAGCCGCCGCGGCTACAACATTGACAGCCTTACCGTTTGCGAAACCAGCGACAAGGCGATTTCGCGCATGACGATTGTAGTCATGGGCGACGACCGCATTCTTGACCAAATCGAAAAGCAGCTTTCAAAATTGGTTGAGGTGATTTCAATCGAGCGCTGCGACGCGGACACTTGCCAGCGCGAAACCGCCTTGATTAAAGTCAAGGCCGACGGAAGCAAGCGCGAGACAATCGTTAGCACTTGCGAAATTTTCCGCGCGCACATCGTTGACGTAGGCGCCGAAAGCGTCATCGTCGAAGCGTCGGGAAGCGAGACAAAAATCGACAGCCTTATCCGCCTCTTAGAGCCCTTTGGAATTTTGGAATACGCCAAGACAGGCCTCATTGCGATGCGTCGCGGAGAGCAAGTGCTAAAGTAGCTTACGCTCCGCTTTGTAGAGGAAGTTATCATACTCCGCTCCAGTCGGAGCGGGGAACAATGGCCAGAGGCGGGCGGGTGCTGAAGTAGCGTAGCGGCAATAAAACCGCTTTCAGACCTAAAATTTTTTGCTGGCCGCATAAGCCGCAACATTCGCGCTCGCAAAACTCGCGCGAACAGCGGTATTGTTGCGGGATGCAAGTTCTGCGTTAGCGGATTTTTTTCCAGACCGCGTCGTAGAGGCTCCAAGTGTTTTTGGAAATCTCCGCGCGCGCTAAATAGAACGACGTCGGGCAAAGAAGGGCTTTTTTGCCGTCTTCGCCCTTGCCGCCCGCTCGCTCTTTGGACAAGACTTGCGCGGCGCTCAAGTCTTTTGCTGCCAAAAAAACTTTTTCAAGGCTAAAATCTTTTGACCATTCAAACGAAAGCGCGCAAGGAGCCAAGCCCCAAAAGTCGCGGCCTTGCAAAATGGCTCGCGTCGGAAAATAGAATAAGGATTTTTGTCCATCGACGCCGCTTTTTGGCCAATCGTCCGTTTTATCGCCGCGCGCTTTTTGGACTTGGATGGCCGCGCTTTGCGGCAAAAAAATCTCAAGGCTTTCAAGCGCGTAAAATTCATCTTTTCCAAAGCCGTTTTCAAACAAGCAGAGAATCGGCTCCAAAAAAATTGTTCCGCCGGCCTCTATCTTTTGCTTTATAAGGCCGCTTTTTTTGTCCAGCCCAAGAGGGCCGCCGGGGCCCAGAAAACTTGCGCGCGTTTTTTTTAACTGCAATTCCTGCGAGGCGTTAAGTTTTATGGCGTTGAAACTTGTCATTTTTCAAGGATTAGTTTTGGGTTGAACTCGCGCTCAACGGCGACTGTTGTCGGCGGCCCGTGTCCCGGCATTATGACCGTGTCGTCGGTTTGGGAAAGAATTTTTTGCTTGATGTTTTTTACAAGCGTTCTTTCCGAAAACTTTGAGTTTGTGGAGCCGATTTTGCAGGCGCTAAGTGAGTCGCCGGTAAAGATTACGCTTCCGATTTTGTAAACCATGGAGTCGTTTGTGTGGCCGGGCAATGAAAAATACTCCACGTCCAAGCCGGCGATTTTTAGGACGCCGTCGTCTTTAAGGACGTTGGTGTCGTTTCCGGCCACTTCCCAGTCGGCGGCATAGACTTGGGGCTTGTAAATTTTCCGCAAGGTGGAAAGCCCCGCGACATGGCTTCCGTGGTTGTGCGAAATCAAAACGCCGGTAAGCTTATAGCCGCCGGTCTCGATGTGGTTTATGATTTCGGTCGTGATTTGGCCAGGGTCGATGATTATCGCTTCGTGAGTCTTTTCGTTGACGATGACATAGCAGTTTGAAAAACCTTCAAGGTTCAAGTGAAAGTAAATCTTCATTTTTGCCTCACACCGAATCCTTAAGGAACATTTCGCTTCCCCTTTCGTCAAACAGGGCTTCGCGCATGTTGGAAGATTTGAAGAGCAAGTTTTGCTGTTCAAGATTGAAGAACATCGTGTTCTTTATGTTGCAGTTGCGAAACGAAGTGTCGACAAGCTTTGAGCGGATGAAGCGGGAATTGTACAAGTCCGAGTCGTCAAAAGACGACTGGTAGGCCTGTATTCCGCAAAAGTTGTCGTGAATCATGTCGCTTCCCGTAAAAAGTATGTGGGAAAAAATGCAGCCGCCAAAGGAAGTGAACTGCATGTTGCTTTCAATCATGGCGCAGTCGGTGAAAATTGAATGGTCAAAAAAACTCATCCTTGAGCGGAATTTGGTCGCGTGCAAATTGTTGAAGCGGCAGTTCTGGAAGTTGCAGCCGTAAAAGCGCTTGTCCGTAAGGTCGATGTTTTCAAAAGTGATTCCGCTGGCGTTGAGTCCGACAATTTTTTGGTGCTGGTTTATGTAGTTGTAAATGTCTTCGATGATTTTTTGTTTGTCGGGAGTGTGGTCAAAGCAATAGCTGTCGCCCTCGGCAATCTCGCCGTAGTAGTTGAAGACGGAAAGTGAAGTTTTTTTGCAGCCTTCGGCCAAACACTTGTTCTGTTGGAACATAGTTCTATTATAAAACAAGCGCCTGCATTTTGCAAGATAAAAACGCGTAGACAAAGGCGCTGGTTTTCACTATACTTTTACAATATGACTGAAAGCGAAATTGAATTTTTGGACAAGGCCATTAGGCGCGTGCCGGACTTTCCCAAGCCCGGAATTCTTTTTTACGACATCACAAGCATTTTGACAAAGCCCGACGTATTTAAGTTTTGCATTGACAAGATGGTGGAACTGTACAAGGACAAAAAAATTGACGCGGTCGCCGCCGTCGAGTCGCGCGGATTTTTGTTTTCCGCTCCTTTCGCCGAGCGCCTTTCAATTCCCCAGATTCTTATCCGCAAAAAGGGAAAGCTTCCAGGCGACACTTACTCTTGCAAATATTCGCTTGAATACGGAAGCGCCGAAATTGAAGCCCACAAGGCCGACATCGAACGCGGAAAAAATTACTTGGTTGTAGACGACCTTATCGCCACGGGCGGAACGCTTTCCGCCGCCAAAAACGTCGTGGAGCAGGGCGGGGGAATCGTGACCGACTTCTTTGGCGTGATCGGCCTTCCCGACCTAAACTACGCCAAGGCCTTGGCGCCCGCCAACGTAACGACTTTGATCGACTTTCACGGACTCTAATTCTTCGTGAACGCGCGGGGAAGGAACATTAGGGCCTTCTCCGCTTCGGCGGTGATAATGTCCCACTTTTGCCCGCTGATAAATTCTTTTTTTACAATCCAAGAGCCGCCGACCGCCAAGACGTTTTGCTTTGACAAGTAGGCGGCGGCGTTTTCTGCAGTTATTCCGCCGGTGGGAATGAATTTAGTTTTGGGGAAGGGGCCGGCCATCGCGTCCAAAAAGTCCGTTCCGCCCAAGAGTTCCGCCGGAAAAAGCTTCAACACTTCCAAGCCCAATTGCAGCGCCGCTGAAATTTCTGTCGGCGTCGCGACTCCCGGAACCACAGCAACGTCGCGGCTTTTGCAGTATTCGACAATCTCTTTGTCAAAGCCCGGCATCACGATGAACTTGGCTCCGCACGCGATGGCCTCTTGCGCCTGCGCGACGCTTGTAACCGTTCCGGCTCCCGCCAAAACGTCCGGGCAATGCGCGCTAAGCTCGCTTATCGCCTTTGGAGCCGCGTCGGTGCGGTAAGTGATTTCGGCGATTTTTATTCCGCCCTTTAAAAGCGCGCCGGCCAAGGGAACCGCGTTGGCGGCGTCCTCGATTGTTATTACGGGAATTATTTTTGTTTTATTGAAGATTTCAAAAATTTTATTCATGGACGCAGCCTCCTTTTTGCTTTAAGCCGTCGCGCCTGCGCCAATTCCCTTTTGCAGCTCAAGCACTTCTTCTAATGTCAGGCCCGCCGCTTGCGCGATTTGCTCTGGGGAGAGAATGTTCATTTTAAGCAGGTTTGTGGCGGTTTCGACGGCTTTTTGGCGCAATCCTTGTTGCAGTCCTTGTTTCAACCCTTGTTGCATTCCTTGTTCAAGGCCTTTCTTTGCGGCGGCGGACATGCCGGCGTTGTAGTCGCGCATCGCTTTGTCGCGGCTGAATTCCCTAAAGAAAGCCGCGTCCTCTTCGCTCATCCTTTTGATTATTGTAGTCGCTTCCATAATTCCCCTTTCGCTGTTCGCGATTTGGCCTATGTAATCCGCCTTCTTTTCATCGTCCGCGTAGGAAAAGTACATGCCCCACTTTTGGAGCGGCGTAAGCTTTTCCACCGGCGTTCCGACAAGAGCCTTGATTGTAAGCAAGTCGATGTAAATCACGTTCAGCCTGCTGGAAAGCTCGCAGCCGTTCGCGTCTTTCATAATATACCACGACATTTCGCTTTTGTCACCTCTTTTGTAGTGAAAATTCAGCACGGAAATTTGGTAGACTTTTTCAACGTTCCATTCGCAGCCCTTTTTGGCGGCGTTGTTCAAAAGACGGGCGGCCTCAACTTCGCTGCGGGCGGCATAGTCGTAGTCCTGCTCCCTTCCTTGCATCTCAATCGACGCCTTTTCGCCGTCCTCAAAGGTAACGTTCACGTCAAAGGACATCTGCATGTCGGACTGAGTTTCCGCGGGCGGCTCGTTAGGGTCCAGTTGGACTTCCGTCACTTTGCGCCCTAGGGTCGCAGACAGGAAGGACTTGAGCGCGATTTTCGAGCCTTCCGTGTCCTGCGTGAATATCGCCTTGAAGTTGATGTCCAAGCGAGGATTGAGAATCGCCGTCGGATGCGGTTTCCAAGTTTTCTTTAGTTCTTGCATAAAACGCTCCTTATAAAAAAAAGCGGGAACCGCTTTTGCAATTCCCTTGTATATAAGGTAGAGTTTTTTTTGCAAAATTTAGTTTTTTTTGGGAAAAATCGTTAAAAAAAGCGGATTTTTTTGTATTGCGAAAATTATAGATAAATGCTGAATTTATTCTTGGATGTGTTTTTGAGCCATATTTTCGCGGTTTTTGGCCGCTTTTATAAATGAATTGTTCACTGTTTGAGAGATGTTTTTTAATATTTCATTTTTTAGCGTTTCAAGGCTTTGGAATTCAAAGCCGCTCTTGTCAAATAAATCCAACGAATCAATGTTTAGGGCGCTTGCAACCTTGTTTAGCATTGGCAGTGAAGGGAAATATCTGCCCGCTTCAATCAATGCGATGTAATTGGCGGAAGCGCCGGCTTTTTCAGCCAGTTTTTCTTGAGAAAAGCCCATTTGCTTCCGGTAACGCTTAATATTGCTTGCGAGACATGCTTGAATTCTATCCATAATATTTATAACTTACATTGATATAATCAATTTTCCTATAAATATTGCTTATTGACAACTGAGTGATACTGTGGTAAAATTATTGAATATAAGCAAGGTTTATAATTTATAATAATAAAGAAACGGTATGTTAAAGTTTAAGATTTGGTTCAGTAAACTATTTTGCAAAGAACATGTTTTGTATTCAAAATTGTTGAAAATGCTATTGAAAACAACTGTTTTTAATGATTTTTCAGATTTTGACAACTTTAAGGATAGAATCCTAAAAGAGGATTTAAGATTTGATTCCGAATTAGTGAAAGAAGATAAATATATCCCTGATATGGAGGAGAGTGAGTCAGATTATGTTAATCCAAAAATCGAGGAAGTGTATTACGGGCATGAAAGTTATAAAAAAGAAATGTTTAAGGCACTTTTTATTCTCTTTTACAGTGAGATAGAAATAAAATTAAAGAGAATTTTGTCAACCTATGATTGGAGTTTTCAAATAGGCAAAAAAAGAATTTCAAGTTTTGACTTTCCAAATATTGTAAAAGCCTTCAAAAAGTTGTTTGAAGTAAACATCAAAGGAATAGAATGTTTTTTTGACTTTGACGAGCTTAGGTTGTTGAACAATTGTCTCAAGCATGGCGTATTTGTAAATCGTAAACTTCAGGGAAGAAATCCAATCCGTTGGCACAAAGGCGATTCTATAGACTTGACAAAAGACGATTTGGAGCGGTTGTTGACAAAGTCAAAAGAATTCTACAAGAACCTGCTTGACGAACTAAAGAAAAATCTTGCGGAAGCATAATAAATATTCGGAGGAATAAGAATGAAAAAATTGTTAAAATTGATGACGCTTGTAGCGACTTTGCTTGCTGTTGTATCTTTTGCGTCATGCGAAGAAAAGGAGCAAAAATCGAAAGAACCAAGCGCGGAGAGCCTTTCGACTCCGCTTACTCTGGAAGCGATTGACGCTGGCGCTGTAGTGACTTTTAAGAATTTTGCTAACGGGCCCGTAACCTTTAAGGTAAACGGAGGCGAAGCTAAAACTATTGAAAGCGGACAAACAAGAAAAATCCAGCTTGGAAACGCTGGCGACACAGTCTCCTTTTACGGCGACAACGCGACTTATGTAAAAGATCCTGACAATATTGATTTAGGCGTTAGCAACATTGGATGTTCTGCTCCATGCTACATTTATGGAAACATTATGAGCCTTGTTGCAAGCGAAAATTTTAATATAGTAAAAAAGCTGTCAAAGCCTAGCGCGTTCCGCAGGCTTTTTTGGGACAATAAAAACATAACGAACAAGGACGGCTCTGATTTGATATTGCCTGCCACTGAATTGACAGAAAATTGCTATGGATCTATGTTTGTCGGTTGCGCAAATCTTAAAAAAGCGCCTGAATTACCAGCGACCACATTGGCAGAAAATTGTTATGCAACTATGTTTTCCGATTGCGCAAATCTTAGAAACGCGCCGGAACTGCCCGCAACCACGCTGGCAAATGAATGCAATCGCGGCATGTTCCAAAAATGCGCAAGCCTAGAAACTGCGCCGGAACTTCCCGCAACTGAATTAACAGAAAGATGTTATAAAGGCATGTTTATAAGTTGCGTAAATCTTAGAAACGCGCCGTCAAAATTGCCGGCAACCACGCTGGCAAAAGACTGTTATAATGCTATGTTTTATGATTGTGCAAGCTTAACAAGCGCGCCAAAAATCTATGCCACCGTGATGGCACAAAATTCTTGCGCTGGAATGTTCAATAACTGTACAAGCCTAGAAAGCGCGCCGGAGCTATCCGCCAAAACATTGGCTGAGGGCTGCTGTTGGTCTATGTTCGGTGGTTGTTCTAATCTAAAGAAGGCGCCGTCAAAATTGCCCGCAACTACACTGGAAAAAGACTGCTATAACCGTATGTTCTTTAAATGTGAAAATTTAACAAATGCACCTGAATTGCCTGCGACCACATTGGCAGAGACTTGTTATTACGGCATGTTTTTCAACTGCACAAACCTGGAAATTGCGCCAGAGCTTCCTGCAACTACATTAACAGAGGGATGTTATTGGTCTATGTTCGACAGTTGTTCTAATCTAAAAAAAGCGCCGTCAAAATTGCCGGCAACCGCGCTGGCAAAAAACTGCTATAGCGACATGTTTTTCAACTGCACAAGCCTAGAAATTGCGCCAGAACTTCTTGCAACTACATTAGCAGAGTGTTGTTGTCGAGAGATGTTTGCAAAGTGTTCTAACCTTAAGAAAGCGCCGTCAAAACTGCCGGCAACCACGTTAGCAAAAGAATGTTATCTCTGCATGTTCACTAACTGTGAAAATTTAACAGATGCGCCTGAATTGCCAGCGACCACATTGGCAAAAGGATGTTATAAATCCATGTTCCAACACTGCTCAAGTTTAAGAAAGGCTCCAGAACTGCCCGCCACTGTCTTGGCTGAAGATTGCTATTATAGCATGTTTATTAGTTGCAAAAGTTTGCAAGAAATTCCCAATCTTCCTGCAACTAAGCCAGCGAAGGCTTGTTATTATGGCATGTTCGCAGGATGCGGCTTTTCTGATAGCCGCGTCATGTCATTTGCAAGCACTCTTCCCGCAGAGTTTTTAAATACGAATTATGACTATACTTATTCAATGTTCAATAATAATGTAATATCTGTCAATTAGTTAACGCAAAAAAATCGTTTTGTATAAAAACGATATAATAAATAAAAAAGGGGTTTTTATGGATACTGAGGTTTATTTGATTTGTCCGTGTTGTAAAACAATTACACTAGGAGAAGGTTCTGGTGATATGACAGACCAGATTACATGCAAAGCATGCTCTAAACTTTTTGCTTCTGTTCCTTATTTTAAATATAAAAAATTTGACTTGGATATACAAGGGCATCTTGAATATCAGGGAAAAAAACTATATATCCCCGTTGATTTTGAAATTGATTATCCTCCCAAGCAAAAATAAAATGCAAGCGCAGAAATGATGATTGCATTTGAGTAAAAGTATATAAGCCATGCCTTGCTCTCGGTCTTTCTAGGCCGAGAGTTTTTATATTATAACTTGGAGCATAACTATGAAAAAAATTTATTCTTCATTGTTTATCGGATTGTTTTCTTTTGCGGCTTTGTTTGCGAATGAGATTATCGTTAGTAAAATTAAACCTTTAGGAAAGACTTCGCAGAAAGTTGAGTGTGTGGTAACGACTGCTGAAAAAGTTGTTTTTTTTTATTTGATTGATGGCGATGTTAGCGCTCAGCTGCAAAATGATTTTGCGCAAAAGCCAAAGAAGTACGATAAGACTCAAGGAATTCTGACACTTTCTTCCGTCAAGGATAAAATTCAGCAAAAAGTCGTGGCGCAAAAACCGTTCACGGAGGCTGTTGTTGAAATCAAAAAAAACGGCGTCTACACAATATGCGCTGAAAACAAAAAGGGCGATGTTTATTTTTCCGTTGTCCAAGTTTCCAATATAGACAAAACCCCTCCTTCAAAGATTTCTGAGTTTACAAGCTGTCCCTACGAAAACGGCCAGCGCGCTTTTTTTTGGAAGAATCCGGACGACGAGGACTTTGCGGGCTCAGAGCTAAGAATTCTTGGCACGGAAAGTAAATGGTTTCCCATTCCAAAAGATATTGATCATATAATAATCGACGATGTGGATCAAAACGCCGAATGCTTGATTGTTGCAAGAGACGATGTGGGAAATTTGTCCGAGCCTGCGGAATTGTCAGGCCTTGTTATGAGGCCTTACATAAAGTCTCTTGAGTGCGGACATAAGGTCGACGAAAAGACTTATGAAGAGTTTGACAGTGTTTATGTAGAGGTTAAGGGCTTTGACCTGATTTGTAGCGAACTTGATGACTTTGAGTTGTCTTCGGACACTCTAAAATTTAAAAATCTGAAATTGCTCCATGGAGATGAGCGTTGCCTCTTGTCTTTTGACAGGCCTGAAGAAAAAGGGGAATATTCTTTTTCTGTAAGAGTGAAGGCATTGTCTGATGTGGAAGAAAAGACGTTTAATATTACGTCAGGCGGCACAAAGCCTATTCCCGTTGAGTTTTCGTTGTCAAATAGTTCTATAGGCTCTAGGTCGGACAAAAATCAAAGCTTGACTATAAAGGGATACAATTTGGACAAGCTAAATTTAAAGGCTTTGACTGTATGTTGGAAAGAGGGCAAGGATGACATCATAACCGGAAGAAAGAAGTTAAACGGCAATAATTCATTGACTGTGGAATATTCGTATGGCGGAATAGACAATTATCCGGATGTTTTGTCCGCCTCCGAGCTTTGGAAGGATGGCAGGGAGCTTGTCGTAAAGTACGGGTCTGAAGTCATTTGTACAAAAGAGATTGAATTGGATTTACAGCCTGTGCTTAAAGCTAATGGAGTGACTTTGCCTGAGTGGGTGGGAGAGTGCAGGTTTGATGATTATTACGAGGGTTTTGGCGGCGGCGATACAATAAACGATGAATTTCTTAGAATCCCTGGAAAAGGGAATAAAGTGAGTTTTTCTTTTTCGAACAATATTTTGACTGTTTCGGCAACATACAGCCATCCGGATTTAGTGGCGGACGAATACAATTTAAAAGTGAATATAAAAGTTGACAAGGCAAGAAGGAAGGCTGTCATTATATACTATCGCGACAGTTGGAAAAATTTTTTGGGGAATTGGGAATACGAGGAAATTGTGTCCCGTGATAATGATGATGCGCAACGAGCTTGGGCAAAGTTAATGTTTGATAGATTTTATATTTATAAAGAAAAAGAATAAAAATTTTCCCCGTCGACTATATTCGACAATGCTGCCTATACAACTCCAGCGCGGCGGCCATAAGCGCGTGGGGGCATTCCGGGCCGCCCATTTTGGCAAAGACTTCCTCTTTGGGAACGCGGACGCAGTTTAGGAACTCGTCGGCGTCCAGTTTTTGCTTGCCGGCGGCCTCCAAGCCGCGCGCCAAAAAGACGTGAAAGCGGTTTGTAAAAAGGGCGGGGTTGGGGCTTACGCTTCCAAGAGGAATTAGGCTTTGCGCGCGGCAGCCGGTTTCTTCCAGCAATTCGCGGGCGGCGCCGTCTTGGGGAGACTCGCCTGGGTCGACAACGCCGCCTGGAAATTCCAGGCTAAGCGACTGGCTTCCGTGCCGCCACTGCTTTACCATTAAAAAATAGCCGTCAACTTCCGGGATTACCGCCGCCCAGTCGGGAGCGTCAATCGTGATGTAGGCGCCGCTTCTTCCGTCAGGCGCGGTGTTGACGCTTTTGTTCACCGTGAATACGGGCGTTTCCAAAATTTTTTCTTTGTTTCCGATTTTCCAAAGCAAGCCCGCGTCGCTTTCTTGTCCGCTTTTTTCCTTTGACATAATTCCCTTCCTGCTTTATAATATAGTATAAACTGAATTTTCCGTTTTGTCATTAAGGGAGGAGCGTTATGGCAATAATTTGCATGGCAAGACAAGTCGCGGCCAAGGGAGACGAAATCAGCGCCGAAGTCGCAAAACTGTTGAACTATAAATTCATCACCCGCAAGGACATCGAGGCCAAAATCGTGGAGCTTGGCTTTCCCAAAGAAAAGCTTCACAAGTACGACGAGGTAAAGCCCGGCTTTTTCGCATCGCTGGCCAAAGACCGCGACGAATACTTGGACTACTTGCAGACCGCGATTTTGGAGTCGGCCTCCGACGGAAATGTTGTCCTGATCGGCCGCGGCGCATCCTATGTCTTGAGCGACCTTCCCAACATGCTCTCCTTCCGCTTTGTGGCCGACCAGCAAACGCGCCTTGAGCGCTTGGAGGAAGAGTTCAGCTTTACAGAAAAGCAAGCCCAGGCCAGAATCGACGAAAGCGACAACAACAGGCGCGGCTTTCACAAAAGCTTTTTCAACGCAGACGGCGAAGATCCTGCGCACTACCACTTGGTCGTCAATTCCGGAAAGCTTGACATAAAGAGCGCGGCCGCCTTGATTGTTTCCATCGTGGAAGCCAACGTCACTCCCGACTTGGAGGAGCAGGGCAAAAAGAAAGTGGCCGAAATGCTCCTTGCCCAAAAGCTTGTGAACTTCCTTGTCTTTGAGCATAACATCACGGTGAACTTTTTGCGTGCGCTTGTCATCGACAAAAAGATTGTCCTGCAGGGAATCGCCGACTCAAGCGCGATTGTCGAAAAGGCCGTCGTGCTTGCCCAAAAGGCTTATCCCGACTACAAGGTCGAGTCGGCCATCAGCGTTGTCCAAGACTTTAAGACTTACAAATGAGCGCGCAATTGACTTTTCAGCCGGCGGTTTTCTTAAATTTAACTTTCGTTTTTTGCGGCGCTTTTTTGGGAAGCCTTGCCTGCCTTTTGTGCGGAAAGCTTTTGCATAAAAAGTATTTTCATTTTCGCCTTTCGCTTTGCTTTTTGCTGTTGGCGGCGGCGATTGTATTCGCCTCCCTTTTTGTAATCGCCGAAAAGACCAACAGCGCCGCGGCCTTTGCAAGCCATGTAAAGAATTGCGCCTTGATCGCGGCCCTTTATTTTTTTGCCGGCTTCTTTTGCTCGGCAAGCATAAAAGTGTTTTTTCCAATCGCCGCGCTTTTGTACATCGCCTGGACCTTGGCCTTTGGCGCTTTCCTTTACAAAAAAATTCCGCTTCCGCAAAAATACACAATCACCGTAAGCGAGTCTTTTGTCCGCGACGACGACAGCGGCCGCGAATGGAAATTCTCGTCTCAAAGCCAGGGAGCCTTTTTGGACTTTAGCGTTTGCGAGCTGGACAAAAACGCTCTTTTTCCGCTTCCCAGGTTTTGGCATTCTTTGGCCGGAGCGCGCGGCCTTTCAGAAAGCCCCAAGCAAGCCGCTTTTTTTGACGGAACCGAAGGCGGCTCGCAAGCGCAGGGCTTTATGGGCAAGGCTCAAAAAATTTTTACGGCCGCGGCGAAAAGGCTTTTGGGAGAGCCTTATGTTTACAGCTTGGAAATACCCAAGCAGGCGCTGTATCCGGTAATCTTTGAAGTCAAAGTTTCCTCCGAAGGCGGAAAATTCTCCGCGAAATTAGAAAAAATAATGTAAAAAGCCTATAAAAAAGCCGAAAATCGCGTAAAGGGCTTGCAATTTTATGCAAAATTCACTAAAATTACTGTATATTTTTGCATTTTAGGAGGCTAGCGGCGAAAATTATTGCTGGCAAGGCCCAAAATGATAGGACGCCGCGTAAGCCGCAACATCCGCGTTCGCAAGGCTCGCGCGGACAGCGGTATTGTTAGGAGGAATTTTATATGCTTAAATTTATTCAAGGCGGAGTTTGCGCCGCCAACGGATTTTCAGCCAACGGCATTCATTCAGGACTAAAAGCGAGCCGCAAGACTTTTGACACCGCCCTTGTCTACAGCCAAAAGCTTTGCGACGCGGCGGGCCTTTTTACCTCCAACAAGGTCAAGGCCGAATGCGTCAAATACACGATGAAAAAAATCGCCGCAAAAAAAATGCAGGCCGCCGTTTGCAACGTATGCTATGCCAACGCTTGCACCGGAGCGGAAGGCTACGAGACCGCCGCCCTCACAGCCCAGGCCGTCGCCAAGGAACTTAAAATCGACCCGGACCATGTAATCGTTTGCTCGACCGGCATCATCGGCCAGCCCATTCCCCGCGACATATTGCTTTCCCACATTCCCGAATTGGCGGCGGGCCTTTCCAAAGACGGAAACGAAAAGGCGCGCCAGGCGATTATGACGACCGACACCAAATACAAGGAGTGCGCCGTTCAGACTGAAATCGGCGGAAAGACTGTCACAATCGGAGCGATGTGCAAGGGAAGCGGAATGATTCACATCAACATGGGAACGATGCTTTCTTTTGTGACGACCGACTGCGACATCTCTGGCGACATGCTTGAGGCCGCCTTGCGTCAAGTTGTTCCCGCCACTTACAATTGCGTGAGCGTTGACGGAGACACTTCCACAAACGACACGCTTACGATTATGGCCAACGGCTTGGCCGGAAACGCGCGCATCCAAGAAAAGAATTCCGACTGGGAAAAATTTGTCCAGGCCCTGGCCGCGCTCAGCGAAGTGATGGCAAAAAAAATCGCGGCCGACGGCGAGGGAGCCAGCCGCTTGGTGGAATGCTTTGTGACTGGAGCCAAAGACCAAGACGCCGCGCGCCGCTTGGCCAAGGAAGTCATCGGCTCTAACCTTGTAAAGGCCGCTATGTTTGGCCGCGACGCAAACTGCGGGCGCATCCTTTGCGCGATGGGCTATTCGGGAGCGGACTTTGATCCTGACAAAACAAGCGTGCGCTTTTTGAGCAAGGAAGGCGCGGCGCGCTATTTTGACGACCCGGCCGCTGACTTGTTCGCAGGCGCGGAAAGCGTCGAGGTTGTCCATGACGGAGTGGGCCTTGCCTTTGACGAAGAGCTTGCGACGAAAATTTTGGGCCGCGAAGCCGTCCAGATTCTTGTGGAGCTAAAGGACGGAAGCGCCGAGGCCAAGGCGTGGGGCTGCGACCTCACTTATGATTACGTGAAGATTAACGGCGACTATCGCTCGTAGAGGAAAGTTTATTATGGAAGAAGAAAAAAATACTGTTGACCCCAGGCTTGACAACGACAGCTGGTCCAGCGTCTTGATCGAGGCGCTTCCTTACTTTAAGCAGTGGGTCGGAAAAACCGTCGTCGTAAAGTACGGCGGAAACGCGATGCTCAACGAAGACCTTAAGGCCGCTGTAATGAAAGACATTGTTTTGCTTTCTACAATCGGCGTGCACGTCGTCTTGGTTCACGGCGGCGGGCCAGAAATCAACAAGATGCTTGAGCGCGTCGGAAAGGAAAGCAAGTTCATTAACGGCTTGCGCTACACTGACGCCGAGACGATGGAAATTGTCGAAATGGTTTTGACCGGAAAGCTCAACAAGGACATTGTCCGCATTTTGCTTGAGGAAGGCGGAAGGGCGGTGGGCCTTAGCGGAGTTGACTCGGGCCTTTTGCGCGCGCAGAAAATCGACAAGGACGGAGTGGACTTGGGCTTTGTCGGCGAGGTCACCGACGTAAACCCTGAGATTGTCACTTCGCTTTTGGCGCAGCATTTCATTCCGGTGATTTCCACCGTGGCGATGGGAAAGGACGACGACCAAAATTTTTACAACATCAACGCCGACACCGCCGCCGCCAAAATCGCCGTCGCGCTTAAGGCCGAAAAGTTTGTCCAGCTTACAAACGTTCCCGGAATCCTAAAGGACATAAACGATCCAAAGAGCCTTATCGCGCGCATTCCGCTGCCAAAAATTTCTGGCTACATGGAAGACGGAACAATCGCGGGCGGAATGATTCCCAAGGTCGAGTGCTGCATGATAGCGCTCAAGGGCGGAGTTCCGCGAGCGCACATCATCGACGGCCGCGTTCCGCACTCATTGCTGATAGAGATGTTCAGCGAGCGCGGAATCGGAACTATGATTTATTGAAAAGCCGCGTCCATTTGTGGCCGCGACTTTTCAATTTCGAGTTTTTTCAGCGCTTAGCGCTTGCAAAAACTCAGGGTAAGAAAGGAATCAAAAATTGCAATTTTTGATTCCCTCGAAAACGGAGGATTTATATGGAAAAGAAGGTTGTTAATAATTACGGAAGTTTTGACACGGTCTTTGTCAAGGGAAAAGGCGCGACGCTCTGGGACAAGGACGGAAAAAAATTCATCGACTTTATCGCTGGAATAGGCTGCAACGCCTTGGGCCACAACAACAAGGCGCTCGTAAAGGCCGTCCAAAAGCAGGCCGCCAAGGAAATTCACATTTCAAACTATTACCTTAGCGACGCGGGCCTTGAATTTGCCGACAAGCTTTTGGCGGCCACAGGCTTTGATGGCGCCTACTTTGGAAACAGCGGAGCGGAAGCCAACGAGGCGGCCATTAAGCTGGCCAGAAAGTACGGCTACCTTAACGGCGGCCAAAAGAGAAAGGTGATTTACACGCTAAAGCAGTCTTTCCACGGCCGCACGATGGCCACCCTTACCGCGACCGGCCAGGACAAGTTCCACCCGGACTGCTTCGCCCCTTACGTTGAAGGCTTTAAGACAATCGCGGCCAACGATTGGGAAGCGATTAAAACGGCTTTTGACGACACGACGGCCGCCCTTATGATTGAGTGCGTCCAAGGCGAAGGAGGCGTGAACCTAATCGATCCCGAATGGGCCAAAGCCGCCGCAGCCGCCGCCCGCGCCGCCGGAGCCATCGTAATGGCGGACGAAGTCCAGACCGGAGTTGGCAGGACGGGCGCGTATCTTGCGAGCGACGCGCTTGGCTTTGAGCCTGAAGTGGTCACGCTTGCAAAGGGAATCGCTGGCGGAATTCCGATGGGCGCCTGCCTTTTTAGGGGCAAGGCGGCCGGAGTTTTCGCGGCCGGAGACCACCAGTCAACCTTTGCCGGAAACCCCTTGGCTTGCAGGGCCGCTATAACGGTTTTGGAAACTCTTCAAAAGCCGGGCTTTTACGAAAGGGTTCAAAAAGCGGGACAAAAAATCCGCGACGAAATTTCCTCTTGGAAAAATCCCCTTGTCGTCCAAGTCAGGGGCAAGGGCCTTATGATTGGCGTTCAAATCAAGGAAGGGGTGAAGCCCTTTGACATTGAGGTTGAATGCATGAAGAGCGGCCTTTGCGTAAGCACGGCCGGAAGCGACGTCGTCCGCTTTTTGCCGCCTCTTGTCATCAGCGACAAGGAAATCGACGAGGGCCTTAAGATTTTCAAGGCCGTCTTGGAAAAATTTTCCGCCTAGTGTTACTTTTGCCGCGTTCGTTCGTTTTATCATAAAGAACAGCTAAAAAAACGGAGGTTCTTAGATGAATAGATTGACAAAAAATATTGTGGGCGTCGGCTTGGCGGCGGTTTTGTCGTTTGGGTTGATTTCATTTTCGTGCAGCGGAAAGGACGCCAAGTTGAACGGAGCCAACACCGCTTTCGCCGACACGGTTCCCGCGGTTAAAATTCCCGCTGACTCTTTGAGCGTCTTGGAAGCGATGCAAAATGTTTTCCGCTCTATTTCTGAACAAGTTTTGCCGTCGGTTGTCGAGGTTGACGTCACCGAAAAAAAGACCCGCCCCGCCAATCCCTTTGGCGACCTTCCATTTAAATTTTTCGGCTTTCCCGAGATGGAAGAGGATAGGGAATACGAGGCGCAGGGCTTGGGAAGCGGCGTCATAATCCGCAAGGACGGAAAAAAATATTACGTTCTCACCAACAACCATGTCGCCGGAAGCGCGACCGAAATTTCGGTCAAGCTGAACGACGGCCGAAAGTTTGACGGAAAGCTTGTCGGAGCCGACGAGCGAATGGACGTCGCGCTGGTTTCCTTTGAGGCTGACGACGATTCGATTCCCTGCGCCACATTGGGCGACAGCGACAAGGTTCAGACCGGCGACATTTGCTTTGCAATGGGCGCTCCCTTGGGCTACAGCCAGTCGGTCACGGAAGGAATTGTTTCCGCCACGGGCCGAAGCGGCGGACAAATCGGAAACATAAACGACTTTATCCAGACAGACACCGCGATTAACCAAGGAAACTCCGGCGGCCCGCTTTTGAACATTTACGGCGAGGTAATCGGAATCAACACTTGGATCGCAAGCCAGTCGGGCGGAAGCCAGGGCTTGGGATTCGCGATACCTATCAACAACATAAAGCACGCGATTGACGAGTTCATCGCCAACGGAAAAGTCACTTACGGTTGGCTTGGCGTGAGCCTTGTCGAAATCCGCGAAGAGATAAAAAAATCCCTTGGCGTTGAAGGAAAGGACGGAGCCTTCGCCTCGCAGATTTTCGTCGACTCTCCTGCCTTCAAGGGCGGAATGCAGGCCGGCGACTACATCATTGAGTTGAACGGCCGCGCCGTAAGGAACGTCGACCAGCTTGTGCGCGACGTCGGAAGCCTTCCCGCCAACAAGGAAGCCAAGTTCAAGGTGATTCGCGGAGCAAAGGAAATGCCCCTCAACGTGATGATAACCGAGCGAACGAAAGAAGTTTCTTCTTCAACCGCAAAGTTGTGGCCGGGCTTCATTCCGGTTCCGCTTACGGAAGACGTGCGCAAAAAGCTTGAGCTTGACAACAAGATTGAGGGCGTGGCCGTAACGAATGTCCAGGCCAAGAGCCCCGCGGCTTCATTGCGCTTGCAGGAAGGTGACGTAATCACGGCGGTCAACGGAAAGAAAGTCAAGAACTTGGCCGAATTCTACGCCGCTCTGGATCTTACAAAGACCAAGAGCATCCAGTTTACGATTGGAAGCGGAGCCGGCTCCATCACCACCGGAACCTACAGCTTTTAGTTGAACTGATGGAAAAAGCGAAAGCCGCCGCATTTCAAGACAACATTAAAACTGCCAAAAAAGCGGCGCGCGCTAACGCGCGTCTGCTTTTGAAAGGCCTAAGCGCCGCCGAGCGGGAAGAGCAATCCCAAAAGGCGGCCGCTTCATTTTTAAATTCATCTATATATAAAAGCGCTGAATGCGTGGCGGCGTTTTTTTCGCTGCCCGACGAGGTTGACGTTTTGCCGATAATCGCGCGCGCCTTTATCGACAAAAAGCGCGTTTTGCTTCCCCGCATTGTCGCCGGCTCAAACGCGATGGACTTTTACGAGCTGGTCGCGCCTCTTGGTCTTGCAAGCGATTTCGTCGCCGCCCCAGTCTTGGGCGTGGAATCTGTCTCCGACAACGCCGCCCCGGTCTTGCAAAGCCTTGAGGCGCGCGGACTAGAAGCAGGCCCAAAAAGCGGCGACCTGATTTTTGGCTCGCCGGGCCTGTCAGACTATTCCGTGCTTGCGTCCGCGCTCGGCTCGCAAACTGAAGCCAACGCTTGGGGCATCCGCGAGCCGCTTCCAACGCTTCCGCTTGTGTCCAAAGACAAAATCCCCGCGCGGACCGTGATTCTAGTTCCTGGCCTTGCCTTTTGCAAGGTCGGCCGCCGCCTTGGCCGCGGAAAGGGCTTTTACGACCGCTACTTGTCGGAATTGCTCGCGGCCAATCCAGCCTTCGCCGAGCGCGGAAAAATATGCGGCTACTGCATGGCCGTTCAAGTCGCGGACACCGTTCCCACGGAAGAAAACGACGTCCGCGTCCAAGAGCTTTTTTGTTGACAGCCGTTTGGCTGAAAGTGTATAATCCAATGGTGAGAGGAACTCAATGAAACGAATTCTTGTTGTCACGGCGGCGCTTTTTGCCGCGCTTTTCGCGCTTTCGTTTTTTTCTTGCGACAATTCATCCGGCAATCCGACAGTTCCGCCTGTTTCCAAAAAGACCAGCGACTGGCTCTTTTTGTTTTACTTAGACGCGGACGACGACGTTCTTAACGACGACATATACAAGAATATTCGCGAAATCGAATACGCGCTTTCCAAAATGCGGAAGGCCGACGGAAGTCCAAGCGGGAATTACCCTTCGGTGAACGCGCTTGTTTTATGGGACGGAATCAGCGAGGCAAAAAAGAATAACCAAAAATACATTCACCCTGACGGGGTCTTGTTTGAGCTTGGCGCCGACTACAACTTGGATTATGTAACTTACGCCGGAGAAAACAAATACCAATTGGGCGTCGTCAATTTAAAAGGAAAGAGCGACCTTGGCGACAAATTTATTGTCGGCGCCAACACGATTGACTGGACGGCTCAGGCCAGGGCGGAAGGCTGTTTGGACGTTGAGCCGAATATGGCCGACTATAAAACCTTGGAAAGATTTTTAATTTGGGCCAAGAGCCGCTACGACGCGACCAACGTTGTCCTTTGCCTTAGCGACCACGGCTCAGGCCCTTACAAAGAAACTTACGCGGACACGACCTCCGTTTCAAAAAGCCTTTGCTCGGACAAAACTAACGACGACGGCAAGAGGCTTTTGTCTAGCAAAAACATAAAGGACGCTCTGGCCGCCGCTGGCTATGCCGGAAGCCAAAAGCCCAAAATTTTGTGGAACGACGTTTGCTTTCAGTCCAGCGCCGAAATACTCTGGAACTACAAAGGCTCGGCTGACTATCTTTTGGCGTCTCCCAACCTTGACGTCTCGCAGGACTTTGTCCGAATTATGACAAGCATGGGAAAAGGATGCTCTCCAGTTGATTTTGGAAAAATAGTCGTAAGCGCCTACCACGAGCGCTACTATGAAGAGCCGCAGGAATGCCCAAAAAGCGAGGCCGACGCGAAAAACAAGCGCTCAAGCGGCTATTCGCTTTTCACATTTTCGTTTTTAAGCTTGGACGAGCAAAAGGCGGGAAAGTTAAAGGAGGCTGTCGACGATTTTTCCGACGCTTTGCTTGAATTGAAAAATGGCGACGCGCAGCGGCAGGCGCTTTTTCAAAAAGTCTTTGACGATTATGTAGACCAAGATCCCAACGACTACTCAAAGTGCAAGGGCCTTTCGTATCACGGAACTTACGCCTTTCTTAGCGACTTGGGAGACCTAGCCTTAAGCGTCAAAAATGAAGCGAGCCTTTCCGCCTTGCATAATAGCGCCGACGCGCTCTTGGCTTTGCTAAAGCATGGCGACGACAATTTGATTGTTTGCGCTTGGGCGGGAAAAAAGGCCGGGGCGGAAACCATTCCGACGTGGGGAAATGTAAGCCAAAAGCAATTGTATCTTACCGGCGGCCGCGATTATATTTACGACCAGGCCGTTGATGTGGAGAAGAGCGAAGATGTTTACGGCCTTACGATCGCAAGCTCCGCCGTGTATCCTAACACAGATTCCGACATAACGGAATATTACGACAATTGGCTTGATTTTTCGTCAAAATGGGGAGAGGTCATAAAGGCTTGGAAAGCCTATTATTGACACGGTTATATGGGGGAAATATGAACGTTAAGAAAGTTTTTGTTGTGATTGCCGCGCTTTTCGCGCTTGCAAGTCTAGCCGCGGAGCCTTCGGCCGTCCTAAAGATTGACAGCCTGGACGAGGTGAAAAAAATCGCGGCCCAGAACAGTCTTAAGGAAATAAAAAGCGGCCCTGACGATTATCTTGCCGTTTCCGAAGACTCAAAGTCCTTCGCATGCCGGCGTGTGAAAGACGAAAGGGACGACGCCATTATTGTTTCGATTGTTTGCCTTGACGAGAAGGTTCACTCAAGGGTGGAGACAATCGTAAAAAGGGGCCTTAAGCTAAAGTACGTTCTTGACGACGGCGAAAAAATTTGCTCCGCTTTTTTTGAAGAGACTGGGGAGCCGCTTAAAATAAGCGAGAACATGCTTTTGTATTTTGCGATTATAAACATAAATGAAAAATGCCAGCTTTTGCGCGAACTTGAAAAAAATTGCGGCGTTATTGTTCCTGAGGCCGCAAAAAGCAACGACGCCAACTTTGAAAAGACGCTTAAAAAAAACAAGAGGGCCGCGCGAAACCTCGACGTCGCCGGCATGAAAGCGATAGTTGAAAGCGATTTTATTTTTTAGAGTCGGCGGAATAAAACTTGCAATTTTTTGAAAGGCACTTTTCAAAAACGCCGTCAAAGGCCGCCGCGTCCGCTTTTGTGACGGCCTCGTAGTCCTTGGCCAGCGCGTCGCTTGCGTCAAACTGCAAGCCTTTGACCCGCGCTTCGTCAATCTTTTTTGCAAGAAGCGCCGCCGCTTGCAAGTTCTTGTCCGCGCCTTCAAAGGCCTTTGTCAGCCAAAGGCTTTTGATTCTTTCGACGCTTCGGCCGTCGTTAATTTCTTCCTTTAATTTTAAAAGCGCGTCTTGGATTGCGGCGTCCGCGTCCGAGCTGTATTGCGCGTTGAAGATTGTGACCGCTCCAAATGAAACCAATGGATTTTTTTCTTCTATTCGTACGGCCATGTTTTGACGGCGGCTTGAGCCGGCGAAGTCTTTTTGGCAAAGCCTTCCAAGCTCCAATAAAAGCGCGTCAAAAATTAGCGCCTCGTTTTGCTCCGACGGGGCGCTAAACCAATACTGGACAGGATCCGCGAATTCCGTAGTCGGAATCAAAACGGCGGGGCGGGGGCCGGCCTTGTCGGCGCTGATGTCCGTCAAAAAAGTGTGGTTGATTTTTACTTTTACGGAAGCCTTTGAAATTCCCTTGGCCTGCGCCAAAAGCGGCTTTTCTTCCCATGTCGGGCTTAAGCCGGCAAAGACTTCGTCCGCTTTTTTTCTCAATTCCTCAAAATTAAAATTTCCAGCGGCGATTATTTCAAGGCGGCCCGCGTCAAGAATTTTCGCGTATTCCTCTAAAATTTCCCTGTAGCTGACATTTTTTAAGATGTCCTGGCTTGAAGCGTAGAGCGCCTTGTACAAGGGCGACTTGTAAAATGTTTTTATTGCCGCGGAATAAAGTTGGCGGGGCATCGCTTGGCTTTTTATTATTTGGGAACTTTTTCTGCTGGACAAAAAAAGGTCGGCTTCCGCCGGAACGATTTCGGAAAAAAGCAAGGCTTCCGCCAGCGATTCAAGCGCCGCGCCTTCGTCACCGGAAAGGCATTCAATCGAGACAAGCGCGCTTACGTCTTCGCATTGGGCGCGGACGGTGGCCAATGCGCCCATTTGGCCTGACTGAATTTTTTCCGCGCAAACTTTCCTTGCGTTTTGCGCCAAAACGCTTGCCAATACGGCTTCAAGGCCTGTTTCCGTTTGCGCGTTTTGCGCCTCTCCGCCTTTTATGTAAAGGCTTACAAGGCTTGTGGAGGTCGCTTCGTTTATTTTTGCGTGGAACGGCATTCCGTTTTCCAAGAGCGCGCTGCGTCCGCTTTGCAGGCTTTTTTCAAAAAACTTTTGGTCAAAGATTTTTGGCGCCTCTTCTTGGTCCGCCTTGTCTTCGCTTTTTTCGATAGAATCTTTTATTTTGGCGAACATTTCCTGCGCGTGCCAGGAGGCGTTCTTTGCGGTGACGCTTTGCCAGCCGGCCTTTTCAAAGGCGGCGGACAGGCTTTTGAAGTTTTTTGAATTCAGCAAAATGAACGCGAACGGCTCTTCGTTTTCAAGCGAGAATTTAAGCTCGTCGTAATTCAAGTCCTTGAGCCTTTGCGTTCGGGCCAAGAAACGTTGAAGCAAGCTGGAAGCGTCTCCCGCCTGTCCGCTTTGCTCCCAAGATTTTTTTGCCAGTCCGTCAACAGCCCAAAATTGAGAGAGCAATTCCATAAAGCCGCGCGGATTTCCGGCGTTAAGCTCAAAGTCCAGCAAAAGAAACGCTTTTGCGTCCTCAAATTCCTCTTGCGAAAAGTCGGCGATTTTTTGCCGCAAAGTTTTTTCAAAAAGCTCGGCCTTGTCAAAGTCGTTGGCCTTTGATTTTTCCAAAAGGCTTTGTATTATCAAGCGGCTGGAGTTGTTCTTGTGGGCGGCGTCGGCGTTTATGTAATCGCTTCCGCGAATGTTAAGGGCGGCCTCGCTTGTCAGCGCCGTTTTTAGCGACGAGTCGCGCTTGTTCAAGATTACCGCCGCCACGTCCGCGCCTTCCATAGAAAGATTTGTGAATTGCGTTACGACCTGCGCCATGTCGGGCGAAAGCTCCGGGTCGGATAAAACAAATTTCTTTGGAACGTCTTTTTGGACGACCGGGCTTTCATGCGAGGCGCTTGCCATTACAGGCCCGGGCGCGAACGAACCGAAAGTTTTTTCCGCCAACGAAAGGGCTTGCGGCCTTGTCACGGCTCCCGTTATGAACAGCGCCGAGTTTTGCGGAGAGTAGCAGGCGCGGGCGATTTCCGCCAAGATTGAGCGGGCGGCGGAGAGGCTTTGTTTTTGAAAAAGCGCGGGGTAGATGCCGCTGTCGTGTTTCCAAGGGGCGGCGCTAAAGACGCGCGAGTCAATCGCGCTGTTTATGAAGCCCTCCGCGCTGAAGGCGTTTTGCGCCGCCTTTTCTTTTGCCGCCTTTAATTTTTGGGCCAGCTCCTTGTCTTGAAAAATGGGCGCGAAGGCGCAGCGGCTCAACTCGCTAAAAATTTCCTCAACTTGGTTCGGGCTTGCCTCAATCGTGTAGCGGGCGCTGTCGGCGGCGCATTCGGCTTCAAGGCCGTCCAAAAGCCATTCTTCCAAGCCGCCGCTTGAATAAAGGCCCGCTCTTGGAAAAAGTTCCGCGTAAAGGGGAGCGTAGCCCGCCGTCGCGGCGCTTTGACAGGAGAATCCGGCCTTTGCGCTGTATTCGATTCTGACTGTCGGCGCGGAAAAATCCTCGCAAACAAAAACTGCCATTCCGTTTGACAAGACAAATTGCGAAAAGTTTTCGGGCGGATTCAAGGCAAAAGAGAAAGCGGTCGCGAAGAAAAGAAAAAGCGCCGTCAAAAAACAACGGCGCGACGGCCGGTTTTTTCCGCCAATGCTTCTTGTCTTTGAAAAGAATTTTTTTAAAAAGATTTTTTCCATTTCTTCTATAATAAATCAACTTTTAATTGATTTCAATAGAAAAGTGTGATACTATAAAAAACTATGGTAACAATCACTCCTGCAAAAAAAAAATCAGCGCCCCTGGCCTTTCCCAAAGAATGCCTTAAAAACACCCGCGCCCTCACAGCGGCGGAAATAGAAATATTAAAAAAGAACAGAAACCACTCAGACCGCTCCGACTGGAGCAACGTGCTTGTAAGCGAAAAGGCCTTTGACCCCGACCTGGTTTACGGCTCGGCCTTTTCGGGCTTTGTCGTTTTGGGCCAGCTTAGGAACGCCAAAGTCAAGTACCACGACTTGGAGCTTGAGTGCGGAATCTACAATTCCAAGCTGCGCGACGTGGTCACCGGAAACGACGACGCGATTCACAACGTGGCCTACTTGGAAAACTACCGCCTTGGAAACGGCGTCATCCTTTTTAACGTTCAGGAAATGTCCTGCACCAAGCATTCCAAATTTGGAAACGGAATTTTAAAGCAGGGCGAAAGCGAGGACGTCCGCGTCTGGATTGGCGTGGCCAACGAAAACGACGGCCGCAAAGTTCTTCCCTTTGAGTCGATGATTCCTGCCGACGCCTACTTGTGGTCAAGAAAGCGAGGCGACAAAAAGCTTTTAAAGCGCTTTGTCGAGCTTACCGAAAAGGGCAACACAAAAAAGAACGACACTTACGGAACTGTCGGAAACGAAACTGTAATAAAAAACACGACGCTTTTAAAGGACGCCAAAATCGGAGACTGCGCTTACATCAAGGGCGCCTTTAAGTTAAAGAACATCACCGTTTTGTCGTCCGCGCAAGAAGAAAGCCAAATAGGCGAGGGCGTCGAGATGGTCAACGGAATCATGGGCTACGGCTGCCGCGTCTTTTACCAAGCCGTCGCCGTCCGCTTTGTCCTGGGACGCAATTGCCAGCTAAAGTACGGCGCCCGCCTCTTGAACTCAATTTTAGGCGACAACTCCACGGTGTCGTGCTGCGAGCTTTTAAACAACTTGATATTCCCCTTCCACGAACAGCACCACAACTCTTCGTTCTTGATTGCCACAACAGTCATGGGCCAGTCCAACATCGCGGCGGGCGCCACTATCGGCTCAAACCACAATTCCCGCAGCCCCGACGGAGAGATTATCGCCGGCCGAGGCTTTTGGCCCGGCTTGTGTTCCGACTTCAAGCACAACTCAAAGTTCGCCTCTTTTGTTTTGGCCAGCAAGGGCTCTTACCAGCGCGAGCTCAACATATCGTATCCCTTTTCGCTGATTGCCGCGGGCGGGGAGAACGAGCCGATTCAAATAATGCCGGCCTACTGGTTCATGTTCAACATGTTCGCCATCGCCAGGAACCGCTACAAGTTCCAAAAGCGCGACAAGAGGGTCGTCAAAGTCCAGCATATAGAAACCGACCCGCTCGCTCCCGACACGATGCAGCAAATCCTTCCGGCCTTGTCGCGCATAATCGAGCTTACCAAAAATTATTTGCAGGACGCCGGCCTTGAAAACGTTTTGGCGGCCAAGGGCGAATCCCAAAAATTGCAGGCGGCCAAAGACTTTTTGCACCAAAATCCCAACGCCGACTTTGTCTTGCAAGACGAGCTTTGCCAAAAGAAATTCGGCGCGCTTGTCCTAAAGCCTGTCAAGGCTTACAAGGAGTACAGAAAAATCGTAAAGTACTTTGCCGCCCGCTCTTTGCTGGAATTTTGCTCCGTT
This sequence comes from uncultured Treponema sp., assembly GCA_946411505.1. GTDB lineage: Bacteria > Spirochaetota > Spirochaetia > Treponematales > Treponemataceae > Treponema_D. The sequence goes on along the minus strand of CAMKEG010000001.1, from coordinate 641,727 downwards.
CACAAAATAAAAAAATTGAGCGCCTCCGCCATCCAAAAAATCATGGCGATCGAACTTTACACAAAGTGGACCAACGCCGGCGGCCAAATCATTCCTTCCAAAAAGGTGGACGAGCTTTGCGCCAAAATCAATTCCAAAAAAATAGACTCCTGGGAAGCCGTCCATAAATTCTACGACGCTTGCCAAGAGTCATACGGCGACTACAAGGCCCGCTACGCGATTTATCTTTTGGAGGAGCTTTACTCGCGAAAAATTCAAGACTTCACAAAAGAAATTTTCAAGGACATAATCGCCGACGTCACGGCGGTTTCAAACGACATTTATTCCGACTCGATTTACTCGCGCAAAAAAGACTACGACGATCCCTTCCGCCAAATGACTTACGGCGACGCGGACGAGATGACCGCCGTTTTGGGAAGCATAAACGACAACGTTTTTTTGCGCGACCTTAAGGTTCAAACCGCGCAATTCAACGAGCGGCTTTTGGAATTGTTTTAGCGGCAAAAGCATCGTTATTGGGAGGCAATAAAATGAAGCGAATCGCGATTGTAACCGGCGCGTCAAGCGGAATGGGAGCGGAGTTTGCCCGCCAGTTGGGAGCGGAGCCCTGCGCCGACGAGATTTGGCTTTTGGCCCGCCGCCTTGACCGCCTTAAGGAAGTGGAGACCGCGCAAAACGCCGCGCATAAAGAAAACCCGACGCTTCCCTTGACCCGTTCCTTTGCGATAGACCTGGCCGGCCGCGCGGGCGTTTCGGCCTTTAAGGCGCTTTTGGACGCCGAAAAAATCATTGACCAAAAAGGCAAGGACGGCGGCTTTGAAATCCGCGTCTTGGTCAACAACGCGGGCTTTGGAACTTACGGCCCCTTTGCCGACACGCCGCTAGACGCCGAGCTTGACATGGTGGAATTGAACTGCGTCTCTCTTACGGGAATCGCGGGCCTCGCGCTTCCTTACATGAACAAGGGGGCGCTTTTAATCAACACGGCAAGCCTTGCCGCCTTTATGCCGCTTGGAAATTTTAGCGTTTACGCGGCCACAAAGGCCTACGCCTTAAGCTTTAGCGAGTCCCTTGCCGCCGAGGTGGCCGACCGGGGAATAAAGGTTTGCGCCTTGTGCCCGGGCTCGGTCAGCACTGAATTCGCCGCCGTCGCCTCAAACGGCGCTCGCAAGGAAGTTTTGGGAGGGAAGAGCGTCCAAAAGACAGTGGCCCATTGCCTTAAGGCCGCCCGCGCCGGAAAAAAGACCGCGCTTTGGGCGCCCAAGTGGAAGGCCGCGGCCTTTTTGTCGCGCTTTGTAGGCCGCTATTTTGTCGCGCGCTGGACCTACGTTCATTGTCCGCGGCCGCGAAAATCCTAGTTCTTTTTTCCGGCCTTCCTGTCCTGGCTTTTTTTAATCATTTGGCGGGCGGCAAGGTTCATCGGATAGATTTCCAAAATCTTTTTGTACCACTCGACGGCCTTGTCCCATTTTTTTTGCCTGTAAAAAGTGTAGCCTATGGCCGCGTAAATCATTTGCGCGTCAAAGCGCTCGATTCTAATGTACTTGTCGTTTACAACGCGAATCAAGGCTTTTCGGCTTGAGCGCAGCTTGCAGAAGGGCCAAGGGGCGTAGGCGTCTTGCGCGATAATCATGAACTGGCCCAAGCCGTTTGAGTAGTCCAGCGCGACAGCCTTTTTGGCGTTGGCGCGAACCTTTAGGCCGTTGGCCAAAACGTATGACACGTTCTTTGCCGTGCAGTTCATCGAAATCGCTTGCGCCAAAGTGGAGTAGGCGTCGCTTCCTTTTCTTATCTTGAGGGCTTCGTTGCATTTTTCAATGGCCATGTCGTAATAGCGGCCCGCCTTTTCGTTGAGCGGCTCCGAGGAGTTTGAGTCGGAAAGGTCGATGTTTTCAATCGTGGTCAAGTCAAAGGTTTCCATTAGGGAAAGCGCGTAATAATAGTCCGCTCGGGCCAGGGAAATCAGCCTTGCGTAAGGATCCGAAAGCGCGTTTGCGGCCGCGACGCTGTCGTCGTAATATTTGCGGCGCTTCTCCTCGTTGAAAATTTTATGGCCGTAATGGGCCTCGCAAAAGTCAATTCCCGCCTGCGTGTAGGGAACGTCCCGGGGAAACTCCGACGGCAGGCGCTTTTGCCCTCCGTTGGAATTGGCTCCCTTGTCGACGCCGTCGTCGGCTGCCATCAGTTCCTCCGCGCTCTCCCCCGAAAGGTCCGCGGTTGAAAGTATTCTTTTCTTCAGTTCCTCTTCCGTCTCGGCGAAAAGGGCGGCGCCCAAAACTGTTAAAAGGATAGCTGTTCCAATTTTCTTTGCGATTGTCGATTTTTTTTCCATGTTTTTTGTTCCTCCGCGGCAAAATTTGCGCTTCTTTGCGCGTTATTGACTTTTTGCGGCGATTAAACTATTCTATAAAAATGCTTAATTCTTTTCAAGCGGAATTTTTGTTCAGCGCCTTTGTTTTTATTTGCGTTCTCTCCTTTGTCTTGTATTTGCCGCGAATCCGTTATTACATAGCAGGTTTAAAAACTCCGAGGCATTTTTCAAATCCGCAAAAGAACAGGCTTGCGGTCATCGTTCCCGCAAAAAACGAAAAAGGCCTGCGCGTCTTGCTTGACAGCCTTGCCGCCCAAACCTACGACAAGGATTTTTTTGACACCTATGTAGTGGTGGCGCAGGGCGACGACCCTAACATTGAGCTTGCCAAGTCCTACAACAACACATACTCAAAAGTGATAGAAAACCAAACTTGCAAGGGGCAGGCCCTTGACGGAATTTTGCAGGAGCTCTTGAGCGACGCCGCCAACGGTTACGCCGCCTTTGTCATCGTTGACGCGGACAACATTGTCGACGCGAATTTTTTGATGGAGATGAACAACGCGCTTGTTTTGGACAAGCAAATCATTTTGGGAAAGCGCCTTGTAAAAAATTATTTGTACGAAAAAAAGTACCGCTCTTGGGCCGTCAACTGCAACGCGCTCACTTACACCTTCCTTGACAAGATGGGCAACTGCTTTAGAAGCGAGCGCAACATGTCCAACACAATTTGCGGAACCGGCCTCATGGTCCGCCGCGACTTGGTCCAGGAAATGGGCGGCTGGCCTTATCGTTCGATGACCGAAGACTTTGAGCTTACCGTAAACGCGCTCCTCAACAATTGGACAAGCTATTATTACGAATACGCGGTGACATACACGGAAGAGGGCGTTTCCCTAAAAAGCTGCAACGCCCGCCGCCGCCGCTGGCTTATGGGCTACGCCCAAGTCGGCGTGAAGTACGGCAGGGAAGTCTCAAAAAAATTCTGGCGCTATGTCAAAGATTTCTTTTGCGGAAGCCGGAGCTCCGTTGAAGAGGATCCCAAGCGCGCCGAAGTCGTCACCGGCAATTTTTGGGGCTGCTTTGACTACCTGTTTTCGTTCATTCCCCTTTACATTTATTTTGCGGGAACCGCTGTCTGCGCCTTGGTTTTCGTCGCCGACGCGCTCTACAGTTTCTTCGCGCTCCAAACCGTAGCTTTCTTTTCAATCCATTGCGCCGTCAAAATCCTTTTGATTTTGTACGGAGTCCTTTTCTTTTACACCGCGATCGCCTTTTGGGAGGACCGCGCCATGTACACGATTTCGCTGGGCGAAAAATTGTTCGCGATTTGCGTAAACCCCTTTTACATCGCGCAATACGCCCAGTTTTACATTGAGTCGTACTACTTGCTTTTGACCAAAAAGAAGGCCAAGGAAAGCTGGATTCAAGTGGAGCGAATGGAGTCATAGGTCTTGGGAGGAATTAAAAAATGAAGTATGCCGGAGTCGAGCAGCTTCCTTACGAGGAGCAGCAAAAGAACATAAAGATTGCCGAAGAAAAGGGCAACTACAATTGCGAAATCCAAGAGCCCGACTGGCGTTTGATGCAGCGGGTCGACGAAAATTTCCAGTACAAGAGAAAGGGCTTCCTTAAGAAGCTTGCGACTTTCTTGATTAGAAGCTCTTTTTTCGCCTTCGCCAAGCCCGGCTGCTGGTTTTTGATTGGCGACGGCTACCACGGCAGGGAGAATTTGCGCGGAATAAAAAACTGCGTCTTTGTCTGCAACCATGTCCACAACCTTGACAACGAAATGTCGCGCTGGCTTTGCTGGGGCCACAAGCTTTACATCGTCGTCGCCGAGTTCAACAACATGAACACTTTCTTGGGCGGCGTGATGCGCGCCGGCGGCATTTTCCCCTTGAGCGCAAATTTTAGCGCGATGAAAAAATTCACCGCGGCGGTCAACGACGTCCTCCACCAAAAGCGCGGCTCGGTTTTGTTCTTTCCGGAAAAGTCCATGTGGCCTTATTACGAGCAGCCCCGGCCCTTTATGGACGGAGCCTTCCATTCCGCCGCCTTGAACAACGTTCCTGTAATCCCGCTCTTCATCACTTGGAGGGAGCCGCGCGGAATCGAAAAGCTTTTCTTTAAAAGAAAGCGCGCCGAAATCCACGCCTTGAAGCCTGTTTATCCAAAAGCAGAGCTTAGCCGCAAGGAAAACATAGCCTGGCTTCGCGACGAGGCCTTTAGGGAACAGTGCGAATGTTACAAGGAAGTTTACGGCCGCGTTCCCGACACCATTAACGCCAAGTTCACCTTGGAGGAAATTTTCCAAAAAGGCTACGAGGCCTACTTGGCGGAACAAGCGGCAAAGTAGCGGCAACTGAAAATGAAGGCACGGCAAAGTAGCGACAACTGAAAATGAAGGCGCGGCAAAAAATTGAATGATTGCCGCAAGGAGACGACATGTCTATAATTCTTAAAGACCTAAAAAAAGAATACCGTCTTGCCGACGGAGGAGTTTCCCGGGCTGTGAACGGAATCAGCCTTGAAATTCCTTCCAACACAATCTACGGAATCATAGGAAAAAGCGGCGCCGGAAAGTCCACCCTTGTCCGCCTTATAAGCCTTTTGGAAAAGCCCGACTCCGGCGAAGTTTACTATGACGGCGAGCGCGTTGACAACCTTTCAAAATATGACTTGATGGAGCGGCGCCGCCACGCCGGAATGATTTTCCAAAACTTCAACTTGTTCAGCTCCCGCACGGCCGGACAAAACATCGCCTATCCCTTGGAGATTTGCAAAACGCCAAAGGATAAAATCAAGTCCCGCGTCGAGGAGCTGTTGGAATTGGTAGGACTGGCCGGCCGGGGCGACGCTAAAATCAGCTCCCTGTCGGGCGGACAAAAGCAGCGGGTGGCCATTGCCCGCGCGCTCGCAAACTATCCCGGAATCCTTTTTTGCGACGAGGCGACAAGCGCGCTTGACCCGCAGACTACGCGCGCGATTTTGGAATTGATTCGCGACATTCAAAAAAAGATGAACCTTACTGTCGTGATGATTACCCACCAAATGGAAGTCGCGCGCGACGCCTGCTCCCTTGTAAGCGTTTTGGACGATGGCCGCGTGGTGGAAGAGGGAAGCGTGTCCGACATTTTCACAAGGCCCAAGGCCGCCATTACAAAGGAGTTCATGGCAAACCTCCGGGCGGCCAACTATGTCCAGTGGTCCGACAAAAAGGGCTGCTACGTCTTGCGCTTTGAGGGCCCTAAAACCGACGAGCCCATAGTCAACGAATTGATAAAAAAGTTTGACGTTGAAGTCAACATTCGCGGCGGCGGCATTCAGGACGTCCAAAGCAAGAAGGTCGGAGTCTTGCGCGCCGACATCAGCGGAGGCGACTTGCAAAAGGCCGTGGCTTTCCTAAAGGAACGCGGCGTAATTGTGGAGGAGGAGTAGCGGCAAATGCAGATTTTTATTTTAGTTTCAAAAGCCACGATTCAAACTTTGGAAATGGTTTTGTTCAGCACGCTCTTTTCAACTTTGCTGGGCTTTCCCTTGGGAATTCTCTTGTGCATGACTGGTCCTACGGGAATCACTCCAAAGAAAAAGCTCAACGCGGTCATAAGCCGCGTCGTCAACGTCTTGCGCTCCTTTCCTTTCATCATATTGATGATTTTGCTTTTTCCCTTGTCCCGCTTGATTTTGGGAACCAGCATAGGAACCGTCGCGACAATCGTTCCCCTGAGCATCGCCGCCGCGCCCTTTGTGGCCCGCGTCATAGAAAGCGCCCTCAACGAAGTTGACCCCGAGGTTGTCAAGGCCGCGCGAGCGATGGGCAGCTCCAACCGGCAGATAATTTTCAAAGTGCTCGTGCCGGAGGCCATGCCTTCAATCGTCGCGGGCATCACGCTCACAATCATAAACTTGATAGGATATTCCGCGATGGCAGGCGCGATTGGCGGCGGCGGCTTGGGCGACCTTGCGATTCGTTACGGCTACCAGCGCTTCCGCACCGACGTGATGTTTTGGTCAGTAATCGTGATTTTGGTCTTGGTCGAAGTCATTCAGTTTGTCGGAACCCGGATTTCCAGCAAGATGCTGGCGTCCCGCTAGGCAGCGTCTGGGCAACGCCTTAAAGACGCGGTGAGCCCGCTCGAAACAACAATTTAGGTCTTGCCAGCATTAACGCGAGCGGCGTAACGTTAAAAAAAATTATTTGTTTTTTTTCTAAAAGCGCTTGACAATAAAAGCGCAAATCGGTATATATAAAACATACTTTTCCGCTAGGAAATGGAGGTAATAAAATGAAAAAGATTCTTTTGACAGCGTTTGTACTTTTGGCCGCCGCTTCGGTTTTCGCCAAAAAGAACAAGAAAGACGGTCCGCTCGTAATCGGCGCGACTCCGGTTCCCCACGTTCAGCTTCTTGAATTGGTAAAGGCCGACGTTGAGGCCAAGGGCTACAAGCTTGACATCCGCGAGATGACGGACTACGTCATCTTGAACGACGCGCTTGAAACAGGCGAGCTTGACGCCAACTTTGACCAGCACACTCCCTATATGGAAGCCACAAACAAGGACAAGGGCTACCACCTTGTAAACGCCGGCGGAGTCCACATCGAGCCTTTCGCCTTGTATTCAAAGAAGCACAAGGCTTTGGCCGACATTCCCGCCAAGGCAAAAATCGCCATTCCCAACGATCCGACAAACGGCGGACGCGCGCTCCTTTTGCTCCAGTCGGCCGGACTCATCAGCCTTGACAAAAAGGCCGGAATCACAGCCACTCCGCTTGACGTGACTTCAAACCCCAAAAAGCTTGAGTTTGTCGAAACGGACGCCGCAAGCCTTCCGCGCGTTTTGGCCGACGTTGACGCCGCCACAATCAACGGAAACTACGCGATTCCCGCCGGCCTTTCAGCCGCCAAAGACGGACTTTTCGTAGAAGGAAAGGACTCTCCCTACGTCAACATCGTCGTAGTGAAGAAGGGCAACGAAAAGGATCCCCGCGTCCAGGCGCTTGTTCAGGCCTTGCAGAGCAAAAAGGTAAAGGACTGGATCGCAAAGACCTTCCCCAACGGCGAAGTCGTCGCGGCCTTCTAAGGCTTGGAACAGTTTTTTTTGAATGAAGCTAAAGCTTAAGTTCATAATTCCGCTTGCCGTTCTTTTGGCGGGCGGAATTTTTTTCTACGACTCCTTTCTCGTCCAAAAGCCCAAGGAACTTCCGTATTCGTGCTTTTACGAGCTGGTTCAAAACAAAAAAGTTTTGTCCGCAAAAATTTCCGAGGATGAAATTTATTTTAAGACGGAAGAAAAGGAATTTAGGACCCAAAATCCCGATTCTCCGACGCTAAAAGAGTTTTTGTTGCGCAACGACGTCGCCGTCCAAACTGAAAAGTCCGCCGCCCAGCTCGTTTCGCTCGCGCTGGACATTCTTTTTTACGCCATATTTTTGGCCGTAATCATCGGCGTCTTCAGGAAATTCATCTCGCCCAACACCTTTAAGGTCGTCAAAAAGACCGGCGTCAAATTTTCCGACGTCGTTGGAATGGACCAGCTTAAGCGCGACATGGCGCAAGTCATGCAGATTATGAAAAATCCGCGCGAGTGGGAAAAAAAGGGCGTCCGCCTTCCAAAAGGCATTTTGCTTGAAGGCGAGCCCGGAAACGGAAAGACGCTTTTTGCCAAGGCTTTGGCGGGCGAGGCCAGCGTAAACTTCATTCCGGCCAAGGCCACCGACTTTGAGTCGATGTTCATGGCAATCGGCCCCTTAAAGGTAAAGCTTTTGTTCGCAAAGGCCCGCCGCCGCGCCCCCTGCATCGTTTTCATCGACGAGTTTGACGGAATCGGAACAAGGCGCAATTATTCGGGAAGCGCGATCGAGACTGAAAACACGCGAATCGTGACGGCTTTGTTGAACGAGCTTGACGGCTTTGAGCCGACAAAGGGCGTTTTGGTCGTCGCGGCCACAAACTCTGTCCAGGCGCTGGACCCGGCCTTGATTCGCCCGGGCCGCTTTGACGCGCGCTTCAAGGTTCCTTACCCGGACGAGAGCGCGCGAGTCCAGCTTGTCCAAAAATACACCAAGGCCAAAAATCGCGCGGCCTCTTGCTCCGACCAAAAACTCGCCCAGCTTTTTGAAGGCTTTTCCTGCGCCAAAATCGAAAGCGTCCTAAACAAGGCCGCGCTCCTTGCAAGCCAAGCCGGCCGCCCCGAGTTCACGCTGGACGATGTCGAGGCCGCCGCCGCTCGTGTTGACTAACAATTTCTTGCCTTTTTTTTAATTTTGCGCTAAAATTGTTGTCAAAAATTTGGAGGAGATTATGAAAAAACTCATTCTCGCGGCTATGGGCGCTTGCGCTCTTTTCGCTCTTTCTTCATGCGGCGGATCCAAGGATTCTGTCGTAAAAATCGGAATCTATGAGCCCGCTTCCGGAGACAACGGAGCCGGCGGAAAGCAGGAAACTTTGGGAGCCATCTACGCCCACGAAGTTATGCCAAAGGTTAACGTTGGCGGCAAGGAATACAAGGTTGAGCTTGTTCGCGTCGACAACGAGTCTTCAAACGACAAGGCCGTCACCGCCGCCAGCGAATTGGTCTCAAAGGGCGTTTCCGTCGTCCTCGGCTCATACGGCTCCGGCGTTTCTATCGCGGCCAGCGACACATTCGCCGCCGCCGATATTCCGGCCATCGGAATCACTTGCACAAACCCGCAGGTGACTTTGGGCAACGACCACTATTTCCGCATTTGCTTCCTTGACCCCTTCCAGGGAACTGTTTTGGCCAACTTCGCCATTGACAAGTTCAAGGCAAGAAAAGCCTATGTTTTGGCCAAGCTTGGCGACGACTATTCAGTGGGCCTTTCAAACTACTTCACCGAGGCCTTCAAAAAGTTCGGCGGCGAGGTGGTTTTTGAAACGTTCCCCGAAGGAACGAGCGACTTTGCCGCTTACGTCACCAACGCCAAGAACCAAAAGGCCGACGTTTTCTGCGCCCCGGTTTCCACCGAAGCCGCCGCGCTCATCATCGAGCAGGCCAACACGCAGAACCTTGGCATCCCGATTTTGGCCGGCGACACTTGGGACTCCAACGTAATCTTGGGCGCCGTAAAGGGAACTAACGTTGACATCAACGTGACCACATTCTTTGCCGAAGGAGCCGAGGACGCCGACATCGCCACATTCGTCTCAAACTTCCGCGAATGGCTCAACGCCGACGCCGGCCGCTTGACCGACAACGGCGGAAACGACATCGTGGCCGCCAACCCTGTAATGGCTTACGACGCTTACTTTGTCGCGCTTGAGGCGATTAAGCTTGCCGGAAGCGTGAAGGGAAGCGACATCAAGAAGGCCTTGCCAAAGGTTCGCTACAACGGAGTAACAGGCTTGATTGAGTTCAACGACATCGGCGACGCCAAGCGCGACGTGGCTTATGTCAAGCACGCCAACAACAAGAGCGGCCAGTGGGAATTCGTAGCCATTCAGTCCGTAAAGTAAAATGAATTTCTTTAGCGCCAATCTGCCATACGTTCTCGCCGGCATTTCCACCGGCGGACAGTACGCCCTTATCGCCATAGGCTACACGATGGTCTACGGCATTCTCCGCCTGATAAACTTCGCCCACGGCGACGTCTTCATGGCGGCGGGCTTGATATTGATTTATGCCTCAACGGTTTTGCCTCTTTACGTTTCAATCCCCTTGATGATAGCGCTTACTGTCTTAATCGGCTTTGCCATTGAGCGGGCGGCCTACAAGCCCCTGCGAACGGCTCCCAGAATGTCGGTGATGATTAGCGCTATCGGAGTTTCATACTTGATTCAAAATTTGGCCCTGTACTTTACAGGAGGCCTCACTAAATACTACCCGCCCATTCCTTGGATAAGCGACTCAATAGAAATATTCGGGGCGATGACAAAGCGCGTGACGGTAATCACTCCGTTCCTTACAATCGCGCTTGTCGTGGCCCTTGTCCTTTTGATTCGCCACACAAAAATCGGAATGGCGATGCGGGCCGTGTCGCGCGACTTTGAAACCGCCCAGCTGATGGGAATAAAATTGGACGCCGTGATTTCCACCACGTTCATTATCGGAACTTTCTTGGCCGCGGTCGGAAGCCTTTTGTTCTTTTCCAACTACACTGGCGTCACTCCGACTGTCGGAGCGATGCCCGGCCTTAAGGCTTTTGTCGCCGCCGTCTTTGGCGGAATCGGCTCGATTCCGGGCGCGGTTATCGGAGCCTTTGTCATCGGCATTTGCGAAAACATCATAAAGGGCTTGGGCTGGACGACTTTCAGCGACGCCTTCACTTTCGTTTTGCTGATATTCGTCTTGATGTTCATGCCAACGGGAATCTTTGGCGAAAAGTCCACGGACAAGGTGTGAGGCATGAAAAATTTAAACGTCAACTTAAAAAAAGAAAACGTCCGCGACTGGATGCTTTCCGCCGGCCTCTTGGCCTTTGTCTTTGTTTTGGTCTTTGTCTTGGAACAAATTCTTCCAAGAACGTCGATGCTTTTCACGGTGCTAAAGAAGGGCGCGATTTACGCTCTTGTCGCCGTCTCGATGAATTTGCTTAACGGCTTCACCGGCCTTTTTTCTTTGGGGCAGGCCGGCTTCATGATGATTGGCGCCTACACTTACGCGGTCTTTACGATTCCAGTGGCCTTGCGCCCGGCGGTCTACCAATACTTTGACGGCGGCTTGATTCAGTTTGCCTTTCCGGTATTCGCCGCGCTTTTGCTTGCCGGCCTTGTGGCGGCCTTCTTCGCCTTTTTAATCGGCCTTCCTGTCCTCCATTTAAAGAGCGACTACTTGGCCATCGCCACCCTTGGCTTTGCCGAAATCATGCGCGCCCTTTTCCAGTGGGACAAATTGGGAGTCATCACAAACGGCTCAAATCTTTTGCGAAAGTATCCTGTCTTCCGCTCGACGCTCTTTCCCTTCTTTGTGTCGGGAATCTGCATAGCGCTGATAGTTCTTTTGATAAACTCAACTTACGGCCGCGCCTTTAAGGCGATTCGCGACGACGAGGTTGCCGCCGAGGCGATGGGAATCAATTTGGCAAGCCACAAGCGGCTGGCCTTTACGATTTCCTCATTCTTTGCGGGAATTTCCGGAGCGCTTTTGGCCATGTTCCAAACGACAATCCAGGCCAACCAATTCAAGTCTGCGATGACCTACGAGATTTTGCTCATCGTCGTAATCGGCGGAATTGGTTCCGTGAGCGGAAGCGTAATTTCTTCGATGCTTTTCATCGCCTGCTCGGAATGGTGGCTGCGCTTTTTGGACAACAACAACTTGATGATTGGCGACTTCCGCGTTCCCTTGCTGCGCCCCGGCTTTAGAAAGGTCGTGTTTGCCATCGTCATCATGCTCATCGTAATTTTCTGGCAGCGCGGAATCATGGGCGAGAGCGAATTTTCAATCGCGGGAATCAAGAAGGCCGCGCGCAAATTCATCGGCCGCCGTTCCGCCAAGGCCGCCAAAAAAGGAGGCGCAAAATGAGCGAGCTTTCTTCTAACGCGACAAACGTCCTGCGCCTCAGCGACATAACGATGCAGTTTGGCGGCGTAGTGGCCGTAAACTCCCTTTCGCTTGAAATTAACAAAAACGAAATCGTTTCCCTCATAGGCCCAAACGGCGCCGGAAAGACGACGGCCTTCAACGTCGTGACGGGGGTTTACGCTCCGACAAACGGCGCGGTCTATTTTAACGGCGAAGAGATTGTAGAAAACTATCCGCGCGGAAAGATGAAAAAGCTTTACGCGGGAACGGAGCGGGGCAAGTACTCAAAGGTGATCGAGCCCACTCCCGACAAAATAACCAAGCTTGGAATCGCGCGCACTTTCCAAAACATCCGCTTGTGGAAAAGCCAGAGCGTCTTTGACAACATCCTCATCGCCAAGCACTGCCGCCGCACGTCAAACTTTTTGACGGCAACCTTCCGCCTTAACCGCGCGGAAGAAAGGCGCCAGCGCGAGGAAGTGTCGGAGCTCCTCAACATATTCGGACTTTACGACGTGCGGAACGAATTGTGCGCCTCATTGCCGTACGGCCAGCAGCGCCGCTTGGAAATAGCGCGCGCCCTCGCCACAAAGCCGCAGCTCCTCTTGCTTGACGAGCCCGCCGCCGGAATGAACCCGCAGGAAACCTTGGAATTGACCGACTTCATCCAGCAAATCCGCGACGACTTTAGGCTCACGGTCTTTATGATCGAGCACCACATGGACTTGGTCATGAACATTTCCGACAGAATTTACGTCCTCAACTTTGGCGCGCTTATTTCCAAGGGAACGCCCGCGCAAGTCCAAAACGACCCGGTCGTAATTTCGGCCTACCTTGGGGAGGACAAAAATGCTTGAAATCAAAGACTTGCACGTTTCTTACGGCGGAATCAAGGCCCTGCGCGGAATCAACATGGAAGTGGCCGACAAAAAAATCGTCTCCCTTATCGGAGCCAACGGCGCGGGAAAGTCCACTCTCTTGCGAACGATAAGCGGCCTTGTCCGCGCGCAGTCCGGCTCGATAAAGTTTGAAGGAGAGGAAATTCTTGGCCTTTCCATCGACAAGATTTGCAAAAAGGGAATCGCGCTCGTTCCGGAAGGCCGCCGCGTGTTCACAGACCTTACCGTCGCGGAGAACCTAAAAATCGGCGCGTATCTTAGGAACGACAAGGAAGAGATAGCAAAGGACCTTGAATGGGTTTACGAGCTTTTTCCGCGCCTTAAGGAGCGCTCCTGGCAGTTCGCCGGAACCCTCAGCGGCGGCGAGCAGCAAATGCTGGCAGTGGGCCGCGCCCTTATGAGCCGACCCCGCCTCATAATGATGGACGAGCCCTCGCTGGGACTCGCCCCCTTGATCGTGCAGCAAATATTTTCGATTGTCGAAGAAATCAACAAGAAGGGCGTGACGATTTTGCTCATCGAGCAGAACGCCAACATGGCGCTAAAGGCCGCCGACATGGCCTATGTTCTTGAAACCGGCGACATCACCCTTAGCGGAAGCGGCGAGTCCCTTTTGACCAACGAGCGCGTCCGCGAAGCCTATCTTGGAAAAAGCCGCTCGTAAATTTTTATTGCAAGACCTTAACGGTTGTTTACGTCGCTTCGCTCCGTTTTGCTTATGGAAATTTATCCAATCGCGCTCTTTCAGAGCGCTGGCAATCGAGCGGATTTCGCGCAAGCGCGGCGGCTTTGACCGCTCGTATTGCGGCGCGATAATTTTATTCGCGCCGCAAAAGGAACGAGTCAAGGCCTTGAGCGAAGCGCGCCTTGACCGTTCCTAGTAAGCGATTTTTATGTCCTTGATTGAATAGCCTTCCTTTGAGTGGTGCTTGTTGTTTTGGATGACCAAGGCGTCAATCAAGGACCACGAGAATTTTCCTTCGGAAATTTTCCAGCCGGTCTCTTCCGTCCAGCCGCCTACGTCGTTCAGGCTTTTTAGCGGAATGGAAACTTTATGCCAGTATCCGTCGGGCTTGGCTTTGTCCGTTCCTACAAGAATCGACGCCCTCCAAGGGAATGTTTTTGAGGCCATGTCCCTAAAGTAAACCGTCAAGTCAAAGTTCTTGTCCTTGCTCTTTACGTAGAATTCCAATTTCGCGCCCTGGTCCTTCAGGCTTGTGAAGTCGCAGGCTTCCTTAAAGTTGAAAAGCAATTCCGAATACTCGGGCAGGTCCGTGAGCGTTATGAATTTTTCGCTTGAGCCTGGCTCCGAGGCGACAAGCGAGCCGTTTTTGCTGTAAGATTGAATGCGAATGTTGTCCGCGCGGCCGTCTTTGTAGATGGTCCAGTCGCCGCTTTTTTTGGCGCGGCTGTACCAACTTTCGCTGTTTGCCGCCTCCGGCATCTTGTAGCCCATCGCCTGAATGATAAGGGGATTCAAGTCTTCTGGAAAGCGGGAGGCGTCCGGGGATTTAAAGAGGCCGAATTCCTGGGTGTAGTCCCAGCTTAGGCGGACGATGTTCCTTTCGTCCATCCATTTGCATTTCATCTTGTACCAGTTGGCTCGCTCGACGGGGGCGGCGTATGTCATCAAGACGCCAAATTCGTTGCACATGAGGGCCGCGTTTCTTTTGTTGGCAAATTCCACGGCCTTGTCCAAGCGCGCCACAAGCTCCTTTTCGGAGGAGTTGCGCTCGTAGTTGCTGTATTCCCATTTTTCGGCCGCCGTCGGGTTGGAGGGAAGGGGCGGCATTTTTTCCTTGTCGTAGGGGAACGGAACTTTTTTTATGCGCTTTGAAAAAGTCCACGAGGCGCCCTGGTGGGTGAACAAAAAGGGCGAGTAGTCATGGAAGTTGTAAATCAACAACTCGTCCTTGTATTCCGGAAGCTTGAGCATCGAGTCGGGCGAATCCCAGTCGCCGCCGCCCACGATGATGTAATGGCTTTTGTCAACGCTCCGTATCGCGTCGATTACGTTGCCCTGAATTTTTCCCCATTTCGCCAAGTCGGCTTGAAGGTTTCCGCTTGAAAAGTGGGGCTCGTTCATGACTTCGTAGATTACGTATTTTCCCCGGTCCTTGTAGCGGGCCGCGACTTGCTGCCAGACTTTTAGAAGCGTCCTTTCGATTTTGGGGTTTGTCTTTGAGCCGCCTGAACAGTCGTTGTGGAAGTCAATTATAAGGAAGATTTGCAGGCTTTCGCACCAATCCAGCGCCATGTCCAAAAGCGAAAAGCAGTCCGGCGAGACGGAGCATTCGGCGGCGTCGTCAATCCAAGCGTCAAACCAAACCGGAACGCGGACCGCCTCAACGCCAAGGCTTTTTATGTTCTCAAAGTCTTTCTTTCCATATAAAAGCGAGTTGAACCTGCCGTATTCCATCCAAACGGGAAGGTTGATTCCCTTGCTGAAAGGAAGCTGTTTTTTAACCCTTGGAATTTGGGCGCCGGGCGACGTTCCGCAAAAAAGGGCAAGAAGCAAAATGGTGAAAACTGTTTTTTTCATAATTCGTCCTTGATAATCAGTTTTAGGCGTATATTATAACATTTTTTTCATATTTTTGCAAAAAAAATTGAGCCCGCCCGATATATCTGCAAAAAGATTTAAATTTCGTTTGACAAAAATGTATGAATTGCGTTATAATATCATAATTATTATTGAGAATAAAAATTCCGATAAGTAAAACAAGGAGTTCTGAATGAAAAAAGGCTTATTTGTCCTTGCAAGTCTGTCTCTCCTTTTGGCCTTCGGCTCTGCGGCTTTCGCCCAGCCGAACACTAAAAGCGTAGTGACAATAACTATCGATAATTTTGACAAGATTGGCAGCCAGGACTTGCCAATGTGGGAACACGGAAAGTGGGTCAAGACCAGCTGGGATTGGGCCGTTCAGGCCAGCCGCTTCGTTGCGGAAGGCTACCCGATCAAGCAGACTTTCGAGGCCATCCCCAACTCTTTGCGCGTCCTTCGCACGGAAGAGGACAAGCCCACCGTTTTGGGACTCAAGACCAAGTTCAACCGCAAGGGAGACAACTGGTTTGAGCTTTATCCCACAAAGGACGACAAGCCCTTCGAGATTCCTCTTGAAGGAACCGTCACCCACTTTGACTTCTGGGTTTGGGGCGCCCACTACTTGTATTTCTTGGACATGCTCGTGCGCGACGCGGACGGAACCGTCCACATCCTTCCCGCCGGAAACTTGGCCTTTGACGGCTGGCGCAACGTCATCGTAAAGGTGCCCGGCCACATCCGCCAGCACTCGCGCTTGCGCTCAGGTCCGGCCAAGATGACTTTTGTAGGCTTCCGCGTCACGACTGATCCCGCCGAATATGTCGACGACTTCATGGTTTACTTTGACGACCTCAAGTACACCACATACACGCTTTCCAACATTTTCGACGGTTACGAGTTGCAGGACTCTGACTTTGGCGACGGCGCCACCGAACCGTCGACAGGCTCTTCTTCAGGAGATGAAAGATGAAAAAAATAGTTATCACCACATTCGCCCTTGTATTGACAGCCGCCGTAGCTTTTGCCCAGGCCGACAGCCAGGGAAATTCAAGCTTGGCCGATCCTAACCCCAACAATGTTGGAGCCGATTCAGCCGCTTCGGCCTTGCGCGAAGTTTCTTTGGACAAGTTTGAGCGCGACGGCTCTTGGAACATCCATATTTCTCCTGACGCCGGTTTGGCCAACCTTCGCTTGTTTGAAGGAAGCCCGGCCGCCAAGCAGCCTCTTCCCGGCGAAGAGGAGCAGGTTGACACCCACGCTTTGGGCTGCAAAATCCAGTTCTTCCGCCGAGGAATCAACTCAATCTACATCACTGCCGTCCGCCCGATTCCGATTGAAGGAATCACAAAGACCGTAAGCGTTTGGATTGCCGGCCGCAACCAAAACCACGACATTTATCTCTTGGTCCAGGACTACTTTGGACATGACTTTGAGCTCTATCTTGGAAACCTTGGTTTCAGCGGATGGAAGCGCCTTTCTACGGCCGTTCCGCCGTCAGAGGACGGAGAGCACGGAATCGTCCAGTCCAGCGCCTATCATGGAGACCGCCCTGGACTTAGAATCCGCGGCTTTAGAATCGACTGCAACCCCATGCTGGCGCGCGGAACATACTTTGTTTACTTTGACGACCTTCGCGCCGTGACCGACCTTTACGACATGGAAAACCGCGACGAAGACGACATGGTTGACAACTGGTAGTAATAGCTGCGGCCCTCGTGAGGGATGCGTTCAATTAGGCCGGCCTTGCGCAATATCCATAGAAGGATGTTTGCGTGGGGAGCGGCCTCTTTTTTTTCTTCGTCAATAAACGCTTGCTTGACTGTGGCGGCGCAAAAGGCCTCTCCTTTCTTTGCCGCGGCCAAAATCGTTTTTGGCAGCAAGCCCAGCCAATCATTTTTTCCGCATAATTTAATGGAAGCTCCTATCGTCAACAGGGCCTTGTCGGTTTTTTGCCATGCCTTCTTAAAGCGCCTGCGGCCGTTTTTGGACTGCTGGGGAGTGTCGCTTTGGACGCGCCGCTCTTCCACCGTGATTTCGGGGCAGAGCAGCGTGAAGTTTTTGTCGAGCAAAAATTCGTTTAGGCCGGTGTATTCGCGCAGGGTGGAGTGAAGGCATTCCTTTTTGGGGCTTTTTCGGCTTGAAAGCTCTTTGCCGTCTTTTGAAAAAGTTTTGATTGTTTTTTGCCTTATGATTGGATGGACTACGGTGACCTTTCGCTTTTCCGCCAAAAGCCCTTTGATTTTTTCCTTTAGCGAGCTGACGTTTTTGTTTTGAATTTCAATGACGCCGCCGTCGGGACGGACCAAGTCGCATATCCAACGCCCCGCTTTGACCTCTTCCTGCGCCGAAAATTGGACCGCGTAAAATGTCTTTAGAGCCTTGTGGAGCTGGCTTTCGTTGAGCGTGTTTATCATATAAAACTATACAAATTGTTTGGTGTTTTTAGAATTTTTTTCTCTTTTTTTACATTATCGGCGCTTTTTTTAGTTGACATTATCAAATTTTGGGTTAAAATAGTCATAAAGTGGATTTTTGTGGTAAAAAGTGGAAGTTTGTGGCATGAATTTGTTGACAGGCGAGTATTCGACAACATTGGATGAAAAAGGAAGAATCTCTCTTCCGGCCAAGGTAAAGGCCGCGTTGGACTGCGCTTCCCTTGTTGTCACCCGCGGCTTTGACAAATGCCTTTGGCTTTTTACTCCCGACGAATGGGAAAAAATCAGCTCTTCAGTGATGGCGAAGGCGTCCCCCTTCAATCCGCAGCACCGTTCCGTTTTGAGGCACTTGATTTCTCCGGCGACGGACGTTGAGATTGACAAGAGCGGCCGTCTTTCGATTGGCCAGACCTTGCGCGAGAGCGCCGGGCTTACAAAGGATTGCGTGCTTTTGGGCGTGGACAAGTATTTGGAGCTTTGGGACGCCAAGAGCTACGAAGAGTATTTGGAGGCGAATTCCGCTTCCATTGACAGCGCGGCCGAGGAGCTTGGCGCGATTGTGTTTTGACGACTAGCCATCGGGCTTGATATAAAGGATGGGAAAAATGACGCCGGTGCATACGCCGGTTCTCTTGGCTGAATGTTTGGAGGAACTTTCGCCGCGCGGAGAGCCGTATGAAGAAAACGCTTTTATGATTGACTCGACTTTAGGGGAAGGCGGGCATAGCGAAGCGTTTTTGAAAATGTATCCGGGCTTGAAAATTTGCGGACTTGACGCCGACAAGGCGATTCAGGCCCGCGCGAGGGAAAGGCTTTCTGTCTTTGGCGACAGGATGTCTTTTTACAACGGGTGGTTCAACGATTTTTACTCAAACTATCCGCAAGACTTGCCTAGGCCAAACTTGATTTTGTTTGACTTGGGCATTTCGATTTTTCATTACGAATTGTCCGGCCGCGGCTTTTCGTTTAGAAACGACGAACCTTTGGACATGAGAATCGATCCGTCCAAGGGCAGGAGCGCGGCCGACATTGTGAACGATTTGAACGAGCGCGACTTGGCCGACTTGATTTACCTTTACGGCGAAGAAAAGTTTAGCCGAAAAATCGCGGCGGCAATCGTTTTGGCAAGGGCGTCGGCCAGGATTGAGTCGAGCGCCGCGCTCGCGCAAATTATTTCGGACGCGGTCGGAAGCCGATACGCGCGCGAAAAGATTCATCCGGCGACAAGGACTTTTCAGGCCTTGCGGATTGCGGTCAACGACGAGTTGGGGCATTTGCCTAGGGCGCTTTTTGACGCCTTCAACGACTTGGCCGTCGGCGGAAAAATGGGCGTCATCACTTTCCATTCCCTTGAGGACAGGATTGTGAAGAACTTTTTCCGCAACTTGGGAAAAGAGTGCGTTTGTCCGCCCAACGCCCCAAAATGCGTTTGCGGCGGCCGGCCTTGCGCGGAGCTTCTTACAAGGAAGCCGCTTGGCCCGAGCGACGAAGAGATTAAAGTTAATTCTCCTTCCAGAAGCGCGAAGCTTAGGGTTGTGAGAAAAATTATGGACGCGGACAAGGCGCGTCTGGCCGGTTTGGAGGCGGCGGGAAAATGAAAGCGCGTGATTTTTGGAAACGGCTTCTGGTGATTTTTTGCGCCGTTTTGGTTCCGCTTCTCTTTGCCCTAAACGCGATTCAAGCCGACCGCTATATGAAGGCTCAAGACGAGATTAAGGCGCTTGAGCAAAAACAGGTTGAGCTGGTTGAGGAAAACAAGCGCTTGATAACGGACATAAGTTTGCTTTCAAGCGGAGAGCGCATCGGAAAGATTGCGGAAGAGGAGCTCGGCATGCGCAAAGCCGAGTCTGAAGAAATTGTGCGCGTGGAGATGCGCCGCTGACAAAGCGGCCTTTTTGAATTTAATATGGGTGTGGGAAAAAAAGAAGAAAGTTTATTAACCTTCAACGAACTCTTGGAAAGCGTGTACGGCACATACATCGGCTTTGCGCGCCCCGAGGGAGCTTTCTCTTTTACGTCCGTGACTACAGACAGCAGAACGGTGGAGCCCGGAAGCCTTTTTGTTCCCCTTGTCGGGGAGAAGCAGGACGGCCACAAATACATTCCCGAAGCGCTCAACGCGGGCGCTTCCGTAATCTTTGTCACAAAATCAGTTTATGAAAGCAACCATAAATATTTTATGGGGCTGGCCTCCGAAAATTTGGACAGGACTTTCATCGCGGTTGACAACAACATGGCGGCCTTGCAAAACGCCGCCCGCGCCTATGTCCAGAAATTTCCAAAGCTGATAAAAATTGGAATCACAGGTTCAAGCGGAAAGACGACTACAAAAGAAATCTTGGCCGCGCTCTTGCGCCAAAAATACAATGTGGTCGCCACCGAAGGAAATTTCAATTCAGAAACCGGATTGCCTTTGAGCGTCTTTAAGATTAGGCCCGAGCATGAGGTTGGCGTTTTTGAGATGGGAATGAACCGGGAAAACGAGATTGGCGAGATTGCCCGCGTCTTGGCGCCGAATTACGCGATTGTCACAAACATCGGAACCGCGCACATCGGCATTCTTGGAAGCCGCGAGAACATCGCGAAAGAAAAAAGAAAGATTTTTAATTATATAACGGAAAGCGGCGCGGCCTTTGTTCCCGACGAAGACGACTTCGCTAATTTTATTTCGGAAGGCGTGAAGGGAAAGGTCGTCCGTTTTGGCAAGGAAATTCCTGAAAGCGAAAGCGGCGTAAATTTTATCAGCAACGACGGCCTTGAGGGAACACGCTTTACGGTTGACGGAACGGAGGCTCGGTTGCCTTTGCCGGGCATCTACAATTACACCAACGCGCTCGCTTGCATCGCTTGCGCCAAAACTTTGGGCCTTGACGCCAAACAAATTTGCGCGGGCCTTGAGTCTGTTAAGGGCCTTAACGGCAGAAGCAACGCCGTTGCGATAAATACAAAAAAGGATTCCAAGGGAGAGAGTAAAAAAATTATGTTGATGTATGATTGCTACAACGCAAATCCAGATTCAATGGAGAAAGCCATAAATCTTTGCGGCTCACTTGAAATCAAGGGACGGATGATTTTTGTATTGGGCGACATGAAGGAGCTTGGAACAAAGTCGGCGGAAGAGCATTCAAGGATTGGAGCGTTGGCGACTTTGTGCAATCCAAACTTGATTGTGTTCATCGGGCCGGAGATGGAAAACGGCGCCAAGGCCGCGAAGCTTTCCGGCTTTTCAAATGTCCGATATTTTTCTGCGGCGGACGTCGATGAGGTGAGCGCTTTTATTTTGGATTACGCGAGGGACGACGACTTTATTTTGCTCAAGGCCTCGCATTCAATGAACTTTGACTTGATTGCAAAAAAACTTAGCGACAAGGAGATTTTGTCAGCTTAAAATGGGCGGCTATACTTTTTATCCTGACAAGCCAATTTCTCAATACAAAAAAAGCGACGCGGGCTTGATTGTCTCCATCATCTTGATGTGGGGAATCGGCGTTGGAACGCTTTTTGTTTGCTCGTCCGCTTATTGCGGAAAAGTTTTTGGCGACGAGCTTTTGTTGGTTAAGCGGCAGTTCTTTGCCAGCGCGATGGGCCTTGGCGGACTTTTGTTCTTCGCGTTCGCGCCGCTTCCCAAGATAAGGAAAATTCTTCCTTTGCTTATGCTTGTGTGCGTGGTCCTTTTGCTGGCCACTTTCATTCCTGCCTTCAACGAGGAAAGGAACGGCGCCAAGCGCTGGGTGAAGCTGCCGTTCTTTAGGTTCCAGCCGTCGGAGTTGGCAAAGTTTGTTGTCATTCTTTATTTGGCCAACTTCTTTGACAAGTACCAAAAGGAAAAGGACCTTGAGGAGCGCTCCGTGTTCCCCGCGGTCATGGTGATGTGCCTTTTTGTGATTTTGATTTTTGCCGAAAAAGATTTTTCAACCGGAATGTTTTTGTTCTTGGTTTGCCTGCTTTTGTTCTTCATCAGCGGAATAAAAACTCTTTGGTTGCTTCCGATGGCGGTCATCGGATTGCCGGCCTTGGCGATGATGATTGTTTGGGAGCCGTACCGAATGGAGCGAATAGCCGGTTATTTGCATCCCGAGCAGTTCAGCCAAGGCGTCAACTATCAGACAAACGCTTCCCTTAGGGCGATTGGCGCCGGCGGCTTTTGGGGGCAGGGAATCGGAAACGGCTTGACAAAGCTTAACAGCATTCCCGAAGTGCAGGCCGACTACATCTTTGCCGGCTGGACGGAGGCGATGGGCTTTGTAGGCGTGGCGCTTTATTTTATAGTTTTGTGCGTGTTCGCTTACAGGGGCTTTAAATGTTCGTTCATGACGCCGGACAGATTTGGCGCCATCGGAACTTTTGGCTGCATGGCGTCCATATTTTTCCAGTCATTGGCCAATGTGGCGGTTGTTTGCGGAGCGATTCCGTCCACAGGAATTCCGCTTCCGTTTTTTAGCGCGGGCGGTTCGTCGATGATTGTGACTTTGTGCATGTGCGGCTTTATGATTAACGCCGCCAGAGGCGACGTTGACTACGCGGAAGATTATTTTAACGAAGATAGTTATGACGATAAATTAGAAGTGTTGAACGAGGCGGGAGTTTATGAGCGATTATAGCGTGGCAAGCGAATTTGACCAGTTTATAATTAACAAGAAGCCTGACGAAAAACGGGACGAGAAATTTTATCGCGGAATGAAAATCGTCCTTGGCGTTTTGTGCGCGCTTTTGGCGATGGAATTTATTCTTTATAAATTCGCGCTTCCCAGCGCCAAGACGCCGCGCGTCGTCTTTAGCGGCTTGAACAATTACAGCGCCGAGTATTTGATGGACGAAGTTTTGGGCTTGCGCGTCGGAAACTATTTTAGCTTTGACACCGCGGCTTTGGCGGCCAAGCTTTCGGCTGTGAGCGGAATCGAGTCCGTTGAAATTGAAAAGCATTTTCCAGACAAAATTGCGGTTAAGGTTAAGGAGCGCGAATGCGTCGCCATGACTTTTGTAAACGACGGCGGAAAAACGGTTCCCGTTCAAATTGACAAAAATTGCGTTTTGTACGAGTGTCCCAACATGAGCTTTGACAACACTATTCCGATTGTCTCCGGAATACCTGTGGAGTTTTTGTCCGGCGGAATGAGGATTCCCGCAAAATACAGAATGTTGATTGAGCAGATTGACAGAATCCGCGCGCTGCCGCAAAAGTACTTTGCCGCGGTTTCGGAGATTTGCGTGCTGCCCAAGAAGTACGGAAATTACGAATTGATGATAATTCCCGTAAATTCCAGGGCGCGAGTTTTGACCGACAGAGCCTTGAATGAAGAGGCGCTTCAGTATATGATGGTAGTGTTGGAAGTTGTAAATTCCATTGAGCCTAACGCCACGGAAATTGACTTGCGCTATGGCTCGGTTTCTTACAGAACGCCACATGGAGGAAATGTTGAGTGATATAATTGTAGGCCTGGACGTCGGAACCAGTTCCGTAAGAGTCGCGATTGGAGAAGTGACAAGCGACGGCGGAATTGAAATTATAGGCCTTAGCAATAAAAAGTCTCAAGGGTTGAGGAACGGCGCCATCGTAAATCTTGAAGCCGCGGGCGCGATAATCAAGGACGCCGTGGACAGCGCCGAGCAAAACGCCGGCTTTGAGGTGTCTTCATGCGTCGCGGCGATTGGCGGGCCGCAGATTGAATGCCTTAACTCCCGCGGACAAGCCGCCGTCTCAAAGCGCGGAAAGGCCAACGGAGAGATTGCAAGGGCCGACGTTGAGCGCGTCATTGAAAACGCCCGCAGCGTTCCAATTGCGCCGGACAAAGAAATATTGCATGTAATTCCTAAAAGCTATACCGTTGACCAAGTTGGCGGAATTAAGGATCCCATTAACATGATGGGAGTCCGTCTGGAGACGGAAATCCATATTGTCACCGCTTCAAGGACCGCGATTCAAAATGTCCGCGATTGCGTCAACCGCGCCGGCTACGACCTTGACCGCATAATGCAAAAGACGCTTGCCGCGGCGCAGGCTGTGGTTCACCAAGACGAGATGGAGCTTGGCTCAATTTTGATTGACTTGGGCGCGGGGACGACCGACGTTTTGGTTTTGCATAACGGCGCTCCTTTAACCAGTTTTTCTCTGAAGAACTGCGGCTATTACGTCACCAACGACATCGCGATTGTAAAAGGCATTCCGCCAGCCGCCGCCGAGGAAATAAAGATTAAGGACGGCTGCTGCTTCAGGGACATTTTGGACAATCCGCATGAAGTCGCCATTCAAGGCGTCGGCGGACGTCCGCCGGAGATGACAAGCCAGGTTGAGATTTGCGACATCATTCAGCCTCGAATGGAAGAAATTTTTATGACCGTCAGAAGCGAGATTGTGCGCAAGACCGACTTGACCCGCCTTAGCGGAAACATTATTTTGACCGGCGGCGGAGCGCAGATGGAAGGCGTCCTTGAGCTTGCTATGAACGTGTTTGGAACCACGGCCGTCCGTTTGGGAATTCCTGAAAGCTTGGGCGGCATTGAGGAGGATTACCGAAAGCCCGAATGGGCCACGGCGATTGGCTTGGTGATTTCACAAAGGGACGCTGTCCTTCAAGCCGCTAAAAATCCAAAGCATAAAAAGCGCTCCGGTTCCGGCGAGGGAATCTTGCAAAAACTTAAAAAGGCATTTTTTTAATTTGTAGATATATACAGTGGGAGGAATAAAAAAATGATGAACCATTCAGTGGTGGACAACGAGGGCAAGCTGCTCTTGACGCCAAATCCGACGAAAATTAAGGTTGTTGGCTGCGGCGGCGGCGGATCTAACGCCGTAAACCGCATGATTGACGCCAAGATTCCAAACGTTGATTTTATCGTAATCAACACGGACTTGCAGGCGCTCAACTCTTCGCGCGCGGAGACAAAAGTGGCCATCGGCCAAAAGGTCACCGGCGGTTTGGGAGCCGGCGCCAATCCTGAAGTTGGCGAGCAGGCCGCGGAAGAGGACAAGGAAAACATCAAGAACATCTTGGCCGGCGCCAACATGGTTTTTGTCACTGCCGGAATGGGCGGCGGCACTGGAACTGGTTCCGCTCCTGTGGTCGCCAGAATCGCGCGCGAAATGGGCGCCTTGACTGTCGGCGTAGTAACCACGCCTTTTGACTTTGAGGGCGCAATCCGCATGAGCGTAGCCAAGGCTGGAATTGAAAAGCTTCACAAGGAAGTTGACTCGTTGATTGTAATTCCCAACCAGCAGCTTTTGAAAATCATAGACAAGAAAGCGCCCGTAACCCAAGCCTTCTTGGTTGCCGACGACGTCTTGCGCCACGGTGTTGAAGGCATTTCGCGCATCATAACGATGCCCGGCGAAGTTAACACGGACTTTGCCGACGTAACCGCCGCCATGAAGGGGCAGGGCGACGCCTTGCTTGGCGTTGGCGTTGGAAACGGCGAAAACCGAGCCGTTGACGCCGCCACAAGGGCCGTCAACAATCCTTTGCTTGAGGACATGAACATTGACGGCGCGAAGAATATTTTGATCAACGTTTCTTCTTGCGGAAACGTCTCTTTGTGCGAAACGGAAGAGATGGCGAAAATCATCACCGCCTCCGCCGACCCCAACAGCCGCGTTTTCTGGGGCAATGTCGTTGACCCGACAATGGCGGAAGACGATTTGAGCGTCACAGTAATCGCAACAGGATTCGCAAAGAGCTCAAACGCTGCCGCGGTCAAGAGCGTTCGCGAAGAGGAGTTGAAGAAGTCCGACAACGACAACCTTTTGGACTATGGCGAATTTGACAGCTTGATGCACGGAAATTTTAGCCGACAAAGAAAGGACTCTTTGTATGAAGAGCAGGAAGACCTTTCGGGCGAGCCTGTTGAGGAGTCAGGGGAGAAAGCCGAGGGCGGAACTTTGGGAAAAGATTTGGCCGCCTCTTACGCTTCTCGTCCCGGCCGGTCAGCCGTCGAGCCGCCTGCCGGATACGCCGGCGGAGACGACCTTTCCCAGCCGGCCTGTTGGAGAAATAGGGGCTTGAGCCGCGAAATTAATTTGCGTTAGTTTTAGGTTTTGACGATGACTTCAGATGAAGCGCTGAAAAAATTCTACGCCAATTTGATTATGGTTGACGGCCGCTCTGAATTGACGGCCCAAACGTACAAAACGGCGGCCAAGGAATTTTTGGGCTATCTGGAGCGTCAAAATATAGATTTGAAAGAAGTGACCGTCAAGACTCTGTTGTACTACTTGTCCAGCAGAAAGACTGACGGTTGCTCCGAGCTTACGCTTGCCAAAGACATAAGCGCCTTGCGCGCCCTTGGAGCCTTTTTGGTGTTGGAAAATGTCTGGACGCAAAACGAAGCTCTTGTCCTTGACAGGCCCAAGGCCCGCCGCTCTTTGCCTAGGGTTTTGAGCGTGGAACAAGTCGATTCATTGTTGGATTCGATAGACGTGGATGACGATTTGGGCGCGCGGGACAGGGCCATGTTTGAGCTGATTTATTCCTGCGGCCTTAGAATAAGCGAGGCGGCGACCCTTCAAGTTGGAAACCTTCATTTGAACGAAAGGCTTTTGCTTGTCCGAGGAAAGGGCGACAAAGAGAGAATCGTTCCGTTTGGCGACGCGGCGAAAAAATGGCTTGAAAAATATTTGCTTGAGGTCAGGCCGCGTTTGGTTGGAAAAAAAATAGTTCCGACCGTTTTTGTAAATTACAAGGGCGAGCCGATTTCCCGCAAGGGCGTTTGGAAACGCTTTAAGGAGCTTGAAGCCCTGACCGGCATTGACTGCAAGGTTCACACTTTGCGACATTCTTTTGCCACTCATTTGTTGAGCGGCGGAGCGGATTTGAGAAGCGTCCAGGCTTTGCTGGGGCATTCGGATTTGGCCACGACGCAGATTTACACTCACGTAAGCGATTCCGAATTGCGTGATTATCATAGAGAATATTTTCCGGGACATGAACTTAAGAAAAAGGAGTCTTAATTATGAAAAAAATTGCCATGGCTTTAGCCGCGCTTTTTTTGTTCATTTTGTCGTCTTGCTCAAAATCAAACAAGACAATCATCCGAATGCAGCATATTGAGGAGGGCGTCTCCAGCCCGACTTCAATCGAAGAGTTGAAAGACGCCATTTCAAAATACGAGGAGCGCGTCGCCGACATTCAGTTGGCCAACGGCCAAATTGGGATATGGCACAAGATTGTCGCCACCCGCTATCTTGACAAAAAAATGTACGGAGAGGCCTTGAAAAGCTTTCAAAAGGCCTTGGAGTATTATCCCGACAACCAAAACCTTTATTATTATGTAGGCCTTTGCGCCGGCTACATGTCGCACGCCGCGATGGATTTTGACGCGGACGGATATTCCGAAAAGCGCGAAAACTATTTGAAGCTTAGCGAAACTGCGTATTTGCGCGCGATTGAAATTGAGCCGCGCTACGCCCGCGCCCTTTACGGAATTTCAGTGCTTTACATTTTTGAGCTTGGCGACGACGAAAAAGCCGTTCCGTACTTGGAAAAACTTTTGACTATTGAAACAAAGAACATCGACGCCATGTTTCTCTTGGCAA
Source organism: uncultured Treponema sp. (assembly GCA_946411505.1). GTDB lineage: Bacteria > Spirochaetota > Spirochaetia > Treponematales > Treponemataceae > Treponema_D. Next base: position 614,526 of record CAMKEG010000001.1, on the reverse strand, counting down.
GAGCCTATTACATGACCTATGAATTTGACAAGTCCGTGGAAGTTTATGACAAAATCATCTCTCTGACAAAGTCTCCGGAAAGAAAGGCGGAGGCTGAGGCCAACCGCGAAATTGTAAAGAACGCTGCGTTTTCAAAGTAAAAAAAAAGAAATTTTTTTTCCAAAAATCGCTAATTTTTGCATAAAAATTCCTATCTTATATGTGAGGAATTTTTATGCAAAACACAATTTTGGTTGTCGCCGTTTCTTCGCTTGATTTTCTAAATTTTTCTGAAAAATCCAGGCTCTTAACGCGGCTCAATGACTTGGAACGCTCGCAAAACGGAAGCGCGCCGCGTTTTCTAGGCGAGGCTTCGTTTGGCCAAATTTGCCTGCTCTCAGGAAGGCCTTTGGAAAGAACTGTTAGAATTTCCCGTTGGGACGGCAAGGAGCTTCTTAGGCTTTCAAAAAAAAGCGCCCTTGAGGCGGCGGCCTTGGGAATAAAATTTGTCCTTTACGACGATCCCCTCTATCCGCCGCTTTTACGGGAAATCGCTGACCCGCCTTTCGCGCTTTTTTACCGAGGCGACATTTCCGTTCTTTTGGGAAGGACGGTCAGCGTTGTCGGAACCCGCCGCCTAAGCCCTGAGGGCATGAAAGCCGCGCGGGATTTTTCCTACGAGGCGGCCTCCAACGCTTTTTGTGTGGTCAGCGGCTTGGCGGCCGGCGCGGACGGCCAGGCGCACCGGGGCGCGCTTGACGCCTTCTTTGACAAAAAGTCTTCCGCTTGCCTGACAGCCGCGATTCTTGCCGGAGGGGTGGACAACATTTATCCTTCGAGCCATAAAAAAATTGCCGGCCAAATAATTGAGAACGGCGGCTGCGTCCTAAGCGAGAGCGCGCCCGGACTTCCTGGCGAAAAATGGCGTTTTGTAAGCCGCAACCGGATAATCGCAGGCCTTTCGCCGGCCACCCTTGTGGTCCAGGCGCCGCCGGGAAGCGGGGCTCTTTTGACGGCCGACTTCGCGTTGGGCTACAACCGGGAGATTTTTTTTCACCAAGCCTGTTTTTGCAAAAACGCCCTCGTTCTGTCCAGCTTGGTCCATAAAAACTTGGCGGCCCAAAAGGGAGCTGCGGCGCTAAGAAAGATTCAGACTAGGCCGGAAAGCTACATTAGGGACGGCGCGAAGATTGTAGGCTGCTTTTCGGATTTTCTTAATCTTTCCCTTGACAAGTGAGAAAAAGAGCGTTATCTTCTATATAATATGGCAGACGCAACTGAGAAAAAAGCAAAAACTGTTAAGAAGGCTTCCGCAAAAAAAACGGCGGCAAAAAAAAATACTTTGGTAATCGTGGAGTCCCCCGCAAAGGCTCACACGATTGAAAAATATCTTGGCCCCGGCTACACCGTAAAGGCTTCGATGGGCCATTTGATTGACCTTCCAAAGTCGCGAATGGCGATTGACACCGAGAACAATTTTGCGCCGGAATACATCACTGTTCGCGGAAAAGCCAAGCTTTTAAAGGAACTTCAAAAAGACGCGAAGAAATCTTCCTTGGTTTTGCTGGCGTCGGATAACGACCGCGAGGGAGAGGCCATCGCCTGGCACTTGAACAACGCGCTCAAGGACAAGACCGACGCTCCTATTCATAGAATTGTATTTAACGAAATCACTCCAGTCGCCATTAAGGAAGCCGTCCAGCATCCGGGAGACATTTCCGAGCCGAAAGTCAACGCGCAAAAGGCCCGCCGCATTTTGGACCGTTTGGTGGGCTACAACCTCAGCCCCCTCTTGTGGGCGAAAGTCAAGAACGGCCTAAGCGCGGGCCGCGTTCAGTCTGTCGCGCTTCGCTTGATTTGCGAGCGCGAAAAGGAAGTGGAAGACTTCATTCCGGAAGAATATTGGAGCCTTGACGCCGACTTTGCCAAGGGAAAGTCATCGTTTACCGCGCAGCTTGTCTCATACAAAGGCGAAAAGCCCTCGTTGAAGAACGAGGCGCAAGTGAACGAGATTATCGAGAAAATCAAGAACGCTGAATGCAAGGTTAGCGCGATAAAGGCCACGGACAAAGTTGTCCGCCCAAAGCCTCCCTTTACCACTTCAAAATTGCAGCAGGCCGCCGCAAACCGCTTGGGCTTCACTTCAAGAAAGACAATGCAAATAGCCCAGCAGCTTTACGAAGGCGTAAACATCGGAAGCACCCGCGTCGGCCTTATAACTTACATGCGTACCGACAGCGTCCGCATTTCCCAAACCGCCCTGGCCGAAATCCGCGAATGGATTGGAAAAAATTATCCCGACGACCTTCCGCCCGAGCCGATTGAGTACACGGTCGGAAAAGGCGCCCAGGACGCGCACGAAGGCATCAGGCCAACTTATGTTTCCTACACGCCCGAAAGCGTCAAGGAATATTTGACGCGCGACCAATTGCGCCTTTACACAATCATTTGGGAGCGCCTTGTTTCAAGCCAAATGAACAACGCCAAGACCCGCACCACAAGCGCGGAGATTTCCGCCGACGACGCGGTCTTCAGGGCCAGCGCCTCAAAGATTGTCGAGAAGGGCTTTTACCATGTTATACATTTGCTTTCCTCAAAAGAAGACGTTACCGGCTCTCTTCCTTCATTAAAGGAAGGGGAGCTTTTGGCAAGCGGAAAGTTCTATCCCGAGCAGCACTTTACCCAAGGCCCCGCGCGCTACACCGACGCTTCCATCGTAAAGACTTTGGAAGAGCGCGGCATAGGCCGTCCTTCGACATACGCTCCTATCATAAGCGTTTTGCTTGACCGCTACTATGTGACGCGCGCCAACAAGCAATTGGTTCCAACATTGCTCGGAAAAATGATAAGCAAAATTTTGGTCGAGTCTTTCCCCGAAATCATCGACGAAGAATTTACCGCGCAAGTTGAAAACGACTTGGACAAAGTTGAGCAGGACGGCTTGGTTTGGACAGACATGATAGGCCAATTTTATTCGCCGTTTAAAGCGCGCGTGGGCCAAGTGATGGAAAAGACCGAAAGCGTCAAGGGCTTTTTGGACGAGCAGACCGACAAGGTTTGCGAGCTTTGCGGAAAGCCTATGGTAAAAAAGCTTGGCCGCTTCGGCTTTTTCTTGGCCTGTTCGGGCTTCCCGGCCTGCCACAACACAAAGTCGGTTCCGCTGGCCAAGTGTCCGGTTCCCGGTTGCGGCGGCGAGATCGTCGAGCGAAAGACAAAGGGCAGGGGAAAGGCCTTTTACGGCTGCACCAACTATCCAAAGTGCACTTTCATCAGCCACTTTAAGCCGATTGACTCCTACTGCCCCAAGTGCGGCTGGTTCCTTGTCGAAAAGTACGACAAAAAGAACGGCGCCTACAAGAGCTGCATAAATCCTGACTGCGACTACTTGCACTCGGCGGACGACGAAGATAAGGCTCCTGCCAAGGCGGAGGCCGAAGAATAAGAGCGCGCCAAATGACTGTCAAGGAATCTTGCGAGGAATTTTTAGTCTACCTTTCCACGGTTCGCGGAATGACTGACAACACGATTGCCGCTTACTCCGAGGACTACAAAAAGCTCTGCGAGTTTTTGGGCGAGGACGCGGAAATCGACAAGGTTTCCTTGCAGAACTTGCGCTTTTGCGTAGGTTCCTTGAGCGCGCAAAAATATTCTGTCGCGTCGATAAACCGCTTTATCGCAAGCGTCCGCGCGCTCTTTGCCTACAGCCAAAAATTCGGCCGGCTAAAAATCAATCCCGCGCTTCAAATAAAAAGCCTAAAGGCTCCCAAGCATTTGCCCAATTTTATGACGCCGACGGAAGTTGACGCGCTTTGCGAGGCTCCTGAAAAAAAGGAGCTTTTATGGGAAAGCCGCGACAAGGCGATTTTTGAAATGCTTTATTCTAGCGGCTGCCGCGTGGCGGAACTTGCTTCGTTGAAGTTGGGCGATTTTGCGGGCGGAGGAAAAAGCGCCGTCGTAAAGGGAAAGGGCAAAAAGGACAGAATCGTTTACTTTGAGGCCGACGCTTTGAAGGCCTTGTCGGAATATTTGCCCGAGCGCAAGGCTCTTTTGGCGCGGCTTGGCTTGCCGGGACAAAAGGCGCTTTTTGTGAACAGAAAAGGCGGCCCTCTTACCACGCGCGGAATCAGGTGGATTGTAAGCCGCTATTCGGGCGCGGAAGGAACCAACCGCCATGTTTCCCCGCACGCCTTTAGGCACACCTTCGCCACGGCCATGATTTCCAAGGGCGCCGACGTCCGCGTGGTGCAGGAAATGCTTGGCCACGCGAGCATCTCGACAACCCAGCGCTACACGCACGTGACGACCCAGCAGCTGATTGACATCTACAAGCAGGCGCATCCGCATGGGGATAAGTAAAGGTAATGAAATAATTGCGGTAAGGAATGGGCGGAAAATGACGCAAGGGAGGCGAGCGGTCGGCGGAAACACTCATTTTGCCCCTGCCGCGACAGCGGCAGACGTAAATAGTTTCAAGGGGCAAAATGTGTGGAGCGACGATATCTAGCGGTTCCGACGAACGACTCGCCGACCGGGAGACATTTTCTGCCCAATTATAAGTTGCCGTTTCTTTCAAAATTCATTATATTATAACTATGAAGATAAGAAGCACAACGGTCATTGCCGTGAAGAGAAACGGAAGCGTCGCCATGGCGGGCGACGGCCAGGTTACGGCTGGAAACACAGTCGCCAAGGGAAACGCCCGAAAAGTAAGAAAAATTTACGACGGAAAAGTTTTGACAGGATTCGCCGGCTCAGTCGCCGACGCTTTTACCCTGCTTGACAAATTTGAGGACAAATTGAAGGAATGCAACGGCGACATTTTGCGCGCCTCGGTGGAACTTGCAAAAATGTGGCGCACCGAGCGTTCCTTGCAAAAACTTGAGGCCCAGCTGTTGGTTGCCGACAAGACAAAAATTCTTTTAATCTCCGGCGACGGAAACGTAATCGAGCCTGAAAACGACGTCATGGCCATCGGAAGCGGCGGAAACTACGCCTTTTCGGCGGCGTTGGCCTACATGGAGTCTTCCGACTACAGCGCCAAGGAAATCGCGCAAAAGTCGCTTGGCATAGCCGGAAAAATCTGCATTTACACAAACGACCATATCACCGTGGAGGAACTCTAATTGGACGCGATTGACTTGACTCCCAAGCAAATTGTAGAGCGCTTGGACAACTACATAATCGGACAAAAAAACGCCAAGCGCAGCGTCGCCATCGCGCTGAGGAACAGAAGCCGCCGCCTTAAACTTTCGGAGGACATGCGCGACGAAGTGGCTCCCAAAAACATTTTGATGATAGGCCCCACCGGCGTCGGAAAGACTGAAATCGCCCGCCGCCTTGCAAAGCTTTGCGGCGCTCCCTTCATCAAGGTTGAGGCCACAAAGTATTCTGAAATCGGATATGTCGGCCGCGACGTCGAGTCGATGATTCGCGACTTGATGGCCGTCGGCTTTAAGATGGTAAAATCCGAGCTTGAGGACCAAATGCGCGGCCAGGCCAAGGAAAAAGTCGAGGAGCGCCTTCTTGACCTTCTTTTGCCCGGAAGCGGAGACAAGGCCGCGGTCCCAAACGGCGGCGGAATCCTTGGAAGCATTTTTGGCCGCAAGGTCGTTCAGCAAAAAAACGAAAACGGCGAAGTGATTCTTTTGCCTGACCAAAGCCAGGACGCGCAAAACGAGGCGCCCAAAAACGTCGCCTCCTCCCAAGACATGAAGGAGACGCGGGAAAAGTTCCGCCAAATGCTGCGCGAAGGAAAGCTTGAGTCGCGCGAGGTTGAGCTTACCGTGACGACAGGCCCCAAGGCCGCCAGCGGAATCGGCATTTTTAGCGGCGGAAACATGGACGACATCGAAAGCGCGATGCAAAGCATTCAGCAAATGATGGCCGGAAACAAAAAAAAGCAAAAGACCGTCACGATTGCCGAAGCGCGAAACATCCTTACCGAAGAAATTTTAGACAGCATGCTTGACGCGGACAAGTGCGCAGAAATCGCCAAGGAGCGCGTTGAGCAAAGCGGAATTGTCTTTATCGACGAGATTGACAAAATCGCCGTCCACGGAGAGTCGCATGGAGGCCAGTCGGTCTCGCGCGAAGGCGTTCAGCGCGACATTCTTCCGATTGTGGAAGGAAGCCACGTCAACACCCGCTACGGAGTCGTTGACACAAAGCACATTTTGTTCATCGCGGCCGGCGCCTTCAGCTTTTCAAAGCCAAGCGACTTGATTCCTGAATTGCAAGGACGCTTTCCCTTGCGCGTTGAGTTGGACTCCCTTCACAAGGAAGACTTCAAGCGCATTTTGCTTGAGCCCAAGAACGCGCTTGTAAAGCAGTACAAGGCGCTTTTGGAAACTGAAGGCGTGAACGTGGAATTTGGCGACGACGCGATTGACCGCATGACGACAATCGCCGAGGAAGTGAACGCCAAGGCCGAGAACATCGGAGCGCGCCGCCTTCATACGATTATGGAAAAAGTCCTGGAAGAAATTTCCTTTGAGGCTGACGAGCATAAGGGCCAGACGATTTCTATCGACGCGGCCTATGTTGACGAAAAGCTTAAGGACATTTCTTCAAGCGAAGACTTGTCGCGTTACATTCTATAGGCCGCGGCTATTCGCAGTCCACAAGCTCGTAGGCGGCGCTTTGGTCGCCTATGAACGAAAGGCGCTTCCAGTCCAGCTTGTCCACGCAAGAGGCGGCTCGGGCTAGTGGAACCTTCTTTTTGTCGCGGACAAAGAACACCACGCTTTCCAAGGGAACCTCGATAAAATGGTCGCCTTTGGGAAGCTTTTTTTGCGCGGCGACTTTTCCGTTTTTCCATTCAACCATCGTCATCGGCTCCGGAAGATAAACGTATCGGCCAATCGCGTTTTGGACGTAAACCGGCGCCGCCATTATTTCATTTCCAATCAACAGTTGGTCGTGGACCGCGCAAGCGCGCGCGTCTCCTTCAAAGTCAAAGGCCAATGGCCGCGCGAAAAGCCCGTCGCCTTGGGCCGCCTTTAGGAATTCGCTGTAAAGGTATGGAACAAGCGAGTAGCGCAATTGAATCATGCTTTTAAAGGCTTCGGGCTTTTCAAACTGGTAGCATTCCTGCTCCCGTGTTCCGCGCGCGCTGTGGTTCCTGAAAAGCGGCGTGAAAAGCGCGAAGGCCGTCCAGCGCAACAAAAGGTCGCGGCTTGTGTTTGCGTTGAAGCCGCCGATGTCGCTTCCCGTGTACAAAAAGCCCGCCATGTTGAGCGAGGCGATTTGCTGCAAGCTTAAAAGAATGTCGCCCCAGTATGCGTGGTTGTCGCCGGTCCAGAGTCCGCCGTAACGGTGCGCTCCGATGTAAGACGAGCGGGAATAGAGCAAGGGCCTTGCGGCCTCGCCGTTTTCCGCCCTGAGCGCGTCCATCGCCTCCATCGCGCCTCGCGTCATGTTGTAGCCGAACAAGTTGTGGACGGCGGCGTGGTTGACCAAAACGTTTTTGTCCTTGTCGGGCTTTGTGACGGCGAAGGCGCCGGCCTTTTTGGCGCTGATCTTGTGGTAAAAGCTTTTGTAGTCGTCGGCGTTGTTGCAAACGGAATTGGCTATGGACATAAATTCAAAAAGGCCGGTGGCGTCCAAGGGCTTTGTCTTGAATTTTTCCAGTTGGGAAAAGATTTTTCGCAAATTTTCTTTTGTGTAAAAAAGCGCGGGCTCGTTCATGTCGTTCCAAAAGCCTTCTACGCCGGCGTCAAGAAGGACCTTGTATTTTTTTCCGAACCAGTCGCGGGCGGCGGGGTTCAGGAAGTCGGCGAAAACGCTGTCGCCGGGCCATACGCCGGCCTCAAACGTCGAGCCGTCTTTTTTTGCGCAAGCCAGCTTTTTTGCGAGCATTTCTTCATAGACGGAATAGCCTTTCTGTTTTTTAACGCCCGCGTCGATTATCGGAACGAGCCGCACGCCGTCTTTTTTTAGTTTGGCGCAAAAGTTCTTGAAGTCCGGGAATTTCTTTTTGTCAACGGTAAAGTCCTTGTAGTCTTCCATGTAGTCGATGTCAAGGCAAATGGAATCCAAGGGAATGCCCAGCTTTCTGTAGGTCTTCCAAACTTTTTCGATGTCGGCGGCGCAGGCGTATCCCCAACGGCTTTGGCAAAAGCCAAAGGCCCACTTTGGCGGAATGTATGACTTTCCGACAAGAGTCCTGAACTCGCGCGCGATTTCCTTTAGAGCTCCAGATTTTTTTTGCGGAATGACAAAGTAAAGGTCGGCGTTGGCTGTTTCTGTCGTGACGCAAATCTCGTCGCATTTTGTGAAGGCCAAGTCAAAGACAACTTTTCCCGGATAGTCGACGAAGACTCCGAACGTTTTTTTTCCGAACACGATGAAAAAGTTGTGCGAGCCGTAAAGGCTTTTTACGCTTTCGTCTTGTATCGGCTGGTCGCTGTTGACGCTTTCAAAAACGTAGCCGCGCTTGTTGACGCCGCGCATCGTCTCGCCAAGTCCAAAAATTTTGTCGTCTTTTTCGAGCGCGCATTTCCAACAAAGTCCGCCGTTTTTTTTGGCGGCGGAGCCAAAGGGCGTCTTTCCTTTTGAAACTTCGATTTTTTTAACGACAGCCTCCGTGTCAAAGGGCTTTCCAAAAGTGAATTTCTTGACCATGCCGACGTCTCCTGTTCTTATTTTTTTGTTGCGGAGGAAAAGCTTCTTTTTCCCGCACGAATAGAATTATAGTATTGATTTTTTTATAAATCTCGTGATATAGTATTAAAAAATAGGAATATATTCACTAGCGGCAAAAAACGGCGGCTTGTAGGAGGGCATTGTGAGCATCGACATAAAGAAAAAGGAAATGGTCCAGCGGGGAACAGCCTTCTTTCCGATTCAATACTATTGCTCCAACACAGCCTCCCCCTTGTACAATTTGCCTGTCCATTGGCACAACGAATGCGAATTGATTCACATCCTTGACGGAGAGCATATGTTTTTTGTGGACGGCGAGGAGATTTGCCTAAAAAAGGGAATGCTCTGCGTGATTCAGGACGGCGTTCTTCATGGAGACGGCGCCAACAAAACGACTTGCCGCTACGAGTCGGTGGTCTTTGACCTTAGTTTGGTAAGAAACAAAAACTACGCGCACGACGCCTTTTTGGAGGACATATCATCCCGCAAGGTTGTCCTTAACAAAGTCATTCCCCTTAAAAACAAGGAGGCTTCCACCGAAGTCGAGAACATGTTCCTTGCGATGAGGCGCGAGCCTGTAGGCTACGAACTTTTGACTGTGGCGCGGCTTTTGTTTATTTTTGGCTATATAAAGAACAACGGCTTTTTCACCGAAGACGAAAAAGTTTTGGACCGCTCGCGCCTAAGAAGCGACCAGCTCAAGGCCGTCTTTAATTTGATAAAACAAAACTACGGCTCCGTCATTTCCCTTGACGACATGGCCGCCAGCGCTGGAATGTCTCCCAAATATTTTTGCCGCGTCTTCCGCGAGATGACGCACCGCACTCCTGTGGAATATCTCAACGCCTTTCGCGTTGACCAAGCCTGCAACCAGCTTCGCGCGGGAAAGGAAAGCCTGATTGACGTGGCCTATAATTGCGGCTTCAACGATTTCAGCTACTTTATAAAAACGTTCAAGCGCTACAAGGGAATGACGCCGCACAAGTACAGAAGCTTCGACTTGCGCCTTGCTGACGAAATCCAGCCGCCGCCAAAAATTCTTGAAAACGAATACTCCGACGCAAATTCATAATTCATAATTCATAATTCTTAATTATGAATTATGAATTATGAATTATGAATTATGAATTATGAATTAGTTCCGTATTGCGGTGAGCGACGACGGATGGCCGGGGTTGAATTCCTGGCGCAAGGCGATTTCCGCCAAAAAATTTTTTTGCTTCAATGATTCGGGCTTTTCCCAATTTTGGTCAAGGCAGAAGGGCCGCGCGAAATCCAAGCCGCTGTCTGTTTTGCGGTAGATTTTTCCTTTGACGCTTTTGCAATCTTTTGAAAGTTCAATCGGCTTTTCTTGGTCCGAGAAAGACAGCGAAATTGAAATGCCATCCCTGTCAGGGTGGTCGCCGGAAAGCTTTGCGGAAAACTCCCGTTGGCCCGAACTTTCGACAAGCGCCGACCAAGAAAATTCCAACGTCAAGTTGTTTTTTAAGCCCAAGGAAACGCTTGCCGTTCCTTCCTTCCATTCAGAGGGAATGCGGGGCGAAAAATAAATTCTCTTTTCAAGCAAGTCAACTTGCATTCCCAAAAAATATTCCCACGCGGCCCTGTGAAATTCCGAAACGGAACGGCAGCTGGAATACGCTCCGGAAAAGCGCAAGTGGCCGTCTTGGTCGGGGTAGGCCCAAAGGTTGGCGCTTAAGGCGCCCGCGCATGGGCCGTTGAACATTTGTCCCGCCACGCTTTGGGCCAAGCGCCATGCCAAGTCCTGCTCGCCGCTTGCGCATAAGGCGCCGATGGCAAAGCCGCTGGTCCAAGTCCAGACAGTTCCATTGTGGTAGGCCGCGTCTTCGTGGTAGAAGTCCCAGCTTTGGTGGTAGGGGTGGAAGTAAGGGTCTTTTTGCGAAAGCGAGCAAAGGCCGTAGGGAAACAAAAGTTCCTCAATCGCGTTCTTGACTATTTTTTCTTCGACCTCTTTTGGAACAAAAGCCTCGGTTGACGAAAAAGCGCCGATTCTTGGAATCGTGACCAACTGCAATTGGTTGGGCCTTGTCCTAAAGTCAGCCGCGTCGTCGCGCAAAACGCAGTCGGCGATTTTATTGCCGTCGTAAAATTTTCCCAGGAAAGATTTTTTTACCTTGCTCGCGGCTTCTTCCCAGACGCTCTTTTGTTCGGCGCGTCCCAAAAGGCGGGCGATTTCCGCGCCGCAGCAAAGCGCCTTGAACCACAAGACCTGAATGTCGTTGGCCCTGTTTCCGCGCGGACAAAAAGATTTTTCGCCAAAAATGCGCGCGTCCATCCAAGTGTCCGCGTCGCCGTGAAGCAAAAAGCCCGCCGAGTCCGTCCTTAAATTTCTGTCGCATTCCAAGGCCAGCGAAATGTTGGGCCAAATTTTTTCCAGGAATTTTTTGTCGCCCGAAAAACGCGCGGTTTGCAAGGCTTGAATAACAAACCAAAGGCTTGCGTCCGCCGTGTTGTAAATTACGTCGCCGCTTCCCCTGTAAATGTTGGGAAGCCTGCCATAAGTGACGCTGCGGGGATTTGTGTCTTGAAAGGCCGAAAAGCTTTCAAAAAGCGTTTGCGCTTCCTGAATGTTTCCGCTCAAAAGCAAGGCTCCGGGGATTGAGACAAAAATGTCGCGGCCCCAATAGTCGCGGAACCAAGGAAGTCCCGCCCAAAGCGCCTTTGTCTTGTTCCTGTTTAAAAATTGCAGGGCGGAAAATTTAGCCCATTCCAAGGCTTTGTCAAAAAGCTCGGAGCCGCTTTTAAATGATGACTTTTTTAGAAGTCCTTCCGTTTCCTTGCAATGGCGCTCAAAGGCTTTTTCCTTTAGAAAGCGGTTGGCGGCCTTTGTCGCTCCGCTTGGAGAATGGTCCAGTGATATGTAAATTTCGCACGGCTTTTCAAATGACAGAATGCGGGCGTAGGCGGCTTTTTTTCCGAAAACTTTTGTGATTTGCAAAAGTTCGGAGGCGAGGGGCTTGGTCACTTGGACTTCTTGGCTTGCGGCAAAAGCCTGGCCCTTGTCAAGTTTTTTCGCCAAGTCTATCGATGGAAGCAATGCAAGGGCGCAAGCGCCTTTGCCAAAGCTTTGGCAGTTAAAGTAAAGCGCGTTGTCAAAAAGCGAGCAGACGATTTTTTGTTTTGCGGGAACAAAGTCCACTGTAAAAAATCCCGGCTCAACGCAAGTCTTTGCGCCGTCAAAGCGGGTGTAAAGCTTTTTGTATCCGTCTTCTTCGGCAAAAAGGCAAAAATCGCTAAGCAAAACTTGGTTCTTGTAAATCAAGCCTTCGCCGTTGTCGGGGCTGTTCGCGCCAAGGGTCAAGTAATTTTCATTATTGTCAATGTAGCAGAACTTTTTTTCTTGTTTTGGAGACAGTTCAATCCTCATATGCGTTCCAAAAGTGAATTTTATACATAATTTTACAGTTTTTGGCAAAAAAAGCAAGGGCTTTTGTAGAAAATCGAACAAAAAATAAGCTATTGCCGACTTTTCTCTTTTCTTCTATACTGAACCGCATGGCTGGCGCAAGGATTTTATTCGAACTTTTTTGGTCTTTCTTTAAGATTGGAGCGGTGACTTTTGGCGGAGGCATTTCGATGCTTCCAATAATCGACCGCGAGCTTTGCCAAAAAAAAGGCTGGGTCAGCCAAGACGAGTTGATTGACTACTACGCGATAAGCCAAGCCACGCCGGGAATCATCGCCGTCAACGTCGCCACCTTTTGCGGCCACAAGCTAAAAGGCTCTTTGGGAGCGGCGGTCTCAACCCTGGCGGTTGTGATTCCGTCGATAATCATAATTTGCCTTTTGGCCTCCTGCATAAACACGGTGGAGCAAATTCCTGTCATAAAAAAAGCGCTGATGGGAATAAACATCGCGGTCGCGGCCAACTTGTCCTATTCGATAATCAAGCTTTCGGGAAAGACCGTCTCATCGGTGTTCACGTTTTTGCTTTTTGCCCTGGCCTTTGTCTTGGTTTACTTTTTTAAGGTCAACGTTGTCCTTGTGATTTTTTCGTCGGCCTTTTTGGGAGTCGCGATTCATTTGGCCGCGAAAAAGAAGGACGAGGGCAAGGCCAAAAACGCCGCCGCCTCGACCGATTCCGACGCGGGGGAGGGCAAAGAATGAGCGCTCCGACTTTGCTTGAACTTTTTTGCATTTTCTTTTACATAGGCCTTTTTACAATCGGCGGCGGCTTGGTGGCAATCACAAGCATGCAGCAAATCGTCGTCGGCCGCGGCTGGATAACAAGCGAAAAATTTTTCAACATGGTCGCGATTTCAGAAAGCACTCCAGGCCCGATTGGCGTAAACATGGCCACTTACATCGGCTACGAGTTCCACGGAACTTTTGGCGGAATAGTCGCGACGCTTGGAGAGATTCTTCCGTCATACATTTGCATAATTTTAATCGCGAAATTTTTCGCGCGCTTCCAAGAAAAGCCTGTCGTAAAGGCGGCCTTTAAGACTTTAAGGCCCGCCACAAGCGGAATCGTTTTGGTGGCCTGCGCGCAAGTCTTTGCCCTGGCCCTTCTTAATTTGAGCGCTCTTGCTGGCGGGGCGGCCTTTAGCCTAAAAGCGCTGGCGGGCCTTGTAAAATGGAAGAGCGCCGCCTTTTACGCGGCCGCCGTCCTTGCCTTGTTCTTCACAAAGGTTCATCCGATAGCGATAGTGCTAGCTGGCGCGCTTTTTGGAATTGTCTTTTTGTAAGGGCGGCCTGTTCTACGCGCCGACGACATAAACGCCGCTTGCGATTTTTTGGGAAAGTTCGTGTTTTGGCATTGGCCTTCCAAACAAGAATCCCTGCAGGCGCTGGCAGCCGATGGATTTTAGGAAGTCTCGCTCTTCTTCCGTTTCCACGCCCTCGGTAAGGGTTTGCATTCCAATCTTTTGCGCCAAAGAGACAATCGAAGTCAATATCGGCTGTGACTTTTCGTTGCCGGAAAATTCCGAAAGGAATGCCATGTCTATTTTCATAAGGTCAAAGGAAAAATCTTTAAGGACGTTCAAGCCGGAATAGCCTGAGCCAAAGTCGTCAAGCCACAAGGAATTCCCGTTTTTTCTGAAAGTCTCAAGCGATTTCTTCAACTTTTCGTCGCTCGAAGAAAGGGCGCTTTCGGTAATCTCAATGTGAATGAAAAGGCGCGAAACTCCGTATTTTTTTGTACATCGCTCAAGCTCTTCGGCGGGGTTCACAAGCTCAAAGTCCAGCCGCGAAAAATTCACCGAAATCGGAACGACAGGCCGCTTGTTGTCAATCGCCTCCTTTAAGTCCTTGCAAGCGGTTTCCATGACGCAAAGGTCCAGCTTGTGTATCAAATGGTACTCTTCCAAAATAGGAACAAAGGCGCCCGGCGGCATAAGGCCAAACTCGGGGTCTTCCCAGCGGGCCAAGGCTTCCACGCCGCAAAGGTTTCCGTTTTCCGCCCAAACGACAGGCTGGTAATAAACTTTGATGAAGCCTTTTTTTATCGCCTTGTCCAAGTTGTTTATTATGTACTGCTTTTGCCTGAATTCTTTTTGCATGGAAGAATCGTATTCAATCACGTCGCGGCCATAATGCTTTTTGATTGACTCGCAGGCGTAGCGCGCGCGGTCGCAGGCAAGGTTGGGCGACTCCGTACGATTCTTTGGCGCGTAGATTCCGGCCTTTATTCTAAGCTGGACGAAAAGTTCTTGCTCTCGCATGTCGTTTTGAATCTTTTGAATTTTCGCTTCCAAGCCGTCCGCGTCGGCAAGCGCGACAAAGTGGTCGTCGGAAAAACGCGCGGTCAAGTCGCCCTTAAAGGCGCCGTTCACAATTTGGGCGACGGTTTTTAGGAATTCAGTTCCGGCCGCGAAGCCGTATTTTTCGTTGTAGTTCTTGAAATTTTCTACGTCCATAAAGACAAGCCGCAGCCGCTTGATGTCGTTTAGCGGGTCGGCAAAGCGCTCGGCGGCCTTTGCGTAAAAGCATTTCATGTTTGGAAGTGAAGTCAATTCGTCCAACAAAGACATCTTCTCAAGATAGGCGTTTAGCTCCCTTAGCTTTTCGTCCTTCCGCGCTTCCGTCTTTTTTTGCTGGTAAGTGTTGAGCGTGGCCGCGAAAATGGCCAGCCAGGTGGTGAAGGCGTTGACTTTTACGCTGAACGTTATCGGTATGATTTTTTCCTGCAAGTAAATGTAGACAAAAAATATCGCGGCCAAGCTTATGAATGAAATCGCCGGGTGCCAAATCAGAATGCAGTTTAAAAATACGATTACCGTCATGAAGGCGAAGACTTGGCCGCCCCTGTCCGCGCTGGTGCAGGAGACAAAGAGGCCAAAAACTACCATCGCGAGCGAAAACAAAATCTTTATCGCCGTTCCCGCCGCGCGGCACGACGCCTTTTTCCTAAGGTATAGAATCGCGTAGGCCAGCATTACGACGGAAATCGCCAAAAGGGAAACATAGGCTATTGTATGGGTCAAAAGCCATTGAACGCTGTAATTGCCGGAATCCTTTATGACGCCCGTAATCATCATCACGAGCATCCAAATTTCAAGGACGGCCACGAGCGAAGAAACGTATATGCTGGCCCGGGCGTTGGACAAAAATAGGTATTCCCTTACAAAGGGCGAAGGCTTGCTTTTGTTTATGAAAGCTATTGTTTTTTCAAGAAAACTTTTCATTGGATTTTCTCTCTTCCTTAACGTTCCATTTTACAACGGTATTGGAGAAAACGCAAGAAAATTCCGCTGAAACGCTTAGAAAGAGTCGGCGACGGCCACTGCTTGCTGTGAGCTTGCCAGGCTAAAGCCACATAAAAAAAGGCCCCGTTCAAACGAACGAGGCCTTTTCGATTTACAAAAATCTTAGAAACTTCCCGCTACGGCGACGGCGCATGGCAAAAATCGAAGAACCGTTAAGAAAAATCGCGCGACAGCGCGATTTTTTAGGTTCATCGATAAAACGCCTCGGAGCGAGACTAGCGAGCGACGGCCACTGCTTGCTGTGGCTTGCGCCATAAAAAAAGTCCCGCCCAAAAAGAGCGGGACCCGTTCAATTGCAAAATCGCGTTAGAACGAACCAGCGACCGCGACGGCGCAAGCCACAGTGCAGCCTACCATCGGGTTGTTGCCCATTCCCATAAAGCCCATCATCTCAACGTGGGCGGGAACAGAAGAAGATCCGGCGAACTGGGCGTCGGAATGCATTCTTCCGAGCGTGTCGGTAAAGCCGTAAGAGGCAGGGCCGGCAGCCATGTTGTCCGGGTGCAAGGTGCGTCCCGTTCCGCCGCCAGAAGCGACTGAGAAGTACTTCTTTCCGGCGAGCAAGCGCTCTTTCTTGTATGTTCCGGCAACCGGGTGCTGGAAGCGCGTCGGGTTTGTTGAGTTTCCTGTGATTGAAACGTCAACGTCCTCGTGCCACATGATGGCAACGCCCTCGCGAACGTCGTCGGCGCCGTAGCACTTGACGATCAAGCGGTCGGGGTTGGAGCCATACGGAACTTCCTTGACGACCTTGAGGGCCTTGTCGGTTCCCTGTCCGTTAAAGTAGTCAAATTCAGTCTGAACGTAGGTAAAGCCGTTGATGCGGCTGATGATTTGCGCGGCGTCCTTTCCAAGGCCGTTAAGGATTACGCGAAGCTTGTTCTTGCGAACCTTGTTGGCGTTGGCGGCGATTTTAATCGCTCCTTCGGCGGCGGCGAAAGACTCGTGTCCGGCCAAGAAGGCAAAGCACTGGGTTTCTTCGCTGAGCAAGCGGGCGCCCAAGTTTCCGTGGCCAAGTCCAACCTTGCGGTCGTCGGCTACAGAGCCGGGCAAGCAGAATGCCTGCAAGCCTTTTCCGATGTTGGCGGCGGCTGTGGAACCAGTCTTGTCGCCTGTCTTTTCGGCTTCCTTGATCGCGATGGCGCTTCCCAAAACGTAAGCCCATTTGGCGTCTTCAAAACAAATCTGCTGTGTTGACTGGCAGATCTCGTAGGGGTCAAAGCCGCGGGCCTTGCAAAGATCGCGGGCCTCGTTCAAGCCGGCTTCGCCTTCCTTGAATCCGTATTCTTTAAGAGCCTTGTTCACCTGAGGAATTCGGCCTTCAAAATCTTCAAATAATGCCATTTATCTTTCCTTGCCGCACGGATGCGGCTTAATAGTTTATTGATAGACATCCCGAGTTTTGCTTGCAAAACTCGCTAAGCAAAAATTGCATGGAGGCAATTTTTGCGACTTACTCTTTGCGGGGGTCAATGAGCTTGACCATGCCCTGGTCGGCTGTCACGCGTCCGTAGTGGGTGCGGGCGCCTTCGATGGCTTCCTGCGCGGGCTTTCCGGCCTTGAGCGCGTCCATCAATTTTCCAAAGTTGATGCAGTTGTAGCCGATGATTTGGTTGTCCTTGTCAACGGCGCAAGTCTCAACGTAGCCTTCGGTCATTTCCAAGTAGCGGGGGCCTGTCTTTCTGGTGGCGAACATAGTTCCAACCTGAGAGCGCAAGTTCTTTCCGAGGTCCTCCAAAGAGGCTCCGACCTTGAGTCCGTCCTTTGAGTAGGCTGACTGGGTGCGGCCGTAAACAATCTGCATGAAAAGCTCGCGCATGGCTGTGTTGATGGCGTCGCAAACAAGGTCAGTGTTCAAGGCTTCAAGCAAAGTCTTTCCAATCAAGATCTCTGAGGCCATGGCGGCTGAGTGCGTCATTCCTGAGCAGCCGATTGTCTCGACCAAAGCTTCCTCGATGATTCCGTTCTTTACGTTCAAAGAAAGCTTGCAGGCGCCTTGCTGGGGGGCGCACCAACCGATTCCGTGGGTGAATCCGGAAACGTCTTCAATTTTCTTTACCTTGACCCATTCGCCCTCTTCGGGAATCGGGGCCGGTCCATGATACGCGCCCTTAGCCAAGGGACACATATGTTCCACTTCCGCAGTGTAAGTCATGAAGTTCTCCTTAATGTGTTTGTGTAAGTTGAACAATATAATAGCGCAAACGGCGGGAAGTTTCAATAAATGCGCTTGACAAAAAGTTTTTATTGCAATAGTCTAACTAGAATTAGTTTTAACTAATTCCAACTAAAAAAACACCATTTGGAGGATTGTATGCTGAACTGTGTCGCAATCGACAAAATCATCGGCCGCGAGATAATCGACTCGCGCGGAAATCCAACCGTAGAGGTTGACGTAATCCTGGAAAACGGCGTTCTTGGCCGCGCCGCCGTTCCCAGCGGAGCGAGCACCGGAGAGAACGAAGCGCTTGAATTGCGCGACGGCGACAAGGCGCGCTACGGCGGAAAGGGCGTCCTAAAGGCCGTGGAAAACGTAAACAAAATCATCGCCCCCGCGCTCAAAGGCTTCAACGTTTTTGAGCAGCGCGCGCTGGACATGAAAATGCTCGCTCTTGACGGAACGCCCACAAAGTCAAAGCTTGGAGCCAACGCTATTCTCGGCGTTTCCCTTGCGGCGGCGCAGGCGGCGGCCAAGGCCCTAAACGTTCCTCTCTACCGCTACATCGGCGGGGCCAACGCTCACGTCCTTCCGGTTCCGATGATGAACATAATTAACGGAGGCGCTCATTCCGACGCTCCGATCGCCTTCCAGGAATTCATGATTAGGCCGGTTGGAGCCAAGTCCGAGCGCGAGGCGATCAGGATGGGAGCGGAAGTTTTCCACGCGTTGGCCAAGCTTTTAAAAGGCCGCGGCCTTTCAACCGCTGTCGGCGACGAGGGCGGCTTTGCGCCAAAGTTTGACGGAATCAACGACGCGCTGGACAGCATCGTCCAGGCCATAAAGGACGCGGGCTACAAGCCGGGCGACGACGTAAAGATCGCTATGGACTGCGCGGCCAGCGAGTTCAGCGTTCAAAAGGACGGAAAATTCTATTACAACTACAAGCAGCTTTCAAACGGAACGCCAAAAGACCCCAACGGAAAGGAGCTTTCGGACGACGAGCAAATCGCCTACCTTGAGGAGCTTATCACAAAATACCCGATTGACTCGATTGAGGACGGCCTTGACGAAAACGACTGGGAGGGCTGGAAAAAGCTTACCGCCAAAATCGGAAGCCGCTGCCAGCTTGTCGGCGACGACCTTTTTGTGACCAACGTCAAATTCCTTGAAAAGGGAATCAAGGAAGGCGCGGGAAATTCAATCCTCATCAAAGTGAACCAAATCGGCTCACTTACCGAAACTTTGGAGGCAATCGAAATGGCCCACCGCCACGGCTACACGACCGTGACAAGCCACCGTTCCGGCGAAACCGAGGACACGACAATCGCCGACATCGCCGTGGCCACTAACTCAGGCCAAATCAAGACCGGCAGCATGAGCCGCACCGACCGCATGGCCAAGTACAACCAGCTTATCCGCATCGAGGAAGAGTTGGGCGGCGCGGCTGTCTACGGCTACAAGAAGTTAAGGTAAAAAAAAATAGCCGGCTTCTACCAAAAGCCGGCTATTTTTTAGCGCTTTTCGCTCAAATTTTTTACCAGTTTTCGGCGCTTACCTCAAAGTAGCTTTGCGGATGGGCGCAAACGGGGCAGGCGGCCGGAGCCTTTGTTCCCACGACGATGTGGCCGCAGTTTCGGCATTCCCAAACCTTGACTTCGCTCTTTTCAAAGACTTGCGCGGTCTCAACGTTCTTCAAAAGGGCGCGGTATCGCTCCTCGTGGCGCTTTTCGATCGCGGCCACCATGCGGAACTTGGCGGCCAAAGCCTTGAAGCCTTCTTCCTCGGCGGTCTTGGCGAAGCCTTCGTACATGTCGGTCCACTCAAAGTTTTCGCCGTCGGCCGCCGCTCCCAAGTTTTGGGCCGTCGTTCCCAACTCGCCAAGCTCCTTGAACCACATTTTGGCGTGCTCCTTTTCGTTGTCCGCCGTGGCCAAGAAAATGGCCGAGATTTGCTCGAATCCTTCTTTTTTAGCGACGCTGGCAAAGTAAGTGTACTTGTTCCTAGCCTGAGACTCGCCCGCAAAGGCAGTCTGCAAATTCTTTTCTGTCTGCGTTCCCGCGTACTGATTAGCCATAGTTTCCTCCATAAAAAACTGAATGATTGTAAGTTGGTTTCTATTCTATCACACTTTTCGCGCTTTTGCTAGAACTTTTTGTTGTTCGCGCGTTTGGGGCGAGGGCTATAGAATAAAAATTAACAATTCGCTATAATTTATGGCAATATTTTATTTGCATTTGGGAGTTTTGTATGAAGAAAAGCCTTTTGTCTTTTATCGCGGGTGTTTTTTCTTTGGGAGCGGTTTTTGCCTATAATCCGCCTGTTCAGGGCGAAAACTTGTTTTACCTCAGCCATCCGGAACTTTTGACGGGCGGAATTTCCGTCGCGGGCGGCGGCATTGAGTCTGTAATTCCCGCCGGCGGAACAATCAACCCCGCCTTGATAGGCTTGGAGGAGCGCGTCAGCCTTGACTTGGGCTACACGGCGATGTTCAACAGCCGCCGCTCCTCCAACTTTTATTCGCAGGCTTTCGGAACGGGAATCATCGTTCCCACCGACTGGGCCAACTTTGGCGGCGAAATGGAATTCATCCTTGACGAAAACTGCATGGGCCTTGGAGACAGCGTCCACATAAAGTCCTTCGCCTCAAAGGAAGTCGTCCAGAACCTCTTTGTTGGCGTGGGCGTCGGCTTTGGCGCCAAGTGGGAATACAGCGCGGACTGGATGCTCACTCTTGACGCCGGCGCGCTCTATAAGTTCGGCGACTTGGGCTTCCTAAAGAATTTCCGCGTAGCAGCATCCACCAACAACATTGGAAAAACATTCAACAAGAATTATGACTGGCAGGGCTATCCCGGCTTCTTGGCCATGAGGGCCGGAGCCGCCGCGGAGTTGGTTCAGACAGAAAAATTTGTCTTGGGCCTTTCTGTCGATGTAACCACTCCCTTGTTCATGAATTTTATAGTTGATTCCGGAATCCAAATGCGCATTTGCGACTTTGTCCAAATCAACTCCTCTTGGGAATTCAACGCCAAGGAAGCCTACGACGGCAACAACTCTTGGATTCCCACTCTTGGAGTCGTGTTCAAGTTTGGAATCGGAATGGGCAAGAGCGACTTTGTCAAGAAGCGCGATTGGTCAAAGAGCGAGCTTTGTCCGTCCGCCGCTTGGAAGAACGTCGACTTCGACGTCAACTTGTTCAGCGCCGGCGCTGTCTTGCGCTTGGGCCAGGTGGACAAGTCGGGCCCGGACATCGAAATGGAATAAAGCCTCTTTAGGCGTGCACAGGAGCGTAAGATGAAAAAAATTCGCGTCGCGGCGTTGATTTTGGCGGGAAGCCTTGCGGCGGCCCTTTTCGCGGCCGACACGGCCAGCCAGCCAAAGTATATTTCTCCTAACAACGACGGCGTCCAAGACTCGCTTGAAGTTAAATTCAGCGTCAAGGACAAGAGCAAAATCACCGGCTGGGCCTTGATAATCGAGGACTCAAGCGGAAGGGTTGTGAGGACCATCGGCAACAAGGTGGCCCTGCCCACGGCCTTCAACGCAAAAAATTTCGCCAAGCAAATTCTTTCAAAGAAGCAGTCGGTCGAAGTTCCGCCGGTCGTCGTGTGGAACGGCGCCCTTGAAAACGGCGAAACCGCTCCCGACGGCGAATACTTCTATTACATCACCGCCACCGACGAGCGAAAAAACAAAAATTCCACAAAGAAGAGCGCCGTCATCGTAAAGAACACGCCGCCTTCGATAAAGCTTTCGGTTTTGCCAGAAGGCCAAAGAATCTTCGGCGAGGGCGACAAGCCGGAATTTTCCATCGGCCAGTCAGGCTCAAAGGAAGACAAGTGGACGGCCAAGATTGAGGCCGCCGACGGAACTGTCGTGCGAAACTACGCCTGGACAAACTGCGAGCCTACGCCTTTCAACTGGCCCGGCACCGACGACAAGGGCGTAATCGTTCCTGACGGAGTCTACAAGTACACAATCAGCGCCACGGACAGGGCCGGAAACACTTCCAGCGCGGAAGTCCCAAACATCATCTTCTCCGCCGAAAAGCCTGAAACAAACGTCATCGTTTCTGGCTCAAGGTATTTCTCCGTTCCCTCAAAGTCAAAGATTTCTTCTGTCAAGCTTGACGTCGTGATTCCGGAGCCCAGAAGGGGCAGCGGAAACGCGCTCGTCAACTGGAGCGTGGACATAATGGACAAGGCCGGCGCCGTCGTAAAAAGCTGGTCCGGCGTCCGGGGCGACGTTCCTCCGGCGCAAATCGTTTTTGACGGAAAGAACAAGGATGGCGCCCAAATCGCCGACGGCGAATACTGCGCCCGCGTCAACGCCGAATACTTGAACGGCTACAAGGCGCCGACGGTAAAGTCTCCGACCTTTGTGTTCGACACAAATCCGCCGTCCGCCGCGATTGTCTCTTACGACGACGTTTTCAGCCCTGACGGAGACGGCGTAAAGGACACGCTTACAATCAAGCAGTCTTTCGGAAAAAAAGAGGGCGCCCCGATACGCGACTGGACCGGAAAAATTTTCAAGGCCGGAAGCGACAAGCCCGTTTATGAATGGAAGTTCGGCGCCAACCCGCCCGAGACTGTTTCTTGGAACGGCTTGGATTCAAGCGGAAACCTTTGCTCGGACGGCGGCTACGACTACGAGCTTTCCGCGAGCGACTTGGCCGGAAACTCGTTCAGCGTCAAGACCTCCAAGGAATTCAGCCTTGACACCTCAAAGACTGAGGTCATGCTCGCGGCCAGCGACGCGGCCTTCAACCCCAACGGAAAGCGCAAGACCGTCACCTACGCCAGCGTGCTTAAGGCCAGCGCCGTGAAGTCCTACAACTTTGAGATAAAGAACTCAAGCGGCGTCGTCGTCTTCTCCCTGCAGGGAAGCGGCAACGTTCCCGGAAAAATCACTTGGAACGGAAAGTCAAGCGCCGGCATCCTTTGCGACGACGGAATCTACAAGGCTTCGATTTCAATTGAGTCGGTCAACGGCTCCACGGCCCGCGCCGACGCGATTCCAGTTCAAATAGACACTGTGGCTCCCAACGTTGACCTTGAGCTGTCCAACATGACATTCAGCCCTGACGGAGACAGCCGCAAGGACGCGCTTAAGGTGGCCGCGGCCAATTCAACCGCCGAGGACGAATGGCTTGCGACAATCGTTGACGCCAAGGGCGCCGTCGTAAAGACTTACGAATGGAACGGAAAAATTCCCGCAAGCTTTGAATGGGATTCCAGCGACGACACCGGAAACAAGGCGCCCGACGGAAAGTATTCGTTGGTCGTAAAGGCCTCCGACAAGGCCGGAAACGACTTTAGCAAAAAATTTGACAACATCGTGGTTGACACCCGCCCGACAAACGCCTATGTGACGGCGGCCTTGCCGGGAATCAGCCCCGACTCCAAGACCGGCTTGACCGAGCAAAAATTCGCGCTCAGGCTTAGCCTCAACGAAGGAATCGAATCTTGGTCCTTTGAGATTGTTGACGCGAAGAACGTTCCTGTCTACGCCTACGACTCCAGCGCCAAGACAATTCCGGCCGCCTTTGTTTGGAACGGAAAGGACAAGGACGGAAAGAACCTTGAGGGAACTTTCGCCGGCCGCTTGAAAATTGACTATGTAAAGGGAAACCTTGTCGACGTCAAGACAAGCGCCTTCATTTGCTCGGTAACGCCGCCGGCCTTGACAGTAAGCGTGGCTCCGGAATTCTTCAGCCCGGACAACGACGGCACAGACGATGACTGCTACATCTCCTTGCGGGGCGCAACGGCCAACGGAGCAAAGATTGTAAGCTGGTCTTTCAGCATAAACAATCCTGTGGAAACACAAAAGCCCGGCGCCTTCTGGAAGACAAGCGGAACGGACAAAATCACTCCGCAAATCGTTTGGGACGGCCTTAGCAACACCAGCCGCGAAAAGGACGGAAAGGCCGAGCGCGTCCAGTCTGCGATGGACTATCCATACGTCTTCACCGTCACCGACAGCCTTGGACTTACAAGCGTGAAGACCGGCGTGATTCCTGTTGACATCTTGGTAATTCCTGACGGAAACGTTTTGAAAATGGCCGTTCCTTCGATTATATTCAGAAGCAACCACGCCGACTTCAAGACCGCCGAAGAGGCCGCCGGAAGCCAGGTGACAAAGGCGCAGGCCGCCAACAACGTCCGCGTCCTTAAGCGCGTGGCCGAAATTTTGAAGAAGTTCCCGGATTACACGGTAACGGTTGTGGGCCATGCCAACAAGACGGGCGCGGCCGGCGAGGACGAAACCTTGCTGAAACTTTCAAACGCGCGCGCCGCCTTTGTTAAGGACCGCTTGGTTGACTACGGCATCAAGGCCGACCGCCTTAGTTCCGAAGGAAAGGGCGCCAGCCAGCCTGTGGCCGAGTTTAGCGACACGGCCAACTGGTGGAAGAACCGCCGCGTCGAGTTCATCCTCCATAAATAGGAACGGTCAAGGCGCGCTTGCGCTTAAAGCCTTGACTCGTTCCTTTTGTGGCGCGGACAAGATTGTCGCGCCGCAATAATTAACTGCCCGCTTAAAAAAAAGCGGGCTTTTTTATTTTAGCATTTTCTTTGGGATTTTATAAATCGAGCCGCAGTTTTTGCAGCTGACTTCAATCGGGTCGGGGTCGTTGGCAAGAATGTCCTCAAGCTCGGCTTTTCCTATGTGCTTGATTGAGTCGGCGAAAGCGGCCGAGGAGCAGGGACAGTCAAAGACCACGTCGCGCTCCAAAACGATTTTTGGGTCAAACTCCCTAAAAAGGCCTTTGACCAGCGGCTCGCGTTTTTGGCCTTCGCTGAACCACTGGCCAAGGGAAGGGCAGGCTCCAAAGGCGCGCTCGGCGTTTTGGATTATCGCGTCGCGCTTGGCGTCCGCGTCAACCTTGTTGTCTTCCTTCGCGCCGCCCGCTCCTGGAAGCGCCTGCATAAAAAGGCCCCCGGCGCCGATGACGCGGCCCTTCTTGTCAAACTGGATTCCCGTGCTAAAGGCCGTGTTTGTCTGCTCGGACTTGGCAAAGTGCCAGGCCAAGTCTTTTGCTATGTTGCGGAACTTTATTTCTGTCGTTCCTGTTTGAGGCGCCTTGGCTCCCTCGATGTCGCGGGTTAGCGATACAATTCCGCCGCCAAAAAAGTCGGTCAAGTCCCAGCTTGTTATTTCGTGGTCAATTGGAATTTTGTCCTGAAAAATGTAGCCGCGCACGTATCCGCTTGAGTCCGCCTCAACCGAAAATCCGGCCGCCGGCCCGTCGGTGTCGTACCTAAAGGTCAAGTGCTCGCGGCCCTTCATCGTCTGAATCATCAGCGCCGCGCACAGTTCCGCCTGGCCCAAAATCAGCGTTTCCAAAATGCCCAAGTTGTGCTGGGCGCGCATTTGGTTCACCATGCGCGTTCCGTTGTAAATGGCGCCGCGAAACATTCCGTCGGCTGCGACAAAAACCGTCATGCCGTCCTTTTCAACGCCTTCAAGTTTTGCCAACAATTCTTTGTCTTGAATCTCTTGCCTTATCATTCTTGCTTCATCCTTGTCTCACATTCAATTCTTGCGGCGGCCATTTCCCGCTCGTCTGGAATCCATTCGTATTTTTGCCTGAGGGAACGCGCGGCCAAAATCGCGTCGCCGTCCGCTTCCTTTAGCGCGGCCTCGCGGTCGGCCAAAAATTCCTTGGCGGGGCAGACGCTTTCCTTAACGTCAAGGTCCAAGCCCGTGACAAGCCAGCGCTTTTTTGCAAATGTCAGCGTCACGCTTCCGGCGCTTTTTTCTAGGCTTATGTCGCTTTCAGGCCCTTCGTTGTGGACGCGCCAGTAGCTTACGGCCAAGGTCTGCATTTCGCCGTCATTTATTTTTAGCGCGACGGGCTTTTGCTTTGGCGTGGGCGCGCTTTTTCTGTTGTCCGCTTGGGTCAGCGTGTCGGAATTTTCTCCAAGCTTGAAATTTGTGATTCCGTAAATCCACTTGTCAGCCAAGTCCGGCCGGTAGACGTAAATCTCGGGAGTCACCGTTCCGACCGTTTGGCTAAAGGCGTCGCGCATTTTGCTTGCCACGTGCAAGTTGGCGGCGCTTTCAATCATTCTTTGCGCGTCCTTTCCTTTTCCGGCTGCTTGCATCAAAATCGTGTTCATTGAATGAAGGCCGCTAAAAAAGACTTCGGCAGTTTGCCGCGCGCTCAAAGAGATTGTAGTTGGCCGGTTAAGCTTGTCGTTCCTTACGGAGCGGCCAAAAAAGAGGCTTCCCGCAATCAAGAAAACGCCTGTTATGAAAAGCGCGCGGTTTCGCCGCAAGCTTCGGCTGGCCTTGGCGCGGACGGATTTTTTTTGCAAAAGCTTTTTGGCCGCGTCCTCAAATTCTTTTTGGCTCACCGCGCTTTTTCGCTCCACGGCCGCGACGCTTCCGTCAGGGGAAAGGCCCAATTCCGCGGCCAAGTCTTTTAGCGCGAAGTCCTTGTCAAGCCATTCGATTTTGGCGGAACTGTCGCCCGCGCCGTTTTTGGCGCTAAGACCAGACTCCTGCATTTTGGCCTCAAAGGCCGCGCTTCCGTATTCAAGCGCGTATGAAAGCTGTTCGCTTAGCCTTTCGCTGGCTCCGTTCACTTTGTTTTTAAGCGGAAGGTAGCGCGCGTCCAAAATGTCGGCCTGCCGCTCCTCAAGGTTCATCGCCGGGAAGGGAAGCTCGCCTGCAAGCGTTTGGTAAAGCAAGGCGGCGCGTATGTAGGCCACGGCGCGCGCTCCGGATAAATTCTTGTCCTGCCAAACGGCCTGCAATTTTGTGTAGTCGTCTTGGGCGGCGTTGTGGGCGGCAAATTCAAAAACATTTTGCGGCAAAAACAAGAGGCTTGCGCCGTTTTTTGTTTCTTTGTATAAAACGCCGCCCGCTCCGTTTGCCGGAAGCGCGATTCCTTCCTTTATCGCTTGGGCCGCGCAGGCCGAGTAGGCGAATGTCGCGCGCGCCTTTTGCGCCTTGTCGCCCCCTTGAATTATGGCCAAAAGAGTCCGGCCTCCAAAACCCTTTCCGGTGAACAAAACCTGGCCGCTTTCTTTTTCCGCCTCGGTTCCGTCAAAGCGGAAAGGCTTGAACAAAAAGCGCGCGTCCGGCGCGAAGGCCCCGGCGGCGCATTCGGCCAAAGCGCCTTCTTCGCTAAGGTTAATCGCCGACTGAATTTTTCCAAACGCGGCTTCGCTCAAAAGCGAATTTAGTATTGTCTGCTTTTCGGTGGACGCGGCTATGTTCATGCCTACAGAATAATGCAAAATTGCGGGAAGTTCAAGCAATTAAAAAAACGCGCGAGGGAGACGGAGCGCAGGCGACGCGCCGGGAGCGTTTTTTGTATTTCTTACGCTTTACGCCTGCATGGGCAAGGCATTTCAAGCAATAAAAAAACGCGCGAGGGAGACGAGGCTCTTGGCGGAAGCTCTCATTTTGCCCCTGCCGCGCAAGCGGCAGACGTAAATAGTTACAAGGGGCAAAATGCGAGAAGCGACGATATCTAGCGGTTCCGTCAAGGCCGCGCCGACCGGGAGCGTTTTTTTGTATTTCTTACGCTTTACATTTTGCCCAGCGCAGGCGCGTTCTATTGACATGCGCGATGGGGGGGGGGATAATTATAGTAGAAATTGCAGCTAGGAGAATATTATGAAAAAGTTTAAGGAAAGATTGCCGCGTCTTTGCGCGGCCCTTTTGCGCGCGGCTTTCCTTGTCGGCGTCGCGTCTTGTTCAAACGCCTCTGGAGGCGCGCCCATTCCGTCCCAAACTAGCGGAACCGGAAATCCCAACGGAGGCCAGCCCGGAGGCCAAAACCTGAACGCGGACGTGACCCTTTCAAATTTTGCAAGCGTGATCGCCGCCTTGACCCAAGACTCCACAATCAAGTTGACAGGCCAAGTTACAAGCGGAGACTTTGACGCGATAAAAATCGCCTTGGCCGCCTCGCAATATAAGATAAAACTTGACATGAGCGGCGTGACTGGCCTTGACTCTTTGCCGCAAGGCGCTTTGGATGGCTGCGAAAAGCTTCAAAGCCTTTCTCTTCCAGAAGGCCTTGCAAGAATTGGAAACAACGCCTTTCAAGGCTGCCAAAACTTGGAAAGCCTTTCGCTTCCGGCGTCTTTTAACTCTTTTGAAGAATCTTCGTTTGACGCCGGAGGGCTTTTTTTAACCATAAGTGTCGCCGACGGAAACCTTGTCTATTCAAGCGTTGACGGAGTCTTGTTCAGCAAGGACAAAAAGACTTTGGTAAAATGCCCGTCAGGAAAGAGCGGCGCCTACACAGTTCCCGACGGAGTGCTTTCAATCGGCTATAGAGCGTTTGAACACTGCGGAAAGCTTACGAGCGTCGTCCTGCCGGATTCCTTGCAGGAGATTTGCAAGAACGCGTTTGGCTGGACAGTGATAGAAAGCATGACGATTCCTGCTACTGTTGTTACGATTTACGACAATATTTTTAATGGAAACACTTCCTTAAAGTCGCTGGCCTTCAGTGACGCAAGCGGCTGGTATTCCACATCTGCCGCCGCCAATTTTAAAACAAGGTCCGGCGGAACCGCCGCCAGCCTTGGCGACGCAACGACAAACAGGGACGCTTTTAAGAATGGCAACTCTTTGTATTATTACAAGAACGTTCCGTTGGGCGACAATGTGGAAACGTTCAAGCAAAATGTTGCCGCCATGACAGGGGACGCGACAATAAGCTTGTCGGGCCAGATAAAGCAGACGGACTTGGCCGCGATTTTTGACGCTATAAACACAGCCTCTTACAAGGTGACGCTTGACATGAGCGGAGTGACAGGACTTTCTTCTTTGCCTAAAGAGGCTTTTAGCCAGTGCGCCAAGTTGCAAGCAATCATTCTTCCTGAAGGGCTTACAAGCATTGACGCGCGTGCTTTTAACAGTTGTCAGGTTTTGGAAAGCATCTCTATTCCCGCTTCTGTCACAAGCATTGGCACCAACGCTCTTAACGCGGACATCCTTTTAAGCGTGAGCGTTGCCGGGGGAAACTCTGTTTATTCAAGCGAGGACGGAGTCTTGTTCAGCAAGGACAAAAAGACTTTGATTATGTATCCTAAAGGAAAAAGCGGCGCCTATGATATTCCAAGCGGGGTTAAAGTAATCGGAAAAGAAGCGTTTAATAGGCGCTCCAAGCTTACGGGCGTAACGATTCCCGATACTGTGGAAAAAATAGAAGAGAGCGCCTTCGCAGGCTGCTATTTTACAAGCCTTGAGATTCCTGACAGCGTTACCGTTATGGAAAATAGCGCTTTGATAAATTGTGATTTGACAAGCTTAAAGCTTTCCGCAAAACTTACAAAAATAGAAAGTTACGCGCTTTCTGGATTAAAGGTGGAAAGCCTTGAGATTCCAAATTCCGTTACAAGCATTGCGCAGTGTGCTTTTCAGTCTTGCCGTTCGCTAAAAAGCCTTGTGATTCCGGCTTCCGTCACCAGCATTGGCGATTGGGCTTTTAATTACTGTTCCGCGCTAACTTCGATTGAGTTTAAGGCGCCGACTGGCTGGAAGCGCGTTGAAACTGTAGAAGATTGGAAGAAAAAGACGGGCGGAGAGACCTTTAATTTTTCCGCGACCGACTTTGCCCAAAACGCCACGTCGCTAAAGACAACATACGGCTCTAGCTGTTGGTACAAGTAGCGCGTTTTGGTTGCGGAAAAACGCCGCGGCCAAAATGCCGTAAGGGCGGCTTTTTCCGCAAGGAAGGCCGCATTTTTTATTTGCCAAGCCGCTAAAAGCGCGCTACAATAGTTGCATGAGCCAAAAAAAGTCTTCCAACAGTTTCGCGGCAAAGCTTGCCACAAAGTTGATTTTGCGCGTTGTCACAATCGTGTTGATTGCCGCGGCGGTCTTCGCCTTGACGGCCTTTTGCCTTTCAAAAATGCAGGCCGCGCGCGTCCAAAATCGGCGGGCGGCGGTGGAGCGCGAGCTTTCCGAATGCGCCGAGCTTGTCTTGTACAAAATGCGCTACAGCGACATCCTGACGATAAAAAAGAAGGGCGCCATTTCCAAGGCCTTTAGCATTGTCCGCTATTCGGGCGTTTTGCGCGCGGGCATAGAAAACATCCGCGACGCCGAAGTTGAAGTTTCGCCGGACGCGAAAAGCGTCGTCGTGAAAATTCCGCCCACGGTCTTGCTTGGGAACGACATCCAGTCGCAGGAAGTCTTTGACGAGCAGCAGCGGCTTTTTACCCGCATCGGAACGCAGGAAATATTCGAGCAAATCGACGCCGCCAAGCGCGAGGCCGCCGACGAAATCCTTGCCGACGGCCTTTTGGACGACGCCGACGCGCGCGCAAAGCAAGTCATCGCCGCCCTGCTAAAGCCCCTAGGTTTTCACACCGTCACCGTAGTAATTAAATAATGCAAGGTTTTTTTAGAAACATTATAAGGTAAAACAAAAAAACGCGCAGCGAAGGGCCGGACAGCGCGAACTTAGGACACGTTAAGCTAATCGCTAGGCCCCAAAAGTACCTCGTGAGCGACTGTTCGGAGCCTTCGCGAGAGCGTTTATTTTATTTTTTTTCTATAAAATTTCTTAAAATAATTCTTGCATTATTTACGCAAGTATGCTATAATTGTATAATAATATTATTGTAATTCGTGTAGTTCGTTCACGGGAGGGGCATGATGAACGAATGGCTCAAAAAGCTTGGCGACAGCGCGAAGGGCGCGTGGGCCAAGTGGTCAAAAATTCAAAAAGCGATAGTCATAGGCATAGCCGTCGCGGTAATCGTCGCGGTGGTCGCCATGTTCCGCGTGTCTTCAACTCCAACAACAGTCCGGCTTTTTAACGCTCCTGTCACCGGCGACATGCAGTCGCAGATTTTGACGCGCTTGGACCAAGAAAACGTCCAGGCTTCCGTTAACGACGCCGGCTACATTTCCGTTCCTGACGAAAAGACCGCGATTAAAATGCGCGAAATCCTTATTACGGAAGGCTTGGTTCCCGCTGTTGTCGACCCTTGGGCCTCCTTCTTTGAGCGCGGCTGGTCAACCACCGACGCCGACCAAAACCAAAAGAAAAAGCTTGCGATAGAAAGGGCCTTGACCCAGCACGTCCAGGCCATTGAAGAGGTGGCCAGCGCGGACGTTAGGCTTTCTTTGCCGGAAGACAAGCTTTTCGCCTCGGAGCAAGACCCGGTAAAGGCCAGCGTAATCATTCGCGCGAAGCCGATGAGCGACCTTTACTCCAACCGCCGGAAAATCTTGGGCATTCAGCGCCTGATTATGAGCGCGGTGGAAGGCTTGACGGCCGAAAACTGCGTCATCACCGACAGCGAAGGAAACATCTTAAACGACTTTGAGGGCATGGCCGAAAGCGACCGCCTTGACTTGGTGAAAAAGCAGGAAAAGCTTATCCGCGAGGGCGAGGCGCATTACCGCGCCCAAATCCTAAAGGCCTTGCAAAACACGCTTTCCGCCGACCGCGTCCGCGACCTCAACATAAAGATTGACATGGACTTCTCCAAGGAAACGATGGATTCCGAAGTTTACCATCCAATCACAATCCGCGAGGACAATCCCGACACGCCTTACGACGATTCCGAATTCCGCGACACGCTTCCGATAAGCCAGCAAACCGTTACCCGCGAATGGCAGGGAACCGGCTTTAACCCGCAAGGCCCGGCCGGAACGGAGGGGCAAAACCCGCCAACCTACGCCGACATGTCCAACGTAATCGGAAAGCAAACCGAAACCGGCGTGACGCAAAACAACGCCCTCAACAAGGACGTGGTTCACCGCGAGGAAAGCCCCCGCTACAACAAGGTCACCGTTTCCGTAAACATCGACGGCATTTGGACAAAAAAATACGACAAAAACCACAATCCTGTCTTCAACGACGAGGGCGGAATTGTCCGCGACTACGCTCCAGTTCCCAAGGAGCAGTTGGAGCAATGGGCCGACTACATTCAAAGCGCGATTGGCTACGACCGCGCCAAAGGCTACAAGGTGACGGTCATCAACATTCCCTTTGACCGCAAGGACGAATTTGAGGCGGAGGACGAGGCGATTCGCAAGGCCCAGCAAACCCGCTTGACGATAATTTTGGTTCTTATCGGCTTGGCGGCGATTTTGGCAATCTTCATTCTTTACCGCTTTATCAGCCGGGAGATGGAAAGGCGCCGCCGCCTTCGCGAAGAGGAGCTCTTGCGCAAGCAGCAGGCCGCCCGCGACCAGGCCCTTTGGGAAGCCAAAGAGGAAGGCGTGGAAGTCACGATGTCGGTCGAGGAGCGCAAGCGCGCCGAATTGCAGGAAAACGCCATCGCCATGGCCAAAGAGCATCCTGAGGACGTCGCGATGCTCATCCGCACTTGGTTGATGGAGGAGTAAGTCGCAAAAATCGCATGCGATTTTTTGCTTAACGAGTGTTCAACGCTCGCGTAAGGCTCGCGTCGAAACTCGAATGAGGGACTGTATATGACTAGAGAAGAATTGAATTTTGAAATGACCTCCGAGAAGGGGATTCCGGGAAAAAAGAAGGCGGCCATATTGTTCGGAGAGCTGGACACCGCCGCCGCCGAAAGCGTCATGGAATACCTTAACGAGGGCGAAAAGCGCAAGCTTTTAAAGGCCATGCGAAAGCTTGGAACTAGGTACAATCCCAACAATCCCTCGGAAGTCCGCCAAGAAATTCAAGTGCTTGAGACTTTAGAAAGATTCGGAAAAGTCCGAAATATATATAGGGACGTGGCGGGCGAAAGAAAAGCCTTTGAAAAGAAAATGGCCGCGCCCACCGCTCAAATTAGGAACGCGATTGACAATTATCCCGACAAAGTCGCTTCCGTCTTGAGCGCTTGGTTGAGCAAGGACAAGTAATAAATAGAGGGAATTAAATGTCAGACGAAGCATCAAAGCCAAAATCGGCCCCAAAGCCTCAGCTTAAGCCGGCCTCCGCCAAAAAAGGCGCCAAAGATTTTAAGAATCTCACTGGAAGGCAAAAGGCCGCGATTTTCTTGGTTTCAGTCGGAAGCGACGTTTCCTCTGAAATAATGAAGCACTTGCGCGAGGACGAAGTCGAAACTTTGACTTTTGAAATCGCGCGCTTGGAGACAATCGACGCCGAAATAAAAGACCAGGTCTTGGAAGAATTCCAGGACCTTATGAACGCCCAAAACTTCATCACAACCGGCGGCATCGACTACGCGCGCGAGTTGCTTGAAAAGTCTTTGGGAAGCCAAAAGGCCATCGACATCATAAACCGCTTGACTTCAAGCTTGCAGGTCCGCCCCTTTGACTTTATCCGCCGCACTGACCCGGCGCACCTTCTTAACTTTATCCAGCAGGAATATCCGCAGACAATCGCCTTGATTTTGGCGTATTTGGAGCCTGCCAAGGCCGCCGTAATTTTGCAGAACTTGCCTGAGGAAATTCAGCCTGAAGTTTCAAAGCGCTTGGCCACGATGGACCGAACAAGCCCTGACGTTTTGCGCGAAGTTGAGCGCGTTTTGGAAAAGAAGCTTTCAACATTGTCAAGCGAAGACTACACTGCCGCGGGCGGCGTTGAATCGATTGTTGAAATCCTCAACCTTGTCGACCGTTCTTCCGAAAAAGCCATCATCGAGTCTTTGGAAGAGGAAGATCCCGACTTGGCGGAAGAAATCAAAAAGCGCATGTTCGTATTCGAAGACATCGTCATGCTGGACGACCGCTCGATCCAACGCGTTCTTCGCGAAGTGGACACGCAGGAATTGGCCAAGGCGCTCAAGTCCGTCGACGCCGAAGTTCAGGACAAGATTTTCCACAACATGTCCAAGCGCGCGGCCAGCATGCTCAAGGAAGACATGGAGTTTATGGGACCTGTGCGCCTCAAGGACGTCGAAGAATCCCAGCAGAAAGTTGTTTCCACAATCCGCCGTTTGGAAGAAAAGGGCGACATCGTCATCGCGCGTTCCGGCGAAGACGAGCTTGTATCTTAAAAGTTTTAGAGGAAGTAAATGGCAAAATCAGTTTTTAGGCCGCTTGAATTTAAGGACGACAAAAAGGATGTGGTCACGCTAAAACTGTTTAAGGATTACGCTCCCGTGGTGGAGGAAGTGGTGGAAGAGGCCGAGCCTGAATACACCGGCCCCACCGCCGACGACTTGCGCCGCGAGGCCGAAGAGTTCAAGAAAAACTGGGAAATAGAAAAGCAGAACATGCTTTCCCAAGCGCAAGCCCAGGCGGACGAAATCGTAAAAAAAGCCGAGGACGCGGCCTTTGCCGAAGTCAAGCGCCAGACAGACCAAGCGCAAATCGTAAAGACCGAAGCCGAGACCGCCGCGCAGGAAACTCAAAAGGCCGCCCAGGCCGAAGCTCAAAGAATGCTTGACGAGGCGCGCGCGCAAGTTGAAAAGCTTAAGAGCGATTCCTCCAAGGAAGGCTTTGACCAAGGCCACGAGGAGGGCTTCCAAAAAGGCTACGCCGAAGCCGTCCGCCTTGTGGAGCGCCTTCACAAAATCGTTGACTCCGTCATGCAGCGCCGCGAGGAAATCCTTAACGAGACCGAGCGCCAAATAGTGGAGCTTGTAATTTTGATTACGCGCAAAATCGTAAAGGTCATAAGCGAAAACCAGAAGAGCGTCATTCTTAGCAACGTGCTTTCGGCGCTCAAAAAAGTCAAGGGCCGCGGCGACGTGACAATCCGCGTCAACCTTGCCGACGTCCAGCTTACGACAGAGCACATACAAGACTTTATAAGCCGCGTCGAGGCGATTAAGGGAATCACCGTCATGGAAGATTCCACCGTCGAAAGCGGCGGCTGCATTGTCGAGACCGACTTTGGCGCGATTGACGCGCGCATTTCAAGCCAGCTTACCGAGCTTGAGGAAAAGATTATGGAAGTTTCTCCAATCAAGTCCGTGGCCAAGTCGGACGTCGTTGACTCGTAATAAGCGGGCGTCCGCGCGCGCTGGCTTTTGGGTGGGAAAGTGAAGTCATCATACAACGTAGAATTCAATTTAAATAAATACCTCAACACCGTCAAAAACGCCGAGACGATTTTGTACATCGGAAAAGTCAAGGCGGTCAACGGCCTTGAAATTTTAAGCGAAGGTCCGCGTTCCGTAATCGGAGAAATTTGCACAATCAGAATTGAAAGCCTAAAAAAAGAAATGCTGGCCGAAGTCGTGGGCCTTGACGGAACCACCGTAAAGCTGACGGCTTTTGGCGACACGCGCGGAATCGAAGTTGGAACGGAAGTCGTCGCGTCGGGCCAAACCTTGCAAGTGCCGGTTGGAAAAGGCCTCTTGGGCCGCGTGATTGACGCAACCGGAAAGCCGATGGACGGAAATGGCGACATAAACGCCGAGACCACTTATCCCGCGCAAGCCGCCGCTCCCGACGCGCTTGGCCGCCGCGACATTGACCGGCGCATAACGACAGGCGTGCGCGCGATTGACTCAATGCTTACGGTTGGCGCCGGACAGCGCCTTGGAATCTTCGCGGGTTCCGGCGTCGGTAAGTCCACGCTTATGAGCATGATAGCGCGCAACACCGACGCTGACATAAACGTAATCGCGCTTGTAGGCGAGCGCGGCCGCGAGGCTCCCGACTTTATCCGCCGCGACTTGGGCGAGAAAGGCTTAAAGCGGTCGGTAGTTGTTTTGGCCACAAGCGACATGCCCAGCATTTGCCGCTTGCGCGCGGCTTACGTTGCCACCGCCATCGCCGAATACTTCCGCGACCAAGGGAAGAACGTAATGCTGATGTTCGACTCAATCACGCGCTTCGCCCAGGCCCAGCGAGAAATCGGCTTGGCCGCCGGAGAGCCGCCCGCGCGCGAAGGCTTTCCGCCCAGCGTCTTTGACATGATTCCAAAACTGCTTGAGCGCGCCGGCGCCAACGACAAGGGCAGCATTACGGCCTTTTACACAGTATTGGTGGAAGGCGACGACATGAACGGCCCGATTGCCGACACCGTGCGCGGCGTTTTGGACGGCCACATCGTGCTTGACAGAAAGTTGGCGCAAGCCTACCATTATCCGGCCATCGACGTTTTGGCCAGCGTAAGCCGCCTTAGCCGCCGCGTTACCGGAAAAAAGACCCGCGAGGCTTGCGGCCTTGTCCGCCAGTGGATGGCCACCTACCAGCAAAACGAGCTTATGATAACGACCGGCGCTTACGCCCGGGGGGCCAGCCCCGCCATTGACGCGGCTATAGAAAAGCATGAGGAAATAGAAGAGTTCCTAAAGCAGGAAGAAACCGACGCTTGCCCGATGAAGGACACGCTGGACAAACTTTCCGCGCTTACGGGAATAGAAATTCCGGAAGAAGAGTATGTCGAGCGCCCCGCGATTTTCATTCCGACAGTGGCGCAAGTGGTTGACGGACGCGCGGCAAACGTTTCTGAGGCCGGCGCTTGAAAAAATTTGTCTTTGAGCTTGAGCAGCTTTTGAATCTCAGAAAGTACGAGCAGGACCAAGCGCAAATTGAATTGGGAAAAGCCGTTCAGGTTGAACAGCAAATACAGGACGGCTTGGACGCCTTGGCCAAGCAATATGTGGCCACAAAAAAAATGACAAGCGGCCAAACGGACTTTGCCGCCATAGCGCAAACCCAGCAATTCTACCAGTTCATAAAACAACAGCAGGAAAAGCTTATGAGCGACATGGCCAAGGCAAAGCTTGTCACCGAAGAAAAGCGCGCCGCCTTTAACGCCGCCATGCAAAAGCACGAGTCAATCAAAAAACTAAAGGAGCGCCAATACGAGGCCTTTAAGTCCGAGCAAAAAAAGCTCGAAGCCAAGGCGCTGGATGATATTGTGACCGCAAAATACAATTAAAAAAAAACGCTCCCGGTCGCCGAGCGAACGACGAAACCGCTAGCTAGCGTCGCTACTCGCTGTTTGCTCATGAAACTATTTTACTCCGCCGCTCGGCGCGGCGGCGCAAACAGAGAGTTTTCGTCGTCCGTTTGTCTCCCTTGCGCGTTTTTTAATTGCATTCAATGCATAAAACGATGGCGCTTTAATATTTAAACGCGCTGCCGCCGATGAATTCGCGGATAATCGAGCGGTCTGGAACGGCCGTCGCGGGAATCGGCGGGAAGGCGTTTAGGAAGCGCAAGAGGCGGCAGGCCTCCGAGTATTCCTTTTGGCCCGGGTGAATGCAGCGCAAGAGCGGCTCGGCGTAAACCTTCAATACAGAAAGCTCGTAGTCGAGCGCGGTGTTCAAAATCGCGTCGGCGTTGTTTTGGAAGGGGAAGATGTGAAGCCGCTCTCCGCGGCGCACTGAATCCCACATCGCTATTGTGGCGGCCGCGCTCTTTCCCCTAAAGTTGTTGTCGCGCACGATGCGGCGGATCAAGCGGTTGTCGCTGGTTGAGATTCTGTTGTGCTCGTTGATGTTAAGCTGGGTGAGCGCCGACAAATAAAGCTTGAACTTAAGCTCGCTCTTTACAAGCGGAGTCAGCTTGTCGTTAAGGCCGTGAATTCCTTCCATAATAAGAATGTCGTTGGGGCCAAGCTGCAAGTTCTTTCCCTTGTATTCGCGGCTTCCGGTGACAAAGTTGTAGCTGGGAAGCTCGACCTTTTTTCCGGCGAACAAGTCCAAAAGGTTTTGGTTTATAAGCTCGATGTCCAGAGCCTCAATGCACTCGTAGTCGTAGTTTCCGTTTTCGTCCTTGGGAGTGCGGTCGCGGCCAACATAGTAGTCGTCAAGGCTTATGACCTTGGGCTTGTAGCCGATGGCCTGCAATTCCATCGCCAGCTTTTTTGCGCTGGTGGTCTTTCCGGAGCTGGAAGGTCCTGCGATAAGCACAAGGCGGGTGGTCTCGCGCTTGTGGATTTGGCTCGCTATGTCGGAAATGCACTTTTCCTGGAAAACTTCTGAAATGTTGATGAACTCGTCGGCTTGGCGGTTGGAAACCAATTCATTTAGCGAGGCGACGCTTGTGACTCCGATTTGTTTGCCCCATTTTTTTCCGCGCGCGTAGGTGTCGAACAATACCGGATATTCCTTAAAATCCTGAACCGTGTCCGGCTTTGAGCTGGACGGGAACAAAATCAAAAAGCCGCTCTTGTATTTTTGCAGCTTAAAGGCGCCGAGCGCTCCGGTGGAAATCAGCATCGGGCCGTAGTAAAGGTCGGTGTACTCGCCGATTGTGTTCATCTGGACGCGGGGGGGGCAAACGTAGTTAAGTTGCTTGCGGGTTTCCAAAAGGCCCAGCTTTTCAAAAGTCTGGATTGCCTGCTCGTAGGAAATGAAATGCGTTTCAATCGGAACGTTCTTCTTTATGATGGCGTCCATCTTTTCCTTTAAGTCGGAAACAAATCTTTCGGGAACGTCGCTGCCGTCCTGGAACGTGTAGTAGTAGGCGTAGCCGAATGAGTTTTCGATGATGACGTTGTTGTCGGGCTGCAATTCGTGGGCGGCCGCGGCCAAGATGAAGCAGAGCGTGCGCCTGTAAACCTGGCTTCCGTCCTTGCTTGACATCAAGACCGGCTCCAATACGCTGTCAACAAAAAGGCCGCGGTTTAGCGAAACGACTTCGTTGTTGGCTCGGACGGCGAAAATCTTTTCGGGCTTTTCGTCAAACTCGTTTATAAAGTCCGCGGGCGTGGAGCCAGTCGCGGCCTCGATTGTCTTTCCAGTGGGAAACGTGATTTTAATCTTGTAGTTTTGCATATCTTCTCCTATAATTGCCGCTGTTCGCGCGAACTGGTTAGTGAGCGCGAATGTTGCGGCTTATGCGGCTATCTTTCTATTTTGGGCTTGCCAATAGTTTTTATTGCCGCTCTAAATTTACCGCTCCAAAGCCAAGCGGAAGCAGCTCCTCCAGCGTAAATTCCTTTATTTTGCCTAAGGCGTTTTGCAAGATAATCTTGAATTTTTTTGGCTCGCAAAATTCCATCATGACCTGGCGGCAAACTCCGCAAGGCGGGCAAAAGTCCTTGATTTGGCCGTCGGGGCCTCCGACAATCGCGATGGCCTCAAAGCCCCGCTCGCCGGAACTTACCGCGTTGAAAAACGCCGTCCTCTCCGCGCAATTGCTGGGCCCGTAAGCCGCGTTCTCGATGTTGCAGCCGCCGAAAACCTTTCCGCTTTTAGCAAGCAGCGCCGCGCCAACCTTAAAGTTGGAGTAGGGCGTGTAGGAAAAGGCGAGCATTTCCTTGGCTTTTTTTAGCAGCTCCTCTTGTTGTGTCTTTTTCATATTTCCATTATAGCGCGCTTTGGCAAAAACGCAAAATATTTTTTTGTGGACAAATTTACATATTTATAGTAAAATATAGGTGTATATTGCCCATTATTGCGTTCGGAAGGAGATGCTTATGAAAACTTTTGACAGAGCTATACAGGTGACTGGGGGGGGGCTGCCCGTGCCTAAGTTTTCCCGCGTCCTCCCAAAAGTCCTTTTTCTTGCCGCAGCGCTTTTCTCCTTGGCAGCCTTCTTTTCATGCGAAAATTCTTCCGACTCTCCAAGCCCCGCCATTTTGCAAGGAGCGTCTGGCGGACAGCCTGCCTCCGCTCCAACAGTTTCCGCTGGCGGAACTGCGGCAAACGCCGAAGCGCAATTCATAACCTTTAGGGGCAGCGTCCGGACAGGCGGCGCTCTCCCGGCTTCCTACGCAAAGGCTTTGGAAGGCCTTGGCTTTGGCGGAACGGAAGAAGGCGTGGCGGGCCTTTCAAAATCCGCGCGGCCCGACGTAACGGCTGACGGAACTTCCATCGAGCATTTTGCCGTTGCCACGCCGAATTCGGGCGAGCCGGTAGAAGGAACTTTCGCCTCGCCCTCGTCCACGACCTTTGAGATGCCGCTCGCCATAGGAAAGAAATGGAATGTCGTCTGCGGAATCAGGAACGTTTCCGGCGACAAAAAAATCATAATGTCCGACAGCTTCCAGATGGAAGTGACCGTGTCCAACAGCGTGCTTTCCCACGTATTCACGCTGACGCCATACACTGAGGCCGTGGAAGGCGCGGCTCCAAGCGGAGACGTCGCGCTTGCCGTAAACTTTGGCGGAAACGTGGATTCGGTTTCCGCCAGCTGGGAGGACCCGGACCCGGCCCTTCCTGCCTTGGCCGTGGAGGGCTCAGGCGGCTTATCGACCATAACGGCTTCCAACGTTCCTGTCGGAAACCACAGGCTCGCGATTTTTTTCAGGGACTCAAACGGAGTGTCGGTATACGAAAGCGTCCAAGTGGTGACGGTCCTAAACGGCTTGACGACCGAAACTTGGATGCCCGAAACTGGCGAGGCCGCGATATCGTCAAGCGGCCACTTTGCGGTGAACGACGACGTGATAAAAGGAGCGGCCAGCGACCGCATCTACGTAGGAAAGCCGGCCGTCTTGGCGTCAAACGACTCGGTCAGTGCCAGCGACTCAAACAGCGGAAGCGCCTACAGCCCGCTGGAGCATTTGCAGGCCGCCTTCAACAAAATCCAGTCGGCCGGAAGCGGCTCCAAGGACTTCAAGATTTTTGTGTCGGGCGAAGTGGTCGGAAACGCGACCCTTAACGTTAACGTGGTGAAGAACGTAAGCGCCCGCTCGGTAACGATAGAGGGCTTGGACGGCCTTGATGACGAAAGCGAAAAGCCCAAGAGCGCCCTAAAGGGAAGCGGAAGCGGCTCCGTCTTTACGATAGCGTCCGACGTTCCCGTAACAATAAAGAACATAAAGATAACCGGCGGCCACGCCGGCGCCGGAGCAAAGGGCGGCGGAATTTGCGCCGGAAAAGGAACGAACCTCACGATAGAAAGCGGCGCCTTGATTACCGGCAACAGGGCGGAAGAGCGCGGCGGCGGAGTTTCGACCGCCGGAGCCTTTAAGATGACAGGCGGCGAGATTAGCGGAAACTCAGCCAAGGAATTTGGCGGCGGCCTCTTTTGCGAAAGCGAGGACTCAAATTCCATAGAGGCGAATATCAGCGGAAGCGCCGTCATAAGCGGCAACATCGTCTCAGGCTCGGACTACGGCTTTGGCGGCGGCCTTTATGTCGGAACCAGGGCGACCGTAAAAATGAGCGGCGGAAAAATTGGGGGGAACGAAGCCGAGCGCGGCGGAGGCGGCGTTAGAATCAGCGGAAGCGGCGCCAAGTTTGAGCTTTCGGCCAATGGAAAAATCACCGGCAACACGGCCGACGCGCAGGGCGGCGGAATCGACGACGACGCGGCCTTTGAAATGACCGGCGGCGAGATTAGCGGAAACACGGCGCCAAAAGGCGGCGCGGTGCACTTGAACGGCTCTTACACTGGCGGAACATACGCGCTGGCAAGCTTTAAAATCGGCGGCGCGGCCAAGATTCCCTGTTCCGGCGGAGAAGGAAACAATGACGTATACGCCTGCCGCGCCTCTTCCGGCTCGGATGACGACGGAAAGTATCCGCTCGTGCAAGTATTGTCCGGCGGCTTTAGCCTTCCAAGCGGAACAAAGGCCGCCACCCTTACGCCGCAAGACTGGCAGCGCGGCCTGGACATTCTGGAAGCCTCTAGCGGCGACATAGATTCATACAAAGGATATTTCGCGCTTACCGACGGCGACTTTAACTTTTCCAAGAATTTGACCGACACTTCTTTTGCCAAGCTAAAGGCCCCGCTTTACATCAAAGCTAATGGAAGCGACTCTCCCGTTGCGTCCGGAACAAAAAGCGCTCCCTACAAAACGCTAAATTACGCCGTGACTAAGTTGAGCGGCGGCGAGCCTGACACGATTTTGGTAATCGGAAAAGTAAGCGAGCAAAAAATTCCTGGGCTTTCGACGGACAGATGTTCCGCGCTTACTATAAAAGGCGTGGCCGACGACACAAATCCATCGTCGCCCGTCGAGCCGGAAATCAACGCCAGCGGCCGCAACACAAGCGCGCTTGTCTTGAACGCCGCCGCTCCAATTACGATACAAAACCTAAAGATTACGGGCGGGCTGGGATCTACGGAAGGCTCTTGCTCTTACGGCGGCGGAATAAAATTGACGGCGGGGACCCTTTGCTTGGCCGACGGCGCCCTTGTCACTGGAAACAAAGCCTCATACGGCGGCGGCGTTTACGTCAAGAAGGGAGCCAGCCTTTACATGTACGGAACGGCCTTGGTTGGCGATTCCGCTGACACTCCGGCCACGGGAGATGAAGTTACAGGAGCGACTTGGACAAACTGCGCCAACTACGCAAGCGAGGACGGCGGAGGAATTTACAGCCAGGGCTCCGTCTACCTTGGCTACAGCGGAACAGTCAGCGGAAATCTTGTTCCCGCGTCCCTTACCGGCGGAGTAAAGAGAAACTTGTCTGGCCGGGGCGGCGGCGGAATAGAAGCGACTGGCACGGCGGACAACGACCGCGGCGTTTTTGAAATGCGGTCGGGATATGTTTCTTACAATAAGGCGGCTGTCGGACCTGGCGGCGGAATTCACGCCTATCGCTCGTCCGCGAACGTTTTGGACGGAGAGATAAGCTATAACAAAGGAAATATCGGCGGCGGCTTGGCTGTCACTGGCTGCGTAGACGCGACGTTTGGCCGCGACGGCGGCGGCGGAATCATAAAGGAAAACACTGCGACTACGACAGACGCGGGCAGTGGAGGCGGCGCGGTCAGCGTGTCCTATCTGTCGTCGACAAGCTTTGCAATGAAAGGCGTCGCCAAGATTCCTTACGGCGGAGCGGAAAAAAAGAACGACGTATTCTTGGAGTATTTAGCGGGAGGCTCCGTCAGCGCTGAGAAGCAGGCTTTCATAAAGATATCAGGCGCGCTTTCCGCCGGTTCTGGAGCCACAATTACAATGAAAAAGTGGCAGCGCGGAAAGCAATTCCTTGGCGTTGGCGGCGACTTGACCGCCTTGCCCGACGGCGTAATGGGCAAGTTTGATTTTACCGATTTGGGTTGGGAAAAGGAGCTCTACAAGGTGTCCGCGGACAACGACGCGGCCAGAATAAACGCGCCCATTTACGTGGCCAGCGAGACGGCGAGCCAGCGCGCATATACCCACGCCGCTCCAAGCGACGCGGCGGAAACAAACGGAAACTCTTACCATCCCTTTAAGACAATCAAGGCCGCCTGCTCCGTGATGGACGACCCGACGCAGGAATACACAATCCAAATCGACGGCGAGATAAAAGGCTGCCAAGTCCTTCCCGCCACGCTTTTGAAGGCCAAAAACTCCTCCGACCCCGCTGGCAGCAACTATGCCAAGAAAGTCAACCTGCAAAGCGCGAGCGACCAGCCAAAGGGCTCTGAAACCACGACCGGCGGCGTGATAAACGCCAACGTCGGCTCGACCGCCCAAGACAACGGCAGCGCGCTTTCCGTCAATACCGCCGTGCCTGTCGCAATCCAGCGCCTTACGATTTCCGGCGGAAACACGACTGGAAACGGCGGCGGTATCAACGCGGCGGCCGATTCGCTTGTTTTCATCGGCGACAAGTCGGTGATAAAGGGGAACAAAGCGGGCGCAAGCGGCGGCGGCGTTTACATAGCGAGCGGAGCGACCGTTTGCGTACAAGAAACTGTCGTGATTGGAAACAAGGACGCGAGCGCCGATACAGTAGGCTCTACGGAAATTTCCACCGGCGCCAACGTCGCGGTCTCGGGCGGGGGCATTTACAATCTCGGAACGCTCAGACTTGGCTTTGCGTATGATACTGGATCAATGGCAATCGCTTCCAACATCAAAATTTTGGGAAACACCGCCACGGGAACGGACTCAGGAAATGGCGGCGGAGGCCTTTTCACCGCGTACAACGCGGGAAGCGGAGTTTTGCAAATCGCGGATTCCGACTCATGTTCCTACAACATAAAGTACAACTGCGCCGCGCTTAACGGCGGCGGAATCAACTTGCAGAACAACAAAACCACAACAATCGGAAAAAACGTTTCGCTTGTCATAGAAGGCAACAAGGCGGCCAACGGCGGCGGCATTTACAACGGCAGCGGAAAGACAATAGAAATTCCCAAAAACTGCTCGATAATCTCAAACGTCGCCACGGAAAAGGGCGGGGGAATTTGCAACTACGGAACCGCGCTTAACTTTACCAACAGCGGCGGAACAATCAGCGTGGCCAAAAACCAGGCCAAGTTGGGCGGAGGAATTTACGCCGGCGGAACCAGCGCCGCCTATTACAAAGTCACTTTGCAATACGGAACGATTGGCGGAAGCGGGACCGGAACCGAGGCCCAAATTGCAGCCGCAATTGCTGACGGCGCCAACACAGCGACGGAGGCGGGCGGGGCGGTCTACGCCGACTCCAACACCTCAACCTATTGCTTCGCGGTAAAAAGCGGCGGCAACGCGACCATTCCGCCCGCTTACGACGCAAGCGGAAGCTGCGTGAACAAAAACGACGTTTACCTAAAGCGGGATGACGCGAACAGCCAGCTGGCCAAAATATACATCGACGGAACAAGTCTCCCAACCGGCTTTGAGGCCGCCATCACGCCCGGCGCGTGGAAGCGCGGAACGGTAATTCTTAAGTCTGGCTCAAACTTGGCGCAAACTGTAATCGACAAATTCAAGATGAGCCAAGACAACGCGGACTGGAAAAAGTCGCCCGACGCGTCGGACCAAAAGCAGGCCTACATCATGATGCCGGTCTACGTGGCAAGTTCCGCCTCGACTGACACCACAAGAAAGCATTGCGCGTCCGCGCCCGCGAGCGGAAACGCCGGAACTCCTTCCGCTCCTTACGCTAGAATATCCGACGCGATTGCCGAAGCGGCGGCAAGCGGCGCGGACATCGTGATTGACGGAACGCTCAGCTCCGAGCGCCAATACATAGGCGGAACAGGCGTTACCGCCGACCTAAAAATTAGGGGCTACAAGGAGACCGACGCGACGCCAAGCGCGGCAAAACTTGCGCGCTCGCTTACTGACGCAACAACCAACGGCAACGTCCTTTACATAGACACGGCAAAATTGATAACTATAGAAGACCTTGAGATTAGCGGCGGATTCCAAAGCGGCGACGGCGGCGGAATCCTTGTTGC
Organism: uncultured Treponema sp.; assembly: GCA_946411505.1. Lineage (GTDB taxonomy): Bacteria > Spirochaetota > Spirochaetia > Treponematales > Treponemataceae > Treponema_D. The sequence continues at coordinate 570,120 of CAMKEG010000001.1, read as the reverse complement.
CAACGCAAGCGGCATGGTCAACCTTGGAAACGGCGTTGTGGTAAAATACAACCAAGCTAAAGCGTCCTCAAACCCCGGAAGCGGACGCGGCGGCGGCGTGTTTGTCGCGGCTGGAGCCAAGCTTGGCGTTTACGGAACCGCCGTAATCGGAAACAGCGGAGCTGAAGACGCGCCGGCCGCGACCGACGTTCCTAGCGCGGATAACGGCATAAACAAGGCGGAAAAAGGCGGCGGCATTTACAACGACAGCGGCTCTGTTTATTTAGGCTGCGCGATAAAGAGCGACGGAACGATTGACAACAGCTCGGCCAGAAAGCTGACCGGCGGCGTTTACGGCAACGCGGCCACATCTGACGGCGGCGGCATTTACGCCGGCGGAATGACCAGCATTGGCGGCGGTTCCGGCGGCGGAAACATAAAATTCAACTCCGCTTCCAACGGCGGCGGAATTTACTGCGCCAATACAAACATTTCTGCGAGCGGAATCGACCTTTCAGGAAACGAGGCGGCCAACGGCGGCGGCGTGTATGTGGCGGCGGATAAAAAAATCACATTAACGAGCGTCCAGAAAATTTACTCCAACACGGCCACGTCCAACGGCGGCGCGGTTTACGACGCGGGAACGCTCGTCTTGAACAGCTCGACGATAGGACAAAAGGACTCTAGCGGAACGCTCGCGCCCAACACTGCCGCGACCCACGGCGGCGCGGTCTACGTGGAAAGCGGCGCGGCCTTCCAAATGGCGTATTCAGCCTGCGTTCTGCCTGTGAGAGATTCGACAAAGGAAGAAACTGCAACCGACAGATATTATGTCCCAAAACAAAACGACGTGTTCCTTGCAAAAAGCTCGGACGGCTCCGAGCGCGCCGCGATAACGGTTACAGCCGACCTTTCGGCGACCGCGCCTGTGGCCGCCCTTACGCCGGAAGAAAGCAAGCGCGGCCTTGTGGTTGTCAAAGGTTCATACCTAAAAACCGGCACAAACGCAATGTTCGCCACAACAGAATACGATGACGAATGGAACAAAAAGCAGGCTTCGGACAACAAGTCCGTAACGCTTGAGTCCGACGTTTACGTGGCTAGTTCCGCAACAACCGACACGACAAGAAAATATTGTTCCGCCGCGCCTGCGAGCGGAAACAACGGAACCAAGCGCAAGCCTTACAAAAATATTTCCAGCGCGCTTGCCGTGTTTAACGACGCTGACGCCGCCGCCAAGGTAATCGTTGACGGAACGCTTTCGGGCGCCCAAACAATCGGAACCGCCACGGCAAAATCCATAACCGTCCAAGGCTACACCTACACGTCAGGAAGCGACACGAAGAGCGACGCTGTATTGAACGGCGGCTATACTTCGTCTAGCAAGGGAACCACGCTCACGATTAACGCTTCCGACGTTAATTCTGTCACCGTGCAATATCTGGCCATAACCGGAGGCTACGCCGCGTCTAACGGCGGAGGAGTCTATGTCAAGAGCGGAAGCGTCGCCAACCTTGCAAACGGCGTTGTGGTAAAAGGAAACCGCGCCGTAACCAATGGCGGCGGCGTTTATGTCGAAAGCGGCGCGGCCTTGGGCGTTTACGGAACTGTCACAATCGGAAAGGCTGGCGCGGCTGCCGCTCCGGCCGCAACCGAGGAGCCAAGCGCGACAAACGGCATAAACAAGGCGGGAACGTCGGGAGGCGGCATTTACAACGCCGGCGAGCTTAGAATTGGCGGAAGCGTTTCAAAAAGAACTGACGGGGTCGCAGGCATCACCGGCAGCACAGGCCTTGCCGGAACAACCGAAATTTTGGGAAATGTCGCTTCTTCTGGCGGCGGCGTTTACGCCACCGGCACTGTCTATGGCGGAACCAGCGCTTCGAACGCAACAAAGCTTTACAGCGGAAACATAAAGTGCAACCGCGCCACAAACGGTGGCGGCGTTTACATTGCTGACGGAAAGTATTTGTATATGAACGGCGGAAAATTCGAGCTTAACAAGGCTGGAACTTCCGGCGGCGCGGTTTACCAAGGCGGAACATTCTACATTAGCAACAAAGCGCAGATGTACGCTGATACCAACGCCGAAAAAACAAACGACGTTTTCCTTCCGTCCGGAAAGTTCATTACGGTTTACGATACTATATGGTCAGCAAGCGATCCGAAATTTAGCGGCCCGACAATCACGCCGCAAAATTGGACGCGCGGAACCCAAGTTTTGGAAAAAGGCGCAAATCTTTCGTCCGGCTTGACGGATGCCATCGTGTCAAAGTTCAGCGTTAGCGACAGCGAGTGGAGCGCGGTTCTTGTTGGAAGCGGAACCAGCGCCACGGGAAAAATTGACGCGGACATTTGGGTTTCCAGCTCCGCCGCAAGCGATTCAACGCGCTCAAGCGACGTTGGAAAAGGCTCCGACGACAACCGCGGAACAAAGCTCCAGCCATACGCTACGCTCGCCAAGGCCGTGGCTCAGTGCTGGAAAGGTCCTAACGATACCGTCGCTACCACAGGCCGCACAATCAACATAGACGGAACCGTGCAGAGCTCGGGGGACAACGCTCACACAATTCCAGACACGGTGACGACGACAGCCAATGCCAGCGCGATAACCCTTTTGGGTAACGGAACAAACGGCGCCACTTTGTCCAGATCCGCAACCGGCGGACGGGTTCTTTATATAACCAGCGCAGTTCCTGTGACAATCAAAAAAATCACGATTACAGGCGGAAACACAACCGGCTCAGGCGCGGGAATCTGCGTGTCCGCGGCAAGCGCAAAGCTTACCCTTGGACAAGGAGCGGTCGTCACTGGCAACGAAGGAAACGGTAACGGCGGCGGCGTCTACTTTGAGGGGACATCAAGCAGCAAAATGGGAACCCTCACAATGGAGTCCACCGCTAAAATTCAGGGAAATAAGTCCTTGTTAGGCAACGGCGGCGGCGTGTATTTGAAAAACGCCAAAATATACATGACAGGAAGCGCGCTTATAGGCGACAATTCAAGTTACGTTGTTGGAGCCACAAACAGCTCCAACTCCAACAGCGCTGTGAAAGGCGGCGGCATTTACGCCGACGAATACGGCTATGTATATATCGGTGACGGAACCGGCGACTCCGCGTTGGGCGCCAGCTACGGCGTTTGCCACAACTACGCTTCCAGCGACGGCGGCGGAGTTTATCTGGCCGCATCTACAAGCATTCTAAAAATGGGAAGCGGAAAGATTTCCAAAAACGGCGCTGCGGCCAACGGCGGCGGAGTTTACAACGCCGGAATAGTCTATTTGTACACGGACGCGCTGATTGGAGACGCAAAATTCACCGCGTCCACCGCTACCGCAAAAAATACAGCGAACTCCAACACGGCTGGCGGCGACGGCGGCGGAATCTTCAGCGCGGGCGGAAGCTATGTCGGTTTGGGCTACAGTTTGAAAAACGGTTCCAGCTGGACGGCAAAAACGCTTAACGACGGATACGGCGTTGTGGGCAACTACGCCGCAGGCAGCGGCGGCGGCATTCAGTGCAATGACAATTCTGGATCTGCTATGGAACTTCACATGGCGTCGGGAGACATAAGCGCGAACCGCGCCAACGGATCCAGCGAAGCCGCTGGCGGCGGCGGAATACATGTTCAAAACAGTTCTACCAAGGTGGAAATGTCTGGCGGAAAGATTTCCAAGAACAGCGCGGTCACTGGCGGCGGCGTTCACCTCAACGGAAACATCTATATGTCGGGAAGCGCGGCCATTGGCGACATGTCAAAAGGCGCCACAACCTACGCAAGCTCTGATACCGCATGCTCAAACTACGCGTCTTCTAAAGGCGGCGGCGTGTTCGTTTACACCAACGGAGATTTGTCTATGGGATACAAGAACGCAGTCGCGAACAACTATGACACAGCATTTAGCGGCGGAATCGCCTATAACTATTCCGGCATGGGCGGCGGCATATATACAAAGGCAAACTCTGGCGTTCACTTGGCCTACGGAACGGTCAAAAGCAACGGCGCGAATTATTCAGGCGGCGGAGTCTTTATGACCTATTGGCTCGTCATTGGCAAAGCGACAATTCCCGGAGGATCGTCCGACAAGCAAAATGGCGTTTGCTTTAACACCAGCGGGTCGCCGCAGATTGACGGAATTTCTGGGGTTGCTCCAACGGAGTCCCAAGTCGCGAAAATCACGCCGGGCACATACAGCACTAGCACGCAAGTATTGTCATCTAGATTATATTCGTATGCCACTAAGTTCTACGTATTCCCAAAAGATGGCGTGAATTGGTCTATTGACAGCAGCACCGGAAAGTTGAAGAAGTAAGCGCGGGGGGCGCTCCGCCGCGTCGCGCTTGCTTTGCCTTAAAGCGCTAGCAAAAGCGAAAAAAATTTAATATAATGGCAAGATATGGAAATGAATCTTGACAGCGAAGCGGCTTTGGTGGAAGCCATATTGTTTTTGGAAAGCGAGCCCCAGGCGGAAAAGACAATCGCCGTGGTTTCGGGCCTTTCGGAGGAAGTCGTTCAAAAGGCGCTTGAGGCGCTAAAAGAAAAGTATTCGGCCGAAAATTCCGGCCTTGAATTGCAAATGATAACGGGCGGCTGGGCCCTTACCCCCAAAAAGAAAATTTGGGATTTGGTCAAGGAGCGCTACGGCTCAAAGAGCGAAGGCCGCCTTTCCCGCAGCGCGATGGAAACATTGAGCATCATCGCGTACTCGCAGCCCATCACCCGCGCGGAAATCGAAGGCATTCGCGGCGTCAGCGCCGACAACATGATTCGCCTTTTGATGGAACGCAATCTTATCAAGGAAGTGGGCAAGAAGGACGTTCCCGGAAAGCCCACCCAATATGGAACCACAAAGGAATTCCTAAAATTCTTCCGCCTGAATTCCATCGCGGATTTGCCCAAGCTGGATCAGGAAGAAGCGGAGAGGTTCGTACTTGCAAGGTAGCGTAGAAGAAAAGCCCCGCCAGGAGCGCTTGCAAGCCTTCTTGGCCCACGCGGGAGTGGCCAGCCGCCGCGCCAGCGAAAAAATCATTTTGGACGGCCGCGTGTCTGTCAACGGAACTGTAATCACCGAGCTTGGAACGAAAGTCGGCCCGGGCGACAAGGTCTTTGTGGACGGAAAGCAAGTCTTTGCCGAAGAGACAAAGCGCTACGTTTTGCTCAACAAGCCCGTCGGATACGTATGCTCGATGTCTGACGAAAAAGGCCGCCCCGTCGCCGCCGACCTTCTAAAGGACAAGTATTCCGAGCGCCTTTACAACGTTGGGCGCCTTGACATGTTCAGCTGCGGCCTCATCATCTTTACCAACGACGGCGACTTCGCCAAAGTCCTTTCGCATCCCAGCGCGGAAATAGAAAAGGAATACGTTGTTGACACAAGCCTTCCCTTGCCGCGCGGCTTGGACGCGGACTTTGAAAGGGGGCTGCGCGTTGACGGCGTTTTTTACAAGGCCAAAAGCGCCCGCGAGCTTAATTCCCACAGGATGGCCGTGGTTTTGGTGGAAGGAAAGAACCGCGAAATCCGCCGAGTCTTTGAGTCGCGCGAGGCTTCCATAAAGCGCCTTTGCCGCGTCAGAATCGGAAGCATTAACATAAACGAAATGGCGCCCGGCGAGTCGCGCGACCTTGAGCCGTTTGAGGTCCAGGAACTGCTTGGAGAAGCCACAACGCATGAATTTTAGCGGCGACGCGCTTGTTCGCAAGCCCCAAAATTGCAAGACGCCGCATGAGCCGCAACATTCGCGCTCGCGACCAAGCTCGCGCGAACAGCGGTATTTTTAGGAGGAATAAAAAATGATAATCGCAATCGACGGGCCGGCCGGAACCGGAAAAAGCACTATAGCGGGCATAATCGCCAAAAAGCTTGGAATCACTTACCTTAATTCGGGAAGCTTTTACCGCGCGATCACTTTGGCCTGCCTGGAAAATTCAATTGACATAAGCGACAGCCAAAAAGTAATCGACTTTGCAAAGACGCTCACGCTTGACTACAAGGATTCCCACTTGATTTTAAACGGAGTTGACGTTGAGTCGCGCCTGCACGAGGACAAGGTCAGCGCCAACACAAGCCAGGTGAGCGCGATTCCCCAAATCCGCCAAATCGCCGACGCCAGAATGCATGAAATCACAAAGAGCCAAAGCATAGTCTGCGAGGGCCGCGACATGACCACCGTCGTCTTTCCCGAGGCTGAATACAAGTTCTACCTTGACGCCTCGCTCGACGTCCAGGCCCAGAGACGCTACGACCAAGGCGTAAGCGGCATGACGCTTGAGCAGATAAAGGAAGCGATAAAAAAGCGCGACGAGATGGACAAGGCCAAGGCCGTCGGCGCCCTAAAGCGCGCGCCGGACGCCAATTATATTGATACAAGCCGCTTGACTATAGAAGAAGTTTGTGATAAAATACTTAGCAAAATTCACTAGTGAAAGGGTAAAAAATGGAAAAGATGGAAGTGGAAACGGAAGGAGCCCAGAACTCCAAGGACTCAATCCAGACACAATTAGAGGAGTCTCTCAACAACCTTAAGCCTCTTGAAGACGGCCAGCTTGTTGACGGATCGGTCATCGCTGTAACAGACGAGTATGTCTTCATTGACATTGGATACAAGTCTGAAGGAAAAATTCCCGTTTCAGAATTCGCGGGCGATTTGCCCAAAACCGGGGATGTAGTAACTGTAGTCCTAATCAGAAAAGACGGAAGAAATGGTCCTGAAGTTTCTAAGGCAAAGGCTGACGCCAAGCAAATGTGGAAAGACGTTCGCAAGGCCTTTGACGAAAAGACGGTAATCGACGGAACGATTGAAAAGGTTGTCAAGGGCGGATTTGAAGTCGCTCTCGGCGGCGACATTCACGCGTTCCTTCCCATCAGCCAGTCTGACAGCCAGAAGGTTGAAAAGCCTGAAAGCTTGCTTGGAACAAAGGGCAAATTTTATATAGAGCGCCTCTATTCCGACAACAAGGCCAATGTGGTGGTCAACCGCCGCCGCTACCTTGAGGAACAGATGAACACGGCCCGCGACAAGTTCTTCGCCGAGACTCAAATCGGCGACAGCGTCAAGGGCGTCGTAAAATCATTCACAAGCTTCGGAGCCTTCATTGACTTGGGCGGCTTTGACGGCTTGCTCCACATCAACGACATGAGCTGGGGCCATGTGACCCGCCCCAAGGACTTTGTTAAAAAAGGCCAGGAAATCGAGCTCAAGGTAATCCGCCTGGACCCCGAGGAAAAGCGCATCAACCTTTCTCTCAAGCACTTTGCGGAAGATCCGTGGGTTCACTTTGAGGAAAAGTACCATGTCAACGACATCGTAAACGGCAAGGTCACGAAGCTCACCGACTTCGGCGCCTTCATCGAGTTGGAGGAAGGAATCGAGGGCTTGGCCCACATTTCCGAATTCAGCTGGACAAAGAAGGTCAACAAGCCTTCCGACGTTCTCAAAATCGGCGACGACATTCAGTGCATGATTTTGGGCTACGACATTCAGGCCGGCCGCGTTTCTTTGGGCCTCAAGCAAGTGACGGAGAACCCTTGGGATTCCATCGCCGAAAAATATCCTGTCGGAACTAAGATTCACGGAAAGGTCGTCAAAATCACCAATTCCGGCGCCTTCATTTCAATCGAAGACGGAATCGACGGCTTCTTGCACGGAGACGACATTTCTTGGACAAAGAAGGTCAAGCATCCTGGCAGCGAGCTCAAGGTTGACCAAGAGGTTGATGCCGTCGTTTTGGAGAACGACCCCGAGCAGCATCGCATCAAGGTTGGCCTCAAGCAGTTGACCGACGATCCTTGGCAGAAGTTTGCCGAGGAGTACCAGCCTGGAAGCACTCTTGAAGGTGAAATCACTTCAATCACCGACTTCGGCGTCTTTGTAAAGACTCCTGTTGGAATTGAGGGACTTGTAAATAAATCCAACCTCAGCGAAGACCGCGACACTCCCTACGAGGAAGCCGTCAAGAAGTACAAGGTTGGCGACAAAATCAACGTTTACGTTGTTGACGTAAAGAAGGACAAGGAACAGGTCGCTTTCAGCGTTCGCGAATTCAAAAAGAAGCAGCAGCGCGACGAAATCAGCCAGTACATGAGCTCTTCTTCAAACGACGATGACGGCGCCTTTACTTTGGGCGACGCGCTCAACGCCAAGAAAGACAACTAAAGCGTAAGCGATGAGCGCTCCTGTGATTGCCTATGCCGACAAACTCAAAGCGCTCATCGACCTCAGCGCCGGAATCAACTTAAAGTTTTCCGACGTTGACGCTTTGATGGCCTACATTCTTGAAGCGGCGATGAAGCTGATAGAATGCGAGTCGTCCTCCCTCCTGCTTGCGCAAAAAGGCGGGGACAGCTTGCGTTTTGCGGTCGCTTTGGGGCCCAAGGGCGCCGAAGCAAAGAACATTGTCGTTGACAAGAACAGTTTGGCCGGCTGGGTGGCCCAGCACAAAAAGCCTTTGGTTTTGAGCAACGCCAACAAGGACAAGCGCTTTTTTGACCGCGTCCAAAACAAAACCGGCTACATTACTAACACAATGATCGCGCTTCCGATGACAAACGGCGACGAGTTCATCGGCGTGATTGAGTTGATAAACAAGACAGGCGGCAGGGAATTTACGCCGGAAGACCTGGAGCTTACGACGATTTTGGCCAGACAAGCCGGAATCGCCTACGCCAACGCCGCCAGTTATCGCGAGGCCAAGGACACAATCTTCGCGCTGAGCGACAACATAAAGCAGGGCGGGGAATACCATGTTTGCATCGCCAAAAGCGCCTGCATGTCCGACCTTGCCAGAGTGGCCGCCGCGGCCGCGAAAACCACTTCCTCGGTTTTGATTACCGGAGAAAGCGGCGTTGGAAAGGAATTGTTCGCCGAGCAATTGCATTTGCAAAGCCCCAGAAGCGACAAGCCTTTTGTTCGCGTAAACTGCGCGGCCCTAAGCCAGTCCCTTTTGGAGGACGAGCTTTTTGGCCATGCGAAGGGCGCCTACACCGACGCTTCCTCTTGCAGAAAGGGCCGCTTTGAAATGGCTGACGGCGGAACGCTTTTCTTGGACGAGATTGGCGAGATTCCGCTGGAACTGCAGGCAAAGCTGCTAAGGGCCATTCAAGACAAAAAATTTGAGCGCGTGGGTTCAAGCGAGACGATAAGCGTCGACGTTAGAATCGTATGCGCCACAAACAAAGACTTGGAGCGAATGGTCAAGGAAGGAACTTTCCGCGACGATTTGTTCTACAGGCTTAACGTCGTTCCGCTTAGAATTCCGCCTTTGCGGGAAAGGCGCGACGACATTACGCCGCTCGCCGATTACTTTTTGCAAAAGTTTTCGAGCGAGACAAAAAAGAATTTTAAGGGTTTTTCCGAAGACGCGCGGCAAGTTCTGCTGCATTATTACTGGCCCGGAAATGTCCGCGAATTGGAAAACTCGATAGAAAGGGCTTGCGTTCTTGGAACGCCTCCCTTGATAAACGCGCAAAACCTTCAGCTTTCTTCGGACGTTCCCGGAACTGCTGAAAGCAGCGCTCCGCAAAAGGGCTTTGTTCCCCGAAGCGGACTGACGCTAAAAGACGCCATGAACGAGTTTAAAAGGTACTACGTTGAGAGCGCCTTGAGGACTAGCGGCGCGAAACAGGCGGATGTGGCTAAGTCGTTGGGCATCCAGCGGACTTACCTTTCGCGCCTTTTGGTTGAGTTGGGAATTAGGCAATAAATTAGATATAGTTTGGAGTGTTTTTTATGGAAGACAATGTTGTAAAAATGAAAGAAGCTAAAGCGGACAAAAAGAATCTTTCCGGCGAGCAAAAGTTAGGCGAATTTTTGGGGAAGAACCGCAAGGTTTTGACGGCCGCCCTTGTTGTCGTTGTGGCGGCGATCGCGGCTTATGTAGTTTTCTTCAATGTCAACTCTTCTGTTGTCCGCAAAAATCTTGGAAAAATAGACGCGATTGAGTACACGCTTACAAAGGACGCGGGCGACCTCGACGAGGACGCCCTCAGCTCAAGGCGGCAGACCGCTTTGTCAAACTTGGAGGCTTTCTTGAACAAGGGCGGAATAATCGGAGCCCGCGCCAATATGCTGGCCGCCGACATTTACGGCCAAAAGAAGGAATGGCAGTCTTCAAAGAATTGCTGGCTTAAGGCGGCCTCAAAAGGAAAGGGCAGCTACTTGGCCTCATTGTGCGACTTCAACGCCGCCGCCGCTTGCGAAGAGTTGGGCGAGGCTGACAAGGCGCTTGAGCTTTACGAGAAAGTCGCCGCCGACAAGGACTTTGTTGACCGCAGCCGCGCCGCCTTCAACGCCGGCCGCCTAAAGGAAGACAAGGAAGACTACGAAGGCGCGAAGGCTTCCTACGAAGCCATCGCTTCTTACGGCCTTTCCAACGACGAGTGGAACGACTTGGCTAAAACAAGATTGCTTGACTTGAAGAACAAGGGCTTGGTAAAATAAAGACGCTTGCAGGCCGTCTTTGGCTGGGCAGCTTTTTGCAGAGGCGCGGCGCGAGGAGGATTGGAATGAAAAAAAATAAGGCGCTTTTTGTTCCTTTTGTCCTTGCGGCCGCTCTTTTTTTTACCACTTGCGGACTGGACACCTTTTACATTGTTGATCCGCCTACGTCCGTCATTCACGAGCCGGTCTACACCAGCACGGACTTTGCCGCCAATTATTTTAATTTTATGACGGCGATATATACGGGACCATCAAGCTTTAACTTTTTGGGAACGGCCGTTTACTACAGAATCTACGCAAGCGCCTCCACCATGCTGAGCCGGCAAAGCTCCATCAGCGCCGTCAACACATCCGGCGACTATTCGGCCGCCGCGACAAGAATGATTGGCTACGGCTACCAGCAGTTGAACACCGCGGACGGAAACATCCAGCCCTTGATAAGCGCGCAGGGCGCCAACGTTTACCTCCGCCTTTGCAATTACGGCGACGAAAAGGATTCCTCCAACGAATACCGCGCCCTCATAGGCTACATTGACAAAATTCCCCGCAGGACTGTCAGCGCGAGCGGCGTTCCCAAGACTTTTGACTTTGGCCGTCATGACAACCCTAAATACAACTCCGAGTTGAATTCCCTGCCTGTTTCCGGCGACGAAGACTTTGAAAGCGGAACGGTGGAGAACAACAAGTATTACGTTGACTTATACGCGGTCGCGGTGGGCCGCGACGTGACTTACACCACATACTACAGCCAAGTCCTCCACCTTGGCTCGATTCCTATTGACGCCAGCGTTGAAAACAATTAGCCGCTCCGAAGGGAGCGTCAGAGCGCGAGAGCGCTCACGTGGATAAATTTCCTTGCTTGCCCCGAAGGGATTGCATAGCCCGCGCGAGCGGGCGATAAAATAATTTCCTTGAGCAAACCCGAAAAAATAAAAGGCCGCAAACGCGGCCTTTTATTTTTTCGGGATGACAGGATTTGAACCTGCGACATCTTGCTCCCAAAGCAAGCGCGCTACCAGCTGCGCTACATCCCGTAAATGTAAAAGCCACTATATCAGAAAATAAAAAAAAATGCAAGCCGCGCTTGTGGAAAAGGTGTTTTTGCGCGAGAATGGCGGTATGGAAACAATCGATTTGCGTGACGCGGCGTGCTTTGGCGTTGCGGGAAATTTTACGGGCCACTTGGAGCAGGCGGGCGAGGCAGAAAATTTCAAGGGGATAAAGGTGGCGGACGCTTCGGCTCCAAAGGCTCTTTTTCCCACTTACATTCCCGCCGTTTGCGGCGGCGGCGTTGGAGCGGCGCCGGCCTTCCTTAACGTTTTTCCTTTTGACGCGGACAAAATAATTTTTCCAAAGGGCGAAGAAAAAATTCAAATCGAGCCTGAGATGGCCATTGTCTTTGACGCGCTCTGGCAAGGCGAAAATCTTCTTTCTTTGGAGCCGCGTTTTTTTGGCGCGTCCAACGACGTTTCAATCAGAAAAGAGGGGGCGCTAAAAATCAGCGTGAAAAAAAACTGGGGCCCGTCAAGCAAGGGCTTTTCCGCCGACGCGATAAAGGTTGAGCCCGGAATTTTTGACCGCTATAGAATCGCCTCCTACTTGCGCCGCGACGGAAAGCTTTTTGAATACGGGGAGGACAGCCCCGTGAACGGCTACTCGTATTTTGGAAAAAAATTGAACGGCTGGCTTTTGGACAAGCTGAACAATCAAGAGGACGCGGGACCGGCGGAAAACGTCCATTCATATTTAAAGGCGGCGCGCTTTCCGACAAAAATTTTTGTAAGCGTTGGAGCCACCCGCTACAGCGACTTTGGAAAGAAAAATTTTTTGCTAGGCGGCGACGACTCCATAGTCGCGGTGTATCCTGATTCCTGCCCAAAAGAAAAAATTGAAAGCATGATCTTGAGCGGAGAAAAAGCGGAAGGAGTCTCGCTCCTTTGCCAGCGCGTGGTTTTATAAGCGGCGGGTCCTCTTTTGGTTTGAAAAAAAAATAAGGCTTTGTATTACAATTCTTGTTGGGCTGGCTCTAAGCGGTAGACGGGAGTCGGACCCCCTCCAGTCGCGCTCCTCCTTGAGCGCTCCTTCCGGGCGACTTCGCTCGCTTCCGGCGGCGTCCTGCCGCCTCTTCCTCGCCCCTGCTCGGCGCTCGCTGCGGCGGGTCCTCTTTTGGTTTGAATAAAAAAATGGTTTTGGATTGCTGTTTTTGATAGGAAGGCCTAAAGCGGTAGACGGGAGTCGGACCCGCGTATCGGGCTTGGGAAGCGCGCATACTACCGTTGTATTACTACCGCAAGTATGACCCATGGCAGAATCGAACTGCCGACAACCTGCTTAGAAGGCAGGTGCTCTATCCAGCTGAGCTAAAGGGCCTAAAAACACAGCTATTATAACGAGATTCCAAAAATATTTCAAGAGCGAAAGCTCCTTCTTTTCTTAAATTTCAGTTCCACAAAAAATGATGATAATTTTTTGTTATAATTTTTGAAAATTCGCTATAAATGAACTAAAAAGCCTACCTATTAGCAAGGAGGCTTGATTTTGAAGAATTTTCTTTTTAGGATTTGGGCGCTGGCGGCCGTTCTTGTCTACTCGGCCAACATTCTTTTTGCGGCCGATTACGCCAAAACTTTTATGGCCGGGCAAAGGACGCTGAACTTGTACCTGGAACGCGCGGCTTGCCAAAACGACCAGGCCGTCTTTGAGCGCATGGCTGACGAGGGAATCGCGGCCGCTCTTTTTGAGTGGGAGCAAGGCGCCTTGGAGCTGAAGCTTTTGGGCTTTGACGAATGGACGGGCCTGCGGGAGGCTTTGGAGCGGGATTTGGAAAGCGAGGCAAAAGCCGCCTATGAGCGCTGGCTTTTGGAAAAAGAGTCTTTGGAAATCGAAGGCGCGAAAAAGAGCGGCCTTTACGAGGAGCTTCAAAAGGCGGCGAAGGATTTTTATTTTACGGACGCTGACGGAAACGCAAGCAGGATTGTTTCCAAGGAAAACATTTACGACGCAAAAGCCGCCTGGGAAAAAGAGGCGGAGAAAATTGTCCAAAAATACTTGGACGAAAATTCCCGGGAGGAGGAAAGGGCGGACTTATATTTTGTGGAGGAGAAAATTTGCAACGCCTTGATGAACGAACTTTTGTACGACCATTCCTCGTTGAAAAAGGCGAGCGACAGCCAAGCTGCCTTGACGATAGCCGACAAGCTGGCGTCCCAAATCGAAGGCGAAAGCGGGCGCGCGGTGGAAAGGCTCTTCAACTCGCTTGAAACGGAAGCGAAGGAGGCCGGCGGCGGCGACGTCCATCGCGCGAATGAAAAAGACGACGGCTGGCTTTTGCAATTTGAAAGGGAATTGGAAATCGGCCTTCAAAAATGGGAGGACGCCGAGGCGGATTTTTTGTCCGCCCGTTCGGAATGGGAAAAAAACGCGGAGAGCCTTTATTCGGAAGACGTGAAAAACTGGCAGGACGCCTACCAAGAATTGCAGGCACGCAAAGAGGCGTGGACAAAGAAAATCGCGGCTCAAATCGAGGACGGGGAGCGCGAATGGCAAAAAAAGTTTTCCGACCTTTATGAAGAGCTGTCCGAATTCATGCTGGAGTTCCAGCAATCCTTGGCGTTGGAGGCCAACCAAAAGGAAAGCCTTGCCGCCGCCCATGTGTCCGCGTATGAACAAAGCCGCGCCATTTTAAAAACGGCCCAAGACGGGATTGACAATTGGTACGCCCGCTGGTCGGACAAGTACAACGGCCTTTATTCGTATTGGAAGACCGAAGATTGCGAGTTTGGAAGGCGGACTTCCATAAGTTCCGTTTCGACAAACGATTTAAGAAATGAAGTTCAAGAATGGAAGCGGGACTTTGTCCAGAGTTTCCAAAATTTTTATTCGACGCAAAGAAGCGCTTTTTTTTATCTCGGCGTCCTTTGCGATTTTTCCTATCCGTATGAACTTGGCGTTCTTGCCCAAATAGACAGAATCGCCGAATGCGTTCTCTCCTGTTCAGAGTTTTCCTCCGTGGAAGAAATAGAAAAAGCCTGCAGGGAGCTTTTATATTGCAAATTCTACTTTGGCGCCAACGCCGTTTGCGAGGAGTATTGGAACTGCCTTGGCATGGGCTCGTCATTATGGACGTCGTCCGCGGAACTTTTTGACTGGCTGGATTTGGTAGACAAATATTCGGCGAAGGCGGATGAATCGTTGGGCGCTCTTGGCGACGATGCGATTTTAGACTTGACAGATTGCGACGACCTTTCGATTGAAAAAAAGCAGGCGCAATCCCTTTTGTCTTCCCTTAATGAGCGCGTCGACATCCTTGAGGAATTGTTGGATTACTCAAAAAATACATACAGCGACATTGACAATGCGGAAAAAACTGAGGCCAACCTGACGGCCGCCCGCGAGCGCTTGGCGGCGGCGAAAAAAGAATATGAGGAGGCCCTCGCGCTTTCCTCGCAAAAAGGCCTTGAGACGGAGCTGGCCAAGGAAAAATATTCGTTGGCCTTCAAAGAGGCGCTTGACGCGATGGAAAAGCTGGAGGCGGAAAGGCAAAAGTATGACCAAATCTATGACGAGCGGGACGACTTGTACAAAAACTTTTCGTATTCGGCGCTCTCAAACCTTATAAACAAATACAACAGCCTTAACGTTTCCGAAGAAACTTTCGCGGCCTTGCTTGGCTCCTATTCCGCCTTTGAGCGGCAAAAAGAGGACGAGGCCTTTATGGGCGCGGCCCTTGCGGTAAGGGACGGAATCGAAAACGGCTCCCAAGGAATGCAGGCGGATTTTTCCGTCATGGACGGCGTCGATTTGGGCGAAGCGGCGCTGGAGGCAAAGGAGCGGATTTTGGCGCAAGACGCGCTTTGCCCTAAATCTTTGTCGATGGAAAGGCTTTGCCAGATTTGCGACGCTTTGCGGGAAATTGCGCTTTCGGAAGTTTTTGACGCGGAGGCCCTGGGTTTAATCTTGGAGGATTTGGCGCTTTTGGACAAGGACAAGGCGGAACTTTTGCGCGAAAAAATTGACGAGCGGGACGCCTCCGGGAAAGTTGACCCGGAAACGGAGGACGCCCTAGAAGGCCTTTGCGCGGAAGCGGAGCGCGAGTTGGAAAACCGCGAGGCCGCCTTGCTTTTGTTGGACGGGAGCGCCCAAGAAATCCATGAATTTTTTGACGGCAACGAGGATTTTGCGCCTGTCATGGAAAAATACGGACAATACTCCTTTGCCCTTGCCGATGAAAAATATGAGGCGGCCAGGGCGTCTCTGGCCCAAGCGATTGACGTCTTTCCTAGAGACAGCATTGACGATTATTTTGGCGCCTTGGATCTGGCCGCCGAGGGTTTGCGCCTTTCCGACAAAAAAATTCTTTCCTTGTACAAAAAGGCGCTTGAGGACGGCCGCAATAATATCGGAAAGGAGCTGGCCGCCAAAAAATCTTTGCAAGAGCTTGGCTCATTCTTTAGCTATAAAGAAATTGCAGGCGTCAATTATTATTCCGGCGTTTACGAGGAATATTTTTTGACGCGGAAGGAACGCGAGGCGCCTTCTAATTTTGACGAAGCGAATTTCTTGGAAATATTGGACGGCCGCATCCCGCTTCTTGACGAAATAGAGAAAAGCGCCAAGTTTTGCCTTAATCCTTCAAAAAAATATTATGAGATGAGCGTCCTCTTGTCCAAGCAAGAGGCGGAGATAAAAAGAGCGCGCGAGGACTATTCCAAAAAGCTTGAGGAGGCGAGCGGCCTTTCTCCCGAAAGCGCCGTCAACGTTTATAGCCGCCTTTGCGACGAATACAATTTGATTTTGGAAGAATGCGCCGGCCTCTATGAAAAAGTCAAGGACGCGCGTTTTTCTTTTCGTTTGGCGGAAGAAATTTATTTTTACGGACAGAATGAGTATTTGCGCGGCGATTATGACATTCAAAAAAAATTGGACGAGGCCAAAGCGCGGCGCGACGAAACAAAAGGCCGCCTTGAGTTTTTGAACGCCGTTCAGCAGGAGGCGCCTTCAAAACTCTTGGAAGAATACAAGGACAGCTATGTTCAATGCTATAAGGCCCGCGCCTTGCTTTATAAGCATAGCAAGGAAGTCGCCGCGCAAAAGGAAAGGCTTTGCAAGGCCCAAGCGCATGAGCGGGCCGCGACCGACCAAATAGTCCAAGACGCGGCCGGCGGCGCGGCCTTTGAAATTCCTTCAAGCGCGATGAGCTTGGTTTCAGTGAAGCTTCTTCCTGACGGAAAATATTCTTTTGGCTTGGACGGCGCCGGACAGAATTCCGAGGAAAAAGAAAGCCTTTTAAGAACTTACTATTGCGACAAGAGCGTTGTTCAGACCGACATATACGGAAGCGAATATAAATGCAGCCAAGCCAAGCAAGACGCGATTGAATTTATTGATTCCCTTGACAAGAAGCCTTATTCAATGACGGACTTGGCTTTGGCGGCTTTGCGGCATAAAACTTTTTTCGACATTTTCACGCGCTCCCAATGGCTCAGACCCGGCGAAGACCCCTTTATAAACGACAATTACAAAATAGGCGATTTGCCGGATACGGTTCACGGCGTGGACTTGGCCTCCGCTTACAATGAGGGGCGAAGTCTTGTCATCGATGAAGCTTATTCGCGGGTTCTTTCCGCCGGCGGCGAGGAGGACGTCGCTAAATTCATTTTGCTTTCCAACTTGAACATATCTCGCAACATGGAAATCAATCAATTGCAGGACTCTTCCCTTAGGCTCTACGCCTTGAGAAGCCCTTTTTCCGCCACTAATCAAACGGCCGGCGTTTGGCAGGTCTGCGCGGCGGTCAACTTCGCGCTTGCCGCCGTCTTCCTTGCGATAGCCTGCATTCCTGCCGTCGGCTCTTGGGCCGAGCCTGTCGCCGCCTGTTTTACCGCGCTGGCGGTTTCGTTTCAGTCTGTGGCGCTAAAACTTTGGGAGACTTTGTCCGACATCTCTTGCGTCATGGAGGGCTATGCCGCAAACCTTGCGGAGGCGGAAAAAGGCTACAATAAATATCGCGCCAAGCTTGGCGAGGCGAGGGACAGCCGCCAGAAAGAAAGCGACATCTTAAATTTGCTTGTTTCCGGAGACGAGAAGCCTTCGTCTGATTGTATTTCTTGGAAAGAGTTCAAGAGGTCCCTTGACCATCTTTTTGAAGAGGACGCCAAGGCGGAATTTTCGGAATACTTTTTTGCGACGCATGATTCGACAAAAGGCGACGGAACTTTGAGAGAGCTTTTTAACCAGGTGACGCGCGAAGAAAAGTTTTTCACGGTCGGCGCCGTTTTGGAAAGAATGGCGGCCATTTTGCAAGAAAACCGCGCGGCAAAAAAGGCCGAATTGGATGAATATGTCTTGGAGAACGACGGAAAATTGACTTTTAATAAAGCGGAATATTACAAGGACTTGATTTCTTTTTATTCCAAGGACGCCCTTGCGCCAATGCCTGTCAATTACGGCCAGGAGCTTGAGGAATATCAGGCCGACATGATTTCCGACTGCCTCAATTTGCGTTCCGAGGCGCTTATGCATTCTTGCCAAAAAAAGACGGACTTAAAGCGCTCTCTTTGCGAAAATTTAATTTCCGACGCGCAAGGGCTTTATGAAAGTTGGAATGAAAAGAACTCCCTTTTGACGGCCGCCGCCCAAAGGGAGTGGGTCGGCGCGGAAAGCAAGATTGAGGGCGATTTCAACCTTTGGGCAAGCGAGTGGAACAAAAAATACAAAGAGGCCAACGACGATTGGGCAAAGTCGTGCGAAGAATTTTTGAGGGCAAAGGAAGACTGGATTTCAAGGCAATACCAAGCCTCCGCCGTGGATTTGGACATAGGCTGGTCCTTTGCGCAAAAATCCCAGCCTCTTCCAAAAAGCCGGATGGACAAGTACCTTGACTCTTTGTGCGATTCGGAAAAGTTCGAGCGCTTTTTGCGGACTGCGCAAAATCTTTCCGTTTTCGCAAAAGACGCAGACTTGGCCCAAAGCGCCTTTTTGTCGGACAAAATCGACGCTTCCCTTTTAAAGGACTTGGACAAGGCCATGCGGGCCAGCCAAGAGCTGCAAAATGACATGCAGGCGGCCGCCGCGAAAAGCGCTCTCCAAGCGTTCGCCGCCCAGACGGAAGAAGCTGTCAAGGAGCGCCTTGGGGCGATTGACAGCCAAAACGAAGGCTTGGAAAAATGGGAGCTGAACATGGTGAGGGGAAGCGGCTATAAAGTTGACCCCCTGATTCATCGGAACGCGATTGTGGACTCTACGCTTTTTTCAACAAAAAGGGAAACGCAGTGGGTTCACCGTTATGAGTGGTTTGTCGCGCCCCGGCCGGAGTTTAACTTTTCTTCCGCCGCTTATCCGGGAACTGAAGGCCATTCCGCGATGAAAAAAATGGAAGAATTTGCCAGAATTCTTCAAAGCTGGACCGCCGAAATTTTTGGAGACAAGGACGGCGCGGCAAAGGGAAAATTCAAGGAGCACGTCGGCGAGGCGCCTGTCTTTGTTGACAAAGTCGACCCCCGTCTTTCATTGGACCGCAACGTTCAATGCTACGGCTCCGGCCAAATGGGATTGATAATGCTTGACTACCAGTGGAACTCGATTAGAAATTCCGCCGGCTACGCGGAGTTTTCGAAGGCCGTTTATGACCAGCAGCTTTTTGACATTGGCCTTGACGGCTTGAAGCTTCCGACCCTTAGGGATGTCGCGAGCGTAGTTTGCGAAGTCGTTTCAACTTGCGGCCCCCTTGTGTTCATAAAATATGTTGACGACATTGTCTTTGGGGCCGCGGACCTTGTTCTTGGCTATAAGACTTGGGACGAAACCATCAACTCCGCCTTAAGGCAAGCGGCCATAGGCGCGGTGTCAGGCGCCGTCGGCTCGGCGGTCAACTCGATTGGCTCGTCCATAAAGTCCGCCTACGAAATGTTGAAAAGCGGGCCTGGAGGCGCCGTTTTTGACGCCGCGCAAAACGCGGTCACCGGTTACACGACCAACGTGGCCGCAGGTTATGTAAACGCGTTTGACTTTTTAAGCGGAAGAATGGACTGGGAGCGGGCCGCGCAGGCATGGTCAAGTGGCGGCGCCTTAAGCGGAGCGGCGAGCGCTCTTGCGGGCGGCCTTATGGCGGCGGCCGATTCCTTTGACGCGCAAGGCGTCCTTCTTTGCCCGTCCGTTTTTGGCGGCCGTGCAAACCTAAACTCAATTGTAGGCTCCTTGGCGGGGGAGGCGGCCTCCTATTTGGCCACCGGAGATTTTTCCATAAACTTGCTTGGAATAAATGGCGTAGGCCTTTTGGAGCTGGGCTTCCGCGACGGAAAATTTTCCGCAGGCTTTGGACGGGGAGGCGCCTATATGTCTTTGGACAAAATCGACGCCGCCTGCGCTGAGCTTCAAAGCGTGGCCACGGTTCAAAGGCTTAAAGACGGCGGCGATGAAAGCCGCGACCTTTTGACGGCCTCAAACATTTTGGGCTGGTCCGGCGGCGGCGACAACCTTTCTTTGGCCAAGGACTTGCTTGACGGAAAAAAAATCTTGGTCTTTGAGGCCGGCGCGGGCGAAAGCGATTTTTCGCGGGCCGGAGAGAACGTGATTGTCTTGGATTCCGCCTTGCTTGGGCAAGGAAAAGACGGCCTTTTAAAAATCGCCGCCTACAGCGCCTACCAAAACCTTTTGCAAAAAGACCAGATGATTTTTGAAAAAGAGAAGGAACTTTTAAAAATGAAAAAGGCGGACGGCTCGTATTGCGGAGAGAAGGAGATGCAGGAAGCGCTTAATAAAGTTTACACAAGCCAGGCGATGTCCTCCATGGCTCAAACCGCGTCCGTGATAACCGCCGCCGCCAAACTTCTTGGAAGGGACATTTCTTCAATCGGCGGCTTGGAGTCCTTTGTCGCGATGACGGACGCCTACAGCCAGGCAGGAATGTCAGGCGTCTACGCCCTTTACGCGGAGGCAAGGTCAAAGGCCGTTCAAGACGGGCAGGGAAAGCTTTCTTTCACCGACTTGATGAAACAGCCTTGGTTCCAAAACGAGGCGAAAAATTTGGACGTCATCTTGGGGGACAGCATTTCCGCCGATGAATACAACAAAATCGCCCGCGAAAACGCCATCGAGCGCTTTGTAAACCAAGAGGTCAAAAACTACTGCATGAAACACGGTAGCCAAACAAGCCCCGCCCAGCTTAAGGAGATTGAAAAGGCCGCCCGAGCCCAAGCGGAAAAAGAAATTGTCGCCGGCGTTCCCAATAAAAAATATTCCTACGAGCCGGAAGCCAAAGCCTCGGACATATACAGCTACGGCTGCACGTTGGCCACCGCCGCCTACATCGCGTATGCAATAACAGGCAATGTCACGACTCTTTCCGAAGCCAACGACATTCTCAAGGAAAAGGATATATTCCTTGAGCTGAAGGACTCTCAAGGCGTGGCGGAAAAAAATAAGGTCGGCGGCGGCGACAAATACGCCGAGGCGGTCAACGCGATTGCGGGCGCCGATTGCTTGCAAAAGGACGGAATGAATTATTCCGTTTCCGCCGTCGTTGACAAGCGCGACAACCGGCAAAGCATATTTGACCGTTTGGTCGAAAGCGCCCGCAACACGGATGAAGTCTATTTTACCCACATGCGCGTGGGCGACGGCCATTCAGTCTTGTTCGACTCCCTGACCTATTCCGACGAAAAAAACTACAAGACGTCGACGCTTTCTGTGTTGGATCCATGGCAAGGCGGAAAGTACGGCCCAAAGTCTTGGAACGACATAACGCGCGCGGACTTTTACAAACTGACCCAAACGGGAAAGGACTTGTACATGCTGACGCAAGCCCGCTCGCGGCTTCTCAGCTCCTAGCCGCTCAAGGCTTCCCCGATGCAGCGCTCGACGGAAGCTTGCGTCGGGGATAGTTCCTCAATCAAGTCGCGCAAGGAGGCGCGCGTGTAGTAGTCTGTCATTTCCACGGAGCTGTGGCCGGCCAGTTTTCTGACGGTTTCGCCGGGAAGGAAGGAGCGCATCCTTGTTATGTACGTGTAGCGCAAGGAGTGCGGAACTATTTTTCGTCCGTCAAAGTTGATTCCCGCCTTTTTGACCGCGCGCAAAAATGTCTTGTAGGCGTAGGATTGGCAAAATGGCCGGCCCTGGCGTTGGAACAAGTAGTCGCCGGGCAAAAGCGACTTTTCCGCGATGAAAGCCTTTATCTTTTCCAAGAGTTTTTGGGGCAAGAATGCCACCCTAAATTTCGGCTTTTCCGCCGAGCCCTTTTTGTTGTAATTGGTCCGCTCGCCCATCTTGTTTATGAAGCCGTCAACCACAAGGGCGCCGTTTTCAAAAATCACTTGGCCAACCCTCACGCCGCGCATTTCGCCCAGCCGCAAGCCGCATGAAAGGCCCAGCTCAAACATCAGCTCCAAGGCCTTGTTTGAAAAGACGCCCGGCGCGAACAAGGCTTGAATTTCCGCTTCCGTCAGAACGTCGGCCTTTCTTGAGCCGCGCTTGAATTTTTGGAAGCGGGGAAGGGCCACGTCGATTCCGTTCCAGCGGGCCTCCTTGTAAATGTCCAAGAAAGTTTCCAAGTAAGAATTTTTCCAGGAGCCGCTTTTTTCTGATTTTAAAAGCAAGTCCTCAACTTCCTTTTCCATAATCTCTTGTATGGGCCGCTCTCCAAAATCCTTGTTTATCTCATTCAAAAAATATTTTTTCTGGTCAAGCGTCGCCTTGTAGACGGACTTTCCGAACTGCCGCCTTTTTTCGTAGCAAGGGCCGCTTTGCGCGTACATTCCGGCGCCGATGCTTTTTACAAGGCATCTTTTTTCCTGCAGCCTCTCCACGTATGACTTGGCGCTGCCCTTGCTTTCGCAGCCTTCGCAAATGTGAAGGACAAGGCAGGAGGCGTCAAAATTTTCCTTGTAATAGTACCAAGACTTTTTGCCCTGGTTTTTCATTGAAATCAAGCGATACATAAGTTCTCCTTGCTTTATTTATCGCCAGATTTTTTTGCGCTTGGAGTTGGGGGAACGGAAGACAAAGCAAAAAAAAAGACGAAACCATAAGGCTTCGTCTTTAGTGGACGATGAGGGGATCGAACCCCCGACATTCTGGGTGTAAACCAGACGCTCGTACCAGCTGAGCTAATCGTCCGTCAAGTGAATAAGATATTATCAGATTCACTTAATCATGTCAAGAACTTTCCCCAAAAAATAAGATTTTTTCTTACTTCGCGGAGGCGTCGTCGGAAACAGGGTAGCGCTCCATCGGGTTTACCATTCCTTGCGGAAACAAGAAAAGGTCTTGCACTTTTAGGGAGTAGTCGGGGCGCACGCCGGGCCCTTTAAGAATTTTGCTCGCCACTGGAACGCTGAAAACATAGTTGATTTTTTCGTAGCCGGGCGCCGTTATCGAAAGCTCAAAGTTGAAGTCCTTCGCCAAGCCCTCTTTTTTCGCCTTTTCCGGCTCCACGCAAAAACTGTAGCCGCCCTCCGTGGCCTTGAAAGTGTTGCAGGGATTTTGCCAAGTCGAGTCCAGCATTTTGGCCGCTTTGCCGTTGTAGAGAATCGTGATTTCCGCGTTGGTCAAGGCCTCGAACGTCGTTCCGTCGTAGACGGCGCCGGAAAAAATCGGGAAGAAGAAATATGGATATTTTCCGCTGACGATTTCCGCGTCGCTTGTGTAGGAGGAGCCGTGGTTGGGCCTCTTGGAGCCGCTTATCAGGCGGATTCCGTCCATGACCAAAGTGTCCACGTCCGCCATGACTTGCTTTATCGTTTCAAGCTCGCTTTGCGCGTGGTTCACGCCGCGGCCTGAAATTGTGTATTTTGGCGGAATTCTGTTAAGGACATAGCATTCTGTGTCCATGCGGCAATTCTCGCAGTCGCAGGTGAGCCAGCTTACTTTTTCCGCCTTAAGCCTTTCGTACATGTCGTCCACGTGAGCGCGGACATAGTCTTCCATCAAATTGGTAACTTTCATAACTATTTATTATAGCGCGCTTTTTTGTTATTGCAAGCAAATTTTTTCCTCCTGTTCAAAAACGGGCTTGCGCGAAAAATAAAGAAAATTCTTCTTTATCTATTGACTAATTTGCCATAAATTTGATAAAATAATTTCTACATAAATACGCTCGGGCGCAATCCCGTTTGCTGCGCGAAGGGCGGTTTTTTGAAAATTTTTATTTTGAGGTTTTACTATGTACGCGCTTGTTGAATACAAAGGCAAACAGTATAAGGCTGAAAAGGGCGCCTTGCTTCAAGTGGACAAAATTGACGCCGAAAAGGGCGCCAAGATTGACATTGACTCGGTTTTGCTCGTCAGCGACGGCGACAACATCAAGGTTGGAGCTCCTTATGTAAGCGGAGCTAAGGTTAAGGTTACGGTTGAGGATTCCTTCAAGGACAAGAAGGTTCTCGTCTTCAAGTACAAGAGCAAGAAGGACTACCACCGCCTTATCGGACACCGACAGCAGTACACAAACATTCGCGTTGACGAAATCATCGCGTAATGATAAGCGTCCTGCTGGTCAGGCGCGAGGGCTTCTTGGCTTGCAAAGCCTCCGGCCACGCGCTTTTTGACAAAAATGGGCGGGACATCGTTTGCGCCGCCGCGACGGTTTTGTTGCGGACCGCGGCGCTGACGCTTGACGGCAGGTCGGGCGTGGCCTTTGACGGACGGGCCCCTGAAAGGGGAGTTCTTTCCTTCGAGGCCAGGGCGGACGGCGGCTCGGGCAAGCTTGAGCTGGAGTTCGCCGCGGACTTTTTGCAAAAAGGCTTTGAAAGCCTTGCCAAAGAGTTTCCGCAAAATGTTCAGTTTGAATGTAAATTGGAGGAATAAAATGGGAAGAAGTAAAGGCGGAAGCGGCGCCAAAAACGGCCGCCAGTCAAACCCCAAGCACTTGGGCGTAAAGAAATATGCGGGAGAATTGGTTACGGCCGGCTCTATCATCGTAAAGCAGCGCGGCACTAAGTTTTTCCCGGGCGACAACGCCAAGCTAGCGGGCGACGACAGCATCTTCGCCACGGCCGACGGAAAGGTTGTCTTCCACGAGAGCAACAACAGAAAGTATATTTCTATTGTAAACGCGTAAGGTTGACAATTGCATGAGAATGCCCGGTCTTCAATGCCGGGCATTTTTTGTTTTAGGGGCAGTTTTAGCCATGATTCAGTTTGCGGACGAAGCGACAATTACGGTATCCTCAGGCAAGGGCGGCAACGGCTGCATTTCCTTCAGGCGGGAAAAATACATTCCGCTTGGAGGGCCTTCCGGCGGCGACGGCGGAAAAGGCGGCGACGTTTATTTTGTCGTCAAACGCAACATGCGCACTTTGGCCAAGTTGCGCCGCCGTCCTATTTTAAAGGCCAAGAACGGAGCCGACGGCATGAGCTGGGGAAAGTACGGCGCGGCCGGCGAGGACTTGGTCATTCCCGTTCCGCCCGGAACAAGCTTGCGCGACGCGGAGACGGGCGAGCTTCTCCATGATTTTACGACCCAGGCCGAGGACGAAAAATTCTTGCTTTTTAAGGGCGGAAAAGGCGGCTGGGGCAACATTCACTTCAAGACGTCCACAAACCAAGCCCCCAGAATCGCCAACAAGGGCGAGCCGGGCTCCACAAAAAAGATTCGCGTGGAGCTTAGCGTAATGGCCGACGTGGGCTTGGTGGGATTTCCCAACGCCGGAAAGTCCTCCCTTTTGACCGCCTTCACAAACGCGCGGCCCAAAGTGGCTCCATATCCGTTCACCACAAAGATTCCAAACCTTGGCGTCTTGCGGGTTGACGACGAGCGCGACATCATCATCGCGGACATCCCAGGAATCATAGAAGGCGCCAGCGAGGGCGTGGGCCTTGGCTTCAAGTTCCTGAAGCACGTTTCAAGAACCCAGTGCCTTTTGTTCATCGTTGACGCCAGCGACGAAAACTATTTGACAGCTTACGACACTTTGGTCAAAGAGGTGGAAAGCTATTCCCCCGAGCTTGCCAAAAAGCCGCGGATGCTCTTGTGCAACAAGATTGACGTAGAGGGCGCGGAGGAAAGGGCGCGGGAAATAAAGGAAAAAGTTCAGCAAGAGGACAAGGACATCCAAGTTCTTTCCGTTTCAATATTGAACAACATCGGAATGAAGGCCCTTCAAAAGGCCATAATACAGCTGGCCGACAAAATTGAGGGCCAGGGCGAGTCCGGCGAGCAAAAGCCGCAGGGCGCGTCAAGCTCGTTTATGGCCGAGCGCGAGTCCATTGACGACGACGCGGAAGTCCAGTATCCGGGGAGCGAAAATTGAAGCTAGCGATTTACGGCGGAAGTTTTAATCCGGTGCATTGCGGCCACTTGACCGTGGCTGACTCCGCCTTGGAGTTGGGCTACGACAAAATTTTGTTCGTGCCCACTTTCATTCCGCCGCACAAGCAGTTGGCGGCCAGCGTCAGCCCTTCCAGCCGCTTGGCGATGCTTGAGGCGGCGATTGCGGGAAACCCCAAATTTGAGATTGAGCCTTGCGAGATTCAGCGCGGAGGCATTTCCTACACGATTGACACCGTGCGTTTCTTGAAGGAAAAGTACAGGGGCGTCGTCAAGGGAAAAATCGGCCTGATAATGGGCCAGGAAATCGCCGCCGAATTTGACAAGTGGAAAAACGCCGACGAGGTGGCGGCCTTTTGCGAAATAATCATAGCCAACAGGCGGCAGCTTGGCGACGCCCAGCTTTCCTCCACCGGCTCCAACAAGCCGCGCGGAAATTTTTTGGGCGGAGTTGACGCCACGGGCCATTTTATGAGCGTTAAAAAAGGCGAATTCAAGTGGGAATACAAGGACTTGAAAAATTTGATACTGTCGTTTTCTTCGACGGACGTCAGGAACAGAATCGCCCAGGGCAAAAGCTGGCGTTATTTGGTTCCGCCCGCCGTCTACGACTACATAGTGGCGAACAGGCTTTATGGATGTAAACAATAGATTGGAATTGGCCGAGTTGACCGAGGGCGTGCGAAAATACGTCCTTGCTTCCGTCAGCGAGGAACGTTACAAGCACTCTGTCCGCGTGGCGCAGACTTGCGCGCGCTTGTGCGAGCGCTTCGGACTCAACCCTCAAGTAGGATTTTTTGCCGGAATCGCCCACGACATGTGCAAGAGCATGGACGACAAGATGCTGCTTGGAATCGCCTCCAGGGACGGAAATCCCATCTTAAAAATAGAAAATTCAAAGCCGGCGCTCTTGCACGGACGCGCGGCCGCGGTTTTGCTTTCCGAGGATTGGGGCGTCGAGGACCGCGACATTTTGGAGGCCGTGGCCAACCACACTTTTGGCAAGGCCGGAATGGGCGACTTGGCCAAGCTGCTTTACGTGGCCGACAAGATTGAGCCAGGCCGCGAGCAAGTGACGGAAGAGTACACCAAACGCCTTATGGCGATGACAATCGACGGAATGACGGCGGCGGTCGTCGGCGAAAGCATGGAATACCTTAAGGGCAAGGGCAAGAAGGTCGCGGCCGAAACCAAGGCCTTTTACGACAGCCTTGTAAAATAAAAGTTGCAGGAGTTTGTATGCGCTTGAAGCGGGAACAAAAAGGAATGATTTTTCTCATTTTGATTATCGCAATCTTGCTTTCCCTTGCGATTTCCTTTTACGTTTACTTGAGGGCCGATTCCGTTAAGGACAAGCTCAAGACCGACCCGATTATAAAAAGCCTTATTTTGCTTGAGGACGGAGACAAGGTCATTTTCACCGACGTCTTCTTGGCTTACGCCGAGTCCGGAAAGGGCGCGCTTGTCTCTGTTCCCGGCAATACGGGCGGAATCTATTCCTCGCTTGGCCGCGTTGACAGAATAGACGCCGTCTTTGAGGAAAAAGGCCTTGCCGCCTACAAGTCCGAAGTTGAAAAGCTTGTCGACATGGACTTGACCTATGTGATTGAAATCCAGTTGAAGGACTTCGAGCGCCTGGCGGACTTGCTGGGCGGGCTGGGAGTTTTCATTCCGCAGCCGGTTGACGAGCGCGGCCCCAACGGAGAAATATGGCTTTTGCCGAGCGGCGCCGTGAACCTTTTTGGCGAAAAAGTCCACACCTACATGACTTACAGGGCCGGCGACGATGACGAGGACAGCCTTCAGGAGCGCCGCCAGAGCATGTTGGTCGCGCTTTTGGCCTCCCTGCGCAAAAACAAGAACATCGTCTTCAAGCGCGAGAATTTCAAGGAGTTTTCTTCGCTCTTCACAAGCAACCTCAGCCAAAAGGATTTTTCCGAGCTGCTTGAAATAATAACCCGCATTGACTACGAGCGCGTCACCCAGCTTGAGGTTACGGGGCTCAACCAAAGCGTGGACGGAAAGATTTTGCTCTATCCCTTCAGGAACGGCGACTTCATAAAGGAAGTCGTCCGCAGGGCGGTTTCGCCCATCATCGCGGCTTCCGGCTCTTCGAGCGACCGCGCCTATGTCCTTGAAATTCAAAACGGAACCAAGGTTCAAGGCTTGGCCCGCAACACGCAAATACTTTTGCAAGGCGCGGGCTTCGAGGTCTTGAACATATCGAACGCGCCTTCCAACGAATACGAGCAGACGGAAATCGTCGACTTGATTGGAAACAGGGAGGCGGCCAAGTCGCTGGGAGATTTTATAAGATGCTCAAAAATCACCGAAGCCCGCGTCGCGGCCGAAGGTGAGAATGTCGAAACGCCAAACTTCGACTTTATTTTGATTTTGGGCCGCGATTTTGACGGCCGCTACGTTCACGGACAAAGTTCCGCGAGTCAGGAGGATTAGAATTATGGAAAATAAGACAATGGAACAAAAGGCGCTTGAATTGGCCCGCTTGATTCAGGACGGAAAGGGCGACAAGCTTGTGGTCCTTGACATTTCCGAGCTGAACAGCTGGACGGACTATTTTGTCATCGCCACTGTCGCAAGCTCCGCCCAGTCGCAGGGCATTCAAAAGCAAATCAAGGACTACATAAAGGACAACGACTTGGAAGTTCACAAGACCAACAAGAAAATCAACGACGGCGAAGACTGGAATTTGATTGACCTGGGAAACATCGTGGTCCATCTTATGTCAAAAGAGGCCCGGGAATTTTACGATTTGGAAAAGCTTTGGCACGCCGGCCGGCGCTTGGATTTTTAGCCGTCGGGCTAGAATTTTAAGGCGTCCGAATCGCCGTCGGCGAATTCATTGTCAGTCCAATCTTCGTTAAGAATCTCGTCGTCATAGACGGAAAAGCTGTCAATGGATTCGTCGTCTTCAAAGTCTGAAGCGTCGTCTAAAGCCAAGTCCTCGCTGACTTCGTCAGTGTACAAGAACTCAACTTTATCTTCGTTTTCAAAGAAATCGGGATCAGCGGACATATAAAACCTCGATGAAAAGAATATATAATTTTTTGTTTTTTGTGTCAATAGCCGCCGCGTTTTTGGCCGCTTGCTCCGGCAAATATAAAGAAAATTTATATAAAAACGCTTTTCAATACGCTTGACAAAAGTTTTGCAATTTGTATAATGTTTAAAACTATGTTGGGTGAAATTCGTGTTTATGCGCCCGCCAAAATTAATTTGGGCTTGCGCGTTCTCCCAAAGAGGGAAGACGGATATCATTCAATAGAAAGCGTTTTTGCAACTGTGGGCTTGAGCGATGTTTTGACGGTTCAGCCCTTGGCGAAAAAAAATGTCTGCAAGGTTTTTTGCTCGCAGGCTGATTTTCCGCAAGAAAACACAGTCAATGCCGCCTATCAAGCCGCCATGCGCGTCTTGGGGCGGGATTTGCCCGGAATCAGCGTTCAATTGACAAAACGCATTCCTTTGGGCGGCGGGTTGGGAGGCGGCTCTTCCGACGCCGCGGCTTTGTTGGTCGCCTTGCAAAAACTCGGCGTCGCGATGACCGGCCAAGAGGCAAACAAGATTGCCGCTTTAGTTGGAAGCGATGTGTTTTTCTTCCTGAGCCTTGACGGAAAGCCGGAAGGCGCCGCTTTGGTTTGGGGACGGGGTGAATTGGTAAAGCCAATCGCTCCCCGAAGTGATTTGCATTACGTTCTGGTTTTTCCCGGAGTCCATTCATCCACGGCAAAAGCTTACGCCGCGCTTGACGAAAGGATGGGAAAGCCTGGAGACGAGTGTTTGTCGCTGGACCAGCTGGAAAGCGTTTATCGGAGCCCGGTAAAAGACTGGACTTTCACAAACGACTTCACGCCTGTCATAGCGGCTGAATATTCTAAAGTTAGGCAAGCTCTTGAAGACATCAAGTCCAGCGGGGCTTTGTTTAGCGATATGTCGGGCTCTGGATCGACAGTTTTTGGCGTTTATGAATCTGCCTCGCAGGCAAAAGGCGCCCTCAACTTTCTTTCCGGCAAATGGAACGCAACTTTATTATAAAAAGTAAAGGAGATGCATTATGCAAATTACAGAATTGCGCATCCGAAAAGTGACGGGCGAGGGAAAACTTCGCGCTTATGTGACAATTACATTTGACAACTGCTTTGTTGTTCACAATGTAAAAATTATTGAGGGCAAGGACGGCCTTTTTATCGCTATGCCTAGCAAAAAGACCGCCACCGGAGAATACAAGGATGTTGCCCATCCAATCAGCCCTGAGTTCCGTTCTGAACTTCAGAACAGAATCTTGGACGATTACAACAGCGGAAAAGTCATCGAGGCTTCCGCCGCTTCTGATTCTTCGGCTGAATAACGGAGAACGCTTGAAGGGGCTTTTGCCCTTTTAAGTTTCTTGATATACTTTGGGACGTCGGCAAGCGGTAAGCCAACGGCTTTTGGTGCCGTCATTCCACAGGTTCGAATCCTGTCGTCCCAGATTCTTTTATAAAGGTTTATAGGGGTTATAAAATGGACTTGGTTATCAATGCTAAAACACGCAACTCAACAGGAAGAGCCGCCGCAAAAAGAATGCGCCTTCAGGGCCGCATTCCGGCTGTATTGTACAACTCAGAAGGCAAATCTACGATGCTCGACATTGATGAAGTTGAATTCAACAAGATTTGGCGCAATGTTACGCCGTCAACCTTGATCAATGTCACTGTGGACGGAACTTCTCACGACGTTTTCATCAAAGACACGGAATACAACATCCGCAACGACAAAGTTTTGCACGCGGATTTCTTTGAGCCCGCCGCTGACAAGGCCATCACAATGAGAATGCCTGTTCACTTGGTCGGAACTCCGGCCGGCGTGCTTAAGGGCGGTTTCTTGCTCAAGCAGGCTCCGGACGTTCAGGTTAAGGCTGTCGCCAAGAAGATGCCGGCCCGCGTTGAAGCCGACATTTCCGGCGTAAACATCGGAGAAAAATTCCTTGTGAAGAATCTCAATTTGGGGGACGGCGTAACGATAATTACTGACGCCAATGTGGCGTTGGCAAGCGTTAAGCCGGCAAGATAATTAAAAAGCCTCTGGCTTTTTTAATACCGTCAGGCATGGCCTCCGTATTTATTGCGGAGGCTTTTTTTTTGCGAGCATGTTGGACGCTTTTGAGCGAAAGGTGGTTGATTCTCTAAATGGCCTGCTTGGAGAAAGGCGGCCAAAAATTGTTGGCGTTGCCGTAAGCGGCGGCGCCGACTCTGTTTGCCTTTTGCGGGTTTTGTCAAAAGCTTTCGCCTTGGAGCGCGAGGAAAAAAAATCCGATTTTCCAAAGCTTGTCTGCGTAACGGTGGACCACTCAATCAGGCCTGAAAGCGAAAGCTCCGGCGACGCCGCATTTGTTGCTGAGCTTTGCAAAAAGTTTGGCGTCGCCTGCTTTGTAAAAAAAATTGAGCGCGGTTTTGTGGAAAAGACAGCCGCCGGGCGCTCAAACGGCTTGGAAGACGCGGCGCGCTTTTTGCGCTATAAATTGTTTGAGGAATTTGCAAGCGAGAGCGGCGCGGAATTTGTTTGTCTGGCCCACAATCAAAACGACTTTTTGGAAACCGTCTTGATGCGTTTTTTGCAAGGCTCTTCCGCTTCCGGCTTGGGTGGCATCGCGGCCGCGCGGGGAATTTATTTAAGGCCCTTGCTTGGCGTTGGCCGCGCGGAAATTGAAGGCTATTTGCGCCGGCAAAAAATTGAATGGCGGACGGATTCGACAAACTTTGACAACAGTTATTTGCGAAACAAAATACGAAACCTCCTGCTTCCGTTCTTGGACGAAAATTTTGACGGCTGGAAAAAGGCTCTTTTGTCGGCGGCGGAAAAGTCAACTTTGGAAAACGAGGCCCTTGAAAAGTTTCTTGACCTTTCGCTGGAGGGCGGCGGGGGCTTTGTAGTTGGCGAAGACGGCGTTGCGGAAATTTCTAAAAATCTTTTTTTCCGGATGCCCGTCGCCTTGCGCCGCCGCCTTTTGTTCCGGGCCTTTGACCTGTTGAAGGCGCCGGCCAGGGTTCCTAATTCCTTTGTCCGCCAAATTTCTTCGTGGCCCGAAAAAGACTTTAAAAACGCCTGCGCGGCGGGCCTTGAGGCCTTTTCAAAAAAAGATAAAGTTTTTATAAAAATTCAGCAAAAAGAGGCGACTGAAAAAGGTTTTTTTGATATAATAATGGAGAAGGGCCCGTTGTCGGAAGCCTTTGTCCTTCGCTCGCGGGCGACGGGCGACAAGGCTAAGTGAGGGCTTGTTTGGTTTTTGAACTATGAAGAGAATTATTGGAAAACTGCTTTTTTTGAATTTGTTTTTTTTAGGAGCCTTGGCTTTTTCTTCGGATTTTTCCGCGCAAAAGGCCAACAGGCAAACCGCGCTTAGATATTTGCGCATCGCCAAAAGTTACGCCGTTCAAGGTGACTGGCAAAAGGCCTCGGCCGCTTCCGTGGCGGGAAACAACTATGATTCAAGCGTCGCTGACTTGTGGTATTTGATGGCGCTCAGCCAGTACAACATCGGCGCCACAAGAAAAAGCGTTTTGCCGATTTTGCAAAACTCCTTGGGCGGCGCCGAGTGGGTTGACTACAACAGAAGCAGCGCGAGAATCTTTTGCGCGGACTTGCTTTGTTCCACAGGAAAGGCAAAAGAGGCCTTGGACTTGCTCGACGAGAGGCCGATGATTTATTCCGCCGACGCGGAGTATGTAAGGATAAAGTCTTACTACACTTTGGGCGGGGCGGAGAACGTCGGGAAGGCCCGCGAAAAGGTTGACGTGAGCCGTCGCATTTATCCCGCCGACGAGCGCTTTCCATATTTGTTCTTTGCCTACGAATACAAAATAATGCATCAAAAAAATTACGCGGCGGGCGCCTTTGACTACATGCCGCCTTCTTCCGACGCGCGAAAGACGGCCGACTATTTTATCAGCCGCGTTCCCGAATACAACAAGCAAAATCCCGAGCTTGAGGTTTACGCCGCGATTTTCGCGCAGGACGACAAGCGCTCGCGCCTTTTAAGGGCCTTTGACGCGCGCGGCTTTAAAAGCCCGCTCTTTGCGGCGGCGGCGGTTGAGGAAGGCGTTTTGGACGAGTCCGCCGCTTTGGATTATTTCTTGGACTTTATGGACAAGGGCGTGGACTTGTTTGAGCTTGAAAGGTTCGCCTCCGCGCTCAAAAGCGACGAGGTCAAGAAAAGGTTTTTTGAATACTTGAATTCATATTCGGGAACTTTGTTTGTCGACACAAACAGAACATTGGAGACCAACCTTACGATTTCCTACAACCGCGGCCGCCCGGCGAAAATTCTTTATGACGCGGACAATGACGGCGGCTTGGATTGGACCGCCGACCTGGACTTTGGCGTTCCAAAGTACGCGCATTTTGAGGACAAAAAAATCGACGTTTACTACGGAACCTATCCCAGCCCCGTCCGCATTGTGTTTGAGGAAGTGCCGGGCGAGGAAGGGATAACGATTTTTAACTTGGCCGACGAAACCGTGGACGCAAAAATTTTTGACGTTAAGGCGGACGAGTTTTTGGCGGCAGCCGGCTTTAAGGGCGACTTTTACGTCATTGACGAGACAAGCCTTTGGAACGGGCCTTCGCTTTTTGACGTTGACCGCCTGATTCTTTCCATCAGCAGCATGGAAAAGCCGTCGAGGGAGCGCGACGGAGCCTTGGTCAGGTTCGCGATGTTGGACGGCGTTCCTTACGCGGCGGATTATTTGGCCGGCGACAAGTTGTACGCGCACGCCCAGTTCACAAAGCCGATGACCCGCTCCGTTGACCGGGACGGCGACGGCATTTTTGAGACGACGGAAATTTACGCCGACAACGACGGCTCGGTTGTCGTGAGCAAGGACGATTCCGACGCGGCAAGCCAAAACATTTGGGGCTCGCCGGTTGACAGGCCGACGATTTACTTGCAGATGATTCAAATTGACAGAAACGCCGACACTGTTCCAGACTTCATCGAAGAGTATTGGACGCTCGGAGGCCGCCGCGCCACTTGGGATTCCGACTATGACGGAGAGTGGAACGAGCGCTACACCGTCTTCCCAAGAAAGGAGGGCGAGAGCCTTGTCGAGCTTACGGAGTTTTTCCTTTTGGAAAAGGACGGAAAAATTCCATTTTCTATAAAGCTGATTGACGGCGAGCCTGTTGAAATTAAGGTTGACGCCGCTGAAGTCGCTGTTACAAAAGGCAAGAAAGATTGTTTTTATTGGGTGGGCGCCGTTGGCGGAGAAAGCCAGGAATTGAATGTCATCGGACAGGCAAGGGGCATGGAACAAGGAAGGCTCTTGCAGTTTGACGACGGAAACTATTTCTTGCAGGCTGTCGTTATAGGAAAGAACATTTTCGCGCGCGCGGTCGAAAAAAGCGACGAGGTGAAGGCCGCCGAAAATGAAAGCGCGCTTGAAAAAATAAAGGCTTCTCAGAGTGGTCAAGATGAAAAAAAATAAAGTTTTCTCAACTGTTTTTTCGCTTTGCGCTTGCACGCTTTTTTTATCCTCTTGCCTTTCGGGAAAGCTTCCCGAAGAGCCGAAAATTGAATTGGACTATTCGCAAAAGGACATTCACGACGCGGAGGTCAAGCGCGTTTATGAGCTTTTGCAAAAAAATCCTGTGGAGGCCTTGTGGCGCGCGAAAATTTTAGGCGACCAAAATTTGTCCGACGAATGCGCGGCCTTTGCAAGGGACTCGCTCTCGGCCCATATAGAGCAAGACGACAGGATTGAGGCTTGGACGATTTATAATTCCCTAAAGGCCGCGGGTTACGGCGAGATGGCGGAAAAAGTCATGGCTGAGGACAAGCTGCGCGCCTTTTACTATGACGGAGTTCCGGGCCTTTCTTCCGAGCAGCAGCCGCGCCTGGAAAAAATATCGGATTACATTGAAGGCACTGTGACTGTTTGGGTGGACCTTGGCGTGAAGGTTGAAAACGGAATGGGCTACGCGGCGCGGGTTATCGGCTCCGGATTTTTCATCGACCGGCGCGGCTACATCGTCACAAACCATCACGTGATTGAGGAAATCGTAAATCCAAAGAATCCCGGCTACGGAAAAGTTTTCATAAAGATGGCGGAAGATTCCGACCAAAGAATTCCCGCAAAAGTTGTAGGCTACGACAGCGTGCACGACATAGCCTTGTTGAAGACCGAGGCAAAGGTTCCTTACGTCTTTAACCTTGGCGCCAAGTCCCAGCTGAACGTAGGCAGCGTGATTTACGCAATCGGCTCGCCTTTGGGCTTGGAGCGGACGCTCACCAGCGGCGTCGTCTCGTCCGCCGACAGAAAGCTTTTCACCACAGGAAGCGTCGTTCAAATTGACGCGGCCGTAAACTCCGGAAACTCGGGCGGCCCTTGCATCGACAAAAACGGCGTCGTCCAAGGCATCGTCTTTGCGGGAATCGCCTCATACCAAGGATTGAACTTCGCGATTCCGATTGAATACCTTAAGCAGGACTTGCCGATTTTGTACCGAGGCGGCCAAAGAAAATTTCCTTGGATCGGCGCCTACGGAAAAACCGCGAAGGCGGGAAGGGTGTCGTACGGCCTTGAGGTCCAATACATAAAGCCGGGAAGCGCGATGGCCCGCGCCGGCGTCAAGGTTGGCGACGTGCTGGTTTCTTTGGCCGGGCAAAAGGTACGCAGCTTGGAAAACGTCCAGGACATTTTAAGGAATTATGTTCCCGGCTCGATAATCGAATGTTCGTACCTTGAGGGCGGCTCCTACGACGCGCAAAAGGACTGCCTTTTGTTTTTGTCGGAAAGGCCCAAGAATCCCGGCTATGAGATTTATCAAGGCGACACAATCCAGCATTCCTTCGCGGCGATTTTTGGAATGGAAATGACGCCGTCGTCGACTGTGAGCGGCCGGACCTTTACCGTGAAGAAAGTGTTTCCCGGAAGCGCCGCCGACGAGAACGGCTTTTCGGAAAACGATCCGGTCACCGTCACAAGAATACAGTTCAACGACGATCGCAGCGCGATTTTGGCGGCAATGTCAACCAAAAACCGGCGCAACGGATATCTTGACATAAGCATTGGAATGCAAGCGATGCTTGACAGTCCGTATTATTTTTAAAGCAGGAATTGAATTATGGTAGAAATGAAATGCAAGCGCAATTTTTGCATTGTGGCGCACATTGACCACGGAAAGTCAACCTTGGCCGACCGCTTGATTCAAAAAGCGAAAATCATCGACGACCGCCAAATGATGAACCAGATTTTGGACAACATGGACATCGAGCGCGAGCGCGGCATCACTATAAAAAGCCAGGCGGTCACGATTCCCTACAAGGCCAAGGACGGCCTTGACTACGAGCTTAACTTTGTAGACACGCCCGGCCACGTTGACTTTAGCTACGAGGTTAGCCGCGCCATAGCTTCCTGCGAAGGAGCCCTTTTGTTGATTGACGCCTCGCAGGGCGTGGAGTCGCAGACTGTGAGCAACATGTACATGGCGCTTGAGCAAAACCTTGCGATTGTTCCGGTAATAAACAAAATCGACCTTCCCAGCGCCGACATCGAAGGCGTAAAAAAGCAAATCGACCATGACTTGGGCCTTTTGCCGGAGGAAGCGCAATTGGTCAGCGCCAAGACGGGGCAGGGCATCGACGACTTGATGGAAGCCATAGTGAACCTTTTTCCGCCGCCGTCCGGGGACGTCA
The DNA here is from genome assembly GCA_946411505.1 of uncultured Treponema sp. Taxonomy (GTDB): domain Bacteria; phylum Spirochaetota; class Spirochaetia; order Treponematales; family Treponemataceae; genus Treponema_D. The sequence continues at coordinate 533,753 of CAMKEG010000001.1, read as the reverse complement.
ACGCTCCGGCGCAAGCCTTGATTTTTGACTGCCACTACGACGCCTTTAGGGGAGTTATTGTCCACATTCGCGTGATGCAAGGAAAGATAAAGGCCGGCGACGCAATCCGCATGATGAGCAGCGGTTCCGAATACAAGGTAGAGAACATAGGCGTGTTTAAAATCAAGTACGAGGACACTGGCTATTTGGAAGCCGGCGACGTAGGCTACATCATCGCGGGCATCAAGACCGTAAGCGACGTGAAGGTTGGAGACACGATAACGCTTTCAGCCAATCCAGCCGCAGAGCCGCTTCCTGGATTTAAGGAAGTAAAGCCCGTCGTTTATTCCTCAATCTATCCTCTTGACTCAAACGACTACGAGGAACTGCGCGACAGCATGGAAAAGCTTAAGCTTAACGACGCGAGCCTTGTTTACGAAAAGGACAATTCAATCGCGCTTGGAAACGGCTTTAGGTGCGGCTTTTTGGGCCTTTTGCATTTGGAAATCATCGAGGAGCGCTTGGAGCGCGACTTTGACCAAAGCGTGATTTTCACCGCGCCCAGCGTCCGCTATAAGTTGACGCTGACCAACGGCGAGGAAACTTTCATCGACAATCCTTCCGAGTATCCTGAAGGAAAAATAAGAAGCGCGGAGGAGCCTTACATCAAGGCTTCGATAATCACGCCCGGCGAGTACATCGGCCAAATCATGGCCTTGTGCAACGAAAAGCGCGGCGTTCAGACCAACATGCAATATTTGGACGAAAAGCGCGCGGAGCTTACTTACGAGATGCCCTTGGCGGAAGTATTGTTCGACTTTTACGACAGGCTAAAAAGCTACAGCCGAGGCTACGCCAGCTTTGACTATGAAATCATAGGCTACAAGCCCACGGAGCTTGTAAAGATTGACATTTTGATTAACGGAAAGAGCGTGGACGCGCTTAGCCAGCTTACCTTTAAGGAAAACGCCTCCGCGCACGCGCACAAGGTTTGCCACCGCCTAAAGGGCGAGATTTCACGCCAGCAATTTAAGGTTGCCATTCAGGGCGCGATCGGAAGCCAAATCATCGCTCGCGAGACGGTCAACCCCGTGCGCAAGGACGTTCTTGCAAAATGCTACGGCGGCGACATAACGCGAAAAAGAAAGCTTTTGGAAAAGCAAAAGGAAGGCAAGAAGCGCATGAAGATGATTGGCGACGTTGAGCTTCCCCAGTCCGCCTTCCTTGCCGTGCTCAAGTCGGACGAAGACGAGGAATAGTAAGACAACAACTGCGTTCCGCAGTTGTTGCTTGACTCGTTCCTTTTGCGGCGCGATTAAAATTATCGCGCCGCAATAGCAAGCGCGGTTTCAATGTCCTTGGCAAAAAAGTCAATTTGCGCCCTGACGCGAGTCAAAAAGGAGCGCTCCGGCTTCGCTTCGGTTCCGTCGGGAAAGTGCAAGTAAAGGTATTCGCGGCCGTCCAGCGCGGCCAATATTTGCCTGTCGAGCTCGATTGACTTGTCGCGCGATTTTGCCGCCTCTCCGTTAGAAAGCAAGTCGGCCAAGGCTCTCAGGGCGTCCAATTCTTTTTTCAAAAAGTCGCGGGCCTTTTTTTCGCGCTCTTTGGCGGCGGAAAAGCCAGCGGCTTTTGCATGGCCTGAATCGTTGGAGGCCGCGGCTTGGCTTGAAGGCCATAAATCGTTGGAGGCCGCCCGCTCTGTGAAAAAATCGGAAAGGCGCTTTTTTTCAAGGCCCAAGTCAATTCCTGATTCTCCCAAGTCGTAAAGCGCCGGCGCTCCGTTAAAGTATTGCTTGAAAAGCGCCGCGTAGCCAAAAAGGTTTTTGCTTGTCCAACATGCGCGGCCGTCCTTTCCTAAGATTTTTTCCGTTCCCGGAGCGAACGCCGCGGCGCAGTTTTGGGCGGGCCGCAGGCGGTTTGATTGCGCCAAGAGCGCCTTGCTCTGCGCCGTTCCCCGCGCGTGCGTTTGTCCCGCCGAAAAAGAAAAGTCCAAGCCCAAAACGCAAACTGGAACGTCGGCGCTTTTTCTTAAGCGCAAGGCCAAGTAAACGGCGGTAAGGCCGATTGAGCCTAAGGGCGGCGCGCTTGCCGGAAGAAGGCCTTCTTTTTGCAAGCGGCTCAAAAATTTGTTTTTGTCAAACTCGCTAAAATAAAAGGACGCGTTTTTTGAAAAGCGCCGCACGATTTGCGCCCTGGAGCTAAGGTCAAAGAAAAAAATGGGCCGCTCTTTGTTTTTCGTAACGGCGTCTTTTAGGCCTATGTAGGCTTTTTCAATCGCCCATTGGCTTTCCGTGGAGGCCGCCGCGTCAATTTTTATTCCTGCGCCCCCCAATGCAGGAAGGGCGGCGTCAACGGCGAGCACAAAGAATTTGTCGTTTATCGCGGCGGCCGAGTTTTGGCCTTTAAAGCTGTTTCCGCAAGGCAAGGCCGTCAATTGGTCAAGGCTTTCCCCGGCGCCGCAAACCAATATAGGTTTTTCCACCGTCTTTTCAAGCGCGTCAAAGGGAATGGAGCGCGCGGCGGGCAAAAGGTTTTTGAAAAGATTTTTGCAAAAAAGGCGGCCAAGACGAACAAGGGTCAAACGGTTTTTCCAAAAGGCCGCGACAATGTTTTGCGCGCATTCGTAAAAGGCCCTGTAAAAGTCTTCATAAAAGGAGACGCCCGCGCTAAAGTCCAAGCGCGCCACTCGGCGAAATTTTTGCTTTGACTTTGAAAAAAAATCGTCAAGGCCTTGCGCCGTGTTTTCCTCAAAGGGGAGGAGGACGGCGGCCAATGCCTTTTCCTTTATGACCTTTTTTTCGTAGTCGTGGAGGCCTTTGTCGGCTTCGACGCATAGGACGGCTGACGAAGACGCCTTGCATTTTTGTTCAAGTTCCTCAAAGCCATAAAAAAGCGCGGGCGAAAAAACCAAGACCAAAGTGCCCGGAAGAAGCTCAAGGCTTTGAACGGCTTGCAGAATGCTTTTTTGCGGATTGTATTTTGAATAAAGATAGCGGTTTTTGTATTTAAGCGTAAAGGCTTTCCCCTCCGATTGCGCGGTGAGGAAAGCCTCTGTAAGGACAGGCTCTTGTTCAGCCATGAAAGCTATCGCTTTTCTCCTGTGAAAGCAGCCATGAACTCTGCGGAGTTTGACTTAATCTTTGGGCTGTTCTGGATGGCTGAGTTTACGACGACTGCGTCGGCGTTGGCGATTTCTTCGCCAATCAAGCGGTCGGCGTCTTCCTTGGCGGTTCCGCCTTCGGTGATTCCGGCGCAGCGCAAAACCAAGATGTTGTCAGTTTCCGAAACAACGATTGGAGAAGAAACTTCGCCTTCGCCCAATTTGAAGGCCGTTGCCAAGAAGTTCTCGTTTGTCATCGCTCCCTTCAATTCAGGCTTGTCCTCTACGTTTGACTTTCCGACCAAAGTTGTGTTGTTCCAGTTGAGGGCGAATGAGGGAGTCGTCTGCTTTGTAAGGCCTTGCTTGGCGCAGGCGTCGTTGTATCCGCTTGTGGCCGCGGCGGCGACAAAGTCGTTGGCCAAGCCTGTGTAGTAGTCTTGGACTACGCCTTTTTCATGCGAGTAGATGTAGCTTGTGGCGGCCTTCAAGTCGTCGGCGTTTTCAAAGTCCGGCTTTTCGCTGTCGCCAAGGCATTTGAAAATTGCCCAGCCGTTGTTCAATTCAACAGGCGATGAAAGGGCGTCTTTTGCCAAGGCCGTCAATTCATCAGCCTTTGACGGGTCTTTGAGAAGGCCCGCGATTTGGTACTGGCGGTTCGACGTGATTTTTCCGCTTTCTGAGTCGCCGCTTGTTTTTGTCGAGTAAGATGTAACGGCGTCCTCAAATGTGATTTCCGCGTTGGAAATTCGTTTAAGGACATCCTTGGCCTTGCTTTCGTCGTTGACCGTGATTACGGCCAAATTGAGCTTTGTCAGCTTGTCGGCCTTTCCTTTTGCAAATTCTTTTGTCTTGTCTTCGGGGAACGTCTTCATGCTGAAGGCGACATATTCAAACTCGTGAACCTTGCTTCCCATTTGGCGGATAAATTCAACTTCCGCAGAAGAGCGCTTGAGTCCGTAAAGCTTTGCCTTTCCAAACGAAGCGAACGAGCCGAACAAGTCTTCGTATGAGCGGCCCGCTGTGAGCGCGTCAACCACTTGTTCCTGATACTTGCGCTTGGCGTCGTCTGGAGTGGCGTTGTAAAGCGCCTGCGAGAACTCTCCGCTTTCGTTGTAATACTGGTTGATGAGGGCTCGGTCAACGGCTCTGTCGGGCGCGAGCCAGCCGCTCTTGTTTGTCATGTCGCGAAGGGCCATCGGGCCTACAACTTGGTTGAAGGCTTGGCTGAATGCCATTGAATAGAAGAAGGAGGCGTAGTCGGCGTTAAAGCTGTAGCCCTGCTGCTCCATGCTTTTGACGGCTTGGTTGGCCAATGAGTAGAACTCTGTTCCTTCCTCAAACTTGATTGGAACGCCGTTGTAGCTTCCATAAGCGGGCAAGCGGTTCTGTCCCGCTCCTCCGGCAAGAGCCGGAACCAAAACAAAAATAAACGCTGCGATCAACAAAATAAAAATTCCGCCGATGCTGTAAAGACCTTTTTTCATAAAAAACACCTTATGCTATGAATAAAATAGTAGAAATATTATAGTATAAAAAAAGCCCCTCGTCAATAGCGCGAGGGGCTTGATTTCAACTTCCGCTTATGGAAAGCGCGGCGTTAGTTCAAATGTTCCAGGACAAGCTGTCCCATTTTCTTTGTGCCTACAAGCTTTCCGGCGGCTTTTACGGCCTCGCGGTCGGCTCCGGCGATGTCGCCGGTTCTCCAGCCTTCGTCCAAGACTTTGGCCACGGCGCTCTCGATTGCTTTGGCTTCCTCTTCCAGCTTAAAGTCAAAGCGCAGGAGCATGGCGGCCGAAAGGATTGTGGCCAAGGGATTGGCCAAGTCTTTTCCTGCGATGTCGGGGGCGGAACCGTGGATAGGCTCGTAAAGGCCGGGGCCCGTTCCGTCGCCGATGCTGGCCGAGGCCAACATTCCGATGGAGCCTGTGACTTGCGCGGCTTCGTCCGTCAAGATGTCGCCGAACATGTTGCTTGTGGCGATTACGTCAAACTGGCGCGGGTTCTTTACCATTTGCATGGCGGCGTTGTCGATGTACATAAAGTCAAGCGCGATGTCGGAATATTCCTTGTGGACTTCCTCGGCAACCTTGCGCCACAAGCGGCTTGAGTTGAGAATGTTGGCCTTGTCTACGACCGTCAAATGCTTCTTTCGGTTTTTGGCAAAGTCAAAGCCCATGCGGACGATGCGCTCGATCTCGGCCCATGTGTATTTTTCGGTGTCCCAAGCGGTCTTTCCGTCCGCGCTTGTTCCGCGCTCGCCAAAGTAGATTCCGCCTGTAAGCTCGCGGACTACCAAAACGTCGATTCCGTCGCCGGCAATCTCGTCCTTAAGCGGGCAGGCGTCCTTAAGCTGCTTCCACATTACGGCCGGGCGAAGGTTGGCAAAAACTTTCATTCCGCCGCGAAGGCCAAGAAGAGCCTTTTCAGGGCGGATCTCCGGGGCAACGTCGTCCCACTTGGGGCCGCCGACCGCTCCCAAAAGGGCCGCGTCGCTTGAAAGCGCTATGTCAAGCTGTTCTTGGGGAAGGGGGTGGCCAAACTTGTCGATGGCTCCGCCGCCCGCGATTACGTTTTTATAAGTCCACTTGTGGCCGAATTTCTTGGCTACCGCGTCAAGCACGTTTACCGCTTCGGCTACTACGTCAGGTCCGATTCCGTCTCCGGGAATCAAGGCTATGGTCTTTTCCATATGAATACCTCGAAAAATACTGAATTTCTTTAATTATATTAAAAATAGATGAAAATGACAATAGGCGTTAATAAGAAAAACGCGGCTCCCAGTCACGGCTGCGTCAGATCGGCACCGCTAGCTAGCGTCGCTACTCGCTGTTTGCTCTTGTAACTATTTTACTCCGCCGCTTTCGCGGCGGCGCAAACAGAGAGTTGCCGCCTGCCGCCCCGTTCCTTCGCGCCGCTTTTTTTTACACCAATTTGTTAAAGTGTTTTTCAATGTCCTTAATCAGCTTGTACTCAAAGGAATCGACCAGCGCCATCCACGAGGCTTCCATCACGTCGGAACTTACGCCGACCGTAGACCAGGAATCCATTCCGTCCGAGCTTTCTATCAAGACGCGGACTTTGCTGGCTGTGGCGGCCTTTCCGTCCAGGACGCGGACCTTGTAGTCGGTAAGGCGGATTTGTTCCACCGCGGGATAAAAGCGGGAAAGCGCCTTTCGCAGGGCGATGTCCAAGGCGTTTACCGGGCCGTCGCCTTCGCCGGCGGTGACTTCTATTTGGTTGTCCACTTCCACCTTTATTTGGGCCGTCGCGTTGACGCCTTTTTCGGGACGGGGGTTCACGCCGTTTGTTTGGTAGTAGCGTAGCTTAAAGAAGGGCTGGTATTTTCCCATGATTTTTCGGACGAGCAATTCAAAGGAACCGTCGGCGCCCTCAAACTGGTAGCCTTCAAATTCAAGCTCCTTCATTCTTGCCATAATCGTCTTTACGATCGGGTCGTCCTTTGTGATGCTGGGCATGAACTTTTGAATCTTCTTGATTACCATGGAGCGGCCGGCGACTTCGCTCATAAGGAAGACGCGCGCGTTTCCGACGCTTTCGGGCTCCACGTGCTCGTAGGCCGAAGGATTTTTGAGAACTGCGTCGATGTGCATTCCGGCCTTGTGGGCAAAGGCGTTGGCTCCGACATAGGGCATGCCGGGATTAAGCGGAAGGTTCGTGAACTCCGCCACGCGCTTGCAAATGGAAGTGAGCGACTTTATGTTGTCGCCGGGAAGGCATTCGTAGCCCATCTTTAATTGCAAGTCTGGAATGATTGTTGAAAGGTTGGCGTTTCCGGTGCGCTCGCCAAAGCCCAAGAGGACGCCCTGCACGTGCGTGGCGCCGGCTGTGACTGCGATAAGCGAATTGGCCACCGCAAGGCCCGAATCGTTGTGGGTGTGGATTCCGATAGCGCAAGTCCCGCCAAACTCTTTGACAACGCGCTCGACGGCCTCCTGCAATTCGTTTGGCATCGCGCCGCCCTTTGTCTCGCAAAGATTAAGGACTTCGGCGCCGCCGTCTTTCGCGGCCTTCAATGTCTTAAGCGCGTACTCCGGGTTGTCCTTGTAGCCTGTAAAAAAGTGCTCGGCGTCGTAAATGACTCGCATTTTGTTTTGGCGCAAGAACTCGCAGGAGTCCTTTATCATAGCGAGGTTTTCTTCCTCGCTTGTGTGGAGGATTTCTGTCACATGGAAAAGCCAAGACTTTCCGAAAATCACGGCCCATTCTGTTCCGGCGGAAACAAGGCTTTGGAGGTTTGCGTCCTCGCTGGGCTTTATGTCCTTTCTGCGCGTCGATCCAAAGGCGCAAAGCTTGGAGTGGGAAAGGGGAATCTTTTTCATTTCTTGGAAGAATTCCATGTCCTTGGGGTTTGAGCCGGGGTTTCCGGCTTCGATAAAGTCCACGCCCAGCTCGTCAAGTGCCTGGCAAACGTGAATCTTGTCTTGCACTGAGTAGCTGATTCCTTCGCCCTGCGCTCCGTCGCGCAAGGTAGAGTCCAAGATTTGAATTTTCTTTCCGCTCATTCTTTTCTTTCCTTCCAATTTGAAATATTCGCCATATTGTCGAACACGTCGAACATTTTTACGCCTTTTAGCTTGTATTTGAAAACGCCGTGCTTCGCCGGGTCGTATGGCGCGTCGGCCGCGACGCCGTACGCTGCGTCTTCGCTTCGCTTTTGGATTGGCTTTCCGGTCCAAGGGTTTGTCGGATTTTCGACAATGCCTTCAAAAGCCAGCGCCGGAACGTCCGCGTTGGTCATAAATCGGTTGTCCGCCGTGAATTGACGCCCGGCGGATTTTTTGTCCGGCGTGTCGGTGAAGTCCTTCATCATCAAAAGCGGATGGTTGTGGTCAAGGTTGTAGCCAAGCTCGGTGATTGACTCTATTAGCGCTTCAAAAGCCAATGTCTTTTTAGGCCCTTTAGCCCTCAGCCTTTCAAGAGCGGGGCCGCCGTAAAAGAAAAGGTTTTCAATGTTGGCGCCGCCGATGCCGTGGTCGGCCACAACGATTATTCTTGTGTTGTCGTAGCAGTCGTTGCGCCTTAAATAATCCATCCATTCCGCAAGCCTGCGCAAGAAAGCCGCGTTTGAGCTTATGCTGGCGTATCCTCCGAAAGCGTTTCCAAACGGCCCCCTGTCGGTCACTTCTTTTGCGGGAACAAAGTCTGGCGCCTGCAATTCTATGGAAGTGTGTGTGGCCATCGTCTGCAAGAGAACAAAGTCGCCCGCGTCGCTTCCGTCAAATGCCGTCAATTCAGGAAGGTAGTCCAAAACGGAATAATAGGCAATGTAGTCCACCATGTCGGTGTAAGACTCGTCGCTGGACCACCAAAGTCCATCGTCGTAAAGGCTCTCGCGCAGGAAGGCCGGAGCTTCCTTGAAAATTGAAAGCATGAGAAAATTTCTCTTTAGGCTGGAGCTCAAGGCGTTTTCGCTGACGCAGTCGGGGTGCTCTTCAATCCATTTGGACGTGTACTTTCGCTCCAAGTTGCTTCCAAAAATTTTAGGGTATGGCTTGCAAATCGACATGTCGGGAATCCAGCTGTAGTTGGCCCAAGACAAGTCGAAGACTTGCGCGTCAAAGCCCGCCTGTTCCGTAAAGACGCGCGGCATAAGCAGGAGCGCCTCGTTGTTCTTTTCTTTTAACGGAACTTTGTCCCGCTTGTTCATTTCGAGCGGCGTGTATTCGTAGCCGCCGTAAAGGGGCGGGGCGCCCAAGAGCGTGTGGCTGTCGTAGGAAAGCGCGTGGCTGTAAAAAGTCCAGTCCTTGTATTCTTCCTTGAGCTTTGGGTAGGCGTTCATTATGCTTTGGACATAAACGCTTTCCGCGCGGTCGGCCATTATGACCACGACATTCTTTCCGTTTTTTGAAAGGCGCAGGGCCGGTTCAATTTTTGTCGCTTCTTGAAAATTCCTCTGCGCCTGCAAGTCGTTTTCTTTTTGAATCTTGGATATGTTTATGGCGCCGACCGCTAAAAAGGAACAGAGCAAAATCGCGAAAAGCGGAATCGCCCCGTTCTTTGCCTTTACGAATTTTAGAAGGCAAAGGAAGGCCGCTCCAAGCGCGAGCAAAGCCGCGGCGTTAAGGGCGCAAAAAGAAATTGAATTGGCGGCGCCCCTGTCAAAGACCAAGGAACGGCTTATGGAGCCGTAGTCTCCGACAAAGACAAAAGCGTCGAGCGTTCCCCACAAAAGTGCCAGCGCGCTTCCCGCCGCCATAAGGCTTTGGACTTTTTTTCCGAACAAAAAGTACACGCAGCAAAACCAAAAGCAAAAGATTCCAAGGCTTTGAAGGAAAGCCGTGAAAACATAGCTGTTTGGATTTTGAATTTTGTCTATGTTCATGAATTCTATGGCGGAGGAGGATATCACGTTTGAAGGAATTACAAGGCCCGTTAAAAGCGCCAAGGAAACGGCGCTTAAAAAGAACAAGGCCCGCCGTTCGCCTTTGTTTTCCGCCAAGGATTTCAAGGGATTTTTAAGGAGCCAGCCTGCCGCCTTGACTAGGAGGGGCGAAAAAATTACCGCCGACAAAATTGTTCCCAGCGCAAAGCGCTTTGACTCAAGGCCGTTGTGAACCGTCGCCACGTAAATAATTCCGGCGACTGAAGCTACGCTTGCCAAAATGTAAAGCGCCAAAAGCGGCCGCTTTATTTTGTAGAAGACGTTTTTAACAAGGCTGAAGACATTGTTCATCGTCCAGTAGAGAACCAAGCCCGCCGGCGAATCGTACAAAAGCGCCAAAAAAATCAAGGCCATCGCGTAAATCGGAAGCTTTTCCTTTAGCTTGAAGCCCTTTGTGTAAACGGCGCTTCCGGCGATGTTTATGGCTGTCATCGCGATCGGCAAAACGTTTACAGGGAATGAGCCGACGTAAAAAAGCGCGTCGGGCTTTCCCATGTCGCGAATGAAAGCGAAGGACTGGCCTTGCAGGGCCGGCATTTTGGACAAAAAGCTGTAGGCCGCGATAAAGAAGGGCACTTGAATCAAAAGCCCGAACGACGAGCGCAAGGCCATCAAGGGGTGGTAATGATTTTGCCTGTAAAAGGTCGTCAAAATCATGTACTGCTCGTCGCCCTTGAAAGTCTTTTTTATGCGGGCTATGCCCGCTTCCATTTCCTTTTGCTTTTTGCGCTCGGTTTCCTGCCATGCTTCCGCGACGATGTAAAGCGGAAGGCACAAAAACGACACGGCCACGCTGACCCCGATTGCGGCAAAGCCCGCGTTGTCAAAAATCGCGTAAACCAATTGGTAGGCGGTCTCTATGACAAGGGTGAGAGGGTAAATTATCAGTGTGTACAGAAAGTCCGCCATCTTTTCCTTTGCTTGACCGCGCGTCGGGTGTCAAGGCTTTAAGCGTCAGCGCGCCTTGGCCACTCCTATAGAAGCCATGTAGTCGCGGAGAACTTTTGTAAAGCGCTCCATTTCTTTTGGCTTTATGTCACCCATGTTGGCTATGCGGAATGTGTCGATGTTGCCGAGCTTTCCCGGGTAAATCGTAAAGTTAAAGCTCTTGGCGTAGTCGTGCAGCGCGTTGAAGCTGTATTTGGGAGTGTCGGGAATCAAAATCGCGGTGATGAAATGCGACTGGTATTTTCTGTCCACGAGCATTTTTAGTCCGATGTCGTCCAAGGCTTTGACCAAAATTTCCCAGCAAGCGGTGAAGCGCTCGTAGCGCTTTTGCACGGTCTCGACTTTTGTTTCGATAATCGCCTGGCGCAAGGCGTAGAAAGTTTGGACGGGCGGGGTAAAGCGCGTCTGCTTGGTCTCCAAAAAGTACTTGTACTGGTCGTAAAGGTTAAGGTAGTAGTTTCTCATCGGCCAGTCCTTTTGCTTCAAGAGTTCGGCGCGCTTGCAAACTACAAAGCCCACGCCGGCCATTCCGCCGATGTGCTTGTTTGAAGTGCTTGTGGCAAAGTCTATTCCAAGCGAGCCAAGGTCGATAGGCATTCCGCCGTAAGCCGAGACGATGTCGCAAATCGTGGTCATTCCGTATTTTTTTGCCAGCGGGCAAATCGTGGCGAGGTCGTTTAAAAGGCCGGTCGTCGTTTCGTGGTAGACAATCGCGAAGGTCGTGTATTTTTTTGCCTTCATTTGCGCCTCTAGCGCGGCGACGTCGATCGGTTCGTATGTCGAAGACTTAAAGACGTCCATGTCGATATTGTAGACGCTCGCGATTTTGGCAAGGCGCGCGCCGTAGGAGCCGTTGTCAACGACAAGCAATTTTCCGTCCGGCGGAACGCAAGAGCTTACCATAGCCTCGTCGGCACCGGTGCCAGAGCAGCCGAACATTACGGTAATGTAATCTTTGGGATTGGCGCAAACTTCTGTAAGGCCCTCGGCGACTTCTTCCATCAAGTTTCCGAACTCAAGCTCGCGCGGGCAAATGTCGGCGACGACTTGCGCGTACTTTACGCTGTCGGTGGTTGTGGAAGGGCCGGGGTTTAGCAAAACTTCGCGGCGCACGTCCCACAAGGATTCGTTTTCCTGTACGCGCGGCCATATTTGCTCGACGGCGCGCTTAAGCATGGCCTCGTCGTCGATTTCGGTCCAAGCGTAATATTCGATTTTGCGGACATAAACTTTTGCATTGAAGGCGGCGGCGCTGGAAATTTCCGCCAAGACGCTTTCGTAGTCGGCCTTGATTCGGCCGGCGTCGGCTTTGTACCAGGCCATCATGTCGTCAAGGCAAGCCTTTGAAAGCTTTGAGATTCCCACAAGCTCGCCGGCCAAATTCTTTACGCTGGCCTTGTCCTTTGTAGCGCGGCATAGGGCGCCGTCGCTTCCGTTTTCCAAATAAACTTCGTCGTCGGAATGAGTCGCGCCGCTTGCAAGAACAACGTTTTCGTGCTCGTCGTTGGCCAAGACTTTAAGGCCAACCGCGTCGTAAAGCAAATCGCTTTCGAGCAAGAAAAAGTCGCCTTTGATGTATGGCGCGCAAACGGCGATCGTTCCCATGCTGGAAGTGTTGGCGTAGTTTTCGTTCTTGACTGTTTTTATGACGGAATATTTTTTGGCCAGCTCGTCGTAGGCCTCGGAGCAATGGCCTGTTCCGATGATGATTTCCTCAACGCCCGAGGCAATCAATTTTTGGACGCTTCGTTCAACCATCGGAACGCCGTCAATAGGGATAAAGCCCTTAGGCATTTCTTTTGTTCTGTCTCCAAAGCGGCTTCCAAGTCCGCCGGCCGCGATTATCGCTTGTTTTACCATTGTCGTCTCCTGCGTCGCCTTAGTTTTTTAAGAATTCCATCAGCGCTTCTTTGTTTTCGCGCGGCGTTGTTTTTGGCCTTCCCAAATCCTTGCGGGCGCCTTTCTTTACCAATACTTCGATGAAGGAAAGTTTTTTGCTTTCCTTCGCGCCCTTGATGGCCGCGTCCAATTCGTCGAGGGTCGCCGCTTTCAAGACGTTCTCGTAGCCGCAGCCTTCGGCGATTTTGCAAAAGTCAATTTCGCGGCCCACGGTCGGCTGGCCTCCAACAGAGTCGTGCGCTCCGTTGTTCAGCACAAAGTGAATGTAGTTTGAAGGCTTTCTGCTTCCGATTGTGGCCATGCCGCCCATTTGCATTATGCTCGCTCCGTCTCCGTCAAGGCAAAAAACGGCGCGGTCTTTTTTTTGCATGGCAATCGCAAGCGCTATTTGGCTTGCGTGTCCCATTCCGCCTACGGTAAGGAAGTCGCGGCTGTGGTCCATGCTGTGTTTGTCGCGAAGCTCGTAAAGCTCGCGGCTAATCATTCCGGTTGTTGAGACAAAGGCGGTTTTTTCGTCGGCCGAAAGCATGATTTTTTCTATCGCTTCCTCGCGGCTCATCTTTCCTTCAACGGGAACGTTGTTTTGCAATTTGTATTCGTCAAAGGTTCCCTTGCGGATCACAAAGGCGTACTGGGCCTTGTTTTCCTTTATGTACTTGTAGGCCTTTTCAAATTGGGCCGGAAGGTCGGCCTCGTTTTCGCTTAGGACTTTGTAGGGAACTTTCATCGCGTCAAGCAAATCGCAAGTGACCTTTCCCTGCTTTACGTGCTGGGGCTCGTCGTGGACGCCGGGCTCTCCGCGCCAGCCGATGACGATGAGCATCGGGATTGAGTAAACGTCGGGGTCTGCGATTGACATCAAGGGGTTTACCATGTTTCCTTCGCCCGAGTTTTGCATGTAAATCATCGGAATCTTTCCCGTCGCAAGGTGGTAGCCGGTGGCCAGTCCCGTAGCGCTTCCTTCGTTGGCGCTTATGATGTGCTTGTCGGCGGGAGCGGTGTCAGTGATGTAGGCGCACAAATTTTTTAGTAGGGAATCGGGGACTCCGGCAAAAAAATCCGTTCCGTTTTTTATCAAAAGGTCGTAAAAGTAAGAAGGTCTAATCAAAGTGTCTTCTCCAATCAATAGCGACAGGATGTCGCGTTTTTAGTATGTCCACAAGCCGCGAGTTTTGCGACGCAAAACTCGTAAAGTGAAAAACGCAAGGAGGCGTTTTTCACTTTGTTCCCGGAATCAATTCCAAGATTTGCTTTATCGGCATGCAAATGTCGTTTACTTCAAGGCTTCGCTCGGCCTGCAAAATCGTCTCGGCGCACTTGGCCATCGCGGGGTAGGAGGCGCGCAGCATGTGGTTTGCGTAAATGATGATGTTGGCGCCCCATTCGCCCAATTCCTTTTCGGTGAACTGGTTGTATGTCGTCGGAACAAGCACGATTGGAACGCTCTTGTATTCGGCGCGGAACTTTTGGCAGAATTCCTTTATGTCCATTCCGCTCTTGTCCTTTGAGTGGATCATCACGCCGTCCGCGCCGGCCTTTACGGCGGCGAAGGCTTTTTTGAGCGCCTCCTCGACAGAGTAACCCGCGATGATTTCCTCAATGCGGGCGATGATCATAAAGTCCTTCGTTACCTGCGCTTTTTTTCCGGCCGCGATTTTTTCACAGAATTCCTCTTCGGTCGCCAAAACTTGCTTGGCTTCCGTTCCAAAAAGCGAATTCTTTTTAAGGCCTTTTTTGTCCTCGATGATTACGGCGCTCACGCCGTTTCGTTCCAGCGTGCGCACTGTAAAGACAAAGTGCTCGGGAATGTCGCCCGTGTCGCCGTCGTAAATTATCGGCTTTGTCGTGCATTCCAAAATGTCGGTCAAAGACTGCATTCTTGTCGTAAGGTCGACGGCCTCGATGTCAGGCTTTCCCTTGCTGGTGGAGTCGGTTAGCGACGACGACCACATTCCGTCAAACTGGTGCACGCCGTCCTCTTTTACAACTTGCGCGCGCTCGACGATCAAGCCGCTAAGGCCTGAGTGAGCCTCCAAGATGCGGACAACGGGTTTTGCGGCTAAAAGACGGCGCAAGGCGGCGCGGCGAATGTCGGGCGTGGTTCCGATTGATGAGGCGTTCTCCGCCAAGGCCGACGAGTTGATTCCTTGCGTGTAGGGGATTTCGACCACTTGGCCGCCCCATTCCTTGACCGCCTCAAAGACTTCGTCGCGGATTTTTGAAAGATAGTTGGTCTTCCAGTCGTCGCCGTGAATCATGTAGTCGGGCTTTAGCTTTTTAAGGTTGGGAACGTAGCTCCATTCCTCTTGGGGAACGACGTTGGCCACGCCCTTTATGTTTTCGACAACTTGCTTTCGCTGCTCGTATGTCAAGTAGGGAAGGCGCTTGTGGCTTACAATCGCGCTGTCGGTCAAAAGGCCTACGGTAAGGTCGCCCAGCTTGGCTCCTTCCTTGATTATGTTGATGATTCCTGGGTGGATTATGTCGCCCGTGATTCCTAAATAAACTGTCTTTGCCATTACGCTGTCTCCTTGACTGTATTTATCATGTAGTCCGCGATGTTCTTTCCCGCGCGTCCGATTTCCATCCAAGCTTCTTCTTTTGCCGTCTTTCGGCCGGCGGCAAGGCTTTCGCTGTCGCTTGCGTTTTGAATGACTTCCTTTATGTTGTCAAACTGGCTCTCGTTCAACTCCAGTCCGATTTTCTTGAGCGTCTCAAACTGCCAGAGCTTTTCCCCGTGGCCGGGAAGGTCGTAGGCGTCGTAGGGCATTAAATTCATTCCGGCCTTTACGTACATTACCGGCTTGTCTCGCAGAAAGGTGTAGTCGAATATGATTCCCGAAAAGTCCGAAATCATTATGTCGGCTTTTTTTAGCGAGTAAATGTTGTCGCGTTCGTAGTCCCATTCCACGTTGGGGCAGTCCTTGTAGCGCGCCTCCAAGCGCTCCAGCATTTCGGCCTCGGACTTCTTGGACTGGGGGTGGGGGCGGACGATGATTCTCCATCCGCTCTTGGAAAGCGGGTCCAAAAGCTTTTCGCCGTAGCGCTTAAGGACGCCCACGTCTCCCCATGACGGCGAGACCAGCACTGTAAAGGGATGCTCCTTTTCTTCTGGAACGTCCTTCATCTTTTGCGCCAAAACGTCGAGGTAGGCGCAGCCGACTGTGACAAGGTCCTTTTTGGCCACTCCGCGCGCCTCTTCCAAATATTGCAAGTCCTTTTTTTGGTAGTCGCCGGTGAGCAAGACCGCGTCGTAGTAGTCAAGGCCAAAAAGGCGGTAGGTCGTCGCGTCGTTGGACATGTGCAGGACGTGCGCGTATCGCTTGACGTTGCGGCTGCGCTTCCACTGGTACACGTTGAGGCCGGGCGTCGTTGAAAGAAGAATTCCGGCCGACAGCATGTTGAGCCTGGCGAAGGCCGCGTTTCCTTCCCCGATGAATTCCGCCTTGACATATTGATAGCCTTGGTCAAAGCAGGGGTCGTCCTTTGAGCTTGTCAAAAAGGCCAACGGAATTTTCCTTGCCTCAAATTCGTCGCAAACAGGCTTGAAAGTGTTCCAGTAATTTTTTCCTTCCGAGTAAATGGCGTATGGCTTGTAGGCCGCGTCCCTTTGGGCGGCGTCTTTTCCGCGCGAACCGCTTAAAACTAGCTTTATCTTTAGCCAGGCCGCCTTTGCCAAAAAGAAGAGGGTCGCCGCCGCTCCAATAACGATTGAAAACAGCATGCTTCCTGTGCCTGGGTCGATATACAGAAATGTCATCGGACGCTCCGTTGCTTGCAAAAAATTTCTATATATTATAGTGAAAACCGCGCTTTTGTTCAATCGCTTTCAAGTCTTGAATTTGCGCGAAAATAGCGCTAAAATACAGGTCTATGAAAGGAATTGTTCTTGCCGGCGGAAGCGGCACCCGCCTTTACCCGATTACAAAGGCCGTCTCAAAGCAAATCTTGCCCCTTTACGACAAGCCGATGATTTACTATCCTGTCAGCGTCCTTATGCTGGCGGGAATTCGCGAGGTTTTGATAATTTCAACCCCGCGCGACATAAGCGTCTTCAAGGAGCTTTTCGGCGACGGCTCATGGCTTGGAATGCGCTTTGAGTACGCCGTGCAGGAAAGCCCGCGCGGCTTGGCCGACGCCTTCATCGTGGGCGAAAAATTCATCGGAAACGACTCTGTGGCCCTTGTCCTTGGCGACAACATTTTTTACGGCCAGTCGTTCAGCCAGTCGCTGCTTAATTCCACCAAAAAGATAGAAAAAGACGGCGGCGCGGTGATTTTTGGCTATTACATAAAAAATCCGACAGCCTACGGAGTGGTGGAATTTGACAAGGACGGAAAAGTCTTGGGAATCGAGGAAAAGCCCGCAAAGCCTAAGTCCAACTACGCGGTTCCGGGCCTTTACTTTTACGACAATTCCGTCGTGGAGATTGCCAAGAACGTAAAGCCTTCCGCCCGAGGCGAAATAGAAATCACCAGCGTAAACAACGCCTACCTTGAACGCGGAAAGCTAAGCGTCGAACTCTTTGGCCGCGGCCTTACCTGGCTTGACACCGGCACCTACGACGGCCTTTTGGACGCGGGAAACTTCATCGCGACGATTCAAAAGCGGACCGGCCTTTACGTAAGCTGCCTTGAGGAAATCGCCTACAAGAACAAGTGGATCGGCCGCGACGACCTTTTAAAGCTTGCCGCGGGCTACAAGACCAGCTACGGCGAGTACCTAAAGTACTTGGCGGAGGAAAATTAATGTCCTTTGAATTTAAGGAATGTCCGATAAAGGGCCTTTACGAAATTCAGCCCAAAGTTTTTGGAGACGCGCGCGGATACTTTTTTGAATGTTACAGCGAGCGCGATTTTTTTGCCGCCGGTTTGACCGAGCGTTTTGTGCAGGACAACCAGTCGGCCTCAAGCAAGGGCGTTTTGCGGGGCTTGCACTTTCAAAAGCGGCATCCGCAGGGAAAGCTTGTGCGCGCGATTCAAGGGCGGGTGCTTGACGTTGCGGTTGACCTTCGCGACCAAAGCCCCACTTTTGGAAAATGGCATGCCGTCCTTTTGGACGCCGAAAAGCAAAACCAGTTTTACATTCCGCGCGGCTTTGCCCACGGCTTTTTTGTCCTAAGCGACGCGGCCGTCTTTGGCTACAAGTGCACGGACTTTTACCACCCGGAAGACGAGGGCGGCCTTATGTGGAACGACCCCGCGATTGGCGTTGACTGGTTTGGCGCCGCGGCAGGCGTTGAGCCGCTTTTGTCGGAAAAAGACAAAAAGCATCCGGCCTTTGACGCGGCCAAAAAGTATTTTAGCGCCGACGCTTCCAGCTGGCTTGGCGAATGATTTGGGGGCGGAACGTGGGTAAGGACGCGAAAAAAAAGATTCTGGCCATTAACGGCGAGTTCTTTTGCCGCAATTTGACCGGCATCGAGCGCGTCGCCATCGACACCCTTGAAGCCTTGGACAGACTTTTGCCGCAAGGCCTTGTTGAGCTTGTCCTTCCTTCAAACGCCCAAAACGTTCCTCAATACAAGAACATAAAATGCGTTCTTTTGCCTGTCGCGGCCTCTTTCTTTCCAAAATGGACTCAAGGCGCCTTCCAAAGGCATGTCCTTAAGAACAAGCGGATAAGCCTTGACTTTTCAAACACTTGCCCGTACTTTTGTCCCGGAATAGAGTTTTTGCACGACATTTACGGCCGTCTTTACACCGACGACTTTAAAGGCCGCCGGGACAAGCTGGTTCGCCTTTATTCAAACATAATGTACCGCCGCATCGCAAAAAAAGCGAAAAAAATTATCGCCGTCAGCGAATACACAAAGAAGACGATTGTAGACACATACAAAATAAATCCCAACCGCGTTCAAGTGATTTACGACGGCCTTGGCTCGTATAAAAAAATTGAGCCGGATTTTTCCATCTTTGACCGCTTGCCGCAATTGAAGGAAAAAGAATTTTATTTTACGCTTGGCTCGCTTTCCACCCGCAAAAACTTGAAGTGGATTTCCGCCAACGCGCGGGCTTATCCCGACGCGCTTTTCGCGGTTTCCGGAAAACCGCTTCCTTCGATGGTTCCGTCCGAGCTTGAGGCGATGAAAACTTTGCCCAATGTCCTTATGACCGGATATCTTTCGGACGCGGAAGTCAAGGCGCTCCTTTCAAAATGCAAGGCCTTTGTCTTTCCTTCGTACTTTGAGGGCTTTGGCTTGCCTCCGCTTGAGGCCTTGTCTTGCGGAGCTCCTGTTGTAATTTCAAACAAAACGTCGCTTCCAGAAATTTACGGAAAATGCGCCCATTACATTGACCCGGACAATCCAAACGTTGACTTGGACGCCTTGTTGAAGGAGCCTGTCGAGCCGGCGGACGGCTTGCTTAAGCGGCTGACGGTTGAAAATTCCGCGCGGCAATTGGCCGAGGTTATAAAAGAAATTTTAGGCTAGCCTCGGACGGCGGCGAGAGTTTTTTCGCAGACGGCCTTGAACTCTTTTTTGAAGCGCTCTTTTTCAAAGAAATTGGCGTGGGCGACGATTTTTTTAGCGTCAAAGTTTCCGGCCGCCTCAAGCTTTTCAAATTCCTTTATGGCCTCCGCGCACGACGCGGCCGTTTGCTCTGGAAAGAAAACGCCTGTCTTTTTGTCCAAGACGCTTTCCGTAGCGCCGCCCTTTCCAAAGGCTATGACAGGAGTTCCGCACGCCTGCGCCTGTACCGGAATGATTCCAAAGTCTTCCTCCGCGCAAAAAATCAAGGCCTTGCACTTTTGCAAATATTCCCTGACCTTTTCGTCGCTGATTCTTCCTGTAAAACTTATGCCGGCCTTTCCTTTTGCGCGCTCTTGCAGTTTTTTTGCCTCGCTTCCGCCGCCAATAACCACAAGCTTTTTTCCGAGCGCGGCGCAGGCGTCAATCGCTATGTCGGCCCTTTTGTAGGGAACCAAGCGGGAGAAGAAAACGTAAAAGTCCTCTCTTGCCGCGTCGTTTGTAGGATTGAAGTAGCCGACGTTGACCGGCGGGTAAATGACAAGGGCGTCGCGGTTCCAAAATTTTTTTATGCGGCGCGCGATGTATTTTGAGTTTGCCGTTACCGCGTCGATTCTTTGCGCGCTGACGTAATCCCACAAGCGGATTTGCGGCATCCAGCGGTCCATGAAAAAGCGGGTGAGGGCGCCGCTCCTTTTTTGGTAGTCAAAAAACAAATCCCAGGCGTATCGCATCGGCGTGTGAACGTAAGCCACTTGCGCTGTGGACGGAGGCGTGATTACGCCTTTTGCGCATGACGACGAGGAGCAAATGACCAAGTCGTAGGCGGAAAAGTCAAAGGCCTCAAAGGCGGCCGGCATGAACTTTAGGAATTTTGTGTAGAGCCTTGTCGCGAAAGGAATTTTTTGAAGGCGGCTTGTGAAAATCTTGTTTTTTTCAAAACGTCCCTTCATTTTCTTTTTGTCGTGGACAAGCGTGTAAATGTCCGCGTCGGGATATATTTCCAATATGGCGCTGACAACGTCTTCCGCGCCGCCGTAGTTTACAAGCCAATCGTGGACAAGGGCTACTTTCATTTTTTATCTCCAAATTCTGGAAGTTCGCGCAAGGCTAAAAGCAAGTTTCCGTTGCGCTCGCAAAGAAGGCTTTGCCTTAAGCCGGCGGCTTTTCCGCATTCAACATCCTTGTCGCGGTCCCCAATCATATACGAGGCCGAAAGGTCGATGTTAAAGTCCTTTGCCGCCTGCAAAATCATGCCGGCCTTGGGCTTTCTGCAGTCGCACTCGCGCTTGTATTCAGGCCGCTCGCCCTCAAAGCCCTTGTCGGGGTGGTGGGGGCAAAAGTAAAGGCCGTCGATGTAGGCGCCTTCGCGGCCCAAAAGCGTTTCGAGCTTTGCGTGTATCTCGTTCAATTGGGGGAGAGTGACCTCGCCGCGCGCGATTACTGGCTGGTTTGTGATTACGATTGCAAGAAAGCCTTTTTGGTTTATTTTTTTTATCGCTTCGGCCGCGCCCGGCAAAAGCTCAAGGTCGTCGATGTTTGTCAAAAAGTTGACTTCCTTGTTAATCGTTCCGTCGCGGTCAAGGAAAAGGGCGCGTTGTTTGTTGGAGAGGTTTTTAGCGTTGACTAGTCCAGTCTTTAGATCACATTCAACTTGCTCCAAGCGGTCGGGCGTTCCCATGTCCTTTATGTACTCTGTCGTGTCGTAGGCGAAAATGCGGCCTGTCTGGACGGCGGGTTTAAGAACGTCGCGGTCGAGGTTTATCTTGTCGGGGTTTTCGGGATGGCGGGGGACGAGCGTTTTTTTTGTAAGGGCCAAAAGCTCGGGGCTTATGATTTGGATTCCCGCGTTGACGCGGTTTTTATACCATAAGCGCTCGTCCTCTTTGGCAAGCCAGGCCGCGACTTTATGCGTGTCCGCGGGCATGCCGCCGCTTCCTTCCGCTGGGTATTCGATTTGGGTCACGATAAGCGAGGAGTCGTAAGGGTGGTTGTTTGGGTGCGTCATAAGGCTTGCGAGCGCTTTTTTTTCTTGGTGGAACTTTATGAAGCGGCCAAAGTCTATGTCAAAAATCGTGTCGCCGCACAAAAGCAAAAAGTCTTTGTCCAAGCCCTGCGCCTTGAACAAAAAGCCCGCCGTTCCAAGCGGCTCCTTTTCCTCGTAATATGAAATGTCAACGCCGAACTTTTTTCCGTCGCCAAAGTAGTCGCGGATAAAGTGGCCCAAGTGGCCGATTCCAATCAAAATGTCTGTGATTCCGTTTTTCTTTAGGCATTCAATTTGCCATTCCAAAATCGGCTTTCCCAAGACTGGAATCATCGGCTTTGGAATGTCGTTCCGCACGCTTGCGATTCTAGTTCCCTTTCCTCCGGCCGTTATGACAGCTTTCATATATTCTCCGTTGGTCTAATCGTTTGCGGCATGGATGCCGCTCTTTATTTTTAGGCTATTATTCTTTCCAAAAATATTCTTCTATTGTCAAGCACAAGGCGTGGTAGACCGGAAGATGCAATTCCTGGATTTTAAATGTTTCGTTTTCGGGAACGACAATCGAAATGTCGGCGAGCTCTTTGCACTTTCCGCCCGTCTTTCCCGTAAGCGCGACGGTCTTTACGCCCAGCGCCTTTGCGACGGCGAGCGCGTAAATGACGTCCTTGGAATTTCCGCTGGTGCTGATTCCCAAAAAGACGTCGCTTTTTTTTCCAAAGCCCATGACTTGCTGCGCGAACAAAACGTTTCCGTCAACGTCGTTCAAGCTCGCCGTCATCAAGGCCGAATTGTTTGTGAGCGCGATTGCCGGAAGCGAGCCCTGCAATTTGTCGCTAAGATAGCTTCCCGTGTCCGAGTCGATCGCGGAAAGCGCGTCCAAAAATTTTTGGTCTGGCTTTCTTTTTTTTACGAACGACTTTAAAAGCTCGCCTGTGATGTGGTCGCTGTCAGCCGCGCTTCCGCCGTTTCC
Source organism: uncultured Treponema sp. (assembly GCA_946411505.1). Lineage (GTDB taxonomy): Bacteria > Spirochaetota > Spirochaetia > Treponematales > Treponemataceae > Treponema_D. The sequence continues at coordinate 511,995 of CAMKEG010000001.1, read as the reverse complement.
AGCCACGATTAGCTTTCCGCCGGCCTTGTATGAGTCGATTATCGCGCTGGCCGCCGCGCGAATGTCTTTTTCGCAAACGGCCAGGGTCGGGTAGCGCTCTATTAATTCTTTTATGTAGTCCATTTTATGTCCTCCTTATGATACCGCTGTTCGCGCGAGCTTAGTTGCGAGCGCGATTGCCCGCTCGCGTAAGCGAGCAAGTAGATAACTTCTTTGCGCAAAACGGCAACGCCGTAATGTTGCCGCTTATGCGCCTAACTAACGATTGTTGTAAACCCATCAATTGTCATTGGCGCTCGTCTTCCGCTTCGTAGTAAATGACTTTCGTTCCCTCGTTTTCAAACTTGAACGGAATGTAAAGCAAATCCTTCATCGCCTGGCGGACGGCCGCCTGCTTTTCCTTGGGAACGTAGAAGACCAAAAAGCCGCCGCCTCCCGCGCCCAAAAGCTTTCCGCCCAAGGCGCCGGCCGCCATTCCCTTGTCGTAAAGCGCGTCGATTCCGCTTGTCGAAACGGCGGATCCTGTTTGCCTTTTAAGCTTCCAAGTGTGGTCCAAAAGGCGGCCAAAGTCGTTTAGGTCGGCGCTTTGGTCAACCAAGACTTTTTGCGCGTCGTCGACCAAGCGGAGCATTTCCTTAAGGCGCTCGATTTTTGCGGCCTTGGTTTCTGGCGTGGCTTGGTTTGCCTTTTGCACGTCCGACGAAAAGCGGGTGAAGCCTGTGAAGAACATCATCAGGCTGTCGTTCAAAAGCCGCTTGCGTTCAGGCGAGATTATCAGCGGAGTCACTTCGTATGAGTTGTCCTTGAAGGTTATCTTGTTGAAGCCGCCAAAGCTCGCGGCGATTTGGTCTTGCCAGCCGCCCGCTTCTTGGCATAGGTCGCGCTCCAAGTGAATGGCCTCGTCGGCCAATTTTCGCTTGTCGGCGTATTGGCCTTTAAGGCAGTGAAAGGCGTTGAGCATTCCGACCGCGAAAGAGGACGATGTTCCCAAGCCGCTTCTTGCCGGAAGGTCTGCCTCGTAAGTGAGGCGGATGTCCTTTGTGTCCAGCATTTTCATCGCCTCGCGGACCGCCGGGTGGACGATTTTTTCTATTTCTTCCACGCGCTCAATCTTGGAATACGAAAGCTCGGTCTTGTAGTCAAAGAAGGGCGGCAAATGCCTGACCGTCACATAGCAATATTTGTCGAATGTCGTTGAAAGAACGGCGCCGCCGTGTTCGTTGAAGAATTCCTTCATGTCCGTTCCGCCGCCAAAAAAGCTCATGCGGAATGGCGTTCTTGTGATAATCATCTTTTAATACTAATCGATTCTTCAATTCTTTTCAATACCGCCTGCGCGCTGGAACGGTAGGAGTAGACGCGCTCCACGGGCGGGAAAGGGCTTTTGTCGGAATAAGCGGCGGCAATTTTTTGCGCGAGGTCGTCCGCGTCGCCCGCCTTGAAGAAAGTCACCGGAAGGCGGCCGTATATTTCCTTAAAGACCGGAATGTCCGAAATGACCGCGCGCGTTCCCGCGTAAAGCGCTTGAAGCGGCGGTATTCCAAAGCCTTCGTACAAGGACGGCTGGACCAAAAGCCGGGCTTCCTCTATCAGCGTTTTTAGCTTTTGGTCCGGGACAAAGCCCGTGAATTCGACGCCGCTTTTTTCGGAACTTTCCAAAAGCGAGTCCAAGGCGGTGTCGCTTGTGCGGAAGTTTTCCTTTGAGCCTACGATTAAAAGGCGGGGGAGGCTTGCCGCGCCTTGGCCTTGCAAAATTTGTCGCGCCTTGACAAAGGCCGGAATCAAAGTCTTTATTCCCTTGTGCGCCTTGATGTTCCCGACAAAAATAATCGTGTCCGTCTTCCGCGCTTTTTCCAAGCCGCCGGCCGCCTCTTGGCCGTCAAAAAGCGGCGCTCCGTTATAAACGACCGCTATCGGTTTTTTGCATCTAAGGCGCGCCTGGATGCGGCCCTTTGAAAACTCGCTTACGGTAAAGATTTCGCGCGACTTGTTTATTGCGCGTTGGTAAATGGCTTTGCGCGCCAAAGTTCCGAGCTTTCCGGCAAGCGGAAGGTCCAAAAAAATTACGTCGTGAATCGTTGTGAATATAGGAACTTTTATTCCGCGGCTAAAAAGGCGGCCGGGAACGTTGCAGTAGGGCGAAAAGTAGGCGTCGCAGCCGTTGATTTTTTTTATGATGTCGCGGGGAAAGAAAAGCATTTCCTTAAGCGAAAAGGGCTTTATGTCGGGCTTTATTTCAACGACTTCCGCTCCCGCTTTTAGCGTCGGAAGAATGTTGTCCAAAAAGGCTCCGATTCCGCTTTTTCCGCTCATGCGGAGGTCAACCGCTATTTTCATTAGAGGTATTCTTCCATGCCCTTTTCGCGCAGGGCTGCCAAAACTTTTTTTATGTCGCCGCAAGCGTCTTTGGCGCAAATCAAAAGCGCGTCGTCAGCGTCAACCACAACGGTGTCCTTAAGGCCGACACAGGCGATCAATTTTTTTCCGCCCAAGATGACGTTGCCGGAAGAGTTTACAGTCACGACTTTTCCTTCAATCGTAGAGCGGCTTTCGTCGCTTCCCTTGATTCTGCCCACGGCGAGCCATGAGCCCACGTCGTCCCAGCCGAAGTTTCCGGGAATCGTGTAAATGTCCTTGGCCTTTTCCATGACGCCGTAGTCGATTGATTCGGACGGAAGCGTCGGGAAAACGCTTTCCAAAACTTTGTTGTAGTCCGCCGTTCCCACCGCCGCCTGAATTTTTTCAAGGCCGGCGCTTAGCTCGGACATGAAGGCTTTTATTGAAGAAAGAACCGTCGAGGCCTTCCAGACGAACATTCCGCTGTTCCAAAGATAGCCGCCCTCGGAAAGGTATTTTTTCGCCGTTTCCAAATCGGGCTTTTCGACAAAGCGCTCAACCTTAAAGGCGCTTCCGTCTTTTTGGCTTTGGTCAAATTTTATGTAGCCGTAGCCGGTCTCAGGATAGTTGGGCGTGATTCCCATCGTCACAATTTTTTGTTCCTTTTGGGCGATGGAGACGGCTTCCTTTAGCGTCTGGACAAAAAGCTCGTCGTTCTTTATGAGGCTGTCGCTTGCCAAGACCATCATCACCGCGTCGCCGTCTTTTTTGGCCACATGCGCGGCCCCTAGCCCTATGCAGGGAGCCGTGTTCCGCGCGACCGGCTCGCAAAGAATGTTTTCCTCGGGGATTCCGGGGAGCTGCTCTTGGACGAGCGCCTTGTATTTTTGGTTTGTCGCCACGTAAACGTCTTGAATCGCGACCAAGGGCTTTATGCGGTCAACCGTAAGCTGGATCATCGTGCGGCTGTCGTTTGTAAGGCTTAAAAACTGTTTGGGAAGGTTCTGCCTGCTTTTGGGCCAGAAACGCTCTCCGCGTCCGCCCGCCATAATCAATGCTGTGACTTTCATGCCGACATTATAGCGCGAACGCGGCGGGAATTCAAGGCGAAATGTTGCGAGCGCTGTCATTGCCGGGCATGACTTTCCGCGGCTTTATGGTTCTTTTTCTTGTCCAAATAAAGCTTTTCGTCGGCGCGGATTATGCAGTTTTTGACGCAGTCGCTTTCTTTTTTTATCTTGTCGTAGCCGATGCTGACCAGCAAATTGTAGGGCGGCTTTTCTTCTTCCTGTTTTTTTAAAAGGATTTTTCGGACGGCTTGCTCGATGCGCTTGGGACAGTCCGCGTCTTTTGCGTTTTGAATGATGACGGTGAACTCGTCGCCGCCGTAGCGGCCAAGAAAGACGTACGCCTTGGCTTGGTCGCACGCCTTTTTGAGCGCTTCCGAAACCAAAACAAGCGCCCTGTCGCCTTCCGCATGGCCAAAAGCGTCGTTGATTTGCTTAAAGCGGTCAACGTCCACCATCATGACATAAGACGCCGAGCCGGACTTGTATTGGAATTGTTCAATAAAGTGGTTAATTTGCCCTCGGTTGTTGAGGCGCGTCAAAGCGTCGACGGAAATCAGCGTCTGCATGTTCTGAATGTAGAACCACATCCACATTATGGCGCAGCCAAAGCAGAATGTCGGCGCGTTAAGGTTGACGACTTGGAGCGAGCCGAAAATCATTATGCCAAGCGGAATTGAGCCGATGGCCCAATACAATTTTTTTTGCTCACGCCCTTCCGCCCTAATCGCGTTGACGACGGAAATCCCGAACGAAGCGATTAGGTAAAAAATCGGAGCGGCCATCATCATCGGATAATAAAAAGGGTTCAGCTCGTTGTTTTTGTCAATCCAAAAATAGGGGTCTATCAAATACATCAAGAGCCGCAGGAAAATTGAGAGAAAAAGCGGAACCATGCTCACAAGGCGCTTCTTTTTGCTCTTGCGGAATTCCATGTTCTCCGAAGTGGCGATGAACATAAAAAGCCCGTAAGCCATAACGCTGAGCAAAATGTAATTGGCCAAGACAAAAGACTCGACCAGCGCGCGAATTTTTGGAAGCTGCCCGCTCACCACCGCCGCCCAAAAAGCGTCCGAGACAAAATATAGAATGCAAAGAAAAACCGCCCGCTCAAACCAAACTTGCTTTTCCGTGCGCGCGCTGTACATTCTGTCGCTGACCAGCATCATCGAAAGCAGCAAAATGCAAACCACGCTGGCCACGGTGTAAAACACAAAATATTCAAAATCCATTTAATAACTTACGCTCCAGAATTGTATCTTCTTGTCAAGCGACGTTATGTATTCGTCTTTGTAGATTTTGTCCGTTTGGGCGGCAAGGCGCGTCTTTATGTCGCCGATTATGGTCTTTGCCTCGGCGAACTTTACTTTTTTGACCTTTGGAAGGTAGATCCGCGAGTAGGTGAAAATCTTTCCGCCGGACTCAAATTGGAGCGTCACGACGACATACAATTCAGGAAGATGGGACAGCTTTTTTAACTTGCCCGGGTTGTTCACAGGATTAGAATCCGCGTAATAAATTTGCGGCTCCACGAGAAAGTTCAAGCCGCTCTCGCTTCCGTCCACGCTTAGCTCTTGCCCGTAATAATGCAAGTCAGTTTCGGCGCCGTAAGACTTCCATTCAAGGCCGTCAAATTGTATGGCGGCGGCCTTGTAGTCTTCTTGAGGAGCAGGAACGCAAAAACCGACAAAAGAACCCGTGCCTTTCATATCCCAGTATTTACTTACAGTGCCATCATCATTTGTTGTTGTACGGTCTGGAGGCGGAAGGGCAAGTCCGTTTGTTTTCAAGTCGCCCAGACCAACAGCCGCCCTAAAGGCCGTGTTTTGCGTCTTGTTGCCGTTGTTCTTGTATATTCCGCAAAATGAAAGGACTTTTATGTTTGCCGCGTCGGGGAAAAGCTCGCTGTTTATTGTCACTTCAAAAGAAGTCGGGTCGTAAAAATACGGAAAGCGGGCGCTCCCCGCTGATAAAAAATAGTAAGATTCGTCTTCAACAAGCCAAGCGACAGAGCCGTTTATTGCAGTGAGAACCTTGTCTGAAACAAAATAAAGCTCAGGGCTCTTGTCTATGTTCCACACGCCCTTTCCAACGTTTGAGTCCTTGATAATGGGGGCGTTTGTCATTACGATTGGCTCCACGTTGGTGGCCACCGCCGACTCTAGGTAGCCGGTCGTGTTGGCCGTGGCGTTGAGCTTCAAGTCAAGTTTTCCGCTCAGCTTGTCTTGCGGGTCTTCTCCCGATCCGCCGCCGCTGCCCTTGGTCGCCATTGAGGCGATGTTGAAGGCTGTGGAAACCCATAGGCTAGCCGCATCGAAGGCTCCCGCTATTCCTCCTTTTGCGACAGCTTTAATGGTGGAAGCCGTCGCACGGCCTAAGCTTCCGAAGGCGCTTCCTATGTCGCCAAGCGTTCCGCTCAATCCGTTGGAAGACGCCGAAAGCTTGGCCCTGTCGATTTTTGCTTCGATGTCTCCGCCAATCTTTCCCAAAATGTCGGTGGCAAGGGTAACGTTTGTTTTGTTGTTCGCCCTGCAGGTTATTAGTATGGACGAGCCTTCCTCGCTAAGGCTTTTTCCGGAGTAGGCGGACAGGTTTATGTCAAAGGCGTACCAGCCCCGCGACATCGTGCTGCGTCCGATTCCGGAATATGGTGTCACAAGATAGCGGAAGGTTTTGGCGGAGCCGCTGTCGCCGAGCAAGTTTTTGTTCATGTCAACTTCCGCGTCCAGAGGTATTCCGTAGTTGAGCGCGCTGTAATAGGATTTGCTTTTCGCGTCGTTCCAGCCAAGGACGACCTCAAAGGCAAAGTCGCTGGCGGACTGGGAGACTTCCTTGTTAAAAAAGTAGAAGATTCGCAAAACGCCGGTGTACTTGTTGTAAAGGCCAAAGTAGTTCATGTTGGGCAGGTCGTCTTGGTTCAAAAAGTCAAAGGCCACGTCCCAGCCTTCTTCCTTTTTTACGTCAAAGCGAACCGTGTCCGGCAGCATCGTCGCCGAAGCGCGGCTGTTCCAAGGCGCGGCGACTTTTGTGTTTAGCTTTCCGCTGTCGTTTATGTACAGGTCTTCCATAGTTTCCCAGCTTTTGCTAAAAGTAGGGTCGTCCGGCTGGCCGTTCTCGCCGATTGTCGTTATCGTTCCGCCTTGCGTTGTCAGGGCTGCCAGCAGCGCCGAGTTGTCGCTTGAGTTTGAGCAAGAAAAGATTGTCGCCAAAAAAAGCGGCAACAGGCAAAGAGCGATAATGCCAAAAAACTTTCTCATAATGTTTTCTCCTTATTTATTCAAGCGGAAGCGTGGAGTAACTTTCTATATATAGTAATTATTTTAGCGTGTTTTTGGGGAAAAAGCAAGGATATTATTGTGTGTCGCGTCGGACTGTCGCTGCCCGCCGTCATTTCACTTCAAACTCAACTTGCGCGCTTTGGCCGCCGCAGACCACTTGGCAGTTGTGCCTTCCCTTTTTTGTCGGAATCTTGAATGCAAAGGGCCGGCGCGTTTCAAGCAAAAGGGAGCCGTCGTAATAGACTTTCGCCGTGTCTTCCGTTCCGCCAATGGCCTCAACGCTTATCGCCTCTGTTTGCGGCAAGGCGGAGGAGCGGGCGTAAAAGACCGAATCGTTTTTTGGGCTTGTTATTGTCAGCGGAAGCGACGAGTGGTCCACTTGCGCCTTGACGTTAGCGCTCAAAAGCCAGCGCTGGTATTCCGGCGGGTAGACTGTGACGCGCTCGCCGCCTTCTGTTTTGTGCCAAGCGCAAGGAGCCAAACTCACGCCTTTTTTAACGTACTCAAAGACAAAATTTTGGCAGTCTTTTCCGGCGGGCGTTCCCGAAATGGGGCAGATTTTTGCCTTGGCCCAGTTTTCCGGCTCGGGGAAGTTTTCATGCGCGGGATTTTTTTCTTCCAAAAAGTCCAGGACGCTTTTTGCGACCCAGGCGGGAAGCGAGCTTCCTGTTTTTCCCATGACCGTTTGGCCCGAGAAATTTCCCATCCAAACGCCGACCGTGTAATTTTTTGTGGAGCCGAGCGCCGTGATGTTTTGGTATTGGCTTGAAGTTCCGGTCTTGAAGATTGAAGGGTAGTCGGTTTGAAAGATTTGGTTGTAGCCAAAGCCCAAGGCCCGCGCGTCCTTGTCCGAAAGAATCGAGCAAATAAGGCGGGCGGAGTCCTTGGAATAGATTTGCTTTCCGCTTGCGTCCTTTCCGTCGCGCGTCCAAATGCTAAAGGCGTTGACAAGCTCGTAAAGGCTCACTTCTCCGGCTCCAAGCGCGAGGCCTAGGCCAGCTTCCCGCCCGCCGCTTTTTAGGCTTTCAAAGCCCAGTTCCAAAAGCTTTGAAAGGTATGCGTCAACGCCAAGCTCGTTCAAAATGTAGACGGCCGGAACGTTAAGCGAGGAGGCGAGCGCGATTCTAAGGCGGACCGGCCCGTTGAAGCGGTTGTTGAAATTTTCGGGAATGTAGATTTTTTGCCCGCCAAATTCTTGCGGAACGTCCGGCAATGTCGTCGCGGGGGTGAAAAGCGGCCGGCCGTCATTGGCCGGCGTGTCCAGCGCGAGGCCGTACAAAAAGGGCTTCATCGAGCTTCCCGGCTGCATTTTAAAAAGAACGCCGTCGATTTGCCCGTTGTGGGAATAGTCAAACCAGTCGCCGTTTCCAATCCAAGCCAGAACCGAGTTGTCCTTGTTGTCAATCAAAAGCAGGGCCGCGTTTGAAATCCTTGAGCCTCGCGCGATTTTGGCCGCTTCCCTTATATTCCGCTCGGCTTCCTTTTGAATCGCAAGGCTCGCGGCAAGTCGGACTTCAATGCGCGCCTTTTTTTTAACGCGCTCGATGTAGTGGGGCATCTCAAAGGGGTATCTAAAGCTTCCGGCGGCCTTCGCTGTTTTTAGCAAGGAGTCGTAGTCGAGCCCAAAAAGTTCCGCCGCGCGAGAGGCGCAGGCCTCCGGCTTTTGGATTGGATTGTAGCCGCCGGGACGGCGCGGAATCACGGCGAGGCAGGCGACTTCTTCGTCGGTCAAGCCGTCAAGTTCCTTTCCAAAAAAAGTTCGCGCGGCGCTTGTCACGCCCTCGCAGTTTTGCCCAAAGGGAACGGAGTTTAGGTAAAGCTCCAAAATTTTTTTCTTGGAAAGCCGCGCCTCGATTCTTAGCGCGTTCAAGGCCTCGCCGATTTTTTTTGCCATCGAGCGCCGGCCGCCTGGCGAAGCCAGCTTTGCCAATTGCATCGTGATTGTAGACGCGCCCCGGACCGTTCTTTTTGCGCCCGCGTTTTGGATTGCCGCGCCGGCCGCGGAAATTGGGTCGATTCCTAAATGAAAGTAAAAGCGGCGGTCCTCCGCCTTAAGGAAAGTTTTTTTTACCTTGGCGGGAATTTTTTCAATGTCCGTCCATTCCCGCCTTAGGCCGTCCTTTACGGACGTCACTTGCAAAAGAATTCCGCTCCTGTCGTAAAAGCGGACGCTCCGCTCTTCGTTTTTAAGCCGCTCAAATTCCGGGTAGGGCGAAAGCCTTAGAAAAAGGTGGACTGCGGCCGCCGCTGCCAGCGCCGCCAAGAGGATTTTTTTCTTTTTGGAGCCGCCTCCTAGAGCCGCAAAAGTTTTCTTGCGCCCTAGGAGGCTTTTTGCCATTGCGACAAGCCGTTTCATTTAATGACGAACAAACAGCCGTCCGAGCGGCCGAAAATTTCAGGCTCGTACATGCATTCCGCTTGGACCGGCGGCGTCGGGTAGACTCCGCGCCTGGCCGCTCTAAAGGTGAATGTCACCGTCGTTTGGCCTGACTTAAAGCTGTCCCAGAAAAATTGGACTTCGTTGTCGCGAACCGTCTTGTTGGAAATCCAATGCCTCCAGTCGCCGCTCGCTTCTTGGCCGGCCGCCGAGCCGCTTGTGACAAATGTTGAGTCAAGAATTTCCGCGCCCGACGGAATGGGGCAGCGAAGCGCCAAATAGTCGCGGTCCCGGCTTGACGCGATTGTCACCGTGGCCTTGTAAAGCTTGGAGTTGGAAAGGTCGGCGCGCGCGCTGTCGGCGGCCTTTGCGTTGACTTCCTTTTCCGTTTCGCAGTCCGTGATTCGCGCGTCAATCTTGATTCCTTGGTCGCGGGCGGCCTGGGCCTCGTCGGGCAGCGCGTACGTAAGCCGCGCGGTGTAGTAAAGGCGGCCGCTTCCTGTCTTTTCAAAGACGAGCGGAATTTCCTTGTCGCGCGGAAGCTTCGCCAAAAGCTCTCCGTCAAAGGGGAGAGAAATCGTAGCGGGCTTTGCGTCCGCCCCCTTGAATTTTCCTTGAAGCGCCGTCTTTCCGTCAATGACGGCCTTGGCCTCGCAGTCGGTCTTTGAAATGTCGCTCCTTTGGATGTAGTTTGCAAGCGCCTCAAGGACGCAGGCCGTGGCGGCCGTGTTCTTCCAGTAGCCCTTGGACTCTTCCTTTAGCAGGGAGAAAACAAGGCGTCCGGCCATGTTGTCGTCCGGCTCCAGCTCCACGAAAAGGCCCAATGTCTTTGCAAGGCGCTCCGAGCTTGAGCCGGCCCATAAATCTTCCTCTTGATTTTTTTCGGTCACTGAAACGCCGCGCAGGCTGGGCTGCAAATAGGCGCGAATTTTTTTCGCCGCCGCCTGGGCTTTTTCCTTGTCGCCCTTTATGGCGAATGCCGTTCCGACGTCTGCGACGGCGCAAAGGCTCAAGCCGTCAAGGCGCGCGTTTAGCTCCATGAGCGTTTGGTCCATGCGCCTGTCTTCCAAGAGCGCGAGCGTTTTGCAAGCCAAGGCCTTTTCTGAGTCCGAAACGCCGGCCTTTTGGGCGCCGCGCTTTATGAAGGCCTTCAGCGCCTCAAGGTCAAGCTTTAAGTCCTTGTCGTTCAAGCCCGCCTTCTTTGCCGCGGCGCAAGCGTTGGCGACGCGGATTGACGCGAACAAGCTTTCTGTTTCCGCGTTCTCCGGCCAATAGGGGAAGCCGCCGTTTGAATGCTGGAGCTTGGCCCAAGACTTGATTTCGCTGAGCGCGCATTTCTTTGGGGCGGAAACGCTCTTTTGCATTTCAAAGGCGTCGATGTAAGGCGCGAACAAAAGCAGCGACAAGGCCTTGGAGGCCCTTTGCTCAAGGCAGCCGTAGGGGTAGTCGAACAAGTATTGGACCGCGCTTCCCAGCGGCCCAAGCCTGCTAGTGTCGAGCGTCAAGGCCAGTTCCCCGCGGCCTTCCTTTGCCCAGCTGGGAATGGCTGTCCGTTCGTTTTCGGCCTCGCTTTCCTGTCCGTCGGTCGCGCCCGAAATCGTCGCGCTTTCGTAGACGAATGTTTTTTCTATGATGATTGGCGAGACAAGGCTTTCGTCAAGCGCGTCCGACTTTATCTTGTAGCGCAATTCCACTGTTCCGCTTTTTTGCGCGGCCACGTCAAAGAAAACAACCGTGGAATCTTCTGCCGCGACATAAACTGTCTTTTCGGCTTCTCCGTCAACAAAGGCAAGGCCCGGAATTGTGGCGCGGCCTTCAAGCTCGTCTTGGGCCGTGTTCTTGGACGGGCTTATAGCCTCCAAGCTTACCGTTACCTTTTGCCCCTTGGCGTCAAGGTTCGTTATCAAGACTCCGCACTCAGCGGTGTCGCGTTCCCTAAGGCGGCGGGGCTGGACTTGCTGGACGTTGATTTGATTTTGGACTTTGACTTCGCCTTCCTTTAGAGCGAAGTTTTCTTCCTTGACACCAAAGGCCGTAAGCCTGTAGGCGGTCAGACTGTCGGGCATGGTGAACGAGCAGACAGCCTTTCCGTTTTTGTCCGTCGTCAAAAGCGGCTCAAAAAGCGCCGTGGGTCTAAAGTCCGTCCGTTCCTCTCCCTTTTCTTCTTCGTCGGAGTCTCCGCCCAGCAAATTCTTCACGCTGTAGGTGACGGGATCCATCAGCATGTCGCGCGAGTCTCCGCCCATGACGCAAAGGGGAAAGTTCCACTTGTTGTAAAAGAATTCTATCGGGTTTGGAACATGGTAGTCAATCAAGTCGAGGACGCCGCGGTCAACCGCCATGAGCGTCAGCTCCGCGCCTTCCACGGCCTTTCCGCCTCTTGTCGCGGTCAAGGTTATTGTGGCTTTTTCGCCCGGCTTGTAAATTTTTTTGTCGCTTTCAATTTTTACGTTAAAGGATTTGGCCTTTGGATTTACAAAAATTGAGGCCACTCCAAAATAGCCTTTTGGCTTGTCCAAGTCCGGCTCTCCGTATTGGTGGCTAGGCTCGCCGCTTCTGACTGAAAACGAAGACACCACGGCGTATACAACCGGCGTGTAGCTTATGGAGACAGGAATTTCTATGACGCTTGAAGGGCTGTCAAAGCGGCGGACTTCCTGCGTGAAAATTCCTTCGCGCTCAAGCGTTATCAAATAGTCTCCTGCGGGGAGGGGGCTTTCCATAAGAATCCGCGCCTTGTCGCCGGGATTGTACATGGCCTTGTCCGGCGTCAGGTTTATCGACTGGCTGTTGTAGCGGTCGTGCCAAGAAGCGCCGCCGCCTGTCACGTAAAAGTTCAATTGGCTTTTTGTCAAGTTTCCGCTTGCGTCGCGGCCAAGAAGCGTCAAAGTCGTCCAGCCAGCTTCCTTCATTTCAAGCGAAAATTTTCCCGCCGCGGCCGGCTCCAGCTTTCCTTGCGCCTCCAGCTCTTCTGTCTTTTCCCAACGCGCGTAGATTGAGTCGTCCACGCTCCGCTCGTTTGCCGTCGTCCAAACTTCGCGCTCAAGCTTGTATTCAATTGACGAAACTAAGCCCGCGCCTTCAAGCGGCTTTCCTTCCGCGTCCACAAGGATGAACGGGAATTCCAGCTTGTCGCCTTTTTTTGCGAAGCCTTCAAGCGCGGCGGGCTTTTTTATTCCAACATAAAATTTTGCCGGGTGGACAAAAATATTTTTTTGCGTCGAAATCCTTTGGTTTGAAACGTCGGTTACGTTGGCTTCGACGCGGTAAACGCAGGGAGCGCCGTCCGCGCTCTTTTCGCTCGTGCAAGAAAGGCCTGCCTGGCCGTCGCCGGACAAAAGGCCCTTTTCGTTGGCCACGAGCGAGCGGCCGTACCAAGAATTTATCGGGCCAAAAGAGTAGCCCTGCGTTTCGACCGTGTCCGGCTCAAATCTTGCCGCCTGCTTGAACCAAGTCGTTTCGTATTGGGCGCCGTTCAGGTCTCCGCCGGCGAGGTACGACGCCTTTAAATTTGCCGAAAGCTTGTCTCCGCCGTAGCGCTGGATTTTTGGAAGCGAAATCGAGGCCTCAAATTTCAAGCGCTCAAAGTTGGCCACGGTAAAGTCCGCGCAGGGGTCCTCCCATTCATACTGGCTTTTTTTGTAGCGAATTTTGTAATGGCCCGGCTCGATTTGGTCGGGCAGCTTGAAGGAGCCGTAAAAGCCTCCGCTTTGGGAAAGACGCCCTTCGATTTGCGGAATGATTTCCTTTCCTTCCCACTTGTTTTCCGAGATTGTCAAGACATAAGGCTCGTCCGAACGCGGAACAAGGCGGCCAAGCGTTTGGTCGCGGACTATTCCCCTAAAGGAGACTGTCTCGCCCGGCTTGTAAAGGCCTCGGTCGGTAAAGATGAAGGCGCGCGTAACGGCCTTTCGCGCTTGGTTCAAGTCGTTTGTCGGAATGTTGTGCCGCCAAGGATTGTGGCTTGCCGGATAAAAAATGGCCTTGTCGCTTCCCTTGCGCGCCAAAATTCTAAGGTTGGAAACATAGGATTCCCGGCTGGCGGCCTCAATCTTTTTCACTTGCTCCTCGGAAAATTCTATCGCGGCGAATCCGTTCTTGTCTGTCTTTCCCTGGGCTATAAGGCCGCCGTCCAAGTCAATGCCGTCGTCCTTTTCTTCGCGGGGAACCAAGATGAAAATTTCCGCGCCCTCTATCGGCTTGTTTTCCTTTAGGCTCCTCGCCATTACGACGGCCTTGTTGATTCCGATTCGCGCCGTGATTCCAAAGTCGGTCACTTGAATCGTCGTCTTGTTCTCGTTTTTGACAATCTCGCTTTTTTCTTCCCATCGGTTCCACTCGTTTGTCGTCACGCGCGCCTCAAAGTCAATCCAGCCAAAGCCGTCCTTGTTCAAAAGCGGCGACAAGTCTATTTCCTCAAACTGCCTTTGGTTTTTTGTTAGCGGCAAAAGCGCCGCTCCGGCAGGAGCTTCCTCCAAGCCCGAAAAGCGGCATTCCGTGTAAAGGGGATTGCCGGTGTTTTGCGCCATGTAAAAGGACGGCCGCAAAATGTTCTGCGACTCAATGTAAAGCTTGGGCTTGAACTGGCTTTCCAAAAGCCGCGCGCCGTAGTCCGTGAATTTCACGTAGCTTTTTGGAGCGGGAACGCTGACCTCCGCGACTGCCGCTCCGCTTGTCCTTAGGCTTTGGCCGTAAATGTCCTTAAGGCCCGGCTTTACAAAAATCTTGAACTTGTTTTCCTTTCCCTCTTGGTACAAAATCGGAAGGTCGTAAATCGTCAGGCTTCTTCCCGAGCTTTCAAAGTCGCTTTCTGAAAATTTATGGTCAAAGTCGAACGAAATGTTTTGCGCGGCCGTCTTGAGGTCGACTTTTTGCGTGAAGACTATCGTAACGGAATTGCCCCTCGTTCCCCGCGCGTATCCGGCAGACTTTGGAAGCTCGTCGATTTCAAAGGGCTTTAGGGAATGGTAGGATTTTTTTTCGCCGGAGCCTTCAAGCGTAAATTCTATTTTTTCGTCGTTGGGAATTTGTCCGTCCAGCGTCACGACAAAGCTGTTGGACTTTTTCTTGGCCTCGTCAAAGACAAGCTTTCCGCTCCACGGAAAGGCCTCTTGGTTGAAGTCCGCCGCCGCCGAGAATTTTCTTTCCTTTCCGCCGACGGTGACTTTTAGGACTTCCAAAAGCCGGCTTTCGCCCAGCGCGTAGTTAAGGCGGACAAAGGCGCGGTTGGCGTATTGGGGCAGGGCGCCGGTCTTTTCGCTGTAGGCGCTTTCGCTGTCCTTTATGTAGCCGCCGTCCAACCGAATAAATTTTAGGGGAGCCGCCCTTGTGTAAAATTCCGTCGCGCCTTCAAGGCTTTTTCCCGCGAGCGACTTAAGGCTTTTGTTGACGCGTATTGTGTAGGCCACCGAAGGGTCCGCGGCCTCTTCCGCCTCAAAGCTTAAGTGGCGGCTTCCAAGCCAGCGCCAAACGCCGGGCAGGGCGGGCTCGATTTTCATTTCGTCGCATTCGGCTATCGGCTCGCCAAGCGCGGCCAAGCTTTTTACAGGCTGGCTAAAGACCACAAAAAATATCGGGCGGCTTTCTTCCGCGACGATTTCCCCTTGCGGGCCCCATTCCTCTATTGTGAAGGGCTTTTTTGGGTCTATGTTTTCTTCCGCTTCCTGGACTTTGGGAAAGTCAATCTTTGTCCGTTTTTCGGAATACTTGGTTTTGTAGTTTGAAAGTTCCCTCACGCCTGGAATTGCGGATTCGGACTTTTCTTTTTTGACGGATTTTTTTCCTTCGCTTTTTGGGCCGCTTTTCTCTTCGTCTTCTTCTATATATTTGAACGAAAAGTCGGGCGTAAAGGCCTCTTTCATCGCGCCGTAGCTTGCGTATTCGCCGTCGGCTTCCTTTTCTATTTTTATCGGAATGTCGGCCTTTGCGGAATCATTTTTCCATCCGACGCTTTTGTTTGAACAACCTGTAAGGGCGGCCGCCAAAAGCGCCGCGAGCGCGATTTTTTGCATTTCCATCTTGAACCTCCGCGCAAGAAATATCCGCCATTTTAAAGCGTTTTAAAAAACATTTCAACACGCGGGGAGGGACTTCCGTTCCTCCGACAAAAAATTTGCGTTTTCCCAATTCCCGTGTTATAATGGAAGAATGAGCATACACATCAACGCGCCCCAAGGCGCAATCGCTCCGGCGGTTCTGCTGCCGGGAGACCCCTTGCGGGCCAAATTCATAGCCGAAAACTTTTTGGAAAATCCCAAATGCTACAACGAAGTCCGCGGAATGCTGGGCTTTACGGGGGCCTACAAGGGCGTTCCTGTAAGCGTGCAGGGCACCGGAATGGGGCAGCCCTCGCTTTCCATCTACGTGAACGAGCTTTTTGAGTCTTACGGCGTTCAAAAGGCCGTCCGCGTCGGAACTTGCGGCGGCTTGCATAAAAACATAAAGGTTCGCGACACAATCATCGCCAGCGCCGCCTGCTCGGAGTCGGCCATGCAGACCTCGCGCTTTGGCCACTTGCACTACGCGCCGGCCGCAGACTTTGGCCTTTTAAAGAGCGCCTACGACGCGGCCCAAAAATTGCAAATCCCGGTCCACGTTGGCCTTTGCGCCTCAAGCGACGCCTTTTACGACGAAAACGACTATTGGAAGCTTTGGGCAAAATACGGCGTCTTGGGCCTGGAAATGGAGGCTGCGGAATTGTACACGCTTGCGGCCAAGTTTGACCGCAAGGCCCTGGCGATTCTTACGGTCAGCGACCACCTTGTGACCCACGAGCTTACGACCGCCGAGGAGAGGCAGACAACGTTCACCAACATGATGAAAATCGCCCTGGAGACAATTGTCAGCGCGTAGTTGTAACAAAAAAAAACGCTACGACGGACTAGCCATCGTTTTGTTATAGGAAACGATTTTACTGCGCTCTTGCGAGCGCGGACAATCCCAGTCGCAGCTGCGTCCGACGGAAGCGGGCGAAAATGGCGGGACGCAGGCGTGGAATGCTGCCGGCGAAAAACGCGGAGCGGGAAGCGGACACTGCGAACTTAGGACACGTTAAGCTCAAGTCTTTGCCCTAAAAGTACCTCGTTCGCAGTTGTCCGATTACCGCGGGAGCGATTTTCGCCGGGGTATGTCCACCGCGCCATTTTCGCCCGTTTTTTTTTGACGAAATTTGATTTTTTGTCAAAAAAAGCCTTGACAAAACAAATATTTTTGTTTAATATATTGACATAACAAGCAGGTTTGCGGTATATTTGACCGATACATCTGTAATAATAATTAAGTGAGGTTGAATATATGGCAGTACCTAGAGCGAAAACTTCAAAAGCGGTGACACGCAGACGCAGAAGCATCAACATGCAGCTTAAGGCTCCCCAGCTTGTTCCTTGCAACAACTGCGGCAACTTAACGCTTCCGCATCACGTTTGCCCCAAATGTGGTTTTTACCGCGGCCGTCAGGTGATTACACCGGAAACGAACGCGTAAAAATAATACTTTAGGAGAATACTATGGACGAATTGTTTGAGAAAATCAAGAAGCTTATCGCTGACAAGCTCGAAATCGAGGAGAGCAAAATTCAGCTTTCTTCATCTTTCCGCGGCGACTTGGGAGCCGACAGCCTTGACACTTACGAGTTGGTTTACGCCATCGAAGAAGAGTTGGGCGTTTCCATCCCCGACGAAAAGGCCAACGAATTCGAGACAGTTCAGGACGCTTACGACTTCATCAAGTCTGAGCAGTCAAAGTAAGAGCTTTCAAAAGCCCTGCTTTTGAAAATATCTTAAGAGAAGGGCGCGGCATTGCCGCGCTTTTTTTATTGAGGCGCGAGAATTACGCTCGCGCCTCAAAAGGAACGAGTCAAGGCTTTAAGCGTAGCGTGCCTTGACCGTTCCTATGTTGGGAAAGCCAGGTTAACGCAGTGCGCGATTTTAAGGAAATATTCAGAGGCTCAAAAAAAATCTCCCCGGAACGAAAGGCCGCGCTTTTAGCCTTTCAAAAGCCCCTTGGGCTAAAGTTCCGCGACTTGGAGCTTTTGGACTTGGCCTTCCACCACCGTTCCTTCTCAAACGAAAGCCGCGCCTATAAAAGGTGCAACAACGAGCGCCTGGAATTTTTGGGCGACAGCGTGCTTGGCCTTGCCACGGCGGCCTTTTTGTACGAGGACATGGCCCAAAACACCGAAGGCGACCTGGCCAAAATCAAGGCCGCCGTCGTCAGCGAAAAAGCCCTGGCCCCCGTCGCGCTTGAATACGGCATTGACAAAATGCTTGTCATGGGGAAGGGCGAGGAAATGAGCGGGGGCCGGACAAAGCCCGCGATTTTGGCCGACTGCATGGAGGCCGTCATCGGCGCCTACTACCTTGATTCCGGCTACGAGGCCGCCGAAGAATACATCCTGCGCTTCATCATTCCCGCGGTTCGGAGCGTCCAAGAAAACAAATCTGGCCGCGACTACAAAAGCCTCTTGCAGGAAGCCTTCCAAAAAAAATGCAAGGACATTCCCCGCTACGAGCTTGTAAAGACAAGCGGCCCCGACCACGAGCGCGTCTTTTACGTCTCGGTCCGCTTAGGAAGCAAAAGCTACGGCCCGGCCCAGGGCAAAAACAAAAAGGAAGCCGAGCAAGCCGTGGCTAAATTGGCGCTGGAGCGAATAAAATAGCGGCGAGTCAAGGCGCGGCCAATGCAGCGTCCGTTAGGACGCGGTGAAACCGCTCGAAACAACTATTGCGGTGATTGATATGACAACACGAGCGGCCGCTTGCTTGAATCTTTGCGGCGTTTCCGCTACAATGCATAATCATGGAAAACCAAATCATTCAGCCGCGCGTGCTAAAGGGCTTTAGGGACGCGCTTCCGCAGGAGCAGATTTTTCGCTCCGACTTAATCGAAAAAATCACAGGCGTTTACCGCTCTTACGGCTTTGTGCCGATTGACACGCCGGTTTTGGAATACACAGAAATTTTGCTCAGAAAGTCAAACGGCGAGACGGAAAAGCAAGTCTTCCGCTTTGAGGACAAGGGAGGGAGAGATGTTTCAATGCGCTTTGACCTTACCGTTCCTTTCGCGCGCTTTACGGCCGAGCACAAGGCCGAGCTTGCCTTTCCCTTTAAGCGCTACCACATCGCAAAAGTTTGGCGCGGCGAAAAGCCCCAGGCAGGCCGCTACCGTGAATTTGTCCAGTGCGACATCGACACGGTTGGAAGCGACAGCGCCGTTTGCGACGCCGAAATTCTTTGCGCGATGAAGGCCGCCTTGGCCGCAATCGGAATCGAAAAAATAAAAATTCACATAAACCACCGCGGCGCCTTCAACCGCTTTTTGGCCGCGCTTGGAGTGGCGGATAAAAGCGAGGACATCTTGCGCTCTGTTGACAAGCTGGCCAAAGTGGGAAAGGACGCTGTCATGGCGGAACTTGTGGAGGCGACAAAAAGCGACGAGGCCGCCAAAAAAATCTTGGAATACATCGAGCCTTCCGCGACCTTTGAAGAGGCCGTCGCAAAAATGGAAAGCCTTTGCGGAGGAGCGTGCGACGACACGGAAAGAATGCGCCAAATCTACCAAATGCTAGAGGCTGCCGGAATCGCATCCTCCTTTGTCCTTGACCCCAGCATCACCCGCGGCCTTGACTACTACACGGGCCTTGTCTACGAAAGCTTTTTGGACGATCTTCCTTCAATCGGCTCGGTTTGCTCAGGAGGCCGCTACGACAACTTGGCCGGCCTTTACACAAAGGAACGGATTCCCGGCGTCGGCGGCTCGATAGGACTGGACCGCTTGATGGCGGCCATGGAGCAGCTGGGAATCGCCGGAAAAAAAGGCTCCTACCTTGACGCGGAAATCTTTTGCCAGGACGAAAGCCTTTTGATAGAGGCCCAAAAAACCGCCGCCGCCTTGCGCTCCCTTGGCGTAAAAGTCGAGGTCTTCCCCGAAGCAAAAAAGATGGGCCAGCAGTACGCGCTTGCCGAGGCAAAGAGCGTTTTGTGGGGCGTATTCGTTTCCGCCGACGGAAAAATCAGCGTAAAGAACCTAAAGACCCGCGAGCAAAGCGACGGCCTAGACCCCGCCGCCGCCGCGAAGGTGATTCTTGCCGCCCGATCGTAACGCGCTCCAATTAGGCGGCAATAACTTTGCGAAAAATATTTCGCAAAGTTATTGACAAAACCGCGCGTTTTTGCTAATATTAAAGAACATTTGCGGCAGTCATATAACGGCTCATTATCTCAGCCTTCCAAGCTGATGACGAGGGTTCGACTCCCTTCTGCCGCTCTAAGAACTGAAAGCTAAGTCCTTGCATTATGGTGACTTAGCTTTTTTTATTTGTCCGTTTTTCGTCGCGTGACAGTAAAGTGACAGTAATTCCTTGCGAAAATTTTTTCATTCAAGGAGCTGTCCATGCGCGGTTATTTCTTCGTCTTCAAAAGGACCCTCAAGTCGGGGAACAGGATCTATTACTACCAGGCGTACAAGCCGGACGGAACCCTCGCCTCGGCTAAAAGCACAGGCTGCCGGCGCAAGAGGGAGGCCGTGAGGTTCTGCGAGACCCTTCTATGTGAAGGGAAGCTGTGGTCCGGATCCAACCTGACTTTCGGCCAGTACGCAACTCATTTTTTCGACAACGATTCCGTCTGGGTGCAGGACAAGCTTTCGTTGGGAACGAAAGACCGTCCCGCCATTAGTGAGCTATATCTTGAAAAACTTCAGATGACGACAAGAAAATACCTCGTCCCTTATTTCGGTGCTCATAAAATGAGCGCGATTAAGCCTACGGACATGAAGGAGTTCCGCCTCAAGTTGATTCGCGAAGACAAGCTTTCCTACAAGTCCATCAACGACATATTCATGGTGTTCAAGTTCATCGTCGACGCGGCTATGGGGGACAACATTCTATTGTATTCGCCTCTGAGAGGAATAAAGCCTTTGATGAAGAACCCCTCTCCGCGCGAGGCGTTCACTATGCAGGACGCCAAGAAAGTATTGCTCGAATGCCATTGGAAGAATGAAGCGCACAGGGAGTTCAACTTCGTGGCGGCCCTGACGGGCATGCGTTTAAGCGAAATCCACGCGCTTCGCAAGGAGAATGTCACGGAAACGTACGTCGACCTCCGGGACCAATTCTTGAACGGAAAGCTTCGTCCGTTGAAAACGAAAGAGGCCCGCAAGGTTCCCATCTGCCCCGAGCTTTACCAATTTTTGAAGCGCCGGCTTGACAAGAGCCCCAACGGCTACGCTTTCTTTGACGTCGCTGAAACCATGGCCTCCGACACATTGCGGGAAGTTCTTCTAAAAAATCTTCCCGATCAAAAAAAGGCGAGGGGGTACGTTTTTCATAGTTGGCGCCATTTTACAGCGACGTACCTAATAAGTCACAACGTATCAGCTGTCAAAACGGCAGCCGTTCTAGGGCATTCCACTGGAGTGAGCTCTGTTCAGGAACGCTACATAAACTTCACCGAGTCTGACTACGCGGAGATATACGAGATTCAGTCGGGTTTGTTCAAGGAATTAAATTGGCGTTGATTTCCTGCGTTTCCTTCCTTTCATTCCTACTTGCGCGAAGGGGAAAATGAAAGCTATTGAGCCCTCTTGTTTTATGGCATAACTCAAGTCGATAGGTTAATGGAGCAGGGTTGCGCCCTGTTGTTTTTTGCGCGATAATAATGCAAGCTGATTTATGAAAAAGGTGGCTAAAATATGGAAAAGATTAATGAACTTACAGCTTTTCAAAGAAATATGAATTGCCTCACTCTATATTTATATCTCATGAATACAAGATGCAATCATTTGCAGGACTATGATGACGAGGGCGACTTCGAAACGCATAATTCCTTTTTCAACTTGTGCAGGTCCAAATTGAAGGATAAAATTGAATGCGACCAGAACCTGCTTGTCAACAAGCAAATTTTCAAGGACTATTTTTTGTCTAAGGAAAATGCGGATAAAAAAGGAAAAGCCAACAAACTAAAAAAAGAGGAGGAGGAGGACTTGTATGAAACTTTTTTTGAATACTCCAATAACCTTCCTAAAAGCGAATTTAGAAACAAAAGCTACAATTATGTGGCTTGGAGCCTTGTTGCCATGTTATTGTCGGCTTTTATATGGCTTTGGCTTTTTCTGTCAATAAAGGACGCCTCTTTTTTTAAGGACCATTTTGACTTGTTCTTAGGCGCGTTGTGCTTAACAGTTGTTCCGTTTTATTTTCTTGTTCGTGGAATAATACTTAGAATTGAATTAAACAACAATAAAATTACAAAAATAAAATTTAAATATATGTATTCTGATGATTACTGTTATAGAAGAATCAAAGAGGCGGAAGTTTTTTTTAGAGCCGGATATAATGTTCAGAATGAAATCCGTGAACTAAACGAAGTTGAAAGAAAGTTTCCAGAAAATGACAACTTATTTTACAAAACAATCAAAGCGGCAAATGTTACAGGAGACAACGAAATTGCTTTATTGCGTTACAATGAAAATGTTTACTGCCGTGCTGTTTTTTCGGATTTATTTAAAATTCTTAAGAAAGATGGGTTAGGTGAAGAAGAAAGAGGAAGAATTCAACAAATTCCCTTTGTTTTTCGGGCTTGCCAATTGAAAACAAAACTAAAGGATGGAAATACGGGTTTTGTGCAATGCGTAAATCATATACTTCTTGAAAAAAATTCTGAATATGAATATGTAGACGTAGGTTTCTCTCAAGCTATGCCAAGACTTAAGAATCCTGAAGAACAAATTTGGTCAAAATACCGCAAAATCTTAAAAAAATACGAAAATATATTGAAATGAATGGATATATCTAGCAACTAGCCGTATCCTGGCATTGTCTTCTGCGACGGAGCGCCGCTCGCTCTAATACCGCGCAACAGGACAAGGCAGGATAGGATGAGGCGACATCAGGATTTCATTTTATATCAACGATCTAAGACACTTCGAAAATCGCAAAAGCGAAAAGCGTTCTATTATTATCAATACCGCAGGAGTGACGGAACCTTGTCGAATCCACATTCGACTGGCTGCACTTCTCGTACAGAGGCTTTCCAATATGTTCAATCCCTAATTGACAGTGGCGAAATTCAATGTAATGAAAAGGCCATGTTCCGTCCTTACGCTTCTAACTTCTTTAAGGAAGACTCGACATGGGTTCGAGACAGGAGAGCGCTCGGAACCGAAAAGCGACCGGGAATCGGAGACATCCAGGTCCGAAAGTACCAGGGCTTTGTTAACCACTATTTTTTAAAATATATTCAAAACAAGCCACTAAACTCTTTTTGCCCCACGGATATTAAAGAATTTCGGCAGAATCTTCTTGACCGTGAAAGACTCGCTCGCAAAACCATCAATGACGTCATGTCCTGTCTCCGGATTATGTTTGCGACGGCGATAGATGACGGACTAGTAGCCCGCAACCCGTTCCGTGGCGTTAAGCCGCTCTTGACTGAGCCAAAGCCTCGTGACGCATTCTCGCTAGAAGAGGTGATGCAGATTGTGGATTATTTTCGCGGAAATGAGCCGGTCCGAACCTTCATCATCGTCGCGGCCTGTACAGGCATGCGGCTGGCGGAAGTAAATTCCTTGCGCAACGCAAACATAATGGATTCGTACATTGATTTACGCGACCAGTACCGTGGGGGAAAGTTGCTCCCTCTGAAGACGAGAGAAGCGCGAAAGATTCCTATCTGTTCGGAGCTTCGAGAGAGGTTGTTGGGAACCATTCCTGCTGGAAAGGAATTCGTGTTCGACTCGTTGGCGGATAACCGGGCAAGCGATATGCTGCGTGACATGCTCATGCAGACCATGCCCGAGCAGCGCAAAGCGCATGGATATTGCTTCCATTCGCTTAGACATTTTGCGAATACATATTACTTGTCGAAGGGAGTGGCCCCAATAAAGGTGGCTAGCGTCCTTGGTCATAGCACAGGGGTCTCTTCCGTTCAAGAAAGATACACCAATTTTACCGTTAACGATTACTTGGAGTTTTACGGATTACAGTCGGAACTTTTCCATTTTCTGACGAATTAATTTGGCTTTTACAGCTTCGGCTGTTCGCGAATAAATGGAGGTAATGAATTGCAGCTATATATACACGGCCGTGACTGCGTTTCTTTTCTTCCTCAAAAAATCATAAAGGAGTAATTAATGCAAAACAAAAAAGAAACAATTCCGCAGTTACCGGTAGAGCCGGAACTGCTGACAAGGTCTGAGGCGGCAGGTCTGCTACATGTATCTTTAAGCTACATTGATCATCTCACAGACTTGCCTTGTTATCGGCTTGGGAAAAAGAAACTTTTTTCAAAGGCAGAAATTCTTGATTTCCTTCGTAGTAATCATGTCACCCCGGGGATGCGTAAAGTGTCAAAAACTGACGCAATTAAAACTAGGGAGGCAACTAATGTCGAAAATTGACTATGAAAACATAATTACAACAGGAGAAAAAATAATGAAAACTAATTATCCATCTACCCAATTCATTGTTAAAGACCTCATTCCTGGCAAAGGACTTGTGATTCTGGCTGGTCCGGCAAAAGCCGGGAAGAGCCTTTTAATCACGCAATTGCTTAATGCTGTGACTGGTAATACTTCAACCTTCCTTGGTGCTGAAGTTTCAACCAATGGGACAGTTCTTTACCTCGCGCTTGAAGATACCGAGCCTAGACTCAAAGAACGCTTCCTAAAACAGAAAATGAGTCCAAACGAAAGATTCAGAATTTCGATTACATGGAGTGTGGATGAGAAAGCCATCAAAGATCTTGATGCATATCTTAATGAACATCCCGAAGTAATTCTTGTCGTCATCGACACTAAAGCCAAAATCTGCCAAGAACAAGGAATCCAAATGTCCTATCAAAGTGAGTATAACTTCATTGGGATGCTCAAGAAGTGTGCAGACAAGCATGGCATCTGCATTATTGTCGTAACCCATCTCCGAAAGCGTCCTTCAGATGATGTCTTCAACGAGGTGAGTGGAACTTCAGCTATTATGGGAGCGGCGGACACAATAATGGTGCTAAAACGTCCACGAAATCAGAACCGTGGAATACTATCGCTCACCAGTCGCGATTATCAAGAGCGCGAAGAAGAGATATACCTCTCGTACGACACGCTAACTTGGCATTCGCAGGGAGAGTCTTCTGTCGCAGTTCCCAATATGACGCCGGAACGCCAGCAGATTATCTCAGCCCTGAAGGACCTTGGTGGAACGGCAACCCCCAAAGCAATCGCGGATAAAATCGGAAAAGACAACAAGGTTGTTGCCAACCTTCTAGGAACTATGGCTTCTTACGGCTTTGTGTCAAAATCCAATGAAAAACATGGGTACTGGGTCTTACCCTCAACAACAAATGATGGTTCTGTATCAAAAGATTCAGAAGATGATTACGATTTCGAATAACTAGGAGCAAAAAATGATTAAAATTAAATTTCCAAGCATTTTTTCATCAACTAATACAAAAATTAAATTGATGAAAATTGGCGAAATAAAGACAAACCCAAAATTCAAGGCCCTGTACAAGCAAGAGCCTGAGAAGGTGGCGGAACTATGTCGCAATATGAAGGAACATGGTTACGACAGAACGCAGCCAATTATAATCCTTAATGACGGAACTGTCATCGACGGTCATTCACGCTTGGCGGCGGCTATCATGGCAGACCTCAAAGAGGTCTATGTAATTGTCAAGGATGGGGTTGCGTCCGAAACAGATGTTTTGTTGTATGAAGAGCACTTGCAGTTGTCGCGAAGGAACCTCACGGAAGCCGAAAAGTTGATGCATCTAGAGAATCTTCTTAAGCTAAAAAAACAGGCCAAAGCGGCAGGGGAAGATGTAAGCGATTTCTCCGACGAATGTCTAGCAAAAAAACTGGATGTCTCACCCAGACAAATCCAAAAAATGCGCGAGGTCGAATCCAAGGCCACGCCGCAACAACTCGACGCCATTCGCTCCGGAGAAATGACACTTAACAAGGTCCATGACGAAATCAAAAAAACTCATGGGCCGACGCGAAAAACACCAGTCAATAAGGCGGAGAAGGAGCAGGGGAAGGCTCCGTCCTCAAAAGATGAAGTGGTGGCCGTTCTCGCTCTTGTAGCCAAACACCTTCCGGACATAAAGATTCCAGACGGTTTGAAAGAAGACCTGCAAACATTTTTTAAAAGGAGACCTGCATGAAACCCAATAGCTCCGTGAAGACATATCACCTCAGCAACCAGACTTGCAAGCAGATTGAGCTTCTTGCCGCTGAATCCGGTGAGTCCGCTACAGCGATTGTTGAGACGGCAGTTAATTACCTTTACAAGCGGGACACAATGCCAGAAAGTCTTGTTCTAGCCCGATTAACGACCATCGAAATGAAATTGGCTCAAATTGACAAGAGGGAAGAGGCGTTCTTCTCGCTGTCGAGGTTCCTGACGCCGTACTTCATCGCCGCCTTGCCAGACATGCTGGAAAGCAAAGAGTCCACGATGCTAATAAATGACAAGGGCCGAAAGAACCTTGAACAACTCGAGACTTTATACAAAAAAATGATGGCCAAGACTAAGCCTTCGTTCATGCGGAGCGTATTCGCAGACTTGCGAACGCATCTTGAAGACAATTTTCAAGCGAAACCGGCTGAATAAGCATTTAGGCAAGATAAAGAAAGTGATGTATTAGATGGTTTCTTCTATATAGGTAGTGCAATATAGAGGGGGTTCGATACATCACTTTCAGTCACCACTAAGTAAGCAATTCGCAAGATTGCGAAGGCAAATAGGAGACAAAATGAAATCAGAAGAAGATGAAGAGTATGAGTTCTTAAAGGTAAAATCCCCAAAAGGCAAACCGTCAAAGCGGCTTGATACTGCAATAGAAACAGAAAAGTTGTTAAAAGACCTATCTCAACTTTTCAAAAGTTCAAAGTTCGGTAAGAAGAAAAAAGGAAAAAAAGTTCACTTTTCCGCTTGCTTTTCGAACAATTACAATCAACGGTGTGTGGTTAAAATGACCTATGGCAACTCTAAAAAAGCCCACAAAAATTTCTTACGTTCTTATATGATTCAGGAGAACAAAGATGAAGTGGTCGAAAAGCCAACGTACTTTGATGCAGAATACGACGAAGTTCCGGACACAGAAATCGAAAGGTATGAGGCCGAAATGACGGACTTATATTATAAATTCATTATAAGTCCCGAATCGCTAAATGTGCCGCTTAAAAATCTGGCAAGGGAATTCGTTAAGAACTTGCAATTGGAGACTGGCTTTAGTTTTTCTTGGAAAGGCGTGATACATGTTAATACTCAGCATAGACACACCCATATCCTAATTAACGGCCTTGATCGGAAAACTCGCAAACTCATTAAACGGATTCCTCCAAGAATTATTCGTAACGCGCGTCTAAGCGCGGAGCAGATATGCACAAACCTTGTGGGACCTGTCTCATCAAAAGAATTGGAGATAAGGAAGAAAAAGACAATCACGGCCATGAGGTGGACCAACTTGGATGATGACATCATTAGTGGAGCGATTCCGGCAAAATATCAATCAGAAAATGGAACCGAGTATTACAGCTCTATTACTACATCGGATGCCATTATCGAGCAAAGATTAAAATCTTTGGTTGACATTGGACTGGCAATTTCTTTTCCAGGAAATAATCCTCCAATGTATTATCTGGAGAAGGACTGGGCCAAGAAACTCAGGTCTATAGGGCGGTACAACAGTTTTTTGCAGGCCCGAAGCAACCTCTTGTTTACCACATCAGGCATGCTTGAGCAATACACTCCAGAGGCTGGGAAAATATGTGGGGTTGTTTCTAAAGTGTATCTTATGGACGATGAGTCAGTTTGGACAAACGCCATTGTTGTCGAAAATGCGGGGGAGAGCAAGGCTTGGTACATTCCCCTAAAAAATCCCCCGTCAAAAGACCTGCTTCGGCAGTTTGTTACGGTTCAATGCAAACGCAATCAAAGCGGAAAATTATGTCCGCAAATAAAAATTTTGGGCGATGGTTCTAAAAAGTCTTTGAACAAATTTCTTGGCAAAGATTATGAGCCATCCTATAAATCAAAATTTTAAGGAGTGAAAAAATGGAAAAAGATAGCGTCGAAATGAAGCTTAATAAGGTTCGAAAAATCCTTGAAAGATGGGAAGCATTGAGTGCGGATGACTTGATTTTTACCGCAAATTGCCTCAAAGCGGCTGGGGTTAAAAATTACAAAGAGCTCAGATTATGGGAGAAAAACAACCCGGACAAAGAGTTTTATAGGGTTGGAAATACCGCAAGAATAGTGAATAAGGCCTAAAAAGCTTTTTTTTCTATAATTTTTGCGCTATAATAATCCCTGGAGGACTCTATGGCTCAAATCACGGTAAAAATCGAATCGTCATTTCTGGTGCAGGATGATTTTAGCGAGTTCGGCTTTACTTTGTCTTTGACTCCAACTGCAAGGACTCCACAATCCTTGTTGACATCAAAAAGGCGATTGGCGGAAGCGTCGAGCTTAGAAGCAAAAAAGACCTTATAGAAGACTTCATCAACCAAATCAACGCCTCGTCCGACATTCAAAAAGACTGGGCGGCTTACATCCAAAAAAAGGGGGAAGAGGAGCTTAAATCGATTACGACGGAACTAAAGCTAAAGCCCGACGAGACAAAGGCCTTTATCGAAAACTCTTTCCGCGACGGAGCCTTGCGCACCACTGGCACGGACATAGACAAGATTCTTCCGCCCACGTCGCGCTTTGGCGGCGGCAACCGTTCCCAAGTAAAGAAGAACGTCGTTGAAAAGCTCTTGGGCTTCTTTGAAAGGTATTTTGGAATGTAAAGGCAGCCCTATCTTTTTTGCATTATCACCATCAGCAAAGGGGGAGATGAGCTGCCAATGTAAGAATCGTTAATTAGTAGTCATACTCGCTGCTAATGCCATTGTCCATATCCCAATCAAATGGGACTCCGCTATAATCATCGTGTTCGGTTCGTTTGCGTATGACTTGCATGTCGATTAACGAGCCATTGCATTTTGGATAATTCTTGCACATTACCAGAGCTTTGTAGTCACTAGGGTCTCTAATGACTGTTGCATCTTTATAATGGAACTCGTCGCCACAATGCATGCAAATTACTTTTGAATTCATTTTAAAATCGCCAATCACATGCAGATTTCGCATTAGCCCTTGAATTCGTTCTTCACCTGTCAAAACAACAGGTTCAGTCTGTACTTTGCTTTTGGACATTGTTTCAAAATAATTCTTTGCAAGCTTGATGATTTCTTTTACATCGTCTGTGTTCACTTCATCCTTAAAGAACATCTGCCAGCCAATAATGTCGCCGCTATTCTTAAAATGCCGCAACAACAATTCTGACAGTTCAAGAAAATCATCGGATGTTCTGTTTAGCTCATCCCAGTTTTTGAAGCCGACCATTTGCGCGATCATGTGCTGGGCTTTTTGCAAGCAAAATGATTCTTCATCCTTCATCGACAAGCCAAAGAATTTGAATAAATCTTTGACGTCAAAAAAGGTTTTGCCATACCTATAATAATAGGTTCCATCTTTGCGCTCAATTCTCTTTCGAGAATTCCAATCTTTTAAAAGATTTTTTGCTTGTCTCTTGAAGAATTCAAGATTAGACATAACGATACTCCTTGAGCATCTTTTTATTGTTATTTGCTATTTAACTCGCACATTAGCAGCAACAATAAACCTGATGCTCTAGGCCATCATTATTTTTGGTGATATGGTATGACAAAGGTCTTCGCGCGAGTTGCTGGCTCTACCACAGAACACACATAAATCTTATCGCAAACAACTATTGCTGTCAATACTTGACACTCGTCCTAATTATTCTGAATCATCTTTTACTCAACATGAGTAATCCACCTAGCCATAAATTGCACTATACTTGAGGAAACCGGGCGAGACTCCGTTAAATCGGCCAAGCTGGGTGTTTGCGGCAAGATTATCATCTTGCCGTTTTTTTAGGGATATTCTATGGAAAACGACCTCATAACAATTACGGACGATTTCTTAAAATCCGGCATGAACGGCGGTATTGGAATAAGCAGGAAACAATTAATAATATTATGGCTAGATGGAACATTTCAATCAGGTTGGAAAAAGAAACTGATAGGAAAAGTTATCACAAAAGAAACTGCTGAAAAATATTTAGCTGCTAGAAAAATACGAAAAGGAAGACCCGCTCCGGGCGAAAGGGAGCTATTTTGAGAAAAATATCAAAAAAAAAGAAAGCTTTGTGGAAAGAATTTGAGAAAGAGCTAATCGCAAAATACGGCGAAGATTACCGCTCAAAATGGAATCCAGCAGAATTCAAAAAATATATGAAGCTGAAAAACATAAAGCTTGACAGAATGAGTACCGGAGCTTACGCTCACAAAGCTGACCATGTTTCGTTTCGCAGCTCTGGAGTTCACACAGTGCATCATTAAGCGCAACGTTGCGCTTTTTCCCGCTCAATGTACCTTTGGAAAATCGTCGTAACGTGTGGTCCAGCAGGGGCTGAGGAAGGCGCGCTTCATCTGCCAGCCGTCCAGCTCAAAGCCTTTGGCCAGCGTCAGGCTTCCGCGCCCAAATTCTGCGCTTGTCTTGTCCAGGCATTTCATCAATTCGCGCTTCTTTATGTCCTCCATCGGGTCGATCCAAAGCTCGCCTTGGAAGGCCGCGGGGAGCAGGTCCGTCAGCGTGACCATGACGTTTTTGTAGCCGTAGCCGTATCTGTATATATGCCTCAGGGCCTTTCTCGCGGCGGCCACGATGTCTGGAGTGTAGCTGGTCATCCTTGGAAGGCCGGCGGCCGCTCCGTTTGAATACTGCTCGTCCGGATTTGTCGAATAGTAGTTGCAGGTCGATATGAACACGCAAACCCCGCCGCATTCGCTCCCTTGCTGCCGAAGCCGTTCCACCGCAAGCTCTGCGTATTGGACCAAGGCGCATTCCAAGGTCTTGAGGTCGTAGACCTTTTTGGAAAACTGCCGGCTTGAGGTTATCACGTCTTTCTTTGTTCTCACCACCTTGTCCACGCAGGGGATTCCGTTCAGCTCCTGAACCGTGGCCCAGCCCTGAATTGTCATTAGGCGGCGAGCCTCGTTCAATGGCATCCGCTTCAGCGCCAGCGCGTCCTTTATTCCGTGGCGGGCAAGAGCGATGGCGCGGGCGGGGCCGATTCCCCAAATGGTCTGGCAGTCCGTTGCGGCCAGGAGCGCGTCGACTTCCTCCGAACGGTATACGAACACGCCGCCACGCTCCTTGGCCTTTTTGTTGTAAAGCTTGGCCAGCGTCTTTGTGGGGGCCGCCCCCACGCAAATCGGCATTCCGATTTCCTTGTAAACGCGCGCCTTGAGCTCCCTGCCGATTTTGTTCCAGTCTTCAAACGAAAAGTCGCAGCGGTCAAAAAACAAGAAGGACTCGTCGATTGAATATTCCTCAACGTCGGGGGCGTATTCCATATATATTTGCGTTATGCGGCGGCTGATGTCGGCGTATAGCGCGTAGTTGCTTGAGAAGACGGAAACGCCGCGTATCTCGCAAAGGCCGCTGACCTTGAAGTAGGGGTCTCCGCGCTTTATTCCGCAGGCCTTGGCCTCCTTGTTGAGCGCGATGATTATTCCGTCGTTGTTGGAAAGCACCGCCACGGGCTTTCCCCGCAAGTCCGGCCTGAAGATTTGCTCGCAGGAGGCGTAGAAGCTGTTTCCGTCGGCGTGGAGAATCATTGTTCCTTGACCGTGTGGATCACGTGGACCACCGCTCCCGTGACCACCGCCTCTGCCATTATGTTGCGCGCCCTGCCGATGACGAATTCGCCCTGGCTTTCGTAGACTACCAGCGAGTTGGGCTTGACTTTTTTGGCCCTGTCTACGACCAAAAGGTCTCCGTTGAAAATGCACATGTTGTTGTAGCGGTCGGTGTCCACTGTCATGAACACGGTGGCCGCAGGGTGCTTTACGCAAAGGGCGTTGAGGTCAAAGGCCTTTTCTTCGTAGCCCTGGGCGGGGCTTGGGAATCCGGTTATCATATAAATTTTTGCTTCTTTTTTGTATAATACAATCGGAATACTTTAAAGTCAATAGAATAATCAAACGGAATACACTCTTTTCTTTTTTTGGAATATTCGATATAATGGGCGGTAGAGGCGAAACGGACATGCAGGCTCAGGAATTTTGGAAAAAGATTAAGGACGGGCTGGCCCAAAGGGGCAAGACGCAGGAATGGCTTTGCAAGGAAACCGGAATGGACTTGCAGTCGATGAGGAACAGAATTTACAAGAACCGCTTTCCGTCGATAGAGGAGGCGCTCAAAATCCTCGCGGTCTTTGAGACCACCGCCGAGGCCTTTTTTGGAATGAGCCAAGAGGCCTTGGGCGGAGCCGCCGCCAAGGACGTGACTCTCATTCCCGTGATGGAGCAGGCCTTTTCCGCCGGGCGCGGCCAATACGTTCCCGACGAGGACGAGATTAAGGAATGGATTTCCGTTCCCAACGAGCTTAAAAAATACGGAACGAACTTCGCCGCCTCAAGGGTTAGGGGAGACTCGATGGAGCCGACGCTCTTTGACGGCGACATAATCATAAGCGACACGGGCGGCTACGACGGAAGCGACGGCATCTACACCATCATCTACAAGGGCAGCGGCTTTGTGAAGCGCCTCCAGCGCTCCGTTGACGGCGTCAAAATCATCTCCGACAACCGCCACTACGACCCGATGTTCGAGAGCGGCCAAAGCGAGGACTTCCGCGTCATCGGCAAAGTCCGCTCCGTCATGCATAATATGTAGGGGATAAAAAAAGAGTCCCGATGGTAAACTTGAATCTCAGATACAATTTCTGAGGCAGAGATTTACTGACATCGGAACTTGGACCATTGTAGCGCTATTCGTGCGCGTGTCAATTACTCACGTTGAGTAAAAGGCTTGACGGTTGTTGCGTATGCACTATACTTGGATTGTCGGTTACGTCAGAGATAGCCGCTGCGGCTTTTCCATATTAAAGAGAAAATCTTCCGACATTACATTGTTCGACCGTAATGCCTTTATGAAGGACGGAACCCTTGTACCTTCGGAAGATTAGTAAAAACGTAACACAAAATTGCCGTTGAAGTTCGCCACACTTCCTCAACCGCCGGACAACAAGTGTCCGACCCCGCAGCAGGCATCTCTACATTAAACGGCAAGGAAGCGGCAGAAACCATAAATGCGGTGAACGCCAGATATGGCTACAAACCTGAGTTTCACGAGATATACGCTCGGGTGGGAGCTGCCATTGCTTCCTAGAGCATTGTAGCGCAATTTGCGCGCGTGTCAATTACTCACGTTGAGTAAAACGCCAAAAATCAATTGACTATTTTTCGATTTTGTTCTTATATGTTTGCAGACTTGCAGGCAGGGCGAGGAACTGGGTTCATTCCGGAAAAAGAGCGGCAAAACTCCGATTACTTGATTGCGCTATCTTTTCCTCATGTAGCAAGTCTTTTTTGCTCTTGGATTTGCTCCCTTGAGTGGGAGTCTTGAACATTTCCAAGAGCTTTTTTTTTGACAAAAAAAGGCTCGGAAACTTGTCTCAGCTGATGAGCCGAGGGAATCCGAGCCTAAAAAATGCATAGCGCCCGGCGGGACTGCCGAACCCCATCATTAAAATCCAAGTCTTGGCAGCGCAACAGCGAATGAATGTCGCCGACGTGAGCTGTCAAGTCGCAACAGAGTCCCCTGCGCGAACGCCGCTTGGAACGCCGTTGAAGTTCGCCACACTTCCTCAACCGTCTAACAACAAGCGTCCGACCCCGCAGCAGGCATCTCTACATTAAACGGCAATTCTAATATACCGCAATTCAGTCCCGTGTCAATTACTCACGTTGTGTAAAAATATTGACACTTCTAACGCATGCGCTATACTTGAATCGCCGGTTACGTTAGAGATAGCCACTGCGGCTTTTCCATTTATTGGAATTATGCGACAGAGGAGCGCTGCCCTCTACCGGCAAAAGAAGCGGCGGCTCCCGCTTGGCTGCGGAAGTAAGAGTGGCCATTTGATTTGCCATAAACGGCGATAACCGTCGTTGTGGCTTCTGCCGCTTCTTTTTAAGGGATGGAACATGAACTTTCGGATTGTTTTTTTAGATATTGATGGAGTTCTAAACACAAAAGCAAGCTGGAAAACTCCCTTCCAGCTGAACAAAGCATGCATAAAGCCTTTTTGCGAGTATCTTTTAAGTCAGAAAGCTGAAATATAAATCGTTCTCACTTCATCTTGGAAGAACGGCTATTCAACAATTCCAGAAAATGAGACTGCGCAATTACAGGAATTGCGCACACAACTTGCAGAATTTGGATTGGCAATTTACGGAAGGACCAGAAACATGCAAAACAGAATGTTGGAAATTGACGAATACCTTAGCTCCCATGACGTTGAAAAGTACGCAATTATTGATGATGACCCAAATGAATACAACAAGGATTATTTGAAAAAAGTTTCACTGATAGATTTTGAAACAGGTTTTACGGCATCACAATCCAAAAAAATAAAATGGATAGAACGATGAACCACTTTAAAGCGTCTGTTTAATTAGCGCAACGTTGCGCTAATTACTCGACTTGTGTAAAAGGCTTGACTTATCAAGATTTTTTATAAAGAATAACGGTATGAAAAATAAAAGCGTCCGGCGCGTTATCTCGAAAATTTTTCTCGACAGGCTTTATGAACGGTGTTTGCTCAAAGGCATTGACATAGACGAGCTTGCCGAAATGTTTTCAGGAAAATACGGCAAGGGCTGGCTTGAAAAATACTTTGTCCAGAGAGACATTCCGCCTGTTGAAATTATGCTTGAGTTGTCGAATTTTTTTGGAGTCAGCATCGACTGTTTTGTTGAAGATTATGAACGAGTGACTGACAAAAGCAAGGTGGCAAAAGTTCTTAAGGAACGAAGAATAAAACACATGGAAGAAGCGTTGGGAAGAATGATTGAATGGAACAATAGAAATTTCAAGCGGGTCTTGGCTGACGCGGTGCGGGAAGCCCTTGACAAGGAACTGATGTCCATCTCAAAGGCCGCGGCAATTCTTGAAATTAGCGTTTATGATGTATATACCAAGCTTTAACGAACCGGTTGCGCAAATCATGCCGTTTTCTTCCGTCATTCGCTGAGCCCCAAGCCGGTGACGTACAGAAACTTTGTCTGTTCTTCGGCGATGATTATGTCGGCGAATCCGCTCGCGGCGATTCCCGGAAGAACTCTCATGTATGAAGTCGTTGCGTAAACTCTGTAAGCGCCAGCGTCGAGATAAACGTTGCTGTGCGTCACGTCGATGTTGTGCGCCGTCCACACCTGCTTGTAGTTTTCATTTTCCGACGGACGGCGGACATATACGCCCCTGATGTACAAATCCTCGGCGTTGGACTCAATCACCAAAAGCCCCTGTCCATCCGGTATGTCCTGCGAGCACGAGCAAAAAACGCCCGAAATCGCCGCCGCCGCAAGCGTCGCCAAGATAAGCTTCCCGATTCTTTCAAATTTCATAACAAATACCTCCTTAAAAAAAACACACCTTAGCTTCTAAGTTCCGAAAGCTTTTCCACGACGACGCCTTCGGTGTACAGCGGAATGTAGCGGCTTTGGTTGCGGCGGTCATAACCCCAGTTTTCGTGCCAGTGGCCGAAGAACCAGCGCTTGTAAGAAACCATGTCGTCAATCCTGTCGTTGAAGCGAACGTTGCTGTCTTCCCTAAAGGCAGCCGCGTATTCCGGGTAGTCGCAAGACGACTCTATGCAACTTATTCCGCTGAGCGGGCCGGTATGGGAAAGGACGAAGTCAAAGGCCTTTCCGAATTTTTCTATCCTAGAAATGCAGGCGTTTTCTTCTTCCGAAGTCCATTCTTCTTGAGCCCACAAGTCCTTGTCCAGCGTCCTTCTGCTTTTGTCCTGGCTTTGCGCTCCGCCCAAGACAAGAAAGCTTTTTCCTTGAATGTTGTAAATGTGGCCGCGAATCAAGTAAAAGACATTTTCGCTAACCTTGAGGCCTTTGTCGCCGTACATTTCCGCTTGCGGAAGCTTTTCCAGCATATTGTAGTTGTCGTGGTTCCCCATCACGGCCAAAACCTTGAAGGGCTTTTTGTTGTACCAGTCCAAAAGGTATTTGTCGCTTTTGTCCGCGGGATGAATTCCGTTTTCGTCAACAGGGCAGTCTTCCCAAGGAAGGCCGAAGTCCCCAAGGACAATGGCCTCCGTTACCTCGGAATAGTCGGCGCCTTGCAGCGCGCAGTAGCGCCGCATCCACTTTGTCGTAAGGTGGTGCATGTCGATTGTGTTGTGCGTGTCGCCTGTTATGTAAATCATGTCGTTTTCTCCAACAGTTCCGAATAGCGCAACAGCTCAAAGCCGTTGGCGTCAACGCAGACGTTAATGTATTGCGCGGGGTTGACCTTTTGCTTTTTCCAGCGCTTGTTGAAGTCGCTCAAAAAATAGTCCTCCGTCACAAACTTGTCGTGCGTGTGGCCATGAATGTTGAATAGGCCGCCGTCACTTTTTGGGTCAAGAAAAGCAGGTTCGTGCGACAAGACCATGTTCCCGCATAGCAAAGGTCCCTTAAAAACCTTGTCAAAACCTAGATGTTCAAAAAACTCGATGTAAGTTTTGAACGGCGTTTTCTTCGTCTGAAAGTCGTGGTTGCCAAGAATCAAAAGCATCTTTCGATTTTTCTTCATCCGCATTATGTCGTTCATGATTTTTGCCTCTTCAATGTGGCGGTTCATGAACACGTCGCCAAAATTCCAAATCAGGCAGTCGTCCGGCAGCGCGTCGAATTTCTTCAAAAGGAATTCGTTCATCTTTGCGCAGCCTTCCGGGGAAAAGTCAAACGGACGGCCGCAATACTTTATGATGTTCGTGTGGTAAAGGTGAAGGTCGCTGGTGACGTAAATCTTTTCGGGTGGATAGCCTTGCGAGAATTCTTGCGGTGTCAGAGATTGGAATTTCTGCATTTTTTATGGCCCCTCGAATGTAATATAATCCCAGTTGGGCTGGCGTTCCATCATCAAATGAAGGCGATCGGCTAGAGTCCTGTAAAACTCCGCCGTCTCTTCGTCCAACGATTCGTCCTTTGAAAATTCTTTCATTTCTGCGGCCATCTTTCTTACGCTTTCGTATGTGTAAAGGTTGTAGCCCCACCAGTCAAATTCAGGCTCAGGATAACTCTTGCAGGTATATTTAATAGAAGTGTCATAATGCGGTTTTAAAAATTGAAGATACAAATAAAACATTACGACATCTTCTTCAATTGAAATTTCTTCTTCATAACAGCAGAAACAACCCCATGATCCTTCAGAAGAGTCTTTGCCCTGTTTTACAGGCATCACCCAAAAACAAGAGCCTGTGTTATGTCCTTCTTCCCAATATGGATCTGTGTAAGCTCTTTGAATTGTTGCAATATTTATCGCTTTTCTTAATGCAGGAAATACTTCTTTTGGATTTTCAGAAAAACGGAACACTTCCTTATTATGACGCAGAACATGCTCAAGTGAATCCGTAAGAACTATATCATTGTTCTTCAAGCGAACTGCATACGGTTTATTATGCTTTTCCGCCATCAGAATGTCGTGCAAACCATCGGCATATTCTCCATTCCACAAGACAAGCATAAAATCACAATTCTTAGCCATTGTTTTGTGGCGTTGGTAATAATTTACATCAGATGCATATTCAATTACAGGAATGTTATGAACCGTTGCATATCTTTTTGCTATCCAATCAACCATGTTTGTATCACCTTCAAGAATTGTTATATCTGTAAAATGATTCTCCGCAATACACTTTTCAATCTCTGAATAAATCCATTTTTCATCCTCAATTGTTCGGCTTCCGCAAATAAATATTTTCATAAGGCCCCGTCCTTTAACGCAAGAAAGTTAAAAAAGTTTTCTTGAACATTTTCCACATGCTGCAAATCCTCGTCAATCAAAAACTCGTCTGGCAGCAAGCCGCTTTTGTCTTCAAACGGAGCGGCGTATTTTAAGACGCAGTTTTTTGGAAGAAGTTTTTTCACTTCAACTGCAAGGGCGATTCCTCGTTTGTGAAAATCACGCCAATCAAAAGTTTTGGCCAAATCTTCCGGCGTTGTTTCTCCAGATTCGCAATGGGCAAGCGCTTGAAAGACAAATAAAGAGAGCCACTCTTTGAGTTCCGGCATATTGAAGTCTATGTCGCGCCCCGGCAAGGTCAGATGTTCGTCGTCGCCTATGCAGAATCCCCGTTCCTCGTCGCCTTCATTGTCGTTCCAAAACAGGCCGTTCGCGTCAGGATCCATTTTTATCAAATA
Organism: uncultured Treponema sp.; assembly: GCA_946411505.1. Lineage (GTDB taxonomy): Bacteria > Spirochaetota > Spirochaetia > Treponematales > Treponemataceae > Treponema_D. Next base: position 474,661 of record CAMKEG010000001.1, on the reverse strand, counting down.
TGGCTTGCATTCCTTCATTCAAAATCTTCCTTTTCCTCATATTCAACCTCCACAAATTCAGTGGCTACAAGGTCATCCATCTTGACTCCAAGAATATAGGCAAGGGCGACAAGGTTGTCAAGCGTGGGCAAGTTCCGTCCGGAGAACCAATTGTACATTGTCTGGACATAGGGAAAGCCAAGCATGGCGGCGACGCGATGAGGGGTGACGCATTTTTGTTTCATGAGACGCTTGATTTTTTTTCCAGTTCCCTCTATGCTAAGAACCGGTTTGCAAAAAACAGCTTTCATCGTTTTGTCCAACAAGCGCATTTTATAGCATGTGTGTAACTCTTGTCATTAAACTGAAAATGTAATACCTTTAAGACATGAAAGCCAAGTTTCTTGTTCCGGAAATTGACAGAAAAAGATGGGCCAAAGAGTTTAAGGAGCGGATGCGGCTTTATGAATTGAAGTCGAAGGACTTGAACGACATAGGCGCGTCGTCTAATTCCGAACAGAGAATAAATAAGCTCAAAAATGGCGCGATACCGTTGATCGAGCCATTTTTGGCCCTTTGCAGGTTTTTCAATTGTCCGCCTGACGTTTTTTTGTACGCCAATCCAAAGTGGGTGGAATGCGAGATTGACCGTTCGATTGACGACATCTGGCCATGGCGAATTTTAGGTCTATACAAGGACACTTGTTATTTAGTTCCCAATTATGAAATATATGACCTTGGCTATGAATTTACCGTGGGAGCAAAAATCAAGCGCCTTAAAAAAAAGCCAGACCCCGCGCGATATTCAAATTACCATCAATGGGGAACCAAGTATGACTTGGAGAACCGAGTCGTCGGCGGAAAAATCGTTTATCATTTTCCTTATTTGGACGATGAAAAAACTTCCGCCAAAATTTTTTCTCTTTTGAATCAACACGGCCTGTCAAACAAGCAAGTCCAAAAGCTGCTTGGCTTAAGCGCCCAGTCGCTTTCAAACAGAAGATGTCCGCCCGGCGGTTCACGTACGTGGCAGCGATGGACAATCAGAGACATTTATAAATTGTCATGGATTTTGAACCTGCGGTTTGAAGACCTTCTAAAAATCAAATACCAAAGAGAAAAACGCAAGTCCATTTTTGACCCGATTGTTTTCATCATGCATTATGAGCCTAGAAAGAAAAAGTCTCCCGCCAAAAAGCCCGCTCGCCACGATGATTAAATACAAATTGATATTACTCACGCTGTGTAATTTATTTACACAACATGTTTAATGACAATCCCCCTCCTGAGGCATTATTATATGGGCACTGTACTTATAAAAATCAGGAGGTTTTTATGTTTGTTGGTGGAATTGTTCTGGTAATCATTGGAATAATTGGAAGGCTTTTTGCGTCAGTGACTCATATCACTGACACCACTGCAAAAGCGATGGGCTGGATAGCCTTGAACAAGATTGTGGGCTTTTTAAGTTGGTTTATGCTGGTAATTGGCGGAATGCTTGTTTTTCTCGCGATTATGTCAGGGGCGGTTTGACTTTAGCCGCGGACAAGCTGCATGGCGTAATCCCAGTCTATGACCAACGGCAACTTGTCCGTGTCTTTTACAAGGCTGATTGAAAAGTCAGAGCCTTGCCCGGTGATATAATGCATTTTGATTGTGTCGCCTGTTTTAATTTTTATATAAAGCGAGTCTTCCGGAAAACAATCGGACTCATGAATTTGATAGTCGCTGAGAAAGAAAAACAATCGTTCCAAAACGCTCATCGTGTCAAAATATTTTTGGAGCGCATTGTTCGCGTTTCCTTCTGCCGCGGCCTCGTCAATCCATTCTTGCGGAACGATGTTCTGCCAATCGGCGTATTCAATGTCGTCCGTATATAATGGCTCATTTCAAAAAGTGTGACAAGAACAGTGACAGTAAAATCAAGAATAAAAACTCAATAATCTCGCTTTATTCCCTTGTCCAATCCTCAACTTTTATCCAAGGAATGCGGGCAAATTCATCATAGTTATTTGTAACGACAGTAAGATTTCTTGTCATTGCCTGGGCGGCAATTTGCATGTCGTAAGGGCCGATTGGTTTCCCTTCCTTTTCAAGGTAAGCCCTTATCAAGCCATAGGCTTCCGTGTCTTCTGTTGTAAAATCTATTATGTTGTTGAAATCGGCGCAAAAATTTAATAACGCCTGACGGTTCTTTTCTCTGTTCTGGCTTTTAGAAGCTCCATATTCCATCTCCGCAATTGTGACAGAGGAGAGAAACAGTTCTTCGCTGTTAGATGAGAGAATTTTCTTCGTAAGATTTGGGAACTTATTCTTTATCAAGAAAATGCAGATGTTCGTGTCCAATAGGTGCATTAGAATTCTTCCCTTGACTCAAGCTTTGGTTGATTCCTTCCTGCTGACATAAAATCATCCGTAAACTCCGAAAGGCTTTTCTTAAGATTTTCCCAGGGGCGATTCCGTGGATATAGAATTATTGTTGTTCCAATTTTTTTTATGAACATTTCAGAGTGGTCAATATGATATTCCTTGGGAATTCTTACAGCCTGGCTGTTTCCGCTTGTGAATACTTTAGTAGCGTACATAGAGAACCTCCTTTTAATAGTATATACACAAGTATTTACATTTGTCAAGAAAAATATAATCCGTTTCCATTTTTGTTCGAGCGCGAACGAAAGGAAGGAAACGAGGGAAATGCCTCTTGCTTTCAAAAAGCGTGACAGTAGAAGTGACAGCAAAATCGAGAATAAAATCAGAAAAAAACGTTGTTACGGCGGGAGTCGAACCCGCAATACGAACTTTACTGCGTAAAGTTTCCTCTACCGCGTTGAGGGCATCGCAACAACGGGAAGCGGCGGATGCCATAAAAGCTGTAACGGCAAGTTATGGCTACAAGCCTGAGCGCTCTTGTCTCCGCGGACAGGCGGGTGCCGCCATCGCTTCCAAAAAAACGGCAAGACAAAAATCTTGCCGCCGTTGCCCGAGTTGGCGGATTTCTCCGGTGCTCCCCCGGCGCCTTCCAATATAGCGCGCGTCAGCGTTTTTGTCATTAAAGTAATACTTTATTGACAACTTCTTCTTTTTGGCTTACACTTAAAGAGCCTTGAGTGGCCGACCGCGTGGGCAATGGTAGCCTTCCTTCGATTGACCACTTGAGGATTTTTTTTGCCCAATCGACCGATTCAACTGTAGTATGTTTTCAGTATGATATCGTTGGGCAATTTTTTTTGCAAAAAAGGAGCCAAGAAAACCCAGTGTGCCGCGCTCTTATTACGCGGTGTTTTGATTTTCTTGGCTCATAAAACGGCAAGCCAAAAATCTTGCCGACGTTGCCCAGGTTGGCGGATTTCTCCGGTGCTCCCCCGGCGCCTTCCAATATAGCGCTAGTCTGTTTTTTTGTCATTAAAGTTCTGCTTTAATGCGCGAGCCGTGTTATCGTGTCTTCGATGGAATAGCCGCTGTCATTGGAATTGTTGTAAATGTCAATTAAAAAATATGAAATATCCAGCGCTGTCGTTTTTGAATCCATGTCGCATTTTCCATCGCAAAGAGTGGCAGAAAAAGCAATCTTGCCAAAATTTTCTTCTATGCAATCCGCAATGGGCTTAGTCTCAAGTTGCCCCGAATGGTTGATTTCAAACGCGAAAGTCTTTTTTTCTTTTCTGTCGCAAATGATTAAAATCTCGATGTCCTCATAGCCTTTGGATTTTGCCAACACTCTTGCGACGCGCCATCTGTACAGTTTTGTATATCCCAAGTCTTCGCAATAGTCGCCCTTTTTGTCCAGCATTTTGAATGCGTCCGCTATTACGAATTGTTCTAGAATTTTTTCATAAGCGCGCTCGCGGCTGTTGTTCAAGCTTGCGAAGTAAATTCCTGGATTTGAAAGCGCCTCAAGACGATGGCAGCTTTTGTTCTCTTTTGGGTTGTCAAGGTTCACACGCAAGGTTTCTATGGGAAGTTCAAGTATCACATCCATTTCTTTTAGAAGCTTGTGAACTGTTTCATAAATCCGTTCCGAATATGAGTTGTAGAAATCATCCAGCCCAATATTTTGAATGTAAAAATTTATAATCGCGCGAATCGCGTTTTCGGCCTCTTTTCTTTTGCAAGGATTTTTCAAATCGAGCGGGTAGCAATGCGGGCCTTTGTCGCTTTTTTCAACCGACTTTATGAAATTATCGACGATGCAAGATTCGATGTATTCTTTTGTTGACTGTTTTGTTTCAAAAGGATTTTGCTTTGACAGCGCGCATCCATGCTTGATGTAATGGTCGATGGAACTGTTGCCTCTAATTCTTGCGAATTCCGCAAACGGCATGTATGTTGTATGAACAATTTCGATTCTGTCATACAAGCTTGAATGCGACGCAAGCGACAGCCCCAAAGACTCTGTTCCCGACACGACAATTCTGGCGTTTTTTAAGTCAACTAAATTGTCTGAAAGAACCTCCGCCAAAATTTGGAATTTGTCGGTAAGAGTTATCTCGTCAATAAAAAAATATTTTTTTCCGCTTGCGATTGACTCTTTTAAAAATTCCACAATCCAGCGAAAATTGGATTCCTTTGCGCAAGTGATGAAAACGGATTTTTTTCTTTCTTCGTCTGGAAGGGAAAGGACCGCTTGCTTCATAAGCGTTGTTTTTCCTGTTCCTTTAAGCCCAAAAACGCCGCAAATTCGTTTTTGGTTTTCACTGCGCAAGTAATTAACAATCTCGGAAAGACAATCCCGTTTTTGAGGAAATTCATCTTGTATTTCGGAAATGTCAGAGACTCTGAAATCCATAATTTCTTTTTGGCGGACAGGCGGGTGCCGCCATCGCTTCCAAAAAAAATAAACTTTTGAAGAAGCGGGAGCGCTCTATATGCGAGTCTCAAATCCTCAAAAGTTTATGCCGAGGGCGTTAAGTGTGGTTACGCTCTATATGCGAGTTAGCACACTTAACGCTCTCGACAGAATTAATTATAACGCTAGTCTGTTTTTTTGTCATTAAAGTTCTGCTTTAATGACAAGGTTCTTTTTATGGTGTATATTTCAAGAGCGCTTTATCGTGTTACCTGGCCGATTGCTTTTATCGGCATTGGATTCGTAAAGCGCTTTTTTTGCCCAATCGACCGATTCAACTGTAGTATGTTTTCAGTATGATATCGTTGGGCAATTTTTTTTGCAAAAAAAGGAGCCAAGAAAACCCAATATGCCGCGCTCTTATTACGCGGTGTTTTGATTTTCTTGGCTCATAAAACCGCAAGACAAAAATCTTGCCGACGTTGCCCGAGTTGGCGGATTTCTCCGGTGCTCCCCCGGCGTTTTCCAATATAGCGCGCGTCTGGGTTTTTGTCATTAAAGTTCTGCTTTAATGCGAGAACCGGCGGCGCGCGATATAATTACAAATATGGGCGTTGACATTTTATATTATGTGGACCATGACTTGCCGACGGATTGCGCGCAAAGTTTTTTGGCTGAATTTAACAAGCGCGCCGGAGCTGACGGCAAATGGCGAATTATTGGCGGTTGGGCTGACGGTTCGTTGGAAAAGCAATTTCCAAATCCGGGCGGAGACATACATATTTATAAGACTTGCGGCGATTCAGAGATTGAGTTGGAATTTGAAAAAAACACATTGCTGATTCGAAAATTGCCCGGCTGGACGGATAAAGTGGATTTTTGCAGATGGCATACAATGAACGATTTCTTTGCCCAGAATGTCAATTATGCCAAGGAATGGAAAGAAAATCTTGTTTCGTTAATCAAAGAAAACCTTGCGCAAGTATTCCATCCAACAAAAGTGATTCTTTTAAAGGACAGTTCCAGCTACGAGCATGAAACGTTGGGCGGCGAAAGCCTTGAGGAGGATGGCGTCACGATAGAGGAAGTCCTCGCGCTCAATTCAACGTTTGAAAAGCCGTGCGCCGTTTTGAAAAACGACGAAGCTTTCGGCCACTCGAAGGATTTACGCCAACCGATATACGTTTTTGATTTGTGAAAGGGGAGAAAAGCGTGAATCACATTTTTCATATTCACACATTCCGATGTAAACACGCCAGCGACGAATCGGATGAACGCTATGTTCTCAAAGCGGTTGAACTGGGCGCTAATAAAATCACTTTCACAGACCATTGCCCGTTTCCACAAAACCCTTTTGGCAATAGAATGGACATCGAGCAATTGGACGAATACTTGTCGTCGTTGTGGGGGCTAAAGGAAAAATACAAAAGCCGAATTGAAATTGAAGTCGGTTTGGAAATTGAATATTTGCCAAGCTTTGACGGCTTTTATATGGAGCTTCGGGCAAACCCAAAAATTCAATTTATGCTGCTTGGCCAGCACTTCTTTGAGCATGAAAACGGCGAGATGAGTTTTATGGATGAAGGGGAAGCGAAGAAAAATGAAGCCGCGGGCTGCATGGACGCAATGGCAAAAGCTCTGGACACCGGCCTCTTTGACGCGATCGCGCATCCGGACAGATGCTTCAGGCGCCGCAAATCTTGGACCCCCGACATGGAAAGCCTTTCGCTAAGCCTCATTGAAAAAGCCGTTCGTAAAGGCGTTCCTCTTGAAGTGAACATGAGTTCTTTCAAACACCGTCATTCAAACTATTTTTGGAAGGAATTTTGGACTTTGGCAGAAAAAGAAGGCGCCAAGACGATTGTCGGTTTAGACGCGCACTCTACGGAAGAAATGCAAGCCTTGTCCGAATTGCCTCAAAAACAAAATTTGGCGTCCATGTCTATGTGAGGCTTCATTCTTCTTTCTCAAAGAACGCCTTGTAAAAGTGCGAGGCGAGCGGTTGGCCAAAGGCGGCGGCCAGTTTTTGCGTCGCGCTTTCTTGGCTCCAATTTGGATCGCCGCCGACTTGCGACTTTATGTCGTTTATTTTCTTCATCGTCTTTTTGTAGAAGCTGTTGAATTCCACCGGCGTCATAGGCTGGACGCCAAGACTGTTTGTGTCGATGATTCCAAAAACTTGATGCCGCTTTGAGTCCGTCGCTACCACGATATTTTCGCGGCCAGTCTTCATGTCTTTGTCCGTGAGCGCGACAAAATCGCCAAGGCAATATTCTGTGTGGCCAACCACTTGCGTTTGGTAATACGCGTCGCGCAACAGCGCTTCCGGCCGAATCCACAAAGGGCCTTGCGTTGCCTCGTTTCCGCTTCCGCTAAAATAGCCGTGCCAGTCCAAGAGTTCCTCAAACTCGTAGTTGAACGCAGCGTCTCCCTTTTGGAGCGAAAGCGAGCGCCAGGTCTTGTTCAAAAAGTCAATCGACCATTCGCTTGCGTTCATGTTAAAAAGCCTTAGGATTGTCGCGACCCAAGTTTTGGAAAAGCCGCCGTGCGAGAACACCACGCCGTCCGCCTCAAAAGCCAAGTCCAATATGTCGCGAGCGGAAAGCAAAAGACTTTTTATTATGCCCGCCCTTCCGTTTTGGTGGCCGGAACAGCCAGAGCCATGAACCGTCGCGCTTAGGTAGCTCCAGTCGTGGTTTCCCAAAAGCGCCTTTCTACGCTCCGGGTCTTGGCGGACAAAGGCGCAAATCGCCTCAAAGTTTTCGCCTTGCTCGGGCCACTTGTTTTCCCCTCGCACGTCAAAGTAGTCTCCTATAAAGACAATGCGGTCGTAGGAGTCTTGCGGAAAACTTTTTGCCGCCTCCCACTCGCGCGAGCCGTGAACGTCTGGAACAACTAATACTTTCATGCGGCCATTATAGCGCAAAGAGCGGGATCAGCGCATTAAAGCTCTGCTTTAATGACAGCCGGCTTAAAGGCATTTATAATTGTCAAAAACAAAGGAGGCCGCAATGAAGTTCTGTATCAAATTATCTCTTATTGCAATTTTCGCTTTCGCCCTGGCCTTGTGCTCCTGTTCTATGGGCATCCCGGACGGCCAGGGCTTGTTGGTCGTGGACACGGAGTCCGGCGCCGTTTACTTGAAGAGCGTGTACGCCAAGAAGTCGGGGACCGCGTCATATTCGCGCGTGTGGAACGAAAAGCACGGGCTTGAGTCCAACTACGGAAACATTTACTTGGACGCCGGAAAGTACAAGATTTACGCCGTGACGGCGCTCTTCGGAGTCGTCCCGTCGGTCGCCACCACGGGCTTCGCCGAAATCGAGGTCCGCGACGGGGAGACGAAGTTTCTTCACGTCAACGGGCTTTTCTTGAGCGAATGAACGGCATTGGGGAGAAAAAAGGTCCCGGCCGTTCGGGATTAAACAATCCAAAAAACTTTCGCCAATCCCGCTTGACAAAACTGGCGGCAGGGCTTAGAATTTTTCAAGAGAAAGGAGGATTATTGTGAGCGAAAATTCAAGCGAGCTTGACATGTTCGAAACAGGCCGGCGGAGCCCCGGCGGCGAGGATATTGAGAGAATACGAGCCGAGGCCGCGAGGATCAACGCCGAGGCGGAAAAGATAAAGGCCGAGAACGAGAGGCTGGCCGCGCAAACCGCCTCCGCAAGGAGCAAGTCGTTGGAAGAGGAAGAGCTGACCAAATGGGAATACACAAGAGCAGATGTAAGGGATTTGGAAAAACTTAACCAACTTGGAGAGCAAGGCTGGAAAATGACAGGTCAACCGTATGGAACAGCTAATGAATATGCTATGATGATGCGACCTAAACGCTCGCGTCAGAAACAATCCGACGATTTCAGCTACAGCCGCTAAAAAGAGAGGCCGCCCGGTTTGGGCGCGGCCTTTTTGTTTTAAAAGCCTTCTTGCAAAAGCCGCGTCACGACCTCTTAGCCTTCGAGTCGTGCTTAACGCTGGCAGCCTTTTCCGAACCGAGCTGCATGCTTTGGTCGGCCTTTTGGCTGGGCTTTATGAGCTTAGTCGCAGCCTTTTGTCCTTGGGCGAGGCTCGTTATGAGCGCGTACTCCCAAACAACTTGCCAATGAACTAAAAATCTAATATCCTAATTATATGAGCGTAAAATTTCTTGTGCCGGAAATTAACAAAGAACGGTGGGCCGAAGAATTTAAGGACCAAATGAGCATCTGTGAATTAAAGTCAAAGGACTTGAGCGACATCGGCGCGGAAACTAATTACGAGCAAAAAATTAATAAATTTAAAAATGGCGCCATACCGTCGCTTGACTGTTTTTTGACCCTTTGCAGGTTTTTCAATCTTCCGCCTGATTCATTCTTGTTCGCAAAGCCAAAATGGGTGGAATGTGACATTGACTTTTGGGGCGCCGGCATTTCAAACAACCGATTGCTTGGGGTTTATAACAATGATTATTATGTGATTCCGAATTATAAAGAAAAGGAAAGTGACATAAAAAGTGATTGTGATCGGGTTTATGGAATAACCTTTATGAAAAAGGAGCCGAATCCGTCATTCTTTAAGGATTTCCATCTTTATGGAACAGAATATGACTTGAACGAGCGCGTTGAAGACGGTAAAATCATTTACCGCTTTCCTTATGTGAACGACGAAAAGACGTCTGAAAAAATCTTTTCGCTTTTGGAAAAGAAGAAATTTTCAAACAAGCAAATACAAACATTGCTGGACATAACTCCTCAGTCCCTGACAAACAGAAAAAGAAAAAAACAGTCTTGGACCGTAAAAGACATTTACAAATTGTCCTGGATATTGAACTCTCCCTTTGAAAGCCTTGTTGAAATTGACTACAGGGAAGAAACACGCGAATCGCTTTTTGACCCAATTGTTTTTATAATGCATTACCAAGGCGAATACGAGGAAGACGAGGAAGCGCAGTTGGAGCGCTAAAACCTCGCCTTAATCCGCGTTTCATTCCTCTTCATATTCAAATGGAACGGTTCCCTTGGCAACAAGATCGTCCAATTTTACGCCAAGAATTGACTCCAGTGCCAAAAGGTTGTCCAAAGAAGGCATGTTTTTTCCAGCGAACCAATTGTAAATGGTTTGAACGTAAGGAAAGCCAAGCCTGGCTTGAACTTGTCTTGGCGTAATTCCTTTTTGTTCCATAACCGTCTTGATCTTTTGTCCTGTTCCCTTCATGTCTGGAACGGCCTTTATATAAGATGATTTAATCATGGAAAACTCCTGTTTAAGCTTATCGTTGCTTTTGCAATTGCATTCACTGTCTACAGATTATAAAGCATTGCTTTAATTTGTCATTAAACTTAAAATTTAAAGTGTTTGTGTTAAAGAACATCTTTAATGACAATTCACCGTTTCTGCGTTATCCTACGTTCAGATAGGAGACATGCGTGGTTTATGGAAAGGCCGGTAATTGACATTCCCGCGACGTCAAAGAGACTCAAAGAAATTCGCGAAAACCGCGGGCTAAAAATATCAGACGTTCAAAAGTTCTTCAAATTTGAATATCCGCAGGCCGTATACGATTGGGAAAATCCTGAGAAAAAGACTCTTCCCAGAATCGAAAACCTTGTCTTCTTGGCAAAGATTTACGGTGTTTCCATGGATGAGCTTATTGTTTATGAAGAGTAGCGCTAGTCCGCGTTCCGCGCATTAAAGTATTACTTTATTGACAACTTCTTCTTCTTGGCTTACACTTAAAGAGCCTTGAATAGACATCTGGGTGGGTAATAATAACCCTCTTTCATTTGTCCATTCAAGGCTCTTTTGTTGTGTCAACTTCTAAAAAAAACGGAAGCGGCAGAAACCATAAATGCGGTGAACGCCAGATATGGCTACAAACCTGAGTTTCACGAGATATACGCTCAGGTGGGTGCTGCTTACGCTTCCAAAAAAAAACTATAGCGCATGGATGCGTTTTTTGTCATTAAAGTATTACTTTATTGACAACTTCTTCTTTTTGGCTTACACTTTAAGAGCCTTGAGTGGTCAACCATGGGGGTAATGGTAACCCTTTTCCGATTGTCCATTCAAGGCTTTTTTGTTGTATCATCTTCCAAAAAAAACGGAAGCGGCGGAAACCGTAACGACGGTTAACGCCGTTACGGCTACAAGCCTGAGCGCTCTCGTTTCCGCGGACAGGCGGGTGCCGCCATTGCTTCCAACAAAGCGCGGAAAACAAGACCGCGCTTTGTATTGGACAGGATACAACAAGTGCAATCTCTCGCCCAACAATTTTATTATAATGCAAAAACGGTTTTTGTCATTAAAGTTGTGCTTTAATGAATGGAACTTTCATAAGGATACGTTAACGTGCCAATGAAGGAAAGGAAGGAAACGTGTGAAATGGGCATTTTTTTAAGGGAGGAAGTGACCATAAAGTTTCGAATAATTGTTGGTAAGTTTTAATTGCCACTTGTAAGACTTTTCCACAGGTTGGAAACCGCTCGCCGTTAAGTGCGTTAGCGGTTTTCCACCTGTGGTAAAGTCGTTCAAATATATTCATGCCCGTCCTTATAAGCTTGTTTTTTTCATTTTTCTTAGTGTGTCCCAAAAAAGCTCTCGCCAAAAGACGGGGGCGAATGTCGCAAAAAAGGAAAGGAACGAAACGCGGGAATTTGGCTTTTTTTAGGGTGGCCTGACAGTAAAAGTGACAGTAATATTTCGCTAAATTACTTAAAAAGTCTTGATTTATTTTCTAATATATAGTAGTCTGTTGTTGCAGGATTCTGTTTCTTATAGCGGTGGATTTAAGTTTCGACTCCCTTCTGCCGCTAACCTAAAAGGCTTCTTTACAGGAAGCCTTTTTTGTTTTTAAAGCCATTTTTGTAGAAGGAACAGGGAGTCGAAGCGGAGCTGCCGCGGCGGCAGCCGAAAAGGCGGCAGGAGGCCGCCGGCAGGCAGCGCAGACGGCCTGTAAGGAGCCCTCAGGACGAGGGCGACTGGAAGGCGACTCCCTTCTGCCGCTCTAAAAAAGAGTTTCCGTCTTGGAAACTCTTTTCTTTTTTTAAATGTTTTTGGTTAGGAACAAGGGAGTCGAAGCGGAGCTGCCGCGGCGAAAATTTTTGTGGCGCAAATTAAAATTCCGTGATATAATGGAAATATTATGAAAGTCGATTTAACCGTGTTCAGCCACATCGCGACATCCTTGGCCAAGCATTTTGACTGTCTTTACTATGTCGACATCGAGACCAACGATTACATAGAATTCATACAGCCCAAAGTTCTTGCCAGCGTCAACATTCCCAAAGAGGGAAAAGACTTTTTTGTGACGGCGACAAAAAACGCCTACAACTACGTTCACCCTGACGACCTTGAGGAAATGCTCAAAATCCACGACAAGGCCAATGTCTTGAAGAACCTTGCAAAGGGAAAATCCTATTCGGTGAGCGGCCGCGTTGTCCGCGACGGAAAAATGATTTACACGCGCTTTGTCGTGGTCATGTGCGAGGACGAAAAGCACATTCTTTGCGGCATGGAAAACATTGACGACGAAGTGCGCGAGAAGGAGGCGCAGGCCAAAAACCTTTTGTCGGCGGAACGGATGGCAAGGCGCGACGAGCTTACCGGCATAAAGAACAAGAACGCCTTCACCGAACATTCCCAAGTCCTTGACGGAAAGATAAGGTCGGGCTCGCATGACTTTAACTTTGCCGTCTTGATGTGCGACTTGAACGATCTAAAAATGCTCAACGACACTCGCGGCCACGCTTTTGGCGACGAAGCCTTGCAGCGCGCCAGCGGGATGATTTGCGATGTCTTTAAGCACAGCCCTGTCTTTAGAATAGGCGGCGACGAGTTTGTCGCGATCTTGACGGACTACGACTACGACAGGCGCGAGCAGTTTGTAAAGGAACTTAGGGAAAAGTCCGAAAAAAACGGCCGCTTCAAGTCAGGCCCGGTATTGGCCGTGGGCTTGGCCGTTTACGACCCCTATAAGGACAACTCTTTTTCGGATGTTTTTGAGCGCGCCGACCGCGACATGTACGAAAACAAGAATCTTATTAAATCGCGCAAGGGCATGGAAAAGATTAAGAGCCAGTATGGAGACGACGTTGAAATTCCAGAAGAACGAAAGCGCATGCTTGACAGCTTGTTCGGCGCCTTGCTCACGGTCGCCGGCGGCGGCTACATTTACCTTTGCGACTTGCGCTACGACTATTCAAGGTGGGCCCTTTCTATTATTGACGACTTTGGACTGAAGTCTGAATATATGTACCACGCCGACAAGATTTGGCGGGACAACATTCACCCCGACGACTTGGAAGTCTATAAAAAAGCCATCGATTTGGTCTTTAACGGAGACGCCGCCGTGGTTCCCTTTGTTTACCGCGCCAGAAAAGCCGACGGCTCATACGTCGCCTTGTCGACTCGCGGCTTTATCATGGCCGGCAGCGACGGCATTCCTGACTACTCTGGCGGAATCATGATTCCGCAATAAGCTCTTCGAGCGTTTTGTACAAGTCCTCGGGCTCGACAGGCTTTGAAAGGCGCGCCGCGAGCGCTAAATGTCTTCCCAAGCCACGCCCGCTCCGTCATCGACCGCGCGGCGAAGTTTTTTTCCTATGACGCTTTCAAAAAACTCAGGGCTTAGTCCTGGCGTCAAAACTTTTTCGGTTCTCAAAACGCCAACGTCCCCGGCGGCCAAAACGTGGCCGGCTTCAAAGGCTTTCATGTAATGAAGGCTTCTGTTGGTGCGCCCGTAATTTTTTTCTTCGGCCGGAGCCAGCGCCTTGATTCCGCTTCCCAAAACTTTTTGGACTCGCTCGCTTCCGTATTGCTCGGACATTTGCGCTATGATTTCCTTTTCGCCGCGCTCGCTTCCGTAGCGATTCATCGCTGCCTGGCATTGCCTTAGGGCGCGGGTCATTTGCAAAAACTGCCCTGGCTCAAGCGCGACAGGGTCGTCAAGGCCGCTTGTCTTTTTGCTTAGCGTTATGTGCTTTTCAAAAACCGTCGCGCCCTGCGAGGCGGCAAGGCATGGAACCAAGACCGGGTCAAGGCTGTGGTCGCTTAGTCCTGTCTCAACGCAAAAGTCTTTTTTTAGCGCGGCGATAAGTCGGACGTTGTATTCTTCTTCGGGCGCGGGATAGCTTGTGACGCAGTGAAGAAGACTCACGCCGCTTTTTCCCAAAATGGCAAGGGCGGCCTCTATGTCGCTTTGCTTTGAAACGCCGCTAGAAACTATTACGGGAACTGCGGCGGTGGCGGGGAAGGCCGCCTCATTCGTTTTTCGCGCCTCGTCCGATTTAAGTTTTCCGTCCGCTTGATGGGCGCCGACCGTTTTTCGCGCGGCGGCCAAGGCGCGCAGCATCGGAAAATGGTTCAGTTCCGGCGAGGCGATTTTAACCGCGTCGGGCTTTAGCTCCAAAAGAAGCTCAAGGCTTTTTAAGCCAAAGGGCGAGCAAATCCATTTAAGGCCAAGCGAGCGCGCGTATTCCAAAGATTTTGCGTAAAAGTCGGGCGGACATTCCAGCTGCTTAAAGCGCTCGTACAAGGGAATGCGGCCCGTGGGCAAGTCCACAAAGCCTGTCTTTGGGTGAAGGATTTCGTCGGCGATGACCCACTGGAATTTAACCGCGTCGGCCTCGGCTTCCTTTGCCGCGTCAATCAAGTGCTTTGCCTTTTCTATTGAACCTTCATGCGATGTCCCGATTTCCGCGATTACCATAGCGACATTGTAGCATAAAGGGCGGAATTTTGCTAGCGTTTGCCATTAGGAAGCGGCATGGCAAGCGTTTTGTTTGTCCTTCGTTCGATAACATGAGCGGCGCCGAACAGACGAAGCCGCAACTGGGAGCCGCGCTTTTTTGTAAAACTCTTGACCAACTGCGTAAATTTATGATAAAATCAAACTCTAGCATTACACGCTTATAAATTTTTTCAATATAGGAGATCCTCTATGTCAGGACACAGTAAATGGGCGACAATCAAACACGCCAAGGGAATCGCGGACGCCAAGCGCGGAAAGCTTTTCACAAAGTTCATTAAGGAAATTTCAATCGCGGCTCGCATGGGCGGCGGCGACCCCGACTCTAACCCCCGCTTGCGCACGGCCATCCTTAAGGCCCGCGCCTCAAACATGCCCAAGGACAACATTGAGCGCGCCATCAAGAAGGGAACTGGCGAAGACGGCGGATCTAACTACGAAGAAATGGTATACGAAGGATACGCTCCGGGCGGAGTCGCCGTTTTGGTCGAAGTTTTGACCGACAACAAGAACCGCGCGGCCGCCGACGTTCGCAACATTTTCAACAAGAACGGCGGAAACCTCGGAACAACAGGCTCCGTAAGCCGCATGTTCAGCCGCAAGGGAACAATCACATACGACGCCGAAAAAGTAAGCGAAGACGAAGTAATGGAAGTCGCGCTTGACGCCGGCGCCGACGACGTTGAGAACGAGGACGGAATCATCACTGTAACGACTTCGCAAGAAGCCTTTGCCGGCGTTATGGAAGCCTTGCAGGCCAAGGGCTTTGAGTCCCTTTCCGGCGAAGTCGGAATGGTTCCCGAAGCCTACCAGCCCGTAGACAAGGACACAGCCGCCAAAGTCCAGAAGATGATTGACAAGCTTGAGGACAACGACGACGTTCAGAATGTCTACACAACAGTGGAATATCCTGAAGACTTCGTTCCCGAAGAGTAATAAGTTGGCCGCATCGCGCTCAACTTGCAAAACGCGCCGCGTTCTGGGCATTGACCCCGGCCTGGCCAACACCGGCTGGGGAATCATTGACTGGAACGGCGCTAGATTCACGCTGGTAAAGTACGGCGTGATAGAAACGGCCGCGTCCGAAATTCACGGAACGCGGCTTTTGCATATCTACAACCGCCTTAACGCGATAATCCAAGAATACAAGCCCGCCGAAGCGGCCATGGAAACCCTTTACTTTGCCAAGAACCAAACTAGCGCCATGTCGGTCGCCGAAGCCCGCGGCGTGGTCACTTTATGCCTGGCCCAAAACTGCGTTCCCCTTGGAGAATACAAGCCCAACCAAATAAAGCAGGCCGTCACCGGAAGCGGCGCCGCCGACAAGGAGCTGGTCGAGCGCTACGTGCAGCTTTTGCTAGGCCTTGCGACGCCTCCCAAGCCCGACCACGCCGCCGACGCTCTTGCCGGCGCCATCACGCACGTTCATTTTAGCGGCCCGCTCCAACAGTAATAGGCCGCCCGCGTTTCCCCGCCTGAAAGCCTTGCAAATCGGCCTTTTTTGTTTTACAATAAAAACACAAAAATGAAAAAATTTGCAAGGAGGTAATGCAAAATGAAAGTCTTTAAGGTTTTGCCGCGCGCGTTGGTGATTGCGGCATTGTTCGCGTTGGCGGCCTGTTCCAATAGCTCCGACTCGACGCCAACACCAACCCCAACTCCCACGCCAACGACCCCTCCGACAGGCTTTGTGACGGTGGCCGGCTCGACTGTAGCCGGCGGCGACAAGTTTAAAGTCGGAAACAATGCTGGCGTTTTTGTTTCGGGCCGCTCCGTGGCAATTTCCACGTTCTGGATGAGCGACCACGAGGTGACTCAGGCGGAATACAAGGCCGTCATGGGAACAAACCCAAGCAATTTTGACGGCTCAAGCGGAAAAGAGGCTGCAGCCGGCGAAACTCAGGAAAACCGACCAGTTGAAAAAGTAAGCTGGTACGACGCGATTTATTACTGCAACAAGAAAAGCCTGAACGAAGGCCTCGCGGCTTGCTACGCCGTCGGCGGAAAGGACGACCCCAGCCAATGGGGCTACACACCGCACGCAGGAAAAAGCATAAGCGGAACAATAACATGCGATTTTAGCAAAAACGGCTACCGCCTGCCGACGGAAGCGGAATGGGAATACGCGGCCCGCGGAGGAAAGGCCGGATGCGAGGCGGCCAACCCGACAGACTATGCGGGAACGGACGACAGCGCTGAATTGGGAAAATACGCTTGGTATAAAAGCAACAGCGGCAATAAGACCCACGCCGTAAAGACGGAAAAGCAAGAAGGCGTGAACAGCGCCAACAGCCTGGGCCTTTACGACATGAGCGGAAACGTCTGGGAATGGTGCTGGGATTGGTACGACGACACAAGCACGCCGAGCATAACGGCGAGCACGCCCGCTTCCGGCGCTTCGTCCGGCTCTAACCGCGTCAACCGTGGCTGCAGTTGGCTCAGTGTCACCGACGACTGTTCGGTTGCCTACCGGGGCAGCGGCTCGCCGAGCGACCGCTTCGACAACCTTGGCTTCCGCGTGGTTCGCTCCGCTCAGTAGCCCCCTTATTGTGGCGTTTGGAAGGCAAGGGAGCAAGCGGAAGCGAGCGACCGGCATTTCCAAACGCAAAAAAATCCGCGCTTTGCGCGGATTTTTTTTTGCTCTTTTTGACTTGCCTTGACTCGACAATGACTTTTCAATACAATTTCCTTATCGGAAATTCCAAAAAATCGGAGGAACCGGCGCTTCGTCCGGCTCTAACCGCGTCAACCGTGGCGGCAGTTGGAACAATGACGCCAACAACTGTTCGGTTGCTAACCGGAACAACAACTCGCCGAACAACCGCAACAACAACCTTGGCTTCCGCGTGGTTCGCTCCGCTTTGCGCGAGGCGGTCAATCCTTTTTATCTTTTTTGCTTTCAGCCTCCTTTTTTCCGAAAGCGCTTTTATCTCCGCCTTTGTTATCAGCTTTCCCAAAAAAGGAATTCCGTCCTCGCACCTTCCAAAGACAGGCGGCTTTAGCTCCAGTTCCAGCCGCTCCCCAAAATAGGCGGCAAGCTTTTTATGAACATTTTTTAAATGCTTGTAGTCCTTGTTGAACACTAACATGTCGTCCATATAGCGCGTGTAGCCGTCTGCCTTTAGGACTTCCAAAACATAGTGGTCCGCATCCGAAAGGTAAAGGTTGGCGAAAAACTGGCTTGTAAGGTTTCCGATGGGGATGCCTTTTTTAACGCCAAGCTCATCTGCCCGCGCCGATGTGTAGGAGTCGATTATTTTGTTGAGCAAATCGTTGACCCGCGATTCGTTGGTCAGCCTGCGCAGGCGCTCTTTTAAAATCTTGTGGTCAATCGTGTCAAAATATTTTCTCACGTCCAGCTTTAAAAAGTAGATTCCTTTTTTGCAAAAAGTTTGGGCGTAGCGGATCGCCGCGTGGGTTCCCTTTTGCTTTCTGCAAGCGTAAGTGTGAAAAATAAATTGCCGCTCGAACAACGGTTCCAAGACGTTCACAATCGCGTGGTGGACGATTCTGTCTTCAAACGGAGCGGCGGTAATCAACCGTTCCTTTGGCTCAAAAATCTTGAACTGTTTGTAGCGTCCGCATTCCCAAGTTCCGCCCGCCAAACGCTCTTGCAATTTTAGGACATTGACCTCCGCGTTTTTCCTAAAATACAAGTAGCTGTTGGCGCTTCGCTTTCGGCGGCTTGCCTTGTAGTAGGCTTCCTTTAGGTTTTGGATTGAGCTGATTTGGCTAAAAAATGTCGGCTTCATCTTGCGCCGTTGAATTTTCGCCGCAGTCCGCAATCCGGCCGTTTAGCGCCGCCAAAAACGCCGCGCCGTATTTTTGCGCCTTGCTGCTTCCGATTCCGCTGATTTTTTGCATTTGCTGAATGTCGGCGGGCTTGGCCTTTACTATTTGCGAAAGCTGTTCGTCGGTGAACACGGCGTATACGGGAATTTTTTCTTCCGCCGCGAATTTCTTTCGCAGCTCGCGCAGCTTTGAGAACACCGAAAATTCTTCTTGGCTTAGAATTTTCATGTAGTCCACTTTGCCGCCGTTTTTTGCGGCAAAAGAATCGTCGGCGTATTCGAGCAAAAAGCACCAAGAACATTCCGCTTGGCAGAATTCTTTTTGGGCGCTTATGATTCTGTGAGACGACAAAAAGGCGTTCAAGTTTTGTTCCGCCCGGCCGTTTTCCCCGCAGGGAATTTTGAATGATTTGTATTGCATAATGGGGGATTATACAAGAATTTCCGGCAGGCTTGCGAGAACGAGGCCGGACTTTTTGGCCTTGCAAGCAATTTTGTTTTTATCTTGCAAGTTGGGGCGTTTTGCGCTAGAATAGAAGAATGTTCAACAGTTTAAAAGGCGTGATTACCTACAAGGCGCACAACACCGTTCACCTTGACGTCAACGGTTGGGAATGGGATTTGTACGTTCCCGCAAGCGCGATTGAAGAATTGGGCGACATCGGCTCTACGGCTAGAATCTTCACTTGGATGTATGTCCGCGAAGACATGATGAAAATGTTCGGCTTTGCCACGGAAGAGGAGAGGAACGTTTTCCTTGACCTTCTTAAAGTCGAAGGAGTCGGCGCCAAGGGCGCGATAAAAATCCTCAGCAACATCAGCATCTCAAAATTTGTCGAGGCGCTGGACGGCGGAAACACCGAAGCGCTTGAGGCGGTTTCCGGCATCGGAAAAAAGACCGCGGCAAAAATCATGCTCACGCTAAAGGGAAAGCTCACTCTGGAAGATTCCACAAAGTCGGCCCATCACACGGAGCAGGCGGAATTCCAGGACGTAATAAATTCATTGGTCGACATGGGCTACGACAAGCGCGACGTCACTGAAGTCGTGGACAGAATCACCGAGCAGCTGATGGAAAATTCCGAGTTCACTTCAAAGTCGCATTCCGGCAAGGAAGAAATGATTTTCCGCCAGGCGCTTGTGGACTTGGCATAGCTTAGGCTGAACGATGAGCGACGAATACCAGGACATTGTCCGCGCGGGCGTTCCTTTGCCCGACGACGCGCAGGAAGGAAGCCTTCGCCCCCAGTTTTTAAAGGAATTTTTGGGGCAGGAAGAAATTAAGAAAAATCTCTCGGTCTTCATACAAGCCGCGCGCGACAGGGAAGAGGCGCTTGACCACCTTTTTTTAATCGGGCCTCCGGGCTTGGGAAAGACGACGCTCGCGCAAATCACCGCGCGCGAATTGGGCGCCGACTTTAAGGTTACCAGCGCTCCCGCCTTGGACAAGCCAAAAGATTTGGCGGGCATTCTTTCCACAATCACGCCGCGCACGGTTTTCTTCATCGACGAAATCCACCGCCTAAAGCCCGCCATCGAGGAAATGCTTTACATCGCGATGGAAGACTACGAGCTGGACTGGGTAATCGGCCAAGGCGCGGCGGCGCGCACGGTCCGCATTCCGATTCCAAAATTCACTCTTGTAGGAGCGACGACTAAGGCGGGCATGGTTTCAAGCCCCCTTATAAGCCGCTTTGGAATCGTCCAGCGCTTTAACTATTACACCAAGGAAGAATTGTCGCTAATCATAAAAAGGTCGGCGCAAATTTTGGACGTCCAGGTCAACGACGACGCCTCGCTTCTTTTGGCCAGCTGCTCGCGCGGAACTCCCCGCGTGGCAAACCGCGTCTTGCGCCGCATGCGGGACTTTGCCCAGATTGAGGGAAGCGGCGTGATTACAAAGGAAATCGCGGAGAGCGGCCTAAAGCGGCTTGGAATAGACGACTTGGGCCTGGAAAAATACGACCGCGAGATTTTGCTTTCAATCATAAACAATTTTGGCGGAGGCCCCGTCGGAGCGGAAACGCTTGCCATAAGCATAGGCGAAAGCCAAGACACTTTGGAAGACTACTACGAACCGTACTTGATTCAATGCGGCTTGATTCAGCGCACGCCCAGGGGCCGCGTCGTCACCGAGCGCGCCTACAAGCAGTTTGGCCTTGAAATCAAGGAGCGCTTGGAAAAGGGCGGCCAAGGAACTTTGTTTTGAAACGAACTGACTTTTACTTTGACCTTCCGGCGGAACTTATCGCGCAGAGGCCTAGCGCCGTCCGCGGCCAGGACCGCCTTATGCTTTTGGGGCGTACTAGCGGCGCGGTCGCCCACCACAAAATGGACGACCTCCCCGGCCTTATAGACGACGGAACTTTGATGGTCTTTAACAACAGCCGCGTGCGCCGCGCCCGCCTTTTTGGCGTAAAGGAAACGACAGGCCGCGAGGTTGAGTTCATGTTCCTTAACCAGGCGGCCTTTGGCGAAGGCTGTGTTTGGAACACGATGGTAAAGAACGCCAAAAAGCAAAAGGCCGGAATGCGATACCAATTCCCCGACGGCTCTGTCGCCACAATCCTTGACGACCCTCAAAACTCAGGGAGCGAATTCCGCCTTTTAAAATTTGATTTTACTATAACCGAAGACTGGTTTGAAAAGAACGGCCACATTCCGCTTCCTCCTTACATTAAGCGCGAGGACGAGGCGAGCGACGGCGAGAGATACCAAAATGTTTACGCCGACAAAACTGGAAGCGCCGCCTGTCCTACCGCCGGCCTCCATTTTACCCAAGAAATGCTCGGCCGCCTAAGCCAAAAAGGCGTCGAGCGCGTCTTTGTAACCCTGCACGTAGGCTTGGGAACTTTTTTGCCTGTCCGCGAGGACCAAATAGAAGACCATAAAATGCACCAGGAATTTTACACGATAGAGGCCTGCGTCGCCGACAAAATAAACCAGGCAAAAAAGGACGGCAGGCCAATCCTAGCCGTAGGCACCACAAGCGTGCGCACGCTTGAGTCGGCGGCAAACGACATTGGCCAAGTGGCGGCGGGAACCCGCGGCACGAGCATCTTCATGTATCCCGGCTACAAGTTCAAGGTCGTTGACCAAATGTTCACAAACTTCCATACGCCAGAGAGCACTCTTATAATGCTCGTGTCCGCCTTTGCCGGCCGCGAAAACATTTTGGCCGCCTACAACGAGGCCGTCCGCGAGCGCTACCGCTTTTTCTCATACGGCGACTGCATGCTGATTAAGTAAGCTGGTTCAAACTGTATCTGGTAAGCTGCAAAAAGCCTTCCTTCATCAAAGGATTTGAAAGCTCGTCGTCGGCCGCTTTGTCAAACGCTTCCGCCGCCGCCGAGGTAAAGTCTTGTATTGTCTTTTCGTTCAGCGGAAGGCGGGCGCCCAAAAGCTTTGTCTCCAGCTCGTTGTCCTGAAACACTATCGGCCCCGCGAAAGTCAGCTTTACGCTTGACAAAACGTTTCCTTGCGTTTTTGCCAAAAAGCAAAATGACGCGGAGTTGTTTTCAAGCGCGCGCTTTGGGCCAAGCCGCCTGAAAATGGAAACGTCCCAATCGTCGGCGGGAACCCTTATGTTGACCAAGACGCTTTTGTCAGGAATGCCTTCAAACTTGGAGAAGGGCAGCGTCGCGCTCATTTGGTTTTCCGTGTTCCTAAATTTAAGGCTGGCCCCCAAAGCCAAGAGGGGCGCGTAAAGAGTGCGCTTAAAGGCTTTTGGCGCTGACACGGAGGCGCAAATGTTTCCTCCAATTGTGGCCATGTTCCTGATAAAATAGTTGGCGACGCTTTTTGTGGCTTCGTATAATATTTGCGGAACGCGCTCCCTTCCGACGTTCACGATTTCGTTTAGCGTAACCGCAGGCCCAAAGTCTATGAAGCGCTCCCTTATGTTTATCGCCTTTAGCTCGCTTATGTCGCGCGCGCTCAAGGCCTTTTCTGGAAGTTCCGGAATTGAAGTCGCGCCACCGATGATTTCAAGGCCGATGACATTTTTTATTTGATAGAGAAGCTCCGCTATGTTCTTTGCTAAAAAAATTGTCTTATTGCTTTCCATTTTTCTTCAGCCTTTCTTTTTCAAAATGAATTTGCGCCGCGTATATCATTCCGTTTATGAGCGTGTCGTTTTCCACGCAACATTCGCGCAGGTCGCAAACAATCTCCTCCACTTGCTCCCTGGTTGGGTTGGAATATCTTTTTAGCACTTCGTAGGCGGCGAATATTTTTCCGGAGTTGCAGTAGCCGCAAAGCGTTATGCCGGCCTTTTCAAAGCCTTTCATTATTTCTTGATAGACAGCCGTTTTTGAAAAATGTTCCAGCGTGACAATTTTTGCGTTCCGCAATATTCCGCACGGAATTTTGCAAGTAAGGACAGGCGCGTCGTCAAGCAAAACCGCGCAGGAGCCGCAATTGTGGTTTTTGCAGCCGCATTTTACGCTCAAAAGTTTTTGGTTCCTCAAAAGTTCAAGCAGGGAAATTTCAGGATCCGTTTGTATTGAAAGGTTTTCTTCGTTGATGTTTATGTTAAGCTTCATTGCGCGCCTTCCTTCTTGTTGGCCGCCGCTTCTTTAGCCGCGACTTCCATCGTCGCCTTGAATATGTCAGAGTCGTTCAACGGAACGGAGTGGATGTCGTAATTCAACGCTTGCGACAAGGCGGAGGCGAAGGCGGCCGGAAGCGCCTTTTTTACAAGGCCGCCGATTTGCGACGGCTCCAATTCGGACTGTACAAAAGCGATTGAAATGTTCTTTGCCGCGAGGCGCTCGTTCTTTATAAGCTCCGCCAGCGTTTTTTGTATTGAAAATTTAATTTTGTTCTCCGCCTCTTTTTCCGCCAAAATCTTGCCGGCGCTTACGGCCACCCAAATGTTCTTTATTTCCGGCCTAAACTCGCACGCGTCAATCGTAAGCTCCAAGGCTACGACAATGAAGGAAGTCGAGTTGAAGGGCGTCCCCTTAAAGCGGGTTTTGTTCCATTGCTTTATTTGCGTTTTGGTAATCGCCTTGCTCACCGTTATGGGAAGCGGCGAGCGGAACCTTTTTGTTTGTATTCCTTGGCAGCATTTTTTTAGCAGGCTTGTCATTATAGAAATGTTTGAGTAAAAGTTTTCCGGAATGAGCGGGTCGTCCTTAAGGTCAAAGTCGGAATTTACCTTCACCATCTTTGGGTCTATTTGGAGAATTTCCGCCGCCTCGTTTTTCCAAATTTCAAGTATTGTCTTTGACGGAGTTATCGCGTGGATTACAAGGCTTCCGTCCTTTTGGAATGTGGCCTCCATTTTTTGGTTGCACTCAAAAATGCTTGTTCCGTAATATCCGCTCGCGTCGTAGGCGACGGAAAGGCCGATTCCCCGCGACTTTATGTTGTCCGACTTGAACGAGCTGTTTATTTTGTTGGATATGAATTTGCGCTTGAAGTCGCTTTGCGCCATTATGGCGTTTAGGGATTCTTGCGCCTTTTCGACGCTAAGGTTGAAGGGCATTTTTGAGCTTTCTTTTGTAAGAATTTTTGAATTGATTATGCGAAGTTCGCTGGGGTCGATGCCCGTTATGTCGGCGGCCTTTTGAAGCTGCCGCTCGATGGCAAAAAAAGCTTGCGCGTCGATTGTCTCGATGTTTGTGGACGCGGGCGGCTTTTGGGAGCTGTGGGCGGCGGCGTTGATTTCCAAGTTCGTGAAATTGTAAACGCTTACGCTCGCGATTGTAAGGCGGTCGATGATTTCTTCGGCAAACGGGTTGAAGGCGCCCGCGTCAAACTCGATGTCGATTGTGGCCGCCTGAATCAAGCCGTTTTTGTCAAAGGCCGTCTTGTGCGTGATTGAAACTTCGCCGGTGTTTGAAATGAAATTGTCGTCCTCTTCGCGGCTCAAGACAAGCTTCACCGGCTTTTTTGAGACCAAGACGGCGGCGCAAGTTTGGCAGGCCAAGAGGGTGTTGCCCCAAAGGCTGTTGACGCTGGGCTCGCAAGAAATGGTCTTGTTGACTAAAATTTTTTCTTCTGGAATCGAAAACACGCCCGCGATGTTTTTTATCAAGTGGCTGGGCCATTGGGTTGGCGTGTTTATTGTGAGCGTGTCTTTTGTAAAAAAGCAAAGCGCGCCGTTTGTCTCGTTGCTCTCGGTTGAGTCAAGGTTGTAAGTCCATTTGTTCTGAACCTTGAAGGCCGCCTTGTTGAAAAACTTTTGGACGTTTTTTTGACGGCCGCCGCCCAAAATTATTTTCTTTTGCGAAAGAATGGTTTTTTCCGCCGGGCCGGGCATGGCCTCAATTTCAACCTTCGCTTTTGCGGCCAATTCTTCCAAAACTTTTTTGTCAGGGCCGGCCAAAATCGCTATTGGCTGACCTTCGTACAAAATTTTTTCGGAGCACAATATTTCGGCCGTCACTCCAAGCGTTTCGATTGAATTGCGGCCCGGAAAGTTTTTTGCGTCGATTAAAAAATAGCCTTCCGGCAAATCTTTTATTTCGACGCCCTTAAGGATGCCCGATTTTTTTGTGGAACGGACGGTTTTTGCAAAAATCATTCCGTCCTTTTCCAAGTCGCTGTAGTAGCTTTTTGTGATTTGCGTTTGAGGTCTTTCAGGCATGGTTGGCCTCTCCGATTTTTTTTACCGCGCGAATCACTTGCCTTGCCATGCTTTCGGTCATGTCGGGCCAGAGGGGCAGGCTTATCGTTCTTTTGTATTGCCTTTGCGCGTTTGGAAAGTTCTTTGCCCTAAAGTTGGAATCAAGGCCTCTCCAATACTTAAAGTTGAACAAGGGAATGAAGTGCACGGAAATTCCGATTCCGGCCTCTTGCAAGGCCAGCGCGAATTGCTTTCTGTCGATTTTTAGCTTGTCCAAATTAAGGCGCGCAAGGTACAAGTGCCAGGCGTTTCCCTCTCCGTCAGGCGGCAACTGGATAAAGTCCAATTTTGAGAAAGCCTCGTTGTAAAGGCCGACGATTTTTTTTCGCTTTTCAAAAAAATCGCGCGAGCGGCTTAGCTGGATG
Source organism: uncultured Treponema sp. (assembly GCA_946411505.1). GTDB lineage: Bacteria > Spirochaetota > Spirochaetia > Treponematales > Treponemataceae > Treponema_D. The sequence goes on along the minus strand of CAMKEG010000001.1, from coordinate 449,382 downwards.
CGGCCAAGGACCGCCAGCAAGTCCGGCAAGTTGAATTTCCAGCCCAAGTCAACGATGTCGTATTCCCAGCTTGCGCGCGGGCTTGTGTACCTGTCCCATGTCGTCCGGTCCATTCCGTGCATCCGCATTATTTCAATGCGTTTGGCAAGCCTTGGGTCGCGGACGCAAACCATTCCGCCTTCAGCTGTCGTCATCGTCTTTGTGACGTAAAAAGAAAAGACGCCCGCGTCGCAAATCGTTCCCGCGTAGCCTAGTTTTGTCAATGACGGAAAAGCGTGCGCCGCGTCTTCGATTACCTTGACCTTGTATTTGCGCGCCACTTTTACCAAACGCTCCATGTCGCAAACGTTTCCCGCTATGTGCACAGGAACGACGGCGACAATCTTTTTTTTCTTGTCGGCGGCCAAAAGCTCCTCAACTTTGTCAACGTCAATGGAATACGAGTCTTTTTCAATGTCGGCAAAATATACGTCGGCGCCCAAATGCTTGGCGCAGGCGGCGGTGGAAACAAAAGTGTAGGGCGTCGTTATCACCGCCGTTCCCGGCTTTACGCCGCACGCTTCCATCGCCAAAGTCATTCCGCTTGTCGCGCTGTTCACCGCAAGGCTAATCGCGTCGTTTACGTCAAGACCCGCCGCCTTTCTGTTTTTCGCAACTTCCCCGCCAATGCCGTTCACAAAGCTTGAAAATTCTTTTTCAAAGGCAAGCGCGTGCTTTCCTGTCGTAAGCCAGCCCGAGCGCAATACTTCCGTAACGCCCTCAAGCTCTTCCTTCGAAATTGAAGGCCTTGAAAACGGAACTTTTAATGAATTTTTGCCTTCCATTTAATTCACCTTTGCCCTTGCTTTTCGTAAAATTCCTTTAACGAAGGAATGGCGTCGCTTAGAATGCTTTTCAGCTTTTCCGAATTCCTGTAAACCTTAAAGTCCGCCTCGCCGTCTTTCGCGAAGCATACTTCCTTTAGCTTTTCCAAAGTCTCGTCAAGCGAAAAACCTTTTAGAGCGGCGTTTTCCAAGCGCAAAACTTTTGGAAAGGACGTCGGCTCCGGATTCTCTTCCTCAAGCCAAAGAGGCTCTGTAAGCCGCTCGCCCTTTCTGGCGCCCGTGTACTTAATCTCAATGTCCTTTCCGACTTCAAGGCCCGAAAACTTTATGATTTGCTCGGCCAAGTCCTTGATTTTAATCGGCTCGCCCATGTCCAAAAGATATGACTCTCCGTTGACTCCTACGCCGCCGATTTGCAAAACCAAGGAACAGGCTTCCGGTATCGTCATGAAGTAGCGCTCCATTTGCGGGTCGGTTACCGTGACCGGGCCGCCGTTTTTTATTTGTTCCATAAAAAGCGGCAGTATCGAGCCGCGCGAGCCCAAAACGTTTCCAAAGCGCGCGAACATAAACGATTGGCTTTTCTTCGCTTTTTCGGACGCCTGCAAAAGAAGCTTTTCGCAAAGATATTTTGACGCGCCGTAAACGCTTACAGGCTGGACGGCCTTGTCCGTTGAAATCAAGACAAACTTTTTTACGTTGAATTCAAGCGCGGCGTCCAAGAGGTTCTTGGTTCCAAAAACGTTGTTCTCCACGGCGGCCACGGGATTTTCTTCCATCATCGGAACGTGCTTGTAGGCGGCGCAATGGAAAATCGCGTCGCACTTTGTCTGCTTTATGATGTAGCGAATGTATTCCCTGTCCTTCATGTCGCCGATGATGGGAACGATTGACGCCGCCTCGCCGACGCCTTCTTGCTGCAAAAGGCGCAGCTCCCGGTCTATTTGATAGATTGAATTTTCGCCGTGTCCAAAAAGGTAAAGGCGCTCGGCTCCGCCGCTCAAAAGCTGCCTGCTCAATTCCGAGCCAATCGAGCCGCCGGCGCCGGTAATCAAGACGCGCTTTCCGCGAAGGTAGGCAAGGCTTTCCTTCAATGAAATCGTGACCGGAGTGCGGCCCAAAATGTCCAGGGGGTCAATTTCGCGCGCCTGAACCAAGCGCGCCGTTTCGTTGACCACTTGGCTTATCGCCGGAAGAATTTTTATTTTTTCAAAGCCGCTTTTTTTTAGGCTCTCGTAAATGGCGCGGATTCGTTCCACGCTCGCGGTGGGAATGGCGATGATGGCCTTGTCCGTCGGCGCGGGGCTCAACACAAGCGCGATGTCGTCAATCGGGCCGAGCACAGGAATTCCGTCGATGTCAGTTCCAATCAGGTTTTTGTCGTCGTCCAAAAAGGCCGTGACTTTTCCGAAAATTTTTTTTCTCTTTATGTCGTCGGCAATCATTTGGCCGGCAAAGCCCGCGCCTATAATGTAGAGCTTAGTTTCACTGCGATTCAATTTTTTCCCACCGCTTGTAATTGTAACATTCTTTTCGCTAATGTTCAAGTAAAAAATTCCGATATTACAAAAAGAGGAGTATAGTAAGAACGAGATGAAAAAGGCTTTGCTTGCCGCGGCTTTGACATTTTCACTTTTTGCCGCCAACGCCAAGAGCTTTTCTTTGCAAGTGGTTCAAAGGAATACGCCCGGCGACCAAGTTTTTGACTCGTCGTTTGTTGTGGAACAAACAATCCTTGACCATTTTTTTGACCGGGGAATGATTGTGTCCAACAACTCAATTTTGGTTTCCAAAGACGACGCCGTCAAAGAAAAAACTGATTTAAGGCGCTCGATGATGGAGGCCAGAATCGGCTGCATGGACTTGTTCGTAAAGCTGGACCTTAATTATTCCGTCCTTGATTCCGCGAATCCTACGGCAATCTTGCTTAGCAACATCAAGAGCGCCGACATGGAAATCGTTTCCTTGAAGGACGACGCGGCGATTGCCAAAGGAAAATTTACTCCTCCGTCTTTGACGGACTTGAACAATAACAGAAGCGGAGTTGAAGACTTCGCCGAAGACATAGCGAAAAAAATTCAGGCGGAAATCGCCGAAAGGGGTGGCGCGATATGAAAAAGATTCTTTTAGTAATTGGATTGGTGTTGGCGGCGGGGCTTTGGTTCACGTCCGAAAGTCCTTCGCTTGACGGCCGCGCGGTTGTCGCGGACGAGGGCGTGTTCCCTCGCGGACTTTTCGCCAAGACCGTGGGCTATTTGCCGGGAGATTCCATCAGCGTTACAAATCCCGCCAACGGCGAGCGCGTTGAAATACTTGTAATCGGCTCCTTGGATCCGTCGGACGGCGTCGCAGTCTTGCTTTCTCCAGAGGCCGCCGAGTCCCTTAACATCAAGAAAAACTCAAACAATTTGGTAAAGCTTACCAAGCGCAACGGCGCCGCCGACGAAGTTGTCAGCGGAAGCGCGGTTTTGACAAACGACGGCCTGGCTCCTGCCGAGGAAAAGACCGTCGAGCAAGTTGTCGAAGAGGCCATCGAAAACAACGTTCCTGTTGAAGACGCCGTAGCCGCGGCCGTTGAAAAGGCCGAGGAAAATGTCGCCGACAAGGCCTTTGACTCCGCCGAGTCCAAGCTTGAGGAGGAGGCCGTCGCCGAGGCCGAGGCTGAGCCTGAGACGGAAGTTGTCGAAGAAATCGTTGAGGACGACATTGTTGAGGACGGCTTGGCCGAAAGCCCCGCCAAAGAGGAGTTGGTCGTTGACGAATTGGCCGCTGCCGAAGAGAGCGACGCTGACGACGACATTATAGAAGACACAGTCATTGACGAGCCGCTGGACGAGTTTGACGCGATTGTCTTGGTTCCCTCGAAATCAAAGGCTCCGGAAGCCGCGGAAACGGAATCGGAAAAAGAAGAGGTCGCCGCGATTTCCAGCCCGGATATTGACGCTCCCGTTCCCGCGCCCGCCGTCGTAAAATCGTCCGGCGTGGCTTACGTAAACGGATACGGCGACTTGGCCGACCAAAAGTATTACGTGCAAATCGCGGTCTACAAGTCCTCCGAAAACGTCGAGCAAATCGCGAACAAGTATTCCGACTTGTACCCGATTACGGTCGTCCAGCAGGGCGCCAAGTCGCCGGTTTTGGTCGGCCCCTTGAACGTTGACGAATACGGCGTGGTTTTGGAGCGCTTCCGGTCATACGGCTTTAAGGACGCCTTTGTCAAGGTTGGAAGAGGAAGCGCTTCAAGCGCGGCGTCTTCCGCCTACATCAACGAGCGATAAAGCGATAAACTTTTATAAGCCAAAAAGCGCCGCGATGCCGGCGCTTTTTTTTTGCGCTTTGCGCTTGACAAATTCCGTTTTTGTCATTAATTTAAAAATAGCAAACAAGGGGGTGCGCCGGTTTCGACGGTTGCGTTAAAGCTTGTGTTGCAGGCGGGAGTGAAGGTTCCCCAAACTGACAAAACTTATAACTGCCAAACGTAGAGAAGACGAAGAGTCTGAAAACGAACAGTTAGCTCTCGCGGCGTAAGTCGCGGCTTAAAGAGCCGGAAATCTTTTCGCGCTGTTCCTAGCGGAAGGAATTTCTGTTGCTGACAGGGACTTGCTGGCCGCCATTTTCGCCGGGCGGTTGGGACTTTTAGACGGAATACGGAAAAGACGCCTGCCATGCCGCTACCTTTTCCCGACAAATGCCTCGCTTGGCTAAGCCTGTAGACGCGCTTGATTTGCGCATTCGGACGGGGGTTCGAATCCCCCCATCTCCAGCACAAACAAAAAAACCGCTCTTTGCGAGCGGTTTTTTTGTTGTAAAAAAAGTTATAATTATTGCGGCGCGATAATTTTATTCGCGCCGCAAAAGGAACGTGTCAAGGCTTTAAGCGAAGCGCGCCTTGACACGTGGCTACTTCTTCAAAACTTTTCCGACGGCGGCTACAATCCAACCGGCGGCAATCATCCACATTCCGATTGTCGAGTTTTTGAGCAAGTTTTTGCCGATGGCCTTGTAAATGGCGTTGTCGTTGAAGCCAACTACCAAAACGATTCCGCCTACGACGCTTACCGCCCAGGCCAGCCATTCAAACTGCTGCATTCCCAACAATGAAAGCGCGACGCCCGCGATGGCTCCCGCGATGATAAGAAGGGCTCCGATTGTCACAAAGCTTGAGTTGTCAAAGTTGATGAAGCCAAAGCCGTTTTTGCTGTTGCCGCCAAAAATCTTGAACATCGGCAGGCAAAAGCCCACTACGGTAACGGCCATGCCAATCAAATAAATCGAAATGTTGAATCCTTTCTTTGCCATTTTATTCCTCCGATTGTTTTAGCCAAAATTAGTTGGCGTTGATTCCGTGATGCTTTTGCTGGTAGCGCTTGAGCATGGCCACCGCGTTGCGCTTTCCGTTGTAGACAAAGCCGCCGTCCCAATACTCAAGGGCCGCGAACAAGGCGTTTCCGCCGTCCTGGTCGTCGGACTGCTTTGTGCGGAATGAAACGAAGTTTGAAAGCATTTCAAAGTTCTGCTCGTGAAGGGCTTCGACGCGCTTTTTGTTGAACTCGTTCCACTTTTCCAAGTCCTTGAATCCTTCGCCTTCGTCCTGGACGATGAGGTGGGCGTGCGTCGGGCTGAACGAATACCAAACTGTGACTTTCTTGTTTACGTCGCACTGGTTTCCGTGCTTTACGGCGTTCTTGATTACCTCTGAAATCTGCTGCTCCAAAAGGTTCACGTCCTTAATTTCCGCGGGGGCGGCCTGGACAATCAAAAGAGTGAAGTAGCGAATCTGCCTGAAGTCTGAAGGAAATTCCTTCTTGAGCATATTTGTCTTGTCGAACAAAGGGTCATTGTCGTCTGAGCGCAATAATTTCAATGTTTCTTCTGCCATTTTGTATACTCCTTTTTGTGTGATGAATTGAAATTTAATCTTTGACCATCAAAAGCGCTTCTTCAACGCTGTTGGCCATCGGGAAGTAGCCCATCAACTTTGTCAATTCGATAACTTTTTTTACCGAACCGTGAACGCTGGCGATGGCAAGCTTCAAGTTCATCTTCTTGATTGTGGAGCAAATGTAAATCAGCGCTCCAATTCCAGACGAGTCGATGTAGTCAACTTGCTCCAAATTGATGACAAAGAACTTGACGTTCTTTTCGAGCATTTTCATCACCAACTCTTTGAGCTTGTATGAGTTGTACAAATCCATTTCCCCGTTGACGTCGATGATATAAACGTCTCCATTTTTACGTATTTTCAGTTCCATAACAGAGCTCCTTCCTCCTACTGGATTTTAATTGCTAAAAGCGTCTGGTCGTCGTGCTGGACGGCGCTTCCGCAGAAATTTTTTACATCATCTTGGACGCGCTTGGCAATTTCCTTGCCCGCCAAAGCATGATTTTCTTTTATAATCTTTTCAAGGCGGCTGACTGAATACTGCTTTCCGTCAAGGTTAAGCGCCTCAATCAAGCCGTCTGAACAAGTTACGATGATGTCGCCGCTTTCGCATTCAAGCTCCTTGTCCGCGTAAACGGTTTCCTTTTCCATTCCAATCGGCATGCTGTCGTCGGAAATCTTTGTGAACGACTGGTCCTTGGCCCGGTAAACGTAAATCGGGTTTGTTCCGCCGGAAGAGTAGGCGAACTTCTTGGCGACGCTGTCGTAGAATATGAGCGATATGCTGGCAAAGTGGTCTTTGTCCGCCTCGCTGAACAAGCCCCTGTTGGTCCAGCCTAGAATCGTGGCCGGGCTTTGCGGCGTGTTGATGACCAAGCGCAGCATCGCGCGGATTTGAATCATTATTACAAGCGAGGTCAAGTTTTTTCCGGTGACGTCGCCAAGCACAAAGGCTATGCGGTCCTTGCGCGCGACGAGCAAATCGTAGTAGTCGCCGCAAATCGACTCCGCGCTTGAGAAGAAGGCGCCGTTTGTGATTCCCGGCAAAAGCGGAAGCTTCGCGGGCAAGAGCGACTTTTGTATTCTTGACGCGATTTCGTCTTCCTTTTCGTCGTTGCTCCGCTCGATCATGTCGTTGTGGATTGTAATCAAGCGGATTCCCAAGGCCATGATGTCGGCCAGCTTTTTGGCGACGTCAAAGTCCTTGTCGCTGAAAGGCTCGTTTCCAAAGTTGCGGCTTAGGGCGATTTCGCCGATTGTCTGCGACTGCGCGATGAGGGGAACGAAGATGTACGAGCCGCATTTTAGGAAGTCTTCCTTTTCGTTTTGGACGATGCGCTCGTCCTTTAGCGGCTCGTTTATCAATTCCGCCTTTGAGCCGGAGACAATCTCGCCGAAGATGTTTCCCTTGAGGGGGAACTGGGCGTACTTCATGCTCATGTCCACGCGGTTTTGCTTGTGCGGAATGTTTTCCGGCAGCAAGTATGGCGGAACGAAGGAGCCTTCCAAATGCTTGACCGAAATGACGTCGTCAAAGTCGTCCAAGAGAAGGGCCATGGAGCCGTCCGCGTGCGTGTATTCTATTATTTGCTTGGCGTAGTATTCCAAGATTGTGTCGATGGCGCCGGGCGCGGAAATCGATTCCGAGGCGCGGCCCAAAAGTTCCTTTTGAACGTCAAGGAGCGAGCGGTCTATGTCCTCGTAGACGACGTTGTAGCGCTTGCCGCCGCTTATGGCGCCGGGCTTTCCGTCGTCCTCGTCCTCGCTTCCGTCAGAGCTTGAAAAGGCTTTTATCGCCGCGTAGGGCAGGACCAGCAGGGCCGCCGCCGCCAAAGAGAACGAAAAGAAGATGACGTTGGGACGCGCGGCCGTGAACAAGGCTCCGCCCATGACGCACAAAAGCGAAAGAAAGAACACAAAGCTTACCTTTGACGTCTTTCTCGCCGCGGATATGGCGAGGAACACAATCGTGGCCGCGATCAACGCCGTGGCAGCGTACAGAGGTATGTATGCAAATTTGTCAACAGGCTGCAAAATGGCTTCTCCACAAATTTTAGTTTCTATAATTGTAACACAAGAATAGTAAAATGGTCAAGAAAATTTTTTTTTTAGGTCAAATTTTTTTCGCTTTGGAGCGTTTTAACAATACTTTTTTCAAGTTGTTTTTTATTTTGGCGAGGAGGCTTTCCGAATAATTGTGGGTGAAGTCCTCCAAGACGTCGTCGAGCGGCAAATCCTCGCCAAGGGCCTTCTTTAGTTCGTCCCAATACTTTATCAGCCAGACGTAAAGGTCGGAGACCGTCCTGCGCTTGAATTTTCTCATTATTTTGTGCTGGATGATTGTGTTGACCACCGGCATGTAGACTGTGTTGCGCCAGGACATTATCGCGTCCGTCATGGAAATTTCTTCTACTTGGTTCAAGTTGATGTAATACTTGTGGGTCAAGATGTGGTTGTAAATCACGTCGTACTGGCCGGTCGCGGTGAAGTCCAGGCTCCAGTCGCCCGTTATGTCGCCGTAATTTGTCTTTGCGTAGAAGAGCCTTTTTTCGTAGGCGATGATTTGCTTTATGATTGTGTCCATCGACTTTCCGGGCTTAAGGCGGATTTCCGTGCGAAGGCTGGTGACCTCCGCGTCGATGAATTCCACGCCCCGCGCCTTTGCCACCGAGACGCGGTGGTTTCCGTCGCGCACAAAGTAAACGCCGCCGATTTCGTACAAGGTCACGGCCGGAAGAATCACGCCCTTCATGTAGGCCTTGTCGATGTTGAGCCAGCGGTTCTTTAGGTGCGAGTGCTTGGGAAAGAAGAGGTTGTCGAAGTCGTTGTAGCGGCCTTCGCTTCCGATTATGTTTTCCACGGGAACTGTTTTCATTCCGACGTAGACTTCGTTGTCGGGGTGGAGCATTTCCTTTATGTCGTTCAAGGAAATCAGCTGGGTCTCCTCCGGAGACAAAAAGTGCTGAAGGCTGTTGACCAAGGCCTTGTTCCTTACTTTTGAGAAGTCTTCCTCTGATTTTGTCGCTATTCCTATGTCCGCCATAATTATATTTCTATCACGTGGTGGCTGTACGCGTTGACTACCGTAGTGTTGTAGTACAAGCCGACCCTCTCTTCGTTTTGGTTGTATAGGTGGATATGGCCGTGAACCATGTATCGCGGCTCATATTTCTTCAAAAAGTCGTGGAAGCACTCAAAGCCCTTGTGGCAGGGGTCTTCCTTGTCGTGAATGCGCCTTGGGCTTGCGTGCGTCAAAAAAATGTCCAGGTAGCTTCCGTAGCGCAGCTTGTTCATCATAAGGCTGGGCGCCATCGACAAAAGCTTCCACTTCATCTGGCTTTCCGTAAACTGGCATTGGCCGTGGTTGTAGTCGATGGAGCCCGGGGCGCCGGCTATCAAAAGGGGCCGCTTTTTCTTTGTCTTTGGGTCCTCAATCGTTATTTCGCTGGCGACGCACTTGAAGCCCAGGTATGAGGCGCCGTGGCCCCTTGACGCCTGGGCCTCCATTGAGTTCTGGTCCGAAAGGGAGTCGGAGCGGAATTCGCTGGCGTAATATTTGTATTCCGAAAGGTTGTGGTTGCCGAAGACAAAGTATGTGGGCTTGTTGAGCGTTGACACGATGAAGTCTATGTAATCCATCGGAAGGTCGCCGGCGCAGAGGACGGCGCCAACGTCTCCGAAAAGCTGCTTGACGGCGGGGTTGTAAATGAATGGATCCACTTCATCGGAAACGCAGAGTATTTTCATATTTACGAGGCTTTTTCCAAAATCTTTTCAAGCTGCTCTTTTCCGAACATCTCGACCGGACGGTTTTCCGCGGCCTTTTTTGCCGTGTGGGTGAAGCCGGAGCTTGAAAGCACGAAAGCCTTTGTGCAGGCCTTGCTCTTAAGCTCGTCGATGGCCTTGAGCGTGGCCGAGTCCTCGATAGGATTGGACTCGCGGTAAAAGTAGAGCAGGTAGGACTGCTTTCTGACCGAACGCCAGTCGGCGTTGGCTCCTTCCGTGGCGATGATTTGGCAGCCCCATTTTTTTTGCTCGCATTGCTGGGGCTGGAATCCCATTCCCTTTACGCAGGCGTTTTTGCATATTTCCAAAAATTCCGTCTCGCTTGAGGTGAGGTATTCCTTTAGGGAGTCGTTGGCCTGCAAGTCCTTGTATTCGGCCAGCTTTTGGCCCACGTCGCGGAAATTCTTTTGCCGGGCCGCGATTTTTTGCCATTGCTCGATGGCCTTTTCTATTTTATGGTTTTTCTCGAAGCAGGCGGCCAGAAAGTAGCGGGCGTACAAGGTTTCGGGGTTCTTTCCCTCCTTGTCGGCGCTGATGGCCCTTTCGTAGCAGTTCATCGCGTTGTCCACGCTGTTTCCCATCATGTAGCAGGAGCCGCTTTCAATCAAGGCCTTTTGCCTGTACTGGGGGTCGCGCTGCGCCTTTTCAAACGAGCGGATGGCTCCGGGGTAGTCCTTGGAGTCCTTGAGAATTTTTCCTTGGTAATAGTAGGTTGAGAACGTTTCGGGGGAAAGGCGGATGGCCATCTCTATTTCGCGCTTGGCCTCGTTGACCTGCTTGGCGCGGTAGAGCAAAAGGCCCATCGCGGCGTGGGCCTTGACGTTCTTTTTGTCGAATTTGAGCGTCTTGTCGTAAAAGCCAAGGGCCATGTCGGGGTGGTTGTTGTTGTCGTAAATTTGCGCGACCTGGAAATAGTTGTCGGCCACGGTGGGCTCAAGCTTTGTCAATAGCAGGTATTGCTTGAGCGCGTCTTCCTGCTGGTTGAATTTTGTGTAAAGGGAAGCGATGGCCTTTCGGAACTGCTGCTCCGGCAGGCGGTTGTCGAAGATGCCGTTTTGGTCGACGTATTTAAGCTCCATCAAGGCCAGCTCGTTCTTGTTGTCGGCCAAGTAAGCCTTGCCCAAGTAATAGTGGGCCAAATAGTCCTTTGGGTCTTTTTGGAGAATCGCTTTGGCCAGCTTTATGGCCGACTGCGTCTTTCCTTGCTTTAAATAGCGCTGGACGCCTTCAACTTTTTTTGGGGCGGCCACGTTCTTCACCACAAATATAAGAAGCAGGACGACCACCGCGCCTAAAAGTATGATACCAACTAATTGCGCCACTTCCATAAAATTACTCTCCTAACAAATGGCTTGTTCCCTTGAAAAATCTGTCAATTTATGCGATTATGACACATATGAGAATAAAACTCAAGACATTTGCGGCCATAATTTTTTTTCTTGCCTTTTGCGCCGCGGCCTTCGCGCAAAATTCCAACGAGGGCTGCTCCCTTTTTGAGCGGAACAAAAGCGCCGAGGCCATAGCCTTTTTGGAGGCTGACATCGCTTCCGGAAATCCGCTTCCCCAGGAATACAATTATTTGGGCTTGGCCTACTATCAAATAGGAAACTACGAAAAGTCCGTCGAGGCCTTTAAAAAAGGAACAAGCGCGTCGGGCACAAATAAGAAACTTCTCTATTTTAACATGGGAAACTCGTATTTTGCCATGAAAAAGTGGCAGGAGGCCTTGGACGCCTACTCGATGGCTTCCGTCGCCGACCCGACTTACGCCGAGCCCGTCCTTAACAAGGCCGGAGTCGAGCTTAAGCTGGACAAGCTTTTGGAGGCGGCGGCGGACTACAAGCGCTTTTTGGTTTTGAAGCCCGAGGACGAGCAAAGGCCCCAGATTGAAAAGCTTTTGGCGCTGATAGAAGGGGAGCTTTCCGCCCGCGCGGAACGTGAGCGCTTGGCAGCCGAAGAGGCCGCCCGCATAAAGGCGGAGGAAGAGCGCTTGGCCCGCGAAAAGGAGGAGGCCGAGCGCAGGGAGCTGGCAAGACGCCTTGAGGAAGAGCGTCTTGCCGCCAAAAAGCGCGCCGAGGAAGAGGAAAGGCGAAAAAAGATGCTTGAGGACATCGCCGGCTCCTTGCGCGACGCGGGCGACACCACCAACATGAGCGCGGACGCGGAAGAGTCCCTTAAATACGAATACGACTCGGACATTGATTGAAAAAATTTTACTGGGAGGAAATATGGCCGCAAACAAAAAGACTGAAAGCGCGAAGGCGAAGGCTCCGGCTAAAAAGAGCGAGTCGCCTTCAAAAGCAAAAAAGGCTGCAAACTCAAAAGCGACGGCGTCCGCGAAAAGCGCCGGCGCGTCAAGGACGGCTTCGACAAGGGCGCGGACTGGAGTTAAGGCCCGGACCGTGTCAAAAAGCGAGGACGAATTTTACGGAGAGAGCGGCGCGCTTCCGTTCCCAATGGACGACAGAAAGGACGATTCCAAAAAGAAAAGGATTGTTCTGCTTTCCGCCGCGGCCCTCTTGGCCTTGCTTCTGCTCTTTTTTGCGGGACGGGGAATGTTTTCCGCGATTTCCGGCGTCAACGGCTCCAAAAGGCCTTCGGCCTCCGCTAGGAACAACACCCTGGCGCTGGCCCAAAAGTATTTGGACAAGGGCCAGTACGACAAGGCGATGGACTTGTTGAACGGCCTTTTGATTTCCAATCCCGACGACGAGGAAGCCGACAAACTTTTGGACCGGGCGATTCAGCAAAAAAAGGAAAGCGACGCCTCGGCCGCGCAAAACATTGTCGTCCAGCCGGGAGACTCTTCCTACAACATAAACATAGACACTGACGAAATCACCAACGCGCTTAGGGAACAAAACGAAAGAAGCCAGCAAATGATAAACGAGCTGCTGGAGCGACAGCGGCAGAGCCAGGACGCCCAGCGCGCCGAGGCTGCCGCCGAGAAAAAGGCCGCCGAGGAGCTCAAGAAAAAAGAGGAGAGCGAGAGAAAGGCCAAGGAAGCCGAGCTTGCCCAAAAGAGCGCGGCCTTAAAGTCAAAGATAAGCGGCATAAACGAAAAGATTTTGGCCGGAAAGGCGGACTTGAACACAGGCAACATCGACAGCGCCTTGAGCAACTTTAACAACGCCGTGTCGCAGCTTCCGCTTTCCGAGGGCGAGCCGGCCTTTTCCGCGTCCAAGTACAGCGAGGTGGCCAGCGCCTTGTACGAGGCCTCCGTCAACGAAAAGGATCCCGCAAGGAAGGAAAAGCTCAACAAGGCTGTGATAAACTACGTGAACAAGTCCCTCTCCGTCAATCCGAGCGACCCTGTGAGCCACTACATTTTGGGAATGAACTACCAGGACACGAACCAGTGGGAAAAGGCCGCCAAGGAATTGGAGGAGGCTGTCAAGAACGACCCCGACAATTACATGTACTACTACCAGTTGGGCCGCGCCCAGTACCGGCTGAAAAATTTCGCCGCCGCTCGCTCTTCGTTTGAGTCGTCCGTAAAATACAACAGGAATTTTGATCCGGCCCATTACAATTTGGGAATGACCTTGAAGCGCTTGAAGCAAAACAAGGCGGCCTTGTCCGCCTTTAGAAGCGCCCACACGGTCAACCCGCAAAACTCAAAGGCTTACTTGGAGGAGGCCAGGCTTTTGCAGGACGCCTACCAAGACCACAAGGGCGCCGTCGATTGCTACAACCAAGTCATTTCCTTGGATCCGGTCAACCGCTCGGCCTTGAACGAATGCGGCGTGGTTTATTCAAGCATGGGCCAATACGCAAAGGCGGAAAGCTGCCACAGAAAGGCCGTGGCGCTTTTGCAGCCCGGCGAAAAAGACCCCGTCACATACTACAACTTGGCGCTTTCCCTTTACCAGCAAAAAAAATACGCCGACGCGGAAAAGTACGCCAAGCTTTCCTATGACCAAAAGGACGCGGTTAAAAACGACAAGTCAAAGGCTGACGTCATTTACAATTACGGCTTGATTGAAGACGCGATGAAAAAGGAGGAGCAGGCGATAGCTCTGTACAAGGAAGTTTTGGCCTTGGATCCCGACAACGCAAAGACTAAGACCAACCTTGGCGTTATGTTCATGGCGATGAATCCGCCAGACGCGGACATGGCCCTGGCCTTTTTCCTTGACGCCTACAAGGTTGAGGCGAGCTTTGAGCTTGAGAACAATTTGGGAAGCGCCTTCCTTGCCAAGAAGGATTACGCCAACGCCATAACATATTTTCAAAAGGCTCTAAAAAGAAGCCCCAAGGACCAGACTGTCCGCTTTAATTTGGGCAAGTGCTACGCCGAAGCGGGCGAGCTTGAGAACGCCAAGACTTGCTATTTGGACATCCTTAATTCGGAGCCGAACAACTTTGACACTTACATAGAGCTTTCAAAAGTTTTCATCGCCTTGAAGGACTTGGCCAGCGCCGAAAGCTACCTTAAGATTTTGCAGCAAAAAAATCCCACTTACAAAAAGGCGGAAGTGGACAAGCTTTTGGCGGCCACGTCGGTTTCCTCAAACGAGCGCTAGGTTCGCTTTACAAGCTCGAACAGTTTGTCCTTTGTCACGACCGTCCAGCAGGGGCGGCCGTGGGGGCAGTGGGGGTCGGGGAGGGCGAAGGCCTTTTTGACCAAGTCAACCGCAGCCGCGTCGTCTATCACGTCTCCGTCTTTTACGGCGGAACGGCAGGCGGCCATCGCGGCGATTTTTCTTATCAATTCTTTTGGCTCGATCCGCTTTTCAAAAATCAATTTTTTAAGCTCGATTATGCCGCCCTTCCACAGGGAGTTGAACGAGCTGAAAGCCCATCGCGCGTCGCCGGTACGCTCGCATTCAAAGCCGTAGCGCTTTAATTCATCCGCGATTGAAGCCATGTATTGGTCATCGGCCTCGCTTTCAAGCTCGATTTTTTCCGGAACCAGGAGCGGCTGCCTTTGCGTTTGGCCGTCCATTATTTTGTCGAACAAATAGCGCTCGTGCGCGGCGTGCTGGTCCACAAAGTAAAGCGCCTTGTTTTTTTCCACGATGATGAAAGTTCCCAGCGCGCGGCCGATGTATTTAAAGCCCGCCGCGTCCGAGGATTGCTCGGAAGCCCAAGAGGCGGCCGCGCTTTTTGGGCTTTCATAAGCTTGCTGGCCGGCGGAAGGCGCCGCGGATTTGTCGTAAGACCAGGAAGCGGCCGCGTCCGCAATATTTTGGCCGGCCGAAAAGGCGGGGCTTGCGACGCGCAGGTTTTGCGGCCGCTCGGAGATGCGGGGCGCGCGTCCCGCTCCGTAGGAAGGAAGCGCGCCGCTTGGCCAAGACCGCGCGGTGGGCGATTGGCCGGAAGACCAAGACTGCGCGGCTCCCGAAAGCCCTGCGCTTTTTGGGCTTGCGTATGATTGCGGCGCGGGCGATTGCGTTCCTAGCGGAGAAGCGGCGCCCGTGAGCTTTTGGGTAGCCCAGGAAGCGGCGGGGCTTGCCCCTTCTCCTGCAAGGTCGGCCAAGTCGGAAAGCGAGGCCGCGCTTTTAGGCCTTTCAAAAGATTCTTGGCTAAAAGAAAAAGCGTTTTGCCGCTCTTCTTCCGTTCCGTCAAGGCCGGATTTCATTTGCCTGACGCTTAGCGCCCTAAAAAACTCTCGCAGCGCGGAGCTTACGCCGTGGTGCAGGCCCGCGATGTCCTTAAAGCGCGCCTCTTTTTTTGCCGGGTGAATGTTAAAGTCAACCATGTCGGGCTGTACTTGAGCGAAAAGGGCGGCGGCTGGGTGAGTTCCGTTTGGAAAATAGCCTTGCGTTCCGTATTCAATCGCCTGAACCAAAGAGTATTCGGCGATCCGCCTGCCGTTGACGTAAATGTAAATGTCCTTTCTGTCCTGGCGCGCGACGCAGGGGTCTCCGACAACAAGGCTGAATGAAAAGCCAAATCCGCTTCCTTTTATTTCGTAGAACAAGTCCGGGCTTTGCTGGATTCCAAGCGCCTCGTAAAAGCGCTCGCGCAAGGATTGGCCGGCCCTAAAGTCGTTCCTAAGCTGGCCGTCGACGCTTAGCCTAAAGGCGATGTCGGGGCGGGGCAGCGCTTTTTCCAAAAAAGTTTGCCGGCACATTTTTGTTTCGCTTGCAGGCCTTTTTAGGAACTGGCGGCGCGCCGGAAAATTTTCAAACAAGTTTTCGGAAGATACGACCGTTCCCGCTATAGGAGAGCGCGGCTCAATTATATGGTCTTCCGTAATCGAGCAGCGCATCTTCCATTCGCCGCTAGAAATCGTAAGGCGCGCCACGGCGGCGATGGAGGCAAGAGCCTCGCCTCTAAAGCCAAGAGTCGTAAGGTTCAATAAGTCCGTGTCGCTTGAAATTTTGCTTGTGGCGTGCGGATGCGCGGCCACCGCCAAGTCTTCGCGGCTCATTCCGCAGCCGTTGTCCTGGACGCGGATTTTGTCTATGCCGCCGCCTTCGATTTCGACGTTGATTTCAGTCGCGCCGGAGTCAACGGCGTTGTCCAAAAGCTCTCGGACAATCGAAGCGGGGCGGTCGATGACTTCGCCGGCCGCGATTTTCCGCGCCGTTTCCGCGTTGAGGATTTTAACTTTTCGCCGCTCTTTTTCTTCCGCCATAAAAATGCCGCGCGCTTTTTTCGCTTACTGCCTTAGGCCCGATGTTGGCGCTCCGGCCGAGCCGCTTGATTCGTCCGCTCCGCTGAACAAGTCCAATTCGGGGCTGTCGCCCGCGCTGGCCACAGGCTGGTTCATCAAGACTTGGATTTTTCCTTCGATTTTGTCGATTTCTTTTTCCATTCCCTTGGCAAGCTTGATTCCCTCTTCAAAGGCGCTGAGCGCGTCCTCAAGCTTTACGTTGGGATCCTTTATCGAGCGGCTGATTTCCTCAAGCCTGTCCAAGTTTTCTTCAAAGTTTTTCATTTATAAAACCTCCATTCATTGCCGCTGTTCGCGCGAGTTTTGCGAGCGCGAATGTTGCGGCTTATGCGGCGTCTTTCCATTATGGTTGTCCACCGTTTGCGTCGCCGCTGGCTTCCTCCACCGTGGCTATGATTTTTCCCTTGGCGGGAACTATTTCTATTTTTGAGCCTTGAGCGACCTCGTCTGCCGAGCGGATGATTTTTCCTGTGGCCGCGTCGCGAACCATCGAATATCCGCGCTGCAAGAGCGCCGAAGGGTTGGCGTTTTCCAAAACCAAAATTTGCTTTTCAAGCTTTTGGCGCGCGTCCTTGATTCTGTCTTCCATGCTGCTTGTCAAGTCGTCCTTGGCGTAGTCAAAGCGCTGCAGCAAGGGCTGCTCGATGGAACGGAATTTAAGCTCCAAATTCTCCGGCGAAAATTCCTGAACCATAAGGCGCAATTTTTGCAGACGGTTTTTTATTTCGGTCTCAAACTCCGCTTCCTTTTGCTCAAAATAATACAGAACGTCGTCCAATACAGGAACTGCAAGCTCGGCCGCGGCGCTGGGCGTTGGAGCGCGCCTGTCTGCGGCAAAGTCGCAAATGGCCCAGTCAATCTCGTGGCCCACCGCGCTTATTACAGGAATCTTTGAGCCGGCCACCGCGCGGACGACAATCTCTTCGCTAAAAGGAAGCAGGTCTTCCAAGGATCCGCCGCCGCGGCCTACAATCAAAACGTCGCACATGTTGAAGTCGTTGGCGGTTTGTATTTGCCGCGCTATGCTCGCGGCGGCAGTGTCGCCCTGCACGATGGCCGGGAACAAAATGACGTTGACGTACTTGCTTCGCCTGCGGGTGATTTGAAGGATGTCGCGCAAGGCCGCGCCTGTGGGGCTTGTGACAACTCCGATTGTGTCAGGAAAGGCGGGAAGGGGCTTTTTTCGCGCTTCGTCAAAGAGGCCTTCGGCGTTGAGTTTTTTCTTCCGTTCCTCAAGCATCAAAAGGATGTTTCCGCTTCCGGCCAATTCCATTGAGCTTATTACGATTTGATAGTTTCCGCGCTGGGGGTAGACGGTGAGCTTTCCTTTTACGCGAACAAGGTTTCCGTCGCGGGGAGCGAAAGACAAGCGCGCCGCCGTTCCCTTCCACATGACAGCCGCGATTTGCGCTCCCGCGTCCTTTATGACAAAATAAACGTGGCCGCTTGAGCTGGGCCTGTAGTTTGAAACTTCGCCCTCAAGAACAATTTCGGGGAACGAGCCTTCCACCATGTCCTTGATTAGGTTTGTAAGCTGAGTTACCGTAAAAACTGTGTCGCTTTGGTAGAAGGTTTGAGGCATGGCTGAATTGTAGCATAGGCCGGGGAAAAATTCTAGTGGGGAAATTGCTTTGTGGAAGTCTAGAAGTGACTAGGGCGGCGAATTTTATTCCGCTTCAATTTCTTTTAGGCTGGTTTCAACAAAGCGGCGAAGATTTTCCACGATGTTGGCTTTTATCTGTTTTTTGTCGTCGGAAACTTTTTTGTCAAATGTTGAAGGAACGGGAAGAAACAAAGCGTGAATGTCAATTTTTAGCGCGTCAGTAAGTTGCGCAAGCGTTTTTTCGCTTGTCCAGGTTTTGCAAAGCTCAATGTTTTTGATTGTTTCGTCAGAAACTTTAGCCTTTTCCGCCAGTTCAAATTGAGTGAGCTTTTGAGCCTTTCGTATTCTTTTGAGGTTTTGCGCTAGCCGCGTTTGTATTTCCGAGCCTTTCATAATTTTATAAATTAAATTTTAATGGCAATTTGCAATAATCAAAATATCTTGATAAGCCATATTTATGAAAAAAATAGGTTGTATATTTGGTTTTTTAGTGGTATAATAAGCCATGTTTTTCCGAAAGGGGGAATTGTATGAACAATACAAAGAAATGTGTCATTTATATTTGTTGTGCTTTTGCACTTTTTGTTGTAGCGACTATTTGGCCAATATCTGCACACGCTTCGGACAACAAGACAATAGCGTGCACTGACAAGTATATAGTGCAGGTTTACAGTCCGGATGAAAATCCAAACTACGCCAAAGGCTTCTTCTGCCTTGCGGTCTCCGTATGGGACTACACGACTACGTGCTACATCCTTCCGTTCTCTGATGCAGAGCTCGTGGAAAATTTTGTTTACACATTTAGTGCGGCCGAGCGACTGAACGGAACGACTTCTGGGAGGTATGTAATCGATGAAGTCATAATGGGGTGGATTTCAAAATATGGAATTTATGCTACCACAGAATCGGTCGTTTACCTAAACCCGCAATACTAAAAAGTAACGTCTATTTCCTCAAAAACGCCCTTACATCCGCCTGCAATTTTTTTGCGTCTATGAACTGAACTGCGTGGATGCCCAGCGCGGCGGCGGCTGGAACTATATCGCTAACTTCTGTTCGGTTGCTTTCCGGAACTGCATCTCGCCGAGCGACCGCCGCGGCGACCTTGGCTTCCGCGTGGTTCGCAACGCGCCAAGCAACTAGCCGCTCGTATTGTTGCTTGCAAGACCGTAAGCGTTATTGCGAGCGGTTTCGCCGCGTTCTAGCGAACGCTGCTTGATTGACCTAAGATGGCGGTCTTTCCCAAAGCGGGAAGGGCCGCCTTTTTGTCTTATTCCTCTCTCCCGCTTTTTGCCGAAAGCGTGATTTTTTGATACGCGTCTTTTTTGTCGTTGGGGTGGGGCTCAAGGCCGATGATTGTTATGTCGGATTTGTTGGGGCCGTAAACCCAAAAGAGCCTGCCGGCGGCGGGCTTGTTGTTTTCAAAATAGGATTCCCAGACTTTTTGGCCGTAGCGTTTTGTCAAAGCTTCGATTTCGTGACTGCAAAGCGCTGGATATCTTGGGTCTGTAGCGATTTTTTTTAGGCAAGCCACCAATTTTTTGAACAAGATTTTCTCGTTCTTTTTTGCGGTGTTGTCTTTGATTTTCTTTTCCAACTCGTCCCAAAATTCTTTCATTTCTGGAACGCCCATTCTAATCTTGAACACTATTCAATGTCCTCATAGGCTGAAAGGTCAATGGGCGTTGAAGCGCGGCCTTTTTTGAGGTTTTTTATGCTTGAGTCCATAACTTTTAGCGTGTTGGCCGAAACTTGGAAGGGCTTTGTAAGTTCGCGCGGCTCAAGAACGATTCTTCCGTCGCCAAACTCTTCCACATGATAATATTCGTAGCGAACGTTCCGCAATGTGATTCTTTTTTTTATGTCGAGTTTCGCGTCGTAAGATTTTATAACGGTTGCCGGCATAAGCCCTCCTTTGAAAAAGTGGGAAATCCCACAAATCTATTATATATCAATTCCCAATATTGTCAATAGATGTTTTTTTTTATATTCCCTCAAAAACTCCCGTACATCTGCGCGCAATTTTTTTGCGTCGGTAAATTGAACTGCGTGGATGCCCAGCGCGGCGGCGGCTTGGACGTTGGCCTCTAGGTCGTCGGTAAAGAAGGCGTCGTTTGGTTCGCATTTTTCTGCGTCCAAAATCAGCTTCCAAAAAAGCGGGTCGGGCTTTTTTGCGCCCATAAGCTGCGACGCGTATGTTTGGTCAAAGAATGCGTAGTCACCGCGCGTCATGTGGTTTAAGTAGTGGCTCTCGATTGTGTTTGTTCCGCAAACGACGCGAAAGCCTTTTTTTCGCAAGCCCAAAATTATTTTTTTTGTCTCCTCGTTCAAGACAGGGTGGAAGAACAAGTGAAAATAATCCGTGTCGATTTTCTTTCCCAGGCGCTCGCCGACAGACGCCCAAAATTCTTTTGTCGTGATTTTTCCGACTGTAAGCTGGTCAAAGAGGCCGCCTGTCGCGCGGTCCATTTCTTCCTGCGTCACGCCAAGGGCGGCTGCGGGGCGGCCGCGGACTTCCGACGCGTTTGTGGTTACGACGCCGCCCATGTCAAAGATGAATAGTTTCATAATTCCTCCAAAAATCGGTTTAAAAACAATAGGCCTTCACGCGTCATTGAGTAAAAGGTGTCGCCTGAGCGCTCGGTTTTTGTTAGCCATGCGGCCGCCCCGGCCTTTTGGCCAGTGAAGCCTTTTTGTTGGCGGCTTGCGTCTTGGCCGTTCTGGCAGGCTCCGCCGCCCGCCTTTTGGACGCGCGCCGCCTCTTTGCAGCCCAGCCGCGCGGCAAGGTCGCCTCCGTAACGCTCTTGGTATTCGGCGGCGCTCGCGCCGCGCCGGGTACGCAAATTGGTCATGATATATTCAAACTCTTGCGTGGCCATGTCAAGCGCTTCCAGCTGGCAGGGAAAGGCGAGCGCGGCGCGGACGTTTTGGTCTTGTGACGCCTCTTGTTTCGCGCCGCCAGCGTTAAGGTCAGTGAAGCCTTTTGGTTGTCCGCCGCAGTTTTGGCCTTGCGAACAATCCTGGCCGCGCGCCTCTTGGTTTTGCGTCCGTTCCCCGTTCCAAAACGCCATATACTCCGCCGCGTCCAAAACGTTGGTGTAGCGCCAGCCCGTGGGCTTTCCGTAAATCGTTCCGGCCGCTCCGGCTCCGGCGCCAAGATAGCTTTCTTGCGCCCAGTAGGCCCCGTTGTGAAGGCTTTCAAAGCCAGGGCGGGCAAAGTTGCTGACCTCGTATTGGGCAAAGCCTTTGCCCTCCAAAAGGTCTCGGCCGTAAAGCCACAGTTCCTCCGCGGCCTCTTCGTCGTATGGAATCTTTCCCGCGTCAATCGCGCCTTTTAGCGGCGTTCCATCTTCCAGCGTGAGCGAGTAGAGCGAGACGTGCTTGGCTCCGTTCCGCTCGATAAAATCTATGTCGCGTTCGATGTCCTTTTTTGTCTGGAAGGGAAGGCCCGCTATCATGTCCGCCGACCATTCATGCGGCCAAAAGTTTTTTATCAGCTCCGCCGCTTTCTCGATGTTGCGCTCGCTCGCCCTGCGTCCAATCGCGCGCAACACTTTGTCGTTCTTGCATTGGATTCCGACGCTTAGCCTGTTTATTCCGCATGAGGCCGCCTTTTCCAAAAGCGGGCGCGAAACTGTCTCTGGATTCATCTCGATTGTCCATTCGCAATTTGCGGCCAAGGGGGCGGCGGCCTTTATGGAAGCGCATAAAAATTCCAAGTCCTCCGCGCCCAAAAGGCTGGGGCTTCCGCCTCCGATGTAGACGCTCTTCCATCCCTCCACGCAAAACGCGCGAGCCAAATGTTCAAGCTGCCGGGCGACGGCCCTGACGTATTCCGGCGGAACGCAAGGCGCGGACGCGGAAAAAAAATCGCAGTAGCCGCATTTTTGGAGGCAGTAGGGAATGTGGACGTAAAGGGGCGGCCTCACTTTTTTGAGACGAAAATTTTAGCGCGCTTGAACGGAAAGAAAATCATCAGCGCCCTTTTTTGAATCGAAGACTCCTTAACCTTTCCAAAAATTCTTGAGTCCACGCAAGAAAGGCGGTTGTCGCCCAAAACATAGTATTCGTTTTCGCCAAGCGTGATTTTGTCAAAGGAGCCTCTCACGCCGATTTCCGGGCTCCAGCCTGTCGGCGGAACCGTTATGTCTACGCTGTATGGAATTTGGTTCAGCTCAAATTCCGTGAAAAAATGCTTTTGGCCCTGCGGCTTTACATAAAGAATGAAGTCCTTCATGTAAATCGTGTCGCCTGGAAGGGCCACCGCGCGGCGCATCATCGAATTTTCGTTTGTCCAAGGATGAGCCTTTTGGAACGTGGCCGCTCCCGCCAAGAAATCGGCGGCCTTTTGCTTGAAGGAAAGCTTTTTGGCCCTGGGCGCCACGATGACTATTTCGCCGCGCTTGATTTTTCCTCCGAGCGGCGTGGCAAAAACAAAGGAATTTCCGGGAACGTTGGGTTCCATTGAGCGCGACTTTTGCTCGACCGGGCAAAGGACGAACGTTAAAATGGAGTTCATTGTTATGAAAAAAGCCGCGACAAAAAGCGCGGCCCGCCTTATGAAGCGCCGCCGTTCCTGCCTAAGCGAGTATGAAATTTCGTAGATGTTGTTGTTTTTGCTCATTTTTACAATCTAGCGCAAAAATCGGCCAAGGTCAATTATCGCCAGAAACCCCGCATAATATGGAAAGACAATAAAAAACGCGGCTCCCAGTCGCGGTCGGCATCGCGAAACCGCTCGATATTGTCGCTACTCGCTGTCTGCGTCTTGAAACTATTAACGCCGCCGCTAAAGCGACGGCCGCAGACAGAGAGTTTTCGCAATACCGACCGCTCCTTCGCGCCGCTTTAACCTCCTTCCGTAGCGTTTGCCCGGCTTCCGCATTTCAAACGATAAAAAATGCGTAGCGGAAAGGCAAACGGGGCGAACATAGGACGCGTTATGCTAATCTCTTTGCCCTAAAAGCACCTCGTTCGCAGCCGTTTGAATTTCCGCGAGAGCGTTTTTATTATTATTCCATAATGCGGAAGCCTTGCAATTATCGCTTGCAAACAAACGCAATTAGTAGTAGAATGTTAGGTTATGGCAGAAGGCGGAAAAAAAATCGCGGAAAACCGGAAAGCACGGTTTGACTATTTTATTGAAGACTCCATTGAATGCGGAATTGTCCTTGAGGGCACGGAAGTCAAGTGCGTCAAGGGCGGAAACCTGTCTTTTCCGGACGCTTTCGCCGAAATTATAAAGGGCGAGGTTTGGGTAAAAGGCCTTCATATCGCCGAATACTCGTATTCGAGCGTGTTCAACCACAATCCCGACCGCGCCAAAAAGCTTTTGCTCCACCGCGACCAAATAAAGCGCCTTTCGCGCAAGGTTGACGAAAAGGGCTACACCTTGATTCCCTTGGACTTCTACCTTAAGAACGGCCGCGTCAAAGTCACGCTCGGCGTCTGCAAGGGAAAGAAGGCCTTTGACAAGCGCGAGACCATAAAGGCCAGGGACACTGACAGGATGCTGGCCAGGGAATTTAAGAAGAGACTGAATGAATAGAAAAAGATTGTGTTCGACATTTTTCTTTCTCTTTCTTTTACGCTTTTTCGCGCAAGGAACTCTTTGCGCCCAAGAAAAAAAATTCAACCTCTATTACTACGGCGTCGTCACCAACGTCAACGACCAGAACATGCTCAACATCACGCAAGACTTGTTCTTCGCGCAGCTTAGGGGAATCAACTACCTTGACGCCCGCGACTTGCGCGACGACCCCATTAAGGACTCCTACGCCGACATAAGGCCGGAAGACGGCGGCGACGCCTTTTTCCAATACGTTCCCCAAGACTTGGCTTCTTCGCCGGACTCAATTTTGTTCTTCGCCAGAATCTACAGGCCAAGGAGCGACGAAAAATGGGAGTGCGTTTTTTTCGCCAAAAACTGCCAGAGCGGAGAAATCAGCTCAAAGGGGAAAAGCTACGACTCCTACTATAAAATCTTGACCGACGCCAAAAATTTGATTCAGGCGCTTATGGCCGAAAGTTCCGGCGCCCCGGAAGGGGAAACCGCGCAAAAAGCCGCCAGCCCAAGGCAGGAGGCGCCAGCGGCAGGAGCGGACAGCGTCGCGGGGACTTGGGGCGGAGAGAGCAACGTCAACAAAATACTTTTGATGAGGAGCGGCCGCGGCTTCATCGTGTTCAACAACGGCGCCACGATGAACATTAGCGTCTTTGTCCAGGACGGCGGCTCCTCCTTGCGAATCGTCCAGCGCGACAAATTCAACGCCTCCTTCTATCCTGACATCGACAGACAGACAATCTTGGGCTTCGCGGAAAGCGCCGCCCCCATCGAATGGAATTTGACCTTGAACAAGAGCGGCGAGCTGGAAGGAAAAAAGAAGACTTTGGTGGCCGCAGGCGGCGTCGTCCAGCCCGCGAGCGTCGACGTCAAGTGGACTAGGAAATAAGGTCCGGCTTTACCGCAATCGGAATCGTGATTATGAAGCGGCTTCCTTTTTGAAGCTCGCTTTCAATCTTTATGTCCCAGCCGTGGATGTCCGCCACGGTCTTTACGACTGAAAGCCCGATTCCGTGCCCCTGTTCGCGGCGGGATTTCGTTCCCCTGTAAAAAAGCTCAAAGGCCCGTTTCGTGTCCTCTTCGCTCATGCCGACGCCTTGGTCTGAGATGGTTATTCGCGCCTGGCCCTGGACGATTTTTGCGTCAAGGCTTACGCTCGTGCCCGGATTGGAGTAGCGGACCGAGTTTGCGAAAATGTTTCCAAGCGCCCGCGACGCCATTTGCTCGTCAAGCTTGACGCTCACTCCGGGCGGAATGTCGATGGAGCATTCAAAGTCCCTTTTGAAAATTTCGCAAGTGGGCTTTATGTATTTTGAAAATCCCTCCAGAAAAAGCCGCAAGTCGGCGTCGGCAAGATCCTTTGTCCAGTCTGTTTCGTTCATCTTGACGTAGCTTACAAGGTCGTCCACCATCATTTCCAGCTGCGCGGTCTTTTGAAGAATCAGCTCAAGGCATTCGGCCTTTTTTTTGGGGTCCTCGAAAAGGCCGTCGGCAATTCCTTCCGTGTAGCCCTTTATGACGGCCAGGGGCGTCTTAAGGTCGTGGCTCAAGCCCATCACAAAGCTGTCCCTCTGTTTTTTTCTTTGCAGGAACGTTTTTCTAAAGCTTTCCAAATGGACAAGCAGGCTGGTGATTTCGTTGGAGTGGCCCTTGTCCAGCGGAATGCTTATTGCGTTTTCAATGTCGCCGCTGTCAAGCTTTTTTGCCTCGCTTTCGACAAGCTTTACCGACTGGGCTATCCTGCTGAGCATGAAGATTGAAAGCGCGGCGAATATCGCCTCGAATATTACGGCGAAAAGGGCCACAAAGTCGCGCGGGCGGGGCAGGGTTCCGTTTTTTAGCGCGCCTTTCGCCGCCACGTCTTTTGGAAAGCGGACTATGTGCATGAGCTTTTTGTCGCTGTCGCCAAAGGGCAGGGAGCTTATTTGGTAAAAGTATTTTTCGTTTCCGCCCATCATGCTTAGGGTCAGCTTGTTCAAGTCCAAGAATCCCTCGTTTGGAATGGACGGAATCGTGGACGATATTGTCTGTCCGTCTGAAAAAAAGAAGGCCTCGCTAAGGTCCGGCGGCCTTTCGCGCAAAAAGCGGGCGATTGTCGTCTTGTCGCTTTTGGACAAGGTCTCTTGGTTGTAGCCTTGGACTTTCTCAAGGTTTTTCATAATCGCCCGCTCCGGCGACATTATGTAAAGGTAGACGGCGAATCCGGAAAGAAAGAGGAGCGGAACCGCCGTCAGCGCAAGGATGACGATGGTGAAATAGCTTCGTATTTTCATTTGTCGTTGGCCGCGGCGCGCGCCGCGTTTTTGCTGGGGTCCTCAAAGCGGTATCCGAACTTGAAAATAGTCTTTATGTATTCGGGGTTTTGCGGGTCGCGCTCGATTTTTTTTCTAAGGCGCTGAATGTACACGGCCACGGCCGTCACGTCCCCGAACGGAACCTTCCAAACGGCGTTGAATATTTTGTCGGGGGAAAGGTTTTCGCCCTCGTGGTGGACAAGGTAATCCAAGACGTCAAATTCGCGCGCGCTCAAACGGACTTTCGCGGCGCCCCGCTTTAAGACGCAGGAATTTTCCAAAATCGTGTATTCGCCAAAGCTTGTCGACTCTTCGGCCGCCGCCTCCGTCTTTGTCATGCGGCGCAAATTCGCTTCCAGACGGGCTATCAAGACGCGGGGGCTGAAAGGCTTTGTGACAAATTCGTCGGCGCCCAAGTCAAGCGCGGTTATTATGTCTTCGTCGGCGTCGCGCGCGCTTACGATTATTACGGGAATGGAATCCTTGTATTCCTCGCGAAATTTCTTCAAAAAATCCATGCCGCTCATTCCCGGCAAGTTTAGGTCAAGCAGGACAGCGGTCGGCGCCCTGCCTCTCATGGCCAAAAAAGCGTCCTCTCCGGTGAAAAATGTCATGGGCTCCATTCCGGCCTTTTGTACGTAAAGGGCCATCAAATCCGCCATTTCAGGGACGTCTTCAATTATTAAAATTTTGGCTTTTTCCATAGCGGCTCAAGTATATCCGATTTTATCCTAATATTCAATAAAAAAATACCGAAAATTTATAAGAATAAACTTGCTTTTTTTGGCAAGGTGTGGTACTATGAAGAATAGTAGCATAGGCAAAATTTTTGCGAGACAAGGAATTTGCCTGCGCTTCCATATCTTTATTAGTGGGGAAATAATTTAGATATGATTGAAGTTGAGCGTCTCAACGGAACAAAGTATTATATCAATCCGCATATGATTGAGTCGATGGAAAGCCTTCCCGACTTGACTATAACGATGCTCTCCGGAAAAAAAGTCATAGTAAGAAATTCCCCGGAAGACATTATAAATAAAATTGTTGATTATCGAAAGAGAATTGGCATAAACACCCAAGAGGTATAAAATGGATATAGCGACAATAATCGGAATCGCGGGCGGCGCGGCTTGTATCGTCATGTCAGTCTTGACGTCAGGCGGCACCTTGGGCGGAATCATCGACATTCCGTCCGTATTCATGACTGTAGGCGGCTCATACGCGGCCTTGTTCATCCTTTCTCCGCTCAACAAGGCCATCGGCCTTTTCAAGGTTATGGGAAAGGCCTTCAAGATTCCGGATTTTGGCGAAAAATCCCTGGTCCAGAACATAGTCAACCTTTCGGACAAGGCCAGGCGCGAAGGCCTTTTGATTTTGGAAGACGGCCTTGAGGACTTGGACGACCAGTTCCTTAAAAGCGGCCTTCGCCTTGTAATCGACGGCACTGACGGCGCCGTCGTCCGCAAAATCATGGAAAACGAAATGAACCAGACGGAAGCCCGCCACATGGAATGGGTCAACTGCATAAACCAGTGGGCCGGCTTCGCCCCTGGCTTTGGAATGATGGGTACCGTTCTTGGACTTATTGGTATGTTGAACAACTTGGAAGACAAGAGCTCGCTCGGTCCTAACATGGCCGTAGCCTTGATCACGACCTTGTACGGTTCAATGATGGCCAACTGGCTCTTGACTCCTTTTGGACAAAACCTCATCGGCCAGAACGCGATGGAAATGCGCGTCAAGGAAATGGTAATTGAAGGCGTTTTGGCGATTCAGGCGGGCGAAAACTCGCGCGTAATCGCGCAAAAGCTTTTGACATATTTGGATCCGGTCACAAGAAAAGCCGTGGCTTCGGAAGTCCTTAAGGATTAAAAGATGGGCAAGAAGAAAGAGCCTGAAAAACCGTCAACAGCCTGGCAAGGCACCTATGGCGACATGATTACCTTGATGCTTTGCTTCTTCGTCATGTTGTACAACCCGTCGGAAATTGACGTGACCCAACTCGCCACTATCACAGAAAGCCTTCAGATGAACCAAACTGAAAGCACTTCTGGCGGAATGTCGCTCAGCGCGGGCCGCTTGGCGGATTTGGGAAACATGATCAGCGCCCTGCCTTCCGTGGAAAAAGGCCGCTCGCTCGGCATGGCCAAGAAAAAGGCCGTGTCGCTTTTCGCGCCCGACGTCAAGAGCAACCGCATAACGATTACCAGCGACGAGCGGGGCTTGATAATAACGCTGGCCGCCGACTCCTTTTTCAAGAAGGGCAGCGCGGACTTGGACATTGAGGACACCCGCGACACGCTTTTGCGTTTGAGCGAATTTTTTAGTGATAAAGATTTAATTGAAAAAAACCGAAGATTTAGGATAGAGGGCCACACCGACAAAACGCCGGTCGACCCCGACGAAAGCGGCTTTTTGAGCAACTGGGAGCTTTCGGCCGCGCGCGCGATGAACGTCCTGCACTATCTGGCCGACTTTGGCGCTCCCGAAAGACAGTTTTCAATCGCCGGCTACGCGGACACCCGTCCTAAATTTGAAGGCGACACGGAAGAGGCGATGGCCTACAACCGTCGCGTCGACATAATAATTCTAGACGAAGGGCATTTTTAATGCTAGATTGTAACGGAGGAAAAAAATGGCTGATGAAGACAATGTAGGCGACGACCTTGGCGACGAAGAAGGCGCCGCGGCGGCCCCCGCCAAAAAAGGCGGAATTGGAGGCTTGCTTCCCACTTTGTTAAAATACATAGCGCTCGGCTTGGGAGCGATAATTCTTATAGTGACCGTCGTAATCATTACGATGAACATTATGGGAAGCAACAAGCCGGCGCAGGCCGCGATTCCTGTGAGCGAGGACTACAAGGAAATCGCGGAAGAGCTGGAATGGTACACTTCGCTCAGCGAAATTCAAACGCGCACGAGCGACCCGATTCCGGCCAGCGTGGTTGTCAACATTTTCTTGGGTTATAAAAAAGAGGACAAGGTCACTTCGACCGAAATCACGGCCCAGAGAATTCCAATCCGCGACTTCTTGAGAAACTATTTCGCGGCCAAGACGGCGGAGGAGTTGACTCCCCGAAACGAAGGAAAAATTAAAATTGAGATACGCAACGAAATCAACGACACGATTTTGAACAGAGGAAAAATCAAGAGCATATCGTTTGACAAGTTGAACGTAGTCGCTCAATAAAAAAAGAGGCGGGCATTTTAGATGACAGATGTTCTTTCACAGGACGAAATTGACCAACTGCTCAACGCGATTAACACGGGCCAGTCCGAAACCGACGACTACAAGGCGGTTTCCGACACCCGTAAAATCAAAATTTACGACTTCAAGCGCCCTGACAAATTCTCAAAAGAACAGATTCGCACCGTGCAAATCATGCACGAAACTTTCGCCCGTCTTACGACGACATCGCTTTCGGCCCAGCTGCGCTCTTTGGTCCACGTTCACGTGGCGACCGTAGACCAGTTGACATACGAGGAATTCATCCGCTCGATTCCGACTCCGACAACCCTTGCGGTAATCAACATGGATCCGCTCAAAGGAAACGCGGTCTTGGAAATCGACCCGGCGATCACCTTCAGCATGATTGACCGCTTGTTCGGCGGCACGGGCGCGGTCACCGGCAACAAGAGCCGCGACCTTACCGACATTGAGTCAAGCGTAATGGAAGGAATCATCGTCCGCATTTTGGCCAACATGCGCGAAGCTTGGACGCAGGTAATCGACTTGCGCCCCCGCTTGGGACAGATTGAGACCAACCCCCAGTTCGCGCAGATTGTTCCTCCGACAGAAATGGTCGTTTTGGTCACGCTTGAGACGAAGGTCGGCGAGGAAGAGGGAATGATTAACTTCTGCATTCCTTACTTGACAATCGAGCCGATCATCTCAAAGCTGTCTTCGCAGTTCTGGTTCAGTTCCGTGCGAAGAAGCAGCACGACCCAGTATTTGGGAACGTTGAAAGAAAAAATTTCGAC
The DNA here is from genome assembly GCA_946411505.1 of uncultured Treponema sp. Lineage (GTDB taxonomy): Bacteria > Spirochaetota > Spirochaetia > Treponematales > Treponemataceae > Treponema_D. The sequence continues at coordinate 419,824 of CAMKEG010000001.1, read as the reverse complement.
GGTGGACATGGACGTTGTTGCCGAAATCGGCTCAATCAACCTGCCGATTCGCGACGTCTTGAGCTTAAGGTGCGGCGACGTTGTCAAGCTTTCGAACACAAAGGTCGGCGACCAGCTGACGTTGAATATTGGAGACAAGAAAAAATACTTTTGCCAGCCCGGCGTTGTGGGCAAAAAAATGGCGGTTCAGGTTACAGGCAAACTCGCGGACGAGGGCGCTGATGAATTTGAAGAGCTTTCCGTAGAAGGAGATGAAACAGTATGAGTGATGGCGTAATTTCCCAAGATGAAATCGACGCGCTGCTTTCGGGCGTTCCAATGGACGGCCTTAACGCGTCGGGACAGGTTTCCGGCGCGCCGTCGGTGAACATAGACGCGGCGACTCTGACAAAATTCGCGGGCGACCTTAAGGATCCCCTTGTTGAAAACTTGAAGCAAATGACGGGAGTGGAAGTTTCCGCCGGCGCTCCTACGGCCGAGGCCGCCACGCGCGACCAGTTCCTGGCGAAGCTTCCGGAAATGGTCATCGCCACGACCGCCGATTTTTCAAACACTATAAAGGGCGACCACCTTTACGTAATCTCCACCGAGTGCGCGCAAAAGTTGGTCAGCCTCGTAAACAAAGAGGAGAACGCGGCCCTTGACGACATGGCGATGAGCGTCATCAACGAGACGCTGTCGACGCACACTAACGACGAAATCACGGCCCTTGACAAAACCGGAAAGTTGTCGGGCTTGGCTTGCAATCCCGCGGAGTCAATCAGCGTTCCTAAGGCGATGGTCCGCATTCCGCAAAACACTTTCGCCTTGTTCACGTTCCCGTTGACCATTGACGGCCAGGCCTACACATTGTGGGAGGCTGTCGGCGGAGAGGCCTCGCAGTCAATCGCGAGCGCTTTGGGCGGCGGCGCTCCTGCCGCTCCCGCCGGCGGAGCCTTGAACGCCGCTGACATGGCGGCCCTTGGCGGAATGGCCGGCGGCGCCGCCGCTCCTATGGGCGGCATGGCGATGGGCGGAGCCCCGATGGGTGGAATGCCCATGGGAGGCATGGCTATGGGCGGCGCTCCGATGGGAGGAATGCCTATGGGCGGAATGCAGATGGGCGGCATGGGCGCTCCGATGGGTGGCGCTATGGGCGGAGGCATGATGGGAACTCCTCCTAACGTCCAGTCTTTGCAGTATCCAAATTTGATGGGCGGCGGAGCTCCTACGGACCAAGGAAACATCGGTCTTTTGATGGACGTTTTCATGGAAATGACCGTAGAGCTTGGACGCACAAAAAAGCCGATAAAAGAAATCCTTGGTTTTGGCGAAGGAACAATCATCGAGCTGGACAAGCTGGCCGGCGAACCGGTTGACATTTTGGTCAACCACAAGCCGATTGCCAAGGGAGAGGTCGTGGTTATCGACGAAAACTTCGGCGTTCGTATCACGGAAATCCTTTCTCCGCAGGAGCGAGTCTCGGAGATTAGGTAGGAACGGTCAAGGCGCGCTAACGCTTAAAGCCTTGACACGTTCCTTTTTCGGCGCGAAAAAAATTCTCGCGCCGCAATAGCAAAGCGGTTGGGGAGCCGCTTTCCGTTCATTTATAATTCATAATTCCTAATTCTTAATTACGAATTATGAATTTAAAAGTGGTGGGGGAAAACTTGAAATTTTCAAAAGCATCATTGGCGTTTTTTTGCGCTTTTTCTCTTTTTTTAAGCCTCGCTTATTCGCAGGCAAATTCTTCGCAGGACCAAGGCTCGTCCCAGTCAACAATAAACGCCAGGTCCGCCTTGCCGGACGAATCCACTTTGCCAATTGACGACGCTCCCGCGGCTGCAGCCCAAAACGGCTCCGCAAGGCTTTCCTCCGGCTCGACGCTTTGGGTTTTCTTTAGAATGATTTTTGTCCTGATTGTCGTCGTGGCGTGCATTTACCTTGTGATGAATTTTATGCGGAGAAAGATGGGCGGAGAGCAGGCGGACGACGACACTTTTTTGCGCAAAGTCGCGCAAGTCTCCGTCGCGCCTGGAAAGACGGTTCAGATTGTGACCCTTTTGGAAAAGGCGTACTTAATCGGCGTCACCGACAATTCCATCGACTTGCTTGGCGAGATAAAGGACAAGGAATTGGTTGACGCGATGAACCTTAACGCTGACCGAAAGCAAAACGTGGCCCGCGCCAGAAATTTCGCCGACGTGCTTTCGCTTTTCTTGAATCCAAAAAATCCAGACACGACTGAAGGCGAAAGAAGCGCCTCCAGCTCGATATCTGAATTCTTTAACAAGCAAAAAGAGAAATTCAAAAATGGAAAATAAGAGGCGCTTCTTTTTACGAAAACATTTTTCTCGTCTAGCGGTCTTTGCCTTTTTGAGCCTTCTTTGCGCCTTTCCGCTTTCTTCGCAAGCTTCGGGACGCGCCGTCGACGACCCAAACTTTCCGCAAGGCTCCACGCGCGGAACGATGCAAATGCAGGGAAACGTCAATCCCGTTCAAATACCGAATGTCGACATAAACATAAGAAGGCCCGAAAACGGCGAGGAAGTGGCCTTCAGCGTCCAGCTTTTGATAATGCTCACGCTCTTGACGCTGGCTCCAAGCCTTTTGATTTTGCTCACTTGCTTCTTGCGCTTTTCAATCGTGCTGGACTTCATCAAGAGAGCGCTTTCCTTGCAGCAGGTTCCGCCCACAAGCGTCTTGAACGGCATCGCCTTTTTCATGACCCTTTTTGTGATGTGGCCGACGTTCACCAATATTTATGACAATTCTTTCAAGCCGATGCGGGACGGCCAGATAGGCGTCGAGGCCGCCTTTGACGCCGCGCAAAAGCCGGTCCGCTACTTTATGTACAGGCAGATGGCGGACGACACCAGCTACATCAAGATGTTCATGAACATGCGCGGCTTGGACAAGCCCAACAATCTTGACGACGTTCCCACTTACGTCTTGGTTCCCTCGTACATTTTGCACGAGCTTACGGCGGCCTTTAAAATCGGCATTTACTTGTACATTCCGTTCATCATCATAGACATGGTCGTGGCCAGCATTTTGATGAGCATGGGAATGATGATGCTGCCTCCTGTGCAGATTTCCATGCCCTTCAAGCTGATGCTTTTTGTTTTGGTTGACGGCTGGGGCCTTTTGACCCAGCAGCTTTTTTATTCGGTGTTGAGGTAGCGCATGGACATAGGCCAGATTGCAAATTTAATGCGGGCGGGCATAATGCAAGTCTTTGTTTTGATAGCGCCTGTTTTGGGAGCGGCCTTGATTGTCGGCCTGCTCGTCGCGATTTTTCAGGCGACCACTTCAATCCAAGAGCAGACGCTTACCTTTCTGCCAAAGATGCTGACGATTTTGGCCGTCTTGGCGCTTTTGGGCGGCTGGATGTTCGCGGAATTGCGCGATTACACGATGACGCTTTTTAGCGCCATACCGAGCTTGTAGGAGAGGATAGTTTTTGTTTGGCCAGCTTTTGTCGCAGGCGCCTGCGTTCCTGCTTGTCGCTATAAGATGCTTCTCGCTTTTGATGACGCTGCCCTTGTTTAGCATGCGGAACATTCCGAGCGCGGCGAAAGTTGCCTTGGCGGGCTTTATGGCCTTCAACATTTACGGCCAGGTCGACTATTCCGCTTACTCAAGCCTGCTCGCGCCCGAGCAAACTTTTACGGTGCAATTCATCATGCTGATGGTCGGAGAGGCCTTGCTTGGCGTCATCACCGGCTTTTACATCACGATAATCTTTTCCGCCTTTAGCGCGGCAGGCCAGTTCTTCGCCTTTCAAATGGGCTTTTCGGCCAGCGAAGTTTACGACGCCCTTAGCCAGGTGGAGAACCCCCTGATGGGCCAATACCTCAATTTGATTGCCATGCTGATATTCATGCAAACGCGCCTTTTCCAAAAGCTCTTTTTGGGCGGCTTGGTTTCAAGCTTTAAGACGTTAAACGCTTACTCAATCGTTAACGACATGCTTTCAGGCGGAATCTTGCCGCGCTTTATGATGAAGGGCTTGACCGAGCTTTTTGCCAACGCGCTTGTGATTTCGCTTCCGATTATCGGAACTTTGATGTTGATTACGATTTCAACCGGCATTTTGTCAAAGGCCGCGCCGCAAATGAACCTTTTGAGCGAAGGCTTTCCGGTCATGCTTTTGACGTCCTTTTTCATTTTGACGGCTTTGATGCCAAGCCTGATAGACGCTTTTTCACGCTGCTTCGAGGGCGGCTTCAGCCGCTTGGAGCAGTTGTTTTTGGCTTTGGGGGGCAAGAGGATATGAGCTTTGAAGACATAGACTTGCAGTGGTTTGCCGCCGAAGACGAGGGAAGAACCGAGGAGCCCTCGGACCTTAAGCTTGAAAAAGCGCGCAAGGAAGGCCGCGTCGCAAAAAGCCAGGAAGTTAACGGCGCCTTTGTCTTTTTGTTCTCAGTCTTGACGCTGCTCCTTTTGGCAAAATGGCTCTTGAAAAATTTTGAGGAAATATTGGTTTTCTTCTTTACAAGAAGCGCCCAGGGAAACGCCGTCAGCGGAACAAGCGCCGTCGTTTTTTTCAATTACTTCACAAAGATGGTCTTGCCAATCGCCTTTGTCGCCCTTGTGGCCGGCGTGGCTGGAAACATAATCCAAAACCGGGGCTGGATGTTCAGCCTTAAGCCGATAACTCCAAACTTCAAGAAAATTCTTCCGCATTTCGGCGAGTATTTTAAGAAAACGATTTTTTCAAGGCAGGGCGCCTTCAACATCGCCAAGTCTCTCGCAAAAGTGGCGGTTTTGGTTTTAGCGGCCTTTACGATAATAAGGTCCAACATGGGCGAGCTGCTTTTTATCGTCCACCAAAACGGAAACATTTTGGGAGCCTTCGGAAAAATCGCCTCGATCGCCTTCAAGCTTTTGTTCACGGCCGCGATTTTTTTCTTTGTCATTTCGATTCCTGACTATGTGATTCAGCGAAAGGAATTCATCGATTCCCTCAAAATGACAAAGCAGGAACAAAAAGAGGAATACAAGGAAATGGAGGGCGACCCGGAAGTCAAGGGCCGCATCAAGCAGGCGCAGCGCCAATTGCTGGCCTCAAACATTCCTCGCGCCGTGGCTGAAAGCGACGTGGTCATCACAAACCCGACGCATTATGCCGTGGCGCTAAAATACGACGCCGCCGAGACGGACGCGCCTATGGTCAACGCGAAGGGCGAGGACTTCATGGCGCAAAGAATAAAGGAAATAGCGCGCGAGAACGACGTTCCGATAGTGGAAAACCGGCCCTTGGCCCGAGGCCTCTATGCAGACGTCGAACTTGGCGCTATAATACCGGACATGTACTTTAAGGCTATTTCCATCGTGTATAGCCATTTGAAAAAATTTGAAAAACGCTCGTCTTAGCGGGACGGGAATGTTGTAAAGGCCTGGGTGGGGACTTATGGCGCAAGAGCAAGTAAGACAGAATAATTTTCTCTCATTCGCGGGAAGGAACTATATTCCGGTTGTGGCCATTCTTGTGTTCCTTATGCTTGTCATCCCGCTTCCGACAGTCTTGCTTGACGTTTTCATGGCGATGAACTTGGCGATTTCCGTCTTGCTTTTGCTTACTGTGATTACTACGCCCAAGCCGTCGCGGCTTACGACCTTTCCGCAAATAATTTTGCTTGTCACTCTTTTTGGCTTGGGAATAAACGTTTCTTCCACAAGGTTGATTTTGACCCAAGGCGAGCGCTTTGACGGCCGCATGGTCCGCGCCTTTTCAACCTTTGTCGTGGGAAGCGACAAGGGAAGCGACGGCCTTGTGGTCGGAATGGTAATCTTCGTCATCTTGATTGTGATTCAAACAATCGTAATCGCAAAAGGCGCCACCCGCGTAAGCGAAGTCGCCGCCCGCTTTGCCTTGGACTCGATGCCGCAAAAGAATTTCGCGGTTGACCAAGAGCTTAACTCCGGCGCGATTACGGAAGAGGAGGCCCGCCAAAAGCGCGCGGAAATAAGGAACGAAAGCGACTTCTATTCCGCGATGGACGGTTCCTCAAAATTTGTAAGCGGAAACGTCAACGCCGGAATTTTCATCACCGTAATAAACTTAGTCGCCGGCCTCATCACCGGAATGGTTTTGCGCCGCGAGCCTTTTGGAAGCGCGATTGAAACTTATTCAAGGCTGACGATAGGCGACGGCCTTCTAAGCCAGCTTCCGTCCCTCTTGCTTTCTTTCTCCACCGGCATGTTGGTGACCGCAAGCAATTCCGACGTCCAGCTGAGCGAAAATTTAAAGAAACAGTTCTCAAGCTCCGGAACGACATATATTATAGCCGGCGCCGCCATGGCCTTGCTTGGAATCTTGCCGGGAATGCCGTGGTACGTCTTGATTCCTCTTGGCGGAATCAGCGTATTTGCCGGAATAAGGATGCAGCGCTCTCAAGCCGCGCAAGAGCTGGCCAAAAAACAGGCGGAGGCCGCCGCCGCCGGAAAGACGCAGACCGGCCAAAATCCCGCCGACGTTTCGCCGGTCGTGAAGCTCGACGACCTCTTGCTTGAAATCGGCTACGCCTTGATTCCGCTTGTTGACGCCGACAAGGGCGCCAAGCTTTTGGAGCGCGTCACAAGAATCAGGCGGGAGGCCGCGCTTGACCTGGGCCTTGTCGTCCCCAGCATAAGAATCGTCGACAACATGACGCTTGACCCCAACGAGTACGCCTTTAAAATTCGCGGAATCGAAGCGGGCCGCTCAAAGCTCAAGATGGGCTACTATATGGCCATCAACACCGGCGACATTCGCGAGGAAGTCAAGGGCGAGCCCACCCGCGACCCGGCCTTTGGAATGCCGGCGATTTGGATTCCCGAAGACAAGCGCGCGGACGTCGAGCGCGCCGGATACGCGGTTGTCGACCCGCCTACTGTAATCGCCACCCACTTGACCGAAATAATCAGAAGCCACGCCGCCGAAATTCTTGGCCGCAAGGAAGTCAAGCAAATCATCGACAAACTTAAGGAAACCGACCAAGTTGTCGTTGACGAAGTTTTGGACACGGCCAAGTTCACTTACGGACAAATAGAAAAGGTCTTGCAAAACCTTTTGCGCGAGCAAGTTTCAATCCGCAACATCGTTCTTATTTTGGAGACGCTCGCCAACTACAACCCTTCTGTCGGCTCTTGGATTTTGACCGAGAGGGTGCGCGAGGCCTTGGGAAAGCAAATATGCCTTCAGTACGCGGACGAAAACCACAAGCTTCGCGTCATGAATTTGGGCCAGGACTACGCCGAGCTTTTGCTGAGCCACCAAGTTCCGTCGCCCGACGGCTCGCGGCCTTACGCCGCGCTTGACCCTGTTGACGGCAGAAGGTGGATTGAGGACGTCAGCTCGGCTTTTGCGGCGATGCAGGAGCGCGGCCTTGTTCCGATAATTTTGTGCCCTTCGGAAGTCCGCGGTTTGGTCAAGGCTTCCACGGAGCGCGAGCTTCCTGGAATCGTTGTCCTTTCGATAAACGAAGTCATCGCCGCTGAAAACAGCGTGGTCGTTGAAACACTGGGAGAAATAAAGCAAAAAGTTGAGGGGGTAAGCTGATGCTTTCGGAAAGCAAAAGCGATGAGGTTTTGACTCTGACAGCGGACACATTGGACGATTGCCGCGAGCAGCTGGCAAAAATGTACGGCTCCAATTATGACATCGTGGAGCGCAAGAGCGTTGTCCAAAAACGCGGTCCTTTTGGCTTGCTTTCAAAGCCGGGCGTCAAGGTCAACTATGTCGTCAACCGCCGCGTTGAAAGGCCTTCCGCCTTTGAAAGCGACGAGGAGACCCAGCGCCTTATTAGGGACGAAATAATTCGTCGGGCTTCGGGCGGAAAGTCCGCCGCTGAAATTCAAATATCGGAAATCAGCAGCAAGGTGAACGAAATCGCGGCGGCGATGCAAAGGCTGCCCCGCGCTTCCGGCGAGGAAAAAATCGAGTCCATCGAGCGCGTTGAGGAATTGCTTGAGGACAACGAGTTTACAAAGGACTATATCGCCGACATTTGCGCCCGCCTGAAAAAGGAATTTTCCCTTGACGACTTGAAGGACTTTTCAAAGGTGGAGCGCCAGGTTGTCGACTGGATTGGCGAGTCCATCGAAATCGCCAAGGCCAAGGCCCACAGGCCTCCGCGAGTGATCGTAATCGTAGGCCCTACGGGCGTCGGAAAGACCACCACAATCGGAAAGCTTGCCGCGCAAAACGTGATAATCAGGAAAAAGTCTCCTGACATGCCGCCAATACGCATAACCATGATTACAATCGACAAGACAAGAATCGGCGCCGAAAACCAGCTCAGGACTTTTGGCGAGGTCTTGGATTTGCAGGTCCAAAAGGCCGAGGACGCGGAGGACTTGAAAAAGATTTTCGACTCCGTCAAGGCCGACAACGACATCATTTACATCGACACTTCGGGATACAGCCCCAACGATTCGGAAAACATCGGCCGCCTCAAGAGCGCCCTTAACGTTGACGGCCTGCGTCCTGACGTTTATTTGGCCGTCACCGCCTCCACAAAGGCGCGCGACCTTGAGAACATAATGCAAAACTACGAGCCTTTCGGCTATACATCGGTGATTGTCACAAAGTGCGACGAAACGACGCGCTTTGGCAACATAATAAGCGTTCTGAACGAAAAGAGAAAGGCGATTTCATACTGGACAGACGGACAAGTGATTTCCCGAAACATTCAGCGCGCGGGAGTCGTGGACTTTTTGATACGGCTTGCGGGCTTTAATGTTGACAGAATTCATGTCGAAGAAAAATTTGGAGAAGAATGACTATGGAAGATCAAATCAGCGAACTTAGGGAGATTATGAGGGGAGGGGCGGAGGCGCCGAAGCCGCGCGACAGCCATAAGACAAGAATCATCGCGATAACCAGCGGAAAGGGCGGCGTAGGAAAGTCCAACCTTGCCGTCAACATGGCCATCGCGTATTCCCAGCTGGGAAAGAAAGTCATCTTGATTGACGGCGACCTTGGAATGGCCAACGTCAACGTTTTGCTCAACGTCGTTCCCAAATACAACTTGCTTCAAGTGATTAACAAGCAAAGGACGATGCAGGAAATAATCCTTGACTCCGAATACGGAATAAAATTCATCGCGGGCGCCAACGGCTTTTCAAAAATCGCCAACTTGAGCAAGGACGAGCTTGACTACTTTGCCACGCAGTTCTCCTCGCTCTCAAACGCCGACATAATCATCATAGACACGGGAGCGGGAATCTCAAACAACGTCCTTTCGTTTGTGGCCGCCAGCGACGAAGTTTACGTAGTCACCACGCCCGAGCCCACGGCAATCACCGACGCCTACGGAATGATTAAAATCATCACGACGGAAATCGAAGACCGCGAGATTAACATCCAGCTTTTGGTAAACCGCGTCCATTCCGCCGACGAAGGAAAGCGAATCGCCGACCGCATCATCAGCATCGTTGGCCAGTTCCTCAACTACAAGGTCAACTACGTCGGCTTTGTCTACGAGGACGCGGCCGTGCAAAATTCGGTCATCAGGCAGAAGCCCTTCATCGTCGTGGCTCCGCAGTCAAAGCCGGCCATGTGCGTCAAGCATATTGTGGGCAGAATCGAAAAGACCGACGCGCCTGACAACGAGGGCGTGTCAAATTTCTTGAAGAAATTTTTGGGATTTAAAAAATAACATTTTTGTAGCATTTTTTTGAAAAGTGTGCTATAATATATTGAATTTTTATGTGGGGAAAACGAATTGATAAAAATTAAGCCTATAATTTTTAGCGCCGCGTCGGCTTTCGTTTTTTCCTTTTTCACGGCCCTTTTCGCAAAGTCGGGCTTGCCTGTCTCGTTGCTGAAGGCTGTGATTTTTGCCCTTGTGTTCGGCGCCTTGGCCGTTGGCGTTCAGTTTCTTTACGCCAACTTTTTGTCCTCCGGAGCCGCTCCGCAAGAGGCGGCCGCCGAGGACTCCAAGCCTCTCGGCGGCAAGGTCGATTTGGTCGTCAGCGAGGAGGACTTGCCTGAAGACAAGGATGGCCCCAGCTTCTTTGTCGACGGAAAGCACTTCGTCTACAACGACGACATAAAGGCAAACGCCGCGGCCGCTCCGGCGCCTTCCAAGGATCCGGCGCTTTCGGTCGAGCGTCAAAACGAAGCCTTGGACGCCGCCGAAAAGGTCAGGGAAGAAAAGGCCGCGCAAAACATAGCTAAAAAGGCCGACGGCGTTTTGGCCGCCGGAGGGGGCGGTTCCGGAAGCGCCGAAGAGGCCAAGCCGGCTTTCGCTCCGATAGATTTGGCCGCAAAAAGTTCCGAGCCGGCCGGCCAGGAAAGCGAGCGGGCTCCCGCCGCTCCCGCGGCGTCGGCTTCCAACTCTGTCGTGGACGAGCTGGACGATTTGCCCGACATCGGAAACTTGGGCGGCGGCTCGGCTTCCGCTCAGGAAGAGGTGATTGAGGACAGCGAGTTCGCCCAGGAAGGAACCGCTCAGCCAAAAAGGCAGACGGAGTTTGCGGACGGAAAGGTCGCGGACGTAAAAGACGCTCCGATTATGGCGGAAGCGATTAGAACGATATTGAAGAACGAAGAATAAAAGAGTAGGGTGGAGTATGGGAACAGCTCTTGTTGAAGAAAAGACAGAAGACGAACTCTGGAAGGAATACAGGAAGACAAGGTCTCCTGACTTGCGGGACAAAATCATCAGGCAGTACATGCCGCTTGTAAAATATGTCGCCGGCAAGGTCGGAGTCGGAATGCCCTCCAGCGTGGAATTTGACGACTTGGTGGGCTTTGGCCAGTTTGGCCTTCTTGACGCCATCGAAAAATTCGATCCGGACAAAAACGTAAAATTCAAGACATACGCCGTCACAAGAATTCGCGGCGCGATTTTTGACGAGCTTCGCCAGTTGGACTGGGTTCCCCGCAGCGTCCGCCAAAAGTCGCGCGAAATCGAAGACACAATCGGCGATTTGGAAGCCAAACTTGGCCGCACGGCCAGCGACGCCGAAATCGCCGGAAAGCTGGGCGTCAGCGAGGAAGAGTACCAGCAGACGGTCATGAAGCTTTCGGGCACCAGCGTCCTTTCCCTCAACGACGTTTGGTACAGCGGCAACGACAACGACCATATGTCAATCGGAGACAGCATTGAGTCTCCCTCAAGCCTCAACCCGGACGTCATTGTCGAGCGCGAGGAAATCAGAAAAATCATAATTCAAGCGATAAACGAGCTTCCCGAAAAGGAAAAGATGGTCATCGTCCTGTATTACCACGAGGACTTGACCTTCAAGGAAATCGGCCAAGTTTTGGAAGTCAGCGAGTCGCGCATAAGCCAGTTGCACACAAAGGCCAACTTGCGCCTTAGGGCCAAGCTGACAAACTTGCGGAAAGGAATCATGTAAGCTATGGTCGCTCTTGACGTCATTAGAAAGGACATGGAAGCCCTGCTTGAGCAGGACAAGTCTCTCAACGCGATTGAGGTCAACGCCGACTCTCTTGACGAGGCCTTGGCCGACGCCGCGACGCAGCTTGACGCAAGGGTTGTGAACCTGGAATACGAAGTTTTGGAAAAGGGAAGCGACGGCTTTTTAGGCCTGGCCAAAAAGCCTTGGAAGCTCCGCATCTATCAAAACGCCGCCTCCCTTCTCGCCAAAAAGAAAAAGGCCGCCGCCCAGGACGCCTTCGCGAGCGACGAGCTTGACGAAGAGGTCAAGATTGTCGACAGGGACGGACTTTACTACATCCGCCACTTCGGCGACGACATCATGCTCAAGGTTCTTCTTCCGGTTGGAAAAGGCCGTCCCGTGGACGCCAAGGACATCATCAACGACGCCCGCCGCTCGGACACTGTCAGCATAGAGGAAGGAAAGATAAAGGAATTCGCCAAGAAGGGAACCGACGGCAAGTACGAGGCCATAGGCATCTACAAGCACATCAAGGCCGGCGACGCCATGTTGATTATTGACATTTCAAAGGACGAGATGGAGGCCACTTTGACGGCCACCGCCCCGGCGATGAGCGGAGGGGAAATCACGGCCGACCAAATCAGGCGCGCCTTGGAAACCCAGGGCGTCGTCGCCGGAATAGAGGAAGACAAAATCGCCGAGTGGGTCGACAATCCCGTTTACGGCGCTCCTTGCGAAGTGGCCCACGCCATTATGCCCCAAGACGGCCGCGACGCCTACATCGCCTTCAACTTTGAGACGGACCCCACAAAGCTTAAGATTAAGGAAGCCGGCGACGGAAAGGTCAACTTCAAGGAACTCAACAAAATTCAAAACGTCGTGAAAGGCCAGCCCTTGGCCACAAAAATGCAGCCGGAACGCGGAAAGGCCGGAAAGACCTTGTTCGGGCGCTACCTTGAGGCAAAGAACGGCAAGGACATAAAGATTCCTTTGGGCAAGAACGTCGAGCTTGACAAGGACGGAGTCACCGTAATAGCGAGCGAGGCCGGCCGCGTCCACTTTGACGACCAAAAAATCAACGTCGAACCCGTGTTGGAATTGGAAAGCGTCGGAATCAAGACCGGCAACATCGACTTTTTGGGAAGCGTCATCGTCAAGGGAAACGTGGACGACGGCTACGAAATCAAGGCCACCGGCGACATCGAAATTTCCGGCACTGTCGGAAAAAGCTTCATCAAGAGCGAGCGCGGCAACATCATCGTTTCCGCCGGAATTTTTGGCCACGACGAGGGCGAGGTCCATTGCGGAAAATCCTTGTGGGCCAAGTTCATTCAGAGCGCCAAAATCGAGGTCGAGGAATTCTGCATTGTTTCCGACAGCATAATGAACAGTGAAGTCAGCGCGATGAAGCGCATCGTCCTTAACGGAAAGAAGGCCCAGATTACCGGCGGCCACCTCTTTGCCACCGAGGAAATCGCCGCGCGCAACATCGGCTCTCCGGGCGGCGGAACGGAAACAATTCTGGAAGTCGGCTTTGACCCCCGCGCCAAGCACCGGCTGGAATTCATTCAGGGCCAGCAAAACGACTTGGTCCGCGAGCTTGAGGACGTCGAGAACAACATTCTTACTTTGGAAAACTACAAAAAGGCGCGCCGAACCCTTCCCAAGGAAAAGGAAGAGACTCTTGCCCAGCTTAAGGGCCGCAAACAAGAGATTACCATCGAGTCAGAAAAAATTTCTGAGGAAATCGACCAAATACAGGAACACTTGCACGAGCTTAAGGTCTTTGGAAAAGTCAAGGCGGAAGGAAACGTCTTTGCGGGAGTCAAGATTTACATTCGTGACACCTTGCAGGAAGTCCGAGCCGACACAAAGAACGTCACGTACTTTATGGAAGGAGGCTTTATCCGCACAGGAAAGTACGAGGCGCCCGATTTGACCGGACTTGAGATGCCGGAAGGATACTCCAGCTAATGGGCGTGCAGCCTATCGACTTGCAAACAATGTATTCTCAAATGGCCAACATGGCGCAGCGGGTCGCCAGCGAAGGGCAGGGCGCCGCCTTGGCTCAGTCTATTCAAACGCAAGGGCTCGTCAACCAAAATTTGCAGGCCTCCCAAAGCGTCCAAAAAACGGCGGCCAACGAGGCTCAAACAGGGAAAATCAAGGCTGACGGCAAGGGCGGGCAAGGGCAAAATTCCGGCGGAAAAAAGAAAAAGGAAGCCGGGCAGGATGAGACGCAAGAAAAAAAGGCGTATGAAATCACAGACCCCGCGATTGGCGTCCATATAAACATAACGAGGTGACTTGTGGGCGTTTTTTTGGTTTCTTCCCTTACATTGATAAATCTTCTTTTGTGGCTGGTCTTTTTGGCGCGCTTTAAAAAGCTTTTTTCCACCGACGACACGATGACCAAATTTCGCGACGGAATGGAAAGCCTTTTGAAGGACGCCCAGCGGAACACTTTGGCCAACATAAATCTAATTGAGGAAAAGACAAAGGAGCTTAAGGCCGCTAGCGCCGAGGCGGAGCGCAAGGTGGCCCTTTTGCGCCATGAACTGCAGGGCGCGGAAAAGTCCGCCGCCTTCCAAGCCCAGCTCGCCCTCCAGACGGAGGCGTCCTCAATGCAAGCCTTGTCCAAGCCCGCCGCGAAAAAAACGCGGGCAAAGGCTTCGCTTTCGTCGCCTGCAAAAACAGGCTCCAGGGCGGCTTCAAGAGGCTCTTCGTCAAGGGCGGCGGCGGCCTACAAGCAAAACGAGCTTCCCGGCGAGGACGAGGCCGTGGCCCTTACGGGGCTTTTTAAGGAAAACGCGCAAAAGTCGCTTTTTGAGGAGCCGCAAATAACGGTCACAAAGGACGGCGACGCCTACGGAAAGGTTCCGATTGTCAAGACGCAAATTTTGGCCAGCGACGATCCGATAAAGCCTAAAAAGTCCTTCAAGCGCCGCGTCGAGGAGTTGGCCGCGCTTGGAAAGACGGTGGAGGAAATCGCGGCCGCCACCGACCATTCGACAACGGAAGTCCAGCTTGTTCTGGACATGAACTAATAAAGGCAGGAGACAAATATGAGCGTAAAAAAACAAAAATTGGCCACGTTGACAAACGGAGACGAAGTCCACTTGTTCACGGTTTCAAACGGAAAGATGTCCTTTACGGTGACAGACTACGGCTGTACCCTTACGGGAATCTATCTTCCGCAAAAAAACGGCCCAGTAAACGACATCCTTTTGGGCTACTCGACTTTGCCCGAATATGTCCAGTCGGACGGCTATTCCTTCGGCTCAATCGTGGGCCGCTTCGCCAACCGAATCGGCGGCGCTTCTTTTACCGTTGACGGAAAAAAATACCAGCTTGACAAAAACGACAATAAAATCAACACCTTGCACGGAGGTTTTTTCCGCCTGGACCACCAGGTCTGGAAGGCCAAGGCCATTGAGTCAAAGTCTTCTTGCGGAGTCGAGTTCAAGCGCCGCAGCCCCGACGGAGAGCAGGGCTTTCCCGGAAACCTTGACGTTACGGTGACCTACACGCTCAGCAAGGACAACAAGCTTACGATGCAATACAAGGCCAAGACCGACAAGGCCACTCCGGTAAACTTCACCAACCACGCCTACTTCAACCTTGCCGGAAGCGGAACCATTCTTGACCACGAATTGCAGTCCGACTGCAAGGGCTACTTGGAAGTTGACAAAAACCTCATTCCCACCGGAAAAATCATCGACCTTGCCGGAAGCCCCTTTGACTTCACCAAGGCCAAGGCAATCGGCCGCGACATCGACAAAGTTGCTCCCGGCTACGACCACTGCTACGTGACTCCGGCCTACAAGGGAAAGGGAGTCGCTCCCGACCCCAAAAAGCTTTTCCGCTGCGCCGTTTTGACCGACCCCAAGAGCGGCCGCAAAATGACGATGGAGACAAACCAAGAGGGCGTCCAGGTCTACACGGCCAACTGGGTTGAGGGCATTTCCGGCAAAAACGGAAGGCGCATGCAAAAGCACGGCGCGATTTGCCTAGAAAGCCAGCGCTTTCCCGACGCTCCCAACAAGCCGGATTTCCCGCCCTGCATCCTAAAGCCCAAAGAAACCTACAACGCCGTCACCGTCTACGGCTTTTCTTGGTAGTTCAAAATGCCCCGTTTTCGGGGCGTTTTTTATTTCCATCCGGCGCCTGAACGCGCGAGCTGTACGCGAGCGCGTTTGTTGGCGTTGCGCGCCAGTCAAAAATCTAGGGTTTTAAAAAATAAAATTTCTGGCGCTTTTTTCTTGTTTTTTGCCAAAATCTGTGCTATAATCGTTCCATTACATAATCGCTTTTTGAATTTTCACGCATTATAAGGAGCATGAATGGACGTTCAGTTGCAAGAATTGATCGACAAGATCAAAAAGGACGGCGTTGCGTCGGCGGAAGAACAAGCCGCCAAGATTATCGCCGAAGCGGAAGCAAAAGCCGCTTCAATTGTGAATGACGCAAAGTCACAGGCAGAGAGCATTGAAAAAGAAGCTAAGGCTACAAGCGAGCGCTTCCAAAAGGCAAGCGAAGACGCCGTAAAGCAGGCCTCCCGCAACCTTCTTATTTCATTCCGCGACGGAATCAACGCGCAGCTAAAGGCCATCGTTCAGGACGAGACGGCCAAGACCTACTCAAAGGACTTGCTGGCAAAGCTTATTCCCGAGACCGTAAAGGCTTGGGCGGCCAAGGCCGAGACCGGCGACCTGGCGGTTCTTCTTTCAAAGGCGGACTTGGACGCTTTGGAAAGCGGCCTCAAGGGCGCGCTCAAGGACCAAATCGCCAAGGGAATGGAAATCAAGTCCGACGCTTCCTTGGCGTCCGGCTTTAGGATTGGAGTCAAGGACGGAAGCGCTTACTACGACTATTCAGCCGAAAGCGTGGCCGACCTTTTCGCCGCTTACTTGAATCCAAAAATCGCCGCGCTCGTAGCGGCCGCCGCAAAAGAGGCTTAAAGAGTGTCAAAGCAGTACTACTTGGTGTCGCAGCTTCCTTCTGTCGAAAACCTCGACTCCAGGCAGCTTCCGATTACCGAACAATACTACAGGGATCTCTGCGGCCGCTTTCTTGACGCAAAGAGCGTAAAGATAATCCAAAATCTTTCGCTTGAGCCGCCAAAAAAAGAGGGCAAGACAGGCTCGGCCTTCCTTGACAAGTGGAACGAAAAGGAACGCTGCCTGCGCTTCGCCTTGGCTCAAGTCCGCGCGCTCAAGATGAAAAAAGAGGCGGAAATGCTTCCCGCGGGCTGCACGGCCGACATAATACAGGCGGCCAGAACCGCCGTCGGAATGGACAGCCCCCTTGCCGCCGAGGAGTTCCTTAACGAGTATCGGATGGAAACGCTCAATTCATTGGCGCCGCTCGACAGCTTTAGCGTTGACGCGGTCATAGCCTATGGACTAAAGCTGATGCTTGCCCAGCGCATGAAGAAGTTCGACGTGGAGACGGGCAAAGCTTCCTACCATAAAATTTACGATGAAATACTAGAGGAGTCAAAATGACCAATGGAAAAGTAATCGGCATTAACGGAAACATGGTCTCCGTTCAGTTTGACGGAAACGTCACGATGAACGAAGTGGGCTTCGTTAAGGTCGAGAACACAAAGCTTAAGGGCGAAATCATCCGCATCCGCGGAAACACGGCCCAAATGCAGATTTTTGAGATGACGGAAGGCATCAAGGTCGGCTGCGACGTTGAGTTCACCGGCGAAATGCTTGCCGTCCGCTTGGGACCGGGACTTTTGGGCCACGTGTACGACGGTCTCCAGAACCCGCTTCCCGAATTGGCCGAAAAGGCCGGCTACTTCTTGGAGCGCGGCTTTTACGTCGAGCCCCTTCCGACAAACGTTGAATGGGACTTTACGCCGATTTCAAAGCCGGGCGACACCCTTTACCGCGGCGACTACTTTGGCTCCGTTCCCGAAGGACCCTTTACCCACAAGATTTTGGTGCCCTTCGACATGCTCGGAAGCTACAAGGTAAAGAGCATCGTTCCCGCCGGAAAATACAAGCTTGACGACACCCTCTGCGTCGTGACAGACGAAAAGGGAAACGAAAAGAAGCTTACGATGGCCTTCTACTGGCCGGTTAAGCGCGCCGTAGACTGCTACGCCGAGCGCCTTGAGCCGACGGAAACGATGGTCACAAAGACCCGCTTGATAGACACCTTCTTCCCCGTAGCCAAGGGCGGAACCTACTGCATTCCGGGGCCTTTCGGAGCCGGAAAGACGGTCATCCAGCACACTACCAGCCGAAACGCCGACGTTGACATCGTAATCATCGCGGCTTGCGGCGAGCGCGCGGGCGAAGTCGTAGAGACAATCACCGAATTCCCCGAGCTAAAGGACCCCCGCACGGGCCGCTCTTTGATGGAACGAACAATCATCATTTGCAACACTTCTTCAATGCCGGTCGCCTCGCGCGAAGCTTCGGTTTACACTTCGGTCACCTTGGCCGAGTACTACCGCCAGATGGGCCTCAACGTTTTGCTTTTGGCCGACTCGACGTCCCGCTGGGCGCAGGCCTTGCGCGAAATGTCAGGCCGCTTGGAAGAGATTCCGGGCGAAGAAGCCTTCCCGGCTTACTTGGAAAGCTACATCGCGGCCTTCTACGAGCGCGCGGGCCAAGTTCGCCTTCGCGACGGAAGCAAGGGCTCTGTCACAATCGGCGGAACCGTTTCTCCTGCCGGCGGTAACTTTGAGGAACCCGTAACTCAGGCCACGCTAAAAGTTGTCGGAGCCTTCCACGGACTAACCCGCGAAAGATCCGACGCCCGCAAATACCCGGCCATCGACCCGATAGCCTCTTGGTCAAAGTACAACCCCGTTATC
The DNA here is from genome assembly GCA_946411505.1 of uncultured Treponema sp. Lineage (GTDB taxonomy): Bacteria > Spirochaetota > Spirochaetia > Treponematales > Treponemataceae > Treponema_D. The sequence continues at coordinate 401,655 of CAMKEG010000001.1, read as the reverse complement.
CGCAAGGACTGGGTTGACTACGCGCGCGCCGAGTTCAAGCGCGGAACCGAAGTGAACCAAATGATGAAGGTTGTAGGCGAAGAAGGAACGACCACGGAAGACTTTGTGGCCTACCTAAAGAGCGAATTCCTTGACGCGGTTTACTTCCAGCAAAACTCCTTCGACGAAATCGACGCGGCCTGTTCGGTCGAGCGCCAGACATACACCTTTAAAAAGGTTCTTATGGTCATGGCCAGTGACTTTGACCTTAAGGACAAGGACGAGGCTCGCGCCTTCTTCAACCAGCTCAGGAAGACATTCGGCGACTGGAACTACGTTGAATTCAAATCGGATAAATTCAATTCTCTTGAAAAAGAGATTGACTCAATTTATTCACAGAAAAAAGGCGCGCTCACAAAAGCGGGCGAGGCCCTTCTTAAGGACGGTGAATAATGAACAAAGTTTACAGCAAAATTGAATCAATCAACGGAAGCGTAATCACCGTAAAGGCCACTGACGTAGCTTACGGCGAATTGGCTGAAATTGAGACAAGATTCGGAAAGTCATTGGCCGAGGTCTCGAACATTCAGGGCGACAACGTTTCGCTCCAGGTGTTCGCCGGCGGCCGCGGCGTTTCTACCGGCGACCACATCAAATTCCTTGGCCACCGAATGGAAGTCAGCTTTAGCGACAACCTCCTTGGCCGCATCTTCAACGGTTCGGCAGAGCCGCGCGACAACGGACCCGCGCTCGCCGAAAACTTGGTAACGATTGGCGGCCCTTCGGTAAACCCGACAAAGCGCATTATGGCGCGCCGCATGATTCGCACCGGAATCCCGATGATTGACATGTTCAACACGTTGGTCGTCTCTCAAAAGCTTCCGATTTTCTCCATCTCTGGCGAGCCCTACAACCAGCTTTTGGCGCGCATCGCCATGCAGGCCGAAGTCGACGTAATCGTCTTGGGCGGAATGGGACTTAAGTACGACGACTACTTGTACTTTAAGAACACGCTCGAAAACGGCGGCGCCCTAAGCCGCACGGTAATGTTCGTGCACACGGCCGCCGACCCGTCGGTAGAATGCAAGAAGATTCCCGACCTTTCGCTTGCCGTCGCGGAACAGTTCGCCTTGCAGGGAAAGGACGTTCTTGTCCTTCTTACCGACATGACGAACTTCGCCGACTCAATGAAGGAAATCGCGATTACGCAGGAACAAGTTCCGTCTAACCGCGGATACCCGGGAGACCTTTACTCCCAGTTGGCCGCCCGCTACGAAAAGGCCGTCGACTTCGCAGACTCAGGCTCGGTCACAATTCTCGCCGTAACGACGATGCCCGGCGACGACGTAACCCACCCGGTTCCGGACAACACGGGCTACATCACCGAGGGCCAGTACTACCTTAAGGGCGGCCGCATCGAGCCGTTCGGCTCATTGTCGCGCCTTAAGCAGAACGTCAACGGCAAGACCCGCAACGACCACCGCGCCCTTATGGACGGCATGATCCGCCTTTACGCGCAGTACAAGGACACGCTCGAAAAGAAGAGCATGGGCTTCAACATGAGCGCGTGGGACGAAAAGCTCCTTAAATACGGCGAAATGTTCGAGCGCGAAATGATGGACCTTTCAAAGAACATCGCGCTTGAGGACGCCTTGGACTTGGGCTGGAAGATTCTTAAGTCCTGCTTTGACAAAGACGAAGTTGGAATTAAGACTGAGCTCATTGAGGAACACTGGCCAAATTAAAGGCCTTGCGGCCTTTGGTTTAACGATTTTTGCTATAATTTATAGGATTTTTAATGGCGAAGATTAAGCTGACAAAAAACGAGCTCAAGACCCAGAAAGACGCGCTTAAAATGTACAAGCGCTATCTTCCTACGTTGACGCTCAAAAAGCAGCAGCTTCAAACGGAAATCCGCTCCATAGAGGAGCGCGCCAAAGAAGTGCGCGAACAACGCAAAAACCTTGAAAAGGAATTTGAAGTTTGGATCAGCGTGTTTGGCGAAAAAGACGCCTTCAAGCCCGGAATGGTTTCTGTAAAGAACATCAGGAAGGGAACCGGCAACATCGCCGGCGTCACGATTCCCGTTTACGAGGGAGCGGACTTTTCTCGCGGAGACTACGACCTTTACTCAACCCCCTTGTGGATTGACTTGGCCGCCGACCGCATGGAAAAGGCGCTGTCCTTGGACCTTGAGGCTGACACGCTAGAGGAACAAGTTCGCCTGCTTTCGCAAGAGCTGCGCGTAACGACGCAGCGCGTGAATCTTTTTGAAAAAGTGAAGATTCCCGAAACAAAGGCGAACATAAAGAAGATTACGGTATATCTTGGAGACGAGCAGGTCGCGGCCGTTGTCCGCTCCAAGATTTCTAAGAAGAAACTGCAGCAAAAGGCAGGGGAGGAGACAGCATGATAGCGCCTATGAAAAAAGTTTCCCTTGTCATTTTGGACAGGGAAAAAGAAAGCGCCCTTAAGGCGCTTAGAAAGGCCGGCCTCGTTCACCTGGAGCCTGTTGAAGGAAAAGGCGAAAAGCTTTCCGCTCTAAAGGCGGACTACGCTGCCTTGCAGTCGGCCGCGGGCTACTTGGGCGAAATAAAACTGCCCAAAAAGACGCAATGCCCCGACCTTTCCAAGGACGAGGCGCTCGAAAAGGCCAAAAAGGCCATAGAGCTTACCGAGCGCAAAAAGAGCCTCTTTGAAAAAATCGCGGCCGCCGCGACGGAAATCGAGCGCCTTTCAGCTTGGGGAAGCGTCAACCCCGCCGACTTTGCCTATTTGTCAGAAAAGGGCCTGCATCTTAAGATGTATGAAGTTCCTAACGACAAGTGGCGCTTGATTGGCGAGGACGTCAAGGCCCTGCTTGTAAACTCTTCAAAGAGCGGAAAGCGCTTTTTGCTGATTCAGGAGAGCGCCGACAGCGAGCGGCCGGCGGGGCTTCCGCCAGAAGCCTACGAGGTCGTCATGCCCGAAAAGTCAACCGAGGAAATCGCGGCTGACATAAAGGCTTACGAGGCCGAGAGCGCCCAAATCGAAAAGGACTTGGCCGCCAACGCTGTCTACCTAAAGGCGATTTTGGCCGCCCAAAAGTCTTTGGAAAAGGACATTGAGTTTGAGAACGTCTATTCGGGAATGGAAAAGGAGGCCGAGGAAAAGAACACGACTCTTTCTTGGCTTACCGGCTACGTTCCCGTCGACTCGATGGACGCGCTCAAGGCCGAGGCCGCCAAAAACCATTGGGCCTTGGCTTCCGACGATCCTTCCGACGAGGACAACGTTCCGACAAAGCTTAAGAACAACAAACTGGTCAGCTTGATTTATCCGTTGACCGACTTCTTGGACGTCACTCCGGGCTACCACGAATTTGACATTTCGTCTTGGTTCCTGCTTTTCTTCTGCGTCTTCTTCGCGATGATTTTCGCGGACGCGGGCTACGGCGCCCTTATCGCGCTGGTCGGCTTTTTGCTTTTGGCGAAGGCCAAAAAAGGAAAGAGGAGCCTTCCCGTTCTGGTCATTTTGCTGGGCCTCTGCACCGGCGCATGGGGCGTCTTGACTTGCTCTTGGTTTGGAATTCCCGCGGAAAAACTGCCGCCGGCCTTTATCCAAATCTCAAGCCGAATCTTCTCCCAGCCCAAGCTTGTTTCTTTGGGAATGGGGGCGGAAGCGGCCAAGAGCCTTGCCGACAAGAACCAGCAGGTCTTCTGCTTTGTCCTTGCCTTGCTGCAGCTTAGCGTGGCGCACATAACTTGCACGGCCGCGCACAGGAAGAGCCTCAAATGCTTGGGCGACTTTGGAAGCCTCTTGCAATTGTGGGGAACTTTCTACGTGGTCTTGAGCATGGTTGTGGCCGACGGCGTGAACTATGTGTTCCCGCTTATGGACAACGGACAGCCGGTCAACTTGTTCGGCTTGACGGCGCCGAGCTATTTCCCGACGATTTGTTTGGGCGTTTTGGGATTCGGCTTTACGCTGAACTTCATCTTCTCAAACTACGAGGGAAGCGTCGGCAAGTCCATCTTGGAAAGCCTGAAGAACATCATCAGCGTTTTCTTGGGAATCGTCAACGTCTTCTCGGACATCGTTTCCTACATTCGCTTGTGGGCGGTCGCCTTGGCCGGAGCCGCGATAAGCGGAACGGTGAACGCGATGGCGGGCCCGATGTTCGGAAAGCTTGCGATGGTGGTTTTCGGCGTGATTCTCTTGGTGTTCGGCCACGGCTTGAACATGATTCTGAACTTGCTTTCGGTAATCGTTCACGGCGTTCGTTTGAACACTTTGGAATTTTCCCAGCACTTGGGAATGGCTTGGAGCGGAACCAAGTATCGGCCTTTCGCCGACGCGGAATCCGCTTCATAAAATCGGGAAGCCTGGCCTGGCCAAAAATCGGGCGCGGGCTTAATTGAATGGACAAAGGGCGGATTTTGTTCCGCCTAAAAATAGAATAATAAGGCCGCGAAAAGCGGCGAACCGCGATGGCGGTTTGACCACAAAAGTGGTAAGGAGAAAATTATGAACTGGGGTATGATTGGAGCCGGTGTTGTTATGGGTATCGCCGCTTTGGGAAGCGCGATTGGAATCGGAATTGCCGGACAGGGAGCCATCGGCTCTTGGAAGCGCTGCTACTTGAACAACAAGCCCGCGCCCTTCCTCTTGGTGGTATTCGCCGGCGCTCCGTTGACGCAGACAATCTACGGCTTCTTGTTGATGCAGTCCATGTTGGCCGCCGCCCAAGGCGCCGACATCGCCAAGCAGTGCTTCTTGATGGGCTTGGGATTTGCCTGCGGCTTGTCAATGTGCATGTCAGCCGTTGCCCAGGGAAAGGCCGGCGCCGCCGGTTCTGACGCTCTTGGCGAAACAGGAAAAGGCTTCACCAACTACATCATGGTAGTAGGTCTTTGCGAAACCATCGCCTTGTTCAGCATGGTATTCGGCATGATCGTATGCTAATGCGCGGGCAGAACCGACATTAACAAGCATTTTTGGTAAAGACATCAAACGCGCGAGGGAGAAGGCGGACGGCCGCTCGCTCTGAGGCTGACAATTTCGCGTAGCGAAATTGTGTGTATGTACACCTTTCCTAGCAGCCTCAGTCGCGAGAAAGGCCGGCCGATTCGACCGGGAGCGTTTGTTTTTTATTTATGACTAGAACAGTTTTTTTAGGCGGCTCAGGCCGCGTAAGGCGGATTGGGATTGGAGGAGCGGAGCCTGTTTCCATACAAACGATGTGGAAAGAGGGAATTGACGACCTTGATTCCAATCCGTCAAAGTTAGAGCGGATTTTGTCGGAGATCCAAGAGCTTCAAGGCCTTGGCTGCGACATAATCCGCTTTGCCGTTCCTGACATGGCCAGCGCCTCTGGCCTTTGCAAAATCGCCGCCAAAACGTCAGTTCCTCTTGTGGCCGACATCCACTTTGACTACAGGCTGGCCTTGGAATGCCTTAAGGGCGACGTGGCGGCCATACGCATAAATCCCGGCAACATCGGAAGCCGCGAGCGCGTCGAGGCCGTCGTCAACGCCTGCAAAAAAAAGGGCGCGGCGATTCGCATCGGAGTGAACAGCGGAAGCCTTCCGCAAGACTTGCGAAGCCAAGTTGAGGCTGGAACTATGGGCCGCGCCGAGGCTTTGGCCGCCGCCGCCGCCCGCGAATGTGAAGTTTTTGGCGAACTTGCCTTTGACCAAGTCGTTGTCAGCATGAAGGCTTCGAGCGTCCAAGAAACTGTGGACTGCAACGAGGAGTTCGCCAAAAAATTTGACATTCCACTGCACATTGGAGTCACCGAGGCCGGCCCCCTTATCGGCGGCGTGGTAAAGTCGACGCTGGCCTTTAGCCGCTTGCTTGGCCAAGGCATCGGAAACACAATCCGCGTAAGCCTTTCTTCGACGCCCAAAAACGAAGTCATAGCCGGCCGCGAAATCCTTCGCGAATGTGGAATAAGAAGCGGCGGCGTCCAAATCGTTTCCTGCCCCCGATGCGGCAGGCAGGGCTTTGACGTCCATTCCTTTGTCGAGCGCTGGCAGAGCCGCCTTTTGGCCAGCGACAAAAACGTCACCGTGGCCATAATGGGTTGCGCGGTCAACGGCCCCGGAGAGGGAAAATACGCCGACTTGGGCATTGCCGGAGCCGGCGGAAAGGCGATAATATTTAAAAAAGGAAAAATAATCCGAACAATTGACGAGAAAGATGCCGATAATGCCTTTGAAGAGGAATTTAATTCGCTTTGAAAAGGAAAGTATTTTTTATCGCAATCATATTGTCGGCTCTTGGCGGAATCTTGTCCGCGCAGCATCCCGTAAAGCCCAAGGTCAGCGAGCAAAGCTGGCGCGTTTTGGCCAGGGCGCAAGTGGCCTTTGACAAGGGCGATTACGGCGACGCCATAGCCTTGTGCGAGGCCGCCAAGCAATCCCGCGCCAAGGAAGTCGAGTGGAACCGATACGTGATGGAAAACACCCTTCACGCGCCGGAAGTCAAGAAGAGCGGCCCCTTCATTTCCGACTTGATGCCGATTTTGAAGGAGCGCGAAGATTTTGACGCCTTGGACATAATAAATTATTGGCTTGGAAAAAGGGGCTCGGCCTATTTTGGAAATTCCCTGCCCAACCTTTACGAGTTTTTGACGCGCCTAAAGGAGTATCCGGAATGCGACTTCTTGCAGGCAAAAATCTACAGGCTTGAAGGCGAGTACGGCATGGCGCTGGGCTTTTTGCAAAACGCCAGGGCCTATGCCGAATTGCTGGACGTGCCCGCCCAAAAATTTGACATCCTTTACGAGACCGCGGACTTGGCCAAGGTTATGGGCGACACTAAGGAATGGGAAGGCTCCTTGCTTTTGATTGTGGCTGACGACGGCCTGTACAAGGACGAGGCGGCCAAGCGAGCGATGGCCCGTTCCGCCGGACTAAAAAGAAAAGACCTTGTCGACTATTTTTTTATGCTGAACAGGCATTCCGCCCTAAACTCGATAAGGGCGTACTTTGACTTGGGCCGGCTGTACAAGGAGCAAAAAAGAAGCCGCGACGCTTGGAACATGACCGCGTCCGGCGTGGTTTGCGCCTTCACTTGGACCCTTGAAATTTTGAAGGACAGAAGCCCGGAATATTCTTTTGACGGCTTGGCTGGCTTTTTTACGGAATGCGGCCGCTACGAGGACGTGATGGCTTGGGCCGGAAAGAACAGCGTTTGGAAGGGCTTTTACGAAATGGCCGTGAGCGCCAAGGACAACGGCTGGAACTCCTTTGGCTCCAGCTTGCTTGAAATTATGGCCGCCTCTTGTCCCGACGAGTATTGGGCTTCGGCCGCAAAGAATTTAGGAAAGCGATAAGCTAATAGAACAAGCCGATGCCGACGGTCAATTCAAACTTGTTTGATTTTGCGTCGCGCCAGCTTGTGTCGATTTTGTCTTTCAGCAGAAGGCGGCCAATGTCAAGGCCCAAGCTTGTCCTGATTTGAACGCTCTTCCATTTTTCAGGAAAGACAATCACTTCAAGTCCTGCGCAATAAAAGCCGTCGCGAGGGTCAAACACCCTCTTTGTGACGCGGTTGGCGGCAAGGGCCAAGTCCACAAAGGGAACCACTTGGACTTCGCAGTCAAAGAAGCTTAGGAAGGGAACGCCCCAATCCCGCCAGCGCGCGGTCATAAAATGGATAGGAAAGTCCAAGTTAAGGATAATCGCGGCGGCGCCTTTTGTGGCGTAGCCGTTAGGCGTTTTTGGGAAGCCCGCGAAGTATTGGTCGTCCGAAACTCCGCGCAAATGCTTTCCAAAGCGGACAAAAGTGTTCTTTTCGGCAAAAATCGTCAGGCGGGAATTTATTCCCGCGTATTTCCACGCGGCGAAGGCGTTTGCGGCTATTTTTACGCCCGGCTGGAATTCGTTCAGGTAAAAATTGTAGGCCATGCTTTGCGTCGCGCTGGCGGAAACGCCTTTCCTAAAGTTTCCAATCCAGTTCACTTGGCCCAAGCTGAGGCCGTGGGAAAAAGTCAGCTTTGGGGAAAGCAAGTCTTCGTCCGTAGGATTGATTCCGTCGACTGTCCACTTTCCGTCGATTTCAACTGCTGGAGTGTAGGTAAGGTTTCCGATTTTTTTAAAGCGCTCCAAAACAATGGGAATAGAAAACTTGGCGTTTTCGACCCAGTAAAGCTCGTCGTTGAAAACCTTGTAGTCGGAGTCGCGGACAAAGCCTTGTGTCAAGTCAAGGCGCAGGGAGTGGTTGTCGAATGGGAGGACAAAGGTGAATCCCGTCTTCAAATTCCATTCGGGCTCCGACCTTATGAAAGCGTACTTGAAGAACAAGTCGTTGTTCCATGACGCCTGTATCGGCCCCATCTCAAAGGGCAATTGGTATTCCAAGCTGGCGCCTGTCACAAAGTCGTCGCTTTTTCCTTCCTTTGTTTCGTATTGAACGAACACGTCGGAAGAAAGCGGATTCATTAGCCCCAGAAAATTGTCGTCCTTAAGCTTTACTTTAAATTCAAAGCCTTCGTTGGAGTCGTATTTTGGGTAGGGCATAAAAAGAAAGTGGCCAGAATCCACCGTCTTGACTTTGAGCGTGGCTTCGCCCGAGCCGTTTTCCGTTCCGCTTTCTTCGACGTCTATTTCCACGCTTTCAAAAAGGCGCTCGTTAATCAACCTTTGCTTTATGTCGACTATGAAGGCGTCAAGGTCCTTGCGGCTTTTAAATCTTTTGCCCGGAGCCGCGTTTATCTTTCTTTTTAGCGCGGACGCCTTTGTTCCGCCGGCCGGCTCAAAGACTATGTCTTTTAGAATCCAACTTTCTTGGGCGGCGTCAAGGCTTGCGTCTTGGCTCCAAAGATTCTGGGTCAATAGAATTGCGGCAAAAAGGGCGAAAAGTTTTTTCATCAGGAACTGTCAGCGCGCGGAGTAGTTTTTTTCGACCCACTTAAGGTAGTCGCCGCTTTGAATGTTTTCAATCCATTTTTTGTTGTTCAAGTTCCAGTCAACCGTAAGCTCAAGGCCTTGCTCAAAAGTCATCTCGCGCTTCCAGCCAAGCTCGCCCTTTATTTTTGAGCAGTCAATCGCGTAGCGCGCGTCGTGGCCCGGGCGGTCCTTTACGTGGACAATCGTTTGGCGGACGGCGGCCGCGTCCTTTCCAAGCTTGGCTGACGCTATTTCTATAAGCTTGTCCAAAAGCTGGACGTTCTGCCATTCGTTTTCGCCGCCGATGTTGTATTTTTGGCCGTTGGCGCCGTTTTTCAAAATCAGCCAAACCGCCCGGTTGTGGTCCTCCACGTAAATCCAGTCGCGGATGTTCTTTCCTTCGCCGTAGACAGGAAGGTTTTTTCCCTGCGAAATGTTAAGAATCATAAGAGGAATCAGCTTTTCGGGGAACTGGTATGGCCCATAGTTGTTGGTGCAGTTTGAAAGCGTTATCGGAAGGCCAAAAGTGTGGTGGTAGGCGAAAACCAAATGGTCGCTGGAGGCCTTTGAAGCCGAGTAGGGGCTGCGGGGGTCGTAGAGCGTCGTTTCGGTAAAGTAGCCTGTGGGGCCAAGCGAGCCGTAAACTTCGTCTGTCGATATGTGGTGGAACAAAACGTCGTCGCGGAGATTGTCAAGCGAGCAGCCCCAGTAATTTTTGGCGACGTCCAAAAGGGTGTAGGTTCCCAAAACGTTTGTGCGGACAAAGGCCTCCGGATCCAGTACCGAACGGTCAACGTGGCTTTCGGCGGCGAAGTGGACGACAGTGTCGATGTCGTATTCCTTAAAAATGCGCTCGACGGCGGCGCGGTCGGAAATGTCGGCGCGCTCAAAGAAGTAGCGCTGGCCGGCCCCGGCCGCCTTTCCGAATTTTTCTTCCACGTCGGAAAGGTTTTCCAAGTTTCCGGCGTAAGTCAAAGCGTCAAGATTCACGACGCGGCCTGAAAAGTCGTCAAAATTAAACTGGCTTTTTCCCGAGGCGCTCATGCCAAAAAGGCAGCGGATGAAGTTCGAGCCGATGAAGCCCGCGCCGCCTGTGACCAAAATATTTTTAAGTTTTCTCATAACGTTCTCCTTGTCGTTTTGCCGATCATGCGGCCAGCAAACAATTGTTGTCTTGCATTCGTTTTATATTGCCGCTGTCATTGCCGCTCTTACTGAGGGATTTTAAAGCGCGCGTCTTTGATGAAGCGCTCCAGGCTGTCCTGCCATTTGGGGATTTTTATCCTAAGCGCGGCCTTTGTCTTTTCCTTGCTTAGAACAGAATATGCCGGCCGCTCCACTTTTGCCCCGAACTCTTCCGTAGAGCAGGGCAAGACCTTGCATTCGTTTGAAAGAAGCTTGTGCTTTTTCAAAAGCCTGTGGATTTCCTCCGCGAAGCCGAACCAACTTGTTTCCCCCTCGTCGGTAAAGTGGTAAATGCCGTAGGGAACTGTCTCCTTGCTGAAAATGTTTGTTCCGGCCTTGTCGCAAATCTTTATTATGGAAAGAATCGCTCCAGCCAAGTCGGCGGTGAGCGTGGGGCTTCCCCTTTGGTCGTCGACCACTTTTATCTCTTCCTTTGAGCCCATCAATTTTGCCATCGTGTAGACAAAGTTGGGGCGGCCGAATCCGTAAAGCCAGGACGTTCTTATTATGAAATATTGGTTCATCGTCTTTTCAATTTCGTCCTCGCCGTCGGACTTTGTCTTTCCGTAAACTCCGAGAGGGCTTTTTGCGTCGCTTTCCTTGTAGGGGACTGAGGCTTTTCCGTCAAAAACATAGTCGGTGGAAATGTGTATCAGCTTGGCGCCGATTTCCCTGGCGACGCGGGCGATGTTTCTGGCCGCGTCAACGTTGAGGGCTTGGGCCGCGTCCTTGTCGCTTTCCGCCTTTTCCACGGCTGTGTAGGCCGAGCAGTTGACAATCCATTGGATGCGTCCCGACTCGCCGTTTTTGTGGGCCGAAACGTAGTTGTCCCTTTCCCATTTGTCAACGAAGGCCTTTAGCGTCATGAAGTCGCGCGCGTCGACGTCGCTTGAGGTTCCGACAAACTGAATTTTATTCTTTTGAAGGAGCCGGCAAAATTCCGCGCCCAACATTCCTGTAGAACCGATTACCCAAATCATGGAGCGAATTATAGCAAAAAAAAGCTCCTTGTTCAACCGCGCGATTTTTTGCCATGGCTTCCGCATAATTGAATGAAAATAAAAACGCTCTCGGGAGAATCGAACGGCCTTTCTTGCGGTTGCGGCTGCAATGGAAGGTGTACATTTAAATCAATTTCGCTTCGCGAAATTGGCAGCCGCAAAGCAAGCGGCCGTCCGCCTTCTCCCTACGCGTTTTTAATTGTTTGAAATGCGGAAGCCCAGGCAACCGTTACGGAAGGAGGTTAAAACGCGAGAAAAGCGACGAGAAGGAGTCGAGCGGTTCCGACAATCGCGCGGCGACTGGAAGTCGCTTTTCTCGCGTTTTTTGTTTTCATTCCATAATGCGGAAATTTTGTCTTTTTTTTGCGCGGCGACACTTGACATTTTTTTTCCCATTCGCTACATTATGAGCGTACATTTTAATCTCCTTTTAAAGTGGACTTGCGAAAGCAGGTCTTTTTTTTTGGCGCGGACTTAGATGGATTTTATTGACCTAAAGACAATTCCTCATTATTCAGATTGCGAGCCTTTGGTTCGTTCCCTTGGCTATGTTCTTGTTGACCTAAAAATCATTCCGCAAAAGACGACCGTTAAAATCAGCGCGGTAATCGCGAGCCAAGATCCGGCAAAGACAATCGGCGTCGAGGATTGCTCAAAGGTCCATCACGCGCTTTTGCCGCGCCTTGAGGCCTTGCTTGGCCGCGACGACACTTACATGGAGCTTACGTCGCCGGGCACCGACCGCAACATTAAGAACGCGGCGGAGTTCGCGCTTTTCAAAGGAACGGAAATCCGCGTTTGGGACAAGAATGTTTCCGATTGGGTTTCGGGAAAGATTGAGGCGGCCGACAACAATTCCGTGACGCTTGACTGCGGCGGAGAAAAAAAAGTTTATAAATATGAAGACATCGCAAAAGCGAAATTTTTACATTCATAATTAATAGAGGTGGAACTTATGGCAGGCAAGAAAAAAGTTCAAGACAACTCGTCGTCAATGGCGGAGGCAATCAAGGAACTTATTGAAGAAAGAGGGCTTTCCCCGGACGCGGTGAAGCTTGCAGTTGAAAATATGTTGAAGGCCGCGTACAAGCGCGCCCACGGAACCAACGAGAACGCCGTCGTCACTTTTGAGGAGGACGAGAGCGGCATTCCCACGGACGTCACCCTTTATTCAAGAAAGGAAGTCGTTGACGGCGTTTACGACCCCGTCACGGAAATTGAGTTGGAGGAAGCCCGCCAGCTTAGCCCCGATTGCGAAATCGGCGACGAGCTTGACATTCCCGAAGACCCCAAAAGCTACGACCGTTCCGCGGTTTCTACGGGAAAGCAGCAGGGACACCAGGGGCTTAACGAGAGCTACAAGGACAACCTTTACAACGAATACAAGGACAAGGTCGGCGGCATCATCATCGGCTACTTCCAGCGCGAGCGCAACGGCACGATTTACGTCGACCTTGGAAAGGTTGAAGGCGTGCTTCCGGTCAAGTACCAGTCTCCGCGCGAAAAATACGAAAAGGGCGAGCGAATCCGCGCCTTGGTCGTCGACATTTCAAAGACGCCCAGCGGAATTCAGTTGATTCTTTCCCGCTCGGCTCCTGAGCTGGTCCGCTCGATTCTTGAGGCTGAGGTTCCCGAAGTTTTGGACGGAACTGTCGAAATCAACAAAATCGTCCGCGAGGCCGGCTACCGCACGAAAATCGCCGTCTCTTCCGCCCGCGAGGACATCGACCCTGTCGGAGCCTGCGTAGGCCTTAAGGGCGTTCGCATCCAGAACGTAATCCACGAATTGCTGGGCGAAAAAATCGACGTCTTGCGCTGGGATCCCGAGCCGACGGCCTTCATCAAGAACGCCTTGAGCCCTGCGGAAGTTGGCCGCGTCATCATTCTTGACCAGGACAAAAAGCAGGCTTTGGCCATCGTTCCCGAAAGCCAGTTCTCTTTGGCCATCGGAAAGCAGGGCCTCAACGTTCGCTTGGCCAACCGCCTCTGCGACTGGAACATCGACGTAAAGACCGAAGAGCAGGCCGCCGAGCTTGACCTTAGCGAAATCGCCACAAGGCAGAACGCGCAGAGCCTCTTTAACGACGACTACGAGGAAATCGCGACAATTTCCGAATTGCCCGGCGTTGACGAAAGGGTCGCCGGCCTTCTTAAGGAAGCGGGAATCGAGGACGTCCAAAAGTTTGTCGACAATTACGAGTCCATTAACGTTGAAGGCGTTTCCAAGGAAGACTTGGAAAAAATCAACGAGCTTATAAACCAGAACGTGGAGTTTGTGGAGGACGACGCACAAGAGCAGGCTCCTTCACAGAACGCCGAAGCGGAGCAGGCCTCTTCAGAAGATTCGGAAGAGTACCATTGCCCGGAATGCGGCGCCGTGATAACTCTCGACATGACACATTGTCCCAAGTGCGGGGTAGAGTTTGAATTTGAAGAGGACGAGGAATAATAGTTAATGGCAGAAGAAACAGAAAAGAAAAACGGCGTGGTTTTGCACAAAAAGGCGGCGGCTCCAAAATCGTCGGATGGCGGCGCCGGCGCAAGCGCCGGCGGATCAGCCGCTCCCGCTGAAAAAAAGAAGAAGGTTGTTTTAGTAAAGAGGCGCGCCGTGCCGTCCGCGACGGCAAACGGCGCCGCGCAAGCTTCTGCCGCTTCCAAGCCGCAAGACGCGGAGCAGGAGGCCAAAAAGCCCGCCGCCGCTCCTGCGGCCCAAGCCTCAAAAGAGCCGGCGCCTCAAAAATCCGCCGCCCAAACGGCCGCTCCGGCAAGAAGGCCGGCTTCCTCATTCTCATTGAACTCGTCGCGCCCCAATGTGAAGGCCGGAAATTTGAGCGACCATTCCAAGGGCTCTTGGAACAGGAACGGCGGCGGCCGAGGCTACAACAACAACGGCCAAGGCAGGCCGGGCGGCTTTACCGGAGCCCAAGCCCGCGCCGGCTACCAAAACCGCGAGCGCGACAACAGAAACGGACAGGGCGGCTTTAACCGCGGTCCGGGAAATTTCAACAGAAACGGACAAGGTTCTTTCAATAGGAACGGACAGGGCGGCTTCAACAGGGGCGGCCAAGGCGGCTTTGGAGGCAACAGGCCTGCCGGCGGATTTGGCGGCGGAGCTTCGTTCTCCCCCAACAACATGGCCGGAGGAAAGCCCAGCCAGAACGCTCCTAAGAAAACATTCAAAGGAAAGAAGCAGCAATACAGCCGCAAGGACAAGGAAGAGGCTTTTGACGAGGACAAGTTCTACGAAAGCCAGAAGAAGGCCGAAGTTCAGGTAAGCGACGTTCCCAAGTCAATCGACATTATGGAAACAGTTTCCGTAAGCGACTTGGCCCGCAAGATGAACCTCAAGGCCAGCGAAATCATCGCAAAGCTTATGTCGATGGGCCAGATGGTGACAATCACCCAGTCAATCGACAGCGACACGGCCACGCTTTTGGCCGCCGAATACAATTGCGAAGTCCACTTGGTCAGCCTTTACGACGAAACGGTCATCGCGCGCGACACAAGGAACGAAGACAAGCAGGAGCCCCGTCCGCCGATTGTGACCGTAATGGGCCACGTTGACCACGGAAAGACCAAGACTTTGGACGCGATTCGCCACAGCCATGTCGCCGAAGGCGAGGCCGGCGGAATCACCCAGAGCATCGGCGCCTACAGCGTTCAGACCGAAAAGGGAAAAATCACTTTCTTGGACACTCCTGGCCACGAAGTCTTTACGATGATGCGAGCGCGCGGCGCCCAAATCACCGACATAGTAGTTTTGGTCGTGGCGGCCGACGACGGCGTCATGCCCCAGACTTTGGAAGCCGTCAACCACGCCAAGGACGCAAAGGTTCCGATTATCGTGGCCGTCAACAAAATAGACAAGCCCGACGCCAATCCGGACCGCGTGCGCACCCAGCTTACCGAGCTTGGACTTACGCCCGAAGATTGGGGCGGGGACACTCAATACGTAAACATCAGCGCCTTGAAGGGCGAGGGCATCGACGAGCTTTTGGACGCGATTTTGCTCCAGGCCGAAATGCTTGAGCTTAAGACCGTTTGGGATTGCCGCGCCGAAGGAAAAGTCCTTGAGTCGCGCATCGACCAAGGCCGAGGCGTAGTTTCAACTGTTGTCGTGGAGCGAGGAACCTTGCGCCAGGGCGACCCCTTTGTGGCCGGCATTTATTCAGGCCGCGTCCGCGCGATGTTCAACGACAGGGGCAAGCGCATCCAGGAAGCCACGCCCAGCCAGCCGGTTGAGGTTATCGGAATCGAAGACATGCCCAACGCGGGCGACCCCTTCCAAGTCACCGAAAGCGAAAAAGAGGCCCGCGCGATCAGCACAAAGCGCGTCGAGCTTAAGCGCTTTGAGGACGCCAAGGCCGTCAAGAAAGTCACGCTCGACAACTTGTACCAGACGATTGACGCGCACGAAGTCAAGGAGCTTAAGGTTGTCATCAAGGCCGACTTGCAGGGAAGCGCCGAAGCCCTTAAGGTCGCTTTGGAAAAACTTTCCACAAAGGACATCCGCCTTGTGGTCATCCACTCGTCGGCCGGCGCGATTAACGAAAGCGACGTCATTTTGGCCGCGGCGGACTCCAACGCGATTATCGTCGGCTTCAACGTCCGCCCGACGCCAAAGGCAAAGCTTTTGGCCGAGCAGGAAAAGGTCGAGATTCGCAAGTACTCAATCATTTACGAATGCGTCAACGAAATCACCGCCGCCATGGAAGGCATGCTCAGCCCCGACACAAAGGAGCAGGTCATCGGAACTGTCGAAGTCCAGAACACTTTCAAAGTTCCCAAGATTGGAACGATTGCCGGCTGTTACGTTTCGGACGGAACAATCAAGAGAAATTGCGGCGTCCGCCTTATCCGCGAAGGCATCGTAATCTATACTGGAAAAGTCACCTCGCTCAAGCGCTTTAAGGACGACGCCAAGGAAGTGGCCAAGGGCTACGAATGCGGCGTAGGCTTGGAGAACTGGCAGGACATCAAGGTCGGCGACCAAATCGAATGCTTTGAATACATCGAGGTTGCCCGAAAGCTCGGCGACGCTTTGATTGACGACAAGTCCAAGAACGAAGCCGCAGCCGCCGAACAGCGAAGCGAGGCCGAAGCCCGCGCCGCCGAAGAGGCCGCCAAGGAAGCGGAAAAAATCGCCGCCGAAAAGGCCGCCGCCCGCGCGCGAAAGGAAGCCGAGCAAGCCAAGCCCGGCGCCCACGGCGTGAATCCCCATGCCGTTCCGCCCGCTAACAATGGCGAAGGACAGGCCTGATGGGACAGTATAGGCTTTTAAAGCTTGGCGAGCAAATCAGGGGCGAAATCGCAAACATGATTTTGCGAGCGCAAATAAAAGACCCGCGCGTGTCAAACTTTTTGACAATCAACCGCGTTGAGGTGGCCAAGGACTTGGCGCACGCGAAAGTTTACGTTTCCACTTTCATGTCGGAATCGGAACTTAATCGCGGCGTCGAAGGCCTTACAAGCGCGGCGGGCTTTATCCAGTCCACGATAGCCAAAAAGCTTACGATACGCCAGTTTCCCCACTTGCATTTTGTGGCCGACACGTCAATCCGCGACGGCTACGAAATGTCCAAAAAACTTGAGGACTTGGTAAAAAGCGACGCCGAAAAATCCGCCGCCGCGCAAGCTTCCGGCTCGTCCGAGGACTAAATTTGCGATGACCGGTCCAAGCGGCATTATTCTTTACGACAAAAAGCCTGGCGTCACAAGCTTTTCCGCCTTGGGAAAAATCAAGAAAACTCTTGGCACAAAAAAAGTCGGCCACACGGGAACCCTTGACTTGTTCGCGCAGGGGCTGCTTGTCGTTTGCGTAGGAAGCCTTACCCGCTTGGCCGGGATTGTCACGGCCTTTGACAAAGAATACGAAGCGCAAATAATATTCGGCGAGCAGACGGACACGCTTGACCCGACCGGCCAAGTCGTGAAGACAGCGCCGCTTCCAAGCTTGGTCGCGCTAAAGGAATCCCTTAAAAAATTTACAGGAAAGCTTATGCAGCGGCCGCCGGAATTTTCTGCGATAAAAATCGGCGGAAAAAGGGCCAGCGACTTGACTCGGGCGGGAAAGGAAGCCGCGCTTCCAGAGCGTCCGATAGAAGTTTACGAAGCCCAGCTTTTGGACGTGGAGCTTGAGGCTGCCGCCTCCAACGATTGTGGTCTTGCAAACGATCGCGCCGCCTCCAACGATTGTGGTCTTGCAAACGAGCGCGCTTTGGTAAAATCCGCGCGCGTCCGCTTTTTGGTCAGCAAGGGAACTTACATCCGAAGCCTCGCGCGCGACATAGGCCAGGACTGCGCCTCCGCCGGCCGCCTTGAAACATTGAAAAGAACGCGCGTCGGAAACTTTAATCTTTCGGACGCCTGCGACGAAGACACGATTTGCGCCTCTTCTTTGCGGGAAATGGACGCGGAGACCGCGCGCCTTTGCGGCTTGAACGCGGTCTACTTGCGCGCCGGGCAGGAGGAGAATTTTTGGA
The DNA here is from genome assembly GCA_946411505.1 of uncultured Treponema sp. GTDB lineage: Bacteria > Spirochaetota > Spirochaetia > Treponematales > Treponemataceae > Treponema_D. Next base: position 384,135 of record CAMKEG010000001.1, on the reverse strand, counting down.
ACGGCCGGCCCTTGCGCTTCTCCTTTTTTGAGGAGCCGCTAAAAGAAGGGGCAAGCGCGGTTTTTTCTTCCAGCAAAGCCTTTATGGGCGCCGTAAAAAAAGAGGGCGGCCGCGCGTCGTATGAGTATGTCGTTTCCAAAAGCGAGGCGGCAAAATGAAAGTCTATTCTTGGAACGATGTTGCAAGGGGCGCGGAAAGCCGCGCGGCCGGCAGTCTTGGGCTTGCGGGCAATTCAAGCGCCGGTCTTGGGCCGTCAGCCGTTACAGTCGGCGGCTTTGACGGAATGCACTTGGGCCACCAGGCGCTTTTTGACGCGGTTTTTGAATGGAAGGAAAAGCGCGCGCGGGCGGACCTTTTGGGCTTGCAAAATGTTAGCGGCGCTTGTTTGGCCGGCGCGGTCACCTTCACCCGTTCCCCCGGAGCCTTTAAGAGCGAATCTTATCCGGGCGACCTTATGACGGAGAGAATGAAGCTGGAATTTTTGGAAAAAAGGGGCTTTGATTTTTGCGTAATGATTGACTTTTCCGAAGATTTCAGTAAAATAGTAGGAAGGAATTTTCTTGACCAATTGAGAAAATTTTGCTCTGCGCAATTTTTGGCGGCAGGCTCCGATTTCCGTTGCGGGCATAATTTAGACACCGGCGTTGCCGAATTGGCTGATTACGCGACCCAAAACGGTTTGGAACTGAAAGTTTTGGACGACGTCACGCTTGACAAAAAGCGCGTCAGTTCAAGCTTGATTCGCGGCGCGGTCCAGGACGGCGATTTCGCTTTTGCGAAAAAACTTCTTGGCTTTCCGTACCGCCTTGACTGTTCTTCCATAAAGTGGAAGGCAAGTTCGTCGGACTCAAGTCTGTCATTGATTGCGAACGGAAGGACAACGCAAGTTTTGCCAAAAGCCGGACGGCATCCGGTTGGCGTTGTTTTTGCCGGCAAAAAAAGTTCAGCCTTTTTTTGCGCGGAAGGCCAATTCCTTCGCCTGGAATTTCCGCTTGGGCAAAAAGTTTCTTCAACGATTCAAGAAATTGAATTCTTATAAAAAGCCCCGCTGGGGCAAATCGAATTTTTAGGAGAAAAATATGGCACTTTCAAAGGAATTGTCACACTCAATCGTTAGCAAGTTTGGAGCCAACGAAAACGACACAGGAAACACAAAGGTTCAGATCGCGCTTTTGACAAGCCGCATCCAGCAGCTTACAGACCACGTGAACCGCTTTCCCAAGGACTCAAGCGCCAAGCGCAGCATGATGAAGGTTGTAGGCCAGCGCAAGCGCTTCCTCAAGTACTTGATGAGAAAGGACTTGGAAGGCTACCGCGCCCTCATCAAAGAGCTCGGACTCCGCAAGTAGTTTTTATTGCCGCGCTTGTCGCGGCAATTTAGTGAGCACCGCTCCTTAAAACGGAAAAGAAGATAAAGAGGAAAAAGAATTGTCTGTAGAAAGAGTGACTTACAAAATCGGCGACGAGGAATTGATTCTTGAAACCGGAAAAATCGGCAAGCAGGCCAACGGCTGCGTCTATGCCCAATTCGCCGGAACTGCGGTAATCGCCACAGTTTGCGCTTCGAGCACGGTAGTTGAAGGAATGGACTACGTTCCTGTTACTGTTGAATACAACGAAAAATTTTATGCCGCCGGAAAAATCCCCGGAGGCTTTGTCAAGCGCGAAGGCCGCCCCAAGGACAAGGAAATCTTGGTCAGCCGCCTTATCGACCGCCCGATGCGTCCGCTTTTTGAAATGTCTTTCGGACGCGAAATCCAGATTGTTCCGACCTGCGTTAGCGCGGACGGAATCCACACCCCCGACATTTTGGCCGTAATCGCTTCAAGCGCGGCCGTTTCAATTTCGGACATTCCCTTCCACGGACCTGTCGCCGCTTGCCGCGTGGGTTACTTGGACGGAAAATACATCATCAACCCCACGTTCCAAGAGCAGGAAAAGGCTCAGCTTGAAATCGTAGTGGCCGGAACAAAAGACGGCTTCACTATGGTAGAAGGCGGCGCCAACGAGGTTAGCGAGGAAGTTATGCTTGGCGCCCTCAACGAGGCCCAGAAGTTCATCACCGACATGTGCTTGCTTCAGGAAGAATTGGTGAAGAAAGCCGGAAAGGAAAAGCTTCCGCTCGCGCCGCTTGACGTGACATTGGCCAACGCCGCCGAGATTGAGGCCAAAGCCACTCCGCTTGTAAAGGAAGCCAACTTCCGCCCAGGAAAGCAGGCCCGCGGCGAAGCGGTCAAGGCCGTAAAAAAGCAAATCGCCGCCGAATACGCCGAGCAGCTTGAGGACGAAACACAGAAAAAGCTTTTTGACGCCTTGTTCGACGACATCCAGTACAAGCTTCTTAGAAAGTCAATTTTGGAGGAAGGAGTGCGCATCGACGGTAGAAAGTGCGACGAAATCCGCCCGATTACTTGCGAAGTGAACGTTTTGCCGCGTCCGCACGGAAGCGCCTTGTTCACCCGCGGCGAGACCCAGTCTTTGGCCGTGACAACTTTGGGAACCTTGCAGGACGAGCAGTCATACGACGACATTGACGGCGAGAGAAGCGAGCACTTTATTTTGCACTACAACTTCCCGCCTTATTCAGTAGGCGAGACAGGAAAGCTCACTACAGGCCGCCGCGAAATCGGCCACGGAAACCTTGCCCGCCGCTCTTTGGCGCCGATGGTTCCCAGCCGCGAAGAATTCCCGTACACTGTCCGCGTCGTTTCTGAAATCCTTGAGTCAAACGGCTCGTCATCGCAGGCTTCCACTTGCGGCGGCTGTTTGTCAATGCTCGCGGCCGGCGTTCCGCTTAAGAAGATGGTCGCCGGAATCGCGATGGGCTTGATCACCGAAGGCGAGCACTACGAAAAATACAAGATTTTGTCTGACATCTTGGGCGAGGAAGACCACCTTGGCGACATGGACTTTAAGGTCGCCGGAACAAAGGACGGAATCACAGGCTTCCAGATGGACATCAAGATTCCTGGCGTTACGACAGAAATCATGACAAAGGCCTTGGAGCAGGCCCGCGTCGGCCGCTTGCACATTCTTTCAATCATGGAAAAGTGCATTTCAAAGCCCGCGCCGCTTTCTCCCTACGCTCCGAAAATCCTTACGATGAAGATTCCGATTGACAGAATCGGAGCGCTCATCGGACCCGGCGGAAAGAACATCAAGGCCTTGTGCGCCCAGTACGACGTGACAATCAACACTGACGAAGACGGAACGGTCACGATTTACGGAAAGACCGGCATGGCCGCCGAAGAGGCGAAGAAGGCCGTAAAGGGCATCACCGAAGATCCGGAGCCCGGAACGATTTACCAGGGAACTGTCAAGAGCATCAAGGACTTTGGCGCCTTCATCGAGATTCTTCCCGGCAAGGAAGGCCTTTGCCACATTTCAAAGCTTTCTCACGGAAGAGTTGAAAAGGTGACGGACGTTCTTAAGGAAGGACAGGTTATCCCTGTCAAGCTTTTGGAAGTCGACCAGAGGGGTCGCTTGCAGCTTTCTTACATCGACGCTTTGGACGAGCAAAAGAAGTAAAATATGGGCGAAGTTTCAATCAAGGTCAAGGCTTTGGAAGGAGCCGCGATTCCCGAATACAAGACTACGGGCGCGGCGGGCGCGGACATATGCGCGCTTGTCGGCTCTCCTGTGGAATTAAAGCCGGGCGACAAGGCCTTGATTGGAACCGGCCTCTTTTTTGCCATTCCCGACGGCTACGAAATTCAAGTGCGGCCGCGCTCGGGTTTGGCCGCCAAAAACGGAGTGACCGTATTGAACACGCCCGGAACGATAGACAGCGACTATCGCGGCGAGCTTAAGGTCATTCTGGTTAATTTGGGCAAAGAAAATTTCACCGTGAACAAGGGCGACAGAATCGCGCAGATTGTCGTCGCTCCTGTGACGCGCGGCCTTTTTGAGACCGCGGAAAGTCTTGACGAAACTGAGCGCGGTTCGGGCGGTTTTGGCTCGACGGGAAAGTGATGGACGTTCAGGACTTTGCCCGCGAAAAAATTGCCCGCGTCCGTCGCAAGCTCGCGGCGCTTTGCCATGTTCTAAAATGTAAAATTCTTCAAATCGGGCTTGTTCAAAAACTTTTTGACAAAGGCCTTTTTTATTTTTCCAAGCTAAAAAAAACTTACGTTCAGCTGCAATTTAGGCGCAGAAACTATCGCGAAAAAAAACTCATGCGCTACATCGTCAAGCAGTTGACCGCGTATTTTTTTGTGATGTATCTTTTTTTCTTTTTGATTTTCTTTGTAAACCAAATCATGCTTTTTATGAAGCAGCTTTTGGGAAAGCACATTCCCTTTGTGGACGCGATGAAGCTGATGTTTTATTCGCTTCCATTTGTCTTGGCCCAGTCCGCGCCGTTCGCGACGCTGACAGGCTTTTTGATGTGCCTTGGCCGAATGAACACCGACAACGAAATTTTGATTTTCAAGGCTTCCGGCTATCATATAGGCCGTTTGCTCTTGAGGCCCATTTTGGTGATGGGCGCCGTGATTTCCGTTTTTTCTTTTTTTATGAACGACTATCTTTTGCCCTTGGGAACGTCAAAGACCCGCGACCAGCTTAGAAAAAGCATTTCGCAAAATCCTACGATGGAAATAGAGGCCAGAAGCGTAAAGCGAATGAACAACACGACCGTCGTTTTTGGAGACGTAAAGGAAAAGGACGTGAGCGACTTGATTTTGTTTGACCTTGACGAGTCCGGCAACCAGCGCATAATAATAGCCGGCGGCACCCACGTCGATTCCGGAGAATACAAGGGCGTCAGCATGCGCTTTGAGATGAACGACGCGACTGTAATTGTTTTGGACAAGGACAAGATGAACGACTTTGACCTTCTTAAGTCCAAAGTGATGTCGCTGCATCTTTTTGAAAGCACAGTCTTTAACTTTGAGCGGATGGTGTCGCCTTCCGAGCTGACAAGCCACGATTTGGGCGTGAAAATCAGGGAGATGAAAAAAAATCCAAACACGATTCCAAGGGAATTGAACATGAACGTTTTGGAATACAACAAAAAGTTTTCGCTTCCGTTCGGCTCCTTTTTCTTCGCGTTTTTGGCGATGCCTTTGGCCTTGCTTTTTGGAAAGATTAACGGACAGACAATCGGCTTGGTCGTGGGAATTTTCATCTCCTTTTTGTATTGGGCCATGATGACCGTCGGAATTCAATTGGGATACAGGAACGGATTCAACGGATTTGTCTTGATGTGGCTTCCGAACGCCGTGGTGGGGCTGGCGGCCTTTATATTTTATTTCTTTGCCAGAAAAAAATGAAGCTTGTATTTTATATTTTCAGACTTTTTTTGCCTCTTTTCATCGGGTCGATGATAACCTTCGCGTTCATCCTGGAGCTGGTTGACCTGATGATGAACATTTGGAAATACATTTTCAATTTTGTTCCGCCCGCCGTTGTCGGAACAATCATGCTGAACTTTTTGCCCAAGACTTTCACTTGGGCCGTTCCCCTGAGCGTTTTGTTCGCGTCGTGCTTCATGCTCAGCTCCCTTTATTCAAAGAACGAGTTGACCGCGCTTTTCGCTTCCGGCATTTCGTTGATTCGTTGGTCGATGCCCTTGATTGTTTTTGCGGCCGCGCTTTCCGTGGGCCTCTTTGTTTTTCAAGACAAGGTCGTCGTAAAGACCAGCCTTAAGTACGAGGAGCTGAAGACAAAGGCGTTGCGCCAAGAAAAGAACAAAAGCAACGACCATATCGTCATAATAAGCGAAGACGGCCGCAAGGTTTACAAGGCCGAATACTACGACGACGAAAGAAAGAGCATTCACCAATTGTTTGTCGTCGACAGAAACGAAAGCCATGAGCTGGTGTCCATCATTTACGCCGACGCCGCCTTTTGGAGCGAGGACAACGGACATTGGATTGTCCAGTCCGGGGTGGAATATGTTTACGAGGACGGCTTTTTAAAGAGCGGCTCCGTAAACAGCGTTGACGAAATGGCGCTGACCGAGCCTCCCGAAACTTTTAGGAACAACACGATTTCGGTGGAGTCCGCGACGGTGGAGGAAAGCAAGGCCTACATAAAGCATTTGCAAAAGGCGGGCTTGCCCTTTGCCGAAAGCCTTAGCCAATACTACAACAAGTTTTCGTTTCCCTTTGTCGTCCTTATCGTCGCCTTTTTGTCAATCGGAATCTCCGGAAAGAGCCAGCGGAATGTTTTTGTAATAAGCCTTACGCTTTCTTTGGGAATGGCGGTTCTTTTTTACATCACGCAAATGATTACGATGCTTATGGCAAAGTTCGGAATGCTTCCGCCGCTAGTCGGAGCCTGGGCGCCGGTCGTGATATTCATTGTGATTAGCGTCGTTCTGCTAAAATACTCGCACACTTAAGGAACTGTATGAATTCGATTTTTAAGATTAAGACAAAATCATCTTTGTCGCGCGCAAGGACGGGCGAGCTTTGTTTGCCGCACGGAACTGTCCAAACGCCGGTCTTTATGCCTGTGGGAACCAACGGTTCCGTCAAGGCGATTACAAAGGACGACCTTGAGGAAATAGGCTTTGAAATTATTTTGGCCAACACTTACCACATGTACTTGCGTCCCGGAAGCCCCTTGGTCCGTGAGGCCGGCGGCTTGCATGGCTTTACAGGCTGGAAGCGGAATTTTTTGACCGATTCGGGCGGCTTTCAAGTCTTTAGCCTTTCAAAAATTCGTAAGATTATGGAGGAGGGCGTCCGCTTCCAAAGCACGGTTGACGGCTCCTACCATTTGTTCACGCCAGAAAGCGTCGTCCGCACGCAAGCCGACTTTAACTCCGACATACAAATGCAGCTGGACGTTTGCGCCGCCTATGGCGTTGACAAAAAGGAAGCCGAGAACGCGCTAGGCGTTACAAGCCGATGGCTTGAGCGCGCGGTGGCTGAATGGAAAAAAGTTCAGGAAGAGGAAGGCTACAAGGGAATCCTTTTTCCGATTGTCCAAGGAAATTTTTTTGAGGACTTGCGAAAGCAAAGCGCGGAATTTGTCGGCGGCTTGGACTTGCCGGGAATCGCCATCGGCGGCTTAAGCGTAGGCGAGCCGGCGGACGTCTTTGCCCGCTACTTGCAATACACCGTTCAGTATTTGCCGGAGGAAAAGCCCAAGTACGTGATGGGAATCGGAACTCCCCAGTACATCTTTGAGGCGGTGGCCGACGGAATCGACATGTTTGACTGCGTTCTTCCAACAAGAAACGCTAGGAACGGAAGCTACTTTACGCACGACGGAATGCTAAGCATAAAGCAAGAGCGCTTCACCCATGACTTTGGCCCGATAGACCCGGAGTGCGACTGCAAGGTTTGCAAAAACTACAGCCGCGCCTACCTTCGCCACATGTTCAAGAGCCAGGAAATTCTTTCTTCGATGCTTTCAAGCTACCACAACCTTTATTTTTTGCATTCCTTGATAAAAAAAATCCGTAACTCCATTGAAGAAGGAAGGTTTGAAGAATATAGGAGAAGCTTCCTAGACAGATTTACCCGCGGTGAGGTAAAATAGGCTATGAAATTTTTTGCTTTTTTGGCGCTCGCGTTTTTTGTTTTTTCTCTTGAACTTTTCTCGCAGGAGGCGGCCCAGCCAGATTCCGGCTTGCAGGAAAGCCAGTCTGTCATGGACGCGGCCGGCGAGAAAATCTTGGGAACAGTCGAGGCGCTCGAAGATGCCGCCGAGTCGGCTGACGCCGCCGAGCCAAAAGCCCAAGAAATAGTCGTCGACAATCCGGAAGAGCTGGACATAAAAAGCGGCGATTCAAAAAGTTCCGCAAAAAAAGACTCCGACGAAAAGCCAAGAATTCAGCTTGCCGGAGTGGCGGAAGTTCCGCCCGCAAAAAAGCCCAAAAAGCCGGACTTGCAAAAGGCGGCCGAAGCCGAAAAAAAGGACGAGAAGGACTCGGACCAAAAAAGACGCGACACGATAAAATATGGAATTGAGCCGGAGCTTAACGAGCTTGTGAAAAAGCTTATCGAAAACGACGACCCGCGCTATTCCGACGAGCTTTACGAACTTTTTCAAGAGACAAAAAGCCCCGCCGTTCGCGAAAGAATTTTGGAATACTTCACCAAGTTTGAGGACCCTTGCCTGGAAGACTACGCCGTGACTGTGTTGAACGACCCCTACGACGTCCGCTCGTCGACGGTGGAGCAAGTGTTTAAATACACGGCGACGGTAAAGACCAAGGCCGCCATTCCGGCCGTGGTGACTCTTTTGGAAAGCGAAAACGAAGGCTATTTCACTCCGGCGCTGACGACCTTGGGCGAGCTGGGCGGCGAGGCGGAGGCGGAATACTTGGTTCAGTTCCTTGACCGCTCCGACTTGACCACCGCGCAGCGGCAGGCCTTGATGAAAGTTTTGGGAAAAATCAACGCCTCGCAAACTTGGGACGCGCTTGTTGAGATTGCGCAAGACGACGGCGAAAACATTTTTGTGCGCGCCTACGCCGCCGAAGCGATTGGCGCGATGAAAAAGCCCGAGTCGGTTGAAATCCTTTCAAAACTTTATGAGGAACAAGACCCAACGCTTCGTTGCTACGCGGTCAAGGGCTTGGCTTACTTTGAGACGAAGGAGGCGGCGAGCGTCGTCGTTCAGGCTATAAAGGACAGCCAGTATAAGGTCCGCCTTGACGCGATTGACGCCGCTTCAAAGATGAAATTGAAGGATTCGATTCCTTACATTGTCCACCGCGCGAAAAGCGACCCCGAGGCCAGCGTAAAAAAGAAGGCCTACGAAAAGCTCGCCGCCTTTGGAGACGCGGATGCCGACAAATTTTTGGTCGGCCAAATCGAAGACAAAAAGACAAGCGACGCGGTTAAAAGGCAGTCTGCCGAAGCCCTGTTGAAGCACGGAAAGGCCGGCCGTTCGGAAATAGGAAAGTGGGCCGAAAGCTTGGCTTCCGACGACACTAAGAAAGCCTTTAGGAAGGAAGTGGGAAAGTTGTTGGCCCGCTATCCAGACTCGGCCTTTAGCGGCGCCTGCGCGGCCTTTTTGGCAAGCCAAGACAGGGACACTTGCTCCGTTGGCCTTGACATTTACGCGGCCGGAAAATTTTCTTCCTGCGAGCCAAAAGTCCGCGCGATTGCCGGCGACTCCAAGGCCGGCTTGAACAAAAAGCGCGCGATGAACATTCTTGGAATCGAGGAAGAAGAAGAAAAAAAAGAAGCGCCTAAAAAGCCGGCGGAAACAAAGAACGCTCCCGCCGCGCAGTCAAACGAGCGCTAGCGCGGACTGTCATTCGTAGAACGCGCGGAGCTTTGCGTAGACCGCGCCGGCCTCGCGCTTTTGCTCGTCGGTCAAACGCGCGGCGCTGTCGCTGGCCAAAAATTCAAGGCTCGCGGCGCTTTCTGAAATCGCCGTCGAAAAGCCGCGCGAAACCTTGAACCAGTAGGAGCCGCGTTGGTCGGTGTAGAGCGCGGCAAAACCCATCTCGCGGCCCTTGGCCTTGGCCTGCGCCACTTTCATAAGGGAGCGCAAATTCTTGCAAAGGACGGCGGCCGCTCCTTCCTGCGTCAAGTCGATGTTGAGCTTCCTGTCAAAATTCTTTTCGTCAAGCGGCGAAAAGCCAAAGAGCTTTGCCGCCTTTACGATTGTCACAAGCTTTTCGCCGTCCATAAGCTTTAGGCCGCCGTCCAAAAGAACGCGGCCGCGCAAGCCTTGCGAACGAGCTTCAAGAGCCTCCATGTCGTAAGGCTCGACGGCGGATTGCAGTTCCCGCCAAGGAAGAACGACGATTTTTTTGCCCTTGACTTTTTCAATGGCGAAGGCGGATTTGCCGAGCGACCAAGCGGCCGCTTTTTGGTCTTGCGCCTTGTCTTGGCCGCGCCCGTCGCCTTTTTGGCCTTTCTTTCCGTCCCGGCCGCGCGCCTTTTGGTCTTGTCTGTCGTCGCGGTCTCCCTTCTTTTTGCGGGCGGCCTCAAGCTTGGCCTCCAAGTCGGGGTCGATTTTGTTAATCAGCTTTTTTGTAAGCGGAGAAATGCTCATCGCGAACATTCGGCTTGTGCGGACAATCTCTCCGGCCACGATGTAAAGCGGGTCTGTCCTGAATAGCGACGAGCCGGGGTGAATCGAAATGTGGCCTTCTGTCAGCGTCCTAAAATTGTCGCGGCCTTCTCGGACGGCCACAAACTGTATCATTCCCGAGGCGATGGCGCAAAGGCAGTCGTCGTAAGAGCCGCCGCCTGAAATCGGAATCTTTTGGTCGCTCACGATTTGGCTAAGCTGCTCGTAGATGTTTTGAATCTCGGCCATGACCTTGTAGTCAAGGTAGTTCTTTTGGCAAAAGTTTTCCTTTTCTTCTTCGGTCTGGAACTTTTCGTAAATGCGGTAAAGCTTTATGTAGCCGATAAAGTCGCCCTGAATGTCGTTGAAGCGGTGGTGGGCGGCGCGGGCCTCCATTTCTTCTCCGGGCGGAAGAACAAAAGGCGAGTGCGTTGACAGGAATGACGAAACGATTATCGCTTCCTGCAAAATGTCGGGATAGCGCAAAATCGCCTCAACGATTATGCGGCTGATTCGCGGCAAAAGCGGAAACCAAACCATCATCTTTCCGATGTCGCTGAGCGTCCGGTCGGCGTTCAAGGCCTTTAGCATGAACAAGGTTTCCATCGCGCCCTTGATTCCTTCCAAAGACGGCTTGGAGATGAAGTCAAATTTTTCAAAGTCCTTGATGCCAAGCTCGGCCATGCGAAGGACAACCTCGCTAAGGTCGGCGCGGAAAATTTCTTCGGTCGTGTATTCCTGGCGCGTCTCAAAGTCCCGGCGGGGGTAGAGGCGGTAGCAGGAACCGGGCGCGGTCCGTCCGGCCCGCCCGCGCCTTTGCTGGCAGCTTGCGCGCGAGATGGGCGTTTCAATAAGGCTTGAAGTGAACGTGCGCGGGCTGTAAAAGTTAAGCTTCGCCAAGCCACTGTCTATTACCGTTGTGATTCCGTCAATCGTGACAGAAGTTTCGGCGATGTTGGTGGAAACTACAACCTTTATCTTTCCTTTGGGAGCGGGAACAAAAATTCGTTCCTGCTCCTCTTTGGGAAGCCTGCCGTACAAGTGCTGGACAAAAAGGCGGCGGCCGTAGTAGCTGTGTTCCAAGCGCCGGACGCAATCGTGAATGGCCTTTTCGCCGGGAAGGAAAATCAAAATGCCGCCTTCTTCGCCGTTGTCCAAGACGCGCCCGATTGTGTCCTCAATCTTTGCCAGCATCGCCTCCATCGCCGCCTCGGTCAGCGTGCTTGCCGGAAGCGCGGGCGGGTCGTACAAAAGCGTTACGGGAAAGGTTTGCGTTTCTATCGTTACGATTGGCACGTCGCCAAAATATTTTGAAAAGGCCTCGGCGTTCATCGTGGCCGAAGAAACGACGACCTTTAGGTCCTTTCGGACTTCAAGGCAGCGCTTTAATAGGCCAAGGACAAAGTCTATGTTAAGGCTCCGCTCGTGCGCCTCGTCAACCATGATGACCGAATACTTCATCATCATCGGGTCAAGCTTCATCTCTTGCAAAAGAATTCCGTCGGTCATGATTTTTATTTTTGTCGTAAGGTCGGTCTTGTCCTCAAAGCGCATTTTGTAGCCGACTAGTCCGGGATACGTTGTTCCCAACTGCTTTGAGATGAACTCGCTCACGCTAAGCGCGGCGATTCTGCGCGGCTGGGTCACGGCAATCACGCCGTTTTGGGAGTAGCCCGCCTCGTGGAGAATGACCGGAATCTGCGTCGTCTTTCCGCTTCCTGTGGGGCTTTGAACGACAATCACTTGGTTTTGCTCCAAGCAGTCCAAAATTTTTTGCTTTTGCTCGTATACGGGAAGCTTTTTGTAGTCTATCGCCATGTCCAAATTTCCTTAATTTTTTTGAGCGCTTCCAAACGCGCCTCGTAGTATCTTGAATTTTTTTTCTCGCCGTTTTCTCTTAAGGAGTGAATGAAATTTTCGTCTAGCCGTTTGATGACAGGACTCCGTTCCCCTTGCGGAGTGTAGGCGCTGATAAAAGATTTCTTGTAGTTTAGCGCGAAAAAGCCCTTTTCATCAAGCGCCATTTCAAGCTCCACGATTTGCCCGTCGCCGGTGTAGTTCCAAATTTCGTTTGGGTCGTCGTAGTTTAGGGCGCGGCGCTGGCCCGAGATTGTGTTTCCGTTGGCGTAGATTATCACTTTGCGGATTTTTTTTGTGTCCTTTTCCGCCACAAGCTCCACAGGCCGGACGACGTGCGGATGGTTTGAAACCACGATGTCCGCGCCCGCGTCCAAAAGCGCGCGGTAAAAGGCTTGGACTTCAGGCAGGACAGTCAAAACGTATTCCTCTTCGCTGGTGTGGACGCTCACGATAAAAAGGTCTGGCTCATGTTCCTCCTTTATCCCGGCGATTTTTTGGACAAAAGCGGCGCGGCCCTTTTTGGTCGGCGGAATGTAGTTTATTTCCTCGTAGTTTTTCCAAGTGTTCAAAAGCTCGGTCACGGCGACAAAGGCGATTTTATATTCATGCCAAAAGAATTCGCGGAAGGACATTTGTCCGTCCTCGGTCAAGCCGCTAAAGAAGACGGGCCGCGCCCGCGTTTTGGGCTTGCCTTCGCTTTTCGTTTGCGCCCGCGTCTTGGCCTTGCTGTCAGTTTGGGGCGCCGCCTTTTGGGCTTGCGAAGCCTTTTCAATTTGCGCGGCCCAAAGCGCGGTGGCCTTTATGCCTTGGCTTCCCTGGTCGTTGGAATGGTTGTTTGCCAGGCTGATTAGGTTGAAGCCAGCGTCAAGCGCGGCGGCCGGGTAGGAGGGCTGCATGTTGAAGGTGGGGTAGCTTTCAAATGGCCGCTCTTCCATTACCGGCGACTCAAGGTTGGCGAAGGAAAAGTCCGCCGCCGACACTTGCTCGCGAATGTCGTCCCAAATCAGGCTGTAGTCGGCCATGCTGAAGTTTTGCGTGTGAGCCATTATGTCGCCGGCAAAAAGCAGGCGCAAGTTTTTGGAGCGCGGCCTTTTGGCGCTTTGGCATGAAAAAAGCGCGAGCGAAAGAAGCGCTGAAATCGCAAGGACGAGAAGCTTGGCTTTTGCGCTAAAACTTTTGGGCATTTTTGCATTATATAACATTTTTTTGTTTTTTGCAAATTTCTTGATTTTTAATCACCATTATGGTAAAATAAACGAGGTTTATTGTTTTTTTTCGTTTTTTTTCTAAGTGAAGGGAGTGGAGGAATTTATGAGAAAAATTAATGGAACAATGCAAGCGGCCGCTTTGGCTCTCCGATCGGCTAATTTTTCCAAAGCCTTCCCAAAAGTCCTTTTCCTCGCGGCCGCGCTTTTCTCCTTGGCGGCCTTCTTTTCATGCGAAAATTCTTCCGACTCTCCAAGCCCCGCCATTTTGCAAGGAGCGTCTGGCGGACAGCCTGCCTCCGCTCCAACAGTTTCCGCTGGCGGAACTGCGGCAAACGCCGAAGCGCAATTCATAACCTTTAGGGGCAGCGTCCGGACAGGCGGCGCTCTCCCGGCTTCCTACGCAAAGGCTTTGGAAGGCCTTGGCTTTGGCGGAACGGAAGAAGGCGTGGCGGGCCTTTCAAAATCCGCGCGGCCCGACGTAACGGCTGACGGAACTTCCATCGAGCATTTTGCCGTTGCCACGCCGAATTCGGGCGAGCCGGTAGAAGGAACTTTCGCCTCGCCCTCGTCCACGACCTTTGAGATGCCGCTCGCCATAGGAAAGAAATGGAATGTCGTCTGCGGAATCAGGAACGTTTCCGGCGACAAAAAAATCATAATGTCCGACAGCTTCCAGATGGAAGTGACCGTGTCCAACAGCGTCCTTTCCCACGTATTCACGCTGACGCCATACACTGAGGTCGTGGAAGGCGCGGCTCCACCAAGCGGAGACGTCGCGCTTGCCGTAAACTTTGGCGGAAACGTGGATTCAGTTTCCGCCAGCTGGGAGGACGAGGACCCGGCCCTTCCGGCCTTGACTGTGGAAAGCCCCGATGCTAGCCCCTCATGCATAACGGCCTCCGGCGTTCCTGTCGGAAACCACAGGCTCGCGATTTTTTTCAGGGACTCAAACGGAGTGTCGGTATACGAAAGCGTCCAAGTGGTGACGGTCCTAAACGGCTTGACGACCGAAACTTGGATGCCCGAAACTGGCGAGGCCGCGATATCGTCAAGCGGCCACTTTGCGGTGAACGACGACGTGATAAAAGGAGCGGCCAGCGACCGCATCTACGTAGGAAAGCCGGCCGTCTTGGCGTCAAACGACTCGGTCAGTGCCAGCGACTCAAACAGCGGAAGCGCCTACAGCCCGCTGGAGCATTTGCAGGCCGCCTTCAACAAAATCCAGTCGGCCGGAAGCGGCTCCAAGGACTTCAAGATTTTTGTGTCGGGCGAAGTGGTCGGAAACGCGACCCTTAACGTTAACGTGGTGAAGAACGTAAGCGCCCGCTCGGTAACGATAGAGGGCTTGGACGGCCTTGATGACGAAAGCGAAAAGCCCAAGAGCGCCCTAAAGGGAAGCGGAAGCGGCTCCGTCTTTACGATAGCGTCCAGCGTTCCCGTAACAATAAAGAACTTAAAAATCACCGGCGGAAGCGGCGCCGGCCAAGGCGGCGGAATCTGCGCGGATAGAGGATCTGACCTTACGATAGACAGCGGCGTCTGGATTACCGGAAACGAGGCGGACGAGCGCGGAGGCGGAGTCGCGACGGCCGGAAGGTTCACGATGAAGGGCGGCGAGATAAGCGGAAACAGCGCGACCTATTTTGGCGGCGGCGTGTATGTGTGCGGCGGAGCCAGCCTAAAAATGTCCTCTGGCGAGATAAGCCAAAATGTTTCCAAAGAAGGCAACGGCGGAGGAGTGTATGTTGACAATAACATCGAGTCCGGCGCGGGCTTGTTCGCCATGATAGGCGGAACGCTAAGCGGAAACAGCGCCAAATTCGGCGGCGGCGCCGTAAACAACAACGGAACTTTTGAATTGAGCGGAAGCGCCCTGATTCCCTGCGGCGGAAGCGGCGGAAAGCCTGAAGAAAAAAAGAACGACATTTATCTTTGCTCCGGAAAGAAAATACAAGTTGGCGCCTTGAGCGGAAGCGGCGTCGTGGCCTCCATACGGCCCATCGGCTGGGACCGAGGCGCCACTGTAATTTCTGTCTCAGGAACAACGGTCGAAGCCGTCAAGGACAGGTTTGTAATCACCGACACGGACTTTACCATAAATAAATCAAAGGACGACTCCAGCCTGGGCGTTTTGAACGCGCCCATTTACGTGGCCGGCGTGGGAGCGGAAAACCGCCATAAATGTACCGCCGACGGAAGCGACGCCGACGGCGTTTCAGGAACAAAGGACCATCCTTTTAAAACGGTCGGACACGCGGCCTCAAAACTTACCGGCGGCGAAGACTTTGAAATTTTGATTGACGGAAAAATAGCCGGCGCGCAAACAATCAGCGGAACGATAGACGCCACATCAATCACCTTGCGCGGTTGCAACGGACTTGACGCGACGACAAATGTTCCGATAGATTCGCTCGACGCCAACGGAGAGGAAAAAACCACGCTCTCTGTAAACACTTCCGTTCCCATAACGATACAGGACCTAAAGGTTACAGGCGGAAACAAAAACCATTTAGACCCGCACCCACACTCGGGCGGCGGCGTTTATTTGGGCGACGGCTCGTCTCTTTCGCTGGCGGACGGCGCGATGGTCGCCGGAAACTACGCCCAGTATGGCGGAGGAGTTTACGTGGCGGAAGGCGCGAGCCTTTACATGTACGGAACAAGCTATGTGGGCGACAGGACACCGACGACCGCTTCTGGCGCTACGCTGGACGCCGCCGTGGCTTCCAACAAAGCCTCTTATGGCGGAGGCATTCACAACAGCGGCAATGTCTATCTTGGCTACAAAAAAGAGGGAAGCGCGATAAAAGACGCCGCATTGACCGGCGGCGTGTGCAGAAACTATGTCAGCACGAACGGCGGCGGAATATACAATTCAAAGGGCGACGTAAAAATCCGTGACGGAAATATTTCGTATAACTACAGCCATAACCAGCGCGGGGGAGGCCTGTGCGCCGGTGAGAATGTGCCGGCGGGAAAAGGCATTGAGCTTTTGGGCGGAGTGTTAGAGGAAAACGTCGCGGGCTTTGGAGGCGCGGTTTATGTGAAAAGCTCTTTTTCTATGAAAGGCTCGCCTTACATTCCGTATGGCGGAAGTCCCGACAAAAACGACATTTTCCTTGATAATCAAAATAATACCGAAATGACCGTGACAATAGCGGGCGACTTGACTCTTCCGTCTGGTAAAACGACGCTCGCCGCGATAACGTTTTGGAGCTGGAATCGAAAGGAAAGATTCCTAAGCGCTTCGTCCGAGTCCTTGATTACCGGCAACATGAATAAATTTGCTTTCAGCAGATGTCCAGAAGGCTGGAACAAGAAAAACGCCTCCGAGTCGTCTAAGTATTACGCTATAATTGACTCGCCGATTTATGTGGCAGGAAATACCAACCGCGTTATATGTACCAAGGATGGAAATGACTACACTTCCAGCTTTGGAACAAAAGAAGACCCCTTTGCCACTATTAGCAAGGCGTGCGGACTTTTTGGCGACTCCAGCGCCGACTACGAAATTTTGATTGACGGCGACGTAAAGGGCGTTCAAGAAATTCCTTCAAACGTTGACTCAAAGGCCGCCTCGGTCACTTTGCGCGGCGTAAAAAAGAACGCTAGCGGCGCCGTTGTCGCCACAGCCGCGCCGGCGCTCAACGCCAACATAGGCTCGACCGCCTCTGACAGCGGAACCGCGCTTACCGTTAACACGAAAAAAAGCGTCACGATAACCGACCTTACGATTACCGGCGGAAACACCACCAAAAACGGCGGCGGAATATATGTGGCCGCCGGCGCCAACGTCACTCTTACCGACGGCGCCAACGTCACAAATAACCACGCCGACTCCACGACAAGCGGTTGCGGCCTTGGCGGCGGCGTTTACGTTGCCGCCGGAACGGGCGGTGTAGCCGACGGCGCGCTTTATATGAACGGCGGCGCGGTCGTGGGCGTTTCTGGAACCCTTTCAGGCGCGGTAGCTTCCAACACGACGGGCATAAACACGGCGCGCAATGGCGCCGGCGTTTACAACGCCGGAGGCCTCTATCTTGGCTACAAACAGGACGGCAGCGCGCAAAACCTTAGCGGTGGCGTTATTGGAAACTACACTTCGAATACCTATGGATATGGCGGCGGCGTTTACAACGCGGGAACCCTAAAGCTTGCGAGCGGAAACGTTTCCTACAACAAGACCGACGCCGCCTACGCCTACGGCGTGGGCGTCTACAACGCCGGAACTTTTGACATGACCGGCGGCGAGATAAGCGGCAACAAGAATGAGAAGAATTCCAGCGCGGGAGGCGGCGTTTACACGACAGGGGGCGGCCACAAGTTCACCATGAGCGGCGGCGCCGTAGTGAGCAACTGGGCGCAGTCTTACGGCGGCGGAGTTTACGTCACGTCGTCGTCAGAGTTTGAAATGTCGGGCACGGCGAGCGTAAGCTCAAACAAAACTTCCACCAGCGGATCCGGCGGCGGAATTTACTTGTACGGCGGAACGTTCACTTTGAGCGGCGGAACGATTACGAGCAACGCAAATGCAAAATGGGGCAAAGGCGTCCACGTGGAAAGCGGAACCTTCAACATGAAGGGCGCCGCCGTCGTGGCAAGCTCAAACGACGTTTACCTTAACAGCGAAAAGACAATCACCATAGCGGACACGCTCAGCGCAAGCGGAAGCGTGGCCACCGTGACCCTGAAAAATTGGAATCGCGGAACAAAATTCCTTTCTTCATCATCGGCTAACGCAAGCAAGATGGTTAACGCTAAAAGCAAATTTACCCTTAGCAATGACAACGACGGCTGGGACAAAAATGACGACTCGACCAGTTCTACTGCCGATACAAGATACGCTTGGATAAGCTCGCCGATTTATGTGGCGGGCGCTTCCGGCGGAGCAGTATGTTCCGCGCCGCCGTCAGATGCGACAAAAGCCACCGGCACAAAGAAAATGCCTTACGCTACAATAGCGGCGGCGCTTAAAGACACTGATTTGGCTTATGAAAGCAACACGATTACAATCGACGGAAGCTTGTCTGCGCAGGATATCCCAACCACGGTAACGCTACCGGCAGGAGTCACTGCAGTAACCTTGCAGGGCTACAAGGCTTCCGGCGCCACCTCAAGTTCCGCAAAAATAGACGGCGGAGCGACGGCCAGCTCGCTTTCTATTAGCAAAAATTTGACATATACAATCAAAGATTTGCAAATTACAAACGGCTCGGCTGATAATGGCGGAGGCATATATCTTACCTACGGAACTGTAAATCTGGACAGCGGTACCAAGATTTTCAGCAACAAGGCGAATGCCGGTGGACAAGGAGCGGGCGTATATGTTGCAAGCGGCACTACGTTAAACATTAAGACTGGCTCGGCGATTTATAGCAACTCCGCCACCAGCGGAAATATCAGCGGCGGCGGCGTTTACAATGCGGGAATTGTGGACATGACTGGCGGCTCCATTTACAACAACTCCTCGTATAACGGTGGTGGCATTTACAACAGTAGCGGAACACTTTATGTCCGAGGCTCGGCGATTATCGGCGCCGGATCAGGAACTACCGCTAACGGTTCCGCCGCAGGTTCAACCTGCTCAAACAGCGCGTCAAATTTTGGCGGCGGCATATATAATAATGGAACTCTTTATTTTGGCTGCAACTCTTCCGGAACAAAGGACACAGACAATGGCTACGCACTTGAATCCAGCGCTGGCGTCCGGCGCAATTACGCCAACAACGGCGGCGGCATTTACAATCTGGGAACATTTAAATCTGCCAGCGGCCTTATCTCTGACAATTTAGCGGCAAATGTCGGCGGAGGCATGTACGCGGACGGTACGACCAACGACATAGGCGGTCTTGGCATTTCTAACAATCAGGCGAACTGGCAGGGCGGCGGCCTCTATGTGGCTTCTTCAAAAACTGCGACTATTACAGCAGCTACAGGCATAAACAGCAACATTGTGACTCAATCTTCCGGTTCAAGCAGCGTTCTCGGCGGCGGAATCTACATAGCGGGAACTCTTACCGTTAACGAAACCTTGAACGCCAGCAGCAACAGCGCGACTATAACCGGAACAAGCTGCACGGGCAGCGCGTATGGCGGCTGCGTATACATCGCGTCCACCGGAAAGTTCACCTTTGCCAAGGGGCAGCTGGGCGGCTCAGGCGACTTAAATTCAGTTTCTAACGCAGCCTCTGCTGCAAATGCTTATGGCGGCGCCGTTTGCAACTATGGAACGTTTGAAGTTAAAGGCTCAGGTTACGTTTATCCTGGAAGCTTAAAGTCAAATGACGTTTATCTTGCGTCTGGAAAATGTGTAACCCTTCCGGCGTCATATTCCGGAAATGACGGTACAAACAGAATTGCTCTAACTCTCGCAACCTGGAAGCGCGGAACGCAGGTTCTGGACGGCTCTTATGCGGCAACTTATTACGATCGCTTTAAGTGTACTGACACAGAATGGTCTGTTGGTTACAAGGAAACTTCATGGACTCTTTCCGATGACCTGAAAAAGCGAGTTGGCGCGGACATTTATGTTGCCAGCTCTCTGACGACGACAAGTCATGGCCGCGCTTCGGGTATTAATGCGCCTTCTTCTACGGCAAGCGAGCGTATAGGAACAAAGGCAAAGCCATATAATTCAATTTCTGAGGGTGTAAACGCCTGCTGGAACTCAGGTTATACGTTTACAATTAAAATATCAGGAAAAATCTCTGGCGCAGATCAGACAATTCCAGCCGCAACAACTACAACAGGTCTTGCCAGCGCAATTGTACTGGAAGGCGTTACAGGAAATGCGAGCGACAGTATAGACAGAGGCTTGTCTTCCGCTCCGACATCCGGCGGTTCGGCTCTTACAATCAGCGCGACGGCGCCAGTGACTCTTAAGAATATTAAGATTACCGGCGGCTACAGTAAAACAAACGGCGGCGGCATTCTTGTTAATGGAGTTAAGGCTGCAAGCCTTACTTTGACAACCGGCGCTCTTGTTACAAAAAACACAGCCACAAAAAGTGGCGGCGGAATATACTTTGTTGGAACAAACGAAACCGGCGGAACTGCTAATCTTACAATGAATGATACTGCTAAGATTGACGGCAACACAGCAAACGGAACTGGAACCAATGATGGCGGCGGCGGCGTTTACTTAAGCTACGCAAACCTCTGCATGAGCGGAAAGTCTGTAATCGGCGACACGTCTGGATCTGCGGCGGCTACAAGCTCTTCTACAGGACATTCAAATACCGGATACTATGGCGGCGGCGTATTTGCTTATACAGGCGGCAACGTCTATGTTGGATATAAAACTACGGGCACAAAGGATACAACTTATACAACAGACTATGGCATTTTGCATAATTACAGCTCTAAGGGTGGCGGTGGCATTAATGTTTCTGATAGCGCAAAACTGTATCTTGCTTATGGCTCGATCTCAAAAAATGGAGCAGGAGATAGTGGCGGCGCAGTAACAATACAAAACAACGGTTCAATGACAATGTCCGGCGGCGCTATGGCTTTGAATTCTGGCGTTGCCGGCGGCGCGGTAGCTGTTGCGGGCGCTTTTGAAATGACTGGCGGTACTATTGGAAATGCTACAAAAACGACTCCGGCGACAGGCTCTTCAGCCTGTTCAAATTATGCGTCTGACAACACTTTGGGGGGTGGCGCTATCTGGGCAGTTGCTGGTTCAACTGTAACAGTTACCGGCGGAACTATTGCCTATAACTATTCAAAGAATGGCGGCGCAATTTATGCTGCTGGATCTTCATCAACATCAAAAGCGACCGTTAATTTGGGCGGTGGAACTATTCAATATAATGGCTCGACAAGCGGCGGCGGCGTTTACATTCAGCCTTATGCCGAGGTTAAGCTTTACGGCTCAGGCGTTATTGACGGAAATAAGGCAACAAACGGCGGCGGAGTTTATGTAGACGGTACTTCTACCAGTCCTTCCCCTAGGGGAAAGCTCCTGATTTACGGCGGCGGCCTGATTGGAAAAACAGGCAATACTATCGCAAGTTCTTCCACTTACGGCAACAGAGCGACTTATGGCGGCGGCATTTACAACAAAGGAACAGTCTGCATCGGCTACAGCGCTTGGACAAGCTCTTCTACCAACACGCCAACTACATGTTCAGGTGGAGTCCGAAGAAACTATGCAGCATCAACAGGCGGCGGAATTTGTTCTGAAGAAGATTACATATATCTGCACGCCGGAGACATCGCTTACAACTGCAGTAACGCAAACGGCGGCGGCATAGCCTTAAAAGACGGAACAACTTCATATTGGGCTTATGTCAGCATGGACGGCGGAACAATAAGTTACAATCAGTGTGAAAGTACAGACGGAACCAAGGGCGCCGGCATTTACGCAAATCATGGCTCCATCACTGTGACGGGCGGAACGATAAACAACAATACCATAGCTGCTAAAGGCGGCGGCGTTTACCTTGACACCAGCAGCAGTCTATACATGAAAAATGCAACCGGCAAAACGACAAGCGGCGAGATAAAGTCCAACACGGCCACTTATGGCGGCGCGGTCTACATGGACCAGTGCGACACCGCCAGCGGAATAAAGCTTTATGGCGCCGCTTCCATACCAAAAGGCTCCGACGAAAAGAACGACATCTATGTAAACGCGACAAGCAGCGACAAGCCAAAAATATCAATCTCAGAAGTTTTGACTAATTCCAGCATAAGCTTAGTTACAGGCTCGTCATATTTTTATGCCGAAGGATATTCTATTGTTAGCGGATACAATTCAGATTGCACAAACTGCTCTTCAAAATTAGAGATTAAATCGCAAAGCAGCCAGGATTGGACTGTGGTGACGGAGTCTTTTGCCGGAAAACTTGCAAAGGCCAAAAAGCTGACAAGCTCAAATATCGCAAGTTTCACGCCAACGGCAAGCACAAGCTACAATTTTGTGATTGATTCGACCGTAACAAGTGCGCAAATGAAAACATTCCTTGAAAATTTGTGCAACAAAACTGTCAACACTAGCTCAACAAAAATCGCCGCCTCAACTTTGGATTTGTCCAAGTCAAGTTTGACAAGCTTTGGAAACATGACCTTTGACGTGGAAAATCTTGTGGAGCAGCCGATTACTAAAGTGATATTGCCGGCGACAGACTGCTCGGCTGCGTTAGGCAATTACCGTGTGAGGCTCTGTTTTGCCGGAGTCCAAGAATTTGTAGTTCCGCCGGGCTCAACCGCGCTGAGTTCCTACAACGGCATCGTGTACAACGCGAACAAGACAAAGCTGATATCTTATCCTGCCTCAAAGACTGGTAATACTTTATCATGGCTCAGCACCGTGACCGAAGTTGGAACACACGCCTTTTGCTATGCAAAAAATCTTAGGACAATGAACATTCCCAGCACTGTAACAACGATTGGAGGACAGGCCTTTGATAGGGCTAAGATTACAAGCGTGACAATTCCGTCATCGGTGACTTCAATTGACATCGAAGTTTTCGTTTACTGCACAGATTTGACAAGCGCGACAGTGAACAATTCTTTAATTTCGCAAAGAGAATTTGGCTATTGTTCAAGTCTTACGTCGGTCACATTAAGCGGCGTTACAAAAATTAATGGAGTCGCTTTTGAAGGCTCCGGCGCAAAGTCCATTACAATTCCGGCCTCTGTAGTCCACATAGGCTATAGAGCCTTCCCGTCAACCATGACGAGCATGACGTTTGCAAAGACGGACAAATGGAAATACTACAAGCATGTGACCGACAGTTCCGAAACTTATGAGGGAGTTGTATCATCGACTCAATTGAACGCGACAAATTATAACAGCACTTGGTACAATAAGGTGTTGAAGTATGGCAATTAGTTGACGGGAGCCGGCGGGGCAAGCCTAAAAATTGTGGGCTTGAGAACGATGTGGGTGTGGCAATGCTAGGAGCGGGGCGGCCAACAGGCCGCCCCGGTTTTTTTGCGCGGGATTAGTTTTGGGTGGGGCGTGATGTGGTTGGTTTATTTTTTGTGATTTATTACGCGAATTCCGCGAATTGCGTATGAGCCTTCCGCATCCTGCTTGCTCTCGAATTCAAGTTCGGCGATTTTTGGCCACCATCGCTGCATATGCGAGTAGTCCACGGCGCCTTCCACATTCCTTGCGTAATAATGATAATGGTTTGTGTATATAACGGACGAAATTATATCCGCGAGTTGCAGGCCGACGGTTATTTTTGAGTCCGCAAAAAGCGGAGCCTCTTGAATGAAGGTGAAGCTTTTTCCTTTCTCGTTTCCAAAAATATAGCTTTGGAATGACTTTGCGACTTCCTTGTCCAATCCTTGGCCCTTTATGGCTCCAGCCCGTGAATCGCAAATAATGATTCCCGAATCAAATTTTCCGCTTGTTTCAACAAATTTATTGAATCTTTCAAATTGTTGTATTTTCTGTCAAAGGTTCGCCATTCGTTCAATGGCAACGCGATTGAAGTCAGTGTGAAAACAGGCGTGGCTCCCGGTTCGAGCGGTTCGGAAAAACGCTCCGCGCTTCCAGATTCATCTGTATAAAATACAACAGCGCTCAAGACTTTCTTCCTAAAAAAAATAAAGCGGCTCAAAATCGAACCGCTTGGCGGCACTTGTTATGTGCTTAGACCAACGGATCAATATATGGCGGCGCCATTGGCCAAAGAGGAACCTTCGAAGCGAGCGGAGGCATAAACTTTTACAACTCGGGCAACGCCAATGGCCAGAACGACGTTTACCTGCCAGGCGGAAGAAGCGTAAAGGTAACAGGCTCCTTCTCGGCCACTCCAACCGGCGGCAAAGTTATGACAATTACGCCTGGCACATACAGCATCGGAACATCGGTTGCCACTAGGGACGCCACAAATTGTACGGTCGCTGCTTTCAAAACGTCCGTCGGCAAAATGGGCCTTGTAAAGAGCGGCCTTTACAGCAGCGTTGAACTTGAAGAAACAGGCGGAAGCGCAAGCGACACTGGCTATGTTGCCACAGGCGTTGTAGGCATTGACTTTACCGTTGTAAAGCCAAGCGACTTCCCAAGCTCTACTTGGGCGTCTGTTGGAAAACCGGATGACGGCCAAGAAATTTCGGGAGGCTTGAGTTATTATTGCCTTAAGCACTCTAACGGAAAATACGCTGTGCTTAAGGTAAACAAAAGCATAAAGTCGGCCACTTCCACAAAAGAAACTGGAGTCGTCAGCGCCAGCGCTGTTGTGTTTGCCAGTGCAACCCCGACAAACTCCACTATAAAGAATTTTACTTCCGCAATTTATGACACGTCCACCGGCTATCAAACTTCCGGCAGCTCAATGTATGCTCATCAATGGATTGATTGCAATGTGTTTGGAATTACGCTTACCAATTTTGACGAGTACCAGCATGCATGGATACAACAGCCGACAGGTACGTATAAACTATACATTGCGTATTATACAAGTACTTACAATGCCACTGGCACCGGCATCACCGGCTTTAAGGTGCCGTAAGGCGGGGCGGCGGCAAGCCTAAGATGCGCGGGCTTTAGAACGATGTAGGCTTTGCAAGCCCGTAATGGCGGGCGGTTGGCCAACCGCTAATGGTTGGGCTAACGGCGGGGATTTTTTGCAAGACCTAGAGGGGCGGCGGCTGGCCAAAAACTTTTGGGCTTGAGAACGGTATAGGTCTGGCAAGACCAATAAGGGGCGGCAACAGCCGCCCCGTTTTTTTGTGCGGGATAAAGCGCAAGAGCGCTCGGACTTAAAGTTTTTCAATTTCCTCAACGCTAAGTCCGACGCACTTGGCTATTATGTTAATGTCAACGCCGGCGGCCCTAGTTTGCCGCTTGCGCTGTTTCGAAAACAATTTCCTTAACTTGCTCCACAGTCATGTTCAAGGATTTAGCGATAAGCTCCAATGAAGCGCCGTTTGCGTAAAAGCTTCGCGCGTATTCCACGGCTTTTTGCCGCGCGCCCTCGGCCCGTCCTTCCTCTAGGCCTTCCTGCCGCCAGCCACGAATCGCGCGCTCTTCGTTGAATTCTGTCAAGTTCATGCCGATTATCTCCTCTTTTTGCTCGCGGACAAAGCCTTCCAAAAAGTTTTCCTCAATCGCCCAGTCCACGGCCTAAAGTTTTTTAACTTCCTCAACGCTAAGTCCGACGCACTTGGCTATTATGTTAATGTCAACGCCGGCGGCCTTGAGGTTTCGCGCATTCTCCACGGCTTTTTGCCGCGCGCCCTCGGCAAGGCCTTCTTCCTTGGCTTCGGTCATAATGTCAAAATCATGCAAATTCATGTCAGAAAACTCCTTTCTGAATTTTTCGTTTTCCTTGACTCTTGCCACGAACTCGGAAAGGCGCTTGGAAAAGTCGTCCTCGCCCGGCTCGTTGGTCTGGATAAAGCGCAAGAGCGCGCGGACTTTTGGATCTTCCTCGCTCTTGTAAGCGCTTGCATTATACACGACTTTGACGCATTTGTCATCCAAATTCACGGAATTGTTTTCGGCGCAAATGTTGCGGAAAGTGTAGCGGGGCAGGCCGTTGCCGCTTTTTGCGGCGTCGCGGAAGGGGTCGAACTTGCAGATGAAAAGAATGTAGCTTTCCCTTAGCTTGGTGTAGGGCTGGCCTTTCATAAGGCAGTCGCAGTCCACCATCGACTGGTAGTAGCGCATGCGCTTGCCGAGCGCCTTTTGCGGATAGGACTGCAGCTCCACGTCAATCGCCCTGTCCTCGTCCTTAAGGTAAACGTCCAGCCGCACGCCCCTGCTGGTGTAGTAGGGCTCTATGGCCTTTTCAAGTTCCGGATACTCAACTTGCTTGACGCGGACGCCCAAAAGCCGCTCCACCAGTTCCGCCGAAAGCTCAGGGTTTTTCATCACCGTTTGGAACATTCCGTCGTCGGCAAATGTGAGCTCGTCAAATGATTTTCTTTTCATAAAATATCTCCTTACAGTTTTCTTTGCTATAAGGTTGCCGCGATTGCGCATTTTTTAGCGCTTTTGGCGGAAAAATCGCAAGAATTTTGCGCAAATTTCGCGGGAATTTTGGTTTGTTGTATTTATCCAACCAACCAGAGCGGTTCTCGCGCAAGCGCGGCGTTCTTGAAAAAAAATATGTTTTTTGCTATCATATCCTTCTATGCGACACGGAACGATTACCTCCGACAATCACGCGGCTCTTTGGAGCGGCCGCTTTAAGGAAGGCCCCGACGCGGCGGCCGTTGAGTTTGAAACTTCTATATATGTAGACGAGCGCATGGCCTTTGACGACATTCAAGGCTCGCTCGCGCACGCCCAAATGCTCGGCCAGACCGGACTTGTCTCCAAGGCGGAAGCGGCCAAAATAAAGGCGGGCCTTCTTTCAATCAAAAAAGACTTGGAAAGCGGAAAGCTAAAAATCGACTACAGCGCCGAGGACATCCATTCCTTCATCGAAGCCACGCTCACGGACAGAATCGGAGCGGCCGGAAAAAAGCTTCACACAGGACGAAGCCGCAACGACCAAATCGCGCTTGACGAGCGCATCCACTTGCGCCGCGTGATTCCGCTTTTGCAAAACAAAATCCTTTCGCTGATTGACGCTCTGGCCTCTATCGCCTCAAAAAACGCCGACACCCTTATGCCGGGCTACACACACATGCAGCACGCGCAGCCCGTCACCTTGGGCCAGCACCTGTGCGCCTGGGCCTGGAGCTTGGAGCGCGACTGGAGCCGCTTGGAGGACGCCTTGGCGCGAATAAACTTGAGCCCCCTTGGAAGCGGCGCCTTGGCCGGAAGCGGCCTTCCGCTTGACAGAAAAATGACGGCAAAGCTTTTGGGCTTTGACGGCCCCACGCCCAACTCAATCGACAGCGTGAGCGACCGCGACTACTGCATAGAGTTTGCGAGCGCCTTTAGCCTTTTGCAAATGCACTTAAGCCGCTTTTGCGAAGAAATCGTCTTGTGGGCCACAAGCGAGTTCAACTTCATCAACCTTAGCGAAAAATGGTCCACCGGCTCTTCGATAATGCCGCAAAAAAAGAACCCCGACTTTGCCGAGCTTATTCGCGGCCGCACGGGAAAGGTTTACGGAGACCTGATCAACCTTCTTACGATGATGAAGGGCCTTCCGCTTTCTTATGACCGCGACTTGCAGGAAGACAAGGCGCCTCTCTTTGACGCGATGGACACCGTCTCTTCCTGCTTGACGGTCTTCACTTACATGATAAGCAGCGCCTCTTTCAACAAAAAGAAGATGGCCGACTCTTGCCAGGACGGCTACCTCAACGCGACGGACGTGGCCGACTACCTTGTAAGGAAGGGCGTTCCTTTCCGCGAGGCGCACGGAATCAGCGCAAAAGCCGTCCGAATGGCCATCGACGCGGGCGTCCGCTTGGAGGACTTGTGCGTCGAGGAATTCCAGCGGTGCTCAAAATTGATAGGCGAGGACATTTACGATTTGATAACGCCCGCAGCCTGCGCCGCCGGGCGCAAGACCATTGGCGGAACCGCTCCCGAGCGCGTGAAGGAGCAGGTTGCCGCGCTTAAAAAAATCGCAAAAAAAATAAAGAAATAATTTTACGTCTGCATTTTTGGAGGTACAGAATGAAAAAAATCGCTTTGCTAGTTGCCGCGGCGCTCTTGGCCGCAAGTCTTGTTGGATGCGCCAAGAAGGGCTCCAACGGCGACAATTCTTTTGTCGAGCTTAAGAGCAGGGGCGTCTTTGTCCTTGGCTTGGACGACTCTTTTCCGCCGATGGGATTCCGCGACGAAAAGAACGAAATCGTCGGCTTTGACATCGACTTGGCCAAGGAAGTGGCCGCCCGCTTGGGAGTGAAGTTCAAGGCCCAGCCGATTAACTGGGACTCAAAGGAGCAGGAGCTCAATTCCGGAAAAATAGACTGCATTTGGAACGGACTCACAATCACGGAGGAGCGCAAAAAGGCCCTCAGCTTCTCAAGGCCCTACCTTAACAACAAGCAGGTTGTCGTTGTCCGCGCCGACTCCGGCTATAAGACTTTGGCGGACCTCAAGGGAAAAAGAATCGCCTTGCAGAGCGGCTCAAGCGCCGAGGACGCTGTCAACGACAGCCCGGACTTTAAGGCCGGCGTAAAGGAGCTTGTTTTCCTTGATCAAAACTTGATGGCCCTTAACGACTTGGTAATCGGAGGCGTTGACGGCGTTGTCATGGACAGCGTCGTGGCCGAATACTCAATAGAGCTTTCACAGCTTCCCTTGACCTTGCTTGACGAAAGCCTTGCTTCGGAAGAATACGGAATCGCCTTCAGAAAGAACGACGTCCAGTTGACCCAAGCTGTCCAGAAGGCTTTGGAGGATATGGCGGCCGACGGAACTGTCAATAGAATCAGCTCCAAATGGTTCGGAAGCGACATCACAGTAATCGCTAAGTAAGGAAGCAAATTGCGAGACTTGATGCTTTCCATGCTTGCCGGAACGTGGGTTTCCGTCGAGATATTTTTGCTTACGTTAATTTTTTCGATTCCTCTCGCTGTCTTTTTTTGCGCGGCTAGAATGTCTAAATTCTATCCGCTAAAAAAGGCGGCGCAGTTTTTCTTGCTTTTGATTCGCGGAACGCCCCTGATGCTGCAATTGATTTGCGTCTACTTCATTCCTGGGCTTCTTTTTGGCTTTTCCTTTGACCGTTTTGCGGCGGCCATCATCGCGATGTCCGTCAACTACGCGGCTTACTTCGCCGAGATTTACCGGGGCGGCTTTGAAAGCGTTCCGCAAGGGCAGAAGGAGGCGGCCAAGATTCTTGGGTACAGCAAGAGCCAAGCCTTTGTTTTTATAATAGTTCCGCAAGTCATAAAAAGAATCATGCCCGCGATGGGCAACGAAGTCATCACCCTTGTAAAGGACACCGCGCTTGTCACGGTCATCGGAGTGGTGGAGCTTCTTCACGTGGCCAAGTCAGCGTCCAACCGAGTCTTTTCCACGGTTCCGCTTTTTGTGGCGGGCGCCTTTTATTTTATAATGAACGGAATCGTAACCTTTATCTTTAGCCGCATAGAAAAAAAATTGTCTTATTACAAGTGAGTTGTTTATGGAAAGCGATATCGTAGTCAGCGTCAAAAATTTAAAGAAGAATTTTGGCCGAGGCGACATTTTAAAGGACATTTCGTTTGATTTGCCCCGCGGAAAAACTCTTTCCATAATCGGCCCGTCAGGCTCCGGCAAGTCCACGATATTGCGCTGCCTTTGCCAGCTTACTCCGGTTTCCGGCGGAACGATAGAGGTTTGCGGCGGCTTTTTGGTCAAGGACGGAGTCTACGCTTCAAAAAGCGACTTAAGGGCAATCGGCCTTAAAGTAGGAATGGTTTTTCAAAACTTCAACCTTTTTCCGCATTATTCGGTTTTGCAGAACGTCGTGGAGCCGCAAGTCCGCGTAAAAAAAATTCCCCGAAAGCTCGCCGAGCAAAACGCCCGCGAATGGCTTGGCCGCATGAACCTTTCCGACCGCGTGGACCGCTATCCCCAGCAATTGTCGGGCGGCCAGCAGCAGCGGGTGGCGATTGCCCGCGCGCTGGCGCTCAATCCCCAAGTCCTGGTCTTTGACGAGCCTACCAGCGCGCTTGACCCCGAGCTTACCGGCGAAGTTTTGGCCGTCATAAAAAGCCTTGCCGCCCAAAAAATGGCCATGATTGTTGTCACCCACGAGATGGCCTTTGCCCGCGACACCAGCGACGAGATTATTTTCATCGACGGCGGCTTGGTGGTGGAGCGCGGCGACCCGGCGCAAGTTATTAATTCTCCCAAAGAAGAAAGAACAAAACTTTTCCTAAAGAGGTTTTCTGAAAAATAGGAGCGACCGCATGAAAAAAATTATTTTGTTTGCGATTTCCCTTGCTTTTGCCTTGTGCCTGGCGTCTTGTTCAAACGGCGACTCAATCGACAATCAGATTGCGCTTTATTACGCGACCCATCAAAGGACGGAAAACAAGTATCCGCTTTGTTTTAATGGCCAGAAACTTCTGGACTTGCCGCTTCATTTTGTGGACGGCGTGAACGACCTTCCGTACATCGAAGCCGGCGACATGATTGATTTTTACAAAGCGCTTTACGTGTTATATGACAAGCCGGTTCAAATGACGGTCGCCAAAAACGGCGCTGTCATGACTTGCGTAAGAAAAAACGAGGTTTACAAGGTTGACTCCGCCATGACCATTGACTTTGAAAATGACGTGATTCGCTTTGACGACTACAACCTGTTCACGATGACCCCCGGCAAGTCTACGATTCTTGACGTGACAAGCCTTGAATTTTTTGACGAGCAAAACAGGCCGCGCCTTATAAAAAAGGTCGAGCCCAAATACCTTCCGCGCTTTGGCGAGCCGCTCGAAATCAATCTTTCAAACTACGGCATAGACCTTGTGATTCGCGACGGAAAATACTTGCTTCCGCTGCAAACTTTCTCCGACCTTTTTTTTGCTCCCGTTTTCTTGAACAGCCTTTACTTTAACGGAAAGACAGTAATTTGGTGCTCCGACTTGTCGGAAAAAGGAAACAAGGCCGACAGGGAGCTTTACTACCAAGGAAACAAGGGCGAGCGAAGCGACGCCTTGACAAAGTTCGGCTACGGAGAGCTTTGCATGGCGCTTGACCTTCTTTACGGCCTAAAGGAACAGCACGGCATTCAAAGCTTTGACCAGCTTTTCCAAAGCCAGGGCGCCGTCCAGATGAGCGTCGCCGCTTCAATCGCGCCGCAATTCAACCTTAAGTCCTTTTTGACAGGCCCCAGCGTCTTTGACGCCGACAAGGCCATTTACCATTTAATCGGCGACTTTTTGGACGACAACCACTGCAAATGGTACAATTTTTCATATCTTACGGGAGAGCATCCCGAATACAAGCCCAACGGCGCCGCCCGCGAGCGCATAGACGGATACGAAAAAATTTACAAGGCCGCCCGCGAGGCCGCGTATCCGCCGGCCAGCTATCCAAAAGAAACTTATCCATATGGCGTTCCCGGTTACCAAGAGGTCGGCGACACGGCCTTTGTGACCTTTGACGTTTTTGAGATGGCTCCCGATTTTATGGCCGACCTTGACAAGTACTACACGGAAGACCCCGACACTTTTCCTGACAACGACACAATCGGCCTCATAATGAAGGCCCACAAGAAAATTTCAGAAAACCACTCCATTAAGAACGTCGTCATCGACCTTAGCGTAAACTTTGGCGGAACGGCCGACACGGCCGTGTTTGTGGCGGCCTGGTTTTTGGGCGAGACGACCGTTTCGTTTAAGGACACGGCCACAGGCGCCTTGTGTTCCACAAGCTACCGCTGCGACGCCAACCGCGACCACGGGTTTGACGAAAACGACACGCTTGGAAGCCGAAAGCTTTTTTGCCTTGTGTCGCCTTGCAGCTTTTCTTGCGGAAACCTTGTCCCCAACTTGTTCAAGGAGTCCGAAAAAGTCACCTTGCTGGGAAGGACTTCCGGCGGCGGCGCCTGCGTTGTCCAGCCGATTTCATCGGCCTGGGGAACTTGCTTTCGCATTTCAGGCCCGATGCGCCTTTGCCGCGCCAAAAACGGCTCTTACTACGACATCGACCAGGGAGCCGAGCCTGACTACACGATAAGCGACCCCGCCGCCTATTACGACAGGACCGCCTTGGTTTCGTTCATCAATGGCTTGAAGTAAGGCGGCGGCGTCAGCCCTTGACAAGAGCTGGCGCTTACTATATAATGGTTCTACTATACATTTTAAAGTTTTAGGAAGGAAAATATGTCATATTTACCCCTTTTGCAAGCCGCTCCCAACGCGACTTCAACAACAGGCAGCTTTGGCTCGTTGATCGTAACAGTAGTTTTGATGATAGGCATCTTCTACTTTTTCTTGATTCGCCCTCAAAACAAAAAGCAGAAGGAAATGGAAAAGATGCTCGCCGCGCTCAAAAAGGGCGACAAGGTTGTGACTATCGGCGGCATTCACGGAGTCGTTTCCTCGACAAAGGAAAAGACCGTGATTCTCAAGGTTGACGACAACACAAAGTTGGAATTCAACCGTTCCGCCATCGCTTCCGTGGTAAAACCCGAGGCTGAGAAAAAAGACGCGGCCAAGGCAGAAGCAAAAGACGAAAAAAAGCAAGATAAAGAAAACAAATAGATTGGAGCGATAAAATGGAAAAGTCGAGCAAAAGATGGCGTTTTGTCATTCTTCTTGTAGTATTGGGAATTTGTCTGGCGTTCTTGCGCCCCACAATCAATTGGTATTTTAGAACGAGCGAGGCCGACCAAAAGTTGGCGCTTTTGTCTCTTGAAAAGATTAAGGAATATTCTGTCCAGCAGGCGGCCAAGGACGTCAAGGCCCTCGAAGCGGACGTGGCGGCCGATTCTTCCGCCGCGCTTGGCGAAAAATACGCTTGGCTTGAAAAGCCCGCCAAAAAGAATTTTAAGGAATACAAAAAGGCCGCTCCCGAGCCATTGACTTTGGGCGCCGCGCTTTCTTCATTCAGCCTTGGCCGCGTGGCCAAGACCGACGACGAAAAAAAGAACGTCGCTTCTTCCATCCACCAAAAGCTTTTGGAAGTCCGCCAGGAATTCTACCGCGAAAAGGTTTTGGCCGACAAGCGCAACTACACAAACTCAGTTAAGCTTGGCCTTGACCTTTCAGGCGGAATGAACATCATCGTCCGCGCCGACTTGGACGCGGCCGTCAAGAACAACGAGCAGTCTGTGGCCGCTTCCGGCGGCGAGGCCGCCTTCAAGGCCCGCGCGATGGAGCAGGCGATTGAGACTCTCAAAAGCCGCATCGACCGCTTTGGCTTGACCGAGCCTGTCATCCGACAGCAGGGCGAGGACCGCGTTTACATCGAAATTCCGGGCGCCGAGCAGAGCGACGCGATTAACACAATCATCATGGGAAAAGGCATCCTCAACTTCCGCTTGGTCGACGAGGACGCCACCCGCCAGTTCCAGCAGTACTACTACTCAAATCCCGAAGCCACTTTCGGCGAGGACGGAAAGCTTCTTGACCCTTCCGTCGTTCCCGAAGACGTCGAGATTTTGGGCTACTACACAAAAGACTCTTACGGCTTGGACGAGTTCCTTCAGTACATGGCCGTAAAAAAGGAAGTCGCGCTTGACGGCCGCTACGTAAAGAGCGCCGACGTAAGCCGCGACCAAATGGGCCAGACCGGCGTTGACTTTACCTTGGATTCCGAGGGCGCCGAGATTTTCGCCAACTTCACCGGAGACCATGTGGGCGAGCGCCTTTGCGTAATCAGCGACAACAAAATCAAGAGCGCGGCCACAATCAAGACAAAAATCGCCGGCGGCCAAGTCCGCATCGACGGCTTTGGCTTGGAAGAGGCGCAGAACTTGCAGAAGGTTTTGCAGACCGCTTGGCTTGAAGTTCCCCTTAGCGTGGAAAGCCAGCAGGTAATCGGCGCCGAACTTGGAGAGCAGACAATTCGCGCGGGCCTTATGGCGCTCGCCATCGGCTTGGCCGTGATTTTCGTCTTCATGCTTCTTTATTATAAGGGAGCCGGAATCAACGCGATTGTCGCCCAGGTCTTGAACCTTTACATGCTTTTCGCCGTCCTTTCGGCCTTCAACTTGACTTTGACTTTGCCTTCAATCGCCGGCATGATTCTTACTGTGGGCATGGCGGTCGACGCCAACGTAATCATCTTTGAGCGCATCAAGGAAGAGCTTCGTCTTGGAAAGAGCCGGGGCGCCGCGATTGACGCGGGCTTTGACGGCGCCTTCTGGGCAATCATGGACTCCAACATAACGACGTTCATCGCGGCCATGTTCCTTAGCCAATTGGGAACAGGAACAATCCAGGGCTTCGCTGTCAGCTTGGCCATCGGCGTGGCCTCGTCAGTATTCACGGCCTTGTTCGTAAGCCGCTTGATGTTTGACGTTGGAACGGAAGCCTTCAAGAAAAAGACTACCAGCATCAGTTGGAGGGTAAAATAATGAAAAATAGAATTTCTTTCAGCAAGGGCTTTTTGCCTTGCGCGATTTTTTCTTGCATAGTCATCGCTTCCGGAATCTTTGGCCTTGCCACTCGCGGAATCAACCTTGGCATTGACTTTAAGCCCGGCGCCATTGAGGAAGTTTCAATCAAGGGAGCCGCCGGAATTGAAGACGTGCGCGCGGCCTTGCAGGGAATCCGCGGCGCGAGCGTAAAAAAGATAGGCCCTTCGTCAAGCGATGAATACCAAATTCGCGCCGGCGCTGCCGAAAGCGAGGGCGGAAAAATCACTCAGGCGCTTGTCAACAAGTATGGCGAGGGCAACGTTGACGTTCTTAAGACGGACTTCATCGGCTCAAGCATGTCAAGCTCCTTGGCCCGTCAGTCTATCTTTTTGCTTTTGGGAACTATGCTCTTGATTTGGCTTTACGCGACAATCCGCTTCCACTGGGACTTTGCCTTGGGCGCGATTGTGGCCTTGGTTCATGACGTTTGCGTCATGTTCACTTTCATCACTTGGAGCCAAATTGAATTCAGCACGACGACTCTCGCCGCCGTGTTGACAATCGTCGGTTACTCAATCAACGCCACTGTCGTTATCCTTGACCGCGTGCGCTACAACCTTCCTCTTATGGAAGTAAAGAGTTTCAAGGATCTTTTGGACCAGTCCTTGAGCGACACTTTGGCTCGCTCAATCATCACGACGGTCACGACCTTGTTCGCCGTGATTTCATTGTATGTTTTCACAACGGGAAGCATCAAGGACTTCGCCTTGGCGATGTCTGTGGGCTTGCTCAGCGGTTGTTATTCTTCAATCTTCATTTCTTCGGGATTCATCAACTTTACCCGCCGCGGATGGAAGCCGGAATTCGGAATCCACCACGCCATGCCCAAGCAGGCTTCCGGCGTCGCGGCCCTTTGATTTTATCCTTGAATGAATTGCGTTCGTTCTGAACTTTTAGGCTTTTGCAGCGGCGTAAGCCGCGCCATTAAGAGCGCTTTGGACGCTCTGGGCGCGGAGGCCGATTTGCAAAAGCCTAAAAAAATTTATTCGCTTGGCCCTTTGATTCACAACCAAATCGCTTTGGAAAAGCTTAAGGAAAAGGGCCTTCTAATCCTAAACGAAAGCCAAATCGACTGCCTTGACGAAAATTGCGTCGTCATTGTCCGCGCCCACGGCGTTTCTCCGCTTGTGATGAATGGAATCCGCGAGCGCGGCGCCCAAATAATCGACGCGACCTGCCCGCGCGTGGCCCTTAGCCAAAGGCGGGCGGCGGAGTTTTCAGGCCTTGGAATGCATGTGATTCTTGCGGGCGACGCCGGCCATGCGGAAGTGAAGGCGGTGGAGGGGAGCGCCGCCGAAAGCGCTTCCAAGGCCAAGACTGGAGGCGGCCGCTTCGTTCTTGTCCAAAACGCTTTGGAAGCCGAGGCTCTTGACGTCACGCCGCAAATGGCGGAAAATTCGGTTCTTTTAAGCCAAACGACTTTTTCGCCCATAGAGTTTGAGAAAATCGCGGACGTCCTTTCAAAAAAAATCAGCGGCCTAAAAATCTTCAACACAATTTGTCCGGCCACCGGCGAGCGTCAAAAGGCGCTTGTAAAATTAAGCGAAAAGGTTGACGCGATTGTGGTCGTGGGCGGAAAAAAGTCCGCCAACAGCGAGCGCCTTTTTGAGCTTGCCAAAAGCCTGCGCGCGGCC
This sequence comes from uncultured Treponema sp., assembly GCA_946411505.1. Classification (GTDB taxonomy): domain Bacteria; phylum Spirochaetota; class Spirochaetia; order Treponematales; family Treponemataceae; genus Treponema_D. The sequence goes on along the minus strand of CAMKEG010000001.1, from coordinate 348,498 downwards.
TCCTTCTTTGTTGAGAGCGCGGACGATTTGCCGGCCGATTTTGGCGGCGCCAAAGTTGTCGGCTTGACGGCGGGCGCGTCTTCGCCTGACTTTGTTATAGACGAAGTCGAGCGGAAAATTCAAGAGATGTAGGTAAAACAAAAACGCGCTAAGAAGCGCTGCGGCCGCCAGCGTCTTGTCCTAGTCTAGGCTCTGGATGTCGAGGACGCGGTTGTAGAGGCGCTGGGAGCCGCGCACGGTTTCAATCCATTTTTTTGCGGGCGTGAATGACTTGTCTTCCTTTAGCGCTTCTGTCCACCATTTTACGGCTTCGTCGTAGTTTCCCTTTGCGTATTCGTCAAGGCCCAGCGTGTAATACTTGTCGCACATTTCCCGCTTGATTTTTCTTCCCCGATCTCCGAGCGCGACTCTGGCGCTAAGGCTAAAGTGGTTGACGGGATTAAGGGACGATGTCAAGTCGAAAGTGTAGTTGACGTCAAAAATAAATTTCTTGATTTTAAATTCGCTTCCCAAGGAGAACCTGGGGTTTCCGCCTTTCAGCCTGAAGCCCGCCATAAATTCCAAGTAGTTTGTGACGGTCCAGTCCACTCCGATTCCCGCGGACCATAGGCCGCTTTTTGAAAAGTTTTGGAAATTCATCGGCTGCCTGAAGTCCGCCGTGAAGGCCAAAAATTTTAAAAGCCTGTAGGAGGCGCCCGCGCAAAGGGCGGAGGGCAGGGGGTCGTCCAAGCCAAAGGAGCCTTGCGAGCCAAAGCCCTTTAGCGACACTCCCAAATTGACGGCGCTAAGGCCAACTCTAAGGTTCGCGTCGCGCGAGTCGAAGCTTTTGAAAGCGTCAAAGGTCATCATTACGCCGACGTCGCCCATCAAGCCCAAGGCGCTTTGGGCCAGTCCTGAGCCTTTTATGACCGCGTTTGTCTCGTTGTTGGTGTAGTCAGGAATCGATCTCCAGGCCGCCTTTAAGTTTCCGCCGACGGCCAGGCCCTTGAAGTAGTAGCCGTGGAAAAAGTTGTAGCTTGCGTTTAGGCACCCTGTCGTTTCGCTGTAATAGTTTCCGGCCACGCGGTCGCCAAAGTAGTTGTATTCGGTGAAGGGCGTGTAAAAGCATTTCAGCTTGGCGCCAAGTCCAAGGTCGCCAAAGCGGTCGGCCCAGGCCAATGTTTCCATGTTGGAGTCGGCTATCCAAGAATTGTGGAAGAGCGCCACCTCTCCGTTTTTTAAAAGGCATGAAGCCGCCGGATTGTAGTCAAAAAAGCAAATGTCGTCGGCAAGGCCGGTAAAGGCGCTTCCCAGGCTTTCCTCGCGGCCGCCGCACGGAATGTTAAGGGATTGGAAGGATGTCATGCCTTCGTTTTTGTCTATCATGTTGTAAAAGGCGTTTCCCAGCGTGTTGTAAACGTCGGTCAAGTCAAGCGCGAAAGCTTTAAATGGCAAGGAGAGAATTATTGCTGTCAAAAAGAGCCGCGTTCTTGTAATCATTTGCTTAATGCGCTATATTTTCTTATATTTTGACGAAAAATCTCCAAAATGTCAATTTGCTTGCGCGACATTTTTGGGGCCGTCTTCTTCTATATTGTTCGGTATTTTTTCCTTAATTGTTAATTCTTATTTTCCGAATATTATAATAAGAAGAAAAGGGGCTTTGCGCCCTTGGGTGTTGAATATTAAAAAAATTATTTTTCTGTCGATTTTAGCTTTCTCTTTGATTTCGCTTCCCGCTCATTCGCAGGAGGACTTTTTGTCGTTGAAGGAAATCGACGCCTTGATAAAGCAGACTGACTACGACAAGGCCCTGGACGCCCTTTCTTCCTACATGAAAAAATTTCCCGACGATTTGGACGCGGCCCAAAGGCGGGTGGACTCAATCATGAGGGCGCGCTCGTATTACACGCGCTTGGCCAACGAGCTGCTTGACGTGATGGAAAAAGAGCCCGAGAACGCCGAAAAAAAATTGGCAATCATAAAAGAGCTTGAGTCTTTGGAAAAGCATCCGACGCAAGAGCACTTGGCCTTTATCAGGCAGGCCAAGGCCGCGGCCGAGTTCACTTACTACCGAGCCCAGTTCCGCCGCGTCATGGAAGAGAGCGCCAGGAATTCCAGAAGCCAAAAATACGCCGAGGCGGTCGCCGTCGTTCAAGGCGGCTTTTACATGTACCGCGACGAGTTCTACGACGAAAACCCGGAAAGCCTTTCTAGGACTGTTACGCAAGTTGTTGACGAGCTTAACGCGGCGACAAACCTTTATCTTTCCGCGCGCGGCTCCTATGGCGACGCCTGCAAAAATTTCATTCAAGCCGTGGATTCCGGCAACTACCAAAACTCCGTCCGCGCTTGGCAAAATTTCCGCCTGCAAATGGAGGCCTTTGCCGCCGTAAGGAACAGGCTGGTCGCCGCCGGCGTCAGGCTTGAAGACATTTTCAACCAGTTGAAAAAAGAAAACCCGGAGTTGACCGAGGCCTCCTACTTGTCGTTCATGAACCGCTTCGCGCTTGGAATAGCGAGCGTTTCCGATTCCGGCCTTTTGGGCGCGGTTGACGGCGAGTGGAATTACATGCTTGAAAATTCCAAGAGCGCCTTGGCCAAGGCGGTAAGGCAAAAGTTTGACGATTACATAAAGTCCGCGCCGATTCAAAGGGCGCTTGAGCCTTCGTTCGCGCCGGAAGCCTACCGCTTGGCCGACGCGGAAAATTTTTCCAACCTTTCGCTTGAGGTTTCCTCGTTGAACGCCTTGAGAAAGGACAAGGACGGACAAAGCCTTGGAGAGCCGACGCCGCTTTACGCCGAGTCGATGAGGAGCGCCAAGGCTTTTGTGGGCGGAACCAACGGCTCGCAAGCGAACCTTTCGGAATACAAGGCGGCGACGGCCAGGCTGGCGGCGCTTCAAATGCCTGAAGACTCATTGGCAAGCGCCCGCTCGGACGACTCTTACGCAAGCGGCCTGCTTTCCGCCATTCAAAACCTTGAAAGGACGGAAAGAACCGCCCGCGCCAATTTGAGCGCGCCCTGGTTCTTGGAATATAGAAGCGCGCTGGAAGGCTCCGCCCCGAAGGACGACAAAAAGGCGGCCGCGCCTGTCGCGCTTTTGGGCGGCGACAGGACGCTTGACTTTAAGAACATTTTGGATTACTACCAAAGCTTGAACGGCCTTGCCGAAACGTCTTCCGTCGCGGCGGCGGACGGCGCATGGAAAAATCTCGACGAGCATTCCGGGCGCGCGGCCGGAATGATTTTTGGCAATTACCAAGACCTTTACGCGGAAGCGTCGGGCCTTTTGGAAAGCCATTATCCCGCTGAGGCCGCGCAAAAGGTGGCCGCGGTCCAGGAAACTCTTTCCTCCGACAGAAACCTTTTGGCCTCGATGAAAAACAAGCTTTTGGGCAACGCGGAAAAGACGCAAGGCGCCGTCGCTAAAATTGACGAGGCGCTCGCTTCCCTTGGACAATGGTCCGCGCAAGGCGCTGAGATAAGCGCTCGCGCCAGGCAGGAAACTTTGCTGGCCCAAAGCGCCCTTTCCCAGGCCGATGAAATTTTCAGAAGGGCGGAGGCCAACTTCCGTTCCGAAAACTTCACCAACGCAAGGCAAAATTTGCAGAGGTCGCGCGAATTGTACAACGAGTCTTTGAGCCACCAAGACTCGCAAAGCCTTCGCGAAAGGACCGACAAAAACCTCGCCGACTTGGGGCAAAGAATCAACGACGCGGAAAACAAAATCATCGTAAGCGAAGTGCGCTCGCTTAAGACAAGGGCCAAGAACGATTACTACGCCGGAAACTTTGAGAGCGCCGAAAATCTCCTTAACCGCGCGGAAAGCCGCTGGGCGGTAACCAACGTCGAGGAAGACGAGGAGATTAAGAACCTTAAGCTTTTGGTTCAGAACGCGCTCAGCATGAAGACTGGCCGCGAGATAAAGCCAACGGCTCCTTTGTATCCGGAAATGTCGCAAATTTTGAGCAACGCCCACCAATACTTTGACCAAGGAGCGGCCTTGATAAAGGCGGGCGATCGAGCCGCCGCGCTTGCCGTTTTGGGCGACGCCAAGAAAAAGTTGCAGGAATTGCAGTTGGTTTATCCGCTTAACCAAGAGGCCGCGCTTTTGACCTTGCGCATCGACGAGTTGACCGACCCGGCGCAGTTCAACGAAACTTTCGCGCGCCGGGTGCAGAGCGCGAGGCAGGCCGTAAAAGTTCCCGCAACGCAGCAGCAGGGCTACAGCGACTTGCTTGACTTGGCGGAAATCAGGCCCAACTATCCGGGCTTGAAGAAGACCATCTATGACGTTGAGGTTGAGCTTGGAATAAGGCAAAAGCCGGTTGACCAGACGGCCCTGCGCCGTTCAAATTTTTTGACCCAGGAAGCCCAAAGGCTTTATTCCGGCGCGCGCGGAAACGAGGAGCTTTTGCGCCAAGCCTTGAGCCGCCTTGACCAAGCCATCGCCTTGAATCCAAACAACGACGGCGCCATAATGCTTAAGGACAGAATTCAAATCGCCGTCGGCGGCAAGGCGGCCGTCGTCCTTTCAAGCGCGGACGAGGCCAGCTACAACCAGGCGATTCAAGAGTTGAGGAACAACAATGTTGTCGGAGCCTACACGATTGTGGAGCGGCTTTTGCAAACGCCCGCAAACAGAAGGTCTTCAAAAATTTTGGACTTGCAAAAACAAGTGCAGGCCAGAATGTAGGGCGGCCCTTTTTGCCGCGCAAACGATTTGCGCTTTGACTTGAATGTTGATATAATGGAAGAAATGCGAAAGCGTCTTTTTTTGTTACAGTTGATTTTCTCTTTCGCGCTTTTGCTTTCAAAAGGAGCGGCCGCCCAAAGCTACTTTTGGGAAAATCCGGTCCGCGTGTCCAAAAGCGGAGTTTGCTTTCCCAGGGCGGTTTCAAACTGCCAAAACGCCGCCGTCTTTTGGCAGGAAGTGGACGCAAGCTCTTCCTCAATTTTTTTGACGGTTCAATTTTGCAAGAACGACAAGTGGGACGAGCCGCGCCGCTTCGCCGGCCCGTTTCCGTATTCGGGCGAAGTGCCGGACCTTTACAGCGCCGCGATGAATTCTTCGGGCGCGGTCGCCGTCAGCGTCCTTTCCGACGCCAGCGCGATTTCCGTCTACACAAGCTTGGACGGCGGCGCTTCTTTTTCCGAAAAAAAATTCAACAAGCAAAACCTTCCGCTTGTCGCCCCCCGCATTTACGACATGGCAAGCGGCGGCTTCATCGTTTTTACCTCCCTAGGCCGTGACGAAAGCTTTACCATGCTTTGCGCGCGAAGCCGCGACGGAATTTCGTGGAACGACTTCGGCGAATTTTCGCCGGCGCAAAAGTCCTTGAATCCCTTCTTGCCTGTCTTGCTTTCCGGGCCCAAGGGGGAGCTTGTCGTTTTTCAGGCGCAATACAGAACCCAGTCAAGAATTGTCTACAGGCTTTTTTCAACCTTGTCCTCCAACGGCGGCGCCTCGTGGTCCAACCCTACGATGCTTGCGACCGGCGCGGAGAGCGACTTGGCCAGCGACCAGCGGCCGACATTGTTCAACTACGACCAAAATTATTACATGGCCTGGGAGCGGACGCCTTACAATTCGGAAAACTCAAACATTTATTTCGCGCAATTGAATCTTGACGGAAGCGTGATGGGCCGCGCCGAGCGCATTTCAAATTCAGGAAACGCGAGCCGTCCGATTTTGTTCAGCCATAACGGCAACCTAAGCCTTGTTTGGTTTGACACCAGAAGCGGCGTTGAAAGAGTTTACTTCGCGCAAAGGCTCGGCTCCTTGTGGGGCGACCAGCAGGCGATTTCTCCGCAAAGAAGCGCCGCGACTTTTGTCTATCCTACGATTACGGCAGGAGGCAAAACCCTTTCGTTTGTTTGGCAGGGAGGCGCCGGAAGGTCGGCGTCAGTTTACCGCCTTGACAGCGACCATTCCGTTTTGCCGCCGACAATTTCACCCTTGTCGTACGCCTTGGGGCAGAGAAGCCGCGACGAGAACGTTCGCTTTAGGGTGACGATGCCAAGCGACTCTTCGGGGATAAGGGGCTACTCCTGGCTTTGGACGCAGGACCCTTCGCAGGACGCTCCGACAGTTTTGATGAACCTTCCCAAAGAGAACACTCTTTCGTTAAAGGCGTCGGCCGAGAAAAATTGGTGGCTAAAAGTCCGCGCGGTGGACTACGCGGGAAACTGGTCCGAGTCCGCCGCCGTCTCTTATTACAGGGACTTGACTCCGCCTCTTGCGCCTGTCGTAAGCGGGCCGCAAACTGACGCCGCCGGATTTGCGGAAAGCAACAACATTTTGTTCTCATGGAAAGACGTTTCCGAAGACGAGGAAATCGCGGGCTACTCATTTAGGCTGGAGGAGCAGGCAAGGCTTCCCCGCGCCTTGTGCGAGTCAAAAAGGCATCCGCTTTCCCTTGCCGCCGCGCAAGTCGCCGAACGCTTGGCGGCCTTTAAGGAAGCCCATCCGGAAAGCGCCTTCAAGCCCAAGCCTCCGGCGGCTTTTGTCCAGACCAGAATAACTTCGACGCGCTTCGCCAACATAAAGAACGGCGTCTACACCTTTAGCGTCCGCTCGTTTGACAAGGCCGGAAACGCAAGCGAGCCGGCGTTTGTGACTGTATACGCCAACAAGTTTGAGCCTTTTACCCGCGTGGACTCGGTCAGAAAAATCACCGACGTGTTTGGCGTTGGAAGCCTTGAGCTGCGAGGCGCCGGCTTTAGGTATGACGGAAACATTTACAGGATAAAGATTGAGAGGCAAAATTCAAAGGAGCCTTATTCGCTCGACTTGAACCTTCGCGACGGCGATTACTCGGTTCCAACCGATGAAAAAATCAGCGGCATAAAGCTTGACAGCTCCGTTCCCCAGGGCGTTTATTCAATCACACTCTATCATTCTGACCGTGGCCGCTATAAGGTCGGCAAGGCCTTCAGCATAGAAGAAAACGGAACTGTAAAAATCGCCGCCGACTACGCCTACAAGCCCTCGTGGAAGCGGGTTTACGACAACGGAAAATTTTTCGCGCGAACGGGAGACATTCTCTTCGCCACTGTCATCATAATAGCGCTCGGCGCCTTGGTTTTTGCCGCGCGAGGATTGGCTCTTTCCGCAAGGGAAGCCGTCCTTGTGAAAAAAGAAATCAACGCGCTTCTTTCAGGAGACCTTATGCCGCTAGAGAAAAAGAAAAAAATTCAAGCCTTGAAAACCAGAGGAGCAAGCCTAAGGCTTAAGCTTGTGTCTTTTACAGCCATGATTGTTTTGATGGCAATCCTTTTGGTTTCCCTTCCTCTGGGTTACATAATGACCCGCTCGCAAGAAAGAACTCTTTCCGCCGGTTTGGAGGAGCGCGTGAACGTTTTGCTTTCAAGCCTTGCAAGCGGAACCCGCGCCTATATGCCCACCCAAAATGTTTTGGAATTGAGCGCTCTTCCGGAACAGTCGTCCGCCATGAGCGAAGCCAACTTTGTCACAATCGCGGGCCTTTCCTCAAGCGGCGAAAATTCCGGCCGCCTGGAATGCATTTGGGCTTCCAACGACTCGGAGCTTTCAAAGAAGACCGACACGGAAGTCTTGACTCCCGGAGTCACAAAAATCGCGGACCAAACGATGCTCTCCGCTTCCGAACTTTGCCAAGACTTGAACCAAGAGGCCGCCGAAAAGGCCGGCGAAATAGCGAAGAACATCGCGGCCCTAAACTCGGAAGGCGCTTCGTTGGCGCTAAAGACCGACGAGCTTTCCGCAAAACGCCGCGAAGAAATCTCGGTGATTACGACGGAGCTTTCCACGCGCCTTTCCCGAACCTTGAACGAAATGTCCGAAGGCGCGACGTCAAGCTTCCCCGAGTACAATTCCGCCTTGCTGGACAGGGAAAACACGGAATACTTGTTCTACAGGCCTGTGCTCTACCGACAGGGAACCTCGCAAACTTACGTCCGCGCGATAGTTTTCATTTCCGTTTCAACGGCGGGCTTGATTCAAACAATCGACGAGGCCAGAAGGACAATCGTTTTGACGTCTTTGGCCGTGTCGCTTTTCGCCGTTTTGATTGGCGTCATCGCGTCTTGGATTTTGGCCAGCGTAATTGTCCGGCCGATAAAGCGCTTGGCAAGCCATGTGGTTATGATTGGCAACACCGTCAACAAGGAAAAGCTTGCCGGAAAGGAAATCGTCATAAAAAGCCGCGACGAGATTGGCCAGCTGGGCGACAGCGTCAACGAAATGACCCGCGACCTGGTCAAGGCCGCGCAGGACGAGCATTTGGCCATGGACGGAAAAGTAGTGCAGCGCGCCTTCCTTCCGCTAACCCCAGACGAATCGGGCGCCAAGCAGACGGTGGCCATATTGAACGACAAAAACTTCCAGTGCTTCGGCTACTACGAGGGCGCGAGCGAAGTTTCGGGCGACTACTTTGACTACAAGAAGCTTGACGAAAACCATTACATAATAATCAAGTGCGACGCTTCGGGCCACGGAGTTCCGGCCGCCCTCATCATGACCGTTGTGGCCACCTTGTTCCGTAAATACTACGAGAACTGGTCGCCCAAAAAGTCCGGCGGCGGCTTGGACGTCCTTGTGACGCAGATAAACGACTTCATCGAGTCGCTCGGCATCAAGGGGAAATTTGCCACCTTGATTTTGGCCTTGGTTGACACGGCCACGGGAGACGTGAGCCTTTGCAACGCGGGCGACAACATCGTTCACATTTACGACAGCGCGGCCAAAAAACAGCGGACTCTGACCTTGCAGGAGACGCCCGCCGCCGGACCGCTCCCGACCTTTATGGTCCAAATGAAAGGCGGCTTTAAAATTGAAAAGACGCGCTTGAAGAAGGGCGACGTTCTGTTCCTTTACACTGACGGCATCGAGGAGTCCACAAGAAAATTCCGCGACCAAAATTTCAATGTGGTCAAGTGCGAGGAAACTGACGGCGCCAAGGACGGAGTCCACGGAAACCACAAGGTCGGAAGCGAGAGCGAGCAAATGGAGAACGACCGCATCCAGGAGATAATCGAGGCGGTCTTGAACAGGCAAAAGTATGTCCTTAAAAAATACCACAATCCTTTGCCCGGCGAAAGCCTGGAATTTGACTTTACGGCTTGTTCCGGCACGACTGAGGAAGTGATTTTGGCGCTTTGCTCAGTGGAAAAAGTTTTCCGCTTTTACAAGCCGCAAGACGCGGACGAGAAGGACACCGTCCGCGTTGACCGCAGGATTGACGCCTTCTTGAAGGAGCACTTCAACCGCTATGACTATTATTGCGGAACAAAGGCCGACGAGCTGGCCGACAACATTTACCTGCATTACAGTTTCTTGCGCGAGGACGAGCAGCTTGACGACTTGACTTTGGTGGCCGCGAAGCTTGGCTGAAAAAAATTTTAATAACAAGGCTTTAACTTGCTTTTTTTCAAAAGTGGGGTATACTAAAAGTATGGGCTTGAACAGGCGGAACTTTTTGCCGGCCTGTTTTGCGCCGCTAGGAGTTTATTATGAAAGAAGAGACAAAGGCAAAAGCTTCTAAGTTGTGGGACGACATTAAGTCCGGACTTAAGACAGGTTTTGTGGCCACCAAAAAGGGCTTGACAAAAGCCGGCAGTGCCATCCAAACTTACGGCGACTTGAGCGTGGTTCAAATTGAAAAAAAGCAATTTGAAATGAAGGCAAAAAAAGCTTACGCCGCTTTGGGAGAGCTTGCCGCAAAAAAACTTTCAGCAAAAGACGCCGGCGACTTGAAGGCGAGCGACCCCGAAGTTTCGGAGCTGCTTGAGCAAATCGCCTCCATCAACAAGGAAATCGCGAAGCGCGAAAAGGCGATAAAGGCCGCCGAAAAGGAAGCCGGAATCGCGCCAAAAGCCGCCGCCAAAAAAGCGCCGGCCAAGAAAAAGGCTCCCGCAAAAAAATCCGCCAAAGCGCCTGAAAGCGCGGAATAATTTTTGCTTCAACTTTTACAGGCTTTCTGCCGATAATAAAAGGGTATGAAAGTCTGCAAAAGTTTTTTAAGTTTTTTTCTCTGCGGTTCATTCCTTTTGACCGCTTCGGCGCTTTTTGCCGACACTGTCCACTTGGTTGAAAAGGGCGAAACCCTTTATTCAATCGGCCGAAAGTATCAAATCACGGTGAGCGAGCTTAGGGCGGCCAACGGCTTGAGCGAAAGCGACGTCTTGAAGTTTGGCCAAAAACTTAACATTCCAAGCCCCGACATTGAAAACGCCGCGACTTTGAATTCCGCCTCTCTTTCATCCGGCTCAGCCTATTCAAGCGACAACCTTGAAACATATGTCGCGCAAAAAGGCGACACATATTACGGAATCGCCCGCGAGCGCGGCATAAAAGTCGCCGAGCTTTTTGCCCTGAACAATTTGGGAAGCGACGCTTCGCTCAAGGCGGGACAAAAGCTTAAGGTTCCTTCGTTGGCGGCGGCCCAGACAGCCCAAGGCAGTTCCCTTGACCTTAAGGACGTCGACCCCAGAAAGTATTCTTCCGCCAAAAATTCTTCCGGCCTTGTGTGGCCCGTAAAAAATCCCCGCATAACTTACGTTAACGGAAAAGTTTCGGGCGTCCAGCTTTCCGCGGCAAAAAAAGAGAAGATTATGAACATCATGGCGGGAACCGTGATGTACTGCGGCTCCTACCGAGGCTTTGGCGAAGTTGTCTTTGTCCAGTCCAAGACCGGCTTGATTTACGCCTACACAGGAATGTCTGGAATCAGCGTCAAAAAAGGCGACTATCTTGTCTACGGCGACACGATTGGAACGGCCGGCGTTGACTCCATCAGCAAGGAAAGCCGCTTGACCCTTATGGTTTTCCGCAACGGAAGCCCGATTGATCCTGCGACCGCTCCGCGAGGCTAATCCGCGCGAGATATTCTTCTGGTTGTTTATAGGGCCTAGCCAGCGCGGGTTGGCGCAATTCATCGCGGCTCGCGTAAGGCTCGCGCGATGATTGCTCAGGCCGTGTTTGCGCGAGATATTCTTCTGGTTGTTGATAGGGTCTAGCCAGCGCGGGTTGGCGCAAGTTCCCCGCTCGCAAAGGGCTGATGATTCCTCCGCTTGGCGGGGGATTTTTTTTTAACAAATTGTTGTTTTTACCTATTGACAGTTACCTTAAACTAACATATAATGACTTTAACTAATCTACGGGGGCAATAAATTGATGCCATTGGTCATTGCGGAATCCGGAAAGCCGCAAATTGTAAAGAAGATTGGCGGAAACGACGAAGTGAAGCGGCACTTGGAAAACCTTGGCTTTACCGTCGGCTCCACAGTGTGCGTCGTAAACTCGCTTGCCGGAAATGTAATCGTAAAAGTAAAGGAATCTCGCATCGCCATTAACGAAGACTTGGCGCGCCGCATTATGGTGTAGTAGCGGCGAGAAAAGCGAACGCAAGCCAAAGACTTGCGAACGCCGCATAAGCCGCAACATTCGCGCTCGCAACCAAGCTCGCGCGAACAGCGGTAATAGTTTCAGTTTATAAAAACGGAGGAAAATATGAAAACGTTGAAGGACGCTAAAATCGGCGAGACGGTCACTGTCGTCAAGCTGACTGGCGAAGGCGCGGTCAAGCGCCGGATTATGGACATGGGCGTTACAAAAGGCGTTCAGATTTACGTGCGCAAAGTTGCGCCTCTGGGCGATCCTGTTGAAGTTACTGTTCGCAACTACGAATTGTCTTTGCGAAAAGCCGACGCGGAAATGATAGAGGTAGAGTAGCGGCGAAAAAAGCGAACGCAAGCCAATAACTTGCGGACGCCGCATAAGCGGCAACATTACGGCGTTGCCGTTTTGCGCAAAGAAGTTATCTACTTGCTCGCTTACGCGAGCGGGCAATCGCGCTCGCGCCCAAACTCGCGCGAACAGCCGTATTATAAGGAGAAACAAATATGAACATAAGAATAGCCCTTGCCGGAAACCCAAACTGCGGAAAGACCACGCTTTTTAACGCGCTTACCGGCTCAAATCAATTTGTAGGAAACTGGCCTGGAGTCACTGTAGAAAAAAAAGAGGGAAAGCTTAAAAAGCATGACGGCGTCATCGTGACCGACCTTCCCGGCATTTATTCGCTTTCGCCTTACACATTGGAAGAAGTCGTCGCGCGAAACTATTTGGTCGGCGAGCGGCCTGACGCTATTTTGAACATTGTCGACGCGACAAACCTTGAGCGCAACTTGTATCTTACGACTCAATTGGTGGAGCTTGGCATTCCTGTTGTCGTCGCCCTCAACATGATGGACTTGGTAAAAAAGTCCGGCGACAAAATCGACGTTTCCGAACTGTCCCGCCAGCTTGGCTGCAAGATTGTCGAGATTTCCGCGCTCAAGGGCGACGGCGTCATGGAAGCCGCGGATGAGGCTATCAAAGCCGCTCAAAGCGCTAAGACCGTTCCGCAGCATTCGTTCTCAGGCCCTGTCGAGCACGCGCTTGCCCATATCGAAGAGGCCATCGTTCACGACTTGCCGGAAGAGCAGCAGCGCTGGTATGCGATTAAGATTTTTGAGCGCGACGAAAAGGTGATGGAGTCGCTTAAAATTGACTCTACGACCATTGAACACATCGAAGGCGACATTAAGGCCGCCGAAAAGGAATTGGACGACGACGCCGAAAGCATAATCACAAACGAGCGCTACATTTACATCGCGCAAATCTTAAAGTCAAGCTACAAAAAGGCCAACGCCGGAAAGCTCACGCATTCCGACAAAATCGACCGCATAGTCACAAACCGTTGGCTTGGACTCCCGATTTTCGCCTGCATCATGTTCTTTGTTTACTGGATTGCCATGGTGGGAATCGGAGCGTCGGCGACCGACTGGGCCAACGACGGCTTGTTTGGCGACGGCTGGCATTTGTTTGGAATCGGAAGCAAAGCCTACGAAGCGGCGGTCGAAGAGTACGGCGACACCCCTGCCATTTTGGAAGCCTTGGACAACGGAGAGACGACATACGTAATCGAGGACGAAGAGACGCTTGAGCTTTCGGACCCGATTGAGATTACCGAGAAGGCCGCCGCCGAAGCGCGCGAAATGGCCGAAAAATACGGAGAGGAAGGCCCTGATCCTGCCGACTACGGCGTATGGGTTCCAGGCGTTCCTGTTCTTGTTGAATCCCTTCTTGACGCGGTTGGCTGCGCCGATTGGCTCAAGGGCTTGATTCTTGACGGAATTGTGGGCGGCGTGGGCGCTGTTCTTGGATTTGTTCCGCAAATGCTGGTGCTTTTCTTGATGCTCGCTTTCTTGGAAGCGTGCGGCTACATGGCCAGAATCGCCTTTGTCCTTGACCGCATTTTCCGCAAGTTCGGGCTTTCAGGAAAGTCGTTCATTCCGATGCTGGTTGGAACTGGCTGCGGCATTCCTGGAGTCATGGCAAGCAGAACGATTGAGAACGAGCGTGACCGCCGCATGACGATTATGACTACAACCTTCATTCCTTGCGGCGCGAAAGTTCCGTTCATCGCCATGGTGGCAGGAGCGATTTTTGGCGGCGCGGCATGGGTTGCCACAAGCGCCTACTTTGTTGGAATGGCCGCCATCATCATTTCGGGAATTATGCTCAAAAAGACAAAGATGTTCGCAGGAAACCCGGCCCCATTTGTCATGGAGCTTCCGGCCTACCATATGCCGACACTTGGAAACGTTCTTCGCTCTATGTGGGAGCGCGGCTGGTCTTTCATCAAAAAGGCCGGAACAATCATCTTGCTTTCCACAATCGTAATTTGGTTCTTGTCATTCTTTGGCTGGGCGGAAGACGGATTCCGCATGCTTGAGGAAGACGAGCTTGACATTTCAATTCTAGCAAAGGTCGGAAACTGCATCGCTTGGATTTTCACTCCGCTTGGATGGGGCAACTGGCAAGCGGCCGTGGCCTCAATCACCGGCTTGGTGGCCAAGGAAAATATCGTTGGCACCATGGGAATCCTTTACGGAAGCGGCGACCTTACCGCGTGGCAAGCTCTTGGGCAGACCTTCAACTCAATCACTGGATACTCATTCCTTGTATTCAACCTTTTGTGCGCGCCTTGTTTTGCCGCCATCGGAGCCATCCGCCGCGAAATGAACAGCGCCAAGTGGACCTGGTTCGCCATAGGATACCAGTGCGGCTTTGCTTATGTGATAGCCTTCTTGATAAACCAAATCGGAGCCTTGTTCGCAGGAAACGCCAATGTGGCGGGCTTGATTTTCGCTGTGGCCGCTTTGGCCGCAATTGTATACATGCTCTTTTTCAAGAAGTACAGCGAAGCCACAACGCTTTCCGTAAAGGTGTGAGCCTGCTTTGGGAACGATTGTCGTAGGATTCATTTTGATCGCGCTTGTTTGCGCGATTGTCTTGAATCTTGTAAAAAACAAAAAGCGCGGAAAACATTCTTGCGGTTCGGGCTGCGCCCACTGCGCCATGGCGGGCGCTTGCCACAATCGCAAGGACAAAAAGGCTTCCGATTAGGCGGCCTTTTACTTTTGGATTGAGTCGGTGTCGCGGACGGCGCGCAAAAAGACTTCCATGCAAACGCGCGCGTCGTCGTAGGCGCGGTGCGCGGCCTGCACGTCGATTTTCATTCCGGCCGCCAAATACTGCAAGCTGTATTTTTTGTTCACAGGGTAGGCCCATCGCGCCAAGTCCAAGGTGTCGATGGCCTTGTTTTTTAGTTCCTTCATTCCAAGCGCCGTCCGCTCGGCGTTGACAAAGTTCCAGTCAAACTGCGCGTTGTGCGCCACAAGCACGCAGCCTTTTGAAAATTCCTCAAAGTCGGCCATCACCTTTTGAATTGTGGGCGCGTCCAAAAGCATTTGGTCGGTGATGTGCGTGATTTGCGTTATGATTGGCGGAAGCGGAAAATCAACGTGAACAAAGGAATTGTAGGTGGCCAGGACGCCGCTTTTGTCAAAGCGAACGGCGCCTAGTTCAATTATCTTGTCTTTTTTGTAGCTTAGCCCCGTCGTCTCTGTGTCAAAGGCGCAAAAGACCGCGCCGTTTTCGTTAATCAAACGGCGAAGCCTTTTGTAGTCCTTTAGCAATTTGACGGGGCTAAAGGCCGCGTTATTTTGCGGCGGCATCGAGAATCGCTTTGATGTCGGCGCTTATCGCGTCGCAAAGGGCCGCTGCGTCCTTTTTGCTTTGCGCCAAGCCGGCGCTTCCGGCTGGCGGAAGGGCGCTGTTGATGTAGAACTTGATTTTAGGCTCGGTTCCGCTGGGACGGGCGCTTACAATTGTTCCGCCTTCAAGAACAAACTGCAATACGTTGCTCTTGGGAAGATTGATGGCGGTCTTTGCGCTGGGATTGGCCGGGTCAAAGCTGACGCTCTGCTGGATGTCCTTAATCTGGAGGACTTTCTTTCCGCCCAAAGACTTAAGGCCTTCGGTTCTAAGCTTTGTCATGATTCCGCCCATGATTGAAGGACCTTGCGGGCCTTCAAAGTACTGGCTTATCGCGCGGTCCTCAAAGTATCCGTATTCGGCCCACATGTCGTCCAAGCGCTCCAAGACGCTCTTTCCCTTGCTGGCCCAGTACAAGGTCATTTCGGCGCACATGGCGGCGGCGCTTACTCCGTCCTTGTCCATGACTTCTTTTTCCACTTTGTAGCCGTAGCTTTCTTCCAAGCCAAATACGTATTCGTTGGAGCCGTCCTTTTCCATTTGGGCTTGCGCCGCCGCGATCCATTTAAAACCGGTCAAACATTCAATCATCTTCACGCCGAACTTTTTGCAAATCGCGTCGCCAAAGGGGGACGTTACGATTGAGCGCACGACGGCCGCGTTGGCGGGAAGCTTTCCCAATTCCTTTCTGCTAAGCAAAACGTAGTCCATCAAAAGAGCGCCCATTTGGTTTCCGCTTACCAAAACAAATTTTCCGTCCTTTCCGGGGAAGGCTGTTCCAAAGCGGTCGGCGTCGGGGTCGGTGGCCATCACGCAGTCGGCCTTTTCCTTTTCGCCAAGCTCAACGGCCATTTTAAGCGCGGGCGCCTCTTCCGGGTTTGGCTTTTCGACTGTCGGGAATTTTCCGTCGGGCTTTTGCTGCTCGGGAACTGTGATCACCTTAAGTCCAAGGTCGCCCAAGACTTTTTCAACGTGCATGGCTCCTGTTCCGTGGAGAGGAGTGTAGACGATTTTTACGCTTGAAGCCTTTTCCTTGATTAGGTCGGGGCGGAAAAGCTGCGCCTTGCACATGGCCCAGAACTTTTCGTCGATTTCTTTGTCGATGATTACAAGCGAGCCGTTTTTAAGCGCCTCGTCTTTTGAGATTGTCTTGACTTCCTTTACGGCGTTGACTTCCACGATGATTCCCTTGTCGTGCGGCTCGATTACCTGCGCGCCGTCGTTCCAATAGGCCTTGTAGCCGTTGTACATGCGCGGGTTGTGGCTGGCCGTTACGACAACGCCTGTGTCGGCCTTAAGCTCGCGGATTGCGTATGACAATTCGGGAGTGGGGCGAACACCGCTAAAGAGGTAGGCCTTGATTCCGTTGGCGGCAAAGATAAGCGCGGTGGCCTCGGCGAATACGTCAGAGTTTAGGCGGCTGTCGTAGGCCACGACCGCGCTCAATGTTCCGGCCTTGGCCTTTTCGGGGAAGGCCTTTATCACATAGTTGGCCAAGCCTTGCGTGGCCATGTTGATTTCAAGCGTGTTCATGCGGTTTGTTCCGCCGCCCATGATTCCGCGAAGGCCGCCGGTTCCGAACTCAAGCGTCTGGTAAAAACGGTCTTCCAATTCCTTGTAGTCTTCTTTTGCGACAAGGTCTTCGACTTCTTTTCTAAAGCGCTCGTCCTTTTCTTCGGCGATGTACTTTTTGGCTCTTTCCAATATTTCCTGCTTTTCCATAATAACCTCCACGAAATTTATGCCAGTGTCGGGCTTGGCCCGGCTTTATTGGCAATGACAAATTCTAGTTTATCGAATTTTGTCGGCTTGGGCAAGCATTTTCGTTTCCCAAGCCAAAAGTTCTTTTTCCTTTTTGGCGTCTTTTCCCTTTACGTCGCACATTATTCTAAAGACTGGCTCCGTTCCGCTTCCCCGCATCCATATGAAGGAACATGGAGCGCTTGAATTTTTTTCGTAGAACAAAATTTTAAGCCCGCCTTTTTCGCTTTTTGAAAAGTCTTTCGCACCCAATCTTTCTTTTGTTCCGTTTGTGAGCGAGGCCTTCCAAGAGACGATGCCGTATTTTTTTAAAAGGCCTTCGCTGTCTTTATTGAAGGAATCTTCAAAGACCTTTTGGAAATTCTTTTTTAGCGCGGCGTGGTCGCTTGTCTTTATCTTAAGAATCGCGCGCTTTTCGCTTACTCCCGTTGTCGTATACTTTGGAAGCGAGTCCAAGATGTCGTCCAGCGTGTAGTCGCTTTTAAACGGAATGCCGCGCGCTTTTGTCCAAAGCTCCCAGGCCTCTTTTACCGCCAAAAACTTTGCAAGCGCCATTACGGTGTTCAGCGGGTCGCGGACGCTTGCCGGGTAGGTGATTGTTCCGCCGTTGGAGCCTTCGCCCAAAATCGGAACTTCAAAGCCCGCCTCCCGCTTTTCGCGCGCGAGGTTCACGACGTTGGCCTCGCCGACTTCCGCCCTAAAAACTTTGGCGCCAAAGGCGGCCGCGATTTCCTCTATTCGCATGGAGGTAGGGCAGTTAACCGCGACGGCAAGGCGCGCTTTCTTGTTGGAGGCGCCCGCTTTTTTGCCGGCCTTTTGCCGCAGGGCGGCAAAAGAAAGCTCTGACAAAACGCTAAGGGCGAATACTTCCTGCGCCTTAAGAATTTTGGCCTTTACTTCCTTTTGGCTGTAGTAGACGATGTTTCCCCGGTCGCCGTCGCAGTCGGGCATGTAGCCGATTATTGTCGGCGTTTTGAAAGCCTTTTGGGCCGCCGCGCTTTTGGTCTTGCGACAGTTCTCGCTTTCCGCGATTTGGGCCGCCGTCTCTTCGACAAAGCGCGCGACGTGGACAAGGTTTTCCGGCTCCGGTATTATTTCGTGGACGATATGGCCGGGCCGCGCGTTGATGGCCTTGAATTTTAGGCCGCATTCGGAAAAGAATTTTTTGTCGATGCAAAGACAGCGCGCGCTTCCGTTAAAGTCCGCGCAAACGATTGTCTTGCTTTTCTTTAGCGCGGCCTTTAGACCGTCAAAAAACTTTTTTTGCGCGGCCGCGCTTTCCGTTCCGCTTGTGACAAGGCGGGAAAATTTTTGGTAGGCGGCGAGCGAAGCCTTTTTGTTGGCGGCGACTTTTTCCTTTGAGACGGCTTTTAAAAACGCCGCGCTTTTGGCCGCGTTCGCGCGCTTGAGGATTTCCTCCGCGCCGCCGGCTTCATTTAGCTTTCGCTCAAAAATCGCGCGGACTTCTAGGTTTTGCGCGGCGTTCAATACGCCGCCGTCGTCAAGGCCAAATTTTATTCCGTTGTGGCCGATTGGGTTGTGGCTTGCCGAAATGTAGACAAAGGCGTCAAAGCTTCTTGCAAAGGCCATTATTTCTGGCGCGGCGGCCACGCCTAGGCAGACCGCGTCGGCGCCGCCATGGCAAAGGGCCTTTAAGGCGTATTCGGCGCATTCTTTTCCAGTAGGCCGCGTGTCGGTTGCGACGACGATTTTTAGGCGGCGCTTTTTTGCCTTGCTTTCATTTAAGGTCGCGGCGGCCTTTGCCTTTTGTCCGCTTCCAGAGCGCGCTTTTAGCCATTCAAAAAAAGACTCGGCTGCCAAAAAGCAAAGCGCCTTGTTGACGCTTCCGATTTTAGCGCTTTGGTCGCGCTCGTTTCCGCTTTGCGCGAAAACCTTTCGCCAGCCCGAGGCCGACAAAATCATATTGTGTTCAATTGGCATCTTGTTTTCCTTTAAAAATTAGTAGCCGGAAATTACGTAAGTCGCGGCGCTTGTGTTTTCATAAATGTCTTGCGCGTTGATTTGCACGGTGTTGCTTCCGTGCGGCAAAAAGAGGCGGCCTAAAAATTCCGTCTCGCCGTTTGGAAAAAAATCTTCCTTTGTGTAATTGCTGGAGCCTGCCAAAAAGAGCTTTCCGCTTTGGACTTTGATTGTGTCCTTTGTTATCTTTTCAACTTCCCGCCCGTTGACATAGACTGACGCTTTGAAGACGGCCGCGTCCTTTTGGCGCTTTTTGTAGACCTTGTAAATTCCCGCCGGAACGGAGCGGAGATTTGCGATTGGATAGCTTCTGCCGAATTGGTTTTCGATGGAAATTCCTTCCATGCTTATTTTCTTTTGCTTCAAGGCCCTGGGCATAAGAATCAAGGGGTTGATGAAAGTTTTTGCGTTTGAGTCGGAGATTTGGAATTCAAGCGAAGCGTCCTCCGCGTTTTCGTTCCAAGAGGATTGGCCTGTCATGCCCAAGTCCTCGTCGGCCTTGACTTCCTTTTTTTGCGCCAAGCCGACGGCGCTTTGCAAGGTTAAATTTCCGTAAATTGAAATCAGCTCGTCGTCGTGGCTTACAATCAGCGTGTTTCCAAGCGGCGACTCAAACCAGTCGCCGTCATTTTGATGTTCCGTGATTACCGCGATGATTTTTCCGGAATCGGTGGCCAAGGCGCCTTGCGCGTCCTCGAACACAAGCGATGTGTTGAACGCGCCTTCCCTGTTTTGCGCGAATGACAAAATGCTCTGGTTGGGGGCAAAATTTTTTGCGGGCCAGTCAAAGCCAAAAATTCCGGCCGCCGCAAGCCCTAAAAACGCGGCGAAAAAAAACGCGCTCTCGATAGTCTTTTTCATCGTTTTGTTCCTCAGCTCTTTGAAATGGACATTTTTGAAATCTTGTTGTCGCGGCCCACATAGAGGGCGTTTCCGTCCGTCAAGATGAAGGCGGAGTCGGCCTCAAAGGAAAACGAGCCCGCGGGCTTTGTCCAGCATTCAAGAATGGTCACCGTGTAACGCCTTTCGCCGATTCGGCTTAAGATGAAGGCGCTTTCGTCAACAGGAGACTCCTGCGCGCTTAAAACTGTTCCAGCGAGTGGAATTTCGCTTTTTTCAAGCGTCTGGGTGTCGACAATTCCCAAGCAGTCGGCGGCGTCAAAGTAGACGTAGCGGTCATTGTCGCTAAAGTGGACAAAGCTTTGCCGCGTCAAGTCCTTTTTTAAGAATTCGTGGAAGACGATTTTAACGTATTTTCCTTCGTCGTTGTAAAGGACAAAGCGCTGCGGCTCTATGCCCGAGACGCAGGCGAACATTTTTCCCGACTTGCTGATGTCCGCGCCCAAGATGATTGGGTTGTCGCTTCCGCCCGGAAAAAGCTCGATTTTTTTTAGGCCGTTTTTGTTGAAGATTAAGAATTGTCCGTCGGCGTATCCGACCGCGCTGCCGTTTTGCGATGAGTTGAAGGCCGTTATCGGAGCCGTGTTCTCGTATCTGGAACTTGAATTTCCGTCGACAGGATTGATGAACGCGATTGTGGAGCCTCCCGGAGCGAAAAGGAAAATCCTGTCCTCCTGGATGAAGGGAAATCCCGCTCCCTGAATATGGCATAGCTCTTTTCCCGAAGGGTTGAATACGGGCGTTTCAGCCGCGTTTCTCTCGTAAAGGGAATAGTAGTTCCTTGTAAAAACGGCCTTGTACGGAATGTCCGTCAAGGACGCGATTTTTCCTGAGTGGGTGAAGTATCCGCCCTTGTTTCCCAGCCTGAAGGGCAAAAGGCTTTCGTTTGTCATCGGCTCCAAGGCCTTTGTTATGTCGCTTGTCCATTCGGGCGTAACGCGCAATTCCGTTTGCAAGGGCGTCCAGCTAAAAAAGAAGTAGGCGAGTGCCGTCAGCAATCCGGCCGCGCATTTTAGCGGAAGCTTGTTTTGTTTTTTCATATTCGCAAATTATATTGAAAATCAGGCGTCCGCGCAAGGGCAGTCTTCTTCTTGATTATAATTGAAAGTTTTGATATAATTTTTTAACATTTTTTAAAGGGTTTACGATGAATTTTAAAAAAATATTCGCGGCTTTTTTTGCCTCGGCGCTCTTTTCTTTAGGAATTTTCGCGGCTCCAAGGCGCGGCTCGGACTTGGTTCCCAGCGGCCATTGGATTTATGACGCCCTTGCCTCCGTGGAGCTTGACTTCGGGCGATGGCATTTTGTGGACCAAACTCCGCTCTCAATTATGGAAATAAAGGGAATATTGGACGAGATTCCCTATGAAAAGCTGTCAAAGGCGGGGCAGGAACAGTATTTAAGAATTCAGGACTATTTTGACCAATACGACCTTTCGCTCGACGTCGGAATTTTTTCCTTGGGAATAGAGCCCAAGCTTAACGTCGACTTCAACTTGAAGACCAACACGGACATGAAGTGGCTTTACAACTACCACGAGCGCCAGCGCCTGCTTGAGGCTCCGGTCCGCCTGACCTTGAGCGACTATTTGACCGTCTGCATGGGCTTGGGCGTGGGACAAAGGCGCTCCTACATGCAAAAGCATTACAATTACGTTAACCACGTCTTTTTTGAAGACGCGTTCGACCCAAACCTCACCCACAACACCTATCTTTCAAGCGGCTACAGGTGGAACAACGGCGTCGGCGTCAACTTGAATTTTGGAATCGGAAGCCACAATTTTGGAAGGGCCTCTTTGGGAAGCGTCATACAAAGCGACTTTTTGACCGACTTGCCCTACGGAAGGCTAAGACTTTATTCTCCGATTTTCACGTACAACTTCAACATCCAGCAGCTGAACCCAAAGGAGACGATGTACGCGCATGAAATTGACTTTAGGCTTTTCAAAAAGTTCACGTTCGGCTTTTTGGAAGGCGGCGCGGCCTACGACGTCTTTGACATGAGGTTCTTGAACCCCTTCGGCATATTCCACGCCTACGAGCTGAACAACCAGTACGACTGGATTTCATACATGGGCGTGAAGCTCAATTTTGTTCCCTGCAAGGACTTGCGCTTTTACTTTATGTTGGCAAGGACGGAACACCAGATGTTCACGGAACAGACTTCTGGCGCGGGCGCCTTGCCGGAAGGCGACGGGCTTCAGGGCGGCGTGGACTTGCAGTTTCCTCTTGGCCCCGGCTTCCTAAAGTTCAACTTGGAGGGCTATTACGCCACGCCGTACTTGTGGATAAAGCAAAGCCCCAACTGGTCTTTGGTTTCCGCCAAGGGCGACGAAAAGGGCCCCGACTACGAATGGATAGGAAGCCCTGTAGGCCCGGACTCCGCCGCCGGAAAATTCTCCGTCGGCTATGAAAGGCCCGGAAAATGGAATTTGGCCTTGAACTACATTTTCGCCGCCCGCGGCGAGTACGCCACCGACGACATTTTCACAAACTACGGCTGGATAAACGGACACACGACCGAGCGGCGCTACGAGACAAAGTGGATTTACGTCGACAATCCGGCCTACGCTTACGGCCGCGAGTTCAAGAGTCCGCACGGAAACGTAGAATACGACAACATCATTTACTTGAGGGGCTCTTGGTCGCCCTTGAAGTGGCTCACGCTGGTGGCCCAGCCGGCCTATATCTTTGTCTTCAACTACAACCACAATCCCGGAAGGTTCCAGCACGACTTTGAAATCGCGCTTTCTTGCAGGGTCGACTTTTGCCGAATGCTTAAAAAGCCGGCCAACTTTGACTTTTTGTTGAAGGACAAGCATGACAAGGCCCAAGAGCGCGAGGAGCCGGCTGAATGAAAAGGCTTGCGATTGCGTCGGCGCTTTTTTTAGCCCTCGCTTTTTTGGCGGCGGCGGAAGGCAAGAAGGCCGGAAGGGGAGGACAGACCCTTTTTGAGCCGCGCCATTGGATTTACGATTCCCTTCAGATTTTGGAGCAGGAATGCGCCATCGTCCAGTTTTCAGACCAGGCGCCCTTGTCCCTCAACCAAGTCCGCGCGATGCTTGGCGAGATTGACTACGACTCCTTGAGCCAAGCGGGCAAGCTTCAATACGACAAAATCATCGGCTTTTTCAACGAGCCGGACTTTTCGGCCAACGCCTCGATTTTTCAAGTCCGCGTCGCGCCCGAGCTGAACTTGGAGGGCTTCGCAAAAAGCAACAAGGCCGTTCCTTGGGTTTACGACAGGTATGAAAAAGGCCATTTAATCGATTTGCCGGTGACGCTCGGCGTCGGCGACTACGCCACTTTGTTCGCGGACATTTTTTTAGGCTTGAACAAGACTGGCGGAGAGGACGCCAAGACTTATTTCAACATTCCGTACAAAGAAAAAATTTTTGACGTCAACTTTCCGCACATGGCTTACGGCTCTTTCGGCTACGCCTTCACCGACACTGTCGGATTCAACTTCCGCGTGGACAACATGAGCCAAGCCTTTGGACGGGCACAAACAAGCTCCGTCATTCAGGGCGGATACTTGACGGACGCCACGAACGTCTCCCTTTCGTTTTATTCGCCCATCGCGCAGTACACAGGCTCGTTGACCCAGCTTAACACAAGGCGCTACCTTTATTCGCACAAGGTGGACGCAAGGATAGGAAAAAAAGTCCAGCTGTCGCTTATGGAAGCCGCGCTTCCTTACGGAGACATGGACTTGCGCTTTTTCAACCCGATGATGTTCTTGCACAACTACGCCTCTTGGCTTGACTACCAAGCCGACGGAAGCGACGTGGGAAGCTTCTTTGGACTTAAGGTTAACGTCGCTCCCGTGAAGAGCCTTAGAATTTACGCCTTGTGGGCGATGACCCAGTTCCAGCTTCCGGCGGAAATTGACGACAACGACAAGAACAAGGACAACTACGTTCCAAACGCGATGGGCGTCCAGGGCGGACTGGAGTCATACATTCCCATAAAGGACGGCCATCTCCGCCTTTACGCGGAATGCAGCTACACCCAGCCTTACTTGTACATAAACTCAAGCCCCAACTGGTCGTTCGTAAAGACCTCAAGCGAAAGCACCGCCGGCTCCTCCGACTTCTACGAGTGGGTGGGAAGCCGCTACGGCCCCGACACTTTGGCCGCGACTTGTGGCGCCGGCTACGAGGTCGCCGACAAGTGGAAGGTCGGCTTTAAGTATTTGTTCCTGGCGCGCGGCGAGCTTTCCGACCCCAACATATTCCAGTCTGTCGGCTGGGGCCCGCGCATTTTCAACTTGAGCGACGCGGCCTTGAGAGGCTGGGTTTATCCTTTCACGACGGCTTCGGACGGAACGACGCAGTTCAGCCCTAAATACAAAAACGGAAGGAACCTTTCCGCTCCAAGCGGCGTTCCTGAGTATGCCAACGTAATCACTTTGTACGGCTCTTACGCCTTGAACCAGTGGCTTTCCGTCATGGCCCAGCCGTCATTGGCGATTGTGTCCAACGCAGGGCATAAGTCCGGCGCCACAGAATTTTCGTTTGAGTGCGCGTTCGGCATAAAAGTGAAATTTGCAAACGTCAAGGCAAATAAAGCGCAGGCAGAGGTAAAAGACAATGAGGAAAAAAATGCGGCTGGAGAGCGGCCTGATAATAAGGAGCGGACTGAAAGTGAAGAATAAAGTAAAGCATGAATTTAGAATTTGCGCCTTGGCCCTTGCCTTGCTCTTTTGCGGAGCCTTTTCTTTTTCGCAAGTCGTCATAGAGCCCACGCTTGATTTTTATGAAAGCGCCCGCCAATGGCAAGTGAAGGGGCTTGTGGGCTTTTTGCCGCAAGTAAGCCCTTATCCCGCCATCGTCGTCAAGGAAATTCTTGACGCCGTGATTGAAAACGGCGACGAAGCCGACGCCGAGACCGCGAAATACTATTACGAAAAATATTTTAAGAAGCAGTGGCGGGCCGCGCTTGAGGTCGGCGCCAAAGTCAAGGCTTCCGCCGGCGGCGGAGGCGGCTTCAACAAATTTATTTTCATCGAGCCGTCCGTTTACGGCGACGTCTTGTTCAAGGACTGGATTTCCTTGGGCTACAATTTGGGCTTGAGCCTGCACAACAGCGGAACCGAGTCCGGAGAGCTTTTAAAGGCTTTCCAAAACGAGCCGTTGAACACTTGGGGCGATCCGGCGTCTTTCGGCCCTCTTGAAGGCAACTGGGACATGGCCGCCGGCCTCAACGTCGGCAACTCGACAATCAACGGAATAATCGGCGCCAACAGAATAGGCTTCGCCAATATTTTTGGGCATGACAGCATCGTCGTAAATCCCAATTCCTGCCATATGAACAATTTTGTGGTCAACTACGCTTCCGAAAAATGGCAGTACTCCCAGTCGATTTCCCAAGTGGCCGCCAAGAATTTCAAGGGCGAGTTCACGGCCAATAAATTTTTGGCCTTCCATTCAGTCCGCTTCACGCCTATAAAGCAATTGTCAATTTCGTATTTTGAGACGGGCATTTTTGGCGAGCGCTTTGACCCCAGCTATTTGATTCCAGCCCCATACATTCTTTTGCAGGGAATGTTCGACGCCGGCGACAACGACATTTACGGCCTTAGCTTTGAGTACCGGCCCTTTGACCGCTTGGAGGCGGCTTTGACTTTCGCCGTGGACGACATAAGCGTGGACGATTGGGGCAAGGGAAAATTTGACTCAAAGTTCAAGGCCGCCTTGCAAACCGGAGCGGTTTACACGCCGGCGTCAGGTTTTTGCAAAAAGCTTTCGCTTGACTACACGCTGGTTTTGCCTTACATGTATTCGCATTGGATAAACTCTCCAAGCAAAAGCGCTCCCGTCGCCGCCGACACGTTCAACTATCAGGATTACACAAACCACGGCGTCTCAATCGGCTCCAACTTGCGGCCCAATTCCGACCGGCTTCATTTTGAAATCCACTTTGAGCCGGTCAAGCGGCTTAACCTCAACCTTTCCACGGATTTTGTCCGCCACGGAAACGAGACGGAAAGCTGGACTGTCAACGAGGCCGTCGCCCATTGCGAGAAATTCGCGGCCGGAGACAACACCGGAGGAATCGCGACAGACCCTTACCCAAAGAGCGTCCAAGAGCGGCAAGTGTTCATGAGGCAGAAGCACAAGATGTATGTCTTCCAGTGCGGTTTGCAGGGCAGTTGGGAAGCCTTTAGGAAGAAATGGGGCGTCTTGGAGCTAAAGTTGGGCTACACATTTGAGTACATTTGCAACAAGGGCGTTGACAACGCGATTTATACTTCGGACGTCGCGGCCGCCATCAATTCCGCAAAAACGGAGACGGAGAAATACATGCTTGTAAGCAACGCTTGGCAAAACTGGAAAGACAAATTGTACGACGAAGTGAATAATTATATTTCGCTTTCAGTTAAATATAGCTATTGATTTTGGAGACTTGAATGGCAAAGCGTAAATTTTTGTTTTTGTATTTGACGACAGGCGCGGGTCATATTTCCACCGCCAGAGTTCTAAAAGAAGAAATCATGAGGAAAAACCCGGACGCGGAAGTGGTGATGGCCAACGGCTTTGACCGCGGAAACATTATTGGAAAGGTGGGCTTTGAGCTCCTTTACTTTTGGGCCACCAATTTTTTTCACGGCCTTTTTCCGCTGATTTACGACATAAGCCAGCACCGTCCCTTTGTCACCTTGATATGCAAGATGATGCGCTTTCATACGGTCCACTACCTAAAAAAAGTCATCAAGCGCGAACAGCCCACCGACATCGTTTCGTTCCATTACGCGCTTTCCACGTTCGCAAAAAGCGCGGTCATCCGCCTGCACAAAAAGATTAACATAACGGTGATGGTCACGGACCCCTTTACCGTTCCCAATGTTTGGTTCTGGGACAGAAGCTTGGACTACCTTGTTTACTCGGAGGAGGCCAAGAAAATCGGCGTCGCGCAAAAGGTTCCGGAAAGCCAAATAAAAGTCGTTCCTTTTGTGATGAACCCAAAATATTTGGAGCCTTTTGGAAAGGAAGACATCTTGGCCTTGCGCAAAAAGCGCGGCTTTGACCCCGACAAAAAAACTGTTCTTCTTGTAGGCGGCGGCGACGGACTTCCGGGCGCCGTCGACATCGTGAACAAGTGCGTCTTGCGCCACGCAAAATTTGCCATAGCCGTCGTTTGCGGAAAGGACATGGGAAAGTACGCCTACTTGGAAAGCCTTGCCCGCCTTTACCCAAAATTGGACTTGCATGTCTACGGCTTTGTCAACTACTTGGACGAGTTGATAAAACTTTCGGACTGCGTCGTCATGAAGGCGGGGCCGGCCACGCTGATAGAAGTCCTTTCCTGCAGAAAGCCGATAATCATTTCCCGCTACATTCACAACCAAGAGTTGGGCAACATGCGCTTTGCCGTTCAAAACAAGGTGGGTTGGTTCATACAAAAGCCCTCAAAAATCTACGACAAAATTGAGGAGCTTTTGGACGACGAAAATTTTGGCAGCCGCATGGCGGAAAACTTTGACCGCTTGAAGTTTGACACAGACTCAAGCAAAATCGCAAAAATTTTGCTTGAAAAGAAGGCCGAGTAGCCTTTTACTCTTGGACGGGAGCTTCTTTTCCCACCCAAAACCTTTTTATCGCTCTCTTTTCAAAGGCCTCTTCCAGCAATGGCTCTATTTGCATGGCGTCGTAAATCTTCTTGGCTTCCTCTTTGTCAGCCTTTAGGATTGGGTGCTTGGGGCTGAAAAGAACGCAGCAATCCTCGTAGGGAAGAATCGACGTGTCGTAAGTTCCAATCGCGATTGAGTCCGCGATTATCTCTTCCTTGTCCATTCCCGACAAGGGTCGGACGAGCGGCAGCGCGGCCATCATTTCTGTCACGGCCATGTTCTCGATTGTCTGGCTGGCCACTTGTCCAAGCGACTCTCCCGTGACTATGCACTGGGCGCCTATGCGCGCGGCGATTTTGTTGGCCACGCTCATCATGCACATTCGTAAAAGCAGGGTGCTGTAGTTTTCCGGCGACGATTTCTTTATTTGCATTTGCGCTTCCGTAAAGCTGACTATGTGCAAGTGGACGCTTACCCCGTACGCGGAAATGCGCGCGGCCAAGTCCTCGACTTTTTTTTGCGCCTCGTCGCTTGTGTAGGGATAGGAATGGTAGTAGACCGCGTCGATTTTCATTCCGCGCCGCATCATGCGCCAGCCGGCGACCGGGCTGTCTATGCCGCCGCTTAAAAGCAAAAGTCCGTGGCCGCTTACGCCAACCGGAAGCCCTCTTGCCGCCTTTTTTGAATCCGTGTAAATGAAAACTTTTTCCCTTACTTCTATGTAAACCGTAACGTCAGGCTTGTGGACGTCCACGGCCAAAATCTTTTGGTCGTAAACGCGGGCGGCGGCTTCCTTGCTTATCGCGTAGGAGTCAAGCGGAAAGCTTTTGTCCGCGCGGCGCGAGTCGCACTTAAAAGTTTTGGCTCCGTTTTTTGCTGCTTGGACGCACAAGTCAAAGACCGCGTCCTTTATCGCGTCAATGTTTTTTTCCACCGCGACGGTTTTTGCCCAGCCTGTGATGCCTACCAAATGTTCAAGGCAATATTCAATTTTTTGGCAGAATGAGTCTTCCGCGACAAAATACATTCTGCCCGCGCGCAAAGTGATTTTTATTTCGTCCTCTCTTGAGAAATACGCCCTTGCGTTGCTCAAAAGCTGTTTTTCAAAAAGTTTTATGTTTGAGCCTTTCAATGTCAGCTCGCCAAGTTTTGCCAAGTATGTGACCATGCGCCCATTATACAATATAAGAGTATGAATGAAAAGCGGGTGTAGAAAAATGGCGCGAAGGAGGCGGACGGTTGGCGGAAACTCTCATTTTGCCTCTGCCGCGCGAGCGGCAGACGTAAATAGTTACAAGGGGCAAAATGTGAGTAGCGACGATATCTAGCGGTTCCGCCGGCCGCACGCCGACTGGGAGCCTTTTTTTTTACGCGTTTTTTTGGCTTGACAAATCCGCGATTTTAATAGATATTAATACCATTATGAAAAAAGACAGTCGTTTGACGCGGGCTAAATTGGAAACTTTGTCATCCAGCGAATTGCTTGAAATCGCTGATGAGTATGGAATTGACGCGCCCGACGATTTGAACCGCCAGCTGATTATCGGAGATTTGCTTGAGCTTGCGAGCGAGTTGGAAAAACCGGAAAAGCCAAAAGAGACAATCGTTCTCTCCGACCAGGAAGAGGAAGTCATAAACGTAAACACGCTTCCCGAAAGCTACAACGAAACTAAAATAAACGCAATCATAAGGAATCCCGCCTCCCTTTTTGTTTGGTGGGATTTGAGCGAGTGGACAATCAAAAAAATTAGGTCCAGCCACAGTTCCTTGCGCCTTGCAATTTATTTCTTTGACAATTTGGAGGACGAAAAGCCTTCCGAAACTTTTGACGTGCAAATCGCCTTGACGGACAGGGAAAACTATGTAATCGTTCCGGGACAAAAAAAGATAGTCCGCGTTGATTTGGTTTCCGAATCGCTCGGCCAAGACGACATTTTGGCGCATACGGAAAAAATCAAGCTGCCAAAAGGCGGCGAGATTATGTCCGCCAAGCCCGGCGAAAAGCTTAAGGTTTCAAAAATCATGGAGCTTTCCGGCGCTGCCGAGTTGCTAAGAAAGCATTACAACAATTACAGACAATCATTCTATTAAAAAATATAAAGGTAAAAAATGGCTTCACGAAATTTAATCTTCACTTTGAATCTTCACTGCCCGTACATAAAGGTTGGCCAAAACGACGCGGCTAACTATGAAGCCGAAAGCGCTCTTGTCTTTCAGCATGTCACAAAAGTTTTTTTGCCGACTTTGAGCTTGCTTTCGTTCATCAAGGAGAAAAAGCTTGACGCGCAAATCGCGCTTGTTTTTTCGGCATCGACTTGCGAAACGCTGGCGGATTTGGAAATAAAAAAGAAGTACAACAAGTGGCTGGACAATTTGATTGACTTTGGCCAAAAGGAGCTTGAGCGCGTAAAGAAGGACGCCGCCGCGTCTAAAGCGGCCGCCGAAAATCTTGAAAGGGCAAAAGAGAGCAAAAGGCTTTACAACGAAGTTTGGAACTGCGACCTTCTAAAGGCTTTTTCAAATTTTGCCCAAGAAGGCTTTGCGGAAATCTTGTCCACTTGCGGAACGTATATGTTCATGCCGCATTACGCCGACATGCCGGAAGTGTTGAACGCGCAGGTCGAAAGCGGCCTTTTTGCCGTCAAGCAATATTTTGGGCAGGCGAGCGACGGATTTTTCTTGCCGGAAATGGGCTACGCTCCAGGGCTTGAAAAGGTGATAAAATCTTACGGCCTTTCATACACGATTTTGCCGGCCCAAAGCTTTTTGTTCTCCGAAGTCCAGCCGATAAACGGAATTTTCATGCCGGCCCGCTGCCCAAACTCTTTGTCGATTTTTGCCGCCGAGGAATTCAATTTGGAACGGACGCAAGACGACCTTTACCTTGATTCGTCCAAGGACTTGGCGTGGGAGCTTTCTCCAAAGGAGTTGACGCCGTTCATAAAGGAAGGCCACGCGCGAAGCCGGACTTTTTGGTCTTACGAAAACAAGGGCGGCTCAAAGTATTCGTTTAAGGACGCGTTGGAGCGGATTTCCGAGGACGCCAAGTCGTTCGTTCATGAAAAAAGCGAGGCGTTAAAGAAAGCCCAGATTTATTTGGGCGACGACGCGGACGTTTCCCTCGTCCAAGTTTTCAACGTAAGGGAACTGAGTGTTTCTTGGCCGGAATTTTTTGACTGGATAAAGGCCGCGCTTGTGTCGGCGGCGGACGAAGGACTTAAAGTTACGGGAGCCAACAGCTTGCTTGAAGGAAAATACAACGCCCAAAAAATTGTTCCCTACGCGGCCGCCTTCTCTGAATTTTCCTACGGCGAAAATTTCATTTCAAGCCAAAATTCTTGGATGATAAAATACTTAAGGAAGGCCAACGAGCGAATCGTTGACTTGGTTTCAAGGTTTCCCGGCGACGGCGGCCTAAAGACCCGTTTGCTTAACCTTGCCGCCCGCGAGCTTCTGCTTGTCCAAGACTGCTCGCTTTCAAAAATGGTCGACCAAAACGACTTTGCCGACTACGCCTCTGAATTTTTCAAGCGCGGAATCGTTTCCTTCTCAAACATTTTCGACGCGCTTGGCAGCAACACCGTCAGCACCGAATGGTTCTGCGCGCTCGAAAAACTGCACCCCGTAATGCCCTGGTTGAACTACCGCATCTTCGCAAAAAAGAGATAATACGCTGCCCCAAAAGGCGGGTCCCAGCGACGAAAAAAAAAGACGGAGCCTCCCGTCATTCGCTTGCGGCTTGAAGCCTTTCGGCCAAGCCGCTACGCTGACGGGTCCTTCCGTCTTTTTTTTTCTGCGTCTCATTCCTTCGGAATGAGGCCTCTAAAGGTTTTGCGCTCGCGCTTGCGCGCTCGGCACGGCTCCCGCCTTTGGAGTCCGCGCGTTTTTGTTTTTCCTACCTCTTGTTTCGTTGCTTTGAAACTACGTCAAAGATTACGGCAAGGAGCAATACCAAGCCCTTGACGGCCTGCTGCCAGTTGGAGTCGACGCCCATCAAAGACATGCCGTTGTTCAAGACGCCCATGAAGATGGCGCCGACAACCGCTCCGCCAATCGTGCCCGATCCGCCGTAAGCGGAGGCGCCGCCGATAAAGCAGGAGCCGATGGCGTCCATTTCATAGCTCATGCCGGCTGTCGGAGCGGCCGAGTTGAAGCGCGCCACGCAGACCAAGGCGGCGACGGCAGAAAGGAAGCCCATGTTGGTGTAGGCGAACATCATGACGTTGTCGGTGTTGACGCCGGAAAGCTTCGCGGCCTTGGCGTTGCCGCCGATGGCGTACAAGTAGCGGCCGGGAACAGTGTTCTGCGTGTAGTATGTGTAGAAGGCCACGACAAGCGCAATCAAAATCAAGACGGTGGGAATTCCGTGGTGGTGGCCCAATTTCCAAGCTACCGCCAAAACTACGAATGTTATGATTACAAGGCGGGCAAAGAAGGGCGCGGCGCCTTCTACGGCGTATCCCTTTGCCACTTTAGTCTTTCTGCTTACAAGGCTTGTCGCGATCATAATCACGCAAATGGCTACGGCCACGACCATTGTGACAGTCATTGTCATTGAGGCAAGCTTGGCGGCCGCGGCTTCGGCTGCAGGACCTTCGTCCAAGGCGGCTGTCGCGAGCGCCGGGAAGAATACTTCGGGAATGTAGCTTGAGAACAAGTTGAGGTACTTTTGCGGGAAGGGCGAGATTGTCAAGCCGTCAAGGACGATGAGCGCCACGCCGCGCCACAAGAGCATGCCCGAAAGGGTTGTGATGAAGGGCGGAATGTGCAAGTATGCGATGAAGGCTCCGTGCCAGGCGCCAATCAAGGTTCCGATGAAAAGACAAATCACGATTGAAATGCCAATCGGCAAGTGAGCGTCTACAATCAATTTTCCGGCGATGGCGCCGACCAAGCAAACAACCGAGCCTACTGAAAGGTCGATGTTTCCTCCGGTAAGAATGCAGAGAAGCATGCCCGCCGCAAGGACAAGAACGTAAGAGTTCTGCAATATGATGTTGTTCACGTTGGACGGAGCGAAAAGCGCTCCGGTCAGGATTTGGAACAAAACCATTACCGCGACAAGAATCAACAGCATTGTGTTGTCCTTGAGCAGTTTCTTTACGTCAAAAGACGCCGCTTTTACAGTATTTTCTGCCATACAAATCTCCTTTTATTTTCCTGAGTTGATGATGCAAGTCATTATTTTTTCTTGCGTCGCTTCTTCGGCGTTCATTTCGCCAACCATCTTGCCTTCGTTCATGATGTAGATTCTGTCGCTCATTCCAAGAACTTCCGGCATTTCCGAAGAAATCATAAGGACTGACTTTCCTTCCGCCACCATCTTGTTGATGAGGCAGTAGATTTCGTACTTTGCGCCAACGTCGATTCCGCGCGTGGGCTCGTCCAAAATCAAGATGTCCGGGTCGGTGAAAAGCCACTTTCCGATGAGAACTTTTTGCATGTTTCCGCCGGAAAGGTGGCCGACGTCTTCCTGCACGGTGGCGCACTTGGTATGCATTTCCTTTGCTGTCTCAACCGAGTACTTGTTTTCCAAGTCAAAGTCGATCGCGCCGAATTTGTTGACGATTTTCTTTAGGTTGGCGCTTACGGTGTTCTTTGCGATTGATTCGCTAAGAATCAAGCCGTTGCCCTTGCGGTCTTCGGTCACGTAGGCAAGGCCCGCGTCAATCGCGGCTTTAGGAGTGGGGAAGGAAACTTCCTTTCCGTTCATGAAAATCTTTCCGCGAATGTTGGCGCCGTAGCTGTGGCCAAAGATGCTCATGGCAAGCTCGGTTCTGCCCGCGCCCATAAGGCCTGAGATTCCCACGACTTCGCCCTTGCGGATGTTGAAGTTGACGTGGTCGCAAACCGTTATGCCGTCAAACACAGGATGCTCCACGCACCAGTCCTTGACTTCAAAGCAAACGTCACCGATGTTTTTGTTCTCTCTCTTTGGGAAGCGGTTTTCCAAAGAACGGCCGACCATCGCCTTGATAATCTCGTTTTCGTCAATCGCTTCAGATCCTTTTTTCATGGAGGTGATTGTCGTTCCGTCGCGGATTACCGTGATGGAGTCGGCCACGTAAGAGACTTCGTTAAGTTTATGAGATATGATAATGGAAGTGACGCCTTTTTCCTTCTTTAACTTTAAAAGAAGGTCAAGCAATTTTTTCGCTTCCGTGTCGTTCAATGAAGCTGTGGGCTCGTCAAGAATCAAAAGTCGCACGTCTTTGGCCAGCGCCTTCGCTATTTCGACAAGCTGTTGTTTTCCTACGCCGATGTCCTTTATGAGCGTGTGCGGATTTTCGTTCAATCCCACAAGGGCCAACGATTCGGCGCATTTTTTATATGTTTCGTCCCAGTCAATGCGCGCCTTTGTTCCTCTTTCGTTGCCCAAGAACATGTTCTCGGCTATGGAAAGCAAGGGCACCAGGGCGAGTTCCTGATGTATTATTACAATGCCTTTTTTTTCACTGTCTTTAATTGTTTGGAACTGGCAGACCTTTCCGTCAAAAATTATGTCGCCTTCGTAAGTTCCATACGGATAGACGCCAGAAAGGACGTTCATCAACGTTGACTTTCCGGCTCCGTTCTCGCCAACTACGGCGTGGATTTCTCCGTTGGCCACCTTTAGGTTGACCTTGTTGAGAGCGGTTACGTTGATAAACCTCTTTGTGATGTCTTTCATTTCCAATAACATGTCTGCCATGGAATTCCTCCTAAAAAACTAAATGCGTTAAAAAAGGCCGCCCGCCTTTTGGGGTGGGCGGCCTGACTGCAGATTTGACTCCGCTAAAGCCTATTGAAGGTCGGCGGCTGTGTAGTAGCCTGAGTCAAGCAACAACGCCTTGTAGTTGTCCTTGTCGCCGAAAACCGGTTCGCAAAGGAATGAAGGAATGATTCCTGTTCCGTTGTCGTAAGTTTTCTTGTCGTTGATCGGCGGCTGAGTTCCCTTGGCGATAGCGTCAACCATCTTGACTACCTGAGAAGCCAATGTGCGAGTGTCCTTGAATACTGACATGGCCTGAGTTCCGGCAATCATATTTTTAACAGACGGCTTGTCGCAGTCCTGTCCTGTGATAATGGGGAAGTTCTTGGCTGTGTAGCCGGCGCCTACCAAGGCGTTTGTGATTCCCTGGGCGCAAGAGTCGTTTGAAGAGTAAACGGCGTCAAGCTTTGTTCCGTTGGGGCCGTACTTCTGGGCTGTAACCAAGTTCTCCATGCGCTTCTGGGCGGCTTCTGTAGACCAGTTGAGAGTGGCGCACTGGGCCTTTGAAGTCTGTCCTGAGCGGCAAACCAAAACGCCTGACTTGAGGTAGGGATTCAAAACGTCCATGGCTCCGCCAAAGAAGAAGTTGATGTTGTTGTCGTCGGGAGATCCTGTGAAGAACTCGATGTAGGCGGGATCCTTGGAAGTGCGGCTCTTGAGGTTCAACTTTTCAACCAAGTAGTTGCCCTGGATTGTTCCTACTTTGTAGTTGTCGAATGTGGCATAGTAAGAAACGGCGTCGCTGTTCATGATCAAGCGGTCATAAGCGATTACTTTTACGCCCTGTTTCTTGGCTGTGTCGAGAACGCCCTTCAAGGCGCTTCCGTCGATGGCGGCGATTACAAGAATCTTGTCGCCCTTTGTGAGCATGTTCTCAATCTGCTGAGTCTGCATCGCGATGTCGTTGTTGGCGTACTGAAGGTCAACTACATAGCCGGCTTTCTTAAGCTCCTTGGCCATGTTGCTTCCGTCCTGGTTCCAGCGCTGCAAAGATTTTGTGGGCATTGAAACGCCAACCTTTACCTTCGCGGGCTTAGCGGCGAAAACCGCGCCTGTGAGCATCATTGCCGCAACGGCAACTGAAATGATTTTTTTCATAAAAATCCTCCATATTGTTTTTTGCGCCGCCCTTTATCCGCGGCGTGATTTTACTATAAAGCATAAAAGCCCTTAAAAAGCGGCCATTTTCTTGATTATTTTGCGGAATTTGGGAGTTTTTTGGGATTTTTTAGGACTTTTTTGCCTTTTGGACTAGTAATTTTTTGTGGTTAAAAAATTGCTAGTTTCTGTAGACTTCTTGTCGGGTGTGGAAGCCGCTTTTTATGACGATTTCGTCCATGTTTTCGGCGGTCACGGCCATCGGATGCAGCCAAAGGACCGGAATCTGGCCCGCGCCGTTGTCTATGCTGCCGTTGACGCCGCCGCATTCCTTGACGCTTTTGCCCCGCGCCAGCGCCACGGCGATTTCCGCGCTTTTGGCGGCAAGCTCGGTGATGGGCTTGTAAATCGTGACGGCCTGCTTTCCGTTGACGACGTTTTGGCAGCCCGCGATGTCCGCGTCCTGGCCGCCCACCGCGATGTCCCTTCCGGGCGCGAATTCGCCTATGGCGCGGATTATCGAGTCGGCCACAGCGTCGTTTCCGGCGACGACGGCGTCAGGAATTTTTCCGGCCTTCAAAAGTTCCGACATCTTTCTATAAGACAAGTCGTAGTTCCAGCCGTCCGTCCAATAATTGTAGTCAATGCTGGCGCGGCTGTTTTTTACCACGTCCTCCACGCCCCGGCGAATCAAAGTCATGTTGAAGTCCTCTTTAGGCCCGTAAATGCAAAAAAGGGAGCCGCGCGGCTTTTTGCGCAAAAGTTCTTGGGCCATCAAGGTTCCGACGGCCTGGCTGTCAATCGTGACGTAAAGGTCGATGGGGGAGTTGCGCAAAAGCCTGTCGTAGGAGATGACAGGAATGCCCTTGCTCCGCGCAAGGCGGACGCTTTCGCCTAAGCTTTCCGCGTCTTTGGGAACGACGACCACCGCCTTGACTCCGCGCTTGACCAGGTATTCAATTTGCTGGTTTTGGACTTCCACGCTGTTTCCTGAATTTTGGACGATTACGTCGGCGCCCAAGTCTTTGGCTTTGTTAAGGAAAATGTCGCAGTCCCGCCTCCAGCGCTCTATGGCAAGCGTGTCGATTGAAAAGCCGATGGCGATTTTTGAAGAAGTTTCGGTCTCCTCGTTGGAGCGGGCAAAATCCGCCTTTTGCTTTTTGCAAGAGGCAAGGGCAAGGCCGCAAACGGCGGCGGCGAGAATAAAAATTTTTTTCATCATACGCTTCCACTTCCTAACATTTTTTGCCTGTATTCGCTGGGCGTCTCTCCGTACTTTTGCCTAAAGAGCTTGCTAAAGTAGTTTTGGTCGTTGTAGCCTACGTCCGCCGATATTTCCTTTATTATCAAGGCGCCGTCGGACAAAAGGCGCTTGGCCTTTTCAAGCCTGGCCGAGGTGACGTAGTTGATGTAAGTTTCCCCGGTCTCTTCCTTAAAAAGCTTGCTTAGGTAGAAGGGGCTGACGCCAAGAATTTCTGCCAGGCTTTCCAAGCTTTGCGGTTCGGCTAAATGGCTGTCGATGTACTGGCGCGCCTTTAGCGCGATTGGGTTTTCCTTGCTGCCCTTTGACATGGCGGCGGAGGCGGCGCATTCCGAACTGCGCTCCGAAAAATATTTTTCCAATTGCTCGCGCTCGTTTGTCTTTGCGAAAAACGAAAAGTCGCCGGCGGAATCCTCGTCCTTGTAGTCGGGGTTGGCTTGGCTCGCGGCGCTTCGTTCCTTTACCAAAGTTTCAAAAAGGCTTCCCTTGATTTTGTCGTTTTGACCTTCAAAGGCTTTGTAAAGAAGCGCGGAGTATTCCTTGGCCAGCCCCGCCGCCGCGCTTGAGTTTCCGCCCCGTATCGCGGCCACAAGCCTTGAGGCCGCCTTTTCTGCCAAGGACGCTTCCGACCCCTTGCCGCTTTCCTGCGCGGCGCTTTTTCCGCTAAAGGCCACGCCTCCGTCCTCGATTTTTGAAAGGCAGGCGGCGGCGGCGTTGTAGGCGTTTTGCGCCTTCATTATGTCGCGCTCGATTTCGCTGGCGCCGATTTTTACCTTGCCTGAAATTTTTGTCGAGAGCAGCGTGTAGATTTCCCTTGTGAGCTCTTCTGGATTTTCGTTTTTGGCCAGCGGAAAGAAGACGCCGATTCTGTCTCCCATGAAGGAGCCTGTGACGCAGCGGCATTTTCCTCCAAGCGCGTCGCGAATCTTTACGTAAACGTCGTAGCGCTTTTCGTTTGGAATGTCGGAAACTTCAAGGCAGGCAAAAAAGTAGGGAAGGCCCTCGATTCCAAAGTAGTTCAAGTATTCTGAAAAATCAGTTCCCTTGTTGTTGAATATGCAGGAATAGATGAAGTCGCTTTCGACCATCGTGGAGACGACGCTTAGCTTTTGGCGCAGCTCTATGCTGTCGGTAAGCTTTCCCCTTTCGGAATCCACTTGGTTCATCGCCTCGCGCGCGGTTTGCGCTATCAAGTTGCGGTTTACGGGCTTGGTCAAATACTTGAAGGCGCCCAAGTTCAGCGCCTCCTGCGCGTATTGGAACTGGTCGTAGGCTGAAAGGATTATGATTACGATGTTGGGCTTTATGCGCTTTATCAGGCTGATTGTCTCAAGACCGTTCATGCCCGGCATGTGGATGTCCATGAAGATTATGTCGATGGCCGTCGAGCGCGCTATTTCCAGCGCCTTTGTTCCGCTTGAGGCGGAAAAGATTGTGATTTGCCCCTCAAAGTTTTTGTTTAAAATCATCGTCAGGGAGTCAATTACTATTTGCTCGTCGTCGGTCAAAAGAATGTTATACATTGCCGCCGTCCTCTATTCTTATGCGGAATTTAGTTCCGCCGTCAGGATTGTCTTGAATGTCAAAGACGTTGTTGTCCTTGAAGTATATTTGAAGGCGCGATATTACGTTTATCAAGCCGCTTGAAACGTGGCCCTTGTCGCTAATCAGGACGCCCTCGCTTCCGGCCGCCGCCTGGTTCATTATCTCTTTTTTTATTTCCGGCTCAAAGCCTTTTCCGTTGTCGGAAATTTCTATCGTTATCACGCTTTGTGTCCGCGCCACCTTTATGGAAATCTTTCCGTTTTCGGTGGCGTCCTTTAGTCCGTGCTTTATGCAGTTTTCAACGAGCGGCTGCAAAATCGTGTTGGGAATCTTTACGCCCAGGCAGCTTTCGTCGATGTCCTTGACAAACTGGTAGCGCTCGCCAAAGCGCGTCTTCATTATGTAAAGGTAGTTGTCCAACATTCCCAGCTCTTCGCCGATTGTCGCGTCGCTTCCGGGATGCTGGATGTTGTAGCGCAAAAAGTCGGCCACTTGCTCCAAGAAGTAGCAGGTTTTGTCGGCGCCCTCAATCATCGCAAGCTGCGCGCCCGTGTTCAGCGTGTTGAACAGAAAGTGCGGCTGGATTTGGTCCTGCAAGGCCTTGAGGCGCGCGTCGGTGTAAAGGGCGCGCATTTCGATTTCCTTTTCGCGCAGCTCGTTTTCCTTTAAGGCTTTTTCCCAAATGGCGCCGATGTATTCCTTTATGGAAATTATCATCGAGTCAAAGGCGCGGCAAATGTTTCCGATTTCGTTATTTTCCTGGCTTTTAAAAAGCGGAACGTCAAAATCCCGGCCCGCGATTTTTAGCGCGACGTTTGAAATTTCGGAAAGCGGCCTTGTGACGCCCACTATGTTTATGTACATCAAAATCGCGAAGCAGACAAAGATTATTATTAGGCACAAAACCGCCCTGGAAATGACGCTTTCCGCGCGGGCCTTGCTTTCCGTGTAATTGGAGGCGTTCAAGTTGAAAAAGCGCATGTTCAAGTTGCTGATTTCGTCGCGCAAAAAGGAATAGCAGTCAAGGGCCTTGTAGTAGTAAAGGTCCGCGTCGTAAGTGTTGTTGGCCCTGCGCGCGGCGATGGCCCTG
The DNA here is from genome assembly GCA_946411505.1 of uncultured Treponema sp. Classification (GTDB taxonomy): domain Bacteria; phylum Spirochaetota; class Spirochaetia; order Treponematales; family Treponemataceae; genus Treponema_D. The sequence goes on along the minus strand of CAMKEG010000001.1, from coordinate 309,473 downwards.
TTGCTAAGGTCAAAGAAGGAAAGCGAAAGCATTTTTATGACGTATTCCTTTTGCTCCACCTCATGTTCAGAAGGCTTGTCCCTAAAGCGCTCGGCTCCGCTTTCCGCCGCCGCCTCAAAATGGTAGTACTTGTCTATGCTTTCAAAAGTGCGGTAGCTCATGTAAGTTTCCATCGCCCTTTCCGTGTTCTCGATGTTGTTCAAGAAAATGTCAAGGTCGGCGTTTGTCTGGAATGCGTTTCCTGTTTGACGCATGACGCGCGAAAGCAGGGTGGTCAGGCAGACGATGATTGTAAGCGAAAGCAAAAAGCTGGCCAAGACTCCGGCCATAAGCTGCGCGCGTATTCCAAGGTTTTTAAAGGGGTTCTTCATTCGCCGCCCTCCTTTAAAACCTCGACTTCCGCCGAAACAAATGAGTTTGCGTAGCCGTTTTGCAAAAACTCAAAAAGCTCCGTCATCGCCCTGCGGCCAATGTCCTGTGTCTTTACGGAAATAAGCTCCGTCACGATTTTTTTCTCAAAGTCCGCGCGGCAGTCGTCGCTGTCTCCAAAGCCTATTAGCTTGACCTTGCCCGAAAGGTTAAGGTCGCGGACGCTTTGGGCGGCCAGAATCGTGGTTTGCTCGGCAAGGGAAACAATCAACTCAAGGCCTTCCTGGCTTGCAAGCTGCTGGCGCAAGTTGTCTTCCTTTGAAAAACTTGACTCGCGCTCAAATTGCAGCGTCTTGACAGAAATTTCTGGATGGGCCGAAAGGGCGCCCAAAAGGCCTGACATCAAGTTGGAATGGTTGGTGTCGCTGGCGGCGTCGGACTCAAGCAAAATCACTTTTCCGCCGGGGCCGATTTGCTCGGTTATTTCCCGCGCGGTGATTTTTCCAAGCTCGGAATAATTGGCTCCTATGTAGGAAAGCTGGGGCAGGTTGGGGGCGTAGCTTCCGATTGTCACAAGGGGAATAGGCTCGCCGTTTGTTTTTCGTGGAATGTCAAGGCGCTCGTCGTCGTCTTCGATGCAGGCGATGATTCCGTCGGCGTTGAGGTATGAGGCGTAGTTGAAGAGCGCCTGCATTGAAATTTCTTCCGCGTTGGACTTTCCCGTGTAGACGGTGACGGCGGCCTCGTTCCTTTTTGAGACTTTTTCCGCGCCCAAAAGGACTTGGTCAAGGTAGGCCTTGCGGTCGCTTTTCCCGACGATTAAAATGTTCTTTTTCCTTTCCGCCGGAACCAAGCTTTCCCGGCCTTCGTTTGAAAATGCCACAAAGGGGGCCGCCAAAAAAAACGCGGAAACGGCTATCGCCAAAAGCAAGAGAAGTTCGATTGTCCTTCTAAAAATGTCCGCTCCCGTTTTTTTCATCGCAATCTTAACTATACCACGATTTTGGCGTTTTTGCTAGTGGGGGCCTTTCATAATGCGGAAAGCGGTTGAAGCGCGCGCCGGCTGGGAGCGCGTTGGCATTTTTTGGATGGAAAATTAATCTGTTAAAAACATTGACAAAAACAACGCGGCGCGTTACTATTGAATATGTCGATAAATTGGTCGGCAAAACAAGGAGGCGGATATGTTGCCAAATTATGACGCTGCCACGGCGGCAAAAATGATGCGCGCTTTTGTTCCAATCAGCATGCTCAACAAAGGCGGAGCGGGCAGGGTGATAGAGGAAGTCAAGCGCGACGGAATCAGGGTCATCGTAAAGAACAACGCTCCCGAATGCGTGATGATTTCGGTCGAAGAATACGACTATGTTATGAAGAACGCTTCAATCCCTAAAATCATTCCCCAAACAAAAGAGGCGGAGGAAAAGCGCAAGGCCTTTATCCAAAGAATCCGCCAAAACGTTCCTCCGCCGATTCCAGCGTCAGCGGACCGCAAGGCCGTTATGGACAGAATCGGAGCGATTTACAAAGACGACAAGAGCGCGGACGAGGCGCAAAGAATCCTGCGCGATTTAAGAAATTTGGATTTAAGGAACACATATGATACTTGCGGATACTAACGTCATGGTTGATTACTTCCGTTCCAGGGAATCGGAGCTTGCGAAGAAAATCGATTCCATGCAAGTCGCGCTTTGCGGAGCTGTCCGGGCGGAGCTTCTTCACGGCGCCAGGTCTGACATGGAAACTGATGATTATCTTGAGGCGTTCAAAACTTTTGAAAACCTTGTCAGCGACGACTATGACTGGGACGGCTGCGGCATGCTCCTTAACACATTGCGTTCCAACGGAATACACGTTCCCCTTGTCGACGCGATGATAGCCTTTGTGGCGATGAAGTACGACGTTCCCCTGTGGACGCGCGACAAGCATTTTAACTTTATCCGAGGCCTTTACCCAGAGCTTAAGCTTTACGAGGAATAGGCCGCCGCTTGCAACAAAAAAGCAAAATCATTATAATAAGAAAGTATGTACGACAATAAAGGCTGCGATTTAATCGACTACGAAGACTCTGACTTCAACACGATAATGGCGAGCGACATTTCGTTCACCGGAAAGATACACTTCACCAAGCCCTTTATGATTCGCGGAAAGGTCAACGGAACGATTACGGCGGAAAGCGACTTGGTCGTGGACACCGGCGCCGTGGTCAACGCCAACATTTCCGCCGAGCGCGTTTTGGTGAAAGGTTCGGTCAAGGGAAACGTTAGCGGCAGCGACTTGGTTTTTGTTACGGCTAGCGGTTCCATCATCGGAGACATAACTTCAAGCCAAGTCGTTCTGGAACCGGGCAGCCTTTTTAGCGGCAGATGTTCAATGGTAAAGTCAAATGAAGCGTAATTTTTTTAAGCGCGTTTGCGCGTTTTTGTTTTTGTCCCTTTCCTCAATCTCGCTCTTCGCGCAGGCAAAGCGCGACGCCCTTGTCTTGTACAACAACAGAAAGTTCAAGGAAGCGATTGAGGTTTGCGACGAGGAAATCAAGGCGGACCCAAGCCACGTTGACTCTTATGTCGTTATGTGCTGGTCATTGGTGGGAAACCGCGAGTACGCGCGCGCCGAGCAAATAGCCTACGACGGCCTCAAGCAAAGCCGCTACGACATGCGCTTGATTGAAGTTTTGGGCGAGGCCAAATACTTTTTGGGAAAAAACTCCGAGGCGCTAAAGCAGTTTCAGGAATACCTTTCCTTGGCTCCCGACAGGACTGGAAGCCGAGTTGGAACGGCCTACTATTATATGGGCGAGATTTACATTCGCCAGACAAAATTCCAGCACGCCGACATTTCCTTGAGCGCCGCCGTCCGAAAAAATCCTCTTTCCGACTCTTGGTGGACGCGCCTGGGCTACGCGCGCGAAATGGCCGGAAACTACTACGAGTCCATGGCCGCCTATGAGGAAGCCCTGAAGCTTGATCCGCTCAAGACGGACGCGATAAACGGAAAGGATCGCGTCGCCGCCCATTTGAGATAATGGCCGCAAAGAAAACCGTTCACTTTGAAACTCTTGGCTGCCGCCTTAACCAAATAGAGACGGAAGGCGCGGCGGAATTTTTCCATCAAAAAAATTGGACTGTCCAAATGAAGGCCGTCGCCGCAAAGGACGCCGAGGACTCTTCCGTAGCCCTTTGCGTCTTGAACACTTGCGCGGTCACAGGAAAGGCCGAGCAAAAGGGCCGCAGGACGATAAATCTTTTGCTAAAAAAATTCCCTTCGGCCGCCCTGATTGTCACCGGCTGCTACGCGGAGCTTTCCCAAGGCCAAATCCAGGAGATGGACAAAAGAATCGCCGTTTTGCCCGGAAGCGCCAAAAGCGTCCTTTCAAAAGTTCCGGAATTTTTGGAAAGCTTTAAGGCCCAAGGCCGCGCTGGCGGGGAACTGTCGCAAGCCCAGGATGTCGCGGCGGAACAGCTGGCGGCGGCCTTGCGGAAATTTTTCTCCGGCGCCAACAAACTTGTCCTAAAAAAAATCGAGCCGCAAGCCCAAAAATCGGGCGGCCTCTTTCTTGCCCCAAAAGCGTCGGCAATCGAGCCTTTCGCGCTCTTGCCAAAAACTTTTTTCGCCCACTCAAGGTCGTCGGTTAAAATTCAGGACGGCTGCAACAACTCTTGCGCCTTTTGCGCCATCCACTTCGCGCGCGGCCGCAGCGTCTCAATCCCGGCCGCCCTGGCCTTGGAAAGAATCGCGGCCTTGGAAGCCGCCGGCCAAAGCGAGGTTGTCCTTACCGGCGTCAACATCGGCCAATACCGCGGAGAATGGCAGGGCGGCTTTTTGGACATATCGGATCTTTTGGAGCTGATTTTGGAGCGGACAAAGAGCGTCGCCATTCGCTTTTCAAGCGTCTATCCGGAAACTGTCACCGACCGCTTTGCCGCCGTAATAAAAAATCCGCGCGTCAGGCCGCACTTCCATATTTCTGTTCAAAGCGGAAGCGACGCCGTTTTAAGGCGCATGAACCGGGCCTATTCGCGCCAAACGGTCTTGGACGCCTGCCGCCGCCTTAAGGATGCAAAGCAAAATCCCTTCCTTGCCTGCGACATAATTACGGGCTTTCCGGGCGAGACGGACGACGACTTTTCCCAAACCCTTTCATTGATAAAGGAAGCGGGCTTTGTCAACGTCCACGCCTTTCCGTATTCGCCCAGGCCGGGAACGGCGGCGGCTTCGTTCACTCCAAAAATCCCGGAGCGGATAAAGGACGAGCGCGTGGCCGCCCTAAACGAGTGTTCTGTCAAGGCAAAAATCGCCTACATCAATGCCTTTGCGGGCCTTGTCCGCGAGGCCGTCGCCGAAAGCGTCCACGGAAATCCCTCCGTTCCCCAAGGAAAAAAGCTTTCGCGGGCCGTGACCGACAACTTTATCCATTGCGAGATTCTTTTGGACCAAGAGGCCGCAGCTCCAAAGAATGGCGAAAGAATTTTTGTAAGAATAAAGGCCGCCAACGAGGATTCGATAAAAAGGGGCGGGGAATGGGAAGCGCTCGCCGAACTTGCCTAAACCGCGCGCTGCAAGCAAAAAAACGCGCCAAGGGCTTGACACATTCCGCCAAAATATGATAGTATCGATATACGCTTTTAGCGCGGGCTATTAGCTCAGCAGGTAGAGCAACGCCCTTTTAAGGCGTGGGTCACTGGTTCGAATCCAGTATAGCTCACAAGGTCTTCCGAACAGGAAGGCCTTTTTTTTGCCCGTTTTTAACCTTGCGGAAAGTTATTCGGAGTGTTGAACCAGTAGAAAAAACGCGAGAAGGCGCGGGGCGGCCGACGGCAACTCTACGTCGGGCAAGCCCTCCGTTTTGCACAAGGAAATTATTTACTTGCTCGCTTACGCGAGCAGGCAATCATTTTGCGCTTCGAGAGTAGCGAGCCGTGCGGAGTGCGTAAGCACGACAGCAATACCTTAAGAGGCCTCGTTTCCATAGGAAACGAGACAGCTAGCTAGCGGTGTCGCTCGGACGCAGCCGCAACAGGAAGCGTTTTTTTTTGTTAAAATCATTTTATTCTAACAAATTTCCTCAAAATTCCGATAAAAAAGTAATGGCGGGCGTTGATGCAAAAAGCTTGCCGCATTTTTTACAAGAGGATGTCAAAATGATTCGTGGATGGTACACAGGAGCCAGCGGAATGGTAGCCCAGCAAAACAGGCTGGACGCAATTTCAAACAATTTGGCCAACGTCGACACGACGGGCTTTAAGCGCGACGTGACCGTTTCTAAGTCTTTTAGCGAGCTTTTGTTGCGCCGCAAGGACTTTGACGGCGTTTACACGATTCCCGAAGGAAGCGCCGACGCGGCTCCGATAATCGGAAAGCTTGGCCTTGGCGTTGAGACCAACGAAAACTTCACCGACTTTGCCGAAGGTTCCCTCAAGAACACGGAAAAGGCCACGGACTTTGCCTTGCACGGAAAAGGCTTTTTTGTAATCCAGACTCCTACAGGAAACCGCTACACCCGCAACGGAAATTTTTACATCGGAAAAGAAGGAATCTTGGAGACAAAGGACGGCTATCCTGTCCTTGGCGAAAACGGAATCATCCGCTTGGAAGACGACAAGTTTAAGGTCAACGAAGACGGAATGATTGTCACAAAGGACAACCAGGTCGTTGACCGCTTTTTGGCGGTCCGCTTTGACAACGAGCGCTATCTTAAGAAGGCCGGAAATTCCTTTTACATGGAAAACGAAATTTCTGGCCCGGCCCACATCGCGGAGGGCGAGGAGAGGCCGCAGTTCATACAGACATTTGTCGAAAGCTCCAACGTCAACGTCGTCAACGAGATGGTAAGAATGATTGAGGTCAACCGCGCCTACGAGGCCAACCAAAAGACAATCCAAAGCGAAGACCAAATGATGTCTACCTTGTGGAACCGCGTCGCGGCGCGTTCTAGGTAAGGAAAACATTTTAGGAATTAAGAGCAGGAGATAAATTATGGTAAGAAGTTTGTGGACAGCGGCCACCGGAATGAACGGGCAGCAGGCCAACATCGACGCGATTTCGCACAACCTTTCAAACGTGAACACAACCGGCTACAAGCAGCAGCGCGCCGAGTTTGAGGACTTGATTTACCAAAACTTAAAGCTTGCCGGAACTCCGGCCACCGAAGACACCGTTACTCCCGTTGGAATTCAGCAGGGCGCCGGCGTAAAGCTTGCCGCCACTCAAAGAATATTCAGCCAAGGCTCCTTGCAGGCCACCGGCGTTGACACCGACCTTGCGATTGTGGGCGACGGCTTTTTGCGCGTCCAGCAGTACGACGGCTCTTACGCCTACACCCGCGACGGCGCCCTTAAGGTTGACATGACCGGCCAGCTTGTCACAAGCGAAGGCCTTCGCGTTTTGCCGGAAATAATCTTGCCGGAAGGTTTTGACATCCGCACTTTGACAATCAGCGACGGCGGCCGCGTTTCCGTAAAGGTTAACGGCGAGACAACTCCTACGGAAGTGGGACAGCTGGAGCTTTACCGCTTTCCCAACGAGGCCGGCCTTAAGGCTTTGGGCGACAGCTTGTACAAGGTCACCAACGCTTCCGGCGACCCAATCGCCAACCGTCCCGGCTTGGAAGGAATGGGCATCGTCAAGCACAAGTTTTTGGAAATGTCAAATGTCAGCGTCGTCAACGAAATGGTTCAGATGATTGTCGCCCAGCGCGCCTACGAGTTCAACTCAAAGGCCGTCCAGACAAGCGACAGCATGCTAAGCACGGCAGCGAACTTGAAGAGGTAATAAATGACGGGAATAGATAAAATCGGAACAATGACGCAAAGCTCCGCGGTGATTCAAAACGCGCTGCATAAAAACCAGTCAAACAAATTCGCCGACTTGTTGAAGGCCGCGCAAAAAAATACTGCGGACTATTCCCACATTTCTTCAAGCCAAGTCATTCCCGAAGGCCGCCTTAACGGCGACTTTAAGAGCGGCTTTGACAAGACATTTACCGGCGCCGCCGACAAAAACGCCGCTCCCCAAGGCGCGGCCGCAAACGGCGCCATCCGTTCCAGCGGCAAAAAAATCGACAAGACCTCAAAGCTCTACGAAAAGTCGATGGAAATGGAATCCTTCTTTGTAAAGATGATGGTCGACTCGATGAGAAAGACAGTCCACTCCGCCACAAAGGATTCATTCGCCAAGAGCATGTACCAAGACATGCTTTACGACGAGTACACTACAAGCCTTACAAAGCAGGCGGGCTTTGGCCTTGCCGACCAAATCTACTTGGAATTGGCTCGTTAGACCTGTTCCGCTTGCAAAGTTGCCCTGTAAGTGATAGTATGAGCTTATGGGGAAAATATCGCTTCCAGAAGACTTTCATAACTATCGAGTTCATTTTGTGGGAATAAAGGGCACCGGAATGGCAGCCCTTGTCGAGATTTTTTTCGCCGCCGGAGCGGCGATTACAGGAAGCGACGTTGCCGAGCGCTTTTACACCGACGAGATTCTTGAATCCCTTAAAATCAAGGCGCTTCCTTTTTCCGAGTCCAACATTACAAAAGACATAGACTTGGTCGTCTACTCAAGCGCCTACAAGCTGGACCAAAACCCGGACTTGATTGCCGCGCAAAAGCTTGGCGTTCCTTGCGCCTTGTACACCGAGGCCTTGGGAGCGTATTCCGAGCGGGCCTTTAGCGCGGGCGTTTGCGGCGTTCACGGAAAGACAAGCACGACCGGCATCGCGGGAACGATTTTGTCCGAGCTGGACTTGAACGCGCAAGTTTTGGCCGGAAGCGTAATCAATTCCTTCGGCAAAAAATGCGTCTACACATCGCCCGCGGCGACTGCTTGCAAGGCCGGGAACTGCGGCAAGACCGAAACTGCGGCCGCCGCTTCTCAGGCTTGCGACCGCGCGCAAAAATTCTTTGTGGCCGAGACTTGCGAATACCAGCGGCACTTCATGTCATTTTGCCCGCGCGTCATTTTGCTTACCAGCGTCGAAAGCGACCACCAGGACTATTACCCGACCTTCGCCGACATTCAGGCGGCCTTTGTCGATTACATTTTAAAGCTGCCCCAAGGCGGAACTTTGGTCTACTGCGCCGACGATCAGGGAGCGGTGGAGACGGTTCAAATCGCCTTGAAAAAGCGCTCCGACATAAAGACAGTTCCCTACGGAACAAAGGCGCAAGGCCCTTGGCGCTTGGAATGGCGCGAGGTTAAAGAGCAAAAAAACAATTTTTGTACGGAAGCCTTGGGCGAGGCCTTTTTGCGCGTTCCCGGAAAGCACGAGGTTTTGGACGCTTGCGGAGCGGCCGCCTTGTGCGCCTGCCTTTTGCGCGAGGCCGGAAAGAACCCAAGCGACTATGCGGAAGAAATAAAGCGCGGCCTTGAAAAATTTTCCGGCGGAAAAAGGCGGAGCGAAGTGACGGGACACGCCAAAAATTCTTTTGGAGACGACATAGTTTTTGTGGACGACTACGGCCACCATCCGACTGCGGTAAAGACGACATTGGCGGGCTTTAAAGACTTTTACAGCGGAAAGAAAATCATCGTAGACTTTATGAGCCACACTTACTCGCGCACAGAGGCTTTACTAAAAGAGTTCGCGCAGTCCTTTGACAGCGCCGACACGGTGATTTTGAACAAGATTTATTCGAGCGCCCGCGAAAATCCCGCCGACTTTTCGATTACCGGAAAAACGCTCGCCGACGAGGCGGCCAAATTCCACAAGGACGTTCACTACAAAGAGGACTTTGACAGCGCCGCCTCTTTTGGCGCGGAGATTCTTTCCAAAAAGGCGGGCGAGCGATATCCCAACGGCTACTTGTTCGTAACGATGGGGGCGGGCGACAACTGGAAGGTTGCGCAAAAAATTATGGAGAAGCTATGAACAGCATGACAGGATACGCCTACAAGGAAGACCTTGCGGGAACGGCGCAAATCAGCGTTGAGATAAAAAGCGTAAACAACCGCTTTTTGGACTTGAGCGTTTCGCTTCCGTCATTTTTAAATCCGATAGAGCAAAAAATCAGAAAGGTCGTCGCAGAAAAAATCGCGCGCGGAAAGGTGGACCTTGCGATAAGGGTTCGAGAAAGCGCTTCGGCTTCAAAAGTCACCGCCGACTTGGGCGCGGCCAAGGCCTACTACGACGCGATAAAAAGCGTGGCCGACTCTTTGGGCGCGGAAAATTTTTCGGGCGGCGGCGCGATTCCGCTTTCGTTAGTCACGGGGCAAGAGGGCGTCTTGAGCCTTTCGCGCGACATTGACGCGGAAGAATACTGGAAAAAAATTCAGCCGACCTTTGACGCTGCGATGGAAGCCTTTTTGGCCGACCGCGCGCGCGAGGGAAAAAACTTAAAGGCCGACTTGCTCAAAAAGCTTGACGCGCTTGACCAATGCGCCGCCTTCTTTGCCCAATGGCAGCCGCAAATGGAAGGAAAGTTCCGCGAGCAAATCTTGGCGCGCTTTGAGGAATTGCTTGGCGACAAGGTTGACCAAAACCGCGTGATGGCCGAAGTGGCCGCGCTTATGGTAAAGTACACGATTAACGAAGAGATTGTCCGCCTGCAAAGCCACTTAAAGGCCATGCGAAAGGAGATGGAAGAAAATCCCGCTCCCGGAAAGCGCCTGGACTTTATTTGCCAAGAGGCCAACCGCGAAATCAACACAATCGGAAGCAAAAACCAATTTGTCGAGGTTGGCCAAAAAGTGATTGACGCCAAGGACGCGCTTGAAAACATCCGCGAGCAATCGAAAAATGTTGAGTGACAGCGGCACGATAATCGGCGGCAAGCCTAAAATGCTAGATTGCCGCATACGGTCGGGCGCGCCCGCCGTTTTGCGTAAGGGAACTATTTACTTGCGCTCTCACGAGCGCGGGCAATAAGCCGCAACATTCGCGCTCGTAACCAAACTCGCGCGAACAGCGGTATTGAAGGAGGAACATAAATATGGACGCATGGAAAATTAAGGACGGGCGTGAGCTTAGAATCGCGGTAAGCGGAAAGTCGGGCTGCGGAAACACGACTGTGAGCGGCCTCTTGGCAAAGACGCTTGGAATAAAACTGATAAACTTTACCTTTAGGCAGCTGGCCGAGGAAAAAGGCATGACCCTTGCCCAAGTAATCGAAGCGGCCAAGACCGACGACTCCTACGACAAGACCGTGGACACCCGCCAGGTGGAGCTTGCAAAAAAAGAGTCCTGCGTTCTTGGAAGCCGCCTCGCCATCTGGATGCTTAAAGAAGCCGACGTTAAAATCTATCTTCTTGCAAGCGACGAGCTTAGGGCCAAGAGAATCCTTAAGCGCGAGGGCGGAGACCTTTCCGAAATCACCGCCTTCACCAAAATGCGAGACGGCGAAGACACAAGGCGCTACAAGGCGCTTTACGGCATCGACAACAACGACTACGAGGGAACGGCGGACCTAATCGTCGACACGGCGGTAAACGTTCCCGAGCAAATCGTCCAAAACATTTTGACCGAGCTTGAAAAGCGCGGCTTTGTCGAGCGCGCGTAGGGGAGCGGCATATGACCAAAAAACAAGTCTTGCGCTTGGCCGCGATTTTTTTTATGGGCCTTGCGCTTTTTGCCGCGGGAAAATATTCCAAGGCCGCCAAAAGGAAAGCTCTTTCCGAAAGCTTTGTGTGGAACGGAGAGCCGTACGACATCGGCGAGGTAAATTCCTTTGACGCGAAATTCGCCCATGCCTACGACAAAAAGCTTTCAAAGCTGGGAACCCTTGTCGTTTTGTTTGCGATGGGCGCGGAACTTTGCGTCGTTGGAGCCGTTTCGTTCTTTCCCGCAAAAGACAAAAAGAGCGCGGTCAAAGGGCTTTTTTGGGACGCCTTTGTTTTTGTAAATTGCTGGCTTTGGGGAAACGGCGTTCTTCAATTGTTAAAGACCGCGGCCGGAAGAATCAGGCCCTACATGTATTTTTCAAATCCCAAAGGGCACGGGGTAAAAAGCGGAGACTTTTGCCGCTCTTGGCCCAGCGGCCACTGCCTTCGCGCCTTTGTCGTCTTTGGTTTTTTGTGCTTTTGGTTTTTCTTTCGCAAAAAAAATTCAAAGATAAGATTGCCAGCGCTTTGCGTTTTCTTTTTGCTTTCCGTTTGCGTGATGGCCTTGCGGGTTTTAAGCGGAAACCATTTTGTCACCGACAGCCTTTGCGGCGCGGCGATTGGCTTTTTTACAAGCGGCGCGGTATTCTTGGCCTGCGAAAAAGTTCTCTCAGCGCCTAAAACGCCCCTTGACCAAAAGGCCTAAAAAAACTAATATATCTAAACTTGCCCGGATGGCGAAATTGGTAGACGCGCTAGGTTCAGGTCCTAGTGGAAGCAATTCTATGAGAGTTCAAGTCTCTCTCCGGGTAACGCGCAGGGGTAGCCTTGCGCTTTTTTTTTAGCGTTGCAATTGGAGCGGACTTTGACGCAGACAAAAGATTTGACAGAAGGAAATCCTCTTTCCCTAATCATAAAATTCGCGCTGCCTTTGCTGGGCGGAATTTTGTTCCAGCAGGTCTACAACATCGCGGACGCGGCGATTGTCGGCCGCTACTTGGGAGCCAAAGCCTTGGCCGCCGTCGGAGCCTCCTCCAGCGCGCAGTTTTTGACTTTTGGCTTTTGCATGGGAACGATGACGGGCTTCGCGGTCCCGGTGGCCCAGCGCTTTGGCGCGCGCGACTACGACGGAATGAGGCGCTTTGTCTTTTGCGCAAACATTTTGGCGGCGGCCACGGCGCTTTTAATGACAAGCCTTTGCGCCTTTTTTTGCGACCAAATACTTTTCGCTCTAAAAACGCCGGAAGACATTTTTGGCGACGCGCGCGTGTATTTGTTCACGCTTTTTTTGGGAACGCCCTTCATCATTCTTTACAACTGGCTTTCAAGCCTTTTGCGCGCGGTGGGCGACAGCAAAACGCCTTTCGCTTTCTTGGTCTTTTCGACGATGCTCAACGTCGTTCTGGACCTTCTTTTTATCGTTTGCTTTGGCTGGGGAGTTTTTGGAGCGGCCTTCGCCACGGTCATTTCATTGTTCGTTAGCGGCCTCCTTTGCGCGCTTTACATTCGCGCCAAGTTTGAAATCCTCCGCCTAAAAAAGGAGAACAAGGTTTTTGACATAAGGACCGCCGCCGCCTTGATAAAAATCGGAGTTCCGATGGGCTTGCAGTTTTCGATAACCGCGATCGGCTCCATGATAATGCAGGCGGCCAACAACGCGCTTGGAACCGTTTACGTTTCGGCCTTTAGCGCGGCCTCAAAGATAAAACAATTCGCAATCTCGCCCTTTGACGCGCTGGCCGCCTCGGTTTCCACCTTCGCAAGCCAAAACTACGGCGCCCACAAATTTGACAGAATCAAAAAAGGCTTTGCGCAAGGCCTTGCCGCCGGAGTCCTTTTGGGCGCCGCGCTCGCCGTTCTTTTGATTTTCTTTGGAAGGCAGCTTTCGATGATTTTCATTTCAGCGGAGAACGCGGAAGTCTTGGACGCTTCGCAAAAGTTCCTTTTTATAAGCGGCTTTTTTTATTTGGTGATTCCATTTTTGAACGTGTCGCGCCTAACGGTCCAAGGCTTGGGCTATTCCAACCGCGCGATATTTTCAGGCGTCATAGAAATGCTGGCCCGAATTTTTGTAAGCTTCGCGCTTGTGCCGTCGATGGGCTGGACCGCTATTTGCTTTTGCGACCAAGCGGCGTGGGTAAGCGCGACCTTCTTTATATTTTCTTACTGCCTTTGCTTAATCGGACGCTTGCAAAAAGAGGCGCGATAAGGACAAAGGAGCCGCGCAAAAAATTAATTTGGACTGCCTTTCCTTGCCGCGCCCATTCTTCCTTTATCGTGTTGCTCACGCTGGGCATTCCGTTTTTGCGGAAGAGGGAACTTTCCCATTCAAGCCCTTGAGAGCGAATCTTTCCGCCTGAGTTTTTTCCAAAGGCGCGGGCGACGGAAATGACGTCTCCCGCCTTTAGTCCGCTTATTTCAAACGACGAGCGCTCGGCCTTCCACAAAACTTGCTCGCCGCAAAGCCAAGCGTCGGGCGCGATTTTTGTTCCGAACAAATTGTAGATTGACAAAAAGTGGTCGGTCCTGCCGCCCGCGCCGCCGATTAAGGTGACGAAAGCCTTTTGGCCGAAAGCCAAAGATTTGCGGCAAAAAAAGCCGCGCGTTTTTTGGCCTTGCAAAAAGTTTTTCGCCATTTCCCGCGCTCGCTTTAGCGCCATCTCAGTGTCGGTGTCGTCCTTGTAGCTGGGGGAGCGCTCGATTTTAGCGCCCTTGTATTCTTCCAAAATTTTTTTGTCGCTTATTGAGTCAAAGTCGCCCAAGATAAGGCTTGGCGAAAAATCGTAAAGGCCGTTAAAATGCTTTTGCCAGGCTCGGAGCGTTTCAAGGCCTGAGTCTGCGGCGATGACAGCGTCGGGCTTTTGGCCGTCCGCCAAAATGTTCTTAAAGTAGGCCGCCGCTTTTTCCGGAGCGGGGGAGCTTCCGCCTGTAAAGACGATTATTTGCATGTTTTACTCCGCAAGCGCCTTGCGCTCCAAGAAGGCGGCGGTGTCTTCGGCCCAGCTGTACTGGTTCATGAACTGGCCGGCGTAGAGCTTTTTGGCGGCCGGGTCGCCGGACAAAAAGTCGTAGTAGTCGCACTTTATGGCCTCGGGGTTTATGCGGAAGTTGTTGTATTCTGCGGAGAAGAAGTTTTGGGTTTCAAGTTCGGCAAACGTCCGCTTTGCGTCGGAAATAAGGGCTCGAAGACTGGAGCCGTAGCGGGCGGAGTCGGCGCGTTCTCCGAAAAGAGCGCAAAGCAGTTCCTTTGTGTTGACCGAAGATCCGTTCTTGCAAATGAGGTAGGCCACAAGCTCTGTGGTTTTGGAGCGGGAAAATTTGACCGCCTTATTTTCGTACAAAAGGGTGAAGTTCCCAAAGGTTCTAGCCTCAAGGCGTTTTTTTTGGCCAGTGATTAGCGAGAGGAATTTTTTTTCGGAACGCCGCTTGTAAAACAAAAGGCAAAACATCATGGCCGCTGTGTAGCCAAAATGGAACACCGCCAATGGAGAATATTCCTTGCAAATATATGGAGCTATGGCGCAAACGCCGGCCGACACAATCGGTATGAAAAACAGGGGCGGAAAGCTGAACGCGCACAAGCAGATGCAAGTTGAAAGGAAAAAAGTCAAGATGCCTTCAAAAAAGCGTCCCATGGAATAGCAAATGTAAGAGCCGCTTGCGACTCCCCAAGAAAAAAGAACGCCAAGGGGAATGTTCTTTAGAATCCAAGCGTTTTTTCGCGACACGTTCTTGAATATGAGCGCGAGCAACAGCGCGGCAAGAGTGTCTATGTCGCAAAAAACGTAGAAAAGCAGCTCCGAGGCATGCTTCCGCAAATTGTTGCGGCAAAGCGCGCAAATCAGCGCCAATATAGCAGTGCCGCAGATAAAAAAAAATCTGCTCAAAAAGAATGTGTTGATGCGGTTTGACTCCGCGGAGTCGGCCAAATCCAACGGCGGAATGTAAAAATTGCTTTTGTAAAATTCCTTTAGCTTGTCCATAACTTTTTTCCTAATTAACATTATAGCGCGCTTCACGCGTTTTTGCTAGTGGAGAAGCGTCAATCTTTGGAGTTTTTGGACTTTGCGCTGATTTGTCGCTGTTTTTTTTAAATTTGCGCTGATTTGTCGCTGTTTTGGGCCTTTTTTTGCGCTGATTTGTTGCGGTCGGAATTCTATAATTAAGCGCATTGAAGCAAAAAAAGCGGAGAAAAATATGAAAGGCTTAAAAAAACATTGTAACAATGCGACAATTTTAGCGCGATTTCTTGCCCTAATCTTGAGCGCGGCGCTGGCGCTTGGACTTGCGTCTTGCGAAAACGCGTCCAACAATCCCGCTCTCCTAGCGGCTTTGGGAACGCCACCTGTCACAAATCCCGCGACACCAACCACAGGCGGCGGAACAGAGACACCGACGTCCAGTTCACGAACAACGAATTACGGTTCAAAAGCGCCAAGCCAAGAAAAAGCGGTTGGCGACATAATTTTTGTTGATGGAAGCGCGGAGCCATATTCAGACGACCTCGTCCTTACAGAAGAACAAAAACAAGCGGCGATTGCGGTGGTATTTTACGAAGGCGAGGCTTCCACTGACCAGCTTGGAGCGATGACTATTGGAGTTGGATTAAGGGAATGCGAAATGTCCTGGTCCAAGGTTGGAACGGATGTTTTTTCGCAAAATTCAACCGCAACCGATAAAAATCACGGATTTGTCAATATGGCGGCGGTTAAAGCCTATGACGACTATAAAAGCGACGGCCAAAACAAATACCCCGCCTTTTATTGGACTGCCAATTACAGCGACGCCGAAACAAGGCTTTGCGGCACTAAATACGAAAGCGATTGGTACATCCCTGCCGAAAACGAAATGAAAGAGCTTTACAAGCAGGCGGCCATAGTGAACAAGGCGATTGCTAAAGTTGGAGGAACGACTTTTCAAACTGGAGATGCAAGCCAATATTGGATTTCTGATGTTGACTTGTCAGATGGAGTTTGTCGGGCGCGGTTTGTTTCTTTTTCTAACGGGCAATCGAATGTCGCGGGGCTTTCCACAAGAAAATATAACGTGCGGCCTGTGAGTTATGTTGGAAGCGGGAAGATTCGAACCGTAAAATTTGACAGCGCGAACGGCGACGAAATTTCATCTCAATATGTAGGGAGTGGCAAAAAAGCGGCAAGACCGACAATCACCCCGACAAAGGGCAGCCAAAAGTTTAGAGACTGGTATTTGAATGGCAAAGAATTTAATTTT
This sequence comes from uncultured Treponema sp., assembly GCA_946411505.1. GTDB lineage: Bacteria > Spirochaetota > Spirochaetia > Treponematales > Treponemataceae > Treponema_D. The sequence goes on along the minus strand of CAMKEG010000001.1, from coordinate 293,336 downwards.
GAAGAAACGCCGATAACGCAGGACATAACCCTTACTGCAAAATATTGGATTGGAAGCAAAACTCCGACTGAACAAAAACAAGTCTCCGACATAGTTTTTAATGATGGAAGCGCGCTGCATTATCAAGATTATCCGCAGACAACTTTAACTGATGAACAAAGAGCCACGGCAATTGCAGCGATTTTTTATGCTGGGCCAACAACAATTAAGGATGTATACATGGATTTGGGAACAAGGGTTCTTGGCGTAGGAATAAAGCAAAATAGAGAAGGGCTTGCTTGGTGCGCAAGCGATGCCGCCGCCTATGGCAAAGCGATAGATTCCATTTCGTGCAAACCTGTTAATGGACACAATTATACAGATTTATTTCTTTCTATTAGTGTGTGGGGACATAGCTACGTGTGTGAATTTGAATCGCCCTCAGACTCGAACGGAAGCGACAACCTTGCGCAAATAGCGTCCGCTTTGGGAACATCCAACGACACTAACGACAGCTCAAAATACCCTGCCTTTTATTGGGCAAAAAACTATAAAAATCAGGAAGGGAGCCGTGTGAAGGGCACTGACTTTGAAGACGGTTGGTATTTGCCCACTTTGCCTGAATTGCAAGTTCTTGTATACACGAGGAATCTTTTTGCTTTACATGATGTTGGCGGACAATTTGTTTCGAATAATGATAGCTTTGGCGAAAGCGCTCCATATTGGTCTTCATCACAACCAAGGGGAGAAAGTTCTGCTTATATTTGGGATGCATATTTATATACTGCAAACGGCTACAGTGAATATATAAAAACAGAAAAAGCTGTTGACAAAGCCTCAACCGCTATGGTCTGCGCCATTCGTGAATTCTAATCCACAGGAGAAACAAAAATGAAAAATCATAGAATAACATTCGGCGTTCTTGGAATTCTCGCGGCGCTTGCGCTTAGTCTCGTCTCTTGTAAAAACGCCTCCGACGCGCCAATCATCGTGACGGTGCCCGCCACGACCACGACCGGCGGTGAAAGCACGACTACGACAGGCGGCGGAACAACAACAACTACGACTGGCGGAGAAAACACGACCACAACAAGCGGATCGGAGGCGCCCGACTTTTGGACCGATTGGGAAAACATGGAATTCCTTAGCATAAACGAAAAGGGAACCTTGGACACAAAGGTGGCCTCGCCATGGAACCGCAACGCTTCGCTCACCCTTATGTCGGAAGCCTTGTGCAAAGACAGACGAAAGCGCGACGGCTGGGAAATGGCCTTTTCGCTAATGAACCAAGAAGGCTACCCAGACACAAATTACTTTGGACTTTACAACAAGTACTTGGGAACATTGCGGGTCTATTATTACTGCAATGTGGACGTGGCCGGTTCCGGCTCGGACTTTGCCTACGAAATTCTTTTTGAGACCGACACCGGCGATTGCAAGGCCTTTTACAACAGCTTGCGCTACGGCATTCCCCTTAACGCGCAAGTGAACAAAAGCGCCGACCTTTTGGGCGGCGGCGTCGCGCAGACCTTCCACCTGCTTTGCACTCCATATTCCGAAATTGGAATGACAACCTTGCGCAAAGGCTGGCATGTCTTTGACATAGACCTTTCGTCGTATTCCGAGGGGCGCCATTTCATTCTGGACGGAACTAGAATGAAGATTGTGTGCAAGTCGGTTTCAAATTCTTCCGTTAGCCTTGGAACAGACATCATCGGAAAAATTGACGGCGACATGGCCGCGACGATAAAAAAAGAAGCGGTGATGGCAAAGCATGACGGTGTGGCCGGAATCCTTTCTTGGCTTGGAGGATCGCTCGGTGACACATACCAGTCTTCGCTGGCGAACCTAGAGGCGGCCATTTGCAAAAGCGCCGTCACACAGTACAGATTGAAAGCGTCATCCGCGTTCTATGTTGCGGCAAAGGTCGTGAATTATATTACTGGAAACACCGAGCCAGAACCTGACCCAGAGTTGAAGCTTACAGGCACATTCAACCTAAAAATCGGCGCGACCGCCAACACCAGCGGCTATATAACAGCGTCGTCCGCAAACAACATTCCGCAAGTCACAATAAGAGCCAATGCCTTTAACCAAGACTGCCACATCGGAGAAGGCGTTTGGCAGATAACGGATTCCCCCGTGATTTACGCGATAAGCGGAAAAACGCTTGCGACAAAATTGGTGGAAGTTAGTGAAAATCGCAAGACTAGTTATTTTTATGGTTACACATTTGATCCTTTTTCTTTTTCTTCTTCACATAACAATCCCACATACAGCAATTTCAATAATGAAAAATTCCGCGTTTGGGCAGAAAAACTGCGCGTTCCATATTTTTACGACCCGACTTCCTTCCAAGTCAAAATCAACCCAGAGCTTTACCCCGACGCAAGGAACATAAAAGTTTTGACTTATTGCGGTTTTTATGTGAACCAAAAGGACACATCCGCCAACGCGCCCTTTAGAAACGCGATAGGCTTGAGCAACGCCGCTCCGGGAGGTTGCCCCGACATAAAAATTTGCGACCAAAACACTTGGGCCGGCGCCAACATAAACTTTGCGGGACTGCCCTATGTTTCATCGGGCGCGGAAAACGGAACGCATTACTACGGTCAAGTGGTAAAGTTGGACACCGATTCGCCCTACGACTTTATGATAGAGCCGCAGATTTTCTACGGATTTACAGGAGACAAAGGCGACGAGAATGACTGGACTGCGGGCGGCATGGATCCTGACGGACATAACATATCATTTCCATATCCTAATGAAAAGGCTTACGGTTGGCAGTATTCAGGCTTTGCGCAAATGCCGGAATTGTATGTGGTCGTTTGCGTTGAATTTGAGTCAGGTCCTGAAGGCCGCAAATTCGTTTTCTCACGCGTCTATCTGCCGGAAATTAAGCAAGTGGATTTGGGAACGGCTAACACTGTCGTAAGCCAAATCGAGCGGCGCGCCGCCTCATACGGAAATATACAAATGGCTTCCGAATATGTAGCCTCTATAAAGGCCCGCTTGCAAATTTTAGGACAGTAGTAGGTGTTCATTATGGTCTGTCACAAAAACTGTGTAAATGACATTCGTTAACATTATTCGGTCTTCCCCCATGGCGGGAAGACCGCTTTTTTTGCGGCCGTCAGTTTGTTTGCGCTTGGGCCTCGGACTCGCCGCTGACGATTTCCTTGACTTGTTCCACGGTCATGTTCAAGGACTTGGCGATTATGTCAATGGAAACGCCGTTGGCGTAAAGATTGCGCGCGGCTTCCACGGCTTTCTCTTGGCGGCCTTCTTTTTTTGATTCCCTTATCAAATCCATGTCATGAATGTTCATCGCGGCATACTCCAATCGAAATTTTTCGTTTACCTTTAGCTTCTCGACAGTGGCAAAAAGACTGTTTGAGTATTCGTCTTCGCCAGGATCGTTGGTGCATACAAATTTAAGGAAGGCGCGGACTTTTTCGTCGCGTTCCTTTTCGTATGCAGTTGCATTGTATACCACTTTTAATGTTTTGTCATCCAAATTGACGCATTTGTTTTCGTCGCAAACATTGCGAAAAGTGTAGCGCGAAAGCGCGAAATCTTGCCCGCCCGCGTTCTTGAACGGATCATGTTTGCAGATGAAAAGGATGTAGCTTTCTTTAAGCTTTGAGTAGTCGTCGCCTTTCATAAGGGCGTCGCAGTCAATCATGCTTTGGTAGTAGCGTGTTCGCTTTCCAAGCGCCTCCTGCGGCTGGGATTGAAGTTCCACATCAATTATTTTGTCTTCATCCTTTAGATACACATCCAGCCGCACGCCTTTGCTGATGTAGTAGGGCGCTATGGTTTTCTCCAGTTCAGGATATTCCACTTTTTTGACTTTAACCCCCAAAAGGCGGGCCACAAGCTCCGAGCAAACGCTTGGTTCGTGAAGCACAGCCTGGAACATTCCGTTGTCTGTGAATGTAAGTTGGTCCACGCTTTTGGGACGAAAAATTGAATTTTCCATAATTGTTCTCCTCCTAAAAAAAATCGGGAACCGCGACTTTGCGATTCCCTTGCATATATCATATAAATTTTATGCAAGAAATTAGCGTTTTTCTTGGAAAAATCGCAATAATTTTTTTCGCCCCATTGTGATTAACCTATACGCCTGTTTTTTCCGCCGCCCTCTTAATTTTTTTTGCGCAATATGCTATATTTGTTTGCGGAAAAAAATGCGCGGCGTAAAGATTCCCTACGAACTGCAAAAAATGAATTCTCTCTTTGAGGCGGCGGGCTTTGAGGCTTACCTTGTGGGCGGAGCCGTCCGCGACGAGATTATGGGGAAGGGCGCCCACGACTGGGACGTTGCGACGAACGCGCGGCCCGAAGACGTGATTAAAATTTTCCGCCGCGTAATTCCAACCGGAATCAAGCACGGAACCGTCACCGTTCACTTTATGAAAAAAGCGATAGAAGTGACCACCTTCCGCACCGAAAGCGATTACTCCGACGGCCGCCATCCCGACAAGGTTGAGTACGCGGGCCATATCGAAGAAGACTTAAGCCGCCGCGACTTTACGATGAACGCGATGGCGGCAAGCCTTGCCGACGGCCATATCGTTGACCCCTACGGCGGCGCGGACGACATAAAGGCGCGCGTCATTCGCGCGGTGGGCGTTCCACACGAGCGCTTTATGGAAGACGGTCTTCGTCCGGTCCGCGCGGTCCGCTTTGCCTCGCAGCTTGGTTTTAATATAGAAGAAAAAACATGGGCCGCGATTTTGCGGGAGGACATACTAAAAAAAGCGGCCGGGATTTCCTTGGAGCGCTTTAGGGACGAGTTTTGCAAAATCCTTTTGTCGAGCGTTCCGTCCGTAGGCCTTAAGCTTTTGGAAGAAAGCGGCCTTCTAAAGATTTTTGTGCCGGAACTTTTGCAAGGCCGAGCCTGCGTCCAAAGCGACGAGCGGGGCTTTCACAGCTTTGACGTCTTGGACCACAACTTTTACGCCTGCGACGGAGCCGTCTTGCGCGGGGAAAGTTCGCAAGCCCAAAACGCCGCGGCTGTTTCTAAGGCTTGCGAGCAGTCTGCTTCGGACGGCGCTTCTAAGGCTTGCGAACAATCTCCGTCGGAAAGCCTCTTGATTTTGCGCCTGGCCGCGCTCTTTCACGACGTGGCGAAGCCTTTTTGCAAGCGCGTCGATGGCGGAAGAATCACCTTTTACAACCATGAAATCGCCGGCGAAAAAATGGCGCGCGGCATTTTGGTCCGCCTAAAATTTTCCAACGCGCAAATAGACGCGGTTTGCCATCTTATAAAAGAGCACATGTTCAACTACGAAAGCTCTTGGTCCGACGCCGCCGTCCGCCGTTTTGTCCAGCGCGTCGGAGCGCAAAACATCGACGCGCTCTTTGACCTTCGCCTTGCCGACATTTACGGAATGAAGCGCGCCGAAGTCCGTCTGCATGACACGGCGGTTTGCGGAAAGCTTTTGGAATTGCGAGAGCGCGTCGACGCCGCGCTAAGCCAAAAAAGCGCGATGGGCCTAAAGGATTTGGCCGTTAACGGCGGCGACTTGATCGCGCTTGGAATTCCCGCCGGGAAGAAAATGGGCGCGATTCTAAAGGAGCTTTTTGAGGCCGTTACCGACGACCCGGCGATGAACAGCCGCGACGCGCTTCTAGGTCTAGCCAAAAATCTTTGGACAGAAAAATATTCCGGCTAGCCCGCCGCCCGCAGTTTTGGGCTTGCCGACATTTTTAGCGCTCACTCGGTTCCGGCCGCCAAAACCAAAATCGTTCTCGCCGCGATTATGCTTGTGGCGGAAAGCAAAAGGCTCAAAATGTAAAAGCCCATCGAAATGATTTTTTTCTTTGAAATGTATCTTGACAAAAAAGTGTCCAAAACGCTTGACGAAATGGAAAGAACGGAAAAAAACAGCAATGTGATTGAGATGTAAATCAAGGACTGCAAGACAAAGGCTTGGGTCGAGTCCAAGAAGGCTTGGAAATTTCCGGCGACATACAAGAGGGCCAGGCTCAAAAAAAGAATGAAGGTGAAGAGCGTCATTCTGAAAAAAATTTTTTGCAAAAGATAGACAAAAGGCGCGACGCTCATTTTTGAAAGTTTTATTTGCATCTTGAATTTTATACCTCATTTCCATTATAATTTCAATATGAAAAAAAGGACTTCGTTTTTTTTGTGCCTGATAATTTTGCTCGCCTTTGGAGGCTATGTTTTTTATACTGGCTGGACTCAGTTTAAGGTTCCGTCGGGAAACGTAGGGATTGTCGTTTCAAAGACAAGCGGCGTAAACCTCAATCCTGTCACGCACGACAAGTTTTCATGGGCGTGGGAATTCCTTTTGCCCACAAACGCCAAGGTCGTAAGTTTTTCTCCAAAAACTGAAAACTTTCAAAAGTCCGTCAGCGGCCTTTTGCCGAGCGGAAAGGAATACGCCAAGGTCTTTAACGGCGGCGCGGATTTTTCGTTTGCCTTTGACTTTTCGATTGACGCCAAGGCCTCCGTGGAAAACATTTGCGACTTGTTGAAAAGCGGAGACATTCAAAACCAAGAGGACTTGGACAAGCTTTTAAATCGCGCGGCGGAAAACTTCGCCAACCTTGCGGCGCAAAAAATCCTTTCTGCCGCGCTCTCTCCATCCGGCGCGGATTTTGTCCAGGCGCAGGAGTTGGCGCAAAAGGAGATGGGGGATTTTTCGTCTTCCCAAAATTCCAAGGTGTCCATTCAAAGCGTGACGCTAAAAAAATATTCGGTTCCCGACATCGCCCTTTACAAGAGCGCGGCCTTGGCCTACGAAGACTATTCTAAAATAATGGGCGAGAGCGCCGCCAAAAACGCGCAAAAAGAAGCGGAGGAAAATTCGCGCTTCAAGACGACTATGCAAAAAATGGAAAGGCTTGGCGAGACGTTGAAGAAGTATCCCGAACTTTCGGACATGATAAAATCTTCCGACAACATCAACAAGACTTTGCAGACAATCGATTCGATAGAGTGAGCTGGCGGGAAAAATGGAAAAAAGGATTTACGCCGTCCGCGGCGCGATATTCGCGGAAAACACAAAGGACTCGATACAAGAAAAAGCCGTCAAGCTTTTTAACGCCGTCGTGGAAAAGAACGGTATAAAAAGCCAGGACATAATTTCCTTGCATTGGACGCTGACTAAAGACCTTGACGCGATGAATCCCGCCACCGCGCTGCGGCTTGGAAAGCCCGCGATTGACGTGAGCGAGATTCCGCTTTTTTGCTCGCAGGAAGCCTTCATTCAGGGCGGACGGCCAAAGGTGATTAGAATGATGCTCACGGCCTATTTGGAACAAAAGCCCAGCCACATCTTTCTTGACGGAGCGGAGGCCTTGCGCCCCGATTTTTCAAAATGACAATTTGGATGGTGTCGAGGGAATATTCTGGAATCGCGGAAGCGGGCGGAGTGAAAAACGTTGTCACTTCGCTTTGCGAGGCCTTGGCGCGCCTGGGCCACAAGGTCGTTTGCTTCGCGCCTTTTTACGGCTGCGTCAACCCCCAAAGCTTGGGAACCTTCAGGCGCAACGAATTTACAGGCCGCGTGCAATCCGCCGGAGAGGAATACGACATTTCATATTCAGTCGGCTTTTTAAACGGCGTCCAAATAATTTTGGTCGGGGCGCAATGCTTTTGGGCAAAGCAAAACGTCTACACTTACTGCGCGGCCGACAGGGAAGTTTTTCCCAACTGCAAGATAGGCGAGGGCTACGCCGACCAGCATCTTATGAACACGGTTTTCCAAAAGGCGATTTTGGCTTTTGGCGAGGAGTACTGTTCCAAAAAAGACTCGCCGGACATCATCCATTGCCACGACGCCTGCGCGGCCGCCTTGCCTGCGATCATCACTCAATATAAAAACCACTCATTTGACAAAACCAAGTTTGTCGTCACGATTCACAACGCGGGGCCTTACTACCATCATGAATTCAAGGACGTGGGCGAGGCCGAATTTTACACGGGCCTGAGCCGCGTCGTTTTGGAGGGAGCCATGAACGGCAATAGGGTGGAGCCTTATTTGCTGGCCAGCCGCTTCGCCGCGCTGACGACTGTTTCCCCCGACTACGCCAAGGAATTGGTCGACCCCAAAAACCAAAACACGGACGGCCTTGCGCAGATTTTTGCCGAGCGAAAAATCGCCGTCACGGGCATCACAAACGGAATCGACTGTTCCCTCTACGACCCAAAGAATGTCGAAGCGTCGCGCCTTCCATTTGCCTTCAATCCTGAAAAGCTTGACTTGGAAGGAAAGTACAAGACGCGCGAATATTTTTTGCAAAAAATCGCGGGCCGCGACGCGCCCCAAATTCCGGCGCTTCCCAAAAGCGGATTCCTTGACGCGGAAGGCCGCGTGTTCTTTGCCTACCACGGCCGCCTTGTGCGCCAAAAGGGTATCCTTGTCCTGCTAGAGGCGGCTAAAACTTTGCTGGAAAAAGTTCCCGAAGCGCGCCTTGTGATAAACGGCCAGGGCGAGGAGGCCTTGCGCGACATGTGCGCCGCCTTCGCCAACGAAAACCGGGGTCGCGTTGTTTTTTACTACGGCTACGAAAAGGCCATGAGCCGGACTTTTACCGCGGCGGCGGACTTCGCGCTTTTGCCCAGCGAGTTTGAGCCTTGCGGAACTGAAGACTTCATCGCGCAAGCCTTTGGAACGATTCCTGTAGCCCACGCGACCGGCGGCTTAAAAAAAATCGTTGACGGCAAGACCGGCTTTTTGTACGAGCCCAACACGCCCGAACGCTTGGCCGGCCTTATGGTCGAGCTGGCGCAAAAAAAACTGAAGAACGCCAAATGCTTTGACAAGATAATCCGAGAGGCCGCCAAAACCTTGCGGCAAAAATACTCTTGGAAAAGCGTCGCAAAGGAACAGTACGAGCGCCTTTATTGGGAACTGATGTTCGGAAAGCAGCGCTAGAAGCGCCCTCGCCAGTCCTTGAACATTCCCCCCAAATTCATTATAATATTTCAACTTAAATTTATAGAGGAAAGCAGATGAAAAGAAGACTCGTGACCTCGGCCTTGCCGTATGTAAACAACATTCCCCACTTGGGAAACTTGATACAAATGCTTAGCGCGGACGTTTACGCGCGCTTTTGCCGAAGCCGGGGCTACGACACCCTTTATGTTTGCGGAACCGACGAATACGGAACCGCGACCGAGACAAAGGCGCTGGAGGAAAAAAAGACTCCGCGCGAGCTTTGCGACTACTACTTTAAGGAACACACAAAAATCTACGACTGGTTCCACATCGACTTTGACATTTTTGGCCGCACCTCGAATCCTGAATGCACCGAGCGCACGCAAGAGCTTTACAAGGACTTGGAAAAGAACGGCTACATCGTTGAAAAAACAAACACCCAGCTTTACTGCCCCAAGTGCCAGCGCTTTTTGGCCGACCGCTACGTTCACGGCGTTTGCCCCAAGTGCGGAAGCGACAAGGCGCGCGGAGACCAGTGCGACGACTGCGGAAGCCTTCTTGACCCGATTGAACTAAAGGAGCCAAAGTGCTCCACTTGCGGCGCGACCCCCGAGCCAAAAGAGACAAAGCACCTTTACATAAACCTTCCGGCCATCAGCCAAAAGCTCAACGAATGGATGGAAAAAGCTTCTGTCGAAGGAAAGTGGAGCGACAACGCGATAAACATCACAAAGGCTTGGATTCGCGACGGCCTAAACGAAAGGGCCATCACCCGCGACTTAAAGTGGGGCATTCCCGTTCCGCGCGAAGGCTACGAGAACAAGGTTTTCTACGTTTGGTTCAACGCTCCGATAGGCTACATCTCAATCACGCAGCAGCTTGCAAACGAGCTTAAGGCCGCCGGAAAAGATTCCTTTGACTGGCAGTCTTGGTGGCAGCCCAAGGACAAGGACGTGGAATTGTTCCAGTTCATCGGAAAGGACAACATTCCCTTCCACACGGTGATTTTCCCGTGCACGCTTTTGGGAAGCGGCCGCGACTGGACAAAGCTTTACCACATGAGCTCGACTGAATACTTGAATTACGAGGACGGAAAATTCTCAAAGAGCCGCGGAGTCGGTGTCTTTGGAAGCGACGCGATAGAGACCGGAATCCCCGCCGACGCTTGGCGCTTTTACATTTTCTACAACAGGCCCGAAAAGCAAGACTTCCAGTTCACTTGGAAGGACTTCCAGGAAAAGCTCAACTCGGAACTTGTCGGCAACTTGGGAAACCTCGTCAACCGAACGCTCTTGTTCGTCAACAAGTACTACGAGGGAAAAATTCCTTCCGCGCCCGTCGACGAGGAATTGTGGGCCAAGGTCCGCGCGTTGGAAGAAAAAATCACCGACAACATGGAATGGGCCAACCTTAAGGACGCCTTCCGCCAAATGTTCGAAATCGCGGACATTTGCAACAAGGCTTTCCAGGCCGCCGAGCCGTGGAAGGCCAGAAACGACGACCCCGCCAAGGCCGAAAAGCTCATTCACAACCTTTGCTACGTAATCAAGGACTTGATGATTATGGCCCACGCCTTTATGCCCCAGTACACGCAAAAAGTCATGGGCTATTTTGGAAAGACCATAAAGGAAAGCCGCATAGGACAGCCCACGCTTGAGGGCTTGGACTGGTCCGACTTGGGAAAAATGGAAGGCTTGGACTCTCTTGGCCCGACAGAGGTTTACTTCACTCCGATGGACAAAAAGACCATGGAAGCCTTTAGGGAAAAATTCTCAGGAAGCCAAAAGGAACGGAAGGAAGGCAGACAAAAGAAAGAAAAAGCCAAAAAGACCGCCAAAGAGGAGCCGGCTCCCTTGCCGCCCGCCGAGCAGCCCGCTCACTTTAACAAGAACATCGAGCTTCGCGTCGCAAAAATCCTTAAGGTTGACAACAACCCCGAGGGCGACAAATTGTACGTCGAGACCATGGACGACGGAAGCGGAAAAGAGCGCATAGTCCAGTCCGGCCTTCGCCAATACCTTAAGCCCGAGGACTTGATTGGAAAGAACATAATTTTGGCGGCCAACTTGGCCCCCCGAAAAATGCGCGGAATCGAAAGCCACGGAATGCTCCTCGCCGCCGACTACAAGGACGCGGACGGAAAGGATTGCGTGGAAGTTTTGACCGCGCCTTGGGCCAAGCCCGGCGACCCCGTCATTTTGGAAGGCGCCGACCCGGCATTTAAAAAGCCCGACGTCATCGACATCGACACTTTCTGCGCGGTCGAAATCAAGACCGTAAACAAGAGCGTCCAAATCGGCGGCGTGAACCTTGTCGTTGGCGGAAAGGCAATCACGACAGAATTTACGGTTAACGGAGACATTCACTAATTGTCCGGCGTCACTGTTCAAAAGCTGGAATTTTCCCCAAGCGGAAACGAAGGCTCATTTTTGCAAACTCCCTTTTGGGGCCTCTTTAAGTCGCGCCACGGCTGGAAATTGATCCGGGCCCGCGCGTTTTTTGGAGATGAAGGCGCGGTTAAAGAAAACGCTTTGAAAGCCCAAGAGGCGGGCGGCTTTGACTTTTCGATTTTGGTCCGCTCTTTCGCGCGCGGCTTTTTTAGCCTGGCCTACGTTCCGCTTTTTCCGAACGAAAAAGCCTTTAAGTTTTTGCAAGCCCAAGAGGGCGGCGTAGCGAACGACAGCGCCGGCTCGAATGAGGGCGGCAAGGCGAACGACGCGGCCGTGCCCAGCCCTGAAACTTTTTGCGCCGCGCTTGACCAATTGGCGGCCGCGCTAAAGGCTCTTTTGCCGGCCAACACGATTTGCGTCCGCTTTGACCCGCAAGTTGAATTTCCTGAGCCCGCCGAGCGCGACGCCTTTAACCAAAGCGTAAAAGCCGCCGCAAAAGAAGGCCGCTTTTTGTGCAAAAAAAACGCGGTGGACATCCAGCCGCCCGACACGACGCAAGTTGACTTGACTCGGACAGAAGAAGAAATTTTAGCCGGAATGAAGAACAAGTGGAGATACAACGTAAACCTTGCCAAAAGGAAGGGCGTTCAAATCCAAAAAATATCTGGAAACAGTCTTAACTTGTCTGATTTTGTAGACATTTTTTACGCGTTGTACAAGGAAACAAGCGCGCGCGACGGAATCGCAATGCACGCAAAAAGCTATTACAAGGACTTGCTTGAGCTTTCGGCCCAAGAGTCGCAAAAAGGAAGCGATGTTCCGCAAGTCAACCTTTACGTCGCAAGCCACGAGGGCGACAACTTGGGCGCGATAATGACGCTTTTTTCAAAGACCGAAAGCGTTTACCTTTACGGCTGCTCCTCCAACAAAAAAAGGAATTTAATGCCAAACTTCCTTTTGCAGTGGACGGCGATGAAAGACGCCAAGGCTTACGGAAGCCGCTATTACGACATGTACGGAATGCCGCCGACCGACGACCCCAGCCACCCGATGCATGGCCTTTATCTATTCAAGACCGGCTTTGGAGGGCGGAACGTTCACCGCGCCGGAAGCTATGACGTTCCGCTAAAAGGAATCTACAAGCTTTGCGTTCTTGCGGAAGGCGCCAGGGCTTTTTGGCATAAAAAAATATTGAAGAAAATTCGCGGACGGTAAAATATGAACATGGAATGCTTTATTTTGGGCTGCGGCGGAATGATGCCGCTTCCGTACAGGCACCTTACATCAGCGCTTTTGAGGCGCGACGGAGACCTCTTTTTGTTTGACGGAGGCGAGGGAACCCAAGTGTCGCTGCGCCGCCTTAACCTTAAGTGGAAAAAAATCAACGCGATTTTTGTAAGCCACACGCACGCCGACCATGTGACCGGCCTTCCTGGAATCATGATGCTTAGCGCGCAGGTTGAACGGAGCGAGCCCCTTTACATTTACGGCCCGCCAAAAATCGCGGAGTACATCGAGACCAGCCGAAAAGTTTTGGACATGTACATAAACTATCCTGTCGTAGTGAAGGAAATCACGGCGCCTTGCGTGGTCCACAAGGAAAAGGATTTTCAAGTCAGGGCTTTTCCGCTTGACCACACAAAGGTTTGCGTCGGCTACACGCTGGAGGAATTTGACAGGCCCGGAGAATTCAATCCGCAGGCCGCGATCAACTTAAAAGTTCCGCGGGGCGCGCTTTGGTCAAAATTGCAGAACGGCCATGAAGTTACGGCCACAGACGGAACTATTGTAAGACCAGAGCAAGTTCTTGGCCCTTCGCGCAAGGGAAGAAAGTTCAGCTACGTGACCGACACCCTTTACCTTGACTCAATCGCCAAGGAAGTCAAAGACAGCGATCTTCTTCTTTGCGAGGGAATGTTCGAGGACGCGCTCCTTGACCAAGCCAAAGAAAAAAAGCACATGACCGCAAAGCAGGCCGCCACAATCGCCCGCGACGCGCAAGCAAAGAAAATGGCCATGATTCACTACAGCCCGCGCTACACCGACAAGGAGCTTTCCGTTTTGGAAAGCGAGGCTAGGGAAGTCTACCCGGACGCAATTTTAGGCCGCGACCGAATGCGCTTTGAAATTCCCTACGAAGACTAGCGGAGCGGCTTATGGTTCGCGCTCTTTCTTTTTCAAAGACGTATTCAAAAAAATCTAAGGCGGCCTGCGCCGATGTCACGCTGACCGCCGAGCGCGGAAAGATAACTGTCCTTCTTGGCCCAAACGGCGCCGGAAAAAGCACGCTCTTAAAGGCCTTTTGCGCCCAGCATTACGCGACAAGCGGCAAGATTCTTGCGGAACGGAGCGACGGCGCCATTTTTGACGCGACGGAAAATCCTGAAGAAGTCAAGGCCATGACAGGCTTTGTGAGCGAAGTTCCAGCGCTCTATGACGACTGGACCGTCATCGAGTTTTTGGAAATGGCCGCCGCCCTGCGACTTGCGGAGAATGATTGCAAGGCCAAAACTGAGGCCGGAATAAAAACTGATTGCAAGACAAAAACTGCGGCCGCCCAAAAATCCGCGCGCCTTTGCAAGCTGGACTCTGTCTTAAATCAAAAAATATCCACGCTAAGCCACGGCTACAAGCAGCGCGTGAACTTCGCGCAGGCGCTCGTCGCCGACCCGGAAATTTTAATCCTTGACGAGCCTGCGACCGGCCTTGACCCGGAACAGATTCGCGAAACGCGAAACCTTGTCCAAGACCTAAAGAAGAGCCGCGCGGTGATTTTTTCCACCCACATAATCCAAGAGGCCGCGTCTCTTTCCGACACAATTTACATCATAAAAGACGGCCGCGTCGCGGCCAGCGGAAGCCCGTCCGAGCTTATGAAGAAAAGCGGCTCCAAGAATTTGGAGGACGCCTACTTGTTCTTTGTCTCCGACCCGCGCGGCTCCAGCAATTTTGGCCGCGCAAACGATTCCGGCGCCTCAAACGACCCGCGCGGCTCCAGCGATTTAAGTCTCGCGTCCGAGCGCGGCATGTCAAACGATTCGGCCGCCTCGACCGTTTCCCGCCCCGCGACCGTTTCCACGGCTGTAAGCGCGGCGGCCATTTCCCGCCCGGTCAATGCCTTTTGGGGCTTGGCAAAAAAAGAGCTTTTTTCATACGCGATAAATCCCTTTTATTGGGCCGCGGCCGTTTTGTTCTCGCTTTTTTCTTCGTCGCTGTATTTTTTTGGAACAAGATTTTTTGTCCAAGGCGCGGGAAGCTCGTCCTTGTCGCCGTTTTTTCTGGCGATGCCATACGCTTTGTCCGTCCTTTTTCCGGCCCTTTGCATGAACATAAAGTCGCGCGGCTTTGACCGGTCGATACCCTTTGGGGAGCTTTCAAAAACGGCGGCAAGAGTTGTCGCGGCCTTGGCTTTTTTTGCCCTTTGCCTTGCGCCTACAATTTTTGTTCCCCTGTGCGTCTCGATTTTTGGCAACGTGGATTTTGGCGCCGCGCTCACGGCGTACTTGGGCCTTGTGTTTTTTGCCGCCGCGTCAATTTCATTTTGCGTTTTTCTTTCTTGCCTTTTTAAAAGCCGGGCCGCTTACTTTGCTTTTTCTGTCATTGCCTTGGCCGCGATAAATTATTCCCATGTCCTTTTGACTTATCTTCCGCTTTCAGATTTTTTCGCGGCGGCGGTCCGCTCGATAAGCTTTGCGTGGCGCTTTGATTCCGCGTCAAAGGGCATTTTTGACACAAGGGATTTTTTTTCTTTCGCTTTGTGGAGCCTTGTCTTTTCCCTTCTTTCCGTTTACGTTAAGGAACGCGGAAAGGGAAGAAAGTTTTTTTGCAAGGGTCGCGCGCTGAACACAATCACGATAATTTTGATTGTCGTCTTTCTTTCCCTTGACGCAAGCCGCTTGTACAGGCGACTTGATTTTAGCGCGGATAAAAATTACACGCCTTCGGAACGCACAAAAAAATTGCTTGCGGGCGCGGACGAAAAAATTAAAATTTCGTATTACCGTTCCTCAGAGCTTTTAAAGCTTTATCCGCAAACGCGCGACGTGGAAGACTTTCTAAGATCCCTTTCTTATTCTTGCAAGAACGTTGATTTTTCAGCCCTTGACGCGGACAAGCCCAAGGCAAAGCAAATCCTGCAAGGCCTTTCCGTCCAGCCCTTCCAATTGCAAAAACAAAAGGACAACGCCCTTGAATACATGAACGCTTATTCGGCCGTCGTGATTGACTATATGGACAAGAGCCTTTACATTCCGGCCGCCTTTTCAACTTTTTCTTTGGAATACGACTTGAACTTGCGCCTTGATTATTTGCTGCGCCAAAAAAGCCGCCGCGCCTACATCCTTTGCGCCAACGGAATGGATTTAAGCAAAGACTTCAAGGGCGCCCTTGACTGGCTCAATCTGGAAGGCTTTGAAACAATCTCCTTGGACAAGGAAAGCTTCGCCTTTGCAAAGCTTGACAAAAGTCTTCCGTTAATTCTTGTCGGAACAAGCGGCCTGGACCAAGGCGGCGCGGAGGCCTTGGAAAATTTCTTGGAGGAAGGCGGCCGCGTCCTTGCTATGGCAAGCCCCTATGCGGTGGACATAAACGGAAATTGGGGCGTCTCAAAAAACAAGCGGGATTTTGTCCTTCCGATTTTTGAGCGCCATGGAATTTCTTTTTTGGATTCTTTGGCGGCCGACCTTTCTTGCGTCCGCGCGAACTTTTATTCTTCCGAGCCTGACGGAAAGCAGGGGCAAAACAAGTCCGTCAACTATCCCTTGTGGATAAGCCTCCTTCCTCAAGCGGGCCTTCCTTACGGCGCGACGGTCTTTTGGGCCAGCCCCTTGTCCGTTGACAAAGCGAAAGCCCAAGAAACGCTTTTTTCTAGCCCGGCCTCCTGGCGCTTTTTGCCTGACAAAAAAAATCCAGGCTTGCTCTTTGACACAAATCCCTTTACCGTTCCAAAAAGCGCCGTTTCCGACCCGTTGGTTCAAAAAAGCCAAAGCGTCTTGGCGGCCAAAAGCCTTCAAAAAAATCTTTTTGTCATAAGCGGAGACTTGTTCGTCAACGACTTGTTGTTGTCCTTGTCCGGCGGAGAGACGGGCGACTTTAGGAACTTAAATTATTTGACTTCAAGCCTCTTGTCTTTGTCCGGCGAGGAAGATTTGGCCGCTCTAAAAAACAAGGGCGCCGTCGACTACAGTTTGTGGAAAATCAGCGGGGCGGAGGAGTGGAAGTCCGCCAAAAATTTCACGCTTTTGGTCAACTTCATTATTGTCCCAATCGTGATTTTGCTCTTTGCCTTGATATTTTTTTCCGGCAGGCGGGCGCGCTTAAATAAATATTTTTCAAAAGGCGGCGAATAAAAATGACTAAAAGAATCTTTTTGGCGGCAAAAAAATTCCGCCCGCAAATATTTTTGGCCGCCCTTGTCGCGCTTTATTTTTTGTCGGCGCCAAAGGAGGAAAGGGCATTTAAAAGCCTTTTCTTGAATTCAAAATACGACGTCGATTCAATCCAGCTTTGCGAAAAAAACGCCGCCCTGCGTTTGGAAAAGGCGGGCTCTTTTTGGCTTGGAAGCGTCGGGCTTGAAAACGGAAAAAGCCTTTGCTTTGTCTGCGACAGCCTTCTTGTGGAAAAATTTCTTTCAAACTTAAGAAGCTTGTCAAATTTTTATGACGTTTCGCAAAGGCAAGGGGCCAAGGCTGGATACGGTTTGGACGCCTCCGAATCTTTTTCGCTGGTCCTCCGCCAAAAGGAAAAGAAAATTCTTTCCGTCAATTTTGGAAGCGTGGACTCAAGAAAGCGGGTTTTCTTTTGCCTTGATGGAAAGGATAAAATTTTTGCGGTCGACACCGAAAGCCTCGCGCCTTACCTGACGACAAGCGAAAATTTTTGGGCGGCGCCGGAAATTTTTCCTATGGGCCTTGTCGGAAAGGACTTGAAGTGGCGTCGCGGAAAATCCGCCCTTTTGTCTGGAATGCCCCTTTTGGCCGAAGACCTTGATTGGTCGGGCGCGCTTGAAAAAGTTTACGACGCCAATGACGGAAATGTCTACAAGGCCCTTTTTTTGCCCAAAACGGACGGCGACTATTATTTTTCTTTGGACGTTCAGCCGAGCGCCCAAAGGCCTCAGACCGAAAAGGACGCCATAAAAAAAATCAACGCCGTCTTCAATGCCAGCGCTTGGACCGCTCAAAGGCTCCTTAAGGAAGAGCTTTAGGCAAGGGCGGCAAAAAGGGCGAAGAGGTTGTACAAAAAGTGCGCCGCCGTTCCTGGGATAAGGCTCTTGCTTTTTACGGCGCAAAGGCGCAGCGCGATTCCGCCCAAAAGCGCGTTTAAAACCGCAAGCCAGCCCTGCCAACGGTGGGCAAAGGCGAACAACAAAAGCGCCGCGACTTCGGAAAAAATCGCCGCGAACTTTTTGGAGCGAATAATTTTCCTGCCGGCATCCGGCAAATACTTTCTGTAAACGCGCTCCTCAAAAAAAGCGCTCGAAAAAAGCGAAAGGACGCAAACAAAAATTTGGACAAGGCCTTCAGGCTTGGCAAATTTTGCGCCGGCCGCCGAGCCGAGCGCTTCCGAAAAAAAATTCAAGAGAATTCCTAAAATCAAAAGCGTTCCGAACGTGGTCAAAAAGCAGCTTGAAAAAATCGCGGCCTTCACAAGCCCGTTTCCGCCAAAATTCTCGGTTTTTTCATTTTTCTTGTCCTGCAACGACAAAAAAATGGCGGCCGTCAAAGAAAAAAGCGAAAAATAGTTGATTTTTCCCAAATTTACCGCCCCATACGAGGCCTCTCCGGCAAAAAGCGGCGGGAAAACAAAAATCAGCAATATTAAAAAAAACTGTAGCAAAAAAAGCGTTTTTGTCATATAATGTAACTTGAGCGCATAAAAAGTTTTTTTTTATACGATAATATTATTATAATGTTTTGAGGCGATTTTGACTATACTGATTGTTGCTGCGGGACTTTTAGTCTTGCTCTTGGCGGTTTGGCTTTTAAAAGTGTTCTCGCCAAAAATAAATTTTTACGCCGCCGGGCTTGACCAAAAATTCAACCTGAGCGAAATTGCGATTTTATGGAAGCTTGCAAAGGTTGTAGACTTGGAAGAGCCGGAAGCTCTTTTTGTCTCTACAAATTCATTGAGCCGCTGCATAACAAATTTAATCGAAAGCTCAAGGCGCGACGGAACGGAGGGCGCTCCGGAAGTTCAGAACTTTTTGGCCAAGCTTTACAAGTTCCGGACAAAAATCGAGCTGGCCTCGGAAAACAAGCGGGGCCTTGAGTCAAGCCGCGCCCTTTCCAACGGACAAAAATTAAGGTTGGTTCTTAAAGGCAGCGGAATCTTTGCGTCAAAAATTTTGAACAATTCCAGGGACCTTGTGATTACGATGCCGATTCAAGACGGAAGGATAAAAATTCCGCCGGAAGATTGGAAGGACAAAAGCGTCAGCGTTTACCTTTGGAGAAAGGGCGACGCCGGTTATGTCTTTGACTCCAAGGTTTTGGCCTACGGCGTTTTCTGGGGACAAAACGTTTTGTACTTGTCCCATTCCGAAAATCTTTTCCGCGCGCAAAAAAGAAAGTCCATCCGCACAGAATGCCACATTCCGGCCCACTTGTACATAATTAAGGAAATGGTTTCCGACTATTCGCAAGTTGAGACGGCGCCTGGCTTTAAATGCATTTTGGAGGACATAAGCTCCGACGGCGCCATGATTCGCATCGGCGGAAAGGGCGTCAACAACATTCAAATCAAGTTGCAGTTTGAGCTTGAGAACATGTTGATTTTAATGTATTGCTTGGTTCGCTCCGTCGAATTCAACCAAGCCAACAACCAAAGCCGCCTGCACGTTGAGTGCATTCACATCGAGCCTTCCATGCGAAACATAATTTTGTCCTTTGTGTACAAGGTTCTGCCGGAAGACCAAAAGAACGCCGAGGTCGCCTTGACCCAGCTTGAGGACGAAGAAAAGGCCGACAGCAAGGCGGAGGACAAAAAAAAGGAAGAGCCTCTTCCGGCTAAGGAGGCGGCCGCCGAGGAACCGTACACAGTCGAGATTCCGACGGTCATTGATCCTGAATTTCTTGAAGGCGAGGACGCTTCCGAAAATTCCGACAAAAAGGAAGATTGAATATGACAGTCAAAACAGCAGGAGGACAACAATGAAAAAGATGCTTTTGGGCGCGCTCTTGTCCGCAAGCCTTTGCCTTTTGTTCGCTCAGGAAAGCGCGGCGCCGTCGCAAGCGCAGATAAAATTCGTCAAGGGAAACGTCTCCGACAAAATTGCGGCCGTAAAAAGTTCGGGGGAAGGCGCCTTGGCAAAAAAGGCCGTCGACTTTGTCGTTGAAAACGCGCCCTTGCTCAAGGACGACCGGGATTTGGCTGGCCTTGCCGTGGCGGGAATCCTTTCATACCCCGCGGAAGAATACAAAAAGAATCCCAAGCAGGTCTTGCAGGATTTTTCGGACGTTTTCTACGCCTTTGACGACACAAACGTAAGGGTCAGCGTTCTTGAAAAAATTTCCGCCTTTTACGAACAAAAAGCCTTTAGCGATTGGACTGCCTTTGTCAACGGCTACTTGACGCAAAAAATCGCCGCCGCAAGCTCCTCCGACGACACCGTTAAAAAATCCGTCGCGGCCTTGGGCGTGATTGGAAACGGCTCGTCATTCGGCGTCTTGCATTCAATCATACAACAAAACATTTGGACCGACTTGCATCCCTTGGTCTACGAGGCGTTGACAAAAATCGCCGACAAGTCCTTAAACGAAATCTTCGACGTCGTCGACAAGGCTGAGTTAGTTGAATTAAAACTACTATCTAAAATTTTCATAAAAAATGACAAAATTTCACCCGCTTTAAGGTCAGAAATCGCTGAAAAAGCGCTTAACAGGTCTATGATATTGTCAGGAACTTCTTCCAATTCCCAAGACCTTGCGGGCTTCCAATTGGAGACCGTGAAAGTGTTGGCCGACAACAAGTGGACCAGGGCGTCAGACTTGGCTAAAGACTATTTTAACGTGGCAAAAATCGCCTACAACGGCAAATTTTTGACCGCGGAACAATGGACAAGCGCCATTTCTTGCGTCGAGGTTTTGGCTTCGCGGGCGGCCGTGTCGCCTTTCACGGAATATTTGGACCAAATGAACAAGGCTCAGGAATCGGGGAACGCTCCCGACAAGGCGGTAGTCCTTGCCGTAATAAACGCGTTGGCCAATTTAGGCGACAAATCCTCGTTTGACTGTTTGCTTTATGTTACTTATGTAAAAGATTATCCGGAGGAGGTCGCCGTTGCGGCTCGTAACGCTCTTACGAGACTAAAATGGTAGATAGCCTTAGAAACAATTTTCTCCTTTTGCCCGCGCTGCTTTTGGCGGGCTTCTTGTACGGAGGTTTTTTGGACGTTCAAAAAGCCTCTTCCTATGAGTCCTTGGTTCCTGCCGAAGACGCCCTTTTCTTTGAGGGAACGGTCGCAGGAAATCCTTCCTTTTCCCCAGGCTCCAAATTTTTCAAAATAAAATTGCGCCTTCAAAGGACGGAAGGCAAAAACGGCCTTGTGGCCGCCGCAAAAGGGGAGGCGGACTTTTTTGTGCCGGCCGCGCTCTGCCAGATTTATCAGCCCGGAAAGCTTTACACTGCCTGGCGGGGAAAGAAAGTCGACCTTTTGCTGGACCAAGGCGCCTGCATTTTCCTTGAGGCCAAGCCCGCTAAATTTTCGTCTAAAGGCGGCCCCACCTTTGAGTGCAAGGAAATAAGCGCCTGCTCCTTTGACAAGACATTGCTTGGCCGCCTTCAAAAAATAAGGGCCTTGTGCCGCCTGCATTTTGCCCGCCTTATGTTCGCGTGGGGCGACGCGGGAGGCCTTTTGCTTGCGCTCCTTTCCGGCTCCCGCGCTTTTTTAAATCCAAAGGCGGCGGACGCTTTTAGGCTTGCGGGCTTGAGCCACGTCTTGGCCTTGAGCGGAATGCACCTTTCCCTTATCGGAGGCCTTGCCTTGGCGCTTGGAAAAAAATCTTTTGGAAAGAGGGCCGCGCGCTTTCTTGAACTTTTCGCGATAATATTTTTTGTCTGGTTCGCCGGAAAGTCGCCCTCGCTTTTCAGGGCGCTTTTGTGCTCGACGATTGCCTTCGCGTCTTCCTTGTTCAAAGTCAAGGCAAAAAGCTCGTTGAACGTCCTGGCCCTCGCTTTTATAATTCACGTTTCACTTTTTCCTAAGGACGCCTTTGAAATTTCATTTCAGTTGTCGTATGGAGCCTTGTTCGGCATCCTTTTGTTCAACGGAATAAGCGGCAAATTTTTTACGGCCTTTTTGCCTAGCTCGGCGGGCTTGGCCTTGGGCTCGTCGGCCGGCGCCCAGGCGTTGACGCTTCCGCTAAGCCTAAAATATTTTGGCCTTTTCGCGCCGGGCGGAATTTTGTCGAGCGCGGCGCTTTGTCCCGCGATGACTCTTTTTGTTTACGCGGGTTTTGCCTTTGTGGCCGTTTCCCTTGTTTTTCCCTTTATGGCGCCGCTTTGCGGAACTTTATTGGCCTTTTTTTACAATTTAATCAGCCGCGCGGTTTTCTTTTTTGCCGGCCTTCCTTGCGTAAAGCTTTGAGAAGCGCTATAATTTTTTTTATGCGACAGATTCCTGACTACAATTCCCCGGCCCTGTTGAACGCTTTTCTCGAAGAGAACGGAATGGCGATGCAAAAAAAGTTTGGACAAAATTTTTTGATAAATCAAGACGCAAGAAAAAAAATCGCCGCCGCGCTAAAAATAGAGAAGGGCGACAAGGTTTGGGAAGTCGGGCCGGGACTTGGCTCGATGACAAAGGAATTGCTTGACCTAGGCGCCGACGTCACGGTTTTTGAAATTGACAGAGGCTTTTCATCCTGCCTGCAGGAATTTTTTGCGGAAGCGGCGGCGGACGGAAATTTTTCGTTGAAGCAAGGCGACGTCCTTAAGACTTGGAAAGATTGTTACAAGGAGAATGGCGGGCCAAAATATTTTTTTGGAAATTTGCCCTACAACATCGCCGCCGCGCTGATTGCCGACACGATTGAGAGCGGCGTCCGCTTTGAAAAATGCGCCTTCACCGTCCAAAAGGAAGTCGCGCAAAGGATGGCCGCCAAAGAGGCAAGCGAGGACTATTCAAGTTTTTCGGTTTTGTGCCAATGGGCTTACGACGTAAAGACAATTTGCGACTTGGGCAGGGCAAACTTTTGGCCGCGCCCAAACGTTGAGTCGCGCGCCGTCTTGTTCAGCAAAAAAGAAAATTTCCCTGGCTGCCAAAATCCAAGCCTCTTTGTAAAAATGCAAAGGGCGCTTTTTTCCAGCCGCAGAAAAACCGTCAAGAACAACTTGCAAAAGTTTTTGCCGTCTCTAGGCGAGGCATTCGGCAAAGACGGCGCCGACGAACTTTTAAAAAAAGCCGGAATCGAGGCCAACGTCCGCGCCGAAGCGCTGAATGTGAGGCAAATGTTGGTCTTGTCAGACGCAATCAATTCTTTTATAATGTAAAATATGTCAATAAAAGAAAATTTAATAAAAATAAAGGAAAAACTGCCTAAAAATGTCGGCCTTGTCGCCGTAAGCAAATTTCACGGCGCGCAGGAAGTGATTGAGGCTATTGAGGCGGGACAGACTGTTTTTGGCGAAAACCGCGTTCAAGAGGCGGCCGCGAAATTTGACGAAGTTAGAAAAAGTTATCCCGACGCAAGGCTTAGAATCATCGGCCAGCTTCAGCGCAACAAGGTCAAGGAGGCCGTCAGAGTGGCCGACGCGATTGATTCCGTTGACCGCTTGGAGCTGCTTGACGAGATTGAAAAGCAGGCCGCCAAAATAGACAAAAAAATTCAAGTCCTGTTTGAATACCACACAGGCGAAGAGTCCAAGTCCGGCTTTGCCGACAAGGCGCCGCTTTTTGAGGCGCTAAAGAAAATTTCGGACGGAGGCTATCCGCATATACAGCCAAAGGGCTTTATGACAATGGCGCCGTTTACGGAAGACAAGGACTTGATTCGCGCCTCGTTCAAAAAATTGAAGGCGCTGCAGGAAGAATGCTCCAAGGCCTTTCCGCAATTTGACTTGTCGGAGCTTTCCATGGGAATGTCAGGCGACTGGGAAATTGCCGTCCAAGAAGGCTCCACAATGGTAAGAATTGGAACCGCGATTTTTGGCCCGAGGGATTATTCCAAGGGCGGGGGCAAATGAAAAAGTTTTTTGCGCTTTTTTTTATTTTGTTGACGACGCTTTCTTTTTCATCCTTTGCCGACGACTTGACGATTTCCGACGCGGAGCCATACGACCAAAAATCAATACCGCAATGGGTCAAGGACATGAGGCGTGGGGAAATCATAACGCTCGGCTCATGGCCTTTCACGACATTGATGGTTTCATTCACGTATTCCATGGCGATGTTCGCCTCGCATAATTGGAACGGCGCCTATTTTAGAAACCCCTTCACGTCAAGCGGCGAAGGATATTCATTGGATGAAATCAAGGGAATCGTCATCACTTCCGCGGCCATCAGCGTGGGAATCGGCGTGACGGACTTAATCGTTAACATCGTCAAGCGCGAAAAGGCAAAGAAAAAAAGAAACGCAGAGCAGCTTAAAAACATAACCGTCATGCCGGTTGACTCCACGGAAGACAGAATGTTCATTTTTGAAGGCTCTAAAAAAGAATATCTTTTTGGGAATTTGGAAAGTGCCGTTTTTTAGCTCAAAAGTTCCGGACAGCTTTTTGGGAACGGAGAGGCTGGACAAGTACATTTCGTCATTGCCCAACGGCTTCAACCGCTCGAAGTTAAAGAGCGGCGTCCACGAAATTTTAATCAACTCCCAAAAGGCAAAGCTTTCAAGCAAAGTGCGCGCCGGGGACCAAATCGACATTCAATGGGAAGACAACGTTCCCGACTCGATTATGCCGGAAGACATTCCTCTAAAAATAATTTATGAGGACCAAAATGTCGCTGTCGTTAACAAAGAGCAAGGAATGGTCACACATCCGGCCGCCGGAAACTGGTCGGGCACATTGGTCAACGCGCTCTTGCATCACTGGGGGCGGGATGCCTTGGAGCAAATAAAGGAAGGCGAGACTTCTCAAATGCTGGCCCGCCGCCGTCCCGGAATCGTCCACCGTCTGGACAAGGACACAAGCGGAATAATCATCACGGCAAAAAATCGCGAAAGCGAAGAATGGCTTCAAAATCAATTTCAAGGCCGCCGCCTAAAAAAAGAATATGTTTTGATTGTCCGAGGCTGTCCGCCCAAAAGGGACGGCGTCGTTGACACTTACATAACGCGCGATCCCGCCGACAGAAAGCGCTTCAAGGCCGTCGACCTTGAAGGAAATCGGCGGCTCGAAAAGTTCGGCGAAGACGCCGTCGCCCTTCCTGTTTCAGGAAAAAGGGCGGTCACCCTTTATCATGTTGTCGCCGTTTACTCAAACTACACCCTTGTCCGTGTCCGCCTAAAGACCGGCCGCACCCATCAAATCCGCGTCCATATGAAATACTTGGGCTGCCCGGTTTTGGGCGACGCGATTTATTCAAAAAAAGACAATTATTTTCCCGACGAAAACCTCATGCTGCATTCGCGGCTTTTGGAAATACAGCTTCCGGGCCAAACAAAAAAAACGGCTTTCAAGGCGGCGATTCCGGAGCGCTTCAAGCGGGTCATAAAAAAACTAAAGGCCCAGTACCCCCGCGCTTATTGCTCCGAAGGAATTAAGGTTTCGGAGGCGGAACGCGCGAAAAGCGGAGAGTCTTTGCAAGGCCATAAAGGGGGCGGCCAATGAGCGGCGGCATAACGATTGTCCATCAGCCCACAGCCGCCGAGCCCTTTGTCGTTTTGTCAAAGCCCTCAGGCCTTCCCAGCGCCCCGCTCGCCGCCAACGACGCAAGCGCGCTTACGGAATGCGGCAGGCTTTTTCCGGAAGTCCTGAAGGTTTGCGGCAAAAAACAAGTTGAGGGCGGCTTGCTGCACAGAATCGACACGGCCACGGCCGGCCTTTTGCTTGTCGCGCAAAGCCAGCAATTTTACGACCATATAATCGCCGCCCAAGAGCGCGGACTGTTTATAAAAGGCTACCGCGCGGAATGCGACATTGACGATGGCAACGCCGCCGCCCTCGGAGGCTTTCCTCCGCTTGCCGAGCAAGTCCAAGCCGCCGCTTCCGCGCTTAGCGGCCTTGAGCTTTCTTCGTATTTTCGGCCGTTCGGCAAGGGAAAAAAAGAAGTCCGGCCTGTTTTGCAATCCTCAAACGCCGCCGCGCTTAAAAAACTTGGAAGCAAAAAAATGTATTCCACAAAAATTGTGGCGGCGCGATTTTTAGAAGGCGGCTCCGTCCGCGCCGAATGCAAAATAGCGCAAGGCTACAGGCACCAAGTGCGCTGCCACTTGGCTTGGCTGGGACTTCCTGTGCGCGGCGACAGGCTTTACAACCGCGCTTGCAGGACGGAAGGCGCGGCGCCTTGCGGACAAATGCTTTTTTCCGCCGTCTCGCTGGAATTTCCGGATTTGTTCTCGGACAAAATTTTTAGCTTCTCCCTGGACTAGCCGCTTCTTGGGCTTGGGCCGCTTTCCGCTAACGAGCGCCCTTCAATCGCAAAATGATTTCGTCCGAGCGTTGGACAAATTGGTTTGCCGCGCGCGAGCTTTCCGCCGCCACAAGGGGAATCTCAGTCAAGACGCGCTCTCCGTCGCAAATCAAAAGCGAGCCGTAGGGCTTTCCTTCTTGGACGCTTCCAAACAAATATTTTGGCGCGGCGGCCTTTACGACGGCGTTGGCGGCCTTTGGAATCGGAAGCGCGGCGGCCTCCTTTAACACAAGACGGACGGCCATTTTTTCCGAGCCGTAAAGGGGAACGACAAATTCCGTCGGCGCGAAGGCGGCTGCGTCAAAGCTCCTGAAATTTTTGTACGCCCATTCGTGCAAGGCCGTTCCGTCGGCGCAGCGGCCTTCGTCGCCTTCGCGCAAACTGTTTCCAGGTCCAAGCATGGTTACGGAAATCCAGCGCTCGTCGCCGCGCTTTGTGGTAAGCGCCAAGTTGTAGCCGCTTTCGTTTATGTGGCCGGTTTTTATTCCGTCGCAGCCGGGCAAAACGCCGAGCAGCTTGTTGGTGTTTTCAAATTCAAATTGCGTCCAAATTTCTTGGGGAATGCCGCGCGAAAAGTCTTGGCTAGGCCGCCCCCGCTGTTCGGGCGGCAAGTTGCGCTCCTTTGGATAGACGAAATTTTTTATCGAATGGAATTTTTGGAGCGCGTCAGGAAAGTCCCTTATGTAGGCGCGGCAAAAGGCCGCCATCTCCCTCGGCGTGGTCAAGTTGTTTTCGGAATAGCCGGTGGATTCCACAATCACGGTGTTTTTTAAGCCAAGGCCTTTTGCCAAGTCGTTGGCTTGCGCGATGAAATTTTCCATCGAGCCAAAAAGGCTGTAGGCCACGGCGGCCGCGGCGTCGTTTCCGCTAGCCACGTTTATTCCGCAAAGAAGCTCTTCCAGCGTTACGATTTGTCCCTTTCCCAAAAACATAAGCGAGCTTTGCGGCGGAGCGTTGCAAGCCCACGACTCCGGCCCAAGCGGAATATTTTGGCCAAGGCTTGCCTCGCCGCGCCGGACTTTTTCCAAGACCGACCTCATCAAAAAAAGTTTTGTCATCGAGGCGGGCGGAATCACTTTGCCGGCGTTTTTTTGAAAGAGGACAAAGCCCGTGTTATAGTCGACCAAAATGGCGGCGCCCGCCTTAAGCTCAAAGCCGGCGGCAGGAGCCTCGTAGGGCAGGGGGCGCAAAAGCTCAAGCCGCTCGGGATAAAGCGCGTCAAGCCTTTTGTAAAATTCAAGCTTCTCTTCCTTGCTTAAAGGCTTGGCTTCCTTGGCCGCCCTGTCTATCATCGCCGAGCGCGACAGCAAAAAAACGGCGAAACTTGCCGCTAAAAAAAGCGGCAAGAAGGCGGCGGCGTTTGAAAGCGGGCTCTTCGTATTTTTATTCAAGGCCTGCGCCCCTTAGTCAGGCCTGCGCTTGGTCTTGAATTCGGGATAGAACAATATGTCGTGGTCAAGAGGCTTAAAGTTCTTGAAAACTTTTTTGATTTTAAAGAACTTCAAGTCAGCCTCAAAGTAGGGCGAGAACCAAACGCTTATAAAGACGCCCGCTTCCACCATTTTTATAGGCGGAACCGACATCACGGTGTGAAGGCCAAATTTTGTCGGAACGGAGCCTCGCACGCTTATGGCGCTAGTTCCAAGTCCAAACGAAGGCGTAAGGCAGAACCAAGGCTCAAACGTTATTTTTGTGTTGGACGCGCCGCGATCCCCAAGACCTATGTAAAAGTCCGTGTTGTTAATTCCCTTTGCGTCAGCGTATGGACGGAAATATGGCTTTGCGAACCATTCGACTCCGTAGCTGGCTCCAAGTTTAAGCTCTCCGCCATACATTCCCGAAAAACAAATGCGCGGATCAAAGGCGCCTTCAAGCTTAAAGTTTATGCCGGTTTTGGCCGTAACGCCAAAGACCAAGGGAACTCCGCCCACGTTTATGTTGACGTCGTTCAACTTGACTTCGATTCTTCTTACGTCCTTGTTTTGGAAGACTGCCATAAGCTTTTCGGCAAGGCTTATGTTGGGTCCTTCCATTTTTTGCGCGAGGGCCGGATTTAGCGTGTAGTCAAGGATTACGCTAAGCGTCTGCATGTTCAAGTCCAAGTCCAGCCAAAAGGCCATCGCAACTTCAAAATCCGCGCGGCCCTTGGTAACGGAGGCGGAAGCCCTCAAGCCCGCGCCAAGGTAAACGCCGGCTGATTGCGGATTGAATTTTTTTGTCTTGCTTTTGTCGTATGGATACAAAACCACTTGGCTTATGTCGATGGAAAAAAATCTCTTCCATTCTTTCGCAAGCTCGTCATGCCTTTTCTTGTAATCGCTGTATTTTGAGTGAATGGTTTTTGACGCGTCGGAGGCGGCTTCGTCGATATACATGTTTCGTTGGCACTGATACATGAAGTCGGCCAAGTCATCGGGGCTTCCAAGATTAAAGACCATGTCGGGATAGACCCTGGTCAAATCAGGGCCTTCAATAAGCGCGTCCGGCGAAGACGGATAAAGCTCGTCAACCAAGAGACGGCATAATTTTGTTTTTTCATCTGGAGAGCCGGCCGCGGCGTAAGAGCTTTTTGCCTCCTGGTTTTTTGTGACGTCGGACACTTTCGCGTCCAAAACTTTGTTAAAAAAATCTTCTTCCTGAAGCAGAACGTTCAACCTAGTGACTATTTCTATGGCGCTCGAAGAATCGGGAAGGTTTATCAAGCTTTTTAGGGCGTCGGAGGAGGCGTTCAAGTCGACAAGCAAGTCGCGCGGGCCGTTCTCTTCGTCAGGAAAATGCCAGAGTTGGTATGAGTATACAATGTCGTAGCTCTCAAACTGATCTTTGTCTTTGAGCTCCACCGAGCTGGAAGATCCGTTTGTGACGATGTAGGTTTTTCCGCCAAAGTTCATCGTCGTGTCCGAAGTGTTCATGGCGGCCACGTTGTCATAGAACTCGTTTTTGTTTGTCGTGGACTCGTCGTCGTCACCGGGGTTGTCGTATTCGTTTCCCCATTCAATGTTGTTCTCATTAACGCCGACTGTTGACGGCAGGCACAAGATGTAGTCGCCATAGGCCATTGACTTGTCTGTTTCGTAATTGTCGTAATAGACATACACAAAGTCGCCGTTGGAATTGACCGCGTACAAGCCCTTGTCCACGCTGGCAGAAACGTTTTCGGCCGACCGATATCCGGCGCTGGCTTCGCTGTCGCTGAATTTGCAGAACATGTTTGAAGTGAGCGTATTTTCATCATTCAGGAACGTGAGCCATCGCGCCTTTTCTCCGTAGCCGCTTCTCTTTAGCGAGGGCGCGTCGTATTTTAGGTTCATTTTGCCGTTTCCGTCCAGGTCGCATGATTCGCCTTTTTTTAGGGTGAACGCTTTTACGCCGGAGGCTCCGGATGGAGTGACCGTGGTGAACGTGAATGAAATTGAGTCGGCGCTTGCGCTTGTCACCGAAATGTAGCCGTAAACCGCCTTGTCGGGAACGTCCTCGTAAACGGTTTTGTTTTTTGAAGTTCCGTCTTTCAAGTCTGTGGTCAAGGTGATTTTGTTGTTTGGGTCGTCGGGGTCGCCTTCTACTTTTACAGTGTCGTCGTTTTCCGGACTATCCACAGTCGAGCCAGAAGCGTAGCTTTTGACCTCCAGCGACTTTTCCCTCAGCGTTCCAAGACGTACGCCAAATTTGGCTCCGGCGTAAATCTGCGCCAAGCCGCTCGCCGAGTCGGGGTCGTATATAAGGGAGCCGCCGATGAAATTTCTGTTTTCGCTGATGAACTCGTAGCTGAAGGGCAGGGATTGAGGGCCTATAGGCGGGTAGTATGAAGGCGAGCTGCTGTTGCTGCAAGCGGCCGTTCCTATGAACGCAATGGGCAAAATAAGAAATGCAAGGCATTTTCCCAATAATAATTTTCTAAACGCTCTCATAACTCCTCCTAAAGAACAAATAAAAAACCAAAAAACAACTGCTAATTATAACATGGCGTTGTTTTTTTCGTCAAGAAAAAAAGGCGGGTGGGGCGGGCGCGCTATTTAGTTCCGCCCACTAGCAAAAGCGCGCGAAATGCGCTACAATGGTTCAATTCAATCAAAAAAGGAGTTGTTATGGCAGAAAGCAATTCAAGCGTCCTTATGCCCGGAGACAAACCGCCGCTGGCAAAATGGATTCCTTTGAGTTTTCAGCACGTATTCGCGATGTTCGGCGCCACAATTTTGGTTCCGATTCTAACTGGTTTAAGCACTTCGACCGCCTTGTTTACGGCCGGAACTGGAACGCTTCTGTATATCTTGATTACAGGCGCCAAGGTTCCGGCTTTTTTAGGCTCTTCGTTCGCTTTTATCCCGGCACTTATCGCCATAGGAAAGGAATTCGGCGTTCCCTACGCTATGGGCGGAGCGATTTTCGCCGGCGTTTTCTACGCGATTGTCGCGCTTATCGTCCGCTTTGCCGGAAAGAAATGGATTGACGCGGCCCTTCCGCCGGTCGTCATCGGCTCGGTAATCATCGTCATCGGAATGTCGCTCGCTCCGACAGCCGTAAACGAAGCCTTTTACTTGAACAACGAGTACTCTTTGGTGGCCCTAAGCATCGCCGCCGTGACGCTTGCCATCGCGGTTTTCGCCACGATTTTCCTCAAGGGCTTTTTCAACACTCTTTCGATTTTAATCGGCCTTGTAGGCGGCTACCTCTTCACCTTGATTATGGGCTGCTTTTTCCCGGCCTACCATTTGATTGACTTTTCTTCTGTCCAGGAAGCCAAATGGTTCGCGCTTCCGTTCTTGCAGTACGACGGCGCCGGCCGCGCCTTTTGGCAGGCCCCCAAGTTCAACCTTGTGGCGATTCTCACTTTTGTAATAGTTTCAATCTCCACAATTTGCGAGCACATGGGCGACACGTTGACCACAAGCAAAGTTGTCGGAACCGACTTCTACAAAGACCCGGGGCTTCACCGCACCTTGCTTGGAGACGGCGTGGCCACGGCTTGGGCGGCCCTTTGGGGAGGCCCGCCGAACACGACTTACGGCGAGAACATCGGCGTAATGGCCATTACAAAAGTTTACTCGGTTTGGGTAATCGGAGGAGCGGCCGTCATCGCGGTAATCCTTTCGTTCTGCCAAAAATTCGGCGCGGTAATCCAGACAATTCCGACTCCGGTTTTGGGCGGAATCTGCACGCTTCTTTACGGCCTCATCGCTTCCAGCGGCCTTAGAACTTTGGTAGACGCCGGCGTTGACTACCAGGAAAAGAGAAACCTCACGATTTCTTCTGTCATCATGGTAATCGGAATCGGAGGCGGCGTTCTTCAGTTTATGGTCAAAAACTTCAAGTTCTCCCTTGGCGGAGTCGCCTTGGCCACGGTCGTAGGCATTTTGCTCAACTTGATTATTCCAAAAAACAAGTCCGGAGAAATTGAGGCGCGATAATTTTATCCGCGAAAATCCCGCGCCTCGCGCGGGATTTTTTTTCCTCCAAAGTTTCCGGGAAAAAAAGCAGCGAGACGGCTAGGGAACCCAGCGTTCCAAAAAAAGTGAAAAACGCCAAGTCGCCTGAAAAAGTTCCCGAGCCTAAAAACATCAGGGGCAGGCTCCCGGCCAGCGTTGTCGCCGACGACGACAGAGCGCTCTTTAAAAGCCTCCTTGACGCGAAAAAGGCGTCCTTCCTTCCGTCATGCTTCCATTCGTTCATAATGTAAATCGCGTTGTTCACGCAAATGCCGGAAACAAAGACAATCGCCGCCGCGTCGCCCAATTTTAGCGGACTAAAGGCCAGCGCCTTTATGGCCAGCGGCAGGAACAATGACGCGGGAATTGTCAAAATCGCCTTGAGCGCGTCCAGGGGACTTTCGCATTGGGCCGCCGTCAAAAAGTAAATCGCGATTAAGGCCAAAACAAAGGCCGCAAAAGCCAGCGCGTAGTTTTTTCCCATTTCCTCATGCTCGCGGGAAAAATAATAAAAATAGCCTTCCGGCAAAGGGGCCTTTTTCAAGGCGGCCTTGATGTCCCGCAAGGCTTTGTCTGAGCTTTTGGATTCAAGCTCGATTGTAAAATAGGCGGCCCTCAGTCCGTCCTGTCTGTAAACTTTTTCAGGCCTTTTTTCCCGGCCAAAATCGCAAAGGGCGCCAACCGGCGTTCCGTTCATTTGCAAGGCGGCCAAGGCGTCCGCGCCTTTTTCCCCGCCAAAGGCCAAGCCTCTTTTTCCGGCCCTAACGTCTTGAATCTTTCCGTCCAAAAATCTCTTGGCGCAGACGGCCCCAAAAAGGTTCCAGCGCAAAAAATGCGCCAGGCCTTGTACCGTAAAGCCGTTTTGGGCCAAAAAATATTTTCGCGGCCGCGCGACGACTATCCTTTCGTCGTCCTTAAAATGGAAGACGGCCTGGGCGCGGTTTTTGGCAAGGCTCCCGTCGCCCAAAATTGTTGCGGCCGCCTCCTTGCAAAGCTTGCGGCAAAGCTCGCTTTGCTCTCCCAAAAGCGCGATTTGAATTCTTTGCGTGACTTTTCGTTTTGGCGCGCAAAGGGGCAGGTAGAGGCTTCCCGCCAGATTTCCCGCCGAGGCAAGAATTTCCTTTGAGACCTTGTCTTTTTTTGCGCCGTCCTTCAAGGACACGCTTATTTCCGCGGAGCCTCTTTTTGCCTCGCTTTGGACAAAGTCCACGCCCTTTATTTTTTTTATGCGCTCTATAAATGGAAGCAGTCGGGAATCTACGCAGTCAAAGCGGGTTTCCGGCTCCAGCTCGACTTGGGCGTAGATTATTCGCGATTCGTCGTATTGGGAGAGGTTTTTTGCGGAAAAAGCAAAGATTAGGGGCGTTAAAATGTATAAAAAAGCATACAAGTTGAGAAACTTTCTAGGTATTCTGTATGAAAAAATAGACAAGTTAAGACTATTTCTAGGTTCGTCCCGATTTTTTTCAAAAAACAGGGGCGTAAAAAGCAAGGCCAAAAGCATGGAAACTCCAATCGTAAGGCCGCTTGAAAGGCACACGCCCTTTATGCCCGGAGCGATTTTTTCCAAGGCCAGCAGGGGCAGCAAGGCGCAAAGCGTCGTCATTGTCGCGGCAACCATCGCGGAGACGGACGGCTCCGCGTCGTCGGAAAGGTAAAGGGCCGCGTCGCAAATCAAGCCTAACGAAACGGTCATGCCTCCGATGACCGACGAGTCAAGGGGGATTTTTAGCGCGCCCAAGATTCCAAGGCAAAAAAGCAAGTCAAGGCAAGTCCAGGCCAAAATCGCCGCCGTCTTTTTGGCCGAACGGTAGAATAGGGCGCAAACGGCGGCCAAGGCCGCAAGGCTTTGAAAAAACGCCGCGAAAAGCCTGAAAAGCATTCTCTTTTGCTCCCTGCCGTTGTCAAAGACAATCTGAAAGTCATTTTGGGCCGGAAAGGCGGCCTTGAGGATTTTCGCGGCGTTTTTTGTAATCCTGATGTTTTGGCTTTCGGACGAACTTTTTAGGCAAAGCAAGATGCATTCCGAGCCGTTTATGCGGGTGACGCAATCCTTTCTTTTTGAGCCGTCGGCGGCTGTCGCAAGGCTGTGGACGCCCTGCGTTTTGTCAAGCTCTTGGGCGCTTCCAATCCTTTCGCAATAAACTCTGTTTTCCCCAAAAAGGGCGCTGGCGTTTTGTTCCTGCAAGAATTGCGCGAAAAACCAAGGCTCCAGCTTTTTTCCGGAAAGCCTTTTTTCGTCAAAGGCTATTTGAAGCTCCTCGCTTTCGCCGCCCAAAAAAAGCGCTTGGCTCACCCCCTGGACGCTTTGCAAAGGCCCTTTCAAAGCCCTTTCAAGCTCTTCTTTGGAATGCTTTTTTGAGTCAAAGGCGGCCGTGAAAATCCACTTGGAGTCGCATGAGCTTGCGTAAATCTTTGGCCTTTGCGCGTCGGACGGAAAGCCCTTGGCAAGTTCTTCCACGGCCGCGCAAAGGGCGAAATAGGAGCCGCCGCTTGTCTTTTCAAAAGCCGCGTTGACCGAGCATTTTGAGTTCTCGCAAACCGTCTGGACACAAATCAACTTGTCCAGCGAGGATATTTTTTCTTCCAAAGGAATCGCGATTGTCCTTTCAATCTTTTGCGCGTCCATTCCAAAGTATTCAACTTCCACGGAATAGTTTTCGCGCTCTCCGGCCGGAACGCAAGTCACTTGAAGGTCCTTCGCCGAATACAGGCTTAAAATCGAAAGGGCCGCCAAAATAAATAGCGGCTTTTTCTTTCCCTTAAATTTTTCCATTCATTCGCTCCTTTATGTTTGGAATCAATATTAAGGAGGCGGCCGCCGAAAACAAAAGGCCTCCCGCCAGCGCCAGCGCCAACGAACTTTGCGGGTTTGCCTTTAGCGGGTCAAAGGCGAACGGCAGCAAGGATGCGATGGAAGTGGCGCTTGTGGCCAGGACTGACGAAAATTTTTTTTCTCCGCCTTCGAGCAAGATGATTGAATTGTTCACCGACAGGCCAAAGAGCGCCGCGAACGCAAAGATTGAATTTATGTTCAAGGAAGAGCCAAAAATAAAAAGGCAAAAGGCGGCTCCAAAAAAAGCCGGCGGAACGGCCAAAAAGAAAAGCAAGGGCTTAATGAAAGATTCCGTTTGCGCTCCAAGGACGCAATAAAGCAAGACCAAAGACACAAAAAGCAAAAGCGCTGCGTTTTTTATAAGTTCCCCCATGTTCTCGTCCTTTAGGGAGACTGTGTTTTTTCTTTCTTCTTTAGGAATTTTTTTCATGTCGCCTTCCGATATTATTTTTGCGTCCTTTCCGCGCGACCTGTAAAGAATTCCTTCGCCGCTTTTCTTTTCCCAAGAGCCAAGCGTTGAAAGGGAGAACTTTCCCTTTGGCGTGAAGATTTTTAGGCCTGAAAGATTTTTTTCCGAAGACAATTCGTTTTCCTCATGCTGGACTTTCATCGAAAGCTCTTTTCCGTCCTCATAATAGGGGAATGTTTCGTATCCGTCAAAGGACGCCTTGAGCGCCCTTGCAAGCTCAAGAGGGCTCAAGCTTGCCTTTTCCATAAAGCTCTTGTCGGCCTTAAAAAAGATTTCGTCCTTCATGTATTTGGGAACAAAAGCGCTGTTAAAAAGCCTTGAGCATTTTTCAAACAAATCCTTTGGCTCCTCGCCCAAATAAAGGCTCTTGTTTGCAATCGACAAATGCCTTGAAATCAAGTCCTCCTGCTTTATAAAAGAATAGTCCAGCTTAAAGTCCTTAAAAAGCCTTTCGCATTCTTGCGCGACTTTTTTGGCTTTCTTTGCCTTTATCTTTATGAAGACTTTTTCCTCCTGTGTTTCCGGATTTGAAAGGTCTTCCAGCCTTCCGTATTGAAGGCCTCCTTTTGCCGTTATTTCGCCGGCGCCTTCAATCAAGGACAATTGCCTTAAAAGGGCCTTTGTCCTTGCCTTTACAAAGCCGATTTCGCTTCCAGGCGCAAATGTCATCGCGGCGCAAACTGAGCGCTCGCGGCCTTTTGGCTGAAGCTCCTTTTTTATTGGAAGAAGGAACAAAATCGCGCCGGCAAATGAAAGCGCCATGACGGCGGGGCAAAGGAACTTTGCGCCTTTTGTTCTTTTTAAAAGCCCCCCGTAATTTTTTTTGAGCGCCGCCAAGTCCGCGAGCGCAAGCCTTTCGTTTTGATTCCCTAAAAAAAGGACGCAGGCGGCCGGCAGCGCCGTGAACGAATACAGCAGGGAAAAAAGCATTCCTGAAATCAGCGTGATTCCCAAGTCGCAAAAAAGTTCCCCAAGAATTCCTCCGATAAAAAATATTGGAACAAAGGCGGCAATCGTCGTTGTCGTGGACGCGGAATTTGAGAGCGCTATTTTTTGAACCGCCTCCTTTACGTTTTCAGGAACGCCTTTTTTCTTCGCGCCTTCAACGACGCTTTCCATCGCGACAATGCTGTTGTCAATGATCATTCCCAGGCATATTGTCACTCCGCACATGGAAATCAAGTTGGCGCTCCTTCCAAAGGCCGCCAGCGTCAAAAATGAAAACAAAACGCAAAAGGGGATTGAAAGCGCTATGAAGGCCGCCGCCTTGAAGGACCTGAAGAAAAACAAAATTAAGGCGTAAGAAATCAAAAAGCCGGAGAGCGCGCTTAAAAAAAGATTGGCGGCCGCGTTTAATATTTCAGTCGAACTGTCGCTTTCTATCGTCAAAACATAGTTTTCCTTTTCCGCCTGCAGCTCGCGAAGAAGTTTCTTGACCTTTGCGCTCAGTTTCAAGGGGTTGCGGCCTTTTTTGCAAAAAACTTTCACTTGGACGCATTGGTCCAAATTGCGGAAGCAAAAGGCCTTTTCTTTTTTTATGGCGCAATTGACGCGGGCTATGTCTCCCAGCCGCAACTGGCCGTTTTTTGCCTTTAGCGGCGTGTCCAAAATGTCAGAAAAACTTTTGCAGCTTCCTTCGGTCTTGAAAAGTGTCTCGTATTGGCCTTCAATCAAGGAGCCCGCTGGATAATCGTAGTTTGAGGAGTTGACGCTTTGCGCGATTTCCTCAAGGCTCAAGTTGTAGCGGGCGCCAAGCCGCGAGTTCACGACGATTTGAATTTCCCTTTTTTGCTCGCCAAAAAGTTCCGCCTCTGACGATTCTTCCAAGGCCAAAATTTTTGTCCTAAGCTCGTCCCTCGCAAAATCGGAGGCAGCCAAGATGTCTTTGTTTTTTGGAACCACGCAAACGCAAATTTCTCCCGCGCCGTCTTGCGCTATTTTTGCGCGGGGCTTGGGGCAGTCTTCCGGCAAGGATTCCATCGCGGAGTCTATGATTGCGTTTGTCTCAAGCAGGGCCGTCCTGGCGTCGGAGTTCCATTTTAGCTCTATTTTTAGGGAACAAGATCCGTCCCTTGACACGGATTCGCAGTTTTTAACGCCCTTTAGGGACGAAAGGTTTTCCTCCAAGGGAATGGCGACCAACTTGCGTATTTCTTCCGCCCTGACGCCTGCGTAATCAGCCTCGACCAAAATCCATCTGTCCTTTGTTTGCGGCAAAAGGCTCACGTTTAGGCAAAAAAGGCTGCAAAGTCCCAAAAAGAGGACGAGCGAGAAATACATCAGTACGGAAATCGGATGCTTTGTTGAATATTCAATCAATTTTTTCATCAGTTTTTGTTAAAGCTTACAAGCGCTTTTTCCTCCATGAAGTTTTTGTTTTCGTCGCAAAGCTTTTGGCTGACGCTAAACTCAATCAAGCCGCATGCCGGCTTTTCGTTTAGAAGTCGGTTTTTAAAGCTTGCGCCGCACTTTATCAAAGCCAGCTTTTTCTTTTGCGCCGCAAGCGAGCGCAAGCGTTCTTGAACTCCGCTGTCCGCCCAAAAATCCGCGCATTCGGAAAAGTTTTCCTGCCTTATCGATTCCATTGTCAAAAGAATGACGTTGGCGCATGAATTGCATTCAACGCCCGTCGCTTCCATGGCGGCAAGGCGGCTTATATGTTCCGAATGTCCGCTTATGGAATATAAAAAATACGCGGGCAACTCTTTTTCAACGCCCTCCGGGTAGTCGGTCAAGGGAAAGCTGACGGAGGCAAAATTTTTTTCTTGGTCCGCAATCTTAAACTTGTCCAACACCTTTATGGCGACAAACTCCAGCTTTGGAGGCCGTTTTTCTTCCGCGTCGTTGGCCAGCTCTATTGACTTTTCGATTGCGCGCCTTCCGTCCTTGTCAGTAATTTTTTCTTTTACGGTCAAGACCGCGCTTTGATTCCATTTTGGCCATTTTTCAAATTTGATTTTAGCAATCCTGCAATATTTTCCGTTTTCTTCCAAAACAGGAACGACATTGAAGGGCAGCCTTGGCTCCGTTTCAATCGAGCTTGAAACGCTTTCCCAATCAACTTCCTTTGAAAAACGCAATTCAATATCGCTGTCAAAGTCCGCGCCGTCCAAGCGGCCTTCAACTTTTTGCGCTTGGCTTTGGCCGATTCTGCGCGCGTAAAAAGAAAAGTCAGGCGCCAAGGCCTCTCCCTCGGAAGTCCACGACCAATAAAAGTTATTTTTCAAAAAATTATTGCTCTTGTCCTTCAGTCCTGTTTTTATTTGAATTGAATGCAGAGTTTTTTCTTCAAGAGGCGAGTTGAAGAAAAGCTCAAGTTTTTTGTCGTCGTCCTTCCAGACCGCAAGGAATTCTTTTTGCGGCTCCAACGAAAAGTTGTCAAAAAAGGACTTTCTTTCAACGCCCTCGCTAAAAACAAATTCAATTCCTTTTTCATCCGCCTTGGCGCTTAAAACTTCCGGCGGAGTCAAGTCATTTTTTGTCCAAATTGTGGCGCAGTAGTCGCGTTCAAGCGCGTTTCCCCTTGTGTCCATCGTTCCTGAAAAAAATTGAATCTTGTAGCAATGGTTTTCGCCAATTTTTACGTTGGGAACAAAAGTCAAACAACTTCCGTTTATGGCCATTTGTCCGTCAACTTGCGTTTCGTCCTGAATGAATGAAAAGTTTCTCTTGGCGCTCGCCGCGTCAACGTCGGCGGAAAACTGGGCCACGACAGTTCCGTCCGCTAAAAACGTCCTTTCAACCTTAAATGCCGCAAAAAAATTGTCAGCGCAAGAAATAGCGCTTGCCGACAAGGCGATTCCGGCCAAAATCGCAAGGCTCAATCTAACTTTTTGATGGCGATTGTAAAACATCGGTCCTCCTTAAAATATTCTCCCTGGGAATTGTGGATAAAGCCCGCGCCGCCTTTTATGAAAAGCTTGTAAAGCTTTTCTTCTCCCAAAATTGAAAAGTCGTAATTGTCAAATTCCAGCTGAACCTTAAAGCTTTGGGGAATTATTGACGCCAAATTTGGAGCGGCGGCGCTCAAGGGAAAGAGCCTTTCAAGGCTTACGGCGCTCTTTATCTTTGAAATCGAGTCTATGTCCGGCTTTTTTGAAAAAACAATTTCGACTATCAACGGCGTTCCCTCATGCAAGGAAATCCAGTTTATGCCTTCGCCGCTCAAAGGGCTTCCGTTGGCAAAAAAGTCGGCGTCAATCCATTCGCTGCGGGCGGTAAAAAATATGTTCTTTCGCTCCTTCATTTTAATTCCATAAATGTCTTCCACGGACTCGCTTATAGTTATTGTGTGCCGCTCTCCAATCTTGTAGTTTTCTGCCGGAGCGAAGACAAAGCGCTTTGAGTCCTTTTTTGTCCATTTTCCGTCAACGCTTGGAGAAAAAAACGTTCCCTTTTTTAGGCTTTCAAAGTCCATGTCGCTGTCAAAGACAAAGCCCACGCTTTGCCTTTCCCATAATTGGTCCAGGCTTTGGCTTTCCATAAAGGTTCCATCCATCACCGGGCAGCAAAGAATGACTTTGGGACTTTCATTTTTTTCTAGGGCCATAAAGGAGCCGGAATACTCCCTTAGGGCCTTGAAGCCGCCGTCGCTTTCAACGCCGCCAAGCCTCCAATTGTAAAAAACGTTGCTTTTCCAATTTTTTTCGGGAACAACCAGGACTTGTTTTTTGTCCTCGCTGTATTTCTTTTTTACCGCAACGCTTGGGCTTACGCTAAACTCCCTCTCAAAGACGGCGGCGTTTACCGGCTTGTTAAAGCAAAAGGCCAAGGCCTGCCTTTCAAAATTGTTTTTTTCCGGCTCCTCAATTTTTACGGCAAAAAAATTTTCGCTTTCCTTTCCGTAAATGAAGTCCCTGTAAAGGTCCACTCCGTATGTCCTTCCGTCGTCCAGCAAAATATCGCCGCTTATGGAAAGTTCGTAGCGGCGGCCTTTCTTGAATCCGCCGTCCGCCTTGACAAGGCAAGACCTTGGCTCCCAAAGGATTTCCGCCTTGGCGCTCTTTCTGTCCTCTTTAAGCGAAATCAGGCTTTGCGCGGCCGCTTGGTTCACGTTTGCCGAAAAGCTAACGCCTATATATTCGCCGTCGTAATAGCATTGGCTTTCCGCCACGGAAACGGCGACGTCAAATCCCTCGAACGTGGCTATTTTGCATGAAGCCAAGGCCAGAAAAAACGCGGCGGCCAAAATCAAATAATCATATCGCCTTGACATGTTGGCCTTCCTTTAATTCCGCGCCGGGATTTTCCACGATTTTTTCTCCGTCGCTAACGCCCTTATCCAAATAAATTTTTCCGTCCTTTTCCATCTCGATCGGGCATTCCTTTTGAAATATGTATCCGTTCTCAACGCAGTAAAAGGCAACGTTGT
This sequence comes from uncultured Treponema sp., assembly GCA_946411505.1. GTDB lineage: Bacteria > Spirochaetota > Spirochaetia > Treponematales > Treponemataceae > Treponema_D. Next base: position 253,381 of record CAMKEG010000001.1, on the reverse strand, counting down.
TTGCCTTTCGTTTTATCGCGGCTTTTTCCGGCAGCAAAAAATATTTTCCCGAAGACTTTGTTTCGATGGAGCAATGCGCGAACATTCCAAGGCGCATTAGGCCGCTTTGGTTTTTTAGCGGTATCTTTAGGACAAAGTTTCCTGTCTCATAGTCCGCCATCGGGCTTATGAAGGACACTTGGCTTTTTTGCTCGTAGTCCAACGACTCAATTTTTACAAGGGCGGGGGAGCCCAGCTGAATTTTTTGAGAGTCCTTTTCTTGAAGCGTCACTTGGGCGTAAGGTTCCTCCATGTCAATCAGGGTCAAAATCTTTTCGTTTTGAAAGACCCTCTCGCCGTTTTCGTAATTCAGCGCGCCGACAATTCCGTCCGTCGGAGCCCTGACGGTCAAGTTTTCCATCAAGGAGACTATGGACTTTAAGTTTTGCTCTGCGTTTCTTTTTTCCGCCTCGGAAAGCTCTATGTTGATTTTTGCGCCGCGCAGGTTAAGCTCAAGCAGTTGCAGCTCTTTTTCTTCTTGCTTTTCGCTTGGCTCCATTCCCGCGGCCAGAAGGTCTTGGTCCGTAAAGCCCATCTCCTGCATCCTCAATTCCTTTTCCAATATTTCAACTTCCGTTTTTTCGGAATTGCATTCGATTTCCATTTGCTCGTAGGCGCTGGCCGCGATTCCGCCCGCCAAAAAAACCTTCTTGTTCTTTTCCAAATTTTTTTTCATAAAGTCCAGCTCGCCTTTTTTTTGAAGGAGGGTCGCCCTGGCGTTCTCAATTGAAAGCATTTTGCTCTTTATGTTTTTTTCCTCCTCGCGCAAATTGTTTTCCGCCGCCCGCGCCTTCGCCGTCGCGGAATTAAGGGCGTTCTCGCGTTCAACTTTTTGTATTTCATACTGAACGTTCTTCATTTTCAGCATAATGTCGCCTTTTTTTACCTGGCTGCCTTCTTGAACAAAAAGCCCCACAATCGTTCCGTCCACCAAAGAGCTGACGTCGTTTTTCTTTTTGTAAGTGACGGAGCCGTATGTGTCTATCGTGGAATGAAGCTCGCTTTTTTTCACCGTGATTACGCGCGCTTCCGTTTCCGCCTCTTTCCGCGCGCCTTCCTTCGCGCACGACGCTAACAGCGCGCAAAGGGAAAGAAGGGCCGCGGTCTTTTTTCCTTTCATATGTCCTCTCCATAATTTTTGATTTTGCAGGATGACATGGCCTCCAATTCTTCAATGAGCAAGTCCCTTTCAATTTTAGCCTTCAAGAAATTTATTTTTTCCTCGGCCAGTTCGTTGAGGCTTTTCAAGTAATCGGATTTTGTCACGCTTCCGGCCTCAAGTTGTATTTTTAGAAGGGAAAGCTCCCGCTCCTTTAGGGCCAGGGTTTCGCGGTTTATTTCCGCGCCGTCCTCAAGGCTTTCAATTTTTTGGATTAAGTTGAAAACCTTGCATTCAATTTCCTTTTGAGTCTTTTCCACGTCAAGCTTTCCGCTTTCAACTCCGATTTTCGAAAGCTTAAGCTGGCTAAGAAAACTGGTGTTGATTATCCCTTTTCCTGAAATTGAATCCGTCATTGAAAGCAAGGCGCCGTCCTTGAACGTTGAATTTTTTGAAAGGCTCGCGGGAATCCAAGGATTGTTGTCAAAGCCCATGATAAGCTTTACGGAATACGAAGGCTCCGTAAGAGGGTAGCCTCTGCCGTTGAAGCTCGCGCCGGCCCTAAGGGAAAGGCTGGGCATAAAAGAGCGCTTTTGAAGCGACCTTTGCTTTTGCGCCCAAGTCATCCTTGCGCGAGCCTTTTTTAAGTCCAAGCTTCTTTGGACGGCAAGCGCGGTCAACTCCTTGCGCCTTGCCCTCAAGCCCTTTGCGCCGCTTTCCTCGGCCTCATTCGCGCGGGCTTCCGCGCTTTCAAGAAAGACCAGCTTTTCCCCCAAGTCCAAATTCATCAGTACGCTCAGGGCGCGGGACGCTTGTTCAAAGGCGCTCTTGGCGCTTTTCGCCTCCGCCTGCATTTTTTTCCTTCGGATTTGGCTCTCAAAAAAATCCGCGCTCGAAATAAGGCCCTCCGCGCTTTCAATTCGCTCCACTTCAAAAATCGCCTCCGCGTTCAAGGCCGCCTCCGACAAAACTTCCGACTTGAGCCTTAAAAGCAGCGCGTCGTAGTAGGACTTAACGAGCGCCCTGCCTTTGTCTTCCTGGCTCTTTTGCGCGTCCAAAAAATCGTAGAGGGCCTTTTCCTTTTGCATCTTGTATTCCAAGAAGTTTTTTCCTCCGTTGAAAATCTTTTGCGTGACGCCAAATTCCAAGGCCTTTTGCTTGTAGTCGCCCTTTGTTTTTTCTGCGGAGGCCGAGTCCGAAAGCGTAAAGTCAAATTGGGGCAAAAAGGGCGCGAGCGACATTTTCGCGGCGCGGACGCCTTCTTGGGCTCCCTTGAGGCTGAGGGCTCCCTCGATGTCGTTTGTCCGCGCGATTTTCAAGACGTCCTCCGCCGAGCCCAAGTAGATTTCCGCCTTGACGGCCAGGCACAAAGCGCATAAGGCCAGGACAAAGAAAAGCCTACGCATTTTTTTTGCTTCCGCCCGCGAAGTATTTTTTCAAGTCTTTCGCTATCCTTTCAATCTGTTTTTGCTGCACCAAGGTCGAAATGATTGAGTTCTTGCTTTCCGAGCAAAAGACGTTTTCCAAGACGCATTCCCCGCTGTCGGAAAAAAGCTGGTAGTGCGTGTAAAGGCTGTGGGCGCTTTCGATGTTTTTGTAAAAAGAGCGCTCGCTCAAATTTATAAAAAGGCTGTAGCCGTCGTCGCCCAGCCCGCTGACGGCGCTTTTTGCGATGTTAAAAATTTGTGACGATATTCCCTTTTCTTGAATGTTGTCAACGACGACTTCCACGTTTTTTACGGAAATTTTAGCCTTTTTTTCCACGCAGGTTTGCGCAAATATCGATGAATTTATGCAAAAGAGAGCGTAAAGCAGGGCAACCGCCCTGCAAAGGCCCGCAATTGTTTCACGAAATGTTTCACGGTTTTTTATAAGGATTTTCACTATTTTCCTCCAAAGTGAATCGTTCAGAATAACTCTTGTCCAAGGCAAGGCATCTTTCCTTGCACTCCGCGGCCTTGCCTTGGACACCCAATGACCGCCAAATCGTCGACAGGTCATAATAAACTTGAGCCGCGCCTTGAAGCGCCTCCTGCGCGTTGTTCAGGGCTTCCAAGCGCGATTCAAAGTTTTCCTCTTTTGCCGCCAAGACTGCGGACAGCTGGTGCAGGCGCCAGTCGCCCTTGTCTTTTTTTATGGCCCCGTCAATCGTCTTGCGGGCCAAGTCCTTTTGTCCGTCAAGGATCAGGCATCTGATAAGGTAGGTTTGAATGTCTTTAAGGTCTGAATTGGATTTTTGAAGGTCTAAAAGTTTTTCTTGGGCTTCCTTGTATCGCCCTTGAAAAAAATAAATTTTGGCTTTAAGAAATTTAGCCTGGTCGTTCTTTTTGTCTAACTTTAAGCTTTGGTCAATAAAGGCGTCCGCTTTTTCAAAGTCTTTTTGTCCATATCTTTCGAGCGCCTTTATGTACAACGTTCTGGCCGCTCCCTTGTCCGCGCAGCCGGCAAAAAGCGCGCAAGACAAGAGCAGGGCGGCGACCCAAATTGGGCGCCGTTTAATTTTTTATAACCTCCTTTTATTGGTTTTTCGTTTTTGCCGTCATCTTGGCGGCAAAGCGGTTAAGTCCTTTGGAATTGCAGGCGGGGCTCAAAAGAATTTCCGCCAGCTCTTTTTGCGCGGCCTTGTCTCCGTTTTTTTCGGCCTTTTCGTAAAGGCGGATGTAAAAGTTTCCGATTGGCTTGAAGAAGCTTTCAAACTCCTCCCGCAAAGCCACGATGTCGTTTGAGTTCTTCATCTTGTACATGTAGCGGACCGTCAAAAAGCCGCGGACGTCTTCCGGGAGCGAATCCAAGTCCGCCTGTTCCAGCGCCGCGTCCTTGTCGTAGAATTTTCTTACAAAATCAATACAGGGCGCGCAGTCCTTGTCCTTTTTGAAGGATTTTTCAAGGATTGAAAGCATTTCTTCCGGAGAGCTTTCCTTGTAGGTGTCCGTGTATTCCTGGTCAAGCATGGCGACAAAAACAGCTTTGGGCTTTTGCTTGCATTTTTCATAAGACGACGCCGCCGCGGCTCCAAAAGTTGGATAATAGACGCCCTTTTTTTGATTTAGGATTCTTTCAAAAAGGGCGTTCAGTTCCTTGCGTTTCCCAATCTTGTTGTATGCGGACGCAATGTCTTGGACGTCCTTTGTTTTCATGCGCTCCAAATCCTTGTCCAATTTCAACGCCTTTTGATACCAAGCGAAGGCTCTGGAATTGTTGTCTGTCGCCATATAATGTTTCGCAAGTTCGTAAGACAGCTCTGTTCCAACGCCGTCGTCATACTCAATGCATTTATTCGCTTCCCGTTCCGCCGCCGCTTCATCTTTAACTATGGCAAGAAGCAGTTCCGCTGAAAGTTGGTAAAACTTAGCCTTCGCCAATTTTCCTTCCGGACTGTCGGGCGTTTTGCCCAAGACAGACATCGCCCTGCCGTATTCCATTATCGCCGCGTCCTTTGTTATGTCCGTCCTAAAGTTAAAAATCGCCAAGTCAACATGGGCGCTTATAAAGTTTGGATTCTCCCTGGAAAATTTTAACATGCCGGCAATGCTTGCGACATAATCCAAGCCCTTTGAGTCCCTTATGCTTGTGTATTCATCTTGAAGCTTTTTAAACTCCTCCGGCGAATAGGCTGCCGAATCTTGAGCCCAAACAAAGCTTCCCGCAACAAGCAGCGCCGCCAGCGCCGCAGCCTTTCTTAACGCTTTCATAAATAATCCCTCTCTATGAAAATAAACTTTTTGCCATATACATGACATATATATCATATAAGAGTTAGCGCAAAAAAAACGAAAACAAAAAAAATATAACACATTTTTTTTGTTTTTTTTATGTTGATTATAATACAAAAATATTGTATATTTTTTTTATGAGCGAAGAAAAGTACGTCCGCCCCACTTGGGACGAATATTTTATGGAAGTGGCCAGGACAATCGCCAAGCGCGCCACTTGCGACAGGGGCAGGAGCGGCTGCGTAATCGCCCGCGACAACCAGATTTTAGTGACGGGATATGTCGGAAGCCCGGCCGGCCTTCCTCACTGCGACGACGTGGGCCACCTTTTTAGAAAGAGCGTCCACGCCGACGGCTCTGTCACAAACCACTGCGTGCGCACGGTTCACGCCGAGCAAAACGCCATTTGCCAGGCGGCCAAGCGCGGCATTTCGATTGACGGCGGAACGGTCTACTGCAAGATGACGCCTTGCCGCACTTGCGCGATGCTTATAATCAATTGCGGAATAAAAAGGGTGGTCTGCGAAAAACACTACCACGACGAGGAAGACTCGCTTGAAATGTTCAAGCAAGCCGGCGTCAAAATCGAGCACTTGGAAGATTCTGTTCAAACATATAAAGACATGTGAATTATTGCGGCGCGACAATTTTGTTCGCGCCGCAAAAGGAACGAGTCAAGGCCTTGAGCGTAGCGCGCCTTGACCGTTCCTAGAGGTTGGCGACAAGCCAGGCCTTGAACTTTGCGTAGTCGTTTTCCATCGGAATCGCGCGGTCGGGCAGGGCCATCACCTTTTGCAGGCGCTCGGGAATCGGAGGCTCGGCGCCTGTCGCGTCCTTGACGATTGCGCTGAACTTGGCCGGGTCGGCGGTTTCCAAAACGATTCCGACAGCGCTCTTGGCCTTGTCGGCCCAATCAGGCCTGTTGGGAGTGATCCCGGGCTTTGTTATGTCTATGCCTTCAAGATTGTCCAAGGCGCCGTTCTTGATGTCTTCCCAAGCCTTGTAGGCCACCGCTCCGTGCGGGTCGATTGTGTAGCCTGTGGAATCCTTGCAAGCCTTTATCGATTTTATGATTCCGTCGTTGTCAAGCCAGTAGGCGGCAAAGAGGCGGCGGACTTCCTCCAAAGTGTACATGTATGCGATGCGCTCGTAGTTGGAGGGGGCGCCCACGTCCATCGCGTTGGCGTAAGTCTCCACGCTGGGGCGGGCCTTGTATTCGCTTGTGGCGATCCAGTCGGGAATCGTGCGGTTGGAATTAGTGGCCGCCACAAAGCCTGTTATCGGAGCGCCCATTTCGCGCGCGATAAGGCCTGAAGTGAGGTTTCCAAAGTTTCCGCTGGGAACTGTGACGACGATTTCCTTTCCGGGGTTTTCCGCCTGGGCCAAAAGCGAGGCGTACATGTAGTAAAAGCCCTGCGGAAGCAAGCGCGAAATGTTTATTGAGTTGGCCGACGACAAGCGGAACTTGGCGCGCAAGTCCTTGTCTGTGAAGGCCGTCTTTACCAACTTTTGGCAGTCGTCAAAGGTTCCCTTTACTTTAAGCGCGCGGACGTTTCCCGTAAAGGTCGAAAGCTGCTTTTCCTGCAAGGGGCTGATTTTTCCTTCCGGGTACAAAATCGTCACGTCCAAGCCTTCGACATTGTGGAAGGCGCTTCCAACCGCGCTTCCCGTGTCGCCGGACGTCGCCACCAAAATGTGAAGCTTTCCGTTCTCGCCGCGGTTAAAGAAGGACATCGCGCGGGCCATGAAGCGCGCTCCAAAGTCCTTGAAGGCGCAAGTTGGGCCGTGGGAAAGCTCCAAGACATATGTTCCGTCCTCAATCTTGACAAGCTTGGGCTCAAAGGGGTAGGCGTCCTTTATCAAGGCCTCCAAGTCCGCGTCGGGAATTTCGCCCTCCACATAAGGCTTTGCCATTTGAATGGCGGCGCTTATAAAGTCGGGCTTTCCGTCCTTGAACATTTTTGAGGTGTCTATTTTGGGAAATTCCACAGGAACGTACAGGCCGCCCGTAACGGAACTCATTCCGCTCATTACGGCCGTCTTAAAGTCAACTTTGGCTTCGCTGTCGCGTGTGTCTGTGTATGTCATTTTTATCTCCTGTCTTTAATTGTAGAGGGTATAAATCAATTCTTCGCAAAAAAGCTTGGCCATTTCCTGCTGGGCGTCGCCAATCACTTTCCATTCCGACTTGTCCTTCGCGGTCACGGTTTTTGACGCCTTTACAAGAACTTCGCCGCTGTCGATTTTCAAGGCGCCCAAGTCGCCGGAAAGCGTCACGCTGTAGTAGCCGTCCGCGTCCTTTGTTATTTCGCTCGCGTACTTTACGCGGCCGTAGACGACAAACTTAAAAAGCGAGTTTCCGTTCAGCTGCTTTAGCGCGTCGTTTCTGATTCTTACTGGGTCGTCGGCGTCGACGGAATTGTGGAAGTCGGCGTTTTGCGCGCCCATCAAGCCGGATCTCCAAAGGTTTGAGGTGAGCGCCTGGGCCGAAGGCTGGGAGCCGTTTCCGATGTTGATGTTGCCGTTCTGCCTATAGTCAACGACAGAAACCAAAATTCCGGTGTGGCTTCCAAGGTTTGTCCTGACTTTCCACTGGCCCTCGACGGCCGCCTGCGAAGCCATTCTCATCATGTCGGGGTCGCTTGAGGGGGCGGCGGGATAGAAGTGGACGCTGGCGTTGGCCGCAATCTTTGGCGTCGGCGCGGAGAATTCCGCGAGGCCTTTTTCGTCGGTGACAAGCTCGGCCTTGGCGAAGTTGAGGTTGCCGTTGTTCTTTGACTCCGGATATTCCGCCGTTATCTTGAAGGAGGCCAACGGCTCTCCGGCTTGGTTTGTCGCTTGAATTTTATAAGGGCTTGAAAAGACTTTGCCAATTGAAGTTTCCTTTGGAGAGGAAACGACAGCTATTTTTGCGTCTTGCAGAATTTTTTTATATTGGCTCTTTGACGAAAAGGACGCGACTGAAGACGAAGCTTCTTTTTTTGTCTCTTTTTCCGTCGAGTCCGCGCGTTCCGCCGCTTGCTCCGAATCCTGTCCCGCGGCGGCTTGCTTGGTAGACTCGCATGAAATAAAAATAAGAGCGCACGAGGCCAGCAAAATAGGCAATACTTTTTTCATTGTTCTCCACCCTAAAATGATTGTTGTAATTGCTCAAGCATATCATTTTTTAGCAAAAAGTTCAATACTTATCATTGTTGCAAAATCTTCCGAAAATGAATATTATGAGCGGAATGAGACTTACATTTGCTGAAATTTACATAAAGAACTTTGAAGCCAACGTAAAGGCGATAAAAAAATTCGTAAAGCCCGGAGTGAAGATTTGCTGCTCGGTAAAGGCAGACGCTTACGGCCACGGAGCCGTTCCTTGCGCCAAAGCCGCCGTCAAATGCGGAGCCGACTTTTTGGCCGTAGCCACGGTAGGCGAGGGAATCGAGCTTCGCGAGGCCAAGATAAAGGCTCCGATTTTGCTTTTAAGCTACTGCTCTCCGTCCGAGATGGCGGACTTGGTGAAACACAATATAACGCCCTTTGTCGGCGACGAGGAATACATAGGCTTTCTTGAAGCCGCCGTTAAAAAGGCTTTCAAGGCTAGAAACGCGGCAAACGCTAAACTGACCAAAAACGCGGCGGCCAAAAAGTTCTCCGTCCATCTTGCCGTTGACAGCGGAATGGGCCGCGTGGGCTGCCTTCCAAGCGACGCGGCGGCTTTGGCAAAAAGAATCGCCGGTTCAAAATTCCTATGCTTGGGCGGAATGTGCACGCACTTTGCCAGCGCCGACGGAACTAGCGCGCGCGACCGCTCCTACGCCAAAAAACAGCGCGACGCCTTTGCCGCCGCAGTCGAGTCGGTCAAGGCCGCCGGAATCAAGCCCGGAATCGTCCACGCCTCGGCAAGCGCGGCTCTTATGGACAAGCCTGAATGGCAGTTTGACATGGTTCGCCCCGGAATCATTTTGTACGGCTACTATCCCGACAAGATTACAGAAAAATACTTGCGCGCCAAAAAAACGCCGCTTTTAGTAAAGCCCGTCATGGCGCTTGTCACAGGAATAAGCGCGCTGCGTCCCTTTAAAAAAGGCATGGGCGTTTCCTACGGCTCCACGTGGACCGCGGCCAAGGACACGACAATCGGCGTGTTGCCGATAGGCTACGCGGACGGCCTTTTGCGCCGCCAAGCCGGAACTCTAAAGGTTAGCGTTGGCGGAAAACTTTATCCGGTTCGCGGCCGCATTTGCATGGACCAGTGCATGGTAGACCTAGGAAGCGCCAAAGGAATCAAGCGCTTTGACCGCGCGGTGATTTTTGGCCCCAAAGAAAGCGGCGCCCTTTTGACCGCCGACGACTTGGCCGCCGACGCCGGAACGATTAGCTACGAGATTTTAACTTGCGTCGGAAAGAGGGTGGAACGGGTGTTAGTAAAGTAGCGCGGCTTACTTCGTCGTTTGACAAGATTTCCGCGGCCAAATAAAAGCTTCCGGTGGCAAGCAATACTGCGCCGTCGCGCTTGGCGGCCTCAACCGCGCTAAGAATGGCCGCCTCGTAGTCTTCCAGCAATTCAAACGAAAGCCCGGCTTCCTTAAAGGCGGCAGCCGCTTTTTGCGGGTCGCTTTGCTTTGCCGAATTTAGCTTTGTAATCGTGATTTTTTCAAAAAGCGCGCGGCCATCCTTGCGCTTAAAAAGCGGCGCTATATGGACAACGTCCTTGTCGGCGGCGCAGGCGAACAAAAGGCGCTTTGGCCGCGCGTCGTCCGAAAAGAGCGCGTTAAAGGTTTCAATAGTTCCAGCGATTGAGTTTGCCGTGTGCGCTCCGTCCAAGACCAAAAGGCCGCGCTTGTTTGGCGCGCCGCGATCGGAGGCAAGCGCGATTGTTTGAAAGCGCGCGGGAAGGGTGGCCGCTTCAAGACCGCGCTCGATTGCGTCTTCCGAGATTTCCGGAAAGGCAAGTCGGACGGCGGCCGCGGCCAGGAAGGCGTTGTGGGCCTGAACTTTTCCCAAAAGGCTAAGGCGCGCCTTTAACGGCCGGCTAAAGAGCGGCGAGCGCATCTCGACGTTCATAAAGAATCGGGCGCTTTCACGGCCTGAATCGTTTGCGGCCGCCGCGTTTTGGCCTTGCGACGATTTCTCGTAGGAATAATCCAGGGCGTCGCAAAGCTCGTCGGCAAAATAGAGGCTCGCGTTTTTTTTGCGGGCGGCTTCTTCAAAGGCCGCTCGGACTCCTGGGCTTGTCGGCTCGGCGCAGAGGACAGGCGTGTTTTCTTTTATGATGCCCGCTTTTTCGGCGGCGATTTTTTCCAGCGTGTCGCCCAAAAATTCCGTGTGCTCAAGCTCGATTGTGTTTATGACGGCGATTTTTGGACGGACGATGTTTGTCGCGTCCAAGCGGCCTCCCAAGCCCACTTCAAAAACGTTTGCGTCGGTCTTTGCCGCCCTAAAGCACAAAAAGGCGTAGACAGTCACAAGCTCAAACCAAGTTATTTGCCGGTTGGAGGGAAGTTCGCCGTTTTTTAGCGCGTCGACTTTTTTTTGCAATTCGAGCGCGCAAGACTCGTACAAAGCCTTGTCCATCAAGGCGCCGTTAACCGAAACGCGCTCGTAAAAGTCCTTTATGTGCGGGGAAGTGTAGAGGCCGGTTTTTTTTCCGCTTGCGGTCAAGATGGAACTGACCATTCTTGACACCGAGCCCTTTCCCTTGCTTCCGGCAACGTGGACGCAGGGAGCGCTTTCTTGCGGATTGTTGAACTTGCCGCAAAGCCATTCTATCGTGTCCAGCCAAAAAATGTCTTTAGTCGGAAGCTTTTCAAAGTTCAAGAACGAGTCGAGCCAATTTTTAAAATCTATTTTAGTCATATTTCCTCAAAACAAAGAACAACAAAAACACGCGGCTCACAGTCGCGTTCGTCCTTGCGGAACCGCTCGATATCGTCGCTACTCGCTGTCTGCGTCTTGAAACTATTGACGCTGCCGCTGACGCGGCAGACGCAGACAGAGAGTTTCCGCAATGCCGCCCGCTTCTTCGCGCCGCTTTTGTTTATTTCAATAAACTATAATAGCGTTTATAAAACATAAATACAAGTCGCTTGTTATTGAAAAAAAAATCTATATGGGGTAGAATAAACATATGAAACAATTTTTTGTTATAATATTTTTATTGTGTTCATTGCCTTTATTTGCGTTTGAACCATTGTATTATTCGCTAGAAAAACATGCCATTTCAAAAACAAAAAATTCAAATTCAGATTTGTATACCATTGATGCTTCTGATTTAGATGATTGCGAAGATATTGAAGAAAATGTAAAAATTCGTAACAAAACCAACCATACGATTGAGAAAATTTCGATTTATACAACTGGAGAATCTGTTTCAAAATGTTCAGATAGTTCATCATTTTCAACAAAAGTCACTGGTGTTGACGAATTTGGTGGACTTGTTCTTTTGGGAACAGTAAAAAAAATCGCTCCGGGAAAACTTCGCTGGTGGAGAACAAGGTTTGATGATGAAATTTTGACAGGAGTAAGGTTTATTATCCTTTCGGTTGACAAACCAGAAGGATTAGAGTTTAAAATATCCGAAGCGAAGGAATCCTTTTCGGATTAATGATAACAATAGAATAGGGAAAACAATTATGGCAAAAGATGAAATTCAATATTCCGACTTGAGCGGAACTTACGAGGCCGCGCTAAAAAAAAGCCGCGAGATTGAGGCGGACATTAAGGTCAATCCAAAAAAATACCGTGTCCTTACCGGCGACAGGCCTACAGGCCAGCTTCACATCGGCCACTATTTTGGCTCCCTTCAAAACCGCGTGCGCCTGCAAAACCTTGGCGTTCCGGTAATGATATTGGTGGCCGACTACCAGGTCTTGACCGACCACGACGCCTACGACCAAATTTCGCAAAACACAAAGCAGCTGGTCATCGACTACCTTGCCGCCGGAATCAAGCCCGGAAAGGACGTCGTGATTTTTCCGCACTCATACGTTCCCGAAGAAAACCAGCTTATGCTGCCGTTCCTTACGCTTGTAAGCAATTCGGAACTGGCCCGCAACCCCACAGTAAAGGACGAAATCCAAAAGGCCAAGGACTCAGGCGGCTTTAAGCAGGGCGTCAACGAGGGAATGTACACCTATCCCGTCCACCAAGCCTGCGACATCCTTTTTTGCAAGGCCAACATCGTTCCTGTGGGAAAAGACCAGCTTCCGCACTTGGAGATTAGCCGAACTATCGCCCGCCGCTTTAACAACAAGTACGGCCAGGGAAAGGAGATTTTTCCGGAGCCTTACGCGCTTCTTGCAAAGACTCCGCTGATAAAGGGCTTGGACGGCCAGGCCAAGATGAGCAAGTCGCTCAACAACTGCATTTTCCTGCATAACACCGAAGACGAAACCGCCGCCTTGGTAAAAAAGGCCAAGACCGACAGCGACCGCCACATCACATACGACCCGGAAAATCGCCCAGAAGTGGCGAACCTTTTGCAGTTGATTTCGCTCTGCACGGACGAAGCGCCCGAAGCGATCGCCGAGCGTTTGGGAGACGGCGGCGGCGGCGCGCTTAAGGCCGAACTTACAAAAGCGATTAACGAAAAGCTGCGCCCCCTTCGCGCCGAGCGCTCAAAGCTTGAGGCCAATCCCGACTACATCAGGCAAGTTCTTTTGGACGGAGTAAAGCAGGCCCGCGAAATCGCGCAAGCCACTCTTGAAGAAGTCCGCGCTTCCATGAATATGATGATATAAAAAAAGCGCCTTCGGGCGCTTTTTTTAATCGTCGAGTTTTAACTTTTTCGCAAGGCTCAAATTTTCCGCTTCGCGAAAAACGCGAAACTCGCGGCGCGTAGGCAACAACTACAGCGCGCAGCGCATGATGCCGGCGAGTATCACTGCAAGCGCGGCGAAGGTCACGGCGTAAATCCAAACGGGCAGGCTTCCGTCTCCGCGGGGCCGCCCGATTTTTTTTGCCGAAGAATGTTTTTTGTGGACGTAAAAGTGGCCCTTATTGTCGGCGGCGCTTTTCATTCGCGCGGCCGCCGCGCTCATTCCGGCCACGCCGGGCTGGTCTTTTCCGCCGTAGCCGCAGGAAGGGCAGCCGTTGGCGAACATGTTTGACGAGCCGGTCTTTCCGCAGACAGGGCAGCGGACCGACGAAAAAAAGCGGCCGCACTTTCCGCAAAAGCGCGCGCTCTGGGGCACTTCCGCCCCGCAGTTTTCGCAAAAGAATTTAGCTTGTTGCTTGCTTTTAGACATTTTTATCCGCCGCCAACACTTTTTTTAAGTCAACCTAAGCTCAAGGACTTTGTCGTTGGACAAAACTTTCGCGCACACATGCTTGTAGCTTTTGTCTTCGCCGAAAGTGGCGTTTTGTATGACGTCGCCCGCCTGAAGGTTTTTTACAAAGGCGCCCACGTCGCAGGCAAATTCAATTTTGTCTTGGCCCAGCTTTCGCGTGACGCCTGTGACAAGGCACTTGCTCTTGGGGTTTGTGAACACAAACTCGTATTTTTTTCCGTCGTCAAGAAAATCTTGGGTTCCGCCTTTTTTTCCGATTAAATAATTTTTTAGGTCTTCCAACCCGTCTTTGTCCAGGGAGCTGAACATTCCGAACACGCCCAAGGACCTTGCCTTTTCTTTTTCATCGTTGCCCATTGGCTTTGAGTTGTAGAGTATTGTTTTTGGAACTTTTCCGCCAAACCCGCTTTTTGTGAATTGCGCGAAGGTCTTCCAATGGCGGGGGTATTCCGCCGTGGAAATTATTACGGCGTCGGGCGCGATTTCCTCAACGTTGTCCAAGGCCTTCAACAACCATCGGTACACGATGACTTCCGCGCCCGCGCTTTTTATTGCGGGAACGAGAGCGTTGATTGTTTGTTCATCTTCCGCGATTAAAAGAGCTTTCATTCTGTTCCCAAGTTGTTGACGCCGTAGCCGTAGATTCTCCAAATTCCGTCGCGCTGGCGCACATAGTAAATGTATTCTTTTTTCTCATAGAAGTTCTTGTACTTGAACCATTCGTGGACAGTGACAGTTCCTTCCGTTTGAGAGTAATTAGTCCTCTTTATCTCAAAGCGCTCGGGGATGGCGACGATGTCCTTTTCGATTGTGTCGGACATGAGGGCGGCCTTGTAGTCGTTTATCATCTTCTCTCCGTCCTCCGCGGAAGACGCGGCGTACTTGTTCCTTCTCAAGGGGTCGCTCTTTAGCATTTCCTCCAAGTCGATGTAAAGGAAGTATTGGTCCCACAAAGACTTTTGGCGGGCCACAATAGTCTGCTCGACAACCTTGTCGGGAGAGATTTGCTCCGGCTGCAAGATTTCGGCGGTTCCGGCGGCGACAGGAATGAAGCTTGACGAAGCGGCCGAAGGAGTGGGGCGGACTTCCAGCGTCAAGCGGTTGGACTTAAGCTCGATGTATTTTGACTTGTAGAGTTCAGGATAAAAGGAAAGCTCGATGTAGTAGACGCTCGGCTCGTCAAAGTTCAAGAAGTTTTTGGCGTTTTCCACGAACGAATATTCCTCGCCGGTCTCAAGGGAAATCTCCCTAAAATAAACAGTCTGGTTTGTCGTTCTTTTTCTGATGAGCGAGTTTGTCTGCTCAAGCCGGGTGTTCTTTACGGTAAAGGCAAAAAAATCGGCGCTGAACATTCTGTCGTCGGCCAGCTTGAAGCGCAAGGTCTCCGGCCCCTTGTTCTTGATTGTCACGTGGACAAAAATCGGGTTGTCCTCGGCGCTTCCGGGGTAGTACATCGTTCTGTCAAAAAACTTGATTGAAACGCTCGCGTTGGAATAATCCGCCTTGAGCGACTTTTCGCTTTGCGACGCGGTTTGCGACGCGCTTTGCGCTGAAAAGCTATGGGCAAAGAGCGCGAAAATCGCTATAATCAAAAAAGACTTTTTCATGAAGACTCCTATTTTTATTATCGGAATTTTTTATGCATTCATTAGATAATATAGTAACAAACAAGTTAAAAAAATGGCAAGGCCTAAACTCTCTTTTGGCGGAACTTTGCGGCGACGACGAAAGCCAAATTTTCCCGGCCCAAGTCGAAGGCCTGGGCGGCTCGCTCGCCGCTTTTTTTGTCCGCTCGTATTTGGAGGCGCAAAGGGCAAAAAAAATGCGGGCGGCGCAATATTCAAGCGGCGGCCAACAGACAGGATGCCTTGACCTTTTGCTGGTGGCCGCCAGCGAGCGCGACGCCTTGGAATTAAGGGGCGACTTGGAAAGCCTTGCGGACGACGCGGAAGTTTTCTACCTGCCTTCCTGGGGAACGGTTCCCTACAGGCCGGCCCCAACCGGCGGCGCCGTTTTTGGAGAGCGCTCGGCTTTTTTGTCCCGCCTGCTTTTGCGCGACAATTCCCCCTTGAGCCAAAAGAAAAGAGTTTTTGTGACAAGCCTGAGGGACTTTCTTTCTCCGCTTCCCAATCCGGAGCTTTTGAAGAAACGTTCCGTCATCCTAAAAAAAGGCCAGACAATCGACACCGAGGACTTGAGCGCTCGCCTTGTCCAAAACGGATATTTCAGGGTGCCCCGGGCCAGCGTTCCGGGCGAGTTCGCGCTCAGGGGCGAGGTCTTGGACATCGTTCTTCCCGGCTCGGGAAAGGGCGCGCGAGTCAGCTTTGACTTTGACCAAATTGAAAAGATAAAGACCTTTGTTCCTGACACGCAAGTGACGGAAAGCGAGATTGACAGCGTCCTTGTGTTTCCCATGAAGGAAATGACTTTTGGACAGGAAGAAGTTGAAAAGCTAAGGGAAAAAATTAAAGAATACAAGGAAAAATGTATAAAAAATAATACAAGTTCAGAAAGTTTCGAGGACGCAAGTCTACAAAAAGATACAAGTTCAGACGCTTTCGAGCTTTCCGGCCAGGCTCTGCTTCCGTTCACCGACAAGGCGGAGGCCGTTTTGGAGGACCGACTTTCCGACTTGGAGCTCCAGGGCTTTTGCGAGGGCGAGGAGCTTTTTTATCCCTTGATTTTCAGCCACGACATTTTGGACTACTTGGCTCCCGGCGCCGGAGTCTTTTTCTTTGACTTTGACCGCCAGCTTAATTCCAAGGACTCAATTTTCAGGGAATGGATGTCGCTCTACAGGCGCTCAAGGGCCGAGCAGCCTTGCTTTCCTCCAAACATGGCCCTCTATGGCTTTGACGCCATGTTCGCCAAGACAAAAAAAGCCGTGGCGCTCAGGTCCTTGCATATGGAGGCTGGGGGAGAGGCATTTAAAAAGTCCTTCAGCCTGCAGACGGAGCCTTCCAGAAGCTTCTTTGGAAACATCAACTACCTAAAGGAACAGCTTGAGGCCTTGCAGTCGGACGGCTTTGACGTTGTTGTTTACGCCGACAATGAAAACCAAGCGATGCGCCTTGAGCAAATCCTTTGCGACGCCATAAAGCGGGACGGCCATCCCTTGCAGGTCATTCCAAAGGCGATTTCCCAAGGATTTTCAATTCCCGAAATCAAGCTTTTGGCGATTCAGGAGAACGAAATTTTTGGCCGCCGCAAAAAGGCGCCTAAGTCCATTCGCAGCGCGAAAAGCGTTCCTATAGACACTTTTGTGGAGCTTACGCCCGGCGACTATGTGGTTCACGTAAACTACGGAATCGGCCTTTTCAAGGGAATCGAGCGCGTGAAGAGCGCCGGCAACGAGAGGGACTACATAAAGCTGGAATACGCGGACGAGGACGTGGCCTTTGTTCCAATCGAGCAGGCCAACCTTGTCCAGCGCTACATCGGAAACGAGGGCGAAAAGCCAAGGCTTGACAGAATCGGAAGCAAGGCTTGGGAAAACCGCAAGAACCGCGTCAAGCAGGCCGTGGAAGAGCTGGCGCAAAAGCTGATTGACTTGTATTCGCGCAGAAAGGCCTCGGCCGGCTACGCATTCCCCAAGGACACGGAATGGCAGACGGCCTTTGAGGCGGCCTTTCCTTACGAGGACACGCCCGACCAAATTAACGTGACCAAGGAAGTTAAGGAGGACATGGAAAAGCCCGTGCCCATGGACCGACTTCTTTGCGGTGACGTCGGCTACGGCAAGACCGAAATCGCCATGCGCGCGGCCTTTAAGGCGGTTTTGGGCGGAAAGCAAGTGGCCTTCATGGCGCCCACGACGATTTTGGCTGAGCAGCATTACGAAACTTGCCTTGAGCGTTTTAAGAATTTTCCTGTTTCGATAGCCATGCTAAGCCGCTTTGTAGGCAAGGCCGAGCAAAAAAAGATATTGGACAAACTAAAATCCGGCGGCGTGGACATCTTAATCGGCACTCACAAGATAATTCAAAAGGACGTCCAGTACAAGAACCTGGGCCTTATGATAATCGACGAAGAGCAGCGCTTTGGAGTGAAGGACAAGGAAAGGCTTAAGGCGATGAAAAACAACATCGACTGCCTTGCCATGAGCGCGACGCCCATTCCCAGAACCCTCCACATGAGCTTTTTGAAAATCCGCGACATGAGCCTTTTGACCACGCCGCCTCAAAACCGGCAGCCAATAGAGACCGTAATCGACCCATACAGCGAGGAGCGTGTGGCGGCCGCCATAAGGGCCGAAGTCGAGCGGGGCGGGCAAGTCTTTTACTTGCACAACCGCGTGGAGACTTTGGAAGAGACAAAGCGAAAGCTTGAGCGCCTTGTTCCGGAGATGCTCATAGACACCGCGCACGGCCAAATGACAAGCGACGAGCTTGACGACATTTTCAGGCGTTTCAAGAACGGCGGCTTCAACGTCTTGGTGGCCACGACAATCATCGAAAACGGAATTGACATCCCAAACGTCAACACAATCATAATAGACCGGGCCGACATGTACGGCGTGTCGCAATTGTACCAGCTGCGGGGGCGGGTAGGGCGAAGCGACCGCAAGGCCTACGCGTTCTTGTTCTATCCAGAAAACAAGTCCTTGAGCGAAGTCGCGATGAAGCGCTTGCAGGTTATAAGCGACTTTACCGAGCTTGGAAGCGGATTTAAAATCGCCATGAAGGACTTGGAGCTGCGCGGCGCGGGAAACCTTTTGGGCCGGGACCAGTCGGGCAACGTCTACTCCGTCGGCTTTGACCTTTACCTGCGGCTTCTAAACGAGGCCGTGGAGCGCCTTACCGCGCAAAAGGAATACGTTCCTCAAAACGAAGTTCTTTTGGAGCTGGAATACACGGGCTTCATTCCCGACAGCTACGTTTCAAATCCGCAAGTCAAGATGGAAATTTACAAGAAAATCGCCGGCGCCATAAGCCGCGCGGAAGTGGACGCCGTCTATTCGGAGCTTTGCGACCGCTTTGGCCCTGTTCCGGAAGAAGTTTCAAGCCTTTTGACTTTGGCCGAAATCCGGGTCATCGCCGGCGCCTTGTTCATAAGCTCGATAAAAGAAAAGCAAGGCGTCGCCCGCGTCGAGTTCAGCAAGGTCAGGGACATCAGCGTAGACAAGCTCATGGCCCTGATTAAGTCCAATCCAGGCGCGGTCAAGCTGGATCCCAAGCAGCCCAACGTCATTTTGCTTCAAACAGGAAAGATTGGCCTAAAGGAAAAAGGCGCCTTTTTATCCGAGATGCTTGAACGGCTGGCCTGACAATAAGCAAGCCAAAACACTCCCAGTGCGTCGCTTACGCTCCGCTTTGTTATAGGAAATTTATTCAAAATGCGCTCTAACGAGCGCTGACAATCGGCGGGCGGTTGACGGAACCGCTAGCTAGCGTCGCTACACGCATCTTGCCCCTTGTAACTATTTAAGTCTGCCGCTTGGGGCGCGGCAGGGGCAAATTGAGTGTTTCCGTCAACCGCCCGCCTTCTTTGCGTGTTTTAACATCATTCCGTAAAAGCCGCTCCGCTCATAGCAATAAAAAAAGCGGTTGGAAAACCAACCGCTTTAGTCGGGCTAACCGAATTCGAATCGGTGACCTCTTGCCCCCCAGACAAGCACGCTAACCAGCTGCGCTATAGCCCGATGTGTAAAAATCATATTATCAGATTTTGAAAAATGTTTCAAGTGGAAACGGCGGCAAAATCACATTTTTTTGTGTTTTTTACGTCGTTTAGAGGTGAACACGGCAAACAATGCACTGTGGTAGACAGAATATGCGTTATAGGAAGTAAAATATATGCCGCAAAAGTCCAATAATCCGGCTTTAAGCGCAGCGCGCCTTGTAGCGTCTGAAAGACGCGGTTAAACCGCTCGAATAATCGATTATTGTCTTGTTTATAATAATACATACGAGCGGATTATTCTTGATGCATAAAGGCAAAGTGGCGGTAGTTTACGCTCATCATGATTCCGACGCAGGCCATCGCCGTCCACATGGACGAGCCGCCGTAGGACAAGAACAAAAGCGGAATTCCTGTAATCGGCATTATGCCCATTACCATTCCTACGTTGACCATAAAGTGAAAGAAGAAAAGGCCAAGAATGCCCGACGCAACGTAATAGCCGTAATGGTTAGTGGTCTTTCTGATTATCAATATCATTCTGCCCATAAGGATAAAATACAAAATAAAGACGGCCAGGCCTCCCAAAAAGCCGGCTTCCTCGGAAAGAATGCTGAAGATAAAGTCGGTGGACTGTTCGGGCAAAAAACGCAAGTGGCTTTGGGTTCCGCGCAAAAAGCCTTTTCCAAACAAGCCGCCGGCTCCAATCGCGGTCTTTGACTGAATGATGTTCCAGCCGGAGCCTTGCTTGTCCGTGTAGGGGTCAAGGAAAATTATAAGGCGCTGGATTTGGTAGGGCTTTAAAACTTTTGTGACAGCCAAGGAACAAACCAGCGCTCCAAAAATAATCGCGCTTACGTAGGTAATCCAGTAATAGTATTTGTTATGCTTGAAAAAAAGCTTTCCCAAAAGGCCTATAAGCGTAATGGCTCCAAATCCAACGGTGAACAAAACCCTTATCTTAGTCACGGTCAAAATGCTTAAAATCGCGTAAGTGTGGCGCGCGATTTGGTCCTGCCATACAGGAAGAATGGCGATGAAGACCGTCAGCATTCCAAAGCCTAAGATGAAGAGCAAGTATCTGATTGGAACGCCCGCGGCAAAGCACATGAAAAGGAAAATCGGAATGTAAACGCTTGCGGTTCCAAGGTCGGGCTGGGCCAAAATCAAGCCCATCGTAAAGAGCAGGATTAGCAAGGCTATAAAAAATCTTTTTTGTTCCGGAAACTCTTCTGTCTTGTGAAAGTACCAGCCCAAAAAGAGGATGTATATTATCTTTCCAAATTCCGAAGGCTGGATTCCAAACGAGCCCACTCCAATCCAACTTTTGGCGCCGTTGATTGTTTTTCCAAAAAGCCGCGTCAAAACCAGAAGGATTATCAATGTCGCAAAAAGGATTGTAATGTAGCGCTCAAAGTTTCTGTAATCGTAAATCGCGGCGGCCGCCAAAAGAGCCAAGCCCAATGCCGCCCAAATGATTTGCTTTATGTATTCTTTTGTGACCAATTGGCCTTGTTGGTTTATGGCGCTTGAATAAATGAAAAAGATTCCTGTCACCGTAAGCAAAAGAACGCAAAGAAGCATTATCCAATCTATAAGTTGAAAGATTTTTATTTTCATCGCCCTATCCTACTCTCTTGAATCTGTTGACGACTGGTTTGTCCTTGTGACCAAATAGCGCCAGCCCAAGGCGTCCACGGCCTCTTCGTAAGTTTGTTTTGCGAAGATGCCCTGCATCGTTATGTTGGTGGCGTAAGGCGCCCACCACGACCAAGTGTTGGCGGCCTCGACGATTGTGGCCACCACTACCCTGTCCTCAACCGGCCCGTCCCAAGGCGCGTAAGCCAAAAGCCATGAGTGCCAGCTGTCCTTGTATCCGGTGACTTCGGCCGTTCCTGTCTTGGCCGCGATTTTAACGACCTTGTTGAAAAGCGAATGCTTGGCAGAACCGTCGGTTACAGTCCATCTTAAGTCGTCTTGAATTTCTTTCCAAATGCCGGGATCCATGTCGCTTTTGAACAAGACTTCCGGCTCCACGCTTTCAATGACCTCGTCCGTAACTGGGTCGCGCGCCTCCTTTAAAAGGTGCGGCTTGTAAATCGTTCCGGAATTGGCCACCATAGCCATCACGTTGGCGACTTGCAAGGGCGTGGCCGTTGTGTAGCCCTGGCCGATTGAGACGGCCATTGTGTCTCCGCCAAGCCAGCGCTCGTGGTAGCGGCGCTCCTTCCATTCAGGAGACGGAACAAAGCCCTTTGACTGGCTGGGCAAGTCGATTTGCGCGCTTTGGCCGTAGCCAAAGATTTTTGCGTATTGAGTGATTTTTTGGATTCCCAAATTTTCACGGCCGACTTGCCAAAAGTAAATGTCGCAGGACTTCGCGAGCGCGTTCTTCAAATCCAAGTATCCGTGGCCGGGCCTCAAAACCCAGCAATGGTAGACGCGGCCGCCGTACTCAACCTCGCCCTTGCACTCAATTTTTTCATGGCTGGGAAAAGCCTTTTCGTTCAAGAGCGCCGCGGTCATTACGATTTTAAAAGTCGAGGCCGGCGGATATTGCGCGTTGACGGCGCGGTTCAAAAGCGGATTGCGCTCGTCCTCCGTAAGCTTGGCGTATTCTTTGGCCGCGTTTTCCGAGTTGAACAAATTGGAGTCAAAGTAAGGATACGACACCAGCGCCAAAATTTCCCCGGTGGAGGGCTTTAGGACGACCATCGCGCCGATTCTTTTTCCAAGCGCCTTTTCGGCCAACTTTTGAATGTCGGTGTCAATGGTAAGAACAAGTTTTTTGCCTGACGTCGGGGGAATGATTTTGGGCGCCTCGGAAAGAATGCGGCCGCGGACGTCAACGGTTCTCTGTTCCACGCCGTCTTTTCCTTGCAGCAGGGAGTCGTATTGGCGCTCGATTCCCGTCTTTCCTACGACGCTGGCCCTGGAATAGCCCTTGTTGTACATGAGGGCGTATTCCTCGCGGGTGATGTCTCCGACGTATCCCAAAATGTGGGAGAAAGAGCCTGTTTCGATGTAGTTTCTCATCGGCTTTGAAATCCAAGTCACGCCGGGAAGGTCGTTTATGTTTTCCGCGATGTCGGAAATCGTCTTGAAGGGAACGTTTGTCTTTATCGTGATTTTGTTGAAGGAGCGGCGCGCGTTGGCCGGAATCATGGCGTCAATCTCGCTTTTTTTGACGGAAAGAAAATCCGCCAGCTTTGCAAGGACCGTGTCGTAATAGTCCTTGGGAATTTCTCCTGGAATCACTTCCACGGCGAACGAGTCGGTGTTGATTACCATCGCGGAGTTGTTGTTCCTGTCGTATATTTCTCCGCGCTGGGCGGTGATCACGGTGTTGCGGGTGGAAACAACCTTTGACGCGCGGCGGTAGGTTTCGCCGTGGACGACTTGCATGTTAAAAAGCCTGAGCGTGTAAATTCCGCAAACTGTTGAGACCAAGACAAAAAAAACAAAAACGACAAGCGACTTGTTTCTGGCCATCAATCAATTCCCCTTCTGGGCGGAACGATGAACGAATCAAAGCTCCTCAAAAGTTTTATCACAATTGGACAAAGAACGGTGTTCATCGCAAGCTCAAGCGCGAAAACCGATGAAAAAATGTGATAGGAATTTACATAATTTGGGAACAAGAGCGAAATGAAATAAATAAGTCCCGCCTTGAGCAGCGTCGCGAAGAAGCCGGCGATTGAATTGACGAAAAAGCTTTCGTAGTTCATCATTCGGTGGAAGAAGCCGGCGAAAAAGCCGATCGCGGTCCTGACAAGGCAGTTCAATCCAAAAGGACTTCCGCTCAAAAAGTCAAGCAAAAGTCCCGACGCAAAGCCCGTCAATTCGCCGGCCACCTTTCCGTTCCTGATGGAAAAATACAAGACGCAAAGCAAAAGGAAGTCCGGCATGGCGGGCAAAAAGAAAATGTTTGAAAGAAGCGCGGTCTCAATCAAGACAAATACAATCAAAATTAAAAAGCTTGAAATGTAAGACTTAATCATTTTTTCGCCTCCCCTTCTTCCGCGACTTTGTCGTTGGGCGTTTTTTGGTCGATGACCAAAACGGTCTCCAAACGAGAGAAGTCGATTATCGGAGCAAGCTCAATCGCAAGGGACGTGTCGTAATCCAAAACCTTGATGTTTGAAATTGTTCCGATTGGAATGTCGGCGGGATAGTTGTCGTTCTCGCCGCTGGTGACGATTACGTCTCCAAAATGCAAGGCGTCAATGACGCGCTTTTTGATGTAGCCCATTTTTAGCGGAAGCGTGTCCGAGCCGTTTCCCGTAACCAAGCCGATGTCGCGGGTGTTTTGCACTCGCGCGGAAATGGCGCATTCATAGTCGAACACGGGCATTATTTGGCAAGTGGTGTAGCCAACCGTAATCACCTTTCCGACAATTCCGACGTTTCCGTTTTGAATCGCGATTACCGGCATATTTTTTTTGATGCCGTTCCTTGAGCCCTTGTTGACGACAATCGTTGAATACAAATTGTCCGCGCCTCTGGAAATGATGTTGGCCGGAAAATTTTTCACCGCAAGGCTTTGGGCAAATTCAAGCTGCTCCTTAAGGCGCGCGTTTTCTTTTCTGATTTCGGAATTTGTCCTTTGCATGTACTCGTAGTCTTTCAGCTTTTCGACCAAAACGTTGTACTGCTTTCTAAGCTCCGCAAGCTCCCTGACGGCGTTGAAAGTGTTTTGCGCGGACCTCGTCACGACGCTCACTCCGTTTGCGGCGGCGGAAAAAATGTTGAAGCCGATTTGCTTGAAATTTAAAATAAAGCCGCCTGACGAAAATGACATCATCACGCCCGACAAGAGCAAGAGGAACGCTAGAAGAAATTCCGCGAAATGCAAAACGAAAAAAGGCTTTTTTTGCATTTTGTTATACGTTCAAATTGTCGTAAATCGATCTGTCGGTTGACATATCCTTGAACAACTCAAATGCTTCTCCCGCTCCGAGCGCCACGCACTGAAGCGGCTTTTCAACCAAAATTACGGGAACGTTGGTTTCCTTTGAGATGAGTTTTGGAAGGCCTTTTAGCATCGAGCCGCCGCCAGTCATGACGATTCCGCGCTCGATGATGTCCGCGGCCAGTTCCGGAGGCGTATGTCCAAGAGTCGTCTTAATCTCTTCGATGATGCGGGTTACAGGCTCCTTCAAGGCTTCGCGGACTTCCACGCTGTCTATCTCCAGGCGGCGGGGCAAGCCGTTGTTGGCGTCGGCGCCCTTTATTTCCATCTTTTCTATGTTGCGGTCGCTCGACGCGTTTCCAATTTCAACCTTAAGGCGCTCGGCGGTTTGCTGGCCGATTGTAAGGCCAAACTTTTGCTGGATGTGCTTTACAATCGCCTCGTCAAATTTATTTCCGCCGACGCGGATGGAAGAAGTGATTACCATTCCTCCCAACGAGATTACGGAGATTTCAGCCGTTCCTCCGCCAATGTCGCAAACCATGTGGCCGGCCGGTTCGTAAATCGGAATCTTGGCGCCGATGGCCGCGGCCAAGCTTTCAGGAATAACTTCCACTTCGCGGGCGCCGGCCTTGAGGGCGGCTTCGATTACCGCGCGCTTTTCGACTTCCGTGATGCAGGACGGAATGCCGATTTTCATTCTTGTGGAAGTGAAAAAGCGGTGCTTTGGAATTATTTTTGAAATGAAATACTTAATCATCTTTTCGCAGCTGTCGATGTCCGCGATGACTCCGTCGGCCAAAGGTTGCGTGGCGATGATGTTGTTGGGCGTTTTCCAAAGCATTCGCTTGGCCTTGGCGCCCACAGCGACAACTTTGTTCGTTCCCTTTTCCACCGCAACTACGGAAGGTTCGTCTATTACAATGCCTTTTCCGCGCACATAAATGAGCGTGTTGCAAGTGCCCAAATCAATTCCTATGTCTGTTACAAAACTGTTGAACATATTTCCCCCAATTCCTATTTTACTTATATTGTTGAATTTTTTCTAGCGCCCCAGAATGGTTCACTTGAATTCTCAGCGTTTTTCTCCATTCCGCCCTAGCCTTCACCAAGTCGCCCTGGTTCTCGTAAATCAAGCCCATGCCGTAGCGCGCGTCGGCGGAATTTTCGTTCTTGGCCAGAATGGCCTCAAACTCTTTTTGGGCTCCGGCATAATCGCCCTCCTTTATGAGGATGTTGCCCAAAAGGATTCGGCTTTTTATGACCAGCGAGTCGTCGTTGGACCTTTGTATTATTTGGAACAAATACTGCTTGGCCGCGGAATTTTGCTCAGCCTTTGAATACTGCTCGGCGATTGACAAAAGCAGCGCGTCGCTTTCCCTGTACAAGAGCGCCTCGCTAAAGGCGGCTATGCTTTCCATCGTCATGTTCAGCTGGGCGTAGCTAAGGCCCAAGTATTCGGGAATGTCGTCCGCCTTGTAGCCGCTTTGCTGGGCCTTCGTCAAATACTCGACCGCCAAATCCGCAAAGTAATGGTAGGACGAAATTGAGTCTTTGTAAAAGTAAGCCTTGCCCAGCATGTATTGAATTTGTCCCAAGGTTTTTTTCTTGGCGCCCGCAAGGGCCAGCCTCAGGCAGTGAATCGACTCTTCAATGTAAAACTGGGCCTGCTGGGATTCGGTGGCCGAGACGGCCAGGTAAAAGGCCGCGTAGCCCCGGTAGACCAAAATTGTGTTGTTGAAGCTTTTCTTTTCCAGCAAGATTGAGCTGATGTCGTAGACAGCTTGGTAGTCGTATTCCTTCCACTTGTCGGCAAGCATCGTTATTGACGGGGAATTATGAATTTTGTTTGAAACGATTTTTTTTACAAAGAAAGCGCCGCCGAAAAGAAAAGCCAAAAAGGCCAAAGCGATAATCAAAATGGGAATCAATCGGCTTTTTGCTTTGATAACCAGCCTGTCGGCCTTTGACGATATTTTCACCCGCTTTTGTTCCCCTAAAAAAAGCAGAAGAAATTGTAAGCCGGGTTCTGGCAACCTGTTTCCGCAAAGCGGAAGAGGCCATAACCATCTATCCGAATTTTTAGTCGCCCAAAAATTTTAGCGGTCTACCCGCGGTTTATGTTCCGGAAAAACAACCGCTTTTTGACCTTGCTCCAAATGAGGCTTGCAATGCGGCGCTTGTTGCCAAGCGTCCGGTGGTCTCTTACACCGCCTTTTCACCCTTACAATTCTTGCTCGCGCAAAAATTGCGGTTTGTTTTCTGCTGCGCTGTCTGTAGAACTGCGGGTTATGTTAGTTTTCGCAAAGCGAAAATTTGCAACTTCCGCATTTCTCCCGGTTATTGCCCGGCATTTTTTCCGGCGGAGCCCGGACTTTGCCTCACATTCAATCGATATCATCATCGAATGAAAGCGCGGTTATATTTCTTCTGCATTAATCACTTAATCTTCAGAATCTTCGTCAGATTCCTCAACTTCTTCCTCATCGTCTTCGTCGTCGATGAAGTCGTCCTTGCGCTCGTCATTTTCGTCAACGACATCTTCGTCGTCGTCCTCGCCAAACGTGTCGTCGTCGTCCAGGTCGGCCAAGCTTCCGGCGTCATCCATCGTGAAGAATGTCTCTTCCTCGCCGTCCTTTGTCTCCTGCCAGCGCAAGATGCGGCTGCAGTAGGGGCAGAACAAAATTTCCTGCTCTTCGCGGACTTCGTTGGCGAACTGCGCGGGCAAAATCATGTGGCAGCCGCCGCACACGCCGTTCTTGACGTAAACGATGCCTTCGTTGTTGCGCTGAATTATGCGTTCAAACTTGTACTTGATTTCAGGATCGACGTTGGGCGCGATGGCGTCCTCTTTCTTTTCCAATGAGGCCAACTGTTTTTTAAGGCTGCTGGTTTCCTTGTCCAAAGAGGCGCGGGCTTCGTTCAAGTCTTTTTCCTGGCTCTTTATCCAGCTTTCGTCGGCCTTGATGTTTTCGTCCAATTCGGCGAAATATTTTTCCTCTTTCTGAAGCTCTTTTCGCAAGTCCGCCTCTTTGGCGCTGGCTTCCGAAATCTGCTTTTCAAGCGCCTCGTACTCGCGGTGGGTGGAAATGTTGTCCATGCCCTTCTCTCCCGCTTCGCGAGATTTTACGGCTTCCTCCAACTCTTCCTTTATGGCGTCGACCTTTTCCTTCAATTCCTCGTATTTGGAATTCTTTTCGATGTATTCCTTTTTCAAACGTGAAAGAAGCTCTTCCTGCGAGCTCAACTGTTTGGGCACTTCTTCGATTTTTCTTTGAACCTGATACTTTTCAGACAAAATTCCCTGAAGCTTTTCCAAATTGTCAAAAACTTTCGACATATCAAGTGTTTTTTCCATTTGACATTCCCCTTGCCTTAATTCTAAAAAATATACAATAAAATAAAAGTAATTGCAAGGGCTCCCGGCCCTTGCAAAAGATTATATCTCGATGTAATCCCTCAAGCCTGTCGCCCTTCTTGGGTGGCGGAGCCGTCTCAAGGCCTTGGCCTCAATCTGGCGGATGCGTTCCCTGGTGACGTTGAAGTAAAGTCCGACTTCCTCCAAAGTGAGCGAATAGCCGTCCTCCAAGCCAAAGCGCATCTTCAAAACTTCCTGCTCCCTTGGAGGCAAAGTGGAAAGAACGCTTCTCAACTGCTCCTGCAAGAGCGTGTAGGCGGTCTGGTTGGCGGGATTCTCAACTTCCTTGTCCTCGATGAAGTCGCCGAGCAAAGAATCCTCTTCCTCGCCAATCGGAGTCTCAAGGGAAATCGGCTCGCGCGCGACGTTCTTGACGGTCTTGACGCGGGCCACCGGCCAGCCAAGCTGCTGGGCGATTTCGTCGTCGTTGGGCTCGCGGCCAAGCTTTTGCATCAAGTTGCGGCTTTCGCGGACAACCTTGTTGATTTGCTCAATCATATGGACAGGAACGCGAATCGTGCGCGCCTG
Source organism: uncultured Treponema sp. (assembly GCA_946411505.1). Classification (GTDB taxonomy): domain Bacteria; phylum Spirochaetota; class Spirochaetia; order Treponematales; family Treponemataceae; genus Treponema_D. The sequence goes on along the minus strand of CAMKEG010000001.1, from coordinate 225,774 downwards.
GTCGGAAATGCTGCGCGTGATGGCCTGGCGAATCCACCAAGTGGCGTATGTCGAAAACTTGTAGCCCTTGCGGTACTCAAACTTTTCCACGGCTTTGATAAGGCCGATGTTTCCTTCCTGAACAAGGTCAAAGAACTGCAAGCCGCGGTTGGTGTATTTTTTTGCGATGGCCACGACCAAGCGCAAGTTGGCGTTTATCAAGTGGTTTTTGGCCGCCTCCATCATCTTGCGTCCGCGCTGGATTTCCTTTTCCATGTTGAGGATGTCCTCAATGCTGTTCTCAAACTCAAACTCAAGGCGGACCAAGCGGCGCTCAATCTTTTGGATTTGCGAATAAACGTCGCGGATGTCGTCGGCGTTCATGCCAAGCTCTTTTTCAAGCTTTGAGCATTCGCTTCTAATGGCGATTCGGCGGCCAAGGCGGCGCAAGTCCGCGGAATCCTTGACCCGCAGCTGCTTCATGCGCTTTTCCTGCTTGTGCTGGTATTCCTCAATTTTTTGCTTGGCGTCGATGAATTCCGCCGAGAATTTTTCCAACTCCTCGGTCTGGATGTCGGCCTTTTGCAAGTAAGGGATGATTTTTTTCTGAAGCTTAAGGATGTCCTTGTTTTCCAAAATCTTGACGTTTGAGTCAAGCTCAAAAAGCTGGCGTTTCAAAAGCATGTACTGCTTGATTTCCGAAAGAATCGGCTTAAGGCAGTCGGAATAGGCCGACTTGAGCCTGCGCTTTTCCGCCATCTCCTCGTTGATTTCCTTGCGGGGGCGGCCGGGCTCATGAAGGTCAATTCTTGTAAAAGCCTTTTGCGCCACCGTGAAGAATTCCGGAATCAACTTGCCGGAGCCTTTTATGACGTCTTTTATGATGTTTTCGCCGCTTTCCATTTGCTTGGAAAGGACAACCTCTTCCTCGGCGGTAAGAAGGTTTTCCTTTCCGATGTCGCGCAAGTAAAGGCGAATCGGGTCGTCAGTGTTGGCGCCGTCCTTGTCGGAGCTTACCAAGCGCTTCTTGGCCGGAATGGCGGCCTCTTTTTCGGCCTGCTCGGCGATTTTGGCCTCTTGGTCTTCTGCGATGTCGGCGTCCTCGTCGTCAACGACAAGGTTGTCCTCGTCCTCGTCGTCGGGCAAATCCGGCGGAATCTCTTCCTGTATGAGAATTCCGCGCCTTTCAAGCTCCGTCATCAAGGCTTCGCTTTTTTCTTGGTCTCCGACAACTTCTTGGCCGAGAATGTCGGCGATTTCGTCCCAATTAAATTCTTTTTTGCCCTTTTCAGTAATTTTTTGAAGCAAAGAGTCAAGCTCTTCTTTATCCATTTTTTTTCCTTACATTTTTTGCCGTTGAATTTTTATGTCCAACTGCGAAATTTCGGAGACTAGCGTGTCCAGGTAATTTTTATCATCGGAAGTGGTCGGCGTAAAGTCCCGTAAGCGTTCGTTCAACTTTTTCCGTTGACGCTCCAATGCGTTCCTTTTGATAAGCCTTATGCTGTCCAAAACCACGCGGTCAATAATTTCCGTCCAATCCGCCTCGCTTTGGCTTTCTTTTTTTGAAAACTCTCCGCTTGCGGTAACCGCGGTAACCAACCGCTGGACGTCTTCCCCGCACTGCTCTATGACAGACATGAAGGACAAATTGCCCTGCTTGTAACGCTCCTCCATTTTTATGAATAAATCTTTTGCCAAGGGGTCTTCAAAGTCATCGCTCGTCAATTCCGCGCGCATTTTTACATATTCTTCTGGATTGGAAAGGACTGCCAAAACGGCGCGAACTTCGGCGTTTAGCTTAACCGCCTGTTTTTTTGCGCCTTCCGGCTCTTTTGACCTTGATTCCAGACGCGAGCGCGCTTGGCTGCGATTGTTAAAGTCTTTTCGGACGGCCTCCGGCTTAAGATTAAACGCCCTGGCCAATTGGTCAAGGCTTGACTCTTTCTGTATGTCCGACTGGAGCGAATCAACGTACGGAAAGAAAGCCAAGGCGGCTTTTGTTTTGTCTTCCGGAGACTCCGACGGATATTGCGCCTTTATTTTAGACAACAGAAAATCACTGTCTAGTATAGCATTTTGAACTTGTTTCGTCAAGGTCTCCGCGCCAAATTTTATCATAATTTCCGCCGGATCCTTGCCGCCTTCAAGGCGGATTATTTTTGTCGTAAGATTGAACTGCCGGCACATCAAAATCGCGCGCTTGGTGGCCTTTTGCCCCGCTCCGTCCGAGTCGAAGGACAAGAGGATTGTGTCGCAAAAGCCCTGCAGGATTTTCAGCTGCTGCTCGGTAAGGCTTGTGCCAAGCGGAGCCACGGCGATGTTGACGCCGCATTGGTGGTAGGCGATTACGTCCATGTAGCCCTCGCACAAAATCGCCGTCTTTTGCTGGTGAATCGCGTTCTTGGCAAAGTTGAAGGCGTACAAGGTTTCCCGCTTGTGGTAGTGCGCCAGCTCCGGCGAGTTCAGGTACTTCGGCTCGCCGTCTCCCAAGATGCGGCCGCCAAAAGCGACGGCCTCCCCCTTCCTGTCAAAAATCGGAAATATAAGGCGGCCCGCGAAAATGCAAAGGTCGGGATATTTTTTGCTGAAAAGGCCGGTCTTTTCCAAAAAGGCGTCGGAATAATTTTTTTCCTTAAGAAATTTTTTGAGCCAAAAACGGTCGGCCGGCGCGTAGCCCAGCTTGAATTTTGCGAGCGTTTCGTCGGTCAAGCCTCGGCCCTTTATGTATTCCAAGGCGCTTTTTCCTTGCGGCGTTTGGGTCAAAAAATAATGGAAGGTGCTTGTGATGCGGTTGTAAACTTCCCTGATTGTGTCAAGGTCGTCGTCCTTTTTTTGGGGAACGAAGGAGCCGCCCTCGTAGGTTATTTCGATGTTGTGTCTTTTCGCCAATTCCTGCAGGGCTTCCGGATAGGAAAGCTTTTCCATTTCCATCAGGAACTTGACCGCGTCTCCGCCGACTCCGCAGCCAAAGCAATGGTAAAATTTTTTTATCGGGTCGACCGTGAAGGACGGCGTCTTTTCGTTGTGGAAGGGGCAGCAGCCCCAGTACTGGGCTCCCTTTTGAGTGAGGTTTGTGTAGTTGCTTATGATTGAAACTATGTCGGCGCTTTGCCTTATCCTTTCAATCGTGTCTTGGGAAATTCGGCCTGACATCAGCGGGACGCCTTCTTTGTCTTGAATATCGCGCCCTGTTGGACATGCTCGGAAAGGGTCTTTGTAAAGACATGGCGGCCGGCCGCTTCGTCCATAAGCTGAAAGTAATAGAAGTCCGTTTGCGCGGGCTCCGCGGCGGCCTTTAGCGCCACAAGGCCGGGATTGCATATCGGAGCCGGCGGAAGGCCCGCGTTTATGTATGTGTTGTAAGGGCTTTGTATCTTCAAGTCGTCGTAAGTTATGATGTCAGGATGCGGCCGGCCCAAAAGTTCCGTGACAACGTACTCGACCGTGGCGCAGGAATAAAGGCCAATTCCTTTTTTTATGCGGTTTGTGAAGACGCTTGCGATTAACGGAGCCTCGTCCGGCGAACGGTATTCGCGCTCGATTATCGACGCCAGCGTCACGGTCTTTTGCAATTCCTTTTTGTCCGAGGCGATTTTAAAAAGCGGCGCAAAATCCTTTATTTTTTCGTAAAAATTGTCCGCCATGATTTTTACGACTTTTTCCGCGGGACTGTCCGGCGCCAGGGAATAAGTGTCGGGAAACAAAAAGCCTTCCATGCCGGCGGCGGCCTTCACAAAGTCCTGGGCGCGGCAAATTCCCGCCTTGTCAAGGCGAACCGCTATTTTTGAAATCGTCAGCCCTTCGGGAATCGAAACTTTTGTCAGCTCCTCGCGGCCGGCGGAAAGCTCCTTGTACAGGGCCGCCGCGTCCATCGAGCTTTTAAGGTCGCAAACGCCGCTTTTCACGCAAAAAATTTCAGGGCTTTCGCTTGTCAGCGCGGCCGCGATTTTTGGAAAGCGCGCGAGAAGGTAAAATATTTTGTCGTTTTTTATTATTTTTTCTTGGGCAAGCAGCTCGGCGATTTTTTTTGCCGACGCGCCCTTCTCTATTTTTAGGCGGAAAGTTTTTTCAAAAGCGGGCGCGTCTAGGGCGCTCAACGAGCTTTTGACGCAAAAAAATCCGCCCAAAACGGCGGCGGCTAAAACAATCGCGATGCCAAAAATAGCTTTTGCAGTGTTTTTACTTTTCATTTTTTACGCTTTTTTCAACCTCATCTATCGTCATGCATTCGTAGGCCTTTTCTTGCGCGCTTTTTGCAAAGGCGAAAAGCTCGCGGGGAATCATGTTTTGGCGCTCGCGAAAAAAGTCCGCGAAGGCCTTTATCTCCCTGCAAGAAAAATTATATGTCAAGACAAAGTCATCTTGAATCACAGCTCTATCTCCGTTCCCTCGACAGCCAAGTCCACATTTACGGACGTGGAGGCTATGTACTTAGAATACCATCTGGCCGAATTTAAAATCGACTCAAGCTTTTTGTCGGAATGCGAAGGGTCATGATGGAAAAGGTACAAGGATTTTATTCCCATTTGGGCTGCAAAGTCAACCGCATAGGCAAAGGGGGAATGTCCCCAATTGATTTTTTCCACGGCCTCCCCCAGCGTGTATTGGGAGTCCAAAACCGCGACGTCGGCGTCCTTGAAAACCTCTTTGGCGACGGCGTCCTTGAAGGCGTTTTCTATGTAAAGCTCGATGTCCGTGCCGTAAACAAATTTCTTTCCGTTTTCCTGGATGGAATATGAATACGAAGCGCCTGGATGGCACATTTTGCAGCAATTGATTTTTACGCCGGCCGCCTCAAATTCCGTTCCGGGGCTTATGAGAAAAAAATTCATCCTTTGCTTAATCGCGCTGAATTCTACGGGAAAGAACGGCGGCCTCATTTGGCGGGCCAATGACTCGGCCATGTTCTTGAACGGAGAGTAAACGTCAAAAGTGTATTGCGGGTTGAAAATCGGCGAAAAAAACGGAAAGCCCTGGATGTGGTCCCAATGCATGTGGGAAAGCAAGAGCGTGTATTTTTTGTTTTCCGGAGGCGCGGATTTTTCCGCCAGAGCGCGGATTCCGGTTCCGGCGTCAAGAATAAGCTCCTCGCCGCTTTTTGAGATTATTTGGACGCAAGGAGTGTTTCCGCCGGTAGTGCCGTAAATGCTTTGCGGGAGAGTCGCCAAAAATTTTTGTCTTGTGTCCGCGTCCTTCAAGTCGGAGCTTTTTATGCGCATGACAGCGGCGTTTATCTTAGCTTGAACTTCCGTCGCGGAAAGAGGGGCCGGCAAGGAGCCGCGCGTTCCCCAAAAAATAACTCTCAAAACTCTATCTCCAAATCCCTGGTAATGGGGAGGTTGTGTTCGTACAAAAACTTTTGCCCTTCGATGTCTTCATACGGACGGACAGGGCCCTTGTTGACGCCCTTGCAGCTTTTAGCCTCGTCCAGCCAAGCGTCCTTGCTTTTTAAAACCCAAGACCAAAAGGGATAGGTTGAGCATTGGACAGGCCTGGCGCCGTAGGCTTTGCAGCCGCCGCCTTCCCAAAGGACGCAATCGTAGTTAGTTTTTTCCAGCAGAGCCAAAGCTTCTTGATTTCCGTAATATTGAACCCAACGGCAATATTTTTTTATGAAATCCTCTTCCTTGATTTTAAACCATTGAGCGAGTCTTGTCAAATCATTTTTGGAAAGATAAACGACGCCGGGGGAAATTCTGCAACAATCGGAGCACCTTTGGCATTCAAAGCGAAGACCGTTTTTATAAAAGCAGTTATTGTCAGACAAAGCGCAATATTTTTTTTATGGGGAGTGAAGGATTCGAACCTACGAAGGCTTAGCCAGCAGATTTACAGTCTGTCCCCTTTGACCACTCGGGAAACTCCCCTAAAAAAGCTGCCTGTAGGATTTGGACCCACGACCCCGAGATTACAAATCACGTGCTCTACCAGCTGAGCTAAGGCAGCATACGTTTCTTGAAACGTGAGTAGCATTTTATTCTTTTTGGGGAAAAGTGTCAAGGGCTTTTTGCCAATATTTTGAAAATTTATTTGCGGCGCTTTCGCGTGTGGGTTATTGTCAGGCTGATTGTCTTTTCAATTTCCATGCCGGCGGCCAAATCGACGTCCCAAATGAAGGCGGTGACAAAGGTGCGGCTTTCGTTTTGAAGGATGTCGGTGTCCATGTTCCTGCGCTTGAACGTGACCGGGAAGTAAGTCACCCCCGCCTCCTCGTTGGGCATGAACGTGAAAGACACGTTTGAGTTGCAGTCCGTTATTTGAACGGCCGCCGCCTTTTGCGCGAGCCCGTCAGGAATCTTGTCGGCGCAAGACGCCGCCGAAGTTCCGTTGATTATGCTTTGGCCTGAGGCAATCTCGATGTTGTAAGGCTTGTAATTGGGGTTGAGCAAGTCAAGCTCGGCGAAGTTTGACTCGACCGCGAACTTTCCTTGCACGGCTATGGGGCCTTCGTTCTTTAGAATGTATTGGACGGTGATGCCGTTTGACTTTATGATGTAATTCTTTTTCAAGAGAATCGGCTGGTCGAGGGTTGAAAATTTTGTCTTTGTCTCGAAATGAATCTCTTGCCTTTGGCTTGAGAACAAAACTTCCCTGTAGCGCTTGGCGGAGAACATTCCGTTCCTGCAAGGCTCTCCCCTGCAATACTTCTTGGCCTCGTCGTCCTCAAAAAGGTGGTCTACGAAAATTCCCCTAAAGTAGTTGTCGTCAAGGCCGTCGTACTTTTTGGCGCGGGAAAGGTTGTCCGCGTAGTTTCCGCTTGCCTTGAGGACGTCAAGCTCAAAAATCGAGCCGCCGGACGCGCCTACGCAAACGTTGCATTTTTCCAAGCGGCAAATGTATTCGTTGAAGCCGTCGCCGTTGTAGTCGTAGCTTGTGACGGACTCCTTGAATGACGAGCATTCGCGGACAAGGCGCTCGGCTTCCATCAAGTTTTTGTAGGCGTTTTGCCGTTCCGTAAACGAAGCCAATTCGCTTGAGGAGCGGCAGACGTACGCCTCGCCGCTTTGGGCCGCGAGCAGCCTGTCCCTGGCGGCGTTCTTTCGCATTTTGTCGCCGTGGCACTGGTTGACCAACATGCTGACGTTCATCATTCGGTCAAAAAGAGACAGGCTTGTCTTGTAGACTTGCAAGTAATCGTAAATGTTTGCCGGATACTTGTCCTGGGGCTCCACGCTTTCATAGGGCGTAATGCACCAACGCGCGATTTTTTTGTTGATTCCGGAATGTATGAAAGTTTGAATCAACACGTCCGCCTCTTTTACGCAATTGTAGGGAAGCTCAAAGCGGCACTCCCCGCTTTTTTCGACGCAATCGACAAGCGCCGCCCTCCACTGCTCGTCCAGCAAAGGCGCGATTGTGTCCTTGTCGAAGAATATCGAAAGGCTTCTTGCCGCCAATGCGTTTTCCTCGTCGCCGTCGGCGGCCTCCTTGTAGGCCTTGAAAACGCGGCCAAAATAATTTTTTCCGCTTTCCTTGCCGTTTGGCGCAAGGCGGCTTTCAACGGGAAGAATGATTATGGACTTGCCAAGGTTGTTCATTACGATTGGGAAAAAAACGTCTTTTTTGGGCTGCAAAAGGCTTGAGTCCAAGAAGGCGTATTCCATGTTCGTCGCGCTGAAGGTTGAGACAAGCGAGGGATCCCAGCTGTCGCAGAAAAGGTAAATGCCCCTAGGCCGCTTTCCAAAGTTCTGCCTTAACGAAAGGGTCAGCTTTTCGATTTGCGCGGCGCGGTCCGCAGGCTGAATCAAGGGGAAAAGCGGATTGTAGTAGCCGCCGCCGACAAGCTCAACTTGCTTTCTTGAAATCAGGTTTTTTATCAAGTCCAAGAATTCCGGGTTTTTCTTTTTAAAGCATTCGATTTGCTGGCCTGTGAAAAAAAAGGAGAATTTCAATTGCGGGTTGGCGAACAGCATGGAGCCCAACGGCTTGTAAACGCTTTTATACGCCGCTTGATACGAGGAGTCGTCTTGAAATTCTGTGGCCCGGCCCGCATAGCCAAGGCAAATCTGAAGGGTGGACATTTATGCTATTTTAGTATTCTATACCAATTCCGCCAAAATTTAAAGTCTTTTTTTACAGGAATTTCGATAATATGCTCGTTTTCCCCGTCATTTTTGTATTGTATTGACTTTTGCTTTTTGGGAACCATCGCTATGAGGCCCTTGGGGCAAGCCGCGACGCAAGTTTCGCATCCGCAGCATTCGTTGGTCACGATGGCGGTTCCGTTTTTAATGACGATGGCGTTGTTTGGGCAGGCGCCGGCGCAGTCGCCGAATCCAATGCAGTCATGCTCGTTTTGGGTCAGAGAGCCGTACATTTTCGCTATCAGGGCGCAGTTGTTTATGCCGTTAAAGTCGAGCCTTTGGATTTTTTCCTTGTTAGGGTCGCACAAGACCACCGCCCTCTTGTCGGAAACAGGCACGGCGCTGTCGACGTTCCTGAAAATGTAGTTTTTTTCAAGCGGAGAAAAAATCAAGTCCGTGTTTTGCAAAATTTGCTTTTTGACGGCCGGCAAAAAGATGTTGGCTATCATCGCCACAAAGAGACAAATTATGATTAAGAACAAAATTGCCAAAAATATTTTTAGAACCATTTTTCAACGCCCGCGTATATCCAAGAGATGTTAAGCGCGTACAGCGCCAACAGCAAAACCATCATGCACAAAAAGACCGCTATTTTTTGCTTGAAAGAGTCCGTGTTTTGAGCGCTCGCGATTTTGCTTGTAAACGAATACAAGATTGGAACCAAAAGGTAGTAGTCCGCCAGACAGCAAACGCAAATGACAATGGCGCCCATGAGGTTGGAGCTTTCGTTAAGGGCCAGCAAGGCGGAAAGGTATGACACAGCGAATTCCGCGGAGGGCTTTTTGCTTGTCAGCTGCATCATTATCTCAAAGAAAACGCTGAACGCCGTCCAAAGCAAAAGCGCGACGAGCGGATACAGTTCCGTCAAGCCCAAGGGCGACAAAAGCAGCTTTGTGATGGCGTATGTGATTGAGACTGTGACCAAGGCGCAGGCGAACGACTTAAGGGCCGTCTGCGCGGTCTTTTTCCTTGAGACGCTTGTTTCGGCCTCCTGCAAGATTCCAACGCCGTAAATAAGGACCGCCGAGCAATACAGGGTGTAAAACAAGAGGGAGTCAATTATTCTCATTGTCGGCCTCCGATTTTTCAATCACTATCATTCTTGTCTGCGCCGTAAGCAGGACGGACATCAAGAGCGCGAGAATCAGCAAGGCGCCCGGAATTGTGGCGAAGAAAGAAAGCAGCGACGTCTTGTACGAGTCGAACAAGAAGACTTCCTTGATTGCGTTTGGCGCCGGAAGGCTTAGCGTTCCGTAGCCAAATACGTCGCGGAAAAAGAAGAACAAAAAGGCGAAAACGCTGAACTTGGCGCAAACCGCGGCGTTCTTCGCCGTGGAGTCGCTTTGGCTTGAGTAGACGCTTCCCAGCAAAAAGGCCGAGACGGCCGGCAAGTACAGCGTGAAGCTTAACGCAAGCGCCAAAACCGGCGAATACAAAACCAAGATTTGCCTGTACAATATTGTCAGGAAAATTATGAACGACAATGTCAAAATGTCATGCAGGGCGCCCAAGTTGATTTTTTTCATCAAGCTGTTGAAGGCCGTCGCGCCTATCGCGAGCAAGTTCAATTCAATTATCAAAGGAAGCCCGTAAGCCAAGCGGCCCGGAGCGGAGACCAAAAGCGCGAATGAAGCCGCTATGAACACAAAGTATAAATTTTTTTTCATTTTTCCGCTCCTGCCTTTTCCGCCTCCAAGGCGATGCCTTCCGCCACGCCTTTCCAATAAAGAAGCTGCCTGTCGTCCTTTCCGTCAACAAAGGCCTGCGACAGGGAAGTCTTGAAATACGCGATTCCCATAAATTCCGCCTTGCCGTCCTTGCAGACAAAGACCGCGGGAAGAGGCCCCAAGTAGCTTGCGATTCTGACAATCACCGCGCGGAATTTTTTTGAGCCCTCGTTTTTCTTTGAAAGCTCAAAGCAGGCCGCGCTCACGCTGAAATTAGACTCAATTTTCAAAAGCTTTCCGCACTGCCATTCGTCGGCCGGCAAAACGTCTTCCGCCGCGGCCCGCAAGCCCCGCTCCCAGTTTTTTCTTCCAAGAACTGAAAAAAGCGAAAGAATTAAAAAGAACATGATGACGATTCCTGTGAAGAAACCGGTTTGAACCAATTGTTTTTTCGCGCCTTCGTTCATTGCCGCCGCTCCCCAAGTTTTTCATCCAGCAAAGACGCCAGCCTTTTTCGGATGCTTCTGTTTTCAACTACCTGCAAGGCGGGCGAAATCAAGTTGGCGAAAAGCGTCGTTGCCATCGCGCCGACCGGCGAAGCGCCCGCTCCGCAAAAGATGAACGCGAAAATCGCGGAGAAAATTATCAGCAGGCATTTTCCTTGGACCGTCGAAGGAATCGTTCCCGGCCATTGAAACGCGAATGTCGCGGCGAAAAAAAGTCCGCTGGAAAGCAAGGCCAAGAGCGCGTCTCCGCCCATAGGCGCCGCCCCGGTAAAAAACGGCGAGACAAATTTTACGAGCGCCAAGTAAAGAAAAATGAAGGACAAGGATATCTCGGGCTTCTTGAAGTCAAAGGCGAACAAAAACAACGACGCGAGCATCGTAAGGAACGTGAACCTAAAGGCCGGAATGGCGGCGTGGTTGTCCCAGAAAAGGGACACGTATCCGTTTGGAATCGAAACGTTGAAAAGGCGGAAAACCGTGTCGTTCAAGAAGAGCGTTATCTTTTCGTCGATTCCGTTTGTAAGCATGGCGCCGTCAATCAAGGCCATCGAGGGATTCTTTGCCGACAAGTCCGCGCCGGAAATGAAAAAGCCGCCGAACGACACCCTGCCGATGAACCACGCCGCTATGACTGTAATGGCGACCGGATTAAGCCAAGAAACTCCCGTAGGGCCAAAAACGCTTCTTGTGACATACATGAATATGAAAGTGATGAAAAAGACGCTCGCCGGCGGATATTCCGGCGGCAAAAAGAAGCCCACCAAGGTTCCGGCCAAAAGCGAATGCGCCACGTTCATCCTAATCTTTGTCTTGTCAAAAAAGCCGTTCAACTGGCTTAAGGCGGCTCCCAAAACCGCGCAAGCGATTATTGCAAGCGAGCGCCAGCTTCCGGTTATCGCGAGCGCCGCGATTTGCGGAAAAAGGGCAGCCCAATACAGGAAAGTTCTAAGGGAGGTTGACCTTGTAAAGTCTGTGAACGGAGCTGTTGATACCTTATTGTACATTTTGCTTGTCCTTTAGAATTTTTACGATTTCGCTCAAGGGAAGCTTTGTCGGGCAAACCGAATCGCAAACTCCGCATTCAATGCACAAAAGGCTTGAGCGGATAAAATCCAGGGGCGTTTTTATCGACTTGACTACGTGCTTGTAAATTATGTCCGGATAAATTTTTGCGGGGCAAGAGGCGCGGCAGCTTCCGCAGCCGATGCAGATGGCGCTTGAATAGTCCGCGATGTCACCCTTTGAAATGAAGGCGACGCTCTTGACCGACTTTGACACCGGCGTGTCCAACGACGGAACCGAAAAGCCGCGCAAAAGGCCGTTGACGACAATCTTACCGATTTTCTTTTGCTCCAGGCCCAGCTGCTTGGCAAGGCTTCCGAAACTTTCTCCGACGCAAACCTTGAGGACGGCGCTGGACTTGAGGCAGTCTCCGCTGACATAAACGTAGACCCTTTCCACCGGCATGTTGTAAACCAAGGCGTCGGAAAAAATCGAAAGAGTCGTGGCGTCTACGAAGAGGGAGCTTTGAATCAAGCTTTTTTCCGACTCAGGCCGCTTGAAAACTTTCTTGAAGCGCGCGGCGATGGAAGACTCCTTTCCGCAGGGATAGTTTTTTGTGTCCATCGGAAGAAAAAGGTTTGTCTTGTCTTCCTTGAGCCCGATAAATTTCACTTGGACTTGAGCGTCGTTCTTGTCGTGGACATAGACGACCTCTCCGGGATTCATTATTTCCTTAAGGATTTCAACTCCAGCCAAAACTTTTTCAAAGCAGCTCTTGGCCAGGGTTGAGTCCGTTTGGCAAGACGGGTCTTCGTCATAAAGGCGGACAAAAACCCTTGTGTCCGAAAATTTCATCGCGGCCTTTATGTCGGCGGAAAGCGACCTCGCCTTCCGCATTGAAAAAGCGTTGACCACTCCAAGCGCGTTGATTCTGTTCAAGATTGAAGGCCCGCCCCAAGAGCGCCAGTCGTAGACCCTGGCGTTTTTTCCAGTGTGGGAAAAGCGGCCGCTCAATTTTATTTCAATCGCGTCCCCGGAGCGGCCGTCGTATTCAGGCCGTTTTGCGATTCCTTGGACGACGCCGGGAATCGACGAATGAATTTTTGACGATTCCGAGTTGGCGTAGTCCTCCGCAATCACCTGCCCTTCCTGAACGACGTCTCCGGGCTTGACCAAGGGCGCGCAAAAAACGCCGCTTTCCTGGTTTAGCGGAATCAAAACTTTTCGAGGCAAAAAAGCGGTGGTGACGGATTGAACGATGTCTTTTTTCTTAACGGTGTAATCAAGCCTCATAATTTCCTCGTCGTAAAACAAAAATATAGCGCAACGCCGCAAAAAAAGGAAGAAGCGCGGCGATTAGCAAGGCGGCCGCAATCCCAAAGCCAGCGTTTTCGCTTCCGCCGGCGGAGTACGCCGTGGAAAACTGCCTTCCCTGAGCCTTCCAAACTTTTTCAAGGCAAGGAAAGTCCGACTTTTCAAGGGCAAGAGCGGCGTCCCTTTTAAATGACTTGTCGTAAGTGAGCAAAAGTTCCCGCCTGCTTTTTATTCCGTCGCCGGTCTTTTCGTAGTGGGTCATCTCTATGACTTCGCCTTCCGCCGGAACGCTTGAATATTTTTTGTTGAGCGACCTGTAAGGAGAGGCGGCCTTGTTCCACACTTCGACAAAGTAGTCTTCCAAAGTGGGAAAGTCCCTGTCGTTTTCATTATACTCTTTTGGAGCGGGAAATAACAAGCCCCTCTTGGCGCCGGAAGAAAGAAAGTTCGTTCCGGTCATAAGAAAGACGAAAAGCAAAAATATTTCGGCGGAAACAAAGAAGGCCTTTTTGAGGCTTTCCAAAGTCATCGCGGCCGCCCTCTTGGCGCTTCTGATGTAGACCGGAAGGAAGCGGGCGTTTTTTTCCTTCTTGACCTCGCAGTTGAAAAGCAAAAGCGCCAGGCTCATCGAGCAAAGCGAATTGAACGCGAACAAAACGCCCATTTTAAATCCGGCGGCAAAGGAAACTAAAAGCGCGGCCGCAAAAAAAAGCGCTATGTAAAAGTTTTCAACAAGGGCCTTGGCGGCGCCCTTCCTTCTCCACAACTTTTGGCAAAGAAAAAGCGCGTAAAGCTCAAGGCAAATCGCCGCCGCCGCCGCGTAAAAAGGATTGCAAAAGGAATAAAAGACGCCGGGAGCCGCGGCCACGGAAAATATAGCCTTGTTCTCGGCGAAAGGCAAAAAGGCGAAAAAAGCCGCGAGGCAAACCAAGAGCGGAAAATAAGAGAAGCTGGCCTTGCTTCCCAAAAAGGCGTTGACGTGAAAATTGGCTTGCAAAATTTGGGCGGCCCTTTCCGCGGCCTTAGCCGAAGAGTCCGGAACGTAGCAAAGCCTGTAATTTTTTTCCTTGTCAAAAAAATAAAGGCTCTTGCGCTTTTCGTAGTCGCTTGCGCTTTCCGAAATTTGGCCTTCAAGAGCCACGAAGCCGGAACAGTTTTGCTCCGCCAAAACCTTGTCGACCAAAGAGGCGTCGGTCTGGACGGGAACGCTTAGCGTTGTGTACGACTTCCACAATTTTGAGCTGGGGGCGCTTTTTAAAAGGAACGTGGCGAGAAGAATGAAAAAGGCGCACAAGGCCGGCGCGGCGAAATTTTTTAAGCGCTCCATAATTTATAAAACCGCGAATCCCAGCCCTATGAAAAAGCCGAGAATCGCGCCAAACGCCACTTCCATCGGACGATGGCCCAAAATCTCCTTGATGGGCTTGTAGTCTATGACTTTCTTTTCCGAAAGTTCGTTTCCAAGTTCGTTGAGCTTTCTGGCCTGAAGGCCGGACGAGCGCCTGACTCCGAGCGCGTCGCGGATTGTGACCATCAAAAAACAAAAGGAAAGCATGAAGATGTCGCTTGAGACTCCCGACCTGAAGCCGACGCAAGTTGTCAGCGTGGTCACAAGGGCCGTGTGGCTTGAGGGAAAGCCTCCCGTCCTCCAAATCAAGGTTTCCGCCAAGGCTTTGAGGGAATGTATTCTTCCGGAAAAAAGTCCTATCACCGTCTTTATGAACTGGGCGGAAAACCAACTGAACAAACAAGCCAAAAAAACTGGATTTGAGAAAATTTCCGCAAAAACTTTTTTTCCTAAAAACATTCTACAATGATAGCGCAAATAATTTTCTTATTCAAGAGTTGAAGGCCCCGGCCTTTTGCGCTAAAATGCGCGGCATGGAACGGAAGGAATGGACATTGGGGGCCGACGACGCCGGCAGGCGCCTGGACAGGCTTTTAAGGCGCCTTTTGGCCAAAAATTCCCAAGGGGAAATCCTGGCCGCGCTAAGGAAGGGCCTCGTTAAGCTGAACGGAAAAAAGGCCCAGGCCTCAAGCCTTACCCAAGAGGGCGACGTCCTTTCCGCGGCCGCCTTCCTGCTGGCTCCGGACGAAAATTTGCCGGAAGAGCGAAAGGCGGCGCCCTGCCCCTACCCAATCATCTTTAAAAACGAGCACCTGCTTTTCATCGACAAGCCGGCGGGAGTTTCCGTCCACGGGCAAGGCTCCGTCGCGGAATATTTCGCGGGGCAAAAGACGGCGGCCTTGGCCTTTGTTCCCGCGCCCCTCCACCGCCTTGACAAGGGGACGAGCGGACTTTTGGCGGTTTCGCAGTCCATGGCCGGCGCTCGCTGGTTTAGCGAAAAAATCAAGTCGCATGAAATAAAAAAATATTACTGGGGAATAGCCGAAGGCCGCCTGCAAAAAGAATGCCTATGGGAGGACCGGCTTTCGGTCCAAGAAAGGCGCGAAGGCTTTTTCACTCCCCAGGCCGGCCAAGACGACGGCGCGGCGGCCAAGACAATCGCCAAGCCCTTGAAGGCCGCGACTTTTGGCGGCAAGGAAATAAGCCTTGTCCAATACCAAATCTTCACCGGAAGAAAAAGGCAGATACGGGCCCAAAGCGCCTTCCACGGCTTTCCCCTTTTGGGCGACAAGGCTTACGGCTCCGAAGGAAAAAGATTTTTTTTGCGCTCGATGAGAATGGAGTTTCCCGACAACGGCTTGGGCCTTCCGCCCCTTTTGGAGGCTCCAGTTCCGCAAGATTTTCTTGCATTTTTTAATGACTAGCGCTAGAATTATTTTGATGGAACTTTCAGATTTGCTGAATAGATTTAAAAACATTCAAGTGTACGCCCTCGTCGGAGAGAGCGGAACAGGAAAAAGCTTCAAGGCAAAGCTGCTCGCCCAAAAATACGGAATTTCCGCCATAATAGACGACGGCCTTTTGATTGTCGACGACAAAATCATCGGCGGAAAGTCGGCCAAGAGCGAAAAGACCTACATGGGAGCCGTCCGCGTGGCCGTCTTTGACGACAAGGAGCGCCGCGACGAAATAGCCCTTAAAATCAGGCAGAACAAGTTCAAGAAAATTCTTTTAATCGGAACGTCGGAAAAGATGGCCGTAAAAATCGCCACCCGCCTCCAGCTTCCGCCGCCGCAGAACATAATAAAGATTGAGGACATAGCGACGCGGGAGGAAATAGACAAGGCCATACGCTCAAGGCAAATCGAGGGAAAGCACGTGATTCCGGTTCCCGCGATTGAGATAAAGCGCAACTATCCTAAAATTTTTTACGATTCGCTCAAG
The DNA here is from genome assembly GCA_946411505.1 of uncultured Treponema sp. Taxonomy (GTDB): domain Bacteria; phylum Spirochaetota; class Spirochaetia; order Treponematales; family Treponemataceae; genus Treponema_D. Next base: position 209,927 of record CAMKEG010000001.1, on the reverse strand, counting down.
GTCTTCTTCAGCAAAAGCGGCCCCGTGTCAAAAATTTTAAGGAAAGGCTCCGGCAAGGAAGTCTTTGAGAAGTCGGTTGTGACGCCGGAATTTTCAAAGAAGGGCCGCGTCTCAATTTCGGAGGCGGCGCTCACCCAAATGACCATGCACTGCGTCGGCGAGTTTGACTCCAACATCCGCGTCCGAAAAATCACGATAAAGACAAACTCGCGGGGCTACCGCATCACGATTACCGTCGACGTTCCCTTCGGAAAGCAGCTTACCGGAGAGGTCTACAAGCTGCAGCAATACATAATCGAAAACATAGAAAAGTTCACCGGCATCTTGATTGAGGAAGTGAGCATAATAATCGACAAAATCACAAAATAATCAGAGCGCGTCGGACTCTTCGCGGATTTGGGGATTGCGGGCCCTTCGTCTTCGGCGGCGGGGCCTTTTGGAGCCGCCCTCGGCGTCGCCCTGCCCGTCGTTCTTGGGAATGCGGATGTTGACGCCGATTTCGCGCAAGACGCTTCTAATCGCGTATTCCAGCTCCGTGCGCTGGGGGTTCATCGGAAGCACAAAATGGCGGCACTGGTCCCAAGTCTTTATGTAAAGCTCGCCGGCGGAGGATTTTTTCTCTATTTCCCTTTTCCAGTCGGTCAAGGTTAGGATGAAGTCCTTTATCAAGTAGGCCAGCTTTTTTCCAAGGCGGGCGTCCTTTTCGACAACGTTGAGCGCGTCAAGGCGCTTTAGGTTTTGCATGTAGGACTTCTCGAACTTTTTGTCGCTGAACATGAATTCCGTGGCGGACGGCTGCAGGGCCATGTACAAGTCCGTGTCCAAGGCTTCGCTCACGATGTCGTAGGCGTGGCCGGAGTTGATTATCTTGAGCATTTCCTCCGTCAGGCGCGAGGGAGACACGGGCGACAAAAGGCTGGCCGACTTTCTGATTTTATGGCGGAGAGTCCAGCTCATCTTGCAGCCGGTGGTGGCCGAATACTTGACCGCGCGAAGCATTCGGACGGGGTCTTCGACAAAAATTCTGTCCAAGGGAATGACGGGCTTTAGGGCTCCCTTCCTTATGTCGCGGACGCCGCCCACGTAGTCAATAACCTGCTCCTGCAGGGGGTCGTAGTAAAGCGCGTTCAGCGTGAAGTCGCGCCTCATGACGTCCTCGTCCATCGAGCCGAAGTCGTTTCCGATTGAGCCTTCGGCGGTGGAACGGAAGGTGCTGACCTCAAATATTTTTGGGCCGAAGAAAACGTGCACAAGCCTAAAGCGGCGGCCGATTATGCGGGAATTCCTAAAAATGCGCTTGATTTTTGAGGGCGTGGCGTCCGTCGTGATGTCAAAGTCCTTGGGCGTGTTGCCCAAAATAAGGTCGCGGACGGCTCCGCCCACTATGTAGGCCGAAAAGCCCGCGTCCTTAAGGCGGCGGATTACGCCTATGGCGTCAAGGTCTATTTTATTTAACGGTATTTTATGCTCTTCTTTTGTATAGACTATGGCCTTTTTTACAGGACGGCCGTTTTTGTCTTTTCCGTAGCGGTACAACACAATGCGGCCATTCTAGCAAAAAAGGCGGCCCTAAGTCAAGACGCGCCCTTTGCCCGGAGCAAGAGACGCAAAATGTATGTAAATCAAAAAACGCTTCCAGTTGTCGTACGATTGGCGGAACCGCTAGATATCGTCGCTACTCGCATTTTGCCCCTTGTAACTATTTACGCCTGCCGTATAACGCGGCAGGGGCAAAATGAGAGTTTCCGCCAACCGTCCGACGCCTTCGCGCGTTTTTTATCTAATTTAGCGCCACTTGCCCCGGGCAAAGGGCTTGTAAACGATAAAAAAAACGCGTCGCAAAGGAGCGGGCGACATTGCGAAAACTCTCTGTCTGCGTCCGCCGCTTTAGCGGCGGAGTTAATAGTTTCAAGACGCAGACAGCGAGTAGCGACGCTAGCTAGCGATTTCGCGATGCCGACCGAGACTGGGAGACGCGTTTTTTTTTGTTGTTAGGCAATATATTTTCCGCGGGTCAAGACGCCCTGTCGCAGAGCCATTTTATGACGTCTTTCACCGCTTCGTCGCCGTCAAGCTCGTTGAAAATCTCGTGGCGGTCGCCGGCCCAGACTTTTTCGCCTACGTCGGCCATTCCGTTTTTCTTGTATTCGGCGATGAGCTTTTTTATCGTCTTTCCATAGCTGCCGACCGGGTCGTCGGAACCGTATATGAAGTAAACGGGAAGGTCCTTGGGGATTTTTTTAATCGCCTTTGGCTGGTGAACCTTGTAAAGGCCGCGGACGATTTCCAAAAAGAATTCGGCGGTGGGAAGGATTCCGCACCACTGGTCGGCCTCGTACATCTGGACGTTGAAGTCGTTTTTGCTGAGCCATGAGAAAGGCTTTTTGGGCCGGGGAACACGGGAGTTGTAGCCGAAAAAGGCCAGCCGCGCGTCCAACGACGAGCGGTGTTTTTTTCCGAGCAAAAGGGCGTTCAGGCCAAAGACGATTTTCGCGCCCCGCATAAGGCCTTGGCGGGGGCCCGTCGTTCCGCAAAGGACGGCCCCGTCAATCTCGTCGCCGTATTTTTCCATGAAATTTTGGGAAACAATCGAGCCGAACGAATGGCCCAGCAAAAAGCATTTTTTTTGCGGAAAGTCCGCCTTGAGGTTAAGGATGACTTCAAGCAAGTCGTCGGTCACCTTGTCAAAGCCGTCCTTGTCTGCCAGATAGCCGAATTTTCCGCTTCCGGCCGCCTCCGCCTTTTGGGCGGTCTTTCCGTGGCCCCGGTGGTCATGGGCGCAGAGGACCCAGCCGTTCTCCGCGAAAATGCAGCCGATTTTGTCGTAGCGGAGGCTGTGCTCGCTCATTCCGTGGCTAAGCTGGACCACGCCCTTTATCTCATCGTCGGGAATCCAGCGCATTACATGGATTTCCGTTCCGTCCTTCATTGTTTGATAAAAACTGTTTGTCGTCATAATTGAAACTCCGCTCAATATATGATAATATAACTTTACGATGAATTTATCAAGCGTAATCACAGCGGAAAAAATGATTTTTGGCGGAAAATGCATGGGCAAAATCGACAACAAAAACGTTTTCGTGCCCTACGCGGTTCCCGGCGAAAAGCTTGAGATAGAGATAACGCAAAGCTTCAGGGACTACGACGAGGCCAAAATAGTCAAGGTCCTGGAAGCCTCGCCCAAAAGGGTTTTGCCTGCCTGCCCCCTTTACGGAAAATGCGGCGGCTGCAACTTGATGCACATTGACTGGGCCTACCAGACGGAGCTTAAGGCGGGAATTTTGGCCGAGCTCATGGAAAGGGCCGGCGTGAGGATTCCAAAAATACAGACGGTCTCCGGCTCCCCCTTGGGCTACAGGAGCCGCTTCCAGCTTCACGACGGCGGAATGGAAGGCCGGGGAACAAACGACGTCGTGGCGATAGACAACTGCCCCGTGGCCGTCGCCCCGATAAACGAATGGTTCAAGGAAGTTCCGATGGACAAAAGGCCGAGGGGGCGCGGAACGCTTTTTGGAAACGAAAAGGCCGAGCCAGCCCTTTCCATCGCGCTTGAGCGGGAAAAAGAAGGCGGCCCAAAGGCCTACAAAAAAATGAGCTCCAAGGAAAAGAAAAAGCGGGGAAAAAAGTACATAAGGCCGCGCTTTGAGGGAATAAGCCAGGACGAGCAATGCCCGGTTCAAATCGAGCTTTTGGGAAAGAAAATAGCCTTTGACGCGCAGGGCTTCTTTCAGTCCAACATAGAAGTCCTGGAAAAGACGATTCCCGTCCTGTTGCAAGGCCTTTCCGGAAAGAACGCCTTGGACTTTTATTCGGGCGCGGGAACTTTCAGCGTCTTTTTGGCCGACATCTTTGAGAACGTCGTCATGGTGGAGCGAAACCGGGGCGCGATGGTCTTTGCCGAGCAAAACATGGCCGGAAAAGGCCACGAAAGCTACGGCATAAGCGGAGCCGACTTCGCCAAAAAGCACGCCTCCTCCCTGCTTGAGCGCCTTGGAAAAATAGACGCCGCCGTGGTGGACCCGCCCAGAAGCGGAATGGAAAAGGAAGCCTTGGACTGGATTTGCCAAAGCGGAATGCCGGTCGTCAAATACCTTTCCTGCAACCCCAGCACACAGGCCCGCGACATCCAAAAGTTGCAGGAAGCCGGCTACGAAGTATGCGACATAAGGCTTTTGGACTTTTATCCGCAGACCAGCCACCTAGAAACATTGTTAACTTGTATCCTAAAGTAGACAGTTTTGGAGAGTTTATGTATCTTTTTTCATACAAGTTCAGAAACTTTCTAGCATTTTTTGCGGCGGCCATGCTTTTTTGCGGGGCGCCGGCGGCCCAAGAGGAAAGCCTTGTTTCCGACCTGGACATGGGAAAAGTCTCCTACTCTTGGCTTTCCGTTTTGAGCGGCGCGCTTGCGGCTCGTCCTATAAAAACCTCCTACGGATGGATGGACTTTGCGGACGGAAAAATGGCCGACGCCTTCACGCAAAGCGGACAAGTTTTATGGCAAAAAGGCCTTCCTGCCTCCGCCACGGCCCTTGCCGCCGTTGACCGGGACGACTTTGCCTTTGTAATTTTAAGGAACAAGCGACTTTGCCTTTTAAATCCCAGCGGCCTTGTCCTCTGGCAAAAGCCCTTGGACTTTGAGGCGGCCTTTGCGCCCCTTCCTTTGCGCGACGGAAGGACATTAGTTTTTGGAAAGGATTGCGCCGCCTGCTTTGGAATCAACGGAATCCAAAAATGGAAGGCCAAATTGGAGCGCCTTTCCTCAAGCCTTGAGCCGCGCCAGTTGGACGACGGAAGCGTCTTGGCCTTTTTGGAGGCGGAGGAAGGCTCCAAAAGCGCCGCCTTGCGCGTCGGCCCCTTTGGGGAAACCATCGAAAGGATAGTTTTTTCAGGCCTTGTGACAGGAGCCTTTTCCGTTGAGGGCGGCGTCCTCCTGTCCTTTTCGGATGGAAGCGTCGGCCTTTGCTCGGCGTCCGGCGGCGAGGCCGAGTCCAAGTGGCTCATAAAGGACTCGGGCCTTGGCCAAAAAGTCCTTTTTTGCAAGGGCGGCTCGGCCGGAAAAATTGTCGCCGCCTCAAAAGTTTCCGGCGGAACAAGGGTGGCCGTCCTGGACGAAAAAAAAGCCGTCCTCGACGCCGCCTTCACGGTCAATGAAATAAGTTCGCTTGAAAGTTTGGACGCAATTTTGGACGGAATTTTCTTGGCCCAAGGAGACTCCGCCGCCCTTTACTCATATTCGGGAAAAAAAATCAGGCTGGCCCGCTTTCCGCCCAAGACAAAAAAATTCAACTGGGATTACGTCCTTTTTGGCTCCAACGGAAACATAACCCTCACTTCAAGAAACTGGAGCGTCGCAAGCTGGCGCTTTGTCAAAGCCTCGCAGGCGGCCAAAGGCCAGGGCGAAAAACGAAAGAGCTTCCGCCATTTTTATGAAAGCCAAAGCAAGGACTACAAGCGGGCTCAGGAAGCCGCCTCAAAGGGCCGGAGGGCGCGGCTGGAAGGCGGAGGCTACGGCGAGGCCGAAAAAGTTTTTCTGCATGATTCCGACTGGATTTTAAACGATTATTTTGAGAAGAGGATGAGCCAAAACAGCTTGGGCGGCTCCATCGGAAGCGCAGGCGGCGACGAGCTTTTTTCATTTTCGCTTGAGCAGGAAACGGCCGCGATTTCCATGCTTTCATTGTTCGGCTCGGAAGACGCCGCCGCAAAGCTTTCAAGGGTCCTCAACAGCGCCAAGGACGAAAGCGTCTTGGTCGCCGCGCTAAAATCCGTCCAAGCGTGCGGCTACGACCCGAGGGGCCTTTTGATGGATTCTGTCGAGGCCTTGTTCAAGTCGGCCCAGCCGGGCCAAGAGGCCTTGTTGAAGGAACTGTGCGAGGCCCTGTATTCGATTTGCCGCTTCATGGGCCGCCCCGCCCTTTACAAAAAAGGCCTCAAGATTCTGTCAAATTTGCAGCTTCCCCAGTACCCTGCCTCCACAAAAGAGGAAGCTCGAAAAGTTTATGAAAAACTTGCCCAATTAAAATTATAGCGCTATAATATTAAAATCAATTTTCTGATTATAGAAAATTACGGAGTGTATGATGAAAAGATTTGGACTTTCCGCATTGGTTCTTTTATTTGCCGCCGCAAGCTTTTTTGCGGCCCAAGTAGACGAAGACGAATTGAAGTCTGTAGGCCAGACAATCGAATTTGAAAACTACACCGGCCCCCACGCCCGAGTCGACACGCTTGAGGCCATCAAGGGCATCGGATCCAGCCTTGGAAAAGAAATCGGACGCGACTCCGAAAAGGCGGCCAACGCGGGAAACCAAGCGAAGTACTATGTGATTCACGCCATAGATCCGGACGCGAAGGAAAAGCTTGACGCCGACATTTTGATTTTGGGCGCCAGCGCCGAAGTCGACCACATCAGGAACTTGCGCCACATCATAGCCTCCTACTTGTCGGCCGCCTATTCCTACAGCGAGGCGGACGCGGAGACAATCGCGACCTTTGTGACGGTCTACAACGCCGTTTACAGAAAGAACCTTGACGCCTTCAAGGCAAAGTACAAGGACATTGTTTTGAACAACCTTTCCGCCGAAAAGTGCGGCCTTTCCACAAAATGGTCAGAATGGCCCGGCGCCTCGCAAATAGTGATTCCGGTATCGGACTCTTCCGGCGGACTTAGCGCGGTTGACACAAGCGTCATCAGCGACAAGGAAGTGGTCAACTCGATGAAAGAGGAAGACGGAAAGAACATCGACGACCGCAAGCAAATGGTTGACATAAAGGAGCGCGAGGCCGAAAAGGCAAGCGAAAAGGCCCAGGAGGCCCAAAAGCAGGCCACCGAAAAGCAAAAGGCCGCCGACGCGGAAAAGAAGAACGTAGAGCAAAAGAAACAGGAAACAAAGGAAGCCCAAAAGAAGGCTGACGAGGCCCAGAAGAAGGCTGACGAAAATCCCCAGGACAAAAAAGCCCAGGAGGAAGCCAAGGAAGCCCAAAAGGCCGTAGAGGAAGCCAAAGAGGAAGAAGCCGCCGCCGAAGAGAAGGCCCAGGAAAGCCAGCAGGAAGCGGACGAGGCCAAGAAAGAGGCCGAACAAGAGCAAGCCGTGGCGGACAAAAAGACCGCCGAAGCCCAAGAGGAGCGCAAGGAAATCGCCAAGGACCAGGCCGTAGTGGCCGCCCAAGAAAAGGCCCAGGAGTCGGCGCCCAGCGTATACGGCCTTAAGCTTTCAGACGAAAAGAGCCTCAACTCCCAAATCGTAAAGGTCAACGCGGCCAACGGTTCCGTCCTAAAGCAAAGCCCTGTAAAAGTAATCAAGGGCCGAACGATGAGCCAGGCCTCGGACGGTTTTGTCGCCGTGGCCGGAGAGAATTCCGGAAAGGGCGCCGTGAAGCTTGTCCTAATCGACAAAGACTCGCTTGAAATCATAAAGGAGTCGGAAGAGATTCTTTCCGACAATTCCGTCCTGCTTGAGGACGGCGGAAGCTATTTGGTCGTCGTAAAGGAAAAGGACGGCTGCTTTGTGGGAAAGTACGGCCCGGACTTGAAGCTTCAGGTCAAGAGCCCAGTCTCCGTAAACCCGTCCTCGCCGATAGTTAAGACATCCGCGGGCTACATGGTGACGGACGCGAGGGGCAACCCCCAAATCTTGAACATGGGCGACTTGACAATCTTAAGCGCCCAAGGCGCCGCAAAAAGCAACGAGCGTTAGTTGTCGTCCTCGCCGGCGCGGTTCTCAAACTTGGTGTAGGACGGAAGGTACGTAAGCGGAACTTCGCCCGTGGCGCCGTTTCGCTGCTTGGCGACGATGAGCTTGGCCTCTTGCGCCGGCTCGTCGCCCTTAAGGCGCTCGCGGTGCAGGAACATTACGACGTCGGCGTCCTGTTCGATTGAGCCAGAGCCTCTAAGCTGCGCCAAGTTGGGCTCGTTGCCTTCCGCGTCGCGCGCCACTTGGCACAAGGCCACAATCGGGATTCCCAATTCGCGGGCCAAAGCCTTTAGCGAGCGCGAAACTTCGCTTTGGGCCTCGAAGACCTTGGCGTTGGCGTTTTCAACGCCAATCAATCCGATGTAGTCAATGAAAATTATTTTCACTCCCCTTTCAACGACCATTCGCCTTGCGATGGCCCGCAAGTCCAAGAGCTGCATGTTGGGTTGGTCGACGATGAAAAAAGGCGCGCTGTAAATCGTTCCGGCGGCGTCCTGCAGCTTTTGAAAGTCGCTTGTGGTGAGCATGCCCGAGCGCAGCTTTTGGCCCGGAACCCTTGATATTTGGCTCAAAAGGCGCTGGCCAATCATTTGGTACGACATTTCCAAAGAGAAAAAGCCGCACGGAATTTGCTTTTCCACCGCTATGTGCTGAACCATTGAAAGCGCCATCGCGGTCTTTCCGATTGAAGGGCGCGCGCCAAGGATAATCAATTCTTCGTTTTGGAAGCCGCTTGTCATTGTGTCCAACTTTCCGATGCCGCAGGGAATGCCGGTAAAGGCCTCCTTTTTGTTGTAGCGGGCCTCAATCAAGTTGATTGTTTCCTGAATCAAGTTCTTGGCTTCGTGAACCTTCACCGTTTCGTTGCGCTCGCTCAGGCTGAAAATTTTCTTTTCGGCCTCCTCCAGTATCAAGCGGCATTCCCGGCTTTTGTCAAAGCTTGTGGCCTTGATTTCGTCCGACATGCGGATCAAGTCGCGCCTGACCGCCATTTCCATCACGATTTGCGCGTAGTATTCGACGTTGGCGCTGGTGGGAACCGTGTCGGTAAGCGCCGCGATGTAGGCCGCGCCGCCCGCCTCCTGCAGCTTGTTGTTTTTTGTAAGCTCGTTAATCAAGGCAAGGACGTCGCCGTGAATGTTTTGGCTGAAAAGCGAAATCATCGCCTCAAAAATCAGCTGGTTTTGGTATGAAAAAAAGCGGTCGGCCTGCAGCAAGGAAATCACGTTGCTTACGGAATTCCAGTCCAAAAGCATGGCTCCCAAAACAGCCTGCTCAGCCTCCAAATTTTGCGGCGGCGTCTTGTCCTTCAATCCTTGATATTCCACTTCTTTTCCCCCATTTTTCTACCAATTTTCAACAAATTATCAACAATGCGGCCCTTGCCTTTAAAGACGACAAAAGCGACAGGCCCGAAATAAATCGAACCTGTCGCTTTACGCAACGCAAAAATCGCCGCCGTCAAGCGGCGAAAATTTTAGTTGGCGGCCTCTTCAGCCTTTTGCTCGGCGGGAGCCTCCGCGTTGGCGGCTTCCTCAACCTTCTTTTCGGCGCGGGGCTTTCGCTCCGGCTCTTTTTTGCTTTCGTCAACCTGTCCCTTGACTTCGACATGAATCTCGGCGACGGCGTTTTCGTAAAGCTTGAGGTTGATTTTGTAAGAGCCAGTCTGCTTAATGGCGTTTCCGGGAATCTCGACGCGCTTGCGCTCAAATTCAAATCCTTCCTTGGCAAGCAAGTCGATGATTGTCTGGGCGCTGACGGCTCCATAGAGCTTTCCGCCGGCGCTGGCAGGAACTGTGACGGAAAGCGCGAGGGCTTCCAACTTTTCCTTGTCGCTCTTGGCTGCTTCGCGCTTGGCGGCCTTGCGGGCTTCGATGTCAGCCTTGCGGCCCTCGAAAATCGCGACAACTTCCGGAGTGTACGGAAGAGCCAAGCTGCGCGGGAACAAATAGTTGCGGGCGTATCCGTCGGCTACAATTTTTACGTCGCCTTCTTCGCCCAAATGTTTTACGTCTTTGTTAAGAATTACTTTCATTTTCCATGCTCCTCGTTAAAAATTAGTCCGCTACGAACGGAAGCAAGCAAATATTGCGGGCGCGCTTGATGGCGCGGGCAAGCTCTCTCTGGTGCTTAGCGCATGTGCCTGTGATGCGGCGCGGAAGAATCTTGCCGCGCTCTGTAGTGTAGCGGCGCAAGCTGTCGGCGTCCTTGTAGTCAATCTTTGTTTTGTTGGCGCAGAAGCGGCAAACTTTCTTGTGGAAAGCGAACTTGCCTTTGGCTCCGCGGCCGCGTCCTTCGCCGTCGCGTCCGGCTTCGGCGAGGTTCTTTTCGTTGGCGATAGACGAGTCAACGTCTTTATTTTCAACAGGTTCTACTGTCTGGTCTGACATAATTTACTCCTATAATTTTAGAATGGAATGTCTTCCGGGAATCCGCCGTCATCCGCTGGATACGGAGCGTCGTTGACTGGATAGCTTTGCGAATCTTGCTGCGGTCTGGGCTGGAATCTTGGCGCGCCACCTGAATCAGAGCCGCTATAGGCTCCCTCGCCTTTTCCACCCAAGAGCTGGACGTTGTTGGCCACAATCGTGACCCTGCTGTTTGTCTTTCCGTCCTTTTCCCAGCGATCCTGCTTAAGATAACCGTCAACGGCAATCTGCTTGCCCTTCAAAAGATAAGGCTTGAGATTTTCCGCGGTTTTTCCCCAAATTGTGATGTCGAAATAGCTTACTTCATCTCCCCAAGAACCGTCGGCGCCTTTTCGGCTGCGGTTGACGGCTACGCTGACATTAGCGCGGGCGGTTCCGTTCGGCAAATAAGCGAACGAACGCTCGTCAGAACCCAAATCGCGGGTGAGTCTTCCGATAAGAACAACATGATTCAAGTCTGTCATACTAGCCCTCCTGGAGATTTAGAATTTACTCTTCGATAAGAACGAACATGTACTTAAGCAAGTCGTTGTTCAATTTAAACTGCTCGGAAATTTCAGCGATTTTGCCGGGGTTTACGTTGACGTTCATCAACACAAAGCGGCCTTTCTTCTGCTTCTTGATTTCGTAGGTCAAATCGCGGTCGCCAAAGGGCTCTTCCTTTGCGATTTCCGCTCCAAACTGAGAAAGGGCCTGCTTTACAGCCTCCAACCCCTTCTTGGACCGATCTTCGTCTAACGGAAAGATGGTCATAAGTTCATACTTTCTCATAAAAACTCCTTATGGTCTTTATAGGCGCTCATGCGCCCGGAAACTGACAATGCAGTTTCAAGGTGGTGATGTTCTAGTAGAATAACAAAAAAACGCCCGGCGTGTCAATAGCGCGAACATACATTTTTATCCTTAAAAAAAGTAATTCTTGCCGCGATTTGCGCCGATAGTTATAATAAGGAAGATTATGAAAAAGAGACTATTGCCCAGCCTTTTTGTTTTGACGACGCTTTTTGCCGCGGCCTTGTTCGCGGATTCGGCCTCCAAAGCCGAAAAAATGCTTGAATTGATTGAAAGCGCGCCCGTCAAAAAAATCAAGAGCTACATCATAAAAAACAAGACGCTCGCCGACGCGAAGTACGGAGAAAAAAACAACTCGCTGCTTATGGAAGCGATTGAAAAAGGCCGCGACTACGACGTCATAAAACTGCTTCTTGACGCGGGCGTAAATCCCAAGCTCAAGAACGACGACGGCGACACCGCCTTGATCCTTGCGGCCAAAAAACAGGTGGACAGAAAAACTTTTGACGCGCTCATCTCCTACGACACGGTCCTTTCCTTCCAGCGCAAAAACAGGATTCTTCAAAAGAACGACGAGGGAAAGTCCGCCATGGACTACGCCAAGGAAAACGGAGACGCCGAAAACATAAGCGTCATAAACCACTACTTGGGAATTGTTGACGTGGCCGAAAGCGAACCCAAGGCGGAAGAGCCGGAGAAAGCCGAGGAGCCCAAAGAAGAGGCGCCCCAAGAAATTTCCGTGGCTCAGGAATTGGCGGAACCATTGATAGCCGCGGCCGCAGGAATCTCCGCGCCGGAAAACACAGCCGCCTTGCAGGAAGCCGCGGCCGCCGCCGCCCAAAGGGCCGCCAACCCTTACAAGAGAATATACCTTTTTGACGGAATTGAAGCCTACGACACTTACAGCGAGCCGGCGGAAAAGAAAGTAGAGCTGATTGCCGACCCCGACAAGCGCGGCGCCTACGGAAGGACGCTTTTGCAAAAGGCGGCCGCCGAAGACGACATCCAGAAAATAACGCTTTTAAAGGAGTCCGGCGCCACGGTAAACCTTGCGGACGCGGAAGGCTACACGGCCTTGATGTACGCGGCCCGATTCGCCAAAAAAGTGGAGACAGTGGCCCTGCTTCTTTCCTTTGGAGCGGACGCCAAGCTTCAAAACCGTTTTGGCCTGACGGCGCTTGAAATAGCCGCGGCCGACAACAAGAATCCCGAAATCGTCGCCGCGCTTTTGGCAAAGACGCCAAAGGCCGCCGCGCAAAAGGCTTACATAACCGCGGTAGGACTGGGAAGGCCCAACGCGACGCTTCAAAAATTCTTGGATTGCGGAATGAGCGCCAACGCCTATTACAAGGGAAAGAGCGTCCTTATGTACGCGGCGGAAAGCAACACGCACACGGACTGCATAAAGTTCCTGATGGAAAAAGGCGCCGACAAGACAATGCTTTCAAGCGACTGGAAGGACGCCTTCCACTACGCTTCAAACAATCCCAGCCTTCCAAAGAACGACGTTTATTGGTCGCTCAACAATTCGGAGAAAAAGCGATGAGAATCACCGGCGGACAATTGAAGGGTCGAATCATAAAATGCCCGGACGGCGTAATCCGCCCGGCAATGGACAGAATGCGCGAAAGCGTCTTTGCGATTCTAGGCGACCTTAGCGGAAAAAGCTGGCTGGACCTTTTTAGCGGCTCGGGAACGATTGCCATTGAAGCGGTTTCGCGCGGAGCCAACCGCGTTGAGCTTTGCGAAAAGGACCGGCTAAAAATAAAGACGGTATTGGACAACGTTTCGATAACGGAAAAAGAGATGGGCGTTAAAATCAAGTGCCGCTTTATGGCGGTGGAACTTTTTGTAAAGCGCTGCAAGGAAAAGTACGACTACATTTTCTTTGACCCGCCCTTCCCCTACAAATTCCACGAGCAGCTAATAGCCGAGGCCGCCAAGCGCGAATTGCTCTTGCCGGGCGGCTCGATTATGGTTCACAGGCCGGAAGAGCATTTTATGCCCGACGCGATAGAAAACCTTGTCCGCTTTGACCAGCGCGTCTACGGCCGCAGCATCGTAGACTTTTATAAAGTTAAAGAATAAAAGGCGCCCCGCCCCGCGCTGTCCTGCCATTCCTAGCTTCTGGAAAAAAGGGAGCGAATTTCCTTTGCGTAGATTTTTTCAATCTTGTGGCGCATGACGATTTGCTTTCCGTTGATTTCCTTTCCAATCTTAAAGCTTTCCGGCAAAAGAACGAATTTAGCGACGCGCTCGCAAGTCCTGAATCCGTTTTTGGCGTCAACCAAATTGTCGATTTCGCCGCGAATCAAATTAAGAATTTCGCTCGCGCTTAAGAGCGTTTCGTAAGAGTCGTAGTAAATGCGGTTTTCCGCCGCAAAGGCCGCGAGCGCGTCTTTGTATGGAACTATAAGAGCCGCGATGTATTTTTTGTCCTGGCCGACGACGACGGCGGACTCGATGAATTTTGAGCGGCAAATCGCGTTTTCCACAACTTGCGGCTCGATGTTCTCTCCGCCTAGCAAAACGATTGTGTCCTTGGCGCGGCCGGTTATCGTGACTTCGTTCTTTGGAGAAAGAATGGCGAAATCGCCTGTGTTTATCCAGCCGTTTTTGTCGATGGCCTTTTGCGTAAGGTCGGGGCGGCGGTAGTAGCCCTTCATCACTTGGCGGCCCTTGGCAAAGAGGATTCCCTTTTTTCCGGGCTTAAGGGGAACGTCGCTCAAAGGAACGCCGTCCTTCTGGGGAACAACCTTCAGCTGCGCGCTGGGAAATCCTTTTCCTATGCAGCCGGAACGAAGGCGGCGCGGATTTCCGAGCGCCAAAAAAGGCGCGGTTTCCGTCATGCCGTAGCAGTCGAGCATGGGCACTCTGATGGAATAGAAGAAGGATGCCGTTTCGCGCGGCAAGGAGCCGCCGCCGCAAATTACGCCTGTTATTCTTTTTCCCAAAAGTTTTTTAAATCGCTTGAAGCAAATCAAAAAGCACAAGAGCTGGGGCGGCGACAACAATATCAAAGGAATGAAGCCCTTGATGTGGTCAAGGAAGCGCGCGCGCCTTGAATAGCGGCACACGAGGCCCATAAAGCGCTGGTAGGCCCAGCCCCAAGACAAGCCGACTGTCATGGAAAAATTAAAGAGCGCCTGGGGAAAGCCGCCCCGCTTTTTTATCGAACGATAGCAGCTTTGGACAAAGGCGTCCCACAAGCGCGGCACTCCGACAATCCATTGGGGGTTGATTTCCTTTATGTCCTCGCTCATGATGCTGATGGCCGGCTTGGAATACGCGATGCCGCTTTTTAGCGCGATGACGCAGTAAAGGTAGGCGCGCTCCATTATGTGCCAAATAGGAAGGACGGAAAGCCAAATGTCGCCTTCGCGCGCGGTCACAATCACGTCCTTTATGACCTCGCATTGGGCGATTATGTTGTCGTGGGTAATCATGACGCCTTTGGGCGTGCCTGTCGTTCCCGAAGTGAAAATGACGGTGGCCACGTCTCCGCCCTCGGTCTTTTCCATTTCCGCTTCAATTTGGGCGCGGCTTTCGTTGTCCGCCCTTTTTGCCATGTCTTCCAAGTCGATGAATTTGTGGACGCGGATTCCGGCCATCGCGGCGCGCTCCATCGTAAGCTCGCCTGGAGTTTCAAAAAGAATCACGTCCTTAAGGTCGGGAACTTCCTCAACTTTTTCCAAGACCTTGTTAAGCTGGCGCTCGTTTTCAAAAAAGCAAAGCTTGCAATTTGTGAAGCTTAATATAAAGCGGATTTCCGTTCCCATCGAGTCGCAGCCGCGCGGAACGTCCGCCGCGCCCAAGGCCAAGAGCGCGAAGTCGGTCAAAAGCCATTCGCGCCTGTTGTCGCTTATGAGGCCCACCAAGTCGCCTCGGCAAACGCCATATTCGCGAAGCACGCAGGCCAAGTCAAGGACGCGGCGGTAGACCAATTGATAGTTGTGGGATTCAAATTTGCCAAGCTCGTTTTTAAAGGCCTGAAGCGTGATGTCGGGACATTCGGCCGCGCGCTTTTTTAAAAGCAATGGCAAATTTTTGGGCAAAGTTTCCTTGTGAGACAGATGAAGCATTTCCTTTACTTTGGTCATTTTGCCCATAATTTTTTTATTATAGGCAAAATCGGCAAGAAAATCAAGGGAGCGGACAGCGGCGCAGGCCGAGGCGCGTTTTTCCGCTAAAAAAAACAACGCGGCGTTTCCGCCGCGTTGTGGGATTGCAACTCACTAGAGGTCTTCGTTAGTTGGAAACTAGCTTACCGCTTGAATTAAGAGTCCAAGCGGAATTTGCAATCTCAAACTGACTGTAATGGTTGTTGATATAAGTCCAAGGGTCGTAATAGCCTTTGCCAAGAACTTCGTTGCCATTCTCATATTTTTCAAGACTAACTTTTGCAAGCGTTCCTGTTTCAGTCAGGTCGTTCACAATACGAATTACAGGATTCAGACCAGTTGTCCTCATTAAGTAAATGTCGTTGCTAAGGTCAACCTTTCCGGCATCCTGAATTTTAACCATGGATTCGTTGAAATTTAACGTACTAAAGTCATTGGCAAATATGCCGGTTCCAAGACCACCAGCGCAAGTGTTTGACTTGATGGTTCCGCCTGACAAGTAGATTGCGGCATTATTGCTGGTGTTTGCGCTAGTATTATTCCATGATTCAAGATAAACACCGCCGCCGCCTTCTGTTGTGGTAGAGTCTGCCAAGACCTCATTGCTTTCAATAGAGCCGCCGCTTATTTCAATAGTCGCACCGTAACAGTAAACGCCGCCGCCCAACTTTTGCGCTTTGTTTCCGTTGATAGAGCCGCCTTCTATTTTTAGTGTGGTGTCGCTATTTTTTACAAAAACGCCCGCTCCATTGTCCGCAAAATTGCCGGATATTTGCGCGTTTTCGCTGATTGTAACTTTTGCGTTATATGTATAACTATAAGAGCGTGTATAACCTTCCACAATCAAACCACCGCCTTGGCTGTTTGACATCGCGTTTGTGTTGCCGGATATCTTTGCGTTGCCCTTAATTGAAAGATTACAAACATAGGCTTTAACGCCAACACCCGTGTTATTGACGATTTGAGCGTTGCCTTCGATTGAACTCTCTGGAAATTTACTTATATCATATCCGTTCGTTCGATATTGATACCAATCGACACATACAGCGGGGCAAGCGTTGTCTTCGTTGGAACCAAGGTTGTTAGTTATCAAGCTGTCGCCTTTTATGACTAATTGTTTGCCTATAGAATATACGGCGGAACCAAGGCGGCTGCCAGCTGTGTCAGAAACCAACTCGTTGTTTTTGATTACGGCGCCGTCAATCGTAAGATATGTGCCGTCGCCATTTGTGGCGTAAACGCCAGCGCCCTTTGTGTCGGCCTTGTTTCCTGTAATCAAGGCGCCGGAGCCGAGCGTTACATAGCAAGCGATAGAGCCGTTTCCAACATAAACGCCGCCGCCCTGCTCTGCGTATCCGCCTGTAATCTTCAAGTCCTCAACTTTTACAACCACGTTGGTCGCTATCGTAAGAAGCGGGCCGGAAGAAGCGGCGCCGTCACCCGCAAGAGAATCTCTTGGCTCGCCGGTGGCTGGATTAATTCCGTTCTTTCCCTTAATTGTAATTGACTTTACACAATCCGGAGTGATGTCTTTAATTTCTTGCTTTCCTGTCAAAGCTCCGTCAATGTAAATCGTGTAGTCCGTAATTCTTGAAGAGTTGGTCTTGATTTGAGCAATCGCGTCGGCGATGCTTGCGTACGGACTAGCCGCGCTGCCGTCGCCGCCAGAACTGGCGTTGGCCGAAATATAAATGTTTGGCGAAATGTCAACCGCGCTCTTTACCAAGCGGACTGGCATAAAATTGTCGGCGCTGGGAGAATTGCTGCTAAATGAAGTTCCATAATAACTATAAATGGCGTATTTTGTGTCAGCGTTTGAACTGTAACATGAAGAAGACCAGTAGTCAAATTCAATGGATGTACCAGCGTCATTGCTGCGGTTATAGAAGCTTCCGCCGGAACCTTGATATCCCAAAGAAGGCAAGAATACCGCGCCTGTTGTCTCCAATTTTTCCCATTGATCGCAAGTCAAAATATTTGTATCATACTCATGCGGTGAGCTGGAAGCTGTCGTTGTAAAACTAACGCCGTCAGGAACGCTTGCGGGCGTCCAATCGTCGGGAAGCAAAACTATGCCAGCGATGGTCTTTCTCGAATTATCGTCCTCTTCTATTATTATTCTTGCAGGCACGTGCAAAGAACTTGCGTTTGTACGCGTGTTGAACAAATAGTTCCATTCATTAAGGGTAAGCGTGTACCAAAGGCCTTTTTTGTTGCCGCCGTTGGCTATTGGATTGTAAACGCCCCAGTCGTAGTCTATGTTAACGCCAATCGCTCCATAAACATGAAGGCTTTCTTGAATTGTCTTTCCGCTGGCGTCTGTTTCAGAATAGTCTCTTGTGTAAGGCTTTGCGCGGCCGTAGCCGGAAGAGCCCCAGCCAAAAACGTCAATCCATTCGTCGTAGTCAGACGTAACTTTTGTAAACGCAAGATCTTCTTCAGGAACAACGTCGTACTGGTGTTCCGCAAAGCGCCATGTGTCCGTTCTGGCTTGGTATTGCAAGTTGCCCTGGCTAAAGTAAACTTGCTTTCCAGCCGCTACAGTAAATTTCTTTTGCGACTGGACAAAGTTTTCGTTAACGCCTTCATTACCTCCCCCGCCGCCGCTGGGAGCGGTAGCGGTAACTTCAATCGTTCCCGCCGCGACGGACTCCACCAAGACGCTGACATTTTTGGGAGCGGCGCTTGTCCATGTGGCAAAGTTTTCGGCGTTGACCACAAGGCTTGTTCCGTTGACTGTGGGAACAAAATCTTTGGCGCTTGTCGCGCTAAGGGAAACTTTGGTCACGGAGGCGGCGTCCGCCGGCGTCGCGTCGGCGCATGAAAGAGTAAGCGCAAAGGCCGCGCCTCGTTCCACGGTGACGGAAGCGGGCGTTATAGTCCACGCGCTCGCACTGACATTGAAGGTTCCGCTAAATGTCTTTGAAGGCTGAGTTTCGTTGCCGTCAAAATAACTATATGCGCTGTTTGTGACTGTTACCTGCCATGTATACTCGTCGCTTCCGGAGCCTGTCGCCTTGACCTTGTCGGGCGCGATGAATTCCGAGCTTACAGGGTTTGCGGGAGCGGCAAACGATGACTCGCTTACGGTCGAGCCGGTGTCCTTCGCTTGAATTGAGTAAAGCCTGAATCCGTAAGCGTCAAAGTCTTGGGCCGCCTTGAACACGGAATATTCTTTTTGCTCGCTTGACGAGACCACGGCGCTCAAGGTTCTTGTGGCTCCAAGCGGAATTTTTTGTTCCGGCATGGTAACCGTAGGCTCGGCGTACTTATGCTTTGCGTCAAAAACTTCAGCCCACGCGGACGAGCCGCATTCCACGATTACAGGAATCTTTCCGCAAGCCTCGCTTGGCGCGGCGGAAAAAATCGTCAAATCAGAATAGCTTTTTGACTCACTGGCAGGCGCGCCGTAGGCCATTGTCTCAAAGCTATAGGCAAGCGGCGTTTCCAGCTGCGCGGGCAAAGCCTCCTCCACTTTTAGGAAAGTTCTTGCCGGGCTTCCTTGATAGCCCTTGAGCGCGGTTTCCAAAAAGGCGAAGGCGCAGTCAAAAGTTCCGTCCTTCTTTACGGAGCCTTCAATCGAGCCGCCCCAGAGCGCGGTTCCGCCTCGGTCAAAAAGATAAACCTTGCCGGAGACAGCCGAGCCAGGCTCCAAGAACGCCGGAATCGGAACGGTAATTTTGTTCAAGCCATCGCCCTGCTTTGCGGAGCCGGCCGCGCTTGAAAAATCGTAATACGCAGAGCCGCTTTGTCCGCCCGAGCTGTAAGACACGTAAACGCCCATGACGTTTTCGCGGCCTTGGCCTTGAAGCGAAACGCCCGCGGGAGTTTCCGCCAAAGTTGCTACAAGCGGAGTGTTTGGGTCCATAGGATTTATCACGACGGCGGCCGGAGTCGTTCGGCCCGCGCTGACCAAAATGCCGTCGGACTTTCCGTAATAAATTGTTTGTCCGTCCTCGTTGTTTCCAAAAAGAGTCACGCTCCAAAAGCCGGGGCCAAGCAGGCTTATGTTGACCGTTGAGCCAGGCGCGACGCTTTGAACGGTCTCAACGCCGGTCGACGCGCTTTTTGCCCTCACCTTAAAAGTCTTTACAGCCGCGTCGGAAATCGAGCCGGATGAAGTGACCGCGCCGGAAATGAATCCGCCGCTTGCCGCGCTTATTTCTTCCGCGCTTGGAAGGTTCATCGTTATCGAGCCAGTTTCGCTGGGACTGTCCGCGTTAAAAAAACTGCACGAAAAAAGCGCCGTTCCAAAAAGAGCGCAAAATGCGGCGGCCGAAAAAAAGGCGCGCGCCGCTTTTACGGCCGGCTTGCATATATTGATTTTGCTTTCTCTCATAATAATCGTCTCCTTTTTTAGCCCGTTATTGGCGCGTTCCCAGAACAACAGACAAAGCTATGCCGCCGTCGCTTTGTGAAGCCGGCGCGAAGGCCGAGCCCGCCGGAGCGTTTTGGTATCGCCTGTCAAATGGATTTCCGCCCACGGCCTCGCCAAAGGCCATGTTAACCAAAGAGCCGCCGACAAAAGTTGAATTTTCGTTGGCGTATCCGTAAGGCTTTTTTAGGCCGTAATGTTTTTCGCCGCTGGTGGACTGGCCTTGGCTCAAGGACAAGGCCCCGTCCGCGGCCCGGCCTCCGCTTACGGACGAAGCGCTGTTTGAGGCGTCGGAAATTTCTTGGGCGCTTTTTTCGCCCTTTGACGTAGGCCAAACGGCGGTGACGCTTTCTATGGCAGTGACTGTGTCACGGTTGTAGCCGCACTCTTCCTTTACGATTGTTCCTCGGACGGAAGCGGTCACGGCCGGCCCTCTTACCGTAAAGCCGGCGCGGCGGTCCTCGACTTTTTTTACGTTGGAAAGAACGCTTCCCACTTTCATGGAAAGCGCCGCGTTGTCCTTGCTTTCGCTTTCGGAAAGCTCGTCAACCTTTACTCTTGTCATCGGGCCAAGGTCAACGACCGTGCCCTTGAATTTTATTTTGAGGGAACTTTTAAATCCAGTCTGGATTGTCACGCCCTCGCCTATCAGACTTCCTTGGGAAAGAGGGGTCCAGCTTGTTCCGTCTTTGGAATGCTGGGCCTTTCCCTGGACGGACAAAACTTCCGCGTCGTAGGCAAAAAGCGCGGCTGCCGCCAAAGAAAAAAGCGCGGCCAATAAAATCTTTTTCATAACTCTTTCCTCCTGTCAGAATGTCAAAAAGGCGTTCAAAGAAATTTGAACCTTGCTGTTGCCGCTGTCGTCGCCGTCAACGTAATGATTGAAAGTCGCTCCGACAGCCGCGTCGCTCTTGATTTGCCAGTCGGCGCCAAAATTGTAGTCAAAGCCTTGGTAGCGGCCCCGCGCCGTGTTGAACAAAAGCGCGGCCCCTGCCTTGGCAAGAACTTTCTTTATAGGCTTAACCGACGCGGCGGCGTAAATCTTTACAAGGCTTGTGTATTGCATCTCGTTCATCGAAAAGCAAGAATTGATTTTGGTGAAGCCCGTAAAGGCGTTGTCTCCGTCGCCGTTTCCTGACGCGTAAACCAATCCGCCCGCCACGGCCAAGTCCTTGAAAGGCGCGTAATACTTCACTTCCGCGCGCGACAAGTTTGTGACTTCCGTGGAGCCGCCGTCATAATTTTGCAGGCCAAGCGTGGTCGAGGCGCTGTAGTAAATTCTTCTGTAAATCGGGCCTGTCATGTCGAGCGTCGCGTAGATTCTGTTGAAGGACTTTCCCTCAAGCTTGAAAGCCGCCAAAAACTGGCCGGAAAGGGTTTGCGTGGAGAACAAATTTGGAACTGAAACGCCCGCGGAGGCGACCAAATATTTTTGCGCCAGTTGGTAGACCTTGTCGCTGTCGTATTCAAATGGGTCGGCGGCGTTTGACTGCATCTTGACGATGGCCGCGTTCAACAATCCTGTGTAGCCCGCGTAGGCGGAAAACGAGACGCGGTCCATTTGATACAAGGCGTGGAGGCCGTCGCAGTTTTGGCTCATCACCAAGCCAGTCAAGTCGCTAAAGATAAAGCGGCCCGCGCTTAGCGTCAAGGGCGAGCCGGCAACGTTCCAAAGGCCGACATACTTGGCCAAATTTATGTCCAATCGGTTGTAGGCTTTTTCGACTGAAGCGTCGTATTCAAATTCGTAAAGCGCCTGCGCGGCAAAGTATGAAGAGCCGTCCTTGCTTAGCGGAACTCTTATCCAACCGAGCGCGTCGTTTATTTGGTTGAACTTTAAGTTTGAAAAGTCTTTTCCCTTGGCTCGGGTGAAGTTTAGAAAGGAGCCGCCGAAGTCCAATGAGTTGGCGGCGCAAATGCGCAAGGCAAAAAGCGCGGCCGCAAAAAAAATTTTCTTTGAAAGGAAGATGTTTTTCATCGCTCGCCCTCCGTCGCCTGGACGCAGGCGTTAAAAAGGTTGAGCGCGTTTTGCCCGTCGATTTTCATCGCGGGATCCGCATATTGGTCAAGGAGGCCAAGAGCCTTCAGCTCCCTAAAGGAATAGCGCGGGGAATTTTTTATAAGGCCGCATAAAACGCCGCCCTTGATTCCGGCGGCGCTCACATAAAGGGCGCAAAGTTCGTCAAGCCTTATCGGGCTGTCGGCCGCCGAGCCTTTTTTTATCCAGTTCTTTTGGACGGCGGCTTCAAGCGCGTCAGAGTCGGACGAACTTTCTTCTATTATGCCCCCCCCCCCATTTCAGAATATGACAGCGCTATGTAAGCGGCCTGTCCGTAGCTGAGCTCAGGGCTCTCAACTATTTGGGTGATTTTTTGGGCGCTTTGCGCGTGCGCCGCCAGCGCCGCCGCGGCAAAAAGCAAGGCCGCAAGACATTTTTTCATTAATTTCCCTCCAAAAAACGAGATGCAAATGTTTCCGATATTCTAGCGCATTACGGCGCTTCTTTCAATACAATAAGTGAATTTTGTCACATTCATAAAACTTTCTTTATAGCAAGAATTTCAATGCGCGCTATAATTTTAGTCATGTATAAGACGCAATTGCAAGAGAACATGGCCGCCTTGACGGCCGCCCTTTTTGAGTTGTACGGAGACCGCTGGGACTTTTACCAAATTCTTGGGCGGCTTGAAAAAATTTTGGCGGCCGCCGACAAGGCCCGTTCCCCCGCCCTAAAAAAAATGGACGAAGACTTTATAAAAAGCCAAAAAGGCGGCGGCGCAAGCTGGTTCCTTTCAAACAAAAGCGTCGGAACAATGCTTTACGTGGACTTGTTCGCGGGCAACTTAAAGGCGCTCGCCTCAAAGATAAAATACTTCAAGGACTTGGGAATAAACTACGTCCACCTTATGCCGCTTTTTAAAACGCTAAAGGGCGACAACGACGGCGGCTACGCGGTCTCCTCCTACCGTGAAGTCCAAAAAAAATTGGGAACGATGGACGACCTTCGAGCCCTGGCCTCCGCCTTCCGCAAGGAAGGAATTCACACCGTCATAGACTTTGTCTTCAACCACACAAGCTGCGAGCACGAATGGGCAAAGAAGGCGAAAAAGGGCGACCCAAAGTTCCGCCAATTTTATTACATATACAAGAACAAGGCCGACGCCGACGAGTGGAACAAGTCCTTGCGCGAAATTTTTCCAAGCGTCAGACGCGGAAGCTTCACCTACTTTAAGGAGGCCGGCGGCTGGGTTTGGACAACGTTCAACTCGTTCCAGTGGGACTTAAATTATTCCAACCCGGAAGTTTTTTTGGCCATGCTGGAAGAAATGTTTTTTTTGGCCAACGTCGGAATAGAAGTCTTGCGCCTGGACGCTCTCGCCTTTGTGTGGAAGGAAAAAGGAACGGCTTGCGAAAGCCTTCCCAAAGCCTACACGCTGATAAAGGCCTTTAGCCTGGCCGCAAAAATCGCCTGCCCCAGCCTTGTCTTTAAAAGCGAGGCCATCGTCCACCCCGACCAAGTTGTCCGCTACATAGGCCAGGACAAGTGCCGCCTTAGCTACAACCCCTTGCAAATGGCGCTCTTTTGGTCAAGCCTCGCAAGCCGCGACGCGCGCCTATTGACGCTAAGCCTAAAAAAGCGCTGGGCCATTCCCGACGGCTGCGCCTGGGTCAACTACATAAGATGCCACGACGACATAGGCTGGACCTTTAGCGACGAGGAAGCTTGGAGCCTTGGAATAAATCCCTACGAGCACAGAAAATTCTTGAACCGCTTTTACACCGGCCGCTTTGACGGAACTTTCGCGCGCGGAGAGGCTTTCCAAGAAAACCCGACCACGGGCGACTGCCGCGTTTGCGGAACGATGGGAAGCCTTGCGGGCTTGGAAGAGGCGGAGGCCAACGACGACAAGACGCTAAAGGAAATGGCCGTGGCCAGAATCCGAATGATGTACGGCCTGCTCTTTGCCCTGCCCGGCCTTCCGCTTTTGTACGCGGGCGACGAAGAGGCCATGCTTAACGACTACAGCTACAGGAAGAAGCCGGAGCTTTGCGGAGACTCGCGCTGGGCGCACAGGATAAAAAAGGATTGGACTTCTTCGCTTAATCCTGAACAAAAAACTGTCCGCGACGAAATAAAAAAGATGATAAAGGCGCGCGCCAAGGAAAAACTTTTTTCTGGAAGCGAAGTTTGGTTTTACGACCAACAGCAGCCTGAGATTTTCGCCTTTTGCCGGAGCGGCGCGATTCACGTTGTCGCAAACTTTAGCGAGCGGCGCGTTCCCTTTAAGCTTTGGACAAAGGGCGGCGCGGAAGCTGTCGACATCCTTAGCGGAAAAAAAATAAGCGCGCAAGGCCCGATTCTTTTGGAGCCTTACGCGCTCTTGTGGCTAAAGGAAGAATAATTCCTGCCTTTGTGTCATTCGCCCTTGTAAGTGATTGAAATTGCGACGGAGCCTGTGGCAATTTCGCTCTGCGGATTTCCTCTTGACGAGTCCGCGCTTGAGGAGAAAGAATCCGAGGCGCCGCCGGAGGAAACGCTTTCCGCGGCCGCGGCGGTCGCAACCGCGCCGCCCATTCCGTAGGCGGACTCCGCCGCGTTGCTTTGCGGAGTCCGCTCTCCGCCGGCATTGTTGACGGAAGAAATTTGTCCGGGAGCGATGGCGCGCGCCGACACTTGCGCCGGTTCGGACGAATCTTCGTCTGAGCCGCCGTTTTGCGACGAAGGCCAAACCATCGTGGTGTTTTCAATCGCGGTCACGGTGTCGCGGTTATAGCAAACCTCTTCGGAAAGAACAGTTCCGCGCACGGACGCGGTCGCGGCCGGACCTTTTACGGTAAAGCCCGCGCGGCGGTCCTCCACTTTCTTAACGTTGGAAGTCAGGCTTCCAATCTTCATGGAAACAACCGTGTTGTCAACGCCGCCTTTTTCCGAAAGCTGGTCAACCTTGATTCTTGTCATAGCGTTCAGGGTGACGACAGAGCCCTTTACCTTAAGCTTAAGCTGGCTCTTGAAGCCCGTCTGTATTTCAGAGCCTTGCGAGACCTTGCTTCCAACCGCCAAAGGAGACCATGAAGTTCCGTTGGAAGAAACCTGGGCCTTTCCTTCAAGGCTTATCACTTCCGCGTCAAGCGCGAACAAGCAGGCGCAAGCCAGCAAAGTGATTCCGAATAAAATTTGTCTTTTCATACACACCCTCCTAGAATGTTATGGAAGCGTTTATAGAAATTTGGGTTTTGTCCAAATCGCTGTTGTCGTTGTCGTAGTATTGCAGGAAGCCGACGCCAGCCTTGACGTCGCTGAAGATTTGCCAGTTGGCGCCGAGCGAATACTGGAAGCCCTTGTATTTTGTCGAAGACGTCGCGGCGTTTAGAATCACGTCCGCGCCGCCGTAAAACAAAAGGACAGAAAGCGGCTTTACGCTGGCCGACAAGGAGAACTTCACCAAGCCGGAATGCTGCGGCTCGTTCATGGCGTTGTAGGCGTTCATTTTTGTAAATCCCCTAAAGCGCTCGAAAGGCCCTTGCGAGCCGGAAGCGTAAACGACGCCGCCGTTAACAGCAAGGTCCTTGAAGGGCAAGAACCAAGAAAGCTTGGCGCTTGTCATGTTGGCCAGGTCCATCGAGCCGCCGTCAAAGGAGCTCATTTGAAGGGTTGACGCCACGCTGTAGTAGAGGGTCTTGTAAACAGGGCCGTTCATGCTCAATGAAGCGTAAAGCCTGTTGTAAGACTTTCCCTCAACCTTGAAGGCGCCCAAGAACTGGGCCGACAAATTTTGCTTTGAAAGCAGGCGCGGCAACGAGAAAGTCGCCGCGGCCAACAAATACTTTTGGGCCAACTCGTAGACGGCCTTTGAGTCGTACTTGAAGGCGTCGTTGGGATTGTCGAGCATTTTTACGATGGCCGCGTTAAGGAGGCCCGTGTACGAAGCGTAAAGGGACGCTGAAATTTTTTGTCCCTCAAAGCTTGCGTAAGCGCCGTCGGCGCTTTGATTCAGGATTACGCCCGTGACGTCCGAAAAGGAAAAGCGTCCCGCGCTCACGTTGACCTTGCCTTGATTCATCTTGAAAAGGCCTTGGAACTTGCACAAGCTCAAGTCAAGGCGGTTGTAGACATCGTTCTCGTCGGCCTCAAATTCGTAGAGGCCCTCCGTGACAAAGTAGGAGCCGCCGTCCTTTGACAGGGGAACTTTGAGCCAAAGGTTAAGGTCGTTAAGCTGGTCAATCTTCAAGTTGGAAAAATTTTTCCCCTTAAACTTTGTGGCGTTGCTGACCGCGCCGCCAAAGTCAAGGGCAAAGCCCGAAAAGGCGATGAAAGACACGGCGGCCGCCGCAAAAAAGCTTTTGCTAATTTTTGACAAAATCATTTCGCGCCTCCCGATTTTTTAACGCAGGCGTTCAAAATGGCAACGGCGTTTTGTCCGCTTACTTTCATCGAAGGGTCGGCGGCGGAATCCAAAGTTCCGTTGGCCTTAAGCTCCTTGAACGCGTAGCGGTCGGCCTTTGAGAGCCTGTACAAAAGGCCTCCTTTTAAGCCGGCGGCCTTGACGAAGATTCCGCAAAGCTCCTGCAAGCTGATTGAAGAGTCGGAGACCGCGCCGCTTTTAAGCCAGCCCCTCTCCGTCGCGGCGGACAAGGCTTGCTCATAGCTGGCCTGGTCGCCGTTTTCCTCGGCGTATGACAAGGCGAGCCAAGCGCTTTGTCCGTAAGAAATTTCTTGGCTCTCGATTATTTGGCTGATTTTTTCCGCGCTCTGGGCGTAGGCCAGACAGGCAAAAACGCTAAGAAGAATTAACGCAGCAAACTTTTTCATCATTCCTCCACAACCTTTTTCTATATATAATACCGCAAAAACGCAATTTTTTCAACAAAAAAAGCCGTTTTTATGCAAAAAAATCCGGCGGCAAAAAGTCGCGCTCAACCTCGAAAGTCCGCTCCCCGCCCGCCAAGGGCAAGGTAAGCCTGAAGGCGCAAAGGCACAGGCGCTTTATTCCCAGCTCCTTTTTCGCGGCCTTGTTCAGCTTAAAGTCGCCGTGCCTGTCGTCGCCGACAATCGGAAGCCCGCTTTGCGCCAAATGTATTCTTATTTGGTGCGTGCGGCCCGTAGCCAGCGTAAGGCTGATTAAGGAAAGGGGGCCGACGGAAGATTGCGGCGGGGAAAAAGTTTTTTCCAATTTGTAATATGTCAGGGCGTCCTTTTCCTGTCCCTTTTCCCTTATTGGAAGCGTTATTTTTCCGGACGGAACTTTTGGCGCTCCAAAGGACAGGGCCAGGTATTCTTTTTTGGCGGCCTTTTGTCCGACCAGGCGCGACCACTTGTTGGCCGCGGCGGGATTTTTGGCGCAAAGCAAGAGGCCGCTGGTCTCCTTGTCAAGGCGGTGGCAAAGGTAGATTTTTTGTCCGACTTGCCCGGCAAGGTCGACGTCAACGCTGCGGGAGACTCCGCTTCCGCCCTGGCTTGCCAGCCCCGCCCTTTTGTTTATGAGAATTATTTCCTGGTCTTCGTAGACAATCGGGATTAAAGTTTGACTGTTCATTTTGACGAAAATAATATATAATAAGTTAAGATTTTTCAAGGACGGCTTATGAATTTTTTAAAGCGTTTCGCATTCGCGTTTTTGTTGGCATTTTGCGCGGCGGCCATTCAAGCGGAATTTTATTCCTCGTCTTATTTTGGCTGGAACCTGGACTTGCCCGAAGGCTTCAAGCTAAAGGACGCGGACAAGGACGGAAGCGCCTTTTACCTTGAGCACGAATTCATGAAAGTCCGCGTGGCCGTAAAAATCTTTCCCGCCGAAAAATACGAAAGAAACGACTTGGCCATGGAAGACGTCTTGAACAAGCTGGACGCGGACGGCGAGATTGACGGATTTTTGTGGAACGGAAGGCAGACCTCAATCGCGCAGTACAGCTTCAAGCTGCCCGGAAACGACACAGCCCAAGAAGGCTGGGGACTTTCCGCCGACTGCCTTTTAAGGCCCGCGCGACTTGTGGTCCTTTGCTACGCGGACAAGGACGTCGCCAACGACTGCCAGCAGTTCATCTTGAGCGCGATAGACTCAGTTTGCATGGAAAAGAAGGACTTCCGCCTGCCCGGCCCCGTCACAAGCTATGCCTACAATTCCGGAGAGACAAAAGACGTAAAAATAAATATTGGAAAAAAAGAATTTTTCTGCCAGATTCCGTCGCAAGCCAAAGAATCGGGCCGCTTTGTCATAGACCGGGAATTTAGCGTCCTTACCTTGTACGCAAAGCAAAAGCAGTGGAAAGAGGCTTGGCAGCGCTACTACCGCCTTGTTTTCCGCGAAGCCTATTCCCGCCTGGACTCGGCGGCCGCCGCCATAAACGCGGCCCTAAAAAGCGAGGCGCTTTCAACAAATCCCAAGGCGCCCGAAATTGAGATTTGCAAAAAACTTTTGGCTTGGGTCCAAGACTTTGGCTACCAAAGGAACCAGGACACAAGCGACCTCAACGACTTGACCAGCGTCCTTCAAAACCAAGGCTCCGACTGCGACAGCCGCGCCTTGCTGCTTTGCGTTTTGATGGAGCATTACGGAGTCAAGACGGAGCTTTTTGTCTCGGGAATTTACTCGCACGCGCTTTTTGGAGCGGCCCTTCCTTGCGAGGGAGCCAAAATCACCGTGGACGGAATTGACTATCTTTTGTGCGAAACCACCGCTCCCGTAGCAATGGGCTTGGTGGCGAAAGAGCATTCGGAAACCGCAAACTGGATTCCCGTGGATTTGCCATAGAAAAAAAAACGCGGGCCAAGCGGCTCCCAGTCGTTGAGCGACCAGCGGAACCGCTAGATATCGTCGCTCCACGCATTTTGCCCCTTGTAACTATTTACGTCTGCCGCTTAACGCGGCAGGGGCAAAATGCGTGTTTCCGCTGGCCGCCCGCCTCCTTCGCGCCGCTTTGTCCGCGTTTTTTTATCCTTAATAAATAGCTACGCGATAAGAAGCTTGTAGGCGTCCTGGGCGCTCGCGGCGTTCAAGAGGCTGTCCCTGAGATTTGTGTCCTTGAGCTTTGAGCTAAGGTGGGAAAGCGTCTGCAAGTAGTATGAGTGCTGGTTGTAGGCCGCGGCAATCATAATCAAGAGGCGCACGGGCTGGTCGTCAATCGTCTCAAAATCCAAGATGGGATTCTTGCAAATTCCTACCGCCATAACCAAGTCGGTCACGCTTGAAATTCGCGCGTGCGGAATGGCTATGCCGCGGCCGATTGCGGTGGACATAAGCTCTTCGCGCTTTAGGATTTCAGTTTCCAGCTCCTTGGCAAACTTCACTTGAGGAGCCTTGCTTAAAGCCGCCGCAAGCTCCACCAAGGCGTCGCGCTTTGAGGACTGTTCGATGAAAATAATTCTGTCCGGAGAAAGGATGTTCTTCACTTGGACTGTCATGGCGGGCGTGGAAAGCCTGGCGCTGGACGAAAGGCGGTCGTTGACCCATTTTTCTATCTCGGACTTTTTAAAGCGCCAGACAGTTCCGATTTTGCCGGCGGGAATCTCGCCCTTTTGGGCCCAGTCATAAACGGTTCTTTCCGAAACTCTAAGATATTTGGCGACTTCTTCGATAGTTAAAATTTCTTCATCCATTTTTGAAAATCCTTGAACTTTTTGCGCTTATTGCGAAGAATATACTATATTTTGCGTTTTTTTGTCAATACGCCGGAACTTCCGCATTTTGGAAGACAAACAAAAACGCTCTCGGGAGAATCGAACGGCCTTTGCGTCACTGCGTTCCGCTTTGGTACTAAGAAGTTATTTAACTGCGCTCTTTCGAGCGCTGGCAATCTTGCGGTTTCCAACAATCCAGCTCTATCTATACGACTTACCACACAGACGCAATCCAAGCGTCCGTCCGCCTTCTCCCTACGCGTTTTTAATTGTTTGAAACGCGGAAGTTCAGGCAAACGTTGCGGAAGGAGGTAAAAACGCGCGAAGGAGGAGTGCGGTTGGCGGAAACACTCTGCTTGCGCCGCCGCATAAGCGGCGGAGTAAAATAGTTTCAAGCGCAAGCAGCGTGGAGCGACGATATCTAGCGGTTCCGTCAACCGCGCGCCGACTGGGAGCGTTTTGGCGTGCATACATTGCGGAAGGGATGCGATTTTTTTTTCTGCTTATTGACATATTTTTGCATTTTCTATATAATGGAAAAACTTAATTGTATATTATTTTGGAGGAATACAATGGCCGGAGCAAGTAAAAACTCTCGTACTACTGTTGCCACGCAAAAGTTCATGTGCCCCGATTGCGGCGGCGAAATCATCATGAAGACAATGTTGGTTGAGGGAAGACTCAAGAACGTTGCCGAATGCTCAAAATGCAAGCGCACAGAAAGACGTCCCAAGGACTTCAAATAAGACTTTTTTGAAAGGCCGCTCTTTGGAGCGGTTTTTTTTTGCCCAAGCCGGGGCGCGTTCATGCAGGGCCATGCATTGCGCTGCATAGCATTTTAGTTTTCCTGGCCGCTCCGCCACTTGTCCAACTGTTCCTGCATAAGGGCCTTGGCCTCGTCCAAAAGCGCCACCTGCTCCTCTTTTGTCGTCGGCGGCGGGCACACTTTTAGAAGCTTGGCCCTGTAGTTGATTTTGTGCATGTTTTCCATGACGTGCTGAATGTCGTTGATTTTGTAGCCGTCGTCCACGACGCAAATGGCGACAGGAAGCCTTGTGGCGTCGGCGATGCGCCTAAAGCCCGCGCTGAAAAATTTTCCAAGCTCGCCGGTCTTGCTTCTTGTTCCTTCCGGAAAAATCACAGGATTCCAATTGTTTTTTAGGCAGCGCTTGGCAAAGGCGTCTATGCGGCTCATGACGAGCGTGGTTCCGCCCTTTCTTGGAATGAAACAGTGGCCGTGCGACTTAAGCATGGGGCCCACAAGCGGAATGTAATTTTTTCCGAGCGTGTCCTTGGCCACAAAGCGAACGTCCCTGTCTGGAAAAAAATTCATGTAAATCGGAATGTCCAAAAGGCTTTGATGGTTGGACAAGACGACAAACTGCTTGGGAAGGCTCTCGAAATTGTCCTTGCTGAAGGACAGCTTGAACTTTTTGTAGACGCGCAGGATTCTAAAAAGCCGGCGCGCGCAAACGTTCACTATGTAATCCGAAATTTTGTAGCAAATTTTATGGCAAAAGGGATAAAAAAGCGTGAGGGCAAACGCGGGCGGCGTAAGGAAGCCGACTAAGGTTATAAGTATAAGAATGTTTCCCAAAGCTCTGAACATAAGATAATTGTATTATATTTTTTGTCTTTATGCAAGATTTTTTTTGCCATTGAAATTTAATGTCGTTTTGGCTATTATATTATAGAAAGTGTTTGCGAAAAATTTGTTTTCATTCAAAAAAAAATTAATTCTCGCCCTATTTTGCGTCCTTAACTTTTCGCTTTTCCAAGGGAATCTTTTTGCCTCGGAGCTTTCCGGCGCGGACTTGTCCGACGCCTTGTCCGACAAATTTAAGAGGGCCGGCTACAATCCGCAAAAGCAGTCCTTGTCTTCGGCCTGGTTCGTCAACTTTCCTTACAACATTGAAATAAACTTCGCGTCTTCAAACGAAAGCGACTGGACGATGTTTCTGGCCGTCGCGCAAGAGGACGCGGCAAACAACGCGGCTTTAATCGACGGACTTTTGAGCGGCTTTAGGAACGCCTGCCTTCCTTGCGCCCTCAAGGTGATTTTCACCGCCTGCGACCAAACAAAAATTTCCGGCAACGAGAGAATGGCGGGAACGGAAATTTTCTGCAAGAGCGTTGAGGGAGCGCAAAACGCATTCGCGCTTGTCTTGAGCTTTGGCAAAAAAAGAAAGAGCTTTGTCACAAGCGGCTCTTGCGGAAAGATGTCGCCGTATTACTTGACAAGGCTCTTGTGCCAGTGCCTTGACAACAATTCCTGCCAATATGAAATCGAAGGCGGAATTTTCTTGAGCCTCTACAAGCTCAACGCATTCAAAAGAAACTCAAGGCTGGCGTCTTTCCTAAAGCGCGACATTCCGGCCGCCATGCTGACAATCGTTTCCGAAGACGGAAAGGCGGAAAGCAATTCGATAAAAGATTTTTTCTCCCAAGTGGAGCCAGAAAAATGCGCCGAATGGAGCGGCCATTACATCCCCCTTAAATTTTTCGCAAGGCGCTACTGGCTTGAGGAAAAGGCGATAATTTACAGCGTGCTGGCTTTCATCGCGATTACGGCCTTCATCTTGGCGGACTTCGCCTTTTTGTTCAGAAAAAGAAGCCGGCGCCTGGCGGAACTAAAGACAAAGGCCTTGGTCTCCAACTACTTGATTTTTTTGACGGCCGCGATTTTGACCTTGTCATTTTTTTTGGGCCAGCAAGTCGCGCAAGGCTTTAGGGGCTTGGGAGTAAGAAGCCCGCCGGTCCTCTTCGTGATAAAACTGCTGCCGGCTTTTTTCATCGTGTCCATCCTTTATCCTCTGGAGCTTTCCCGCCACAAAAGGATTTCGACATACCTTTACGAATACATTTTGTCGATAAGCGCGATTTTGAACATTTTCATATTCACCTTCATCGACGTTTCGTTTTTTTATTTGTTCGCGCTTGAGTATGTGATTTTGATGGCCTCAAGGGCCTTCAAGTCCAGCGCGCTCTTGTTCATTTTCATTATTTTATACATTCTGCCCTTTTTGCCTGTCATCTATTCCTTGATGACTTTTTCCGACGGACAGAACGTTTACAATTTAGTTTTTTGCGGCTTGAGCGGAAACGTTTACCTTTCGTTCATACTTGTTCCCTTCAACTTGCTTTGGCTTAGAATTTTGGCAAGAAGAAATATAAAGGCGCAGGGAAAAAGAAATTTGATTTACAGGTACGCGAGCGCGAGCGTCTCCGCGATTGTTTTTTTGACTTTCTTTTCTTTTGTGACAATCCACATAATGAACGTGACTTTTTTCAGGAACGTCGAGCCGCCTAAACCGAGAATTAAAATCGTTGACGCCGCGCAAAAGACAAATTCAACCGTCACGGTTTTTGACACGGATTATTACGGCGGCAAAATCAGGCGCGTCGAAATCACTTGTTCCAAGGAACCCGAGCGCTGCGAAGTTTATGTAAAGGGAAGCGACTCAAACCCCGTTTACTTTTCCGTCTTTGAAAGCGAAAGGTTTGGAAACATCACGCAATTCTTTTTGCCGGACAGGCCGCCAAAAAACTTCACCGTTCAATACACGCCCAGCCCTTCCGACTCGGAAATCGTCGTGATGAACTACTTCATTCAAGGCGAGCGGGAAATTTGCGAACGGGAAAATTTCGCCTTTGTTTGCCGAAACGGCAGAATATCTGAATGGCGGAAAGAGCGATGACTTTCAACGGCCATAAATGTTTTTTCCATGTTGACCTTGACGCTTTTTTCGCTTCCGTGGAGCAGCTTGTTCATCCTGAATGGAAGGGAAAGCCCGTCATCGTGGGAGGCCTTCCCGGGGACCGGCGCTCGGTGGTTTCAACCGCAAGCTATGAGGCCAGAAAATACGGGGTGCGCTCGGCCATGCCCCTTTCGCGCGCGGTCGAGCTGTGCCCGGACGGAATTTACACGCGGGGAAACCACAAGCTTTACCAAGAATATTCAAAAAAAATAATGTCGATATTCTCGGACTTTTCTCCAGACGTGCGCCCCATTTCCATTGACGAAGCCTTCTTGGACATGACAGGAACCGAGCGCCTTTTTGGCGACCCGGTGGACTGCGCAAAAAAATTAAAGCGGGAAGTCTTTGAAAATACCGGCCTGACTGTTTCCGTGGGCGTTGCGACGACAAATTACATCGCCAAAATTTCAAGCGGGCTAAAAAAGCCGGACGGCCTTTATGTCGTCGCTCCCGGAGAGGAAGAAAATTTCATGCTTTCCCTTCCGCTTGAAAAAGTTTGGGGCGTCGGCGGCAAAACTTTGGAGCGGCTTAAAGCTGCCGGATTTAACTCCACAAAGGACATCAGGAGCCATTCAAGGGAACTGCTTTCAAGCGTTTTTGGGGACGCCCAGGCGAGCTTTTTATACAACATCGTCAGAGGCTTGGAGCCGGAAGGATTTTTGTCGGAGGCCAAAAACCATTCTTCAAGCGTCGAAAGCACATACGACTATGACTTGCTTGAATGGAACGCGATTGAAGGCGCCCTTCTCTCTTTGTCGGAGCAGCTTATGTTCCGCCTTTTAAGGGAAAACGTTTCCGGCAGGACTGTTTCGGTAAAGATTCGCTACGACGACTTTACGACCGTAAGCGCGCAAAGCTCAAGCCTTCAAAACGTCACCAGCGTGGACGACTTGTTTTCCCGCGCGACAAAAATCTTTAGGGAAAAATACCAAGCGGGCCGCGGCATCCGCCTTTTGGGCCTGTCGGTTTTAAACACAAGCGCGGCGGATTCCGAAAAGCAAAACGAGCTTTTTGATTTTGGCGAAAAAAAGCGGAAGCAAATCGAAAAGGCCATACTAAAGATTGAGCAAAAAAATCCCGAAGTGAAGATTCACAAGGCGCGTCTTTTAACCGCTTTTTCAAAAAGACAAAAGGCTGTCGCCCTTTTTGCGGCCGCCGCGCTTTCAATTTTTTGCGCCAAAGAAGCCCGTGCCGACGACACAAAGACAATAGAAGCCAGCGGTTCAGGCCCAATGGTTGTGGGAAAAGACTTGCCGCCCGAAAAGGGGCCGGAAGGCTCCAAGTTTTTTGACTGGAACATAAGCGACAATCAAGTTGAGTTCATCGCCCAAGGCTATTGGATAGCAAAGTTGAAGCAAACCTTGAACGCCACCTTCGGCTTTGGGAAGCCCTTCACATTTTCCGCCGGAACGCCTGTCCTGGTCCAGCAAGTCGACCTTACATTGAGTTTTTTTCTTAACAAGCATTGGTACATGCAGGCGGCCTTCGCCGACGAGTTCAACAAGAACACATACGCTGTCGGCTACACAAACGGCGAAGGCTGCCTAAAGGAATTCCGTGTGGCAAACAGAAAGATTGTCTTTCCGTCCAGCTATTCCGTTGACGACGTCAACCGGGGAATCGGCGGCGGCGAAAACCAAGCGCCTGGAATTTCCACATCCCTTTCCGACGTGGACGGCAAGTGGACCTTGGACGCCGCGCTGCGATACGACATGCTGACATCCAGGGACAAAACTTATTACGGAAAAAATTCCGTAAACGACACAAACAAATCAAAGTCAAGCTTCCTCACCGGACGCATGTACGTCGTTCCTTCTTTTGAAACCGCTTCCGCGATTCAAGACGTTTTTGTGGAAAGCTACGACGGAACTTTTTATGACAGTGCGGGAAGAAAATACAAAAAGCTTTCGTCCTCGGACTTTCTGGTTGTTCCTTCAAGGAAAATGCTCGCGCTGTCGACTTCCGCCGGAGCGTCAAGAAAAAACGGCGTCTTGCCGGCGGTGGCGGTCGCCTTTTCCTCAAGCGCGGCCGTAAACAAATGCTTTTCGGAGCTGGGAAGATTTGGAACAAACGAGAGCTCCCAAGCGGGAAACGGTTTTTTGGGAGACACGCAAAAAGCCTTTGGATACAAGGACGACGGCGGCAACATCAACAAGGACTTGGCTCCAAATGTGGCCAGCTTTTCTTATTGCGGAAAGTCAAACGAATATCCAATTCCCGACCCAAGCGGCGCCGCGCCCGCGTCGGTGGAAACGTGCGGCTTCTTTGGAAAAATCAACGGCCAAGACGTTTTGTTCGTCCAGCACCCGGCGGGGTTTTCGCCCTTCACCGTATGCTTCAGGTACGACTTGGGAATAAACACCGCCGACGAAGTCATGGTGGTCCATTCCCAAAGCGGAAAAAGCGTTGACGGCTATTCCGCGCTTGTAGTCGACGACGACCTTGCGATTACCGAGACAAATTATTTTTCAGAGCGCAGGCATTACGCCGATGTTTACAACGCAAGAACAAGCTCAAACGATTACGCCAACGCCGCGATTCGCTTTCCTTTTTGCGGAACTTCGCCCGGCTCGTATTTGGGATATTCTGACACGGACGACGTTGTCATAAGGTCAAGGAATTACACTCCGGTAAAGCGCTTTGACATCGGAACGGACGCCATAAGCGGAACCGTAATCGTGTACAAAAACGGCGTTATTGACTCCGGCGCAAAATACAATCAGGAAACCGGCGAAGTCACGCTTTCCGCCTCGGCGGGAAGCGGCGACAAGATTTACATTGTCTGGTACGAAGATTCCAAGTCCTTCAACTCAGGCTCAATAGCGGGCGCGGCCGGATTTAAGTACAATTTCACGGAAAAGCTGGCCGGCGACGTTTCTCTTGCGGGAAGATGGACTTTGCCGCTTGAGAAAAAGTACGCCGAGGCTTCAAAAAGTTATTTTGGCTACGGAACCCTTGCCACGCGGGTCAACTACGCCGGAGAAAATTTTTCCGCCGGCAACACGATTTCCGGAACCGTAGAAAACAAAAACACGAGCGGCTTTTACAAAACGCTTAGCTTTGACGACAACGGAAGCGTGACCAATTACAACCCACAAAACGCCGCCAAAAACCTTCCGGCAAACTTCGCGCCGCGCTTGAACCAAAGGCCGTCAGAGCCCCAGTCGTTCGCGATTGACTTGGAAAGCGTCCGCAACTGCAGCCAGCCGGCCCAATCAGGCTCCGCTGACTCCGGCATAAGCGGATATAAAATTCCAATTCAATGGAACTGGACAGGAAACGCCTTTGAGTGGGCCGCCAACACAATCGCAATTTCAGGCGGAAACCTTTCGACGGCGTCAACGTTTTCCGTGGCGCTAAAAGTTCCCGCGGCGCTTTCCGGCGACGTTTACTTGCAGCTGGGCGTCAACCCCGACGAAAAATTTCAGTCAGAGACAAAAGGCTCCGTTCCCACTTGGAAGATTTCCGACTCGTCCGCGCCTGACGTTTTGACGGCCTTTGACACGGCAAAAGGCGGCTGGCAAACAGTCAAAGTCCTTTTGCGGGATTCCGACCGGGCGCAATGCGTTCAATACAAGAGCGCGCGAATAGTCGTCGTAAACTCCGGCTCGGAGACAGGCGCGGGAACGATATACTTTGGCCCATACGAAGTTTCGTCGCAAGGAATCTTCACGTCGGCCGACCAAAGCGTCGTAATTTCGAGCGCGCAAACAAGGACAATAAATCCACGAGCGTCAAGGTTCAACAGCTCCACAAATTTCGCGCAAGAAGTCAACTGGCTTTCGCAGGCGGACCAAGCCCCCTCAAATCCAAAAATCACCATGTACAAATATTTTACGGAGGCCGACCACTCCGACTACAACGAGATAAACTTGTACTTCCGCCTAAAATACGACGGAAGCGCGACAAAAGCCGCGGCGGACACTGACCACGGATTGACTTTTTTGCTTGACACGGACTCGTCCTCCGTAACAGGAATTGGAAAAGTGGCGGCTTACGCGGCGATATCAAAAAGGGCGCTCGCAAACTTTTGCGACAACACTTGGAGGCTTTTGACCATAGACAAAAGCGAGAACACGATAAAAATTGACGGCTTTCCAATCGCGGCGGCGGACAGGGTTCTCGTCATAAACAATTCCGTAATTCCGACCCGACTGAAAATCGAGCTTAACACAAGCGGAGAAAATTTTTGGAACGAACGAGGAACTTTTTCGTTGGACGAATTTTATTATTCGAGCGCCTCCACGCATTTCATAGCGCAAGACAAAAATTTTGTGGAATACAAAAAAGACGGCGTTTTGATTGAAAGCCAAAACGGAACGCCCATTTTGAGCGACTTCAAGGCCCGCCTTTCAAGCGACGAAAGCGTTACAATTTACAGCCAAAAAAACAGGGACACAAAAGGCGACATAAGCGCCAACGCCGCGCTAAGCTTCACCGTGGCGCAAATAGCGGCGACCCTTAACGCGGCGCGCGTCGCAGGAAGCAACTACGCCGTTTCAACGGCTTCCCACTCTTTTTCTACGGCCAGCCCGCTTTTTAAGACGATAGATTTTGTGGAGCGATACAACTACGACGGCGACGGAAAAAGCGCAGCCAAAGAAAATTCCTTGAAATTAAATTTCAAGGACGCCGGCCTTCCGCTGATTTTAAGCGGAGGCGCGCAAATCGACTCAAGCGAATGGGCGTTAAATTCAAAGGCCTCGGAAAGCGCCGAATTAAAGTTGGGCTCGGAAAGCGCCGGATACTTCTTGCGCCTTTCAAGCTTTCGCGGAGAAAAAAATCAAAAGTCAAACGGCGCATCCATAATTCCGACCGGCAACTACTTTGACGCTTGGCTTGAGGCTACCAAAAACGAATTCTCTTCCGGCGACCCGATGGCGTCAAAAAGAAACGTAGGCGTAAAGATTGAGAACACAGTCTTTTTGCCATGGGCGAAGCTGTCGCCAAAAGTTAATTTTTCCAGCGAAGAAAATTATTCGGCCGCAAAAAATTATTATTACACGGACAAAAGCGTATTTGAGCTGGCCTTTCCATTTAAAATCGGAAACAATTTTTTGGAATTTTCCTGGAAGAAAACAAACGGCGCCGTGGAATCCACAAAGCGCGGCGGAGGTTACGCGGAAGACTTTGGAACGCTTTTTGCCTCATACGAAAGCAGAAAATACTATTTTGCCGCCGCTCCAATTTACGACTTGATAAGCTGGAATCTTTCCGACAACGTTTTTTCAAAAACAAAAAACTTGACGGCGGCCGACGCCTCCGAGTCGGAATACTTTAACGCGGAGTACGCCATGACCTACAAGCGAAGCCTCTTTGCGGACAAAAGGGACTTTTTCATTCCCGCAAACATTTCATTCGCGTTTTCGCGCGACATAAGGGCGGCAAAGACCTTGAGCGACACTTACCAAAGCAAGCTGCGTCTTACATGGACGGCCTTCAACATTTTTGGAAAAAACGGCTCGATGCCAATAGCAAGTTGGTTCGAGCAAGACGAGTACCTTTCATCTTTCATCGCGACATTGAAATTTCCGCGCGGAAACCCGGGCGACATGACGCAAGTGTACACGACATATTTTCAGGCCAACTTTTACATAACAAAGACAAACATCCTTAAAAACGGCGTGGAGTTTGAAATTCAAGACCAAAACAATTTCCGCGCAAAGGGAACCCTTTCTTGGAAAAGGCCGGGAAAGGCCAGCGTCATAACAGCGCTTGCGAGGCTCTTTTTCAAGAAAATCAGGGGCAAGGAAATCCCCATAACAAGGAGCGACAGCATAAACTGCTCATGGAAACAAAGCTCCGGCGCAAATTCCAGCGCGGTTCAAAAAACGCAAAACTACGAATTTTCGCACGGCGCGGACTTTGAGTTCGCGAAGTTTTTCACGATGACAACGCAAATTGACTTGGGCTTGAACGTCGCGATAAACGAAATTTGTTCGGCGACGGCTACGTTCAGCCTTGGCGGAAAATTGAATTTTTAGGCTTTCACTGCAAGGGCGCGAAGTATCCGGTCTCGTCCCGGCCGCTTCTGTTCATTATGTAAGTCTCAACCTCAAGCGGCAAGTAAGCCCGGCCCATGTCGGTTGCCAATGTCGACACAAAGCTGAACTGATACAAGCCGTTTGGAACTTCAAGCAAATCGTTCACGATTGAGCCCAAGCCTTCCGGCCTGTAAACGTAATACGACTTTCCGTACGAGCTTTTGTAAATGTAATCCAGCTCCTCGTCAAGGGCGCCCTGCTTCAATGTTATGACGCTGAAAGCGACGCTGTTGTTGTCCATGAAGGCCGTCAAGTCAGTCAAGCCGTAGCGGTCAAAGGAGTTTTGCGGCAACTTTCCGTCGGTTATGTAAATGACCGCGCGCTTCGGCTCTCCGTTAATCAAAGTGTTCACTGCCATTCTGAGCGCCAAGTCAAAGGCGCACGAAGGGCTTCTTTTGCTCTTCAAGGCCGACTCGGAAAATTTCATCAAGCCGCTTGGCGCGCCCGTGTACTCCGCCACGGGAATGCTTCCGCTGGAAATCAAAGTTACGTTTCCCACGCCTTGCATGGCCGCCGCTATGTCCCTTACGGCCTGGTCAAGGGCGGAATTGCATTCGGCGCCCATGCTGCGGTCAACGATTATCGCGACGTCCTCGCTTTTGTTTGAGGCGGCGGCGCCCTCAAAGCGCAATTTTTCGACAGGCCGCTTTCCTTCGCTTATGTAAAAATTTTCCGCGCGAAGGCCTACGACAGGCTGCCGCCTTCTGTTTTGGACGCGGACATTCATCGTCACCTGGGGAAACTTTTCCGCGTCAACGCGCTCGATTTCAACAAAAAGGCCGCCCAACAATTCCGTCATGTTTGACAAAATGTAAACTTCGTTGTTCTTGAAATCCGCGGCCAAAAGGTTTCCGTTGTGGTCTGGAACGGCGCAAGTGATTCTTGCGGGAGCGTTTCCGGTAAAGGCCTTTTCGTAAACGGCGCCGGTTTCCAAGTCAATCGAAAGGACGCGGTTTCTGTCGCTTATCACAAGGGATTCCATGTCGCTCGCAAACTTCATCGCCTCTGGAAACTTAAAAGTCTTGTCCTGGACCAAAACGTCCACATAGTTTCCGCTCAAGTCAAATTGGTAGACGCCGCCCAAAACCGAGTCGGCCACATAAACAGTCCGGCCCTTTATCGCGATTCCCGTAGGGCCCTTCAAGCCCGAGAAGGCCGGCTCCTTTTTTCCGAACGAGAACAAGCCGTTTCCGTCCTTGTCAAAGACGCTTATCCTCGCGTTTCCAAAATCGGAGACATAAATGTTCCCCAAATAATCCTGCGCCATGTACTGCGGGCCAACAAGCTCGCCGACGCCGCGGCCTTTCTTGCCTATATACTTTTCAAAGAGCCCGGACTCCGACAAAACGCTTATTCTGTCGCCGGCGCTTTCGCTGACCAAAATTTTTCCGTCTTGCGCGCGGATAATGTCGACGGGCCTGTCAAAGCCGTTCAAGGGGCCGGTGACGCGGCGCACGACATTTCCGTTTATGTCCAAGAGCGCCAATTCGTTGGAGCCGTAGGCGCAAAGCCAAATCGTTCCGTCGCTGTTGGCCAAAATTGAGACAGGCTGGCTGAATATTTGGAAGCTGCCGCCCTCCGTCGAATTGACTCCGTTAAAGGAGCCGGTCTCCGTGTAGCGGCTGTCGCTTTCAAAGGAGGAATTGACGCGGCGCTCGCGGACAACTTCAATCTTGTTCTCCAAAAGGATTCCGCCGTAGCCGGCTTCCTTGGCAAACTCCCATTGCTCAAGCGCCGTTCCTTCCATGCCCGCGCGGTAGTAAGACTTTCCAAGCCAATCCAAAATCAAATTTTCGTCAGGCAAATATGAAAGGGCCTTCTCAAACTGGATTATCGCGTCGTTAAAAAAACCCCTGTAGTAGGACTGGACGCCGCGCCTAAATTCCTCTTCGGCAAAGCCGGCCTCGGCGCTTCTGTTAAGCCCTGAATTGTTGTTGTCGTCGGCAAAAAGGTGCTCGGCCAAAGTTTGCGAAAACGTCGAAAAAGCGAAAAGAAAAAAAACAATTGATAGCGAAAGAATTTTTTTCATCAGTGTCTTGTCCTCGCCTCTTCCAAAGAATCAAGGTGCTTTTGAATTTCCTTGTTGTCCGGAAGTTTTTCCTCGGCTCTCTTTAAATACTTTCCGGCCTCTTCCAAAAGGCCAAGCTTGTAGTAAACCCAGCCCAGGGAGTCAAGGCAGGCGGCGTTTTGCGGAGCGTTGTCCAAAGCCTTTTTGCAGTAGCCCAAGGCGCGGGTAAGGTCCCTGCCCTCTTCCGCCAAAACATAGCCCATGCCGTTGAGCGCCGTCACGTTGTCGGAGTCCTTTTCAAGCGAGCGCTCGTAGTATTCCAAGCACTTGTCGATGTCGCGGTTTTCCCAAGAGATGAAGGCCAAGGAAGCCAGGACGTCCGCGCTCTTGTAGCCGGTTTCCAAAAGCTTGTTAAGCTCAAAGTCGGCAAGGCGCTTGCGGCCGCTCTTTACGTAAATGATGGCCAGCAAATACCTGCACTGCAAGACCCGCTGGTAGTCCTTTCCGCCCGTGACCACTTGCTCTATGTACATCAAGGCGTCGTCGTATTTTTCAAGCCGAGCGTAGCACAAGCCGATGTAATAGGCCAGCTCAAAATTGTCGGCGCCGGAATCGTCGGGCAGCGACAAAAAGAACGCGAGCGCGTCCGAAAATTTCTTTTGCGCGTAAAGGCTTATTCCTTTTGAAAGAACTGAATTTTCCACCCTGCTTTCCCCCGCAATTTCCCAAAGGCTTTTAGCGCCAGCGCGCCTTGCCCCTTCGTATTAGTCTACACCTTAAATTCAATTCCGTCTAGTGTCGGAGCGGCCGACGGCTCGGCGTAAAGGCGCGACACGGCAGCGTATCCCTCCACGCAGGCTTCGTAGTCGGAATACTCCCTGGCGGCGCTGTGAACCCTTCCGCCGGTAAAAGACCTTTCATATTGGCCGCCGCCCAAATTTTTCAGGACGACCTTGTCGCCCAAGTATTCCCTAAAAGACACTCCGGCAAATTTGGCGCCCTTGTAAGGCTTGCTTTGCGCCATGCCGTTTACGTTTGGAAAGACGCACTTTTCCTTTGGCATAAGGCCCTTCTTGGCCACATTGGCAAGGGCGGCCAAAGCCTTTAAATTTTTGGCGGCGAAGTCGGCCATGGCCTCGTAGTCGGCGTCGTCCTCGCTTCCGATGATTTCGTCGCCCGGCCACATCACGCTTAGGGCCGCGCTGGGGATTCCCATCAAGACGCCCTGCCTGGCCGCGCCGCAAGTGCCGGAATACAAGATGTCCAAGCCAAGGTTGGGTCCGCGGTTTATTCCGGAAAGCAAAATGTCGGGCCGCTCAAAGACGCCGCCATGAATCGCTGTCATGACGCAGTCGGCCGGAGAGCCCGCGCAGGCAAAAAAATTTTCGTCAATTTCGCGGACGGCCATTCCGCCGCCCATGTGGATTGACTGGCTTGTTCCGCTTTGGTTTGTGGCGGGCGCCATGACGTAAACCTCGTGGTTGTCGTCCAAGAGGCGCTCCCGCAAAACGTTTATGCCCGGCGCGTCAAAGCCGTCGTCGTTGGTCAAAAGTATTTTCACTAGAGCCGCACCTGATGGGCGCCCTTCGCGGGCTTGACTTCAAAGGTTTCCGCCTCAAAGCCAAAAATGCGCGAATACTCGTCCAGCTTTTTTCGGTAAACTTCCTCGTCGCTGTTTCTGATGATGGCGTAAAGGCAGCGGCCGAAGCCCTTTCCGGTTATGCGGCCGCAAGTGACCGGCTCGCGTATGTCAACCAAGTTCGGCTCAAGCTCGCCGACGCGCTTGATAATCCAGTCGATTTCAGGGCATGAAAGCTTGTAGTTTTCCTGCAAAAGCTTGTGGCTTGTGTCCACCGCGCGCGCGAATTTTGAGAATTTGCCTTTTTTGATTCCGTCCAAAGCGTCCAAAATCAAGCCGTGCTCGTAAATGATGTAAAGCAGCTTTTGCCTCATGTCCTCGGACACGACCGAAAGGGTCTCGTTGACAATCGTGGGGTTGGTGTCGTAAACCCAGCCGCCCGGAACCCCCTTCTTGCGTTCCTTAAGGTCGCCAAGCAAAAGCGCGTGCTCCGGCTCGCGGATTTCGTCCTCGTTCCAAATTGAAACGCGGGGAACCTTGCCGTCGGTCAAAAGTATTTTATGGTCGGCAAAGTCAAAGGGAATGTTTTCGTAGGTCTGCTTGCCGTAATCGGTCAAAATCATCGAGCCAGGCTCAGAATAAAGGGCCGCGAAGTTGTCCGCTATCAAGTTGCGGGTCTTTAGGAAAATGCGGTTTCCCCGCTCCAGGACTTGCAAAAGCTGGGAGTCCTCGCAATCCAGCTTTTGCGCCTTTTTGATGGCGACGGCGGTTCCAGCCTTGATCGCGGAAGTGATTCCGAAGCCGGCGGAAGGAAGAATTTCCGAATAAACCGTGATGTCCATTCCCTTCAAGCTAAAGCCGCCCGCGATGAAGCCGTAGGCCACGGCCTTTACAATGTTGGCCCAGCGGTCCTCTTTTTTTGCCTTTAGGTTGGCAAGGTCCGACTTTTTCCTTTCCTTGAGCTGGACAAAATGAAATTTAAGCGTCGTGTCGTCCCTAAGCGAGACCGCCACGTATACGGGAATGTTCACCGCCATCGAAAGCGTCTTGTCCTTGAAAAACCAGCAAGAGTGCTCCCCCATCAAATGAAAGCGGCCCGGAGTGGCGATGACCACCTTTGGATTTTCCCCGTATTCTTTTTTATGAGCTTCGTAAACGTCCTTTGTTGTTGCCATAAAATTCCCACCAACTGTTAAATATGTTTTTTATCTTGAACAAATAATAAAAATGCAATAATATATT
Source organism: uncultured Treponema sp. (assembly GCA_946411505.1). GTDB lineage: Bacteria > Spirochaetota > Spirochaetia > Treponematales > Treponemataceae > Treponema_D. Next base: position 166,266 of record CAMKEG010000001.1, on the reverse strand, counting down.
TTATCACAATGACGATTATTTTTCAAGTTTTTTGCGCTCTTTTTTCGGGAATATTGACCGCGCTTGCGATTCCAAACGAGTTGTATCATTTGGGATCCACATGTCTGGCTTTCGCGGCCCTAGTTCCCCTTTACATAGCCGCAAAAGGCGCCTTCACATATAAAAGGGCCGCGCTCGTCTTCGCCTTGGACGCGCTCTCCTGCCACCTGCTTTCAAGCTATTGGCTGGCGAATTTCAAGGATTTCGCGGTCTTCACCCTGGGAGCCTCCGCTTTCGGCACCGCCTGCATAGAGGCGATGGCCGGCTGCCTCTTCGTTTTTCCCTTCGTTTACAAGAATTCGACATTTTATATAGAAAAAAAGCCCTTCAATTACGAACCTTACAGAGTCTTTCACTTCGCTCTTGTCCGCGTCATTTACGAATGGGCGAAATCTACCGGCTTTTTGGCCTATCCTTGGGGCGTCCTTCCGATGGCTGCCTTTGACAACAAGGTTTTGGCGCAAAGCGCGGACATTTTTGGCGTCTACGGTCTGACCTTTATGATGGCCTTTGGAGCCGGAACTTTGGCGGAATTCGCGCTTATGACGATTAAAACGCCCTTTGAGAAGGATTTTTTTGCCCAAAGCCGCAAAGGCGCCCTTCGCCGCAACGCAAAATGCCTTCTTGCCATGCTTTCGCTCGCCGCTTGCTACGGAACTTACAAGCTGGGCCGCTTCACTCCGGAGCAAAAGACCTTGAACGCCGTCCTTGTCCAGCAAAACAAGGACCCCTGGGCGTCTTCCGACGACACCGACAGCCTCCTTATTTCAATGAAGCTTTCGGAGGAAGGAATTAACGAGTTCTTAAAAAACGGGGAAAGGGCGGATTTGGTCGTCTGGAGCGAGGCGGTCCTTCGCTACGGGCTGCCGCATTCCTTAAAGCGCTACACCTTCTACCCTCAGGAAGAGTCCCTTTTCTCGTTCATACAAAGGATGGACACGCCCTTCATAATCGGCGGCCCTTACATAATCGACGCGACAAAAAACAAGTACGCCAACGCCGCCCTGGTCTTTGACAGGACAAGCTCCTTCAAGGGCTATTACGGAAAGAGCCACTTGGTCCCCTTTGCGGAAGTGATTCCGGGAGTCGAATATCCTTGGGTAAGGAACTGCATGGACAGGATGGTCGGCTTTTCAAACGGCTGGACGGCCGGCGGCCAATACAGGCTCTTTGAAATTCAAGGAAAAAAATGCGTGGAGACTCCGGCCGTAAAAATCGTTTCCCTGGTGGACCAAGCGGAAAAGCCCAACGCCACCGTAAGAATCGCAAGCCCGATTTGCTTTGAGGACGCCTTTCCCGACGTTTGCGGCCCCTTCCATAAAGCCGGCGCGGAAGTTTTCATGAACATAACCGACGACTCATGGTCAAAGACAGATTCCGCCGAATGGCAGCACTTCGCGGTGGCCTCATTCAGGGCCATAGAATACAGGACCACCCTTGTCCGCGCCACAAACGCGGGCCTTACCGCCGTCGTCGACAACAAGGGCCGGGTCTTGCAAAGCCTTCCGCTTTTTAAAAGCGGCTACCTTAACGCAAAAATTCCCATCTACGAGCGGCAGGAAACAGTCTATTCAGAATACGGAAACTGGTTTGTCCATTCGCTCCTAATTCTTGCCGCGCTTTTGGCGCTTCTAAAGGCCCGCGAGTTCCGCCGTCCGCCCTTGCGCGAATGCGTCATGGCGGAATTGGAAAGGATTGAATTTTAGTTTGCGTTTTTTTAAAAGCGGCGCTATAATTTTATGTTATAAAAGTCTTTGGAGGAATATATGAAAGAGTTCAACCGCCTTGTTGGAACGGCGGCCGCGGTCGCTGTCATGCTTTTCCTTGCCGCTTGTTCAAACGCCTCTGGCGGCTCAAATTCCGCGCCCCAGCAAACGCAAACTACAACACCAACAACGCCAGAGCAAACGCAAACTCAAAACAACGCGCAATCCCCCCAAGTGACACTTGAAACGCCCCTTACGTTGGAAGCTTGCGTCGCCGGCACGGTCGTAACCTTTGACAACAAGGCATCCGGCCCCGTCACCTACAAAGTCAACGATGGAGAGGCGCAAACAATCGCAAAAAACTCGACAGGAACCATAACGCTGGCCGCAGTCGGCGACAAGGTTGAATTCTTTGGCGACAACAAGGCTTATGCGACATACAACTATAGCAATTACAGCCACATCGCTTGCGACAAAGACTGCTATGTTTACGGCAACATCATGAGCCTTATAAAGAGCGAGGGCTTTGAAAATGCGACCGCGCTAGAAAATGCTTATACGTTTGCCTATCTCTTCAAAAGCAACGCGCATATAAAAAACAAAGACGGCGCGCGCTTGCTTTTACCCGCAACCACGCTGGCGGAACGCTGCTACAGCTACATGTTCTCCGGCTGCGCAAGCCTGACCACCGCGCCAAGCCTTCCCGCCGCCACGCTGGCGTACGAATGCTACCGCTACATGTTCGAAGGCTGCGCGGGGCTGACAAGCGCGCCTGAGCTGCCCGCGACCACGCTGGCGAACTACTGCTACTGCTTCATGTTCAGCGGCTGCGCAAGCCTTACAGCCGCGCCAAGCCTTCCCGCCACCACGCTGGCGGATGGCTGCTACGCCAACATGTTCTTGGACTGCGCGAGCCTGAAAGCCGCGCCAAGCCTTCCAGCCACCACGCTGGCGAAACACTGCTACTTCTACATGTTCTTCGGCTGCGCAAGCCTTACAACCGCGCCAAGCCTTCCCGCCGCCACTTTGAAGGACTACTGCTACTACTACATGTTCTTCAACTGTGCAAGCCTTGCAAGCGTAACTTGCCTTGCGACGAATATTTCAGCAGAAGGTTGCACAAAAAACTGGCTTGAGAATGTTGCCGCCAGCGGCACGTTTACCAAGGCGGCGGGCGCAACCTGGCCAGAAGGCATAAACGGCATTCCTAGCGGCTGGACGGTCGTTGTAAAACAATGACGCGCGCAGGACAACCGTTCCCCCAAAAAAGAGGGCAAAATATTTTTGTAAATTTATGAAAATTTTGCTTGCTTTTTATAAAATAGCGTGTTAGAATAGATTTATTACATAAAAACGCTATATTTAGCGCTATTTTTGGGGTTTTAGGGGAAAAGAATGCGCTGTCCTTACTGCGGCTCCTTGGACGACAGGGTCATAGAAAGCCGCGCAATGGCCAACGGCGAAAACATTCGCAGGCGACGCGAATGCCTAAGCTGCGGCTACCGCTTTACCAGCTACGAACGCATAGAAGAAAAGCCCCTGATGGTCATCAAGCGAGACGGCCGCAGGCAGCCCTTTGACTCCAAAAAACTGGAAAAAGGCATCGAGCGGGCGCTTGAAAAACGCCCCGTTTCGACGACGACGGTGGAAAACTTGGCCGCCGAAATCGAGGACCAGGCCGTCATGCAGGCCAAGTCCAGCCGCGAGATTTCGACCAGCGACTTGGGCGAGTTGGTCTTGCAGCGCCTAAACGACATCGACAAAGTGGCCTACATCCGCTTTGCCTCTGTCTACAAGCATTTTGAAAATTTGGAAGAATTTATAAACGAAGTAAATAAGGTTGGGGGAATCAAAAAGTGAGCGAGCAGTCGGTTTTTCCGCAATGGAAAAGTTTTTTGGGAAAGAGCGGCGACGAGGAAACCAAGTCGTTCATCAAAAACGTCGTTAAAAGATCGGGAGACATCGTTTCCTACGACCGAAAGAAAATCGAAAAAGCCATAGGCAAGGCCATCCAGGCGGTTGAAAAATTCGCCAACCCGGACAAGGCCGCCGCGCTTACCGACAGCGTGGAAGAAAAGCTCCGCCTTTTGATGGCGGGAAGGCGCGCCCATTCGATTCCCGCGATAGAAGAAATTCAGGACGTGGTTGAGTCCGCTCTTATCGAGGCCAAGGAAGTCGAGGTGGCCAAGGCCTACATCCTTTACCGCGCCCGCCACGAGGCCGTCCGCGACGCCAAGAGCCTTATGCTTGACATCAACAAGACCATGGACGGCTACCTTGCCCAGAGCGACTGGCGGGTGAACGAAAACGCCAACGTAAACTTCTCTCTCGGCGGCCTGATCCTGCACAACTCAGGAACGATTACAGCCAACTACTGGCTTAACAACATTTACTCCAAGGAAATCGCGGACGCCCACAAGACTGCCGCCTTCCACATCCACGACCTTTCGATGTTCTCAGGCTACTGCGCCGGCTGGTCCTTGCGCCAGCTCATCGTCGAAGGCCTTGGCGGAGTAAAGGACAAAATCACTTCAAAGCCGGCAACGCACCTTTCAACCTTGGTAAACCAAATCGTGAACTTTTTGGGAATCATGCAAAACGAATGGGCGGGCGCGCAGGCCTTCAGCTCATTCGACACCTACTTGGCTCCCTTCGTAAAAATCGACAACCTTAGCGAAAAGGAAGTGCGCCAGTGCATCCAGTCCTACGTCTACGGAGTCAACACTCCCAGCCGCTGGGGAAGCCAGGCGCCCTTCACCAACATCACGCTTGACTGGACTTGCCCCGCGGACTTGCGCGACAAAAAGGCCATCGTCGGCGGAAAGGAGCAGGACTTTACCTACGGCGACTGCCAAAAGGAAATGGACCTTATCAACAAGCAGTTCATAAAAATCATGCTTGAAGGCGACGCGGAAGGCCGCGGCTTCGGCTACCCGATTCCGACATACAACATCACAAAGGACTTTGACTGGGATTCCGAAAACGCAAAGCTCTTGTTCGAGATGACAAGCCAGTACGGAACGCCCTACTTCCAAAACTTCGTCAACTCAGACCTCAACCCAAGCGACGTGCGCTCAATGTGCTGCCGCCTTCGCCTTGACAAGCGCGAGCTTAGAAAGCGCGGCGGAGGCCTTTTTGGAAGCGACGAGTTCACCGGAAGCATCGGAGTGGTCACAATCAACCTTCCGCAAATCGGATACTTGGCAAAGAACGAGGAGCAGTTCTTCAAGCGCTTGGACTACCTTATGGACTTGGCCAAGCAGAGCCTTTGCATTAAGAGAAAGGTCATCCAAAAGCTTTACGACGGAGGCCTTTTCCCCTACACAAAGCGCTACCTTAAGACGCTCAACAACCACTTCAACACAATCGGCCTTTGCGGAATGAACGAATGCTGCCTTAACTTTTTGGGCGTGAACATCGTTCACCCTGAAGGGAAAAAATTCGCCGAAAAAGTCTTGGACTACATGCGACAGAGAATGCAGGACTACCAAGAGGAGACCGGCGAGCTTTTCAACTTGGAGGCCACTCCCGCGGAAAGCACCAGCTACCGCTTGGCGCGCCACGACAAGCAAAACTACCCCGACATCATCGCCTCTGGAACAAGCGACCCCTACTACACAAACTCTACCCAATTGCCGGTTGACTTTACAAGCGACATCTTTGAGGCCTTGGACATGCAGGAATCCTTGCAAACCCGCTACACGGGCGGAACGGTGTTCCACACATACATGGGCGAGCAAATCAAGGACTGGAAGGCTTGCCGCGACTTGGTAAAGACCATCATGGCCAACTACCGCATTCCGTATTTGACAATCTCGCCGGTTTACTCGATTTGTCCTGTCCACGGATATTTGTCGGGGGAACACGCGGAATGTCCCAAGTGCAAGGAAGAAAAAAGGCGCGCGCTTCAAGCCAAGCTTGACGGCTTGCTTATGGAACGCCAGGCCGCCATCGCGGCGCAATAAATAGGGAGATAGCGGCAATAAAAGGCGCAAAAAAGCCCTTGATTGTTTGCCGGCAATTATTATAGGGAGGAAAAAAATGGCAAAAACGTTGCAGGAAATTGACAAAGAAATCGCGCAGGTTCAAAAAGAGCTTTCCGACGTTCACGGAACGGAAACGGAAGTTTACGCGCGCATCGTAGGCTACTACCGCGCCATAAAAAACTGGAACAAGGGCAAGGCCGAAGAATACAAGCGCAGAAAAAATTTCAAGCTTGAAGATTCCTCCGAATACGACATTCATTCATACGCCGACGCGGGCGAAAGCGGACAGACAACCTTTAGTCCGGAAAGCGAAATGCTTATGGAAGACGAGCGCTATGACGACGCGGCCGCAAACAACGCCGCCGCGCCTGTCACAACCGCGCATGATTCGGCAGCCTCTAACGGCGGCCTTACATACGAACTTTTTGCCCGCGCCACTTGCCCCAACTGCCCGCCCGTAAAGGAATGGATAGCAAAAAGCGGCTTAGCGGGCCGCTCAATCGACGTTGACAGCGAGGCTGGCCTTGCCGAAGCCGCGCAAAAAGGCGTTTTCGCCGCTCCCACGGTTATTTTCTACAAGGCCGACGGTAGCGAAGAAGCGCGCGCGCACAACGTGGCCGAGCTGGAAGAAATCTTTAATCTTGAAACCGCTTGACGCCGTTCTAATAAAGACATCGTTAGTAGACTATCCCGAGAGAGTCGCGGCCGCGTGTTTTTTGCGCGGCTGCAATTTTCGTTGCCCCTACTGCTACAACACTGAGCTGGTGGAGCCAAGCGGCGGCAACCAATCGCAAGCCCAAAAATCGGGCGCGCAGGCAAAGCGCGACACCCCCCAGTTTGTTTCAATCCAGGACATAATCGCCCACCTAAAAAAGCGCGCCAACGTCTTGTCGGGCTTTGTGATTTCCGGCGGAGAGCCGTTATGCCAGCCTGATATAGTCCGCGGCTTGATTTTAAAGGCGCGCTCCTTGGGCTACAAAATAAAGCTAGACACAAACGGCGCTTTTCCCGGCCGCCTGCAAGAGCTCTTGTCAGACCCCGCCTGCGCGCCCGACTATGTGGCGCTTGACGTAAAGACGGCTCCTACGCGCTACAAGGAGTTGCAAGCCCAAGACGCGGCCACAATTAAGGCTTTGCAAGACCTTAACGCCGGCGGCCAAAATCTGGCGGCGCAAAAAATAATCGAGTCAATAAAAATCGTTTCGGCCATGCCTTCCTCCGCGCGCGAGTTTAGGACGGTCCTTTACCCGCCTTTGGTCGGCCAAGCGGAGATAAAAGAAATCGCAAGCCTTTTGCCAAAAGACGCGCGCTGGTTTTTCGCACATTTTCTTAACGGACGCTGCCTATGCGCCGCCGCCGAGAAAGTCCAGCCCTACACGGAAGAAAAAGAGGCGGCGCTTGTTGAATTGGCGCGCTCTTTTATCCCAGGCGCGGCGTTAAGGTAGGACGCGGACAGTATTGTCGCGCCGCAATACGTCCGGTCAAGGCACGCTTCGCTCAAGGCCTTGACTCGGCCGTTTTGCGGATTGCCTTTTCAATTGTCAATCCGCAATAAAAAAAGGCCTCCCGATTGGGAAGCCTTGGATAGCGACTAATGGGATTGAACCATTGACATCACGGATATGAGCCGTGTGCTCTACCAACTGAGCTAAGTCGCCGAATGTTTTACTAATATATCAAAAAGCGGACTTTGTGTCAAGTAGCGGCAAGCGCTTTGGGGCAAAAAAAACGCGGCGCAAAGCAGCCGCGTTTTTTGGCGTTGGTTGATTCACCTAGAACTTGCTGTCGGCGTAGCCAATCCAGCCTTCCTTTTCCACCAAGGCTTTCTCAAAGCCCTCAAGCGTAAAGGGATAGCTCTTTGAAAGGCTTCCGGCGATAAGCTTTACCTTTGCGGTGCCGTCGTCGTTGAAAACAATCTTGCATTCGGTGTCCTTTTCTGCAAAGGTTCGGAACATGTCGTCAATGGATTTTTTGTCCATCTCAACGGCCAAGAGGCCGCAGTTGTACATGTTCTGGCGGAAGATGCGGGCAAAGTTGACCGCGACGACGACATAAATGCCGTTGACTTCCAAGGCCCAAGGAGCGTGCTCGCGGCTTGAGCCGCAGCCAAAGTTGTCGCGGGTGATGATGACTTTTTTTCCGGGAACGTCTGTCTTTGAGTCAAAGCCTTCCAACTTCAAGTCTTCCAAAAGATAAGGCTTAAGGGCTTGCTTTGTGTTTTCCGTCAAATATTTGGCAGGAATAATCTCGTCGGTATTGATGTCAGTTCTGTCCAAAAAGAGAACCGGGCCTCCAAATTGCTTCATGATAATCTCCTACAATCTATGCTTTGTATAATGGTGAATTCGTAATCGTTCCGGCGATGGCTGTCGCGGCGGCGGACGCGGGGCTCATAAGGTGAACCATTCCGCCTTTTCCCATGCGGCCGTTAAAGTTGCGGTTTGTGGTGGAGGCGCAAACTTCGCCCTCGGCCAAGACTCCGTTGCTCATTCCCAAGCAGGCGCCGCATGTCGGGTTTGTGACGCAAAAGCCCGCGTCCATAAAAATCGACAAAAGGCCTTCGTCCAAGGCCATCTTGTAAATTTTTGGAGTGGCCGGGCTTACGATGCCGCGCACTCCGGGGGCCAAACGCTTTCCTTTAAGGACTTCGGCGGCGACGCGCAAGTCCGAGATGCGGCCGTTTGTGCAGCTTCCGATGTAAATCTGGTCAACCTTTGTTCCGGCCAACTCGGCGATGGGCTTCACTTGGTCGGGCTTGTAGCCGATCGTTGCCAAGGGCTGCAAATCGCTCAAGTCGCATTCGATGACTTTTTCGTATTCGGCGTCGGGGTCGCTCTTCCACTGCTGGTAGTCGGCCAAAGCCTCTTCCTTAGTTTTGTATTCGTCCTTGATGAATTCCCAAAGGTAGTCGACGGTCTTTTGGTCGGGGAAGCAAATTCCGCTTGTGGCGCCGGCTTCCACCGCCATGTTGCAAATCGTCATTCGCTCTTCCATTCCAAAGTTGTCAACTATGGGGCCGGTGAACTCAACGACGCAGTTGGTGGCGCCGTTGACTCCGATTTTTCCAATCAAGTGAAGGATTACGTCCTTGGCGTAAACGCCGGGCTTCAACGTTCCGTTTAAAACAAACTTGATTGCCTTGGGCTCCTTGAAGGAGCAAACGCCCTTAAGGATTCCCACCTCAAGGTCGGTGGTTCCGACGCCGGCGGCAAAGGCTCCAAAAGCGCCGTGGGTGCAAGTGTGGCTGTCGCCCATGATTACGGTAAAGCCGGGGCGGACAAAGCCCTTTTCGGGGAAAATCGCGTGGCAAACGCCGTTCGAGCCGATGTCAAAGAAGTCCTTGATGTCGTTGCGCTTGGCCCAGTCGCGGAGTATTTTTTCTTGAGTGGCCGTCTTTGAGTCTTTGGCCGGAGTGACGTGGTCGATTACGGCCTTGATTTTTGTTTTGTCAAAAACCCGGTCCTTTCCGCGCTCGCAAAGGTCGTTGATGGCGATTGGGGTTGTTATTTCGTGGCAGAAAACTCTGTCAAGCTTGAGAATGTAAGTGTCCTTGAAGGGTTTTTCCAAAAGATGCTTTTCAAAAATCTTTTGAGCGATTGTCTTTCCCATAGTAAATTCTCCTGAAAATTAAAAATAATTAAAGATTTTAATTATTTTTGAAGAATTTGTCAAGACCATTAAAAATCTTAAGCATTGGTAAATTCCAAAGGAGATTAACCAAGGACAGTCACGCCCGCGCCGGAGATGGCCGCGTTAATGGCGTCTTCAATTCCGCCCACGCTTTCGTCAAAATCAACTTTAACTTGGGACTTAGCGGGATCCGCCACGCATTCTGTAACGCCTGCAACGCCTTTGACCGCGGCGCCAACCTTTCCGGCAACTCCGTCGTCAAACATTCCGTCCACAAATATTTTCTTTTGCATAATCAGCAAATCTCCTGAGCATTAATTGATTCATTATAATTCAACATAGAATAAAATGCAAGCGATATTTTATAAAATGATTCGTTTTTGACTTGCGTTTTTTTTGCCTTTGCGCTAAATTAAAGAAAATCCCACACAATACAGGGAAGGCAGCGGCGAGACTAACTGAAAAGCTTACAAAAAAACAATGCCGCCGCATACGGTCGGGCAAGCCCGCCGTTTTGCAAAGTGGAAAATATTTACTTGCGCTCTCACGAGCGCTGGGCAATAAGCCGCAACATTCGCGCTCGCGACTAAACTCGCGCGAACAGCGGTATATTTAGGAGGTTTTTTTTATGGGAATTCGCGGAGAACTATACACAACACAAGTAACTTTGGCAAACCGTTCTTATTTTTTTAACGTAAAGGAAAACCGGACGGGCGACGTTTTCTTGCAGATTGTGGAAAGCAAGAACGGCAAGGAAGGCCTTGAGCGCGACCGCCACCAAATCGCGGTCTTTGAGGAAGACATGCAAAAGTTTTTTGGCGGCTTGGACGACTCTCTAAAATTCATCCAAAAGAACAAGAAAGAGCGCGACAAGGCCCGCGCCGAAAAGAAGGCGGCCAAGGAAGCCAAATATTCCAACGGAGCGATTGCGGGAAAGAAAGTCTACAAGAAAAAGGCCGAGGATCCCGACGCCCGCCCCGTCGACCCCAAGGCGCCCAAAAGAACGGGCCGCGTCCATGTCGTTTCAAAAAGGTCAAAGGAATAATTCCGGAGCGAACGACATCCGTTGAAGAGGGCTCGGGCCAAGCTTACGGCAGGCCTCCTTGTGCGCGGCCGTCGGATAGCCCTTGTGCTTGGCGTAGCCGTAGCCAGGATACTTTTTGTCGGCTTCCAGCATAAAGCGGTCGCGGGCGGTCTTGGCCAAAATGCTGGCCGCCATCACCTCTGGATATTTTGCGTCGGCCTTTACGACCGCTTGGCATTCAAAAGGCAGTTCCGGGGGAACAAAAGTTCCGTCGGCGATTCCATTCAAGCCATTTAAGTCCAGGCCCGCGTTTTTTTTGAGCAAGTCGTCAAAGGCAAGCTTCATCGCAAGAAGGCTGGCCCTTAAAATGTTAATCTCGTCAATTTTTTTGTGGTCCACAAAGGAAAGCCCCCACAAGGCCTTTTCCTTTATGACAACTTCGGCGGCCAAACGTTTTTTTTCGGAAAGTTTCTTTGAGTCGTTTAAAATTTCAAAAGGAAAATCAGGCGGAAGAATCACCGCGGCCGCCGTGACAGGGCCGGCTAAAGGCCCCCGCCCCGCCTCGTCAAATCCAACGATTGTCATTTATAGGTGTTTCCCTCGTCCAAAACAAATTGGGTGGAGCCGGCCAAGTAAAGGCTCTTGTATCCGTCTCCCTTGTTTTGAACGTCGGCGGTAAATTTGTTGTTTTCAAGCGAAACTACCGTGTCGATGAACTCCGCGGGCCGTCCCATCCTTCCGGAAACTTGCGCGAAGTTGTTGGAAAGCTCCACGTTTCCGCCGGTTGAAGAAAAGGCGACGGCGGTGTCGGCCACGCTCAAAACGCGGGAATTGGCCACGGCAATTTTTGACTTGCCGGAAGAGTTTACCGCGCAGGCGTAGGAGTCGGCGTTGCAAGTGACGCCGACAGACTCAAGGCTGAGCGACGAGGAAAGGCTGTTGAAGATTGTTCCGTCGCCGGCAAAAAGGCCTATGACCTCGCAATTCTTGAAGGTGGCCGCGGAATGGTCAAAAATAAAGAAGTTTGTCAAAGCCTTGCCCGCCCCCCTCAATTTTTTTGAAGGCGCCGCCTTCGACGTTTTTTCCCAAACGATGTTTTTTGCAAAAAGGCCCGCGTTCTTCAAAACCAAGACGCTGTTGGCCGGAAGCGCCACCTTGGCCTCGCCCACGCCGGAAAACTCGACGTTGTTGGGAAGGCTTATCTCCCCCGCTGGCAAGGAAACGCAGCCCTTTATGTAAAAGCGGGAAAACTGGCGCTTTTGAACGATTTTGGCCAAGCTGGACAAGTCCTTGAAGGGCGCGAACGGGGTTCCTTCCTCCGCGGCCGAATCGGAAGCCGGATTGACGTAATAATTGTATTTGTCGATTATTACGGAATATTCTGCGGTGGCGCTTTTTACGCCCGCTTCGTCCTCGGAATAAAACGAAACCTTGTAGGCAAGAATTTTTTCGGTGTCGCCAAAGAGCGTGATTTTTTGGCCGTCGTAAAAGTTGTAGTCGCCGTGGACGTAATCAAAGGCGCCTAAGTCTTGGATTTTAAATGACGGCTTGACTTCCACAGGATTCGAGACCGAGCAAAAAAGCTTTAACTTTGGACCGCACTTCGCGCTAACAGTCACGTCGTCGCGGGCGTAGGCGCCGGACGCGCTTGACGTTATCACCGGAACGTTGGGCGTAAGGCGGTTGATGTTGACGTCGACATAAAGGGTTCCTTGGTAGACCCGCTCGTAAAAAACGTCAACGGGAAGCTGAGTTTCAATTTTGTCGCCGGGAAAAGTGTCAATCGTCAACTCAGGATAGAGGCCAGGGCCTATCAATTTTGTCTTCGCCAAGGCCGAAGCTCCCAAGCTGTATTTTTGCGCTTCGGCGGTTCCGTCGGCAATTTTTATCAAAAGGCTTCCGTCGCTCGTTCGTTTTGCGGCAAGGCCGGGCTTTGCCGGCAAGGCGACTTTTGAGACGGGATTTTCCGAGGAATAATCGGCGCTCTGAAAGTAAATTTCGTTGTCAGCGTTTCTGTCTATTGAAAGAATCTTGGCGCCGCTTTGCCACCATTTTCCGTCAAGGGAATAAATGCTTTTTTGGTCAGTGAACACAACTTGGGTCCAGCCGTCGATTCTAAATGGAACTTCCTGGCGGCTCAAGGCGCCGGCTTCTTCCGGCATCGTCTTTAAGACAAAGCGCCAAATGTTTTTTCCGTCGGTCAAGTTTATCGGAAGGTATCGCTCAACGGTCGCCTTTTTTGAGAAGGAAATTTCCTTGCCCTTTTCAAAGGGGGCGTCCTCCACAAAGGAATAGCCCAAGGTCCACGGAATTGAAATTTTTTGTCCGGCCACATAGTCAAAGCAAGGGCCGCTTTGTAGGCCGGCCAAAAATTCGTTTATTTCAGGGTTCTCGCTTTCCGCCGGCGCCACCTCAAAAAGAATTTTCTTTTCAGTCTTGTTTTGGGAACGGTCCACAATCGCGACCCTAAGCTCGACGTTTCCGGTAACGTCAAGGACTACAGGGCCGTCGTAAGCGAAGCCTTGCGCCAAGGGGTCGCTTCCTGAAAAGGAGTAATAAATTTCTTCGCCGCCGTTTGACTCGATGACAAGGCTTTGCGCGTTGGCGTAGGTTCCCGGCGCGGGGTTTACAACAGTGACTTCCGCAAAAAGAGAAAACTCAAGGGCCATCAATATGGCAGCAAAAAATATTTTTTTCATCGCTTTAAATATCGGCGCAAAAAACGCTTTGGGCTTATTTTTTTACCAAAACGTCCAAAACTTCTCGCAGCTCGGGATCGTTCTTGAAGTAATTTTCCTGCAAGTCCTCTTCGCTCAAGCCGACCAACTCGTGGCTCATGTAGTGAATCCAACGGTCTTCCTCGGGCTTGGTAATCTCAAACTTTCGGCACCAGTAGTCCGGAATTATCGGCTGCTGGGCCTTGTAGGTAAAATGCTTGAAGTCGTGGACGACGACCTTTATGTCGCCGCGAGGAATTCCGCGGTCAATCAAAATTTCGGTCAAGGCGTTGATTGTGTTTCCGGTGTCAAAAATGTCGTCGACAAGCATTATTTTGTCGCCGGGGCGCAAGCGCTCTGGAGGATAAGTCCAGCCGTCAATCATAAGCTTTGTGTTGGCCCTGACGTCAGTGTAGGAGCGCGCGACGACAGCGGCGTACAAAACCGGATGGCAATCCTTTCGCACAATCTTAAAATATTCGCTAATGACATTTGCCATGTAGGCGCCGCCTCTAAGCGAGCAATAAAGAACGTCCGGCACAAAGCCTTCTTTGTAAATTTTGTGGGCAAGTTTCAGCGCGTTGTTGCGCACAACGTCGTAGGGTAAAAATTCTTTGAACATGCCTTATATTGTAGCATATAAAATAAAGTTGGGCAAGAAAAAACGAGCTAAATCCTTTAACTATGCTTCCTGTACAAGTCCGCGATGATTTTCAAGCCGCCCTCCGTTTCCTTTTGGTCGCCGGCGTAATTAAGCCGCAAGCACTTTGAGTAATGCGGATGCTCATTGACGGGCGGAAGGCTTTTGTCAGGCGCGCTTCCAAAGAAAAAGTATTCGCCTGGAACCACAATGACGCCGCGCTTTTTAAGCTCGGAATAAAATTTCATCGTCGTGATTTTTAGGTCGGGCATCAAGAGCCACTGGAAAATCGAACCTTCGCTTTTGTGGACGTAATAGTTTGTTCCGGCAAAAAAATTGTGGATGGCTTTTTGCGTGGCGACTGATTTTTTTTGGTAGAAGGGGCGGACATATTTTTGCGCGCATTCAATCAAAGTTCCGTTTTTGATAAGAGGCGCGGCGATGGCCTGCCCCACGCTTCCGCTTGCCAAGGCCGCGATTGCGTTTATGTTTCCAATCGCCTTGATGATTTTTTTGTCGGCCACGACGATTCCGGTTCTCAAGGACGGAAGGCCTATTTTTGAAAGGCTCATCGAAAGAATCACGTTTGAGTCCCAGTAAGGCGCGGCGTCGTCGGTGAAAATGATGTCGGGCCAAGGAAGGCCGTAAGCGTTGTCTATCATCAAGGGGACGCCGAACTTTCTGGCGATTTTTGAAAGGCGCTTGATTTCATCGTCGGTCAAGACGTTTCCGGTTGGGTTTGTCGGGCGGCTTACGCAAAGGGCGCCTACGTTGGAATGCTTTTCCATGTAGCTTTCGAGCGCGTCAAAGTCAACGTGATACTTGAAAGTTTTGTCCTCTTCGTATTGGCAAGTCGAAGGAATTCCGACAAACTGGCCGCGCTCGATTCCTTGGTCGGCGTAGCCTATGTATTCCGGAACAAGAGGAAGGACGATTGTTTTTTTGAAAGATTTTTTTTCGTCGCTAAAAGTTCCGCTCAAAAGATTAAAAATATAAAAGAAGGCGCTCTGGCTTCCGTTGGCGACGGCGACGTTTTCCGGCCCGATTTTCCAGCCGTAAGTTTTTGACAAATACTCCGCCACGCATTCTATGAACTCGACGCGCCCCTGCGGGCTGTCGTAAAGGCCGATAAGCTTTTCAAAGTCGTCCTTATGGCCCATGATTTTTTCCATCCGCTCGCGGTAAAGCTTTTCCACCTGCGGAATGCGGGCCGGATTTCCGCCGCCCAAGCGGTATGGCTTTACGCCGGCCGGCAGGGGCTTTCCGATGTCGTCCATCAATTGAAGTATGCCGGACTCGCCGGTAAGTTTTTTTCCAAAGTCAGAGAATTCTATTTTAGCCATGATTTCCTCCCAAAATCAAACCTTAAATCGCAGAAGCCAAGGCCGCGTCTTTTTTTGCCGCCCTGGGCTTTTTTGCGTGAACGACAAGCTTTCCGTCAGAAACGTCCACTTGGGCGACGTCGGAAACCTTGCCCTCAAGCATCAAAAGCGAAAGCGGGTCTTCTATCTCTTTTTGAATCAAGCGGCGCATCGGACGCGCTCCCATGCTTGGGTCAAAGCCCTTGTCGATAAGGCATTCGCGCGCGGCCGGCTTAATTTTTAGCGTGACTCCGCTCTCCGCGAGGCGGCCGTTAAGCTCGGAAATTTGCAAGTCCAAAATGCGGCTGACTTCGTCGCGGCTCAAGGCGTCAAAGACCAAGATGTCGTCTATGCGGTTTATCAACTCCGGCCGCATGAACTCCTTTATGGACTGCATGGCGTTGCTCTTTATTTCCTCGTAAGGAATCACGCCGCCTGCCGCGCTTGAAAAGCCTACGCGGCCTTCTTGGGTGATTTCGCGCGCGCCGGCGTTGCTTGTCATTATTATGATTGTGTTCCTAAAGTTAATCTTGTGCCCAAGGGAATCGACAATCTCGCCCTCTTCCAAAATCTGCAAGAGCAAATTGAAAACTTCAGGATGCGCCTTTTCAATTTCGTCAAACAAGACGACGGAATACGGATGCGTCCTGACTTGCTCGGTAAGCTGTCCGCCCGACTCAAAGCCTACATAGCCCGGCGGCGAGCCCACCATTTTGCTAACGTTGTGCTTTTCCATATAGTCGGACATGTCCAGGCGAATCAAAGAGTCTTCCGTTCCAAACAAGAATTTTGCCAAGGACTTTGCAAGCTGGGTTTTTCCCACGCCCGTCGGCCCCAAGAAAATGAAGGAGCCTGTGGGCCGCCTTGGGTTTGAAATGCCGGAGCGGCTTCTTCTTACGGCGGACGAAATCGCCTTGATGGCCTCGTCTTGGCCGATTACAGTCTTGTGAAGCTCGCTTTCCATTTTTAGAAGCCGCGCTTTTTCGTCGTCGCTCAAGCGCTCGGCGGGGATTCCGGTCATCTGGCTCAATACCGCGCAAATGTCCTTTGTGGTGACGCTTTTTCTAAAGCCGCCGTTTTTGCTTTTCCAATCTTCCTTAAATTTTTCAAGGCGGGCCTTGAGCTCCAAAACCTTGTCGCGGGCTTCGGCGGCGCGCTCATAGTTTTGCGTCTTTACAAGCGCGTTCTTCTCTTCGCAAAGCGCGTCGATTTGCTTTTCAAGCTCCTCCAATTCCGTCGGGCGGTTGCCCTCGGAAATCTTTTTCTTGGCGCCGGCTTCGTCCATTATGTCGATGGCCTTGTCAGGAAGGAACCTGTCCGGCAAATACCTGTGCGAGAATTTTATTATCGCGGGAAGAACGTCGTCTTGGTACTGGACGTTGTGGAAGTCCTCATACTTGGCCTTCAAGCCTTTAAGGATTTGAAGGGTTTCCTCGTCATTGGGCTCCTCGACCGACACCGTTTGGAAACGGCGGGCAAGAGCCGCGTCCTTTTCCATATAGCGGCGGTACTCGCGGATTGTCGTCGCGCCGATAATTTGAATCTCGCCGCGGCTCAAGGCCGGCTTTAAAATGTTTGACGCGTCAAGCGAGCCTTCCGGGCCGCCCGCTCCGATAATTGTATGAATCTCGTCGACAAAAAGAATCACGTTTTTGTCGTCGCGGACTTCTTTCATAAGGCGCTTCATCCGCTCCTCAAATTCGCCGCGATACTTTGTTCCGGCGATAAGGGCGGTCAAGTCCAAGGCCAGCACCCTTTTTCTCATCAAGTTGAACGGAACGTTTCCGCCCGCGATTCTTTCGGCCAATCCTTCGACAATCGCGGTCTTTCCAACTCCCGGCTCCCCAATCAAGAGCGGATTGTTCTTAGTCCGCCGTGAAAGGATTTGCACGACGCGGTCAATCTCGACATTCCGCCCGACAACCGGATCCGCCAAGCCCTTCATGGCGATTTCGGTTATGTCGCGCGAATAATTTTTTACGAAGCTTCCGTTGCGGCTTTTTTGCTCGTTGGGGCCGGAGGCCATCTGCCTGTCAAAGGACTTTCTTTCTTGCGAGGCCATCATCCGCTTGAAGTCGGCGTCCCCGCCCTTCACGCCGCTTCCCGCGGAAGTCTGAGAGCGTTCCCTGGCTTCAAAAGCGGCCTCCCTCGCGGCCTCAAAGTCAACTCCCGCCTTTTCAAAAAAGCGGTTGGTGACGCTGGCGTTTTCGCGTATGGCGGCCAAAAGCAAATGCTCTGTCCCTATATAATCGTTTCTCATGGAGCGCGCCTCGTACTCGGCCGACTCGAACAAAGTCAAAAGGCGGCGGCTTGGCGGCAGTTCGGAAAAATCCCCGGCGCGCACGGAGCCTCCTGAGACCGATTTTTCCAATTCAAGTTGGTAAGTCAAGACGTTCACGCGAAGAAGGCGCAAAATGACATAGCCAAGGCCTTCGGCGCTTTTTAACAAGGCCAACATCAAGTGTTCCGGAAGCAGTTGCGAGGCTCCGCTTTTTCGACCTTCGTCCTGGGCAAGGGCCACTATCAATCTTTGAGCGCGCGGTGAAAACGACTTCATAATTAAAAAAATCCTCTTTAGACGACAAATGAAATTTTTTTAAATGCGTCCTGAACGATAATCGCCCTCAGCCTGTCTTCCTTTAAATTTTCGTCGTCGACAACGTCGTCCTCAAAATTAAAGTTTCCGGTCTTGAGCAAAAATCCCAAATGTCCGCTTTGAACCCGGTATAAAAGAGAAGAAAGCAAAAAGTCTTTCGTTCCCTTTATCATACCCAAGTCAAAGCCCCATTTGACGGTCGAAATCAAGTCAACCGCCTCGCGAAGGTTAAGCAGCATGCAAAATCTGGCGGCGGCAAAGGCTCGCAAAACCATATCGCGAACAGGAGTCGCTTTATTATCGGCATATTTCGCCCTAAACTTGCGTTCTGTTTCGCAAATATTTTTCCCGAACGATGTTATCGCGGCCAATTGGTCGATTTCATTTCCGCTTACGGAATTAACCGAGGAAATTTGGTAAAAGGCGCCCAAAGAGCTTCCAGACCTGCTGCCGTTGCCGTACGGAGCCGTTACCGCGAAGCCCTTTTGGCCCGCAAGGGAAATTATGTCGTCGATTTTTCCGGCGTATGAAATTGACGGAAGGTGGACGCGGATTGACGACTTCATTCCGCTCCCCGAATCAAGCGCGTTGGCCGTCAAATAGCCAAAGTCAAAATTTGCGGCAAACTGAATTCTTTTTTGCATTTGAAGGTCAAGCTCGCGCGAAGAAGCGTAAACTGCGTTGCAGGAAAGTCCCGGCGCGAAGCTTGAAATGCGCGCGTGGTCTACGCAATTGACAAGGCAGCTTGAAATTCCGTCAAGGCGCATGACAAGGCCGGTGCCAAAATTGTTTTCAAAAAGGCCTCGCTCCGACAAAATTTTGGCGCCCAAAGGATCCACCGCGGACAGGGAAACGCTTTGGAAGGCCTCGGCGTTTTCCATGTTGTTGAAGGAGTCAAAGATGATGTTTTGAACTTGCGTCGCCTCGTCGTCGTCGCACATTTCCGGAAAAGGAAAGTTTGCCAAATTTCTAGACAGGCGGACGCGGCTTGAAACGACAACGTCGTCGTCTTCGCCGGAGGCCGCGTACCAAGCGTCGCCGACAGACCTTTTTTCTTCAAGCATCAAAGATCTCCATCGTCAGCGGCGGCAACGGACTTCTTTTCAATCGCGCGAAGATAGTCACGGTAAAAGGCGGCTTTTTCGTAGTCCTCATTTTTTACCGCCTCGTCAAGCTTTTCGCGCGCCCTGGCCCTGTCCGTCAAAAGCGAGCGGAAATTGGCTATACGGCTGGGCATGGTTCCCGTGTAAGGGGCGGAGACCTTGCGGGCCTTGAGGTATTCCAAAGTTTCAGTCTTGAATATTGAATAGCATTCCGGGCAGCCCAACTTTCCGGTAAGAATTATTTCCGAACGAAGGCGGCCGCAAACAGGGCACGCCCTGTCGTTTTTTAAAAGCTGGTCCTTCCTGTCCTGCTGCAACTGCTTGAACAGGGAGCCGATTTGCTGGTTGATTTCCTGGCTTTCCGGGGAAATCCCGCAAGCGACGGCGCATTCGCGGCAAAGATTTATTTTTTTAACGCCGAGCCGGTTGGTCTGCTCGACATAAATTATGGCTTCATTTTTATGGCACATGTCGCAAAGCATAAGCTACCTCGAATTCCGCAAGGTTTCCAACGGCCTTTCCCTTCCCGCCTTTATCGCGGGAATCACGCTCACCGCCAACGAAAGCAAAAGCGTGGCCGCCCCTATCATGAACAAATCGCCAAAGGGAACGTCAATCGGAATCACCTTTAAATAATATTCCTCGTCCAAAAGGCGGATTTGCCTGAAAGACATTATATCATTTTTCATCAAAAAAAACAAACCCCTTGCGACAAAATTAATCGCCTTTTCGGCGGCCTTGATTATAGCGTTGATGTTCACGCTCAAAAGAAGGCCCAAGGGAACGCCAAAAAGCAGGCCGCAGGCTCCGCAAGAAAAGCCGGTCATCAAGAACGACAAGGAAACGCCGGACGGCGAGGCGCCCAAAGACTTGAGGATGGCGATTTCCCGCCGTCTTTCCAAAGCCAACATCGCGAGCGCGCTTGAAATGTTGACGGCCGCGACCAAGACAATCAAGAGCTGTATGAATATCAAGAGAATTTTTGTAGAGGAAAAATTTTCATATTGGGAACGGTTCAACTCGTCCCAGCGGTACACTTTAAAAGTTTTTCCAAGCGTTTTCTTAAGCTCGTTTTGGACAATTGAAATTCTTGCGGAAAAAGGGTCGTCCAGCTCACACATCACCGACGGCCTGCTCTCGCAATCCTTAAGGATTTTCTTTCCTTCCTCAAAGGGCATGAAAAGCCAAAGCGCGTCAAGCTCCCGGTAGCCGCAGGAAACTACGGCCGACACTGTGTAGGAATGGATTCCGGGAGTGATTTTTCCCGATGGAAGTTTTTTTATCGTCACAACGCGAATTTTGTCGCCGGCCTTAAGGCCAAGCTTTTCCGCGATGCCCTTTCCTATCATAACGCCTTTTTTTTGCCGCGCGAAATCCGATATCGAGCCGTCTTCCGCCTCAAAGAGCTCCCTGTAGCTTGAAAGCTTTTCAAAGGTTTCCGGCGGAAGCGCTCGGATTGAAACGCCGGAGCGCCTTGCGTTTGAAACGGCCAAGGCCGACGACTCAATCATCGGGTAAGAGGCGGCGACGTCCTCCAAGGCCGAAACGCTTTGGGCGGCGCCTTCCAAGGCCTTGAAGTCTTTTGAAAACGAAACGGCTTCCAAATGCGAAGACGAAAGGGAAATCATTCTTCGCGTGATGCCGTTTATCATTCCGTTTGAGACGGCCAAGACAACCACAAGGGGAATCAATGAAATTCCGACGCACAAAATGGCGCCGCCCAAACTTTTTCTTGCGATTGTGATTCGGCCGCTTTTGGGAGAAATTATTCTTTTGGCGAACAAAAAGGAAGACTTGAAATTCATCGTTCGTTCAAAACTCCGTCTTTCATCTCGCAAAGCCTGTCGCCTTTTTTTGCCAACCCCATGTCGTGGGTTACAAGCAAAAGGCTTTTGTTGTAGCGGCGGGTCATGTCAAAAAGCAAGTCGCCAATCATCGCGGCGTTGGCGGGGTCCAGGTTTCCGGTTGGCTCGTCGGCCAAAATCAACTGGGGGTCGTTTATCAAGGCCCTGGCCACCGCTATTCTTTGCCTTTCGCCGCCGGAAAGCTCCGATGGCAAATGGTCGGCGCGCTCGGTAAGGCCGACGTCGGCCAAAAGTTTTTTGGCCTTTTCCATCGCCTGCGCTTTTGGAACGCCCGCCATGTAGGCCGGCAAGAAAATGTTTTCAAGCGCTGAGAAATCCTTTAAAAGATAATGGAACTGGAATATCAGCCCGACAAACTTAGAGCGGTATTCGGTAAGCTCGTCCTCCCCCATTTTTGTAAGCTCGTAAGGGCCGGCGACGACGCGGCCGCCGCTGGCGGAGTCGATTCCGCCCAAAATGTTCAACAGCGTGCTCTTGCCGTTTCCGCTTTCCCCGATGACGCAAACGCGCTGGCCGGCTTGTACGCTAAGGTTGACGCCTTTTAAAACGCTCAAGGACTCGCTTTGTGTGACATAATTTTTTGTAAGATTTTCAATTGTTAAAATTTCACTCATCGTGCAAAACCTCCGAAATGGCGGCGTTTAAAACTTCCCTGCTTGCCGCCCAAGATGAAAGGACCGCGGAAAGAATTCCAAAAAGCGTTATGAATATTATTTCTCCGGGAATCATTCTTGCCGGAATGTTTCCATAAATCGCGAACATTGGGTTTTGCGCCAACGAGGAAAGCAGTTCCGGCGCGAAAAAGAGCGCGGCCGCGTATTGGACAAAATAGATTGCGCTCGACAAAAGCGCGAACACTTTTTTTATGTTTACGCAAAAGAACATTCCCAAAACGAGTCCCGGAAAGGCGCCCTTGGCTCCGATTAAAAAGCCGCGCGTCACGAATATG
This sequence comes from uncultured Treponema sp., assembly GCA_946411505.1. Lineage (GTDB taxonomy): Bacteria > Spirochaetota > Spirochaetia > Treponematales > Treponemataceae > Treponema_D. The sequence goes on along the minus strand of CAMKEG010000001.1, from coordinate 144,650 downwards.
TTTTTTATGGAAGATATCCGGCCGCCGAGCGCGCTTAACGTTGAAATTTCAAAGCGCCGCTCGTAGACAATCCTTCGCATCGAATTGAAGATGTTTATCGCGACGACGACAAAAATCAAAATGACCAAAAGCATCAGCATGTTCTTTTCAATCTTGAGGGCGCCAAAAAAACTTCGGTTGTACTCTTTCCATGATTGCGGATTGCAATCGGGAAAGGCGGCCCTGATTTCCTTAACAAGCTCCGCGTCAAGGCTTGGATGCCTTAGCTTGACGCCCAAAATCTCCGGGCTGCCGGAAAAGAATTCGCTCGCCGCGCCTTTTTCGACGAAGGCGTATGAGGCGTTTATGTCCGCGTAGCCTGTCGTAAAAAGGGCCGCGACGACAAAAGTTTTGGGCTTGGAAAAGGACTCCACAAGGGGCCTGTCCGAGCTTATGGAATAAAGTTTGAGCGCGTCCCCCACCCTCACGCCAAGCGAGCGCGCCAAGGAGGCGCCCAAGACAAGCGGCTCAAGGCTTTCGCCTTCCTTTGACTTGTATTTTTTCTTTAGGTCAAAAGAGCCTCGGACAATTCTCAACTCTTTTTTCAAGCCAAAATCATAGTCCATTATGTCCGCGTCCACTCCGCGAACAAGCAAGGCGGCCTGGGCGCCTTTTTCGGTGGAAGCCAAAGATTCGCTTTCGACAAATTCCGTTGAAAGCAAGACCTTTTCATTGTCCTTTAGGAAGGCGCCAATTTTTTCCTTTTCAGAAAGATTTTGGACGCGGACATGGTATGACGACACTTCCATAATAGCGTCGATGAACTCGCTTTGGAATCCGTTCATGACGCTTATTACGATTATCAAAGTCATCACGCCAAAGCAAATGCCCAGCGTGGAAAGCCTTGAAGTGAAGGCGCTCGCGCCCTTAAGGTCGACGAGGGAAAATCTTTTGGCGACATAATATATCCAGCTTATGTTGTTTTTAATTTTCATCGTCGTCTCCGTCGTCGATTGTTGACGAAACCTTTATGTTTCCACGGTAAAAGTCGCGGACAATCACGCCGCCGTCAAAATACGTCGCCCTTACGCGTTCGTCATTCTCTTGGTCCGTGTAAAAGTCCCTGACCCGCAAAATCGAATTCTTGTAATAGGAAGTTTCGGAAATTTTTTCGCCCGAATATTTTGTAACGTTAAGCTCGTCGCTTGAAAGATTCACGCTTTGTCCGTCAACGTCATATTTCTGCAAGCGTTCCTGCAAAATTCTGCCTTTGGAGTCGTAGGAGCAAACAAATATCTCAAATGAAAGCAAGGCGTTTTTGTCGTCGAAGAAATTTTTTCGCCGCGACTTAATCCTTCCGTCCGAATGGTAGAACGTCCTTGTCTCGGTCATGTCCGAATAATTTTTTTCAAAAATTGAACGCAGGCCGGTCTTTGGGTCGGCGGGATTGTAAACGAGGGCACGCTCAAGAAATTTACTTGAAGTTGACGAAGACATTTTCCAATATTCTATCTTGTCCAAGCGCAAGTCCTCGTCGTAAAAGCGTCTTTGAATCTTTCCGTTGGCGAAGCTTGTCAAAAGCCGCTTTCCGTTGGATTTTAGCGACGCGGAAAAAATGTCGCTTCCAGTTTCAAGCATCCTTATTTTTTTGAGGGAATCCACGAAGGACTCATATTTATTCTTCAACTTCTCCGCGTCTTCAACGGTGATTTCCTCGTTCATCGCCTCGCCGCTTTCAAGGCTCAAGACATCTTGGACGCCTTCAAATTCCTCCGGCAGCTCCACAACGGAAGAGTCCTCGTTCGCAAAAAACGGAAGCGCCAGAGTGAAGAGAAGCGTTAAAAATGTCAGAGACTTTTTCTTGCCTAAAAGCATTTTACAACCCTAAAAAATCGTCCACGTATTTTTCAGCCTCAAAAAGGGAGATGTCGCCATAGCCTTCCCCCGTACAAACAAATGCCACTGGAATGTTCAAGTCCTTTCCGATTGAAAACAAGACGCCGCCTTTGGCGCTGGAATCGTATTTTGTAAGGACAATCGCGTCCACGCCGACAGCCTCGTTAAAGACCTCCGCCTGGCGCAAGGCGTTTTGCCCGGTCGTTGCGTCCAAGACAAGAAGTTTTTTATAGCAAGAGTCGTCGGCCTTTTCTGAGCAAACGCGGTCAATTTTTTCCAACTCGCGCACAAGGTTTTCCTTGTTGTGCAGGCGGCCGGCCGTGTCCGCAATCACAAGCCCTCCGCCATGCGCCTTAACCGACTCCGCCGCGTCAAAAACGACCGCCGCGGGATCGCTTCCCATTTGGTGCGCGACCACTCGGATTCCAAGCTTTTCGCCGTGCATGGAAAGCTGGGACACCGCCGCCGCGCGAAATGTGTCGCTCGCGCTAAGAACAATGTTTTGCGCGCCGGCCTTGCTTTGCATCAAGGCGATTTTGGCGGCGCTCGTGGTTTTTCCCACGCCGTTCACGCCAAGCAGCATCCAAACGTTGGTCTTTCCGTCCTGGACTTGCAGGCGGCATTCCTTGGCAAAAGGCAGGAGCGCCTCCTTTAGTTTTAGCAATATGCCCTTTTGGTCAAAAATTTTTTCCTTTTTGCAGGCGTCCTCAAGACAATCAATCAATTCCATCGCGTTTTTTGCGCCGACGTCGCCTTCAATGAGGGCGTCCGCCAAATCGTCAAAAAAGGCTTCGCTTTCCGCCGAGCGTCCAGAAAAGAGGCTTTTTATTTTATCCGCAAAAGAAACTTTCATCACAACTCCACGCCAACAAATTTATTTTGAACCGTCTTTTTCCTTGGGGCCGATTTCTTCCCCGCCCTCAGGCTTGTCTTCCTCCGGCCGCTTTGGCATAAGGGGGCTTATGGCGTCCGCCTCGCCTTGCATCATCGTCTGGACGGCCTCAAGATGCCTTGAGTTTTCCATTCTTCGTACAGTGCCGCGCCTAACCTTTCTTGCCTTAGGCGGAAGGGTCTTGTCGACGGCAATCAAGTAGGCCACAAGCTCCGCGACAAACCAAACTCCGCAAGCCGCGCTGATTCCTGTCGCCCACAAGGACATCTGCCTGTAAGTGTTGTAAGTGTCGGAAGCGACGTCACCGTATCCGGCGGTCCTTGCCCTTTGATAGGAAACAAAACGGCCGTAAGAGTAAAACAAAAAGGGCAAGGACAAAATCAAGGCGCTGTACGAAACATACATTATTTTTCTTCTTTTATCAATGTTCTTGCTTATGTCAAAAACTTTCATCTTTGTTTCCAAAAGATTTCCGTCAACCATCAAGTTTGCGGGAATCTGCATGAACATCATTTCTTGCTTGTCCTTGTAAGTTCCCTCAAAATAGCCAAAAACAGTGTCTCCGTTGACTTTGAGCGGAACGTCCACATAATCGGTCTTGGACGAAGGGCCGACGAATTTTCCGTCAAAGAACATGTTTCCGGGCACAAAGCGGCTCAAAACCAGCTTCACGGAGCCTTCCGACTTTTCCTTAAAGTTAACGTCTATGAAAAACCTTCTGCTGCCGGAAAAATCATAGACAAAAGTTTCGCGGGCGTAATTGTCGGCCTCCAAGGCTATTGAATGGAGGCCGGCGCTTACAATGGCCTTGTCGGGAATCGGGTCGTAAACGATGTTGTCGATTGTCAAAATGGCGCTCTTAAGAGCGGCGGCCGGATTTATGTTGAAGTTAAGCTCAACGGGAAGTCCGTTGGCGATTTTTGGCAAAAGCTCGAAAGACAAATTTTCCGCAATCCGGCTTATCTGGCTTAGCGAGCCGACTTCCATCGCGCTCGCGGCCTTCTTGGCTCCTGGATACACAAGCAAGTCAACCTGGACGGAAACGTACTCTCCGTAAAAGACCATGCTGCCCGTTATCAACGAATTTACCTTTGCCGAAGAAATTTCCCGCGCGTACTTTCTTGAGTAAACGCCCTCGCTTTCAGCGTCCGACGAGGCCGCGAAAAGGGCTTCCGAATCGTTTTTGTAAAGGGTGACAATCTCCTTTTGCGGCGCCAACTCTTTGCCAAGTTCCTTCACAAGCTTTTTTTTGCCTTTTTCGGGGTGGAAGACCAATTCCTGCCTTTCAAGGTTGGCGTCAATCTTGTCTTGTATTTCCTTTATTTTTTTTTGCTGGTCGTGGACGGCCATTTCAAATTCGATTGTCGAATAATTGTTGAGGACAAGCGAATCCCTCGCTTGGATTTCCTTGCTCAGCTGCAAAAAAAGCGAAAGCCTTTCCGTAAGCAAGGCGTCCGTCTTTCTTGAAATTTTTTCGTCGCGAAGGACGTCCCTGTTCAAGTCCACGGAAATGCGCTCAAGAATGAGCTTTGGAATTACGGACGCGGCCGCCTCGGCGCTTTTTGAGCGCGCGGACTCGGCGTTAAATTTCCTCGCGGCCAACACCCAAGGCGTTTTTTCGGCCTCGACAAATTCGCTTTCGCAAAAAATGGCCGGGGTCAAAAAACAAAAGGCAAAGAGAGAAAGAAAAAATATTTTCCAAAAAAAATTAATCCGCCCCTTCCGTGTCATCTTCCGCGTCCAAAGGAAGTCCCTTCCACATGGCGTTCAAGTACGCCTCGATAAATTGGTCAATGTCGCCGTCCATGACGGCTTGAATGTTTCCCGTCTCTTCGCGGGTGCGCAAGTCCTTCACCATCGTGTATGGCTGGAAAACATAAGAGCGAATCTGGTTTCCCCAGGAGATGTCTTTTTTCTCCGCCGAATACTTTGAGTTTTCCTTTTCTTTTTCCTGCTTGTAGTATTCGTAAAGGCGCGACTTAAGGATTGACATCGCCGTGGCGCGGTTCATCAGCTGGCTGCGCTCGCTGTCGCAGGCGACTACGATTCCTGTAGGCAAGTGGGTGAAGCGCACCGCCGAGTCGGTCTTGTTCACGTGCTGGCCGCCCTTTCCGCCGGAACGGTAAGTGTCCACGCGCAAATCCTTAGGGTCTATCTTGACTTCAATCGTGTCGTCCAAAACAGGAAAGACGTAAACGCTGGCAAAGGAAGTGTGGCGGCGCGCGTTGGCGTCAAAGGGGCTTATGCGCACCAAACGGTGAATGCCGGCCTCGCCTTTAAGGCAGCCGTAAACATAGTCGCCGTCAATCTGGAAAGTCACGGACTTGATTCCGCCTTCCGCCTCCAAAAGGTCGACGGTTTCCAGTTTAAATCCCCGGCGCTCCGCCCACCTTGAATACATTCGGCTAAGCATGAAGGCCCAATCCTCGGCCTCCGTTCCGCCGGCGCCTGAATGAATTGAAAGGAAGGCGCTTGAAGCGTCAACCTCCCCGCTCAAAAGGCTCATCCGACTTTCATGTTCGTATTTCTTTTGGGTTTCGGCAAGCTGCTCGCGGATTTCCGCCTCTTCGCCTTGGTCGTTTGACTCGACGGAAAGCTCGTAAAGCGCCTCAATGTCCTCGATTTGCGCCTTGAGCTCCTTCCATGGCTCCACGGAATTTTTCAGGCGCTTTATTTTGTTCATTACTTTTCCGGCCTTGGCGGCGTCGTCCCAAAAGCCCGCCTCGCCTGTCATAGCCTCCTGTTCGGCTATTTTTTGATAAACCGAGTCCGCGTCAAAGACGCCCCCAAGCGTTCAAGATGTTTTCTTTTAATTCATTGATTGGCTGCTTTAATTCTTCAAGCATAATTTCCCCTTATTTTAATATGAAAGCCAATTATAACAAGTTTGACTTTCTTTGTAAAGGAGCGAATTCTTCTATTGAAGAAAAAAGAAAACGCCGATATTATCATAGTATGAAGAAGCCAAAGTTTTTTCTGATTTTCGCCCTCTCTTTGTCAGCGACGGGACTCGCGTTCGCGCAAGCGCGGCCTGTGGCCAACATCACCGACGTTCAAGCGGGCCGAGACAAGACTATAAAAATCACTTGGGAATTTCCCAAAAAGACCGACCCAAAAATCGAAGGCATAAAAATTTACCGGGGAAGCCGGCCCTATTCCTCAAGCGAGGAAATCGACGGAGACCTGCCGATAGCGGAACTTGGAGCGGACCAAAGCTCCTACGCCGACAGCCCTAAGGCCAACGGAAGCTACTTCTACGCCGTTGTCGCCGTCACCCAAAAGGGCTTGTACAAAATCATAATACCGGGAATGAACGCCACGACCAGCGGAGCGCGGCCAAAAATCGCCGCACCGGCCCAAGAGGAGGCGCCAAAGGAAAACGCCGCGTCAAAAGTGGACCCGTCAAAGCTGACGGAATCCCAAAAGGAGCTTTATTACGCCGACTCAAAAATGAGGAACGCCCCCCTTCCCAACCCCGGAGTCCTATTGGGCTTTGACGGCGGAAGGACAAAAATGAGCGGAAAGGCCCAGGCCTCCGCAAAGGAATTGGGCAGCAAAAAGGAAAGGACTCCGGTTCCAATCAAGGCGCCGTATTTTTTTGAAGAGGACATGTTCTCCCCCGACGGCGGAGACGAATACATTTTGTTTGAAACTTTGCGGGCGGGCTTGGCGCCAAAAAAATACGCCAAGAGCGTCGAGCTTTTGCAGGACTTTTTGAGCGTCCACAGAAACGAGGAAACGACAAACCGCGCCCAATTTTACTTGGGCCAAAGCTATTATTTTTGCAAGGACTACAAAAACGCCATCCGCCACTTTTTGGAAGTCCAAGACGCCTTTCCGGAACTTTCAAAGCAGTGGATTGACTCAAGCTTGGACTTGCTTGTGATTGACTAATAAATTTTTCTAATCATATTTATCAGCTCGGGCATCTTTGACGCCTTTGCGTTTGCGCCTCGCAAGGGGTCGTCCGCCGCCTCGACGCTTTTTCCGTCAACAGGATTTCCGTCTTGGCCGGCGGCTGGAGCCGTGTCTTGTGCGGCCTCCGGAGCGTCCTCGCCGTCCTTTGGCATCTCAATTAAAATCAATTCGTCGCGGGCGTTGACCCGGTCGTAAAAGCCGGTTCCGCCCAAAAGGCCTTCCGAAATGTCCTCGGCCACGTCAACAAGCGTCACAGTTCCAAGCAAGTCGCCGTCGTCAAAGCGAAGGCCCCTGCCGCTGTCGGCGGTCTTCAAGGAGCCCTTGCGCGCGACGGCGAATTTGGCTCCCTTGACAAGGCCTTCCGTCCTTCCTATGTCAACCAAAACGTCGTTTCCGCTCCGCTCCAAAATTTTCGCGCGAATCGGAAGGACGTCCAAAATGCCTTGGCGCAAGGAAAGCAGCGCCTGGACGTACCTGTTGTTTCCCGTCTTGTAGACAGAAAAATTTTGCGTCAAAGTTCCTGTCCGAGAGGAATTCATTTGCGCGTTTATCTCGATGTCGCGCTCGCTTTCGTCGGCCGTTATGATTATAAAGTAGTCGTAGCCGTTTCTTCTTGAGTCAGAATAGGCGGCGGCGAAGGAAGCGGCGGCCTTGGGAAAAGCCTGGACGTTTGTTCCCAAGATTCCTCTGAACAAGACACAAAGGTGCTCGGACACCACGCGCTCAAGTTCCGGATGCATGAGCGGCGCGTTTGTAGGAAGCCAATAAAGGCCCACCGTCCAGCGGCTTTTGTCCAAGTAAAAAGGATTGACGTTCCACTTTGCGGCCAGCGTGTTTTGCAAAAGGCTTTCATAGCCCTCGACCGTGTCCGACAAGCGGACAAGCGCCGCCTTTTCTTCGTCGGCCGAAACGTCCTTGCCGGAATTTTTCTTGCTTTCGACGCCGGCCTGAAGGACTTCGTTTTCCTGGATGAACTTTATCTGCGCCAAATAGTTTTCGCTAAAGCCCTGCCCGCGCAAAAGGCGGCTGAAGGCCGACCGCGCCGAAAAATTGGCCGGCTCAAGCCTTAAGGCCGCCTGGTATTCGTAGCGCATCTGGGCGCCCGCGTATTTTTTTGAATAGTCGGCCGCCTTTTGGACATGATACTTTGCCCAAGAGGCGCGGCGCGGATCCTCCAAGTCAATTCTGTCCCTGACCAAAAGCTCAAAGGCAGCGCGCGTTATCTCGTCCTCTGGAACGGCCTCAAGGCCCAAGGTCCATGTGTCTATCGCCTTTTCATAGGCCTTCAGCTTGCATTGCGCCAGGCCCTTTAAGTACCAAGTGGCGCCGCGGTTTCTGTCACGGGAAAGCGCCCAGTCGGTCAAGTCAATCACTTCGTCATAGCGGCCTTGCTTGAAGTAAACCAAGGCCAAAAGCTCGTAAGCCTCAAAGTAGTCGGGAGCCACTTGAATCGCCGACAAGGCTTTTTTTTCGGCGGCGGAAATCTCGCCCTTTTTGAAGTTGAGCCAAGCGGCCACATAATACACTTGCGGATTGTCGGCGTGTCCCTGCGTGGCCTGGTTTATGAAACGCTCCGCCAAGGAATGCTTTCCCAGCTCCGAGCTTATCAAGGCCAAGGAAAGCAAGGCCTTGACGCTGCCGGGATTGATTTTCAGCGCGTCCGAGTAAAGGCTTTCCGCGCCGGACACCCTGCCCCTAAAAAGGTTCAGTTCCGCCAAGCCAAAGCGGGAGTCAATGTCGTTGGGATATTTTTTTTGCACGCCCTCAAAAATTTTCTGGGCCTCGTCAAGGCGGCCCAAGGAAATCAAGGCCATACCCTCAAGGTTAAGCGCGTCGCTTCTTCCGGGCGCGTATTTTTTGGCGTTCTGCAAATATTCAAGCGCGGTCTCCGGGCTGTCAAGCTCGTACACGCATTGGGCCAGCCTGAACCAGGCGTCGGCGTAGGACGGGTTTATCTTCAGCGCCTCTTGGAACCTTTCGCTCGCGGCCCACCAATTCCTTTCGTCCTGAAAATTGACGCCTTCCTCATAAAGGGAGGCCGCGCCCTTCATTCCCTGGGCCGCGAAACTAGCCGCGAAGAATAAAAGGCACAAAAGCGAAAGAAGCGATTTTTTCGCGGCTCCAAATTTCACAAGCTTATTCGCCCGACTCCGTTTTCCCGCCGTCATTGTTTTCCCCGTTTTTTAGAATGACTTTAATCACGTTTATCCTGTGGCCTTCCATGTCCTGCACGATAAAGTCGTAATTATTCCAAGAATGCTTTTCGTATTTTACCGGAATTTTTCCGAACAAGTCAAAGACAAAGCCGCCCAAGGTGTCAAAGTCCTCGACAGGAAATTCCGAGCCGATTGTTTCGTTAAGGTCGTCAAGGCTGGTCCGGGCGTCGCAAAGCCAAACGTTGGGGCCAAGAGGAATGATGTCCTCGCGCTCGTTGTCAAACTCGTCCTGAATGTCGCCAACGATTTCCTCGATGATGTCTTCCATGCAGACGATGCCGGAAATTCCGCCGTACTCGTCGACGGCCAGCGCGATGTGGACATGGCGCCTCTTGAACTCGCGCAAAAGGCTGTCTATGCGCTTGGACTCCGGAACAAAGAAGGCCTTGCGGATGATTTTGTCCAAGGCTATTTCCTCGTTCTTGCTGAAGCAGCGTATCATGTCCTTTACGTAAAGGACGCCGACAACGTTGTCGATTGAGTCCGCGTAAACCGGAAAGCGCGAGTGGCCGCTGGCCGCGATTTTTTCCAAGAGCTCCTGGCCCGGCGTGTTTATGTTGATGAAGTCAACGTCGATGCGAGGAACCATGACTTCCTTTACGCTAGTTTCGGACAAGTCCTCGATTCCGCGAATCATGTCCTTTTTTTCTTCGTTTAGAATCTCCCGCTTGGCTTCTTCTTCGCTGCTTTCTTTTTTATGCTTGAACAGTCCCATAAAGCTAAATTATTTTTTCCCCTTCATATTTTAAAAGAATTTCTTCCTGCAATCTAAGCATCTCGCATTCCGGCGCCTTGCCCTTCTCTATGTGCTCCTCCCCGTGGTCGTAGCCGTTAAGGTGAAGAAGCCCGTGAAGCAAAAGCCGCTTTAGTTCGGAATTTTCGTCAATGCCGAAATATTCGGCGTTTTTTTTCAAAGTGTCAACGCTGACGGCGATGTCGCCGGCCAAAGTCCACTGGCTTCCGTCCTCGTCCGTAAATTTTTCTCCGTTCTCAAAAGAAAGAACATCTGTGGCCGCGTCGATGTTACGGTAATTTTTGTTCAGTTCCCTAATCATCTCGTCGCCGCAAAAGACAAGCGAAGCCTCCTGCCCGTCAAAGCCAAGTTCCGCCGCCATCTTTTGCAAAAACGGCTCGACGTTTCCAAGCCAAGAAGGCTCGTCAATTCCGTCCGCGGCCACCAAAAATCTATTTGCCATCGGACTTTCCTTTTTTGCCGGACTTGGGAGCGTCAGGATCCTTTTGGTCGGGATACTCGATTCTTGAATGATAGTAGCCCGCCAAAATAGAGACAAAAGTTTCTTGAATTTTTGTAAGCTCGCCAAAAGTCAAGGCGCAATTCCTAAGCTGCCCCGCCTGCATCTTTCCTTCAATCAAGGTGTGGATAAATTTTTCCAAGCGCGGAACCGTGGGCTTTTCCAAAGTGCGGCAGGCGGCTTCGACAGTGTCGGCCAGCATGACGACTCCGCTTTCCTTGCTTGTGGGCGGATTTCCAAAGTAGGAATAATCCTCGGGCTTTGTGTCGGGATTGGCCTTGAGCGCCTCTTGGTAGAAGTACTGCATGACGCCGTTTCCGTGGTGCTCGCTTATGATGTCAATCACTTGCGGAGGAAGCCGCATGGAAAGGGCCATCTCCACGCCTTTTTTTACATGGCTTCTGATTATCGAAACGGAAAGCGAGGGATTTATTTCGTCGTGCTTGTTTTGGCCGCTTTGGTTTTCCACAAAATATTCGCTTTGGTCGATTTTTCCCATGTCGTGGTAGTAGGCTCCGACGCGGGCCACCAGGGAATTTGCGCCGATGGCCTTGCAAGCGTTCTCCGCCAATTGCGCGACCATAAGCGAATGGTTGTAAGTTCCGCTGGCGGTAAGAAGCATTTTTCTCATTATCGGATTGTTCAAGTCGCTCAAGTCGGTCAGCCTAAAGACGGAGGCCGTGTTCAAGATTTGCTCCAGCGGAGTGATGAAGCCCAGCGCCAAGATTCCGCTGAAGAAGCCGTTTATGGCAAGTCCAAAGGCCACCGTGCCCGCGCCGTCAAAGGAGTCGTTGAAGACGACCTTTAGTATGAAGGCCGCGACAACGTTCAGCATGGCGGTTATCAAGGCGGCGAAAACCAGCTGGATGCGGTTCTCCAGCTTGCGCGCTATTCGGCAGCAAGAGAAGCCGGTCACAATCGAGTAAAGGAACAAAATCAAGCTGTAATTGGAAGCGTCCAAAAGGCCAATCGCGCATATCAAGGCAAAGAAGACGGCCTGCTTTTCCCCGAACAAAATTACAATCAAGAAAATGAAAAGCGCGCTGGGCATGAAAATGCAAAGGTTGTAGGGAGACACCGCGGCGAACGAAAGCTTCTTGGCGAAAACGACGCTCGAATAAACCGCCAGGAAGAAAATTATTTGGACAACCGACTCCTTAAGTCGGACGGCATGCCCCACCAAAGTCTTGGAGAAAAGGAAGAACCAAAGCACAATCAAGAGGCCCAAGAAAATCAAGGAGTCCGCGAAGGCCCGGTAGTCGATGTACTCGTGGACGTTGGCCATTTTTTCAAGCTTTCTGTAGGCCTCTTCCGAAATTACAAAGCCCTTCTTTATGACCTTTTCGCCCTTTTGCACAACGGTCGGATATTCCATGGTTCCGGGAAGGCTGCGCTCGGCCACAATCGTGCGGTCGGCCACCTGGCCCACCTCGTATTCGTCAAGGGCGAAGCTGGCCACGGTGGAGCTGCGGCTCACGTTGAAAAAAGCGATTACCGCGACGGCCGCGAACGCCGCGAAAGAAGTTATGATGCGAGGAAGCTGTTTTTTTATCGCGGCGGAAAAAGAATTTCCGGGCTTCGCTCCAGCCAATTCAGTCTTTGTTTGAGTCATTTTCATACGCCTTAACAATTTTTTTCACAAGGGGATTGCGCGAAACGTCCTGTCCGTTCATTCGCATTATTCCGATTTCCGGAACGCGGGAAAGAACGGCGACCGCTTGCGTAAGACCGCTTTGAACATGGTTCGGCAAATCGATTTGCGTCAAGTCGCCGGTTATGAAAACCTTGGAGCCGGAGCCCATCCTGGTCAGGAACATTTTCATCTGCTCCCGGCTGGTGTTTTGGGCTTCGTCAAGGATGAGAATTTTATCGCAGAAAGTGCGGCCGCGCATGTAGGCCAAGGGCGCGGTTTCGATTATGCGGCTTTCCGACAGGCGGGCCACAGTGTCCTTGGGCAGAATCATTTCCATCGAGTCGTAGAGAGGCCGCAAGTAAGGGGCCGTCTTTTGCTCCAAGTCGCCCGGAAGGTAGCCCAAGCTTTCCCCCGCCTCCACCACCGGCCTAGTCAACACGATTCCCCGGTACTGCTTTGAAAGGACAAGGCGCAAGGCTTCGGCTATGGCCAAGAATGTTTTTCCGCTGCCGGCCGGCCCCACGCACACCACCATGTCATGTCTTCGCATCAAGGCGATGTAGTCCGCCTGGTTTTGGGTCTTTGGATAAACCCGCCTTAGGCCGCCGGGAACCACGATGTTTATGGAATCTTTGTCGGCCCTGGCCTGCGTGTTCAATATGGAGGCGACGGCGTCTTCCGAATCGACCGCGCCGTCCTCGATTTCGTCTATTATTCTGTCAACGATGAATTTAAACTTGCGCTGGATGTCAGGGTCTTCCTCCTCCACGCTAAGCTCGTTTCCCCGGGCGTAAATCGTGGCGCCAAGGCTTTCTTCTATGAGTTTTAAATTGCTGTCGTTTGTTCCGCACAACTTAGTGAGAATGTCGGAGTCCGGAACAATTATAGTGCATGACGAATCCATTTTATATCTAGTCACTAATTATAATGCCGAAATCGTGAATTTGTCAAGGAAAGCTCCGCTCGTGTCTTCGGCGGAAAAACCGTAAATCTTTGTGTTACGTCGCTACGCGCCATTTTGCATAGGAAATTATCCACAGGCCCGCTCGCGCGGGCTGGCAATCGAGCGGTTTCACCGCGTCTTTCAGACGCCGCGTTTTTTTTGGGGGCTGGCAGCGCGAATTTTTGTTTTTTTTCTTGCTTTATTAAAAAAGCGGGTTTATAATGATTGTATAATTTATAGAAAAAATCGCTGATTTTTTAATTTTTTCGGAGGAAAACATGTCTAAAGTTGACACATCCAGAGTTCTGGCCCTTATTTTGGGAGGCGGAAAGGGAACCCGCCTCTATCCGCTTACAAAAGACCGCTCAAAGCCGGCCGTTTCGTTCGGCGGAAAATATAGAATCGTGGACATTCCGCTTTCAAACTGCATCAATTCCGGCTTCAAGAAGATTTACCTTTTGACCCAGTTCAACTCGGCCTCTCTCCACATGCACATCACAAATTCCTACAACTTCGACCGCTTTTCGCACGGCTTTGTAGAAATTTTGGCGGCGGAACAGACCTTGGAGCATTCCGGCTGGTACGAAGGAACGGCGGACTCGGTTCGCAAGAACTTCATCCACTTTAAGGCGCAAAACCCCAGCCACTACATCATTTTGTCGGGCGACCAGCTTTACCACATGGACTTGCAGGCCTTCTTCAACGCGCACGTGGCCAGCGGAGCGGACGTGACAATCGCCACGACAGCCGTTAACCGCCGCGACGCCTCAGGCTTTGGCATAATGAAAATTGACGACAAGAACCGCATCACGGAATTTATGGAAAAGCCGAAGCCGGACATGAACATCGACGACTGGAAGATTCCGGCCTCCGCGCGCAACCCCGACTTGGCCCCAGAAAAGGAGTACTTGGCCAGCATGGGCATCTACATTTTCAACGCCGCCACGATGGAAGAAGTCTTGGACAACGACAAGACCGACTTTGGAAAGGAAATCATTCCGATGGCCATAAAGAACAAGAAAATCAACTCCTACATCTTTGACGGCTATTGGGAAGACATCGGAACAATCAGAAGCTTCTACGAGGCCACGCTTGACCTTACAAATCCAGAGCCCCAGTTCAACCTTTTTGACGAGGCCCAGCCGATTTACACCCACGCAAGAAACCTTCCGCCCTGCAAAATGAACCACGCCGACATAACGGCCTCTCTCACAAGCGACGGCTGCATAATCACCGACTCAATGGTCACAAAGTCTGTAATCGGCGTGCGCTCAATAGTCGAGGCCGGAACAATACTTAAGGGGACAATCATCATGGGAGCCGACTACTACGAGTCTCCCGAAGAAAAGGAAAGCAACAAAAAGGCGGGGCTTCCCAACATCGGAATCGGAAAGCATTGCCACATTGAAAAGACAATCATCGACAAAAACGCCCGCATCGGCGAAAACTGCCAAATCAACGTCTCCGGCAAAAAGTACGAGGACGGCGACCACGGAAACTTCTACAGCGCCGACGGAATCATAGTGATTCGCAAAAACGCGGTAATTCCGGCGGGAACGATAATCTAAACCGCTCGCGCCTAGTTGGAGCTTTCTTCAATCCCCAGCTTTCTTTGCAAGGTTTTGCGGCCGATGCCAAGCGCGTCGGCCGTTTTGCTTTTGTTGCCCTTGTTGGCTGCGAGCGTCTGCTCGATGACGATGCGCTCGGCCTCTTCCAGCGTGGAGCCGGCGGGAACCACAATGTTTTCGGCCGCAGTCGCGTTGCTGATTGAAGGCGGCAAGTCGTCCAAAGTTATTTCGTTTCCGGAACACATGACGACGGCGCTTTCGATGCAATTGCGCAGCTCGCGGATGTTTCCCGGCCAGTCATACTTGTAGAGAGCGCTGCGGGCGCGGCTGTCCACGCCTGTTATGGTCTTTCCCAAGTCGCGCGCCTCGCCTTCAAATTCCTTTAAAAAATGCGCGATTAAAAGCGGTATGTCGTCCTTTCGCTCCCTTAGCGGAGGAACTTCTATGCGGACGACGTTAAGGCGGTAAAAAAGGTCTTCGCGGAATTTTCCTTCCTTGACAAGCTCCTCCAAGTTTTTGTTGGTCGCGGCGACGACGCGGACGTCCACATCTATCGTTTGGCTTCCGCCTACGCGCTCAAACTTTTTTTCCTGCAGGACGCGCAGAAGCTTTACTTGCGTGGCTTGGTTTATCTCGCCGATTTCGTCAAGGAATATCGTGGAATTGTGGGCCAGCTCAAAGCGGCCCTTTGCCATTTTGTCGGCGCCCGTGTAAGCGCCCTTTTCATGGCCAAAAAGCTCGGACTCCAAAAGGGATTCGCTAAGCGCGGCGCAATGGACCTTAACGCACTCCTTCTCCTTTCTAGGAGACAGGGCGTGAATCGCGTCGGCGACAACTTCCTTTCCCACGCCGCTTTCGCCGGTAATCAAAACGCTGGCTTTTGAGGGCGCGACTTTTTTGACAAGCTGGACGATTTTTTGCATCGCGGCGCTTTTGCCTATCATTTTTTCAAGCGACTTGCTTTGGTCAACCCGCTCCTTAAGCTCCTTGTGCTGGAGGGAAAGCTCGCGGCCCTGCAAGGCGCGCTTGGCAATCATCAAAAGCTGGTCAAGGTTCAAGGGCTTGGTCAAAAAATCGTAGGCGCCGTTCCGCATCGCGTCGACGGCCGCGTCGATGCTTCCGTGGCCGGTAAGGACTATGACCGGGATTCCAGGATTTTGCGTGGTGACGCGGCGCAAGACTTCCTCGCCCGATATTCCGTCCATGCGAAGGTCGGTCACAACCAAGTCAATGTCGCCGCGCGCTATTTGGTCCAAGCCTTCCTGTCCATTGGCGGCCAAGCGGACTTCGTAGCCTTCAAGCTCAAAGGCGGCGCCCAAGCCCTCGCGAATGTTTTTTTCGTCGTCAATCACAAGAATCGTAAATTTCATTTTGCCTCCAAAAGGCGCTTGTCGGTTTGCGGAACAGGCAAAGTGATTATGAAGGCGCAGCCCTCGCCTTCCTTTGACTCAACTTGAATGTCGCCGGAAAATTCCTTTACGATTTTGTAAACCATCGTAAGGCCCAAGCCTGTTCCGCTGGCCTTTGTCGTGTAGTAAGGCTCAAAGACGCGCGCCAATGTTTTTTCGCTCATTCCGGCGCCGTTGTCCTTTATCACGAGCGCAAATTTATTGTCTTTGTACGCCGAACGGATTTCAAAGACGCCGCCGGCCTTTCCGTCAAACTTGTCTTGAATGGCGGCCAGCGCGTTTTGCGCCAAGTTTGTGACCACCTCGCGAAAAAGCTTTTGGTCCAGCATAAGGCGGAACGACTCCGAGCACAAGTTGACTTTTAGCTCGACGTTCTTGCTCGAAAACTCCGGCGCGAAAAAATCTGCGAATTTTTTCAAAAGCGGATTTGGGTCCAAGAGCTCGAACGTGGCGCTTATCGGCCTTACCGCGAACAAAAAATCCATCACGATTTTGTTCAAGTTGGCTATCTCGTCGTTGACAACGTCTATGTATTTTTCCAAAAATTTTTGGTCAGGCAAAAGGCCGTCCGACTCGCGCGCCTTTTTTATAGCCTTTTGCAAAAGCTGGATGTGAATGCTTATCGCGCCAAGGGGATTTTTTATTTCGTGCGCGACGCTGGCGGCCAAGTTTGTAAGGCCGGCCAAGCTTTCCATCCTATGCAAAAGAATTTCTTGGCTTCTTTGCTCCGTTATGTCGCGCACGGACAAAATGCAGCCTTCAAGCTTTTCTTCCTGCACCAAAGGCGAAATCGTTATTTGAATGAACCTAATAGTTCCGCCGCTCGTCTGGACGGAAAATTCCTCGCTGGCGTTTGAGCGGTTCTTTTCAAAGCAATTCTTAAGGAACGAAGAAATTTCCGGGTCGCTGACAAGCTCCCACAATTTTGAGGAATCGTTTTTAGGAAGCGGACGCACCGTAAAAGGAACGCAGCGCTCGGCGGCCTTGTTTATCAAAAGCAGCTTGTAATTTTTGTCCAAAATCACAAGGCCCATGGAAAGCGACTCGATTATTGACGAAAGAGTGTCGCGCTCGGAACTGATGGAAGAAAAAAGTTTTTGGAGTTGAGCGTCGGAAAGCTTTGAAAGTTTTTGGGCGACGCTCTTGTTAAAATTGGTCACCGCTTTCTCTCCCTGGCCAAGGCGCAAACCAACTCCTCAAGCGCGCTTTGAATCGCTTGGTTGTAAGTGGAGACATTGTTATAGCAATCCTTCAAGGCCTTGGAAATTTCCACGGCCTTTTGGGTTCCGGCGGCGCTAGCGAAGAATTGTCGCGAACGTTTTTCCATCGCGTCAAGGAAAAGCTTGAACAAAACTCGCGGCTCAAATTTTCCGCAATTTTTTATCAATTCCGGAACGTTGGGAATTTCTCCGTCAAAGATTTGGTCAAAAAATTCAAAGGCGCGCTTTTCAATCGCTTCCGGCCTGACAGGCAAAAAGCCCTCAAGGTAATGCTGAATCAAGGAGCCGTCCGCCGACGGCGCGACCGCCCCGTCATGGAAAACGCGCTCGATTATTTCCTTTTCCTGCTCTTGCGTCCGCGACGAAAAATTGTAGTTTCTAAGGCGCGACAAAATTGTCGGCATAACGGCGTTTCTTCTGGAAGTCGTCAAAATGAACAAGGTGTTGGCGGGCGGCTCCTCCAAAATTTTAAGCAAGGCGTTTCGGACGCCCTCAAGCATTCGCTCCGCTTTTTCTATAATCACGACCTTTGTTCCGGAAGCCGCGCCTATGCGCGCCCAAGAAGAAAGGTTTCTTATTTGCAACACGGGAATGGAATCGTACAAAAAATCGCTTTCAAGCTTTTCACAAAGCTCGACAATTTTTTGCGCGGTTTTCTCGACGTCCTTCAATTCCGGAAGCTCGCGCTCAATGTCAAGCTCCTCCATGCATTCGTCAAGCTCGCTTGTAATGACCGCAATTTTACCAATCTTGTCGCTGTCCTGCCAAAGCGCTTGGTGGAAACGGTTTTCCAACTTCCTTACCGCGCGCAAAAAAAGGTATCGGGTGGCCGTAACGTGGCTGTCGTTCATGGAAACGGAATTTATGAAGGCCCTGCAAGCCGCGTGGATTTCAAGCGAACAGTCGCGCGGCCCCAAAAGCAAAAGGTTTGGGCTGACCAAAGCCTTGTGCTTCAAGCAGGAAGAACAAGTACAAGACCATTTTCCGCGCGGGCTTGCCGAACAAGAAAGGACTCTCGCAGTTTCAAGCGCGGCGGTCAACTTTCCGCAAGAATCGTTTCCGGAAAACAAAACCGCCCCTGGAAGCTTTGAGGAAAGAATGTCGTCCTCCAAAAGTTTTGCGGCGCTTTGAAAAAGCAAATTGTCAAACAACTTTCACCACCCTTTTCCTTAAACAGGAATTTCCTCAATTATATTTGTGACAACGCTGCCATTTCTCAATTCCTCTGAATTGATTTTTGGATTTATTTCCACCATCGCGAACAAAATCAAAAGGACAAGCGCGGTTCCTTCCGCAAAGCCCAAAAGCAAGCCCAAGGCCCTGTCCAAACTGTTCAAAATCGCTCCCGAAAAAAGAGCCTTGACCAACATTTGAATTATCTTCATCAAAACAAAAACGCAAATGAAAACCGTCAAAAAGCCCAAAATTTTTGCCAAAACAGGATTCATCGAAGGCATGAAGACGTCCGCCATTCTTTGAAAAAAAGCGGCGGCCAAAAGCAGGGCCACGGCGAACGAGCCAAAGCCGAAGACCTCGTTTATCAATCCGCGCGAAAGACCCCTCAAGCTGAAAATCAAAAGTATTCCGATGAAGATAAAGTCCAAGACGTTCATAAAAGCCCCTCGGCCAATATCTCGGCTATTTTTTCCGCGGGCTTTTCGGACTGCGTCATGCCGGCGCAAGCCTCGCTGAACTTTTTTCGCTTTGCCGCGGTGGACATAGAGGCCAGCGCGTTCTGCAAGGAATTTTCGTTCATCGTGCTTTTTGTCAAGACCAAGGCCGCGCCCCTCCTTTCAAAATATTCGGCGTTGTCAACTTGGTCGCCGCGCGTCCCCGCGCCTTCAAGCGGAATCAAAATCATCGGCTTTTCCAAAACGGCGCTTTCCCAAATGGAATTGGCTCCGGCCCTGGAAAGAACTATGTCCGCGGCCGCCATTAAATCCGGCATCTCGGAATAAATGAAGGCGTAAGGATGGTAAAAAGCCCTTTCTTCCTCCGTCAAATCCTTTGGCAAAAGGCCGGAATTTTTTTGGCCGGTCTGGTGGACCACGATGAAATTTTGACAAAGCCAAGAAAGATTTTTCCAGACAATTTCGTTTATTTGCGCCGCGCCCAACGAACCGCCCATAACAAGCAAGATTGGCTTGGACTTTTTTTCAAGTCCCAAAAACTTTAGGCCGTTTTTGGGATTGGCGCCGTAAAAGACCGGGCGGACAGGATTTCCTGTGACCGCAAACTTTGAAGACGAGCCGTTCGCAAAAAACTCCCTAGTCTCTTCGTAGCTAAGCAAAATCTTGTCGGCAAATTTAGAGTTGATTCTTGTGGCAAGGCCTGGAGTGAAATCGCATTCGTGGGTAAAGACTTTTATTCCCAAAAGTTTTGCAGCAAGGCAAGGCGGAACGGAAACAAAGCCGCCCTTTGAAAACAAAAAGCGGGGCCTTGAAGCCAAGAGCGCGAAAAAAGCGCAGACAAAGCCGAAGAAAATTTTAAATAGGTCGATGAAATTTTTTACAGAAAAATAGCGGCGCATTTTTCCGCTTGGGATTCCATAAAACTTGTCGGCGGACGCGCGGCCGTCTTTGTCCCGCGCCTTCAAGACAATTTCCTTGTCCATCTTTGAAAGGGAGCCAATCCAAATTATTTTGACTTCCTTTCCCGCCTGATGAAATTTTTGCCGCAACGCGTCGGCCACCGCAAGACCTGGATAGATGTGTCCGCCGGTTCCGCCGCCGGTAAAGGCGACAACAAGCGTCTTATTGTCCATGATGGTTCTTTTCCATTAATGAAAGCAAGTCTTGGCGCTTGAAAAGCTTGGCGTATGTCCAAGCCGACATTCCCAAAGCGTCAAATTTGTCGGGACTGGCTCCGGCGTCGGAAAGTATTTTAACCATTTCGGCGTTGCCCTCTCCTACGGCCAGCGTCAAGGCGGATTGGTTGTCGCTTGAGACAAAGTCCAAGTTGACGCCCTTTTCCACCAATATTTTCGCAAGCTCCAAATTCTTTTTCCAAACGCAATCCATGAGCGCGGAATAGCCCCTGTCTTTTGAAACGGCGTCAAGGTCCACATTCTGGCCGAGCATCCATTTTACTTCTTCGACTTGCTCCGCGCGAATCGCTATGTTGAGCATCGGAACGCCTTCCGCGTCGCGCTCGTTGAGGCTCATTCCCGCGTCGATGTATGTCTGGACGATGTCGCGATTGTCCTTCTTTACGTGGACAGAAAGGGCGTCGCCGGTAAAGGGATTGCCGCTGTCAAAAAGTTTTTTCCAGGCGGATTTCTTTTTGCATTCCAAATCGAGGGCGGAAATGTTGTTTTCCAAAAAGGCCAAAAGCCGGTCAAAGGATTCAAAGTCTTTAAGCGCGCCGCATTTTTTTGCCTGCGCCGTCCATTCGCTTTTTACTGCGTAAACGTCCAAGCCAAGTCCAAGCGCCAAGCCCCAAGCGAAAGCCTCGTTTTTTCCGGGAACCTTGTCGGCGAGAATCGCGCAATGCGAATAAAGCTTGAGCTTTGACGCCGTTCCTGAAGGCAAAAAGTCGGCGTCTTTTTCAAGCAAGGCGGTCTTTACAGAAATCTTGTTTCTTTTAAAAAATCCCCTCAACTCGGAACAATCTTCCTCGTTTTTTGGAGTGTATACAATCAACCAGTTCATTGGACAATTATACACTAAAAAAGATTTTGTTTCAACTTCCCCGCTACATTTGGAAGCGGAGGCTTATGTCCGCGCCCCAGATTTTGTTAGTGAACTCGTAGGCGGCGCCAAGGTTCAGCGCGAAAAATGAAAAATTCATTCCAAAGCCGCCGTAGACTTGCGGCATGGCCTTGTCAAAAAAGCCGAACGAAGATTTTCCGGCGCCGCCCAAAACGGCGTCTCCGTACATTGGCGACGACGCCGCCTTTGACGCCGACGCAGCCCAAGACCAATTTGTAGTCGCGTTGGAAAAAATTCCCCTAAAGCCCAAATATGGCGTGAAGAAAATAATTGTTTTTGAAATTTGCGCCTGCAAGAACATCGTGTGGCTTGAGTAGTCAAGATTGGCGGCCAAGCCGTCCCTTTTGAACGAAACTTTTCCGCCAATGTAATAATATCCAAAGCCCACGGAAACTTGCGGCAAAAGCCCTTCTCCCTTTAAAATCGCGTACCGGAAGTCTCCGCCGATGTCAAAAAAGTTCAAGCCGAAGCCGTCGGCCAAAGAGCTCATGTCGCTCAAGTCCAAGTACATCGCCGAAAAGCCTATGTCAAAGGGCAAGACAAAGCCGCCGATTCTTGCGTTGGCCGTGATGGTGGGATACACCAGGTCGCTTGGCGCGCCGTTCATTCCAAAGATTTCAACGGCGTCCTTCAAGGGCTTTAAATTGAATCTTGTCGCGCCGGCCTCAATTCCGACTGCAAAATGCGGCGGCGCCGAAGGAAACAGCTTTCCTATCCACGCCTGAGAGTAGACGTTCTGCTGCGTGGCGGCGGCGGCCACAGTCAAATTTATTTCATTCGCAAAGGAATCAATCTTGCCGTTGACGTCCGCTCCGGTATAGGCAGAAGAAAGGCTGGCAAAAAACGCCGCCAGCAAAATGGATAAAATAATTTTTCTCATAAAAATTCCCAAAAAACATTATAACCGTTTGCAAAAAAAAGACAATAAACGCATAAAAAAAATTGCAAAAATCAAAAAGTTTGCTATTGACACTTTTTCCGCTTTCTGATAATATTGATTTTACACACGCCGCTGTAGCTCAGTTGGTAGAGCGCCGGACTGAAAATCCGTATGTCGTCAGTTCGATTCTGACCGGTGGCAAAAAAGACCTGCGAATCTTTCGCGGGTCTTTTTTTTTTAGACCAAAAAAAACCGCCCGCCTTCTCATCAGAGTCAGCGGGCGGCCTCTCGTTTTTTTAACTTTTTATTTTATTGGCCTAGGCGGCCATTCTTAAGGATATTAGCGCTTAAGCGACAAGACTGTTTCTAGCAGCGTGTCGGCGGTCCTGATTGTCGAAGCGTTGGACTGGAAGCCGCGCTGGGTCACAATCATATCGGTGAACTGGTCGGTCAAGTCGACGTTTGACATTTCCAAGGCGCCGGCCAAAAGGCTTCCCTTTCCGGCGATTCCGCTTTCGCCAATCTTGGCCTGTCCGGAGTTGTTGGACTCCACGTAAGTGTTGTCGCCGGCCTTTTCCAAGCCGCTCTGGTTTGTGAACGAAGCCAAGGCGATTTGGCCGATGCGGCGGTTGGTGCCGTTGGAATAAACGCCGGTGATGATTCCGCTTGAGTCAATCTTGAAGTTGTCAAGATAGCCCAATGTGTATCCGTCCTGCGCGAAGGCCTTTGTCGAAGACTGCGAGGCGCTTTGGGTGATTGTGTTTCTCATGCTGCCGATTGTTCCCAAGTTGATGTTGAATGTCTGTCGGTAAGGATTTCCGTCGGCGTCCGGATTGGCGTCCGGAACCGCGAAAGAAGTCTGGAGAAGAATTTCTCCGCCGTCGTTCGAGCTTCCGTTAACAGAGTCAGTCACGCGGCGCAAAGTTCCCATGTTGTCAAACTCAACGAAGAACTCGTTTGTCGTTCCGTCGGTGGTGTTAAGGCCAACGCGGGTCTGCGTGTAGTCGGCGTTTTCCGGGTCAACGTTGACGACGGCGCGCCACTGGTTGGGGCTTCCGACAACGCGGGTGAATGAAACGGCCAAGTTGTGCTCGTTTCCAAAGCTGTCGTAAATCTTGAATTCCGTCGCCCAAGTTCCCTTGGCGATGTCGGCGGCGTTGGCGCCTTCCGGAATTTCGGGAGTGTTCTTGTTAAGGTTGCAGGCGAAGTTTACGTTCTGCGTGGCGCGGGCCGGGTCCTTGGAACCGACTGGAATGACCAAGTCAGTCGCGCTCGCGGCGGTCTGAATCACCATCTCGCCGTTAAGCTCGCGGGCCATCCAGCCTTGGACGCGGTATCCGTTGGCGGGATTCACCAAAGTTCCGTCCTTGTCGATTCCAAAGGCGCCGTTTCTTGTGTAGAAGCTTTTCTCGCCGTTCTTAAGGACAAAGAAGCCGTTTCCCTGAATGGCCACGTCAGTGCCGACGCCGGTTGACTGCAAGTTGCCCTGGGTGAATATGTTGTGAATCGCGGCGGTCTGAACGCCCAAGCCGACTTCCTTGGGATTGACGCCGCCGACTTCCGTTGTCGGAGCGGCCGCGCCTGAAAGCTGCTGGCTTATCATGTCCTGGAAGTCAACGCGGCCTTTTTTGAAGCCGGTTGTGTTGACGTTGGCGATGTTGTTGCCGATAACGTCCATTCTTGTCTGGTGGTTCTGCATTCCGGAAACGCCGGCCCAAAGTGATCTCATCATATCGCTATACCTCTTATATCCTTTTTAATTGCTGTAAACGGCGCGAACGTAATCCATTTTATAGAAATTGCCGTTCACCTGAATCTGCGGATTCTCGCCGCGAGTGAATCCCTCGACGACTCCCGAAACCTTCTCGCCTTCAACGTCAAGGTCAACGACCTTTCCAAGCGTGCTGGCGGCTTCGTTGGACTGCATGATGCTGGCCATCTTGTTGAAGCCGCTGGACACGTTGTACATTTGCTCAAGCGAGGAGAACTGCGCCATCTGAGCGATGAACTGGCTGTTGTCCATAGGCTCGGTCGGGTCTTGATGCGTCAACTGCGCCATCAAAAGCTTAAGAAAATCATCCTTGCCCAATTCCTGACTGGCTTTGCGTCCATTCACAGTCAATGTCTTGTTGAACCTGTCCACCTCAAGATTTGTTTGCATCTTTTCGGAAGGGCTCAATGTAGCGCTAAAATCCATCGCTCACCTCATTTATATCAAACGCCAATGGCCAACCCTTCGTTAACTCTTGGCGCTACGCGACAACATTCACTGAAACATCGTCGTCAATGAAATTATCGGAGTTTTCCTGAATCGATGTTAGACTTTCTTGCGTAAATTCTCCGTAAATTTTTTGTCCTTGCCTCGCGCGGCCTTCGTCATTCTGGCCGGCGGCGTTTTGTCCGGCAAAGTTCATTTGGCTTCCGGCAAAGGAAACGTCAAAGGCCGCGTCCTCAAATCCGCCCTGAACAAAGGCTTGCTTCAAGGCGTCGGCGTTTTGTCCAAAGGCTTCCATAGCCTCGCGGCTGTTGACGGCGATGTGGCCCACCAATGACTTGCCGTTCATCTCCATCGTTATCTTGACGTTGCCCAACCCCTCCGGGTGAAGAATCAAGTTGATTTGGCCTTGGTCGTTGTCGCGCAAAACGATGTTGGCGGCCTTTACAAAGTCGCCGGCGTTTTGGGCGATTTGATTTTTGAGCATGGCCTGGAACGTCGAGCCGTCCGAGGCCGCGCTTTGGCCGTCGAGTGACAAAATATTTTTTTCGGCTTGGGCGTTAAGGTCAAGCGTCATTTCAACGGAATTCTTTCCGCTCTCCTTGACGCTGACTATAAAATTTTTCTTCGCGTCCTTGACAGTTTCTTTTTGCGCGGGCGCCTCAACTTTTGTCCTCAAGTCTGTAACTTGAACCAAAGGCTTTTTTTCGGACTTTCTAGCCGCGCCCGCTTTTGGCTCTTCAAAATTTTTCTCTTGGACAAATTCCTCAAAGGCGTAAGAAAAGTCCGCCTCTTCCTGGACAATATTTTGGCCCGCAAGCAAGGAGGCGCTTTCGGCAAAGGAGTCAATTTTCTTTTGCCCGGCATCCGGCGCAAAATCTTTCGCCAAAACCGGCTCTTCTTCCTTCACGGATTTCTTTTCTGAAAGCTTCCTTAAAAAGTCAAGCTGCTTTGGATCGATTTTTGCAGGCTCGGAATCGCCGGCCGTTTTTTTGACGGCGGCCTTCACCACCTTTTTTTCGCCGTCCTTTGGCGCGGGCTTTTTGGGCTCGCCAATCTCAAGGGCGCCTTGTATGAAAGCGTCGATTTTTTCATGGCCAGACTTATGCTCGTCATCTTTTTTGGAAATCTTTTTGGGCTCCTCTTTTTTGGCGCCCGCCTTTTCCTTTACAGGTTCCGCCTCGCAAAGCGCGGGCTTTTCTTCGTCGGCCGCCGCCGCTTGCGCGTCCTGGGGGACTTCCTCGCCTTGAACGCTGGCGTTCAACATGGAAAGAAAATCGCTTTCGCGCGGAGGCTCGTTTTCGCGAGGCTTTTGGAGAGACTGGACCTGGGGGGCTATTTCAGGAGAAATGATTTCCGCTGTCTGGCAAACAAGCGTTTGCAATTTTTACCTCCAGCAAACACCGAAGGCAAAAATCGCCTCTAGTCTATCGAACTAGGCTTTACGGTCATCTTGCGCTGGATTACAGCGGCCCTGTCGGCCGGCATCAGCGATAACCAGTAAGGAACCATGGAGGCAACGCCGTTATTTTGCGCGCGTTCGGTGACTTTCCTTAGCACATCGATGGCCAATTGGTCATCCATTGCCACAAGAATATCGACGGCTTTAAGCGGCTGCATGCCTTCCAGGTTGGCGGCAATTTGCTCGATGTTTACATTTCTATCATCGAACATTTTGACCGTATTGTTAAATGTTTTTTCCCTTTCCTCAAGATTTTTTTCGCGGTCGGCGATTTCCTGGGCAAGGCGCTGGTTTTGCTCCTCTATGCTGGAAGTGTCGGCCTCGCGCTTTTCCAATTCCTCGCGGTAAAGGTCCAAGGCCTCGCGCTGCTTGTCCAAGCGGTCTTGGTCAAGGTCGGCGGTCAGGGGCTTTGAGCTTGTGGCGGTGGTCGAAGTTTGCCTTTGCCAACCCAGGGCCTTGTAAATCGGGTTGAAAAGGCTTTTCACGCGCAGGACGCCCAAAAAGTCAAACCACAAAAGGCCGCCCAAGGCCAAAATGACGATTAAAAAGAGAAGAACGACTGATTTTCCGAGCGAATTGCCTCTAGCCACGGATCAAGCCTCCAATCGCCGCTCCCAAAGTGATGTCGTTTTCCACTTGGACGGCGTGCCAAGAAAGGCCGCGCTTCTTTGTGAGCGACTCTTCCAAGCAAGCCTTTACGCGGCCGTTGGTTCTGTATGTCTTGTAGAACGTGGTGCCGTTGCAGACAATGCAAACCGGACGCGTCTTGTCATGGCCTTGCTCGGTCTTGAGGACGCTGGCCACCAAAATTGCGGCGGCGTAGCGGGCGGAACGGTTGACGACAGCGTCAAGAACTTCAAAGACAAAATTATAGTCGTCTTTTGAGCCATACTTCGCCAACAAGCCGCCAAGCGTGTTGTCGGTCTTGTAGGGCGCGTGCAAAAAGCCGTCAATTTCTATCAATGTCAATGTCGGAAGCTTAAGGATTTCGGCGGCGAATTTTTCGCTAAGCCAGCCCTCTTTGGCGGCGGCCTTTAGGGCGTAGTATGAAACAGGGCCAAGGTAGGCGCCCGAGCATGACTTTTCCAAATAGAAGGTGCCGGGCTTGGCGCTGGTGGCGTCAAACTCGCGGTCAAAGTCGCTTCGGGGAATCGAGCAGAATTTTCCGACCTCGCAGTCAATCACGTCGGCCTTTTCAAAGCCCGGAACGTCGCTTAGAGGGGGCTGTATGTAGGCGGAATTCATTCCTGTTCCAAGGATGAAGCCCACGTAGCTTGAGTAGACGTTTCCGCTGGCGGGATTGGCGGCGCCGGCCAAAAGCGCGGCGACCGTGTCGTTAAGGAGCATCACGCTCTTGGGCTTTTTCCAGCCGTTGGCGACAAGCGCGTCCGAAAGGCAGGCGCCGATTTTGCTTCCGACAACTTCGGGAGCCTTGACTTCCTTTGAAAAGCTGGTCAAAATGCCGTCGCCGTCGCTCGTGATTTCCATCGGATATGAAAAGCAAAAGCCTATGCAATCGGCCTTGTCCTTTAGGTGGTCAAGGTTTTTGGCGATTTGCTCAAAGAATTCCTTTTTGCCAAGCTCGCGCTCGACGCCGGGCATCTTTGTCTTTTCCATTTCAGTTATGGCGGGAACGCCGTTTTGGTCAAAAGTCACAAGGCAGGAACGGAAGTTTGTTCCGCCCGCGTCGATTACGATTACGCTCTTGTTGCAGGGCTTTTTTTCCGGCGGAAGGGTCCAAGTGCGAATCATGTCCTGGTCGGCCTTTTTTCCGTGGAGGCCTTGGTCCATGTCGTACAAAATCGCTTCGGCTACGTCGTCAACGTCGACGTTCTGAACAAATCCATGCTTTCCTAAAAATGCGCTTACTTCGCGGCTCATATATACCCCTGATTTAGATGCTTTAAATTATTAAGTTATTGTAGCGCAAAAATCAAAATAAATCTACATTTTTTTTATGAAATATTGAAATTTCCGCCCGCATTTGCTAGTATAGCCCTCACCATATGCTTGACCTTGACGCGCTAAAAAAAGAGCTTAATCCCCAGCAATACGCGGCCGTGACGACGACCGAAGGCCCCATTCTAATAATCGCCGGAGCCGGAAGCGGAAAGACCCGCGTAATCACATTCCGCATAGCGCACATGCTGGACAAGGGAATTCCGCAAAGCCAAATTTTAGCCCTGACCTTCACCAACAAGGCCGCGCGAGAGATGGAGTCGCGCGTAAAGGAGCTTACGCAAAAAAAATTGCAAAACCTGACCGTCTCCACCTTCCATGCCTTTGGCGTGAAAATCTTGCGGCAGGAAATAAGCGCCCTTGGCTGGCGCGAAAACTTTACGATTTATGACGAAAGCGACAAAATAGCGCTTATAAAAGAAAGCGGCCGCGAGCTTAAGATGAGCCCCGAGGCGATGGACTGCTACAAAATCGCGATTTTGTTCAGCGACATAAAGACAGGCCGAAAGGAATGGAAGGCCGAGACCGACATTTACCGCGAGCTTTACCAATACTATCAGGACGGACTAAAGCTTTACAACGCCGTTGACTTTGACGACCTAATCGTCCTTCCGATAAAGATATTCCGCGAATTCCCCGAGATTTTGCAAAAGTACCGCGACCGCTACAAGTATTTGATGATTGACGAGTTCCAGGACACAAGCCACCAACAGTATGAGATGATGCATTTGCTTGCCGACAAGAACGTGGCGGTCGTAGGCGACGACGACCAGTCGATTTACAGCTGGCGCGGCGCCGACTACCAAAACATCGTGAACTTTGAGAAGGACTTTGAGGGCGTAAAGGAAATCCGCTTGGAGCAAAACTACCGTTCCACGGAGACGATTTTGGAGGCTGCCAACGGCGTCATAAGCCACAACACCAACCGCAAGGAAAAAAAGCTTTGGAGCCAAAAGACCGTGGGCAACAAGCCCATCGAGATTTTCATGCCGCAAAACGAGACCGACGAGGCGGACTTCATCGCCGAGTCAATCCAAGGCATTTGCGCGGAGGAAAAAATCAAGTACGACGACTTTGGCGTCTTGATTAGGTCCAACACGCAGAGCCGCCCGATAGAAGAAGCCTTTTTGTCGGCCAACATCCCCTACACTATGAGCGGCGGAACAAGCTTTTTTGAGCGCAAGGAAATCAAGGACATTGTCTCATACCTTCGCGTGATAGCCAACCACGACGACGACATAAACCTTTTGCGAATTCTCAACACGCCCCGCCGCGGAATAGGCCGGGCCGCCTTGGAAGCCCTTAACGAGCGCGCCTCGCAAAATCACAGCTCCTTGTGGGATGCGATAAAGAGCTTGCAGGCCCAAGACGGCGGCGCTAACGGCGCGGACGGTTTGCAAGCGGACGGCGGCATGCAAGACGGCGACTTTGCGCGCGACTTTGAGCTTTCGCGCGACGAGCCGTTAGCAAGCAAAACGGCCGCAAGCCAAAAAAGCGCGGGCGGCCCAAACGGCGCCCGCAGCGCGGCGCTTTCGCCAAAAACCTTGGGCGCCTTGGCTGAGTTCACTTCGCTTATCGAAAAAAATTCCAACATGCTGGGCGGAAAGGAGCTTTCAAAAAAAGTCAAGGCGCTTGTCGAGGAAATAAACTACTGGGACTTTTTGATTTTGGAAAATCCCAAGAGCGAAAAGGCCGCCCGCTTCAAGTACCTTAACATCGACTCGCTTATAAACTCCATCGCGCAATGGGAGACCAACCCCGACAACTTTGGAAAGACCAGCCTTTACGACTACCTTAACCGCATAACGCTTTTAAGCCGCGACGACATGGACGACGAAGGCGACAAGGGAAAGGTCAACCTTATGACAATCCACGCCTCAAAGGGCTTGGAATTTCCGGTGGTCTTCATCGCCGGCGCGGAGGAAGGCTTGATTCCCCACGCGCGCGCGATAGAGGAAGACGAAAAGAACGTCGAAGAGGAGCGCCGCCTTTTTTACGTTGCCATCACAAGGGCGCGCGACAAGCTTTACATTTCATCCTGCGCCAAGCGCAAAAAAATGAGCGCGACGGTTGACTGCCAGCCTTCGCGCTTTTTGGACGAGATTCCTCCGCGCCTTGTCGAATACCACGAGCCGCAGCAAGCGGTAAGCGACGAAAAGGCGCTTGAGCTTTTGGCAAATATGAAAAAGATGTTCGCCGTTCCCGGCAATCAGTAGCGAATTTTCTTTCCGCTGCCCGCGTAAAAGTCTTCGCGCATCTTGATGATTTGCTCGTCCTTAAGGTAGTCGTCAAATTCCATCATGCGGTCGATGATTCCCTTGGGCGTGATTTCGATTATGCGGTTTGCGATTGACTGGATGAACTCGTGGTCGTGGCTTGAAAAAAGCACGACGCCCGGGAACTGGACCAGCGCCTCGTTAAGGGACTGAATGGCCTCCAAGTCCAAGTGGTTTGTCGGGTCGTCCAAAATCAAGACGTTGGCTCCGCTAAGCTGCATCTTTGACAACATGCAGCGCACTTTTTCGCCGCCCGAAAGGACGTTGACCGGCTTTAGCGACTCGTCGCCGGAAAAGAGCATTCTTCCCAAAAAGCCGCGCACAAAGGCGTCGTTTTGGTCGGGCGAGTACTGCTTAAGCCAATCGGTTATCGAATAGCTGTTCTTAAAGTAAGAGGAAGTGTCGCGCGGAAGGTAGTCCTGCTTTGTCGTCTGGCCCCAAAAGTACTCTCCGCTCGCGGCTTTTTTGACTCCGCTAACGATGTCAAAAAGGGCGCTGATGGAATTGTGCTCGATTCCTACAAAGGCGATTTTGTCGGTGCGGTTCACCATCAAAGAAAAATCCTTTAAAAGCTCGTTTCCGTCTTCTGTAAAGTTGAGCGACTTTACTTCCAAAACGTTGTTTCCAATCTCTCGGTCGGGGCGGAAATTGACGTAGGGGAATTTTCGGCTTGTGACCGGAAGCTCCTCCAGCTCCAATTTTTCCAAGACGCGCTTTCGGCTTGAAGCCTGGCCTGCCTTTGAAACGTTTGAGGCGAAGCGCTGGATGAAGGCCTTGAGTTC
Organism: uncultured Treponema sp.; assembly: GCA_946411505.1. Classification (GTDB taxonomy): domain Bacteria; phylum Spirochaetota; class Spirochaetia; order Treponematales; family Treponemataceae; genus Treponema_D. The sequence goes on along the minus strand of CAMKEG010000001.1, from coordinate 114,439 downwards.
GGCCATCTTGTCCTCGCGCTTCTTTGCCTGGTCCTTGGCCTGGCGCTGCAAGACTTGGCTCATCTGGTACCAGAAGTCGTAGTTTCCGGTGAACTGGCTGATTTTTCCGTAGTCGATGTCGCAAATGTATGTGCAGACGGAATTCAAAAAGTGGCGGTCGTGGCTAACGACAATCACGATGTTGGGAAATTCCATCAAGAAATTTTCAAGCCATGAAATCGACTCCAAGTCCAAGCCGTTTGTCGGTTCGTCCAAAAGCAAAATGTCAGGGTTTCCGAAAAGCGCCTGGGCAAGCAAGACGCGGACCTTTTGGCTTTCGTCCAAGTCGCTCATCATCTTGTCGTGGAATTCTTCCTCCAAGCCAAGTCCGGAAAGCATTTGCTCGATTTGGTTTTCGGCTTCCCAGCCGCCCAGCTCGCTGAACTCGGCCTCAAGCTCGGCGGCCTTGTTTCCGTCTTCTTCGGTAAAGTCGGCCTTTTCGTAAATCGTCTCGCGCGCCTTCGCTGTCTCGTAAAGTTTTGGATAGCCTTGCATGACCGTGTCCTTTACGCTAAAGGCGTCAAAGGCAAAGTGGTCTTGGCGCAGGACTGCCATGCGCTCGCCGGGCGTGATTGTTATCGTTCCGTTGTCGTGCTCCAGCTCGCCCGAAAGCACTTTTAGGAAGGTAGACTTTCCGGCGCCGTTGGCTCCGATTATTCCGTAGCAGTTTCCGCTGGTGAACTTTAAGTTTACGTCCTTAAAGAGCGGCTTTTCGCTAAATTTAAGAGATACGTCTGAAACTGTAATCAAAATGATGTCTCCAAAAAAAATGTCATGCGCCGTTCCAAAAAAGTTGTCATTGCCCGGCTCGACCGGGCAATCTTTTAAAAGATGTTCGGGTCAAGCCCGAACATGACATTTTTTTAACCGGCAATGACAGATTACTTCTTCTTTCCAAAAAGCGACTTAAAGAAGCCGACTATGCCGCGGTTCTCCAAAGTCTTTTTGGGCGCCTGCGCGGGGCTCTTGCCGCCGCCTTTTTGGCCGCCCTTGGCGTTGAAGTTTTTGCCGCCCTTTTTGTCAAAGCGATTTTCGCCGCGCTTTTCGTAGGGCCTTTTGTTCTTGTCAAACTTTGAGCGCTTGTCGCCGCGCGGCTCTCCAGCCTTGTCGGAATACTTTTTCTTGTAGACTTCCATTCGCTCTTCAAACGAAAGTCCTTCAAGGCTCTTGTCAAACTCGCGCTTGTCGCCCCGCTCAGAGCGCGGCTTTCTGTCGGAACGCTCTCCGCGCTCGCCTCGCCTTCCGCGTCCGTCACGGTCTCCGCGTCCGCCCTTGTCAAAGCGTCCGCCTTTTTTGTCGCCGCGGCCATAGCCAGAGCGCGAGTCTCGCTCGTCGTCTCCGCCCCAACCGTAAGTGTCAAGCTTGATGTAAACGCCCTTGCTCTTGTCTTCGGCCAACTGGTCGTCGGAGCAAACGCTTGAAGGAATTTGCTTGTCGATGTAGCGCTCGATTACGGGCAAGTCGTAAACGTCTTTTTCGGAACAGAAGGTGTAGGCCTTGCCGCTTTTTCCGGCGCGGGCCGTGCGTCCGATTCTGTGAACGTAGTTCTCCGGCTCGTTGGGAAGGTCGTAGTTTACGACCATCGCAAGGTCGTTTACGTCGATTCCGCGCGCGGCGACATCGGTGGCGACCAAAATGGAAAATTTACCGGCCTTAAAGTTGTTCAAGGTTTCAAGGCGCTTTGACTGCTGCATGTCGCCGATGATAAAGCCCGACTCAAAGCCGTTTATCTTAAGGCGCTTGCCCAAGATTTCGCAGCCCTTCTTTGTGTTGCAGAAAATCAAGACGCTTTCGGGCTTGTCGCGGTTCAGGATTCCCAAAAGGAGCGGAAGCTTTTTGTCGCTTGAAACGTGAATCAAAGACTGGTCGATTTCGTCAACCGTGATGTTCTCGGCCTCGATCGTGATTTCCTTTGCGTCGCGCGTGTATTCCCAAGCCAAGTTCTTTACGTAAGTGTTGAGCGTGGCGCTAAAGAGCATCGTCTGGCGCGCCTCTGGGTTGGGAATGAACTTTAGGATTTCGCGAAGGTCGGGATAAAAGCCCATGTCGAACATTCGGTCGGCCTCGTCGATTACAAGGAAGCCCACGCCGCTCAAGTCCAGCTGGCCGCCCTTCTTAAGGTCGATGATGCGGCCGGGAGTTCCAACGATAAAGTCAACGCCCTTTTCAATCGCCTCAACCTGGGCCTTGTAGCCCACTCCGCCGTAAAAGCTGAAGGCCTTTAGGCTTGTTCCCGAAAGAAGCTTTTTGGCTTCGTCCTCAACTTGGACGGCAAGCTCGCGCGTGGGAACCAAAACAAGAGTCTTTTTTCCATCGTTCTCAGGGTTTGAAAGCCGTTCCTGAATTATGGAAACCAAATAGGCGGCCGTTTTTCCAGTGCCGGTCTGGGACTGCACGTACAAATCGTCCCCGGCAAGAGAGGTCTTTAAAACCTGTTCCTGAACAGGAGTGCATGTTTCATAGCCGGCCTGGGCTATGCCTTTAAGAAGGTCCTCATGCAAGGCAAATTCTGTAAAATTCATAGGGAAATATTATAATGGAATGAATCTTTTTATTCAAGAGAGGAACGCAATCAAATCGGCATTCCAAAACTCTTGACTTCTATACAAAATTACCTTATAATAAAAACCGCATCCGCGACATGGGCGGTCCGCCCCCAAACTCGACTAGCCGCAAGGCTGGAATACTCGAATTGGAGGCCGCTATGGATTTCTATGAAATTTTGATGCTGGCGCTTGCCGCCGCTCAACTTGTCATTCAAATCGCTCAGCTCCTCTTCCACAGACGGAAAAGCAGTGAGTAAAAAAATAGCCCGCTCTGTCTCGACCACAGAACGGGCGAACTGTCCGTAAGGACAACCGCTATGGGGCAAGACGCGTGTCGCGGATGCTCCTTCTTTTTAAACTATACACCGATCCTAGCCTTTTGTCAAGTCCAAAACTTATTGCGGGTGTATAATCTCTTATACACCCGGAGCTCTGCCGCTTCGCGTCATTATGGCAAGGAAATTATCCACAGGTCCGCTCACGCGGCCGCCCAAAGGCGCCTAGCCGAAAGGCCGCGAAATCACGGGAACAGCCTTACGGCGCGGACGGAATAAGCCTTTCCTCTCCAGGGAGAGCTTGAACTTCCTCCATTAGAAAGATTCGCAGCATATATATTACCCGAACCTGTCGCGCTATGATAAACATTGGCATTTTCCGTTGAGCCTACGGCTATTTGAACCGCGGAAGAGCCAATCGCGCCAAGAGCGGAGTTAATCGTCGCTTTATTCGCATGAATGGCCCTAAGCTCATCTAGGCCGGGAAGATACCATCCGCTGTTGTAGGGCGCCGAAAGAGCCGTGTTTCCGGCTATCTTGTCGGAACCTTCTCCGTAATGCTCAGCCCAATAGAAAACCGGAGAGTCAGGAATTCTTCCCGGCGCGACATTATACTCAGCCACATCCTTCATCAAAGCCAAAGTCAACAAGCCGTTCTTTTTATGCGCCTCAATAGTATCATGGACATTTGGCACAATGACTTTATCCGCCCCAGTATTAGTTGGGCCATCGTTAGGGCCCAGCGCGTTGATTGACCATTTGGGCGTCGTGCTGTCCGAGCTTCCGTTCAAGCTAAGCGATTGGTCATACTTCCATTCCTTGATTCCAACGCCAAGGGTCTTTTCGCCAAGGTCATACACTTGGTTGTCGCGGCCAAATCCTGTGTAATAAATCACTGCGATCGCGTGGCTTTTTTGCGCGTCGTTCAGCGTCAAGCCGGCCGCATAAGGCGTCGCGCTTCCGTCGTCAAAAACAATGTCGCCCACCGCAAGCGCTTCGCCCGGCTCCTTGCTTCCGCAATATGTCGGCAAAACATAGCTTGTCGCCGTGTCCTCGGAGCGGACGACGCGCAGGCCGTTGGAGGTCGATCTATAGCTCTGGCCTTGGTTGCTCCGTCCATAGACCGTAAGCTGACCTTGGGTTTGAGTGTTGCCATAACTGCCGCCGCGGCAGGCCCGATTATAGCCTGATTCAGGCCCCGTCATCGGCGTGTCTGTGGCAACGGTTTCAATCCACCTGTCCCAGCACCACTCAAAAACGTTTCCGCTCATATCGTAAAGCTGCAGCGAGTTGGGGGCTTTTGTCCTAACATCTTGCGGCGAACTTGGCGTAATCGTAATGTTGTTGGAGCACCAGCATACGTCGTTTATATTGTCGCTTCCGCTGTATTTTGTTTGTCCGGCCGAGGACAAGTTTCCGCCGCGGGCAAGGTATTCCCATTCCGCCTCGGTGGGAAGGCGCCAGCCGTCGGCGTTCCAATCGCAGGTTACAGCGCTGTACGCGGCGTAGGTTGGCTTTGTGCTGCTTATCGGAATTTCTCCCCAGTCGTTCGGGTTTTTGCTGTCGCTTATCGTGTAGCAGGGAGTCAGGCCGTCGTCCAGGCTCTTTTTGTTGCAGTAGACAAGCGCGTCAAACCAGTTAACAAAATTAATCGCAATGTCGTCGCCCTCGCGGTAACCTATGGTGGAAGTTCCCGCCTGGTCCCGCAAGGTTTTTCCTGTCACCTCGAACCATTCTTTTTGGGTAACCTGATGGTCGCAGGCGATGAGGCTCTTTATTTTCATCTTTCTTCCGCTGATGAACACTCCTGAATTTGGAACGGCGGAACTTCCGTCAAAGCTCGCTCCGGCGACGCTCACAAACGGGTTCTTGACCTTGTAGTCAAAGGAAGCGTGGTTTCCTACGCCCAAGAAGTCAGCCGTGATTCTTAGCGAGTAGTCGTACTCCAAATCCATTGCCGGAACTTCGGCGGTCAAGCCGCTTGCGCTTGAGCTTATCGGAACGTCGCAGGCCTTGCTTGTTCCTGTGTAAAGCGCGGCGGTCCAAGAGACTTTGTTGTAGTCAGGGTCGTCCGACCTGTCCTCCACGGCCAGCGTCACAAAGGTGTCTTCCAAGTAAAGCTTTCTGTCGGCCGGGTTGTAGTAAAGTGTTGTCTCCGGCGGAGTCGAGCCGGCCGGCTCCTTTCGCGTGACGGTCGTCGTCAAGGCGACGCTCTTGGCCACGCCGGGCGCAACCACAACGCTTGGGGCGCTTGTCGTTATCGTGTAGTCGTAGGGGCCGTACATGCCGCCGGAACTTACGGCGAAGGCCGCCTCTCCGGCATCCGTGACGCCGCTTGGAATCGCGGCCACGCCGTAATCGTTTTCAGAAACAAACACGCTTCCGGGCGTGTCCGGGTTGGCGTAGGAAGGCGTCGCGTAGCCTGTCGTAAAGACGACCGGCGTTTCTTTGGTCGGCTTTGTGGTGTCGTTAAAGGGCATCGTCACGCCAATCGTTGAGCCGCTTATGTTAGCGCCTACGGTTATCTTTTTTCCAAACGGAATGTAAAGGTTGGACTGCCTGTCCGGCACGCTTTCAAAATGGTTGTCGTAAATAGTGTTCGCGCCCTTTAGGGTTATGGACATGCTGGAGCCTAAAGCGCCAAGCGAGATGCCGGCGGCTTTTCCGCTTGCCGGAGCGGCTTTTGAGACGTTTCCGGTGATTGTACAGCCGTCAAGAATCAAGCCGTAGTAGTTGTCAATGGCCGTCGTTTTGCAAACGTTTCCGCTTATTTCAACGCCGGAAAGCTCAACGCGTTCGGTCGCCCTGACGGCGGCCTCGCAGCCGACGTTGTTCTTTATGGCGCCGCCGGTCATTTTTACGGGAAGTCTGTCAACGTAAACGACAGTCCAGCCTTCGCCGTGTCCGCTAAATTCGCAATCCGTCAATTCGGAAGCGGCGGCCGAGCCGGAACAAGACCACAAGGCGTAGAAGACAGGCGCTTCGCTTCCGCTTCCTGTCACAACCCCCGCGTTGTCGCAAACGGTCGTTCCGCTCATCTTTAGGATTCCCTCGCTCAAAATGACGGAGCCTTCGTTCGCGGAACTATCTCTTTCTCCGCTAAGAGTGTTTCCGTAAACCTTTGATCCGTTAAAGTCCAGCTCCGCGCCGACCGCCAAAATCAAGGCGCTGTCAATGTAGTCGTCTGTAACTAAAGCCGCGCCGCCGGTAAGGTTTATGTTTTGAATCACAGTCTTTCCGACGGCGGCGTTGACCAACTTGCGGACGGCGCTTCCGGCCTGCGAGGCGCTGATGGTCTTTGTTCCGCCAAGGCCCGAAACCTTTATCGTGGCGGAAGCCAGGCTTGAGTCGGCCACGTTCAATAGATATCCGCCATGCGCGCTAAAGTCGTAGCTGTCCGGCGTGGTCAAGTCCGTCATCACGCGGATGTCGCAAAGGCTGTCGGCAACGCAGTCGCCGCTTGCGATTCCGTCCACAAAGGCGTCCACGGCGCGCTGTATCGTCCTAAAGGGCTTTTTCCTTGAGCCTTCAGCGTTGTCGTCGCCCTCCTCCGAAACATAGAACCTTGTGAAGACAGCGCGGCACTTCCACATTATGACTTCGCTGTCGGAATACAAGGGCTTTCTGACATAGGCGCGGACAAAGCTCGTTCCGGCCGGAATTGAAATAGTTCCCTGCAAGCCGTTTATTTTTCCGGCGCCCACAAAGCTTGAGCAAGCTTCGTCGCGGTAGACTTCCCACATGACGCAGGCGTCGCTCTTGTCGTAGTCATAGGAGTCCACATGCTTTGTCTCGCCTGTCACAGGGTCGGTGTAGTCAACGCTGGCGGTCTTGGCCACGGCCTTTATGGCGACGTAAACGCTGTCGTCCTCGTCCTGCTCCACGCTGTTCTTTGTTCCGTCGGGGTCGGCGCTGTCGTACACCTTGAACTTGTTGGCAAACTGCGTGTCGGTCTTGGCGAAAGCGTCGGGGGAGCCAAGCTTGAAGCCGCGCGTGCTTACGGCAAGGTTTGAGGAAAGGCCGGCCTTGTCGGTCACGACCACCGTGTAAATTTTTTCCTTTTCGTCGGCTTCGTCGCCGGTCAAAAAGTAGGCGGCGTTTTCGTCAGCGCTAAAGCTAAGGCCTGTGTTTTGGTTTGCCACGATGTTTGCCGGAGCGACAGTCGAAATCTCAGAGCCGGCCTCATATGAAATCGTTCCGTCGGCGGCAACAGTCGCGGCGAATGTTTTTCCGTTTACGGAGACGCTCTCTATGTCGTTGTGGTAGGCCTGGACCATCGCCTTTGAAGGCAGATTGAAGCACAAGACCCAGCGCGAGGGAGTTTCCGTCGTCTGCATCGCAATGGCTCCGCCAACCTTTGGCGGCGGCGCGTCGCTTGAAAGCCTAAGCTTGTCGTAAACGCCGAAGCTGACCAAGGACACGGGATGCATCAAGGTAACGCTCGGAGAGATGTTGGCTCCGGCGGCGTTTTGCATCAGGAAGTCGGAAGGAAAGGTCATGCGAAGCTTTGTCGTGTCGCCTGAGTCCTGGCTAATTGAAACCAAGTCGCTTCCGGGAAGTCCGCTGTCCGCAAGCGAAAAGAGCATGTTGCGGCCGTACAAAAACTGGTAGTGCTGGGGATTTCGCAAAGTGAATTCGACTTCGTAGGAGTCTTCGTAGGAAAGGCAGATGTTTCCGTATTTGTCGGTCGGAGCGCCGGCCGGAGTGATTCTATACGCCTCGATTGAGGCGGTGCTGGTCATTTCCTTAAAGTAGGCGCCGGCCTTGTTTTGGAACGAATTTCCGTCAAAGCCAAAATCGCAGGACGCAAGCAAAAAGGCGAGCGCGGCGGCGGCGGAGAAAATAAATTTTTTCAAAAACATTTTTCCCATAAAAACCCAATATATTCTACCGCTTTTATAGAAAATAATCAAGAAAAAATTAAAAAAAAGCGCGGCCCGCCCCTCCTTGAAAAAAGCCGCGCTTTTCGGTAAATTCTGCCTATGGACACGGCTCAAAAGACACAGGAACAGGCGGAACTCTTAAAAAACCGGACGGCAAAGAACCACAAGCAATTGCGAAAGTGGGCGCGAAAAAATCTCGTCACCTGCTTTAGGCTCTACGACCGCGACATCCCCGAAATTCCTCTTGCCGTAGACCTTTACGAATTCCTTCCCGACGACGTCCGCTCGCCTGCCCAAGCCCTTTCTTTTTTGCAAGCGCAAGCCGCCGCCGAAAGCCAAAACCAGCCGGGAGCCGCCTGTCGCAGGCTTCAAAGGACTTGGCTTAAAGTCTTTTTGTACGAGCGGCCCTACGAAAAGCCCGAAGACGAGGAACAAGCCTGGCTTTCCGCGATGACAAGCGCCTTGGCCGAATGTCTTGGAATCGACAAGGGCCGCATAGCCGCAAAGACAAGGGCCCGCGAAAAAGGCGGCTCCCAGTACGCCCAGGAAAAGTCGCCGCAGGACAAAAAGGCTTTTCATGACAAAAAAGCCGGCCGCGTATTTGAAAACGGCTCGATATTTTTCGTCGACTTGGAAAGCTATCTGGACACGGGCCTCTTTTTGGACATGCGGCCGGCGCGCGCGATGATAAAGGCCAATTCCGGCGGAAAGCGGGTCTTAAACTTGTTTTGCTACACTTCAAGCTTTTCGGTCGCGGCGGCGGCGGGCGGAGCCAAGGCCGTAAACAGCGTTGACCTTTCAAACACATACCTTGACTGGTCAAAGAAAAATTTTAGCGCAAACGGCTTCGAGCCGGAAAATTTTACCTGGACCAAGGGCGACGTCATGGCCTTTTTGGACCAAGCGATCGCCCGCCGCGAGCTCTACGACACAATAATTTTGGATCCGCCCACGTTCAGCAACTCCAAGTCCGCCAAGAACGCCTTGGACACAAAGCGCGACTGGCCCCTTCTTTGCCAAAAATGCCTAAAGCTTTTGGACAAGGACGGCGAGCTTTACTTTTCGACAAACGCCAAAAGCCTAAAATTTGACGCCGCCCTTTTGCCCGCCGCCCGCGCGCAAGAAATCACCGAGCAAACGACCGACCCTGACTTTAAAACAAAAAAGAGCCACAGAATGTGGCTCCTTCAAAACGCGGAATAAGCGCCGATTAGTTGGCGGTCTTGATTCCGTAGCGCTTGTTAAAGCGGTCGATGCGTCCGGCTGTGTCAACAAGTTTCTGCTTTCCTGTGTAGAAGGGGTGGCAGGCCGAGCAAATTTCAACGTGAATGTCCTTTACAGTTGAACGAGTTTCGATTACGTTTCCGCAAACGCAAGTGATTTTTGTGAGCGTGTACTCAGGATGAATGTCTTTTTTCATCAGTTCCTCCAAAATATATTTGAAAAGCCTTGCCCTGCGGCGCGGAGCCAGATTTTCCGCTCAAGCCGCCGCCACAAAACTTGCCAAATTAAATTTAAGTGCGGCAATTTTAGCGCAAACAGGCCAACGGTGTCAAGAGCCGTCCGCGCCTAATTGGAGCGCGTTTCAATCAGTTTGCCGCGCTGCCGGTGTTCATCGAGGCCAAGAAGGCGGCGTTGTCCTTGGTCTTTTTCATCCTTTCGATGATAAGCTCGGTGATTTCCGCGTCTTCCATAGGATTGATGACCTTGCGCAAAACCCAAAGCTTTTGAAGCTCCTCTTCGGTAAGCAAAAGCTCCTCTTTGCGGGTGCCCGACTTCTTGATGTTGATGGCCGGGAAAAGGCGGCGCTCGGCCAGCTTTCTGTCCAAGTCGATTTCGCTGTTGCCGGTTCCCTTGAACTCTTCAAAGATGACTTCGTCCATGCGGCTTCCGGTCTCTATCAAGGCCGTTGAAATGATTGTAAGAGAGCCGCCTTCCTCGATGTTTCGGGCCGCGCCGAAGAATCTTTTGGGCTTGTGGAGCGCGTTGGAGTCGACGCCGCCCGACAATACCTTTCCGCTGGTGGGAACCGTCTGGTTGTAGGCGCGCGCCAAACGCGTGATGGAATCCAAGAAAATCACGACGTCGCGCTTGTGCTCGACAAGGCGCTTGGCCTTTTCCAAAACCATTTCGGCGACGTTGACGTGCCGCTGGGCCTGCTCGTCAAAGGTTGAGGAAATGACTTCCGCCTTAATCGAGCGCTCCATCTCGGTGACTTCCTCGGGGCGTTCGTCAATCAAAAGGACGATAAGGTAAACTTCGGGATTGTTGGCGGTAATCGCGTTGGCAACCTTTTGCATCAAGGTTGTCTTTCCGGCTTTTGGCGGAGCGACAATCAAAAGGCGCTGGCCCTTTCCAATCGGGCTAAAGAGGTCCACGATGCGGGTTGAAAGCTCTGTGGAAACAGTCTCAAGCCTGAGCTTTTCGTTTGGATAGAGCGGCGTAAGGTTTTCAAAGGGAACTCTTGTTTGCGCCACGCGCGGGTCGTCAAAGTTGACGCTCTCTATGCGGAGCAAGGCGAAAAAGCGCTCGCCCTCCTTGGGGCTTCTTGTCTGGCCGTAAACCGTGTCGCCCGTCTTAAGGTTGAACAGACGGATTTGGCTGGGCGAAATGTAAATGTCGTCCGGGCCGGGAAGGTATGAGTTTTGCGGGCTTCGCAAAAAGCCGTAGCCGTCTGGAAGAATTTCCAAGGCTCCGCTCGCGAAGATGATTCCGCCGTGCTCGGTGTGGGCCTTGAGAATAACAAAAATCAAGTCCTGCTTTTTCATAGGAGCCAAGTCGTCCGCGCTGAAGCCAAATTCCATGGCCATCTCGCGAAGCTCTATCATTGATTTTTTTGTAAGCTCGTTTATTTCAAGGCGGGGCTTTTGGTCGTAGTCGGGAGAATTTTCCGGCGTGGGAGTGTTGTCCGGCGCCATGTTCTCGCGGGTTGGCCTAAAGTTTCTTCTGTTGTTGGGGAAGCGGCCGCCCCTGTTTTCGCGGGGCTTGAAGCCTTCCCGGCTGTAATGGGAGCGGGCGGGACGCTCTTCCTGGGCCTGTCCCTCGCCTTCCCCAAAAGAGCCGTCAGCCGCGGGGGCCGAGCCTTCGGGAGCGGCTTCCGCGGGGCTTTCCGCCGCAAGCTTTTCCTGCTTTTCTTCGGCGGGAGCGGCCGCGGCCTTTTTAACCACGCGGCGGCGCTTTGGCTTTTCTTCCGCGCCTTCTTGAGAAGGATTTTCGTTTTCTGCGTCCATAAAAAATGGTCTCCAATAAAAATAAAATAATTATAAAATTTTAGAGTGATTGATTAAAATAAAAAAAGAAAAGATTTCCCACAAAATCCTTTTATATTTTAATATATTATTTTCGTTTTGTCAAACAAATTATTCAGCGTCCGAGTCGGACTTTAAAAGCAAAGTCTGCTTATACTCTTCGCTGGCCACGCTGAACAAGTCGATGTCGGGCTCGCTTTCGAGCATCGTCACCTGCCCTTCAAAATCCACGTTGTCCGCGATGCGAAGCCGGGCCGTCTCCACGTTGCCCTTGACCTTGCTTCCGTTGCACATCTCCACCCGCTCGCTGGCCGAAATGTTGCCCGTCACCGTTCCTGAGATTACGATGGAACTGGCGGACATTTTGTCAACCGTGCAAACAGCAGCTTTGTCTATGTCAAGATTTCCGTTGGAGTTGATTGTTCCGTTGAATTTTCCGTTGATTTTAAGATTGTCGGTAAATTCCAAAACTCCGTCAAAAGAAGTTTCCGAGCCTAGAATTGTGTAATTTTTAGCCGTTTGTTCCATGCTAATTCTCTTGAACAGGCAATTCGGAAAGAGCTTTTTTCAACTCTTGGCCAGAACGGAAGACAGCCACGTAATGCGCCTGCATAGACAACGTCTGGCCTGTTTTTGGGTTCCTTACAACCGCCCTGCCTTTTCGCAGGCGGGGCTCGAAAGTTCCGAACCCTCGCAATTCAATCGTGCAGCCTTTGGCGATGTCCTTTTTAAGCTCACCAACAAAGGCTTCGATTACTTCTTGAATTTGCCCTTTTTCGTACTTTGAATTTTGGTAAACAGCCTCGACCAAATCATGCTTTGTAATCTTTTTTGAAAGCATAGTTCACCCAAAATTCAAAAAACTTTTAGTTGGCGGCCTGCTGAACGAACGTCACGTTGTAAAGGCGAGTCATGCGGCTCTTTTTGCGAGAAGCGGCGTTAAGGCTGATTACGCCCTTAAGGCGGGCTGAGTCCAAGGCGCTCTGAAGCTGCTTGAGCTTGGCGGCGGCCGCGTCCTTTTCCTTTTTGATAACCAATTCAACGAATTGTTTTGCGTAAGTGCGGCACTCTGATTTAATTGCCTTGTTGCGCATGCGGCGCTTTTCGCTCTGAGCGTGGCGCTTTTCTGCAGATGTCTGATTTCTAGCCAAGATATCCCCCAAATAATATTTAAGAAAAATGTAAAAGTTATATTAACAATTTTGGGAAATTGTGTCAATATGGAAAGAAAGAAAAACGCTCCCAGTCACCGGGCGGCAGACGGAACCGCTAGATAACGTCGCTACACGCAATTTGCCCCTTGTAACTATTTACGTCTGCCGCTAGCGCGGCAGGGGCAAACTGAGTGTTTCCGTCTGCCGCCCGGCTCCTTCGCGCGTTTTTTTTCCTTACCCAAAACGTCCTGCCCCGCTTGCCTTTCCGCTACGCTTTTTTTTACTCTTTACCTTAAGCGGGGACGTTCCGATAATATAGGCGTGAAATTGTTTCTAAGAACATTGTTGTCCCTATATATTTCTTTGGCGGCGGGAACGGCGGCTTGGGCGCAGGTGACTGACGGCGCTTTTTCGGCGGGAACGCCGGGGCCTTTTGCCGGCGTGTGGGAGCGCGACGACCGCTACGTAATCTTTGACTGCGGCCTGGACCGGGCTGCGGAGGCGCAAAGAAAGGCGCCGGCGGCCATTTTGCTAAAGACCTTTTACGGCTGGTACTTGGACCGCGCCGCCGAGCCGGAGGAATTTGCCGCCAAAAGAACCTTGAACGACTCAACTTGCCCGGAGGCGGAAAGAATTTTCATCGAATACCGTCCCTTGCTGACAGGAAAAGGAACGGAAGGCGACGCTTCCGTTTGGGAAATTTTTGTCTGGCATCCAAGGCTAAAGGAAGCCAGCGTGATTCCGGCGGCGATAATCGGAAACAACCTTTACCTAAAGTTCGCGGTAAAGCTGGGCGAAAGCGATGACAGCGACGCTTCCGACGAAAACGAAAAAGACCCGCTTGAAGGCTTTTGGGCGCAAATGTCCGAGTCCGACGGAATAAAGGTTTGCCAGCCGCTTTCGTCGACCGACATTTATTCAACCTACATCACAAAGGACGCCGTCTACACAATCCGCTACTGGCGGACCGACATGGAATACACAAACGAAATGGCCTTCTTTAGCGACGGCGGAAAAACCTTCTCCGTCGTAAAGCACATCCAGTCCTCAGGAAAAATCTACACATGCGCCAACGGCCGCAGCGTGACAATCAGGAACGTCCAAAAGACAAACGACAGGCCAAGGGTCCACGAGCTTGACAAAAGCGCCCAAATCTGCGGCCTTGGAGAGCCTTACTTGAAGCGCGTCCAAGAAAAAGGAAGCGAGGAGGCCGTCGCGGCGCTCGCAAAAAAATATTTTGAAAAAAGGGCGCCCATCCCCGATCCGCCCTTCCCGCCCTCAAACTTGGACTGGCACATGGACGACATCAGGCGACTGGAGGCCGGAAACAAAATTGTCGAGGCGGCCAGAAAGCGCCAAAAGGAATTTGCCCAAAAGCATCCGGGACACGGCGCTTTTGACTGACGGACAGGCTAACGGGAAAGCTTGCAGTCCACGATTTGCAGTTGGCGGCCTTCGTGGCCGTTAAAGGTGTTGCGCTGGAAGTTGTAGGCCACGTCGACAAAGTCTCCGTCGTTGAACTCGCTTTTGTAGCGGGCGCCTTGGTCCCACCACAAGGCCGGCCACTTTTGCTTTCCGATTTCCAAATACAACTTTAAATGCTGGCGCTCGCCCTTTCCCAAAACTTGGCCGGCGGAAATTCTGGCGTTCTTTGTCATAAAGACCAGCTCTGGATTTTCGTTTCCGTAAGGCTCCAAAAGGTCAACCACGGCCATCAAGTCGTCGTTGACGTATTGGCCGCCAAGCTCCGCGTCGATGTCGACGGTTTTGTCCTCGTCCTCGCCAAGAACCATTTCTTGGACAAGGCCGCCAATCTTTTGCTGGAAAATTTCAAATTTTTCCGCCGTAAGGGAAAATCCCGCGGCGCCCGCGTGGCCGCCGTGGTTTATGTAAATGTCGCCGAACTTGTCCAAGAAGTCAGTGCAATGGACGCCGCGCGCGGTCCTCATGGAGCCGATGTAAACGTCGTCAATTTTTGTCATTGCTATCGCGGGAACGTTGGCTCGCTGGACCAGTTTGGCGGCGATGCGGCCCACGACGCCCCGGTGAATTTTCTCCTCGACGATAAGGCAAAATTTTCCATTGAACTTTTGCAGGGACTTTTCAGGACGGCCGCCCAAGTACTCCCAGGAAGCGTTCTCAAGCTTCTTTCGCTCCTCGTTGTGGTCCAAAATTTTTTGGGCGTATTCCTCGCGCTCGCCCGGCGTCTCCGCAAGGAAAAGCCTCAGCGAATCTTCCGGAGTTCCAAGCCGGCCGGCCGCGTTGAGGGCGGGAATGACGTTCCAGCTCAAGTCCTTGGCGCAAAGCCTTTTTCCCAGCAAGCCTTGGCGCGAGAGCAGCTCCACGAGGCCGGCCCTGGCTTTTCCCTTGTTTATCGAGTCAAGGGCGAGCTTTACGAAAATTCTGTTTTCGTTCTTAAGGGGCATGATGTCGCTCAAAGTCGAAAGCATGACAAGCTGCAAGTCGCGCTCGTCCGCAGCCTTGGCGGACGGAAAGCCCCGCTCTATTTTTTTGTTCAAGTAAGTCACAAAAATATTGTAAAAGGCCTCAAGCTCGCCGCCGGCCTCGTCCGAATAAAGCGCGACTTTTGAAAGGCCGGAAAGCGCCCGCAAGGATTTTTTTGAAAGCGACGGAATTATTTTGGCCGCCTCGGGCCGCACGTCAAAAAGGTTGAATTCGACTCCGCTTCCAAAAAGATTTTTCAAGGCCAAAGAAACGGCCGGCGCGTCCCAAACAAAGATTTGCTCGCCCCGCAAAAATTCCAAAAGGCCGCTTGAGGAAAGGCTCAACGTTCCGCCTGAAAAGTCCTTTTCAAAAGTTTTTCGCTTCACCATGTTCCTAAGCTTCAGGCATTCGACGACGCTTTCGTCGCGGACGTTCAAAAGGCAAATGTCCTGCTTGTAAATTTCCGTCTGCGAAAAACGCAGGGCCTGGACCAGCTTAAAGGCCACGGCGCAGCCGGAGATTTCGCCAAAGGGATAGCCGGAATCCTGGCATTTTGGATTTACGATTATCTCGGCGGCCGGAAGGCGCTCCGGCGGATTGTGGTGGTCGGTCACGATTACGCTTATGCCCAGCTCGCCGGCCCTTTGGATTTCGGCAAAATTTGAGATGCCGCAGTCAACCGTGATTAGAAGGCTTCCGTAATTCTTGGCGAAGTCCTCGACGGCGGCCATGCTCAATCCGTAGGCGTCGTCGCCGGCGGGAAGCCGCCAAGAAACGTCAACGCCCATGCGCTTAAGCTGCTCGTACAAGAGCGCCGTGGCCGTGATTCCGTCAACGTCGCGGTCGCCGAAAATCAAGACCTTTTCGCCCTCCTCCACGGCGGCCAAAATGCGGTCTACGGCGTCTTCCATTTGGGAAAAGTCAAAGGGCTTGTTTAAAAAGCGGGCGTCGCTCTCCAAATAGTAAAGCAAGTCGCTTCCGGCGGTGATGCCCCTGCGAGCGAAAATCGACGCCTCAAGCGGGCCAAGGCCAAACCTCTTGTGCAAGGAAAGCGCGCTTTCCCTTGAAATTTCTTTTTTATTCCACGTTTTCAAAAAGGGCCTCCCGTCATAAAATTCCCTTTCCCGACTCCAAGGTTTTCAGCCTCGCTCCAAGGGCGCCTTCGACCAGCTCGTACAAAAACGCCTTCAATTGTCCGTAGTCCGCTTCCGGCAGCCTTGCCTTGCGCGCGGCCGCCAAATCGGCAGGCCTTGTTCCGCCAGACATCGCAAGGTAAAAAAGCGCCGGCTCAGAAAGCCTGGCCCCTTTTTCTTGCGGAGAGAAGCAGTCTTGGCAAACAAAGGAATTTTCGGCCGGCGAATACAGCGCGAGCCTTTTGGCGCCCGCGTTCGATTCTAGCGCGCTTTTGGAATAATTGCTAGACGACGCGCCGGCCGCGCCGTTGCCCGCAAAAAATTCCTTTTGGCAGCGGGCGCAACATTGCGTCTGCGGACGGACGCCCAGCAAGTCCAAGTAGCGCCACAAAAAGCGCAAAAGGCCAAGGCGCGCCTCGTCTTCGCCCAAGAGGTCCATTCCGTCCAAAAAGCCGTTAAGCAAAACGTAGCACTGCTCCGGGCTTCCGGCCGCGCTTGACTTTGAGACAAGCTCGCCGGCCAAGGAAGCGGCGAATGACTTGAAGAGGCTTTCCCTAAAGGTCGGGTGGTATTTCTGGACGTCAAAGTCGGTGATTTTGCACGAGGCCTTTTCCTCGTTCTTGTACAAGTACGCGAAGCCCCTGTTCCAAGGGCTCACCGCTCCGCGCAGCTTGCTCTTGGGGCCGCCAAAAAGAGTCGCCCATTCTATTCCGTCCTTTGTCAAAAGGCGCGCGGAGCGGTTGTCCTGGGCCGTCGCCTTGACGGAAAGGACAAGCGCCTCCTTCCTAACATTCCGGTTCAATAAATTCCTCTGCCTATAAGATACAACAGTTTGACAAAAAATTCACAGTTTTTTGAAAAAAATTGAAAAAATTTTCAATGGTTGACACAAAAGCCGCTTTTCTATATAATATTCTATCATTTTTTGGGAGACAAACATGATTTTTCCTTTGGAACAGCTAGTCCGATTCACAGGCAACATTTACGAAATAACGGTGGCCGCCAACCGCCGCGCCTACCAGATGTCAATGGTAAAGGACCCCTTGATCGCGGAGAACCACGACAAGGTAGTTTCATTGGCCGCGCGCCAACTTTTCACAGAGGAAGTCACCTACAGAATTGCCGAATAAAATACCGGTCCTTGTCATTTTCGCCCCCACGGCGACCGGCAAAACAGACCTTTTGTTCAAGCTTTTTGCCGGAAACAAGAAAGTCCGCGTGATATCGGCGGACTCCATGCAAGTGTACAGGGGAATGGACATAGGGACCGCGAAGCCCACCCCCGCGGAGCGAGAAATTCTTCCGCACCATCTAATCGACATAAAAAATCCTGACGAACAGTTTTCCGTGGCGGAATTTGTTGAAAAAGCCGACTCGCTTTGCGAAAGCTTTTTCGCGGACGGCATCCTTCCTGTCATTTGCGGAGGAACCGGCTTTTACATACGCGCCTTTTTGCTGGGCCTTCCTTCCACCCCGACAGGCGACGAGGCCTTGCGGGAAAAGCTTAGGGCGGAACTTTCCCAACTGGGAGGCCAAGCGATGTGGCAAAAACTTTTGTCCTGCGACCCCGACTCCGCGAAAAAAATCGACCCCGCCGACAGCTACCGCGTCCTCCGCGCGCTTGAAATTTTCATCCTGACCGGAAAGCCGCGCGCCGCCTTTGCCCAAAGCCCAAAACTGCGCGACAAATACGAGTTCACCACAATAATCTTGGAGCGCGGCCGGGAGGAGCTTTACAGGCGCATAGAGGCAAGGGTCGACAAAATGTTTGAGGCAGGCTTGGAGTCCGAGGCGCGCGGCCTTATGGCCAGTTACAAAAAAGAGGCTCCGGGAATGCAGGCCATAGGCTACCGCGAATTTTTTGAGACGGACGCGGACGGCGCGCCGCTTTCCATCGAAGAAATAAAGGAAAGAATCAAGCGCGACTCAAAAAAATACGCCAAAAAGCAGTACGTCTTCATGCGCGGAATCCCCGGCGCCGCCACAATCCGCGTGTCCCAAAGCGACGACGCAAAAGCGGACTTGGCAAAAATCATCGCAAAAACACGAGCGGCACTTGACCAAAATTGAAAAAAAGCGCATAATGGCTTTCGTATCGATACTAACTTTATAGGAGCAAGCACATGCCTTGTGGTAAAAAGCGAAAGCGCCAGAAGATGGCGACTCATAAGCGAAAGAAGATGCTTAGAAGAAATCGGCATAAGAGCAAGTAATGCCGCAAAAGACTGCTGCGCTTAAACGGCAGTCTTTTTTTTTACACGGAGAACCTTTTTGCTGGCTCAAATCGAATCGCCTGACGACATAAAGAATCTTTCTCAAAAGGAGCTCCTCGCGCTGGCAGAGGAAACGCGCCGAAAAATCATCGACACTGTCGGACAAAACGGCGGCCACCTTGCCTCAAACCTGGGAATCGTGGAGCTTACAATCGCCCTGCACAGGGTTTTCGACTCCCCCAAGGACGCGATTGTCTTTGACGTGAGCCACCAGTGCTACGCCCACAAATTGTTGACAGGCCGCTACGGCCGCTTTGAGACCTTGCGCCAAGGCGGAGGAATTTCGGGCTTCACAAAAGAATGCGAAAGCCCCCACGATTTTTTTGACAACGGACACGCGTCCACTTCAATATCGCAGGCGCTGGGCTTGCTCAAGGCGCGCGAGATTCAAGGCGTTGACGGAAAAGTCCTAGCGGTCATTGGCGACGGAGCCTTGACCGGCGGCCTGGCCTACGAAGGGCTTTTGAACGCCGGCCAAGACGCAAAGAATTTAATCGTAGTCCTAAACGACAACCAAATGTCAATCTCTCCCAACGAAGGAAGCCTTTCCCGCTACCTTTCAAGCCTGACGATGTCGATTCAATACCAATCGGTAAGGCGCGCGATTGACAAAATAGTCTCAAAAATGCCGGGAAGCCGCTTTTTGCAAAAATTTATCTTTAGGTTCAAGCGGGGCTTGAAGGGCCTCTTTCTGAGCAACAACATGTTCGTAGACTTGGGCTTTGAATACGTTGGCCCCTTGAACGGACACGACATAAAGGAGCTGGAGCGGGTTTTTAAAAGGGTCAAAAAGCTTAAGAAGCCCGTCGTCGTCCATGTAATAACAAAAAAGGGAAAGGGCTACTCCCCCGCGGAGGACAACCCCGAGCTTTTCCACGGAATCGGCCCCTTCAACATCGCCGACGGCTCGGTTGAAAAATTTGACGCGGAAAGCTTCACGGAAAATTTTTCGCGCTCGATTGTCCGGCTGGCCGAAAAAAATCCCAAGGTCGCCGCGATTACGGCCGCGATGAGCAAGGGAACCGGGCTCGCAGCCTTTGCCCGCCGCTTTCCAGAGCGGTTTTTTGACGTCGGAATCGCGGAGGAGCACGCCGTAACATTCGCGGCCGGCTTGTCAAAGGGCGGAATGCTTCCCGTCGTCTGCATCTACTCCACGTTCATCCAGCGCTCGGTGGACCAAATAATCCACGACATTTGCCTTCCGGGCCTCCGCGCGATTTTTGTCCTGGACAGAAGCGGCGCCGTTCCCAATGACGGCGAAACCCATCAGGGGATTTTCGACATCGCGCTTTTAAAGTGCGTTCCAAACCTTTCGATTTTGGCTCCGGCCTCGGCGGCGGAGCTTGACCTTTGCTTGGATTGGGCGTCGCATGCAAAAGGCGCCGCGGTCATCCGCTATCCAAAGAAGTCTTGTCCATCGGAACTTCCGTCATTTTCCGCTCCAATCGAGGAAGGAAAAGGAGTCTTGATAAAGGCCGAGGAGCTGGCGCCGGCGCTGTCGTTGAAGTTCAACCAAGAGAGCGGAAAAATCGAGGATTCCTCAAGCGCCAACGACGGCAAGGACTTTAAAAAGGTTTTGCTCGCGGCTACGGGCTCCATGTTTTCCGAAGCCCTTGTGGCCGCCCGCTCCCTAACGCTCCAAGACGTATGCGCGGACGTCTACAACTTGCGCTTCATAAAGCCGCTTGACCTTGAACATTTTTACAAAATCGCGAAAGGCTTCGACGCCGTCGTCATTGTCGAGGACGGAATCAAGCAAGGCGGCGTCGGTCAGGAACTGGAGGCCTTCCTGCAAAAAAACGGCTTCCGCCAGACGCAGGTCCTTGCCTTCGGGCAAAAGTTTCCGGAACAAGGAAGCCGCGAGCAAGTTTTGGAAAACGCCTTTTTGTCGCCCAACGACATGCAGCGCGCGGCCTTGGGCTTGTTGAACGAGATTAAGTAAAAGTTGGAGATAAAAAAAATGCCGCAACTTAAATTGGCTGACAGAACAATCGCGACGGAAAACCCGGCCTTCGTTATGTCCATCGTAAACGCCGACAAGGACTCATTCTTTTCAAAAAGCCGCGGCGGCTTTAGGCTGGCCAAAAGGCACATCGAGGAAGGCGCCGACATAATCGACATCGGCGGCGAGTCAACCAGGCCCGGAAGCAGCTACATCGACGCCAAGGAAGAAATCAAGCGAATCGTTCCTGTGATAAAAAAAATCCGCGCCTATTCCGACATTCCGATTTCGGTGGACACAAGAAAATACGACGTCATGAGCGCGGCCTTTGACGCCGGCGCCGACATTTTGAACGACGTTTCGGCGCTTGAGGACGACAACCGCCTTCTTGCCTTCGCCGCGCGGGAAAAGTTTCCGGTCATTTTGATGCACAAGCGCGGCGTTCCCTCCGTGATGATGGACAACCTAAAGTACGACGACGTCTTTAAGAATGTCAACGAATATTTGGAAAGGCGGGCCGAAATCGCTTTGCAAAACGGAATTTCTTCCGATAAAATAATAGTGGATCCAGGCATAGGCTTTGGAAAGAACCGCGAGCAAAACGCCGTCCTGATAAAAAGGGCCGGAGAGCTTTGCGGAAAAAAGTACATGGTCTTGATGGCGCTTTCGCGAAAAACTTTTTTCGGCGACGTCTGCAAAAGAAAAGTTGAGGACCGTCTTTGGGGAACCATTGCGGCCAACGTTTATTCCGCGCTGAACGGAGTTTCGATGGTGAGAGTCCACGACACGGCGCCCGCGGTTGATTCGGTTAAGGTTATGAGGGAAATATTGAATGCTGGCAGTTGAAAAGTTGTTGGCCGTCTACAACGTCATTCGGCCTTTTTTGGACATAGGAATATTGGCCTTCATTTTGTTCAAGGCCTACCAAATCGTGGTGAGCACAAACTCCATCCAAATTTTGCGCGGAGCCGTCTTAATCGCCCTGGCCTACGCCGCCGCGACTGTGTTCCGCCTGGAAACCATCTTGCGCCTGCTCCAAGCCTTGGCGCCTGGATTGGTCGTGGTTTTCGCGATTGTGTTCCAGCCTGAAATCCGAAAAATTTTCTTGAAGCTGGGCCAAAAGGAATGGTTCAGCTTCGGCAGCCGCTCAAAGCATTCCTACGTGGACTCGGTCCTAATGGCGGCGGAAATTCTTTCAAAGCAACGGCGCGGAATGCTGGCGGTTTTCATGCGCCATACAAAGCTTGACGACATAGCCAAGACCGGAACAAGGATAAACGCGGATTTGTCGTCAAGCCTCTTGGTCACCATTTTTAAGTTTGACACCCCCCTTCATGACGGCGCCGTGATTATCCAAGGCGACAAAATCGTCGCGGCCGGCTGCTTTTTGCCCTTGAGCGAGCAGTACGACATAAAGAAAACTTTCGGCACCCGCCACCGCGCCTCCCTTGGTCTTGCGGAAACCACCGACGCCGTCGTCCTTGTAGTTTCCGAGGAAACCGGCGCGATAAGCCTTTCATACGACTCAAAGCTGCACTACGACTTGTCAATGCAAGAGCTGACCAAAACTTTGGTTTCCTTGCTCAACATAACCCCTGACCAATACAAAATTGAGGATTCTGTAGATGAAAATAAAGCCCTTATTGGAAAAGCTTAAGACGAATTGGCCGGCAAAAGCCATTTGCCTTGTAATCGCCTGCCTCTTTTACATTTTTAACAGATACACTTCCCTTGAGCAAAAGAGCGTTCCCGTAACGCTAAAAGTGATTCAGGAGGGCGAAATGGTTTCGGCCACCCACATTCCCTCAAGCGTGAGCGTCACCATAAAAACCTCGTCGGAAAACATCACCAAAATAACCTCCGACAACATCTCCGCCCTGCTGGACTTGAGCTGGATAACGCAGGAAGGCTCATACGAAGTTCCAATTTCAATAGACTTGCCTTCTAACATCGTGGAAATGAACCCCTTGCAAGTCACAGTCTTTCCGGAAAAAATCAAGGTAAGGCTTGAGCGGAACACAATCCGCGCGGTAAAAATTCTTCCGCAAACTTCAGGAAAGCTTGCCGACGGATACGCGATTGAAAGCCTGTCCTGCGAGCCGGAATACGTCTCCATTTACGGCCCGCGCTCCATCATTCAAAACATAGAGTCAATCGCGACGGAAGGCGTTCCGATTGACGACAAGACGCAAAGCTTCTCGCAAAAAGTCCGCTTGGCCAACATAAACAAAATGATAAAAATATACGGCGAAGAGGAAACGCTGGCCACCGTCAAAGTGGACTACGAAGACGGAATCAAGGAGTTCAAGGCCCTTCCAATCCTCTTGAGGAACCTTTCCGCCGGCTTTGAGTGCGACACGCAAAAAAAAGCCTCGATAACTTTGCGCGGCCCCCGCTTGATAATGAACGACTGGACGCCAAACCCGGACACCCTCAGCGTGGACTTGCGGGAAATCACGGAGGCCGGAGACTACACGCTTCCGGTGTCGGTCTTGATTCCCCAAGAGTTCCATCTTGAAAGCGTGAGCGTGGACAACATCGACGTAAAGATAAAGGAAAGGCCGCCGGCGGAAGTTGTCGACGAAACGGAAAGCCGCCAAGGCGCGGACCATAAGCCCGACCAGGAAAGCGCCCAATGATTTTTGGAATCGGCATAGACATAGCAAAATGCGGCCGCTTCGCAAAATGGCTAAAAGAGCCGAACATGCTGGAGCGCTTTTTCAACCCCAAAGAAATCTTGGAAAAAACAAAAGCCGGCGCCGCGCCGACTCCGGCCCAAGAAAGCTCAAGCCTCCAGCATTACGCGGCGCGCTTTGCCGCAAAGGAGGCCTTTTCAAAAGCCTTGGGAACGGGCCTCTTGTTTGACTTGCGCGACGTTTGGATTGAAAACGAGGACGGCGGAAAGCCCGCTCTTGAGCTGGCAGGCTCCGCCTTGGAATTGTTCAAAAAGCGCTGCAAGGAATGGCAAGAAGCCAAGATTTTTGTTTCCTTGAGCCACGAAAAGGAATACGCGGCCGCGCAAGTTGTCATTGAAATTCCTTGAAAAATCGCCGCGATTGCGCTAAAATAAAAGCGATATGTACACAAAATTCAAAAAGGACGCGGGCCCCAAAAAGCCGCTCGCGGTCTCTTATTGGTCCAAGACAAAAATCAAGTGCCCTGTATGCCACAAGGACTTTCAGCGGGAGGAAATGCTCACGGGAAGCGGCCGCCTTAACGCCGGCGCTTTGACCGAAGAGCTTCACCGCCAATACATTCCCACAGCGCGCTACGGAAAAATCAATCCGCTCATTTACGCAATCGGCGCCTGCCCTAACTGCCACGCCGCCTTTTTTTGGAACGACTTCAACGACATAAAGGACCAGGCTTCCTTGGACAGAATTTATGAAACGATGGAAGCGCGCAAAAAATTCACCAACATGATTTTCCCCTACTACAACCTTACGCGAAACAGAAACTTGCTGGACGGCGCGGCCATGTACTTTTTGGCAATCCTGACATACGACGAAGTTGACTTCGCGTACCTTCCGACAATGAAGCGCGCCATCCTGACCTTGCGATTGGCTTGGCTTTGCAACGACCTAAACGAAGAAGTTCCCGACCACAACTTTGACATGATGGCCAAAATCTTTTACCAAAAGGCGATTTTCTTTTACCAGCAGGCGGTCATCAACGAAAGCCAGCGCATTGAAAAAAGCTCGACGCTGGCCAACATGGGCCCGGACACGGACAAAAACTACGGCTGGGACGGAGTCATCTACCTTTGCGGGCTTTTGGAATACAAGTACGGACAAACGGAAGACCAGGCGATGCGGCTAAAGAAACTGGACGAGTCGAAAATCGCCATCGCCCGCATCTTTGGCCTTGGAAAATCCACAAAGGAAAAGCCGGGCCCGCTTCTTGAGCATTCCAGAAACCTTTACGACAACTTGAACAAAGTCTTGGACGAAGCGGACTTCGCTATCGAATAGTTTTCATGGCAAAAAACATCCTTCTTTCCATTTCATACGACGGAACTGACTTTTGCGGCTGGCAAAGGCAGGAGAGCCAAAGGAGCGTTCAAGGCGAGCTGGAGACGGCGCTGCAAAAGCTCTTTTCCCAAAAAATTAGCTTGCAAGGCTCCGGCCGCACAGACTCCGGCGTTCACGCAAAGGAACAGGCCGCGACGTTCATTTGTCCGATAGACGCAATCCCCGACCAAAACATTCCAAAAGCCTTGAACAATTTTTTGCCCCGAGACGTTCGGGTAAACTCTGCCGCCGCAAGGCCCGACGACTTTTCGGCCCGCTTCAGCGCCACAAGCCGCGTTTACCGCTACTTCATCTTGCCGGAGCAAATTCCAGCCGCGTCCTCAAGCCGCTATGTTTGGCCGATAAAGTTTCGGCCGGACACGGACAACCTAAACGCGATGGCTGCGGCCTTGCGCGGCGAGCTTGACTGCAAAACATTCGCGGGCGCGGGCGACGCAAGCCTTTCCACAAAACGATATTTGGAGGGCGCGCGGTTTTTTGAGCAAACAGATTCGCTCGGCCAAACGCTTTTGGTCTTTGAAGTGGAGGCCAACGCCTTTTTGTACAGAATGGTCCGCTCGCTTACAGGAACCCTCATCGACCTTGACAAAAACAAAAAAGGCCCCGAAGACTTTAAGAAAATTCTTGACGCAAAGGAACGCTCGATGGCAGGCCCCACCGCGCCGCCCGAGGGCCTTTTTTTGTGGCAAGTTAAATTTGACGGAATCCGCCGCCACGCTTAGCGGCAACGCTTCGCTTGCGGACTGCGTTCATATTCTACAGCAAGTTCACTGGATCGACGTCCACTTCAATGTAGACGCCTTCCTTGGCCCTGTAGCCGTAAATCAAGCGGGCGGCCAGCCGTTGAAGCAAGGCGACGGAAGGCCCTCTAAGCAAAATCTGGTTTCTGTAATTTGAATTTATTTTTGACAAAGGGCATTCGCTCGGGCCAAGGATTTCCGTCTGGCCGGAATGGGCCAAGCGCTTTGACTTGATTGCCTCCAGCTCCTCGGACAAAATTTTATAGGCGTCGTCGGAAAATGCCTCCGCGTCCTTTTGCGTCATGCTCCTAAAAACCAGGCGCAAGAGACGGGAATAAGGCGGAAAGTTCAAGAGCTTCCTCAATCCCAGCTCCTGCTCGTAAAATTCTTTTGTCCGCGAACGGCAGGCGCAATAAACGGCGGGATTTGACGGCGAATACGTCTGGACCAAAACCTTTCCGTCCGGAAAAAAGCGGCCGGCCCTTCCCGCCACTTGCGTTATAAGGCTGAATGTTTTTTCCGCGGCCCTAAAGTCGGGCAAGTGGAGCGACGTGTCGGCCAAAATCACGCCGACCAATTTTAGCGAAGGAAAGTTGAGGCCTTTGGCAATCATTTGAGTTCCAAGCAAAATGTCGTAGCCGCCGCTTTTAAAGGCCGCGATTTTTTCCTCAAGCTCGCCCTTCTTGGCCACCGCGTCGGTGTCAAGGCGCAAGGCGCGGGCGTTTGGAAATTTTGACTTGACCTCGCTTTCAATGAACTCCGTTCCAAAGCCGGCGTAGCCTATGTCCACCGAGCCGCATTGCGGGCAGACCCTAAAAGGCTCCACGGAGTACGAACAGTAATGGCAAACCAAGCGATTTTGCGCCTTGTGGTATGTCATCGGAACGGAGCAGTTCTTGCACTTCATCTCAAAGCCGCAGGAGGCGCACCTGAAGATATGGTTGAAGCCGCGCCTGTTCAAGAACAAAATCACCTGCCGCTTTTCCTTTAGCGTTTGCCTGATTTCATTTTCAAGCGGAACGGAAATCGCGCCGTTCATCTTTTCCTTGGACAAGTCCACGGCGCCAATCAAGGGCATTTTTCCGCCGGCCAGCCTTTTTGTAAGGCGGTGGACGGCAAACTGCCCGTCCTCAATCGCCTTCCAAGCCTCCACGCTTGGCGTCGCGCTTCCCATCACAAGGGGAACCTTTAGCCGCGAACAGCGCCACATGGCAGCCTGCCGCGCGTGGTAGCGGGGGCTGTTTCCCGACTTGTATGACGAATCATGCTCCTCGTCAATTATTATCAATCCCAAATCGGGAATCGGCGCGAAAACGGCGCTCCTTGCTCCAACGACAACCCGCGCCTCCTTGCTTAAAATTCGCTTCCATTCGGAAAGTTTTTGGCTTGGAGTCAAGCGGGAATGCAATACGGCGGCGGTGTTTCCAAAGCGGCGCGAAACGGCTCCGACAACCTGGGGCGTAAGGCCGATTTCCGGCACCAAGTACAAGACGCCTTTGCCTCGCTCCAAAATTTTTTGGGCCGCGCTCAAAAAAACTTCGGTCTTGCCGCTTCCTGTCGCGCCGTAAAGATAATGGTAAAGGCAAAAACTGTTCGCGCCGCTTTCCTTGGCTTCCAAACTTTTTTTTTCGGCGGTTATCGCTTCAACGGCGGCCGCCTGTTCGGCGGACAAAACGTTGCTTCCTTCAAAGGAATCCGCGTCCACGGCGGAAAAGCCGCCCGCGTCCACTTCCTTCCGCCCGCCCGGAATCATCGAGCAAAGGGCCTCGCCAATCGGGCACAAGTAAAAGGAGCTTAGCCAGCGGCCCAAGTCCAAAAGCTCCTTTGTCAGCAGAGGGCTTTGGTCGATGACCCGCAAGATTTTTCTGATTTTCCGCGCGTCAAAAGAAAGGTCTTCCGGAAGCCGGTCAAAAGCGTCAACGATGATGCCGGTCATTTTTTTGTTGCCGAACATCACTTCCGCGCGCGAGCCGACTTGGGCCTCGTAGGAATCAACTTTGCGCGCCCGTTTTTGCGGAATCAGCTCCTTTTGGACAGGCTCCTCCCGGGCCACCCTTTTTCCCGCCTCGACGTTGGCGTAAGTGAAAGTTTGGTTTGCCGGAACGTTCAAGGCGATTTGCAAATATTTCATTTGTCGTAGTCCGGACAAATCTCAAGCAGCCTGCCCTTGAAGGCCTTCAAATCCTCCCAAGCGGGCCGCTTCAAGCTTTCGTCGCGCAAAAGGGCGCTTGGATGGTAGGTGGCCATAAAGGGGATTCCCTTAAAGTCGACAAACTGGCCGCGCATCCGGTTGATGCCGATTGAAGTGTCCAAAAGGTTTTGCAAGGCCACGCGGCCCATCGCCAAAATCATCTTGGGCTTCAAGACGTGAATTTGCGCGTCCAAAAAAGAGCGGCAGGCTTGGCTTTCTTCCGGCGCGGGGTCCCTGTTCATGGGCGGGCGGCACTTTACGATGTTGGCGATAAAGCAATTCTTGTCGCGGCTCAAGTTTATGGCGGAAAGCATTTTGTCCAACAGCTGGCCCGCGCGGCCGACAAAGGGCCTTCCCTGCTCGTCCTCGTCCGCGCCGGGGCCCTCGCCCACAACCAACACCAAGGGATTTGGAACGCCCTCGCCGGGCACGACGTTCTTTCTTGTCTGGCAAAGCGGGCACCTTGAGCAGGCTCGTATTTTTTGCGCGATTGAATCGATTGTGGCCGCGCCCGAATCCGCGCTGGCGGGAACCGCCGCGTTTTGGACTTGCAAAGCGGCCGGCTCCGGAACGATTTCAGGGTCGTCAGAAAAGTCCGGGGCGCCCGCGAAGTTTTGGCTTTCATAGCCCGCAAGCGCGGCGGAAGTTTTTTTTAGCATTTGGTAAAGCGAAGATTTTTCCGCGCCCGTCACTTTTTGGCCCCCAGCAATTTGGACGCCTTTTGGGCGCGATACTTGTTTGGATAAACGGAAACCACGCTTTCAGGAAGCCAGCCGTCTTCCATAAGGTACCATGTCTCGACGCCATTGGCGCTTGCCACCGAAGCGCTGGCCAAAATCGGAAAAAGCTCGCCTTGCTTGCAGTAGCCTACGGCGTCCGCGTCCCAAGAAGTTTCCTCCCTAAAAGCCGCGTAAGGGTCTCCCACAACAGCCCAGCGGATGTCGGGAGCCAGCGCCAGAGGATCTGAATTGTCAAGCTGTATGTCCTCCGCCTGATTTTTTTCGCAAGCAAAAAAAACAAAGGGCAAGGCGAAGGCCAGCAAAAGGATTTTATTCCTTGCCATAATTTTTCTCAATGTATTCTTTCACGCTGGGCAAAAGCTTCAAGTCCGAATCGACAAAATTTTCCAAAGGAATTTCGTCAAAGGAAACCCATTTCACTTCCGAATGCTCGGTCAAGGAAAAAGGCTTTTCAAGGCCGTCGTTGTTGAAAAAAACCTCGTAAGCCCTAAGGCAATTCTTTTCGCCGTTATGCTCAAAGTCCGTGACGGCTATCCGCTCGCCCACCAAAACGGACTCGCCAAATTCCTCCAGCATCTCGCGGGCGATTGTCTCCTTGTCGTTTTCCTCGTTGTCAACCTTTCCGCCTGGAAATTCCCAGCGGCCGCCCATTTGCCCCTTGTTGATTCTATGCGCGATTAATATTTTGTTTTTTGTAGCGGAACTTTTTCCAAGAACGACGCAAGCCACGGACGATTTCATAGCAAGGGCGCTCCCGGCAAAATAAAGTGAACCACTCCAAAAAGCAAGGCCGCGATTCCAATGTAAAGCTTGTTGTTCGTCAAAATTGTGTCCAAAATCTCAGGCGGAACAAATTCCTCGTTCCTGTCCTCAAAATAGCCTAGCAAAACGGTCGCGCCCGCAAGAAGGCAAACCAACGACGGAAGCAAGTCGCCGAAGACCGCGATTCCGTTGTAAGGAACCAAAAAAGTCACCAGTCCGCTCACAAAGGCAAGAGCGCCGCAAACCAGCCTGAAAAGCTCGTTGCCAAAAAGGCTTTCCCCGGCGATGCCTTCCTGCAATTTGTCAATTCCGGGAATCGAGCTTTTTGAAGAAGCGTCCTCAAAAGCCTCGTCGCCAAGCTCCGCGTCCTGTCCGTAAATCAAAATCAAGCCGCACAACAAACTCAGCATCACCGACAAACAATAAAACTGCGCCATAAGACTCTCCTAAAAGTCATTCGCGCCGCTTGACTTTCGAAACGAGGCCAATGGTCTCGCCAAGAATGTTAACTTGCGCCGCTACTTCAATTATATCATAATCAGGACTGTTTGTCCTTATAAAAAAGGCGTTTTTTTCAAATTCCGCCGACTTTTGCGTTTTTGCGGAATTTTCCCCGTCGGCGTCCACAAACGAAAAGTCGACGACGACTTTTTTCTTTTCCTCAACGTACTTGTCAATGGGAAAATTTTTGTCCTTCAAGCTTTTTTTCAAGGGGTGAACCTTGACTTGCGCGTAAACGCTCTCGTCGTAGGAAAAGGCGTCAAGCTCCAGCTCAAATCCGGCCGCAGTCGCCAAGGACGGCCTGTTGGAAAAAGTGTTCACAAAAAAGACGACCACAAAGCAAAGCGCCACCGTCAAAAGCATGAAGCGGTTGAATTTCGTGGCGACCAAAACTTTGAACAAGCCCTTTGGCGGCGTCATTTTTCCGGCGTAATAGTCCTGCACGATTTTTGGAGCGTTCTTTATCCTTTCCTCGCGCTTGTAGAAAAAATGGAGCTCGCCGTCTTTTTCTTCGTCGGCCTCGCGGCTTTCCGGAATGTCGTCATAAAAAGCCATCGCGCTTCCTTCATTGGTCAACAAGCGCGTCGGTTCTCCACCAGACGACCTTGGCGCAATCCCTTTGGGCCAAAAGCGCGCTTATGATGCCGGCGGGGCTCAAGTGGAAGGAACTGTAGACAATGTTTTTGCTGTCAAAGTTCAACTGCCTTTTTATGACGCGGCCGCCGTCAAACGGAAGCATTTGGACCATGCAGCCGGAGTCCAGCGCTATCATAAAAAAAAGCCAGCCGCTTTTTGTGGCGCCGATTAAGTCATAGGGCAAGGCGTAAGTTTCCTTGGCGAAGCCGTCGGAAACGGTCTCCTCGTAAGGAGGAATTTCAATTCCTTCGCCAAACTTTTCCGTAGCCAAGTCATAGGGAAACACGACGCTCACAGGGTCGTTGATTCCGTTTTGAACCTTGCTGGCGGAGTCAAGGGAAGTCTCAAAATAGTCCACTTTCACAAAAAGCCTCGCGGCCGACGGGTCCGAAACCAAGTTTTCGACTTCCGCGTATCGGGTCACGCCGGGCTTGGCCTCCCCCCATTCTGGCGCGTCGGAGTATTTTATCAAAACGTCCTTCAAAGGCTGGCCGGCCGCGTTGAAGGTAAAAACCTCAAAGCCGTCGTGGACCACGCACACAACGACAAGGCCGTCTTCGTCGGTCACA
This sequence comes from uncultured Treponema sp., assembly GCA_946411505.1. Lineage (GTDB taxonomy): Bacteria > Spirochaetota > Spirochaetia > Treponematales > Treponemataceae > Treponema_D. The sequence continues at coordinate 84,331 of CAMKEG010000001.1, read as the reverse complement.
TAAATGTTCCTTATGTACGGAAACGGAGTTCCGCCCACGCCCTGCTGGCCTATGTAGTCCACAAATGATGACGAGTCAAAGCGCAAGACAACCTGCGACAATATTTTGTTGTCGCCGCTTTCCCGCCTTTCCTTGGGAAGGGTTTCCGCGACGTACATATATTGCCTTGAGTCCAGCGCCAAAAGCGACGGCGCGTTGAATGGATAGTCGACGGTTTTTCTAGTGCTCACGTTCTTGCTGTTGTTTGCGTGTCTTGAATCGGAAGAGTCAAAGAGCGGCGTCGGATTTGTTTCCGGATTGTGGTAAAGCGTCAACAAATCGCCGTAGGAGTTTAGCCCCAAAATTTTTTGCGACTCGCCGTTTGAAATGTAGAAAAATCCGTCGCGCATGGCAAGGCTTGTGTTCACCGCGCCCGTGGCGTTAAGGCCGCCGGCCATGTTCAGCTCCTCCTCAAAGCTTCCGTAGCCCAAGGAAAAAAGCTCCTCCCTCTTCACGCTGGCCACGCTCCCGCTTCTTTCGCAAGAGACAAGGCCAAGGACAAAAGGCAGGGCCGCAAGGAGAAAAGCCGCCAACGAATTTTTTTTCCAAAAAGAAAAGCTATTCATTCCTGCCATGGCACTGCTTGTACTTTTTTCCGCTCCCGCATGGGCACGGATCGTTTCGGCCCACTTTGGGAATAGTCCTTCTGACAGTGACGGAGGCGCCCTGCCTGCTCTTTTGCATCGCGCCGCCTGCCGCCTGCCGCCTTGCGGCGTCTCCGTCAAAGGAAGAGGCTCCGGCCGCCTGCTGGCCGGAAGCGCCAAAGTTCTGGCCGCTTTCGTCGTGGCGAGCGTTCAAGGCGCTCATTCTGGCCATTTCCTGCTGGCGCTGGCGCTGGGCCAAGGCCTCGGGGCTAAGCTGAATTCTAGTCTTGAACAAGCGGGAGATTATGGCCTGCCTGATTGAGTCAAGGGTGTCGTAGAATTGGTTGAAGCCGTCAATCTTGTATTCGGTCAAAGGATTTTTGCTTCCGTAGCTTCTAAGGCTGACCGCCTCGCGCAGGGCCTCAAGGAATTCCAATTGGTCGAGCCACTTCTTGTCGATGGTCTGGACATATTGGTAGCGGATGAACATGTTGAGGTTTTCCTTTCCTACAAGGGTCTCCTTTTGCGTGATGTCGTTCTGGAGCTCGCTTTCAATGGCCTCAATGTTAAGGCGCTCGGGAGGCAGGGCCAAGCCAAAGACGCTCTTGACAGTCTCGCCGATTTCCTTTTCGTTGCCCTTCCTTCCGTACTGCCCGAACAAGTCGGTCAAGAAATCCTTGGCGTTGTTGAAGACGCGGCCGCTCAAGTCGTTGTCGGCCAAGATGGCGTCGCGCTGCTCGTAAATCACGGAGCGCTGCTCGTTAAGGACGTCGTCGTAGTCAAGCAAGTGCTTTCGGATTTCAAAGTTGCGCTCCTCAACCTTATGCTGGGCGCGCTCTATTCCCCGGTTAAGCATCGGGTGGTCAATCGGCTCGCCCGGCTCCATTCCAATTCTTGTCATTATGCTCTTCATCCGCTCGCCGCCAAAAAGGCGCATCAAGTCGTCGTCCATTGAAATGTAGAACTTTGAGCGGCCCGGGTCGCCTTGTCGTCCGGAACGGCCTCGCAGCTGGTTGTCGATGCGGCGGCTTTCATGGCGCTCGCTTCCGATTACGTAAAGGCCGCCGAGGTTCTTGACTTCCTCATAGTCCTTTTTCCACTGCTCTTTTTCTATGGCGAGCGCCTCTTCGTACTGCTCTTTGGTCGCCTGGGTTCCGGCGCGCTTTCGGGCGCGCATCTCCGGGTTTCCGCCCAGCTTGATGTCGGTGCCGCGGCCGGCCATGTTGGTTGCGATTGTCACGGCCCCCTTGGCGCCGGCTTCCGCGATGATGGCGGCTTCGCGCGCGTGGTTCTTGGCGTTCAAGACCTCGTGGCGGATTCCCTTCTTTGTTAGCAGGGCGCTCAGGCGCTCCGACTTTTCAACGGAAATCGTTCCCACCAAAACAGGCTGGCCCCTGCTGTGGGCCTCCTGGATTTCCTTGCACATGGCCTCCCACTTGTCGCTCTCGTTAAGGTAGACCTCGTCGTTTTCGTCCTTTCGCGCCACCGGCTTGTTAGTCGGAATGGCCACTACGTCAAGCTTGTAGATTTTGTTGAACTCTATCGCTTCGGTGGCCGCGGTTCCGGTCATGCCCGAAAGCTTTGTGTACATTCTGAAAAAGTTCTGGAAAGTGATTGTGGCCATCGTGCGGTTGCGCTGGGCAATCTTAAGGTGTTCCTTGGCCTCAATCGCTTGGTGCAGGCCGTCACCATAGCGCCTTCCTTCCAAAACGCGGCCGGTGAACTCGTCGACGATTTGCACTTGTCCGTCGCGGACCAAGTAATCGACTTCCTGATGGTAAAGCTTGTGGGCGCGCAAGGCCTGGGTGAAGTAATGGACAAACTCAAAATTTTCAGAGTCAAAGACCGTCGTTCCCGAAGGAATCAAGTTATGCTGGCGCAAAATCGCGTCGATGTGGTTCATTCCCTTGTCGGTGAACGAAACGCGCTTTGACTTTTCGTCAAGCTTGTAGTCGCCCTGCATGGCGGCGCGCTCTTCCGGCAGCATTTGCACTTCGTCGGGATAGTCGCCGGTCTTGGGGTCCTTGGCCACTTCCGTAAGCTCGTTCACATACTTGTCAACCTCATGGTACTTGTAGGTGTCGTCCTCTCCGGCGCCGCTGATGATAAGCGGAGTGCGCGCCTCGTCAATCAAGATTGAGTCGATTTCGTCCACAACGCAGAAATTAAAGCCGCGCTGGACCTTGCTCTCAAGCTCGATGCACATGTTGTCGCGCAGATAGTCAAAGCCGAACTCGTTGTTGGTTCCGTAAGTTATGTCGCAAGCGTAGGCCGCCTTGCGGGCCTCGTTGTCCATGTTTGAAAGAATCGTTCCGACGGTCTGGCCAAGCAAGCCGTAAACAGGGCGCATCCACGCCGCGTCGCGCTCGGCCAAGTAGTCGTTGACAGTGACGATGTGGACGCCCTTTCCGCTAAGCGAGTTTAGGTATACGGCGGCGACGCACATCAAGGTCTTTCCTTCGCCGGTTTTCATTTCGGTGATTCGGCCGGAGTGAAGGACAAGGGCGCCCATAAGCTGGACGTCGTAAGGCCGCTCGCCCAAAATGCGCTTGGCAGCCTCTCGCGCCAAGGCAAAGGCGTCGACCAAAATGTCGTCCAGAGTTTTTCCCGAAGCGAGCGCTTCCTTGAATATTTTTGTCTGCTTTGCAAAGTCTTCGTCTTTTAACGAGGCCGCCCATTCTTCGCGGGCGTTGATGGCCGCCACAATCGGGCGCAGCTTTTTTACTTCACGGTCGTTGGCCGACCCAAAAATCGCGGTTAAAATTTTGTCAACTATCATAATTATACTATTTTACAACAAAACGCGATTTTATTCAACTAGGCAAAAAAAAGCCGCCCAAAGCGGGCGGCGCCTTTTTAGCCTTGCGGCAGGAATTAGAAGGTCAAATCAAAGGAGTCAAGATAGCCGCTTCCGCCGGAAACCTTTTGTATGTAAAACTTGAACGTTCCCTTGAAGCCTCTGCCTTGGAAGACATTCTTGTTGTCCTCAATCTTCTTCCTGACACTGCCAAAGTATCCTTTTGCAACTCCGTCGAGGCGGCTTTGCGCGACGGCGTAGTAGCGCTCGTTTGAATTCCAGTCGCTTATGTATTCCTTTACGATGCCGTGAAGCCTGTCCGCCTCGGCAGGCTTTACGCCCTCCGGCGGCTCAAAGCTCATGATGTACTCGTCGAAGGCGTTGCAGGGCTTTTTGACGTAATCGTAATAATGCAGGTTGGTGTTGCAAAGGAACCAATACCAATCCAATTCATAGAAAGTCTCAAGCCATCCGGCGATTGCCTTAAGGCCGACCGACACGTCGGTCTTAAGCTGAATTGTGTCCGAATCGGCAGGTTTGGCCGAAGCGGCGGGCAAAGTGTAAAGGCCGTATGTGTCGAACACCGCCGCATTGCGCTGGATTTCCTTGGGGTTGGCGCACCTTGTGTAAAAGCCGCTCCAATGCGGGCTCAATTCCGGCGTTGTGTACGCCCATGTGGCGCCGTTTGCGGGATCGGATCCGCCAAAGTTCACGCTGATGTCGGGAATCGAGCGGCTTGTAGACTGAGACTCGGAGTAGCCGACAGAAACGCCGCCAGTGGGGCCCGTCGGGCAAAAGCCCACGTTTCCGCCAATGCTAAAGCTTGAGCCTGTTGTAAAGGTCGCGCTTCCCGCCGCGTTTTGCGGAGAGCAGTCGTTTGTCCTTTTGGTGACTTGGCCGGAAGCGACATTTATCGTCGAAGCGACGTTGCAATGGTCAAAGTATGGGCCGACATGCTTGGCGTCGTCCCAGTCGTTCTTGAAGCCCAACTGCTGGTTGTTGCAGACCGCCGACGTACGGACAAGGTAATAATCCGTGGCTTTGTCGATTTCACAGGCCGCCCACACATCGATTATGACCTCGACGTTTTCGTTCTTTCCGTTGTAGCGGCCGTCATAATGCTCGTACGAATAGTTGAATGTCGCCGTAAAGTTGTGGATAAAAGTCTGCGCCTGCATTGGGTCGGCCTTTAGGCTGGCCGCCGCGTTGGCGCTCAAGCCCTTGACGGCTGACGTGTCCACAGAGCGGCTGGCCAAAAGCGACGCGCCGCTTCCGTTGAGCCAGCTTGAAAAATTGGCGACCGAATTTTTTGTGGCTTCTTCCCAATCGGCCGTCGGAGTTTTTAGCGGAGTCCACGAAGCGTTGACCGGCTCTTCGGTTTGGCGCGTGGAGGAGCCGGACCTGTCGGCTTTCTTCGGCGTAACGGCCGGAGTTTCGGGCGTCAGGGTTTCGTCAATGTCGTGGACATAGTAAATTTGATTTCCCCTTATTGATATCGCCTCAAAATTTTGCTGCGTGTTGCTGACGGAGTCGGCGACGGCCGAATCAAACTGCTTCACGACTTCATAGAAAGTGTTGGCGCCCTGCTCGACCCTGCCCTTCAAGACGGAGTCGCTTGCAAAGAGGGCGTCGGCGTTTGACTTGAACGCCGTCACTTGGGCGCTTGTGGGAGCGTCAACCAAAACGGTTCCGCCCTTAAGCGAAGTCTCAAAAAACTTCTTTAGGCTGTCGCCTGTAAGCGCGGCCAAGTCCGAGCCGTTGATGACAAACAAGTCGGGCACGGCGGAGGCGGCGGCCTTGGCATGGCCCAAGGATTTTACGACGCGCTGAGTGTAGTCGGACAGGCTTGCCGACGCGGTGTAGATTGTTTTTACGGCTGGAGCGGGATTTATCGGGCCCACGGGCGAATCATAGCCGTCCGAACAGGCCGCAACGCCAAAGAGCGCCGCCAAAACGGCGAGCGGCGCCAACATTTTTCTAAAAGACATAATTCCTCCTGAGTCAATCGCGGACAATGCTACTATAGGGAAAAATATTTGTCAATTATTTTAAAAAGCCCACGCGGCCCTTAGGCCAAAAGCGGAATTCCGTGGTGCCCAAAATTCTGTCTTTGTGGACATAGCGGGGCTCGATGTTCGTGTAATAGAAAACAGAATATTCGTCGTAGGGCGTGAGGGGCCGCAATTTTTCCTCGTAGCTGTGGCGCATGTCCAAGGAGTTGAAGCGGTTGTCGCCCATCATGAAGTAGCAGTCCTTGGGAATGTAGCTGGCGGAGCCGTCGGCGCCGTTGGCGGGAAAGGCCGGCATGTTCCGCCGGTCCAAATAGTTGACGTAATTCTGCAAGCCTTGGGCTTGGCTCCAAAGGGAAACAAGGGCCTTGTCCTTGCTCATGTCGGAATAGGAGACGCCGGCCGAAATCAGCTGATAATCCCTTAGGATGAAATTTCCCACGCAAAGCTTTATCATGAGGTTCAGCCTGAAATTTGAGTCCGAATACAAGTCGCCGCCGTAAAGCCCGTCCGACAGGCTTTTTTGGCCCGCCTCAATCCAGTCGGTCATAAAGGCGTTGAACCAAGCGGCTCCGGCCTCGCCCGACGAGATGATTTTTGTGGCAAGGGAATAGTTTTCACGGAGCAAGTTGAATTCAAAAAGCTCGCTTTCCGCAAGGAAGTCCTTTTTTGCGGGCGGAAGGCTTTTGAAGCCGGCCAGCCGCGAGAATTCCCGGGCTATGGACTGGCACTCCTTTTTGGCCGCCTCCAAGTCCATGGAGTCGCGCCGTCTTTCAAAGGCCAGCATCTCCTCGTAGCCCTCTTGGTCTATCGGAAATTCCTGAATCATGCGCTTGAGTTCCGGGCTCTTTTCGTTGAGGTTGTAGTTGGCCCACTTGGCGTCCTCCTTGACAGGCTTGTATTCCGGGGAGTCCTTGGTCCTTGAATAAAGGACGCCGTTTACCATCATAAGCTGCTCTCCGGGAAGGCCCACAAGGCGCTTGACGAGGGGGTCGGCCTTGACGCTTCCGTTTTCGTCAACGTTGAGGTTGACCGTGGTGAACGTCAACATGTAGACAAGTTCAGAGACCACGGACTTTACCTCGTCCTTCCTTCCGCTTGAATAATGGGGGTTCCTGAAAACCACGATGTCGCCGCGCTTGTATTTTTTTAGCGCGGGGAGCCCCACTTTTGTGAGGGGGAATTTTGGCCCGCTGGTGATTTTTGAAACCATCAGGCGGTCCTTTATCAAAAGCTCCGGCACCATCGACTCGGACGGAATCTTGTAAAACTGAAAGAAGAAAATCTGGAAAAGCAAGACCATGAAGACGGCCTGGACAAGCGCGTCCGCCCAGTCCAAAAGCTCAAAGACAAGCCAGGCGGCGCCAGTCTTTTTTTGCGCCTTGGGAAAGGACTGCCATTCCGGAATGTTTTTTGCCAGGCTCTTTTCCGAAAAAAAGCGAAGTAGCGCGAAAGAAAAGGCGAAGGAAAAAAGCCAAAGGGCGACCGAAACAAAGTCAAAGGCGAAGCTGGCTCCCTTCTCCCCCGCGCGGCGGATTATGAATGACATCAAGTGCGCGAAGGGCTGGTATTGCAAAAGCTTTTTGACGACGTTGAAATTCGAGCGCGAAGGATTTTTAAAAAGGCCCAAAGCGGCCCGGCAAAAAAGAAATCCGTTAAAGGCAAGCGCCAGCGGAAAGGCGGCGGCGGCAATGTCAAAGGCAAAATAAATGTTGGCCAGCGAAAAAAGCGCCGCGAAAATGGCGTCAAGCAAAAATAGCGTTTTTATTATTTTCATAACAAAAGACTATAGCAAAAAAACTTCATTCAGTCTATAATTTTTTTATGGAAGAATTTTTGAACGTCAAGGAAGGCCTGGACTTTGTCGACGGAGACAAGGACCTTTATAAAATCCTGCTTGACGCCTATCTTGAGGAAAACAAAATCAGCCAGGAAGATTTGGCGGCCCTCATAAAAAGAAAAGACTTTGAAGGGGCGGCAAAAACCGTCCACAGGACAAAGGGCGCCTCCTACCAAATCGGCGCGAAAAAAATCGGCGACAAGGCGCAATATTTGGAAGACGTCTTTCGCGGAAAAGTTTCGCCCGCCGCCAAGGACAAAAGCGAGGAAGAGCTTTTATGCCTTGCCGAAGACTTTTTCTCCGACTACAAAAAATGCCTTGATGAAGTTGAGCGGGCGACAAAAATAACAGGCTGTTAGCACGCAAGAACGGCCTTTTTTTGCCAAATTTGCCCCTTAGAGCCAAGATAAAGGCGCCGTTTTTTATAAAATCGTTAACTTTCAACAACCTTGTTATTTTGTCAACAAAGGCAATAGGCCTTGTTGAAGTTGGCCTCGACGCTTTTGGCGAAGTCCCAAAAAGACGGCCGCGCCTCGTAAGGGCTTCCCGCCGAGCGAAGCTCAAAGGCCGCTTGGTAAACGTCGGCTATTTCTGCCGGGCTTGTGGCCTTCTCTCCCTTTAGCGTTTGGTATGGCGCGTCGGTCTCAAAAAGCAGGCGGTCGATTGGAAGGGCGTGGACGCAATTAATGGCCTTTTTTGCGCCGTTTACGATTGGCTTTCCAAAAGAAAAATAGGCGTTTATTCCCTTGGACAAAAGCGAGCGCGCGTCCATAAGGGTTCCCGCAAACGAATGGAAAACGACGGCCGGAACTTTTTTTAGCGCGGCCGCCGCGGCGAAAATTTCTTGCATGGCCTTCCGCGCGTGGACAATAACGGGAACTTTATGGCGCGCGGCCAAGTCTAATTGCGCGGCGAAGGCCTTTTCCTGCGCGGCGCGCTTGGCCGAAAATTCAGGCGTAAAAAAATCAAGGCCGCACTCGCCTATCGCCGCGATTCGCCTTTCTTGCAAGAGGCCTTCCAAAAATTCCAGGCGGCGGGCAAAGTCAGACTCGCCGTCAAAGGGCGCTTGCGGATGCAGGCCAAAGGATTGAAGGACGCGCGGCGAACAAGGCTGGGCGCAAGGCGAAAGGCGCGCGCCGCCGCTTGCTGGAACCGCGCCGTTCAACTGTCGGACGCGCTCTTCCTGCGCCAAAAACTCCTGTGGCGAATGCGCGGCCGTGACAGCCCTTCCCAAATTAAAAGGCAAGCCCTGCAAGGCTTCTTCCGAAGGCAGCAAATGAAAGTGGGCGTCGCAAAAAAGCGCTAAACTATTTTTGTCCATCTCCGACAATTATAATGTCAGCGCTTGCATTTGGCAAGACTGGGATTATGCTTTTGATTTAAAATTGATAGGAGGAAATTATGGGAACCTATACATTGAAAAGCATTGGAAACGCCAACGACTACATGACAATAGTTCGCGAAGTTGAAGACGGATATGTCGTCCGCATCGTGCGCGACCAGGACGGCTACAACGAAGTAAAGACCGACTACATCTCAAAGTCGCTCTTTGACAGCTGCGTGCGCACAGGCTACCTTACAAAGGTTGAACAGGCCGACGCGATCAGCGCGTAACGTCAAATCCACAGGCCGCGGCAATCTCCGTCGCGGCCTTAACTTTTTCTTCAACGCTTCCCTCTAGCGGAAGCCAATTAATCTTAACGCCCTTCTTTTTCATTCCCCTGAACCAAGTTTCCTGCCGCTTTGCGAACTGGCAAATCGCAGTGCATAAAAGGTCCCGCATTTCTTTTGGCGAAGAATGCTTTCCTTGCAAAAACTCCGAGACAAAGCGGTACTCAAGGCCAAGCTTTTCCAAGCGCTCCCAAGAGGCGCCTTCGTCATGCAGGCGGCGGACTTCTTCCACCATGCCCTCTTCCAAGCGCTCGTCAAGGCGGCGGGCGATGTTGGCTCTCAAACGCTCGCGGGGCAATGTCGTCCCCAAAACCAGCGGGCGGATGTCGGGCCTGGGCGGAAGGGATTTTTTAAAAGCCTCGCATTCAGGACTTTGGATGAAAGTTTCTATTTCTATAGCCTTGACGACGCGCTCCCTTTCCAGCAAGTCGCGGGGAACGTGAATCGAGCCGCCCTTTAAGTCCAATAAAATTTTTCCCAGCTCTTCCAAAGACTTTTGGGCGAGCGAGGCGCGAAGCTCCTTGTTCTCCGGAACAGGAACCAAGTCGTAGCCGCGTACGACCGCGTCGACGTACATTCCGCTTCCGCCGACCACAACGGGAACGAGGCCGCGCGCCTGCATTTCCAAAAAGCATTTGTAAAAATCCTTTTGGTACAAAAAGACAGAGTACTCTTGGCTTAAGTCGGCCACGTCAATCAAATGGCAGGGAATCTTGACTCCTTCAAGGACGTAGTCGGCCAAGTCCTTTCCGCTTCCGATGTCCAAGCCCTTGTAGACTTGCCGGCTGTCAGCGGAAATTATTTCAGTTCCGAGCGCGCGGGCAAGGCGGACTCCGATCGCGGTCTTACCGACGGCGGTGGGGCCAAGGAGGACGACGCAGTTGTAGGGCGGCCCTTTTGGGGCTTGCGAAAGGTTTTCGTTTGCTGCGGCTCTTTCGTTCACGGTCGCTCCAAAATCACTGAACCTTACAGATAGCGCGCTTTAGGTATTCGCTTTTTGGGTAGCCCAGCAAGACCGGATGGTCGGGAGCCGCGCCGCCCTTGGACAAAATTTGGACGCGCCTGTGGCTGTCGGCCGCCGCCGAAGCAAGCATTGAATAAAAGTTGGTCTCGTCAAAAAAGTGCGAGCAAGAGCAAGTGACAAGGATTCCGCCTTGGTTCAAAATGCGCATCGCGCGGAGATTTATTTCCTTGTAGCCTGAGTAGGCCTTTTGAATCATCTTGGCGCTTTTTGTGAAGGCCGGCGGGTCCAGGATTATCACGTCAAACCTTTTTCCTTCGGCCTCGTATTGTTTTAGCGCGTCAAAGACGTCGACGCAAAGGGCGGAAACGACTTTCTCCGCGCCGTTAAGCTTGATGTTTGAGTTGATAAGGTCTACCGCGTCTTGGGAAATGTCGGCGCAAACGACGCTCTTGGCTCCGGCCATAAAGGCGTTGAGGCCAAAGGCTCCGGTGTGGCTGAATGCGTCAAAGACATTCTTTCCGCGGCAGTATTTCCAGATTTCCTTGCGGTTGAATTTTTGGTCAAGGAAGTAGCCGGTCTTTTGCCCCTTGGCCAAGTCGACTTGAATGCGGACGGAATTTTCAACGATTGTTATTACAGAAGAGTCCGAGCCTTTGGGCGCCTTTATCCAGCCGCTCTTTAACTCCAAGCCTTCCTTTAGGCGCACGTCGGCGTCGCTCCGCTCGTAAATGGCGAATGGCTCGCAAACTTTTTCGAGCGCGGAGATTATTTCCTTCCTAAAAACTTCGCACGAAAGCGAGAGAAACTGGACAAGCAAGTAAACCTTGCTTCCTTCCGCGACATAGCGCTCGCAAATGAAGCCCGGCAAAAAGTCCGCCTCGCCAAAGACAAGCCTAAAGGAGTCGCCGCTTTCAAAGTGAATTTTACGCAAGTTGAGCGCGTCGTGGATCTTCTTAAAAATGAAGGCTCCTTTGTCCGCGTCGATTTCCTCCGCCTTTTGAGGGCCCAAAATTCGGACGGTGATTTTTGACGCGCGGTTGAAAATTCCGCTAGCCAAAAAGGCGCCGCCGTTAGTGTAGAGCTCCACAAGCTCTCCGTCCTTGACGGGAAAATCGGCGGCCTCGTCGGGGGGAGCGAAATTCGTTTCCTTCCATTCGTTTCCTTCAAAATGCTTGACGCGGCCAAGCTCGTTGCCGTAAGCCCACAAAAAGCCCGCCTTGATCTCTCTCTCTTCGTCCTTCTTTAAAAAAACACGCGGAAAATTCATGCAACTAAGGTAGCGCTTTTAGGGTTTATTTGCAAGCGAAAAAAAGCGCGAAGGAACGGGCGGCGTTGCGAAAACTCTCTGTCTGCGTCTGCCGCGCCAGCGGCAGCGTAAATAGTTTCAAGACGCAGACAGCGAGTAGCGACGATATCGAGCGGTTTCGCGACGCCGACCGTGACTGGGAGCATTTTCGCTTGCATATTTACTTGTCGCGCTCCATTTGGTTGTTCTTCTTGTTCCACTCAAAGAAGGAGTCGCCGTCCTTGTTGATTTTGCGCATGAAGGCGACGTAAGGATTTTTGGGATCCTGCGCCTCCGCCTCGTCAAGCAAGTCCGAAGACTTTTTGAATTCCTTTTCCTCAAACAAAAATTGCGAGAAAAAAACGCAGGCAAAGAACTTTTCGGCCGGAGTCTTGGCGCCCTTCACAGCGCTTTCAAAGGCCTCGCGCGCGTTTTTGTCGCTGCCGCCGTTTATCGCGGGCGCCCAGTAGTACCACTGCGCCAAGTTGTTCCAGCCGTAGGAAAAGCCGGGATCCCGCTCCACCGCCGCCTTGTACTTGTCGCGCAGGGCCATTCCGCTTTTCATGACTTCCGCCAGCGAATACGACATGTAGCAGGAAGTGACGTCGGCGCTTGTGGCCAAAAGCCACTTGCCGGCCTTGGCCTCGCCGTTGGCGTCAAACCAGGCCTCGTTTTTCTCCTTCAGTTCCTTAAGGAGCTTTTTTAGCTGTTCCTTGCTTCCCTTTTCCTTTCGCAAAAAATTGTATTTTTCCATTATGATAAAATTCACCAAGACCAGCCTGTCTTCCTGCGAGCTGAACGTGGAATCAACCGACAGTTTTTTTTCAAAGTCCGCCACTTGCGCCAAGGCGGCGTCGGAGGAAAGGCCCGCGATTTTCATCCTTAAGCCCATAAAATCGTCGACGGCTTTTTGGGCGGCGGGAGTGATTTCCGCGGCCGCTGAAAAATTCCAAACAAAAAAAACGGCGGCAAAAAAGGCGCCAAGCAATTCATTTCTTTTCATAAGCCTAGAGTGTATACTTTTTTGAAAAAAAATGATAGAGTGCCTTTATGAAAAAAGCGGGAGAAGAAAAAAGGCGCGTCATTTATTACTCCGACGAACTCAACGACGAATTTTCAGAGATGCAAATAAAGGCCATTCCGATTGACCAAAACTACGACTACGGACAAAGCGGCCTTTGGTGGAACATAAAGCGCTTTTTTTGGTACAGAATATTTTCAATGCCGATTGCCTGGCTTTGGCTAAAGCTCAAATACCGTCACAAAATCGTGAACCGCCACGTCCTAAAAAAATGCCCGAAAGGCCCGCTTTTCCTTTTCGCCAACCACACAAACCCAATCGCGGACGCGCTTATTCCAACCTTCGTGGCCTTTCCAAAAGGCGTTTACGTAATCGTCCACGCCAACAACGTCTCGATTCCAGGCCTAGGCCTTAAGACAAGAATCCTGGGCGCGCTTCCGCTCCCAGACAACTTGGGCGCGACAAAAAATTTTATGGAAATCCTAAAAAGGCGCGTCTCAGAAAAGCAGGCGATTTGCATTTACCCGGAGGCGCACATTTGGCCCTTTTACACAAAGATCCGCCCCTTCACTGACCTTTCGTTTAGGTACCCCATTCAATTCAAGGCGCCCGTTTACTGCTTCACAAACACTTACCAAAAAAGGCGCTTTTCAAAAAATCCAAGAATGGTCACTTACGTTGACGGCCCCTTTTACGCCGACGAAAATTTGGCAAGCAAGGAAGCGCGCCTTGACTTGCGGAACCGCGTCCACCAGGCGATGAAGGAGCGAAGCCTCAACAGCAATGTTGAATTGATTCAATACATAAAAAAGGAAAAAAGCGATGATTGACATTTTGTTTTGCGGAAACTCAAAGATTTTTGACGGAATCCTCACTTGCATGCTTTCGATTCTTAAAAGAACCGAGACAAAGGAGCCCTTCAACTTTCACGTTTTCACGATGGACTTAAGCCGAGTGAAGCCCGAGTACACTTCTATAAGCGACAAGATGACGACCTTTTTGGAGCGGACGGCAAAAAAATACAACAAGGAAAACCGCGTCACGAAAACCGACGTCACCCAAGTCTACGAAAAGGAATTCGGCGGCTGTCCCAACGAGCAATGCTACTGCTCGCCCTACACGCTGCTTCGCCTTTTGACAGACTTGGTTCCAAACATGCCGCAAAAGCTCCTTTACCTTGACATAGACCTTATGTTCAACCGCGACGTCAGGCTCTTGTGGGACACGGACTTGACTGGCTATGAATACGCGGCCGCCCGCGACCACTACGGAAAAATCATCTTGTTCTTCAGGCGAAAGTTCATAAACGCCGGAGTCATTTTGTTCAACCTTGAGGAATGCAAAAAGACGGGCCTTTTGGAAAAGTCGCGAAACTTGATAAAGACCAAAAAGCTTTTGTTCGCCGACGAATCGGCGATAATTTTAAGCACGACAAGGCAAAAGGTCGTAAGCCAGCGCTTCAACGACCAAAAGTTCCTCTACAAAAACACGGTAATCCGCCACTTTTCAAAGCGCCTCTTTTGGCTTCCGTACCCGCATGTCGACAACATAAAGCAGTGGAAAATAACGAAAGTGCACAAGATTTTCGGATACGAGAATTTTGACGACGTCTTTTATGAATACGTGTATTTAAAGCGGAAGTTCGAGCTGGAAAACGCCTAGTCCAAGCGGACGGCGCCCTGACGGAGAACCTTTGGCTCCCCGTCCAAAAGGGAGACCAGCGTGCTTGGAAGCGCGTTTTTTTTATCTCCATCCGAAACATAGAGGTCAACCAAGCCGCCAAAGTCCCTTAAAATATCCGCTTCAGCCTCCAAGACGGGCTTTCCGCTAAAGTTTACGCTGGTGGAATAAATCGGGCCGCCGCAAAGGCTTATGACCTGCCTTAGCCATTCGTCTCCGGGACAGCGGAAGGCCGTTGCCTCGCGGCCGGTCAGGGCCTTGTACCAAGCGTTGTTTTTTACAAGGACGGTCAAGGCGCCGGGCCATTTTTCCAGTATTTTTGAAGGAATTTCTTGGCCTGTGTATTTGTAGATGTCCGAAGGCTCGGAAATCAGCTCTATAAGGGGCTTTGATTCGGGGCTTTTCTTGATTTGGTCGATTTTCAAGTCCAGGCCGGACTTTTTGGGGCCGTCCGCTTCCATAACGAGAGCCAAGGCGCTAAAGCCGTAGACGGTGTCGGTGGGCAAAACGGCGACTTTTCCTTCCAAAAGGACGGAAGCGGCGGCTTGGGCGCTTTCTTTTTCACACTTGCGCGACGTCATAGACGGGAATGCCCTCTATTGTCTCAAAGCGCTTTTTGCTAGAAAAGGACTTTACGCCGTAAGACATGTCGTAAAGGAAAATGGCCGCGGCCATCAAAAGGCCAACCGCAAGGCCGGCGCCCTTGCAAAACCACTCGCTCACATAAGCCACAGGAGCGCTTTTTAGCACAGTTCCAGTGTCGTAGAGTGACGGTTCGGAAACGGCGAGGCCCTTTATCTTGACAAGCCTTTCGTCCTCGAAGACATAGTCCAGCTTTCGCGCGTAGGCGGCGATTACGTCCGCGTCGTCGCGAATGGCCGTCTTTTCCAGGTTCAGCTCGTCGTTAATCTTTTGAATTTCCTGCGTGTGGACGCTGATAACTTTTTTTTGCTCCTCAAGCTGCTTTTGGGCCCAAACGCCGCTCTGCCCCCAAAAAATTGAGATTATGGCGTACGCGAGAGTCCCGGCCAGCAAGGCGGGCAAATATTTAGCCGTTTTCATTATGAATTCATTATCGGAAAAAAAATCAAATTTCTTATTGGATTTTTTTAAAATATGTGTTACAATATAATGAATAAATCATAAAGAAAATTGCGCGGTTTTTGTCAAAAAGGGCCGATAATATAATGAAAAGTTTTTAAAGGGGAACGATATATGAGCGATTCAAAAGACCTCGATAAATATGGCGAATGGGTAGAAAACTCGCCAAAAGACATAAAGGGCGAGCCTGTTGACGCGCCTGAAAATGCCATTGACGACATCGACTTGCCTTCAGACGACGACATGTTCAACGACATCGACTTCCCGATGACAGCTGAAGACTTGAATGCCCCCGCAACCTCCGGAGAGACGGAAATTTCGGACTTGGACATTGACATAGACATTCCCGCGACTGACGGCGCTTCGGCCGCGGAAGACGAAAACAAGGACACGACTCTAAGCCCCGACGAGCTTTCAAACATCACGGGCGACATGGAGGGCGGCGAGGACGAAAACGCCGACACCACCCTGAGCCCCGACGAGCTTATGAACATAACGGGCGGCATGGAGGGGGCCGAGGACGAAAACGCCGACACCACCCTGAGCCCCGACGAGCTTATGAACATAACTGAAAGCCAGGACGTCGCGGCCGAAGAGGCGCCCGCCGAAGAGGCCGGAATGGACGACTTCAACATCGACGGCCTTGACATAAGCGCCGACGAGACGCCGGCCGAACCCGCCGCCCCTGCCGAGCCGTCAGAGACCGCCACAGAAGAAGTCAGCCTTGACGACATGCCCGACGGTGAAATAGACTTGGACGACTTCATGAGCGACTCGTCATCAGGCGCTTCAAGCGGCGACTCCACTCCTGACGGAGACGTGGACCTTAGCGCCTTCATGGACGGCGACGACGGCGAAGTCGACTTGGGCGCCTTTATGGACGACGCCCCCTCAAGCAAAAAAGAGGCCAAGCCGGAAGAAATTCAGGACGAAAAATCGCTTGACATAGACGTCAGCTTTGACGACTCCGCCGCGGAAATCGCGCAGGAAGACGTCGCCGAAGAAAGCGCTCCCGAGCCCGCGGCGGAAATCCCGGCCACGGAAGGCGCCGACGACATGTTCGACACATTTGAAAAAGACCACGCTCCCAAGGCCGCCGCTCCGCAGGCTTCCAACGGAGACACGGAAGAGATTGACCTTAGCGACTTTGGCTTTGACGACGACGACTCCAACATCGGAATGACAAACGGTCCGGACGGCGCCGCCGCTCAAAAGAAAGAAGTGGTTGATTATGACATGAAAGTAAGCGCCGACGACGACTCAAAGACGCCGAGCGTTCAGGATGTAGTTATGGGCAATGTTGAAAGTTCAGACGAG
Organism: uncultured Treponema sp.; assembly: GCA_946411505.1. Classification (GTDB taxonomy): domain Bacteria; phylum Spirochaetota; class Spirochaetia; order Treponematales; family Treponemataceae; genus Treponema_D. The sequence continues at coordinate 68,023 of CAMKEG010000001.1, read as the reverse complement.
ACAGAAATTGACGAGAGAGAGGCCGCCGGCGTTGAAAGCGGCGCGCCTTCAGCCTCAGAGCAAAACCTTGAAATAAACGAAAAAGGCAAGGAAATCCTAAGCCAAATCATGGGCGAGCTTTCCAGCCTTAAGGACGAAATCAAAAACCTCAAGAACGACTTCGCGGAACTTAAGGACCGCCCTACTGTTGCGGCAGGAACTGCCCCTGTTCCCGCCGCGGAACCGAAGCTTGAAAAAGAGGAAAACACGGGATTTTTCGGCGCTGATGACGACGGCGACGACACCATCGCCTTGAGCGGAAACGAGCTTACAAACATTCTCAGCAACGCGGAATTCTCGACGGAAGAGCCAGCTGTTGAAGAAGAGCCTGCAATCGAGGAAGAGCCCGCCGTGGAGGAGACTCCCGAGGAAGAATTTGCGGAGACTTCGGTTGGCGAAGACGACATAACGATGAGCTTCAACGAGTCGGACATGGAAGAGCCGACAATCGACACGACTGAAATCACGCCCGAAGACTTGGCCGGCACGACCGACGAGTTTGGAGACGAAAACGTCCTTCCCGAGGAAATCAGCGTTCCCAAGAGCGGAGACGACATAACGGTGGAGTCTTCCAGCAGCGACTTGATGGACTCCGTCGTAAACACGGACGAATTGCAGGCGACGATGCGCGAAGACTCAATCGACACGGAAACCGTCGAGGAAATTCTCAACGAAGACGAGGAGATTTCCGATTCCTTGGACCAAGAGAAAATCGAATACATGGAAAAGGAAGTCGGCGAAGACGAAAGCATTGTAAGCGTTGACGACATCGTCAAGGAAAACGTTTCATTGCAAAGCGACGACGACGGAGTGGCTGTCGGCGTGGGCGACAACATTGACGCCGCCTTTGAAGAGGCCGACGCCTTTGAGACCAACATCGAGGACACCGCCCTTGCGGAAAAGGAAGCCTACGAAAACAACGTCTCCGACATAATGAAAGAAAACATTTCCTTGCAGGAAGACGCCGACGACGTTTCGATATCAGTTGGCGACGACATTCACGAAGCCTTCAAGGAGGCCGACGCCACCGAATCTGACATCGTTGACGACGCGCTCGCAGAAAAGGACGCTTACGAAAATTCAAAGTCCTTTGACGAAGACTTCAACCTTGACGACACGGACAACGAGGAGCCTGTTCCGGAAACTTTGGACGAAACAATCTTGGCGGAGCAAACGCCAGCCGCCGAAAGCTCGGACGACGTGGCGGACATGTCAATCTTTGACGACAATTCCGAAACTTCGGTCGAAGAGCCAGTCGTCGAAGAAACAGCTGTCGAAGAGCCGACCGTCGAGGAGCCGGCGGCGGAAGAGCCCGCCCTTGCGGAGACGCCGGCCAGCGCCGTGTTTGAGACAAGCGCTTCCGAGGCAACGACAGCCGACACAAGCACGCAAAAAGCGACTTCAATTTCAAAGGACCTTAAGAACGAAATTGTTTCCGTTCTTTCATACATGGATCAATTGCTTGAGAATTTGCCGGAAGACAAAATCACGGAATTTGCAAAGTCCGAGCATTTTGTAACCTACAAAAAACTCTTTGACGAGCTTGGTCTTTCGTAAAAAATGGGTTTGCTTAGCGTAGCCACGAGCAAGAACGGAGGCCTCTTGAAAAAAGCGCAAGAGGCTTCCCGCTTGACATTCCAACAATGGGCCGAAGACAAGGGCATCGAGCATTGCGGAGTTTTTTGCGAGCAAAGCGGCTTGATGATGCTTAAGCTGGCCTACGGCCTTGACGCGCCCAGCGTTTTCAGCTCAATCTCCACAAAAGATTTTTGGACGGGCTCAATCCGTTCCAACAACTGGGTGACCTTGGACAGGGAAAGCCCCAACTTCACGGCCTTCACGCAGTTTTTGAGCCCGGAAGCCCGCAGGAACGTAAGGACTTTTAGAATCCTTAAAATTGCGGACCAGGACAAGCTCAACATTTTCTTCGCCTACTCCGACAAGCCCGCGGGCCTTTTGAGGGCCTCGGCCGAGTTCTCCGCCGAGCTATTGTCCGTCATGGAAAGCCACGCCGCTTCCTTGATCGAGGCGCCAACATGCGAGTCCGTCAAGGGCTTGACACAAAACCACAAGGCCCGCCTTTGCCTGATTTCCACAAAAAGGGCCTTGGACGAAACGACAAAGAACATCGAAGTCAGCGAGCTTACGATTCAAAAAATTTTAACGACCACAATTTTTGAGGAAATCTTTTTTAGGACAAAAAAACTTTTCGCAAGCCCCGGCGCGATTTACTCGGAAGACAGCGGCGAAATAAAGGCGGCTGCAATCATCAACTCCGGCATAGAGGATGAAATTCTAAAGGAGCAGCTTTTTCTGGAGTACAGGGACTTGATTGGAGACGAGGCCGCGAAAAAAATCATAATTCTTACCGCCGGATATTCCGACATCGACGAAGAGATAATAGACTATCTTTTGCGGGGTTGATTTTGGCCGTTGAATTCTTTTCGGCAAAAGACGGAAGCGAAAGCGCGAAAGCCGACGGCTTGTCCCTTCATTCAGCCTACAATCCAAAAAGCGAAGCGGAACGCTTTGTCCAAAACCTTGAGGCGGACTTCATTCCTTCTTGCGTAGTTTTAATCGAAGGCGCCTTGGGATATTGCGCGCCCTATGTCAGGAAGCGCTTTCCAAACGCAAAAGTCGGAGTCATACGCTTTTCAAAGGATTTTTCCGGGAGCGACAGGCTTTTTGACTTTTCATTGCCGCTGGAAAGCCGCGCGGCGCTTTCCGAAAGGCTTTTTGACATTTTGGGCGAAGAAAAACTTTTTCAGAGCCTTTTCTTTGAGTGGCCCCCAAGCGCGAAAATTTGGCCGGAACAAACAAAAGAGACGTGGCTCCAAATCAAGGCCGCGATGGAAAAGGCTAAAAGCGTTTTGGCCACGCGGGAATATTTTGGAAAGCGCTGGCTTAAGAACAAAATTCTTTTTTTCACAAAAATCAGGCGCGCCGCGGCCATTGATAAAATCTCAAGGCCGGTCTTGATTTGCGCCTCGGGTCCAAGCCTTGAGGACGCGATTCCTTCGATAAAGAAAAATCGCGAAAAGCTTTTTGTCTGCGCGCTTTCGTCTTCGATAGGAGTCTTGGAGCGCTTTAAGATAGAGCCCGACGCTTGCATGAGCGCGGACGGCGGCTATTGGGCAAAAAAGCATCTGGAAATTCTTGAAAAAGATTTTTTTAAAAGCCCTTTGATTCTTTCAAGCGAAGGCGCCTGCCCTTCCCCCTTGTTTGAAAAAAAATTCGTCGTTCCCCTATGCTACGACGACGACATCTTTTCCAAAGAACTTTTTGACGAGCTTGGAATAAAATATTTGCCGGGAAAAAGAAACGGAACGGTAAGCGGAAGCGCGTTGGAATTATTTTTGGAGATAAGTTCCGGCCCGATATTTTTTTGCGGACTTGACTTGCAAAGCGGCCTAAAAAACAACCACGCGCGGCCAAACGCCCTGGACAATGAAAACGACTCAAAAGACTTTAGGCTAAGGCCAAAGGCGCTCAGGGCCGCAAAAGGCTCATTTAAAAACCCAAGCCTTGAAATATACGCGGACTGGTTTTCAAACAAAAGCTTGGGCGGAAAAAAGGTTTACAGGATAAGGGGCGCGGAAAGCTTTAAAAGAAGCCTTGGACAAATCAAGGACATAAGCGTAGAAGACTTTGAGCGCGAGCTTCAAGACGCCAAGTACGGAAAGGAAAAGCCGGCTTTTTTTATGAAAACAAGAGAATTGGCCGCCGACGAAGAGCGAGGAAAAATCGTAAAAAAATTTTTTTTCGAGCGGGCTAAAAGCGAAAATTTTAGGGAGGAGCTTTTTCCGGCCGACTCCATTTTGGAACGACGCGCGAGCGGACAAGATGAAAAGGACAAAAGAAAAAAAATAATGGAAGAAAAAACAAAAAAGCTTTTTTCAGAGCTTTTTAAGGACGAGGATTATGGCTCTGTTTTATAATCGCGTTGAGGAAGCGAAAAACAATTTAAAGGTTCCCGTCTTTAATTCCGGAAGGCCGGCGCACTCAAAGTACAACCCGGAGCGGGAAGCCCAAAACTTTTTGCCGCAAGCGCAAAATTTTTCGTTCGCGATAATTTTAGGAGCGGGCGGCGGATACCACATACAGTCATTGCTTGAAAGAAACCCCAGCTCAAAAATCATAGCGGTTGAAAACAGTCTTGAAGACCTGGATTTTTTAAAAACAAACATTCCTTGCGTTTCCGAGCTGTTTAGGGACGGCAGGGTTATTTTTTGCGCCGCCGCCCGCCCCAACGATTTGGAGGAAGCGATTGTCAACAATTATTTGCCGGCCTATTACGGGGACTTGCAAATCGCGGCCTTAAGGCCTTGGGCGCAGGAAGACGAAAGCCTGTGCCAAAGCGTCATGGAAAGAATAAAGGGCTGCCTAAAAAAAGTGAGCGCGGATTATTCAGTGCAGGCGCGCTTTGGCGGCCTTTGGCAAAAAAACATTTTTTGCAACTTGCAAACGCTAAAAAAATCGCAAGAGTCGCCGCGCAAGGAAATCGATGTTGACACGGAAAAGACGGCGGCCATAATCGCCGCCGGCCCCAGCCTTGACCAAAGCCTAAAGACGCTTGAAGAGCGAAGGGAAAAATATTTTGTAATAGCGACCGACACCGGCTACAAAATTTTGAAGCGAAGGAACATTAAAGTCGACGCCGCCGTCTCGATTGACGCGCAAGCCTTGAGCGCGGAGCATTTCAACGCGCCTTTTGACAAGGACACAATTTTTGTCCTGGACTTGGCCGCAAACCATTCAATCGCGAATTTTGTTTATAATAAGGGCGGGAAGATTATTTTTTCAAACGGCGGCCATCCATTAATTACGTTGGCGGGGCTTTGCTGCGAAAACCCGTTCGCAAGGCTTCAAAGCGGCGGCGGCACGGTGACGATGGCGGCGCTGGACTTTGCCAAAAATTGCGGCTTTTCCGACATTGAAATTTTTGGCGCGGACTTCGCCTACTCGCAAGGAAAGCCATACGCCAGGGGAAGCTACTTGGACGACCTTTACAAGAAGGATGAAAGCCGCGTCCATAACAGCCAAAGCGCCTACGCAAGGTTGATGTTCAGGACGCCGCTCCAAAAAAACGCCGCCGGTTTTTTGCAAAACGAGGTTCTGCTTTCATACCAAAATTCATTGGAAGAATTTTTGGGAAAGGAAAATTTCTGCAGAAAGGGCTTTGACTACCATTGCAAGCTTTCATGCGGGCAAAACAAAAAAATTCTAAGCCAAAACAAAATGGACTTTGACAAATTTAAGGCCGCGTTAAAAAGCGGCCTTGAGGAAATTGAAAACAGCGACGAGCTTTTGCCGCAACTTTCCGCGCTTTTGCCCTACATGGCCTTTTGCAGGAACAAGGCCGGAGCCAATAAAATTTCAACAAAAGAAGCGAAAAAACTTGCGCTAGAAAGAATTCTATTGTATAATAGCAGGATATGAAGAAGAGGGGCATAACAATCGCGACGCTGGCTATAGCCGGCGTTTTCATCGTGACAATCATTGCATTGGGCGTCTGCGTTTATTCAGACTATAAATCCGGCTTGAAGGTCGCCGGAGCCAAATTTGAAAAGCTGTCTTCCCGAGCGGCGGAAGCCAGCGGAATATACGCAAGCGGCTCAAAAGAATTTCTAAATCTTTTCAATTCCGCCGTCGGCTCGCCCGACATCTTTGACTCCATCTCCCTAGAGGTCAACGGAAAGGAAGCCTACAAATATCCTATGAACGGGGCGTCGCAAACTTCCGCCTTTGTAAAGACGTTCAGCACAAGGATTGTCGGCGGAGACGGCGCGGACATCCGCTTGAGCGCCGGCATTTACACGGTTCCCCCGGCAATCATTTTTTACAGGGCAAAAATCGCCTTCATCGCAATCTTGGCAGGAACCTTGGCCGCCTGCGTCTTGTTGATGTACCTTTACCTTGGCGTCTCAGAAAAATCCGAAGACGACGTCAACTTTAAGGAAACTGACGTAAAGGACGATTTTGGCGAATCCCTCTTTGACGAAGAGGCCGACACAAAGGAAGAGGCTCCCGCCGACGCCGCGCCCGAACAAAGCGAGGAGCCGGAACAGGACGGCTTGGAAAAGGAAACAAGCGAGGACGAAAAGGTTGACTACAATCCACTTGAAAACGCTTACGCCGACCAGCAGGCGCAAATGCCCGAAGGCCAAGGCGAGGCGCAGGAAGACAACGACATTCCGGCGCCAAGAGGAGAGCAAGGCTTGTTCTCCCCTACAAGCGGCTTTGGCTGGGAGTCTTACCTTAACGCCAGGCTTGAGTCGGAATTGGTGAGGGCCGCGTCAAGCGAGCACGATTTGGCCCTTGCAATCATAAAAATTCCCGGCATGACAAAAGAATCGGACTACTACGGAAACATTTGCCAAAGTTTGCTGGACTTCTTCCAGTTCAAAGACTTTATTTTTGAGTATAAGGAAGACGCTTTTGCCGTCATAGTGCAAAACAAGGACATTGACCAAGCCTTGCAAAGCGCGGAAGTCCTTCACTCAAACTTGCTGGGAACCTTGACGGCGGCAGGCGAAAAGACAAAGCCGCAAATCGGAATCTCAAGCCGCTCCCTGCGCCTGATTTCCGCCGAGCGCCTGAAGAACGAAGCCGAACAAGCCTTGCTTCATGCCGGCGAAAAAGAGGACTCTCCTATAATCGCTTTTAGGGTGGATCCTGACAAGTACCGCAAATTTATTGGCGGCCAAACGACAGAAGCCGCCGCAGAAACAACGGAAGAATGATTTAAGGGACTACTTTGCCGGAGCCTGAGTCAAACTCTGGCTGCTGCAATTCCGGCGGAATTTGCCCTTCGCTTTGGTTTGTCGGAGGCGTAAGGGCCGCCTTGATTTTTTCTTCCAAAGAAGAGATTTTTTCTTCGTCGGGAAATTTTTCTTTTATCACTTCAAGCTGCTTTGCGGCTTCCTCGTACTTTTCCAAGGTAACAAGAACAATCGTATAGTTAACCAAGGTCTGGGCAACGTTGGGATTTGTCGTTATCAGCTCAAGGTACAGACGCTCCGCCTTTTCAAAGTCATTGCTCATCGCGTAGATGTAAGCCAAACTTTCCTTTACGCTGAGATTGTCCTTGTCATGCCTTTGAATTTCCGAATAAACCTCAAGCGCCTTCTCCCAATTTTTTGCCAGGGCGTAAGACCGTCCCGCCTTAAAATAAGCGGCGTTTGAAATTTGCTTGTTGCTGGCGGCCTTTAGATAAAACTCCGCCGCCTTTGTGTAATTGGGAATTTTTGCGTATTCCTCGGCTATGTTGTAATACTCAACATAAATATTTCCAATCGCGACTTTCTTGGCTCCAGGAACCAAAAATTGAGTCGTGCTGCAAGAGGCGAATCCCAGCAAAAAAATCGCGATTAAGGCGGCGCTTCTTGACATCAGTTTTTGTCCAAAACCATCGACTCAATTTCGGCAAGCTGCGAGTTGTACAAACCGTTGATGGTGCTTCCGTAATTGGCGATAAGGCGAATGATGTTGCGGGGATTTTCCTTTTTGTCGCAGCCGTTAAGGCGGTCTCCGGCGTCGCCAAGGCCCGGCATGATGTAGGCGCTCTTGTTAAGGGCCGGATCCATCCACAATGTGTAGCAGACGCAATTTTCAAGCGCGCGGCTGATGCGCAAAGAGCCCTTTAGCGCCGAGATGATGTTGAAGAACTTGATTGAGCGCGGCTTGACGCCTTGGCTTTGAAGGTATTTTACGACAGTCACAAGGGAGCCGCCCGTGGCGTTCATCGGGTCGGCGAAAATCAAGTCCTTTCCGTCCAACTGCTCAAGGTTGAAGAAGGACTTCTTTAAGTCAAGAATGTACTGCATGTCGTTTTCGTGCTTGGTGTCGTCGCGGTTGATTTTAAAGAGCGCGAACGGCGTGACGTATCCGTTTGAGGAATACTCCTCTATTTCCTTTGACATGATTATGCTGGGCAAAAGGGCGCCGCGCAACATGACGCACATTACGGAATTGGAAATCTCCGAGTCAATGTCAGGAATCTTGTGCACCGCGTAATTTTGCACGGGATTGTTGACCGGCGTTGGAGTGACGATGTAGTTCTTTTTGTCGGAATGCGGGCCAGTGTAGGCAAGCCTAAAAAGCATTTCGTACGCGCGCTGGGTGTAGTAGACAAACTCGTGGTTTCCTGTCTTGATGTTGCGCAGCTTAGAGATTACGTGGCTTGCCTCGGCGTGGCTTCCCTCCTCCGTTTCAAAAGAAAAAACTTTGATTGAGGGATGCTTTTTAAGGATGTCCTGCATCACATGGCCCATCTTGTCAAACTGTTCGATGGTCTTGGCTTGGTCAAGAGGCGCGAAAGCCTTCATCGTCTCTTCGTACATTGCGGCCAAGTTTTTAAGGTCGGCCTGGTCGCCTTCCGTAAGATAGCCGTCAAGGTCTTCCGCTTTTAGAATAATTTTGTCTTCCGCCATAATTGCCTCCTATATTTTTACCGTTAATTTATGCCGAGCATTTTTTGCATTTGAGAGAGCGACACTTGAATTCCTTGGACGGAAAGATGGCGCTCGTCGTTTTGAACGACCTTTGAGTCTGTCATCAAAAGCGCGACCTTAAGGAAGGCCGCGGCCTTTGCGATTAAGTTGTCCTTTGAAAATTCCATGTTAAGGTCAACGGAATACTTTCCTGAAGGCAACTTTGTAAACTCGCCCTCTATGTAGTTCAATTGGAAAATAGCGGACGAAAGGCTTGTTCCCAAAAGATTTGTGATGAACGACATCGGCTTGTTCATAAAAAGGCGAACGTTGTTTGTCTCGGCGTCCCCCACAAACTTATAGGCCTCGCTCTCCTTCCATTCAACATCGTTCATGTTTTCCACGGAAACGAAGCTTGAGACAATCTGCGAGTTGGCCTCAATGTCATACCTCTTTATTTGCGGAGCGATGTCGCTTCCAAGCAAAATCAAGTCGCTTCCCGGAACGCAGATTTTAATTCCAGACCTTTTTTCCGTGTACACTTGATAAAGGCCGGCCATGTTGACGTTTTGAACATGTTTGTCAAAATATCCGCTTGTGGCCAAGGCCAATTTTGAGGCCGTCGACATCGTTCCGTCGCAAGCCACTTGAAGGCGGTTTCGATTCTCAGGGCTTCCGATTCCGACATAAACGCGCGAAATGCTGTCGGTGACGTTCTTTATGTACTTGTCCGAAACGTCGTTTCCAATCATCGCCTTTAAGATGCCGTTTGTCAACTCGCTGTGAACGCCCACCGGAACGCTCATATAAACCAAGGCGTCCGAATCAAGGGTGTCAAAGGCGTTGACCTTGACGCTTTTTCCGGCCACTGTGGCGCACGAGGCCAAGAACAAAAAAGCGGAAAGAGCCGCGGCCGCAAATACGAAAGCGCTAGTTCTTTTCAATTTTGACGCTCCATTTTTTGTCGTCGGCGTCAATCACAACGCCGCCGTCAACCGCGGTCCACTCGGCGCTCGCGGCCAAGGTTTCGCCGGCCACAAAGTCCGCGAACATTGTCCACGCGTCCTTAAGCTCGTCGTCGCCAAAGACCATAAGCTTGATTCGGTCGGTAACGCTAAGGCCGGATTCCTTGCGGAGGTTTTGGATACCGCGAACCAAGTCGCGCGCCCAGCCTTCCTTCTTAAGCTCGTCGGTGATGTTGGTCTCAAGACCCACGGTAAGCGTTCCGTCGTTGACAACCTTAAGGCCTTCCTTTTCGATTCGCTCGACGATGATTTTTTCTTCGGTCAAGTCGACGCTCTTTCCTTCAACGTCAAGAGAAAGCTTTGAGCCGTCCAAGATTGACTGGATTTCTTCCTGGCCAAGCGCGGCGATTTTTGTGGCGGCAAGCTTCATCAAGCCGCCAAGCTCTTTTCCAAGAACCTTAAAGTTGGCCTTGGCCTTGTATTCGACAAGCTCGTCCTCGCGGTCATGGAAAACGACTTTCTTTACGTTAAGCTCTTCGCGAATCGCGTCTTCCATCTCGGCCAAGACTTTCTTTTCCTCGGCGTCGCGCGTCACAAGGGCGACGGCGGCCAAGGGCTGGCGGTTCTTTATGTTGAACTGGTTTCTAAGGCTGTGGCCCATTGACACGGCCTTTTGAACGGTGGCCATCTTGAACTCAAGGGCCTGGTCATGCCAAGCCTCATTGTAGGCCGGCCAGTCGCTAAGGTGAACGCTTTCGGCGTCGCCAGAGACTTTTAGGTTTTGCCAAATCTGCTCGGCGATAAAGGGAACGAAGGGAGCGCTGACTTGCGCGAATGTCTTAAGCGCCAAGTACAAGGCCTCGTAGGCTTCCGACTTGTCGGAATCGTTTTCGCTCTTCCAAAAGCGGCGGCGGCTTCGGCGGATGTACCAGTTGTTCAGCTGGTCGATGAAGGCCACGATCGGGTCAATCGCTCCGCTAAGGTCGTAGTCGTCAAGAGCCTCGCCCACGTTCTTCACCAAAGACTGGGTCACGCTCAAAATCCAGCGGTCAAGCGGATTTTGCGGCAAGGCTTTTTCAAACAGCTTTCCGTTGGGCTGAATCTTGTCGATGTTGGCGTATGTGACAAAGAACGAGTAGCTGTTCCAAAGCGGAATCAAGATCGACTTAAGGACTTCCTTTACTCCGTCGTCGGAATAGCGAAGGTCGTCGGCCTTCACCACCGCCGAGTGCATCAGGAACAAGCGCAAGGCGTCCGCTCCGAACATGTTTATCGCTTCTACAGGGTCGGTGTAGTTTTTGAGCGACTTGGACATCTTGCGGCCGTCGCTTGCCAAAACCAAGCCGTTTACGATGCAGTTTTTGAATGCGGGCTTGTCAAAAAGCTCGGCGGCCAAAACCGTGAGCGTGTAGAACCAGCCGCGCGTTTGGTCAAGGCCTTCGCTGATGAAGTCGGCGGGGAAATGCTTTTCAAAAAACTCCTTGTTCTCAAAGGGATAGTGAAGCTGCGCGTAAGGCATGCTGCCCGACTCAAACCAGCAGTCAAAGACTTCGGGAATGCGCTTCATCTTGCCGCCGCAAGAACATGGGATTTCAATTTTGTCCACAAACTGCTTGTGCAAGTCGTCGGGATAAATTCCGCTAAGCTCCTTTAGCTCTTGGCGGCTTCCGACGCATACAGTTTTTCCGCAGTCGGGGCACTTCCAAATCGGAATCGGGTTTCCCCAATAGCGGTTTCGGCTTACGGCCCAGTCGCGAGCGCCTTCAAGCCACTTTCCGAAGCGGCCTTCCTTTATGTGGCCCGGCTGCCATTTGATTTGGCTGTTGGCCTTTAAAAGCTTGTCGTTCTTTCCGGCGACCTTTACGAACCAGCTTCCGATTCCGCGGTAAATCAGCGGAGAGCCGCATCTCCAGCAGTGCGGGTATTGGTGCTTTATTTGGTCGCGCTTTACAAGCTTTCCTTCTTTTTTAAGGCGGTCCATGATGTCCTTGTCCGCTTCCTTTACAAAGCGGCCTTGGTAGTCGGGAACTTCCTTTGTGAATTTGCATTCGGCGTCAATCGGCTCCACAAAAGGAATCTGCGCCTTCGCGTCTTTTCCGGCGTTTTCCTTTTTAAAGACTTGGCTGTCGTCTTCGCCAAAGCTGGGAGCCAAGTGGACGATGCCAGTTCCGTCTTCCGTCGAAACGTAGTCGGCGTTAAAGAGCCTAAAGGCGCCGTCTGAGCCGTCTTCGTTTTTGGAAAGCTTTTCAAAGTAAGGAAAGAGCGGCTCGTATTTTGCGCCGACAAAGTCCTTTCCCTTTTTCTTGTAGACCACCTCGTATTCGGCCGCGTCCTTGTAGTAGGCGCCAAGGCGGCTTTCGGCCAAGATGTAATGGTCGCCAGAATCCTTGTCCAAGATTTTTACGTAGTCGATGTCCGGGCCCATCGCCAAGCCTTGGTTAGAAGGCAGCGTCCACGGAGTCGTTGTCCAGGCCAAAAAGTATGTCTTTCCGTCAGCCAAGCTTGGGTCGTCAATTCCCTTTGGCGCGGCGGTAATCTTAAAGCGAATCGTAATCGCCGGGTCTTGGACTTCCTTGTAGCCCTGCGCCAATTCGTGGCTTGAAAGAACAGTGGAACAGCGCGGGCAGTAAGGAAGGATGTACTTTCCCTCGTAAATCAAGCCCTTGTCCCAAAGGCTTTTTGCAACCCACCAAATCGACTCCATATAGTCGGGGTTCATCGTCTTGTAGTCGCGGTCAAAGTCAACCCAGCGGCCCATGCGAGTGATGGTTTTTCGCCATTCGCCCGTGTATTTAAGGACAGAAGCGCGGCACTTTTCGTTGAAGTTTGCCACGCCGTACTCTTCGATTTCATGCTTGGAGTTGATTCCAAGCTCTTTTTCTATCAAATTTTCCACCGGAAGGCCGTGGCAGTCCCAGCCAAAGCGGCGGTCTACGCGCTTTCCGCGCATAGTCTGGTATCGGGGAATGATGTCTTTTATTGTCGAAGGAATGAAGTGGCCAAAGTGAGGAAGGCCCGTTGCAAAGGGCGGTCCGTCGTAAAAGATGAACTCTTCCGCGCCCTCGCGCTGGGAGATGGACTTTTTAAAGATGTCGTTGTCGCTCCAATATTTTAAGATTTCTTCTTCCTGCTTGGGAAATTCCGCTTTGGGATCTACCGGCTTATACAAAACAAAGCTCCTTTAATTGAATATATCCTGACTATTCTAGCGCATTTACAAAAAATCCGCAAGCGAAGCGTTGCGACTTACGCGGCAATCTTTCAATTTTTATTCTTGCAAGCAATAAAATTTGCCGCCAATGTGTCGATAATAAAGTGACGGAGTTTAAAATGAAAATTGCAAAAATAACATTGGCATTCCTTGCGCTCGCCCTTGCGGCGGCCTCGGCTTTTGCCAAAAACGCGCGCTTTGACGGAAGCCAATACAGCATCAGCCTGGACTACAACGACAGCGTTCTTCCTGGCGACCCTGTTTTTATAAGGATGCGCTTTGAGAACATCAAGACAAAAAGAAAAAATTTCATCCAGTCGGCAAAAGCCGAAATCATAAGCGAAGACAAAACAATCGGCGCGAGCGATTTTTTTCTTGTCAACGACAAAAAAGGCTTGCTTGACTACATGGCCGGCCTTCCAATTTCCAGCTGGGCAAAAAGCGGCGCCTGCAAAATCGCCGTTCTGTACAAAACCAACGACGAAAAGGAAAAATCGTTTGAGCTGCCCCTTGACATTGGAGAAAAAAATTTTGAAAGCGGCGTCATCACGCTTAACCAAACGATGAACAGCATCTCAAAAAACACAAGCCCGGAAAAAGTGGCGCAGTCAAAAAAGCTGAACGACATAATCAATTCAACAAACAAGGACGGCGCATGCAACTTAAAGCGCTTTGTTCCGCCGGTAAAGTCCACCCGCCGCACAACGGCGTTCGCGGAACGAATCATTTACAAATACCCAAGCGGAAAGGAAAGCACGACAACCCACGCCGGAATCGACTACGGCATTCCGACAGGAACGGAAATCGTCGCGCCGGCTAGCGGCAAAGTCATGCTTGCCGAAAACCGCATCGCGACCGGCTGGACTGTCATAATAGAGCACCTTCCGGGCCTTTACTCGATGTACTACCATTTAAGCCAGCTAAAAGTCAAGGAAGGACAAAACGTCCAGCAGGGCGACTTGTTGGGACTAAGCGGCGCGACAGGATTCGCCACAGGCCCCCACTTGCACTGGGAAGTCAGGCTTAACTCGGTAATCGTAAACCCCGACTATTTTATCGAAAACGATTGGTCATTTAACGAGCCTTAAGAATTCATCTTCGTCAATAATCTGGATTCCAAATTTGGCGGCTTTGGCGTTTTTGCCAGAGCCGCTATTTTTATCGTTTGTGACTAGATATGACAAATCCTTTGTGACAGAACTTTTTGCCGAGCCGCCCTTCTCTTTTACCAAGGCTTCCGCGTCCGCGCGCTTCATTGTCTTTAGCTCGCCGGTAAAGCAAAATGAAAGGCCTGCCAAGGCGCCGGATTTTTTTTCCTTTATCGTTATCGCGCCGCTTTTGGCCAAAGAGCGCATTTCGGCGGCGTTCTCGGCCAAGCCTTGCGCGAAGGCGGCGGCGGTGATTTGGGCAAAGCCGTAAACGCTTTCAAATTCCTCCGGCGTGGCGGACAAAAGCTTTTCAAGGCTGTCAAAGCCGCCTTCTACCGCCTTCTCCACCATTTGCTCGCCGATACCCTCAATGTCAAAGCCCGCCACAAATTGCGCAAGGCTTAACGTGGAATGCGCCTTTATCGACGCGACGACGTTCTTGGCTCCAAGAGAATTCTTTTCCTTTTCGATGCTTTCTTGGTTTAAAAAGTAAGGCGTAAGCGCCGCTTCGTCCAAAGAGTAAATGTCGGAAATCGAACGCAGCTTTTTGTCGTTAAAAAGCGCGTTTACCAAAGCGTCGCCCATTTCGCGTATGTCGGCGCATTCAATCCACTTAAAGATTTGGTGCAGGACTCGCTTGGGGCAAGCCTTGTTGGGACAGTAAAGGCGGCTTGGCGTGTCCATAAGAGAGGCGCCGCAAACCGAGCATTTTTTTGGAAAGACAATCGGCTTGCAGTTTTTGGCGTCGTCCTCATGCGCGACCAGCCCCACGATTTTTGGAATGATTTCGCCGCGCTTTACGACAACAACATGGCTTCCGATTTGGACGCCTAGCTTTCTTAGCGTGTCGGGGTTTGCAAGGCTCGCGCGCTGGACTGTCGTTCCGGCAAGCTGAACCGCGTCAAAAATCGCGACAGGCGTGTAAGTCGCGCCGTTTTCGCTCCATTCAACATCGCGCACTACGCTCACCGCCTCTTCAAGCGAAAACTTAAAGGCTATCTGCCTGTCGGGGCGGGCGCGGCTTGCGTCGTCAAGGTTTATCTCGCGCTCCTTTATTACAAGGCCGTCGATGTCGTATTCCAAGCTTGGCCGCTTTTCCATGACGGCGGCGCGGTAGTCTATGACTTCCTCCGGGCTTTTGCAAATCTTAAGGGGAACGCTTTCAAAGCCGTTTTGGACAAGCCAAGCTATTTTTTCCTCTTCGTCCTTAAAGGGATTCGCGCCGCCGTCAGTCGCAAGCGCGTCGTAAGTTATAAGGCAAAGGAACTCCGATTTTTCGCCGTCCTTACGCTTCATAAGGCCGTTGGCGGCGTTGCGGCAATTGGCCTTGTCGGAAAAATATTTTTTGTGGACGCTGTGGGTCATGATGACCTCGCCGCGAACTCCTCCGGTAAAGTCAGGCGACTTTTCCAAGACGCTTAAAACGCCCTTCATTTTTTTTGCGTTTGCCGTTATGTCGTCGCCGACAGAGCCGTCGCCTCTGGTCACAGCGCGGACAAGGCGGCCCTTTTGGTACTGAAGCTCAAGCGAAGCGCCGTCCAGCTTGTATTCAACCAAGTATTCGGGGTAAACATGCTTTTGAGCCCAGGCCAAAAACTGCTCGGGGTCGGCGGCCTTTTCCTGGCTTCCCATCGGCATAACGTGCGCGGCCTTTTCAAAGTTTCCCGAATCGGCGCCGACTTTTTTTAGGATTGGATTGTTTGGGTCAAGGGCCTTTAGCTCGTCCCAAAGCTTGTCAAATTCGGCGTCCTCGATTTCGGCCTCGCCGTTGTAGTAGGAGTCCTGGTATTTTTTTATAAGAGAAGCAAGCTCGTCTATGCGGGCGCTTTCGAACAAGTCGGCCATAAGAACCCTCCATCAGTACGGCTGTCCGCGCGAGTTGAGTCACGAGCGCGGATGTTGCCGCTTATGCGGCCAGCGAACGCTTTTTGGCTTGCGTCCGCTTATATTGCCGCTAATCCTTAACAAAAAACAGCTCGCGAATTTCGCGGCCGGCCTCGATTCCCTTCCGCTCAAACTTTGTCATTGGCCGCCACTCTTGGTGGGGAGCGAAGGCTTCGTATTTGTTTTTAAGGCCTTCCGTCGCCATTAGCTCTTCAAGGGCCTCTTGGGCGTATTCCTCCCAATCGGTGCACATGTAAAGGTAGCCGCCCTCGCGCAATTTTTTTTGCAGCAAGTTTGTGTTGGGCCTTCTCATAAGGCGGCGCTTGTGGTGCTTTTTCTTTGGCCAAGGGTCGGGAAAGAAAACGTGAAAGCCGTCCACGGAGTTTTCGCCAATCATTTTTTCCAAAACGTCAAGCGCGTCATGCTCAATCACGTAAAGGTTTTTCAAGTCGTTCGCGCGGATTTCGCTCAAAACGCGGCCCACGCCGGGCTTGTGGACTTCTATTCCCAAATAGTTTATGTTGGGATTTTCCTTTGCCATTTGAATTGTCGCCGCGCCCATTCCAAAGCCGATTTCCACGACAATCGGATTTGTGTTTCCAAAAATCTCGACAAAATTCAAGGGCGTTTCTTGGAAGGGAACGCAATAAATGTGCGAAAGCTCGTTGTAGGCCTTTTCCTGCGCGGCGGTCATTCGGCCGGCCCTCATCACATAGGTTTTAATCGTTCGATAAAATGAATTTTCGCTTGTCGAATCGCCCGGCGCGTCGCCGGAACTGTCACTCAAGTCCATCAGACTTTTCTCCATCCTTGTATATTTTTGGCATAAAACAAATTACATTTCCTGCCGTCAATGTCCTTCTCAAAAAAGAAGAATTTTTCACAGACTTAAAAACGCTCTCGTCGGACAGCCATTCCGGCTTCTCGACGTCAAAGTACAAAAGTTCTGAGCTTTCGGAATACACGGCCACCCTTTTCATCGGACCGCTCAAGATTTTCTCAACATCGTCCGCCTTGGCTTCAAAAAGCGCCGCGTTGTATCCAAGGGAAAAATTTCCCTTTGAGGATTTTCCGGCGGCGTCAACGCACTCAACCTCATAAAGCCCGCTTGAAAAGGAACCGGCCTCGCCGTTCAAAAAAACAGGCGGCTCCAAATGGACGCTGCCCGCCCACTGCCTGTCGCCGGCTTGCAGCAAGACGGGCGCCTCGACATTCCACAAATAATTTGAGTTTTTTACGGAGAACGAATCCAGGCGCCTTACATTTGACGAAAAATTGATAAAAACGCTCAGCCGCTGCTTGGGCAAAGCCTCGGCGTCCTCCCAATCCAGAACAAAATACGGTTGGACATAAGAAAAGTTTATCGGATCGTCGGAACAAGAGCAAAAAGCCGCCGCGCACAAGGCCGACCCCCAAAAAAAGGCTGCGGCAAAGGCAAAAAACGAAGACGGCCGGCGGCAATTAGTTTCAGGCGGAGGCTTGTTCATACTAGAAGTTGAATGTGAGCGTGATAACCGTCAAGTCGTTGGCGGAGAACTGGTTCACCAACGAGTCAAACTTAACCTTGACCTTTTTGCACGCGTCGTCAAGATACGAAAGGTAGTACATTCCCAAGTCGGTTCCTTCCTGGCCTTCCGGCATTTCGCGGTAGAAATCAACGAGGGAGCGCTTGTTGGTGTTGGCCTGCTGGGCCGCGTCAATCGTGTCCTTGACTTCCTGGAACTCGTCGGTCTTGTTGTAAATAGTAATTTGCAAGCGGCCCTGCTTTCCGATTGAGGTGGAGCCGCCGCCCAACTTCCAGCTCAAGAAAACCAACTCGCCCTTGGCCTCAAGCTCGTGGACAATTTTCTTGCGGACGTCGGGGTCAAGGATAAGCATGTTGATGTCGTCCCTGCCGGGATACATGTTTTGCGCTTCTTTTGTGATGTTGGTGTTTTCGCTGTTCAAGGCCAATTCCATGATCATAGTGGAAATGTAGTCGGCCACGCGGCTCTTGTCCATGTAGCGCGAAAGGACCATTCTTGTTTGGCTCACCAATTCCGCGAAGCCCTCGTCCTTGTGGAACAAGGTGAAAATGTGCCAGTTGAGCAGGCTCAGGCGGTTCATGAATTTTTCCGACATCAAAAGATAGATGTTCTTTTCTTCCGCCGAATACTCCTTGTTGGTCATGACGTTTTTCCAAATCGGAGTCAAAATGTTTTTTCGCACTTGGTCAATCAAGGCGTTTTTGTTTGAAAGCTCGGCGCGCAGCTGCTTGTCGGATATTTGGGTCTTTTCGTCGATGAGGCTTCCAGCGTGCGTACGGTTGTATTTTCTGACGCAGTCCGTCTCGATAAGAGCCTGGAAAATCTCGCGGTCAAACTGCTTGTACATGACGGAGTAAACGACCAGCTTTGAAAGGTCCATGATTTCCTGACGCTTGGAGACAAATTCCGACATTGAGATTTCAATTTTGGAAATGTAGTCAATCAAAATCATGTTTTGGATTGACTGGGGCGAAAATTTGTTAAGGGAAATTCCATACTCTTCGACATTGTCAGCCATCTTGATTCGAAGAAGCTTCTTTTTATGACTAATGAAATTTGAAGTTCCATCTTCCGTCAAAATTATTTTGAGCGGCAAGTCGAGCATGAATTTTTTTCCGGACGCCATCTATGTATTTTACTCCATTGTAAAAGGAAGCACTCTTCCCTGAATTTCAATTATAACATACTATCTAAAAATTGTCTACTAAAAAAAATAAATTGAAAGCGGCGCCAAGACGCCAAGCGCGTCAATCGCCCAAAAGCTCCTCGACGGCGGCCGTTATTTCCGCAAGGCTTGAATACATTCGCATAGTTTTGGGAAGGCTGTCCAAAAAAATGCGGCCGTAGCGCTTTTCCATCACGCGGCGGTCAAGGACGACAACCGCACCCTTGTCGGTGGACCGGCGCGCCAGACGGCCAAAGCCCTGCCTAAATTTTATCACCGCCTCGGGAACGCTCAGCTCCATGAAAGACGAGCCGCCGCGCCGCTCAACCTCTTCCGCCCGGGCCGCAAAAACGGGGTCGTTGGGCACGCTAAAGGGAAGCTTTACGATAATCACTTGGCTCAAGGAGCTGCCCGGAACGTCGATGCCTTGCCAAAAGGAGTCGGTGGCAAAAAGGGCGCTCGTCTCGTCGTTTTTGAACTTGTCCAAGAGCCTGAAGCGGTCGTCGTCCCCCTGCTTGAAGACGTTTATTCCGTTCTTGGAAAGCTCGTATTGGCACGTGCTGTAGGCGGATTTTAGGGAATCGTAGGAAGTGAACAAAACGAGAGCGCGGCCTTTTGAGGCGTTTATAAGCTTTATCAGGGAAAGCTCCACGTATTGCTGGAACTCTATGCTGTCAGGAAAGGGAATGTCCTTGGGGCAGGCAAAAAGGACGTTTTTGTCGTATGGAAAGGGAGAGTCAAAGGCCGCCGTTTTCATCCTCTCCTCATCCACAAAGGAAAGGCCGGTCCTTCTTATCCAAAAGTCAAAGCCGCCGGCAATCTTCAAGGTGGCGCTCGCGCAAACGACGCTTTCCATCGGCTCAAAGACTCCGGTGTTCATCAAGGGCGCGATGTCCAAGGGCGTGCGGGAAAACGTGACGTAAAACGGAAGCCCGTCCTTGGCAAATTCCTCGTTAAGCCGCTGCTTTTGCATCCAAAAAACTTGGTCGCGCTTTTCGTCCCAAAAGCTAAAGTCCTTGCATACGCCCGCCGCGTCCTCCAAACGCCGCGCGACGGCCTTTGTCTCCCAGTAGGCGTTTTCCGTTTTGTCCTCGTCCGGAACGTTGTCGCAAATTTCCCTGACAAGGGCGACAAGGCGGCTAAGCTCCCCTCCAAGGCTTGTCAACAAGGAAAGAAGCGGAGAAAAAGCCGCGGCGTTTTTTTCGTAAAGGCGGCAAGTCCATTCGTTTTCCAAAAGGTCCAGGGCGGCGGTTTCAAGGCTTTTAATGCAGTCCTTTATGCGGCCGACCGCCTCCCCCACTTTCTCCGTGTTGTCGGGGCCGTTTGAAAGAGCCGTCAAGGTGAATATGTAGCCCGCAAGGCTTGAGCGGCGCTCCCTGTACAAAAGGTTAAGCTGCTTGATGATTTTAAAGCGCGTCACTTGTTCGCTAAAAAAGCTTGTGGCCGCGCTTTCAATTCCGTGCGCCTCGTCAAAAACAATCCGCTTGTAGGGCGGCAAAACCGCCGCGTCGTCATAGCCCACCGCGTTCATCCGGCTTTCAATGTCGGCGAACAAAAGATGGTGGTTGACGACCAAAAGCTGGGCGTCGCTCGCCTCCCTGCGCGCGGCCATCACAAAGCACTTGTCGCGATACGGGCAATGCATGCCCATGCAGGCGTCGCTTTCCGAGCAAACGCGGCCCCAAATGTTTTCGCTTGGGTTGAACGAAAGGTCGCTCCGGCTTCCGCTAGGACTGGTCTTCGCCCATTCGGCGATTTTTTCCAAGGCCTCGGTTTCCGTAGAAAAAAGGTCGCGCTCCTTTCCAAGCTCCTCAAGGCGGCGCAGGCACACGTAATTGTTGCGGCCCTTAAGCAAAACCGCCTTCAAGTCAACGCCCAAAATTTTCTTCGCGGCCGGAATGTCCTTTTCGCTAAGCTGCTGCTGAAGGTTGATTGTTCCGGTCGATATTACGACGCGCTCCTTGTTTCTCAAGGCCCAAAGCATCGACGGAATCAAATATGCGAAACTTTTTCCGACTCCAGTTCCGGCCTCAAAGGCCGCGACGGAGTTTTCGTTGAAGGCGCGGGCGATGTTCCGCAAAAGCTCGACTTGGACGCCGCGCTCCTCAAAGCTGTCCGACATTTTGCTTAAGGGGCCGCCTTCCTGTATGTACGAGGCCGCCTCGTCCTCGTCAAGGGCGAGCAATTTTTTTGGCGGAACGGCCTCCATCACGACATAAACGCTTTGAACGTCGTTGTCAACTATAAAAAAGCCGCAAAGGTTTTCATTGGCTCGGCTGGCCACGGCCATGTCCGCGTTGCTTGGCGTAAGGTCTCCGCCGGGATGGTTGTGGATGAAGACGCAGGGCTCGCGGGTTTCAAAAAAGTTTACGCCCACGCTATGCTCGTTTCCGCGCGCGCAGGCTTTTATGGAAGTGACAATGCAGTTTTCGTTGATTTGTCCGACAAAAAAAACTTCGTTTCCGCCGGCGTCTTGAATCTCGCGCCGCATTTTGATGATTGCCGGCATCGAAATCCGCTCTTCCGCCCTCATTTTTTCCCACCCAAAAAAAAAAGCGCCAAAGCAAAAAGCTTTGCGCGCCGTTCACATCTCCTACGGGAATTGAACCCATGTTGTCGGGATGAAAACCCGATGTCCTAACCACTAGACGAAGGAGACACGCTGACTTAAAGTCAACAATGGGATATTAGCGCAAAAGAGAAAAAGTGTCAAGTAGCGGCGCGAAAAAAAACGGCTACATCATGTCGAACTTTTTGTTGAGCTTGGCGCGCAGGGCCTTGCACTCGTCGTTGTCCAAGCCAAGGCGGCTGGCGGCGTTAAGGTCCTCAAGCGACTTTTGAAAGTCCGACAAATTGTAGTAAGTCAAGGCCCGGCGGTAATAGGCGTGCGACTGGAACGAATTTATTTCAAGCGACTTTGTAAAGGCCTCAAGCGCCTTTTCGTTTTGGCCGGTGACGCCGTAAACGATTCCCATGTAATAAATCGAGCGGAAATTGTCCTTTCCGTAATTGGCGCTCTTTTCAAAATCGTCAAGCGCCTCCTGGTACTTGTTCTGGGCAAAGAAGGCCATTCCCCGGTGCTTGTGGATTACCGAAAGGACAGTGTCGTTCAACTGCGACGACGAGGAAAGTATTTCCGAATAAATGTTGACCGCCAAATCCAAGTTGCCGCTGTTGTGCGCCTGCAGGGCGCGCAAAATCATGTCGTCTATCGTACCACGGACATAGGGGCTTACGCGGCCAATTTCCTCGGGCTTTTGTTCGGCGGCGGCGGGAGCCTGCAAGCCGTTTTCTTGGTCAGTGATGACGTCGGCCTTTTGGTAAAAGCTTTCGCGCCGCTCGTCAACCGCGCGCTGAAAATTCTTTTGGTAGTCGCGGATTTCCTGAAAGATTGTGTCGGCCAAAGAAAGCGAGGCGTTGACGCAGGCCAACTTTCTTCTAAGCGGCGCGTCAAAGGGAGTGAACTCGGTCTTGTATATAAGCTCGTGCTCCACCTCCGCCCAAGCGTCTTGCAAAATCGTCCGCACTTGAATTTCGCAGCACAATTCTTTTGGAATCGGAAGCTTAGCCACAAGGCCTGGATTCAAGACGCTCAAGTCAAGGCATTCAGGAGGAATCTCTATCAAAACATGAACGGACTCGTAGCCAAATTCCTTGAAGCTCATGCTTTCGCCCTTGCGCTCAATTTCACGAACTTGGTACTTGCTGGAAATCTGCTTGACGACGCTCGGAATGTCCTCCAAAAAGGCGCATACGACGCGGATTCCAATCATGTCGGTCAAGCAAACCAACTGGTCCTTTTGGTAGATTTCGTCCGACCGTTGGCGCACGACCTTGGCGTAGTAGCTTTTAAAAGACTTTATCCTGGATTTTAGAACTGGCCTAGGATTCAAATCCAAGTCGCTAGCAAGCATATTTTGAATGTTGTTTAAAATGCAAGAAAAAATCGGATAGTAAGAGTTGTAGCGCTCTTCTATGTTGCTTTTGCTGGGCATTGATGAATCCATATCGCCTTCTAAAAACACAAAGAAAAAAGGGTTGCCGCAATTTTGGGCAACCCTTATGCTGAAGCTAACTTTAAGAAACTAAGTTTCCTGAGAATTAGCGCTCGCTGGCTGAAGCGGCTTCTCCAGAGTTCTGCTGAGCGTTAGAAGAAGATCCTTCGTTCAAGCTGCTAGAGAACTCAGTTTCTGTGGCCAACTTAGCCTTTTCGAGATAGCGGTTGACCTGCTTGTTGCCGAAGCGCTGCATCTCGGCAGTCTGGCGCTCTGACTCTTTCTTTGTGATGATTCCCCAAAGGTCTTCGTCAGCGATGTCGCGGTCAGATGTAAGCAAGGCTTTGTCGTAAATTACCTTTACGTCCTTGAAGTATCCGATGTAGTTTCCGCCGATGTGGGCTCCGTCGCGGCAAACCTGGAAACCAGCGAACTTCACGAAAGGAAGTCCGCGAGGATAAATCGGGTATACGCGAATTTCGCGGTTGCGGATTTCAGAGATGTACTGGGGGTTGTTCCAAATCAAAGTCTTCCAGCCGTCGAATCCGAGGTAGCCCATGAAGTAGCGGCGCTCGATGTTGTCGTTGTCCTTAAGAAGAACGTACAATGAGTGAGGATAGTTCATGCCCATTGTAGTGACGGCGATTGACTTGAGCGTTCCGACGTTCTTTACAACTCCGAAGCCGTCTTCGAACAAAGTCTTCTGTGAAGCCTTCTGCTCGTCTGTGGGCTCCTGGCGAACTCCGTTGTCGTCGGCGTCAGCCAAAGGCTCGTAGGCGGGAATGTCGAACGCAGGGTGGATGACCGCGTTTGCGTTGCTGGCCCAGTCGGGGAAAATGACGCGAACGCCCATAACCTGCTTTCCGGCGAACGGAACGTTGGCGCTGTCCTTTACAGGGGCGGCGACAACTCTTGAATCCGCGAGGCTTCCAACATTGCGGGCGGAAGAGTTGAGAGAAACTTCCCATTCAGGCAATGCAAGAGAGGTCTTCATCAAGTCTTTTTGGTCGTCGGTGAACGTGGCGCCGGCTGCAACAGAGAAATCCATTACAGTGCGTTTGTTCTGCGTCGGATTGCCGTTGTCATCGTTGCAGCAGTCAGCCTGAAGCTGTGTGAAGTCGATGAGCATTGACTCGTCTGCGAACGCCAAGGAACCGGCGAGCAAAAGCGCTGTCGCGAATAAATAGAAAGTTCTCTTCATTTGAAAAACTCCTTTAATTATTTTTATAGATGTAGCCTTGTCTATTTTCTAATATTATCTAATAAGAAAGGGATTTTGTCAAGGTTTTTGCAAAAAAAAATATTTTTTTTGCCGTTCCCCCCGCGCAAAGCCTAATCTCCAATCAAACCCTTTTTGTCGATGTATATCTCGATTTGCTTGAATTTTGGAAAAGCGGAACGCACGTTCTTCTTGAAAAGCTGGATTCCGTCCATGATTTCGCTGGCGTTTCCGGACTTCTCCAGCAAGGCCGGAGTGAGGCCCACGTAAAGGACCTTGCCGCGTTCAAAGCAAAAATCCACCCTCGTTCCCGGAGAGAACACCGGGCGGCTGCGCTCCGTTTTTGGGCCCAGCAAAAGTTCCTCCACATAAAGGACAACTTTTTGCGAGCCTTTTCTATAAGGCAAAAGCCGCCACTCGATGTTGTCGCGCCCGGAGTCCACGGACTGGAAGCGGAAGCTGTAGCGGATTTTTGGAGTCTTGGCCAAATAGGCCGCGAGCGAAAAGACAAAGATTGCCGCAAGAGCCGCCGCGAGAATTTCCTTGGGTCCCTTGATTTTTTGAATTAAAGTCTTAAGATTCATTTTGTTCCCGTAAAGCCGCGCGAACGCTCGAAGTGCGTCACAAAAGCGGCGATTCCATTATATATTCCAAAGGCTGTTTTTTGCAAGTAGCTTTCGTCGTTCAAAAGCTTGGCCTCCTCGTAGTTGGAGACAAAGCCCACTTCCACCAAAACGCTGGGCATGTTGGAATTGCGGACGACAAACCATTCCTCCGCCTTGATGCCGCGCGGCGAGCTTAGGTTTCCGATTTGCGCGGCAAGGCCGTCCATTATGAACTTGGCGATCAAAATGCTTTCCGTGGTGTACTCCTCTTCCATCATCGAATTTAAAATCGGGAAAAGCTTGGGGTCGTCCGCCTTGCCGTGGTCAAGGACTGTCCTTCGATAGCCGGGCGAAAGGTACCAAACTTCGTAGCCGCGCGCCTTTTTGTCCAACGAGGAGTTGACGTGAATCGAAATGTAAAGGACGGCCTCGTGGTCCTTGAGCTTTACGGAGTTGGCGATTTCGGTGCGCTGCTGGAGGCTTATGAAAACGTCCTTGTCGCGCGTCATTATGATTTGCTTTTGCGGATAGGCCGTCCTTAGCCTGGCGGCGAGCATTTTGGCCACGGAAAGGTTGACGTCCTTTTCTTTTATCGTGACGTTCTTTCCGTTGATTTTATGCGTCATCGACGCGCCCGGGTCTTTTCCTCCGTGGCCGGGATCGATTAATATGGCGCCGACCTTGAAGTTTTCGCCGCCAGCGGACCTTAGCTCAAACCATTCCTCGGAGTCTTGGATGAATTTTTGGCTGACCATTATTTGTCCGCCGGAAACTTGCGGCGCGTCGGTGAAGGCGAAGCGCTCGTTGTCAAGCAAAATCACGTTTGAGCCGGCGCGGAAGTAAACTTGCTTTCCGTTTTTTTCCAGGGCGCCGCTTTGCGTCAATGTGTCCCAGTAAAGGGTCTGGCCCTTTTGCGCGCTCTGTTCCAAAAGCGAAAGGCTTTGCGCGAAAAGGCGGCCGCAAAGCGCGAAAAGCGCGAACAAAACTAAAGAACGCGCCGCCTTCATTTTATTTTGAAACATACAAAGCCCCCTGAATTCCGCCGCGAATCAACGCGAGCCAAAATTTTTTGTAGTTCAACTCTCCATGATTTAAATTCATTTTGTCAAATTTTTCAATGGTTTCGCCGAGCGTCAAATAATTCCAATCCTTTATTTTCAGGCACGAGACCAAAGAATGCGGAACGCAGTTTGAAATCAAGTCAAACTCGCTTATCTTGCGCTCGGCCTCGCAGTCAAGCTCAAAGTTAAAGGCCCGCTCCACTTCCTTGGGAAGCTGGAAGGCTTCGGGTGGAAAGGCGCCCTCCTCTTTTGCCCGCTTCATCCTTAAAAAGTCGTCGGTCTCCGGATTTCCTTTTTCCAAGACGACGGTTATTCGCTTTATCGCGCGCTCGGCCGCGCTTACGGCCTCCTCCCTAGTCGCGGCGACGGAAACGACGTTGCCGCACTTCTCCACGTTGTTGCGCGGAAAGACGACCCGGTCCCCGGCCTTGACTCTTGGGAATATGTCCCTTACGCCCTGTATCTTGGATGCGTCCGCCAAGCCGACCACTTCCTTTACGCGGCCCGGAATGGAAATCCAGGCGCGCTCCGCCGACGAGCGCTGTGAATTGTAGGCGAACATTTGGAAGGGCGCGCCTTCGACCGACAACGGAAAGCGGTAGGACTCAAGGACTTCGGGCCGCCGTCCGAGCGCGACCTCAATCGCTTGCTCCGTAAGGTTCAAGTCGCTTGAATAAGGGAAAGTCCAGCCCGACATGTAGCCGCCTGAAAGCCGCGCCGCGATTTCGCCAATCATCGGCCCCTTGTCGGTCCACTTTATGTCGGCCTTGGCCGCGCCGCGCGAAAGGCCCAGCGCCTTGGCTCCGAGCGCGAAAGTTTTTACAAGCTCGATGTATTTTTGATAGTCGATGTTAGTCGGCATTGTGTGGCCCAGCTCGACAAAGTACGGCTCAAAAAATATGTGCCTGTCGGCGAATCCTGTCACCGTGAAAGTTCCGTCATAGACAATGGCGTCTATCGAAAACTCAGGCCCATCCATGCATTCTTCCAAGAGGGCGCGGCCGCTTCGGGAAAACTTAAGGGCGTCGTCAACGGCGGCAAAAAGCTCGTCGCGGTTTCTGACCATGCGGCAGCCGCGGGCGCCCATGTTGTCGACAGGCTTGACCACATAGGGAAACTTCAAGCCGCCGACCATTTGCGTCGTCAAAGTGTTCTTCAAATATTTTTTTTCAATCAAAATAAAATGGGGGCTGGGAACCCGCGCGTTCCTGAAGCACTGGCGCATCAAGGCCTTGTCGCTTGCGTTGACCGCGGCCTCGTAGCTGTGGCCCTTGAAGCCGCATTTTTGGGCGGCGTAGGCGACGTTGGCGCTAAAATCGGTTCCCGCCGTGAAGACAGCCTTCAAGTTTTGTCCGGCGGCAAGGCTTTGGGCGTAGTCGGCGATTTCGTCGCGGTTTTTCAAGTCGATGCGCTCAAAGTGGTCGGCGTCCGCCACGCAAGGCGCGTCCGGGTTTGCGTCAACGACATAGATTTCCAAGCCCAGCTTTTTAGAGGCCAAAATCGCCGGCCGCTGCATCGTTCCGGCGCCCAAAATTAAAATCGAATCCTTCATCGCGCGCTCCTTGTTTTTTTGCAATAGATTTCAAACGTGTCGCCAAGCGCCAACCTCTTACAGAATAACGAAAGAAGCTTAAAAATAAAAGGCTTTTGGGCAAGATTTTTTAACATCGGAATTCTTTCCGGGTGAATGCCGGTGGGAACGACTTTCACGACCTTAAAGCCAAACTTTTTCAAAAGCGACGCGGCCCTTGAAGGCTCCCAAAGCGTGTAATGGTCGCGCGGGCTTCGCTCAAAAAAATTCTTGCGGTCGAAGCGGCCGCTCACGCCTTGCGCGCTGGGCGTGGAAAAAGCGAAGACGCCGTCTTTCCTTAAAAGAGCGTTGACCCGGAGCAAAAGGCTTTTTAGGTCGCGGCAATGCTCTATGACATACCACATGGTGACGGCGTCAAAGGCCTCGAAGCCGAAAAGCTTTTTTACGTCAAAGTCCGCGAACGACGACAGGACGCAGGAAAAGCCCAGCGAATTTTTCACATAGTCCAAGGCGCTTTGGGAAATGTCGGTTCCGTAGGGCTCAAAGCCCAAGTCTTTGGCGGCCGACAAAAACGGCCCGTACGCGCAGCCTATGTCAAGGAGCCGGGGCGGGCTTTTTAAAGGCCCGGAACTGCCGCAAAAATGTCCGGCCGACAAAATTATCTTGGCGCGGCGGAGGCCCTGGGCCTTTATCGAGTCAAAGTCGTCCAAGTAAGTCCTGCCGTACTGCGCCTTGTACTCGCTTCCAAAATAGTCGGCCTCGTACTGGACGCGGCTGTCGGAGGAAAAGGCAAGGTAAAGGCCTCCGCAATTTTTGCAGCGGCGGAAAGTGTGGCTCCTTGTCCTTGCGACAACCTTGTCAAAGGCCGCGCCTTCCGTCCGGCCGCAAATCGGGCAAGAAAACTTTTCGGCAAAAGAAAGCTCTTGGACAAATGAGGAAAGCGGCGAAAGACCGGATTGAGCAAGGCCAAAAGGCTTTGCTAGGCCGAGAGGCGCGGAGGCAAGAAGCGCCTTGAATTTTTTGTTTTCCAAAAGCTCCGGCTTTTCCAAAAGGGCCTTGAGCTTTTTGGGAGACAAATCTTTTTTGTCCAGGCAGACGAAGCCGTATTTTTTTGAAAGCTTTTTATGGAGGCCGCTGCTTGAAAGCAGGAGGACGGCGCAATTGGCCGCGACAGCCTCAAAGGCCGTGAAGCCGTAATGGCTTACGACCAAATCGTATTGAGCCAATGACTCGCGCAAGGCCGGAACAGGATTCTTTGGGCTGACGACTCTTGTTTGAAGGCCCAGCGCGGCCAAGGCTTTTCCGGCGCTTTCCGAAAGCCCGAGCGCGTCCTCGCCGCCTACGCAAGCCAAAACTTTTTTTATTTTCTTTGGAAAGTCCGCCCTTCGATTTTTGGGAAGTTCGACGAGGGCGGGCGACATCAGGTTTGGGCCGATTTTGTCCGCTTTTCTTGGCATCGAGGGGATGACGTCAAGCAAATAGTCCGAGGCTTGGGAAAAGGCGCCGCCGTCGTCAATAGAGCAAAGGGGGCCTAACCTTGAAAAGGCCTTGATTTCCTCTTTTGTGGAACGGAACAAGTCAAGCGCGACCAAGTCCCAGCCGCCCGACAAAGTTTCGACAAGCTGCCATTCTTTAAGGCCGCCTTCAAGAGCCTCTTTGACCAAGGCCGCGCTCTCCTTTAAGGACGCGCCGTTGGGAACGTGGACAAAGGCGCCGGTTTCCTTGGCGACAAAAAGGGCGCGCCTTAAATGGCCGGTTCCCCTGCCCGCCTTGACGCTTGGAACTAGCAAGACAGTTTTTTGGAGCGAAGGATTTTTAAGCGCGTCCAAGACGTCCTTGGCGCGAAAAGGCGCGCCCGCATTTTGGGTGGACAAAAAGTCTTGGAGGCGGACGGCCCGCTTGTAGTCCGCGAACGTGTCTATCGTAGTCCGCAATTCCGGCGCGAAAAATTCATCCGGAGCGCGCTTGAACACGGAGACAAAATTTTCAGGATGGCCGTAAAGCGCGGGGCCGACGTGCTCCTTGTCGTAGGGAGAGTCCGTCAGGCTTTGGGCCCTTATTATTGACGCGGCCTTAAAAAGCTCCACTCCGCTTCCATGCGGAAGGCCCGAGTACGTGAAGTAATCGGCTTCAAAATGATTTTTCTCAAAGTCCAAAATCGATTCTTGCGCGGCCTCCCAAAACAAAAAGGGGTTGTCGCCGGTCGCGCGGACAATCAAGTCGCATTCAGGAAAGCGGCTTTTTACAAGGGAGCAAAAACGGCCGAGCACGTCGTCACGGTCGCCGGCGAACAATTCCCAGCCGCATTTTTTTGCCAAAGGCTCCAAATCTTTTTGAGAGTCGTAGTCGCACGCCAAAAAATGCCGCGCGGCCTTGACTTTTTTCATCGCGTCCAAAGTCCAGCAAAGGCATTCCTTTGAGCCCAAAATTTTAAGGGCCTTTTGCGGAAGCCGCGTAGAAGAAAGGCGGCATTGGACAATCACCGCGATGTTCTTGAAAACGCCCGCCGCCATTAAAAGCTTCCCCATTCAGAAATTAATTTATAGGCGTCCATCTTAAAGCGGCAGCGATTTTTTCTTACCCAGGCGCGGGCGTCCGAAAATTGGCTCAAAGCCTCAAAAAGCCCGCAAGACGACCTGGCCCTGTAGCCCCAAAACTTAAAGGCGGGAATTTCCGCCCTTTCGTTTTTATAGACAGGAGCCATGTTCTTTAAGAAAAATCTCAGCTGCGACAAATCGGGAGTTGAGTCCATAGAAGGGATTTCCTCCGCGTAGGTCATCGTGAACGAAGTTGAAATTTTTATCCTTTCGCCCCAAAGCCACGCGCGAAAAGACAAGTCCAAATTTTGCCAGTAGGAGCTTTTTATGCCGCCGTCGTATCCGCCCAAGTCCTTGAATTTTTGCGTGTCGTAGAGCCCCAAATAATTGAAGGGAAAAATCGTCGGAACGCCGTCCGTCACATAGATGGACGACTCTATTTTTAGAACAGACTTCTTTGCGCTTGGAATCAGCTGGACGGGAACGCTTTGCCCCGCCCTGGAAAAAATTCTTGGCGCGACGCAAAAGACGTTTTCGGCGGAAAGCTTTTGCGCCAAGTTGGCGTTTAAAAGCGACGGCGTCACGTTAAGCGAATCTCGCAAAACCAAAAAGCTCTTTGACGGAATTTCCGAGACGGCCACATTAATCAAGTCGCCGTCCGCGGCCTTTTCCAAGGGAACGATGAATTTCACGCTGGGAAATTTTTGCGCGAAATCCTCGATGTTGTAGTTTTTGGAGTCGTTTTCCACGGAAACAATTTTTTCAAAGCCCATCGCGCTTAGGCATTCCAAATTCTGAAGGCGCATGTGGCTGTTTCCGCTGTTAAGCAAAATTGCGGAAACGCTCAAGGACGGCGCGCTCTCAGGATGAAGGCCGCCCAAAATGAGGCAATTCAACTGCTTGTCGTTAAAAATTGAACGTGTACCACTCATCGCAATTTCCGCAAGCGCCGCAATATCGCTTTTGAATGTGTTCAGCTAAAAGCGAATCTTTCTTTTTCCAAATGGCGTCCAAGCCTTCCTCAAAGACGTTGCCCAACGCTCCGTCATTGAACCTGTCCCTGCAAAGAATGGCCGAGCCGTCAAGCAAAATGTCAAAGTCGCGGCGCAAATGCCAGCAGGGATCCCTTGTCAAGGGCGACAAATCCGCGCTCTTCTCGTCCGGCAAAAGGCCGCAAAAATTGTCATACTTTTGAACGATGATTTTTCCGTTTGAGGGAGAATTTTTGTCCGACCAAAAGCGGAAGAAGGCCTCAAGCTCGTCCTCGTTGTCTTTGACGCGGACCAACTGCGGGTAAGTTTCTGGAAACTCCGCGGCCATTTCTTTTACGGCCAAAACAGCTTCCTGCAAGCCGCCTGAATGAAATTTGGAAAAAGTTTCTTGCGTGGCCGCGTCAAGGCAAACGACAAAATAAATTTTATCCCTCAAGCTTTTGTCCGGCAAGGCGGCGACAATTTTCTTGAAGGCCTCCCCCCTGACAAAGTCCGGCAAAAGGCCGCCGTCAATTTCCGCAAAGACTCCAAGGCCTGCTTGCGCCAGGGCCACGACAAATTTGTCAAAGTCAGGATGCAAGGCCGCCTCTCCAAAAAGCGAAAGGGACACCACGGCGTCGCCGGAAAAGTCCTTGATTTTGCCTGCAAGGCTTTTAAAGCTTTCAAAAGGCATTCTTTCTTCGCGGGCCTTGTAGGGCGAAAAGGCGTCCTTTGAGAAAACGCGGCCTTCAATTTGAACGTTGTAAAAGGCGGGAACTGTCTTCAAGACGCCCGGCTCGTCGGCGGCCTCCCGGCAAATGGCCAAAACGTTTTCCTCGCCAACCTTCTCGTTGTCCAAGTCCAAAAGCTTCTTGCCTTCGCCCGAAGCCAATTTTTTTGCAAGAGCCTCGGCGGCGAGCGCGGCGCGCTTTGTGGAGCACAAAAAATCCAGGCGCAAAAGCCTGTAGTCAACGCTCGCTATTTCCGTCTCGATTTCAAAAGAATTTACGTCGCCTTTTATCAAGTTGAAAAGGCTGTCCTTTGAGACCGGCTTTTCAGCCTCTTCGGCGCTCGCGCTTTTGCAAAGTTCAAGCATTATGGACGCCGCGCCGCGATCTAGAATTTCGGGGGCAAAGCCGGAAGGATATCCGTCGGCAAAGGTGTATTCGGCCTTGAATTCAACATGGTCTTGAATCAGTTTTTTTGAAAGGGGCAAGTCCAAGAACGCGGCCGAGGCGTTTGCGTAAACGACAAAGTCCGCGGCGGCCTTTTGCGCGGCTTGGACGATGTTCTCAAGCAGCTGGCCGCCAGTCCAATTCTTTCCTTCCAAAAGGACGACTTCCTTTTGGGCGCCATCAAACGACAAAGCCTGCGCCCATTCCATCGAACGCTCGCGGGCGCTTTTTAGAACGCCGCTTGAACTTGGAAAAAGCTTTTTATCCTGGAACTCGTTTCCGTCGGAATGCAAAAGGACAATAAATTTCACGCCCGCCTACCCCTTATTTTTGCCACCAGAATTTTTTCTTCTTTTTTTGCGCCTCTTTCTTTGCCCTCTTGTCTT
This sequence comes from uncultured Treponema sp., assembly GCA_946411505.1. Classification (GTDB taxonomy): domain Bacteria; phylum Spirochaetota; class Spirochaetia; order Treponematales; family Treponemataceae; genus Treponema_D. The sequence continues at coordinate 36,173 of CAMKEG010000001.1, read as the reverse complement.
CGTATTGAGAGCTGTCCGCGGAATTAATCAATTCTTCGATGTCGTTGTTTCCCGGTCCGAACTCCGCGCAGCCCACGCTCATCGAAAGCGTGAACGGCTCAAGGCTTCCGGAATTAATTTTTTCGCATTCCGCGGCCAAGGCGCGCTTGATTCTGGGAAAGTCCTTTTGCTTCATGTCCACCGCCAAGACCGCGAACTCGTCGCCGCCAAGACGGCCCGAAATGTCACTGGAGCGGAAAATGTTCTTTAAAACCTCGGCCTCGTATTTTATCGCGCGGTCGCCCACGTCGTGTCCGTAAGTGTCGTTGATTTTCTTTAGGCCGTCCATGTCGCAGTAAATCACGAGGCCGGTTCTGTCCGCAAGCAAGGAGCTTTGGATTTGCCGGCGGGCGTATTCGTAAAAGCCGCGCCTGTTCAAGAGGCCCGTCATTTCGTCGGTGAATGAAAGCTTGTGCATCTTTTCCGAGTACTGCTCAAGGGTGACGTTTTGGTTTCTCAAAGAATTCTTTTCGGTTTGCTCGCCGGTGATTTTTATCGAAGTGACGATTTCCTTTGAAATAAGCTCAAAGACCGACTGGTAGAAAATTCTTTCAAAGCGGCCCAGCTTTAGCAAAATGTATCCGTACTGGAAGCTTTCCGCGTAAATCGGATAAATCGTGTAGCCGCCATCAACAAGCTTTTCGCTGACTTCCGGAGGAACAATCAAGGCGTTGGGGTTGAAAATTATGTCGGGCCGCTCGTAGTTCCTGTCGTTGAAAAAAGTCATGGCGACTCTGGCGGAGTCCGGCCGCTTGAAGTCGCTGTCGCGCTCAAAGTAAACCGAATGGTTGTAAAGGACCAAAACCATTCCCCGGATGTCAAAAAGGCAAAGGCTGTAATGCAGGCGGCTGTACAAATTTTCAAGCGGAACCGGAGTTTGCGTTTCCATCAAAAAATAATGGAGCATGTAAAGCTGGTTTCCGCCCATGCGGAAAATTTCATAGCGGCGCTTAAGCTCCGGCTCAAAAAGTTTTTTGGCGGGAAGCGGCTCCTTTTCCACGCAGCCGCAAGAGCCGCGCAGCTTTACCGCAGCGTCCACCAATTCCAGCGGAGGAAGCCTGCCGCCGTCTATAAGCTTGCAAACGCCCTCCATGGCCTTGAAAGAAAAATCCTCAATCTTTTGGTCCACCGTCGTTATGTTCAGCTCGGCGGGATAGGTCTCAAAGACATTGTCGAAGCCCGTAATCTTGACGCGCTCGGGAACGCTTACGCCCCTGTCGACAAGGCAGTTCATCACGCCCATCGCCATTGAGTCGTTCAGGCAAACCACGGCGTCAAAGTCGGCGGTGGGATTGGTCCTCAAAAAGTTTGACATCGACGAATAGGCGTTGTCGAACAAAAAGTTTCCGTTAAGAATCCACTTGGGGTTCAACTCAAGTCCGTGCTCGGAAAGGCTTTCGACGACGCAATTCTCGCGCTCCACGCTCTCAAAGTTGCCGGAGTCGCAGCGCATCAGCGCAAATTTTTTGCAGCCGTGCTCCTCAATCAAATGCGAGGTCAAATCCTTTATCGCTTTTTTAGCGTTGATTTTTATCGTCGGGATTCCCTCAATCTCCAAGCCTACGGAAACTTTTGGAATCGGAGGCAGCATCTTTATCGACTCGACCAAGCGCGGAAGGTCGGACTTGTAGTTGTTGGCCAAGGTTGACGAAGCGAAGACAAGTCCGTCCAAATTGTTTTTGTTGATGAACGTCAGCAAAGTCTCGCAATGGTAGTCGTAGATGCCGGAATTTTTTCCATGTTCCAAGGGGAACAAATAGTAGGAGCATTTGTTTTCGGCGCAATAGCGGTCAACCCCTTTCATGAAGGAAACCGAATACTCCGAGTAAATTGTATTTACGATGACTCCCACTCGCTTGTTTTCTTTCATCTAAACGCCGCTTCGTTCACTTGCATTATTTGGTCGTATATCGCCTTTCCGCCCGGAACCATCGGAAGGACAAGCTCGTCGATGTCAACCTTTGCGTCGATGACGCAGGGCTTTTTGGACTTGAAGGCCTTGGCAAAAACGTCGGCGAATTCCTTGGCGTTCTTGGCCTTGTAGGCGTCTATTCCGTAGGCGGCGGCAAGCTTTGACCAGTCGGGGCCAAAGTCAAGCGTCGTGGCAGAATATCGCTTTCCGTAAAAAAGCTTTTGCCAAAGGCGCACGTTTCCGAGCGTGCCGTTGTTTATGACTACGATTACAATCGGAAGGTTGTAGTGCTGGATTGTCGCAAGCTCGTTGCAGTTCATTCTAAAGGAGCCGTCGCCGGCAATCGCCACGACGCGGCCTTTTGGGTTTGCGAACTGCGTTCCAATCGCCGCTCCAGTTCCAAAGCCCATCGTTCCCAAGCCGCCTGAAGTGATGAAAGTCCTGGGCTTGGCGAAGGGATAGAACTGCGCGGTCCACATTTGGTGCTCGCCTACTTCGGTCGTGACAAAGGCCGAGTCTCCGGCCACGCGGTGGATTTCTTCGCAAATGAATTTCGGGTTGATTGAGTCCTTTGGCTCCTTTGAGTATGTCGGAGGAACTTCCTTTTTCCAAGCGGAAATCTTTTTGAGCCAATCCTTTCGCGGCTTTTCCTCCACAAGCGGAAGCAGGCGCGAAAGAACGGCCTTAAGGTCTCCGACCAAGTGCAAGTCGGCGCTGACATTCTTTCCTATCTCAGCGGGGTCGATGTCAATGTGCAAAATCTTCGCGCCCTTGGCGAACTTTGACGCGTCCGAAAGAACGCGGTCGCTGAAGCGCGCGCCCAAAGTTATCAAAAGGTCGCATTCGGTGACGGCCATATTGCTGGCCTTTGTTCCGTGCATTCCGACCATCCATGTGCAAAGCGGATTGCTTGACGGAAAGGCCGCGCGGGCCATAAGGCTTTCCGAGACCGGAATGTTTGCCTTTGTGGCAAAGTCAAAAAGCTCTTTTGTGGCGTTTGAAATCATAACGCCGCCGCCCGCGTAAATGACAGGCTGCTTGCTTGAGTTTATGAGCTTCGCGGCCGCCTTTATTTCAGAATCAGAGGGCTTTGCCACGCTAAAGACGCGCTTAAGGTTGGGCGCGAATTTTTCCAAAAGCTTTTTGGAGTCGTCCATTTTTTTTAGCGGCTTGAAGTCTATCAAATTTTTTGGGTCTGTGACTTCCTTGGGAATGTCAATCAAGACCGGGCCCGGGCGGCCGCTCTTTGCGATAAGGAAGGCGGCGCGAATCGTGTCGGCCAAGTCCTCGATTTTTTTTACCATGAAGTTGTGCTTTGTTATCGGCATCGTCACGCCGCAAATGTCGATTTCCTGGAAGGAGTCTTTTCCCAAAAGGCTTGTCGCGACGTTGCAAGTGATGGCGACGATCGGGCTTGAGTCCATGTAGGCCGTGGCGATTCCGGTGACAAGGTTCGTAGCGCCCGGTCCGCTAGTGGCCATGCAAACGCCGACTTTTCCGGTGGAACGCGCGTAGCCGTCGGCCGCGTGCGCGGCGCCCTGCTCGTGGGCCGTAAGAATGTGGCGGATGCGCTTGGAGTTTTTGTACAACTCGTCGTAAATGTTAAGAATCGCGCCGCCCGGATATCCGAATATTGTGTCAACGCCCTGCTCGACAAGGCATTCGATTACTACTTGAGAACCTGAGATTTTCATTTCCACACCCTTTTTCTTGTAATTATAAAATTATACTATAACAATATAAAAAATTCAATACCAAAATAAAAAACACGCTCCCAGCGGAAACCCGACGCGAAAAAAGGCTTCCGCGCTTCGCTTGTGCAGAATTTTTTTCGCGTCGGAACTCCGCTTCCGCGTGTTTTTTATCGTTTTGCTTTACTACAAAAAGCGCTACTCAAGGATCGCGCCTTTGTGTCGCGGTCTTGCGACCGCTTAACGAGTTTTGCAAGCAAAACTCGCGTTATCCATTTATTCTAAAATTGCTCCCTTATCGGCGCTGCTGACCAATTTGGCGTAGCGAGCGAGGTAGCCGGTTTTGACCTTTGGCTCGGGGGCTTTCCAAGACTTGCGGCGCTTTTCCAACTCCGCGTCGCTCACCTCTAGGTGAATCTTGTAGTTGTTGATGTCAAGCGTAATCATGTCGCCTTCCTTTACAAGCGCGATGGGGCCGCCTTCCGCGGCCTCGGGCGAACAGTGGCCAAGAGAAGCTCCGCGGGTGGCTCCCGAGAAGCGGCCGTCGGTGATGAGCGCGACCTGCTTGTCCAAGCCCTGGCCGGCGAGCGCGGCGGTCACCGCGAGCATTTCGCGCATGCCAGGTCCTCCCTTGGGGCCTTCGTAGCGGATAACGACTACGTCGCCGGGCTTGATTTTGCGGGCCTGGACGGCCTTCATCGCGTCGCTTTCGTCGTTAAAGACGCGCGCGGGGCCAGTGTGCTTCATCAATTCCTTGGCGCAGGCGCTTCTCTTTACGACAGTTCCGCGCGGGGCCAAGTTTCCAAAGAGAATCGCGATTCCTCCGTTGTCGGAATAAGGGTTTTCTATCGGGCGCAAAATTTCCGGGTTGCGGTTTTTTACGCCCTTGATGTTTTGCGCGATTGTCTTTCCTGTCGCGGTGATGAGGCTTGTCTTGATGAGGTTCTTTTTGGCAAGTTCCGCCAAAACCGCCTGAACTCCGCCCGCGTCGTCAAGCTCGCACATAAAGGTGTGGCCGGCCGGAGCCAAGTGGCAAAGGTTGGGCGTCCTTTCGCTGATTTCGTTAATCATGTGAAGGTCAAGCGGAACTCCGGCCTCATGCGCGATGGCCGGAACGTGCAAGATTGTGTTTGACGAGCAGCCCAAGGCCATGTCGGCCGTGAGAGCGTTCCTAAAGGAATCCTTAGTCATCATCGCGCGCGCGGTGATTCCCCTTCTATACAATTCCATAACCTGCATTCCGGCATGCTTTGCAAGCGCCAAGCGGCGGCCCTGCACGGCGGGAATCGTTCCGTTTCCGGGAAGGCCCAAGCCCAAAACTTCGGTCAAGCAGTTCATGCTGTTGGCGGTGAACATGCCGGAGCAAGCGCCGCAGCCCGGGCAAGCCACTTGCTCAAGCTCGCGCAATTGCGCCGCGTTGATTTTTCCGGCGGAAAGGCCTCCGACGGCCTCGAACATGTCAGAAAGCGAAAGGTTCTTTCCAGAATATGGATTTGTCGCGTCGCGGCCTGGAAGGTGGCCGGGCATCATCGGGCCGCCCGAACAGAAGACCGTTGGCAAATCCAAGCGCGCGGCGGCAATCAACATTCCGGGAACGATTTTGTCGCAGTTGGGAATCATTACAAGCGCGTCAAACTGGTGGGCTTTTGCGACGCACTCAACGCTGTCGGCTATAAGTTCGCGGGTTACAAGCGAGTACTTCATTCCTTCGTGACCCATCGCGATTCCGTCGCAAACGCCGATGGCGGGGAACTCAATCGGGGTGCCGCCGGCCATGCGGATTCCGGCCTTGACGGCTTCGGCGATTTTGTCCAGCTCAAAGTGGCCGGGAATTATTTCGTTTTTGGCGCAGCAAACGCCGACCAGCGGGCGGTCAAGCTCTTCGTCGGTGTAGCCCATCGCGTAAAAAAGGCTTCTGTGGGGAGCGCGGGCGGCGCCTTTTGTGGCGCTGTCGCTTTTCTTTCCTTTGGTGGCGGCGCCTTTCGCCGCGGCCTTCTTTGTCTCTTTTGTAGCTGCCATATTTTTCTCCTATAAAATCATTCGCTGCAAATTGAATTATTTATAAAGATTTTAAGTATTAGTAAACAAGCGCATTCTAGCGCGGACGGGATTCCTTGTCAAGAAAATTTCTTTTTTAGCGCTTCCTGCACGACAGGCGGAACCATCTTGCTGACGTCGCCGCCAAAGCCCGCCAATTCCTTGATGGCGCTTGAGCGGACCGAAAAATACTTGGGGTCTGTCGGAATAAGGATGGTCTCAACGCCGTCGTTGAGGGAACGGTTTACGAGCGCCAAGTCGAACTCGTATGAAAAGTCGGCGGCGTTCCTCACTCCGCGCAAAAGGGCCTTGGCGCCGATTTTTTTTGCGTATTCCACCACAAGCGTGTCGCAGGAATGGACCTGCACGTTCTTGAAATTCTTTGTAAGCTCTGTCAAAAGCGAGACGCGCTCTTCCGCCGAAAAAAGCGACTTCTTTCCCGGATTGACGGAAACCAAAACGTCAATCATGTCAAAAAGAGCCGACGCGCGCTCAATCACGTTCAAGTGGCCGTAAGTGGGCGGATCAAAGGAGCCCGGAAAAACTGCGCTAACCATTCCGCCATATTAGCGCAATCCCGCCCATTAGGCAAGCGTCCGAAGGACGCGGCCAAAACATTTGACAAGGCTTCCGACGACGGAAAGCAAAAAATAAATTCATTTTTTTCCAAAAAACCGCTAATTTTTGAACAAAAAACTCTATCTTATATGCATAAGGGAACCGAAAAAACGGTTCCCGCTTTTTTTATCAGGAGATGTTTTATGAAAAGAAAATCTTTTGACGAGCTCACCTTCGCCGACGACGGAATGTTCCAAGCGGTAATGAAAAATCCTGAGCTTTCGGCGGAGCTGGTGGAACGGCTTTTGGGAGTCCGCGTCAAGCAAGTGGAGTACCCGGAACTTGAAAAGGCCATAGAGCCCTACTACACCAGCAAGGGCGTGCGGCTGGACGTTTACCTTAAGGACGAGGACAAGGCGATTGACGTGGAGTTGCAGACCTACCCGCAAAAAGCCTTGGGCAAGCGAATGCGCTACTACCAATCGATGGTTGACTGCGACTGCCTTATGAAAGGCCAGCCATACACCAAGCTAAGGGAAAGCTACATTTTGTTCATCTGCAAATTTGACCCCTTCCGCGACGCCGCAAAAAACGGCTACGGCTTGCCACGCTACACATTCCAAAACATTTGCGTCGAAGAAAACTCCGTGAATTTGGATGACAAATGCTCCAAAGTCGTGTATAATGCAAGCGCTTACAAGAGCGTGGAAGATCCAAAAGTCCGCGCGCTCTTGCGCTTTATCCAGACCAACGAGCCGGGCGAGGACGACTTTTCAAAGCGCCTTTCCGAGTTCGTGGCAAAAGTCAAGGAAAACGAAAAATTCAGAAAGGAGTTTGCCGAAATGAATTTGCACGATTTTGACATTATGACCGAAGCCGCCGAAGAAGCAACCCAGCAAAAGGCCGTGGAAGACGCGCGAAATATGCTCAAAAAGAACTACCCTACATCAGACATCGCCGAAATCACCGGCCTGCCCTTGGAACAAGTGCTGAACCTGCAAAAGGACTCCGTCCCCGCCAACTAAGTCCGCGCGCGCTTGTCGCCATAAAAGAATTTGGCGCCTCGCCGGAAGTGGCGGCGGAAAAGATGGGCGCTCCCTTGGACAAGGCACTGGAAGCGTTAAAGGCCGCCGTCGCGACAGCCTAGCCCGCACGGTCTTGGGCTCGCCAAGAATTGCGGCCTATTCCCTTACCATAACGGAACCGTCTAACGCTCTCCTAGTCATGCCATAGCACTTTATAGCCGTTGCTGTTTGTAGCGCCAGAAACATTATATGCATTCGTCTTATACCATCTCGCGGCGTCCGCTGGATCGCTGAGGTCCGCTGGATCGCTGGGGTAGTCTTCTACGGGTATGGCAGAGTCCTGGGAAGGGCCTAATTTCCAGCCGTTTGGATTTGCAAAAGCAAGCGAAGTGAAAGACGCTGAATTGCTGAACGCTTCATTCGCTATTGTTTTTACGGTTGACGGAACGTTGATAGACTCAATCGAGGTGGCGCAACAAGCATTCCAAGCGATAGAAGTGACTCCCTCAGGCAATGTTATGTTCTTAAGGTAAATGTTGTACGAGAACGAATTTCGCGGAATGGTCGTCACGCCGTCTGGAACAACAAACGATGTTGCGGTTTTTCCGCCGGGATAGAAGAAGATCGTCGTTTTGTTCTTGTTGTAAACAACGCCGTCCTCCGAGACAAGGCCGCCGCTTGCCTTTGGCGTCGCAATAACATTCTTTGCGTTCTTAATTGCCCAAGCAAATGTTTGGTTGCTAAACTTGGAAGTATCAAAATTGGGCGGAAGAATTATGTCAAAGGGCTGAAAAACACCATTGTTTGTCCAACTAAATCCCAAGCTTGTAAGATTGGTGGCTTTTGAAAAGTCAAGGACAGAGCCTTCGCCCACTTTTTTTCCGCTTAGGTTTTGGTTTTCCGTTTTATTGTATAGCTTTCTTGTAAACGCATCAATCTGATCGTTGGTAACACTTGAGTCAAAGGCATAAACGACCTTGTCGCCTTCGTTAAAGTCATCCACAGTAAAACCATCAATGCTTGTCCCCGTCAGCGTGGTGACCTTGGCCAAATATCCGTCGCCGGCGACCGCCCACTCTTGCGCGGGGGTCGCGCTTGCTTGCGGGGTGACGGCGAACTTGTAGCACTCCAGCGCGAAGTTTACGTCCGTGACGCCGTCGGCAAGCTGGAGGACTTGGCGATTAATGTTATACAAAGTGGGCGTGATTGTGGCGACGGTTCCGCTTCCTGTTAGTTTTCCTTCAATATATAACGAGGGATATGCCATATAATCGCTCGATGAGCTATAGCTCATTAGGCCGATGTCGTTCTTTTTCGCGGCGTCGCTCGGAATGGAAACAGCGCCTTTTAAATATACTTTTGGAACTTTAGCGATTGTGGAAATATGGGGAATACAAATAGCGCCGCCATGGCTGTAGGTGTCATAACATTCATTCCCGATGATTGAACAGCCGTCAAGATGGAGTTCGCTGCATTCTTTCAAATGAATCGCGCCGCCGCCAGCGCTTGTGGCGCTTACGCCGTAGGCTCCGTTCCATTTTACTTGGGCGCCTTGGACGGTCAAGTTGCCGCCCCACACGTAAAAGGCGCCGCCGTTCTTTTGCGCGCAATTGTAGGCGACGGTTCCGCCGCAAATGTTTATATTAAATTTATTCCCGACTGTGCTTTCATTGACAAAATAAAAGGCGCCGCCGTAATCTCCCGCTTTGTTGGTCTTGACGGACGTCCGCTCGCCGTATTTTGCGGCTCTGGTTATCGTAGAAGAATCATCTCCTATCACGCCGCCTGTCATAGTAAACGTTCCGCTGGAGCCGAAAATCGCGCCGCCGTTACTTGTAGCGGTGTTTCCGCTTATGCGGCCGCCGCTCATCGTAGTTTCTACAGAAGTGTCAGCAAAGTAAAAAATTCCTCCTCCAACCCAATTTGATTGGTTCTTCTCTATCACAGCGCCGTCATAAATGTTCACGTTGCCTGAGCCGTCGCTTGAGTCCGCAGGCTTAAATATTGCAATTCCTCCGCCCTGGCCGGTGCCTTTAGCGTTGTTAGCCGACACCACGGAGCCGCTCAAAAGGTTCAGTTCGCATGGAGTGGTTGCGCAAATTCCGCCGCCATAGCTTTGTTTTGAGCTGCAGCTGCCAGAGCTAGGATCCGCGCTGTTGTCCGACACATAGGCGCCTTTCCCAAGGGTAAGGGAGCCGCCAGTGGCGGAAAGATAAATTCCTCCGCCATAAGCTATTGAAGAGCCAAACGACCCGGTGCCATTTATTAATGTTCCCGTTCCGCCTGTAATCTTTAGATTTTTTATCGTTACGGGAACTGTCGTCGCTATTGTGAGGGCGGAGGTTCCTGCCGCGCCGGCCGCGTCAATGATGTCCGTGGGAACTCCGTCTTCGGGGTCGCCCGCCCCGCAAAGGGTAAGGCTTTTGGCGTAGGTGTACCCGCCGCCTGAGCCAGATTTTTTCAGCCTGTCAGGAATCGTCTGGGGGCCAATCTTTCCCTTGATGAAAATCGTGTAATCCTTGCTTGCGTCCTGCAGCATGGCCAGCGCGTCGGCAAACGATGTCTTGGGGTTGAGGAAGGTTCCGCTCGCAGTTGTGTATGAACCATCTTCAGCATTCGGGTTTGTAGTCTGCTTGCTTGTGTCCACGTAGATTTCCGTAAGCTTAAAGCCGTCGACCATAGCGCTGGTGATTTTGCAAGCGATGTTTCCTGACGAGTCGGGCGTAAGCCAGGGCTCGGCGCCGTTTTTTACCCAAGTGTCGGTCACAAGCCTGTCAAAAACGCTTACGTTCTCCGTGAATGAATACAATAGATTCTCGGAACTTTCCGCGCCCGAATAAAATTCAAATATCATAGTATATTCGCCGGACGCAATGGCAGAAATCGGATCGAACTCGCCTTCTTCAAATCCTACGGAAAAAACCCGCACGTTGCCGCCTAAACCGGACGAGCCATATTCACTTATTGACTCCGTTGAGCCTTTTGGTTTGTAAATCATCTTGGCGGTGGACACGTCCAAGCCTTGTACATTCACAGTAAGGTTCACACCGCCCTTGCCTGTATCGGATTGCCCCGCGCCAAGCGTTATGTCGCAGCTTGTGTAAAATTGTTCCGCGTTTTCCGTAAAGTCCAAAAGATCGCTCGTTCCAAAAAGAAGCTTTTCGTCGTCCTTTTTGGCAACCGCGTGGACGCGGTATTTTTTTCCGCTGGTCACGGGGATTCCCACAGTGTAGCTTACGTTTCCGGAACCGTCGTCAGTAACTGTTCCGCTATAACTCAGCTTTGTCTCGCTTTCCGTCACTTCTTCGGCGTAGACCGTGATTGTCAAGCCGCTCGCGCTTGGCGTTTGCGGAAAGGCCGACCGGGAGGTATTGTCAAAAGATTGTCGGGACGCGCCCGACAATGACACAGGGGCGACAAGCGCGGCAATCTCGCTGGGCATAGCGCCGCTAAAGCAAAGCGAGCCGCTCACCGTGGCCGAGCCGCTTCCAGCTCCCGCGCCAGCACCCACTCCAGCGCCGCCTGTCACTCCCGCGCTTGACGCGGGAGATTCCCCCATGTTGGCGCAGCCAAAAAGCGCCGCCGCCAAAATCGCGCCAGCCGCCAAGCGGAGGATTGTGTTTATTGAAAAAATCTTGTTCATCTTCATCATCATTCCCCCCTTCCTGCTAGCGAACTGTGCGGACCACGCGGAAGCCCGTCTGTTCATTCGGTACATACAGAAGCAATGACCTATCTCGATTTGAAACGCTAGAGTATGAGTTTGCTTCAGCGTAAGAGCCGCCGCGTCGAACTTTTTCAGAGCCGCTGTCGGGGCCGGTGTACTTAGTATCGGCTGATATCGACGCGGCTCTCCAGTCCCAGCATAATTCGAAGACGTTTCCGCTCATGTCGTAAATGCCAAGGCTGTTGAAGCAGTCTACGCCAGTTTTGTTCGTCTTGACTTCATGAGTTTTCTTCACGCCGTCTACCGCGCTGTTTCCGGACCACCAAGCGACGTCGTTGACAGTGTCGCTTCCGCTGTAACCATAATCCTCTTTGTTGGCCGCGCGGGCAAGGTATTCCCATTCAACCTCGGTGGGGAGGCGCCAGCCGTCCGCGCTTTGGTCAAAGACTATGTTTTTCCATTTGTTTTGGACGGCGGTGGACATGGCCCCGGGAACATAGTATTTTCCGGCCTCGTCGCCGGTTCCCTCAGTCACGTTGCCGCTTGTCTTCCAGTTTAGCGGGTTTGTCACTCCGTCAATGCTGTAAACAGGCGTTAGTCCGTCGGCAAGGCTTTTTAGGTTGCAGTAAACAATCGCGTCGCACCAGTTTACATAGTAGACAGGATAGTTTTCTCCCTTGCCCGTCACTTCATCAGGACGATTGGTTCCGTCGTAACAGCAATACTTTTCGTATTCGCTTTGAGTGACCTCGTGGTCGCACGCGATGATGACGGGAATCGCCACGCTTCGTCCGGCTATGAACACATTGGAAGGAGACTCCGTTCCAACAGCGCCCGTGACCGTTTCGCCGCCGGTCATGACATAGCCGTCCGGAACGGTCGCGTTTTCCATAATCCTTATGTCAAAGCTCGCGCTGTAGGTCTTTCCGCCATGAACGCCAGTGACAAGCAAAACGTAGTCGCCTGCGGGAAGCTTGCCCTTGGAGCCGCTAAACTTGACGGCGTTGTTTCCGACTTTTGAATAATATCCGGCGGCAGACTCTCCGTGTGTTTTAACGTCAAATGCAAGGGTCGTGTAGTTTTCGCTTGTGTCGTCGTCAAAGTCCATAGGCTGGCCGCCAACCGTTCCGCCTGCAGTAATCTTGTCGTCGCCTCCCTTTTGCGCCCAAGTCTTGTCGAGGCTAAGCGCCACATCCTTGTACATGTCCTCTATGCTGATGCCGCCGCCGTGAACGCCCAACTCGGCCTCGTCATCACCGTTCCAAGAAGCAAATCCGTAATTTTGGTCGCTTGTAAAGAATTTGCTTGGATGGTCGCTGTTTGCGTAGCTGTAGTTATACGTTATGGTCACCGTGTATACGGTCGAGCCGCTTATCGTAGGCTGGTCCTCTGTGGACACCCATATTTCGGAATCGCCTTCCGAGCCTAAGCCTTTAAGGCTATCTAGGATGTTTATGACTTTTCCGCTGGAAAGGAACACGTTGCTGTTTGTTTGCGCTCCCGTACTGGCGTCAATCATTTTGTTGTCCTTGACCGTGACATTTTTTTTGACGTTCAATGTTCCGCCTGCGTTCACATAAACGCCGGCGCCGTTCGCCGCGGAGTAGTTTTCCTTAACGCGGGTAAAGTAGCTCAAGGTCAAATTGGCGCCGCTTCCTACAAAGATTCCGCCGCCGTTGTTGCTGTCTTTTCCGCCTGTAATCATCAACCCCTTAATCGTCACAGGAACGTCGCCCATTATGCCAAGCGTTCTGCCGATGCCAGTAGCCTCCCATGCCGTGTCCGCGTCGCAGCCGCCGGACAAGGTGTCGTTCGCAGAAGAACCAAGCGTGCTGTAATTGTAGCCTTCAAGGGTAAGGCTTTTTGCGTTTTCCGTCGTTGTTTGGTCTATAGTCACATGGTCGATGATTGTTCCCTTTATGTAAATCTCGTAGTCCACTTCGGGGTCGTTCAAATCCGTCAAAGCCTTCGTCACAGTCGCGTAGGGCTTTGAGTATGTTCCGATGTTGGAATTTGAGCCCGGCGTTTCGGAATAATCGGCGGGAGCCACGCAAATCGGAGCCATTATTTTTATTTTCTTTTTGTCGCTGGAAAGATACATCCTCCACCGGTCTAAGGCGCTCTCGGCCGCAAGCGCGATACCGCCGTTGCCTCCTGACGGAATAACGCCGCCGTCCTTGCCCTTTGCGATTACAGTTCCGCGCTTCCATTGGTACGGCGTGATTGTGGCGTTGGCGCCGCTTGCGCCTGTTGGCAAAGAAAGAGCGCTGGCTATCGTGATATATTTTTCATCCCAAATGAAAACGTCGTTTTTGCCCGCGCCCGTGGCTGTAGTTGTCGTTCCGCCGCCGCTAGTTGTCACTCCGTAGGGAATCCAGGCCGTTCCGCCCATGCTGAACGTTCCAGCTATATGGCACACGGCGCCGCCCGAGGTATCCGCCGTGTTGTCATGGATTTTTCCGCCTAGAACAAAAAGTGCGCCTCCGGAGTAGCCGTTATAAACGCCGCCGCCCTTATTGGCTTTGTTGCCCAAGATTTCAGCGTCATCTTTTACGACAAGAGAACCCAAATTGCAAATGCCTCCGCCACCCTCATAAAGTCCTGTCGCCTTGGATTGGTTTTCTTCTATTTTTCCGCCTGATATAACGGCGTTGTTTTCTCCCGACTGTATGTAAATGCCGCCGCCTTCTTTAGTTGCCAAATTGCGGCTTATGTTTCCAGCCGCAATTTGGATTTGGCTTCCATTGCCAATTCGAATTCCACCGCCGCCGTATGAGCAGTTGCGGTAAATTCCGCCAGTCCACGCGTCGTCGCCAGCGGCCACAGTCTTGTCTTCCTTGTAGCCAAGGTAAACGTCGCCGCCAGCGCAATAAATGCCGCCGCCTTCGCTGGACGCGTAGTTGGAACAATCGCTCTCGCCTGTCGCGGTTCCGCTTGCGTCTTGGCCTATGCGCGCGTCGGCGTAAACAAAAAGATTGCTGCCGTCAAGGTAAACGCCGCCGCCATAATAGGCCTTGTTCCCGGTAATCAAGACGCCTTTTCCAAGGCTTATATTGGCATAATGCGCGTAGATTCCGCCGCCGTGAGGATAAGAGTCGCCGCCGCCCAGATTGTTGGCGCCGGTTATCTTTAGGTTTTGGATTGTCGCGGACATCTTGCTTGCCGCGCCAGTTCCGCTAAACTGAAGGGCTATAGATTTGGACGTGTTGCCCGCGCCAAGTTTGTCAACGTCAAGAACGTCGATGGAGTTGTCGCCGTTCACGCCCCTGATTGTCACGTCGCCAACTTTCGCGCCGTCAAATTCCGCGTGGGCGTAGTCGTAGCCTTTTATAGTTCCGTTTATAAGAATCTCGTAGGGAGCGGTATTGTCTGTCATTTGCGCCACGGCTTGGCTCATCTTGGCAAAAGGCTCGCTTCTGGTTCCGCGAGCGCTGTCCAGCTCGCTTGGCGCGCCCCAATCTTTTTGGCCCAAAGCGCCCTCGTTGACCGGAGACCTTCGGGTGCCGTTCGAGGCCGCCACGCAAATCGGCGCGCTTATGAAGCCCGCGGCGCCCTTTGCCTTTACGTCAAATTCTTCGTCAACCGTCCCAAAGCGGCCTATGTTTGCGGCGATAAGGGCTGTCCGCTCCGCTGCGGGAATGGAGGCGCTCGCGTTTAAAACTTGCAGGCCGCGCGTCCACTGGAGAGGAACAATGTAGGCGTTCTTGACGTTCTCGTCGTCCGGGTCGGGCTGGGTTAGAGCGCCCGCGACTGTTATGCAAGTGTTGACGCTGCCGCCAGGCTCGCCAAGCAAGACCGGCGTGTTTTGGCTTATAAAAGCGCTTCCGCTCATGCTCAGCGAGTCCGTCGCGTTCCAAATGATGACGCCGCGCTCCTTTTGACTGGCGGAATAAATCTTTCCGCCGCTCATGTTCAAAACAGCGTTGTCCCACAGCAAAAGGTCTGTGGCGCGTTTCATGCAGCCGAGCCCGTCGGTATACGCATTGTCATGAATGCTTCCGCCAGACATTGAAGCGCCGCTTGCGTTTTGCAGGAAGAGTCCTCCGCCGCCATCACATCCATAATTTTCGTAGATTTCTCCGCCCGTAAAAGAAAATTTGGAGCCGTTTACAAAAACTCCGCCGCCAAAAGAATTATTTCCAAGATTTCCATTTTCCGAATAGCTGCAATTATGGCGTATTTCGCCGCCCTCAATTGTCAACTGCGAGTCCGGGCTGTATGCGGTGTATTCGCTTGCTATTCCGCCGCCTCTAAAGGCAAAGTTATATGCGATGACGCCGCTTTTTATGTTCACTTTTCCTGTGTTGGAAAAGAAAATGCCTCCGCCAAAAGAATAAGTGTCAGTGGCGTTATTTGAATATCCAAGGCGCGTCGCGTGTTCAGTCTTGCTTGCGTCGCCTATCGTTCCTCCGTCAAGGGTAAAGCTTCCGTCAACATAAACGCCGCCGCCTTTTTTAGCCGTGTTGCCCGCGACCACAGCGCCCGCCTTTAGCGTAACGTCCGCTCCGCCGGCCACGTAAATGCCGCCGCCTTTTCCGTCGCCGACAGTGTTGTTTCCGCGGGTAATCATAAGGTTTTCCATTACAATTGGAACGGCGCTTTGCGTAGTAAAGACGCTTCCGCTTCCGCCAGCGTCGAGTTTGTTTACAGGAAGGCCGTCGTCGCCAAGCGCTGGATGCGTGGCGTCGCTCCAGCCTTTTATCGTAAGCTCGGAACAGTTGGCCGCGAGAAGGCCGCTTGTGATTTCTTGGGCGCCCAGGCTTCCGTCCACAAGAATCGTGTTCTTTCCGCCGTCCAAAATCTTTGACGCGGCGTAACTTATAGAAGCGAACGGCGCGTTCTTTGTTCCGGCAACTCCGTCCGCGTCGCTTCCGGCGGCAAGGCAATGGCGGTAGCCGCTTCCTGCCACGTAAATGTCTCCGGCAAGAAGGCCCTGCCGCGCGTCGCTTTTGTTTATGTTTACATGAAAGTCCGTGTCGGTAAAGTCAAACTTTTCCAAGATGTCGTCAGACAGCGAGGACACGCTTCCTCCGGCGACCAAGACTTGCTTTCCGCGCGGCCAGTCCTTGGCGTGGATTGTCGCCACAGAGCCGCTTGCGTAAAGGTTTCCCGCCACGGTGATTGTTTCAACGGCTCCGCCGCCGCCAGTAATCGCGGAAAGAAAAACGTCGTTCTTTCCTTCGCCCGTCACAAGATTTCCGCTTGAGTCCAACGCCCCGTAAGGAATTGAGGCGGAGCCGCTTATTTCAAAAATAGAGCCTTCTTCAACAAAGACGGCTCCAACATAGTTGGCCTTGTTGTTTTCGATGGTTCCGCCGGACATTTTAAAAGTTCCGTGGTTTTGAACTCCGCCGGCGCCGCTTCCATCGCATACGTTCGCGCTGATTTCGGAGCCGGCCAGCATGTCAAGCTCCGCTCCGGCGCAAACGCTCACGCCGCCGCCGGAGGAAGCCGCCGTGTTTCCAACAACTTTGGCGCCGCTCGCCAAGACAAGACGCGCCCCGCTTGCGGCAATGTTGACGCCCGCGCCGCTGGAGCCGCCGCCGCCTGTAACGCTTAAATTCTTTATCGTGACGGGAGCCTTTGTCGCAAGCGTCACGACGCTATTTGAACCGTTTCCTTGCAGCGCGTCGGAAGAGCCGGACGCGCCAAGGCCCGTTATCGTTATTCCGGAGGCCACCGCGTCTAGGCTTGAGTCCAAGCTTGCGTTGCAGGGAACATTTCCGTTTATAAAAATTTTATACTCTTTTTTGTTGGCGGAATTTCCGGCGGCGGAGATTATTTGCGCCACGCGCTCAAGGCTTTCAAGCGGCTCGTAGGCGCTTCCGCTGTTGGAGTCGCTGGGGACGGAAACTCTCAAGGCCGCCGCTCCAGCCGCGTCGCTTACGTAAAAAATCGTTCGCGCGGAGGCCATTATTTCCGAGCCGTCAACGACAAGCGAAGTCTTTCCGTCCGCGGCCGTCTGGATTTTTCCCTCGCCGGCAGAAGAAATCCACATGTCGGTGGCGGCGTTGTCAAAGACGTTTATGGTCTGCAAAACAGAATACAAGAAGACGCGGCCGCCGCTTCCGTCGTCCTTAAAAAAGTTAAGGCTAACTTCATAAGAGCCGCTCTTTAACGAGCCCACGCTCAGCGCGGCGGTAGAGGTCAAGTCAAGCGCCTTTTCCGCGCCCTCAGGCGCCGCCTGCATCCAGGCTTCGTCAAAGCACAGGGCCACGGCTTTGTCCACTGTTGAATCCGCCGTAACGGAAAGGGCCACGGAGCCGCTTCCGTCTTTTTTGGGCGTAAGGTTGAATGTGTGAGAAAGGACCGGGGAAGTTATTTTGGCCTCAAAGTCGAAAGAGTCCTCCATGACGGAGCCGCCGCCCGCGGCCCGGATTCCGCAAACAACGCTCCAAGTCTTTCCAACCTCAAGGCTCATGCTAAAGAAGCGCTTGTCGGCGGCGGTCGTTCCAAAGACTCCTTCAACGGCAGGCACGCCTTCCGCCGTGGCCGTGGCGAACATTTCGTAGCCGCCGCCCGCTTCCGTGTCAAGCGTAGGCGCGGCGCTCATGGAAAGGCCGTCGCTTTGTCCGCCGTCAAGCAGCGCGGAAACTTGCGCCGACATTCGCGCGGGAAAGGCGCCCGCCGCTCCCCCCAGGCAGCCTGAAAAGGAAACCATTTGTTTTCCGTTTTCGTTTACGGTCGCGGCAGGCTGCGCGGGCGTTGGCGCCGCAAAAAGAGCCATGTTGTCGCTAGAGGAATTGTCGCATGAAAAAATTGACAGAGAGAAAAAAAGCGCCGCGAGCAAAATCGCCGCTCGGGAAAATAATTTATTTTGGGCGCAGGCCAAACATAAATAGGCATAGACATTGTTCAACTTTAAACTTTTTATCATAAATACCGCTATTTTCCACCTTATTATAGAAAATGTCAAGAGTTCCGCGCGATTTGAAGCGGCGCGGGCGCAAGCCGTTTTTTTTGCGGCGCGCATCTTGATTTTTAAGACAAGGCGCTGTATAATGTTCCTTATGAAGAAAAACGCGATTATATTTTTGGCCTCGGCGGCGTTGGCGCTTTCGCTGATTTCATGCGAGTCCACAAAGCAAGAGGCTCCGGCCGCTGTTCAAGAGCCCACAGAGGACGACTTGGAATACCAGCGCTCAATCAACAAGATTGAAGGCAGCGCGGTCTCTAAGGAAACTTTCAACGCGGACAAAGCCGCCATCATGAAAAAGATAGCGGAGCTAAACAACATAATGTCAAAGAAGGACTACAGCTCTTGGCTCAACTACATCGCCGCGGACTCAAAGAAATATTGGTCCGACAACTACACATTGGCCAAGGCTTCCGAAAAGCTTCCCAAGGAGCTGAAGGGAGTGAAGCTAAAGAATTTGGGCGACTACTTCAACTACGTTTTCATTCCTTCAAGAAAGGGCCGCCAAATAGACGAGATCCGTTACAATTCGGCGGAATCTGTCAAGGCCGTCCAAGTGACCAAGACCGAAGACGACAAGACCAAAATCACCGTTTACTACAACTTTGTCAAGGAAAACGGCGACTGGAAGGTGGAGCTTCCCCAACTGTAACTAAAAATATATTGATTTATTTATTTTTTGCCGATACTATATAGGAATATTTATAGGAGCGCTTATGAAAATTAAGAAAATTGCCACTCTTCTGGCCGCAGCCACTCTTTTGTCTTGGGCCGCTTTCGCCGAGGAAGAGGAATCAACTGTAGAAGGCGAATACATGAGCTCGATGGAGGACGTGGTCGTCCAGGAGCTTTCTAATTCCGACGAGCTTGAAAACAAGCTGATGGCGTTGCAGTTCTTGGAGGAAGCCGCCAACAACGGAAAAGTTTCCCCCGACATGATGGTCTCGCTTGACCACTTGGCCGGAGAAGGAACCAACACGCAAAGCCGCACAAAGGGCCGCGTGAGCAACAACTTCCCCGAAGTCCGCCGCGAGGCCTGCCGCATTCTTGGCAAAGTCGGAACTCCCGAAGCCGCCAAGAGCCTCAACAAAATCGTAAAGGCCGACAACGAGCCTATGGTCCTTTCGGCCGCCATCAACTCCCTTGGAGAAATAGGCTTCAACGACAACGACGAGACCACAAACACAATCGCCTTCTACTCCGACCGCTTTGAGACTTTGAACCCGACCAGCTCTTTGGCGCTTGAAATCGTCAACGCCTACGAGAAGCTGGCTCCCAAGACAAAGGACAAAAAGCCGATTCTTTCTTCTTTGCAGAGAATCGCGGTTGACTACCGCTTGGCCAAGCCTGTCCGCAACCGCGCCAAAGAGGTTTTGAACAACCTTCGCGGCGAAGAGAACAGCAAAAAGAACGAGCGCTAAAAGCGACAAAACAACAGACAAAAAAGGCTGCCCTGCGGCAGCCTTTTTTAATGAGAGATTGCGGCGCGACAATCGCGCTCGCGCCGCAAAGCGGCCGAGTCAAGGCTTTAAGCGCAGCGCGCCTTGACCGGACGCATAATGAGAGATGCGGGATTTGAACCCGCAGCCTTCGGCTCCGGAGGCCGACGCTCTATCCAGTTGCGCTAATCTCTCGTTTTAGCAAGAGCGAATTATAAAAAAATAAAATCTTTTAGTCAAGGAAAGGCAATGGAAAACATAATACTAGCGTCGTCATCCCCCAGAAGGCAGGAAATACTTAAGTCCATGGGAATCCCCTTCCAAGCGGTTTTGCCCAACGTGGACGAGTCCGCCTTTGTCGCCAAGAACCCGGCGGAGCTGCCGGAAATTTTGGCAAAGGCAAAGGTTCAGGCGGTGGCCCGCTCAAGGCCGCAAAAGCAAGTGATTCCTTGGATTTTGGGCGCGGACACGCTGGTCGTGATGGGCGGCAAGGTTTACGGAAAGCCCAAGGACCACGAGGAGGCCTTTGAGTTTTTGTCGGCGCTGCAGGACAGGACGCACCAAGTCATAACGTCGCTGGCCCTCTACAACGGCCGCAGCCACATCACAAGCGTCCGGACGGCAGCAACGAAGGTGACGTTCGCGCCGATGTCCAAGGAAGAGATTGAATGGTACATCGACACCGGCGACTGGCACGGAGCGGCAGGCGGCTACAGGATTCAGGGCATGGCCAGCTGCTTCATCTCAAAGATAGAGGGAACAAATTCTTGCGTGGTGGGCTTGCCTATTTTTGAACTTTATGATATGTTAAAAGAGCAAGGTTATTCGCTCATCGATTGAATCAAATCGGCGGCGGGATTTCTTGCCGGAAGGCGCCGAGGCCGTCGGCCAAAACGTTTTCCGAAATTTTTCCGATTGGAAAACCCCAAGGGCGGACCTTTCGAGTAACAGAGTTGGCAGGAAAAGCGGCGGCAAAAGGGCCGCAAAAGTCTTTTCCAGTGAAGGAGAAAATCATGGCTGTTGTTACCATGAAGAGTTTGCTTGAGTCTGGCGTTCATTTTGGCCACCAAGTGAAGCGTTGGGATCCCCGCATGGCCAAATACATTTTTGGCTCTCGCAACGGAATCCACATCATCGACTTGCAGAAGACAATCGCTGCAATCAAAGAAAGCTACGAAGCGGTACGCAAAATCGCCGCCGACGGCAAATCAGTTCTTTTTGTAGGAACAAAAAAGCAGGCCCAGCAGGCCATCCAGAAGGAAGCCGAGCGCTGCGGACAGTTCTACGTAAACAACCGCTGGCTTGGCGGCATGCTTACAAACTTCAGCACAATCAAAAAATCACTCCAGCGCCTTAAGAAAATCGAAAAGATGGAAGTTGACGGAACTTTCGACAACCTCACAAAAAAGGAAGTCGCCGGACTCCAGAAAGAAAAGGCCAAGCTTGAGAAGAACCTCGGCGGCATCAAAGAGATGAAGGAATTGCCGGGAGCCATCTTCGTAATCGACACCCACAAGGAAGCCATCGCCGTGGCCGAAGCCCGCCGCATGGGAATCCCCGTCGTGGCCGTTGTCGACACAAACTCCAACCCCGAAGGCATCGACTACCCCATTCCGGGCAACGACGACGCCATCCGCGCCATCACTTTGTTCACTTCGATTATCGCCAACGCCGTAATGGAAGCCAACAACGAAGAAGGCCTTAAGATTATCGAGAACCTCGGCGACGAGGACGACGTTCAGACTGACGCCGCCGTAAAGCGCGAGGACGTTGAGATCGACGACTACTCCAACTACCAGCCCACAGAGACTAAGGACGAGGACAAGGCCGACGAGGAAGATTCCGCCAGCCAGATGGTTGACGAGGACAAGCTCTACAAGTAATTTAAATTTAACAAAAGGAAAATTTTATGGAAATCAAAGCATCTGACGTAAAGGCTTTGCGCGAAGCCACAGGCGCCGGCCTCATGGACTGCAAGAAGGCCTTGACCGAAGCCAACGGCGACGCAAAGGAAGCCGAAAAGATTCTTAAGGAAAAAGGCTTGGCCGCCGTCGCCAAGCGCGCCGAACGCGCGACTTCCGAGGGCCGCGTTTTTGTCCGCGCGCAGGACAAGAAAATCGCCCTCATCGAAGTTACTTGCGAGACAGACTTCGTGGCCAACAACGCGGACTTCATCGCGGCCGGCGAAAAGCTTTTGGACATCACTTTCGCCAACGGCTACACTCAGGTTGAGCAGGCCCACAAGGACGTTTTGCTTGACTTGGCCACAAAGACCCGCGAGAACATGACTGTCGCCAAGGTAAACGTCATCAACGTTCCCGACAACGCCGTCGCCGAGACATACGTTCACTCCAACTTCAAGACAGCCAGCGCCGTTGTCGTAAAGGGCTCCACAGCCGACGTGGTAAAGCAGTTCGCCCACGACTGCTGCTTGCACTTGGCCGCCTTCACTCCGGCCTACATCTACCAGAAGGACGTTCCGCAGTCTTACATCGACGAGCAGACCGAAATCTTCAAGGGACAGATGGACCAGGACGAAAAGATGGCCTCCAAGCCCCAGAACATCAAGGACAACATCCTTAAGAGCAAGGTGGCCAAGCACGTGGCCGAAATCTGCTTCGTTGACCAGATGTTCGTAAAGGACGACAAGGTTTCCGTAGCCAAGAAGCTTGAGGAAGTTTCAAAGGCCGCCGGAGCCCAGCTTGAATTTGGCGAAATCGTCTTGGACGTTCTTGGAAAGTAGGAATAAGGGGAATGAACAAAAGTCCGGCTATTGCAGCCGGCCTTTTGTTCTGACGAGTTTCTTTCAGAAACTCGATATTAAACTGTCCGCTCCCGCGGACGCTAAAAAGCCAATCGAAAGTTGAAACTTTCTTCTTGGCTTTTTACAAGGGGAATAATATGGCAGATAACGAAAGAATGGAAAAAACAATCGCGGCTCTTAAGGAGTCTTTTAACGGCATCAGAACAGGCCGCGCGTCAGCCTCTATTTTTGACAGAGTGCGCGTTGACTACTACGGGCAAAAGTCTCCGCTCAACCAAGTGGCCACAGTTTCAATTCCCGAAGCCCGCTCGGTAATTGTAAACCCCTTTGACAAATCATTGATTACGGAAATCGAAAAGGCCATTTTGACGGCTGACTTGGGCCTTAACCCTTCCAACGACGGAAAGGTGATTCGCATCGCGATTCCGCCGCTAACGGCAGACCGCCGCAAGGAACTGATTAAGCAGGCCAAGGCCATGGCTGAAAATTCCCGCACTTCAATCCGCAACATCCGCCGCGACGGAAACGAAGACCTTAAGAAAAAGCAAAAGGCCGGCGAAATCACCGAAGACGACCTTAAGAAGATGACCGACGAATTGCAAAAGACGACGGACAAGTTCATCGCCGAGATTGACTCAATCTACGCGGCCAAAGAAAAGGAAATAATGGAGTAAAGCCTTGGATTCCGCTTCTAACCTTCCAAAACATGTAGCAGTAATAATGGACGGAAACGGCCGCTGGGCGCAACAACGAGGACGCGCCAGAACAGCCGGCCACAAGGAAGGATTGGAAGCGGCCAAGAGAATAGTCCGCGCCGCCGCCGACTTGGGAATCAAGTACATAACGCTCTACACCTTCTCCACCGAAAACTGGAAAAGGACGCAGGACGAAGTCGGCTATTTGATGGGCTTGATAAAGTCCCACCTTCGCGCGGAATTTGAATTTTACAAAGAGAACCAAATTAGGGTCCAGCACATCGGCGACCTGGAAGGCCTTCCTAAGGACGTCCAGACAGAAATCCTCAACGCGATAAAAGACACAGAAAACTTCACGGGAACCACTTGCGTCCTGGCCATCAATTACGGAAGCCGGGATGAAATTACGCGCGCGGCCAACAAGGCCATCGCCGCCGGAAAAAGCCGCCTTGAGGAAAGCGACATAAGCGCCAACTGCGACCTGCCCGAGCTTCCAGACGTGGACTTATTGATAAGGACCGGCGGAGAGAAGCGCCTTTCAAACTTTTTGCTTTGGCAGGCGGCCTACGCGGAATTTATTTTTTCCGACACATTATGGCCGGACTACACAGTTGAAGAATTTAAAAAAGACATTTTGGAATTTGAAAACAGAAGCAGACGCTTTGGCGGAATAGAGAACAAGCAAGGAGCGGCAAAATGAAAAAACTTTTCGAGCGCTTGATTATATTTTTTGTCGGAGTGCCATTTATTTTGGCAGTCGTCTACATTCCATTCATGCGCCACTTGCCGCTAAACCTTATGGTCATCGGCGTTTCCTCGTTCGCCGCCTACGAACTTTCATTGATGTTCGGAACCAACGGACAAACGTTGCCCCGCCCCCTTTTGATGGCGTTGGCGCCCCTTGTTCCGCTGGCGGAATACTTGAACATCATTTTTGGCTTGGATTATTTGTCGACAATCGCGCTAATCGCGGCTTCGTTCACGGTCTTTGCATTTGAAATTTTCACCGCAAAGGAATTCGCGATGTCCAACGCAAGAATCGCCCGCTCCTTGTGCGTAATTTTGTACACAGGCTTTTTGCCCTCGTTCATCACAAGGCTTACGGGCCTTGAAAACTCGTTCGCAAAAATCGCCACTTTCTTGGTGATTGTCTTCATAAGCGACAGCGCCGCCTGGCTTTTTGGAATTCTCTTTGGAAAAAACAACAGGGGCGTCCTTTTGGCAAGCCCCAACAAAAGCGTCGCGGGCTTCTTTGGCGCCTTTCTTGGAAGCTTTGTCTTCGCCGCGCTGATGACCTTGCTGATTTTCAAAAATGTCTTTGCGTGCGAAAATCTTTTGGCAAAAACGGCGGCCCTTTCAATTTGCGTTTGCGCGGCGGCCATTATCGGCGACTTGGCGGAAAGCGTATTTAAGCGAAGCGCGGAGGTCAAGGACTCGGGAAACGTAGTCTTGGGCCGAGGCGGCGTGTTGGACAGCGTTGACTCAATTTTCATGGCCGCGCCATTCTTCTACTTTTTAATCCAGATTTTGTTCTCATGAAAAAAGTTCTTGTATTGGGAAGCACAGGCTCGATTGGAAGCAGCGCCTTGGACTTGGCAAGGCGCCACAAGGACTTGTTTTGCGTCGCCGGCCTGCAGGCAAATTCTTCCGACGAAAAGACAAGGGCGCTGGCCGCCGAGTTCGGCTGCCCCTACACTCTTACAAGCAAAGACGGCATTGACGGAATGGAGCGCCTTTTGGACAAGGCCAAGCCCGACATCGTGGTCAACGGAATAGCGGGCGCGGCCGGCCTTCTTCCTAGCAAACTGGTCTTGGAGCGCGGAATCGACTTGGCCTTGGCCAACAAGGAAACGGTCGTCATGGCCTGGCCCCTGATAAAGTCATTGGCGGACAAAAGCGGCGCCCATATCATTCCCGTGGACTCGGAACATTCCGCGATATTCAACTTGATTCACTTTTGCGGAGCCAAGAACATCGCCGAAATCGTAATCACAGCCAGCGGCGGGCCTTTTAGAAATTATTCCCGCCAGCAACTGGAAAAAATCACCTTGCAAGACGCCTTGAAGCACCCCACTTGGAAGATGGGAAAAAAAATCACGGTGGATTCGGCGACCTTGGCCAACAAAGGCCTTGAAGTCATCGAGGCCCGCCGCCTTTTTGACACGAACGTCCAGAACATAAGCGTGGTGGTCCACCCGGAAAGCCTGATACATTCGCTAGTCAGGACAAGCGACGGAATTCTTTACGCGCAAATTTCCGAGCCCGACATGAGGCACCCGATTATGGGGGCGCTTTGCTGGCCGGAATACGTCGACAGCGGCTTGGAAAAATTTTCTTTGGCCGGCCGCGCCATGAGCTTTTACGAGCCAAGGCGCGACGACTTTCCCTTGCTGGAATTGGCGGAAAAAGCGGCGGACTTGGGCGGCTCCTTTTCAATCGCCTTTAACGCCGCCGACGAAATAGCGGCCAACGCCTTTATCGAAGAAAAAATCGGCTTCCTTAAAATATCAGAGCTTGTCCAAAAGACAATGGCGGCGGATTGGGCCAGCGAACCGCGCGACTTTGACGACGTCTTTGAGGCCGACAAAAAGGCGCGCGCGCTAACGGAGGCCGCGCTATGACAATCGTGACCGGCCTCTTGATTTTAAGCTTTTTGGTTTTCTTCCACGAGCTGGGACATTTTTTGTTGGCGCGGCTTTGCGGCGTTGAGGTCGAGGCCTTTTCTATTTTCATGGGGCCGGTTCTTCTCCACAAAAAAATCGGAAGGACGGACTACAGGCTTTCCCTGCTGCCCATCGGCGGCTACTGCCAGATGAAGGGCGAGAAGGATTTTTCAAAAGCGGTTGAGGACGGCCTTGGATATGTTCCCGGGGGGAAGGACTCGCTTTTTGGAACGCACCCCTTGAAGCGCGCCTTGATAGGCTTTGCGGGCCCCTTCTTCAACTTGTTCTTCGCGTTCGCGGCGTCAACGATTATCGCGACGCTTGGATACACATACGTCACAAGAAGCGCCACGATTCAAATTCCCGACGACCCGGCCTTTAAGTCGCCGGCGCGCGAGGCGGGAATCAAAAGCGGCGACACGATTGTAAAAATCGCGGGCAAAGAGATAGCCGACTTTTCCGACATTTACGAGCAAGTGGCGCTTCGCGGCGACGAGGACGTTGAGGTTGTGGTTTCGCGGCCGACGGATTTGGGCGGCCAAGAGCGCCTTGTCTTTACGGTCCACACTTTGCTGAACAAAAAAGAGGGCAACGGCATTTTGGGCGTAATGGCGTCGGGCGACACCATTCAAAAGGAAGTCAAGGCGCTTTCGCTTTTTCCGGCGCTAAAAAAGGGCTTTTTGGAAACAGGAAAACTTTTAGGCCAAACATTGAAAAGCATTGGAATTCTCTTTAAGGGAGTGGACATAACAAACGCGGTCTCCGGCCCGGCGCGCATTTCAAGCATGTTGGGGGAAAGCGCCAAGGAAGGATTTTCCGCCGGAATGAAAACGGGCTGGATTGTATTGCTTCAATTCATGGCCTTGATAAGCGTCTCCCTTTTTATAATGAACTTGCTTCCGATTCCAATCCTTGACGGCGGCTTGATTTTGTTCGCGCTCATCCAGACCGTGACAAAAAGGCAAATCCCGCCCCGGATTCAATACAAAATTCAGGTTGCGGGCGTTGCCGTGATTTTGCTCCTCTTTTTGGTTGGAGTGGGCGGCGACATAAAATATTTTATAAATAAAATTGGCGGAGTGAAGTTATGAGAAAATTTTTTGTTTTGACGGCGGCCGTTCTTATGGCGGCGGCGGCATACGCGCAGCCGCGCTTTTCAAGCCAAGGCCACAAGGGAAAAGTTGTGGCCGCATTTGCGGAGGCAAATTCAAAAAGCGCCGCCTTTTACACCGCCGGCCAAGACGGATTTTTAATTCGTTGGGAAAACGGAATCGGCGAGCATTTTCAAGTTTCGGAAAACAAAATCGAGCTTGCAGCGGCTTCGCCCAACGGCAAGGACATCGCCTTTTATGAAACTGACGGCGGCATCTTTCACAGCGTAAAAGTTTGGAACGCCGCCTCAAAGAAAGTTACGCGCTCAATCCTGCTGAAGTCACAAGTCACAAGCTTGACATACAGCGCCAAGGGAACATACATCATCGCCACAACTCCGGAGCGAAACGGAATTTATTTTTACAACGCCTCAAGCGGAAAGCCCTTCACAAAAATCAAGGACTTTGGAATGACCGCCTCATGGGCAAAGACAAGCGAAAGCGAAAAAAACCTTTTGCTCTACTCCGCTTCGGAAGGAACGTTGGCCTACTACAGCTTCAAGACAGGAAAGGCGATAAAAAGCGTCGCCGCGGAGCAAGGCCTGGAAAACCTTTGCCTTTTCGCGCGCAACAGCCTTTTGGCCGGCGTGAAGAACAACACAATCTTCACGCTTAACGCGGAAAGCGGCGCCAAGGTAAAGGCTTGGGCCGCGAAGTCGCCGTTGATTTTTGAAGGCTCCGACTCGCTGCGCTTCATCGACGGAACGGCGGGCCTTTATTCAGTCTATAAAATTTTCATAGCCGAAAACTCCTTGAAGGGGCCAGAGATTTGCAAGAACATTAAAAGCGACGGCCCAAAAGAATTTACCTCGGCGTTCGGCCAAAACGGAAAAATATTTTTGGGCTCGGCGGACGGAAACGTCTTTAGCGCCGACGCAAGCGAAAACTCTTTGCCGACGGACTTGGCGCTGATTTCAAACGAAGTCTACCAAAAGATTCTCGGAATATGTTCGGACGGCGAAAAAATCTATTTTCTTACAAGCGCCGCGATAATAAAAACCGACTACAAAAACGCCAATCCGACAATTTTCAAAAACTCGCGCGAATGGACAAAAATAGACCACGCCAACGGAAAGCTAATCTTGCGCTCCGAAAACCGCGCGGACGGACTATACGCGATGGATCCAAACACAGGAAACGCCGCGGCCTTGTTCGCTCCCCAAAACAGAGTCAAAAAAATCCGGGAAGCGACGGTGAACAAGCAAAAAGGCTTTTTGGAAATAGAAAATTCAAGGGTCAACTTTTATTCATACGACAGCGCCGAATTGACCGAACTCTACATTGGAAGCGGCATCCAAGACGCGGCCGCGCTTGAGAACAACACGCTGGCTGTGGCAAAGACCGCCTCCACAAACCCGACGTCCGCGCTTGTCTTGGTCAACATGAAAACGCGCGAAACCGTTCCTGTAAAAATGGACGGAGACATAACCGTAAGCGTAGAGGAAAGCGCGGGCTTTCTTTTTGGCTCGCGCTTGATTTCTTCGGGCGGCGGCTACACGACAAGCGCCTTTTGCCTGGGCGTGAAGGCGCTCACCTTAAAGGAACTGGCTTCATCGGCAAAGGAAGAAAGCGAGGCTTTTGTCCGCCCCGTGTTCCCCCTTGTGTTCACCAACATGGGCGCAAAGAACATAAGCGTGATAAACACAAAGACGCTAAAAAAGCATTCCCTAAAAAGCGGGGCTTCGCTTGCCGTTGACATGGCAAGATGCCAGGAACAAGTGGCCGCCCTCAACGAAGACTCAAGCGTGACTTGGTACAACGTGGAGCAGCCGATTCCGCTGGCGGACTGGTACATCGACAGCAAGAATCAGATTGTAGAATTTTAGCAGCCTCTACTTCCTTGCCAAAGCCTCGTCATAAACGTCGAGGTACTGCTTGGCGGAGTCTTCCCAGCTAAAGACGCTCTTCATTCCGCGCTCCTGCATTTTCTTGATGTGGTCCTTTTTGTTGTAGTAGGCGTAAACCGCCCAGCCGATTGTGTTGTAAACAGCGCTGGGGCTTATCGCGTCGAACATAAAGCCGGTTCCCTCGCCTGTCCGCTCGTTGTAGTTTTGAACGGTGTCCGCCAAGCCGCCGGTGTTGCGGACAATCGGAAGCGTTCCGTAAATAAGCGAGTAGATTTGGTTAAGGCCGCAAGGCTCATAGTGGCTGGGCATGACAAAGAAATCGCTTCCGGCTTCGATAAGGTGGCTGAGCGCGTCGTTGTAGCCGATGTAGGCGCGGAAGTTGGGAAGCTTTGACTGCAAGACGTTGATTTCGTTCTCGCACCAAGACTCGCCCGATCCAAGGACCACAAACTGAATGTCCATGTTGGCGCAAAGGCTGTAGACGCAGCCGTATGTCGGCGCGAAAAGCTCGGCGATTCCCTTTTGGTCGACCAAGCGGGTCACCACGCCAAAAATCGGAATGTTTGGATTTACGGGCAGCCCAAACTGCTTTTGCAATTCCGCCTTGCAGACGGCCTTTCCCTTCATGCTCTTAACGGAATATGTGGCCGGAATTTTTTTGTCAACGGCGGGATTCCATGCCTTTAAGTCGCAGCCGTTAAGGATGCCCTTCACTACGTCGCTTCGCACGCGCAAAAGGCCGTCCATTCCAAAGCCGCCTTCTGGCGTTTGGATTTCGCGCGCGTATGTCGGAGAAACGGTCGTTATCATGTCGGCGCAAGAAATGCCGGCCTGCAAAAAGTTTATCGCTCCGTTTCGCTCAAAGCCCGCTCCGTAGTAAAGGCCCCAGTCGATTCCCAGCGCGGGAAAACTGTCCTTGGAATACTGGCCTTGGTAGCCCAAGTTGTGGATTGAAAGAACGCCGGCCGTGTTTCCAAAATCCTGCCAGCGGTAAACGTGCTTTAAAAGCGCCAAGGCCAGCGCGGCCGACCAGTCGTGAGCGTGGATGATGTCGGGCATCCAATTGATTTTTCGGCAAAGCTGGAAGGCGCCGTGGCAAAGGATTGAAAAGCGGTATGGGTTGTCGTGAAAGTCGGTCTCGCCCGGAACGCCGTAAATTCCGTCGCGGCCAAAGCTCTGCTCGTGGTCGATGAAAAAGACCTCGCACTTGGGACAGCCGGGCATTTTGGTCTTGTAAACTTCCGTCCAAGCCTCGCCTCCGCCAACGCCGACTCCCATGGCGCCCGCAAGCGGCGTGAGCGTCTTTCTGTCTATTTTATAGTAGCGGGGAATCACGATTTTCACTTCGTGGCCCATATTGGTCAAAGCGATTGAAAGCGCGCTCACCGCGTCGGCCAAACCGCCTGTCTTTGCAAAAGGAACCGCCTCAGAACTTACCATTAAAATTTTCATAGAACCTCCAAAATATTACCGCTGTTCGCGCGAGCTTGGTTGCGAGCGCGAATGTTGCGGCTTATGCGGCTAGCAAACACTTTTGGGCTTGCCAGCGATTATCTTGCCGCTGCTATGGGCGGCCTTGTAAAAGGCTTCCCTGGAATTTACGATTGTCTTTTCAGGAACGCAATAGGCTATTCTAAAATAGCCCTTCATTCCAAAGCCTTTTCCGGGCGCGCACAAAATCAAGTTCTTTTCCAAAACCTCGACAAAGGCCGAATCGTCGTCGCCAAAGGCGGGCGGAACTTTGGCGAAAATGTAAAAGGCGCCTTGGGGCTTCACGTACTCGATTCCCGCGTTGTCCAAAACTTCCATCAATAAGTTTCGCCTCTTTAAGTAAGAGGAATAGTCGACCGGCGCGTTCCAGCTTTTGGCGACGACCTTTTGGAAAAAGGCCGGAGCGTTGACGCAGCCGGAAATTCTAAAGGCCATCGTGGCCGCCGCGACAAATTCCGCCTTTTCGGGATTTGCGGGGTTTACGCAAATGTAGCCCACGCGCTCGCCGGGCAAGCTTAAATTTTTGGCAAAGCTTGTGACAACACATGAGTATTCGTATTCGGGGAACACCGGCGGAACTTCGACATTGTCGTAGACAATCGCGCGGTACGGCTCGTCGCAAATCAAGTAGGGATAGCGGCCGTTGGCCTTTCCAAATTCCTTTAGCGCGGAACAAAGCTCGCGGATTTCGGCGGCGGAATAAATTTTTCCGGTCGGATTGTTGGGCGAGTTTATAATCACCGCGACAGTCTTTTTGTTGAGCGCGGCCTTTATCGCGTCCACGTCAAGCGAAAAGTCTTTTTTTGTCGGAACGGGAACAAGGACGCCGCCGTGGTTGTGGGCGTAATGCGTGTATTCGGCAAAAAACGGGGACGGAACAAGGACTTCCTCGCCGGGCATTATAAGGGCCTTTATTACGGAAGAAATCGCCGAGGCCGCGCCCACCGTCATAATAACGCAAGAAGGGTCGACATTTACGCCCTGCTCTTGGCTTTCTTTTTGGGCCATCGCGGCGCGGCAGTCGTCGTAGCCGGCGTTGGACATATATCCGTGGGCGCCGTGGCTGGTGTCGGCGGCGACTTCCTTTATCGCGTCAAGGACTTCTTGCGGCGGGTCAAGGTCGGGGTTTCCCAAGCTAAAGTCGTAAACCTTGTCGGCTCCATATTTTGCCTTTAAGATTTTTCCCTCCTCGAACATTTTTCTAATCGCGGAGGCGGTTTTGTCGTTAAGAAGATTTTTAAAATATGCAGAAATCATGCCAAATATTATAGCGCAAATTTGGAATTTAGGCTATAATTTTTTTATGGAAAAGAAAGTCAAAGTTAAGACAGGCGGAATCAAGTCCGCCCTTGCCGCGGTCGCCGCAACGACGGCGTTGTGGTCAATATTTTCAGGCGCGGGCCTTTTGCAAAAATTCGAGCTTCGCGTTTACGACATTTTCTTGGCCACAAAGCCGATAACGGAAAAAGCCGCTGACTTGGCGCTTGTGGAAGTCGACGACGCCTCGCTCGACAAGCTTGGTCCCTGGCCTTGGAGCCGCGACATAATCGCCGACGTACTTTTGCGCTTGCGGGAAGTCGGAGCCAGGACCGCCGTCTTCGATATCGAATACCTTTCCCTGTCAAAAGTGGCCGTCAATCCCGACGACGCCCAGCTTTTAAAGGAAAAGGCGGGAACAAGCGAAGGCGCCAAAATCGCGGCGGAAGTATTCCGCGACAACGATGAATTCTTTTCAAAGGCCGTCCAATTTTTCGGCAACACTTGGCTCACGATTAACAAAGAGCAAATCGTTTCCGTAAGCGAGGAAGACGACGAATACGCCCGCCGCCGCTTTTTGATAAATGGCATCGACGACAAAAACGACTTGATAAAAAAGGGAAACGACGCGGAAAACAAAATCAACGGAACCGCGCAAGGCTTTTCGCCCGCCCATCATCGCTTTGTCCAAATGGCCGCCGGCGCGGGCTTCACCAACATCATTGTAGACAAGGACGGAACCCGCCGCCGCGTCGAGCTTCTGAACAAGCAAGAAGGCGGCTATTTGGGCCAGCTTGTGTTCGCCCCTCTTTTAAAAGAACTTGACGCAAAGGAAATCACAAGGACAAGAAGGACGCTCATCCTGCATGACGCGCTCAAGAAAGACGGAACGCGCGGCGACATAAAAATTCCGCTTGACAAAAACGGCTGCATGTTTGTCCATTGGGCGCCGGGAGAATACGTTGACAGCTTCAAGCATGAAAGCGTCATGATAATAAACCAGCTCGGCGAATGCGAAAAGGCGCTGCTGAACAATTTGGCGGAATTGACACGGATTTCCTTGACCGACGCCGAAGGCGCCCCCCTTTCATACAACGCGGAAGTCCAGGCAATTTTTGAGGATTGGGAATACATTAAAAATTTTCGCTCCTACATATTTGACAACTTGAACGGCTACGACATCGACGGAAACTTGGTTGCAAGCGAGTCGGCGATGGGAGAAAGCGTCCAGGAATTGCAGGCGGCCTACTTTGAGGCGCGGAAAGACTTTTTCAAGCGCGTCCAAAATTTTTATACGGGTCCATACCAATCGGAAATCCAAGTGGCCGTCGAAAGCCTCTTGGGAACGGGAGCCATCGACTCGCAAGACGCGCAGTCCATTTCCGCTTTTTTTGACGAAACATTTGACGGCATAAAAAGCTTGACGGAATTGTATTTGGACACCTTTGACGGAATCCAAAAAAAATTGAACGGAGCGTTTTGCATCATTGGAAACATGGCCACAGGCTCCACCGATTTGGGAAACACGCCTTTCAAGAACTACTACCCCAACGTTGGAACGCACGCAAACGTCTACAACACAATCACAAGCGGCCAGTTCATAACGCCTCTTTCCTCCTGGTGGGCAATCGGAGTCGCCGCGCTTCTCTTTTTCATTTTCACGCTCGCCACGGCAAAGGCAAAGCCGTCCATTCAAAACATAACGGGCGGACTGATAATCGCGCTTTCAATAGTCGCCGCAGTTTTGATGATGACGCTTTTTGGCGTCTACATTCCAATTGTCGCGGCCGTCTTGATTGAATTTAGCGCCTACCTTACATTGATGATTTTGCGCTTCGCCTCCAACGAAAAGGAACGCGCCTTGATTAAGTCAAAGTTCGGAGCATATGTCGCGCCGGAAGTCGTAGAGCAAATCATCCAAAACCCCAAATACGCGCAAGTAGGCGGCGACAACAAGGAGCTGACCGCGCTATTCAGCGACGTGCGGAAATTTTCCAAATTCACGGAAATCGTCAACAACATCAACGGCGAGGAGCGCGGCGCCGAGCAATTGGTCGCGGCCCTCAACAACTACTTGGGCGCGCTTAGCGACGCGATTCAAAGCGAACAGGGAACTATTGACAAATATGTCGGCGACGAAATCGTGTCCTTCTTCGGCGCGCCTATCGACGACCCGGACCACGCCTTCCACTCATGCGCGGCCGCAATCAAAATGCGCGAGGCCGAAGAAAAAATCAACAAGGAATTTTACAAGGAATTCAAATACGCCAAGTGCGCCGAGCGGCCTTGGAAGGAAGTCGCCGCCGAGGAAAACTGGAGCGACGAGCAGACCAAAAAGTATTTGGCCTACGTCGCCGAATACAATTCCAACGGCTGGATTCCAATGCTCTTGCAGTCGCGAGTTGGCCTCAACAGCGGCCGCATGGTCGTAGGCAACATGGGAACCGAAAAAAAGCTCAACTACACGATTATGGGAAACAACGTGAACCTCGCGTCGCGCCTTGAAGGAACCAACAAGGTTTACGGCTCATGGATAATATGTTCGCAAAGCACCTACGAACTTTTGCAAAAGTCCAGCCGCGCCGAAGAAATCGTCACCCGCAGTTTTGACGCGGTCCGCGTAATCAACGTTGAAAAGCCAGTGCGCATCTTCAATATTCTGGGCTTTAGGAACAAGTTGGGCGACGCGCAACTTAAGGCAGCCGCCATTTTCAACAAGGGAATGGACTATTACATGAAGGGAAGCTCTTCGCCCGGCTACCAAAAGCCGCAGTCGGAACTGGAGGAAGCAAAAAAATACTTTGACATGGCCGCCGAGCTTTACGCCACCGACGCCTCAAGCGCAGTCTTCTCCCAACGCTGCTCCGACTTCATCAAAGACGGCATCCCCGAAGTCTGGGACGGCGTGTATACAATGCAGACGAAGTAAGAGGCTAATTCGCAATGGACAAAGCCGGCACAACACCGCGATAGCGGTCTACGTAGGAGCCGAAGCCGTAGTGGCTATCGCCCTCTTTGACGCCGCCATCGTCGTTGACGCAGTTCGCGCGGACGCCAAAACCTTTGGTGGGAGAGCGCAGCCACCACAAACCGTCCGCGCCTGTGGCCTTGGCAAAGTCCGTTGTCGCGCGGATGCGCTTGTTGCCCGTTCCTCTAGCGTAATAAACGTCAAAGCCGTAGGCGCTTGTCGTAACCTCCTTTTCGCTCAGCAAAAAGATTTTGTCGATTGTGTTGGCGCAGGCGTGGCTTTCGTCGACTTGAGCAATGGTTCCGCTGACGTCAGTCGTGCTCGCGGCGCTGTTGTCAACGGTTGTCGCCGGTATCGCGGCCCGCTGCGCGGCGGTAAAGGCGCTTTGCAAAAAGCCCTTTCCGTCATGCGTAGTCGCCTGCGTGTCGTCCGCTTCGTAAGAGCCGTTAAGCCAGGCGCGGATTGTGGAATACTTGTAGTTGTTGGCGCAGACTGTGCCGCGGTCGTATTCGTTCAGGTAATACATGCCGCCTGTCAAAATGCTTTCGGCAAGCAACAACTTTGCGCCGAAATAGTTTTCCGAAAGCACGCGCCACTTTATCGGCTCCACCTTGAACCATTTTTCGGCCTGCTTGACGTACCACTCGCCGTCGCTTCCCTTGCAGTAGGTAAAGGCGCCGTGGGTTTCAGTCACGCTTTCGTTTACCGTAACGCTGTCCGCCTTAATTGTTTGCGGCCACAGGCCGAAGGTGACTAGGTCGTAGGTTTTTCCGTTTATTGTTTCCGTGTCCACCTTTTTGTATTCGCCAATTACCGAGAATGCCGCGGTCACAGTGACATCTTTTGCGGGCATGGTGAACGTCCGAGTGTTGCCGCTTCCGCTTGTCGCGACGGCGGTTGAGTCAGCGGCGGTCACCGTCAGCGTTGCAAGCTCATATCCGGTCGCGGGGGATGCTGTCAGCGTGATTTCCGTTCCCTCTGCCGCAGTGGCGGGGCTTGCGGCAACGCTTCCGTTCGCAAACGACCCGCAAGTGACGGTGTAAGTCGCGGCCGGCGTAGGAGTAGGCGTCGGCGTGTCGCTGGAATTGCTGCAAGAAACGGCGCAAAGAGCGAGCGCGGTTCCCAACGCGGCAACAAGCGCCGCAATTTTTCCAAACTTTTTCATAGCTTTCTCCTGATAAACATTTATTCTTCTATATAATACCCCCCCCCATCTGGATTTGTCAAGGGAAAATTTTGCAAAGGAGAAAATTAATGCTAAAAGCGGAAATTGTTAGCAAGGCCACAATCCGGCAGCCTCCGGCTTCGCAAACTTCAGCCAAGGCCAAAACATTTTCCGGCCATACAGTTCCGAACCAGCGGCGCGAACGGCGTTGCCGCCGCTCCCTACCTACTTACGCGCAAATTGAAGGAAAGAAAAACAAACGAAAGTTTTATGGCCAAAAACTGCCACAAGCCCATAACGCGGCGCGGCGCCACATGGGCTTGCAAAAACAGTTCGGCCTCCGACCATTCCAAGCCTTTAAATAAAAAAAAAGCCCGGCAGCCTGCCCAAAATGGAGGGGCCATGAAGAAAAGCGCGCCAGCGCTTTTTAGGCCCGTCCATAAAACCGGGCTCGGACCGCCCCGGGGCGGGCCGCCGCAGGCGGCCGCCGCAGGCGGCTGCCGAAGTCGGAACGACCGCTGAAAAGCAAAGGCCTCCGCCCGCAAAAAAGACTAAAAGACAAAAAAAAGCCCGGCAGCCTCCGGCTTCGCAAACTCAATCACGGCGAAAATATTTTTCCTGCCATACCGTTCCGAACCAAGCGGCGCGAACGGCAAAGGCCGCTCCCTGCCTACTTACGCGCCAAGCGTCGGGAAGACAACTAACGAACGGTTTGTAACCAAAAGGCTTCGCAAGCCCATAACGCGGCACGAAAGCCTCGGACGCAAGCCCGAGACTTTTCGGGCGGACAAAAAAATCCCCCGCCGCGCTCCGCGCCCGGCGGGGATTTAAACAAAAAAAAGCCCGGCAGCCACCTACTTTCGCGCCGCAAGGGCACTATCATCGGCG